>NZ_CP068247.1:0-2697661 GCF_016743875.1 Staphylococcus sp. T93 | reverse complement strand
TCGTGTAAAAAAATAAATGGTGGAGACTAGCGGGATCGAACCGCTGACCTCCTGCGTGCAAAGCAGGCGCTCTCCCAGCTGAGCTAAGCCCCCATAAAATGGAATTTAAGAAGTAATCGGGAAGACAGGATTCGAACCTGCGACCCCTTGGTCCCAAACCAAGTGCTCTACCAAGCTGAGCTACTTCCCGTTATTCAATTAATTTAAAAATGGCGCGCCCGATAGGAGTCGAACCCATAACCTCTTGATCCGTAGTCAAACGCTCTATCCAATTGAGCTACGGGCGCTAAAATGGTGCCGAGGACCGGAATCGAACCGGTACGGTGATCTCTCACCGCAGGATTTTAAGTCCTGTGCGTCTGCCAGTTCCGCCACCCCGGCAAAATAATGGAGCAGAAGACGGGATTCGAACCCGCGACCCCAACCTTGGCAAGGTTGTATTCTACCGCTGAACTACTTCTGCATTATTTTGCTAAATATAAAAATTAAATCGTAATGAGCCATAGAGGATTCGAACCTCTGACCCTCTGATTAAAAGTCAGATGCTCTACCAGCTGAGCTAATGGCTCAAAAGATGGTGCCGGCCAGAGGACTTGAACCCCCAACCTACTGATTACAAGTCAGTTGCTCTACCAATTGAGCTAGGCCGGCTATATCTAAGAATAAATGGTGGAGAATGACGGGTTCGAACCGCCGACCCTCTGCTTGTAAGGCAGATGCTCTCCCAGCTGAGCTAATTCTCCGATTTGTCATTTGCCTGGCAACGTTCTACTCTAGCGGAACGTAAGTTCGACTACCATCGACGCTAAGGAGCTTAACTTCTGTGTTCGGCATGGGAACAGGTGTGACCTCCTTGCTATAGTCACCAGACAAAATAACTTACTTATTCATGATACACGCTTAATTAATAAGGTGCAATAGTTAATTTTACACTTTGATGTAAACTTTGTCACATCAGCTTTTAGTGTGTTTCGTCTGTTTTTGACGACTTTTATATATTACTTCATTCAATTGATAAAGTCAACACTTTTAATCAACTTTTTTATTCTTCAAAACTGACATTTCTCGTGCCCTCTAATTCATAACACTTTTAGTATTCTATCATACACATATGTACAAAACCATACACATTCTATACAATTTTAAAGTACTTTTATAGCTGATTAAGATAAATTATACTAATATAGCAATTTTTGTTATAAGATATCTCAATGTCTATCGTTAACATTTCTCATCCGAACTACTCTATATACGTATCGTCATTTTCATCTATCAGCCAACTACCTTGTTTAACAGTCAAAAATAGCACCACTATCGTTAACTATTACTATCAAAAACATTCAAACACGAACTAATTACCATAATTAAGAAAGCCCTCGCATACACATGTTGTATACACGAGAGCTCTTACTAACAATCAACGTCATTTATTTTTGTCTCATATAAGGGAATAATAATACGTCTCTGATTGATGGAGAGTCAGTTAATAACATAACCAATCTGTCAATACCGATACCAAGACCACCTGTCGGAGGCATACCATATTCTAACGCTTCAATGTAATCTTCATCCATTTCATGCGCTTCATCATTACCTTGCGCTTTTTCAACAAGTTGCGCTTCAAAACGACCTTTTTGATCAATAGGATCATTTAATTCAGTAAATGCATTTGCATGCTCTCTACCTACAATGAACAATTCGAAACGATCAGTAAATCTAGGATCTTCAGGATTTTTCTTCGCTAAAGGTGAAATTTCAGTCGGATGACCATAGATAAACGTTGGCTGAATAAGTGTTTCTTCAACTTTTTGCTCAAAGAATTCATTTAAAATATGACCATATTTCATTGTATCTTTAATTTCAATACCATGTTCTTTAGCTAAAGCTTTAGCTTCTTCATCACTTTTAACTTCATAAAAATCTACACCAGTAGCTTCTTTTACAGCATCAACAATATGCAAACGAGTCCAAGCAGATTCTAAATCAATCGTTTCCCCATTGTATTGTACTTTTGCAGAACCTAACACTTCATTGGCAATATGTCTCACCATAGATTCTGTTAAATCCATAATGTCATGATAATCTGCATATGCTTCATATAATTCAATCATTGTGAATTCAGGGTTATGTCTAGTTGATACACCTTCATTACGGAATACTCTACCAATTTCATATACTTTTTCAAGTCCACCGACAATTAAACGTTTTAAATGCAACTCAATAGCAATACGCATGTATAACGTTGCATCTAATGCATTATGATGTGTTACAAATGGTCTAGCAGCTGCTCCACCAGCAATTTGGTGCATCATAGGTGTTTCTACTTCCAAGAAACCTTTATTATTTAAATAATTACGCATTTCTTGAATGATTTTACTACGATTAATAAATGTACGAGTGCTATCTTCGTTCGTAATTAAATCTAAATATCTTTGACGATATCTCTGTTCAATATCCTGTAAACCGTGGAATTTATCCGGTAATGGTCGCAATGATTTAGTTAGTAGCGTGAATTTCTTCGCTTTAACCGATAATTCGCCAGTATTTGTTTTGAACATTACACCTTCAACACCAACGATATCGCCTAAATCAGCATTTTTCCATAAATCAAATTCGTCATCGCCAACTTGATCTTTACGAACGTAAATTTGAATTTGTCCAGCTAAGTCCTGAACGTGTGCAAATCCTGCTTTACCTTTACCACGCTTAGTCATTAATCGTCCAGCTATAGCGACATGACTATCCGCTTCTTTTTCTACCAATTCTTCTTTAGAATACTGGTCCCACTCTTCTTTCAAATCACTAGATAAACCTGAACGGTCAAATTTAGAACCAAACGGGTCTATACCAAGATCATATAATTCTTGTAATTTTTGACGTCGAACCAACATTTGGTCATTCATTTCTTCTGACATAACTTTCTCTCCTTTAACTTGTTGTAATCCTTTAGTATTCCAACTGGTACACTCAAACATTTTCCTTTAAAGTTTTATAAAATATCAGACATTTTTGCTCAACATACATCTCTTTCGATGTTTCTAATACTTTATCATTAACCATTACACCTTAAAGTTATGATGTGGCATGTTTTCTTATATTCATAACATCAATTTTATCACTTTTTTAATTTTACAAGAGCTTGTAAATGTAATAAAGCAATTTCTGTTTTCGTTTATGAATTACTTATTCATTTAAAATACGATTATCATTAATACAACCCTAAGTAAATGTATAAAAATTATCTTCCACAAACTTCAACAAAAGCCTAAATAAATTACAGCAATTTATCAAATATTGCTTACTTTGATTTTATGAAATAACTTAATTCTAACACATACTAAATCATCATATACTAATTCGAAATCAAATGCATTTAGAGATAATCAAAATGCGGAAACATCTCCAATAATCAATAATCTATTCCCAATAAATATGAATGTTCTCAACAATACATTATTTATATCTCTTTACACTGTCATCGACAAAAACTAAATCTTTCACTTTCAATTTCGAACGTGGTTCTACGACATTTGCTGCTATATCATTTAATGGGATTAAAACAAATGCACGTTCATTCATTCTCGGATGTGGCACCGACAGTTTTGGTAAATCTATCATTTCTTCTCCATACAACAAAATATCCACATCTAAAGTTCTAGGACCCCATCGTTCCTTTCTAATACGGTGTAAACATTCTTCTGTCTTCAAACAACATTCCAACAGTTGTAATACTGTGAGTGTTGTTTGAATTTCAACACACAAATTTAAAAAGTTAGGTTGCTCAGTATACCCAACTGGTGCTGTTTCATAAATCGGAGAAATATTAGATACGTTAATACCATCATATTCATTCAAAATCTTTATAGCATCGTTTAACTGGCTTTCTCTATCACCAATATTACTACCTAATCCTAAGTATGCTTGAATCATTTATTCTCCCTCACTATTTCGATACCTACTCCATCATAATGACCCGGAATCGGTGGGTTTTCTTTAGTGATTCTCACTTTCGTTTCCATTACACGATTATATTGTGAATTTATACGATTTGCAATACGTTCAGCTAGATGCTCAAGTAAATTAACGGCCTTACCTTCCATAATTGATTTAACCTCTTCGAACACTTCACCATAATGAACTGTATCAATAACATTATCAGTACGCCCAGCTTCAGCTAAGTCTACTTTCAAAGTTACATCCACTTTGAAAATTTGCCCTATTTCATTTTCAGCTGATAAAGCACCATGATATCCATAAAAGCGCATACCTTTAAGAAAGATTGTGTCTTGCATTTTCATTCTCCTTTAAAAAATCTATACCTTTAGCTAATTTAGCATTCAACTCGACATTATGAACGCGTACTGCTCTAACGCCTTTCATAATACCATATGCAGTCGTAGCTGCAGTTACTTCATCTCTTTCAACCGGTGTTGTATCATAACCCATCATCTCTTTAGTGAAACGTTTCCGGCTTGTCGCTAATAAAACTGGATATTCTGTTGCAACAAGTTCATCCAGTCTTGCCATAACTTCGGCTTCTTCATTTCTAGTTTTAGCGAAACCTATACCTGGATCTAGCCAAATTTTATTTGAAGGTATACCAGCTATTTTAGCTTGATGTGCTTGTGCTAACAAAGATGTTAACATTTCTTCGACAACCGGTTCATCACGATTACCATTTCCATTATGCATTAAAATAATTTCCGCGTCATATTTAGCTACAATTTGGAACATACGATGATCATACAGACCCGCCCATTGATCATTAATCATATCAACGCCTAATTTTAAACATGCTTCAGCAACCTCACTTCGAAATGTATCGACTGAAATTTTTACATCAAAACCGACAATAGCTTCAACAACAGGTAATACTCTGTTCATCTCTTCTTCTAATGAAACCATTTCATGACCGGGTCTCGTTGAAACACCTCCAACATCTATAATGTCAGCACCTTCATCTATCATGGCTTTCACTCTATTTATAGCTGATTCAACATTATTAAATTTTCCACCATCTGAGAATGAATCAGGTGTGACGTTTAATATGCCCATAATTTTTGTTTTAGTCATGTTAACCACCCTTTAATTATGTATTGTTTAACTCTAATAAAATTTACTCCTGCTATTTACTAGTTATTAGTATGTACGTTTATTATCTTATCATTCACTGGATATTTTTATCAGAAAAATGTTTAATTTAACGCTCATATTTTTAAAAATATACATGGTAGAAAAAAAGAGCAAGTTATCTCAAAAAGATAACTCACTCTTTTAAATGACATTAATTAGTCATCGAATGAATATAAAGGTGTTGATAAGTAGCGTTCACCATTACTCGGCAATACTGTTACTACTGTTTTACCTTTTCCTAATTCTTTTGCTTTTTGAATGGCAGCATAAATCGCAGCACCTGATGAAATACCTGCTAAAATACCTTCCTCTTTAGCAACTCGACGAGACATTTCCATCGCTGTATCATTTCCTACTTTAATAATACTGTCATAGATTTCTGTATTCAAAGTGCCTGGAATAAATCCAGCACCTAAACCTTGTAATTTATGTGGACCTGGCTCACCACCGCTCAATACTGGAGAAGCCTCAGGCTCTATAGCAACAATTTCGATGTTAGGATATTCTTTTTTCAGAACTTTACCTACACCAGATAACGTACCACCAGTACCAACACCAGCTAGGAACGCATCGATAGTTTTCCCTTCAAATTGTTGTAATAACTCAGGACCTGTAGTTAACTCATGAACTTCAGGGTTCGCAGGGTTTTCAAATTGTTGTGGCTCGAAGTAACCATGTTCTTCTTTCAATTCTTTAGCTTTTTTAATTGCACCTTTCATCGCTTCTGATCCAGGCGTTAAAACTAATTCCGCACCGTATGCTTTTAATAAATTACGACGCTCTTGGCTCATTGTTTCGGGCATAGTAAATACTGCTTTATATCCTTTAGCAGCACATACAAATGCTAAACCGATACCTGTATTACCACTTGTTGGTTCTACAATTGTATCGCCAGGTTTAATTTTGCCTTCTCGCTCTGCTTTTTCAATCATTGCTAAAGCAATTCTATCCTTTACAGAACCACCTGGATTTTGATATTCCAATTTTACATAAACATCTGCTGCATTGTCATCTACTACATTTCTCAATTTGACTACCGGTGTACCGCCAATAATTTGAGTAATATTATCTACTGGTTTTTGTGCCATTAAGAACACTCCTTTTTAGTTAGTTGTTGAAATCTTAGTTTATTTATCGGATATAGAATTATTTTATCAAATAAATTCTAGAAAGCAAACAAAATCACTAAGGATTATACAACTATTTAGTTCTACATTTCACTAAACCGCTAAAAATAAACATTTTAGCGTATTGATTTAAATTAAATTACGCTAAACTTTCTAGCAACACGTTTAATTCTTCTTCAGTATATTTATATTTATTTCCACAGAAATGACATACTGCTTCAGCACCATGATCTTCTTTAATCATATTTTGAATCTCAGCCTCGCCCAATCCTTTAATAGCATTTAAAAATTTCTCATGACTACAATTACATTCAAATTGAACAGGCATTTTCTCTAAAATTTGCACATGGTCTTCACCTAAGATTTCGTTTAGTAATCCTTCTGGCGTTAATCCTTGTTCAATTAATTTAGAAACTGGTGTCATTTCACTAATTGCTTTTTCTAATTTTGAAATTGTTTCATCTTTGGCACCTGGCATAACTTGAATGATAAATCCTCCTGCTGCTTTAATCGTATTATCAGGATTTACCAATACACCAAGACCTACCGATGAAGGTGTTTGTTCACTTGTAGCATAATAATAAGTAAAATCTTCACCAAGTTCTCCTGAAACAATTGGACTTGCTCCAGAGAAATAGTCTTTCATTCCAACGTCTTTAACAACCATAATAGATCCATTTGTCCCTACCGCTCGTCTTACATCAAGTTTACCTTGCTCATTTAATGGAAAATGAGTTTGTGGATGGTCTACATAAGCACGCACCTCGCCTTTAGCATTTGCATCGGCAATAATTCGTCCAATAGGTCCTTGGCCATCTACAGTGACAGTTAATTTTTGATCACCTTTCAACATTGCGCCCATCATAGCTGTTGCTGTCATTGTTCTTCCCATTGCAGCAGATGCTGTCGGCCATGTATAATGTCTCGTTTGTGCTTCTTGAACAGTTTCAGTTGTCAAAGCAGCATAAGCCCTAATCTCTCCATCAAATGCTAATGCTTTAACAATATAATCGTGTGTCATTATTTCAATCTCCTCTATTACTCTATATTTAAAAAATTACTTTACTTCATAAAATGCAACAATTGTACTTATTCTACACCCATCATTCTAAATAATGAAGTAACTTGTTTTACAATTATTTTCTGCTATAACAATTCAACGACTTAAAATCTAATACGTATTTTCAAAAACGATAAAAGTACCTCTTTCTATAACTTTATCATAGAAAGAGGTACTGAATATAATCGATTATTTATTGTCTGGGTGATTTGGATCGTAAGGTTTTTCGATATTTGGGGCTTGTCGATGTGCTGGTTCATCTTTTTCATCAGATTTATCAGCTTCTTTTTTATCCTCAGCAATATCTTTTTCTTCTTTACGATCTTCACTTTCGTCACGTTGTCCATCTTCTAATTGCTCTTTACGAATCTCTTCATAAGATTTACCGAATTTACCATCATTAAATTCAGAATCTTCATCTTTAACAACTTTAGCTGCATCATAATCAATTTCAGGTAATTTACCTTCGTAGAATAATGATTGAATTTGTTCAGCAACTAATGTTTCTTCTGTTAATAATGTTTCAGCAATTAAAATTAATTGTTCTTTGTGCTCTAATAAAATTTGTTTACAACGTTCGTATTGTTCTTTAACGATTCGTTGAACTTCTTTATCAATTTCATATGCGATTTGGCTTGAATAATTAGGCTCACCTTGCATATCTTTACCTAAGAATACTTGACCATTGCTATGACCGAACTGTAATGGTCCTAATTTTTTACTCATACCATATTGCGTAACCATTGAGCGTGCGATTTGTGTTGCACGTTCGAAGTCATTTGAAGCACCTGTTGATACTTCGTTAAAGTTAATATCTTCTGATACACGTCCACCAAGTAAACCACAGATTTTATCTAATAACTCTTGTTCAGTCATTAAGAAACGATCTTGTTTAGGTAGCATCATTGCATAACCACCTGCTTGTCCACGTGGAACAATAGTAACTTTATGCACTACTTCTGCCTCATCAAGTACCATACCGATAATTGTATGACCAGCTTCGTGATGAGCAACAATATTACGTTCTTTCTTAGAAATAACTCGAGATTTCTTAGCAGGTCCGGCTATAACTCTATCCGTTGCCTCTTCGATATCTCTCATGTCAATTTTCTTTTTACCTTCACGTACAGCAATTAAAGATGCTTCATTTAATAAGTTCTCTAAATCAGCACCTGAGAAACCAGGTGTACGTTGTGAAATTGCTTTTAAATCAACCGTTTCATCAAGTGGTTTGTTTTTAGCATGAACATGAAGAATTGCTTCACGGCCTTTCACATCTGGACGACCAACTTGAATTTGTCTATCAAAACGACCTGGACGTAATAAGGCTGGGTCAAGGATATCAGGACGGTTTGTAGCAGCTATCATAATGATACCTTCATTTTCACCGAAACCATCCATTTCAACTAATAATTGGTTTAGGGTTTGTTCACGTTCATCATGACCGCCACCAACACCTGCACCACGTTGACGACCAACAGCATCAATCTCATCGATAAAGATGATACAAGGCGCGTTTTTCTTAGCATTATCGAATAAGTCACGAACACGGCTCGCACCAACACCAACAAACATCTCTACAAAGTCTGAACCACTAATAGAGAAGAATGGTGCGCCAGCTTCACCTGCAACCGCTCTAGCAAGTAATGTTTTACCAGTACCTGGAGGTCCAACAAGTAAGACACCTTTAGGAATCCTAGATCCCATTTCTTTGAATTTTTTATTATCTTTCAAGAAATCAACAATTTCAATTAATTCTTGTTTTTCTTCATCTGCCCCTGCTACATCAGAGAAACGAACACGACGTTTATTATTATCGTACATTTTTGCTTTAGATTTACCAAAGTTCATCATACGACCGCCACTACCGCCACCTTGTGCTTGGCTTAGGAAGAAAATAAATAATAACGCTATGACTACAACTGGAATTAATGTTGAAAGTATACTCACAAAGACACTTTGTTTTTCTTCTTCTTTAATCGTTAATTTTACACCGTTTTGCTTTTTAGCAGCATCAGTAATTTTTTGTAATTCTTTTTCGTTGTTATATAAAATAGTTGATGAATAGTCTTCATCATTTTTCGTTTTACCACTTACCATATAGACATTTTGTTGTGGTTGGATTTCTAAAGTTTTAAGGTCACCTTTTTCCAACTTCTCAGTAAATTGATTATATGTAAGCTGTTTCGGCATATTTCCATTACCGTTTAAATATGAAAATAGACCAAAAATAATAACGCCTATTATTACGATAACTAGCACATTGCGAAAAGCTTTCTGCATGCGTCATTTCCTCCTACTTCCCATAATAAAACTAACAAAAATTGTAACATATGACATGTTTTATAAGCTAGTAATTGAGCTTAACATCAATGTCATTCACACCCGTATTAGTTTTATCAATCTCTATATTTTTCAACTTTTCAAGACATATGTCTTGTCTAAAATTAAATATATATGAAATACATTTTTCATATTTTTGAGTCTACACTATTATTTCTCAAACGCATAGTAATAATAACTGAAATTGATTAAAAAATTAATTTGAATACACTTCAGGTTTTAACGTACCGATATATGGTAAGTTTCGGTATAATTCACGATAATCTAAACCGTAACCAACAACAAATTCATCTGGTATTTTTTTACCTACATACTTAGCTTCAATGTCCGCTTTACGACGGTTTGGTTTATCTAATAAAGTAACTATTTCTAATGAATTAACTTTTCTAGATTGTAATAATTCAGTAATTGACTTAAGTGTAGTACCAGTCTCTAAGATATCTTCAATAATTAATACGTCTTTATTTTCAATAGAAGAACCTAAATCTTTAATGATTTGAACTTCACCAGTTGACTCAGTGCCTCCGTGATAACTAGAAACATCCATGAAATCAATTGATAAATGGGTATCAATTCGTTTAATTAAATCTGACATAAACATTGCTGAGCCTTTTAAGATACCCACGCATACTAATGGTTTACCTTGATAATCCTTTGTTAATTGTGCTCCCAATTCCTTACAGATATTTTGAATATCTTCTTCAGTTAACAATACTTCTTTCAAATCATTATGCATAACGCTATTCATCTCCATTTTTACTAATTATAATCCATTTTTTTATTGTTTGTTGTTGATATAAATCTCCTACCGCAATAATGCGCTGTTGTTTATCCAATACGATTGGCATTTGATCCCGAACCCACTGTGGCACTTTACAATCTATAAACAGGCGATTCACTTTCTTATAACCATCGCGCCCATTCAGTTTAAATGTATCGCCACTTTGTCGTGTTCTCACTGTAAGCGGAAATAAACATTTTGGTAAATTAGAATGTATCTCTAATCGATATTTGTTAAAAATATAATTACCTGGCTTTTTAATTGTTTGAACTCTAAAATATGTATCGCCATTATTTTTAGCCATTATTATTAATTTACCATATGCGATTTGAATTATCCATTTATCCGTGAGATTAATACTGAATTGTGCTTTCTTACTACTAAATTGTTTAAACCACTCTTCGTATGTTTTAGCACTAATATTAAACAACTCATAATACTTTGATAATAGGCAGTCCAACACAACCATCTTTAATGAGTTTGGTAAGTTATTAAAAGCTTGTCTAGAAACCTCTAAATATTTTGACTGTTCATCAAACTTCACAAATTCTTGAATAAATTGTTTAGCTGAATATTGCAAAATATCATATTGTTCATCATGCCATTGTTTTAATTTTAATAAATGCGATACTTTAAGTTGATTATTTTCATCAATAGCTGGAATAATTCTATTACGAATATCATTTCTAACATATTTGTTATCTTTATTAGATTCATCTTCAAAATATGGAATATGATATCTCTCTTGGAATTGTTTTATTTCTTTTTTAGAGACAGCTAAAAGTGGTCGATAAATCTGATAACCTTTTCGCTTCGATAACTCATCAAATCCTAGTTTATTACGTGTTGATTTCCCATTAAAAATACGATACATAATAGTTTCTAATTGATCGTCCAAATGATGCGCCGTTAGCAATACATCCGCTTCTAATACATTCATCATTTCATCAAACCATTCGTAACGTTTAATTCGAGCTTCATTCTGAATGCTGTTATTTCGGTCGAGACTATGCGACAAATCTAACTTTTTGATATGTAAATCGATGTGATGACGTTCGCAGTATGCTTCTAAAAATCTGGCTTCCTCAATTGAAGCTGACCTAACGCCATGATTGACATGTAAGCATGTTAGTTTTCTATAACTATCTTTATAATCATTTAGTAGTTGATACAATAAACACATACTATCAATACCTGTAGAAACAGCGACAACAATATGGTCATCAACATGCCAACCATTACTATTTAACTGCATAACATCACCTCACTTTTACAATTTTCAAAAATGGTATAAGTCTTAGTTATATCATTACAAATAAAAGAGACTGCTCCTTATTTAAGAAACAGTCTTAGATTGTCTAACGCTGCAATCGATTATTCGATACGCATCATTCTAAATATATTCCTTATCGAAACAGTCTTTATTTATTTTAATTAACGTCTTGAACCTTTGCCACCGCGTCTAGATTCTGTTTGACGTTTGATTGAAGTTAATTTATCTTCACTATCTTTTAAGAAATTGCTTAATTTCTTTTCAAAATCTTCGGCTTTTTGCACTGGTTTTTGATGACTTGGTTTACTCGTATGTTGTCTACGTGGACGGTCTTTAGCTTTCTTAATTGAAAGACTAATTTTTCCATCATCAGCAATAGATAATACTTTTACGTCTACTTCATCACCAACAGAAAGGTGCTCTTCTACGTTTTCAACATAATTATCTGCGACTTCACTAATGTGAACTAAACCACTTTTTCCTTCAGGTAATTCTACGAATGCACCAAACTTTTTAATACCAGTGACTTTACCTTTAAGCTTATTTCCAACTTCGATTGACATATGTTAAATAAATCCTCCCGATTTGATTCGATTTTCCCTTATTATATCCTTGTTTGGATTTTTTCACAATGTCTATACTCGGATAATTTTGAATCAATTTGGATTTATTTTTTCGAAGATTTTGAGCTAGACGAATCTTTGTCTTCTGGCAACCTAAAAATCACTTCACCTTTGTTGCTTAAGTAATAATCATCACGCGCAATTTTTTCAATGTAATCTTTGTCATTCAGATTATTCAACTTTTCTTTTAACGCAATTTCTTCATTTTGTTGCTTTTGAAACTGTGCTTCTTTCGCTTTTCGCTCCTGTGCATCAATATCATTGCGATGTTTTTGGACAACAAGCAAGATTGATAAAACAACAATTATCGCAAGTAATACGCCCGCAAATACTGTAATACGCCTACGAACAACACGCATTTTCATTTTTTGACGTTGTTTTTTCTTGTTCTCTTGCGACGTGTACTGATTTTCTATATGTTCTACTTTATTTTTCATTGCTTGTCACCTCCAATTTACGCTTCTTCAAGTCGACGCTCTTCAATGATTTCATACATACCCTTCGCGTTATCTTTAGATGCATGTTCATTTAATGCAGTTACTTTAACTGTTACTAATTTTTGACCAAAGCGAATCGTCAGCACATCTTCAACTTTAACATCCGATCCAGCTTTAGCAACATTACCATTTATTGTAATTCTACCTTGATCACTTACTTCTTTTGCTAGCGTACGTCGCTTTATTAACCGTGATACTTTTAAATATTTATCTAATCTCATGTATTACTCTCCCCTTTTTCTAGCCACTGCTTTAACGCGGCCTCATCAAATGACTTATCCTTCGTCTTCTCATATAAATTTAAAAAATGCTCTGCAAATACTTTTTCAAATTTAACTCTTGGCTGTTTACCTTCAGCATCTTTCGCCTTAGACCAAATTTCTTTTAAGTCATCGATAGTTTCAGCATTGGCATCACCAAATATGTGTGGGTGTCTACGAATCATTTTAGCATTAAGACTTGTAATCACTTCTTTAATGTCGATATACCCTTCTTTTTTACCAATACTAGTATGCAATAACACTTGTAATAAAATATCTCCTAGTTCTTCAATCATATGCCAATCATCTTCATTGTCAATAGCTTCGAACAATTCAAATGTTTCTTCAAGTAAATAACGCTTTAGCGTTTCATGCGTTTGCACTTTATCCCATGGACAACCTTTATCTTCATCAACTAAAGTATCAATCACTTCCGTTGCAAAATCAAAGTCATGATACAAATATGTCGATGTTATGATTTTTGGTACGAATACACTCGTCAAATTATTGAATGCATTTTCATCATGATCCAATTCATATAATGGGCATGTCACAACGTTATCCGCACCATCGCTTCGTGCACCAGTGACAATTTGAACAGGGTAATCATCAGGATATCGTTCCATTAAAGTGATTTTCAAATTAGCAGCAACCATTGCACTATAAACTTGCGTAATCAATGTATGCGTTCTAACATTAAGTGTTACTTCTTGTAATGATGTCGCATCTAACAGTGTGAAGCCATCATTTGGATCTACATTAACTGCTTCAAACACATCATCAATAAAGCTTTTCCCACCTAAAACTTTCACATCTATATCAGTATTGTCCTTTGCTAAAGCCAGTAATTTCACTGTAGTTGTCTCAGCAACTCTAGGATGACCCGGAACCGCATAGACAATATCTTTTTCATTAGCAGCTTCAACCAATTGCGCCACAATATCAATATAGACATCTTCAAATTGGTTATGTGCTTCATAAACATGGTCAAAACTCTGAAATGTTAATTCATCTTGCAATGATTCTATAACTGGATGATCTAACGTTCTTGCATAAACTTTATCTTGTGTCTTTAAAAATTTATATATCCCTAGCGGCAAATCATCAATGCCATAGTTTCCTAAGCCAACAATCGTAATGGTATGTGCCATCAACGTCTTCCTTTCTTAATTTGATACAACTTTGAACCAAATGGTAAATAAGTTAACTCTTTATATGTCAAAACATTAAATCTAAAAATATAGAAAAACAATGCAATGATACCTAATACTGCTGCACATAATAATTCAATGAGTCCAGTGATTCTACCGTGTGTTGTCACTATGTTTAACACGCATTGAACAACAATCGACATAAATACCATACCTAAAACAACATTGATAAAAAATCGTCTCATCGCATATAAGTGGTATTTTCTCGTGACAGCAATATGGATAATCGTACCGAATATAATTAATGATACAACAGTACTAATGCTCGCACCAATAATGCCACTTAAACGAATCAAAATGATATTAAGTATAAATTTAATAACCAATCCTGCCGTCATACCAACAAAAATAGGTCTCACAGCATGTTGCGCTTGTAATAATGCCATATCCATCATAATTAACGATACACAAATGACCGTAATCATATAAACACTTAACGTTAAGGTTAAATCATTCGTCTTAAAAAACACACCGTTCATTAAAGGCAATAAATTAATTAATCCTATTCCCGCTGCTGTACTTATTAAAATCGTAATCTTTAATGACGCATTTGCATAACGATTCATAAGTACCTGATTATTCATTTTGATTGCGTCACTTAACAGAGGAATGAGCGCAAAACTAAATGTTGTAGTTACAATCAATCCCATCTGAATAAATGATGCACCACGGTCATAGACTCCTTTTTCAGTTATGGCAACATCGAATGGCACGCGTATCGCTTGAAGTGACTTAATAATAGTAACACTATCAATCACTTGCCATAAAATTACGATTAATTGACTGATAGCGAAAATCAAAACCGAAAGTGCGAACTGTTTCCAAACGATCTTTGCAGTGTTATTTACCATTTTAAACTTAAAAGGTCGGTGCGCTACTAAATAAATTGAAGAACCTAAAAAACCTATCGTTGATGCTAAAATAGCAATTGTTCCCGCTTCATATATCGTCCAACCTCTGTCTACAAAAATAACAATAGTAACAATGATAATACCTACTCGTATAACTTGTTCTATAACCTGGGAAATAGCCGGAACTGTCATATTATTTGCAGATTGATAATAACCTCTTAACACGCCAAGCATACCTATAAATATAAAGCTTAAACTTGCAGCTTGAATCATTGGTGTTAAATGGCCATCACCCATCATATGTGCAATATTGTTCGCAAACACAAAAATAGCAATAAATAATAATATACCAACTAATTGTATATAAGCGACTGCTTTTGCATATGCTTCGTCACTATGATACTTCCCTATATTTTGTGTAATTGCACTAGGAATGGCATTCATCGATAATATCATTCCTAATGCTACAATTGGATACACTTGTTGATATGCATACAAACCTGTATCGCCTAATATATTTTGATATGGAATTCGATATACAGCACTCAGAATTTTAATGACAATTAATGCAGCAGTTAACACGACAACGCCATTAAATGCTTCTTTATGCTTCATCACTGATTCTCATACTTTCTTCAATGCACTTAACTAAAAACTTCAAACTATCAAGCCATTGATTTTGTTTCGTTAAAGTAATTGTCATTGCATTATTTTGAACACCAACCTTCATTGTTCTACCTAAAGGTTGTGTTGCTTTGAACAGCACTTCGCCATCAATATTTTCAGTGGCTTTTACAGATAAATGAATATCAATTATTTTCCCTTTATCTTTAATCAACGTGATACCTGAATGTAATGCGTGTACTTTTATTTCCACTATATCAAGCAAACGTGCTACTTCAACAGGATAATCATTGAAACGATCAATTAATTCATCTTTAATGTCGATAATTTGATCAAATGTTTCAGTTTTTCGTAGCTTTTTATAAATTTCAATTTTAGCTTGTTCATTTGCAATATATTCTGTTGGCAAATATGCATCCAAGTTTAAATCAACTTCGACTTCTGGCACCTCAGATTCTGGTTCCTTAATACCACGTTTTTCATTTACAGCTTCTTCTAACATTTGACTGTACAAATCAAATCCAACTGTATCAATAAAGCCGTGCTGTTGTTTACCTAACAAATTACCAGCACCACGAATGTTCAAATCACGCATCGCAATCTTAAATCCTGAGCCTAACTCCGTAAATTCTTTAATCGCTTGTAATCGATCTTCTGCAGTCTCAGTTAGTACCTTATTTGCTGGATGTAAGAAGTATGCATAACCAATACGACTTGAACGACCAACACGACCTCTTAATTGATACAACTGACTCAATCCAAAGCGATCTGCATCTTCAATGATCAAAGTATTTGCATTTGGGACATCGACACCTGTTTCAATAATCGTCGTCGTTACTAAAATATCATATTCATTATTGATAAAACTTAACATCGTTTCTTCTAAATCGCGCTCTGTCATTTGTCCATGAGCAACTGCAATGTTAGCATCTGGCATTAACATCTGGAGTTGTTCTCGTTTTTCATAAATGGATTGCACTTTATTATAAAGATAAAACACTTGGCCATCACGGGATAGTTCTCTTTCTAAAGCTTCTTTGATAAAACTCATGTTCTGTTCTAATACATATGTTTGAACTGGGAAACGATTTTCTGGCGGCGTTTCAATCACTGACAAATCCCGCACACCTAGCATACTCATATGCAATGTTCTAGGTATTGGGGTTGCAGTCAATGTTAGTACATCTACATTATGTTTTAATGTTTTAATACGCTCTTTATGGCGTACACCAAATCGTTGTTCTTCATCTACAATCAACAGCCCTAAATCTTTATACTGTATATCTTTACTAAGTAATTTGTGTGTACCAACAACTATGTCAACAAATCCAGTTTTAAGTCCTTCCTTAGTTTGTTTTATCTCTTTAGGCGTTCTAAAACGACTCATTAATTGAATTTCAACAGGAAAATCTTGCATACGCTCAATTAACGTCTCATAATGTTGCTGAGCTAAAATAGTTGTAGGAACTAAAAATGCAACCTGCTTTCCTTCCATTACAGCTTTGAATGCTGCTCTCACTGCAACTTCAGTTTTACCATAACCAACATCACCACATAGCAAGCGATCCATTGGACGCGATTTTTGCATGTCATCTTTAATTTCATCGATAGATTTAGCTTGGTCAGGCGTAAGTTCATATGGAAAATCTAATTCAAATGTTGTTTGCTCAGCTGTGTCTTCCCCATATTGATAACCTTCTGCCATTTCTCTTTCTTTATATAAATCAATCAACTCTTCAGCAATATCTTCAACACTTTGTTGAACTTTAGCTTTTGTTTTTTTCCATTCACTGCCACCGAGTTTATTTAATTTTGGCGTCTTATCTTCCGAAGCTACATATTTTTGAACTTGATCCATTTGATCTACTGGAACAAATAGTTGATCCGTACCTTTATATTGCAATTTAATATAATCACGATGCGTTTGCCCCACTTCGAGCGTCTCAACACCTAAATATCTACCAACACCATGATGCACATGAACAATATAATCTCCCACATTTAAATCTTGGTAAGACTTAATTTTTTCAGCATTTGAGATAGCTTTCGTACGTTTTCGTTGCTTTTTCTGTTTTGATTTAAAAAGCTCACGCTCAGTAATGACAACTAATCCCATATCAGGTAGTTCAAATCCTTCAGATAAACTGCCTTCAATAATCACTGCTTGCCCCGATGACATTGAGCGATGCAATTTTGTTATTGATGGAATATGCATTTCACTTAACATCGCTTGCATACGTTCAACTTTAGTTTCGGTTTCGACCAAAACCACGATATGATAGTTTTGATTAACATATCGTTGAAATTCAGAACGCATAATGTCATATTGCCCATAAAATTGTTGGACAGGTTTACATGAAAATTTAATAATATGATTTAGTTTTATCGGCATTGTTGTAGCGAATAATGAAAAATAAGTGACAGGATAGCCTTCAATCAATGTTTCAAAATCATCATATTTTATAAAACTTTGTCCTATAAATCCATTACCACTTTCAATAATATTGCTAATAAACGAATCAGACTCTACTGTTAAACTTTCTTCAGTTTCTTTAATACGATTAAATTCATCAACTGCAATGATTGCATCTTTTTGGAAATACTCAATAATTGTCGAAGGTGTTTCATACATAAACGCTACTAAGCGACGTAGTATTTGATGATCAAAGTATGTACTTTCGAATAATTTAAAGCTTTCATACGTTTCTTTCAAATCATTGCGCACTGATTTATCTATTTTGGGTCTTGTATTTTCATATGCAGTTTTTAACTCTTCTTTAAGATGGCTGATCACTTCTTCAGTAATGATATAATCACTTGCAGTTGTGATATCGACTTCTTCAACATTATCTTTGGAACGCTGCGTTTCAACATCAAAATCCCGAATAGAATCAATTTCGGTATCAAATAGCTCAATTCTGATTGGTTCCCCAATTAGCGGAAAGATATCGATAATACCTCCTCGCAATGAGAATTCACCAATATGCGATACCACGGATTCCCGTTTGTACCCCATATTAACTAATTTGTTAAGAAATTGGTCCACATCGATATCCTCACCAACACGCAATGTCATTTGGTGATTTTGCCACATTTCAACAGGAGTTAACCACTTTTTCAAACCATTTAAAGGAACGATAAATAACCCTTTCTTACCTTGAGCTAACGCAGTTAAAGTTCTAATACGTTCACTCATCAGTTGAGGGCTTTGTGTTGAAAACTCTTCGGTCATAATATCTTGCACAGGATACTTATACAATTCTTCAGCATCTATAAATTGAAGTAAATCTGTTTCTAATTTATCTGCTTGGTATAAATTATTGGTAATTAATAATAACTGTTGATTACTTTGTGCATATTTTTCAGCAATCATCGTCACTTTAGCTGACGGGGAAAGACCAGTTACTAGTGTGTTTGCTTGTCCAAATACCTGATTAAGGTCTTGAAAATGATTATCTTCTTTTATAAGCGTTGTCAATATTGTCATTATTTCACTTCACCATTAAATTCATTCATAACATGGTCAAATCGTGATGTTTCAACAAACTTTTCAATTGCGCGTGCTGCGTGTTCGATAACTTTTTCCATCGTTACCATTTCATCATTTGAAAAGCGTTGTAAAACATAATCAGGTACCGTCATACCATTCGTTGGTCTTCCCACACCAATACGAATACGTTTAAATTGGTCTGTACCAAGCATTTTAATAATTGATTTCATACCATTGTGACCGCCCGCACTTCCTTTTTGTCTTAAGCGAACTTGTCCTTGTTCTAAATCTAAATCATCATATAAGACAATTAAATCTTCTGGATTAACATTGTAATAATCCATAATCGGTGCAACTGCTTCACCTGACAAATTCATCATTGTCATTGGTTCGATAAATAACACTTTATCGCCGTTCATTCGTTCAATTGTATATGCACCTTTAAACTTTTGTTTATCTAATGAAAAATTATTTTTCTCTAAAATATAATCAACGACTTCAAAGCCGATATTATGTCTTGTAAGTTCAAAACGTTTACCTATATTACCTAGACCTACAATACATTTCATGCGTGTTTACCTCCAACATAATTGTTTCATTTATTATTATAATGACAACATCCATTTTCCGCCATTGCCATCAATTATCATTATTCTTTAGCTTAGTAAGTATGTATTTTAAAATCGAGTACATTAAAATTTTTATGATGTATCATTGTTGAGTTTAATGTCTTTTACTCACTAAAATTAATTAAACTTTAGTACAAAGTAATAAAGTTTAATTAAGCTTTATAATAACACAAAAAGCACCATGCTTATATTAAAATAAGCACAGTGCTTGTTAAACAAAGTATAAAAACTTTAATGTAACAGATTAAAATTACTCTTCAGTTTTTTCTTCGTCTTCTTTGCTTTCGCCAACAACTTCTGGTTCTTCAGTTTGTTGTTCGCCTTCCATAGCTTCGATTTCTTCTTCAGTTGGTTCTTCAGTTGGAGCAACTACTGTTACTACTGATTCAGCTGAATCGTTTTCGATTTTGAAGTCGCCAGTTACTTTAACATCAGCAACAGTTAAGCTGTCGTTAATGTTTAATTCAGTAATGTCTACTTCGATTGCTTCTGGAATATTGTCTGGAGTAGCAGTTACTTCTAAGTTGAATAATGGTTGTTCAACTACGCCGCCTTCTTTAGCGCCTACTGCTTCACCAACTAATTGAACTGGTACTTCAACAGTACGTTCTTCACTCATATTGATTGCTAAGAAGTCAATGTGAGTAATTTGGTTTTTAAGTGGATCGAATTGGTAGTCTGCAACCATAACTTTGATAGTTTTAGAACCAACGCCTAATTCGATAACACCGTTACGACCTACTTCACGGATAACTTTGATGAATTCTACTTCATCAACTTTAACTGACACGTTTTTAGTACCGTAACCGTATACTACTGCTGGTACTTTACCAGATTTTCTTAATTGTTTAAGATCTGAACGTGTTTGTTTACCTTGACGGATGATTGACTTTAATGAAGCCATTCTCATTTCCACCTTTCATTTTTGCTCAAAACGAGCACCTCACTTACCCATCAACATCATCGTTGCTTGCAAGTGTTTATTTATTCGTATAATCACGAACGAAACTATTATACACGTTTGGAATATGTTCGTCAAACGCCTTTTAAATATTAGTCAAATAATACGCTAACTGATTCTCTTTCGTATACACGAATGATAGCTTGTGCGATTAAACCAGCAACAGATAATTCTTTAGTGTTAGATGGTTTGCGATCTTCATCTAAATGAATTGAGTTTGTTACGATTAATTCTTTTATAGCAGAATTTTCGATACGTTCTTTAGCCGGTCCTGATAAAACAGGGTGTGTACAACAAGCATATACTTCTTTAGCACCTTTATCTTTTAATGCTTGTGCAGCTAAAGTGATTGTACCTGCTGTATCAATAATATCGTCAATAATAATTGCCGTACGTCCTTCAATCTCACCAACAATGTTCATCACTTCAGCAACATTTGGTCTAGGACGACGTTTATCTATAATTGCAATTGGAGTTTTTAAAATGTCAGCTAATTTACGTGCACGTGTAACGCCGCCATGGTCTGGTGAAACAACGACACATTCTTCTGGGTTAATATTCGGATCATCTTTGAAATGTTTAGCAAGAATTGGCACACCCATTAAGTGGTCAATTGGAATATCAAAGAATCCTTGAATTTGTGGTGCATGTAAGTCTAACGCAATCATACGAGTTGCGCCAGCTGTTTCGATTAAGTTTGCAACTAATTTAGCAGTGATTGGCTCACGGCTACGGGCTTTTCTATCTTGTCTTGCATATCCATAATATGGCACTACAATATTGATTGTTGCTGCAGAAGCACGTTTACAAGCATCAATCATAATTAATAATTCCATTAAATGTAGATTCACAGGATATGATGTTGGTTGAATAATAAATACGTCACAACCACGAATACTCTCTTCGATATTAATTTGAATTTCTCCATCACTAAAACGTTTAACTGAACATTTACCTAGTTCAATTCCTACTTGGTCAGCAACTTCTTGCGCTAATGCTTCGTTTCCTTTCAATGAAAAAATCTTTAATGACGAATTCTTATATTCATTATTTAACATTTATAGTCCTCCAATTATTTACTTACGCAATTACTATTATATATAAAATGTAACTCCATTACTATGCGAATCATTAAATCATAAAGATTACATTAATATTACATAGGATTATCCTTTTATCCTAGCCATTTTAAATACGTAAATGATTATTTCCTATATCCTTCTTTTGTTGTTTGTCTTGCTCTTGCCACAGCTAAACTGTCATTTGGTACGTCATCTGTGATTGTGGAACCAGCTGCCACCAATACATCATCACCAATTGTTACAGGTGCTACTAAATTAACATTGCAACCTACAAATGAATCTTTGCCGACGATAGTTTTAAATTTATTTTCACCATCATAGTTAACTGTAATCGTTCCGCAACCAATATTAGTACGTTCGCCAATTACAGCATCGCCAATATAACTTAAATGTGAAACCTTGGCACCATCTTTAAGATCTGCTTTTTTAATTTCTACAAAATTTCCAACCTTAACATCTGCACCTAATTGCGCGCCTGGTCTCAATTGCGCAAACGGTCCGACCTTAGTATTCGCTCCTACGCTAGCATCATTAACAACAGACTGTTGAATACATGCACCATTTTCAATCGTACTATTGTTAATTTCAGAGTACTGACCAATAACAACATCTTCGCCAATTTCTGTACGACCATTAATTCGTACGCCTGGTTCAATGACTGTATCACTACCAATTGTAACGTCTGGACCAATATAAGTGCTGTCAGGATCGATGATTGTCACACCATTTAGCATGTGATAATGATTCGTACGACGTTGCATCGCCTTCTCAGCCTGACTAAGCATTACACGATCATTTACACCCATGATTTCTTCAACATCATTGGTACGATAGACTTCTACGATGCCGCCATCATTTAAAATTAACGACAATACATCAGGGAGGTAATATTCACCTTGCGCATTATCATTTTTCACTTGTGTTAATTTTTCAAACAACGTTTTATTATTAAACGCAAAAATACCTGAACTAATTTCATTAATATCCTTTTCAGCTTGCGTTGCATCTTTCTCTTCAACTATGCGTTCTAAACGACCTGACGCATTTCGAACGATTCTTCCGTATCCATATGGTTGTTGAATCGATGCAGATAATACAGTTGCTTGAGCATTAGCATCCTCGTGATGCGCAATCAATGTTACTAATGTTTCCTTTGTGATGAGCGGTGTGTCACCACATACAACGATTGTCGTACCTTCCTTGTCTTCTAAGTGTGATTTCGCCATTTGCACTGCATGCGCAGTACCGAGTTGTTCCTCTTGAAAACTGTATAAAGAACGCTCGCCTAAATGTCCTTTTACACTTTCAGCACCATGTCCTACGATGGTTACAACTTGATCGACACCAGAGCCTTTCACACTTTCCAATACATGTTCGACCATAGGTTTCCCAGCAACCTCGTGTAGCACTTTATACTTTTTAGATTTCATTCTTGTGCCTTTACCTGCTGCCAAAATTATCGCGTGTCTTCGCATGAACATTAACCCCCATTAAATTTTACACTTCGTCATTATTATAATTTAATCTGCAATACTCTTTCAACATATAAAAGGCATTGTTTTTAATTCGTTGTAATTTTAAAAACAACTTTTTTCTTACTTCAAAAATACGAGCATCATTCAAACGCAATTTTTATCAGCAATGAATCAATAATTTTCATATCATCATAATCTGTTAACGTATATATTTATTAGCCTTTCATTAAAAATAAAAAAACATTAATACAAACTAAAAAAACTGCCGACAAAGCTTTATGCTTTATCGACAGTATCAAATCAACTTATTGCAAATGTATTACATCGCTAAATATAAAATTGATTAAGCTTCTTCTGAATCTTCTGATGTAGCGTTTTTATCTGGTACTACTTCATCTGTTTCATCATATACTTTCATCACTGCATCTTGAATTTCTTGTCTCATATCTGAATTAATAGGATGCGCGATGTCGCGGAATTCACCATCTGGTGTACGTTTACTTGGCATTGCAACGAACAAGCCAGAGTTTCCTTCAATTACACGTAAATCATGAATTACGAAAGCTTCATCTAATGTAATGGAAACGAGTGCTTTCATTCGTCCATCTGTTTGTATTTTTCTAAGTCTTACATCTGTCACTTTCATGTAGTGAGCCCCCCTATAGTATATATCTCTCTGTTTTATTTAGAAGCTTGATTAAACATATTAATCGAAAATTATAATTCCTTAATTTTACTTACTAATTCAATTTCTACTTTCACATCTTTTGGCAAACGCGCAACCTCTACACAACTACGCGCTGGCTTGTGTTCATTAAAATATTGACCATACACTTCATTTATTTTTTGGAAATCATTCATATCTTTAATGAAAATGGTCGCTTTCGCAACAGAATTCAAATCAGATCCTGCTTCTTCCAAAACAACCTTTAAATTTTCTAAAACTTGTTTTGTCTGTGCTTGAACATCAGCGCTTACGATATGTCCATCAATATTCAATGGAATCTGACCAGAAGTATAAACCATACCATTCACAACTGTTGCATGCGAATATGGTCCAAGTGCTTCCGGTAATCTTGTTGTGTTAATGATTTTCATAATACTAAAACTCCTTTTATGAAAACTTAGATAAACTGTTGCCAGGTTCTACGTTAAACTCTTGATTATATTCATCTACATCAGATAATTTCACTAAGGAAGTATAATCTTCAATCAATCTTTGTTTAACTTCTTTTGATTCTACAAGTACTGATACCCCTTTTACATGGGCTTTAAACTCATTCATTAAATTCATAACACCATTAATAGAGCCACCAGCCCTCATAAAATCATCGACAACTAAAACATTTGAATTTTCTGCTAAAGTTCTCTTCGAAAGTACCATTGTTTCTATTTTTCTTGAAGATCCTGAAACGTAATTAATTGAAACTGTAGAACCTTCAGTCACCTTGTTGTCTTTTCTAATCACTACTACTGGTAAATTTAAAATATTAGCAACCGCATTTGCCAATGAAATACCTTTTGTCGCAATGGTAACAACAGCATCTAATTTTTCTTCCATGTAAATACTGGCAATTAACTTACCAACTTTGTTTAGTAGCGATGGATTACCTACCAAATCTGATAAAAATAAATATCCGCCAGGTAACAAACGTTCTTTCTCTTCTAATAGAGTAATGACCTCATTAACAACTTCAGTCGCCTCTTCTTTACTCATCATTGGTTTATACGTAACACCACCACTTGCGCCAGCAGTAGTAATTACTGTACCTAACTTTTCTTTTTGGAATGTATTTTTTATAATTTGGACATCTTCACTTATTGAAGACTTCGCCTGTTTAAATTTTTTCACAAAAAAAGTTAATGGAATCAATTTATTCGGATGGTTCATCAAATATTGCGTCATAAAAACAATTCTCTCGCTTCGTTTATATCTCATCTTTTCAACCCTTCTATCCTAATAGTCTAACTAAGTACACTTCATTACAACAACCGTTAACTGCATTATAAATATTTTTTGCTTGGCTTTCTTTTCGTGCTAGCCCATACACAGTAGGTCCGCTTCCACTCATTAACGCACCATCTGCACCACTTTTCAACATATTATTTTTTAATTTATCGATTTGTGGGTGTTTTGAAACAGAAATTGGCTCTAATCGATTAGACAAACTTTGACATAATTGTTGATAATCTCGATTTTCTAAGGCCTCATAACACATTTTCGTATGTACGTCGTAACGCTTATCTAAATTAATCAACTTAAATATATCTGGTGATGATATGCCTAAGTTTGGTTTAGCAAGAATCACCCAAGCTGAAGGTGGTTTATTTAAAAACTCGATTTTCTCTCCTCTTCCAGTACATAGTGCAGTTTTATTATAAATACAAAACGGAATATCTGTCCCGATTTTACTGCCTAGTAGAGCCAATTCTTCCAAACTCGCCCCTATATCAAAAAGTCGATTCAATCCTCTTAACGTTGCTGCTGCATCAGCCGAACCTCCAGCTAAGCCAGCAGAAACAGGTATTTCTTTATCGATAGAAATTGTTACACCTTGCTTTAGTTGATATTGCTCAATAAATAGTTGCGCTGCACGATATGCGAGATTTTTATGATTAGAAGGCACATAATTATGTTCAATCTCAACAACTATCTTTCGATCTTTTCTTTTATGAAAAGTTAAACGATCATTTAAATCAACTGTTGTCATTATCATTTCAATCTCATGATAGCCATCATTTCTTTTAAAAAGTGTATCGAGCGTAAAATTAATTTTGGCTGGTGCCGTTTCATATATCATTTTCCGCCCTCTTTTCGTTATCTTAATATGATGATTTTAACATAAAGAGAATTAATATTTGACATTTTAATTTGTTTTTTAGTGTTTTTTTAATAAAAAAGTAATTTTCTCCATCTAATTACTTAGTATTTACTTGTATTTGTGTTTATAAATACAATTATCCATTTACTGAAAAATCTATAAGCGAAACATCAGTGTTAAACATTTTGTAAATAAAAAGAGTATTGAACATAATGCCCAACACTCAAATAATTATCATAATATTTACTTCTTATACTAAGAAACGTCTAACATCTCTATATGTCTTATTTAGTGTGCAATTGATTCGTGATGATTATCCTCTTCAAATGAAACTTGAACATTTTCAGTTAACACATCAGTGTATGTATAAGATACTCTCTCAAAGTTGTGTTTGTCTTGATCTAACTCAACAATGAAAACTGACGGATATGTTTCTTTTAAAATTCCAGAACGTTTTATTGTTTTCTTACGGCCTCCATTGGCTTTCAGTACAATACGATTTCCTACATGACAATCAATAGAATTTTTGATGTCCAAAATTGATTTTGGCATATTGCTCCACCTCGCTACAAGTTACATAATACCATATTTGCAACGTTTTCGTCAAACAAAATTTAAATTTTAACAATAGTGCTTTGCTTTGTCAATCATTTAATTTTCTAATTGAGGGAATTTTTTCTTTTCTTCATACAATTTAGCAAAATCTTGAATAGATAGCGTTTCACCGCGACGTCTTGGATCAATACCTGCTTGTTCCAACCATTGTAAAATCACTTCTTTGTGTTGTTTACCATCTTTAAAATAATTTTGATAGTTATTGTTAATTGTCTTTCTTCTTTGTGCAAATGCTGCTTTTGCTAACTTAAAGAATGCTTCCTCGTTATCTACTGTTACTAACGGTTCAGTTCTCTGCATCAGTTTTACAACTATTGAATCAACATTAGGTGGTGGCATAAATACAGATTTAGGTACCGTTAATACTTTACTAGTCTCTGTATAGTATTGTACGACAATTGATAACGAACCATATGCTTTTGAACCTACTTCAGCATTTAAGCGTTCGCCCACTTCTTTTTGCATCATCACCACGTAGCCATCAATTGGTATATCTTGTTGCATCAAATTTAATAAAATTGGCGTCGTAATATAGTACGGCAGGTTTGCAACAACCATTATTTTTTCACAATCTTGTAAATGATTTTCAACAGCTTCTTTAATATTCGCTTTTAAAATATCTTCATTAATCACCGTCACATTATCATAAGGTGATAGTGTATCATTTAATACAGGTATTAAACGTTGATCAATTTCAAATGCCAATACTCTTTTAGCATGTCTGGCCAATTGTTCTGTCAATGACCCCATGCCTGGACCAATTTCAATCACCCCAGTTTGTGCATCAATATCACTTGCATCAATGATATTATTAATGATATTCACATCTATCAAAAAGTTCTGTCCTAAACTTTTTTTAAAATTAAAGCCATATTTATCTAACAACGCTCGCGTTCTTGATGGTGTTGCAATATCTTTATTATCCAACATTTTCACTTCCTCATTCATCTTCTAAAGCTTGCCTTACATCCGCTTCGGTATAACCAAATGCATTTAACTTTTTCAATAACTGCTTACCATTGGAATGGCCGATTCGCAATTTTCTACTTAAAATTTCTCTACGGCGCCTTGCATCTTTCCCAACAATTAACCCCAACTCTATTAGCACAGATTTATCAATTGATTCATAAGCTTCATCAAAGGGTGAACTAACATGCATTAACGCTTCTTTAATATCAATTAAGTCGGCATGTTCAACACCAATTTTCCCTTTTTTATTTTTAGCTTTTTCTCTATCAATATACGCATGTTTAACACCTTTGACATGTTCAGTAATTGTACTTCTAATTTTATCTCCTGGGAAATCTGGATCTGTTAATACAATAACGCCTCGACTTTGTTGAGCATTTCTAATTACTTCTAAAGTTTGTTCGTTGATGGCACTACCATTCGTTTCAATCGTATCACATTCAACAGCTCGTTTAACACGCTCAGTATCATCTCGTCCTTCTACAACTATAAACTCATTGATTTTCATTTAAAACGCCTTCCTACAATTCTTAATTTCAAAGCTCTAACCATCTCTATCGCACGTATTCCACATGCACGATATTTTAATTTAAAAAAGTGAGAAAGAACCATAGCATATTAAACGAATATAGCATCGTTTACATTTATGGCGGTGATCTTTCTCACTTTTAACTTTATGAATTTAAATTAAACAATTTCTCTGCATTTTTAGTTGTTTGTTCGCACACTTCTTCATAAGATAAGCCTTTTAATTCAGCAATTTGTTCAGCTACTAAAGTTACTCTCGCCGGTTCATTTCGCTTCCCTCTATACGGATGTGGCGAAAGATACGGTGCATCGGTTTCAACTAGCAAACGCTCCATTGACACATGCTTAGCAACTTCTTTAGGCTGTTTAGCATTTTTAAATGTCACAGGTCCACCTAATGAAATATAAAAATTCAGCTTATTAGTTACAATATCTGCAATTTCTGGAGAACCACTAAAGCTATGCATAATCCCGCCTACCTCTTCAGCATGCTCCTCCAATAAGATATCGATACAGTCTTGAGTTGCTTCACGGTTATGAATGATAATTGGTAACTTCAAACGCTTAGCTAAAGCAATTTGCTTTCTAAAAACTTCCTTTTGAACATCTGCAGGAGATTTATCCCAGTGATAATCTAATCCCATTTCACCAATACCAATCACTTTTGGATGCTGAGCTAAAGATTCAATCCATTCCAAGTGTTCTTCTGTAAAATCAATTGCGTCAACTGGATGCCAACCGATAATGCCATATAAAAAATCATACTCATCGATTAATTTCATCGCGCGTTCAATTGTCGATTTGTTAAAACCAACTACAAACATACGATCAACACCTGCTTCTCTAGCACGTGTAATCACTTCACTCAAATCATCATCGTATTGCTCATCATTTAAATGGACATGTGTATCGATTAACATAATTATCTCTCCTAATTTTTAAAAATACAGTTATTTAATCACTGCACCATTTGGAATTGCACTTGGTAAACTTACTAAGGTTAATACACCATCTTTTTCAGCAGATAATATCATACCTTCAGATTTTTGTCCCATTAATTTAGCTGGTTTCAGGTTAGTAACAACTGCTACTTTTTTACCAATAATATCATCTGGTGTATAGAATTTGGCAATTCCTGATACAATTTGTCTTTGTTCAGAATCTAAGTCTACTTGAATTTTTAAAAGCTTATCTGACTTCTTAACATGTTCAGCATCAATAATCGTTGCTGCCTTAATTTCAACTTTATCAAAGTCTTTAATATCAATTTGAGGTTTGCTAGGAATCTCTTCTTTTTCCTCTTTAGTAGCAGGCGGTTGCATTGATTCTTTGATATATGCAATTTCCGCTTCGCTATCCAATCTTGGGAAAATAGGTTTAGGTTGCCCAGTAACCATAATTGACTCATTAAGCACACCATATTGCTCTAAACTACTAAATTCCATAAATTGAGGATTGTTAATGTTCAATTGTTCAAAAATCTCTTTCGGCGCATGTGTTAAGAATGGACGTAATAATACAGCTGCATAACGAATATTTTCAACTAAGTGAGCCATTACATTGCCTAACATATCTTTTTGGCTATCGTCCTTAGCTAATACCCAAGGCGTTGTTTCGTCAATATACTTATTCGTTCTACTAATAAACTTCCATACCGTAGATAATGCCACAGAAAATTGCAAACTTTCCATGCTTTCAGTGTAGCTTTTCACTGTTTCTAAAGCCATAGCTTCCATTTCTTCATCTAATTCATGAAGTGGACCTTGATACGCTGGTAATTCGCCATCAAAGTACTTATTAACCATAGAAATCGTACGGTTTACTAAGTTACCTAAGTCATTTGCTAGATCGAAATTTGTACGCTCAACAAATGCTTCAGGTGTAAATACGCCATCTGAACCAAATGGTAATTCACGCATTAGATAATAACGTGTAGCATCTAAACCATAGCGATCAATTAAAATATTAGGGTCTACGACATTACCTTTAGATTTACTCATTTTTCCATCTTTCATCAAAATCCAACCATGTGCAAAGACTTTTTTAGGTAACGGTAAGTCTAATGCCATCAATAAAATAGGCCAAATAATTGAGTGGAATCGCACAATTTCCTTAGCCATTAAATGAATATCTGCTGGCCAGTATTTGTTAAATAGTGACTCATCATCTGATAAATAGCCTAATGCTGAAATATAGTTAACTAACGCATCAATCCAAACATAAACAACATGTTTTGGATTAGACGGAACATGGACACCCCAGTTAAATGATGTACGAGAAACAGCTAAATCAGCAAGTCCTGGTTTAATGAAGTTGTTAATCATTTCATTTTTTCTTGATGGTGGTTGTATAAAATCTGGATTTTGGTCATAGAACTCTAATAAACGGTCTGTATATTTACTAATATTAAAGAAATAACTTTCTTCTTTAACTAGTTCAACTTCGTGTCCAGAATCTGGACTTTTGCCACCAATAATTTTACCGTTTTCGTATTGTGGGTCTACTAATTGTGACTCTGTATAGTATGTTTCATCCGGAACAGAATACCAACCTTCATATTCACCTAAATAGATATCACCTTGCTTTAATAAACGTTCAAACACTTGCTCAACGACATGTTTATGACGTTCTTCAGTTGTTCTGATAAAATCATCATTTGAAATTTCAAGCTTAGCCCACAATTGTTTAATTCCAGCAATCATCTCATCCAAATATTCAATTTCTGTCTTACCAGCTTTTTGAGCTTTTTCTTGAATTTTTTGACCGTGTTCATCCGTTCCAGTCAAATAGCGAACATCATATCCTTGCATTCTCTTATATCTTGCAATAACATCTCCAGCCACTGTAGAATATGCATGTCCTATATGTAAATTCCCACTAGGATAGTATATTGGGGTTGTTATATAAAATGTTTCTTTAGCCATAACTGTTCCTCCTCGTAATGTCTCACTTCAAATAATATCTAAGATTTCTATGCATTTCAACGGACGCGAACATTTATCTCGTCATCTCATTTTCATCTTATTCAATGTTAAGGTATTTATTACTTTCAATGTATTTATTTTACATTAAAAAACGTCGATGTCATCATTTTTTTATCATAGTCAACATCATTTTATCAGTATCAATGCAAAATGATAACTTACCATTTAAAATTACAGCTTGCGTTTATAAAATCGTTTAAAATTTCATATAATCGATAAAGTGATTAACTTATTTGATGATAAATATTATATACTTCATTCGTTTTAAGTTGTCGTTCTTCAGCAACTTTTTTAATAGCTTGTTTTGGTTTCATCTGTGAAGTTTGAATATAATGATCAACATGCTCATTGATAGATAAATCATCAAACCACGATATCTCATTGTTCGCTTTAGCACCTTCAATTAAGATAACGAATTCGCCTTTCAATGGTACATCGCCTTGCTGAATCAATGCTTGTAATTGTGTTACATCATCAGTTACAATTTGTTCGAACTTCTTAGTTAATTCACGCCCTAGTGATACTTGTCGTGTTGCATCTATCTTTGCAATTGTTTTTAATGTATCTGTCACACGATGCGGTGATTCGTATATAATTAATGTGCTATTTTCATGCATACGTTGCTCTAATACAGCACTTTTTTCTTTCTCTTTTCGTGGCAAAAATCCTAAAAATGTATATACATATGAAGGTAATCCACTAGCCATCAAAGCCGTCAGCCCAGCATTAGGTCCAGGCACAGTCTCTACTTTAATATTAGCTTCTCTGGCTGCCACTACTAATTCGTATCCAGGATCACTAATTAAGGGCAATCCAGCATCAGATACGAGCGCAACGTCAAGACCTAATTCTAACTGTTCAATGATAAAAGCAGTCTGCTTATCCTTGTTATGTTCGTGATATGACTTTAATGGAGTTGGAATATCATAATGATTACACAGTTTACTAGTTACTCTAGTGTCTTCACAAGCAATCATATCAACACGTTTCAATACATCAACTGCTCTATAAGTAATATCTGCTAAATTACCAATTGGTGTGCCCACTAAATATAATACAGCCATACTATCGCTCCTTAATTAATCGCAATTTCTTTTGTCTGGTATAAGTTTTAATTTCATATTCACGCTTCAATGCTTCAGACTTTGTCTCATACATTTCTTGATAAACTAAATGCACCGGACGTCTTACTTTCGTATATTTGGCTCCTTGACCTCGGTTATGTTTTTCAACACGTGCATTAACGTCTTTAGCGTATCCTGTATATAAACTTCCATCACTACATTTTACAATATATACAAAATGACTATCCATAATATACTTCCTTCATTTCTTCGCTATAATTACCATCTTCATTATAAATATAAAATGGGGGCATGATTTCTAAACCTTGATTTCCACCTTTTCGACCTTCTACTACTATCGTTTGTGCTGATTTCCCTACTTTACTATATATAAAAACGACTTTCTTAGGTTCAATATTCACTTTTCTCATTTCAAACAAGACATCCATTAGTCTCTCTGCACGATGTACCATGTTTAGCCTGCCACCTTCTTTTAATAAATGACGGGCTGCAATCATGCAATCTTCAAGTGTACACATAATCTCATGTCTCGCTATCTTATGTGCTTCTTTTTGATGTTGGTGTTGCTGATTCTCTTTAAAATAAGGCGGATTACACGTTACTAAAGTATATTGTGAAGGTTTAAATACTTTAGTAACGTTTTTCAAATCCATGTGATGCATTGTTAAATATTCATCAACATCATTGAATTGAAATGTGCGTCGCGCCATATCGACAAGTGTTTTTTGAATCTCAACACCTTCTATATGTCGTGGATGTTTCGCAAACAATAACAAGGGTATCACCCCATTGCCTGAACATAAGTCCAACACAATATCTTTTGTTCTAGGTTTTGTAAAATGCCCTAACAACAAAGCATCCGTTGAAAATGAAAAAACATCATCATTTTGAATAATACTAAAATCTTCTTTGATTAGTTGATCAAATCGTTCATTCTCTTTTAACATTTTTAACTCCTATGAAGACAACCTTTTTCTATTGAGTAATTGAAAACTCTTTTTATATTATATGCCTAACTACATTCGATGTATTTTTGACTTTTAACAGCTACATTTTATAACTAATGATACTGCGTGCACACTTAATAATAACATTTAGTACCGCCATCTCTTATGCAATCACCAAAACTTTATACACAATTAAAGCCTGAAACATGCATTGTCTCAGACTTATCCAAACCATATTCATTTATAATTATAACACTATTTGAGTGTGCTTGATTAATCACTTAAAACTTCTAAACAGAACAGACAATCTTCACCATGTCGATGTTTTCCAAATAATTCGCCTTTACAAATATGAAATCCTTCTCCATACAATATAGCCAAATTATCTTTACTTGGTAATGGCTTTTTCACAGCTTTTGCTGGTTTTGAATTCGCAGTATCAATAGTAGTTGGTTCATCATTGCCCAACACCTTTTTCAAATTATCATTTTCAAGTTGAAGCGCTACATTTTCTTCTACTAATTCAACTGCAAGTGCCTTTAATTCTGAAGTTTCCTTTGAAAGTTGATTGACATTCATTTCTAAACGCATTATTTTTTCAAATATTTCATTGCGATCCAAATGTAATAATGCCTCCTTAATGCATAGTTTCTATTTCTTCTAATTTATATTCAAGTGGCTGTTCATGTCCCTCAAGCTTCACCTGCATAGAAATGTCTAATATATTTAAAGCAACTACTTTCCCGTTACCATCAGGCGTTTCAATTGCTTCACCAATATCAGGTAATTGTGCACGTACTTCCTCATAATAGTCATTTTCATATTTTAAACAACACATCAAACGACCACATGCACCAGAAATTTTAGTTGGATTTAATGATAAATTTTGATCCTTAGCCATCTTAATCGATACTGGTTCAAAATCCCCTAAAAATGTAGAACAACATAACGACCTACCACAAGGTCCGATACCGCCAAGCAATTTGGCTTCATCCCTTACACCAATTTGTCTCAACTCGATACGTGTTTTTAAATGTTGCGCTAATATTTTTACTAATTTTCTAAAATCAATACGATCATCCGCCGTAAAATTAAAAATAACTTTCGATTTATCTAATGTATATTCGCAATTGACTAAACGCATGTCCAAACCTTGTTCTCTTACAATGTCTTTACATAGTATTAATGCATTTTCAGCATCTCGTTCATTACAATTAAATTTATCAATATCTTTGTCATCAGCAATGCGAATAATATTTTTAAGAGGTAACACAACATCCTCTTCAGCAATATCCATTAATGGATTTTTAACAATACCTATCTCTATGCCTCTTTTAGATTCGACAACTACCCAGTCTTCTATATCTACTTGTATATCATTAGGTGTATAATATTCTAATTTTCCCGCTTTTTGAAACTGAACACCTATTACATTTGGCATCTAACTCACACCCTTAATTACGATTTGTTCAAATACAAGCGTTGGATTTACATTTTGATTCAATTTCTTATGTGCTTCCGTCAGTTGATCAAACATCAAAATTAATTGATTAAACGACAACTTTTGCGCATATTGATCAATATCATTTTTTAAATCACTATATATTTGTTTATCCTCTACATTTACCTTTGTATGTATGATATCTTCGAAGAAACCATTCACAGCTGCAATAGTTAAAGATTGCAGTTTTTTATTTTTAGCCTGTTTCAATAAATCAATAATACCTATAAGTGCCATTGGCTTATTAGTAAGCAACAATTCACACCAACGTATAACTGATTTCCTTAATGCTAATAAATCAAATTCTTCATTTAAAGCCATTGCATTATCTATTTGCGTAGTATAAGTACTAATCATTTCAGCTACTGGCTTAGACATGTTTTGTTCAACTAATCTATTTATAAACTTTTCTTTATCAATAGGCTTGAAATATACATGCTGACACCTTGAATGGATTGTGTCTAAAATTTGCTCAGGTTTTGTAGACAATAAAATAGCAATCGTATTGTCCGGTGGTTCTTCAAGAAATTTCAAGATACTGTTTTCCCCTTGAACAGTTAACTTTTCAAAGTCTTCAATGATGTACACTTTATTTGTGCTTTCTATAGGAAGTTGATTCATATGACGCACAAGTTGTTCAACTTGTTCTTTCTTAATTGCATTCTCAGTTGTTGATATATACATAAAGTCTGGATGATTATATGTACTAACCTTTGTTTCACATTGACTATCTGTTTGACATAAAATAAGCTTTGCAAAATTAATCGCAACTTGTTTCATCGTTTGTGCATCATCACCTTCAAATAAATAGGCATGCGATAATTTATTTGAATGATATGCATTCGTCAATTGTTGCTGTTCATCCATTCATTACAAACTCCCTTTTGCTTTTATATAAAAAGGTTGCCAAAGAGCAACTAATTACTGCAACAATAGCGACCATGATTTGTGATTATTTTTAGAACCACAAAAATCAAATCTATTGGCATCTGAACTAGTCGCAGTCAAGCAACCCAAAATTGTTAATAACTTATTAATACACTATTTTAAGTATCTCTAATTGATGATTGTATTATAGAATTAAAATTGATGGAATGCATCAACTGGCATAACAAATACAGTAGCACCGCCAACTTCAACTTCAACTGGATATGGAATGTACGAATCCGCACTGCCTCCCATAGGTGTAATAGGTGAAACCAACTGTTCTCTATTACCACACGTTTGATTAATCACAGACAATATTTCATCTACACGGTCATCATTGACACCACATAAGAATGTTGTATTACCCGCTCTTAAAAACCCACCTGTTGTTGCCAATTTTGTTGCTCTAAAGTTATTTTTAACAAGTTGATCTGCAAGTTCCTGACTATCTTGATCTTGTACGATCGCTATAATCATTTTCATTTTATAACACCTCTTCTAACAATTATATCATATCTTTTCTAAATATTTGATGATAGTTTGATACGTGTCTTCAACAACATTTTCAAGAGGTTGATCTGCATTAACGCTTTTGAACCGTTGTGATTCATTATGAATGATTTCTTGGTAACCTTCAATTACTTTTTCGTGAAACTTTAAATCTTCTTGATCTAATCTATTTTGATCTCTTGAATTTTTAATAATACGTTCGCGACCTACTTCAGCACTAACATTTAAATAAATCGTCAAGTCTGGATATAATCCATTTATTGCAAATTCGTTTAATGCTCTTACTTCTTCAACGCCAATCCCTCTAGCATAACCTTGATAAGCTAATGAACTATCGATATAGCGATCACACAACACAACCTTACCTTCTTTTAAAGCTGGTATGACCTTTAATACAAGATGTTCTCTTCTAGATGCAGCAAATAACATTGCTTCAGTTCTAATGTCCATATCATTGCCTTCTAATACAATTTTACGTATTTCTTCACCAGTAGGAACACCACCTGGTTCTCTAGTCATAATGACATCATAATCTTTTACTAATCTATGGTAAACTTCATTAATTACAGTTGTTTTTCCAGAGCCTTCTGGGCCCTCAAAAGTTATAAAAGCTGACATTTTATTCATCCTCAACTAAAATTTTATTATTTTTAATTCCTTCAACTATCATTCCAGTTTCCAGATATTCATTTACCAATTCTATCATATTTTCAGTTATTGTTTCTCCTTTGAAAATAATAGGAATCCCTGGCGGATACGGGACAATATGTCGCGCCAGAACTTTACCTTTTGCCTTTTTCAAATCACACCAAGTAACATATTCAAAGCGTTTTGGTTTATAGTTACCTTCAGTTGTTAAAAGTTGTGTTTGTTTAACTTTAGAAACTGATTTTTTCGGTAAAATCATATCTTCAATTTTACGTAAAAGCGAATCAAATAAATACGTATCATCATGATGCCATAACGGCAATATCGCTAATGCTTGATAGTCGTCCGCTAATTCTAAATAGATATGTGCATTCATAAACCAATTTTGAATATCATGACCTGTAAAACCTTCATATTTTATCAGCAACTTCAACGGATCATCAACTTGAAGCATTTCAAAACCCTTCTTCTCCAAACATTCGATTAATTGCGCTCTCTTATCAAAAAACACGGTACTATCATATGTTTTATAGAACTCGGCAGCTGACTCTAAACTAGCCATAATCAAATACGAAGGACTAGATGTTTGGAAGTAGCTTAGATATTCTATAATAGTTTCTCTATAAGGTGCATTTTTATGAATATAAAGTACCGAGCCCATCGTTAAAGCTGGTAACGTTTTATGAAAAGATTGAACAACATAGTCAGCTTGATAATTTAATGTAGAATCTGGAAATCCTTGCAATCCAAAGTGCGCGCCGTGTGCTTCGTCAATGAGTACAGGAATATTTAATTGGTGCAAAGATTTGATAACCTCTTCTACATTAAATGTTTCACCGTAATAGTTAGGATAAGTCAACACAGCAAGTTTGTGACCGTCATTATTCAAACGGCTTAAATTAACTTTATTATAATGATTCGTTAACGGACTTTGATGCGTTTCAATAAAATGCCCTTCTTGTTGGCTAATATCGAGCGCATGTAACACAGATTTATGTACATTTCTTGCCATTAAGATATCGCCTTTTTTCTGTGAAAAAGACTGGATGACAGATAATATTCCTGAAGTGGTGCCATTCACTAAGAAATAAGCATCATAATCTGAATGTTTCTCCACCTGCTTCATACTTTCCAAAATGACTTCTTCAGGATGATGTAAATCATCTAATCCAGGTATTTCAGTTTTATCCATTGTCATTGATAATTGAGATAAATGACCGATAGTCATATTTTTATGACCCGGAACATGCAAAGAAATCGCTTCTTCTTGATTTAAACTTTCTAATTTATTTAAAATAGGTTGCTTCATGATATACGCTTCCTTTATTTACACTGTTTTGGAATTAGTTACTTTCAAAAGTATTAATTATATAGTAACACTTCTTTGACAAAAGTTAGTGTTACTTATGCAATAGCTTGTCTATTGTATAATAATTAATTTCCTTTTTGTACTTCGATTTAAAAGATATTAGACATAAAATCTAAAAACAGCAGTAAGATGATTTATGATTAAAAACTATCTTACTGCTGTTCACTTTTTATAATACTTCTGAATGTCTTCACTTATACTTCTAGTCACAGATTTAAATAATCAAAAGTGCACATTATTAAAATATCAATTTCACACTCAATGCGGCTCATCGCATTCATTTCTTGTCTAGCAACGTTCTACTCTAGCGGAACGTAAGTTAGCTACCATCCTCGCTAAGAACCTTTCTTGACTTGTGACAATCGCTTGCTTCTTTCCTCTCCTTCGGCTCTCGCTTACTCATTTAGCTCTACTAAACTCGTTGCGCTCTTTTCTCGTTTCGTCAGATTCAAACGTTTTCACTTCGCCAAGCCATTTTTCTTTGTGTTTACTTTTTATTTTGACGTTTTAGACATAAAAAAAGAGACCTCACGGTCTCAACTTGCCTGGCAACGTTCTACTCTAGCGGAACGTAAGTTGGCTACCATCGTCGCTAAAGACCTTTCTTGACTTGTGACAATCGCTTGCTTCTTTCCTCTCCTTCGGCTCTCGCTTACTCATTTAGCTCTACTAAACTCGTTGCGCTCTTTTCTCGTTTCGTCAGATTCAAACGTTTTCACTTCGCCAAGCCATTTTTCTTTGTGTTTACTTTTTATTTTGACGTTTTAGGCATAAAAAAAAGAGACCTTGCGGTCTCAATGCGGCTCATCGCATCCATTTTTTGCCTGGCAACGTTCTACTCTAGCGGAACGTAAGTTGGCTACCATCGTCGCTAAAGACCTTTCTTGACTTGTGACAATCGCTTGCTTCTTTCCTCTCCTTCGGCTCTCGCTTACTCATTTAGCTCTACTAAACTCGTTGCGCTCTTTTCTCGTTTCGTCAGATTCAAACGTTTTCACTTCGCCAAGCCATTTTTCTTTGTGTTTACTTTTTATTTTGACGTTTTAGACATAAAAAAAAGAGACCTTGCGGTCTCAATGCGGCTCATCGCATCCATTTTTTGCCTGGCAACGTTCTACTCTAGCGGAACGTAAGTTGGCTACCATCGACGCTAAGAACCTTTCTTGACTTGTGACAATCGCTTGCTTCTTTCCTCTTCTTCGGCTCTCGCTTACTCATTTAGCTCTACTAAACTCGTTGCGCTCTTTTCTCGTTTCGTCAGATTCAAACGTTTTCACTTCGCCAAGCCATTTTTCTTTGTGTTTGCTTTTTATTTTGACGTTTTAGACATAAAAAAAAGAGACCTTGCGGTCTCAATGCGGCTCATCGCATCCATTTTTTGCCTGGCAACGTTCTACTCTAGCGGAACGTAAGTTCGACTACCATCGACGCTAAGGAGCTTAACTTCTGTGTTCGGCATGGGAACAGGTGTGACCTCCTTGCTATAGTCACCAGACATATGAATGTAATTTATACATTCAAAAACTAGATAGTAAGTAAAAGTGATTTTTGCTTCGCAAAAACATTTATTTTGATTAAGTCTTCGATCGATTAGTATTCGTCAGCTCCACATGTCACCATGCTTCCACCTCGAACCTATTAACCTCATCATCTTTGAGGGATCTTATAACCGAAGTTGGGAAATCTCATCTTGAGGGGGGCTTCATGCTTAGATGCTTTCAGCACTTATCCCGTCCACACATAGCTACCCAGCTATGCCGTTGGCACGACAACTGGTACACCAGAGGTATGTCCATCCCGGTCCTCTCGTACTAAGGACAGCTCCTCTCAAATTTCCTACGCCCACGACGGATAGGGACCGAACTGTCTCACGACGTTCTGAACCCAGCTCGCGTACCGCTTTAATGGGCGAACAGCCCAACCCTTGGGACCGACTACAGCCCCAGGATGCGATGAGCCGACATCGAGGTGCCAAACCTCCCCGTCGATGTGAACTCTTGGGGGAGATAAGCCTGTTATCCCCGGGGTAGCTTTTATCCGTTGAGCGATGGCCCTTCCATGCGGAACCACCGGATCACTAAGTCCGTCTTTCGACCCTGCTCGACTTGTAGGTCTCGCAGTCAAGCTCCCTTATGCCTTTACACTCTATGAATGATTTCCAACCATTCTGAGGGAACCTTTGAGCGCCTCCGTTACCTTTTAGGAGGCGACCGCCCCAGTCAAACTGCCCGCCTGACACTGTCTCCCACCACGATAAGTGGTGCGGGTTAGAAAGCCAACACAGCTAGGGTAGTATCCCACCAGCGCCTCCACGTAAGCTAGCGCTCACGTTTCAAAGGCTCCTACCTATCCTGTACAAGCTGTGCCGAATTTCAATATCAGGCTACAGTAAAGCTCCACGGGGTCTTTCCGTCCTGTCGCGGGTAACCTGCATCTTCACAGGTACTATGATTTCACCGAGTCTCTCGTTGAGACAGTGCCCAAATCGTTACGCCTTTCGTGCGGGTCGGAACTTACCCGACAAGGAATTTCGCTACCTTAGGACCGTTATAGTTACGGCCGCCGTTTACTGGGGCTTCGATTCGTAGCTTCGCAGAAGCTAACCACTCCTCTTAACCTTCCAGCACCGGGCAGGCGTCAGCCCCTATACATCACCTTACGGTTTAGCAGAGACCTGTGTTTTTGATAAACAGTCGCTTGGGCCTATTCACTGCGGCTCTTCTGGGCGTTAACCCTAAAGAGCACCCCTTCTCCCGAAGTTACGGGGTCATTTTGCCGAGTTCCTTAACGAGAGTTCGCTCGCTCACCTTAGAATTCTCATCTTGACTACCTGTGTCGGTTTGCGGTACGGGCACCTATTTTCTATCTAGAGGCTTTTCTCGGCAGTGTGAAATCAACGACTCGAAGACACAATGTCTTCTCCCCATCACAGCTCAGCCTTAACGAGTACCGGATTTGCCTAATACTCAGCCTTACTGCTTAGACGTGCAATCCAATCGCACGCTTCGCCTATCCTACTGCGTCCCCCCATCGATTAAAACGATTATAGGTGGTACAGGAATATCAACCTGTTATCCATCGCCTACGCCTGTCGGCCTCAGCTTAGGACCCGACTAACCCAGAGCGGACGAGCCTTCCTCTGGAAACCTTAGTCAATCGGTGGACGGGATTCTCACCCGTCTTTCGCTACTCACACCGGCATTCTCACTTCTAAGCGCTCCACATGTCCTTACGATCATGCTTCAACGCCCTTAGAACGCTCTCCTACCATTGTCCAAAGGACAATCCACAGCTTCGGTAATATGTTTAGCCCCGGTACATTTTCGGCGCAGTGTCACTCGACTAGTGAGCTATTACGCACTCTTTAAATGATGGCTGCTTCTAAGCCAACATCCTAGTTGTCTGGGCAACGCCACATCCTTTTCCACTTAACATATATTTTGGGACCTTAGCTGGTGGTCTGGGCTGTTTCCCTTTCGAACACGGACCTTATCACCCATGTTCTGACTCCCAAGTTAAATTAATTGGCATTCGGAGTTTGTCTGAATTCGGTAACCCGAGAGGGGCCCCTCGTCCAAACAGTGCTCTACCTCCAATAATCATCACTTGAGGCTAGCCCTAAAGCTATTTCGGAGAGAACCAGCTATCTCCAGGTTCGATTGGAATTTCTCCGCTACCCTCAGTTCATCCGCTCACTTTTTCAACGTAAGTCGGTTCGGTCCTCCATTCAGTGTTACCTGAACTTCAACCTGACCAAGGGTAGATCACCTGGTTTCGGGTCTACGACCAAATACTAAACGCCCTATTCAGACTCGCTTTCGCTACGGCTCCACATTTACTGCTTAACCTTGCATCAAATCGTAACTCGCCGGTTCATTCTACAAAAGGCACGCCATCACCCATTAACGGGCTCTGACTACTTGTAAGCACACGGTTTCAGGTTCTATTTCACTCCCCTTCCGGGGTGCTTTTCACCTTTCCCTCACGGTACTGGTTCACTATCGGTCACTAGAGAGTATTTAGCCTTAGGAGATGGTCCTCCCAGATTCCGACGGAATTTCACGTGCTCCGTCGTACTCAGGATCCACTCAAGAGAGACAACATTTTCGACTACAGGATTATTACCTTCTTTGATTCATCTTTCCAGATGATTCGTCTAATGTCGTCCTTTGTAACTCCGTATAGAGTGTCCTACAACCCCAACAAGCAAGCTTGTTGGTTTGGGCTCTTCCCATTTCGCTCGCCGCTACTAAGGGAATCGAATTTTCTTTCTCTTCCTCCGGGTACTAAGATGTTTCAGTTCTCCGGGTGTGCCTTCTGATATGCTATGTATTCACATATCGATAACATGACATAACTCATGCTGGGTTTCCCCATTCGGAAATCTCTGGATCAAAGCTTACTTACAGCTCCCCAAAGCATATCGTCGTTAGTAACGTCCTTCATCGGCTTCTAGTGCCAAGGCATCCACCGTGCGCCCTTAATAACTTAATCTATGTTTCCACCATTTTTATAAGTCAAACGTTAACATGAAGTTACGTTCTTTTATAAAAAGATTTAAACGCGTTATTAATCTTGTGAGTGTTCTTTCGAACACTAGCGATTATTTCTTATGAATTCAAGCTTATTTAAAACTCTTTATTCACTCGGTTTTGCTTGGTAAAATCTATATTTTACTTACTTATCTAGTTTTCAATGTACAATTTCTTTTTAGTCAAGCGCTCGCATACTGCTTTATTTTTCATAAGCAATATCACTTTAACCAAAAAAATATTTGAATGTTAAATAAACATTCAAAAACTGAATACAATATGTCACGTTATTCCGCATCTTCTGAAGAAGATGTTCCGAATATATCCTTAGAAAGGAGGTGATCCAGCCGCACCTTCCGATACGGCTACCTTGTTACGACTTCACCCCAATCATTTGTCCCACCTTCGACGGCTAGCTCCTAAAAGGTTACTCCACCGGCTTCGGGTGTTACAAACTCTCGTGGTGTGACGGGCGGTGTGTACAAGACCCGGGAACGTATTCACCGTAGCATGCTGATCTACGATTACTAGCGATTCCAGCTTCATGTAGTCGAGTTGCAGACTACAATCCGAACTGAGAACAACTTTATGGGATTTGCTTGACCTCGCGGTTTCGCTGCCCTTTGTATTGTCCATTGTAGCACGTGTGTAGCCCAAATCATAAGGGGCATGATGATTTGACGTCATCCCCACCTTCCTCCGGTTTGTCACCGGCAGTCAACTTAGAGTGCCCAACTTAATGATGGCAACTAAGCTTAAGGGTTGCGCTCGTTGCGGGACTTAACCCAACATCTCACGACACGAGCTGACGACAACCATGCACCACCTGTCACTTTGTCCCCCGAAGGGGAAGGCTCTATCTCTAGAGTTGTCAAAGGATGTCAAGATTTGGTAAGGTTCTTCGCGTTGCTTCGAATTAAACCACATGCTCCACCGCTTGTGCGGGTCCCCGTCAATTCCTTTGAGTTTCAACCTTGCGGTCGTACTCCCCAGGCGGAGTGCTTAATGCGTTAGCTGCAGCACTAAGGGGCGGAAACCCCTAACACTTAGCACTCATCGTTTACGGCGTGGACTACCAGGGTATCTAATCCTGTTTGATCCCCACGCTTTCGCACATCAGCGTCAGTTACAGACCAGAAAGTCGCCTTCGCCACTGGTGTTCCTCCATATCTCTGCGCATTTCACCGCTACACATGGAATTCCACTTTCCTCTTCTGCACTCAAGTTTTCCAGTTTCCAATGACCCTCCACGGTTGAGCCGTGGGCTTTCACATCAGACTTAAAAACCGCCTACGCGCGCTTTACGCCCAATAATTCCGGATAACGCTTGCCACCTACGTATTACCGCGGCTGCTGGCACGTAGTTAGCCGTGGCTTTCTGATTAGGTACCGTCAAGATGTGCACAGTTACTTACACATATGTTCTTCCCTAATAACAGAGTTTTACGATCCGAAGACCTTCATCACTCACGCGGCGTTGCTCCGTCAGGCTTTCGCCCATTGCGGAAGATTCCCTACTGCTGCCTCCCGTAGGAGTCTGGACCGTGTCTCAGTTCCAGTGTGGCCGATCACCCTCTCAGGTCGGCTATGCATCGTTGCCTTGGTAAGCCGTTACCTTACCAACTAGCTAATGCAGCGCGGATCCATCTATAAGTGACAGCAAGACCGTCTTTCACTTTTGAACCATGCGGTTCAAAATATTATCCGGTATTAGCTACGGTTTCCCGAAGTTATCCCAGTCTTATAGGTAGGTTATCCACGTGTTACTCACCCGTCCGCCGCTAACATCAGAGAAGCAAGCTTCTCGTCCGTTCGCTCGACTTGCATGTATTAGGCACGCCGCCAGCGTTCATCCTGAGCCAGGATCAAACTCTCCATAAAAATTATGATGTTTGATTAGCTCATAAATACTAAATAATGTTTGTAACTTATAGTTACGTTTTTTGGAATTAACGTTGACATATTGTCATTCAGTTTTCAATGTTCATTTTTCTTACCGACAAGAATTAATTATACATTTTATTAACATTTAAGTCAATAACTTTTTAAAATTAATTTTCGTTAGTAATTCAAGTTATTTCTTAAGTTGAGTTGTTTTGTTTGCCTCAACAAATAAATACTATACAGGCTTTCAAACTGCTTAACAACAGTAAAAATTACACCTTTGTCATCTGTACTGAACGCCCTTATCCTAAAAATCGAACTTAAAAAATCCCCACTTATAAATAGTACGTTTTTTAGAACAAGAAACAGATTTTTCTCTAACCATATCAATCAAAAAAAACGCAAAACAGAACGTTATTTTTTTACCAGAAATTAAAAATAAATTTACAAGTTTTAAATAATCTCTCAAAACACCGCTATACAGGCTGATTTAATAAGCTTTAGACCAAAGAAGTACAACTTACTAAGCCAGCATCTATCATTTCAATTACAAAAGAATTTCATTTGCATAGTCATTAACCGCATTTATCAAATTAATAGCACCAACACACCATAACCATAGATCTAATTCGATAATCCAATTCACATCATTACTATTAGAAGTAACAAATCACAACCAACGGCTTGCTTCCTAAAGATTACCCATCCCTCAGTAAAACTAGGTAAACCATACCACCGCCACACCGCAAATAAAGTAGTACATCACACCACACCATAAAAAAAGCCACAATGATTACACTGTGACTTTTCTTACTATAGTATTAAAATCAAAAATGTTTAATAGAAGACATTACATTTCTGTTCTACCTGCGATTGCTTTAGATAATGTTACTTCGTCAGCATACTCTAAATCGCCACCTACCGATAACCCTTGTGCTAATCTCGTCACTTTGATACCTATAGGCTTAACTAATCTAGAAATATACATGGCTGTAGATTCCCCCTCTAAGTTCGGGTTCATAGCTAAGATTAATTCGCTAACTTCATCGTTTTTCAAGCGTTCAATCAATGAAGGAATATTAATATCTTCTGGTCCAATGCCATCCATAGGCGAAATAGACCCATGTAAAACGTGATATAAACCTTTGTATTCTCTCATTTTTTCCATAGCTATGACATCTTTGTCATCTTCCACAACACAAATAACTGAACGATCTCTTTGCTTATCTTCACAAATATAACATGGATCATTTTCAGTAATGTGACCACATACGCTACAATATGTTAATTCTCTCTTAACATCTACTAATGCTTTGGCAAACTGAACAACATCGTCTTCTTTCATATCTAAGGTATGAAAAGCCAGACGTTGGGCTGTCTTTGGACCAATGCCTGGCAATTTCATAAAGCTATCAATAAGTTTTGATATAGGTTCTGGATAATGCATCTATGATCACATTCCAGGGATGTTTAAGCCTTGAGTATGTTTACCTAAACGTTCTTGAGTAAGCTCATCAGCTTTATTCATCGCTTCATTAGTAGCTGCTAACACTAAGTCTTGTAGCATTTCAATATCGTCTGGGTCTACAGCTTCTTCTTTGATTTCAACGTCGACAACTTCTTTATGACCAGTTACAGTAACTGCAACCATGCCACCGCCAGCTGTTCCTACAATACGCTCTTCTTTAAGTTTTTCTTGTTCTTGAGCCATTTTCTTTTGCATTTTTTGCATTTGTTTCATCATTTGTTGCATGTTTCCGCCACCGCGCATATTCCATTTCCTCCTTGAAAATCAATAAATATTTATCAATAAAATGATGTTTCTTTCATTATACATACGATTATATCGCTTGTCATGTATCACTCTTCATCTATCACATGTACAGTTTCTTCACCGAAAAGATCTTTTGCTTTTTGAGCAATATCTGTTTGTTGTGCTTGTTGCTTTGGCATATCATCGCCTTCGTTTTTACGATTTTGTAAATATTCCGTTCGAACTCTTTGCCATTGATCTGATGGTACACCAACAACTTTAACGTTTTTATTAACGATATTACATACAACACTTTCTATACTACTACGTTTCTCGTCGTCTTTATTGACGATTTCACAATGGATCTCTTCCTCAAATTTCACAAGTACGTGATCTTCACTTGCCGCCACAGGTTCCGAATTTTGCAATAAACTAACGAGTGATTTTTTATCATTATTTTTGGCATGATCAATCACTTCTTGCCAATGATCTTTCAACAATTTGATATCTGCCTTATTCGCTTTATCTAGCACTTTTGCAATTTGTTGCATTGAAAATGCATTTTTAGATTTTTGTATGCCTCTCGCAGGCTTTTTCGAAGATTTTTGAACAGGAGCGACACTCACTCCTTGTGCTTTTAGTGTTTTTAGTTCTTGCTCTAACTGTTCCATACGTTGCAACAATACATCTGTGTTTGGCGATGAAGCAATTTGTGCTGGTTCAGCTACATTCGCAATCACTTGTGGTTGACCCTTAATCTGCTCAGCTAATTTTACTAACAACACTTCAAAATGAACGTTTTGATTCACACTAAAACGAATCGACACTAATGTATCATTAATAAGATCAATCATTTGATATAACATATCTAATTCTAAGTTCATCAGTGCTCGATACTCAGTATCTTTCTCAGATGTTTTATTCATAATCGTATCTCTGACAAAATAAATCATATCATTTATTAGGCGATTCACTTCTTTACCTTCTGTTATAAACTGATGGTATTTTTTAAAAGATGCTTGTACGTCACCTTGTACAATATCATCAAACAAGTGATCCAACGCTTCATCATGTACGCTACCTGTGACATTCAACGCATCTTGCAATGTTAACGTACCATCACCAAATGCAATAGCCTGATCCATAATACTTAATGCATCACGCATACCCCCTTCAGACGCTTTAGCGATAAATGCCAAGGCTTCATCTTCACATTCAATTTGTTGTGCATCTGCTACAAATTTTAAACGTTCAACAATTTGATCTAGGCTAATTGCTTTAAAATCAAAACGTTGTGCCCTAGAAATGATTGTTGGAGGGATTTTATGTGGTTCTGTCGTTGCCAATATAAAAATAGCGTGTGCTGGAGGTTCTTCTAACGTCTTTAAAAGGGCATTAAAAGCACCTGTTGTTAGCATGTGCACCTCATCTATAATATAAACTTTATATTTCGATTCACTTGGTGCATATTTAACTTTGTCTCTAATATTTCTTATTTCATCAACGCCATTATTACTAGCAGCATCAATTTCTATCACATCTGAATTAGTCCCCTGCGTAATGCCTTTACAAATATGACATTCATTACAAGGTTCTCCATCAGTGCTATTTAGACAGTTGATTGCTTTAGCAAACACTTTGGCAATACTCGTTTTCCCCGTACCTCTCGGACCACTAAAAATATAAGCATGCGACTGTTTTTCTTTCGAAATCGCATTGCGCAATGTCTTCGTGACATGTTCTTGTCCGACGACATCCTCGAAACTTTGGGGTCTGTACATACGATATAAGGCTTGATAATTCAAGTTAGCACCTCCATAAACAATTACCTCTCATTATAGCATGATAATACCTTTACTTCTTAATTGAACAATTAATAAAAATGTTCTGGAAATTTTACGATTCCGTGTGGTGCATCCGTCAAATTATCCCATAAATATTTTACAAGTAACGGTGCATCACCAGATTCTAATTTAATGTCATGCTCAGCAGCATTTTGATAACCCAACTTTTCAAAGTAGTCAAAACAATGGTCTACAACAACCGTACTATACTCTTGTGCTTTGGCACGCTCTTCTACTGCTTGAACCAAGCCACGACCTAATTTTTGTCCACGTAATTCAGGATGAACTGATAAAGAGGCAATCGCCAAACCATAATACGTCTTATCATCACTATTAATTTCTACTTCAATTAATAAAACGTGTCCAACGACATCGTTATTTTCATTTTTCGCTATTACTTCTAATTCAAAATTATAGCAAGGAGATTTTCTTAAATGTTTTACTTTCGCACGTGCTTGCCAACTCGTTTCAGGATTATCATCAAAACTTTCTTCAATACTATTTAAAGATTTATCATAATCTAACTCTGTTAAAGTACTTAAATATATTTGCATATGTCCTCCGTAGGCATTTGATTGTCAATAATCATAACGTATCTCATTAATAATTCTATTGTAAGATACTCCCCCTCATTTCACCATCATTTCTTTATCATCAAATTATAACTTCTTACTTTTCATTGACACAAAAATCATTCAAACTGCACATCGAGTTCACTTGAATCAAACTTCACATATAAAAAAGCTACTTCCCACAAACATGTTCCACGTATAATACGCTGAATTGTCTTCAAGAAAGTAGCTTCTATAATTATATATTTTCAACTCTTAATAATCGGTTTAATATTTAAAAAATAAAAAACCGTGCACCTAAGCATCGAACGTAATTCACGAACGTAACCAAAGTCGTTAGCTAAATCTCGGCTACCCTACGGCACATATGATGATCCACTTAATGCTGCTTCCGTCAGGACCTGACATGGTTCATGGGTTCATATTGCATAGGACCGAAATCTTCAAACACTACGTGCTTTGGGCAGACTTCGCAAAAATACGGCCTCAACAAAGGAATTAAGCCTCGCATAAAGCGGATTTCGAGTACAGGGAACCGCTACCTCCCCACCTAGCACGGCAAGATATATATTACTATATTTTAATAGTTAATTGCAAGTATAAATCATTTATATCATTGTTTACTTTATACGACGTCTTGAGAAGTCATTAAATTTAAATTCATTTGCAAGATGTTTTGAAATATTATATTGAAACGGCATTGTATTTTCTAAATACACAATACTTCGAACTGTTGCTGAATAAGCCACCGATACATCACCAAACAATTGATATGCTTGTTCATCAAACGGTTCAAAAGTAATAGACTTACTTGAATAACTAATATTAAGATTTAATACCTTTTCCAAATAATCATAAATAGAATCACTCGCAACATCATTACCTATATCTGAAACAATCGACTTTAGAAAATAATCTTCATCAACAATCTTCACATGTTGGTTAAGCCGACGAGTTCTAACAATATGAATGAGTGATTCACTAGAATTGATGTTTAAAGCATGTTGAACTTCTGGAACTTCATGCGCTTCAACAACCTCATTCACAACAACTTCAGTTAAATATGCGACGCCCATTTCTTCTTGCATTTCTTTAAAACTAACAAGTTCAGAAAATGGAAACTCTGTAACCTCCTGATAAATGACAAGTGACCCTTTACCATGAATCTTTTGAATCATGCCGTCTAATGCCAACAAATCTAATGCCTTACGCACGGTCTCTCGAGATGACTGGTACAATTGCACCAAATCATGTTCAGACGGAATTTGTTCACCATATTGAATCTGCCCGTTTAATATATCTTCTTTCAACGCCTCATAAATCTTCATAAACTTTTTTTGTTTCGCCATATAAACGCATCCACTCAATTTATTTTACGCGTTTGTTTCGATTACAATTGCACCAAACCCGCTTATCGTATTATTTTCCACTGTGCCTGTTTGAATCACAACACAACCTTCTCTAGCCAATCCTTCTGGCAAATCAACAGCCGATGCTGAGAAATTCGCAATTACTAGCCATTGTTGATTCTTATAATGACGTTCATAAACAAATAAATGATCATGATCCATAAAACGTGGCACAATGTCTCCATACGTAATAATATCATGCGTATGTCTTAATTGTATTAATTTTTGATACGTATAGAAAATAGACTCTTTATTCTGAAGTGCTTGTCTAACGTTGACCTGATGATAATTTTCCGAAATATCAATCCAAGGCTTACCAGCTGTAAATCCAGCATTAACATCATCACTCCATTGCATAGGCGTTCTCGAATTGTCTCGTGACTTCTGTCCTAAAATCGCTAACACATCCGCTTCAGCATGCCCTTCACTTAACAACTGATGGTAGGCATTAATCGATTCAACATCACGATATTGTGCTATTGATGTAAAATGTGGGTCCGTCATACCAATTTCTTCACCTTGGTAAATATATGGCGTCCCTTGCAACATATGCAGTGCGATAGCTAACATTTTAGCACTTTGTATCCTCATCTCTTCCGACGTATCATCACCAAATCTAGACACTACCCGTGGCTGATCATGATTACACCAGAAAATCGCGTTCCATCCGCCACCGTCATAAATACCTCGTTGCCATTGCATCAGAATTTCCTTTAACTTATGAAAATCAAGCTTCGCATTTGTCCACTTTTCACCATCAACATAATCAACCTTTAGATGATGAAAATTAAAAACACTATTCAATTCTTGGCGTTCTGGTTGTGTATACTTAATACAATTTTCAATCGTCGTCGAAGACATTTCTCCTATAGTCATCATGTCAGTGTTACCAAACGTTTGACGATTTAATTCATGCAGAAACTCATGCACTCTAGGACCATCCGTATAAAATTCTTTACCTATTTTGTCAGAGTCCTTAAATTCACCTTTAGAAATTAAGTTAATGACATCAAATCGAAAACCATCAACGCCGAAGTCTATCCAATGATTGACTATGCGATATAACGATTGACGTACTTCCGGATTATCCCAATTTAAATCAGCTTGACTGACATCAAATAAATGTAAATAATATTCATCTGTCTCAGAATCATACTTCCATGCATTACCACCGAATTTAGAATGCCAATTTGTTGGCGGCCCGTCTTCAGATGATCTGAAAAAGTAATAATCTCTATAAGGGTTATCTTTAGATTTACGGGCTTCTTTAAACCATTCATGCTCCGTCGACGTATGATTAATGACAATATCTAACATCACTTTCAAGTCTTTTTGATGCGCAACTTTGATTAACTTTTCAAAATCATCCATCGTTCCAAAGTCTTCATTGATTTCTAAATAATTGCTGATATCATAGCCATTATCATTCATCGGTGATTCATACACTGGTGTTAACCAAATATAATCAACACCCAATAACTTGATATAATCCAATTTTTCTATAATTCCATTGATATCTCCTATACCATTCCCCGTCGTATCATTAAACGACTTAGGATAAATTTGATATACAACGGATTTTCTCCAATCTATTTCTTTCGACACACAATTACCACCTTATAACGTAATAAAGGACGTCCAAATAACGAACGCCCCTTTTTTATTTTATTAATCTTCAACAATTTCTTTCGCTTTTTGTTTACTAAAATGAGACATCACAATTGTTAGTATACATGGTACAACAATAGCAATAGCTGTCACAATAAGATATACTGGCCAAAATTCTTTTTGAATTGAAATGAATGCTGGCACGCCACCAACACCAACTTTTCCAAGTACGTTATTCATACCAACGATTGCCCCCAATACACAAGACGTTGATATCGCAGCGATAAATGGATATTTCAGAGGTAAGTTCACACCGAACATGGCTGGTTCAGTAACACCTAACATACCAGAAATACAAGATGTTAATGCCAAGCCTTCTTCTTTAACCATTTTACGACGTTTATAGACAAACCATGCTCCAAATGCTGCAGAGCCCTGACAAATATTGGAAATCGCAACAATTGGCCATAAATACGTACCGCCTAAGCTGCTACCCATCAATTGGAAATCTACTGCTAAAAACATATGGTGTAGTCCTGTAATTACAAGTGGTGCATATAACAATCCATATATTGCTCCGCCAAGCCATCCTGCATGTTGGAATATAAATGTAACACCAGATGTAATACCTGTACCAATCAATAACGCAACTGGTCCAATGATAATAAATGCTAAAAATCCAGTAACTAAAAGCGCTACGGGTCCAACGACCAACATTTTTATCGAATCGTGAACGACTTTATTTAATCCTTTTTCAATTTTAGCTAGAACGTAAGCTGCAATTAAAACTGGCAACACTTGACCTTGGTAATTCAACTGCTTAATCTCTAAGCCAAATAAGTTCCACGTCGGAATATTCCCTTTTGCCAAATCATACTGAGATACTAATTGCGGATGCATTAAAATCAAACCTAAGACTATGCCTAGAATCGGACTACCACCAAATACACGCATACTACTCCAACCAATTAATGCTGGTAAGAAAATAAATGCCGTACTCGCAATCACATTAATGATGTTTGAAATATCAGCAATTTGTGGATACATCTCAATAAGTGCTTTTGGACCAAATAAACCTTTCATTGTAAGTAAATTATTGATTCCCATTAACAAACCAGCTGTCACAATCGCAGGTAATATTGGTATAAAAATATCCCCCAACAATTTGATCAAACGTTGTACTGGATTCCCTTTTTGTGCAGCTGCTTGTTTCGCTTCATCTTTCGAAGCTTCTTGAGCACCTGTTTCATCAATAAACTGCTTATACACTTCATCGACTGTTCCTGGACCAATGACAATTTGATATTGATGGTCTGCTTTAAACTGCCCCTTGACCAACGCGTTATTACTTAATGCGTCTTTATCAACTTTACTTTCATCCTTCAGCACTAAACGTAATCGTGTTACACAATGCGTTGCAGCTTCAAGATTTTCTTTTCCCCCAATAGCGGTTACGATGGCTTTTACATCTTCTCTTTTTACAGCCATATATTTCACTCCCTTAATGTCTTAAAACGAGTATAACTTGTCTAGACAAGTTATGTAAAGGCTTTCAACAAAATATTTTTATTTTGTCACAATTATCTGGGGTAGCCATTTCAGAAAATCAATGAGCCATAACGACATATGTAGCAATAACTCCTCGCTACAATTGCGTTATTAACAATACCTCACCACGCTCTCACCATTATAAAGTGTAGATGCATGGCCAACTCCTAAATTGAAAAATGCATATCTATAAATAGCAAACTTGTCCACACAAGCCATCCATCATATTTCACAAAACAAAAAAGACATTTAGCTATGTATATTGCACAAGCCAAATGCCCTTCCAATCTCAATGCCTTATCATTTCTATTATCAAAAATTACGAGCCATTCAAAGACAAATAAAAAAGGTAAATACTCAAAATTTGAGCACTTACCTTCATTATATATAGAATTTAATATAAATATTGATGGCGGAGGAAGAGGGATTCGAACCCCCGCGAGCCGTTAAGCCCCTGTCGGTTTTCAAGACCGATCCCTTCAGCCGGACTTGGGTATTCCTCCTAAACACAATATTTATCATATATGAACGTTCTGTAAAAGTCAATATTGTTTTTAAGCATTACATGATTACCACAAATCATTGTCTTCCACTACAGTTGACCTATAAACGAATGTAAAAAATCACTACTTATAATTAATCTATTTGTTGTCTTACAAACCTTTGTTTTTAGGTTACAAAGATGGCATGTGACGTTGATAGATACTAGATTTTTTCAAACTCGATTCAGCATGTCACAACGTCAACGTAACCACCATTTCCATACAAAGATTATACACAAACTTTACTAGCTAAATACTGATCTACTGCTTTCGCTACGCCTCTACCTTCTTTAATTGCCCATACAACTAAACTTTGACCACGTCTAGCATCTCCAGCAGCAAATACCTTTTCATTATTAGTTTGATAGTTTGTATCATCCGCCACGATTCGATTTCTATCCGTTTTAATGTTAAAAGCATTCGGTACTGTTGGTTCTGTACCTTCGAAGCCGATTGATAATAATACAAGGTCAGCAGGCCAAAATCTTTCAGGTCCTTCTTTCATGACCATACCATTTTCGCCTTGCTCTAAAATTTGAGTATACAAACCACGTATGTGTCCTTTATCGTCAACATCGTAACGCATTGTTTGAACACCATATGCACGTGGTTCCTTACCAAACTTAGCTTCGTACTCTTGGTGCGCATAGTCCATTTTAAACACCGGCATTGCTAAAGGCCATGATGCATTTTCTGTAAATGTAATTGCTTCTGGCAATTTCGTATATTTATTAAATTGAACAATCGATTTACAATTTTCTCTTAATGCTGTCGCTACACAGTCTGCCCCTGTATCACCAGCACCAATGATAATGACATTCTTATCTTTTGCAGTTATTGTTATATCATCAATTTCTCCATTTAACAACTGCGTTTGTTCAGTTAAATAATCCATAGCGAAATGTATACCATCACCCATGCGTCCTTCTAAAGGTAAATCTCTACCTTTTTGTGCACCAGTACATAATATAATGGCATCATACTCAGATTCTAACGTTGCTTTATCAATATCAACACCGACTTCAACACCATTAATGAAAGTAATGCCCGCTTCTTCCATTAACTTAATACGACGTCGAACCACATCTTTATCAAGTTTCATATTCGGAATACCATACATTAATAAACCGCCTGATTCTCTAGCACGTTCATAAATAGTTACTTGATATCCTAGTAGATTAAGTTCTTCAGCAGCAGCTAATCCTGCTGGACCGCTTCCAACGATTGCCACTTTTTCATCTCTACGGCGACTCGGAACTTTCGGCGCTACCCAACCATTTTCAAAAGCTTCATCAATAATTGTGCGTTCAATACCTTTAATCGCAATCGATTCTCTATTAATCTTCATCACACAAGCACTTTCGCATGGTGCAGGACATACACGCCCTGTAAAGTCAGGAAAGTTATTTGTTTCGCTTAAGCGTTCATAAGCAGTTTTAAAATCTTGATGATACACTAAGTCGTTCCATTCAGGAATGTAGTTTCCAATTGGACAACCTATTGTTTCCCTACCATACTGTTGTCCGGTTTGACAAAACGGCGTTCCACAATCCATACATCGTGCACCTTGGATAGAGGCATCTTCTTTAGTAAATCGTTGTTGATATGCTTTATGATGCTTCAAACGGTCTACCAGTGATAATTCACCTAAGTACTGTTTGTCATACTTCATAAATCCTTTAAATTCACCCATCGTATCTCCCCCTTTCCTTAATACACAACGGCTGGTTTATGTTTAGCATCGATTGTTTTACTGTCATCGTAAAATGCAGCTAACATCGCTTCATCTTCATTGTCATGTAATGATTTGTGCAAATGAATTTTTTGCATCATTAATTGATAATCTTTAGGAATAACTTTAACGACGACATCTTCAATGCGATCAAAATGTTTTAACACATGAATCGCTCTCGTACTATTCGTGTGTGACACATGTTCTTCCAGCATTTGCTTAATGAATGCTTTTTCTTCTTGGTGTTTAATCTTTGTAAACGAAAGCGTATCTAGTTGATTATTTTCAACAAAAGCTTCTACATCAGACGGGATAACGTAAGCAATACCACCACTCATACCTTGACCGAAGTTCTTACCTACATCACCTAAATTAATGACATGTCCACCAGTCATATACTCTAATCCATGGTCGCCGATACCTTCAACGACAACATCTACACCACTATTTCTAATACAGAATCTTTCTCCTGCACTACCGTTAATAAATGCCTTACCACTTGTCGCACCATAGAATGAGACGTTACCAGCAATAATTTCATTTTGTCGTTCTTCAAAAGGTGCTTTGACAATGACCGTACCACCAGATAATCCTTTACCAACATAGTCATTCGCATCTCCAGTATGATGAATCATTAAGCCTTTCGGTGCATATGCTGCAAGACTTTGACCAGCATGACCATTCGTATAAACATTAATTGTATTTTCAGGAAGTCCTGCTTCTCCATATTGTTTCGAAATCTCACTACCTGTAATAACCCCTACATCACGTTGTTCATTATTTACTGTAAAGCTACCTGTATAGCGACGCCCTTCAGCAATATATGGCTTCGTTACTTCATATAAATTTGTTAAATCAAATCCATGCTCAAGATTATGATTTTGTTGAATTTCTTTTGTGTTTGGCCCATCGAAAGGACATAACAGTTTTTCAACATCAATACTAGCCGCTTTGCTATTCGCTTTTAATGTTGATGATCGTTGTAATAAATCAGTTCTTCCAACTAAGTCTTCTACACGTTTCAAACCTAAAGATGCTAAAATTTCTCTTAATTCTTGTGCAATAAAATGCATAAAATTAACAACATGATGTGCTTTACCTCTATATAAAGCACGTAAATCTTTGTTTTGAGTTGCAACTCCTACTGGACATGTATCTTTATGGCATACACGCATCATAATACAGCCCAACACCACTAATGGTGCAGTTGCAAATCCAAATTCTTCCGCTCCAAGCGCACATGCGTACGCTACATCTTTACCAGTTAATAACTTACCGTCTGTTTCTAACTTAACACGACTTCTTAAGTCATTTAGTTTTAATGTTTGATGTGTTTCTGCTAAACCAATCTCCCAAGGAACACCGGCATGCTGAATACTCGTTTTGGGTGAAGCCCCTGTACCACCATCGTAACCACTGATGACAATTTTATCTGCAAATGCTTTTGCCACCCCAGATGCAATGGTACCAACACCTGTTTTCGAAACTAATTTTACCGCGATATCTGCATCTTTATTCGCATTTTTCAAATCATGTATCAGTTGCGCTAAATCTTCTATTGAATAAATATCATGATGTGGCGGTGGTGAAATCAGACCGATACCTGGCGTTGACCCTCTTGTCTTCGCAATCCACGGATATACCTTAGTACCAGGTAATTGACCACCTTCACCAGGCTTTGCACCTTGCGCAACTTTAATTTGAATTTCTTTGGCATGTTGTAAATAATCACTAGTTACACCAAAACGCCCAGAAGCAACTTGTTTAATCGCACTTACTTTGTTGCTTCCATCAACTTGTACTTCATAACGTTTTGCATCTTCGCCACCTTCACCACTATTACTCTTTCCACCTAATTGGTTCATGGCTTGTGCTAACGTTTCATGTGCTTCCGCTGAAATCGATCCATAACTCATCGCCCCTGTATTAAAGCGTTTGACAATGTCACTTACCGGTTCAACTTGGTCGATGTCAATCGGTGTACATGCTTTAAATTCAAGTAAATGTCTAATGTGATCTGTTCTATTTTTGTTCACCGCTTCAGAGTATGCTTTAAATTGCGCATAGTCATTTTCTTTACATGCGTGCTGCAATAAGAAAATAGATTCCGGATTAAAAGCATGATGTTGACCTTGTTGTCTCCATTGGAATGTACTACCTGATGCAAGATAATTATCATCACTTTGTTGACGTGCTTTATTTTCAGCATCAATTTGATCAATCGAAATACCAGATAACTTAGACTGTGTCCCAGTAAAATAACGATCAATCACATCATGAGACAAGCCAATCGCTTCAAATATTTGTGCCCCTTGATAACTTTGCACTGTCGAAATTCCCATCTTAGCCATTACTTTAATGACACCTTCTGACAATACATCCGTATATGTCTTAACATTATCGACAACGGTGCCTTGTAACCCTTCTGTCAATGTCAGTTGTTCAACTGTACGTTGCGCTAGGTATGGCACAATTGCATTCGCGCCATATGCGAGTAAACAAGCAACATGATGCACTTCTCGTGTCTCACCAGATTTAGCGACTAAACTTGTAGACATACGTAAATCTGCTTTAATAAGTAATTGATGCACATGACTTATTGCGAGTAACATCGGCATTGCAAAGCCATTGCTATCAACTAATCCACTATCATCTAACACTAGAATTTGAGCGCCTTGCTTTACAGCATTCACTGCTTCTCGGCCTAATGCTTCTAACGCATCTTCCAAATCCCCTTCATATACCGTTGATAAATAAGTTAATTTAAAATGTTCCTGATCAATCGCTGCTAAGTGTGATTCATTCAATACCGGCCTTTTCAATTGAATACGATCTAAAACCGTTTCGTCAGGTGCTAGTAAGTTACCTTCGCCACCTAAATAAGAAAGTTCACTCGTTACGATTTTTTCACGATACGCATCAATTGGTGGATTCGTAACTTGTGCAAACAGCTGTTTAAAGTAATTAAATAGTGATTCTGGTCGCTCGTTCAACACTGCAATTGGCGCATCATATCCCATTGCACCGATAGGATCCTTCTTACCTTCTACAAGTTCCTGAATATACTTATGAATCTCTTCTTTCGTGTATGCAAACTGACGTTGTAATTTAAATAACGTCTCATCTTTCCATTGCGAATCTTGATATTGTATATTTTCAAAATCAAAGTCAACTTTATGGTTATCAATCCACGCTTTATATGGTAATTCTCCAGCAATCGCACCTTTTAAATCATTATTTTCAATGACTTTATTCTGTTTAAAATCAACAAGCAATAACTTTCCAGGATTCAATTGACCTTTAAAAGCAACATTACTTTCAGGTACGTCCACAACACCCACTTCAGATGAAAAGACAATAAAGTTATCTTTAGTAATCGTATAACGACCTGGACGTAATCCATTTCTATCTGTAAGCGCGCCAAGTTTGTCACCGTTACAGAACGAAATCATTGTAGGACCATCCCACGGTTCCATTAAATAACTATAAAATTCATAAAACGCACGTACATTTGCATCATTCGCTTCATTATATAACCAAGGTTCAGGTATGAGTAACATCGCTGCCTTTTCTGGCTCCATGGCTAACGATAAGAACTCTAGCGCATTATCTACAATGGCAGAGTCACTACCATCCTCATCGACAATTTGAAACACTTTATGTTGATCCTCGCCAAATAATGTTTCGATTAATTTATGTTGGCGTGCTCGCATCCAGTTTACATTACCTTTAATCGTGTTAATCTCACCATTATGCATTAACATACGGTTAGGATGTGCCCTTTTCCAACTCGGGAATGTATTCGTACTAAATCTCGAATGCACTAACCCTAGCTTTGATTGATATAAATCATCCGATAAATCTGTATATAGTTTTTTAATTTGGTCTGATCGTAACCAACCTTTATATACAATTGTTTTGCGTGATAAGCTCGTAAAATACAATTCTAAATCGCACTGAGTCGAATAGAACTCTAATTGTTTTCTCGCTAAAAACAAACGCTTTTCAACATCTTCAATGTCCCTAATATCAATAAACACTTGTTGAATGACTGGCATCGTATCTGCTACATGTTTAGCAATGGCATCTTTATTAACTGGTACATTACGATAACCAAGAATTGATAACCCTTCGCCTTCAAAATATTTTTTAAAAACTACTTCATGTTCAGAACCTAAAATGCGTTCTTTGGAAAAAAATAACCCCACGGCATATTCACCTTCACCTGGGATATCAAAGTCCGTTACATGTTGTTTGAAAAATGCAAAAGGTATTTCAGTCATAATACCTGCGCCATCACCAGTGATGCCATCTGCGCCGACCCCGCCCCTGTGATCTAAGCGTCGCAACATTTCAAGCGATTTATCAATGATGTCGTGAGACCTTTTATTATCCATATTCGCATAAAAACCAATACCACACGCATCATGTTCCTCACGATAGTCATATAAGCCTTTAATTAATTTCTCATTGTGCATGATGCACACCCCTTTTTTAGAATATTCTGATATTAGTTATTAATGATAATTACTATAATCTAAAAAATTTATCTGTTCAATATATAAAATAGAAGATATTCATCTAAAAAATAGAACATTTATCAATAATATTGCTATAATAGTTACAAAACACTCATTTTTGGAGGTGCCTATATCGCTATGGAAATTAAACAATTAAGATATTTTATCGAGGTCGCTAAAAGAGAACATATCTCCGAAACAGCACTTGAACTAAACATTGCTCAATCAGCGATAAGCCGTCAAATTACATTATTAGAACAAGAACTTAATGTGTCTTTATTTAAAAAGCAAGGACGCAATATTACGCTCACATCTGAAGGGAAATTATTATTTAATGAAGCTCTGCGTATTATTGAACATTTAGATAGCACGATTGAACAATTTCAAAGCCATGGATTAACTAAAAATAAAAGTATCTACATTGGCTATGATGAGAGTGACGTATCCCACATGTTACTACCACTTATCCAAACGTTTCATTTACAAAATGATACACATGTCATACCGAGCTTATTAGAACATGACACAATTATAAATAGCGTATTAAATGGGAATATAGACATTGGTTTCACGGAACTTACACCAGAAATACGTAAACACAAACAATTACATATGCTACCTTTATTCGAAGAGCACTATCATTTATATGCGCCTTCAGACGATCCAATTACGATGGCGACACACCCACCATTAATTCAGTTTGAGCATAGTCATATTTATTGCTTGGCACCATTTGCCGAAACTGTAAAAAAACAATTGCGCAAGATTACTAAATCAGATGTATACACAATCAGTAGCCAACCACTTGCGCAGTATCTCCTTCGTCAAAAAGAAGGTTACATCATTTCATCACAAAATATACATTTACCAGAATCTAAATCATGGATAGATATAAAATTAGATCATACTGAATTAAAAAGAACGATATGTGCTATTACAAAGGAGCCTTATACAAAGAGTGATATTGGCATATTATTAACACTTATTCAGCAATTAATGACTAAAACGTCTACATTCCATTAAGTAATTCGATGCTATCAATGATGATTTTCGTTTTACACTTAGCAGTAATATCTTTGAAAATAAAAAATTAAGGGCGTATAATCACCATATTAATTCATTCATAGAATTGGGGTTTTGTTTTTGAAATATAGAAATTTATTTACAAAGCCATTTAATATAATTTTAGGTTTGTTCTGCATCGCATTCATTGGTGCTATTTTATTTACATTCAATAATGAGAACTTTTACAACAAACCAATTGGTCAAATTATAGATGTCAAACATGTTTCTTCGACACCTACAAAAGATGCACAAAATAATCGTGATATTAAATATAAAAATCAATTAAAAGTCAAAATATTAAATGGTCAATTTGCTGGAGAAACGACGACGATTAATCATCAGTACGTCAAATCGCAAGCAGATTCTGAGGCATTTCGCACACACGAAAAAGTATTATTACATATTTCTAACAAGCCGAGTGATGCTTATATTATAGAAAAGAAGCGTGATACCTTAACGGTTATCATCACTGGTTTGTTCTTATTAACTGTATTATTGGTTGGTCGCAAAGTCGGACTGCAATCGATTTTATCGTTAATCTTGAATTCTATTGCCATATTAATCGCAATTTACATTCATATTCAACATAGCAATATTAATTTATTCTTACTCATGACCATTGCCATGATCTGTTCAACAATACTCACTTTATTGCTCGTTACAGGCTGGCATATGCGTACACTCATTACCATAGCCAGTACAATTATCGGAACTTTTTTGAGTATAGGTTTAACAGAATTAATCATATATATGACAGATGGTAAAGGCATTAAATATGAAACGATGAACTTTTTATCATTACCACCGAAAGATATCTTCCTAGCCTCAGTGTTAATAGGTTCACTTGGCGCTATTATGGATGTTGCAATTACAATTGCTAGTGGTATGCATGAAATTTTACAGCGTACGCCACACATTTCAATGAGGAGATGGGCGCTTGCTGGGCGAAACATCGGCCAAGATATTATGGGAACAATGACTAACATCTTATTATTCTCATATTTATCCGGTGCACTACCTATGTTTTTAATCTTTTTAAAAAATGCCAATACAGTGACTTATACTATTTCGATGAATTGGTCGTTAGAAATTGCGCGCGCACTAACAGGTGGTATAGGTATCGTACTTACAATTCCTATCACAATATTGTTTATGGAAATATTTGAAACATTAAGGAGGGCGAAACAATGAATGCTGTATTTATATTGGCGTTATTGCTCCTCTTTCTGATGATAATTTTCGGAGGTAAAAAGGGATTCATCTCTTATTTAACCCTATTTTTAAATTTCGCTATTTTAATTATTAGTATTGTATTGATTATTTTTGGCGTACCGATTTATGTCGTCACATTCTTTTTCTGCATTATTATTGGCGCTTGTAATTTATTCGTACTCAATAGTTACAATGTTAAAACACAAGCTGCATTTATCAGCACTATCGTTACAACAATATTGTTGATTACACTCATTTATTTATCGGTCTACTTCGGTCATCTACAAGGCTTTTCAACCGAACAACAAGATGAAACATATGTGTATTCAATGAATATTGGCATTGATATGGTTCAATTTATGGTGTTCACTATTATTCTTGCTGTTATTGCAGCTGTGATAGATTTAACAATTACCATTAGTTCACCCATTTATGAATTGCATCAAGTGAATCCAACGCTTACGCAATACGAATTATTCCAATCTGGCATGCGTGTTGGTAGAGAAATTTTAGCGACATCTGCGAACACGATTTACCTTGCCTTTTTTGGTGGCCAACTTGCTTTATTTATTTGGTTTTTCAAACTTAAATATTCATTTGGTCATATTATAAACTCGAAAATATTTGCCCAAGAATTTATTTCTATTATTTTAGGCGGTATTGCCGTTGCAATCAGTATTCCGATTACGGCTTGGATTACGGCATTTTTAATAAAAAGACCATCTCGACAGCGCAAAAATGATGAGTCTATCAATTAATCGCAACTAGCAATATAACTTAAGTTAAGCGACCTGTGGATATATGTCAATTGTTCACTAGGTCGCTTTTTACTATAGTAAATTGTCCGATGATCTATAACAAAAAGCACCTTTATTCATCATTAATTGTTGTGGTCGACGATGAGTAAAGATGCTTTTAAATTTAATTTATTTTATAGTTAACGCCATAATATGAACAGGTCTTCCGACGAACATACTATCTCCCATATATTGATATCCTTGTTGGCGATAAAGTGCCATGGCATGTGGATTGTCAGTATTAACCGTTAACACAATCTCATTAATATCCTGAAATGTTGAAGTGATAAATGACGCCAATTTTTCCATTACCACTTTACCTATTCCTCTATTACGATAACGTTGATCAACACTAAATGACCTGAAAAATACTGCATCTTGGTTATCGCTAAATGGTGCGACCCCTTTTCCACGATGTAATGTAAAAAAGGCCACACATTGCCTGCCATCCATTACAACGATGGGATACCTTTCATTATCAGACATTGCAGCTGTAATATTTTCCTCTGGCGTTTTAACAAACTTCAAATCACTTTCACTTAATTGAAAAGCTTCTAACATCGAATAATCTTGTGGGACATAATGTCGTAACATGATGGTGTCATTATTTGTCATGTTTACCACCATAAGTTTCAATCCAAACTTTGACAGCAGGCGCAATCAACGCATCATTATCTTTATCAATCCAGCGTATATCCGTAATTTCATTATTGATAGTTACGTTTTCCCAATCGATTTTGGTTAATGCGCGAAATCCATTTAACTCAGTTAACATATCCTGTTGTGGATATGCAGGACCTACAATTGTCCCGACATATTCAATTTCATCCATTGTTAATGTTAAATTTAATTCTTCTTTTACTTCTCTTAACAGCGCGTGTACTTGTGATTCCCCTTCTTCTATTTTACCACCCGGGAAATAATACTTTTCGCGATTCCTTACTTGAACAAGCAATATTTTATCAGCTGTTTCTTCAACTAAACAGACACATTTAATCATCTTTGACACCCCAACTTTGTGAAATCAATTTTTCAAATTATACTGTACAATTATGTTATCATATATGAGTAGTTATAGCGCAAAACGTTAGCAATTCAGCGCACCCAACTTTTCATATAAACAGAAGATACTAGGGGGAATTATTATTATGGCAAAACGTTCCAAATCACAACGTTTATCAAGTTTACTAAATGTCGCAGGTTTCATAGTCGACGGCTACAATGGCTATAAATATCATGCTAAAAATAAAAAATTAGTATATCTTTCATTAGGTTTAAGCACTGTAGGAACCGTGTTAGACTTTTACATTTCAATTAAGTCACCACGTAAGTTCAAAAAAGCAGTGGCAGTTGTTACTTTAATAACAAACGGTGCTAGATTATTTACAAGCATTCGCAAAGTAAAACATGAATACTAATTCAGAAAAGGATTGGTCGAACATAGAACATGAAGTTCATTCGACCAATCCTTTTTCATATACAAAAATTCCTATTACAACAATCACGACTTTGATAGCCCCGCCATAAAATTTAGGATTCAATCCAACTTTTCAGCTTGTGAAATGTAATAGGAATTCATTATATATTTATATACGTAAGACTTTAGTGAATATATCTATAATTATTTACTTGGTAAGCTGGTACCGTTCTGTAAGTTAAAATACCTGGTGCAGCTGAATAGTTCATTTCTGAAACTAAAATACTACCATCGTTATTTACACGTTCTACAAACATAACATGACCATAGTAACCTACATCTGTTTGAGCGATAGAACCTACAGTAGGTCTATTGTCGATAGTGTAACCATCTGCTGCCGCTGCGTTATCCCAGTTATTAGCATTCCACCAATAAGTACTAATACCTTTACCAATTTCAGCACGACGATTAAATACATGATATGTACATTGACCCCATGTATATAAGTTTTGGTGACTGAATACTGGTGTATTGTAACCTCTATTTGTCGTTGTTGCAGATCCTGAGTTCGTAGATGCATTACCAGTTACTTTCAATTTTTGACCCGGATATATAAAGAAATTATTTAAGCCATTTAAGCTCATAATTTTTTGATAAGTTGTACCATATTTTGATGCAATTAATGACAATGAGTCACCTGCTTGTACTGTATAGTATGATCCGCCACCTGAGTTCGTTGATGGACGGCTACTATTGCTCGCAGCGTTACTTGAGCTAGCAGTACCTGATACTTTTAATTTTTGACCTGGATAAATAAAGAAATTATTTAAACCATTAAGTCGCATAATGTTTTGGTAAGTTGTACCATATTTTGATGCGATTAATGATAATGAGTCGCCTGCTTGTACTGTGTAGTATGATCCGCCACCTGAGTTCGTTGATGGACGGCTACTATTACTCGTAGAATTACTTGAGCCAGATACTTTTAGTACTTGGTTTGGGAAAATTAGATTAGATGTTAAATTGTTTAATGACTTTAATTTAGCAATCGAAATCCCATACTTATTTGAAATTGCCCACACTGATTCACCCGGTTTTACTGTGTGAGTTGTAGCCGCATTTGCTTGAGTTGCCGCAACAGCGCTAATCGCGCTTGTCCCAATAATAGCTGCAATTACTTTTTTTTGCACTTTAAAATCCTCCTCTTGCTTAACTTTCCTAACATTCTTTTATCCGAATTTATGAATACTACATCATTATACGATTTTATTATGTATAATAGGTTGATGTTTGATGACATTATGATTACAAAAAAATCATATACTGTATCATCAAATTTTATAATTATCCCTTAAAATTATTACAACTTATTAGATTTTACAATATCTAAATTATTACAATTTCATAATATTTCACTATAAAATGATTACAATCCCTTTCTCTATTGGAAATAATTTTATTCTCCAACAATAACGCCCTACAAACATAAGCATGAACTTTGCTTGTAGGACGCAATATAATTTATTTTGCTAATGACGTTTCTATTGCCTTAATCTCATCTTTAGATAAATTAACAGGTTTCTCTCCATCTTTGACATCTTCCTGCAACGCTTTTTGAGCTTCTTTTGAATGATACAATTCTACGATTTTAGCATATGTTTTGTTATCCAAGTCTTTGTCATTAACTGCAACAATATTAATATATGGCTTTACTGCATCTGAATTTGATTTTTCTAAAAATATCGGATCATTTTTAGGATCTTTACCCGCTTTAGTTGCTACACCGTTATTAATAACTGCAATATCGACATCAGATAAAGCACGTGCAGTTTGTTGTGCATCTACTGCAGTAATTTTTAAATGTTTTGGATTTGACGTTATATCTTTCACCGTGCCTGCTAATCCGAAATCTTTTTTCAGTTTTATTAAACCAGCTGCTTCTAATAGTTTAAGTGCACGTGCTTGGTTTGACACATCATTTGGAATGACAACTTTAGCACCATCTTTAACCTTTTTGACATCTTTAATTTTATCTGAGTAAATGCCCAACGGTGCTAAAACTGTTGTACTTAATGCTGAAATCTTTGTTCCTTTATGCGCCTTTTTATATTGATCTAAAAATGCAAAATGTTGGAATGCATTCATATCAATATCACCATCATTTAATGCTTTATTCGGTAAATTGTAATCTGAGAAGTGCTTAATCTCCACATCAATATCATCTTTTTTAGCTAATTCTTTAACCTTCTCCCAAGCCTTAGTGTCATTTGATGCGACACCAATTGTTACTTTTTTATCATTGTTACCACCACACGCTGCTAATAATACAAGTGCTACGATAACTAACCCAATCAATCTTTTCATTCTATCAATTCCTTTCAAAATCTTCACTATATATCATTAATGTCTACGTATGAATCTAGCTAGAACATTCCCTAGCGTTTGAATCACTTGGACAATAATGACTAATACAATAACGGTAATAATAATGACCGTCGTATCAAATCTTTGATAACCATACACTAAAGCTAAGTCTCCTATACCACCACCGCCAACAGCTCCTGCCATCGCCGTACTTCCAATAAGTCCAATAATCGCAGTGGTAATTGCTAATACTAACGAACCTAAAGCTTCAGGAATTAAAAAATATCTAATGATTTGTAGTGGTGAAGCGCCCATCGCTTTCGCCGCTTCAATAATCCCCTCGTCTACTTCCAATAATGAGTTTTCAACAAGTCTTGCAATGTAAGGTGCCACATATACTGTTAAAGGCACGATGGCAGCAGTCGTACCAATTGAAGTACCTACTACTAATTTTGTGAATGGCACAATCGCAATTAACAAAATAATAAATGGTAGTGACCTTAAAATATTGATTAAAGGATTTAAAACTTGATGTATCACTATATTGGGCCATATGCCTTGTTTTCGAGTAATTACCAATAAGACACCTAATGGAATACCAATCACTGCTCCTAAAAATAAAGCAATAGATACCATATATAGCGTTTCGTACAATGCTTGTAATAACTGTGCACTGTCTAAATCAGAACCAAACATATGTTAATGCACCTCCTCAAATTGAATATTTTTCTCTTTGAAATATTGATTTATTGCCGTGTCTTCAAATTGTTGATCCATATTAAATCGAAGCCACATATAACATACGGTGTTACCTTGTATTTCTGACATAGATGAAAATAAAATTTTAACCTCTCTGCCACAAATTTGAATCAAGTCATTTATAATCGGTTGTGTCACCTGAGTTTCCTCGACGAAGATTTTATAATCTTTAAAATCGCCAACTTGTTCGTCATTCAATCGACGAATCAATGATGTACTTGGCTCAGTCTGTATAACTGTAGACACAAAATTTTGAGCAATCGTCGTTTTAGGATGACTAAACACCTCTTTAACAGTTCCTGTTTCAACCACTTTCCCCTTTTCCATTACAGCAACACGATTACAAATGTCTTTAATAACGCGCATTTCATGTGTAATCATCATAATTGTAATGCCAAAGGTTTGATTGACATTCTTTAATAACGTCAATATCGAAGCAGTCGTTGCTGGATCCAATGCGCTTGTTGCTTCATCGCATAGGAGTATTTTCGGATTAGTAACAAGCGCTCTTGCAATAGCCACCCTTTGCTTCTGCCCACCAGATAATTCATCAGGAAATTGGTCTTTTTTATCACTCAATCCTACAAATTCAAGCATTTCCGTTACTCGTTGCTTAATTTCTGTTTTGCTTTTCTTACTTAAAATGAGTGGCATTGCTACATTTTTAAATACGGTAGCTGAATTTAATAAATTGAAATGCTGAAATATCATACCGATATCTTTCTTAATATCCCTCATCATTTTATCGCTATAATTCGTAATATCATGTCCATCTACAATCACTTGTCCATTCGAGGCAGCTTCAAGATGATTCACGAGTCTTACCAACGTACTTTTTCCTGCACCACTATATCCAATCACACCAAAAATATCATTGCGATTGACCGTAAATGATACGTCCTTCAAAGCATCTATTTTTTGCTTCTTTTTATTAAAGGTCTTACTTACCTGTCGAAACTCAATCATCATCGCCCCTCCTACAAATTCTTATTAATCCACTAGGAATAAGAGCATTATATGTAAAATTGCATATATCGTCAATACAATTTGCCGAATTTTCTAAAAAATTAAAAAATAAGTAATTCATGTGACAATGACGAATTGTGAGACTACTATGACATTTATCAAATTAAATCCATAAAAATGTCCACCAATCCTCCACAACGCAATTACTAAATATTAACATCGCACAAAAAAGCACTAGCATATTCAAGAACAACAAACGTTGAACTCAAAATATATGCCAGTGCTGCTATTATTTATAAAGTATCTAGTGCTTGTTTTAAATCATCGACTAAATCTTCAGTATCTTCAATACCTACAGAAATTCTTACAAGTCCGTCTGTAATACCTTCTTTAGCTCGAATATCTGCTGGAATGGATGCATGTGTCATCAATGCAGGTACTGAAATTAAACTTTCCACTGCACCTAAACTTTCAGCTAATGTGTAATACGATGTTGCTTTAATCAATTGTTTGGCACTTTCTGTATTTTTCACTTCAAATGCAATCACACCTGTATGGCCATCCGCTTGAGCCATATGGACATCATGATTTAAATGACTTTCAATACTTGGATGGAACACTTGTTGCACAGCTGGATGTGCTTGTAACATTTTAATAATTTCAATAACGCTGCGATTAATTTGTTCCATACGTAAACCTAATGTTTTAATACCCCTCACAAGTAAATAGCTATCTTGAGGTCCTAAAATGCCACCTGTTGAATTTGAAATAAATGCTAAACGTTCTGCAAGCTTGTCATCCGATGTTGCAACTAAACCAGCAACGACATCACTATGTCCACCTAAATATTTCGTTGCAGAATGTAAGACAATATCGATACCTAAATCTAATGGATTCTGATAATAAGGTGTCATAAATGTGTTATCAACAACTGAAATCAAACCGTGTTCTTTCGCAATTTCAGCAGACTTTTTAATGTCAGTAACACGTAATAATGGATTAGAAGGTGTTTCAATAAACAACATCTTTGTTGTTGGGCGTATCGCTTGTACAATTGAATCTGTATGCGTTGTATCTACAAAATCCACTTCAATGCCAAATCGTGTAAATACTTTTGTCAATGCGCGATAAGTACCGCCGTATACATCTGAATTTAAAATAATATGATCTCCTTTGTCCAACAGCATAACAACTGCACTGATTGCTGCAACACCTGAACTAAATGCAAAGCCATGTTTGCCATTTTCTAATGTCGCAATAACGCTTTCTACAGAACTTCTTGTTGGATTCGCAGTACGAGAATATTCATATCCTTGACGTAAATCACCAATATCATCTTGTAAATATGTACTTGTTTGATAAATTGGTGTTGTAACGGCACCTGTATAATCGTCTGTTGTGTGCCCACCATGAATTAATTTAGTTTTCTTGTTCATTATTATTCTCCTCATAATTAAATATTTGCTTAGACATATATCGATCACTACCATCTGGAAATACGACAACAATCGTACCTTCAGATAATTGCGCTTTTAAATTCAATGCACCTTGTAATGCTGCACCTGAAGAACTGCCTACTAACAACCCTTCATTTATAGCCAAACTTTTGACATTTCGAAAGGCATCTTGATCTTTAATCGTAAATATCCCATCTACAAGACGTCTCTCTAAAAATATCGGCCATTTCTCAGAACCGATACCTTCAGTGTCATGTGCATGAGCTGGCCCTCCATTTAACACGGACCCTTCTGGCTCAACGGCATAACATTGCACGTGATGTTGCTTTAAATAACGTGCGGTACCTGTAAATGTACCGCCAGAGCCAATACCAGCCACAAAATAATCAATTTGCTGTAATGCTGAAGTCAATTCGGGTCCCAATGTATGAAAATATGTATCCGGATTATGTTCGGATTCAAATTGATTCATATAAACGGCACCATATTTTTCAGCATAGGAACGTGCAGCTAATTGTGCCCCATGCATACCTTCAGACTGACTCGTCCTTGAAACTTCTGCACCAAGCGCTATCATAATATTAATCTTTTCTTCTGAAAAACCATACGGCGCAAAGATCTTACATTTCAAATGATGTCTATTCGCTGCAATAGCTAACCCTATGCCTGTATTACCAGCAGTCGCTTCAACAATAGTTTGACCTGCACGCACACGCCCTTCTTGAATTGCCTTCTCTACTAAATATTTCCCGAGTCTGTCTTTAACACTGCCTCCAGGATTCCATTGTTCAAGCTTGGCATAAATTTTAACTTTATCATCACTATAATGTTCTAACAGTACTAATGGTGTATTGCCAATTAAATCATAAGTAATCATAGATGCACCCTCATCTGACATGCCGATCAAATGAATGAAACCTTTCTTCATGTCTCAATTTTAATTCTTACTTTTCAGATAAGAATTATAAACGACATTTTGTTATTTTGCAATTATCTAAGTTTCGATTAATTCAGAACCAGTACTAAATTTTCAATTCCAAACAAAAAAACACCTGAGCAACACAAATACTTGTGTGTCAGATGCTTCTATATATTAACTAAATAATTGCACGATAAAGACTAAAATAATAACGACAGGCATCGCATACTTAATTAAGTAATACCAACCACTGAATAATCTAAATCGATCTTTACCAAAATATTGTTGTAATAATTTTTTATCTAATAATTGTCCTACGACAAGCGTAGTACCTAATGCGCCTAATGGCATCAATACATTCGAAACGATGAAATCCATATTATCAAAAATCGTTCCCGCACCGAATCTTACATCTTTTAAGATACCAAAAGATAAGGTTGCTGGAATACTAATGATAAATACTAAAATACTACCGATCACTGCGACTTTTTTACGTTTTGTATTGTCATTCTTCGTGAAGTTAGAAACATTTAATTCTAATAAAGAAATAGATGACGTTAAAGCCGCAAATAAGAACAGCACTAAGAATCCCAAATAGAATAATGTGCCTAGATGCATTTGACTAAAGACCATTGGCAGTACTTTAAATAATAATCCAGGCCCTTCTTGTGGTTCATAGCCAAAACTATGTAAAGCCGGAAATATAGCTAGACCTGCCAATACAGATACAAAGATATTCATAACAACGATAGAAATAGCTGATGACTTAATCGTCATGTCTTTAGAGGCATAACTCGCATAAGTAATCATACCTGTAGTTCCTAATGATAACGTAAAGAATGATTGACCTAGCGCAAACAAGATGCCATCAGCAGTAATCTCTGATACTCTTGGTTGTAAAATAAATTTCACACCTTCTAAGACGCCATCTAATGTTAAAGACTTAATCACAATGACGATTAAAAAGACAAACAGCAATGGCATCATAACTTTCGATGCCTTTTCTAATCCTTTTTCAACACCTAACATGACAATAATCATCGTAGCGAATATGAATATACCTTGCCCTAGAACGGTTAACCAAGGATTTGATATTACCGCTTCAAAATTCATTTCTTGGAGATGATTGATGCGTTGAAATATAACTAATTGCCATAATACTTGTCCGATGTAAATGACAATCCAACCACCGATAACACTATAGAAGCCAAATAAAATAAACACTGCCAAATTACCGTTCCAGCCAATGATATTGAGCCATTTTTTACCAGTTAATTTACTATATATTTGTGTTGTATATGTCCGTCCCATTTTCCCAACAGTGAATTCCATAATGAGTAATGGCAACCCAACAAAAATGGTGAATATTAAGAACATAGCTAGAAAGGCACCGCCGCCATAAATCCCTGCCATATATGGGAATTTCCACATGGCACCAAGACCGATTGCAGAACCCGCACTAGCTAAAATAAATCCAGTTGATGACTTCCATTGTGATTGTTGTCTTTTCATCATTCACATCTCCTTTAAAGCGTTAAAGCGTCTACGTGTTTAAGTAACACTCTAACATGTATGTAAATAACATGCAATACACCTGCATCAAAATTGTTTCATTAATACGGTAGCACCTGGATTTATCATAATATAATCAACTCTTGTAATGTGTTGTCATTACGCTACATTAAATTTTCTGGTTCAACGCTGTATACGTGCGCCAATATCTCGCCACATACAACACCATCTATATCCCCAACATCTCGCCACATAACAACTTCAGGTGCAATGCCCATAAAATTTCCACGACATTACAATACAAATCAACTTCTGGTATAACTCCATAATATTTCCACGACATCACACTACAAATTAACTTTAGCTAAGTTCCCTATACTATCACGCCACAAAAAACACTCAAATGACAAATATAATAACATCGTCACTCAAGTGTTAATTTTTAAAATCTTCAATTATGTTAAAGCATTGAAAAAGCGAATAACATTTTCTTCTAAAATATCTCTGCCTTCTCCATGCGTCATTAAATGATGCGAATCCTTCAGACCATTTAATTCTTTGTCTACTGATCCTAAATGTTCATAAATAAAATGTGCACTTGTTTCATAGGATGGCGCATCTTTACCACCAAATAATATATTAGCTGGCATTTTAATAACATTTAAATTTGTCATGATATCATCAATAAAATGTTGAAACTTCGTAATTTCACCTTCATAATCATCAATTGCTGCTAATTGCGCACTCGATGCTTGCTGATCTAAATTTAAAATATTCGACATGCGTTGACTATAATAAACTAAATGTTCTATTAAGCCATCGTCACTCTTTTCCTTTGGTGCTGACATGACAGCGATACGTTTCAAAGGATAGTGTTGCGCCAATTTTAATGTCATTAATCCACCTAAAGACACACCCGTTGCACTGATAGATTCATAACCTTCATTGACTAAAAATTGGTAAGCTTTCTCAACTTCTTCCCACCAATCATCTACATTATATGTCATGAAATCTTTCAACAATAAACCATGACCTGGATAATTCGGTGCATAACAACTAAATCCTTGGTCATTTAACTCAGCTGCAAGATGCTTCACATCCCGATTTGTACCTGTAAATGAATGTAATAATAATATCGCATGTCCATTTGTGCCTTTTAAATACGATGGACTCGGTGTTTTAATTCTCATTTTTCTATATACCTCCACTATGTCTAAAGATGTTTGCTAAACGCGTTGTCGTCGATGATTAATAAAGTATGGGTATACCATTAAGAATAACGCTACCCAAATGATTGCTAGTGACGTGCCGCCAATGACATCTGAAAAGTAATGTGCATGAAAATAAAGGCGACAAAATAATATGCTAAGCCATAATATTCCCATAACCAACGCACTCAACACTTTTGTTATTGTCTTAGCAGCAAGTGAAATAATAATGATCATTAAGGCGAAATATAATAATGTGCTGGCGTTGGAATGTCCACTCGGAAATGAAAAGCCTGTATCAACGGCTAAATGATTATATGGTCTTGGACGTAATACAGTATCTTTAATTAATTTGTTCATGATGACACCTGAAACCAAATATGTCACAAACCAAACCGCTAAATGCCTCTGTTTAATAAACAGTATGATTGTGACGATAATGGAAATCAACACGACACCTTTGACATCTCCAATTTCCGCACTAAACGTCATATAGTAATTAAACAAATTGTTAACATACTGACGTTGTGGCTCACCGAAATAATCTGTAAACCATGTTAATGATCCCATATCTATATTTTTAAGCCATTCTTGATTTGTCACTACACTGTAAAACATACCTATAAATACAATCAGCGCGATTAAAAATAAAGGCACTGTCATTTTCGGTGATGTTAATTTTTTATCTATCATCTTACAATCTCCTCGTATCATCATTTTCATTTTACAAATGTTATCCATAATATCAATGTGCCACAAATTTCACTTTACCGACAATATCAAAATTATAAAGTTCATATTGTTATGTATATTGCAAATAAAACATTGTATAATTGAAATAACAATATTTTGCTATTTTCAATTTAGTACGATTTATATTTATTATACAGAGGGGGTAAGGCGTATCAATAGAGTTATTTTTGTCTATATAGCGTTAATCATTACATTAGTTAGATTCTTTACCCCTATTCATCCATCATTTTCAAATTTGATTTACTGGATATTTGTATTATATTTTATTCCTATTATACTATGCGTTATCGGTTTCAAGGCCGAAAAACTTATTGCAACAATGGTCATTATACCTAATTTTTTAGGAATACTTTATCGATTATATGCCTACGTCACACATATACTCTTTATGTAAAAGGATAGTGGGCATGTCTCGCAACAAATATGCTTGCGTCGACTTGTCACCATTCGCAAATTTTATGACATACGCCTTTCACGGGCTATATTCAGACCCACGCATTCATCCACGTAATAAACACATCATGTAATAGAAAAACAGCACACCCAAATATATGGCGTTGCGCTGTTTAACCAAGCATACTTCTATAGCTTTAATAAGCCAGCAGAAGCATACCTAACCTTCTTAAATATGCTTTTCCAAATTATCCTCAAGTTTGAATACGATAATACGTTCACCTGTAACTGTACTTAAATCACTATGGAAGCTCATCACTTTGATACCTGTAATTTTAAAAATGATATCATTCAAATCTTGCTCACCGGATTCAACTAATTCAGAACGTGTTCGTTTAATATTTAATAATCCTTCATTCGTACTACATACACGATATTCAGCTGGCGTTAAGATACCTTGTAAACTAATAATCACCATATCTCTTAAAATGTCTGATTTAACTGACAAGGAACCTCTGCCAAGGAAATCTTTTTCCCATTGCGTAATGGCTTTACTGATTTCAGCTTCGATTTCACCTTTCGTTCTTTTCATATCACTAACTCCAATAATATTAAAATTGATTACTTCATCTTTGTATCGTTATCACGACATCAACTATTACATTAAGTTTATCATTTTTAGTATATTTTAAGAAGCTAGAACATTGTAGATATGATGATATATTAGTTACTTAGCATCGCAACATATCATCGTTAAATCCAACTTTTAAAACGCCCTTCCTCATTAACGCTCATTAAACGCAGCCAATGATTAGACACCTTCCTAGCGAAATGCTCATTATTCGCGAGTAGTCTTGCTACAACATAGTCGGGTGCCTGAATAACGACAAGTAAACGAATTGGCGAATGATACATCGTCCGATCAGCAGCCATAACAGATTGCCATGATAAGCCATACATCAGATCACTCGCATTACCTTGCATGACACCAACACCTGACGTGACGGTTTGTGTCGCTTTATTCCCACTTCCGTAAAAATGCGGCGCAACTGTCGACGCATAATATTGTAAATTAATCCATTGTGCCACAAGTGCCGGACCAGAAATGATGGTATTTAATAATGTGCCATCTTTATCTTTACGCCAATCATAATTGTGTAAAAATGTCCGCCCTTCTAAATCAATGCCTTTTGTTAATTGGCGTCGTCCAATTATAAATGATGCATTTTTAGCCAATCCCCATTCTGGACGTACCTCACTCCAATCACTCGCAAACCGCTGCGCTTCTTCCACTGGATGATTCACACGACCAATCGTTGGCAGTTTGTCCAAACGTTCGCGATTCGCGTGTTCAGAAATCATCGGCATCGCGTCATTCAATGATTCATATGCATCTAAAGCAATAGAAGATAATGTGTCTGGCACATATACCCATGCCAACGTATCAGTAGACGTATGATGTTCTGCTACCGCAAAAACAGTTGTCTCTGGAATATACACACCTGATTGTTTTAATCCTTGTCTGACATTTGGACGATTACATATCATCGCTAATAACTTAGCATTAAAACCGCTTGATGCGCCACCACAAGCCCCACATTCAAGTGATGCATGATGTGGATTATTGTGAGAATGACTAGCATGACCTGCTAACACAACGAACGGCGCAAATGCTTCGGTTAAATCCATCAATTTCAACGCTTGTAACGCGAAATCAATTTGCTCTTGCTCAGTAAATCCAACAGGTAAGTCTGATGTTCGGTCAAACTCACGATCAATCGTCAACTTTGTTTCAGGCTTTTTCAACCACTTTTGTTTTATTTTTTGTAAAGACGCGCGACTTTTTCTAGGCATAATCGAATTGACAATGGTACTTAAGCTTAAAAATGGCCCACTTAATTCAGGCAATAACAGACTAGGCATGACATTATTTTTCATCAATTTAAATGTGTAAAACATCGATGACATTGTCTGTTGCTGTTGTCGATAAACATTCATATCGTAGCGGTCTGCAAATTCTTTAATGCGATATGCCGGCGGTACCATGACAGGTAATGAATCATGTTTGAATTGTTCGTCTACGGCATCTTTTTGAATAGGTAATCCAAAGAAGCCTGCAATACCAATCGTTTCAAAGGGCCCTGCTGCTTCGATATGTCTACGAAATGGTTCTGAACGAACATCTATACAAAATGCAATTTGCGCTTTCGTTGATGTGCCCATCTGATTTAGCTCGCTATTATTTTCATCAACTGCTTGTGTGTCATTTAACAATACTGAATGTGGCTGATTAGCGTTATCATTTTCTGAGACATTTACTTGGTTTACATCTAATGCGCCCGCCACACTTTCATGACCTGCTTTAATTTTTTGTTTTAACTGAGATTCGTATGTCATTTCCCAGGCAATTAGCCATAAATTTTTAAATACATTTTTATTCATAGTTGCTGCAAAATGAATAAACGTTTGAATTTCATTGACGTCATGTTGTAGTAATACATCGCTAGGCATATCACTGTAGTAACACCATGATGCAACAGTTTGCTTAAACCAATTTTCCGATCTACTTTCACAATCTTTAGCGACTGACTTAAACTCATCACCAACTAGCAATTGTTCGACAACTAACCGAATTGCCAAATAATCCGTTAACAAATGTTGTTCAAAGTGATGCTGTTGTGAACGGTAATACAACATACCTGCCCAACCCGGTAACGCCAAAAGATGTCCTTCAACATAAGCTTGGTAGTCTTCCTGATCTATTGAAAAATGAGTTAATACTGACTCTATCGTCATTTCAGGATCATTGGGTAAGCCTTTAATCACTTGGCGCTGTGCTTTAGTAAAACTATGGTCATGTTGCGCTAAATGCAACCATGCATGGTAAAAACTTTGCTCACGCTTCGGCATTGTCCAACTCGATAGAAATTGATCGATATAAAGTTTCGTCCATTTAATCATTTGACGATTCACTTGTTCGCTAAGTGGCTCACCTTGTTCATCTATTATTGCATCACTCATCGGACGTACATCATAGTGATGATATGATTCAGCCATATCACGTTTTGATTTTTCTAATAGTAGATCAGCAACAACATCAACATTTGAATGATTCATATATGATGCAGGTACGTCTTTTAATGTTTTAATGTTATCAATATAAAGATTGATGTAGTGTTGCGGGATATTGTAGTGATGTTCAAGTAACATATCAGTAACAAGTTGATTAAAGACACTTTCATCTAATTCACCACGTGCCACAGCGCTTTCTATTAATGCTTTATTTGGGAAAATATCCACATCTCGAACATCACGTAACCATTTTGCGACATCTTCAAACGTATCCGCTTCTAATCCTTCCCATGGATTTCGTGCTGCAAAAATCGAAATTGGTGATAATGGTGTAATAACACGTTTCGCATTTTCAATGACTGAATTGATATTTAACTGTGTTGTCATACCTTTCACCTCCTATAAATACTTCTTCAAATAATTCGGATGACTTTCTATCGCTTTCGAGCGTGCTTCACCTAGATTAACTAACCACACGTACAATACCGCAAAAGCCTTAGAGTATCGATGCCGCGCCACCCAAATACTTAATAAACTGCCAAAGATTAAAATAACAACACTAATGATGACACTCACTGTAGGCGGCGTTGTCGCATGTGTTGTTATATTTTGTAATACAGCGTAAAAATAATTATGTGTGATGACGTAGATAAATGTCACGATTGCAATCAAAATCATACCAACAAGACGTGCCATGCGTCCTTTACTAAAGGCTACCATTTGATTCCAAGATACAAGTAATGACCATCCTAGAATGAGTGCACTTAACACTTCATATGCACTTCTGTCACTACTCATCCAAAATAGAAATGCCACGATAATAGCTAATACACGTCCCATGACAATCCAGCCATAAGCGTCTTTAGCAGATGCTTGTTTTGGAATATTGAATCGCTTCACGATAGAACCTGATTGTAAAAATAATGTTGCTTTAAAAATACCGTGCAATATTAAATGAATAATCGCTGCTGAATATACACCCAATGCACATTGAACTAACATAAAGCCCATTTGACTCATCGTAGAGCCCACTAATTGGCGTTTATAGTCAACTTGAACTAAGCTAATACCCGATCCTAACAATACAGAAATACTAGAAAGGATAAGTAATAATGATAACGCAAATCCATTATCAAATATCGGCGCAAAACGAGTTAGAATAACACCACCTGCATTCACAATTCCTGCATGCATAATTGCCGATACTGGCGTTGGTGCCGTTACAGATTCAATCAACCATCGATGAAAAGGAAATTGTGCTGCCGGTATCATGACAGCTAATACAAGTAGTACATTCGTCAACAATGACCATGTCGGATGAACTATATGTTGTGGTACCCGCCACTCGCCAGTCGCAATATAAATAGTTACAATTGCTCCAACGAATGCAAGCCAACCACATAAAAATGTCATGCTTGATAATTTCGCAGACTCACGTGGCACTTTCCAAAAACGATTAACGTTCATCAGCAATGTTAAACATAATAATGTAATACCCCAGCAGAGTGCCATCAGTCTTAAGTCTTCAGACATCCATGCTAAAGATGCAAACGACGTAATCGCAGTGAACAATGGAAAGTAATGTCTATAATGATGATCATCTAGTAAATATCGCATTGAAAACTTTTGAATAATAAAGCCAAGCGCCATTACAAAGCCAGCTAATAACCAAGATAAACGATCTATTTTAAATGGACCTAAGACATGTTGACCATGAATACCGAAAAAGCCAATGACTGCAAATAATACTGGCATGACTAGTATGTATAAATGTAATTTAATATATCTCATTGGCATAACTGGTGCTAAAAACAACAAGCCACTTATCAATGCAATGATAAGCGCAATAACAAACAGTGAAAATAGCAATTGAAAACTTAACACTGCATAACCTCCTTATTTCTAATCTCTCGCATAATTGCTTATGTATAAAAATAAAAACCTACAATAGTAGATTCTGTACATAATGGCAGAAAATTTACTATTGCAGGTTTCAGTTTAACTAGACACTGCATCACGGTACGTTGATATACCTTGTTGCAGTGTTCTCTTTAAGCGTGCTCCCATGCACATATGTATATAAAATGTTACTTCTGTCTGTTCAATTCATCTTCATAAATATGCTTTGCCTAGACGAGACCTAACGTGTTATTCGTTTTAAACTTATAACATAAAATATAATTAAATTTCTGCTTCATGTCAAATTCATGAGCTTAACCTCTATTAAACCAATGATTGTAAAGATTTTGTAAATGCACCTGTACAGTTAGGCAGTATTTCCCGTCCTTTTAAAATAAAAAATTCGCAGTTATGATCATAACAATTCAAGTTAGGAAAAAAATCAATTACGCACAAGATAACTATGTACAATGAAGTTAACTCATAAGCAAAGGAGGTAATCTTAATGGGTATCATCGCTGGCATCATTAAAGTTATCAAAAGCTTAATCGAACAATTCACTGGTAAATAAGATTTCATAACAAACAAAGGAGGTCTTTCACATGGGTATCATTGCAGGAATCATTAAATTCATTAAAGGATTAATTGAGAAATTCACTGGTAAGTAAGTTATAAAAATCTCATAGATATGAACATCTTATTTGAAGGGGGCCATTCACATGGAATTCGTACCAAAAATTATTCAAATTCTTTAAAGATTTACTTGGTAAATTTTTAGGTAACAACTAATCTCAAACATTAACGATCAACAACTCATCACTATGTTAAATCAACATACAGGAGGACAAAACGATGGCTATTGTAGGTACTATCATTAAAATCATCAAAGCAATTATCGACATTTTCGCAAAATAATTTAAGCGAATTGAATACTTAAAATTCTCAGGCCACTATACCAATAGGGATGGTGGCTTTGCTTTGTGTTGATTTATTGATGTGAGGTGAGTCTTGTTAGTTTGTTGCAAATAAATGGTCTTGGTGTTTTTTGTATAGGACGTTCTTAGTGGGACATACGGAATATTCGTGATCTTTGTAGTCTGACGCGTTATATTTTTGTGGCGTGTTTTATGTTTGATACTCGAGTTCTGAGACATTCATGATTTGGCATGCGAAATCTTAATGATTTTCATGATCTAGCGCAAGATATATTGGCCACGTGCGGAATTGCGTTGCACGTTTAGACTGAAACACTCGTGTGACCGTAAGTGTTAATAGTACATTGATAGCTGCATTTACTTCACTCATTTTTATGACTGTTAAACAATGATTGTACCTTCAATTAACAGTTGGTACGATGGTTTTGCCATTTTTCATCAACGTAAATATAAAAAGGACTAAGACACATACATGTCCTAGCCCTATGGATAAAATGCAAATTTCTGCTTTATCAAAACTATCACACTTTAGATAGATTGAAAACAAAAAGATCCTAAGAACACCTTAACTTTTTATTAATTGTCATAAATTGCAAACAATTAAGCCACAATTCAAAAATGATTATACTTCATTCAACTTATCGTGCTGGTCTAATTTGCCATTGATATGGATCTTCAAATTGTTGCCAATCTGCATCAATTTCTTGCGCATTGACTAAGCATGCGTCGAGTTCTTTTGTTAATTTTTCTTCATCTAATTCTGTACCAATAATGACAAATTGTGTATGACGATCGCCATATTCTGGATCCCATTCAGCTGCGACATCTTGACGTTCTGCTAATATTTGTGTTTGTTGCGCTTCAGACATACTAGCCACCCAATATGTAACTGGATGAATATTGCAAGATGACCCTGCTTGAGATAATAAACATGCTACGTGATTGTATTGTGCTAGCCATACGATACCTTTTGATCGAACGACATTATTTGGCATGCTTTCTAACCAATCATTGAACCTTTTAGCATGGAAAGGTAGACGACGTTTATATACAAACGATGATATACCATATTCTTCTGTTTCAGGTGTATGCGATGCATGCCCACCAGACTCAAGTTCTTTGATCCATCCTGCTGACTCGCTCGCTTTTTCAAAATCAAAACGCTGCGTATTCAAGACTTCTTTTAAATCTACTTCAGAATTTGTTGTCTTAATAATTTTAGCAGTCGGTTGCAATGCGCTTAACATTTTTTCTAACTTCGCTAGTTCTTCTTCACTAATTAAATCAATTTTATTAATAATCAATACATCACAAAATTCAACTTGGTCAATTAATAAATCAGCAATCGAACGCTCATCTGTTTCGTCAACGCTTTGATCACGATCCATCAATAAATCTTCTGAGTTGATGTCATGTACGAAGCGGTTAGCATCCACAACTGTAACCATTGTATCTAAACGGCAAATCGCTGTAAGATCAATGCCAAGTTCATCATCAATATATGAGAAAGTTTGTGCAACAGGTACTGGCTCTGAAATCCCTGTTGACTCAATAACAATTTGATCGATGCCACCTTTTTTCACTAAACGCTCAACTTCTTTTAATAAATCGTCTCTAAGTGTACAACAGATACAACCATTAGAAAGTTCGACTAATTTTTCATCTGTACGCGATAGTCCCCCACCATCTGCGACAAGATCTTTATCGATATTTACTTCACTCATATCATTTACAATTACCGCGATACGTCGACCTTCTCGATTTTGTAAAATATGATTTAACAACGTTGTCTTCCCCGAGCCTAAATAACCACTTAATACCGTAACTGGAATTTTAGCCATATATATACCCTCACTTCAATTTATTTGTAAATAGGAATAATTCTGTTTTACATTATATAGGAGCGTTTCCTCTTTCGCAATCTTCGATAATAAAAAAATAGTATACTTAATTAAATTATTGAGCGCTTTACTTTATAATGGAGACAAAGATATATCTCACGAAAGAGAATCGAGGTGTATAAACATGTTATTTGTCATTTTAGTTTTATATGTTACTGGTATTGCATTTATTCTACTCAGTGTTTTTGGTTCAAAGACTGAAGGATTATCTACGAAACATACTTTATATACCATTGGCAGTGCTATTATAACGATTGCTATTTTCATTTCAATTGGCTATGCCATTCAATACTTAACTGCAGCGCTTTATGGTTTGTAAGGTGAAGGTGATGAGTAACGGGTAGTTCGGGAGAGGTTAACTTGCGTTGATTTTGATAAAGTGATCATAGCTTTTAGTACTTGAGGATTTTTATTGTTGCTGTTACGAATGTGGTCATGTTTAATGCGGGACAGTAATTTAAGTTGTTTTTTTACAATTGAGAGTGTGATATTTCGATTCGGTTCGAATTACTTTACATGGGAATAATATAAATTAAAAAGAAGCGGCCTAGTGTCAGTTGTGAATATACTGAACATTGGTCGCTTTATTTAGTAGTATGATATGTAGTTTAGCTATTAATTTTTTTCAGGTCATCCTTAATGCTGTCTATCTCAGACATGGCACTTTTAACCCAATCTCCTTGAGCTGCACCTTTAAAATTAGCTTTAAAAGCTTCGCAATGTTGCGCCATTTGTTCAATTAATACTTTTTCTTCACCTTTTAATCCGTTTTCAATATCTTTGTATTTATGCTTATGTTCAGGTGCAATAACTGTGCGAATATTTTCTTTTTGCGCTTCCATTTTAGATATGAGATTAAGTGTTTCTACTGTAGTACTTATATCTGGCATTCTTAAGGTCATATCTGGTTCTATTAGAGTCATTTAATCTCCTCCAAATTATCAGTCACTTAGCTTATCTAACTGCTTTTCATAAGACTTTTTTAAGTCTTCTTTATATTCTTCTAATTTCCATTCTTGCTTTCTAATTATCTCATTGATTTCTTGCTCATACGCTTCTATATTTCTCGTCATTTTCCTTTGGGCATCTTCACTATAATTCATTTCGTGCTTCAAATATTGAAAAACATCATAACTACGTTCATTTTCTTTTCGAGTTCTATGCCTAAGTTCATTTAAATTTTGCAGTTCATTCTCTATACGTTTTTTCTCAGATTCATATGATTCTTCTAATTCATTTTTATTATTAATTTGATTAAACATCATAGTAATCCACCTATTTGTGATGCAAGCACTTGATCTTTATCAACGATTTCATTAATACTGAGTCTAACTCTCATAATATAATTTGATACAGAAGACCCTATCGTTGAAAGTTGTCTTTCTTTTGCAGATATCATTTGTTCAGGTTCTCTTACCATACTACTTTCATTCACTTGACCTTCATCTAAAGCATTGAGAACTCCATTTACACTCAAATCTTCACCTACAGCTTTTCCAGCTTTTTGAGCGTCTTCCCAATTTTTTCCAAATTTCTTTTTCTTTTCATTATACATTTTTTTGATTTGATTAATTTCATCGTCTATCAGTTGACTGAATGACTGCGCAATTGTTAAAGCTGTTAAACTTTCTAAAACTTTTTGCTGCGAAGAAGATAATCCTCCTCCATTTGTAGTCATCATATTTGCTCTAAGTAATTCTATACTAGCTAATTTAGAGATAGCATTATTTGAATTCTTTACAAATGACTTATTATTTTCTTCTGCATAACCTTGTAGTTTTTTAAGTTCTTTTTTTATAGCTTTTTGTTCTTCTTCGGTCAGAAAGCCTTCCATTTCATGACCTTTACCATTTTTAAAGACTTTATCATTACCGAAAAAAACATAATGCTTATATTTCTTCAGATTTTCTGTCAATGCATCATTTTCTGCAACAAACCTAGTAATATTACCTTTATAATTTTTATATAATTCTAATAAACGTTTTCCATCTGGGGAATTAGGATTCAAACTAGTTATAGAAATAGGAGCTGGATTATAAACCACAATGTTCGGAATACCATTACTCATTCCTAGAACTACCGCATCTCTTCCACCTAGTGAATGTCCAGTAATAAAATCAATGTCATACTTACTTTTTATTTTATTTATAAATTCTTGTGTATTCGCATATCTATAGTTTTGATCAGATGCAGGAGAATATAATATTTTAAGATCTGCATATCCATCTTTAACTGTTTCCAAAGCATTGGTAACATTTTGTCTTGAAAATTCACCTTCTTTTAACTTTTTAAAGGCTTCGTCTTGTAAATTAGTCCCAGTCATCCCGAGAGTTACTTTGCCTGTATCTTTATTTAAAAAAGCAGAAGTTGTTACTCCAGTAAGAGAATCAGTGTAACTATCAACATATTCAAGATTAGAAGGGAATTTTTTCATTTTTTTCAAATCATTAAATTGATTAATCACGTCTCTTTTTGATAGACCATTATTATTAGCATTCTCAACTTCGTATGACGCTTTCGAAATAGCACTTGTAGACTCAGTATTTTGATTAATTGCTTTTAAATCTATTTTATACTTCCTACTCAACATTCTCACCTTCAGACGGTCCAAAATTCAAATAATCTCTTAATGTTGTCTCTTGACCTTTATCTTTTGAAAATTTATATTCTATTTTTTTATATCCTACTGAGCTTCCTTTTATATCACCATCTATATATAATTTTAGATTTGGAGAGTTATTAGTTGTAATTGGATAAATTTCTCTAAGTTTTTTTACATTTTTATCACTATTGTTCATTTTATATTGTGCTTCATAGCTCGGTACGTTTTCATTAGTTGTTATATTTCCATCTTGATAATTTTTTAAATCTTTAAAATCAGCATACTGACTAAAAAATTTAAAATTTTCAATTTTTTGTTTAAGTTTTTTGTCTTCTACATTATCCAAAAGAACAATCTTATTATTTTTTAGTTCAACACGATATTTTTTCTCATTATGATTTTTGCTAATATCATCATAAACTTTATTTACAAAATAATAACCTGTTGCCTTTTTGGTATTTCTATTAAGATATAACACCATGCCTTCATCATCTAATACTCCTGGTTTGTTACTTTTTGAAAAACCTGTAAGTATAGTCCACGTACCTTTATCGCCTTTTTTAAACTCACCATCTCGATATCCTTCTTTGTCGTATAAATCCTCGAGATTCTTAATTGGATACATATCTAACGTTTTCGCAAAACTCTTTTTGATTTGTTCTTCTTTTGAATCTGTTTTATTCGTTTGTTCCTCTTTTTTCTGTTCATCTTTCATATTTCCACATCCCCCAATAAAAATGATTAAAAGTAATACACTCATGTACAAAGCAATTTTTTTTATATACTCCATCATTTCACATCTCTCTGTTTTAATTTTATAAACATTTGAATATTTCATACAACTTATTAAAATAGTGATTATTCAACTTTTATGTTATCAAACAAAACTAACTTATTCAATTTAATACATGTAATTCATTTTAACTTTATTATTAAATGTTCTAACGTTATTTTTTATATTAGTAATTATATTTATTTATCCTCGCTTGGATTAAAGTAGATACTATCTGTGAAGTAAATATTTTCTTCCTTGTTTTCAATAAAGGTAAATTCAATATTTTTATATCCGACTGATGAACCTTTTAAATTACCTGAGCCTTTCAATAATAATTTGGGCGCTTTTTGCGTCGGGATATTATATCGCTTCCTTAATTGTTCAACATTGTAATCACTGTTTTTCAATTGATATTTTGCAGAGTAAATTGGTACTTCTGGGTTATATGACACTTCGTCCTCTTTATAGTTTTCCAATTCTTTGAAATTCCCGTATTGTACAAAGAAGTTAAATTCTTCGATTTCTTTTTTTACTTTTTCGTCATCGATTGGTTTTAATGGAATCATTTTATTATTTTCCATTTTCACAGGATATCTTTTTGTATGATTGTGTGTCATTCCATCGCTATCTTCAACAACTTCTCTAACAATATAATGCCCTTTAGCCGTTCTAGTATTTCTGTTAATTTCTAAAACTGCTCCTCTAGATTCCAGATTTTCTCCTTTTAATTGGATTTTCATTTCAGATCTAATTAGCCAAGTACCTTTATCATCTTTTTTAAATTCGCCATCTCGATATCCTTCTTTGTCGTATAAATCCTCGAGATTCTTAATAGGGTAGATATCTAACGTTTTCGCAAAGCTCTTTTTGATTTGTTCTTCTTTTGAATCTCCAATGATCTTATTATCACCATCACAAGATGTAACAAAGATGATTAAAATCAACAAACTAATGCACAATCCAATCCTTTTTATAGACTTCATTGTTACACACCATCCTCATCATTCATCATCTTCATCTACCTTCGCCGGCTGGAAATTCAAAGAATCTATTACTGACAAATCGCTTTTTCCACCTTTTGAAAAGTCAATTTCCAACTTTTTATAACCCACAGAACTTCCTTTCAAATTACCATCAATATGCATTTTTAATACCGGTGCTTTATCAGTAGGAATATTATAACGACTTCTTAATTGCTTAACATTTTCATCTTTATTGCTCATTTTAAATTTTGCGTCATAACTTGGAACATTCTCATTAATTGAGACATCACCATTGTTGTAGTTTTTCAATTCTTTAAGGTTTGCATATTGTCCAAAAAATTTAAAGTTTTCTATTCTCTTTTTTAGATTTGTATCTTCTACTTTATCTAATAAGATAATTTTATTATTTTTCATTTCAACTTTATAATTTTTTCTATCTGGGAATTTGCCCTTATTATAGAATGTCTTAACAAAATAATGTCCCTTTGCAGTCCGTGTATTTCTATCTAAGTATAAGACCATACCTTCATTACTCAATCCACCTTGTTTATTACTTTTGGCGAAATCTGTATATATCGTCCACATCCCTTTATCACCCTTTTTAAATTCGCCATCTCGGTATCCTTCTTTGTCGTATAAGTCCTCGAGATTCTTAATTGGATACATATCTAATGTTTTCGCAAAGCTCTTTTTGATTTGTTCTTCCTTTGAATCTTCTTTTGTTTCATTACCTTTGCCACAACCTGCTATCGCAAATATTAAAATCATAACGCTTATGTACAATGCAAACCTTTTTAAATATCCCATCGCTTCACGTCTCTCTGTTTTATACTTCATTTATATTCTCTTTTCATATAAATAATTAATTATTTTGTATATTTCTCTTTTACGTTACCAAAATATACATATACAATCAATTTAATTTCTTAATTAAACTTGTACTTATTATTATATTGCGTCATTTTTTTATTATTGTTTCATTTGATTTAAACCCTTTTTGAAATCAAGGTTTTATTAGGAAAAATCCTCAAGCATCGTATTAAAGATTAATTGCATTTAAACAATATTTGTCACTTTAACTATTTATTAAAAATTATTAAATCGACTTAATAAACGTAATTTTCTTAATATTCAGTGTTATGATGGAGTTACAATTTTTAGAGGAGTGATAGATATGAAATTTAAAAAGGTTTTAGTAGCTACGGCAATGGTAGGTGTTTTAGCAACTGGCGTTGTTGGATATGGTAATCAAGCAGATGCGAAAGTTTATTCTCAAAATGGACTCGTACTACATGATGATGCAAACTTCTTAGAACATGAATTAAGTTATATTGATGTGTTATTAGATAAGAATGCTGACCAAGCTACAAAAGACAACTTAAGATCATACTTCGCCGATAAAGGACTACATTCAATCAAAGACATTATCAACAAAGCTAAACAAGACGGCTTTGATGTTTCAAAATATGAACACGTAAAATAAATTCAATAATGCTTTGTAACAAAGCACAAAAAAACAGCTCAATGACGTAGAAGTCAGTGATTAACTCACTAATTTCATTACATCATTAAGCTGTTTTATTTAATTATTTTTCTAATTTTGGTGCCTTACGTTCAACTTTCTTTTCACCTAATGGATAAAACCAGGTAATCGGGAATCCGTTAGTATCGTAGCCGACAATTTTATCACCATGTAATTTATGATATGCAGGTGTGTTTTCCATTCTTTCATCAAACTCACGATCTGCTTTTTCTTCAGGAGATTCATAAATATCTATGTTTTTAGAAACAAAATTTCCACTTAATAATTCACCTGTAATAGGATCAACTACTGTGAAGTTTAGTGTTTCTCCATTTTGTAATCTAAATCCAGCATGATCTACATCAAAGCTGAATTCACCTTTTTCATCGACTTGCAAATCAGGGAATTCTTGACCTTCACCTAGTTCAGAGTCTACCTTCACAACTGCATTTGCGAATTTAGTCTTACCTTTAATTACTTTAGTACCTTCTTTATCAAGAATACCTTTACCTTTTTCTGTATGATATAAGCTTCCGTAAATTTCATCTACATGTAAATCTTCTTTAACATCTTTCAATACTTTTACTTTTTCCACTTTAGTATGGTCATATTTAGTTTCTGCTTTATCAATATCTTCTAAACTCGTTACCTTAGTTTTGAAAATTAATGACTTCAATGCCTCATCTTCGTCATCAGGTGCAAATGTTAATGAGATCTCATCATTTTTCTTTAACTCTAAATCATCGAAACGTTTCGTTTTGAAGTCAAAATTAAAGTATCCTTTGTCATCAATAGGCATCCAGATTCCTTCTGATCCAGATTTCGCTTCTTCTTTATTTGGACCACCATTAGCATTTGTCTCAAAGTTAATAAATTTATTATTAATAGATAGAGCAACTTTACCTTTTACAGAGGTATGGCCTTTAATAATACCTGAACCTTCAGTAATAGGTTCGATAAAAACTTGGTGATGTCCATCTTTTTCTTTTAGCTGTTCTTTCGGTATTTCATACGCTTTTTCATATCGCGGTGTTGTATATGTAGCTTTAGCTTCTGTACTTTCTTCCTCAGCACCAACTTCTTCAGTTGAAGTTTCTTCTACTTCTTCATCTTCTTCATCGTCACCTAAATAGGGATCTGATGAAGACACTTCAATTTCTTGATTATGAACAATTTTGCGACCATTTAAGTCATACTTAAAATTCCCATCTTTATCAGACATAACAAAGCTGCTGTCAGAATCTTCAACTGAGCTCACATCTTTTTTATCAATAGTTAATAGTATAAATTGATTTGGTAAAGTTGTTCCTTGTATAGAAGTATCACCTGGTTTAATATCATTCAATTTGACAAAATTAGCCGGTACTTTTGATGTTTCATTAGTATTATTTTGAGGCTGAACAGCTTGATTTACATTATTCTGTTTTTCCTGATTGTCTACATTTATATTAGAGATTAAAGCGTTTTGATTTTCAGATGCTTCTGCTTGTCCGTTTGTCATAATATATAACATTGTAATTGCAACAGATACTAAACCGACTTTCATTTTACGTAACTTAAAATTTTCCCTCATGATATGCTCCCTCGAATAATTTTATAAATTCACTTCAATTTTTTCTATATTTCTGCCATCAATAACATCACCCATACGGTGTGTTTGTAACTTTTTATTCAATTCAAATGTGTAGAACCCACCATCTTTCATAGTAATTCGAATTTTACTGTCTTTAGGTTCTGTCTTATAAAGGTTATGTTTATCAATTAAATGCTTTCTTAATTTAAAATCAAGTTCTTTTAATGAAATTTCTTCTTTATTAATTGTATATGTAGATGATGTTGACGTTGATGTAACACTATCGATGTTTTTAGTAATTATTAAATTTACATCTTTTACTTTATCAATATAATTTGAACCGTTTGTTTTAGTAATACCACCAATTGAAGCTGTATTACCAGATCTATCAGAATTTTCTCTTACAACAAATATATCTACATTAGAAATATCTTCACCAAAATTTTGCTTTTCATTCCCAGTTAAAGTTACATCTATAAGTTGATAATTAGGAGTAAACGTCACTTTTCCTTCCTCTTTATATCCTGACTGATTTGTATACTCAAAGAACGGTCTATTATAATATTCACTCAAGTCTTGAGTAGCTTGTGATCTAACCTCTAATGTACTTGCTTTTACTGGCTGAGCAGTAGTTGTAATCATCCCTGTTGTTAAAATCCCTAGTGCTAAACTTGCTTTAGCAATATTTTTTAATTTCATAATTCTATGCTCCCAATTTTTAGTCTATTTGATTTATTCTATTACGCAATACGAACAATCCTCATTCATTATAATGAGCAATGGTCGTGCTTCACATTAAACTTACTTTAACTAAAAATTAATCATTATTAAGTAATTTAATAAATAGTTAACTAATATCATTCAATTCCTATCGATCTACTCTCTTTTATTTACGAATAACACTTTATCTCAACTTAATCTTTATTTAACTACTTATTCTGTACACAATTTCGACACAAAAAAGACACTGCGCTTTCACAGTGCCTAAATTTAATGTTCGTTTTTAATTCACTTTACTTTTACAACTTTTATGTTAAATTATACAAATTTTATTCTTATGCAATCTATGTATTTATCAAAGTTATAAGAACATTTTTTGTAAAAAGGATTGTTTCTCTTTTTCTAATATTTCAATTTTCATTTTCTGTTTACTTATCAATATATCCATTTTTTTAAAGAAATCACCTATCTTTTCTTGTTCCTCCAATACAGGTATATCTATATTTATATTTTTTAATTGTTTATATTTTAAGTTCCATGTATCTGATGTTAATCCTTGTGAATTAATTTTAAATTTATGAATCATTCTATGTGTTTTAAACTTATATCCAATAAATAATGAGCTAGTATTTTGTGTTGGATAAAGCACAGTATATGCAGGGCTAACAATCCCATTATAATTTGATTTACCACTAGCCCCTTGCCACATTCTCATAGAATTATATGCAATATCATTTTTCCTAACTACTTTATAATTACTTTTATCTTTACTTGAATTATCTTTTCTATCCAATTCACTAAATTTTATAATGCCACTATTTATAGTTACTGAAAGCATTTGCCCTTTGTCAGAACGTTCGTTTCTCTCTTTTAAATATTTTTCTATTTTGCTATTTTCCCAATCTGGATAATCTTCACCATTCTCATCTTTGAATCGCAGTTCCTGTGAGAAAATTTTCTGCATATAGCCTTTTTTCTGTTGTTGAAGTAATTCAAGCTTTTGTTCTTCTAATTCAATTTGTCGGTCGAGTTTGCTGAAGAACTTGCCTATTTTTTGCTGTTCTTCTAAACTTGGATATTTAATTAGAATAGTAAAAAAATCATTCACAGAAACATTTAATAATCCGTGATTTCTTGCACCCTCAACTGCAATTCCAGAAACTTCTCTATACCAGTGTGTCGAATCAAAATATGCTTCCATGAAGTCTTTAGACATTTCACTTTTAATAGAAAAACAAATATACAAAGAGGACAATACACCACTATCATATCTAGTTAATCTTTTAATAGCCCCTAATGGGTATCCATTAGAATAACTTTTGTTATACGCGAATTCTCCATTCTTTATTAGTGTATAATTTTCTAGATTTTTCGACGAAACTGATTTACTAAAATATTCTGTTTGATCAATTAAACCTAACTGTCCGGATATTGTTAAAGGCTTTTTCGATTCTAAGTTTTTATTTTTCCTAATTACTCTATCTGTAAGATCCCCTAACTGCTTCTCTTCCCATTCGCCTTCAAACCCTGGGAACCTCAATTCTGGCACATTTTTCTTTTGTGTATTACTCATCTTTCAACACCCCAAGTTCTTTCAGGTATGCATTGATTTCTTGCTCAATTTCTGCGATTTCTTTATCGATATTTTTCAAATCTTGTTGGACTTGATCTAAATCAATCGGTGCTTCTTCTTCGAATGTATCGACATATCTCGGTATATTTAGGTTGTAATCGTTATCGGCAATCTCTTGTAGTGTCGCGCTGTAGCTATATTTATCAATTGTTTCCTTACGCTTATATGTGTCTATAATACGTTCGACTTGGGCATCGCTTAAATGATTTTGATTTTTTCCTTTTTCAAAATCATTGGATGCATCGATAAATAGTACGTTGTCGTCTTGTTGGCGACATTTTTTAAATACTAAAATACATGTTGGAATACTTGTCCCATAGAAAATATTCGCTGGCAAACCAATCACAGCTTCTAAGTAGTTCTTTTCTTCAATTAAATAACGACGAATGACACCTTCTGCAGCACCTCGGAATAATACACCATGTGGGAGTACAACGGCCATGGTACCTTCATCGTCTAGGTAATGTACCATGTGTTGAATAAAGGCAAAGTCTGCTTTAGACTTAGGCGCAAGTTTGCCGTAACCACTGAATCGTTCGTCATTTTCAAACTTTGAATCTGCAGTCCATTTCGCACTATACGGTGGGTTCGCAATAACCGCATCAAATGTATTGCCTAAAAAGGCTGGGTTTTCCAATGTGTCATCATTACGGATATCGAAGTTCTCATAACGCACATCATGTAATAACATATTCATGCGTGCTAAGTTGTATGTAGTATTGTTACGTTCTTGACCGAAATAACGATACACTTGTGTTTCTTTACCAACACGTAACAACAGTGAACCTGAACCACATGTTGGGTCATACACGTGACGTAATTTATCTTTACCGTCTGTGACAATCTTCGCCAGTATCTTAGATACTTGTTGTGGTGTATAGAACTCGCCTGCTTTTTTACCCGCTGTCGCCGCAAAGCGCCCAATTAGGAATTCATATGCATCACCTAACATATCAATTTCCATGTCACTGTGAACGAATGGTAAGTCGTCAAGATTAACCATGACTTTAGAGATTAAAGCAGTACGTTCTTTGACATTGTTACCTAGTCGCGTTGAACTCAAATCCATATCGCTGAACAGACCGATAAAGTCATTTTCACTTTCTTCACCTAATGTTGATGTTTCAACTTTACGAATTGCCGTCGCCAGGTGTTCGATATCGAAATCTTGCGTTTCAATTTCACGAATCATCGCACTGAATAAATCTTCTGGCTCAATGAAGTAACCGACTTGGTCAATTAATTCTGCTTTTAAGTCTTCACGGTATTCTTCGTCTGCCCATGCTTCTTGATACGTGATGTCTTCACCTGACAAGGCATCTGCATATTCTTGTTCCGCTTTTTCAGATAAGAAGCGATAGAAAATCAAGCCTAAAATGTAATTACGGAATTCACTCGCATCCATATTCCCTCTTAAATCATTCGCAATCGACCATAATTTTTTATGTAATTCAGCTTGTTGCTGACGTTGTTTTTCAGTAATAGACATGTGATTCCTCCGCCTTTGAATAAGTAATTTATCTCTTTGTGTAATAGATTTATTATAACATTTGGTTATGTTGCGATGTGGAGAATTTTGATGTTGGTGGTGGAAATTTTACCTTTATGGAGATTGGGATAGGATTCATGACACACAAACCAAAACGGCTTAACGACGATATCGATTGATGCATCCTTTTTGTATAAGCTATGCGCACCAATTTACATTTCACCGTTAAGCCGCTTCAATTACTTTTAATTATTCGTAATGATTTACTTTAAGTTAACTTCAATATCTTTAATTTGTTTGCTTTCTATGACTTCCCCCATATATTTAAATTTTAATTTAGATCTTAAATCAAGGTTATAAAAACTGCCATCTTTCAAGCTAATTTTGACCCTACCATCTTTTGAGATTGTTTTATAAAGTCCGTATTTTTCAATTAGATGCTTTCTCAACTTATAATCCAGTTCTTTTAGTGTTATTTTTTCTTTTTTAATGTAATAAGGGTAACCTTTCACAAAAGCATCTTCACCCTTTTCTTTTGAAATATTTAATATTGGTGCACTGACAACTCCAGATGTTTTATTATTCTGTATTACACCACCAACAGTATAAAATATATCGTGCTTATCTCTTTTTTCTTGAACAAAGAAAACATCTAACCCCTCATAACTACGCTGTTGAAATTTACTTTTATCATTTCCAGGCAGTAAAACTTGAATCTTAATACCTCTAAACTTAAAACGTAAGTTGTTTTTACCATGTTTCAAAGCACTAATATTTTTCATTTCCATAGTCTTTCCAGTGTAGTATCGGTATAATGCTTCCTTGTCATGTTTATTTACTGACTTTTGATTTTGTTTTGCATGACCTGAATGAACTTCTGTTGTTAAAGTTCCTGTTGTTAAAATTCCTAAAGCTAATGTCGCTTTTGCTAATGCTGTAAATTTCATATTTATTTGCTCCAATCTTAATATATTGGATTGTTTTCATTACGTAATTTGAATCATACATTTTTATTATAACGTGCATCGTTTCATACGATAATTAACCTCGATTTAAATATACTTGAATTATTCTTAATGAAAAACAAATATATTTTAATGTTCAGGTTAAATGACTTTCATTATTTCATTTAGTTGTTTTACCGGATTATCGTTTACTACAACTGATGATGTTACTCTGTTCTGCTCTTTGAATTACAAAAACAACTTAACAACAGTAATGTATTTAACACAGTTCCTTATATAAGGACACAAATGCCAATTCACATTTTGTCGTTAAGCCGCTTCTTAAGCTATTATGCTATTAACTCGAACTAATTCAAATTCACTTCAATATTTTTAATTTGCTTACTATCCATTACATCAAACATACGTTCAAAACTTAATTTTTCACTTAAATCAATTTCATGCTTCTTTTCGTCTTTCATATTGATAACAATTCTACCTTTATCAGACGTTCCTTTATACAATCTATATTTTTCGATTAAGAGTTTTCTTATTTTAAAGTCCAGTTCCTTCAATGATACTTCTTCCTTTTGAATAAAAAACAACTCGTTTATCGAAAAGCCATTTTTAGCATCAACTTTTTTAACTTGTAGACTTGGATTACTTACAAATCCAAACACTGATCTCACATTTTTCTTTGTTATACCGCCAACGCTATATATGCCACCTTTTATATCTATTAATTCAGGTACTGCAAAGACATCAAGGCCATGTGTTTTTTCTTTATATTTATTTTTATCGTCACCAAGTAAAAATACTTTAAAAGCTTTATTTCGTTGTTTAAAGTTTAAAACGTTAGAGCCATAGTAATCTTCACTTTTAACACTAATGTTTGTTGGTTCAAAACTTTCTTCAGAATAGTATTGATGTAGCATATTGATATAATATTTGCGTTGTGTCTCATCAAGTTCTACTTTCGCGTGACCAGTTTGACTTTCTGCTGTAAACACACCTGTAGTTAATATTCCTAATGCTAATGTTGCTTTAGCTATCGTTGTTAATTTCATATTTTTTTGCTCCAATCTTAATGTATTGGATTGTTATTATTACGTAATTTGAACTATCTGTCTTTATTATAAGGTGCATCAAAACAGACTGACATTAACGCTCATTTAAATAAACTTGAATCATTATTAATGAAAATCAAACGTATTTTAACATTCGTATTAACTGATTTTTAATAGCAACATAAATATTTTTTTGGTGAATCATTGTTCTTTCCGATTAGTTTTAAATCTTAAGCTATTGGTTATAAAGTGTACAAAAAAGCAGCTTAATAACGTAGTCAATGTTCGATATGTTTTTATTATAAAAACACGTATCAAAATCATTAAACATGGGATTATTAAACCGCTTCTTAAGCTTTCATTCTATATATATCATTGATTATTTCAAATTCACTTCGATGTTTTTAATTTGTTCACTATTAATGACATCTGCCATACGCTCGAAATCTAATTTATCACTTAAATCAATTTCATACTTATTTTCATCTTTCATATTAATAACAATTCTACCTTTATCAGCTGACCCTTCATACAGTTTGTATTTTTTAATCAACAGTTTTCTTATTTTAAAATCAAGTTCCTTCAATGACACTTCTTCCTTTTGAATAAAGAAAAATTCATCAATAGAAAAACCGTCTTTATCGTCTATTTTTTTAACTAGTAAGTTCGGCGTTCTTAGAGACTCAAATATTGATTTTACGTTTTTCTTTGTTACACCACTAACACTAAATATTCTTCCATCTAAATCTACTAATTCTGGTACCGCAAAGACATCTAAACCATGTGTTTTTTCTTTGTATTTATTTTCATCTTTTCCCAATAAAAACACTTGGAACTTTTGATTTTGTTGGTTAAAAAGCAAAACGTTAGAGTCATAATAACCTTGACTTTGGCCACTAACATTTGTTAACTCATAACTAGGTCCTGAATAGTATTGATGTAACTTGTTTGTATCATATAAACGGTTCATTTTTTCATACTTTCCTTTTGCATTAACCGATTGATTTTCTGTTATCATTACACTTGTTGTTAATATTCCTAATATAAATATCGCTTTAGCTATCACTGTAAATTTCATATTCATGTGCTCCAATCTTAATATATTGGATTGCTTTTATTACGTAATTTGAATAATACACCTTTATTATAAAGGGCATTGAGACAGACTGACATTAACACTCGTTTAATTAAACTTAAATCATTGTTAATGAAGAGCTAATTAATATTCAATGGGCATCACTTTCAAGAGCAATGTAAATTTTTAGTATGCTCACTCATAACCTGCGTTATAAAACGTAAAAAAAAGCCTAACGACAAGGTTGTTTTAAATACGCTCCTTAATGTAAGGTGTACGTATCTATTCAACATTTCATCGTTAAGCTGCTTCAAATTTATTACTTTAGAGTCATTGATTACTTACTTTAAATTTGTTTCAAAGTCACTTCAATCTTATTAATATCCTTACTATTCAACACATCACCCATGCGCTCGAATTGCAATTTATCACCTAAATCAATTTCTTGCTTTTCTCCATCTTTCAAATTGATAGTGATCTTACCGTATTTAGTCGTACCTTTATATAAACCATAATTTTTAACTAAATGTTGTCTAATTTTGAAATCAAGTTCTTTCAGTGAAACTTCTTCTTTATTAATTGAAAATGAGTCAATTGATGCATCTAAATTTCCGCCATACACTTTATTAACAAATAAATGTGTATTAGTTTCAGAAGATTTGTTATTTTTCTTAGTCACACCACCAACAGTAGATAATCTACCGTTTGGATCAATTAATTCTTTTACCACAAAGACATCTTTGCCTTCAATGCCTTCTTTATATTTCTCTTTATCTTTACCTAATAAGAATAATTGGTGATTTTGATTTTCTTGGTTAAAGCGTACAACGTTAGAACCGTTATAATTTTCAACCTTACCACTAATATTACTGAATTCAAAACTTTCTGATGAGTAGTATCGATGTAAGTCTTTAATATCATATAAATGTTGTACTCTCTCTTGCTTTTCTTTTGCTTGAACTGCTTGGCCTTCTGATGTAATCACACCAGTAGTTAATAAGCCTAATGCCAATGTTGCTTTAGCTAACGTTTTTAATTTCACAGTACTATTCTCCCAATCTATTTATAAATTTGTCTTAATATATTTTTATATGATTAATTCAATTACGTAATACGAACAATCTACTATCATTATATAAGTGAGATACTGCGCTATGAATTAACCTCTTTTTAACTATTTTTGAACCAACGTTAAGTTAGTTAATGAAATCCTAACAGTATTAATTATTTTTTATAACACAATACTAATTTTTTAACTATTCACACTTTCCCTCAATTTAATTATGTTTTCCACATTGTTTCATGTCACGAAAAGGACAACGCGCGACTATAAGTATCAACCGTTTTTCCAAAAACTTGATCATAAACCCGCTCCTTTTTTCATCATAACAAAATAAAAAAGAAGCTAAGCAATATGTTATCGCTTAACTTCCCTACAATTACTAGTCTGCTTGTCCAAAGATTATTTATATTCTAGCTCAACATTAATTTCTTTGATTTTGGTACCATCTATCGTGTCACCCATGCGATGCGGTTGTAGTTTTTTTGTAAGTTCGAAAGTATAAAACTTATCATCTTCCATTTTAACTACAATTTTACCTTTTCTATTATTAACAGCACCATATAATTTTTCTTCTTCCATCAATTTTTTTCTTAATTTAAAGTCCAACTCTTTTAACGAGATTTCTTCTTTAGTAATTTTAAATTTACTATCTTTAGACTTTTCCGATGATTCATCAATTTTTCTTGTTACTTTAACATCGACTTCTTTACTAAATTCTTTACTATTTGTCTTACTTAAACCACCAATTGAATATTGTCTTCCATTAACAGTTTCCTCCTCGATGACTAAAAATGCATCTTGCTTATCATGCTCACCTTGAGGGTATTTTTCAATATCTTTACCAAGCAAGCCAACAAAATAATCTTTTCGATCCTTCCAAACATATACTCCTTTATCTGTCACTTTCTGTCTATACAAACCATCAAGATTTTTTAACTCTATACTTGGCTTGCTATAGTAGTATTTTAACGATTTATAATTGTGTTGACCTTGAGTTGATTCTGCCGCTTTTACTGTTTGACTTTCTGTTGTTATTACACCAGTAGCTAACAATCCCAATACTAATGTTGCTTTAGCTAACGTTTTTAATTTCATAGTACTATTCTCCCAATCTATTTATAAATTTTGTCTTAATATATTTTTATATGATTATTTCAATTACGTAATACGAACAATCTACTATCATTATATAAGCGTAATACTAAGCTATGAATTAACCTCTTTTTAACTATTTTTGAACCAATGTTAAGCTAATTAATGGAATCCTAACAGCGTTAATCTATTTTTTAAACTTAACGCAGCTTTTTTAACTATTCACACTTTCCCTCAATTTAACTATGTTTTCCACATTGTTTCATGTCACGAAAAGGACAACGCGCGACTATAAGTATCAACTATTTCCACAAGTTTTATTGGTGTTTTTATTATTCATCGATACGCTTCATTTTCATCTCTCCAACACAAAAAAGAAGCTAAGCAACTTATGTTGCCTAACTCCTCTATACTATCCATATTTTACTATTATCCATATTTCATTGAATTATCTAATGTTGGCTTCTATTTTTTCAATATTTCTACCGTCAATGACGTCACTCATGCGATTTGTTTGTAATTTTTTATTAAGTTCAAACGTATAATAGCCGCCATCTTTCATTATCACTTTTATCTTACTATCTTTAGGAAACTTTTTATACAGATCAAAATTTTGAATTAAATACTGTCTCAATTTAAAGTCGAGTTCTTTAAGTGAAATCTCTTCTTTATAAATGTAGTGTACTCTACCGTACGTAGCAATACCGTCACCTTCATCTCTCTTGATTTGAAATCTTGGTGCGTTTATATAATCATAATAAGCGTCTTGATTTTTCTTAGTGACACCACCATATGAAAACACTGTGCCATTACGGTTTTCCGCTTCTTTAACAACAAATATGTCTAATCCCGGATTTTTACGTGCTTTAAATCTTTCAATATCTTTACCAAATATCTGTACTCTTGTGAATTTTCTATTTTTATCAAAGATAAGGTAATGCTTGCCACCTTTGCTATAACGATAACCAGTAACATTTTTAAGTTCCTTACTTGCGCCACTATAGTAATCTCTTAAGTCAAAGATATCTTTTGTCACATTTTCATATTTTGCTTTATGTTCACTCGCATTTACAGTTTGATGCAATGACGTTATTGTTCCTGTTGCTAAAATACCTAATGCTAAACTTGCTTTCGCAATTGCTGTCATTTTCATAGTTGTATGCTCCATTCGTAATTATTAGATTTGTTCGCTTACGTCTATTGAATCATACAGCTTTATTATAGTTAGCGTATTTGACCTTTCACATTAAACCATGTTTAATAATCATTGAATCATTATTAAGTAAATTAAGGAATCTATAATGTTCGTTAAATAAAACTGATCCCGTTGTGCTTCACACCCGATAGATAGGGATTTACAGATAAATTCAGGTCTCTTCCACGTCATATTTGGACCCATCGAAAATTTGGGTTCTCAAATCATCGAACATAACAAAAGAAGCTAAGCAACATGTAGGCCGTTGTCACTTAACTTCTTGTTTTTCCGATGACAGCTTCTATTTAGAGAATGTCATGATTATTTTATATTCACTTCAATGTTATCAATATTAGTGCCATCTATGACATCTGCCATGCGATTTTCTTGTAATTTTTTGTGCAATTCAAACGTGTACTTTCCACCGTTTTTCATTTTAATAACAATTTTACCTGAACCAACGTTACCGTACAGATTATTTTTTTCAATAAGTTGTTTTCTCAATTTAAAATCAAGTTCTTTCAAGGAAATCTGTTCTTTAGTAATCTTGAATTCTGAAACATCATGAGAGATTGTACCTTTATTATCTTCCTTAGTAATTCTTACTCCTGCTTTGTGATCAACTTTTTTACTATTACTCTTTGTGATACCACCGACAGAATATTTTTCCAGATTGTAATTATTTTCTTCTAAAACGACAAATACATCGACATTCCTATGTACTCCTTCACCATATTTTTTATCATCTTTACCAACTAAAGCAATTTTATATATGAAATAATCTGGGACAACATTCATAAATCTTATTGTCGTCCATTTTTTTAAAATAATACCAATCTCATTTTTAAATTCTAAACTTGGTTTCGTATAATACGCTCTTAAATCTTTAAATTTAGGATTTATTTCTGTTGGTACTTGTTTTGTGGTTGGCGATTGTGGTGTGTCTGATTTAGTAGATTGCATTGGTTGTGGCGTGTTTGTTGATGGAGGTGTTGTCACTTTAGTTGAAGGCGGTGTTGTCGCATTTGCTGTTTGTTGCGGTGCTTCTACTTTAGTTGAGGGCGGTGTTGTCGCGTTTGGTTTTGATTGCGGTGCTTCTATTTTAGTTGAGGGCGGTGTTGATTGTGGTGCTTCCACTTTAGTGGAAGATAGTGTTGTCGCGTTTGCTGCTTGCGTTGTCGTTGTGATTACACCTGTTGTTAAAAGGCCTAGTGCTAAACTTGTTTTAGCAATCGTTGTTATTTTCATAGTTGTATGCTCCATTCGTAATTATTAGATTTGTTCGATTACATTCATTGAATCATACAGCTTTATTATAGATGGCGTATTGCTCCATTCACATTAAACCTTGTTTAACTATATTTGAATCATCGTTAAGTAAATTAAGAAATCCATAATGTTCGTTAAATAAAAATGATTTTGATGTGATTCAACACTTGGCACATTTGAAGTTTCGTCACTTTTAAGACATAGAAATGCCACTTTTACAAACAAATGAATATTCGTCTTTTTACATCATTACGCATAATAAAAGAAGCTAAGCAACATGTAAACCGTTGTCACTTAACTTCTTGTTTTTCCGATGACAGCTTCTATTTAGAGAATGTCATGATTATTTTATATTCACTTCAATGTTATCAATATTAGTGCCATCTATGACGTCTGCCATACGATGCTCTTGCAGTTTTTTGTGTAATTCAAACGTATATTTCCCACCGTTTTTCATTTTAATAACGATTGTTCCTGAACCCATGTTACCGTAAAGATTATGTTTTTCAATAAGTTGTTTTCTCAATTTAAAATCAAGCTCTTTCAAGGAAATCTCTTCCTTAGTAATCATGTATTCTGAAACATCGCGTGAAATCATACCTTGATTATCTTTTTTAGTAATGCTTAATTCTACTTTGTGATTAACTTTTTTACTATTAGTCTTCGTGATGCCACCGACAGAATATTTTTTCAATTGATATTTATTGTCTTCTAAAACGATAAATACATCGATATTATCGTAAGGTCCATCTTTATATTTTTTCTCATCTTTTCCAACTAAAGCTATTTTATAGATGAACCTATTTGGAATAACATTCATAAACCTAACCGTCGTCCATGGTTTGAGCATAAATCCAAACTGCTTTTCAAATTCAAAACTCGGTTTTGTATAATACGCTCTTAAATCTTCATATTTAGGAGTCATATCTGTTTGTGCTTGTTTTATGGTTGGAGATTGTGGTGTGTCTGATTTAGTAGATTGCATTGGTTGTGGCGTGTTTGTTGATGGAGGTGTTGTCACTTTAGTTTTCGGCGTTGTGGATTCGGTTGTCGTTTGTGATTGTTCTTGTTTAGGCGCTGGCGTTGCTGATATATTAAGCGTTTTCTGCTCTTCTTGTTTAGGTTGTGATATTTTTTCTATTTTGGAAGCTGAGGTTTTTTCCTCATTAGTATTTGGTGCCTTTTCGAGTTTAGGCGTGCGTTCTTGTCTTGTGTTAGCTGCTTGTGTTGTCGCTGAATTTGCACCTGCTGTTATGTTTATCATTGCTAATCGCTCTGCTTTAAGCGTTGGTACTTTGTCAACTTTAGTTGATTGTATTTTTTCTGCTTTGACCGATTGCGTCGTTACTGTAATTGCGCCTGTTGTTAAAAGCCCTAGTGCTAAACTGGTTTTAGCAATTGTTCTCATTTTCATAATTGTATGCTCCAATCTATATTATATTCGATTGTCTTTTTACGTAATTTGAATCATACAACATCATTATAGATGGCGTTCTAAGATAATCACATTAAACCCCTTTTAACAATTATTGAAGTATTATTAAGTAATTTAAGCAAAAAATAATGAGTGAGTATGAGATTAATATAGCGTTTCTATGTGCCTTTGAAATAATTTTTAAGCATTAAAAAGAAGTTAAGCAACGTTTGATCGTCACTTAACCTCTCTATTTCAATTTCAACTTATTTCGTCATCAAGTATATGTGTTATGCTTTTATAACTTTGATTTCAATTCTATCAATATCTGTGACATTGATAACATCGGACATACGGTCTTCTTGTAACTTTTTATCCAATTCAAATGTATACTTTCCATAGTATTTCTTTTTGACTGTAATTTTTCCTGTACTCATTTCACCGTAAAGACCATAATTATCAATAAGGTATTTTCTTAATTTAAAATCAATCTCTTTCAATGACATCGCTTCTTTATCTATTTTAAATGGGAAAAAGTCATAATCATATTCACCAGTATGATCTTCTTTAATAACTCTTGCTTCTGCTATTAGGTCGACAGCTTTATCGTTTGCACTCGTGATACCCCCAATAGAGTACTTTGCACCTTCAAATCTCTTATCCTCATTAACGTAAAATATATTAAGATTACGATGTACACCCGTATGATAATGTTGCTTATCTTTGCCAATTAAAGCAATATTATTAACAGAATTACCATCTATGATATTCATAAATTTAATACTTGGTTGAATGAAACTGATATAACCTGTCACATTTTTATATTCAATACTAGGTTGATTATAATAAGCTTTTAATTTTTTGCTATTTTCACTTATTACAATAGGTTTCTTTTCGGCATGAACTGGTTTTTCCGTTGTAGTGTTTACACCTGTTGCTAATATTCCTAATAACAAACTTATTTTTGCAATATTTTTCATTTTCATAGTTGTATGCTCCAATCTATTATAATTAGATTGTTTTATTACGTAATTTGAATCATACACCCATATTATAGGAGCTGTATTCGGATATTCACATTAACCTGTTTTTAACTATTCATAAAATATGATTAAGCTATTTAAGCAAAAGATAATGCGTGGTGCGACTGTTTGTGTGAGTTTTGTAACTTTTCCCCTCAAAAAAAGAAGCTAAGCAACAGTACGTCGCTTAACTTCCATATATTTCCATAACAAGCACTATTCAACATAGCGCTTTGTTGTTAGAAAGTATTATTTCATTTCTACTAGAATTTTATTAATCTTAGTGCCGTCGATTGACTCACCCATACGTTCTTTTTCAAGTTTTTGACTTAAATCGATTGTATGTGTTGTGCCATCATTCATTGTAATTGTAATTTGACCTTGTTTAAGACCATTTGAATACAAGCCGTGTTGTTTAATCGCACGTTCTCTTAATCTATAATCAAGTTCTTTTAATGAGATGTCTTCTTTTGAAATGTAGTAAAAATCTTTAAGTACATCTTCATTATCTTTCTTGATTTCTAAAATTGACGTATTGATATAATCAATATACTGCACACTATTTGATTTTGTAACGCCACCAATTGAGTAATTTGTTGCTTGTCTACTGTCACCTTCTCTAAGGATAAACACATCTATATTTGAGTTTTCTCCGTCTTTAAATTTATCTTTATCAGATCCAAGTAAAGTGATTCGAGAATGCTGTTGCCCTACTGTGACTTCTAAATAGTGTTTACCCTCATCAGTATATTTAAATCCAGTCACATTTTTACGCTCTAAAATTGGTTTATTATAATAGTGTTTTAACTCTGATTCACTTTGTTGTTTAACTTCTGCTTTCGCTTGTACTGATTGTACATTCGATGTAATTACACCTGTTGCTAACATTCCCAATGCTAAACTTGCTTTTGCTATCGCTTTAAATTTCATAATTTTTAGCCCCAATCTATTTAAATTTGATTTTTCAATTACGTAATATGAACAATCTACCTACATTATATTGAGGCGCTATCCCCTTTCAAATTAAACCTCATTTAACTAAACTTGAATCATTGTTAAGGTAATTAATAAAATGCTAACTGTTATTAATCAATTCTTATCCGTCGAGACTCTTTTTTATACAAATCACACTTTATACCATTTTTATTTTAAAAACTGTAAAACTTTCAGACACAAAACAGACATCATATTGTCGTAGTACCTGATTAAAATTTTCAATGATATTAGTGATACACATCAACTAAAACGCGTCATTACGGCATTTTCAACATTAATAATATTTACGTATTTACTATACACGTCGACAATAAATACAGATTAGAATTTTTTATAAAATCAAATGTTTTGAAAACCATCAAATAAGTATTATGTTATGTATATAAAGATTAGGAGATGAAGTGAATGAATATTATGTTAACAGGTGCTACAGGTCATTTAGGCACACATATTACAAATCAAGCCATTGCAAATCACATAGATCATTTTCACATTGGTGTTAGAAATGTTGAGAAAGTTCCAGAAGATTGGCGCGGAAAAGTTCCTGTTCGACAATTAGATTATTTTAATCAAGAAAGCATGGTAGAAGCATTTAAAGGAATGGATACCGTTGTGTTTATTCCAAGTATTATCCATCCATCATTCAAACGTATTCCTGAAGTGGAAAATTTAGTATATGCGGCAAAGCAGAGCGGCGTTGCTCATATCATTTTCATAGGTTATTACGCAGATCAGCATAATAATCCATTCCATATGAGTCCTTATTTTGGTTATGCAGCACGTCTATTGGCAACAAGTGGCATTGACTATACGTATGTAAGAATGGCAATGTACATGGATCCACTTAAACCATATTTACCAGAATTGATGAATATGCATAAACTGATTTATCCAGCTGGCGATGGTCGTATTAATTATATTACTAGAAATGATATTGCTAGAGGTGTCATTGCTATTATTAAAAATCCAGATACTTGGGGCAAACGCTACTTATTATCAGGCTACAGTTATGATATGAAAGAACTTGCTGCAATTTTATCTGAGGCATCAGGCACAGAAATTAAATATGAGCCCGTTTCATTAGAGACATTTGCAGAAATGTATGATGAACCTAAAGGCTTTGGTGCATTATTGGCATCAATGTACGACGCAGGAGCAAGAGGACTATTAGACCAAGAATCCAATGATTTCCAACAATTAGTCAATGATCAACCACAGACACTGCAATCATTTTTACAAGAAAATATTTAATAATAAAGGAGCGTTATAGTGAATATCATCTCAACAATTTTAATCATATTTGTGGCATTAGAGTTTTTCTATATTATGTACCTTGAAACGATTGCTACAACTTCCAAAAAGACTAGCGAGACATTTAATATAAGCGTCGATAAATTGAAAGACAAAAATATTAACCTACTTTTGAAGAACCAAGGCGTATATAACGGTTTAATCGGAGTTTTGCTAATATACGGTTTGTTTATCAGCAGTAATCCAAAAGAAATATGCGCAGCTATTTTAGTGTATATCATTGGCGTTGCTATTTATGGTGGCCTTTCAAGCAATATTAGTATCTTTTTCAAACAAGGCACATTGCCAGTATTGGCACTCATATCAATGCTTTGGTAAGTATTGGTGTTTGGGGGGGTGGAGATGTAGTCGGAGGTTTGGAGGATTTGAGCGAATTGTGTGTGGACTTTAGACTCAGAGTATTTCATCCTAATTATTTCAAGCAGAGGTGACAGTAGCGTTGCCTCTGTTTCCTTATAAAAAAATTATTTAATGAAGAAAACCCATATCTGATTTAATTTTCAGCTGATAAATACTCCATATATTAGAATGGCTACTTTATCTATTGCATCAATCCTTTAAAACAAAAAACCCATGATTTCGAAATTCCCGTATGATGGGGTTCCTACTCTCATGGATCAGTTAAATAAATATTATCACTATCAGTTTATTATTTCAATATTATTAACAATATATGTAGTCGTAAAAGGAAAGAGGACATGAGAACTTCGGTGTTGATTGGCATTACATAACGCTTCCAAACATATTATTTGGTAACAATAAGAAACTATTTACACAATATATTTTGTATAGTAAAATTATTTTATAATATTTAAATCCAATTGCACAAGGAGTGATTATCATGGTACCAGAAGAAAAAGGTTCTATTACTTTGTCAAAAGAAGCAGCTATCATATTTGCAATCGCAAAATTCAAACCATTTAAGAACAGAATTAAAAATAACCCACAAAAAACAAATCCATTTCTTAAATTACATGAAAACAAAAAATCTTAATCACTTTATTTATAGCATTTCTAATCTCAGAAATGCTATAAAGGACAACGCCCTCTTTCATAACTATATAAGTCAAGAAACCAAGACATTTCAAACATCTTTAAACCCTTCAATAGCACATTCCCTAAAACATAAAGCAATAACAATGAACGATCAAAATTCCTTACGTACTTATGATGTGTCAGTGAATCGTCTACACTTAATTGAACAAATTCTATGAGAATAGATATTGTTAAATTAAGAAAGTAGTCAATTTTATTATGACAAAAGAAAGAAGAACATTTAGTTCAGAGTTTAAGTTACAAATGGTTAGATTATATAAAAATGGTAAGCTTAAGAATGAAATTATACGAAAGTATGATTTAAAACCCTCAATTATCTCAAATTCGATAAAACAACACCAAAATACTGGACCCTTCAATCATCAAGATAATTTAAAAAGTGATGAAAAAGAGTTAATAAAATTACGCAAAGAAGTTCAACATTTAAAAATGGAACATGATGTTTTAAAGCAAATTTTAAAGTTGATTTAGAAACTGAACTTTTTAAAGATACATTACTTGAAGATTCTAATTTATCTGATTATATAAAGAACCAACTTCCAACGATATGGAGAGACTAAGAAATAGTTTAAATTTATTTAATTTCAATAAAAACTCATAATAATATTTAAGTAAGTTAGATTGCTTTTAGCATTAGGAATTCGCTTATAATTAGATGTTCAATATAGACTTTTTTACACATACATGAACTATAAAAAGCGAATAAATAGCAGGTCATTGCGAAATTTGCTAAATACAAAATTGATGAGTTCCACCTAATAAAAATTGTTGGTTTTATAGTAACATCTATTTTCGTACCATTCATGTTAATTTCAGTGCTAATAATGCTGATATAAAGAAGAATAAATTGATTAGGAGAACACTATTTAATGTCTAAAAATATCAATCAAGCAAATAGTAAATTAAATACGTCAAACAAAAAACTAAAACAAGCTTATTCAAAATCCGACAGTAAAAACATGAAAGTTATATACATGCCTCATTGGCTAGAGTTTTATTCAATTGCTATACATAGCGATGTTACAAGCAATAAAAAAAGATATTATAAATCATATAGTAGAGGAACAGTGGTATATGTAAAACTAGGGAGTAATATTGGAAGTGAGTTTTCTGGTAATCATTTTTGTGTAATATTAGATAACAAAGACAATAAAGGAAAAGAAACAGTTACAATAGTTCCACTTTCTTCCAAAGGTAATAAAAATTATTTGAAGTTAAACGAATCGGTGCTAAATCTAACAGCAACAGATTTAAAAAAACAGATTATCGATATCAGTAGTAAAGTACAAGCATTAGCCCAAAAATATAGAGAAATTGACATTAAACTTAGCACAGAAGATAAAAAGCTTTTGTCTAACTTAAATCAAAAAGCTAATGAACTGTATAGAGTGATAGGTGTTTATTCCAAGCACAAAGGGAAAGATACATACGTTAATATATCAGCAATTACAACAATAAGCAAAAGACGTATAAGCAAAATAAATGATTCTGATCCTACTGGAACGATAATAATTTCAGAAGATGACATGAATGAAATCGAAAAGCAATTAAAGATAAAGTTCTTTTCTAATTGAATTGTAATATTACATCTGATATAATTGATTTACAAATTCCCGGTAACCATTCCGGCTTCATTCTCTTGAAGAATGACATATTCTCAGCGTTTTAGCTGAAGGTCAGATGATACGTCATCTGGCCTCTTTTTTTATATAAATGCCCTTTAAGTGAAATATACAACAATCTGCAATCAATATTAGACATCACAAAACACACAATAAATTACACAATGTGTTATAAGCCACATGTCACTATTATCGCAGCTAGCTGCGTCACTCAAAACGAATACGGAACGCGTTGGTTATTTCAATCATAATATTACTCTGCAAATACACAGCCCTGTAACCGAGTAAATGGATAGAGATTTGAACAAATGAAAACAATCAACTAATGGAAAGGATAAAATATTATGCACAACAATAATGAATTCAACAAAAAACTGAAAGATTTTATAGGTAGCGATAAACGGATGGCTTTAGTAAAGGGTTATGTTAACGAGTATAAATTAACAACTGTTTTAAGAGCTTTAAATAATTCCGATTACACAAAAGGGACGATACACACTCGTTCAATAGGCAACCTAAAACAAATAGTAGATAATCGAATTATTCCTAAAAATATAACTCAAAACACAATCTTCAAATTGAGTAATTTAACCTTAGAGGTTAACCTCTATGAAAGAAACACAATTTATCACGGAGACTTTGCTATTTACTATCCTGTAGAATCTGCTCTAATAATAGAAACAGATACTCCTAGGCTAATTAATCATATAAATAACAACCCAGTCCAAAAAATATTTATAATAACAACAAATGACTGGAGCTTTAATACACTTGAATTAGAAAAAATAGTAGACGAAACTATAATTTATGATTTAAAACAAGAAGATCCTAAACAATATGAAATTTTATATAAAAATAAACACGGAAAATTGCCTTATTGATGAATTAAAACGCAAACTTAGAACACCTTACCCCTTTTCCGTCCTTATTGTAATTTTCCAACTACTCAAATTAAAAACCACCCGTGCAAACAGGTGGTTTTATTATATATAATTATTCCCACTCAATTGTGCTTGGTGGTTTTGATGTAATGTCATAGACTACGCGGTTGACGTGATCTACTTCGTTTACGATACGACTAGAAATCTTTTGTAAGACTTCCCAATCGATGCGTGCGAAGTCACTTGTCATACCGTCGATAGATGTTACTGCACGAATACCTACTGTGTGATCATACGTACGGTAGTCTCCCATAACACCTACTGATTGAATGTTTGGTAACACTGTGAAGTATTGCCAAATTTCTCTTTCAAGACCTTCTTCTCTAATCACTTGGCGTAAAATCGCGTCTGATTCTCTAACGATTTCTAGTTTATCTTCAGTAATTTCTCCAAGTACACGAATACCAAGACCAGGTCCTGGGAATGGTTGTCTCCATACTAAATGTTCTGGAATACCTAACTCAATACCTAATTTACGTACTTCATCTTTAAACAATGTATTGATTGGTTCGATTAATTCGAATTCCATGTCTTCTGGTAATCCACCAACATTGTGGTGTGATTTGATTGTTTGTGCTGTTTTAGTACCTGATTCGATGACGTCTGTATATAGTGTTCCTTGCGCAAGGAAGTCTACACCTTTCAGTTTTGATGCTTCATCATCAAATACGTATACAAATTCATTACCAATGATTTTACGTTTTTGTTCAGGATCTGAAACACCTTTTAATTTATTCATAAAGCGATCTTTCGCATTAACACGAATAATATTCATGTTGAAACCTTCACCGAATTGCTCCATAACCATGTCGCCTTCACCTTTACGAAGTAAGCCATGGTCTACAAAGATACATGTTAGTTGATCACCTATTGCTTTATGCAATAGTACAGCTACAACAGATGAATCTACGCCGCCACTCATCGCACATAATACACGACGGTCTCCTACGCGTTGACGAATCTTTTCAATTTCGATTTCGATAAAGTTTTCCATTGTCCATTGACCTCTACAATCACAAACACGACGGACAAAATTATTTAATAAATCATTACCATATTCTGTATGACGTACTTCTGGATGGAATTGAACACCATAAATGCGACGTTTCTTATCTTCGATTGCTGCATAGTCTGTGCTTGGGCTATCAGCGATAACTTCAAAGCCTTCTGGAATTTCAATAACTTTATCAGAATGACTCATCCAAACAGTTTGTTCTGCTGGTAAGCCAGCGAATAACTCATCTGACTTCGCATTAATGATTGCTTTACCGTATTCACGTTCATTGGCACGTTCAACTTTACCACCTAATAATTTAGTAGTTAATTGCATGCCGTAACAAATACCAAGTACTGGAATTCCTAAATTATATATTTCCGGATCAATTGTAAATGAACCTTCTTCATAAACTGAATTTGGACCACCTGATAAGATAATACCTTTTGGATTCATTTTCTTAATTTCTTCAATTGAAATTTCATGATCGTGTAATTCACTATAAACGCCCATTTCACGAATTCGGCGTGTAATTAATTGGTTGTATTGGCTACCAAAGTCTAAGACAAGGATTAACTCTTGTTCTTTTGCCATTTCCATATTTGTCGTTCTCCTTTATCTTAATTAGAATGAGTAGTTCGGTGATTCTTTCGTAATTTGAATATTATGTGGATGGCTTTCTGCTAAACCAGCAGGACCCATACGTGTAAATTGTGCTTCTTCGCGTAATTCTCTTAAATCGTGTGAACCAGTATAACCCATACCAGCACGCACACCGCCCATTAATTGGTAAATTGTATCTTGTAACGCACCTTTATAAGCCGTACGTCCTTCGATACCTTCAGGAACAAATTTCTTAGGCGCTTTGTCCTCTTGGAAGTAACGGTCGTTTGAACCTTTTTCCATCGCACCTAAAGAGCCCATACCACGGTATACTTTATATTGTCTACCTTGGAAAATTTCTGTTGCGCCTGGGCTTTCTTCAGTACCTGCTAATAAGCTACCTAACATAACCGCATGTCCACCAGCAGCTAATGCTTTAATGATATCTCCTGAGAATTTAATACCACCATCAGCAATGATAGCTTTACCATGTTTGCGTGCTTCAGTTGCACAATCATAAATTGCTGTAATTTGTGGTACACCAACACCTGCTACAACACGCGTCGTACAAATTGAACCTGGGCCAATACCAACTTTAACAATATCTGCACCCGCTTCAAATAAATCTTTTGTTGCTTCTGCAGTTGCTACGTTACCTGCTACTAATGTGATTTCTGGGTAAGTCTTCTTAATATGTTTCACTTGATCGATAACACCTTTAGAGTGACCATGTGCTGTATCGATAACTAAGACATCCACACCTGCTTCGACTAATTTTTGAGCACGAATATCAGTATCTTTTGAAATACCAATTGCTGCGGCTACAAGTAGACGACCATGTTCATCTTTTGCTGCATTAGGGAATTCGATAACTTTTTCAATATCTTTAATAGTAATAAGACCTTCTAGACGTCCGTCTTTAACTAATGGTAACTTTTCAATCTTATGTTTTTGGAGAATTTTTTCTGCTTCTTCAAGTGTTGTATTCACTGGAGCTGTAATTAAATTTTCTTGCGTCATTACATCTACAATTTTAATCGAGAAGTCTTCAATAAAACGTAAGTCACGGTTTGTTAAAATACCTACTAAGTTGCGATCTTCTTTATTATCAACAATTGGTACACCTGAAATACGGTATTTACCCATTAATGCTTCTGCTTCATAAACGCTTTCTTCTGGCGTTAAGAAAAATGGGTTTGAAATGACACCATTTTCTGAGCGTTTTACTTTTTGAACTTCGTCCGCTTGTTCTTCAACGCCCATATTTTTATGAATAACACCTAAACCACCTTGACGAGCCATAGCAATCGCCATTTTAGATTCAGTTACAGTATCCATACCAGCAGAAATAACTGGAATATTTAATTTAACTTTGTCTGATAATTGTACGCTTAAATCAACGTCTTTCGGTAAAATATCAGATTGTGCTGGAATTAATAACACATCATCAAACGTTAATGATTCTTTTGCAAATTTACTTTCCCACATTAAAAACAGCCTCCATTTTTCAAATTAATTAGTTATATTATTTCACATTTTCTTCCGTTTGTTTATACTTTATTCCATTAAAAAAGAAATTAAGAATAATTGCAGAGATTGCGCCTAAAACAATTCCGTTTTGAGTCAACCATGCAAATTGTTCACCTAAACCTTTAAATGCTTGTGGTACAGCGCTTATACCAGTACCTAATCCTACTGATACAGCGATAATTAATAAATTGTTTTGATTTTTAAAATCGATATGTCCTAATATACTAACACCATATGCCATTACCATGCCAAACATAGCTATCATCGCACCGCCTAACACAGGTAGCGGTATGATATTTGCTAATGCGCCAAGCTTAGGTATACAACCACATATAAGTAATAACACGACCATGCCGTATATAACATTGTTTTTCTTAGCGCCGGATAAAGAAACAAGTCCTACATTTTGCGAATAGGCTGTATACGGAAATGAATTGAATATAGAACCTAACACTATCGCTAGACCTTCCGCAGTATAACCTTTACGAAAATCTTTTCTTTCTAACTTCTTACCGGTAATTTCACTTAACGCATGATAGACACCTGTCGACTCAATTAAACTAACGATAGCTACAATAAAGAACACTAACGTCGATGTCACATCAAAGCTAAATCCAGAGAATCTAAACGGCACTGGGATGCCTAACCAACCGGCATGATTGACTTGATTAATATCGACCATCCCAAGTAAGCCAGCACCTATCGTTCCTAAAACGAGTCCAATTAATATGGCAATACTCTTAATAAATCCAGTTGTGAATCTTTGTAAAAGAAGAATAATGATTAATGTCATTAAACCTAACAAAATGTTCTTAACATCTCCATAGTCCTTTGCACCTTGACCTCCAGCTAAGTAATTCATTGCTACTGGCATTAAATTGATACCAATGATAGTAACAACACTACCCGTTACTACTGGTGGGAAGAATTTTACAAGATGTGAAAAGAAAGGCGCGATGATAATAACTAATATCCCTGATAAAAATAGCGAACCATAAAGTACATCTATTCCTTTCGTTTGACCAATTAAAATCATGGGCGCAACAGCCGTGAATGTACATCCAAGAACGATTGGTAATCCTGTTCCTGTTACTTTATTGGCTTGTAAAAATGTGGCAACCCCACACATAAATATATCTACTGTAACTAAGTAAGCGATTTGTTCAGGTGTAAACTTCAAACTTGTACCAACAATGATTGGAACTAAGATAGCACCTGCGTACATAGCTAAAAGATGTTGAACACTTAGGATTAAATTTTTCATTATTCTTCTCCCACCAATGTCACTTTGTTTCCTTCTAGTGAAGCAACCTTGCAGAGAGAAGAAACTGTTAAACCTGCTTCTTCTAAACGTTGATGCCCATTTTGGAAACTCTTTTCAACAACAATACCAATACCAGCTGTCTTAGCATTCGCTTGCTGTGCGATATCGTATAATCCTAATGAAGCATCACCATTTGCTAAAAAGTCATCGATGATAAGTACAGTATCTTCTTCTGATAAAAACTCTTTTGAAACAATGACCGTACTTGTTTTATTTTTAGTAAATGAATGAATAGATGTTTCATAATAACCATCCGTCAAAGTGCTAGGTTTTGCTTTTTTCGCAAATAAACATGGCACATCAAAATGCAGTGCAGCCATGATTGCAGGTGCGATACCGGAAGCTTCAATGGTTAAGATTTTAGTAATCCCTTTATCTTTAAATTGCTCGTAAAAAGTGCGACCAACTTCATTCATTAACTTTGCATCAATTTGATGATTTAAAAATCCATCGACTTTTAAAATCTTCTCATCAATGACAACGCCGTCTTCCTTTACTTTTTGTCCTAGTAACTCCACTCTTAAAACCTCCTCAGATTTGTGTGAAACATTTTGCTCTTAAATTGGTGCTAGATACAAAAAAATCCCCAAACTAAATAATAGTTTCAGGGTTTATGAGTGAACGAACATGCATAACGAATTTGTCATGCAATCAATGTAAAAGAAGTTTCATCAAATAAACTGTGACCATCATATAAAATGATATAAATCACCCACCATGGTTACAATTTAATGGCTGAAGCTACTCCTAGTATTGTGTTGTTACTCATAGTCATGTCGTTCAAGGCAACATGGTAGAAACTTCTAAAGCCATATTCTTTAGATTATATGAGTTTATGTAAATTATTTAACGATAATAGCAAATTTTCGGCATTTTTTCAATAACTGCTTAGGTAATCTTTTAATAGTTTTATAAATGTACAGAGACGTTTAATGCGAATGAAGACTTATAACTTAATAATGTAAGGGTTTTACTTTATAATAAGAAGGGTAAAAGATTAAATAAACAAATTTTTAAAGGGGCGACAACTATGGCAGATATTACTGTAGTAAATGACACTGGCGAATTATACAACGTAATCAATCAAAAGAAATCTGAAGGTTATTTAGAATCAGAGCTAACAATTATTAGTAAAAGTAAATTACACCTAAATGACTTACACGACTCTGAAATCTCCCTTATCTCAACAAGTGGAACATTTAGTGATAGAATGACTAAACTGTTAACAGGAGAAGATGGTGAACATGCAGTTTTATCACGCTACAACTTAGCGCCTGATGAATTAGAAAAATATAAACAACTTATTTTAGACGATAAAATGTTAGTTGTAGCGGTTCGTGACAAATCATCACATCAAGAAGTGCATGAAAATAATTCAGCTTATGAAGAGATTGATATTACACATTTTGCTGAAGCATCTAAAGGTCCCAAAGCTTAGTTATCACACTGAATTCAAAATGAGATTACTGTACTGTCTAATTTAAGATAGTACAGTTTTTTATACCATTTAAAAGTTTATGAACAGTCTTTTACAGCAGGCGATTATGCTATAATATTATTTAAATTGGGGAGGTGTTCTTATGGAATTTAAAACCATTCAATCTGTCAAAGATCCACATTACAACGAAGCACTTAAACTTTACGATACTAAGTTAAATTTATCTTTAACTGAAGATAAACGTATCATCAAACGCTCATTAGAAAACAACAAAACCGAAAACGATTATGTCTTTATCGTAGGCTTAGAAAACGATGTTGTTGTCAGTCTAGCAACTGCACATTATGAAGCCACAACCAATTCAGCATTTTTAATTTATTTATTCGCAAAAGACCTACCCAACCATGATGAGTTAATGACGCAAACATTACATCAAATTGAACATGAACTAAACTTATTATCAAACCTTGTTCATTCTAGAAGTATTAACTTTTTAATGATGGAAGTCCCTAAAGAACCTGCAGATTTAACACAAGATAACGGCCTCATTATTGAACACCGTAGACAGTTTTTATACGAACATCAATTTGAAAGACAAACTGAAATTGATTACATTCATCCAACTAATGATGGTCACACTAAAAAAGTGGACTTATTTTTAAAGAAAAATATTAAACTGACAAAGGATATCTACGGTACAAGTGTTAAATCAAATTATATTTTGAAGTATGTATTTGCCAATGGTATCGCACGTGAAATTATTTATGCTTTATTAGAAGAAATGGATTTACGTAAACCATTTTAAACAAACTTGAAATCACTAACAATAACGTTTAAACTATGTATGAAGCAAGACTGACGTTTCACTGCCCGTAGACAAACGTCAGTATACATAAAGTATATGCAGAAAGGACTTTAAAGTATGTTAACTAAAGAATTTGCACAACGCGTAGAACTAAGTGAGAAGCAAGTACGTAAAATTGTTCAACATTTAGAAGAACGTGGTTACCAACTAAGCAAGACTGAATATCGTGGTCGTGAAGCAACTGATTTCAAAGAAGAAGATATCGAGCTTTTCAAAGACATTGCCGACAAAGTAAAACAAACAAATAGTTATGATCTAGCGTTTGATGAATTAGAAAAAGAAAAAGACTTCCTGCAAGTCATTGTCAAAAACGATGACAAAAACTTACCTACTAATCAAAATGTCGCTCAACTAGTAGAAGATTTACGCCTAGAAATCCAGAAAATGCGCGAAGAACGTCACCTACTTGGTCAAATGATGAATCAAGTACATCAGCAACAACAAGAATTAAAAGAACTTCAAAATCAACTTACATCTAAAATCGATTCAAATAGCGAATCCTTAAAAGCCATCCAAACATCACAAGAGGCTATCCAAGAAGCGCAAGCCTCTCAAGCAAAAGCATTAGCTGAATCAACAAATAAAGTTGAAAAGAATGCTGTTACTGAAGATAAAGCTGACAGTAAAGATTCGAAGGTTGCTGGAGTGAATACATCAACAGACGCTAAGACGGATACTAAAGCAGAAAATGCAGGCGATGGCACTGCTACTAAAGTAGATAAAGAGGATCAAATTTCTGCAACTGAAGCAATTGAAAAAGCCAGCGTTGAGCAGTCTAAAAATGACAATGCAGCTGAGACTTCAAATAAAGAAGCTACAGTAGATGCAGAAGCGCAACATGATGCTGAACAACAAGTAGCAGAAGCCCATGCAGAAGCTTCTAAACAAGCTACTTCGAACGATTCATTGGAAGCGAAAGCAGAAAATGACAGCACAGCTTCACAGTCAGAAATGTCAGAACCAAAACCTCAAGAAGAGAAAAAAGGTTTCTTCGCACGTTTATTCAACCTGTAAACTTGTGATTTGAACACAAATTTAATACTCAATTCATATATAGCTTTGATTTAAAAACTGATTTTTATAAACCTATAGAACTGTAATTTACTTTCAAATTTAATACTCAATTCATAAAACCTGAAACAAGCTGATATACTCCATTCAATATCTACTTTGAAGAGAGCATATCAAACTAATTTGTTTCAGGTTTTTTAATTATTCATTATGATTAATATTGAATTTTGAATAAATTTTTATAGTATGTTACTTTTAAATGGGATGGCTTCTGTGTACTTCTAAATAGATTCATCTTAATAAGTCCATTCAATTTAAATGTTTGGCTGTGTTAGTAACTGACGAATCGCACAAGTGCACACTCATATTCACATTTACTACAAACGCCTTTTTGCTCAAACAAAAATATTTGTTTACGGTAGCTTTTGAACTACCACCTGCACACACGAACACTCAAAAGATGCTAATTTTGATTCGACAGAATTTTTTACAACGTGTTTGTTCGAAACGTCTTTTCAAGGTTGATCATTTATTATCTTTTCATTCAATAAATATGAGGTTAGCAATTTTTATCAAACCGCCATAGCCACATCTCGATTCAAGGATAAATTTGTTTTCTCATATCTTATCTCTCATGACAGTGCACGATATATATCTTTTCCAAATATTCATCACTTTTTTCCTGTTAAAATCATTTCTATTATTAATGCTTTAATGACAACTTATTTAATTTATTGCATTTAATGCCCTGCTTCATTTTCAAATATTAACTTTAATCGACTAGCTCATCACACTATTTACCCTTTCCACCTATCACTACTGAATTCAAAACGATTTGTTTACAAATCCCCTTATGCCAACGGTCGAATTTCATCATGTTTACATTTAATTGCAAATGCCCTCTTGAAATATTTTAAAATTAATATTATTCTTAGCATACTAGTCGGAATTATATTCAAAAATTTAAGGAGTGACGTTCATGAATGCTTTTCTTACACTGATTAATATTATTGTATTGGTGATTTTCATCGTAATATTGCACATGATGGCTCGCAAACATATATCTTTTGCGAAACGTGTGTTTACAGCTTTAGGGATTGGTATAGTATTCGGTGTGTTATTGCATCTTATTTATGGCACACATTCGAATGTTATTACATCAACAAGTGACTGGTTCAACATTGTCGGACAAGGTTACGTTGCATTGTTGCAAATGATTGTTATGCCTTTAATTTTCATTTCTATTGTAGCTGCATTCACTAAAATTCAAATCGGAGAAAAGTTTGCTAAAATTGGTAGTCTCATTTTTATCTTTTTAATTGGCACTGTCACCATTGCTGCGATTGTTGGTGTTGTGTATGCCTTGGTGTTTGGTTTAGATGCATCAACAATTAACCTTGGTAACGCTGAACAAGCACGTGGAAGCGAAATTGCTAAACAAGCGAAAGATTTAACAGCACATACGTTACCACAACAAATTTTGGAATTATTGCCTAAAAATCCATTCTTAGATTTCACTGGACAACGTGCAACTTCCACGATTGCTGTCGTGATATTTGCTTCGTTTATAGGATTTGCTTATTTACGCGTAGCACGCAAACAACCTGATCATGGTGAATTGCTTAAGCGTGCGATTGACGCTATCTATTCACTAGTAATGGCGATTGTGACGTTCGTCTTACGTTTAACGCCATACGGTGTATTAGCAATTATGGCCAACACATTATCGACAAGTGACTTTGGCGCCATTTGGACTTTAGGAAAATTCTTAATCGCATCGTACGCTGCATTAATTACGATGTATATCATTCACTTAATTATTTTAAGCCTGTTAGGTATTAGCCCAATTCGCTATGTTAAAAAGACTTTGGAAGTATTAATCTTTGCATTCACATCACGCTCAAGCGCGGGTGCCTTACCATTGAATGTACAAACACAAACAAGACGTCTAGGCGTGCCAGAAGGTATTGCCAATTTCGCTGCGACATTTGGATTGTCGATTGGACAAAATGGTTGTGCAGGCATTTACCCTGCCATGCTTGCAATTATGGTCGCACCCGTCGCTAATGTAGAAATTGATTTACAATTTATTGTAACGTTAATCGCTGTCGTGATTATTAGTTCATTCGGCGTTGCTGGCGTCGGTGGCGGGGCTACATTTGCATCCATATTGGTGTTGTCAACGTTAAACTTGCCAGTCGCTTTAGCCGGCGTGCTCATCTCCGTTGAACCATTGATTGACATGGGTAGAACAGCATTAAACGTGAACGATTCAATGCTAGCTGGTACAGGTACCGCCAAGTTAACTAAACATTGGGATAAAGATACTTTCGATTCAAATGATAATGCTGCATTAACTTCACACTAATTCATTGCAAGAAATACCCGCCCCCTCTAGCTATACTTATCATTTTAAGCTAGAGGGGGGCGGGTTATTTTGGTATCTTGCTATCGCTGTATTAAGCCTGATTTTTGCAATTGTTCTAACATATCTAATCTTGCTTTGTTTCCTAGGAACATCTCAATTTGCTGCGACCATGTTTCTTTGCGATTCCCGTTTGTACGTTGATCATAGTACTCGCTGATTGTCTGGTCGTAATCTGCCATTTGTGCATACTGTGTTTCCTTATCAGCATGATACTTATTATGATGGAAGACATGGTCAAATGGTAAGCGTGGCTTGGCTGCACCATTTTCGTCATCTGCGGGTTCCCCTACTGCCATACCAAATACCGGGAAGACATAGTCAGGTAAGTCTAAAATTTCTCGAACGCGTTCAACATCATTTCTTAATGATCCTAAAAAGACAATGCCATACCCCATATCTTCAGCAGTTACCGCAATATTTTCGGCAACTAATGCTGCATCGATTGCACCTACTAGCAAACCTTCCGTTGAACCATATGCATTTTCCATATCAGTTTCAGCATGTTGATCAACTAAATGATGACGATAATAATCAATAACAAAGACGAATAAATAGCCATTTTCTACAACATAAGGTTGTCCAGAAACTTCTCGTAAATTTTCTTTAATCTTCTCATCGTCGATACCAATAATTGAGTATGCTTGCAGGAAACTTGACGTCGAAGCGCTTTGTCCAGCTTCTACCAATTTCTTAACAACGTCTTCACTTAAAGGTTTATTCTTAAATTTTCTAACAGAATGATGCTTTTTCACAAGATTATATACATGTTCTGACACGTTACCCACTCCTCGATACTTTACAATTAATTTAAAATCTTCATATTGCAATTGTACACGTCCAAACTTTTTTATAGCAATTATTTGCTTATAAGTTAATAATTGAACTTTTTAAAATATTGTCTCATACTTTAAAAATCCAGTTTCTCACTCATTACCTTCATCCATCTCGAACAAATATTCTCATACCATTATCAATAAGGTTGACTTAGTTGAGAATACAAATCTTCTTTTTTTACATTTTTTACATTAAAATCAAGATATTAAATATAGACACAACCTTTTAAATCATCAACTACAAAATCCATTATCAAAGCACTTTATATTATCTTTCTTTATTTTAAAAGTAATCATTCACTTTACAAAGTTATCCAGTTGACTATTCTGGATCAAAATGTAATAATGCTAACTAAGAGATTAGAATTATTATAATTAAGCGCAATCAATTGATAGTTCTAATTCATACTTAAATTCTTAGGAGGAAGATATTTATGTCATTAATTAACAAAGAAATCTTACCATTTACAGCGCAAGCTTTCGATCCAAAAAAAGATCAATTTAAAGAAGTTACACAAGAAGATTTAAAAGGTTCTTGGAGCGTAGTATGCTTCTATCCTGCTGACTTCTCATTCGTTTGTCCAACTGAATTAGAAGACTTACAAAACCAATATGAAGAATTACAAAAATTAGGCGTAAATGTATTCTCAGTATCAACTGATACTCACTTCGTACACAAAGCATGGCATGACCATTCAGATGCAATTAGCAAAATCACTTACACTATGATTGGTGACCCATCACAAACAATCACTCGTAATTTTGATGTATTAGATGAAGCTACTGGTTTAGCTCAACGTGGTACATTCATTATCGACCCAGACGGTGTTGTACAAGCATCTGAAATTAACGCTGACGGAATTGGCCGTGACGCTAGTACATTAGCTCACAAAATCAAAGCAGCTCAATATGTTCGTAAAAACCCTGGCGAAGTATGCCCAGCTAAATGGGAAGAAGGCGCTAAAACATTGCAACCTGGTTTAGATTTAGTAGGTAAAATCTAAGGAGGCATTACAACCATGCTTAATGCTGATTTAAAACAACAACTTAAACAACTATTAGAACTAATGGAGGGCAACGTTGAATTCGTTGCCAGCCTTGGTTCAGATGATAAATCCAAAGAACTTAAAGATTTGTTGACAGAAATTACTGATATGTCACCTAGACTATCTCTTTCTGAAAAATCTTTAAAACGTACACCAAGTTTCTCAGTCAATCGTCCTGGCGAAGAAACAGGTGTAACATTTGCAGGTATTCCATTAGGTCACGAGTTTAACTCACTTGTTTTAGCAATTTTACAGGTTAGTGGTCGTGCACCTAAAGAAAAACAGTCAATCATTGACCAAATTAAAAAATTAGAAGGTTCATTCCATTTTGAAACATTCATTAGTTTAACGTGTCAAAAATGTCCTGATGTCGTTCAAGCACTTAACTTAATGAGTGTGATCAACCCTAACATCACGCATTCTATGATTGATGGTGCAGTGTTCCGTGAAGAATCTGAAAACATCATGGCAGTCCCTGCTGTCTTTTTAAATGGCGAAGAATTTGGCAATGGTCGTATGACAATCCAAGATATTCTTTCGAAACTAGGCAGTACGGCAGATGCATCTGAGTTTGAAAATAAAGAACCTTATGATGTCTTAATCGTTGGTGGTGGTCCTGCTAGTGGTAGTGCAGCGATTTACACAGCACGTAAAGGTTTACGTACTGGTATAGTTGCTGATCGTATCGGTGGCCAAGTTAATGATACTGCTGGTATTGAGAACTTCATTACTGTTAAAGAAACAACTGGTTCTGAATTTTCTTCTAACTTAGCAGCGCACATTGATCAATATGACATTGATGCAATGACAGGTATACGTGCTACAGATATCGAAAAGACTGACGAAGCAATTAAAGTTACGTTAGAAAACGGTGCTGTCTTAGAAAGTAAAACAGTCATTATTGCTACTGGTGCAGGTTGGCGTAAGCTAAACATTCCAGGTGAAGAGCAATTGATTAATAAAGGTGTTGCATTCTGCCCTCACTGTGACGGACCTCTATTTGAAAATAAAGACGTAGCAGTTATCGGTGGCGGTAACTCTGGGGTTGAAGCAGCAATTGACCTTGCTGGTATCGTTAATCATGTTACATTATTCGAATTCGCTAGCGAATTAAAAGCAGACAACGTGTTACAAGATCGTTTACGTTCTTTATCAAATGTTGATATCAAAACAAATGCCAAAACTACTGAAGTTGTCGGAGAAGACCATGTTACAGGTATACGTTACGAAGACATGAACACCGGCGAAGAACATCTACTTAACTTAGATGGTATCTTTGTTCAAATTGGTTTACTTCCAAACACATCATGGTTAAACGATGCTGTTGAATTAAACGAACGTGGTGAAATTGTGATTGATCGTAACAATAATACGAATGTTCCTGGAATATTTGCTGCTGGCGATGTCACAGATCAGAAGAACAAACAAATTATCATTTCAATGGGCGCTGGTGCAAATGCAGCATTAAATGCCTTTGACTATATTATCAGAAACTAAAGTTTCATTCATTTCACTGACAGTATCTTACATTTGTTAAGATGCTGTTATTTTTTTATCCCGACATAAAATCATGTTATGATAAACTTAATATATACAACGAGATGTGCGATAATGCTTAAAGTATGTACCTCTCGCAAACAAATCAATATGAAAAATGATATTGAGAAAGAAAAGTATGTGAACGAAATTATTATGCTTTTACGTACGATACCTACGTCTAAATTAGTACAACCAATTATGCAGTTATTTATAGATAAAGCTATCCTTAACAACGTCCAAAATGATGCATTATTGATAGAAAAAGCAACTCATGCACGTAATCATTTACGTCTATGGTCATTGCAAGGTCATCGTGACATTCCAAACTAATTCAATGTTACTCTATTAAACATGAATACATATTTTTTCAATTAAAGATAAACTAAGGAGTTATATTACATTATGAAAAAGAGATTACTACTAAGTACATTTTTAGCATCGACATTAATTCTTACAGGTTGCGCGTCCGATCAATCTGATAACGAAGATCATCATACAAGTACTGGCATCCATGCACCTAAAAGCGCTAAAAAATTAGAAACAAAAGATATCTTTAACTCAGATAAGAAAAATAGTGATATTAGTGATGCAGAGATGAAGCAAGCTATAGAAAAGTATTTGTCTGTAAATAGCGATATACTTGATAACAAATATATTATGCAACATAAACTAGATAAACAAATTGACAGTCAAACAAAAGTGACTGAAAAACAAGCAGAAACACTTAGCCACTTATCTAACTTAGCTGTTAAAAACGATTTGCATTTCAAGAAATTTGTCACTGAAAACAATATTCCTAAAGAATATAAGAAACCCGTTGAATTAATGATGAATTACTTCAAAGCTTTAAATAGTACAATCGCCAATGTTGATGAAGATATTGAAAAGCTTAGCTATCAACCGCAAAATAAAATCAATGTTGTCGACGTGCCAACAAAATATGCCGGTGATGTTAATAAAAAGCAACAAGATAAAATTAAAGATTTCTTAAAATCTAAAGGTATCAAGAGTGATGTTATCGATAAATAACTGAAAGCCATCATTGCGAAATGTAACACATCATTACATGAGTTTTAATTCATGACAATTCTTTATCTTTAAAAGTGACTAATCAATTTAGCTAAAGTCATCATTTGGGCATCAAGCAGCATATTACTGTTTGATGCCTTTTTAATTGCCTTAAATTCTCTATCTATGCCAAAATTCCCATTAGTTGACGCATTTGACTATATACCTAACATATTCCATACTTATATTGACTCTATAAACAAAGGATGATCATGATGAAAGTTCGAATTACTTTTATTATTTTAGCAATTTTATCGACGATTGTTTGCTTGTTCTTAGCAGCAATGCATCCAACAGGACCAAACACAGTAACTTTTGAACAGCCATATTTATTCACCCTCAACATCATTATAATGGTATTAGTCGCATTACCTTCACTTGTTTTAGCTATATATGATTATATGAGTTTTAGAATTTCTTCTGCTATTTTACAATTTCTAGGGGCTATCTCTTGGTTCTTTTTATCATTGATATTATCGCTCACACAATTTACACCTTTTACATTAGCGTCATTTATAACTTCAATTATTTTGTTCACAAGCACAATTATCACATTAGCCATTGGTGGTAAGTCTGTTGAAAAGAATGATTCCCCTTAAATTCCAAATGAAAAAAAGGTTCTGAAGGCCGCTATAAAACACAGTTTTTCAGAACCTCTATACTTCTATTCAATGATATATGGTTTGCAATTTTCTACCTTTAAATCCACAGCTTCTGCCCTTGAAACTTTGTTAAAATAAACCATCAAACAACGAATGACAACTTGATGTGCAACAATGACAATATCATCTTTTTGTGTATCTTCATTGACAACATGATTCATAAAATGTTCTACGCGTTGATATACATCTTCATAACTTTCTCCTTCAGGCGCTTTTTGTGAAAAACTATGACGAAAGTCTTTAAAGTTTGGATCATTGAAATATTTTTCATATTTCGGATTCGCACTGATTTCATCTTTATATTCACCCTCAAATACGCCAAGTGAACGTTCTCTTAATAGAGGGGTAGTCGTTGATGCAATGTCATATGGAAAAATATGTTCAAACGTTTGCTGTGTTCTTAATAAGTCTGAAACATATACATGTTTAATCTGTTTCTCTTTAAAATAATCACATAAATCGTCTGCACTTTTTGTGCCAGTATCCGTTAACGGCACATCTAATTGTCCACAAAAATAAGATCGAAAATGTTTATTATCATAATTCGATTTTGATTCGCCATGTCTAACTAAATAAATCGTCATAATATTACTCCTTACCTTATGTATTTCATATCTACCATAACACTTTGACTACTAATTCGATATCAATCTTAATATTCTATTCTAAAAAAAGAATTAATTCATATTTTAAATTAATGACTCTAAAAATAGTATTGTCTTTAATCAAGTGATGTGTTACTATATGGGTGTAGTTCTTAAATGACTACACAGTCTTTTATATTCATGAACATAATACTCCTGGATGGCGCAACCCAACGTCATCCTTTTTTTATTTGTCAAATACTCGCTTTTTTATTTCCAAAATTTCCTCATATTAATTTATTACTTTTTAATCCTATCTTATCTACATTTTCAAATATTATAATACATATTGACCATTTTCACGCAAATAAAAAAGATGACAACTGAATGCCATCTTTATTTCAATTTCCAATTGAATTTTTTTATTATTTACGCATAGCTCTTAAAATTAACGTTACGATTGCAATTAAGATAATTGAACCAATTAATGCTGGCAAGATGTAAATACTTCCTAATTCAGGACCCCATTGTCCGAATAGTTTGCCACCTACCCATGATCCAATAATACCTGCGATAATATTGCCTAAAATACCACCTGGGATATCTTTACCCATAATAGCACCAGCAGCCCATCCAATTAAGCCACCGACAATTAACATTCCAATAAATCCAAACATAATTTTCAGTCTCCTTTTTCTATTTATTTTGCGTTATTCTAAGTAGTACCCCTTATTTACAATTCTAAAACAAATTCAAATTATTTTTATCCAAATATTTTTAAAAGTAGTAATTGAATATCAATTTTATTCAATGTAGCTATCGTTATTTAAAGTCTCTGTACCGATAATATCATATACATTTACATTATTTTTTCTGCCGAATTCATAGCTTGATTATTTTATGTTATAGGACTAGAATATACACATATTATTAGAGCATCTTTGAATTTTAAATCAAGAAGCGAGGTTAATGAACAATGAATATGCATATTTTATATAACTTACGAACTAAACATAATTTAGAAATTGACGAATTAGCACAGCAATTAAATGAGAAATATGGTACTAAATATGAAGCACATCAAATTTGGGAATGGGAGAATCATCACCATGAACCTAAATTTAAAGATGCCATGCATTTAGCTGACTTCTTTGATGCACCATATGAAATGTTTTTAGAAAGTAAGGTTAAAGAATATCAGAAACATTTAGAAGAAGTCGATATTCGCATGGATAAATAGATGCAAATAAACCCTCACAACACGTTTGGCATATATCCTTTCAAATCTATACTGGATATATTACATTACGTTGTGAGGGTATTTTATTAATTAATATGAATTAAGACATTTTACAAGCGTTAATGCAACGAATCTTTTTAGTGATCTTGCTCACTCTTTAATACTTTACCGTTCTTAGCATCAACAGTAACTTCTTGTTTTTTATTACCTTTTTTCAAATCGATATTGTAAACAAGTTTGCCATCATCTTTTTCAAGTGACCATTCTTTAATATCACCATCAAATTCTTTTTGTCCTTCTTTAATGGCTTTTTTGTAATCTATAGCATCGCTATATTTAAAGTTATCATTTTCATTCATTGTATCTTCTTTTTCAGTCTTTTTGTTAATCACTTTTTTATTTTTATCAGCAACAAGTACTTCTGACTCTTCACCAGATTTTTGTTGCGTCACTTTATAAGCCCATTCACCATTAGAATTTTCAAATGAAATTCCTTTCAACTTTTGGCCTTTGTAAGTTTCTTCAGCTTTTTTCACAGCATCTTCTGGGCTTGTTTTAACATCTTTTAAAGCAATAACATCTTTTGTTGTATTAGTGTCTTGATTAGTATTTGACTCTGTTGATTTTGTTTCATCTTTTGGAGTATCATTGCCACATGCAGTAAGCACCACCGCTGACATTGATAACACTGCTAATGATTTTAATTTCATAATATCACTCTCTCTTCCTATTTTTGAAACTCATAACAAAAGCTTATATGCTATATAGATTGTATTACCCCTTGTTTTTAATTTTATTCATAATTATTACAAATATTTTTAAATTAATCGTCATGCGTTACTTTCGTTCGTACTCCTTTTATAAATGAACCATGTAATATAAGCATGCTATTATCGACTCAGTTTGTCTAATGCTTTCTTTGGTACTTCTTCCTTTTCAACTTCTTCAAAAGTTTCTACATGATGACCTTTATGTGTAATTTTCAAGTATCTATGCGGTTTAACATCAAATGTAGCAGTATACATTAATTGCGTCTCTTTCCCTTCTTTATTAAAAACACTTTGACTATAACTTCGGAGTTGATCATCCATTCTAGTAGACACCTCTGTCGTTTTAACATAAGAATCATCCTTCTTTACTAATGGGTTAAATTGATCTGTTATACCATGGGAGTCTATTGTTTTTAAAATGAATAAAGCAGCATAAGCGCCAATGATAGTAAGTACAAGATATGTTATTGTTTTTAAAATCGTTTTCAAAAGATCACCTCTGACAAAATATAAAATAGGATGTATCTGAAAACAACTTACATAATTGTAATTAAAGTGTAAGTATTAGGAGAAAATGATGGTATTTGAATCTGAAAGATACGAATCGTTTTTAAACTAAGTTATTTTATAGAGACTTTATTATGAAATTGAAAGAAGTTAATTTTAAGGTTGTCGAATGTAAAAACATATTGATTAACCATAAAAGAGAAATTATTTTTGTAGATTTCGGCATAAACGTCATTAAAGAATTTTCTATATGATGGTGCTAATCATAACAAAGAAAGCTAGGCACCTTTAGATACCTAACTTTCAAAGTATTAGCGATAAAACACTATATATACTAATTTAGCTTAATTTCAAACTTGTTCAATGTCATTAACACTTTTCACAAGTTTGAAAGTTACATTTTTTATATCGGCTGTATTAATTTTTACATTTTCCCTATCTTTTTGTAGCTCTTTATGCGACTCTAATGTATATTTACCACCATCTTTTGTATTTATGACGATGTTACCTTTAGGCAAATGTTCTCCCATATACAAGCCATAGGAAATATGAGCAAATCTTATGATATGATCCAATTCTTTTAAAGTGACAACTTCTTTATTAAGAGTAATATTCCTCTTAGGTGTATACACTCTGCCAGCAACTGTGTATGTTCCTTCTAAATGTATACGAACTTGGTTTTCATTTAAAGGTCTCTCTGAATAAACCCAATTCCTAGATTTATTAGATTTTCCATTTATTGTATCCTTGCTGTATCTATCGTAAAGTTTTTTAACCAAAGCTTTTTCTGAATTATTTGGTACTTCTTCAACTTTTTGTAATTGTTTATCTTGTACACTTGAGGAATTTTGTGTTGACGCGTCTGCTTTTGGATATATTCCAAATGTTCCCCCATAGATGATACCTAGCGATAGAATAGATTTTAATACGATTGAATTTTTTGAGTCATATTTTTTGAACATATTTAATTACCTCCTTGATGTAAAGCTTTATTTGCTACAATTATAAAAATAATAGACGTGTTCATGAATTAAATTCATCTTAACTCTTGATTAACTTTAATTTGCTACCACTCTGAATTTAATAACTATAAATCGTCTACACATAATTGGACAAAATCTAAGAGAATAAAATTTGTTAATTTAAAATAGCAAGCAATTCAAAGTTATATGTGTAATAGATAAAATAGATATCCCTATAGTGATGCGTTACTAGCTAAACATAATAACACATTAGAAGATAATGAAGTTAAGGAGTTACTGGATTGTTTCGACTATGTAATTAAGTATAAAAATATCCAACGACAAAACGTAATTATAAAATGGTAAAAGCTATGGTACAGTTTCAAATTGCTAATGACATGCGTATCGGTGAGCTACTTGCAATAAAGAGAGTAAATATAAACTATGAAGATAAAACGCTAGATATCGACGGTAAAGTTAATTGGATAACTGAAAAAAGACGGGAGCATTCGGAGTAAAGGAGACAACTGAAAGAAGTAATAGCTATAAGGCCACAGGGCTCACTACCCAAAGCATCGACTTACTAAGAACACTTATGCTTGGAATGATAAGTTTATTGATAGAGAGTACATATTCACAAATACGTCTGGTAGCCCTATCGACTCGAACAAAATTAGCCACATTATTAAAGGGGGGCGCTGATATTAGTTCTATTAAGAAACCTATAACGACGCATACATTACATCATTCGCATATATCTACACTTGCTCAATTAGGAATTAACTTAAAAGCAATGCAAGAGCATGTAGGTCATTCAGATTATAAAAAAAATCTAGAGATATACACACATGTTACTAATCAGATGGCGAAAGATATGATGAATAAATTTGAACGATTGGGGAGTTAAAATTGGAAAAAGATGATACACTAGCAGAAATTAAGCCTATGCTCAATTTTGATGAGCAAATAGCAAAATTAAAACAGATGAATATATTTTTTAATATTATTGACACCGAAAAAGCAAATGAAATTCTTAGAAAAAATAATTACTTCTTCAAACTAGCTTATTTCCGAAAAAATTTCGAAAAAAAGAATGGCGGCTATTTCATAGAATTTGCTTATTTATCAGATTTAGCAACTATAGATATGAAATTAAGATACACAATGTTGCATTTAACTTTAGATATTGAACATAGTTTAAAGTATCTAGTCTTAAAACTAATAACAGAAAATAACCAAGAAGATGGTTATAAAATAATAGATGAGTTCTTATGTATTGATAAATCATATAGCAATTCAAATTTTGACACAAATTCAAGAACACCAGAAGAAGTTATGGAAACCAAAATCAAAAATAAAAACGAAATATTCAAGCATATGAATAAACGAGGACAACTACCCGAGAAGTTGAATAAATACTATCAAAATCCACCCGCATGGGTTTGCATTGAATTCATGCAACTAGGTCAATTCGTTTCGTTTCTCAACTTCTATTACAAGAAGTACAATGACGAAGAATTGAGAGTTGCTAATATTTTAATGCCTTTAGTTAAAAATATAAGAAACAAATCAGCTCATAACCAACCCATCATAGCAAATCTAAATTATGACAGTAGATTACCTCAATATTTATTTGAAAAAGGGAATAATATAGGCATATCTAGAAACATGTTCGGAATAAAAAATTTCATAGATACTTTCGCTACGCTAGAATTACATAATCAAGTTTGTAGTAATGCAATTATCCAAGCAAGATATCACGATTTGGACCAACTTCAAAAGCGATATAAAAGAAACGAAAGCTATTATAATAATGCATTAGCTATCAAAAGATTTTTTATAGCTTTAGATAAAATTATTGACTTCAACAGACCAAAAGTATAAACTATCTAGTGAGGAAAGAGACTTATAGGTCTCGCGAGTTATTTTAATTCGTATGCAAGAAAAAGAAGAGCTATGCATTTTATTTAAAATGCGTAGTTCTTTTTTTATGCATCTAAATTCATATTATTTTTGCAATATAAACATATCTTTGTGCAAATTCCGAACACAAAACATTCACATCATCCTTTTTTGCCCTTTTTCTATACCCCAAAACACAAAAAGCCCCGTAAGCCTATGCCTACGGGGTTTGACAATAAATTATATATTATTGTTCTTCTTTAACATATGGTAATAATGCCATATGACGAGAACGTTTGATAGCTGTAGTCAACATACGTTGATATTTAGCTGAAGTACCAGTTACACGACGTGGTAAAATTTTACCGCGTTCTGAGATAAAACGTTTTAATAATTCAGTGTCTTTGTAGTCGATATGTGTAATACCATTTGCTGTGAAATAGCATACTTTTTTACGACGACGTCCGCCTCTTCTTGGTCCACCTGCCATGATTGTGTGCCTCCTTTGATAATTTTTTCGCTTTAATTTCGTTAATTTTTATTAGAATGGTAAGTCATCATCACTTATATCAATCGGTCCGTTTGCATTTGCAAATGGATTATCAGATTGTTTCGTGTTTGATGAATTATTGTACGAATTGTTTTGTCCTGATTGTTGACCACCGAATCCTTGACCGTAATCTTGGAATTCATTTTGTTGACGTTGGCCACCATTTTGTTGCGCATTTTTAGGTTCAAGGAATTGAACGCTATCACACACAACTTCAGTAACAAACACACGACGACCTTCTTGATTTTCATAATTACGGGATTGTAAGCGACCATCTACACCAGCTAAACTACCTTTAGATAAATAGTTATTTACATTATCTGCTTGTCTTCTAAAAACAACACAGTTAATAAAATCTGCTTCGCGCTCCCCTTGAGCATTCGTGAACGTACGATTTACTGCAAGAGTGAATGTCGCTACACTCACACCTGAGGGAGTGGTTCTGTATTCCGGATCTTTCGTTAAACGACCTACTAATACAACTCTATTTAGCATTTAAACGCCCCCTCTAATTATTACTTGTCTTCGTCTTCACGAATAACCATGTAACGAATGATATCGTCACTGATTTTAGCTAGACGTTGGAATTCGTCAGTAGCTTTGTTGTTATCAGATTTAACACGTACGATGTTGTAGAAGCCATCTTTGAAATCATTGATTTCATAAGCTAGGCGACGTTTACCCCAGTCTTTTGCTTCTAAAACTTCTGCACCTTCAGTAGCTAAGATACCGTTGAAACGTTCAACTAACGCTTTTTTAGCATCTTCCTCAATGTTTGGGCGTACGATGTACATAACTTCATATGTTCTCATTTTATATTTGCACCTCCTTGTGGTCTATACGGCTTATCAATCTTAAAACAGATAAGCAAGGAATAATTTTCATTACTCACAATAAAGAATTATATCATGCGCCATTACTTTTTACAATAATAATTCAAACTACTCTTCATATCATTTTTGATATTAATTCATTTGAAACTTTCTATGATATTTTTAAAAATACACTTCACAAAAGCGAACATATGTTCTATAATAGTTGTGAGGTGGTAAGGAATGAATTTAAATATTGATTGGTCTAAAGATTTTCAAGAATTCCAAGAGATACTTAATAGTGGTATTCATCCTGAATGGCTTTATTGTGCAAAGGCTAATCTTGTTTTAGAGCCTGCTTATACTGGCGAAGGCAAACAATTTTTCAGCACTCAAGATATTATTAACGCGAGTAAAATTATTCCATTCTTTTAATAAATTATACGCATAATTAAAAGAGGCGAACAATTGATTCCGCCTCTTCTACATATATACTATTTAATTAACTTCACTCTATCGTTTATACATTAAATCTGAAATGAACGATATCGCCATCTTGCATAATATATTCTTTACCTTCTAATCGTTGTCTGCCCGCTTCTTTAGCGCCACTTTCGCCACCATATTGTACATAGTCGTCATAACTTGTTACTTCGGCACGGATAAATCCACGTTCAAAATCAGTATGAATGATACCAGCACATTGAGGTGCAGTCATACCTTGTTTAAATGTCCAAGCACGTACTTCTTGCACACCAGCAGTAAAATATGTTGATAATCCTAATAATTCATAAGTTGTTCTAATTAATCGATCTAATCCTGGTTCTTCGATACCTAAATCTTCTAAGAACATTTCTTTATCTTCATCATCTAATGTAGCAATTTCTTCTTCAATTTTTGCACTAATAACAATCACTTCAGAGTCTTCTTGCGCTGCATATTCACGAATCGCTTTTACTTTATCATTATCATCATCACCAATTTCATCTTCACCAACATTAGCGATATAAAGCATTTTTTTAGAAGTCAGTAATTGCGCTTGATTCACCCATTTTTGATCTTCTTCATTAAAGTCAATACTACGAGCGGGTTTACCATTTTCTAAAGCTTCTTTAATAGTTGTTAAAATACGTACTTCCATTTCAGCAGTCTTATCTTTTTGACGTGCTAATTTTTCAATTCTAGGCAAACGTTTCTCAACAGATTCTAAGTCCGCTAGTACTAATTCCATATTAATAACTTCAATATCATCAATAGGGTCTACTCGACCAGCAACATGAGTTACGTTATCATCATCAAATGCACGAACGACCTGACAAATCGCATCTACTTCTCTAATATGTGATAAGAATTTATTACCTAACCCTTCTCCCTTTGAAGCACCTTTCACAATACCAGCGATATCTGTAAATTCAAATGTAGTCGGCAATGTCTTTTTAGGTTGAACCATTTCTTCTAATTTAAGTAATCTAGCATCTGGCACTTCTACTATCCCTACATTAGGATCAATCGTAGCGAATGGATAGTTCGCTGCTAAAGCACCTGCTTTTGTTATTGCATTAAATAATGTTGATTTACCAACGTTTGGCAATCCAACGATACCTGCTGTTAAAGCCATTAATCATTCTCCTATCTTTGTGTATCATCATGAGATTCGATGATTTTTTTAAGTTTTTTATCAAACGTTTGACGTGGAATCATAATACTTCTTTGACAATTTTCACATTTAATTCTTATGTCTGCACCCATTCTAATAATCTTAAAACGGTTTGTTCCACACGCATGTTGTTTTTTCATTTCTACTATATCATTTATTCCATATTTTGACGCCATTAAATATGACCTCCATGTATTATAAACTACTAAACACCGTTTTCACTATGATTATAAGCAGTCATAATTGGTTGAGGTGTTTTAATACCTTCTTGTAAAAACATTTTTTGTACTTCTTTGCGAATAATTCGAGCTCCAGCAAATCCTTCACCTGGAATTGTTTCTGCAGATATTCTCAATATTACTCTTGTATCTTCAATAGCATCAATACCAATAACAACCGGATCACTAACAAATAAGTAATATTTACTACGTAAAGAAGTAAATAGTTTGTTTAGTTTTTTATCAACATTATCAATGTTTTCTTCGACAGACACTGGAATTTTAACGATAGCTGTACCATTTGTAATTGAGTAGTTCGTTATTTCACCCATACTACTATTTGGTAAAATTGTTAATTCTCCTGAAATTGTATTGATTCGTGTTGAACGAAGTCCAATTGATTTAACTGTTCCCTCTGCTACAGTTGTACCACCGTTATTTATCTTAACATAATCACCTACATCAAATTGGCTTTCAAATATAATAAAGAATCCTGTAATTACGTCTTTAACTATAGTTTGAGCACCAAAACCTACTGCTAAGCCTACGACACCAGCACTGGCAATTACCCCTTCAACACTAATGCCAAATTTACTTAAAATCGTCGTAATAACTATAAACCAAACGATATACTTCACTACATTTTGAACAAGAGATATTAAAGTTTTAGAGCGCTTTTTGTTACTCTTTTTACTTTTATTTTGAATCTTAAATCCCTGTTCAATCATTTTATTCAGTATTTTAATAACTATGAGGGCTACGATAATATAAATAACAATCATAGCGATTTTAGTTGCAATGTTTTCATATGTTTCTATTTTTGTTAATGGCTCAAATAGAGATGAAATAATATTCATGACTTGATTCATGATAAGCGTTACTCCCTTCTATATGATATATCAATATTGTATTCATATTTTTATATACTTCCAACCTACGAAAGTCTCAATATATCTAGAATCAAATGTTCACTGATTACAATTTATTTACACTTGCACAAAGAGTTATTATATAAAATTGTGTAACTATTTACCATACCTACGATTTAATTGTTCAATTATTCTCACAAAATCTTCTTGTGAATCAAACTCAAATGAGATTTTACCAACCGATTTTTTTATTGATATATCTACTTTGGTACCATACTGTTCTCGCAACTGTCGTTCTTGCTGCTTTATAAATTTAGGCTTAGTTATATCTACTTTGTCTGTTTCCGACTTTGACGAAACATTTTTTAATTCATTAACATGGTTTTCTAAATATCTGACACTCCACTTTTCTTTAACAACCCGTTTCGCTAACCTAAGCATTTGTTGTTCATCTTTAATTGCCAATAACGTTCGTCCATGTGCACTTGTCAGTCGCCCATCTTTTACCATGTCAGCAATCTTTTTCGGCAAATGTAATAACCTCAACATATTCGCTATATACGGGCGCGACTTACTCAATCGTTTCGCTACTTCTTGTTGTGTAATTTTCAAATCTGTCATCAAACGTTGATAACTTTCAGCTTCTTCAATCGCATTTAAGTCTTCTCGTTGTAAATTTTCGATGACCGCCAGTTCCATCATATCTTCATCTGTTAAATCTTTGATAATCGCTGATACGTATTTTAGACCAGCAATTTTCGAAGCTCTAAACCTTCTTTCACCAACTACAATGTAATAACCTTGAACTGTTTTTCTAAGCACAATTGGTTGCAAAATTCCATATTGCTTAATTGAATCTGCCAAATCATTTAAATGATTTTCATCGAAAGTTTTTCGGGGCTGATACGGATTCGGTTTGATATCCGATATATCTATTTGCTTAATTTGTTCATCTTTTGTTTTAGTAATACGTTGATCTTCACTTTTTGACAATTCACTCACATCACTTTTTATTTGATAACAACAGTTAAATATATTTTATGTATTCTAAATGAGTCAGACAACCATTAACCACACTTTATTTAAAAAATAATTCATTTTTCAACTTCAAGATACCAATTACAATTTCACAAACAAATTAACTTTTAAATCAAAATTTTCTGAATAATTGTTGACAAATCTTTTTTTACTCTGTAAGCTAATTAATATCTTATAACAGTTTAATGAAACGTAAACACAATAAAGAGGAAAGTAAAACACACCCTGCTTATACAGAGAGTCTTTAGTAGCTGAGAGAAGATTTTGAAAGCGTGTTTGAAAATGGCCTTGGAGTGTTGATGCCAATATGAGGTGTCTACGGGTTCGCCCGTTATAGCGATACAGTATTAACATTGATGTTAAATGGCGTACTGGATTCTTTACGCACGATTTTTTGTTAATAAGTATGGGATAGCACATTACTATATCCTTACTTACTGACTTTAATTGTGATAATTGTTCAGTAAGCATATTTACTTTTAATGCGTACTGAATAAGGTTATTTCAGCGATGGAATAACAAATAAAGGTGGTACCGCGAAACATAAGCTTTCGTCCTTTTTATCCGATTCATTCGGGTACGAAGGACGGAAGCTTTTTTTATTTTTTCTTATAGGAGGGTCTTAATATGAAGGATACACAGTTAGCCCAAATCACATTAACCGATGATTCAACCGGTGCTATAGCGAATCCAATCCATTTATCTACTGCCTACAAGCATCCAAAACTAGGACAATCGACAGGTTTTGATTATACACGTACTAAAAATCCTACACGCTCAACATTTGAAACCTGTTTTGCCAAACTTGAGCATGGTATTGCATCATTCGCTACATCAAGTGGAATGTCAGCCATTCAATTAATATGTAATCTATTTAAACCTCATGATGAAATTTTAGTTTCATTCGATTTATATGGTGGCACATTTAGATTATTTGAATTTTACGAGCAACAATACGATATCAAATTTAAGTACGTTGATTTTACAGATTATGAACAAGTTGAAAAAGAAATCACTGATAAAACAGTTGCATTATTCATTGAACCAATATCTAACCCACAAATGATTGCTATTGATGTAAAGCCATACTATCAACTTTGTAAAGCTAAAGGCTTATTGTCAATTATCGACAATACTTTTTTAACACCTTATCTTTCAACACCACTAGCAGAAGGTGCTGATATAGTCTTACATTCAGCCACGAAATATATTGGCGGACATAACGATGTACTAGCAGGTGTCGTAACCGTCAAAGATGAATCACTCGCGCAACAGTTGTTTGATTTTCACAACATGACTGGCGCAACACTTTCACCAATAGATAGTTATTTGTTGTTACGTGGACTTAAAACTTTGCATTTACGCATTGAGCGTGCGCAATCAAACGCTAGAAAACTTGCTAAAAAATGTCAGTCACTTCAAGCAATTGACGAAGTACTATATAGCGGGCAAACTGGCATGCTTAGTTTAAGACTTAACAAGGCCTATAGCGTCGCTAAATTATTAGAAAATTTAGACATTTGCATTTTTGCAGAAAGTTTAGGAGGTACTGAAACATTAGTGACCTTCCCTTACACCCAAACACATGTTGATATGCCAGATGCTGAAAAAGATAAACGTGGCATTGATGAGTATTTAATCCGCTTATCACTAGGTGTTGAAAATTATGAAGACATCGAACGCGATATCATCCAAGCATTAGATAAAGCTCAGATTGGAGAGATTGTATGACACTTTCAAAAGAGACAGAAGTGATATTCGATTGGCGTAGAGGTGTGGAATATCATTCAGCTAACCCACCACTCTATGATTCTTCAACATTCCATCAAACAAGTCTTGGTGGCGATGTTAAATATGATTATGCACGAAGTGGCAACCCTAACCGTGAACTTTTAGAAGAGAAGTTAGCACGATTAGAACAGGGAAAATTCGCTTTTGCTTTTGCATCAGGTATTGCTGCTATTTCAGCAGTACTTTTGACTTTCAAATCTGGTGATCATGTCATCTTACCCGATGATGTATATGGCGGTACTTTTCGCCTCACTGAGCAAATTTTGAATCGATTTAATATTGAATTTACAACCGTAGATACTACAAAGCTCGAACAAATCGAGGGTGCCATTCAATCAAACACAAAATTAATTTATATCGAAACACCATCGAATCCCTGTTTTAAAATTACTGATATCAAAGCTGTTTCTAAAATAGCCGAAAAGCATGAACTACTGGTAGCTGTGGACAATACATTTATGACACCGTTAGGTCAATCACCTTTATTACTTGGCGCTGATATTGTCATTCATAGTGCTACAAAATTTTTAAGTGGACATAGCGATTTAATTGCTGGTGCTGTCATAACTAATAATGAGGCAATTAGTGACGCTCTTTATTTAATACAAAATGGTACAGGCAATATGTTATCTGCTCAGGATAGCTGGACACTTGCTAAACATTTAAAAACTTTTCCAATCAGATTTAAACAATCTGTCGAAAACGCTCAAAAAATCGTGTCATTTTTAATAAAGCAAGATGAAATTTCAGAAGTTTATTATCCGGGACTCACTACTGCTCATTTAGAACAAGCTAAAAATGGCGGTGCCGTTATTGGCTTTCGTTTAGCTGATGAGTCTAAAGCACAACAATTTGTCGATGCACTGACATTACCACTCGTTTCAGTGAGTCTGGGCGGTGTTGAAACGATCCTTTCACATCCAGCAACAATGTCTCACGCTGCACTACCTGAAGAAGTGAGACAAGAACGTGGTATCACTTTCGGTCTATTCCGATTAAGTGTTGGTCTCGAAGATCCTGATGAACTCATTGCAGACATCAAATACGCATTAAAGGAGGCATTCAATGAGTCAATTCCTCACACAATTGAAAGATAATGTTTTAGTAGCTGATGGCGCTATAGGAACCATTTTATACTCTGAAGGATTAGACACCTGTCCAGAAGCATATAATCTTAGCCATCCAGATAAAGTTGAACGCATCCATCGTTCATATATTGAAGCCGGTGCTGATGTCATTCAAACCAATACTTATGGTGCAAATTTTGAAAAGTTAAAACGATTCGGTCTTGAAGATAAAGTTAAAGCAATACATCAAGCCGCCGTTCGCATCGCAAAAAAAGCAGCAAATAAAGATACGTATATATTAGGCACAGTTGGTGGGTTTAGAGGTATCAAACAAGAGGATATCAGCTTACAAACTATTCTTTATCATACTGAAATTCAAATAGACACCTTAATTGAAGAAGGCGTTGACGCGCTACTTTTCGAAACGTATTACGACCTAGAAGAGTTAACAAATGTCATTTCACGAACGAGAAAGAAATACGACATTCCAATCATTGCTCAATTAACCGCTTCAAACACAAATTACTTAGTTAATGGTCAGGCAATCAATGAAGGATTAAAACAACTCGTTCAATGTGGTGCAAACATCGTGGGACTCAATTGTCATCATGGCCCGCACCATATGCAAGAGTCTTTCACACATATTGAATTACCAGAGCACGCATTCTTATCTTGTTATCCAAATGCCAGCTTATTAGATATTGAAAATAGTGAATTTAAGTATAGTGACAATGCACAATATTTCGGTCAAGTTGCTCAAAATCTAATTCGCGAAGGTGTTCGTTTAATTGGTGGTTGCTGTGGTACAACGCCAGAGCACATCAAATTTATTAAAGAATCTATTCAGACACTTAAACCTGTTAATGACAAAAAAGTGATTCCGATACCAACGAAAGCACTTTTCAATCCATCTCAAAATAAAGTTAGACAATCATTAACATCTAAGGTTCAAGAACGTCCAACCGTTATTATCGAATTGGATACACCGAAACATTTAGACACGGATAGATTTTTTGAAAATATCGCTAAACTTGATAAAGCTAATGTAGATGCGGTAACACTCGCAGATAATTCATTGGCAACTGTCAGAATTAGCAATATTGCTGCTGCTAGCTTAATTAAGCAATATTACAATATTGAACCACTCGTACATATTACATGTCGAGACCGAAACTTAATCGGCTTGCAGTCCCATTTACTTGGATTATCGCTCATTGGCGTTAACGAAATATTAGCCATAACTGGTGATCCTTCAAAAGTTGGTCACTTACCAGGTGCAACCAATGTCTATGATGTTAATTCTAAAGGATTAACTGAACTCGCTCTAAGATTTAATCAAGGTATTAACACTGACGGTGATGCGCTGAAGAAACGTACACACTTCAACATCGCTGGCGCCTTTAACCCTAATGTTCGTAAATTATATGGTGCCGTCAAAAGATTAGAGAAAAAGATAGAAAGCGGAATGTCTTATTTTATAACACAACCCGTGTACAGCAAAGAGAAAATCATTGAAATTTACCATGCCACTAAGCACTTGAACAAACCATTTTTCATAGGCATTATGCCTATCGCAAGTTACAAAAACGCACTCTTTTTGCATAATGAAGTGCCAGGAATCAAGATGTCAGATGAAATTTTACAACAATTTGAAGCAGTTAAAGATGATAAAGCCAAAACACGAGAACTAAGTCTTAAGCTTTCAAAGGATTTAATCGATACTGTTCATGAATATTTTAATGGTTTATACATTATCACACCGTTTCAAAATGTCGAAGATTCATTAGAACTTGCAGCATACTCAAAATCTATTACTGCTCACAAGGAGGCAATATTATGACAACAATTAAAACATCAAACTTAGGATTCCCAAGATTAGGTAGAAAAAGAGAATGGAAAAAAGCCATCGAAAGTTATTGGGCAAAGAAGATTTCTAAAGAAGAATTAGATCAAACATTAACTGATCTACATAAAGAAAATTTATTATTACAAAAGTACTATCACTTAGATAGCATCCCAGTTGGTGATTTCTCTTTATATGACCATATATTAGATACGTCATTATTATTCAACATCATCCCTGAACGTTTCCAAGGAAGAACTATTGATGATGATTTATTATTTGATATTGCTCGCGGTAATAAAGACCATGTTGCAAGTGCACTTATAAAATGGTTTAACACTAACTATCATTACATCGTACCTGAATGGGACAATGTTGAGCCTAAAGTGAGTCGCAATGTATTATTAGATCGCTTTAAATATGCCCAATCTTTAAACGTTAACGCTCACCCTGTCATTGTTGGTCCGATTACTTTTGTTAAATTATCAAAAGGCGGTCACCAAACTTTTGAAGAAAAAGTTAAAACGTTATTACCACTTTATAAAGAAGTGTTTGAATCATTAATTGATGCAGGTGCTGAGTACATTCAAGTTGATGAGCCAATCTTAGTTACAGACGACAGCGAAAGCTATGAAAATATTACACGTGAAGCTTATGACTATTTCGAAAAAGCTGGTGTTGCTAAAAAATTAGTCATTCAAACATACTTTGAACGTGCACATCTTAAATTCTTAAGTTCTTTACCTGTTGGTGGTATAGGTTTAGACTTTGTCCATGATAATGGCTATAACCTTAAACAAATTGAAGCTGGAGATTTTGATAAATCAAAAACATTATACGCTGGAATTATTGATGGTCGTAATGTATGGGCAAGTGACATTGAAGCTAAAAAAGTCTTAATCGATAAATTGTTAGCACACACTAATGAACTTGTCATTCAACCATCATCTTCATTATTACATGTTCCAGTATCTTTAGATGATGAAACATTAGATACAAGTGTTGGCGAAGGCTTAAGCTTTGCAACTGAAAAATTAGACGAATTAGATGCATTGCGTCGCCTATTTAATCAAAACGATAGTGTTAAATATGATAAATTAAAAGCACGTTATGAGCGTTTCCAAAATCAATCATTCAAAAACTTAGATTATGATTTCGAAAGCGTGCGTACTTCAAGACAATCACCATTCGCGCAACGTATTGAACAACAACAAAAACGTTTGAACTTACCGGATTTACCAACAACAACTATTGGATCATTCCCACAAAGCCGAGAAGTTCGAAAATACCGTGCAGATTGGAAGAACAAACGCATTACAGACGAAGCATATGAAACATTCTTAAAAAATGAAATTGCTCGATGGATTAAAATTCAAGAAGACATTGGCTTAGATGTATTAGTTCACGGTGAATTTGAACGTAATGACATGGTTGAATTCTTCGGAGAAAAATTACAAGGTTTCTTAGTAACTAAATTCGGTTGGGTGCAATCATATGGTTCACGTGCCGTAAAACCACCAATCATTTATGGTGATGTAAAATGGACAGCGCCTTTAACTGTTGATGAAACAGTTTATGCACAAAGCTTAACAGATAAACCAGTTAAAGGTATGTTAACTGGACCTGTAACAATTCTAAACTGGTCATTTGAACGTGTTGATTTACCACGTAAAGTCGTTCAAGATCAAATTGCTTTAGCAATCAACGAAGAAGTATTAGCACTTGAAGCTGCAGGAATCAAAGTTATCCAAGTTGACGAACCTGCATTACGTGAAGGCTTACCATTACGCTCTGAATATCACGAACAATATCTTAAAGATGCTGTTTTATCATTTAAACTTGCAACGTCTTCAGTTCGTGATGAAACTCAAATCCATACACATATGTGTTATTCTCAATTCGGTCAAATCATTCATGCTATTCATGACTTAGATGCTGATGTTATTTCAATTGAAACATCTCGTAGCCATGGTGATTTAATTAAAGACTTTGAAGATATTAATTATGATTTAGGTATTGGTCTAGGTGTATATGATATTCATAGTCCACGTATTCCAACAAAAGAAGAAATTACTACAGCAATCAATCGTTCACTACAACAAATCGACCGCTCATTATTCTGGGTAAACCCTGACTGTGGTTTAAAAACGCGAAAAGAAGAAGAAGTTAAAGATGCATTGACTGTGCTTGTGAATGCTGTTAAAGCTAAACGCCAAGAATAATCGCAGCATTTATCATATAATAAACTAAAAACGGGTGATTTTATGACACAATATCCTTTATGGCAACAATTAAATACTTTAAAACAAGCAACTTGGGTTGATTTAACGCATACATTTGATCCGGAAATACCACGTTTTAGTGAGTTTGAAAAAGGCGAAGTTTCAACTTTATTCACGGTTAAAGATCATGGTTTCTATGTGCAACGTTGGAATATTGTAACGCAATATGGTACTCACATTGATGCACCAATTCACTTTGTCGAGAATAAACGTTATTTAGAAGACATTGATTTAAAAGAATTGGTATTGCCGTTAATTGTATTAGACTTTTCAACAGAAGTAGCGAACAACAATGATTTCATCGTAACACGTGCGCATATAGAAGCATGGGAAAAAGAGCATGGTACTATTGAACCTGGCACTTTTGTTGCACTTCGTACCGATTGGTCAAAACGTTGGCCTAATATTGAAAAGTTTGAAAACAAAGATGCGAACGGACAACAACATGCACCGGGTTGGGGATTAGATGCTTTGAAGTACTTAATTGAAGAACGTCGTGTTGAAGCTGTTGGTCATGAAACATTCGATACCGATGCATCTGTGGACGTTGTAAAAAATGGTGATTTAGTTGGCGAACGTTATATTCTTGGTCAGGATAAATACCAAGTCGAGTTATTAACTAATTTAGATCAATTACCAACTCGTGGCGCCATCATTTACGCTATCAGCCCTAAACCAAAAGATGCACCTGGGTTCCCTGTTAGAGCATTTGCAATTAAACCATCAAATGACTAATATTACCCAATAAATCCATAAACAAATAAAAACAGGTTATGCCAACATGTAATTAATACTGTTGTGATAACCTGTTTTCTTATTATTTATACTTTGATACAACTGCAGCGATAGCTTGACCGCCACCAATACACAATGATGTTAAACCAGTTTCAACTTCATCATTCAGTTGATGCAATAATGTCACTAATACTCTAGCACCAGATGCACCAATAGGATGTCCTAATGCAATAGCGCCACCTTTAACATTCACCTTTTCAGGAGGTAATTTTAATTCACGATCAACAGCTAATGATTGTGCTGCAAATGCTTCATTTAATTCAAATACATCAATATCGCTTAATTCTTTTTTACTACGTTTCAAAGCCTTTTCTACAGCGCCAACTGGTGCAATACCCATAATAGAAGGATCTACACCATGACTTCCAAAGCCATCAAGCACTGCCAATGGTTCGATATTTAATTCTTTAGCTTTGTCTTCTGACATGACTAACATCATCGCAGCACCATCATTGATTCCTGATGCATTACCTGCTGTAACTGTACCGTCTTTTTTGAAAGCTGGTCTTAATCGACTTAATTTTTCGACTGATACATTTTCACGTACACCTTCATCCTTAGTGACTACGATTGGTTCACCTTTACGTTGAGGAATCGATACTGGAACTATTTCACTATCAAATTCACCATTTTGCTGTGCACGTACTGCTTTTTGTTGTGAGTTTACAGCAAATGTATCTTGTTCTTCTCTTGAAATACCATATTGCTCTACTAAATTTTCAGCAGTAATACCCATATGATATTGATTAAATACATCTGTTAAACCATCATATACCATGCTATCAACCATTGATTGATGTCCCATTTTAAAACCAAAGCGACTGTTGTTGACAAGCATTGGTGATTGAGACATATTCTCCATACCGCCAGCTAGCACGATGTCATTTTCACCAGTCACAATAGATTGATATGCTAATTGAATCGACTTTAACCCAGAACCACATACTTTATTCACCGTAAATGCAGGTACTGTTTCTGGCAAGCCACCTTTCATAGCAGCAATTCGTGCTGGATTTTGTCCTTGTCCTGCTTGTAGTACGTTACCGATGATAACTTCATCAATCTCACTTGGATTCAAACCCGTCTCTTTAATAATATGTTCTATTAAAGTCGCACCTAAATCATAGGCTGGCACGTCTTTAAACGCACCTCCAAAAACGCCAATAGGTGTCCTGTATGCTGCTGCTAATACGACTCTCGTCATGTCATATTCATCTCCTTATGATATATACAATTTTATTACTAATACGTCTAATGAACCAATACGCCACTAACATCCAATTTATGAAACCAATTGCTACGTATGTTACATTTTCATTCTTGTTATGCATTTAACAAATCATATTATACAATGATGTAATTTGTTTGGGCAATCGGAAACGTAAACGGTTTCACTTTAACATTTCACCCTCTTAAATATGCTCTATCATCCTCATCTATAGTACAAAATTATGCTTTGATTTACCACAAATTATCATTAATCATTTCGCGTAATGACTCTAATTAAATTCTATCTATCATTGCATCGCTATTCACAGCTGGTTTCACCATCAATTTCTCATCAATTTTTTATTACCATGACGTCTCCAGTCAAATATTAAATCGCTGATGATTGTTAATTCCGCAATTACCTTGCAGTCACCTCTCCTTCCACTTCATCGCCAAATCTGCCCCTATTCACTAGAAAAAATAAATAGTATACTTAGTAAATTAATTACACATCTTAAAGGAGTTAAAATTTTATGGTTAATGCATTAACACCAAAACATTTAGCTGAAAAGCGTGCAGGATTCCATGAGTTGTTCTTTGATTTAATTTTCGTCTATGCCATTCAAAAAATTGCACATGTGATTTTAACAACACAAAACGGTTCCATTTCAGCTGATTTATTTTTCAAATACATCGTCATGAGTTTGTTCTTATGGTTAATGTGGTCTCATCAAACATTTTTTACAAATCGATTTGGTCAAGTTACATTCAAAGACGTCTCGTTTATGATGTTTAATATGTTCATCATGGTCTTCCTATCTAACAGCCTATATCCGGACTTTGAAAAGACATTCTTCCCATTCTTCTTATGCGTGGCAATTATGTATTTAAGTATCGGATTACAGTATTTATTACATATACGTACAGGGTTAGATTATGGCGATAAGCGTACATGTCAAGCTTTTGCGAGCGTAGCCTTTGTGATTTCATTTTTATCATTTCTATCATTAGTACTACCACAAAGTATCCATTACATCCCTGGATTTTTAGGCGTATTCATTGCAGCGACAGGACTTATTCCATTTCAGAAATATCTTGTATTATCACCTGTTAATATGATGCATTTAGTAGAACGTTTTTCGTTACTAACAATTATTATCTTTGGCGAGGTACTGGTTGGTTTAGCTTCGTCATCATTTAGCATTGATCATTTTAGTTACATTTATATATTCCAATTTATGATTTTAATTAGTCTTTTCGGTGTATATTGGATCATTACTGAAAATTATATTAATCATAAATTAACATCTATCGGTTTCCGTTTATCGTATACGCATCTATTAATCAATATCGCTTTAGGTGTGATTAATGCTGCAATTGTTTTTAGTAATAACAATAAACTAAATGACTTGTTTGAAATTAATATGATGTATATCAGTGTTTTAATATTCTATATTGGATTATGGTTAATCACGCCTTATTTCCATAATGAACTGACAAACGCGAAGTATATTTCATATTCACTAGGTATACTCGTTATGTCTTATATTGTCAGCCTTTTATTTAAAGGTCACGACCATGTAATGATTATCTCAGTATCAGTTGCAACCTTCTGCATCATGCTGATTTATTTTAAAAATCAACGTCTACGTAATAAACATGAATAAATAGTATTTACCTCGGTCAAAGTATTTGAACTGAATCCAAAAGTGTCGAACTTCACATTATACTTTTGTGACAAACTTCAGTTATGCTACATGATCGAGGTTTTTAAATATTTCCGAGGAAATCGTTAGCCTATACAATCATCAAATGATACTTATAAATAACATATATCCTCTAATCCCCGCTATCTAAAAGGAAATAATTCCCACACAACATAACCACCTCAAAACAAATAAATCAATATAGATATGTCACCTATACTTATCCCCCACATTTCATTCCACACCAAAAAGAACAGATGACAATCGTAAAGATTTATCACCTGCTCTAAATATTATTTCAAATACTATCATCACCAAAATCGACAATTATAGTTCTTGTTTGTTAAAAATTTTAATAGACAACATATAAGAAACGCTCGTTATAACTATACCAATGACCGCATATGCTATGACAACTAGCCATCCTTCAGTGCTAATTTTTTCAAATTCTAATGCAGATGCACCACTAACCATACCATATATAAAGAAAAAGACCACGAAAGAAATAAGTAGTAGTATAGATGCACATATCATAATGACATTGGAGTTTTCAGCGCCAAATTTAAATGTCAATGGGAAAATGATAGAGTATGCCCCTATGATACCAAAACTCATTAAACCTGACATAATACCAATCATCACACTTTGGGTCACAATCGTAGTCACAACTAATCCAATCATTAAACTTGCACCGAATAAGATTAAATAAAAGGCAAAGTATGACTTAATATAATCACTACGTTTAACCGGTAAAGTAGATACATAATACATCCATCTTGAGTCTTTTTCATGTTTAATATTATCAGTAATAGGTGTGATTAACATAACCCCAGCCATTGCCGAACTCATCAACGGATTAAATACTGCAAAGTATCCTGCAGCTATAATAGCGACTATAAAATAAATATATGTTTGCTTTCTCGTTGCATAAAAACTACTTAGGAACATACCTTTCATTATACTTCACCTCGCATTATGATTTTTGTAGCGTCATCAATGTGTTTTAAAGGCTCTGCATTTTCAATTTCTGCATAATCTTTAACTAAAATTTGATATTTCCCCTTTGACAATCTAGAAGCAATGATTAAATGCTTAGGAATTTCAACATCTTTATCTTCTGTCGTAACAATTCCATATTGTGCTAAAAGTATATCTTTCTGTTCAGTTAAAATCATTCGTCCATCTTTCATAAACACTAATTTATCAGCTAAATGTTCTATATCTTCAGAAATATGCGATGATATTAAGATGCCTCCACCTTGTGCGACAAAATCTTCTAGTATTTCCATTACTTCTTCTCTTCCAGAAACATCCATACCTGCAGTTGCTTCATCTAAGATTAATAACTTCACATCATGAGAAAGCGCAATCGTTAAAGCTATCTTCATTCGCATCCCTCTTGAAAAAGTTTTAATTTTAGTTTGTAGTGGTAACTCGAAATATTTGATTAAATCAAAGAATTTTTGACTATTCCAAGTCATATAAATAGATTGAAATACTTTATCAATATCTTTAATAGTCAATTTATTAGGCACTCTCAAATCATCAAACACTACACCTATGTGTTCTTTATATTCGACATCATCCACGGTATGTTCTTCTCCAAAAAATGTGATACTACCGTTATCTTTATGTCGATTGCCTACTAGAATATTAATTAATGTCGATTTACCTGAGCCATTTTTCCCAATTAATCCAACTGTCTCATTAGTAGAAATCGTTAAAGATGCATCTTGCAATTTAAAATCCGAATCTTTGTATTGTTTGTTCACACTATCTACGTTTAACAATGTTGTCATATCCATGCTCCTCTTTGTTTAATTTTAATAAAAACGTCTTCTCTTCAATAAATAACTAAAGGCGTTATATATGAAAATAGCAATGATAAGTAGCAAACTAAAGCTTTGATTAATTCCAGTAGTAATTGAATAAAGCCCAATTACTACAATGGCTAGTATCAATATTGATAAGTTGATCGCATATGTTTTAAATAATGCAATTAATTCTATATGGCGTTCACCTTCATCCAATATTTCCAATCGCTTTTCAGTGTAATTCTTATCTGCAATTTTTGGTATTCTGTCATCAAACCTTCTATTAAACAGTGTAAATTGTGTATTGAAAATAGCACTAGCAAAAAATGGTATTAAAAAGAATAGTATTGCATTTGCTGCAGCGTGCCCTACCACAAAAATAAGCAATACTAAAAAAGCAATAACTGTCTGCAGAATACTTAATATACTTCCATTTAAAACATAACGATTCGCAAGCAACTCATATTGATCTGTTGCATCGATATCTACCTCTTTATCTACAAGTTGCTTATACTTCAATGCACGTCTTTGATTCATCAAAACAATGGCTTCTACCAATATGATAATAATCGTCGCAACAATCGATATTACAACGACATTGTTATATGTCGCAAACGTCAAGTTCTCAATACCAAATCCATCAAAATTACCTAAAATTCCACCTATGATACCCCCTACAAGTCCACCCAGTAAAAGATATCCGATATATCTTAGTATTTTCATGCCTCATCCTCCTCAATAATAAAAACAGTTTCCACCGTTTCATTGAAAATGCGAGCAATTTTTATTGCCGTTAATACTGATGGCATAAAATTGTTTCGCTCAATTAGCGATATGGTTTGTCTTGAAACGCCCGCTTGTTTAGCAAGTTGCGTTTGGTTTAAGCCATCTCGTGCTCGTAATTCTTTCAATCGATTACGCACATCGCATCAACTCCTTAATTACACTGTAAATGATATGCGTCTTTTTGACAACTATATTTGTCAAATCTACACCAAAAAATATGATTATCCACCTATGTATGACATTTTGAAACAAACACCTCAACGCCTACAAGTCATAATTGTTTACTTTCGTTACACCTTCCTGCATAATTAACAGCATTCTAATTTTAGTATGATGCACGCATTTTCACTAAATCAAACCATTCAAAGGAGACTATTATGGCATTTACATTATCTGCAATTCAACAAGCACATCAACAATTTACTGGTGTTGACTTTCCAAAACTATTCAAAGCTTTTAAAGATATGGGGATGACTTACAATATCGTCAACATTCAAGATGGCACTGCAACATACGTACATCAATCAGAAGATGATATCGTTACGTCATCTGTAAAAAGTAATCATCCTGTTGCTCAAAAATCAAACAAAACAATAGTTCAAGACGTCTTAACTAGACATCAACAAGGGCAAACAGATTTTGAAACATTTTGTGATGAAATGGCTGAAGCTGGCATTTATAAATGGCATATCGATATTCAAGCGGGCACTTGTACTTATATCGACTTGCAAGACCAAGCTGTTATTTCAGAATTAATCCCTCAATAAACTATATTTATAGCAACATTTTAATTATTTCATAAAATTTTATTGATAATCATTATCGTTCGGTATAAAGTAAATACTATATACTACTTATGAGTGAGGTTGATTATCATGATAACTAACACTTTTATTTTAGGCATCACAGGCCCAACAAGTCTTGTCGTCATTAGCATTATCGCTTTAATTATTTTTGGTCCGAAAAAATTACCACAATTTGGCCGTGCCATCGGTTCTACTTTAAAAGAATTTAAATCTGCAACAGAAGATTTAGATAAAGAGTCTCACGATACACCCAGTAAGGAATCGAAACAACAGCGAGAGCAATAGCACTGACCACACCTTACTGGTTCACTTTAGCGAACTACGCCATCGGTTAGTAAAAATTTTATTGTCGTTCGTCATTACGGTCATCGTCGTATATGTTTCATCATTTTGGTGGATGACACCATTCATAACGTATATTACCCGTGCACATGTGTCCTTACATGCATTTTCATTCACAGAAATGATACAAATATACGTGATGATTATATTTTTCATCGCGTTTTGTTTCATTTCACCAGTCATGTTTTATCAATTGTGGGCATTCATTGCACCTGGATTACATAATAATGAACGTCAATTTATTTATAAATATAGTTTTTTCAGCGTGTTATTATTCTGTGCTGGCGTCGCTTTTGCATTTTATGTTGGCTTTCCAATGATCATTCAATTCGCGTTAAAATTATCATTAACTTTAAACATTTCGCCTGTCATTGGCTTTAAAGCATATTTGATTGAACTCATACGTTGGTTATTCACATTTGGTCTTCTATTTCAATTACCAATATTATTTATGGGTCTTGCAAAATTCGGTCTTATAGATACCACATCATTGAAACATTATCGTAAATATATTTATTTCGCTTGCTTTGTATTAGCAAGTATCATTGCACCACCCGATTTAACATTAAATATATTACTCACATTGCCACTCATATTGCTCTTTGAGTTCAGTATGTTCATCGTTAAGTTCACATGCCGAGGCAAACCGCCAACACATTAACCTTATACGAATCAATGCTGTGATTATCGTTATACTGCAATACCGAATATTTCCAATATAGCAACAAAAAAAACAGGCACTCGGCCTGTTTTTTATTTTTTAAATTTAAAGATTAAGATAGCAACTACCATAATATAAGCACCTTGTGCTATCAATGGTTCATAACTTGGATAAAAGCCCAACCAGTTAATCGTTGGGAATCCTTCAATAACATGTCTTGGCATCGCACCTAATAATTGTAACTTTTGAATACTTACGCCAAGCATTTTGAATCCCATAATAAAAATAAAGATCGACAACACTCTAAATATATAGAAAATAGGTATTAATTTAACTATAAATCTAAATAATAATGCAAAGATGATTAAAATAACGATAGCTAAAGCAATACCAATAATAAAATCTTTGGTCGCTAGCTCACCTATCATCCCCATATAGAAAATGATAACCTCGACACCTTCACGCAACACAGATATTAAACCAATCGTCGCTAACAATACCAAATTACCATTACTAATCGCATTAGCATACATATTTTTAATCATGTCATTCCAACGTTTTGCATTTGAACGTTTGTGCATCCAAACACCAACGATAAACATTAATATGACCGCAACGATACCTAATCCCGCTTCCATACTTTCACGAAGAATGCCACTATTCCCTAAAGTTTCTACAAACGTAATTGCTAAGATAATACTCAGTACAAGTCCGGCAATTGCACCACCAATCACACTTGCAGTCCCTTTCTTATCTTTTACATTACGCGTCATGGTAGTCAATGTCATTACAATTAACAACACTTCTAGCCCTTCACGTAAAAAGATAATCATCACATCGACGAAGCTATAACTATGGCCAACAACCTCTTTAATTTGGTTATTTAAATCTACTAAACCATCTTTCACATGTGCTTTATTATGTTCGTCTAATACACTTTGATAATATGGTATTTTATCTTCAATTTTCGTATACAAAGCACCGTCTTTAGTTTGAATTTGACCTTCAACATACGGCCAAGTTTCTATAAAATGTGTAAGCGCAGCATCAGCATCCGACAATTGATTGTCGTCGATAGCTTTAATCGCCTTCTCTAACGCATCATTTAATTGTGATACATGGTATTGATCATTTGCAGACGTATTACTTTTTTTATCGACATGATCAATATTTGATTTAAAAGTTGTCCAAGCATGTGACACTTTTGCCGTATCTAATGGTGACTTATGAATTGCAATTCTAAGTTGTAATAATGCGACTTCAATTTGTCCATATTGATTTGCGTCATAATTGCGAATCACTGTTTCATTACTTGTCCAAATCTGATTCAAACTATTGTTCAAAGATTCTAATTCCGCTTTATTTTTATCTTTAATCGCTTTTGTCATCGCAGCATCTTTAGCATCGACTTGCTGTTGCAATAGTTTAATTTTAGAACCCGCATCTTTACTAGCCAATTTCTCTTCATAAGCAATTAATGACTTCGTTAATTGCGAAAGTGTATCTTTTTGATTATCATTCGCTTTTGCATCTTCAAGCTTTCTCACATCTGATTTGACAGCATTACTTTCACTATTATCTTCAAGCGATAATTTCTTAACTGCACTTACCACTTGCTCAATTGCTTTCTGCTTATTGTCATTCGATATCGAATTATTAGAAAGTGCAGATTTCGCATCCGTTATCACACTATATACATCACTAATACTTTGTTGTTCTGCTGCCTGACTTTTCAGTAACCCAAAGCTACACACCATAGCAGCAGTTATTAGCATTGCTACAAATTTAGTCAAATAATGTTTCACCAAGGTATCCTCCCTTACTAACACCTGGTAATACTAAAAATGAAGCAGAACCTCTATGTGTAATATATTCATTTAATTTATCATTACTACCTAAATTATTTTGTATATCGATAAATTGTTTTGTCGCTTTTTGAAAAGCAATAAAAAGTAAGCCTGTTTCGAAGTTACCTGTGCGGTCATCCGTACCATCCACATAATTAAAGGCTCTACGTAAAATTGACGTATTTGCTTCTTTCGCTAGCCTCGTATGGGCATCTTTATCAATAATATACTCGCCATGACTATCTTTCGCTTTTAAGTCAATTTCATCAAACTCTTTCCCACCTGTTAACGGTGCACCACTATGTCGTTTCCGACCAAATGTAGCCTCTTGTTCTTCCAGCGCAGTACGATCCCACGTTTCAATGTGTATTTGAATACGTCTGACAACGCAATAAGTTCCATGTTTCGCCCATCCGTCATCAATAAACACATAATCTTTAAGTTGATTATTCTTCCTAGGATTAATTGTTCCATCTTTAAATGCCATTAAATTTCTAGGTGTTTCCTTACCTTTAGCAGAGATAAAACCAGATTGCGCCCAACGTACCTTAACAATATCTCGAAATGGACGAACTAAATTATGAACCGCATGAAAGGATACTTGCGAATCATTTGAGCATGCTTGAATCATAATATCACCATCGCTGTAATCGTCTATTAACTGATCATTCGGAAAATGCGGTAAATCTTTAAAGGCATCGGGAATTTTACTAGATAACCCAATTTTCTTCATCAAAGACTTACTAATCCCAAAGGTAATCGTTAACTTGCTTGCACCTAATCCTATCGATTCACCGGTATCTACTGGTGGCATTAAAGGATTGTTACTCGGCTTGCCAACTGTATCACCATCCATCATACGATCAGCCATAACCGTCCACTTTTTAAACATTGCCTTAATTGCATCTCTATCTTTTGACTTCAAATCTAACGCAACGAAATTGCATGTTTTTTGCGTGGGTGTGGTAATGCCTGGTTGCACTTTACCATAAAATTCATACGCATCTTTTTCCGGATCTTCTGGTGTATTGAACATTGATTTGAAAGACCACATGCTACCAACACCACTTGCGCCAATTGCAACACCGGCACCGCCAATACCTAACATTTTCAAAAATGTACGTCTTGAAAATTGCGTACTATCGTTAACTTGTTCATAATTTGTCATTCAGTAATCACAGCCATTTTACTTAGTGGCTCTCCTAATGCATTAACAGCATCCGCAAATGCTTTACGGTCTTTCTTCGATACTTTTTCAAATGACTCATAACCGCCGTTGTTATCTTTATATTTATCCAATAATTGATTCACTTTATCGAAGTTCATTTGGATATCATCACTTAATTTTTTATCTTTTTTCTCTAAAATAGGTTTAAATAAGTCATAAATTTTTTGTGCGCCTTCAACGTTCGCTTTAAAATCATATAAATCTGTATGTGAATAAATTTCTTCTTCACCTGTGATTTTAGAAGTTGCAACTTCATTTAATAGGTCAACAGAACCTTGTAACATTAATTTTGGTGTGATATCTAATGTATCAGCTTTGGCATGCAATTCTTTTGCATCTTTCAATAATTGTTGTGCATCTTTTTTAGTCACATCATCAATTTTCTTATCTTCGTATAATGCTTTTTCAATCTTATGATATCCTGACCATTCTTTTTCCTTTTTCTCTTCTTTCATATCTGCAAGACGTGCATCAATTTTAGGATCTAAATCTCCAAATGCTTCTGCAACTGGTTCAGAGCGTTCATAATACATACGAACTTTTGGATATAACGCTTTTGCTTGGGCCATATCATTATTTTCAATCGCTTTAACAAATTTTTCTGTACCTTTTAAAAATTCATTTAACTGTTCATCAGTATATTTATCATATGCTTTTGTTGCTTGTTTTAATTCTGCTTTAACACCATCATCTTTTTTCGATGTCTTTGAATCATCCTTCTTACTATCGTCGTTCCCACATGCAGCAATTAATAACGTTGATGCTAATAATAGCGTTGTTAACTTTTTCATTTTGACACCTCATTATAGAAATTCTATTATCCCCATAGATGTGTTCTTATAAATATTATTTTCGCATTCCCTACACGCTAAAATAATACATTACACTTAAAACGGCTGTTTTAAAGCATCCTCCCATAAACATCATCTAGTTGATAATAATTATCAAAATCATTATATTGTTATAAAATAATACTGTCAACAACCTTTTATTTTCAAAAATTAAATAAAAGAGCGCTGCCATTTTAAATGTCATCACTCTTTTGTAAGTCTAATTTGTCATTTTTGGTCGTATTCTGATTTTAATAAACTATAGATGTAACTCGATGAATAAATACCATTTAGTAATTCATTGTCACGTAACATACCTTCTCTAGTAAATCCCAGCCTTTCAGGAATAGCCCGGCTTTTTTCATTATTAACTGCGGCACTAATCTCAATTCGGTTTAAGTCAAGCTCTTCGAAACAATACTTTATCAATGCCTCAACTGCTTGTGTCATAATCCCATGACCCTCAAATTCTTTATCTAAATAGTACCCTAATGAAGTTTTTCTGTGCATGTGATTAATTTCATGTAAACCGATGACACCAACTAGCGTTCCTTCATACCAAATGCCACACTGAAATCCATTACCATCAGCAAATTGCAAAAGTCCTCTTTTAATAAATGCACGCGTATCTGATGGTTGCTCAGTTGCATCTACCCAAGGTAACCATTCCCTAAGTGAATTTCTTGAACGATTGACTAAATTGAAAAGCGCTTCTGTGTCATGAGCTTCTAAAATTTTTAATGTTATTTGTTCATTCACTTTCATTCCAAACATACCATCACATCCTCATTCATTTTTCATATAATTCTGTAAATTATCATTATAATAACATATTAATGTTACGCATTGTATCTTAAATTTGTTGTCCTTCCCCAACTTGCATTGCTTGTAGAATTTCTTTTCGAAATTCTCTATGTTGGGGCCCCGCCAACTTGCATTGTCTGTAGAAATTACGGACCCAATTTCTCTATGTTGGGGCCCATCCCCAACTTGCACATTATTGCAAGCTGACTTTTCGTCAGCTTCTTTGTTGGGGCCCCGCCAATAAGCGTTGTAGTGCCTATTACTTTGATTGATGTCCAAGTTTCCTATCACACAACTTAATTTAATCACTACTTTATTATTCATTCCAAATTTATATTTAAAAATACGACAAAACAGTGCTAAAATGCTATTAAAGGAGGCACTGCTCATGGCATCATTGAAAAATAAGCATTTTATGATTGGGCTATCACTAACATTTATAGTCGCATTATTTAGCTTTTTAGCAGCTAAATTGCCAATCCTAGATAAGGTTGGCGCATTAACTATCGCGATATTAATCGCTATTCTATATCGTCACTTTAGAGGATATCCTGAACAATATAGCTCAGGTATTACGTTTTCATCTAAATATTTATTAAGATTTGCAATCATCCTATATGGACTTAAACTCAATATATTCGATATTATCGGTCAAGGTAGTAAACTATTAGCCATCGATGTAGGTGTCGTTATTTTCAGTATTGTAATGATGCTCTTTGTCAACAAACTGTTGCATGGTGACAAAAACATCGCATTATTACTAGGTGTCGGCACAGGCGTTTGTGGTGCTGCTGCTATTGCCGCAGTCGCTCCAATATTCAAATCACGTGAAAAGGATACAGCTATTAGTATCGGTATCATCGCATTGATTGGTACGATATTTTCACTTATATATACAGCTATCTACGCTATCTTTTCAATGACGACAAATGTTTATGGCGCTTGGTCTGGTGTTAGTCTTCATGAAATTGCACACGTTGTCTTAGCTGGTGGCTTTGGTGGTAGTGATGCACTTAAAATTGCACTTCTTGGTAAACTTGGTAGAGTATTCTTACTGATTCCATTAACCATCGTACTTATTTTAATTATGCGTTTCCGTTCATCAGAATCATCTAACAAGGGTCGAATAAGCATTCCATACTTTTTAATTGGATTTGTCATTATGGCCTTAGTGAATACATATGTAACTATTCCGTCAGCATTGCTAAATATTTTAAATACTGTATCAACAATTTGCTTATTAATGGCCATGGTTGCTTTAGGGTTAAATGTTGCATTTAAAGATCTTAAAAATCGCGCACTTAAACCGCTTATGACAATCATTATTACCTCAATATGCTTGTCATCACTTGCCTTTATCGTCGTTCATTGGCTATATAGTTAATATGAAAAGACGCTCAAACACTTACAAATTTAGTGTGCCGAGCGTCTTATTTTTATACTTTAAAAGTCGTATTGGTTGTTTTCTTCTTCAAACACTTGTTGTTGTACTTTGGCAGTTCGCATTGTGGATTGTGCCAACGCTTTTAACCGAAATACAACATCATCATTGACAATTTGTTGATTTGAAAAATCTTTCTCTTCAATAAATACATACGTTTGCATCGTATGTGCTTTCATGTAACTCAATATTGGTTTTAAATGCATTTCAGGAATTAAATAATGTTTACTAGAACCTGCTGTCGCTACAAGTCCTATTACCTTGTCACGAAACGCATTGACTGGAAGTAGATCAAACACATTTTTCAAAGCACCAGGGATGGAAGCTTGAAAAATTGGAAAACCAATAAAAATCACATCAGCCTGCATTAACGACGTCGTTAATTTATATACATCTCCTGTAGTATCTAGATAATTCTTTCCAACGCTAAATTCTAATTCAAGTTCTCGTAAATCCATCAACTCTATTTGATGTCCCTCATTGATGACTTCTAGTTCATTTTTTAAATCATCCATAGCAATTCTCGTTTTAGAACCTACTGTGGAACCTGACAATAATACAATATTCATGATGACGCCCCTCCTATTTTGATAAATGCTTTTTAATCGCCGGTATAATGTCGTTGCCAATTAACTCAATATTCTTCATAACATTTTCAAATGGCACACCGCCAAAATCAAGCTGTGCCATAAAACGTTGATGACCATACAACTCGTGTTGATACAATATCTTTTCAATAATTTGTTGCGGGCTTCCAACCATTAGCGCTTCTCGATAATCTGACGAATTAGCAAATTGCTGTTTCGGATAACCAACACCACGAATAAATGACATCCCTGTATTCAAATGTGGATAAAATTCTCTCATAGCATCCTGAGTTGTTTCAGCTGTATAAAACAGACTCGCTGTACTTACTGGTAAAGACTTAGGCGAAGCATCGAAACCTGCTTCAGTTGCCGCTTGACGATAAGCATCTATAGAACCTTTAAAGTTCATTGCTGGGCCACCAAGGGTTGTAATCATCATTGGCACACCTTGTTTTCCCGCTTTAATAGCACTTGCAGGTGGACCACCAACAGCACGCCATATTGGCAATATATTATCGATTGGTCTTGGGAATATTTTCATATTTCTAAGTTCTGGACGATATTTTCCAGACCAAGTAATACGCTCAGTTTTATTTAACTCTAAAAGTAAACCTAATTTTTCTTCAAACAATTCATCATAGTCTTTTAAATCATAGCCAAACAAGTCAAAAATACCTGTTCTTGATGCTCTGCCAGCTACAATTTCGGCTCTACCATGAGAAATCAAATCTAATGTCGCGAAGTCTTCAAATACTCTTACAGGATCTGTTGCACTAATAATCGTTGAAGAACTTGAAACTTTAATATGCTTTGTCGCTTGGGCAATTGCACCTAACACAACCGTATGTGCCTGTGTTGTAAAATGCTCCTGATGACTTTCACCAACTGCAAAAACATCAATACCTGCTTCATCTGCTAATTTACTTGCTTCAATAATTTCATTAATACGTTGCTCATAACTAACTTTTTCACCTTTCAATGGATTCAATAAATGATCACCTAAGGAATACAAACCAAACTCAAGAGGCGTATTTTTATTCATTTCTAATTTGGCCATTAAACATTCTCCTTTATATTTCGTGTAACTTACTTTCAATTTGTTCACGTTCTGCTTCTAAAAAGTCAGGCAAGTTCAATTGACTTCCTAATTGTTCAACAGGTGTATCAATAGTAAATCCAGGCGCTTCAGTCGCAAATTCATACATAATTGAATTATGGCGATAGTATAATGATTTAAAGAAATAGCGATCAATTATACCTGAATTACTTTGTGGTTGTTGTTGTAATTTCTTGTAAATTGCATCTAAGTCACTCATTTGTGGTGTATTAACTGCAATATGATGGATATAACCTCGTCCAGGTCTTTCACGTTGTCCCTGTTGCTCAATAACTACAAAATCCGAATATAAACCTTGTGGTGCTAATGTCAGCACATCGAATGATTTATTATCTCTTTTGCGATAACCTAAGACATTTTCCAAAAATTCTACCGTACGCGCTGCATTTCTAACTCTTAATTCGACTGGCCCTATTCCTAAAATTTGATATGCTTGAGGTATTTCACTATAAGCGTTATGTTGCCATTGATGTGGTACTTCAAAACTATCATTAACAAGCAATATGATTTCTAAGTCGTCTTCATCTTTAAAGACAACACCTTCTTGTCCAAGATAGTACAAACGTTCAGACTTAATACCATTATTCTCAAGACGTTTTTCAAAATAATGAAGTGCCGCTTGATTTGGTACTAATAATGAAAATCGATAAATCGTTTCAGTACCTGGCTGCTTATGACCCGCATTGGGAATTTCAAAAAAGCTTAAAATTGTTCCGGCTGTACCTACTTCGTCCCCATAAAACAAATGATACATTGAAGGATTGTCTTGATTAACCGACTTTTCAACTAATCGTAATCCAAGGACATTTGTGTAAAAATCCTTATTACGTTTTGCATCTTTTGTATACATGGATATGTGATGATGCCCTACTATATTCATACTATCCCTCCTATTAGTATAAATTTTATACCAGCTTACATAAAAAAGATAGTTATATGCCATTTACCCCTTGCAAATAAAAATATGTTTGTACTCATTCGTAGATACACAGCTAGTATGTATAACGACATAATAATTGCATAATTATAAATTTATGTGTAGCAATTTATTTTTTCTAAATGTTTATAAAATACTTCAATAACTAAATATGCAAGATTTCACAAAAGCATATTGACAACGCTTTCATACATGTCTAATATAAGTTTATCGCACAAAATGCATATAAATACATATTAAGGAGGATTTTATGAATTTTCTTAAACCTGCAAAGCATATTAAGCCTTTGCCAGAAAATCAGATAGATGATACCTATAAACGATTACGTCTCCAAGTATTTCTTGGTATTTTCATCGGTTACGCTGGGTACTATTTATTACGTAAAAACTTTTCGTTAGCGATGCCGGCATTGCAAGAGCAAGGTTTTACAAAAGCGGAACTAGGTTTTGCACTTTCTGCTGTTTCCATCGCATATGGATTTAGTAAGTTCTTTATGGGTACTGTAAGTGATCGGAGCAATGCTCGGATATTCTTAGTTCTTGGATTAGCACTCACTGCTATCGTCAATTTGTTAATGGGATTTGTACCGTTCTTTACATCAGGTATCGGTATTATGTTTGTCCTATTATTCTTAAATGGATGGTTTCAAGGTATGGGCTGGCCACCTTCAGGCCGTGTTCTCGTTCACTGGTTTAGTGTAAGTGAACGCGGAAGTAAGACTGCCCTTTGGAACGTTGCGCATAATGTTGGTGGAGGTATTATGGCACCTATTGCTGCTTGGGGTATTACAACAACTGCATTTATCAACTTTGGTTATTTAAAAGGTTTCGAAGGTGTATTCATTTACCCTGCACTCTTAGCACTTATCATTGCCGCAATTTCATACGTATTGATTAGAGACACACCTCAATCTCAAGGTTTACCTCCAATCGAAATTTATAAAAATGACTTTGCTACAAGCGATAAGAAAACATTAGAAACAGAATTAACTACAAAAGAAATTTTATTTAAATATGTACTGAACAATAAATGGGTATGGGCAATTGCCTTTGCAAATATATTTGTTTATTTCGTGCGTTATGGTGTACTTGATTGGGCGCCAGTCTACTTAAGTGAAGAAAAACATTTCGACTTAAAAGCATCAGGTTGGGCATACTTCTTATACGAATGGGCTGGAATTCCTGGTACATTATTATGTGGTTACATTTCTGATAAATTATTCAAAGGTCGTCGTGGACCTGCAGGTTTCTTCTTTATGTTAGGTGTCACAGTATTTGTATTAATTTATTGGTTAAATCCTCCAGGCAATGCTTGGTTAGACAATGTCTCATTAATTGCCATTGGTTTCTTAATATATGGACCAGTTATGTTAATTGGTTTACAAGCATTAGATTATGTACCTAAAAAAGCAGCTGGCACAGCAGCTGGATTAACAGGATTATTTGGTTATCTGTTTGGTGCTGTAATGGCCAACATCGTCTTAGGTGCTGTAGTTGATAAATTCGGATGGGATGTCGGTTTTATTTTATTAACAGCAATTAGTGTGTTTGCAATGTTGAGCTTTATCCTCACTTGGAATAAAGTAGGACAAGAAACCGTTCATCATTAAATGATAAAAAATAAAGTCATATGGTTATCTTATCGAAAGATGATATATTCATCTCTTATAAGTTCAACCATATGACTTTTTATTAGTATTCAAAAAAATATTTACATTGCCACTTTTGTGTTTGCCCTGCTGTTTTATTCAATTGATTACACCACTTAGGATAAACTCTAAAAGCCATTTTCCCTTGATACTTAGATGAAGCTAAGATACCTTTTTCTACCAATAATTCCCTAGGAAATAGAAAGTAGCCATTTAATTCATCATCGATAACAGCAACAATCAGGTAATCAGCAAACTCTTCAATTTTGTATGGCCGATTATAATTATCTTCGTCTTTTGTCCAACATGTCACGAAATATCCCGATTTAGTCGGTGTTTTCTTAGCTAACCTACTTTGATATGTTTCCTCTTTAAAGCTAAATGTTAATGCTTCGTAATCTTGATTATATTTTTCTTCAGTTAAATCTTTAACTTCTGATTCTTCACTAAAAATATTTTTCAACAGTATTTTAGATTTACACATATGCCAATCTCACTTTATTTTTTCATAATCGTATCATATATTTATTTTTTTCGAAAAATACACTTCCGACCGAAATATACTCAGCCAGAAGTGGACGAAATATTTAACCTTCTATTAATTCAGATGTATCAACTGTCAAACGATCACGTAATAAATAGACGATTAACATTGCTGCTAAAGCACAAAGTGACTCAGCAATTAATAATGACCAAATGACACCTGTTAGTCCAAACAAAGCATTCATAATAAATAATACTGGAATGATAATTGCACCTTGTAAAATGGCCATAATTGTAGCACCACGACCTTGCCCAGTCGCTTGAAGCATACCAGTAAACAAGAAACCTATACCATTTAATAATAATGATGCCATTGTTACTTTCAAAATAAATGTCGCCATCTCAACAATGGCTTGATCAGTAGTAAATAGTCCGACCATATGATGTCCAATTGTAAATACAGCACTCATACATACAACAAAGATAACGCCGATAGACATGATAACTGCTTTGATAACGTCTTTCATACGGCCTTTATTTGCCATAAAGTTATATGCAATTAGTGGTACAACACCTTCACATAATCCCATGATAATAAGTTCTGGAAATTGCACAAGTCTAAATGAGATACCATAACTTGCAATCGCGAAGTTTCCATAATGTGCTAAAAATAAATTTAAAACTAATCCTGTGAATCCCATTAAGATACTCATTAAAAATGCAGGAATACCGATTTTAAAGATTTCAGAAAGCATTTCTTTATTAGGTTTCGCAAGTTTAATATTAACTGACACAACGTCACTATTTTTCATAAAATAAATGATAAAGAACAGAGCAGCAGCAACATTACTGATTGCAGTACCCAAAGCTGCACCAACAACGTTTAAATCAAAACCAAAAATTAAAATTGGATCTAAAATAATATTTAAGCCTACACTAGCTAACATACCAATCATAGAAACCATTGGTGCCCCAATTGCACGTGCAAATTGTTCTAATATGAAGAACAAAATTACAAAAGGTGCACTTAAAAACATTACTTTCAAATAATTACTTGTTAAAGCTAACGTTTCACCTCTCGCCCCTAAAATTGCTGCGATTTGATCACTGAATGGTAAAGTAACTAAAATCACGATAAGTCCTAGTGCAATACCACCATAAATAGAGAAACTACTTACAAATTTACTCTTACTATAGTCTTTCGCACCTAATAAACGTGAAATATAAGTTCCTGCACCAACGCCAAATAAATTACCTAACCCCATTAAGATAGCAAATACTGGCAGTGTTAGAGAGATAGCAGAAATCATGTGGCTATCTTCTAAAAATCCTATAAAGTAAATATTTAATATGCCATAAATAACGCTTAATAAAGTCCCTATCATCATTGGCAATGAGAAATGCATCATCGCTTTAAATACTGGCGATTTCTCAAAATAATATAATTGTTCGTCTTTCATTGTTCAATACTCCTTGTCTTTTCCAATAATTAGCTTACTAACAATTAGATATCTAACTATAATATTAAAGACAAAGTGACTGATTTCTACCAGTCACACTTATCATTTATTGTAAACTAGATAACATTTTAGTTAAGTTTGCTTTCATTTGTTCATTTTCTTCTTCAGATAACTGCGATACGAGTGTTTGTTCCATTTCATCAAATATCGAAGTGAATGCTTCTACGAGTTTAATCCCAGAGGTAGTCAGCCCTATATTCTTTCTTCTCGTATCTTGTGCATCGACATAGCGATAGATCAGCTTTTTACGTTCAAGGTTCCTTAATAAATTACTGACAGTTGGACCTGTTCGTTGTAATGCTTTAGCAATATCATTTTGTGTCAGTCCATCTTGTTGATGTGCATAAAGATAACCTAACGTATGACCTTGCTCATTTGTAATATCAAATTGCTCTAACTTTTGATCAGCCTTTTGTTTCATCTCATGACTAATCATTCTAAATAAATACGAATAAGTGAATTCCATTTATTGCACCACCATTTCGTTAGATGTCTAACTAAATATACTGCGACATTTTTAAATTGTCAACATGAATATCTAATTTATTTTAAAAGTTCCTATAAAATCTTGCGCCATAAACATTTTGATATGCAATTTTTCGGATTAAAATATGAAAGAGATTGCATATCTACGTTTTTAAGAAATCGCTTACAATTACAAATAGGAGGATATTACGTTGTTAAGTTATAGACAAATCGAAATTTTGTATCTTTTAATTCATGAGCAAACGTTTATTCCAATCAATACCATTGCTAATCAACTTGGTGTATCACCTCGTACCATTCAATATGATATAGCATATATTGAGCAATATGCTGAAACTTATCATTACCAAGTCAGCCGTAATAAAGCTGCAGGCATCAAAGTAACAACAGCTCACGCGACACTATTAAATGAATTAGAGCACAATCTAACAAATCAAATTCATTTTTCAAAAGATGAACGACTCACACATATCGCTTTAAAGTTATTCGAAACAACCGATCCTGTTTCAACAAAGCAACTTGCGCAAGATGTTAATGTTTCGCGTCGGACAATTGCAGATGATATTAAAATGATTCAAGCCCAACTAGATCAATACCATTTAAAGTTAAATTATGTCCACAATAAAGGATTCAATATTATTGGTGAGGAAGATCATTATCGTAAAGCGTATGCACACTTTATACATCAATATATGAAACAAGCTGCACCTTTTATAGAGGCGGATATCTTTAATTCAGAATCAATCGCATTGGTTCGCCGTGCCATTATTAAGACATTAAATAGTGAAAATTATCATTTAGTTCAGTCGGCTATCGATGGCTTAATCTATCATATACTCATTGCCATTCAGCGTTTAAATGAAAATTTTTCGTTCGATATACCTATCAATGAAATTGATAAATGGCGACATACTAATCAGTATGCTATTGCTTCAAAAATGATAGAAAACTTAGAACGCAGTTGTAATGTCACATTTCCAGAGTCTGAAATTATCTTTATCACGTTACATTTACTAGGCTCTAAAATGACTGAACATACAGCATCTTCAATTACCTTTGAATACCATGATTTATCGCAAAATATACATGAATTGATCACTTGTGTTAGCCAAGAATTAGGCATTGATATGTCAAAAGACAACAAGTTACATACCAGTCTGATCACACATATCAAACCAGCTATACATCGTATTAAATACGATATGCTACAACCTAATCCTTTGAGGCAAGAAGTTATGCGTCGCTATCCTCAAATCATTGAAGCCGTTAGCAAGCATATTAGTCCAATTGAACAAGATGCTGCTATTCGCTTCAACGAAGATGAATTAACATACATTACAATTCACTTCGCATCAAGTATAGAGCGTGTTGCAACACATAAACAATCAATGATTAAGGTTGTCTTACTATGTGGTTCTGGTATAGGCACGTCACAACTTTTAAAATCAAAACTAAATCACCTGTATCCTGAGTTTCACATTTGGGATGCCTATTCCATTTATCAATTGGAAGAAAGTCGATTATTGCAAGATAACATTGATTATGTCATTTCAACAGTACCTTGTGAAATATCAGCTGTACCAGTTATTCATGTCGATCCATTTATCAATCAACAATCTCGTCAAAAATTGAATCAAATTATCAATGACTCAAGAGAACAACGAGTCATGAAAATGGCAACTGATGGCAAGTCACTCGCAGATTTATTGCCTGAACATCGCATCATTATAAATAAACAACCATTATCAATTGAATCCGCAATTGCAGTGGCTGTGCAACCTTTAATCAATGATGGCATTGTCTATTCAAATTATACAGCTGCAATTTTAAAACAATTTGAACAATTCGGGTCATATATGGTCATTAGTCCACATATTGCACTTATTCACGCTGGTACTGATTATGTACAGAATGGTGTAGGTTTCGCACTAACATATTTCACTGAAGGGATTATCTTTGGTAGTAAAGCTAACGATCCCGTTCACCTTGTAATTACATTAGCAACGGACCACCCCAATGCACATTTAAAGGCATTGGGACAGTTAAGCGAATGCTTAAGCAACGACTTATATCGACAAGATTTCTTAGATGGGAATATTTTTAAAATTAAACAACACATTGCTTTAACTATGACAAAGGAGGCTTAATAACGTGTCATTAGACATTTTGTCAACAACACGCATCATTGTAAAAGAACAAGTAAATGATTGGACTGAAGCTATAACTATAGCTTCTCAGCCATTACTACAAGAACAAATTATTGAACAAGGCTATGTTCAAGCAATGATTGATAGCGTTAATGAACTTGGACCTTATATCGTTATCGCACCTGAAATTGCAATTGCACATGCAAGACCGAACAATGACGTACATCAAGTTGGTTTAAGTCTATTAAAGTTGAATCAACATGTGGCATTTTGTGATGAAGATCACTACGCATCTCTCATTTTTGTATTGAGTGCCATCGACAATCATTCACACTTATCTGTATTACAAAATTTAGCAACCGTACTGGGCGATAACCAAACAGTCCAGCAACTATTAACTGCAACAAATGCACAAGACATTAAAAACATTTTAAAGGAGCATGATTAATATGAAAATTTTAGTAGTATGTGGCCACGGTTTAGGAAGTAGTTTTATGGTAGAAATGAACGCACAAGAAGCACTTAGGCAACTTAATGCACCATCTGATATCGAAGTTGAACATAGTGACATTATGACAGCAAGTCCAGAGATGGCTGACTTGTTTATTTGTGGTAGAGATTTAGCTGAAAATGCCGAACGTCTAGGGGATGTCTTAGTTCTTGATAATATTTTAGATAAAGCTGAATTACAACAAAAGCTCTCAGAAAAATTACAACAACTTAACATGATTTAAAGGAGGTACGACCTATGCAAGCAATCCTTAATTTTATAGTCGATATTTTAAGTCAACCAGCCATTCTTGTTGCACTGATTGCCTTTATAGGTTTAATCGTTCAGAAAAAACCTGCCGCAACGATCACTTCAGGAACCATTAAAACGATATTAGGCTTCTTAATTTTAAGTGCAGGTGCTGATGTCGTCGTTCGATCTCTTGAACCATTCGGCAAAATATTCCAACACGCATTTGGTGTGCAAGGTATCGTACCTAACAACGAAGCTATCGTCTCACTAGCCTTAAAAGATTTTGGAACAACAGCTGCACTCATCATGGTCTGTGGCATGATTGTTAATATTTTAATTGCCCGCTTCACTAATTTAAAATATATCTTTTTAACAGGTCATCATACATTTTACATGGCTGCGTTTTTAGCAATCATTTTAACAGTCAGTCATATTAAAGGCTGGCTAACGATTGTTATCGGCGCACTCGTATTAGGATTAATCATGGCAGTATTACCTGCATTACTCCAACCTACGATGCGAAAAATTACAGGGAATGACCAAGTAGCTTTAGGTCATTTTGGCTCAATCAGTTACTTTGCCGCAGGTGCTGTAGGTCAATTATTCAAAGGTAAGTCTAAATCAACGGAAGAGATTAAATTTCCAAAAGGCTTAAGTTTCTTACGAGAAAGTACAATTAGTATCTCGATTACGATGGCATTACTTTACTTCATCGCATGCTTATTTGCGGGCGTTAGTTATGTACACGAATCTATTAGTGATGGTCAAAACTTTATTGTCTTTTCATTAATTCAAGGTGTGACATTTGCTGCTGGTGTATTTATTATTTTAACGGGCGTTCGTTTAATCTTAGCTGAAATCGTCCCAGCATTTAAAGGAATTTCTGAAAAGCTTGTACCAAATTCTAAACCTGCATTAGACTGCCCTATTGTGTTCCCTTATGCACAAAATGCAGTATTAATTGGATTCTTTGTCAGCTTTATTACAGGTGTCATCGGTATGTTTATCTTATTCTTATTTGGTGGCGTCGTCATTTTACCTGGCGTAGTTGCACACTTCTTCTTAGGTGCAACGGCTGCTGTATTCGGTAATGCAAGAGGCGGTATTAAAGGTGCTATTGCTGGCGCCGCTCTAAATGGTATCCTAATCACGTTTTTACCATTATTATTCTTGCCATTTTTAGGCGAATTAGGTGGTGCTGCAACAACATTCTCAGATACAGACTTTTTAGCTGTCGGTATCGTGTTCGGTAACGCAGTAAAATATATGGGATTATTTGGTGCGATTCTATTTATTATTATCGTAGGTGCGACAACAATTTTATTAAAAGGCCGTCAAAAAGAACAGCAATAGTGTTAACGTAGAAATATAAAACACCGTCACATATTGAGTGAATGCCCCTTTTATCAAGAGGAAAGCCACTTACTTATGGACGGTGTTTTGTATTATATTAAATGATACTTAGCCATACTATCGACAGCTGCTAAAATTGCTTCTTCTTGTGTCGCAATCGGTTCCCAACCAAGTAATGTTTTTGCACGTTCGTTACTTACATTGCGGTTCATATCTAATAAAAGTTTACCTTCTTTAGCTTGATGATTAAATTTAGCACCTAGACTCAAAATAAAGTCTGGTAATTTTTTAGTAGAAACTTTTTGAGCTATTTCAGGTCTCTTTTCTTTAATTAATTTTGCAATTTCCAACAAATTAATTTGTCCATCAGCCGTCGCAATAAATCGCTTGCCATTAGCTTGTTCATTTGTCATTGCCAAAATGTGCAGTTCAGCTACGTCTCTCACATCAACAACATTTAACGGAATTTGCGGTACACGTTTCATTGAACCATTCAATAAATTTTCTAATAAATGAAAGCTTCCTGAAACGTGTGCATCTAATGATGGCCCAAAAATTGCAACTGGATTGATTGTGGCAAATTCTACTGTTGTATTTTCATTCTCAACAAAATCCCACGCTGCCTTTTCAGCTAACAATTTTGATTTTTCATATACTGATAAGCCTGGTTCATCTTCATTTGTCCAATGACTTTCATTTGTGATTGAATTTTTATCTTTATTACTAAAACCAACTGCACCAAAGTTTGCAGTCATTACCACACGTTTAACACCCGCATGTTCTGCAGCTCTTAAAATACGTTGTATACCTTCAATTGCAGGCTTCGCCATCACTTCTGCATCGTCTGTTTTACCGAAAAACACCGGAGATGCTACACTCAAGACATACTTGCAATCTTTCATTGCTTCATCCCAATGTTCATCTTGTGATAAATCCGCTTCGACAAACATTAATCGCTCTGTGGAAATGCCATTGTCTTGCATTGTTTTAATTACTTTATCAGCTTTACTTAAATCACGTATCGTCGTTTGTACGTCATAACCTTGTTCTAATAATCGTGAAATAATTCGCATGCCAACAAACCCTGTACCACCGGTTACTAATACTTTATTATTCATCACATAATCTCCTCTTTGTGTCTATTGATTACTCATTATAGCAGTCATTATATTTTGTATATATCAACAGACTTATATTGCTTAATATTCTATATGAATTATAAAAGTAAACATCATTATATTCCTTAAAATATTAAACTCATCTATTTTCAAATACCCAATCATTTAGAAACAAAAACCATATATATATCATACTTTGAATAGTTAAAGGCAATAATTTCCACTCATATGTTCAACCTTCACCAAACACTATTGTCACCTTTTCAAGAGCAAGCAAACACTTCCAATGATTCAGCATACATAAAATAACAATATTAACTTAAAATCATATCCACTAATGCTTCTACCGTAACATTGCCAAAATAATAAACGATGTCTAATTGCTTTAACTGATGCGTTAAATCTTCTCTTGTCATTTTTGTTCCTTGTAATGCTTCTTCCACATCTTTTATATCACCTTGTCCAAAGAAATCCCCATAAATACGACAATCTGCGATACGATTTTGTTCAACAGAAATTGTTATGTCTACCGTACCTGAAGATAATCTTTCACTTCGATTGTATTCATATTTGGGTGACTTGCCATAATTCCAATCCCAATTTTTATACTTTTTATCAGCTAATTCATCAATCGCTTCCCAATCTGCATCCGTTAATTCATATCGTTTCGCCTCTTTAATGTCATCGATTCCCAAAATCTGCGTCACCATTAAATTTTTAAATTCTTCAATGGTTATATCACGATACTTTTCATCCAGTGCTTCTCTAAGATGACCAACACGTGCGCGCACAGATTTAATCCCTTTCGATGCAATCTTTTTGCGATTAGGCTTTAACACTTTATCCATTGCTTCATAATTAACATCAAGTAATAGCGAATAACCGCCATAAATACGATTATTCATTAATGTCATTGCGGCGCCTGACACTTTTTTACCATTCAATGTTAAATCATTTCTACCGCTTTGTACCACATCTGTTGCACCTAATGTATGCAACGCCTTTATAGCTGGTTGATAAAATCGTTGAAAATCACCATAAATTGAAGTGTCTTGTTCTAAAATACAACACATATTAACGGCACCTTTATCAACATACACAGCGCCACCACCAGTATCTCGGCGAACTACTTGAATACTGTGTTTATCTATATAATCTTGATTCACTTCTATAGCAGTATTTTGAAAACGTCCAATTTCCACTTTTGGATCACAATAATAAGGGAATAAAATATCTTCATCTAAAAAGATATGCTGGTTAACATAAACTTGCATAGCGAGTGCAATCGCACCATCAGTAATATATTCTCCATTTCTAATCGGTTCTATTAAGTACATCTTCTGTCTCTCCAATGTTGTTATTTTTCGTTGTGCTGTCGTTCCGGAGTGCTGCTGTAATCAATGTTGAGATATCCTCAGTTAAATGTATGGTACGTTCTTGAATTGAATTCGGAATGCGATATGCCTTTTTATTCATCGTCATATAAAGGGCATTTTCATTTTTACGTGTCATACGCTGAAAAGGATGCTTCACAAATTGTGGTGTAGTATAACCAATTCCAATTTCCAAATACAACACTTTATCATCTTGATGTTGCTCTAGAAAAGCATTATAACGATGTAGTTGCGCATGAAATTCAGCATCTTCAACCATCCCAACTTCCGCTTTACGTTTATTCACTTCCATTGGGGCATCACATTTTGGACATCTTGGAATCATCTCCCAAGGTATAAGCATATCTTGTTGCGCAACAACCATTTTACGAATTAAATCATCATTGCGATACGTTTGAGCATGACAATGCTGACTACACTGTTGCAGTATATACTCCCCTTGTATATGAAATACATGAGTCATATCATAATCAGCTACATCGAAAGCATTATCTGCATTCGTAGTTATAATGTGGTACTGTTTACCTTCCACCAAGGATTTTAAAGCGAGGTAAGACTGACCTACAGGTTGATCTAAATAGTTTAATGTAATAAAACGACTCTCAAATGCCCAATACTCTTGCCAACTGCCATAAGGATGTAAACTCGCTTGCAACATATCAAAGAAGCGATATTTTTCAATAAAATCTGGGAAATTTTCCGTAAAACGCTCTCCTACATATGTAAATCCGTCAGATGCAGACATGCCTGCACCAATTCCAATCACTATCGCATCTGCTTCATCAATCGCAGTACGCAATACTTCAGCCTGCTTTGTCTTGTCATCCATTAACAGAGACATTGCATTCCACTTACTACTCTGCATCACGGTTAAATGCCTCCTTATACAGTTGTAAATCCTTATCTGTAAATACATTGAACACGACTTTCAATGTTGAATTTGTTTCTTTGAGATAGCTTTCTACTGTTCGAACAGCAATTTCTGCTGCTTCATCTTGAGGAAAAGCAAATACACCTGTAGATATACAGCAAAAAGCGACATGATTTAAACTATGTTGATCAGCCAATTTAAGACAGCTAAGATAACATTTAGCTAACAAGTCCTGATTCATCTTTGAAACAGGCAATCGACGTATTTGCGGACCAACCGTATGAATTATATACTTTGCTGGCAAATTATATCCACGTGTTATTTTGGCTTTACCTACACCTTCATTGCGCCCTTGTTGTCGAATGATCTCTGCACAATCAAGTCGAACTTGAACACCCGCTTTTGTATGAATAATATTATCAATGCAGTCATGATTAGCTTGCATACATCCTAGAAAACGACTATTTGCAGCATTAACAATAGCATCGATTTTTAACGTCGTGATATCACCTTGCCAAACAAAGATATTGTCACCTTTTATCGGCTTCAAATCCTTCAAATCCGTAACATGTTGACGATTCAAATCACTTAACATAGCATCTTGTACAGCTAAATATTCATCACTTACAGGTAATGCCGGTCTGACATTTGCTAAGCCTCGATATAATTCCCACAAATCTTCAAATGAAGATGGCATTACCAATACGTCATTGTCATTTCTCTCTCGATGCATATCATTGATTAAATATTCAAGTCTCGCTTTATTTGATTTTAACGTTTCCATTTAAGCCTCCGGTAATGCTAGGAATGCTTCTTTATCGACATCATCCAATTTGAACAACCAATTTTCTTCTGGTTTTTCAGAGTTTAAAATTGTCGGTTCTTCTTCCGCTTTTGTATTTCGCTCAATAATCGTTCCTGACAATGGCGTTTGCACATCAATGACCGTTTTCGATGCTTCGATACTCACAATTTCATCATCCACTTTAACTTCATCTGGACTTACGAATTCAACATAACCTACTGTCCCAATATCATCTTGCAATTCAGGTGTCATACTAAACACATACAAATCTCCTACTTTTTCTACCCATAAATAATTGGCTAACTTTTTCATCTTATCTTCATCCTTTCTCTTCTATTTAAAATGCTACAAATAAATTTCCGCGAGTAATTTTAATGTTTTACAACGCTGTTCAATACCTGGAATAAGCGGTGCTACTAACACCTCATCAACTTCAAACGTAGCAATGAAATCATCTAATTGTGCTTTAACCTTTTCTTGTGTACCTGCAATGATGCGTGCTTGATGTGCTTGAATCATCTCTTTGTCTCGATCATTAAGCTTATACTTTTGTGCTGTGTCTACTGAAGGAAAATCTTCAAATTCTGCAAATTGTAATTTACCTAATAACCAAACATCTAAGGCATGTTGTAATGCTGCTACTTCCGCTTCGTTATCAGCTACAATGACAAATACAGATGCCATCACCTTTGCGTCCATTTTAATCGTTGATGCTTGGAAATGTTTTTTGTAAATATCAATGTTATCCTTCGCTGTATGTATCGCATTTATATCTGGTAGCAAAAATGTTCCAACAGAAAGCCCTATACCTAGTTCGGCAGCTATTTTGGCAGATGTTGCGCTACTACTTAATAACCACATTTCTGGAAAATGATCAATGTGTGGTTGGACACCTAACGTATGCGCACTTGGTTTATCCTTTATTGTAAGATAATCACGTAATAACGAAATCGATTCATCGTAACTATCATATGTAGGATTTATTCCATCTAAAGCTTGCTTTACCATAGTAGTACCTGGATTATTACCAATACCTAAATCAATACGATTTGGATATAACGCTGCCATCATTCTAAAATGCTCAGCAATTTTATAAGGTCGATAGTGCGGCAGCATCACACCACCAGAGCCAACTCGTATGTGATTTGTCTGCGCCAATGTATGCATCATCAAAAGTTCTGGACTACTACACGCAAACGCTGGTACATTATGATGTTCCGTAAACCAAATTCGCTTAAAGCCAAGTCGATCTGCTAATTTTGCAAGTGTCACTGAATCTTGCAATGCCTTTTGTGCATCCTTACCTTCATCTATTAAGGCATAGTCTAATACGCTTAATTTAACCAATCCGTCATCTCCAAACTTATCCTGTCATGTCAAACCGACATAACATTTTAGCGTTCTTAATACCATTCCCTCTTCATATACCCACGTATATGATAACGTTTTTCAATTAACTTTTATATCTTTTCGCCTTTATTTTTCTTTTTCATATTCATATTTTCAGACCTACAAATGCCATTCATTAGTTTAATTTTAAAAATACTTTCCATGTACCAATTCTATTCTATCAAGACTGTTCATCATTGATTATTCATTCTTTCCATGGTACTTTGAAAACAATATTGAATAGAAAAGGAATCATAGTATGTACCGATACAAACCACTTTTACAATCAATCCACTTACCTAATGGCATCAAAATTTCGAATCGCTTTGTATTATCACCAATGACCGTAAACACATCAACAAAAGAAGGCTATATTACAAAAGAAGACTTGGCTTATGCTGCACGTCGCTCTAATTCAGCTGGAATGCAAGTCACCGGCGCTGCTTACATTGAACCTTATGGTCAATTGTTTGAATATGGCTTTAATATTGATCATGATGCTTGTATCCCTGGATTAACTAACATGGCATCTACGATGAAACAACATGGTAGCCTCGCTATTATCCAGCTAGCGCATGCTGGTCGTTTTTCAAATCAAGCCATTTTAAATTTTGGAAAGGTGTATGGACCAAGCCCTATGACATTGCATTCACCGATTGAACACGATGTTATCGCCATGTCTCATGAGAAAATCAATAGCATCATTCAGCAGTATCGCGATGCTACATTACGCGCGATTAAAGCAGGTTTTGATGGTGTGGAAATTTCGATTGCACAACGTTTGCTGATTCAAACATTTTTCTCAACTTTTTCGAATAAACGTACAGACCATTACGGTGCCGACTCATTAAAAAATCGTGCAAGATTATGTTTAGAAGTTATGCGTGCGGTACAAGAAGTGATTGATAAAGAAGCACCTGACAATTTTATTTTAGGATTTCGAGCAACGCCAGAAGAAACCAGAGGCAGTGATTTAGGATATACCATTGACGAGTTCAACCAATTAATCAATTGGGTCATGGACGTTTCAAACATCCAATACTTAGCAATCGCTAGCTGGGGTCGACATATTTATCAAAATACGTCTCGTACACCAGGTGATCATTTCGGTCGACCAGTTAACCAAATTGTCTATGAACATTTAGCAGGTCGTATCCCTTTAATTGCAAGTGGCGGGATTAATTCTCCAGAGTCTGCTTTAGATGCTTTACAACATGCAGATATGGTCGGCATGTCTTCGCCTTTTGTCACAGAACCTGACTTTGTGCATAAACTTGCTGAACAGCGACCACATGATATCAATCTTGAATTTTCTATGGCAGATTTAGAAGATTTAGCCATTCCACATGCTGCTTTTAAAGATATTGTTAAAATGATGGATTATGGGGAAGGTCTAAAGAAGCATACCCGTGACGCTTTACGTCAATTGGAACAGAATTATCATGACTCATCGTCTTAAGACTATTTTTCATGGAAATTTAAGACAGTGTTATAATGACATCAATATCAAAAATAAGGAGCCTATTAAATCGTGACTGAAATTAAAGATAAAGTAATTACTAAAGATGCATTTGCATTACCTTACACAATTATTAAAGCAAAAAATCAACCAACAAAAGGCGCTATTGTCTACATCCACGGTGGTGGATTAATGTTCGGTAAAGCTAACGATTTATCCCCACAGTATATCGATATCCTTACGGAACATTACGATTTAATTCAACTAAGTTATCGTTTATTACCAGAAGTAAGTCTCGATTGCATTATTGAGGATGTCTACGCATCATTCGATGCGATTCAATCACAATATTCTAATTGCCCTATTTTTACCTTTGGCAGATCATCAGGTGCATATTTAAGTCTATTAATTGCACGAGACAGAGATATTGATGGTGTTATTGATTTTTATGGTTATAGTCGCATCAACACTGAACCTTTTAAAACAACTAATAGTTATTACGCAAAAATAGCTCAAAGCGTAAACGAAACAATGATTGCACAACTCACTTCACCAACACCGGTTGTTCAAGATCAAATCGCACAACGTTTTTTAATCTACGTTTATGCACGTGGCACAGGTAAATGGATAAATATGATTAACATTGCTGATTATACTAATTCAAAATATAATATTGCACCAGATGAACTTAAAACACTTCCACCTGTTTTCATTGCGCATTGTAATGGCGATTATGATGTTCCCGTTGAGGAAAGCGAACATATCATGAATCATGTTCCACATTCAACATTTGAACGCGTGAATAAAAACGAGCATGATTTTGATCGTAGACCTAATGACGAAGCAATCACTATTTATCGTAAAGTTGTTGATTTCTTAAACGCTATAACAATGATGTAATATATCATTATTTTAAAAAACTCAATTTATCATCATGATAAACAGTTATTCGATCAACCATATTATTCATACAATTTATTAAGCTCATAAACAGATACGCCTGTCCCTTTAGTTTTCGCTAATGAGACAGGCGCTTTATTTCACTTTACTATTTTTAAATTCAACACTGTGATGCTACTTATATCTGATGTGCCATGATAACAGCACGATTTACATAGCATATTAAATTCAGAAGATGAATTTAACTTGCTTTCAATTGTGTTCCTTTACTTTCAGTCGCTTCAACACGCAACAAGTCATTTATAATACCTGTATAGAAGTTGGCAAGTTCTGCACCTTTACGTTTGAAATCCAGGAAGTCCACACCGATAAAATCGACATGATCCCATCCTTGTATGATTGGTTTAACTTGCCAGATACCTCTGCGTGTGGCAGGTTCATCATTCGTAACATTAACAAATGGTTGATTGGACGGATGTAATGACGAAATCACTGGTACGACACCATCATTTTTACGCCATTCTTCTCTTGCATCATGACCAATAATTCTACTCGTTGTAGCCATTAAGAAAAATGTACCTAAATCAGGATTTTCATAACCTAATGGACCAGTATGAGATGATACACCTGTATAAGTCGTATACGTAATATTAGGATTCATACTTGTCATGTTGTTCAATTTTGCAGAGCCATCTAACGTTAAATCATAGGCAGCATTGTCGTCTGATGTCCAAATTTTGCTTTTACTAACGCGTTTTATATAGTCAATGTAACTCTCATTTGGTAATTGTTTAAAGCCCCATTGCGTTAATCCTAAATCGATATTCGAATACTTGTTACCCATAAATCGATTTAAAGCGAACATGATTTTTCTAACAGCTTCTGTATTTCCAAACTTATCAGCTGCTTGTGAACCATTATGTGGTGTTGCTAATGTTGTGATTGATGCAACCATATTGTTATGACCACCAGTGAATAATGGTGATATTTCTCCACCATGCGCTTTATGATAGGCAATTTCTTCTTTGTTACCATTTCTTAAAAACTCTTCCATTAAACGAATTGTTTGACCACCCATACTATGCCCTACAAGATGTACCTTTTTACCAGGTTCCCAATTAGGCATGATTCCTTTATAAGTCTTACCATAGCGCTCATGTCCGTATTTAGCTGCATGTGCTGCGCCATAATCTACGCGACCACCTTTAATGTAATAATAAAGTTCTACAGCGCGATCATAGTTACTACCAAATGCACTTACACTTGCTTGATGTACATTATAGCCTTGCTTTCTCAATTCTTCGATAACTTTAAATTTATTTCCACCCCAATAATTTGGATATAAAGCAGGTGCATTATCGCCTACTAATCCTAAAAATCCATGTACAAAAACAACTGGATATTTGTTAAGTGGTTGTACTTGATTCGCTTTAAGTGGTCGAACCTTTTTAGCATCTGCTGCTGCATTTGTAGTCGAACGTGTTTTAGGCGCTTGAAGCGCATCTTTGATTAGTTGTTTATTATCAGTATTTTTATCTGTCGGTTTCTCTGGGGAATTTTGACCATCGATATGTTTACTTAAATCGCCAACTTGTGGTTTCTGTTCACTTTGGCGAACAGTATCATCTTGCTTTGCATCTATGATTTGATGCGCAGGTTGATGTGTATCTTGTTGATTTGGATGTTTGTCCGTGGTTGCATCTTGTGCTTTTGTTGATTTAGGTGCAGTTTTATCATTAGACGGGGGTGTAGTTGAAGTTGGTGCTGCTTTATCATGATTGGGTATTACCTTTTGTGCCGGAATGGATGGTTGTGATTTATCAACATCATTCGATTGTGACGTTGTCGATTGTGATCCATTACGTTCAGCATGATGGGTATTTTGAACCTGATCATTTTGACGTTCAGTATTATTAGTCGCATTATTTTGGTGTGACTGTTTAGAACCTTGTCGTTCAGAATCTTGCTTTACTTGATTATCATTTTGCGTTCTGATTGTTTTACTATTTTGTGTTGATTGATGCTTCGATGATTGAAGCGTATCTTTACCTTCTGTCACTGTTCCACTTTTACCATTCTCTTTATGCATATCGTCTAATTGCTTTCCTGACTGCATTTGATGTGACGTTATCGCATTCCCTTGTTCTCCCGGTTGATTTAGTGTTTCTTTTTGTGCCGCTGCATTAGTTGATGTTTTTTCCGAGGCTTGTGCTTCATGTGATGACACAACAAACATTGTAGCCGCTAACACTGACACCACGCCTATTGAATACTTTCTAATACTATACTTTCTTTCTTCTTGTCCTCTTAACATATAATCACCTCAAAAGTATTTTTTTGACCCCCTCTTGAGAATGAAAAACAACTGCACCTTCAATATAACATGACATATATTATTTTTTGATTAAGACTACAAAATTAATAAAAATTTAATAATACGATATTAAATCGATACTAATCATTTACAAATATGTGTATTTCCAAATAATTTATAAACACTTTTAGTTGTGGTGTTGAATCAACACAACAACATTTAAGATAAATATTTTATTAAGTAATATAGTTTCAATCTATATATAATTAGTTAATTTGTATTGGTATGAAAATAATTCAAACTATACAATTATAGTAAGTTTTCAGATTTTTCTAAATTAAAATAATGATTCATCTCATTAAGGGGAAGATGCATCATACAGTTTTGTGTATTCATTTAAACAAAGGGGTTGCTTTAATGAATCAATATCATTCTAATGCACAACAACCAAGTGCATGGCGTTTTTTTGTCTATAGTTTAGTGGGCATACTATGTTTCTTTATTCCTTTTACGATTAATGGTAACAACACTATTTTCGTCGATCATGTTCATCTAGCCATTCGCTCAATCATAGGTCCACTTATGCCCTATGTTGCACTGATTATGATTTTAATTGGTACAGCGTTACCAATAGTGAGACGTACTTTTATGACTTCAATCACAAACTTGGTCATTACATTATTTAAAGTTGCAGGTGCAATGATCGGTATAATGTATGTATTTAAAATCGGTCCATCAATACTATTTAAAGCTAACTATGGTCCGTTTTTGTTTGAAAAATTAATGATGCCATTAAGTATCTTAATTCCAGTAGGTGCAATTGCGCTTTCTTTATTAGTGGGCTATGGCTTATTAGAATTTGTCGGTGTTTATATGGAGCCTATTATGAGACCTATTTTTAAAACACCAGGAAAATCCGCTGTCGATGCAGTGGCTTCGTTTGTCGGCAGTTATTCCTTAGGATTATTGATTACTAATCGTGTCTATAAGCAAGGGATGTACAACAAACGAGAAGCCACGATTATTGCGACTGGCTTTTCAACAGTTTCAGCAACTTTTATGATTATCGTTGCTAAAACTTTAGGATTAATGCCGCATTGGAATTTATACTTTTGGATAACTTTAGTCATCACATTTGTCGTGACTGCAATTACTGCATGGCTACCGCCAATCAGCAATGAATCAACAGAATATTATAACGGACAAGAAGGAGAACAAGAAGTTGCTATTGAAGGAAGCAGACTGAAAACTGCATATGCAGAGGCGATGAAACAAAATGCATTAACACCATCTCTCGTGAAGAACGTTTGGGACAATTTGAAAGACGGTTTAGAAATGACTGTTGGTATTTTACCTTCTATATTATCGATTGGTTTTTTAGGACTGATTGTAGCGAACTATACACCATTCATTGATTGGCTTGGCTATATCTTCTATCCATTTATTTATATTTTCCCAATTGCTGATCAGGCTTTACTAGCAAAAGCGTCAGCGATTTCTATTGTAGAGATGTTTCTACCATCTTTGTTAGTAACTAAAGCTGCAATGAGTACTAAATTTGTCGTCGGTGTAGTAAGCGTATCAGCCATTATCTTTTTCTCAGCATTAGTGCCATGTATACTAGCAACTGAAATTAAAATACCTGTCTGGAAACTCATCATCATTTGGTTTTTACGCGTGGCGTTGTCGCTATTAATCACCATCCCCGTCGCTTTACTTATTTTTGGATAAAGTTGAAAATAAAATCACTATCATAAACAAACAAAACGAGATGAACCCATTACATTCATTCAGCCACCTAAGATAATTAGGTGCCTTTAATTAATGATGGTCATCTCGTTTTTTTATCGTTATCATTTAATCTTCCATAATTTGAACAAAACGTTTCGTAATTTCTTTTGGTCGTGTTATCGCACCACCAACGACTGAACAATGAACGCCTAAGTCCATCACACGTTTATACATATCCGGTGTAATGACATTACCTTCCGCAATAACTTTTGCATCAACACTTTGTAGTACATCTTTTAAAAATTGGAAGTCATTTTGATAAAGTAATTGTCCTTGCGTATAACTAGTATAGCCATGTAACGTCGTGCCAATATAATCAAAGCCAAGTCGTGCGGCATTTTTAGCTTCTTCAACGGTCGCGATATCAGCCATGATTTCAACGTTCGGTGCATGTGTTCTAATATATGATACTAATTCGTCTAACGTTTCTTTCGGACGTTGCTGTAACGTTGCATCCAATGCAATGACTTCACATTGGCTTTCTATCAGTTCATCAACTTCTTTTGACGTTGCAGTAATGAAAACATCTGAGTGATCATAGTCACGTTTCACAATGCCAATAACTGGTAAATCTACCGTTTCTTTAATTGCTAAAATGTCTTCCTTAGTATTTGCGCGAATACCAACAGCACCACCTTCATACGCAGCTAATGCCATTTTCGACATAATAAAAGATGAATGCAATGGTTCATCTGGTAGTGCCTGACAAGATACTATTAATCCATGTGGTAACATTATTCCTCACTCCATAAGTCGTTTTTTCACGTAAAGTCATTTACAATATATCATTAAGATAATTTTTATCAATGCTTTTTACTATCTTGAAAATATTTTTCATATATAATAGTAATCATTAAGATGAAGGGGTGACACAATGAAATTTGAGAATCGTGTTCAACGTTATCAACATTTATTTACAAAAACTGATAAACGCATCGTCAATTATATAAGACAAAATGGTTATAGCGATGCCTTTTCAACGATTAACTCCTTAGCCCATGCGATTGGTACATCACCAGCAACGATGACACGCTTTAGTCATAAGCTGGATTATGAGAATTTCCAAGATTTAAAATTTAATATTCAACAAGAAATGACAGAGACAGTTATTGAAAATAGCCCAATTATTCAAAGAATTCATAAATATCATCAACAAATCATTCAACAAACTGGTGAATTTATTGATAACGACATTATCCAAACCTTTATCGACAAACTTCAATCAAGTCGACATATACTCTTTGCTGGACTAGGTAGCTCTGGTTTATCAGCGACTGAATTTTATTATCGTATGATTCGTATGGGGCTAAAAGGTAATGTTACTACCGATTCACATTTAATGAAAATATCGGCATCCCTACTATCTCATTCGGATATGTTTATTGCTATGTCAAATAGTGGTAATACTTCGGAATTAATTTCTGCAGCGGAAGTCGCCAAATCTCATGGTGCATATGTCGTTGCCATCACAAATTTTGAAGGTAGTAAACTTACAGATTGTGCAGATTTAGTACTTTTAACAACGGATCAATCGCGTAATACCGACCATCAATTTATCAACACACAAATTGCGACACTCTTTTTAATCGATATCGTGAGTTATCATTTATTAGAAAATACGAATCTGAGTCAAACTTATCAACATACTAAATCTATTATCCTAGACAACAAATAACTAGTAGTATATTCAAATCCACCTGCAACTGTAGACAATCATCGTGATTGTCCCAACGAGTTGCTAGGTGCTTTTTTAATTTCAATACCAAATATTTTTTTACATTTTCTAAAATTTTAATATCTCAGCTTCTTCAATTTAATTTGCCCGTGGCACACTGTTGGTTGATATAGTTTAGATTGGTCCTAGATAGAGTGTGATGTGTGGAACTAACAACAGCTCTCATCTCTCGTAACGGTTTCAAATTCTATTTTAGAATGACTCCTTCTTTCAACTATCATTGCAAACAGCCATATAATGCTGCATCATTTTTACTCTTAGTCGTTTGTATTGGTGCATAAACATAGTCTTTTGGTAAATAGTGTGCAACTTTCGGCTCGATATATTTAATGAGATTATCTCCTTGTTCAGATATACCGCCCCCAATTAATATAAGCCCTGGATCATACATGACCTGTATTTGGGCAATCCCTTCTGCTACATCTTCTGCCCACTCATTCAATATTTGTTTTGCAATATCATCACCTTCTTCAGCTGCTTCAAACAATACTGGCACATGTGTGCTTCTCGTAAATCCTCCGGCAATCATGCGCTTTTTCAATGCACTCGTTGCAGCACGTTGCTCAAACGTTGTATTTTCAGTTGGACGATACAATAAATACCCAACTTCATTTGCCTTATGAAGCTCACCATTATCAATATGACCTTGATTATTCTTGTACGCACCCCCAATGCCTGTACCAAGCGTCATACAAAAGATCCGTTCTGCTTGATATTGATGTAATTTCAATTCGCCTAGTAATGCAGCGTTTACATCATTTTTTACTTTGACATAAGGAGACAGTGATTTTAATAATCGCTTAAAATTAGTACCTTTATAATTCGGAATGGTTGGCCCTGCGTATACAATTTCGCCTTTTTGTTCATCAACAACGCCTGCTGATGAAATACCTATGACAGGTTGGATCAACTGATATTGCTTCATATATCCTGTTACAATCTCATATACTTTGTCAGTAATAAGCTCACTTTTGTTGTCCGGCGTTGATATTTGTTGATAGTCAAACATATTCAATTGCTTATCAATAACTGCCGATTTAATTTGAGTGCCTCCAATATCGATTGCGATGTAATACACCTTACTCACTCCATTTCTATTGATTTTGAAAAACATTTTCATTAATTATACATAAATATGACTACAATTTTCAAAAAGATATTGTTACATTTTATGATAGCGTTTACAATTATAGCTGTAAACTATATTATCAAATGATTTTTGGAGGGACTTCATAATGAACAAAGATTTAAAAGGTTTATATGCAGCGTTACTCGTTCCTTTTGATGAAAATGGTCAAGTAAATGAACAAGGACTTAAACAAATTGCTCAAAATGCCATTGAAACTGAAGAATTAGACGGTCTTTATGTAAATGGTAGCTCAGGCGAAAACTTTTTATTAAATACAGAGCAGAAGAAGCAAGTTTTCAAGGTTGCCAAAGAGGCAGTTGGGGATAAAGTGAAATTGATTGCTCAAGTAGGTTCGTTAGATTTAAATGAAGCCATTGAACTTGGAAAATATGCCACAGAACTCGGTTATGATGCACTTTCTGCCGTAACACCATTCTACTATCCATTTACTTTTGAAGAAATTAGAGATTACTATTTCGATATTATCGAAGCAACTCAGAACAATATGATTATTTATGCAATACCAGATTTAACAGGTGTGAATATTTCTATTGAACAATTCAGCGAGCTATTTAATCATGAAAAAATTGTTGGTGTTAAATATACAGCGCCAAACTTCTTCCTACTCGAACGTATTAGAAAAGCATTCCCAGACAAATTAATCTTATCTGGCTTTGATGAAATGTTAGTTCAAGCTACGATTTCTGGCGTAGATGGTGCAATTGGTTCTACATATAACGTTAATGGTCGCCGTGCAAGAAAAATCTTCGACTTAGCACGACAAGGTCAAATTCAAGAAGCTTACCAACTGCAACATGATTCAAACGACATTATCGAAACAGTGTTATCAATGGGGATTTATCCAACATTGAAAGAAATATTACGTCATCGTGGCATTGATGCAGGATTACCGAAAAGACCTTTCAAACCTTTTAACGAAGCACATCGACAAACATTAGATCAACTCATTGCAAAATACGATTTATAGACATCAAAGAATCAATACATTGTAAAGGGGATGTTGCCCATGAAAGAAGTTGGATTTGGCACACTAAACTGGGTTGCCGTTATCATTTATCTACTAGCTATGTTGTTCATTGGCGTTTATTTTACCAAGCGCGCGAGCCAAAGTACCAATAGTTTCTTTACCGCAAGTGGTCGCTTGCCATCTTGGGTAGTTGGCTTTTCAATTTATGCTACTACGTTAAGTGCGATTACATTTATGTCGACACCAGAGAAAGCATTTTTAACAGATTGGTCATATATCGCTGGTAACATTGCTATCGTCGCAATTATTCCATTACTTATTTATTTCTATGTCCCTTTCTTTAAAAAGTTAAAGGTAACATCTGCATATGAATATTTAGAAGCTAGATTTGGCCCTAGCATACGTGTCATTGGCTCATTATTATTTGTCGTTTACCATTTAGGGCGTGTTGCAATTGTTATCTACTTACCAACATTAGCAATCACATCTGTATCAGACATGAACCCTTATATCGTTGCATCACTCGTTGGTTTACTATGTATTTTATATACATTTTTAGGTGGTTTCGAAGGTGTGGTTTGGAGTGATTTCATTCAAGGCGTCATTTTATTAGGCGGCGCTTTAGTTATTATTATTCTAGGTGTTGTGAACATTAAAGGCGGTTTCGGCACTGTCTTTGCAGATGCGATTGAGCACAAAAAATTAATTAGTGCAGACAATTGGAAACTAAATACTGCGGCAGCTGCCATTCCAATTATTTTCCTAGGAAATATTTTCAACAACTTGTATCAATACACAGCGAGTCAAGACGTCGTGCAGCGTTATCAAGCTTCTGATAGTTTAAAAGAAACAAATAAATCGTTATGGACAAATGGTATCCTAGCTTTAATTTCAGCACCCTTATTTTATGGTATGGGTACAATGCTGTATTCATTTTATACACATGAAGCTGTTTTACCAAAAGGCTTCAATACATCATCTGTAGTGCCATATTTCATTTTGACTGAGATGCCACCATTTGTAGCAGGATTACTTATTGCAGCCATTTTCGCCGCTGCACAGTCTACCATTTCATCTAGTTTAAATTCTATATCTGCTTGTATTTCAATCGACATTAAGCAACGCTTCTTCGGAAAAGGTAGCGAGCGACACGAAGTTAACTTTGCACGTTTCATTATTATCATTGCAGGTATTTTCGGTTTTGGAATGTCACTATACTTAATTGCTTCTAATTCAAATGACTTATGGGATTTATTCTTGTTTGTGACTGGATTATTCGGCGTTCCATTGGCTGGTGTATTTGCAGTTGGTATTTTCACTAAACGTACGAATACATTCGGTGTTATTTGTGGATTAATATTGGGTATCATCTTTGCTTATGTCTATAATGGTGTTGGCAAAGGTAACTCACCTTTCTATGTATCTACCATTTCATTTACAGTTGCTTTTGTCTTTGCTTATATACTTAGCTTCATTGTCCCTTCAAAACATAAAAAAGATATAACGGGATTAACAATTTTTGAAAAAGATAAACCATCAACATACATTTCAAAAACGGCTACGAAAAAGTAGATTGTTATGATAAAACCCCGTCACTAAGTTATGATGCGCTGTTGCGCCAACTTGGTGACGGGGTTTAGCTTTGCCATGAATTTAATTTAGGTACTTCGATTCATTTACAATACTAAGCCAATGATTGATCCTGAAATGATTGAAGCTAGAGTTGAACCAAGTAGCAACCTCATTGCAAAGGATGCAACTTTTTCTCCTTGTTTATCACTAATGCCTTTAATTGAACCTACGATGATACCAACCGTACCAAAATTAGCGAAGCTTACTAAGTAAACTGAAATGATACCTTGTGTTCGAGCTGATACATCACCCAGGACATTTTTAAAATCAAGCATTGCTACAAACTCATTTGTAATTAATTTAGTCGCCATTAAAGAGCCAGCTGGAACAGCTTCGCTCCATGGAATCCCCATTAAGAATGCGATTGGTGCAAACACATAGCCAATAAGCTGTTTAAAGTTCAAACCAACACTACCAAACATGATATTAATTGCTTCCATTAATGAAATAAATGCTAACAACATTACGGCTACTACAACAGCGATTTTAAACCCATCCATCGCACTATCACCAATCATTTGGAAAAAGGCAACTTTCTTAGGTTTTCCTGTTTTTCCATTCAATGTTTTAGTTTCTGTGGATTTCGTTAAGTTATCAATTTCAACATCAGTATCATCAGATTTATAGGGATTGATTACACTGGCGATGATAAGCGCACTAAAAATATTTAACATTACTGCTGTAACTACGAACTTGGGTTCAATCATCTGCATATATGAACCTAGCATTGCCATACTAACAGCACTCATACCAGACGTCGCAATTGTATATAATTTCGCTCTAGATAATCTTGGAATAATATCTTTTATTGTTAAATATACTTCTGGTTGCCCAAACATTGCTGTTGAAATAGCAAAATAACTTTCTAAGCGCCCCATTCTAGTTATTTTATTAATAGCGATACCTACATATTTGATAATAAATGGTAATACCTTAATATAATTAAAGATGCCTATTAATACAGAAATAAAAACTAATGGCAGTAATACGTTTAAAAAGAACGTAAAGCCATTTTTATTTTGTATATCTCCAAAAACAAAATTTATGCCTGCTTTACTAATATTTATTAGCCCTTCAAAAAATGAACCTAGTGCAGTTAAAATTGTCAAACCAATCGTTGTGTTCATCATAAATAACACGATCAACACTTGAATAAATATCATTATTAACGTCTTTTTGAAGTCTATTTTTTTACGATCAAAACTGAATAAAAACGCAACAAATAGTGCAAATGCTATCCCTGTGATAGCGAATAAAATATTCATGTATCATCACCTACAATAATTTATTAACAGCGACAGCAATTTTAGCACCCAACGCCGCATTGTTTTCAACAAGTTTTATATTTGCTGCTAAACTTTTACCATTCGTTTTTTCTACAATTTTCCCTAACAAGAACGGTGTGGCGTCCTTACCTTTAATACCTTGATTTTCCGCTTCAACAACAGCTTCATTTATGATTGCCTCAATATATGCTTTTGATAAGGCATGCTCATATGGAATTGGATTAGCAACAACAATGCCACCTTCAAGATTTAACTGCTGTTTTGTTAAATGAATGTCAGCAAGTCGTTCTGGCGTTTCAACCGAACTTGTTAACTTAACACCGCTTTCGCGAGTGAAGAATGCTGGCAATTCATTCGTTTGATATCCAATAACTGGAACGCCTTTTGTTTCTAAATACTCCATCGTCTTAGGTAAGTCTAAAATTGATTTGGCACCTGCACAGATAACAGTGACATTTGTTTTAGACAGTTCTTCTAAGTCTGCTGAAATGTCCATCGTATGTTCTGCACCTTTATGGACGCCCCCAATACCTCCTGTAACAAAAAATTGAATACCAGCCATTGCAGCACATATCATCGTCGTCGCTACAGTAGTAGCACCAACACACTTCATCGCAATAACTTCTGCTAAATCCCTTCTAGATACTTTAGCAACGTCTTTACTAGTTGCCAGTATTTCTAAATCTTCGCTTTCTAAACCAATTTTAATTTTGCCATCTATAATGGCTATGGTTGCTGGAATGGCACCATTATTCCTGATAATTTGCTCTACTGTTGTTGCCATTTCAACATTTTGTGGGTACGGCATACCATGCGAAATAATTGTTGATTCTAATGCTACAATCGGTTGATTGTTCTCCCGTGCTTGCTGAACTTCTCGAGAATACTCAATATACTTTTGTAAATTTGCCATTTTTATAATCCTCCATATCGTGATAAAGTTGCTGTTGATCTAGGTTTTGCCTAACTGTATATTTCGTTTCTATCGTTTTCTTTGCGTTAACCATACCAGCAATTAATATATCTTCAGTAGACATCCCATTTAACCAGCTATACACTACTGCAGCACAGAATGAATCGCCTGCACCTGTAACATCTTTCACACTATTTGATGGCATAACTGACTTAATGATTTCTTCCTCACCACTTCGATAAATGAGTTCTTTCACGCCATTTGTCACAATAACATTTTTAACACCTAAATCATTCCAGCGTTTAGCAGCTATTTTTAAATCATCAGTAGATTCTATTTTTAAATTTAAGTATGTTTCTGTTTCATCTTTATTCGTGATAATCCAATCAATAGCATGTAATGAATCAGGCATATTTTTCATTTTTGGGGAAGAAACCGTGGTGATAACTAATTTGATTTGATGTTTCGTGGTATAGGCACATAAGAAGTTTAATGCCTCTTTGCCTAAATTCAAATCTACAATAATGCACTTAGCCTTTTTCAATAAGTGTGAACGCTTAATTAAAAATTCAGGCGTAATGTAGTCAAACACTTCCATATCTGCTAAGCCATATGTCATGTCGCCTTCTTTACTAATTAAAGCTGTATATGAACCTGTACTCGCATTTTCAAATTGTTGAACATGATCCAAATTCATAAATGGTGTGGACAATCGTTTAATCATTTCCCATTCACTATCTTGTCCACTAGCAGATAAAAAAGCGACCGTTTCGCCAAGCCTACCTAAGTTCTCAGCAATATTTCTTGCTACGCCACCAATAGAGCGTGTTGACGTTACAGGATTTGATGTTTCTGCAACTAAATTTTTATGCACATAAAACTTACGATCTACATTCGCTGCGCCAATACAAACAATAGGATAATCTTCATTTAAAACATATGCCTTTCCCATAACATATTCCTTTTGTATTAATCCTGAAATAATGTTTGCTACGCTGGGTCTAGATAATCCAATTGCCTCAGCAAGTTCACGTTGTGAAATAAACGGATTATCTTTAATTCTTTTTAAAATTTCTTTCTCAGAATCGCTCATAACATCCCTCCTCATATTGACTTAAAATACTTGAATCAGTGAATTTACAAAAATATCGTAGCATGCTGTTATTTCTGTTGTAAACGCTTACATTTACCGTTATATCAATGATATTTGTTTATAAAATACGCATAATTTCGTAAAAAGTAAGTTCATTCCATCGTGTAAAAGGTACTTGAAAAAATGATAAATGTTTATACAGTATGATATTTGTCGACAATAAATTATGACATTTTTATGTCTTGTATTTTTCTATAAAAAAACGTGACTCATTATCGACTGTTACATCGACTGAATCACGTTACTATGTTTTATTTGTTTTTACTATTCAATATGATGATGCTATGCGTCTACTGCACCTCGATTAATCATGTCTTGCTTAGTAACAATTGGATATTTTTTAAATACAATTGAACCAAGATAACCTGCAAGCGCACCTACAATCGCCATTACTACACCATAAATCACAATTGTCGTCGGATGATTAAATCCAAACATAACTAAAAATCCTGCAATCGGTGTAGCTGTACCTGTCGCATCGTTAATTAAACCTGACATAGCAATAATTAAACCAGCAATCGCACCACCAAAGAAATTTGTAATATAGATTGGAATTGGATTGGCTGATACAATATCTGCTTGTGATAAAGGTTCAATACTTACTGCAATCGTAGACTTACGATCACCTAATTTTAAGCGATGGAATAGCGTCCCATTCATAAATGCCGAACTAAATGCTGCCATGGCACCAATAGCCATAGGTACACCCGTTAAACCTAATAATGCTGTCAATGCCATTGAACTCAATGGCGCTGTGCCGACAACCGTAATAATACCACCTAAAATGATACCCATGATAATTGGATTCGTATTCGTACTACTTTGGATAATATCACCAATTCGAATCAATGTACTATTCACTACTGGCGTTAATAATACTGCAATAAGACGAGCTAATGGCGCTAAGATGACAATCGATCCAATTAAGTCGACACCATCCGGCACATATTTCTCTGTATATTTCATCACATATCCAATCATATAACCCGCAAAGAAACCTGGTAATAAATCCATACCACCGCACGCGGCTGCTATAACTAATGCATATACTGGTGACACACCGATAGCTAATGCTGTTAATCCAGCGGCAGCGACACCACCTAGACCTCCCGCAGCGTCTCCTAGCTCTTCTAAAAATTTAATACCGAATACTTCGCCACCAACATATTTATTAAATGCTTCCACTAAAAATGTTGCGATTGCTGCATTAGCTAATGCTCCCATGGCACGCATACCATTAGGCGCTTTATATGTAAATAATGTAAAAATCACTAAGACCAAAAATAAAAATAAAGTACCTATCAATAAATCCATAACCATTGACCCCCATTACGATAATTTTATATTCAATCCCCATATTTAAATATTGAATACTTAGAGGCCATTTTACTACAAAAAATATTATATTTCACGGAATATTTCTGATTTTCGATAATAATTATTATTAATTGAATGTGAAAGTTTATTCAAATAATACATAAACATAAAAATACCGGCACATGATGTACCGGCTTAATAAAACTATTCTACTGTTTCATTTTCAAGATTAAGGACGCCATCTTTCATATGATATGAACGATCACAATATGCTTTAAGTCGTTCATCATGTGTAACAATAATACATGCTTTCTTTCTTTGTTTGGCTTGATCACGTAGAATTTTAATGACTTCAATCGCATTTTCAGTATCTAACGCCGCGGTAGGTTCATCCGCTAAAATAATCGACGGATTCGTATATAACGCTTTGGCTATCGCCACACGTTGTTTCTGACCACCTGAAATTTCTGAAGGTAACTTATTAAGCAATGAAGTTAGACCTAATTGTGACATAAGTTGCTGATAGTCTTCATTAGACATAACATTCTTATTTTTCTTTTTCAATAATGTAAATTGTTGCTTTACCGTTAAAAATGGTACAAGGTTTGTAGCTTGTAAAATAAAACCTATTTCAGACATTCTAACTTTTGCCAATGCTTTTTGCTTCATTGTCGTAATATCTTGGTTATTGATTAAAATGTGCCCAGATGTCGGTGTTTGTAAAGCACCTGCCATAGTTAGAAATGTACTTTTACCAGAGCCAGAAGGTCCAACCAATGCTATAATATCACCTTTATTTATCTCAAAATTTGTATCTTTAACCGCTTCAATGTTACGATTCCCATCTTTAAATGACTTTGTTACATTTTCAAATTTCAACATTTGCTACACCTCCTACCCAATCGCCTTTAACGGATCTATTTTTCTAATTGTTAAAATGGAGAATAAACTTCCTAATACAGAGACAATCATTAACACAATTGCAAATACGAGCAATGTTAGTACATCGAATTTGACAGGTACTGCATCAGGTAAAAATGCACCTGTAACGCCTGTTAACAGTAAGCCAAATGCCGTACCAAATAGTGCTAATATGACCGTCTGCGAAATTACCACATTCGCCAAATAGCCATTCGTAAATCCTTGAGCTTTTAATATGCCAAATAAACTCGTCTTTTGTAATGTCATGACATATAGGAAAATGCCTATAACTGTAGCTGAAATGACAAATAAGAATGAAATCATAAAGTTTAATGTTAAGTTCTGTGGTTTATAACCTGGTAAATTTTCAATAAAGTCATTAATACTTACCGCTTCAAGCTCTTGGTTTAATTTTTTGTCTTTCCAATTTGTATCACGTACAACAACTGCATTAATTTTATCTCCAGTCAATCTAGGATTGATCTTGGCAATGGTAGCGTCATTCGTGAAAATGACTGATGACGCATTATATTTTGCACTTTCTGTAAAACCTACGATATGCAATTTTTCATCTGATTGAGATAGTGATAATGTGTCACCAATTTTAAATCCTTTATTTTTAAGCGTTTCATCAGCTAACACTTCATTATCTTTAGTCGCTTTATGCCCTTCTATTAAACTCGGAACTAAAAATGATGACTTTTCAACACCGAACACTAAAACATTGTCTTTTTGATGGCCATTAGACACAATTTCCCCTGTTTGCTTCAAAGTAGCTTGCTTCTTGTATTTATTTTCAATATCTTTCTTGTTAAAAACAGATTGTTGCACAGTTTGATTGGCATCTTTATTTAGAACAATGGCATCTGCTTGCCACTTATCAATGCCTTCTTTATTCATATTGATAAGACCATTCGCCAATCCAGATAATAAAAATAGCAAGTAACTAATCATCGTTAACACACCAATAATTAGTCCAAACTTCAATTTGTTGCGCCGTATTTCATTCCAAGCTAAAAACATGCATTTCTCTCCCTACTACTATGATTTAAACATTGTTTATATTCTTAGATGCACGTACGTCGTGTTGCGCTCTGTAATGTTATACATACACTTATCCTTCATTATACCCGAACTTTTTATATTAAAAGCAAATTTATGGAAAATGCAATTAATTGTCTATTATTTTTGTACGGTACATTTAAAATTAAGGATCAATTTAAAAACGCCTACATATACCTTTAAGTACATGTAGACGTCCAATTCATATATTATTTAACTTCGCCTGTTTTAGGATCGAATTGCTTAATAGCATTTTTACGTAATTTATCTTTTGCTTTGTCACTTGCTTTATAGTTATTGTTGTAAATCGTAGCTTCCCAACTACCATACATTGGGTTAGGGAAAATGATATATTTCTTACCGAAATCGTCTTTATGTTTTTCAATTAATGCTTCACGAGATTCAGCTGTAGCTTCTTTTGGATCTGTAAAGTCTAATAAATTATCTCCAAATAGCATGACAAGTTTATGATCCTTTTGAACCATTTGTCTGCGTGATTCTTTACTCTTATCATCTTTACCTTTTAGTAAAATATGACTCTTCTTAGCTTGAGGGATACCTTGTTGTTTTAAGTTCTTTTGTGTTGCCTTTAAATCTTTTTCTTTATCTCTATCAGAAATATAGTAGATATCGACACCTTTTTTGTCAGCATATTTCAAGAATTCTTTTGCGCCATAGACAGGTTTAGCTTTAGCAGCTTGTACCCATTCATGCCAACCTTCTGGGAAAGGTTTATTATGTATTGATGCATAGCCTTGATATGGAGAATTATCTAAAACTGTTTCATCTAAATCCAAAGCAATAGCTAACTTATGTTTACCTTTATTCTTTTTAATCTCTTTATCTAACTGTGTCTTTGCACTGTTATAACCTTGTAAATATAATGCTTTTGCTTCAGCTGAATTTTGATACCAAGCCACTGCCATAATATTTTGATTACCAAGATTCGCCTTTTGTGATGCTGGTATAGAAGCTTGTTGCGTTTGTTGAACTTCAGCAGAACTTTTGGCAAACGCTGTAGAATTTGTCGTTTGTGGTGCTGAAACTGTAACCGCTACCGATAATGATGCTATTGCAATATACTTTGAAATTTTATTCATCTTATCACCTCATGATTAATATTTAAAATACAGTTAAAATTATAAATGCATTTATTTAATATTGCTATACTATGAAAAGATATTTAATATTATTTCTTGAAAAGCTAACAAATATGTGAACATTTCATATAAGCATGATTTAATGGGAGACCTATCACATGAGAGAGATTTGTGATTTATCACGTAATAAACTTAAATTCATTTGAGTGACTAGGCCTTCCTATCAGACATATTCACTCATCCACGTATCATTATGTGTACAGTGTGCTATCTCTTATTTACCTATTGGAACAACCATAAACTCATCCATAGTTTACCTTTTATAAATAGCAGTCCTCACTCATACAATTTCTCATAAAAATCACAACGCTCCAACGTATTTCCAACTTACTTTCACCTATTTTAATTCATAAAAACGACACTTTAATTGTCATTATCCAATAATAGCAAGACGTTATTATTGCAATCTTTTTTATAAAATAATAGAATCATAGTATTGTCATTTAAAGATAAAGTAAGAACGTTTTTATTTTTCAGATTTTTTAAATTATTATGAATATCTAGTTTTAGGAAGGAAATTACATTGAAAAAACAAGTTATTATTTCGGGCCTCATGTTATTTTCACTATTTTTTGGAGCCGGAAATTTAATATTCCCGCCCATGCTTGGCCATACAGCGGGTCAAAATATGTGGATTGGTATGCTAGGCTTTGCCCTTACAGGCATATTACTCCCCTTTATTACTGTTATTGTTGTTGCATTTTATGATGAAGGTGTTGAAAGTGTAGGCAATCGTATACATCCATGGTTCGGGTTTATTTTTGCTGTCGTGATTTACATGTCTATCGGAGCATTTTACGGTATTCCACGTGCTGCAAATGTCGCGTACGAAATTGGTACAAGACACATTTTACCTGTGCATAACCAATGGACTTTAATTATATTCGCAGCAATCTTTTTTGCCATCGTTTACTGGATTAGTTTAAATCCATCGAAAATCGTTGATAATTTAGGTAAATTATTAACACCGTTATTACTATTAATGGTCGCTCTATTAAGTATTGCTGTCATTTTCAACCCTGAATCTGCACTAAGTGCACCTAAGGATAAATATATAACACATCCTTTCATTTCAGGAAGTTTGGAAGGCTATTTTACAATGGATCTTGTTGCTGCGTTAGCTTTTTCCGTAGTCATTGTCAATGGCTATAAGTTTAAAGGCCTCACAGATCGCATGAAAATTTTAAAATATGTCTGCTTTTCAGGTCTTATTGCAGCCATATTACTTGGAATGATTTACTTTGCACTTGCATACGTTGGGGCATCAACAGCTCCAGGAAACTTTAAAGATGGTACAGATATATTGACGTACAACTCATTACGATTATTTGGTTCGTTCGGTAACCTCGTATTTGGAATGACGGTTATCCTTGCATGCCTAACAACATGTATAGGACTCGTCAATGCTTGCGCCACATTTACTAAGAAACACGTACCTAAGTTTTCTTATAAAATATTCGCACTTATTTTCTCTATCATAGGGTTCTTATTTACAACACTTGGTTTAGAAATGATTTTAAAAATTGCTGTCCCATTATTGACTTTAATATATCCCGTGTCGATTGCACTTGTACTCATATCATTTGCTAACATGTTTAGCACATTCAGATTCAGTTGGGCCTATCGACTCGCAACTGTTATTACATTGATTATTTCAATTTTACAAATACTAAATAGTTTCAACTTATTACACGGTGTTATTTTGAAATCGTTTATGATGTTACCTTTAGCAGATATCGATTTAGCTTGGCTTGTACCATTCATGCTCTTTGCTATTATCGGTTTCATAATCGATGTATTTATACGCCGTCCGAAACAAGCGACAACTTAATAAATGCTCACTGCCTAGTAATGATTGACCCATCGTTACTAGGCTTTTTTATATGAAATTCATGACTTTTCAGTGATACCGTCTGTCTATTGATTATTTTAAAATAAATGATTTGTTAAAAAATCCTAGCTGTTATTCAAAAATATTAGTTTTTAAAATTAATTTTGTGAAATTATTCACAAATAAGGCAATTCATAGTATACTCTGATTAACAAATGAAAAGTGAGGATGTCATTGTGAAGGAGAAACATATTAAATGGGATAAGATTTTTTATGGGGACGACTGGGTAAATAACGTAGTCGAAACGATAAGAACAAAAGATATATTACAAAGCGTTTATTTAAAACGTTATTTATTACGCGCGATGATGGCAGGATTTATTATCGGGATTATTACGGTCTTCGTATTATCAGTTAAAGCAACACACGAACCAGATTTACCGCCAGGCATTGTGAATATGGCCAGTGCCATTACATTCAGCTTTGCGTTAGTACTCATTTTATTTACAAACTCCGAACTACTAACCAGTAACTTCATGTACTTTACTGTAGGCCTGTATTATAAAGTAATTAAACCAACTAGAGTATTGAAAATATTTTTATTATGCTTTGCAGGAAATATTTTAGGTGCTGCTATTTTATTTAGTTTCATGCGTTTTTCAAATGTAATGACGCCAGATATGTTAAATCAGTTATCAGCAGTTATAGAGCATAAAACGTTGTCTACTGGTTTTGTAAGTATATTAATGAAAGCGATCTTCGCCAATTTCTTTATCAATATTTCATTAGTTATTGCCATGCAAATTGACGATGTACTCGCAAAAATGTTTGTCATGATGTTCGGTGTTACCATATTCGCCTTTATGGGTTATGAACACGTCGTTTACAACAGTTGCTTATTTATGGGTGGTTTAATTTATCAAGTTGATACATTGCACTTCATACCAGCTATTTCGAATATCGCTGCGGCTTTTATCGGTAACTATATTGGAGGCGGACTCATTATAGGTTTATTCTATGCTTACTTGAATGATCATCATCAATTTTATAAAAATAATTAACTATATTTGAACAATGCGTTAGTCGATGCCTTTAATATTTAGAAGTGCATTGTCTAACGTATTTTTTTAAAGTTCGTCAATGATTTTTATCCGATGCTATGAGCATTATCAAATACAAAATGCTCTCTTAAAAGCAGTTATTGACTGAAAATCTACTTCTAAGAGAGCACTTTATTTAATTACTTAAGAAATCTTGAAATTTCAATATACGATGTTTATGATAAGTCGCTTATTTCATCTTTAGGCTTGTTATTAGTAAGTAGTTTAATACCACTGATTAACCATAAAGCAAATGTAATTATGTTACCACTTATTACAGCTCCAATAATCAACAATATACCACTCATTTTTTTGTTTTTAGATGCTTTAAACATACCGATTGCACCTAAAATAATTGAAATGATTCCAAATATGAATAGGGATAAGAATAATACAGTGAAAATTGCTGCTGCTGTTTCTGCATCAACTGGGTCAACCTCACCATTAACTGTTGTTGACACATCTGTAGTCATTACACCTGATGCTGCTAAAACCATCAATAGTAAACTAAATACCGTTGCTAAACCCTGAACAACAATTCCTATTATTGTCATTATTTTGATCGATTTTTCCATTGTCTTACTCCTTTATTATTATTATTTACAAACTTGCGTTTGTGTTCTTATATATAAATGTTTAAATTTATATCGTGTTTATTTTAAAAATTATTGTCGCTAAAGCTCATTTACTTTTTGAAACTGGTTAAAAGTTTTAAAGAAAGCCTATGTTAATCTTTTTCCACTTCTACATTTTCATCTTCATAATCTGCTTTATGGTCTTTCATATACTTAATTGGGTCTATTTCTCTATTAATCTCTGCCTTACCATCTTTTATTTCATATGCGAAATAATACATTTTTTCACGATCTTTATATAATTGAATACCAATAACAATGACTTTACCATCTTTATAAACATGTGTATTACTGTCTTCTTGTTTAATGTCTGTTTTAATAGTGTTTTGTACTTTCGAGGCAATTTTATTCATTTGATTCTGTTCTTTGTACACTTTATCAATATCTTTTTGATACTTTTCACCTTTATTAGAACAACCTGCCAATATAATTGCTAACATTAAAAATACTACCAATATTCTTTTCATCATTTTTCTCCTTAGATGGCTGTCATTTTCCACACACTACAATACTGATAATATGCTTTATCATTGTGATGTTTGAACAATGTTTTGCCAATTGTTATCAACTTAAAATTCGTTTAAATGTTTGACGCAAGATTTTGATTAATTATGATATTAAAGTCTTCTTAATATAAACATCTATTTCAGTGTTAATTTACAACTATCTACTGAAAATTATGTCATCATAATAAATTATGAAATAACTATTTGATACCTTTACATTGCTATGTATCTCTAAAAATTGCCTCCTATATATTTATTTAATTCCCAAATATTTAACTATTTATAATTATAGTAAAAAACATTTTAATAGTATATACTTTTCTCATATTTTTTTGATATAAGTTTTAAAAAATAAGTCGATGTACATCAACTTTATAAAATACACTACAATAACCTTTTCAATTAATGACAATTTTAAATTTATATCGTGATTTGTTAATTAGTTGAACTCATTTATCCATGATGTATGGATACCGATAAGCTAATTGACTTTTTAAGTTGCAAATAATCTTATCTTTTACCTTCTTCTTTGAATCAAATGTAAAACGAGGGTGATTTTGCACAGTCTTTTATAACATGTCTGCTACTCTTGCTCTTTAACATACTTCTCTACTGCTCGAATTTCTTCCATTTCATATTCCATATCTGGTAAAATACCAAATTTTTTGTACATATAGTAGTTTTCCTTTCCTGATGGGCCAAAACCTAATTTAATCCAATCTATATAATCAAATGATACTTTTAAATTTCCCTTTCTTGTAAAGTCAAATTCACATGATGTCCACGGTTCTAAATCTTCTTTTTTAAAAGTTTCTCTTAACTCATCAAACATTCGATAAACTTTAAACCATGAATTCTTAAAAATATCTTTTGAGACATTGCAATCTTTAGGAATATCTGAATAATAATTCAAATCTTCACTTCCTGGTTTAGTATAATTAAAAACAACCTCTCCACCTTCATCATCTACGTAGGCAATTGTATATACTTTTTCCCATTCTACTGGTATCATTCCACTGATTTCATTTGCAATTTCATTGTACATTTGACTTAGCTTTTCTTCGAAAGTCATGTTATCGCCCCTATAGTTCAGCTTCATCTTGCTCTTTAATATATTGCTCGATTTCTTTAACTTCTTCCATTTCGTATTCCATTTCTGGTAAAACACCAAACTTTTTATACATATAATAGTTTTCACGGCCTAATTGATCAAACTCTGTATTTATCCAATCAATATAATCAAATGAAACTTTTAATTTACCTTCGCTTGTAAAGTCAAATTCACTTGATGTCCATGGTTCAAGCCCTTCTTCTTTAAAAGTTTCTCTTAACTTCTTAAACAATCTATATAAATCCGTCCACAAATCATAAAATACTTTTTCAGAGACATTATACTCTCTAGGGATATATGTGTAATAATTCAATTCATCGCTACCTGGTTTAGTATAATTAAAAATGACCTCTCCACCTTGATCAGTTACATAGGCAATTGTATATATATTTTCCCATTCAACTGGTATCATTCCACTGATTTCATTTGCAATTTCATTGTACATTTGACTTAGTTTTTCTTCGAAAGTCATATTATCGCCCCTATAGTTCAGCTTCATCTTGCTCTTTAACATAATCTTTTATTTTTTTTACCCAATTTATGGCATATTCTTTTTCAGGCCAAATTCCAAATTTTTTATACATGTAATAATGTTCTCTTCCCATTTGTCCAAACTCTGAATTCGCCCAATCAATATAATCAAATGAAACATTCAATTTGCCGTCTCTTGTAAAGTCAAATTCACATGATGTCCATGGTTCAAGTCCTTCTTCTTTAAATAAATTTCTTAAATTCTTAAACAAATCATATAAATCCATCCATAAATCATCAAATACTTGCACAGAAACATTATACTCCTTAGGTATATCGGTATAATAATTCAAATCTTCACTTCCTGGTTTAGTATAATTAAAGAATACTTCACCTCCTCCATCATCTATATAAGCCATTGTATATACTTTTTCCCACTCTACCGGTATCATACTGCTAATCTCATTCGCAATCTCATTATATAATTTGCTTATTTTCTCTTCGAAAGTCATGTTATCTCCCCTATATTTCAGCTTCATCTTGCTCTTTAATATATTGATCGATTTCTTTAATTTCTTCCATTTCATATTCCATTTCTGGTAAAACCCCAAATTTTTTATACATATAATAATTTTCACGGCCTAATTGATCAAACTCTGTATTTATCCAATCTATATAATCAAATGAAACTTTTAATTTACCTTCGCTTGTAAAGTCAAATTCACATGATGTCCATGGTTCAAGTCCTTCTTCTTTAAATAAATCTCTTAATTCCTCAAACAAATCATATAAATCCATCCATAAATCATCAAATACTTGCACAGAGATGTTATACTCCTTAGGTATATCGGTGTAATAATTCAAGTCATCACTACCTGGTTTAGTATAATTAAAGAATACTTCACCTCCTCCATCATCTATATAAGCCATTGTATATACTTTTTCCCACTCTACCGGTATCATACTGCTAATCTCATTCGCAATCTCATTATATAATTTGCTTATTTTCTCTTCGAAAGTCATGTTATCACCTCTATTGTTCAGCTTCTTCTTGCTCTTTAATATATTGTTCGATTTCTTTAACTTCTTCCATTTCATATTCCATTTCTGGTATAACCCCAAATTTTTTGTACATATAATAATTTTGACGGCCCAATTGATCAAACTCTGTATTTATCCAATCTATATAATCAAAAGATACATTCAATTTGCCATCTCTTGTAAAGTCAAATTCGCATGATGTCCATGGTTCAAGCCCTTCTTCTTTAAAAGTTTCTCTTAACTCATCAAACATTCGATAAACTTTAAACCATGAATTCTTAAAAATATCTTTTGAGACATTGCAATCTTTAGGTATGTCTGAATAATAATTTAATTCATCACTATCTGGTTTAGTATAATTAAAGATGACTTCTCCAGCTTGATCAGTTACATAAGCTATTGTAAATACTTGCTCCCATTCTACCGGTATCATCCCACTAATCTCATTCGCAATCTCGTTGTACATTTGACTTAGTTTTCCTTCGAAAGTCATATTATCTCCCCTATAGTTCAGCTTCATCTTGCTCTTTAACATAATCTTTTATTTTTTCAACCCAATTTATGGCATATTCTTTTTCAGGCCAAATTCCAAATTTTTTATACATATAATAATGTTCTCTTCCCATTGGTCCAAATTCTGAATTCACCCAATCAATATAATCAAAAGATACATTCAATTTGCCATCTCTTGTAAAGTCAAATTCGCATGATGTCCATGGTTCAAGCTCTTCTTCTTTAAAAGTTTCTCTTAACTCATCAAACATTCGATAAACTTTAAACCATGAATTCTTAAAAATATCTTTTGAGACATTGCAATCTTTAGGTATGTCTGAATAATAATTTAATTCATCACTACCTGGTTTAGTATAATTAAAAATGACTTCCCCAGCTTGATCAGTTACATAAGCTATTGTAAATACTTGCTCCCATTCTACTGGTATCATTCCACTGATCTCACTTGCAATTTTATTGTACATTTGACTTAGTTTCTCTTCGAAAGTCATGTTATCTCCCCCTATAGTTCAGCTTCATCTTGCTCTTTAACATATTGATCGATTTCTTTAACTTTATTAATTTCATATTCCGTTTCTGGTAAAACACCAAACTTTTTGTACATATAATAATTTTCTTTTGCTATTGGACCAAATTCTGAATTCATCCAATCAACATAATCAAATACAACATTCAATTTACCATCTCTTGTAAAGTCAAATTCACATGATGTCCATGGTTCTAAATCTTCTTCTTTAAATGCGTTTCTTAACTTCTTAAACAATCTATATAAATCCGTCCACAAATCATAAAATACTTTTTCAGAGACATTATACTCTCTAGGGATATATGTGTAATAATTCAATTCATCGCTACCTGGTTTAGTATAATTAAAAACGATCTCTCCACCTCTATCATTTACATAAGCTATCGTAAATACTTGGTCCCATTCTACTGGTATCATCCCACTAATCTCATTCGCAATCTTGTTGTATATTTCACTTAGTTTTTCTTCGAAAGTCATGTTATCGCCCCTATATTTTCAAAATAGATATTGGTTTCATTTCCGTTAAATAAAAAGCACTAAACAACACCTCTACGTCGCTTAATGCTTCTTCAAATTAATATTACTCATTTTAAACCTAAATACACTAATGGAACTAAAATAACTGCAACTATTGTTACGATAACTGGAATTCTAAATAATTTCGAGTCTTTGCAGTATTATATTATTTGTAAATAATAGCCCTAAAACTCCTACTCATTATTTTGTCTTTCTATTTATTTAACTATTTATAATTATAGTAAAAAAGATATTGATAGTATATACTTTTTTGCCATTTCGTAAATAAAATTTACCAACACCTATATGTAATACAATTATAATAATCTTGATAAAATTATATTCAGAATAAATAACCAACAATTGAAAAATAATAGATTTATTACAACAAAAGCAAACGTTCCTTTTCTAATTCTAATAATCAAATCCCATTAATATCAATCCACTCAAATTCTTTCACATCATTGAGTATAAAATAATATGGTGATATACGTTGAAGTTGATTTTCTTATTTAAGTATACTCCAACAGTATTTTATAAAATTATTTAGTCATCATCTTCAGTGTTTAATTCAAAAATATAGAATCTACTGTATTGCATAATAAATTGAAATGCCACAAATTGTGTACAAGCAATAATAATGATACTTACCATTATGACAAACTTGGATTCTACGACATTGGGCACCAATATATATTCGATAATTCTTTCAATATATATAAATGCGCTCAACGCGGTTAATAATAAACCGAAATGTGTTTTAGTTTTACCACCCCAACGTTTTGTTACTTTAGGTAATTTTAATAACGTGAACATTCCGCCAATTACTAATAACAAATAACTAATTATGATTGAAATCGTACCCATCAACCAATAATTGAATAGGTCATAATGATTTTGTACAGCAACAAAATAATAAAGGTTACATGTTGCAAATACTGCGGTGATAGTAGTTAGCACATTTATAATAACTAAAAATCGGGCATATATTTTCTTATATTTCTGTGCGCTTTCCTTTTCGAAATCTATAAATCTAATCCATTGAAGTAAACTAATTATGATAATTATTAATTCTATAATTGTCGTTATCTTTAAATAATTTGGAAACCTTTCATAATCTAAACCAAAAAAGAAAGTTAGACATGAAAAAAGTATCATAAATAATGATGCTAAACTTAAGGCTTGTGCACCTGGCTTTCGAAGAATGTCTATATTTTCCTTAGTAGTCATATTTACCTATCTCCTATACATTGATTTTGTAATAGCATATTAAGTATTTAAAGTTATAAGTACTTAGATTCTTTTCGATTAAAAGTATAAAAGCCTAAAATTATCTTTATATTATTATTTGATGACAACTTTATGGTCTCTATTGTTTTTTACTTAAACGCTAAAAAGACTAAACAAAGCTTTATTGTTTAATCTTACATTAAGATTGTCTATTCTTCTTGCTCTTTAATATATTGCTCGATTTCTTTAACCTCCTCCATTTCATATTCCGTTTCTGGTAAAACACCAAATTTTTTGTACATATAATAATTTTCACGGCCTAATTGATCAAACTCTGTATTTATCCAATCAATATAATCAAATGAAACTTTTAATTTATCTTCTTTTGTAAAATCAAATTCGCATGATGTCCATGGTTCAAGACCTTCTTCTATAAATACTTCTCTTAGTTCCTCAAATTGATCATGCAACTCATATACTGAATCCATAAAGCTTGATTTCAATAAATTATACTTCTTTATCACACTTGTATAGTAAAATAATTCATCACTGCTTGGTTCAGTATAATTGTAAAACACTTCTCCACATTCTTCATCGATATATGCCATTGCATATACTTTTTCCCACTCTACCGGTATCATGCTAATAATCTTATTCGCAATCTCGCTATACATTTCACTTAATTTTTCTTCGAAAGTCATATTATCGCCCCTATAGTTCAGCTTCATCTTGCTCTTTAATATATTGCTCGATTTCTTTAACTTTATTAATTTCATATTCCGTTTCTGGTAAAATTCCAAATTTTCTATACTTATAGTAATTTTGTCGACCTACTTGACCAAATTCTGAATTTATCCAATCAATATAATCAAATGAAACTTTTAATTTACCTTCTCTTGTAAAATCAAATTCGCATGATGTCCATGGTTCTAGTCCTTCTTCTTTAAATAAATTTCTTAATTCCTCAAACAAATCATATAAATCCATCCATAAATCATCAAATACTTGCACAGAAATGTTATACTCCTTAGGTATATCGGTGTAATAATTCAATTCATCGCTGTTTAGTATAATTAAAGAATACTTCACCTCCTCCATCATCTATATAAGCCATTGTATATACCTTTTCCCATTCTACTGGTATCATGCTACTAATTTTATTCGCAATCTCGTTGTACATTTCATTTAGTTTTTCTTCGAAAATCATGTTATCGCCTCTATTGTTCAGCTTCTTCTTGCTCTTTAATATATTGCTCGATTTGTTTAACCTCTTCCATTTCATATTCCATTTCTGGTATAATTCCGAATTTTCTATAGTTATAGTAGTTTTCTTGGCCTAATTGATCAAATTCTGTATTCTTCCAATCAATATAATCAAATGAAACTTTTAATTTATCTTCTTTTGTAAAGTCAAATTCACATGATGTCCATGGTTCAAGACTTTCTTCTTTAAATATATTTCTTAATTTTTTAAATGATCTATAAAGTTCCATCCATAAATCATCAAAGATTTCTTCTAAAACATTATAATCTTCAACGATACTCGAATAATAATACAGCTCATCATTTCTGGGCTTGGTATAATAAAATATAACTTGCCCACCTCCATCGTCCACATATGCAATTACATATACCTTTTCCCACTCTACTGGTATCATTTCATTGATCTCATTTGCAATTTTATTGTACATTTCACTTAATTTTTCTTCGAAATTCATGTTATCGCCTCTATTGTTCAGCTTCTTCTTGCTCTTTAACATATTGCTCGATTTCTTTAACTTTATTAATTTCATATTCCGTTTCTGGTAAAATTCCAAATTTTCTATACTTATAGTAATTTTGTCGACCTACTTGACCAAATTCTGAATTTATCCAATCAATATAATCAAATGAAACTTTTAATTCACCTTCTCTTGTAAAGTCAAATTCGCATGATGTCCATGGTTCATGTCCTTCTTCTTTAAATAAATTCCTTAAATTTTGAAATTGTTTATACAACTCATACACTGAATCCATAAATTCCGATTCCGATATATCATATTTATTTAATACACTAGTATAGTAGTATAATTCATTACTTCCAGGTTCTGTGTAATAGTAGAACACTTCTCCTCCTCCGTCATCTATATATGCCATTGCATATACCTTTTCCCACTCTACCGGTATCATGCTGCTAATCTTATTCGCAATCTCGCTATACATTTCACTTAATTTTTCTTCGAAAGTCATGTTATCGCCCCTATGTGTTCGAAATATCTCTTGATTAAACTATTAATTTATTCTCTACACTTATTTCCGTTAAATAAAAAGCATTAAACAACACCCAAATGTCGCTTAATGCTTCTTCAAATTCGTTTTACTTATCTTAAACCTAAATATGCTAATAAATTTAAAACAAAAGCAATTATTGTTACGATAATTGCAATTTGCAATAACTTCGAACCTTTTTCAGCATCGTATTTTTTATAATTAATACTACAAACAATACTTCCAATACCAAATAGCGGTGTAACTACTGTTAATACAATAAATACCCATGTTGCAATTTTTAAGCCATTGCCTTGTTTTTGGTTTTCCATCTCATTAACTCCTACTCATTATTTTGTCTTTCAATTTATTTAACTATTTATAATTATAGTAAAAAAGATATTAATAGTATATACTTTTTTATCATTTCATAAATAAAAATTTACCCACACCTATATGTAATACAATTATAATAATCTTGATAAAATCATATTCAAAATAAATAACCAACAACTAAATAATATTGGCCTTATTACAACAAAAGCAAACGCTCCTTTTCTAACTCTAATAAACAAATCCCAAACTGCAAATATAATAATGATAAATAAGCTGAGTATGAAAAATGAGATACTTAAGTCACGTGTTTCTGCAGTGATTTGAGGTGTTGACTTTAATGTCATTAATACCGTTAGTACTATAGCTACTATCAAAGAAATAATCCCTTTATACTTAGCTATTTCAATATTTATACGTAAGCTTTCAACTGAATTGTATTCAGATTTATTAACTATTCCACTTGAACTATCTGTAATGTTCTTATATTTTAGTAATAGTGGTCTGTTCCAAAGATTTCTAATAGCCATCCATGCATAAAACAAACTCCCCATATACAAAATCACATTGAAATTTGTTAATTGATCATAGCTGTCGCCTATAAAGATATAAGTGATACCAATTATTACAAACACAATGGCATAGATGATTATAGGCAATACTACTATTTTTTCAGAATACATCACAGCAGTTAAATATATAATATAATACAGTCCGGCTACGACAATTAATAATAAGAACTCCATATTCACACCTCAATATTCCATAACTTTTACTTTAATATCAATCCACTTAAATCCATTCACATCATTGAGTATAAAATAATATGGTGATATACGTTGAAGTTGATTATCTTATATATAAGTATACTTCACAGAATTTATAAAATTGTTTAGTCATCATCTTCAGTGTTTAATTCAAAAATATAGAATCTACTGTATTGCATAATAAATTGAAATGCCACAAATTGTGCTCCAGCGATAACCAACATGCTCACAATAATTATAAACTTAGATTCTACGACATTAGGAACCAATATATATTCGATAATTTTTTCAATATATATAAATGAGCTCAACGCAGTTAATAATAAACCGAAATGTGTTTTAGTTTTACCACCCCAACGTTTTGTTACTTTAGGTAATTTTAATAACGTGAACATTCCGCCAATTACTAATAACAAATAACTAATTATGATTGAAATCGTACCCATCAACCAATAATTGAATAGGTCATAATGATTTTGTACAGCAACAAAATAATAAAGGTTACATGTTGCAAATACTGCGGTGATAGTAGTTAGCACATTTATAATAACTAAAAATCGGGCATATATTTTCTTATATTTCTGTGCGCTTTCCTTTTCGAAATCTATAAATCTAATCCATTGAAGTAAACTAATTATGATAATTATTAATTCTATAATTGTCGTTATCTTTAAATAATTTGGAAACCTTTCATAATCTAAACCAAAAAAGAAAGTTAGACATGAAAAAAGTATCATAAATAATGATGCTAAACTTAAGGCTTGTGCACCTGGCTTTCGAAGAGTATCAATATTTTCTTTAGTAGTCATATCTATCTCCTATACATTATTTTTTAAATAGCATATTACGTATTTAAAGCTATAAACTTAGATTCTTTTCGATTAAAAGTTTAAAAACCTAAAATTATCTTTATATTATTATTTGATGAGCATCAACTTTACGGTATCTATTGCTTTTTACTTAAACGCTAAAAAGACTAAACAAAGCTTTATTGTTTAGTCTTACATTAAGATAGTTTATTCTTCTAGCTCTTTAATATATTGCTCGATTTCTTTAACTTTATTAATTTCATATTCCGTTTCTGGTAAAATTCCAAATTTTCTATACTTATAGTAATTTTGTCGACCTATTTGACCAAATTCTGAATTTATCCAATCAATATAATCAAATGAAACTTTTAATTCACCTTCTCTTGTAAAATCAAATTCGCATGATGTCCATGGTTCTAAATCTTCTTCTTTAAATAAATCTCTTAACTCCTCAAATAAATCATATAAATCCATCCATAAATCATCAAATACTTGCACAGAAATGTTATACTCCTTAGGTATATTGGTGTAATAATTCAAGTCATCACTACCTGGTTTAGTATAATTAAAGAATACTTCACCTCCTCCATCATCTATATAAGCCATTGTATATACTTTTTCCCACTCTACCGGTATCATACTGCTAATCTCATTCGCAATTTCATTGTATATTTTGCTAAGCTTCTCTTCAAATGTCATGTTGGCACCTCTACTTATTTAATATTCTTCTAATATTTCTTTCACCATTAATTTCATATTCAACTTTAAATATAGTCGGTCTTTGACTATTACCGCTATATTTTACTTCCATTTTAATATTTTTCACCTCTTTCCCAGAGTTTAAGAACTCTTGCCACTCTTTCTCAAGATTATACCAATGACCTTTCTCCTTAAATGGACGGTTGATAAATTTACTTTGTGCCACAAGGTTATCAATGTCTTTTGAACCACCAAACATTCTAGCGATTAAGTGACCTCCATCATCGTCTGGTAATCTATCCTCTCCCCCCACAGTTCTTTGTGCATGGCTATTACGATCCCCATCTTTTAGAGAGAGATTGTCTACATAAACTTCTTTTATGCGACCTTTATGATCGGTTCGATATATGTGACCAGTAGGTGTTGTGTATTCAATATTCGCCTTTAGTTTCTTAGGTCTAAGTCTTGCATAGTGTTCTCCGAATTCAACCTTGGTGTAGTTTGGTGATTCAACATACTTTGATGAATTCATTTCATGGCTACTTATACTATGTTTGCCTTCACTTCTCACCATACTATCTTTTGGACCATGTGTCACGTGATTTTGTGGTGTAACAGCACGCTTTATGTTTTGACCCATGTTTCTCAAAGTAGTTGTTTCAGCAAATTTTATACCACCCATTCCCGCTGGTGCAAGTTGTTGTTTAAATGGATGTGCTATTTCTTTATCAAGTCCATTATTCACTATTCGTTTGACATTTTGTGCTTGTTGTCCAATCCAATTTCTACTTTGTTGAACAGTATGAGTTGCTTGACCACGCATGTTACTCAGCATTTGTCCAACATGAGTATTTTGAGCAAAGTTACGAGATTGATTCAACACACTGTTTTTCATCATTCCCATTTTAGGTGAAATACGACTAACTGCTTGTTGCATTGTCTTTTGCAATCCTGTTTTAACTGCAAATTTTTCTCCGCCTTTGAAGCCTAATTTCATTAAACTTTTCCCAGCACCTTTGAGGAAGCCCATACCTGGCAATGGAATAAGCGAAAGTCCTTCCATGATTCGTTCTTCTTTAGATAGCTTTCTTCCAGTTACAATATTTTTTCCTGTGGCTGCATTTGCTGCTGAATAAGCGGAATAAGCACCAATAGCTACTGCTCCAGCAACAGGATTAATACAAGATAAAACTACCATACCAGCTAGTGCTGCAATCTCTATAGCTTCTTCTTTTTTCTTTTGCTCCTCTAGCTCTTCCGCTTCAGCTACTGTCATGTAATCACAAGAAGCGCCCTGAGTCATCATTTTTTCAAAATCACTTTTAGATAATTTCTTATCTTCTTTTTTCATTTCTTTGTAATGCTGATCAATTACTTTTACAAATTCTTGATCCGATTTTAATATTTCATCGATGCTATAAACATCGCTGTCACTTTTCTTGGCATCTCCCTTTGCAATTTTCCCAGAAGCCCCATAGGTATCTCTACCATGTCCACCACCATTTTTAATTAGTATATTTTCCAATTTAACATTCGTTATACCTTTGAATGCTTTATCTATATCTTCTATAAATGGCGTGTCAATAATTTCTTTCATTTTCGAATCTAATTGAGATGCATAATCATATAACTCATTTTGATAATACCCCATTAATTTAGATCCTTGTGGACCTACTACACTACTTGTTAATGATATTGCGCCATCTTCGTCTAAAGAACTGACATCGCTTACCGCATCATCCATTGTTGTATCTACATCTAAGAAGTCTTGACCCTCTATTGCATCTATTACACTTTGGATAGATGACTTTTCATTGTCATAATCAGCTGTTAGATATTCAATATCTTTTGTCATGTCATGCACCTATCCCTCAATATTATAGTAAAGCTTGGCAAATTCCGTACCCCAATGTTCATCTGCTTCAAAGAACTTTTGTGCTGAATTCATGACGCCACCACCGAGTGTACTCAATGGACCTTTGAGACCACTAATGACTGTTGCAGCACTACTATAGCCATTTTCCATAGAATGTGCAGCTTTTTCACTACTGTAGTAATTTAATTGCGCTATTTTTCCAAAGTTTTGAGCTATTTCATCATACTTTTGACTTATGCTTTCCAATTCTTTTACAACATGTGCAATCGTTTCAGCTTTAACACTAATTTTTCCACTCAACGTCATTACTCCTCTGCTTTATTAATATGATTTTCATCAGTATCGAATCCAAATAATTCTCGTATAAATGTATTAATGACACCAATATGAACATTCAGCACTTTATCTTTTAATGGGTATCGAATGAATAACAAATCATTTTGTTCATAAATGTTATATAAACTTTGTTGAGGGTCACCTTGATGATTGTATATTTCAATTTCTAAAACACGCCCAATCGTATCGATACTTTCATTATTTAAGTTCTCCAATGTTTCATCGTCAATTTGTTTAAAGTCCCAATCATTGGACTTTTCTTGTCTCATCAATAAAGGATATGATTGTACAATCGACCACCATGCAATGTCTTTATTGATAATTCGTATTTGAAACCCATTATTTTTAAACCGGCTTAACAAAATATATTCATCTTTTTCATAGCTAAATGGTGCAAAATACATATCATTAATTCGAATATTTACAATGGCGCTAATATACTCTCTGACTAATGTAGCCACTTTAAAACCTGCATCAGTTAACTTGTCATTCTCTGTTACTAATTCCTTTTCAATTAAAGCAGCTTTAGCTTCTTCAAAATTTGATGGATCAAACAATTCAAAATTTACGAGAGGCAATTTACTACCACCTAAAATTGTTAATTCTTCGTAAGAAAAATAATCTATTCGCTTAACATCTTTCATCATGGGTTCACCCTATCAAGCCCTTGCTTAATTGATAATGTATCGTATTTCGCTAGATTTTGACTTAAGTTATCAATTGCTTTTTGATGGTCAGCCATCGGTTGTACTAATTCTTCTTGAAACTTTGCCATAATGAGTAACACATCTTTCACCTTATTGGCGAACTGTCCTTCCCAATCACTACCTTCGATATACTCAGCGAGCTGTTGCGTTTGCTTTTGACATGCTTCAATATCTTTAGCTGTTTTTGCCGCTAATTGTTTCGCTTGATCAACCTTGCCACCATCTGCTTTAATACCTTTATATCCACCCATATCTTCACCTCAATATTAATTCATTGCTTTATTAAAATATTCACTTGCCTTTTCGCCAGCAATTTCCTTAGCTTTTTGGAGGGATTCTTTATTTTTATCGATATCTTCACCCAACATTTCAAGCTTTTGTTTCATCAAATTTCTTTTTTCAATATATAACGTATTGGGCGCCTTTCCCTTAACAGTTACACTGTCCTTATTAGCACTAGATTTTGCAGTTTGTACGTCCTTTGCTGTGCTTTCAATATCATCTAGTGCAAAACTCAAATTAAATTCTAATCGCTTATATTGTTCAGCTTTTCTTAAATATCCAGAACGAACTTCAATTTCATGCGCAATCTCTTCAGCATGCTTTTTAATATCTTTAAATTTCGACTTAACCATTGTTTCAATATCATTAAAATTCATAACATACCTCCCTCCTATTTAATTCATTGCTATTTAAACCATCTAATCTTTTGATAAGCTTGGTTTGCGACCATATATGCTTCATTTTCTTTAATAACAGGTTCTCGTTGAATAAATCTAAATTTAAAGAATTGTTGGTCTGAAATACGAATACCTATACTAAATTGGTTAATCATTTTACGTGCAACATCAATCTGTTTATCATAAGCATCTATTAATTCTTTATGAATGCCGACAAATAAAATGTTCAAGCCAAGTTCTGGTCCTTTTGTAATAAGCTTTTTAACATCATCTTCCGGAATATACGTGCAATCAATAAATGTTTTAAAATCATTGATAATATAAAGTGAATCTTTTTCAAATGGGCCGTCCATTTCTCTTTGCTTTAAGTCTTCAATCATTAGTTGATGAATCGCTTTAATGTCTTCTCTTTCTTCGGCAAAGTTAGCCACTTGATGCCTATAAGCTTTAAACTCTCCACTTGAGTCTGCGATACAAATCGCATATTTTTCATTTAATATGTCAATTTCTTTCATCATAATTTCAGCAATATGCGCAATTTCTCTCGGATTTTCTGATGAAATCATTGCTGGTTCAGTTAATTTAATTTTTTGTAGTGTAACACCTTCATAATCTAATCCAATTGGTAAAGCACCATTTGCAACTATATCTGGTAAGTTTAATGATTCTCTGTAATCTTCATATTTAATTTCATCTGGCATCATAGGAATATCATTTGGTGTTTCACCTTTATAAAATTCTGTCATCGCCGATACTTCATCATTAATTTGATCATTATATGATTTGGTCTCATCATGTTTAAATGGTTGGCCAATATGGAATGATACGTTGTCATCACTACTTAACAATGCTCGACCCACAACATCTTTAACCGCAAATTTTTGCTGTCCTACTACGTTCGACACCTCTGATTTATCATATAAAAACATTGCGATACGCGTTTTCATATTAATGTACATTGGTGTTTTCATAGCGTTAGCTCTTGAAGCAGTTAAGGTTACTTGCATGTCTAATGCTAGCCCTTCACGCGTCATTTTAATCATCATATTTTCAAAAACTTCTTGGAAAGGTGAATCTTTTACTGCGTCAAAGTTATCAATAAGAATAAAGACATGCGGAATTGTTTCACCAGTTAATTTTCGATATTCAGAAATACTAGTGACACGATACTGACTTAAAATCTTCTTACGACGATCAATTTCATCATTAAATATACGTATCGCCTTAGCAATCTTGTCTTCTTGATCTACTGTAAAGTAATCAGCGACATGTGGTATGTCTGTAACTGGCATCAAACCATTGGTACCGAAATCGAACAAGTACATGTGTGCTTGATCAGGACGATGGTGTCTTGCAACATCGAAAATAATGTTGTGTAAGAACGTTGTTCTACCATATCCTGGACTTCCGATTAACGCGATGTGCCCAGCTTTTTTCAATTGCAATACCATCGGTCCTTGATATTGTTCTTCTGGTACGTCTTTAAGTCCTAATGTTAATTCCACTTCTTTTGCATCATCTGACCATAATTTTCTGAAATCTGTTTCTACTAAATCTTCTTGATATACATTTTCTGGCAATGGTGGTAGCCATGGACGCTTAACTTCTTCGATTTCTAATCGTGTTGTAATAGATTCGATATGATCTATGACCGCTTCTAACTCAGTTTGATTTTCTTTCGTTTCTTCATCTTCAAGTCCACTCAAGTCTTTGTTGATTGCTTGAAGTTGACCATAGTCATTAATCATGTAAATCGTCTTATCTTCAACTTCTAATTTATCGCCTTCGATGTCATATGTTGCACCACTCCATGCAGATTGGAATAATTCATAAATTTCATTATTACCAACTTGTAAATACGCACGACCTGGTAATGTAATGTCTGCTGCATCTGGTGTTTTTAAAATTTCATTACTGTCTTGTCTATCTTGTACTTTTAATGCCAACTTAAATTTAGAGTTAGACCAAATTTGGTCATCAACAACACCCGATGGTTTTTGTGTCGCAAGTATTAAATGAATACCTAACGAACGTCCAATACGTGCCGTTGATACAAGTTCTTTCATAAAATCAGGTTGTTCTGATTTTAATTCGGCAAACTCATCGGAAATAATGAATAAATGTGGCATTGGTTCTGTCGCAATACCTTCTTTAAATAACTTATGGTATTGATTAATATGGTTAACATCATGCTCTCCGAATAAACGTTGACGTTTTCTCAATTCGGCTTTGATTGATGTTAAGGCACGCATCGCTTCATCGCCATCTAAGTTTGTAATCGTACCAACTAAATGGACTAAATCTTTAAATAAGTTCGCCATACCCCCACCTTTATAGTCAATCAATAGGAATGCAACTTCATGAGGGTGAAAATTAATAGCTAAAGATAAAATGTATGATTGGATAATCTCAGATTTCCCTGAACCAGTGGTACCAGCAACTAAACCATGTGGCCCGTGTGCTTTTTCATGTAAGTTCAATGATAAAATATCATCTTTACCTCTTACACCTAAAGGTACTGCCATCGTTTTGTATGTTTCGTTTTGTCTCCATCGATTAACCACATCAAGCTGATCTACTTCTTTCACGTTATACATCTCTAAAAATGTAATACTATCAGGAATTGCATTTTTCAAATGTTCGACGTGTATCAAATTCGCCAAACGTCGCGCGATATATTCTTTATCGACGTTATCAATATTTTCAGGTGTAAATTTCAATTGAACTAATTCTTTTTCTTTCGTAATCAGTTCGCCTTCAGTACGAGACTTGATATCAATAATGGTATCTACATGCTCTGGCAAACTTTCAATCACATCTTCAACAAAGATTAATGAAATACCATATTCTGATAAATCTTGGTTTACATATTCTAAAATGACATGATCAATAATTAATGACATATCTGTAATGACAAACACTAATTGCGGTGTGAAAATAATTTGCTCATTACTTCTGCTGCGTTCACGCACAGCTTGGATACGTTCTTTAATCATGCTATAAATTGACGTTAAAATTTGGTCACGCGTTCGTTGATTGTAAACAAATCCTCTAATGTTTTGCCCTCTCAATGTCATATGTGGCAACCAACGTGCCCATTTCAATGTTTCAACTTCATCTTCACGTGTCACAAATAGAAACTCTAAATCATGATAACTATGGAATGTTGACAATTGAATTAGCATTTTCTCCAATTCTTCTAAAATGAGATGTCGTGCACCAATATATGCAATTGGCCCATGATTTAAATCATTGATTAATGGTGCTTGTTCTACATCTGTGTAAAATTCATACAATTCTTTAGCATCGTCGAATAGTTCATCACGACGTTGGTTAAATTCTTCTTCTTGGTAATCTAATTTGAATGACTTTTCTACATTCGCAATACCTAACTTATAATGTAAGAAATCGTGATGATGCGATGTTTTTTCATATATTCTTGGTGCTTTCGTTTCAACGATATCTTTAATTTCAGCAACCGTTGGATAATGGTAATTCAAACTAAAACGTTGTGCTTTAATCGCTTTATTAATTTCTTTAGATTTATTATCCAAATAAGCTTTGTAATCTTTCTCTCGTTTTTCAACATCTTTGTTATACTTTTTCTTTTCAGAGAAATACGTTGTAATACCAAATACTATCGTTACTGTACTCATACCAATCATCATTAAAATATAAATACCAATTGGTCTCACTAAAAAGATGACAACAGTTAAAGCAATCATTACTAATGGCGGTATAATGGAACGCCATATCACTGTATTGTTCTTCTGTATTGGCTGTGGCGGTCTTTCAATCTTAATATCATCCGTCGGTTCACGGTGAATAATCCTTGGCGAACGATGGTACGTATTGTAATCATCTGCCTGTGCATGTGGCATCTCTTGTGTTAAGCGAATTAATGACGATGCCACTGTATTCTGACTCAATACATTTAAACCATCAGCTTGTACTTCGAGCCATATCCCTTCAACATAAATATGATCACCAATGTAAGCTTTGTTCGTTAGTTGCTCTTGTAGTTCATAGTTAATATACACATCTGTATTTTTATCGTGCACAATGCGTACGTATTGTGATTCTTGTATTGATTGAAAATCTTTAATAATGATGGCATTCATCAAGCTTTGAATAACCATATCATCATACGCATTTGGTCCAATTGTCATCGTATCTTGAATTGAAGGATACGCAAATGATGCATAATCAGCTTCTGTATAAAGCTGTAATGTAATGTCATCAAGGTCACCTTTTCTAACAAGCACCTTATTAATAGAAGTATGATTCGCTTGTCAAGTACCTTGATTATTTTGTTCTAAATGAATGACTTCGCCTAACGATTTCAACGTAATATCTGCACGCTCGTCTTCGCTAATAGTATATGTCTTACCATCTCGCAAATTGAGCATCTTCAATTGTTTGTTATATTTTATAATCAATTTATGCATTGTCTTTGCCTCAGTCCTATACTATTTTTTTCTTTCAGCTTCTTGGCGTTTTTCTTTATCTTTTTGTGCTTGTTCTTTTTGTTTCTTTTCGTTCTCTTCTTGTTGCTTTAATTTCTCATCTTTCGCTTTTGCTTTCTCTTCTTCAGATTTCGCTTTTTCATCTTTAACTTGTTTTTCTTTGTCTAAAATATCTTGCAATTTATCGTTATACTTTTTCGTTTCTTCAGAACGTTTATCATTCGATAAATCTCCGTTATTTTTAATCTCATTTAATTTATTAATCAACGCTAACTTTGTAATATCGTTATCATCTAAATAAGTGGCAATATTAATCGCTTCATCAAGATGTCCTTGTCCTAATTCCATCCAATATAATAAGTAGTCTTTGTTTGAATTTGGTGTCACATTATTAAGTAAATTTTCTTTCTTATCTTTTTCTAAACCTTGTTTATTTGTTTGGATATAACTTTTGGCATAAATGTAAAGTGCCTCTTTATCTAATTTTTTACCATCTAAATCATCATACGTATTTAGTACTTGCGTATAATCATCCTTTACAAATGCTTGGTATCCTTTTTCAATGCGCTCATTATGCTTCATTACTGAAAAATATAAAAAGGCTAAGAATGCAATTAATAAAACACTTAACGTTGTCATACCGATAGCAACCCATTTGAAAACGGTATGTCCTACTTTGCGTACATATGCATAATTTTGACTATAATCTTGTTCTTGTTTCTGATACTGTTCATCTAAAAATGCCGTTAGTAAATCTAACGTTGCCGCTTCAATAACTTTAGTTTCAAATGGCGTTCCTTTATGTAGTTCTAAGTTTCCTTCAACTAAAGCATCAAATGATTGTTTCTCATTGAATGCACAGATAACCAGCGCTTTATATCTTGTTAAAAATTCAGCTTCTGACACAGGTAATGGATCAACAACATTTTGTAACCCTCTTGTTTTAGCAATGGGTAATCCATCTCTTGTGAAAAATAATTCATCTGGTGCCAACACAAATGTGTAGCGTGTACGATTTACTTCTTCTAAATTTTTGATATTGAGTAAGTAACGTAATTTTTCATTTTTAGTAAATGATTTAATATTATCAAAAGGTGTATGATTGTCATTAATGTCATAATGTATTTGGAAACTGTCACGTAGTTCAGTTAATTCAGCATCTATAAAATATGGAGAATGTTGTTCTAATAAGTACATTAAATGAAAATGTTCTGGTTTAATTGAAGACTTAGGAATCTCTCTCATATCTAAGCGTAATTTTGTTTTAGCTGCTTCTTCAGCATCTAAAGGCGTTAACATATCTTGCATTTCATTTTTAGGGTTATGATTTTTAACCATCTATTTTTCCTCCTATAGTAACTTCAAAATATCTCCATCAGCGATTTGATAATCAATGAGTCGATCATTTTCAACAAGTAATTGACCTTTCGTCATCACTTTAATTTGTGTATTGACATCAAATATTGAAATGTCCAAACTATCCAATACTAAAGCTATTAAGTTTTTTATCGGTAAATATGCTGGTACTGCTAAGTCATATGTGCCGTAATTATAATTAGTAAAATCAAATGTTACTTTTACGTGCTGATTCATTTTTCGTTCGTCTCCCTTTATGAATTGAAAAAATGACAAATCCTAAAGTCAAAAAAGCCCCTACAGACATCAAAATGTACGGGAATATTTTTTTCTCCTGCTTGTTTTGAATATAGGGGCTTTTATCACTCTCCGAAGTCTTTTCTAAGTTAGATTTGGAAAATAACACTTTTTTAGTTTCATTCAAGCGAGTCGAGTGACTCGCTTGATTTTGAAACATATCATTTTTTATTTGTTGTTGTCGTTCTTTTTTCTGCTTAGCAATCGCATCATTAACCGCTTTGCTGTCTTTATTAAATAGCGTTGTATCATATTGATTTAAATCATTATTGATTCGCTTTTCCTCTTCTTGTTGCACATCAATATTAAGTCCGCCATTATTGCTAGATGCTGTTAAAAAAGTTAAAGCAATCACGCTATTCATCAACATTAGATTAATCTCTCTTTCTTAAAGTGTTTTATAAACATGTTCAGTACAAAGCCAATAATCACAAGTACTGTTAATATTACTAGCACCAAGCCTATAGGATGCTCTGCATTTAAATAATTGAAGAACATGTTATCGATATAAGACAATGGTGAAATTTTATTAGTCACACCTTGTCCAGCTGCTTTCAAATTATTCATAGCTACAAAGTATAGACCCAATGCAGCAATCATTAAGAACATACCGATAGATTTTACCTGTCTTAGTAAATACGTATTAATAAGTACGAAGACCATCATAGTTAAAATCACCATTAAGATGAATTTCGCTCTATAGCCAGCTAATACATGGAACTTATTCATTGCAATTAAACCGACAATTAACCCTTCTACCAAACCAGTTGTACCAATAACACCTGACGTAATGACATTATTCCAAAGATGGTTTTTACTACTATAATCATCTTTAATGAAATTCATTTGTCCTTTGGCACGTTCATAACTATAGAAAATATATGCTGTAATCATTGATAGTAAATACATCAATAATACGAATAATGTCGGTGAAATCACGTCTGTATTACCATTATTAGCTAAAACATTTTCTAAGTTTTTCTTTTGAACCGGATTACTCATAAATGCTTTTAATGCTTGGTTTTGTCTGTCGCCATCTTTAGAATTTTGTAATACTTTTTTAAATTCTTTAGCGAACAACTCATTATCTTTATCGTTTTTAGCCATTTGACGATTCAAATCGTTAGCTCTTACGCCTAATGCTCGACCTGTCGCATGTAGCTTATTCACATTATTGTCGACTTGATTTAATTGGCCACTAACAGAATCTGCAATTGATTTTGATTCTTGTGTATCTGATAGCAATTGCGTACTCTTTTCAGAAATTCTACTAATTTCTTTATCTAAATTTGAAGACATCGTATTAAATTCATCATTTTTGCCTTTATCAATTTTTGGTTCTTGTGGCTCTTCAGCAAAAGTCTTTTTAACGTTTTCTAACTGATCAATCAGCTTGGAAATATCTTCTTTATTTTTTGTTGTATTCTTTTTGTTATTTAAAATGTCATCAATCAGTTTGTCTGAGTTTTCTTCCATTGAATCAATTTGATGTAACACAGCTACTTTATCGTCTTTGAAACTTTCCATGTCATTGATAACTTGGTCAACCATCATATCAATTAAACGTTTGTTGTCGAATGGTTTATCTTCTCTGCCTTTTGTATCTGTGTACATTTTATAATGCGCATCAAACCTAGATAATGCACTCAATTGCTGGCTTAATGCATCTTTCGATAAGCGACCATCAAGGTTATGATTCAATGTTACATCCACAACACTCGTTGCTTTCTTATCATTTGGTTCATCTTGACGATTTGCTTGTCCAAATAACAATTGTAAATGCATTGTTTTATCTTTTAAGAAATCTTTCTCAGCATCCTTTTTCAATTTAGCAACGCCATTGACTTCAACTTTATATTCCTTGTTAGATGTATCGAGTTGAACACTTTGATCCTTAATGTCATATTTTTTACCATTAATTTTAATGTCGCCTTCAAAATTAAAATGAGGATCTGTTGCAACAGTTAATTGATTAATATCATTACTTTTAATCGTTTCAGTACGTTGCACTTTGACACCATCATTAATCAAACTACTTGTGTCTTGCGCAACTTGGTTATCGTAATCTGTTAAATTAATGTGTTCTGCTAACGGTTTTTTCAAATTATATTCATTTTTATAACGTTTTGCTTCTTTGACAATTGCTTCGTATTTATTAGCTTCATCCTCATTTAAACCTGCAGCTATAAAGTCTTGTTTAGACATGTTATAGATAAATGTTGTATCTGTATCAGGTTCTTTGACAATATCATCATGAAGTTGTTTCTCTAAGTTTTCAGCGAATTGAGCATTGTTCATTTTAATGCTATTTAGCGCATCTTGTAAGTCTTTGTTATTTGCAAGCTCATCTTGCAGTGATTCTGTTAATTGCTTACGATAGTCTTCAATCATACCTTTTGAAAATGGTGACTCTTGTGATTGAATGATTTCTCTTAATTTATCTAAGTTTTCTTTAACAGTTTGTTTATATTCTTCTTTACCTGTATCTTGCATACTTGATTGTTGATCAATTTGGCTGTCCATCTGTTTTAATGCATTGATATAGTTATCAAGTTCCACGCTATCTTTTTGCGATTTATAATCTTGTAACATTTTATCCATCGCTGTATTGTGCTCGTCAAATAATGAATTTTGTTTTTCAATTAAAGTCGAAACATTATAATCTGTGTTCACTCTGAACGTATCTGAATTCGCACTCAATAATGATTTATTGTATGTTTGGAACCATTTTGTAATGTCTTTGTTTGCAGAAATTGAATTTACAAGCGTATCTGTAAATAATTCCGGGAAGTCGTTAATTGGATTTAATAAGTAATTCGAGAATTTACTATTCACACCATGTTCACGCGTCATAATAGCGCCAACATTTTTTTGTGCATTATGTAAATTATCAATGATGCTTGTTAAATAAATTTCGACTAAGTTTTTGTTAAAGTCGTTAAGTACATTACTTACAACTTTTTCTGTGTTTTTAGCTACTTCTTCTTTTTGTCCTACAGCTGTTTTATACTGTAGCGATATTTTCGATGGTGTTTTAGCGTCTAATTGCATTGCCAATTTTGAAAAGTTTTCTGGGATAACAATCATGACTTGGTATCCACCATTTTTCAAACCAGACTCAGCAACGTTTCTTGTTACTGTTTCAAATTTATAGTTTTTCTCATTTGCTAACCTTTTAATAAATGCTTGACCCAGCTCAACTTTTTTACCGTTATATGTCGTTGGTTGATCCTCGTTAACAATTGCGATATGTATTTTATTATTTTTATTACTTACACTTTGGGATCCTTTTTCTGATTGATCTCCATATTTTGTTTGAACAAAAAATATCATACTAACTATGGCAATTATAATAATTAAAGTGACAATTAATGCATAAATCCAATTTTTCTTTTTCATGCTTATTTCCTTTCAGTTGTTTTCTTAAAAAAATGATAAGCAAAGCCACATTAGAAAATGTGACTTTGCCAATTTCAGAATGCTTATTGCAAACCGAAATTATTAGAAAGTTGTTGGTCTTGTTCTTGAACGGCATCAGCAGTGCTATTCAATTGTTGTTTAATTTCTTCTAATAATTGTGCAAATTTTTCTACTTTAGGACTAAGTTGTTGGAATTGCTCTTCGAAACGGCTGAAAGCTTGACCTTCCCAGTTCGCTGCAATTTCACCTTGTGCACGTGTTAAATCAGATAAAATTTGACGGATTTGGTCTGAACCTTGCCCGTAAGATTGCGATTTTGCTCTGATTTCCTCTGGACTCATCTTAATCATTGCCATAACTAGAAACCTCCTGAATATTTTAAGTTTATCAAAACTTTTTAGGGACACTATTTTTTGAAAAAGTGCTCCTTACTCAAATAATATATAAATTATTAGTATATGTATATAGTTTTTTAAGTATTTTTAGCTTTTTTAAAATAAATATATTGAATATAACCATATATTTTTAATTAACCATTCATTTTTGTAATATAAATGTGTATACTAAAATTAAATTAAATACATAAAGGATTAAATGGTTATTATGAAGAAAACAATTTTACTGACGATGACAACTCTTACTTTATTTAGTATGTCGCCTAACTCGGCTCAAGCATATACGAATGATAGCAAAACATTAGAAGAAGCAAAGAAAGCACACCCAAACGCACAGTTCAAAGTGAATAAAGACACCGGCGCGTATACTTATACATATGACAAAAACAACACGCCAAACAACAATCATCAAAACCAGTCACGTACAAACGACAATCATCAACACGCAAATCAACGTGATCTTAACAACAATCAGTACCATTCTTCATTAAGTGGTCAGTATACGCACATTAATGACGCAATTGATTCACACACACCGCCTCAAACGTCACCAAGCAATCCTTTGACACCAGCAATACCGAATGTCGAAGACAATGACGATGAATTAAATAACGCTTTTTCAAAAGATAACAAAGGGCTTATTACAGGCATCGATTTAGACGAATTGTATGACGAATTACAAATCGCCGAATTTAATGACAAAGCAAAGACCGCTGACGGTAAACCTTTAGCATTAGGTAACGGTAAAATCATTGATCAGCCTCTTATCACAAGTAAGAACAACTTATATACTGCTGGACAATGTACATGGTATGTCTTTGATAAACGTGCCAAAGATGGACACACGATTAGTACATTTTGGGGAGATGCTAAAAACTGGGCAGGCCAAGCTTCAAGCAATGGCTTCAAAGTAGATAGACACCCAACACGAGGATCAATTTTACAAACAGTAAATGGTCCATTTGGTCATGTAGCCTACGTTGAAAAAGTTAATATTGATGGAAGTATTCTAATTTCAGAAATGAACTGGATTGGTGAATATATCGTTTCATCAAGAACCATCTCTGCTTCAGAAGTTTCATCATATAATTACATCCATTAAATTAATCATGACATCAATAAAAAGCGACCAGTTCGCAGTTTACAATTCGTAACACTGCAAAATTGGTCGCTTTATTTTGTATGTTATTCGATTATAAAATTACAAAGAAATGTTCTCTACATTCCCCATTAATCAAAATCGTTTACGAAAGTATAATTGTAGCTATAATAATCCAAGTCGTAACAACTAGTGGCACTATCGTCTTGAATAAGAATATACCGTATTTTTTCTTGCGATATATATCCAGTACTAGCCAAATTAAAATGATTATAACACCAACAAAAATAAATACAGGATTCATCGATATAGCATCTGCCTGTAACTCAGGTTGCATTCTTAATTTAGTGATAATTAACATCACTACTGAAATAATGAAAAAGTAGATACCTCTTATCTTTGATGTCTGTAAATCTAATTCCTGCTCTTCAATGACCTCTTTAGATTCACCCAATTCTTTTGCAATCAAATAATTTACTACCTTAGGTTTCACCCATAAACACTTAATTGCAAAGTACATAAAAATATATGATCCAGTATCCATAAACATTAAAAAGTTGCTTAAATCATGATCAACAAAGCGAGCGCCTATAAAATAGTAAAAAATCAATGTCCCCATTATAACAACATCTAATATTAAACCTATTATTGAAAAACCTTCACTTTTAAACAAACTAGCAATCATAGCTATATAATAAATAGCAAATATTGTTATTAAAATAAAAATTATCATGGTTAGACTCCTATTATTTTTTATGTCTTTCCTTTACATTGTCTTACCTTCATTTTCGATATCTTTCTTAATACTCTTATATAACGCGTAATTAAAATATGACCTAACAAGAAGAGCATCAACAATTATATTGATGAATATACTTAACCCTATAAAAATCTCTTCTTGCTGTGTTACAGGAACTATTAGACTTATATAAAATATTCCTCCAAAAGCAAATAATTTTATAATAATTGCTATGGCATTAACTGCAGGATTAGGATTTTCACTATCAAATTCGTTTTTATAAAATAAAAATAAACCTAACCAAGAAATAAATAACATCAAGATAATACCTAGACAATAATTGAAAACATCAAATCCAAAACCGACTACACCAAAAACGTAAATAGATACAAAAAGCAATGGCAAAGTATATCCCACAATAACGTTAAGTGTGAGATATCTAACCACATATCTTTTTTCAACTTTGTAATTTTCATTTTTCTCTTGTATGTACATCATAATCAAAATTACAGCTGTAAAGGCCATAAACACCAGTAAATACATAGGCAATTTATCATATAGTTTAGCGTAGAAAAACATAATCGCGTCAAAAAATAATGAAACTGCAACTACAAATACTCCCAATACAGTCAAGTATGGTCTTTTTATATTCTTTACAAAATCATCGACTTTCAATTCCATAAATTCATAATCTCCCCAATCTTACTTCAATATTTTTATAAGTTAAATAAATCTTCTTCGCCAAAAAAATGCATATTATTAAGTTAACCAACATTTTTCAAGAATCATTATGTAATCAAACTATTTTTTGTAGTTTATTAGATTTCCAATAACTTATTAAACATTATTATAACTAAAATTCTATTAATTTAAACAAAATTTAAAATAAACCATTTAATAAAATGTATTGTTCTGATATGATTAACTCATAAATAATTGGGAGGAAGCAAAATGTCTAAAAAGTTAAAAATTATAATTCCTATTATTATTGTCTTACTATTAATAGGTGGAATCGCATGGGGAGTTTATGCATTTTTTGCTAATACACCGAAAAATACATACCTAAAAAGTGAACAACAAACAGCAAAAATGTATAAAGATTATTTTAATGACCGTTTTGAAAATGAAGTGAAGTTCCAAGAAAAGATGAAAGATAATTCGTTTTTATCTTCATTAGAATTAAGCGCAGATGCATCAGATGAAATTGTTAAAGGGCTTGGCATTCCTAAATCTGTTGTTAATGCATCGAAAATTAAAATGTCATATGGACATGATCCTAAAAAAGAGAAATCAATGATTAATCTTGAACCAACAATCGCAGACTCTGCATTAGGGAAATTCCAGTTAGCTGCAGATAAAGATAAGCATTATTTCGAATCACCATTATTTAAAGGGAAATATAGTGTTAATAATTCTGATTTATTATCAACTTATTCAAAACTTACAGGTGAAGATGAAGAAACAGCAAAAGAAAATGGTATTACAAACCAACAACTAAATTTAAATACTCTTTTTAATAATGCTCAAGCACAACAAAGTGACTACAGCAAAATTGCCGAAAAATATTCCGAACTTATTGTCGACAAATTAGATGACGATAATTTTGATAAAGGTAAAAAAGAAGAAATTAAGGTTAATGGTGAAAAGTACAAAGTTAGACCTGTCACGTTAACACTTAGCAGAGCTGACACTAAAAAAATTACATTAGCTGTATTAGAAGAAGCTAAAAAGGATAAAGACCTTAAAAAATTAATGGAAGAACAAGGTGCTACAAAAGACTTTGAAAAAGACATCAAAAAAGCAATTGACGATGTCAAAGAAACTAAAAAGGATGAATTTGCTAAAATTCAATCTAAAATTTATACCGAAAAACATACGATTGTAAAACGAGAAATTACTATTACAGACAAAGAAAATAATAAAACTAAAATCAAAGGTACTAATACTTTAGAAGACGATAAGTTAAAACTAGATTACGCACTTGATTTCGATCAAGATAAATACACGTATGCTGAAGCGAAATATACAATTAAAGGCGTATCTTCTAAAGAAAAAGATAATAAATATAATGATAAATACGAATTTGGTAAAAAGACAGAATATGATGAATCAAAAATCAAATTAGATAACCAAGAAAAAGTAGATGGCACAAAACGTCAAGATAAAGGTAAAATCACTGTCGCATTAGATAAATATAGCGACGAAAATGAATTCACTTTTGAAAATAATATAGATTCTGACGTAAAAAATAACACTCAGAAATCTACGTTAAATATCGGCATCAAATATGCTGAAGAACCAATTAATTTCATTTTAAAATCTAGCACAAAATTGAAAGCAGATATTGATTTTGATGATAGTGGTGCAAAAGATTTCAATAGTCTATCTTCAAAAGACCGTGAAAAACTTGAAAAAGAAATCGAAAAAAATGGCGGCAAAATGTTTGAATCAATTTTAAAAAAGGCATCTAAATAACTAAAATATAAAAATAAGATTGGAAGGTCATCTTGCCTTTCAATCTTATCATTGGAGGAGTGGTTAAATGAAAACAATACATTTGTTTCGCATCTACCACTCTTTTTTATTGAAAAAGTGGTATTTGATTATCTATTTACTATTTATATTAGCGGCACTCCTTATTACATTAACGACAATCCAACATGTAACAGAAGATGACAATCATTTTAATATAGGTGTCGTAGATAAAGATCAATCAAGTGAAACGAAATTAATCTTAAACTCTATTGGTAAAGGGAGTAACCTAGGAAAAAACGTGAGCATTAAAGCATATGATGATAAGCAAGCACATACTTTGTTAAAAAAACATAAACTTCAAGGCTATTTTGTTTTTGATAAAGGTATGACCAAGGCATTTTATAAACAAGGCGAACTACCAATTTCAGTATATACATATGATCAACAATCCATGAAAAGTGTCGTGCTATCTCAGCTAACAGATTCTGTTTACCAACGTCTTATGCGATCAATGGGTGGCATCTTAGCTTTTCAAGACTTAGCACCGAAAGCATCACATTCTGACAGTATCAATGTTATGACTGATTTGCTGATTACAGGATTAAACCGTTCAGGTGCATTTAACTTAGAACCGATTCATTTATACGATACGGGCAGTTATTATGCAATTACAGGATTTTTAACAACGGTATTCATCTTTGCACTATCTTTATTTACAGTTTTGAAAATGAATCAAGATACTGTATTGAAAGCGCGATTGAAAATGTTTCATTTTTCTAAAGAGCGTTTATTAATCATTCGTACGTTGATTACATGGTTTTATACTATGTTATGGAGTATCGTTGGTGTAGTTTGGATTGTGTTCAGTATTCCGAATATCTTTGAATTATATAATTGGCCAACGTTAGCCATTCATTTAAGCTATTATGTTACCTTTTTAATACTGTGGTTATTACTCATCGAACTTTTAACAACAGGCTTGTTGAATAGTATTAGTAAAGTCATATTAGCTATTGTCATCCTGGTGTTATCTGGTTTAACAATACCTACGATTTTTTTACAACATATAGCAAATGGTGTTTTCAATATTCAACCGTTCGCAGTTGTAACAAATCAATTGTTAGAAATTATTTTAAACAACTACATTTTAGAACTGCACCCTAGTTTCTATCTTAGCTTCATCGCACTTTTGATAATTAATTTAGCTGTATTGGTTTGGAGGTATCGTCAATGAAGCCTTATATACAACTTGTTGTGTTCAAGCAATGGTTACAATACATCTTGCTCGTAACAACCATTGTCATCGCACTCGTACTTATTGGTATCGGTTACCGTGTAGCACATGACAACTTCAAAATACCGATTACCATTCAAGATTTAGACCAAACCACTGCATCAAAATCATTCGTCAATAAAATTAAACAATCTGACTATGTAACTATTAAAAAAGTCGATGAAGATGAAAGCTATATTGAAGATGATGTTACTAAAAAGGAAGCTATTTTAAGTATGCAAATTCCTAAAGGTTTCTCTCAAAAATTAAAAGAGAACCGTTTAAAAGAAACGATACAGTTATATGGTAGAGATGACTTTATAGGTGGTATTGCTGTAGAAATTGTTAGTAGTTCATTATATGAGCAGCAAATTCCTAACATTATTTATGAACACCTTGAGGATATGAAACAGCATCAATCCATCGATGCTATCAACAAGTCCTATCATAAACATACACCTGAATCTAAAATCAAATTTGTGTCGCTTACTAAACAAGCACAACACTCTATTTCAATTAGCTTAATCTTTGCGGTGATTTTATTTGTTAGCGCTGTTCAAGTAGTACTTCATTATCGTTTAAACCAACAAGCAGCATTGCAACGATTATCACAATATCATTTAAGCCGTTTCAAACTATATAGTACTTATGTAATGACACATACGATTTTGTTATTGTTGGTACTATTGGCAGTTAGTCTATATTTGTCTCAACCACTCAGCTTAATATTTTACTTAAAATCACTGTTACTTATATTGATTTATGAGATAGGTATCGTCTTTATCTTATTCCATATTCAAACAATAAGTCATCGATTATTCATGACATTTATATATGCACTTGCTATGGGTATCGTATACTTGATTATTTTCATGTAAAGGAGCGTAACTGATGATAGAAATTAATAACCTTTCAAAGCGTTACCGTAACAAACAGATTTTCAATCATTTAACTATGTCCTTTGATAGTAATCGTTTAACCGTATTACTTGGTGATAATGGTGCTGGAAAATCAACATTACTTCGTATGATTGCTGGTATTGAAAAAGCTAATGATGGAACTATCAACTATTTCGGCGAAAAATGGAATCAAAGACAAATACAAAATCACATCGGTTATGTGCCACAAGACATTGCGTTATTTGAACACATGACAGTGGCTGAAAACATTAAATTTTTTAAATCACTTTGTAAAAATCCAATTAACGATACAACTATCAACGAATATTTACAGCAATTAAACTTTGATGATACGTCTGCCAAAGTATCTACATTGTCCGGTGGGAATAAACGTAAAATTAATATATTAGTAGGTTTACTAGGTCAACCTCGAATTCTCATTTTAGATGAACCGACAGTTGGTATTGATTTAAAATCTAGACATGACATCCACCAACTACTTAACATCATGAAATCTAAATGTTTAATTATATTAACTACCCATCATTTAGATGAAGTTGAAGCACTTGCAGATGATATCAAGTTAATTGGCCAAGATCCTTTTTATCAACATGTTTTAGAGGACAAACAATGGACTTATACCTATTATTAAAACGAAAAAATCCCAAGCTGCGTATGATATCGCAACTTGGGATTTTCTGTATTATCTACTTTGCAAGTATGACGTTGGGTCTACTGCATATTGATTACCGATGCCACCAGACATACGTTGGAAGTGTACGTGAGGCGCTGTTGAATTACCCGTACTACCTGAATATGCAATTTGGTCACCAGCTTTGACTTTATCACCAGCTGAAACAGTTAAACGATTATTATGCATATACCATTGGTAGTTATTACTGTTCGCTTCTTTAATCGTTACTTGATTGCCGCCACCATAGTTACTCCAACCTGCTTGTACTACTGTACCATCAGTTAATGAGTAAACTGGTGAATTTTCAGGCATTGCATAGTCGACACCGTAATGCGCACCACCACCGTGATATTGTCCATATGGTTGTAGTTGTTTACGACTTGTTAACCAGCTTGCGTCTTTCGCATGACCACTAGCTGTCGCTTTACTTGCTGATCCACCATTTTGATTAGATGTGCCATTAGGATAATTGACCTTTCCATTACCATCATGGCTGTTATACGCTTGGTTGTTGTTACTATGTGAATAATAGCTCGCGTCTGGACCTACATTTGATTGATAACCATATTGATTAATATGCTGTTGGCTTTGACTCGCTGTGTAGTCATTGTTATCTCCTGCTGTTGCTGGATTCACATATGTTTGGCCGCTTCCATTGGCATTTGCATTTTTTGGATAACAGTTATAAAAATAATGCGTATGTCCTTGAGCATCTACGAATGTATAGCTATATTCTTTATTATCAAACATTGCTTGATTCCAGTTACCATCAGGTGTGTGATGATAATCCCCATTAGAATCAATTGTATAATAAGTACCATAAGATACGTCTTGTGATTGTGTTGACATTTGTGTATGTGCTTGTTGGGTGTTTGTCGTTTCTGCTGCATCTGCTTGATGCGCCATTGTAAATGTAGCGAAGCCCATCGTTGCAATCGCTGCTGCTGTTAATTTTTTCATGTATAAAACATCCTCCATTAAAGTTAAAGTTAGTTTTCAATTAAACTGTACTGCACATACTAAAAGAATTAGACAACTGAGTAAAGGATTTAATTCTCATTTTCCAACTATTTAATATTCCCGAAATGTTTTACTAAACTCATTACATTGTCATTACAAAATAGCCATACATTGATATTAAAATGACATCTCTCACTGCATTCGTTTAACCTTTTATAAATTTTCAAAATTAACAACTAATCGTTCGTCCATGTTCGCGATTCAACGCTAATGCATGATAGTAATCATCCATCAAATCATATCAACCAAATTCCATTATCAATCGCTATTGATTGTCATTCAACTTTCTAATAGTGATATGCTTCTCAGGCTTAAAAATCGTCATATCTTTTCTATTAATTAAATCATCTGTGAGCTTTAATGCTACTAATTCATTGCTGCCATAATACTTAATATATAACGTTCTTGTAGTTAAATTTATTACGGTCTGATACATCGTATAGTGATTGTCAGCATCATGCGGACGTACAATTCCAATCGGTATATTTACCGCATCTAATAAATAAAATGCATTCATTAAATCCATTTCTTTATCATTGTTTTGAGCAATGTTTGCTTTCATAAATGCCATTCTCACAAAGCGCTCAGTTGAAGTAAATCCACCTGGCAATCCAAATGTACCTGCTTCATTGCCTAAAGGTTCAATCGTTACACCTTCCAATAAATTTGCTGTTGCTGGATAAGGAGAAATATTGATATATTGTCTTAAATTACTATAATGCCAATTTAAGTCTGGATGATTTGTTAAGACACCAATAGGATTATCTTTTATAACCACTTCACCCTCTTTAAATGAAACTTCGACTGTATGTCCAGTTGCATCGGAAACATGATAATGCAATGGCGGAACTTCACCGATGTCATTTAAATATACAGCTACAACATGTATTTGGGATGCTTGTTGTTTCATATCTTCAATGCTTGTTGTATATCCCAAAATCCATGTCACAATTTCATTTTGCGTAATATTCATCGCGTCCGCTTTGTGTGTTGATCCATATGAACTATAACCTCGGAAATATTGTGTTGAAATGGCAACGCCATGTTCATTAACACCATCACCATAAATAAAACCTTCCATATCTGTTCCTGTGCCAATAAAGCCATATTGCGTTTGGCCTGTCGTGCCAGTGCAAGATTTCCAACGATAATTTCTAGGCGTCACTGCTGGCGAACCATCTAATGGATAATCATAATCCATCGTGCGTCCAAGAAGTACTTGATTATTTAAAGTTTGTATTGTGAATCCTGTGCACATTGTTCTCACTCCTCTGTACCTTCATTTACTTTAATCACTTTCAAATAAAGCTGTTTCACTTAAACATACTATAAAAAATCAATTATACAAGCAATTAATTGATATTCATTCTCAATAACTGTGGTATGATATGTAAGGAAATCATGACTTATGTGTGAGTGAACGATCATCTATACATCCGTTCACTTCATCTCATGACTTTCTATATTTAATTTTTACAAGGAGTGACATCTGTGAATAACACACAATCTTCACCACGCAGTAATATTATTATTGCGATTATGTTGTCTGCATTAACATATTGGTTGTTTGCACAATCATTTATTAATATAGGACCTCTCGTTGGTCAAACATATCAAACCTCTCCTGCCGTGTTAAATTTATCTATTAGTTTAACTTCCTTCGCCACAGGTATCTTCATGGTGGCTGCAGGTGATATTGCTGATAAAATAGGACAACTGAGAATGACATACATGGGTCTCATAATCAGTATGTTTGCATCTCTTCTATTAATTATATCGGACATCACTGCACTGCTCATCATCGGTAGAATTTTACAAGGTCTATCAGCAGCTATCTTGTTACCTTCAACAGTTGGCGTGTTAAATAATCAATTTAAAGGAGAACATTTAAGACGAGCGATTAGTTATCTAATGATTAGTACTGTTGGTGGCATCGGCCTAGCTGGTGTTATCGGCGGTTTAATTGCCTCAAATTTCGGATGGCAAACGAATTTCATCATTAGTATAGTCATTGCTTTCATTGCCATATTGCTTCTAAAAGGCACACCTGAAAAAGTAAGTCAACATAGCCACCGTCATCCATTCGATTACAAAGGTATGTCGATTTTCGCTGTTATGATTGGTAGCTTTACATTATTGTTAACACAAGGATTCGAACAAGGTTGGTTTAGTACATTTTCAATCATTTGTCTGAGCATTTTTATCATCACTACGTTGATATTCATCATCATCGAACGTCGACATGAAGTACCTTTTATTGATTTCTCAGTATTACGCAACCGTCCGTTCATTGGTGCATTTTTAAATAACTTTGTTTTAAATAGCGGTCTAGGCGTAACAGTGGTCTTTTTCATATATGCTCAAACACACCTTGGTTTATCAGCTGCGCAATCTGGACTTGTTACATTGCCATATGCCATTGTGGCAGTTGCGATGATTCGTTTAGGTGAAAAAGCAACATTACGTTTCGGTGGCAAATTGATGCTCATCATTGGTCCGTTGTTCCCTGTCATCGGCATCACTATTATTAGCATGACTCAATTATTGGCATCACAATATGTCATTGCAGTTATCATTGGTTTCGTCATATGTGCGATAGGTAATGGTTTAGTCGCAACACCTGGACTTACGATTGCAATTTTCAGTATGCCTAATGAAAAAGTTGGTTTAGCTACAGGATTATATAAAATGAGTGGTACATTAGGTGACTCCTTTGGTATAGCACTAAGTACTACAGTTTTCAGTATGTTACAACTAAACTATGCACCAAGTGTAGCTGCAACCGTAACATTTATAGTCAGCATTGTATTGATGATCCTTGGCTCATTGTCTGCATACATGATCATTCCAAAAACAGTTAAATCTTAAATATAATAGAAGAATTATGTTTCGAAATATCTTTATCACTTTAAAATGATATACAAGAAATCCAAGAAAAATAAGCGAACTGAATAAATAAAGATTCAATTAACGCATCAGTATTAGGATTCACTCTAAAACGATTAATAGTTTTATAAGAAGGTGTTTGATCTTGAGCTAACCACATCATTCGAATACTGTCATGAAGTAATTTCTCTATTCTACGACCAGAAAATACAGATTGAGTATATGCATATAAGATGATTTTTAACATCATCTTTGGATGATAGGATGTTGCGCCACGATGATGTCTGAATTCATCGAATTTGCTATCAGGTATCGTTTCAACAATTTCATTAACATGTCGCGAAATATCATTTTGAGGAATTCTAACAGAAGTTTTTATTGGTAGTGTAAGTTGGGCAAAGTGTCTTATTTTTTTAAAGTATTTCAAAGTAAAATTACATGTTAATACGTAGTATTAATGGCGAGACTCCTGAGGGAGCAGTGCCAGTCGAAGACCGAGGCTGAGACGGCACCCTAGGAAAGCGAAGCCATTCAATACGAAGTATTGTATAAATAGAGAACAGCAGTAAGATATTTTCTAATTGAAAATTATCTTACTGCTGTTTTTTAGGGATTTATGTCCCAGCCTCTTACTCTAATTATATTCACTATCAATTAGACAAAATGGCCATTTTCAAATATCACGCGTTGTTTCTGACCTTGAATATATTTATTATAATTCTCTTTTTGAAAATCAGTTAACATTAATTTAGATGTACCGTATTTTAACACTTTTTGCATTGTTTCTATTCTCATTTTTCTAAATAACCATCCATCTTTTAACACAATACGATTAACAGCATCATATGATAATTCTACTGTTTCTTTAATTTCAAATGTCTTGAATGAAATAATCGTGCACATTAAAAACGTATCACCAAAGTAATAAACATCTAAATCATCACGTTTATGTTGTCCAACTAACAAACGACCATATTCGAACTCTTTTTCTGGATATTTCAATTCTAAAAAACTAATAATCTCTTCTTCTTTTAATTTGAATTGCATTTAAAAACATCCTCTCTTAAGTTTTAACAAGCCTTAATTAAAAATTTTTTCAATCACATAGTTCAATATACATCATTTCGTTATGTTTTTTAATACTTTGTTCAAAAACAAATATTTTATTCTTTAAAATAATGACTTTTGTATTTTTAATCACAATAAACATTTTAAAATTCTTGTTATCATAATCATTAAAAGGTATTAACCTTAATAATATATTCTCTCGTCTCAACCTTAATCGTATACTTCAGACGTCTGTTTGTAGACAATAAAAGTCATTCACGTCTTCATATGTCATCAAATGTTTATCATGATATGATGAATATAATAATCGGGTATATAACTGTATGATTAATTACACAATAAAGAGAAGGAATATAATATGAAAAAAGTGTCAATTAAAGATGTTGCTAGAGAAGCTGGTGTATCAGTTACAACTGTGTCACATATTTTAAATCATAATGATAGTCGTTTTTCCGCAACAACGATAAAAAACGTACATGCTGTTTCAGAACGTTTAGGCTATGCCCCTAATAAACATGCAAAACAATTGCGCGGCAGTAAAATTCAAACTATTGGCGTCATTTTGCCTAGCTTAACAAATCCGTTTTTCTCAGCACTGATGCAAAGTATTCATGACCATAAACCATCTGATGTTGATTTATGCTTTTTAACATCTACAGCAACTGATTTGTATGACAATATTAAACATTTAATTGATCGAGGTATTGACGGATTAATTATCGCACAATACATATCATCCCCGGACGCCCTAAATAACTATCTAAAGAAACATCATGTACCTTATGTCGTACTGGATCAAAATGACCATCAAGGCTATACAGATTTTGTTCGGACAAATGAATATCAAGGTGGACAACTTGCAGCACAACATTTAATAGAACTCGGTCACAACCATATGATAATTGTTGCACCATATGACATGATGGCGAATATGTCGACTCGTGTCGCTGGATTTGTCGATACTTTGCGCGCGAATCAATTGCCAGAACCACAAATCGTCCATACTGAATTATCTAAGCGCGGTGGGCTAACCATTGTTGATGACATCATGGTTCAATCTGCCACTGCAATCTTCGCTATTAACGATGAACTCGCTATTGGCATTTTACGAGGACTAATTGAACATGGCATCAGTATCCCGAAAGATATCTCATTAATAGGTTATGACGACATTGATTATGCAGCGTACGTCTCGCCACCTTTAACTACTGTGGCACAACCTATAACTGATATTGGCAAAACATCTTTAACCTTATTACTTCAACGATTACAGCACTTAGATAAATCCATTGATATGATTGAATTACCAACGACTTTAAAAATTCGTGCAACAACTGGCTATCATCTTTCAAACTAACTACGTATCTTCCGAAATATACTCATCATTGTTAGGCCCTTAGCGTTGCTTTAATGCTGAGGGTTTTTAATCATAATTATTTTACTAAGAAATTAAAATAATAATGTATGAATTTTTAAATATGATTTAAACGTTTTCAGTTTTTATGAAAACGCATGCATTTTACAAATAAAAATGGTACGATGGCACTGGTAAAACGTTTTACTAAAAACAAATCATGAGGTGTATAACATGAGCATTGTTGCATTACTTATCGGGTTAGGCCCCTTAATTGGCTGGGGCTTCTTCCCAACAGTCGCTTCAAAGTTTGGTGGTAAACCTGTACATCAAATTATCGGTGCTACTGTAGGTACGTTAATCTTCGCTATTTTATTAGCCGTAGTCACATCAAGTGGCTTCCCTACTGGAACCAATTTGCTATTCGCCTTATTATCAGGTGCAGGATGGGGATTCGGACAAATCATTACATTTAAAGCGTTCGAATTAGTCGGCTCATCTCGTGCCATGCCAGTCACAACAGCATTCCAATTATTAGGCGCATCTTTATGGGGTGTCTTTGCATTAGGAAATTGGCCAGGCATTGGTCATAAAATCATTGGATTTACAGCTTTAGTCGTTATTCTAATTGGAGCGCGTATGACAGTTTGGAGTGAACGCAAAGAAGCAAGTAACGCCAAAAATTTACGTCGTGCAGTGGTACTTCTGTTAATTGGTGAATTTGGATACTGGTTATATTCAGCTGCACCGCAAGCAACTTCTATTGATGGCCTAACTGCCTTTTTACCTCAAGCAATGGGTATGGTAATTGTTGCAGTCATTTATGGCTTTATGAATATGAAAGCAGAGAATCCATTCCGTAATAAAATTACGTGGTTACAAATTATTTCAGGTTTCTTCTTTGCATTTGGTGCTTTAACATATCTTATTTCAGCACAACCTAATATGAATGGTTTAGCAACTGGATTTATTCTTTCTCAAACATCCGTTGTGCTTGCTACATTAACTGGTATTTATTTCTTAAAACAACATAAAACGTCAAAAGAAATGGTTATTACAATCATCGGCTTAGTACTCATTTTAGTAGCCGCTTCTGTTACAGTATTTATAAAATAAGGAGTGTAGATGTCATGAAAAAATCAGCTGTTTTAAATGAACATATTTCAAAAGCAATCGCGACAATTGGTCATTTTGATTTATTAACGATTAATGACGCTGGCATGCCAATTCCAAATGATCATCGTCGTATCGACCTAGCTGTAACTAAAAACTTACCACGCTTTATTGATGTCTTAGCTACAGTGTTAGAAGAAATGGAAATCCAAAAAATATACTTAGCAGAAGAAATAAAAGAACATAACCCTACACAATTGCAACAAATTAAACAATTGATTTCATCGGAAATCGAAATCATTTTCATTCCTCACGAAGAAATGAAAAGTAACTTAGCTCACCCATTAAATAAAGGTAATATTCGTACTGGTGAAACAACGCCCTACTCTAATATTGCATTAGAATCGAATGTTACTTTTTAAAAGTTATAACTTGAAAGGAGCGTACACATGACCAACAAAGTTGTTATTTTAGGTTCAACGAATGTCGATCAATTTTTAACAGTTGAAAGATATGCACAACCAGGCGAAACATTACATGTTGAAGAAGCACAAAAAGCATTCGGCGGAGGTAAAGGTGCCAACCAGGCTATTGCCACTGCACGCATGCAAGCAGACACAACATTTATTACTAAAATTGGCACTGATGGCGTTGCTGATTTCATCTTAGAAGATTTTAAAGTAGCTCATATTGATACATCATATATTATCAAAACAGCTGAAGCAAAAACGGGCCAAGCCTTTATCACTGTGAATGCAGAAGGACAAAACACCATCTATGTTTATGGTGGTGCGAATATGACGATGACACCTGAAGATGTTATTAACGCAAAAGACGCTATAATCAATGCAGACTTTGTCGTTGCACAATTAGAAGTACCCATCCCGGCTATTATATCTGCATTTGAAATTGCCAAGGCACATGGTGTGACGACAGTATTAAATCCTGCACCAGCGAAAGCATTACCTAATGAATTATTATCATTAATCGATATTATTGTGCCAAACGAAACAGAAGCCGAATTGTTATCTGGGATTAAAGTAACTAATGAACAATCTATGAAAGACAATGCCAATTACTTTTTATCTATAGGCATTAAGACTGTTTTGATTACGCTAGGTAAGCAAGGTACATATTTTGCTACTAAAAATCAAAGCCAACACATCGAAGCTTATAAAGTAAATGCGATTGATACAACTGCTGCAGGCGACACATTTATTGGTGCATTTGTCAGTCGCTTAAACAAGTCGCAAGATAACTTAGCAGATGCTATTGATTTTGGTAATAAAGCGAGCTCACTCACTGTACAAAAACACGGCGCGCAAGCATCTATTCCTCTACTAGAAGAAGTAAATCAAGTTTAAATGAATCAAACACAGCTATGATATGAAGGTTTAGCATATAACATGCAACATTCGTATATCATGGCTGTGCTTTTTTATCTTTATAAAACATCATCTATTAGAAATAATTTTCCACTAAACCTATGCTTGTTGACTCATGTTTAGTTATAAATGAAGTGACAATTTTTTGTAATCTTTTTAACTTCCAAATTATCGCATATAAATATGCTATATTAATGATAATAATTATCAATTAAAAGGAGGTTATGCTATGTCTAAAGAAGCTGGTCATACATTTTTAGCTAAATTAGGAAAAACTCGTCTACGCCCCGGTGGTAAAGAAGCAACAGATTGGTTAATACAACAAGGGGCATTTTCACAAGATAAACAAGTGTTAGAAGTGGCATGTAATATGTGCACAACATCTATTTATCTAGCTCATACATATGGCTGTCACATTCAAGGCGTTGATATAAATAAGAAAGCATTAGAAAAAGCACAGGAAAACATTTCAGCAGCAGGTCTTGAATCATATATTCAAGTTCAACAAGCGAATGCTGTTAAATTGCCCTTTGATGACAATCAATTCGATATCGTTTTAAATGAAGCAATGTTAACAATGTTACCCATCGCCATAAAGGAAAAAGCATTACGCGAGTACTACCGAGTCTTAAAGCCTGGGGGTATCTTGTTAACACATGATATTGTCATCGTTAATGAATCACATGCCACACATGTTGTTAAATCATTATCTGCAGCAATTAATGTCAATGTCTCACCGCAGACGAAACTTGGCTGGTTAGATTTATATAATCAAGCTGGTTTTAATCATGTGCATTATCATACTGGTCCAATGAGTTTAATGACACCAAAAGGTTTAATTTATGACGAAGGTATTGTTGGAACTATAAAGATTATCAACAATGCTTTGAAAAAAGAAAATCGACCAATGTTTTGTAAAATGTTTAAAACGATGACTAAATTGCGTAAAGATATGAATTATATTACTTTTGTCGCTAAAAAAGAGCACTAAATATAATGCCACTAACTGTACTTTGTATCTATGTTTGACTATCACTTTAATTTCTTTGTGACACTAATCATCTACTTAACAATATCGTTATCGTTGATTAGTAAGTCATCAATTTTGGTTAAAGACTTTCATAAACACTCAAACATTAACACTATACATAGTTAGTGGCATTATTTTTTTCTTAAAATTTTAACATCACGGGATTGGAACAGAAATGATATTTTCGCAAAATTTATTTCTGTCCTTCCCCAACTTGCATTACCTGTAGAATTTCTTTTCGAATTTCTCTGTGTTGGGCCCCGCCAACTTGCATTACCTGTAGAATTTCTTTTCGAAATTCTTTGTGTTGGGGGCCCGCCATTATAACACTGTAGGTCCTACTATATTAATTTATGTCTCGGGCTCTAACCCTAAAATACTTATAATATACCTTTATAATTTATCTCCATTTGATGCTATCACTTGTTGATACCAATAGAACGAATCTTTTTTCAAGCGTTCCATCGTGCCATGACCATCATTATCTCGATCAACATATATTAAACCATAGCGTTTCTTCATTTCACCGGTTGTAAATGAAACAATATCAATGATTCCCCACGGTGTATAACCGATTAAATCTACACCATCTTGATCAACTGCTTCTATCGCTGCTGTAATATGTGCTTTTAAATATTCAATGCGATAATCATCATGAATATGTCCATCTACCACTTCATCAACTGCACCAAAACCATTTTCCACAATAAAAAGTGGTAACTGATAACGATCATATAACACATTCAATGTATATCTTAAGCCATCTGGATCAATCGCCCAACCCCAATCACTCGTTGCGATATGCGGATTCTCCACAGAATGATTCAAACCACCGTTGACGATGTTGTTTTCAACTGTAGTATCAACATCATGTTTTACAGCCGTAGACATGTAATAACTAAAGCCAATATAATCAACCGTGCCCTGCTGTAAAATACTGTCGTCCCCTTCTTGCCATCCAACATCATATCCTTTTCGTGCCAACATTTTTTTAGCATAGCTTGGATAATAACCTCTCACTTGGACATCCGGGAAAAAGAAACGTAAGCGATTCGCAATTTGTGCTTCCATCATATCTTTCGGATGACACGAATATGGATAAATGGGTACATGTGAAATCATTGTTCCAATCTTAAACTTCGGATTAATCTCTTTACCAAGACGAACTGCTAAAGCACTGGCTAAAAGTTCATGATGTGCTACTTGATACAAGACTTCTTCAGGATTATCATTTTCTGTCAATGCTACCCCAGAATTCGTCCATAAAAAGATAGGATTTGATGTGTCCATCTGATTATTAATTTCATTAAACGTCATCCAATATGTAACTTTATCTTTATATCTTTCAAATACAACACGCGCAAAATGCACAAAATAATCGACAACTTCTCTATTTCTAAATCCACCATAATGTTTCGCTAAATGAAGTGGCATCTCAAAATGTGATAACGTCACAACAGGTTCAATACCTTGTGCAATTAATTCATCAAAGATACGATCATAAAAGGCGAGTCCTTCTTCATTTGGCACATCTTCATCCCCATTCGGAAAGATACGTGTCCACGCAATCGACGTACGTAAACATTTCAATCCCATTTCTTTAAACAAGGCAATATCTTCCTTATAACGATGATAAAAATCAATACCTTCATGATTTGGATAATAGTGATTGGGATCTATAGATTCTGTAATCTGACGTGCTTTGCCATGTGCACCACTCGTCATAACATCAATTACACTTAACCCTTTACCACCTTTATCATATCCACCTTCAAATTGATTTGCGGCAAGAGCGCCACCCCACATGAAATTTTGCGGTAATTTTGTCATTATTACAACACACTCCTAGTTTTTAAATATTTTAAAAATAACATCTTCAGTCGTAATGATTTCATTCATTGTCAGTTCTACTTTTCCTAAATCGGCAGAGTTGCTAATAACGACAATAACGTCAGCATTGTAGCCTTGTTGTTGTATATATTGCTGGTCGAATTGCAACAACGTTTGCCCTGCTTCAACATGATCATTTTGCTTTACAAAGCACTTGAACCCTTTACCTTCCAAGTCAACTGTATTCACGCCAATATGAATGACTATGTCCACACCGTCTTCTGATTGAATACCAACTGCATGCTTAGTTGGTACAATCATAGATATTAAACCATTGAACGGTGCGATTACTTTGGATTCTTCATGAGCTTTGATTGCTAAGCCTTCACCTACCATTTTCTCTCTAAAAATTGAATCTCTTACTTCTTTAAGTAAAATACGACGACCAGCGATTGGTGCTTTCACTAAAATTGGTGTTGTTACTTTTACTTGAGGTGTATAACTTGTATCTTGACTATTAATATTGTCAGTATTCTCACTCTCTTCGACATTAGCATTCTTAATTAATCGCTGTAATTGCTGATACACTTCATCGACATTTCCATTTAATTTTATGACTAACTGCGTATCATTTTCTGCTACAGATGTCACATCAACTATTTGTTTCACTTCATTTGCTGTAGAAGGAATTGTATGTTGCATATGAATTGTAATGCACTTCGTATCATACGTTGCATCAACAATGTTTTCGACACCACCTACAGCTGTAAGAATGTCTTGGGCTTGTTCTTTATATTTATTGCTCATAAATATTACCCCCTCAACTTGATAGTAGAATGAAAATGTATTTACTTACCTCCAATTATAATTGTACCGGTTCAATTTGTAAACGCCGATACAATTATAATATTTTGTGCTATAATAATTACAGACAAAGTGAAACGAGGACAGAATATTGTTAAAGTATGAACATATTGCTAAGCAACTTAATGCGTTTATACATCAATCTAATTTCAAACCCGGTGATAAATTGCCAAGCGTGACGCAATTAAAAGAACGTTATCAAGTAAGTAAGAGTACTATCATTAAAGCATTAGGCTTATTGGAACAAGATGGTTTGATCTATCAAGCACAAGGCAGTGGTATTTATGTGAGAAATATTGCTGATGCCAATCGTATCAACGTCTTTAAGACTAATGGTTTCTCTAAAAGTTTAGGTGAACACCGAATGACAAGTAAGGTACTTGTTTTTAAGGAGATTGCAACGCCACCTAAATCTGTACAAGATGAGCTCCAATTAAATGCAGATGATACCGTCTACTATTTAGAGCGATTAAGATTCGTGGACGATGATGTTTTATGTATCGAATATTCTTATTATCATAAAGAAATCGTGAAATATTTAAATGATGATATTGCTAAGGGCTCTATCTTCGACTATTTAGAATCAAACATGAAACTTCGTATTGGTTTTTCAGATATTTTCTTTAATGTAGATCAACTCACTTCAAGTGAAGCTTCATTACTACAATTGTCTACAGGTGAACCATGTTTACGTTACCACCAGACTTTTTATACAATGACTGGCAAACCCTTTGATTCATCTGACATCGTATTTCATTATCGTCATGCACAGTTTTATATTCCTAGTAAAAAGTAATAAATACATAAAAACGTCTATATCCCAGTTATAAACTGGAGTATAGACGTTTTTTTACGATAATAACAATGGCTCAAATTGCTATTATCTTGCTTAGGTTTTTCGTTTTAGAAGAATATTGCTACAAAGACAGGCACAACTGCTACAACAACTACACCAACTAACACTAAAGCTATACTTGCCATTGATTCTTCTACAGGTCCTAATTCTTTGGCTGGTGCTACACCTAATGTGTGACCACTTGTTCCAAGTGCTAATCCTCGGGCAATAGGGTTAGTAATTCGGAAAAGCTTTAAGAATTTATTACCTAGGGCATAAATAATGACACCATTTAAAATAACTGCTAATGATGTTAATTCTTTTATACCACCGATACCAGCTGATACTGGTAACGCAATCGCTGTAGTTGCTGCTTGAGGTAACATTGATAAAATAACATCATTGGCAAATTGTGCTAACTTCGCAAAAGTTAAAATAATTAATAACGCTACAACTGTACCGATACCAATACCTCCGATGATACGATGCCAATGTTTAACAAGCACTTCACGCTTTTTATATAACGGAATCGCAAAACAGATTGTTGCCGGTTCTAAGAAGAAGTAAATAATGTCTCCACCTATTTTGTAAGTCTTATACGGAATGCCTGTTAAATAGAGGAAGGCCACACCAAATACCATACTGACAAATAGCGGTGCGAATAAGAAGAAACGATTAGTTTTTTCAAATAATATGGTCGCTAAGAAAAATGGTATAACGGATAACAGTATTCCGAAGTAAGGTGTGTTTAGTGCTAAGTGGTTAATCATGAGCTTGTGCCTCCTCTATTTTGATCTTTTTTGTGACTTTGTCACCTTTAGATCTCGAAGTAACTTTCATAATAATTTGTGTGACATAGCCAGTACAAATAAGTAATAGTATTGTTGAGACGATTATTAGTCCAATGATTAAAAATGGTGCTTGGCTAATGACACCTAAAGAGTTAACAACTGAGATACCGGCTGGTACGAAGAGTAAGCCAATGTTATTTGTTAGTGTCGTTCCTACTTTTTCGACTTCGCCTAACTTAACAGCACCAGTACATAATAATACAAATAATAATACTAAACCGATTACTGATGCAGGCATAGGAATTGGCATAAATGATTCAATTATTTTCGATACAAAGAGTACTAAAGCAATTACAATGACTTGGTGAAAAAAGTGTGCTGGTTTTGATGCGTCTTTTTGTTGTTTCACGACCATTGCCTCCTACGTTTGATTTAACTAAAGTATAGATGGCTCACTTCGATTTGCGTGATTTTTAGTCCGAAATACAAAATATCATAGGTAAAATGCATAAAAAAAAGGATTACTGTTAAAGTAATCCTATCGACGCTTTAAAATCTTTCATAAATGAACGTCCAACTTGCATCTTGACACCATTTGTCAATATTACCATATAAGTATAGTTAAACCATTGTTGCACTTCTTTAATGTGTTTCGTGTTAATAATATATGAACGATGAATACGTATAAAATAAGTGGGATTCAATCGTTTTTCATAACGATTCAATGGCTCTGTTGTTTCGTATTTATGATTCGTTGTATGTATGGTTGTAATACCATTATGTGTGCCAATCCCAATAATATTTTGTTGCTTTAACATGTGAATTTTATCGTCAATTTCAACAGGTAAGCTTTGATCAAAATTCGCCGACATATCATTCGCAATTGCACTTGCGTTATTATCATCTTTGGCTTTAGTCGCACGCACTTTATTGACTGCTTGTTCAATACGTTTTTGACCAAACGGTTTCAAAATATAGTCTGTCGCATTTAATTCAAATGCCTGTACTGCGTATTGGTCATGTGCAGTTGCAAAAATAATCGCAGGTGGCTCTTTCATCTTTTGAATCTTAGCTCCTAATTCGATCCCATTTTCATCCATTAAATTGACATCTAAAAATATAATGTCATATTGATTGATCAGTAGTGCTTCCAATGTTTCTTTTACATTTTCTGCCTCATTAATTTCTTCAAAACCACCAATTTCATTTAATAAATATGTTAATTCATTACGTGCTAATGGCTCATCATCTATGATTAATGCTTTCATATTTATTCCTCCTCTTGTCTTTCATAAGGAAGTACACACCAAAAAGTGGTACCGCTCGATGTCGATTCAAATTGTAATGCTGCGGATTTTCCAAATAATCCTTTTAGGCGTAAGTTTAAATTTTCTAAAGCACTACCAGTTCCAGACTCTGATTCTACAGATGTTTCTCCCAACAAATGCATTTTATCTTTAGAAATACCCTGACCATTATCTTGTACAATAATACGTACATGTGTTGCAGTTTCTTTAATCACTGACACGTCAATATCGTTACCTTGCTTTCGATTCGTAAACGCATGTTTGATGGCATTTTCAACTAAAATTTGAATTAAAAATGGTGGTACAAGCACATCGCGATATTTGTCTTCAACATTAATATTGATATTAAATCTTCCTGGATAACGTGCTTGTTCGAGTGATAAGTATGCACGCACTTGACTTAACTCTTTATCTAAAGTAATCGTATGTTGCTTAGAGCCTTGTAAATTCGCTCTGAAAAAATAACTCAATTCTAATAGTAACTCTCGTGCCTTTTCGCTATTTATTCTAACTAAAGCTGAGATCGTGTTAATTGAATTGAAGAAAAAATGTGGACTCACTTGTGCCTGTAATGACTTAATCTCAGCATCTTTCAATAACTTACTTTGCGTTTCGGCTTCACCAAGTTCAATTTGGCTACTAAAAATATTTGCCAATCCTTCTGCAAGTTGACGTTCCACAAAAGTTAAATCATTAGGGTTTGTAAAATACATCTTCAATGTACCGACGATAGAACCATGCATCTCAAGTGGTATCACGATAGCTGCTCTAAGCGGGCAATTCGGATGACTACAACCAATCTCTTCTTTAGTATGAACTTCTTTCAACTTTCCTGATTTCAATACATCTTTAGACAGACTTGTTAATATTTCATTTGTTGGTATGTGATGATCACTACCTGCACCTACATGCGATAAGATTTCATTTTTGCTTGTAATTGCTACGGCAGATACTTTCATTAAATTTTTAATAATCATCGCAATTTGCTGTGCCGATTCTCTATTCAATCCTTCTTTAAAATACGGCAATGTCTGGTTCATCAATTGCAGTACATCATGTGTTTGAACAGCCTTCATTTGCTCCTCTTGCTTTAATGTTGAAATGATAATAGACATAAAAATCGCCGTACCAACGCTATTAACAATAATCATTGGTAGTGCAATTAATGATATGAGGTCAACCGCATATGCTTTGTCGTGGGAAAATGTTAAAATGCTCAACATTTGAATCATTTCCATAACAATTCCAATCATGGCACTTTTCGCAATACTCGGGTAACGCTTGCGTCTTTGAGCTTGTAAGCCAAAATAACCAGCAATTATACCAATAAATATAGATGAGATAAGATAAACTTGTGCATCCGCCCCACCCATATACACTCTGAAAATACCTGAAATAACGCCAACAAATAGACCTACAAAAGGGCCACCAACTAATCCTGCGACACCTATCGTTAATACACGTGTGTTAGCTAAAGATACATCATCATCTAAACGGAAGTACACACTTCCTGACAAACTATGTTGATGATCGATGACGATACCAGTTAAATTAGACATTAAGGCAAACAAACTGAAAATAATACATAATTGCCAACGTGCTTTCCATGTACGTCGACGATTCATTAAGTTTTTAAAATATGGAATATTCATCAACACATAGGCCAAAATAATAATTAAACCTACACGCTCAAGTAATAACATTGTTAGCGATAGCACGATAGCACCTCAGTGAATTATAATTATGTTTATTTTATCATAATAGTGCATGTAAAATTCATGAATAAATTATTAAAAAAACACGCTACTATTTAATTATCTATACCATTAAATTTTCATATCAATTTTTATGCTAAGTTGACCATTTTTCTTTTCAAATAATGCTGTTTATGTCACTATTATGACTTTTATACATAGCGAAAAACTGCTGGACTTATTTTTGCCAACAGTTTCTAATCGCGTTATTTATGATACTTTTTTAAATAATACGTGATTCTCTAAATGTACGTGTTCATGTGTTAACACTTCAAGTGCTTTTAATCTCTGATAAACAAGTCGCCAAGTACCACACGCTTCTATCGGAGGTTCATAACTAGATGTTAATTCGCTCATTTTTACTAACAATTCTCCCGTTGCAATGTGGTCTGAAACTAAATCATCTATCACAGTATTAATATCGTCTACTACCTCACCTTGCTCATATTTAATGAGTTTTGGAAAATCGACATCGTCTTCTTTTTGCATATGCTCTAACATGCCATTTTTAAATGTATCGTATGTTTCTTTTAACTCAACTAAATATGGATGATTAGGTCCATGTACTTTCGATAACTTCGTCACATAAGGTGTTAAATTTTTAAATTCTTCTCTTAGAGGTTCATGATATGCTGATTGAATATATTGAATAAGTGATGAAACATTTAAAAATTTAGGATTTAACGAACCTGGTGTATTCGTTTGTTCAACGTCGTTGAGACGCTGTAATAATTCGTTCAAATCTACATTTTTCTTTTCTAAGGCTGCTGCTTCTATACTTACTTGTCCGCCACAACAAAAATCTATTCCCACACTTCTAAAAATATCCGCTGCTTTCGGATAATCAGTTACTACATCTGCTACTATGTCATTTTTATTTATCATTATAGATAACCTCCTCATTTCCAGTGTATACAATTTAATGTATATGAAAATGAAAATCAGGGAAATGTCATAATCATGTCATAAACAGCAAAATAAAGCCCTCAAATCATGTTGGCTCACAATGATTTGAGGGCATTTATTATTTATTTAGTGGATAAGTGATATGTGCAGTGTTTAACTTAACAATATTTTTGAAGTCTCGCTTTTTAATATCTTTGCTAAGTAAGATTTGCACTTCGTTTTCTGATGTTTGGCTTAACATTCCCATCACCATGTCGTCTTTTAGTACGACACTAGCCATACCTTCTTCAAATACATAACCACGATCCAGACCAGTTAAAATGATTTTGTTTTTACCTTTTAACTTCAATGAGATTGAATCCGTTAATGTAATAGCTGTAAAGTATAACGAAATGTTATTAAAGTCTTTTGTGAAATACGGTGTTAATCTATAAAAATCATTATTCAAATGAATTAATGCACTTGTTTCTGCAGTATATGCATATTTATTACGTTGATTACCAACACGCACTTCAAATACTTCCGTACCTATTTGGACTTCTAAGAAAACATCCCAAATTTTTTCTTTAGGTAAATACGCTTTAATATCTTCTAACATAATGTTAAAACGATATTGTTTATTCGCATTGACACTTAAAGGTACATACATTGTGTGCTTCTTGTTTCGTGAATGTAATTTAAGTCTGACATCATAATGTCCTTCGCCAATCATAAATTCATTTAACGTTAGCTCTGTAACAATTTTATGATTATCAAATTTAAATGCTGTCATTTTCACTTTTGGCTTAGCGATATCAATGCCTTTAAAGTATGGTTCGCCTTCATTGAATTGAATGTTTAATTTACCATCTACAATATCAAAACGGTAGTATTGACCTTGACGGTAACTTTCTTCCACAGTTCTATAGTTGTCTATATCTTTCGCTCTCGCGTAGTGCAACAATGGTCGTAATTTACTCATCACCAATGCATCTACACGTTCTGGAACTGCTTGTATAAAGTCTCCTAGAGCATTAATCCATTGTGGTTGATCTTCTAGTTTAACTTTAAGTGAGAAGCCATTCGTACGAGAAAAACTAAAATGACGATTTAAAAATTCTGCTAAGATTTGATTTTTATGGGCTTCTTCTAAATCTGCATTTAATATTTCTACAGCAATCAATCTCATGACTTCATAAAAGTCTTCAGGTGAAACATACGCACTACTCATATGTTCACCTTCACGCTTTGTAGCATAATAATACGCTTTATCACTTAACACACTGATTCGATTTGCATTTAAATATGCTTTCATTGTAAATAATTGATCTTCTGCACTCTTTAATTCTTCTGGAAAATAAATGTCATTATCTTTTAGTAATGCTGTTCTATAGATTTTAGTCGGGCTTAAAGTATAGATAATTCTTGAATTTAACAAAGTAACTTCAGGTGCTGTTTCTTTAAACATAGATTGTGGTACACCACGACCATTAACACCTTTCATTTTAATCAATAAGACATCTGAGTGATGTTCATCAATAAATGCTGCTGCATCCTTTAAAGTCTCTTTGTTTATATAGTCATCGGAGTCCACAAATAATACAAATTCACCTTCTGCTTGTTTTAACGCCACATTTCTAGGTTTACCTGGACCACCAGAATTTGTTTCGAGTTGACTTACTTTCAAGTTCAATTTATTGCGATACTTTTCAACTATTTGTAACGTTTGATCTGTTGAACAGTCATCAACTACAACCACTTCAAATTCAGTTTTCGGAAAATCTTGTTTCGCAAGGCTATTAAGTAATTCTGTTATATACTTTTCTGAATTGTATGTTGGAACTATTACTGAAAATTTCATCATTATACCTCTCCCACTTTGACTACTATATAAACTTAGCTACCAAATAAATTTCTGACTAAACGCTCACTTGATCGGCCATCTTGATATTTAAAATGTTTATCTAAGAATGGAATGACTTTTTCTCCTTCATAATCTTCATTGTCCAAGGCGTCCATTAATGCGTCAAATGATTGCACAATTTTACCTGGAACAAATGATTCATATGGTTCATAAAAATCACGCGTCGTAATATAATCTTCTAAATCAAATGCATAGAAAATCATTGGCTTTTTAAATACTGCATATTCATATATTAAAGATGAATAGTCACTAATTAATAAATCTGTTATGAACAGTATATCATTAACTTCTCTAAAGTCAGAAACGTCAACAAAATATTGTTTATGTTTGTCTGCAATATTAAGTCTATTTTTCACAAATGGATGCATTTTAAATAATACAACCGCGTTATTTTTTTCGCAATATCTTGCTAAACGTTCAAAATCAATTTTGAAAAATGGGTAATGTGCTGTACCATGACCACTACCTCTAAATGTTGGTGCGAAAAGAATGACTTTCTTACCTTTAATAATTGGTAATTCATCTTCCATCTCTTGTTTGATCTGTGTCGCATAAGCTTCATCAAATAGTACATCAGTACGTGGAACACCTGTAGGCACTACATTTTTCTCTTTAATACCAAATGCTTCAGCGTAGAATGGAATATCGGTTTCAGATGATACATAAGCTTTTGTATAGCTACGATGATTTAATGAATCAATAAATGGTCCACCCTTTTTACCAGTACGACTAAAGCCAACTGTTTTAAAGGCACCAACGGCATGCCATACTTGAATAACTTCTTGAGAACGTCTAAAACGCACTGTATAAATCAATGGGTGAAAGTCATCAACAAAGATGTAGTCTGCCTTCCCAAGTAAATATGGCAATCTAAACTTGTCGATGATGCCACGTCTATCTGTAATATTCGCTTTAAAAACAGTGTGAATATCATACTTTTTATCTAAATTTTGACGTAACATTTCGTTATAGATGTATTCAAAGTTTCCAGACATCGTTGGTCTAGAGTCTGATGTGAACAACACCGTATTCCCTTTTTTCAAGTGGAAAAATTTCGTCGTATTAAATATCGCTTTAAAAATAAATTGTCTTGTATTAAATGATTGTTTGCGGAAATACTTACGTAATTCTTTATATTTACGAACGATATAAATACTTTTAACTTCCGGAGTCGTTACAACAACATCAAGGACAAATTCATTAACATCGCTAGAAATTTCAGGTGTAACAGTATAAACCGTTTTCTTCGAAATGCCGCCTTTTCTAAATTCTTTTAGGTAAGTCTGCAATAAGAAATTGATTTTACCATTTTGTGTTTCTAATTCGTTGTATTCTTCTTCTTGTTCTGGCTTTAGATTTTGATATGCATCATTAATCACATCTGGGTTTAACTGTGCAATATAATCAAGTTCTTGCTCATTCACTAATAAGTACTTATCTTCAGGTAAGTAATAACCATTATCTAAGATAGCTACATTGAAACGACAAACGAATTGATTCCCATCTATTTTGACATCATTCGCCTTCATTGTACGTGTCTCAGTTAAATTTCTTAATACAAAATTACTATCTTCTAAATCTAGGTTTTCACTATGTCCTTCAACGAATAACTGAACACGTTCCCAATAGATTTTATCTATATATATCTTACTTTTAACCAACGTTAATTCATCCTTTTCTATTTACATAATCCATTTTAATACTGTTTTACCCCAAGATGTAGACAGGTCTGCTTCAAAAGCTTCTGTAAGATCATTAATTGTTGCAATTTCAAATTCTTGACCTTTTAACAACGCTAATTTATCTACAATATCTGGGTATTGAATGTATAAGTCTACAACATCTTGGAAATCTTTTGAACCACTTCGACTACTACCAATCAACGTTAGTCCTTTTTCCAATACTAGACGTGTATTAACTTCTACTGGGAACTCACTTACACCTAACAGTGCAATGCTTCCTTCTGGTGAAATGTAATCGATCATTTGATTTATGGCTGATTGACTACCGCGACCACCCACACACTCAAATGCATGATCAAATGTTAAGCCTTCAGGTATTTTATTAATAAAGAAGACATCATCAACAAATGAGAAGTGACTCAATTTATAATCTGTTTTACCAAAGACATATATTTTAGACTCTGGATATAATTTACGTAATAAAATGGCTGTAATGTAACCTAAGTTACCATCACCCCAAATACCAAATGTATTTTTATTTGAAATAGATTTCTTTTCAAAACGACGAATAGCATGCAAACTTACTGTTACAAGCTCTGTATATGAAATAATACTTAAATCAATATCATCAGGTAGTGGTACAGCTCTATCATGATTTAGCAACACAAAATCTTGCATAAACCCATCATGTCCACTTGATCTGAAGTAGCTCGATTTTAAATAGTTTTCAGCAATGACATCGTCTTTTTCTGTCGGCGTATTCGGTACCATAACTACTTTTGTACCTTTATTAAACACACCTTTACTGTCAAATACGACCTCACCAACACCTTCATGAATTAAAGACATTGGCAATTTCTGAGATAAGACATTCTCATCACGGCTACCAGTATAATATCTTTGATCGGCAGCACAAATTGACATATATAAAGGACGTACAATGACATAGTCACTGTAAATATCTACGTTGTTATACGTAACTTCAAATTGTCTAGGTGCAACTAATTGATATACTTGATTAATCATCGGCAATACCACCTCGAATAATAGCATTCGCTACTTTTAAATCGTAAGGTGTTGTTACTTTAATGTTATATAACTCACCTTTTACAAGTCGAACCGGTTTGTTTGTTTCTACAATAATCTTACAAGCATCAGATAAAATACTCTTTTGCTCATCACTCAACTGTGCATAGCTTTCTTTTAATAAATTAATATTAAACGATTGAGGTGTTTGACCTTGGTACATTTCATTACGCACTGGAATTGCATCAATCGTTTGATTATCTTTAGATGTAACAATCGTATCTATAGCATCAATCACTGTATCTACTGCACCGTACTCTAAAGCAGCTTGAATATTTTCTTTAATAATACGATGCGTTAAAAATGGTCTAACTGCATCATGTGTCACAATGACATCGTCATCGTTAATACCATTTGTTGATTCAATATGTTTAACGATATTCATAATTGTATCGTTACGATCGCTACCACCTTGAATGACTTCAATTCTTTCATCAGAAATTTTGAATTTTCTAAGTGTATCTTTCGTATGCGTCATCCATTGTTGTGGCGTCGCGATAATAATTTTTTCAAAATCATTAATTAAAATAAATTTTTCTAATGTATGGATTAAAATCGGTTTGTTGTCTAAATCTAAAAATTGTTTAGGTAAAGGTACGTTACCCATTCTTGAGCCTATACCTCCAGCTAGAATACCAGCGTATTTCATAAAATACTTCCTCCATTCAACTATATCTATATTTAATTATTTAAATTTCGTTGCATTTTCCAATTGAAAACTCATTTTAAAATCAAAACTCTAAATGTCTGTGTATTACTTAAAATTATACATATTTTGCTTATATTTTAGCATATTTTGTTTAAACCTATATTACATTATATCAGACGTTTTCATACACAAATAATAACATACAAGCAAACATTTCGTTTATTATTTATATCACTTAACTAATTAATTTATAATTTTTTATTGTTTTTAAGTTATCACTTAAAAATCGTTTGGCAAATTCGTTGTGACGCTTGTCCATCTTCTAATGAACAGAATTTTTGATAAAATACCGTTCGTGCTTCAATATACTCATTTGCAGTCTCATCGATTTGTTTTAATGCATCAATGAGTGCTGTTTGATTTTCAACAATTGGACCTGGCAACTCTTTTTTATAATCCATGTAAAAACCTCTAAGCTCATCGCCATATTTATCTAAGTCATATGCATAGAAAATTTGCGGACGCTTTAATACACCGAAGTCGAACATGACAGATGAGTAGTCGGTAACTAACGCATCGCTGATTAAGTATAAATCCGAAATGTCTTCATAATCTGAAACGTCTTTCACAAAATCATCATGTTCATCAATACGTGTCACAACTAAATAATGCATGCGTAATAAAATAACATAATCATCATCCAGCGCTTGACGCAAAGCTTCTATATCAAAGTTAACATTAAATTGATATGAACCTTCTCGAATCGCTTCATCGTCACGCCAAGTTGGCGCGTACATAATCACTTTTTTATCTAATGGAATATTTAATCTTGTCTTAATACCATTAATATATTCAGTATCATTGCGTTTATGTGATAATTTATCATTTCTTGGATAACCTGTTTCCAAAATCTTATCTCGACTAACATGAAATGCATTTTGAAATATCGATGTCGAATATGGATTAGGTGACACTAGATAATCCCACCGTTGGCTTTCTTTTTTAAAGCCATCTTGGTAATTTTGAGTATTTGTTCCTAGCATTTTAACGTTACTAATATCCAAACCAATCTTTTTTAATGGCGTGCCATGCCATGTTTGTAAGTACGTCGTTCGCGGTGATTTATATAACCAATCTGGTGTACGTGTGTTAATCATCCACGCTTTCGCTCTTGGCATCGCTAAAAACCATTTCATTGAAAACTTTGTAACATATGGTACATTGTGCTGTTGGAATATGTGTTCATATCCTTTTTTCACACCCCATATTAATTGGGCATCGCTATGTTCAGTTAAGTATTCATATAATGCTTTGGGGTTGTCGCTGTATTGTTTACCATGAAAGCTTTCAAAATAAATTAGATTCTTGTTTGGCAATTTTGATAGTAATTTAAAAGTCGTATATATACTATGTTCTATCAATTTTTTAATTGTATTTTTAATCATGTCGTACCTCCGACGTGTTTTTGTAATTATATTAATATGTATGAGCAAGCTCATTGTAACCATGCCTATTATAGCATTTCATCATAAAATACATTTAACCATTACACTTGTCGTTAATTATCATACGAAATACATGATTAATGTACCACTTTAACATAACAAAAAATCGTTATCCATTCATAACGTATGTGTTTACACATTTATGAATTAGATAACGATTGGATCGATTATTTTATTTTACAAAATGACAATTCAGTTGGAAGGTGATTGCTTTTGATTGAATCGCCTTATGCATGAAAAATCAAAAGGTTATTCTCATTGTATAGTCCTGCTTCTCATCATGACATGTTGCTCACTTCATTGTCAGAACCCTTCTTGAAAACTATGCCTTATGACTCATTTGCATGGCAAGTAATATATGCCAACATTAGCGTCTAAACAAATCTTTGACTAAACGTTCACTTGAGCGACCATCTTGATATTTAAAATGTTTATCTAAGAATGGCACAACTTTTTCAACCTCATAATCTTCATTGTCCAAAGCATCCATTAATGCATCAAAGGACTGTACAATTTTACCTGGAACAAATGATTCAAATGGTTCATAGAAATCACGCGTCGTAATGTAATCTTCTAAGTCAAATGCATAGAAAATCATCGGCTTTTTAAATACTGCATATTCATATATTAAAGATGAATAATCACTAATCAACAAGTCTGTAACAAAGAGAATATCGTTAACTTCACGATGATCTGACACATCGATAAAGTATTGTCTATGTTCACGTGAAATATTAAGTCTATTTTTTACGAACGGATGCATTTTGAATAACACAACTGCATTATGCTTCTCGCAGTATCTTGCTAAACGTTCAAAATCAATTTTAAAAAATGGATAATGTGCCGTACCGTGACCATTACCTCTAAATGTCGGTGCGAATAGAATAACTTTCTTACCTTTTATAATTGGCAATTCATCTTCCATCTCTTGTTTAATTTGTGTTGCATAAGCTTCATCAAATAGTACATCAGTACGTGGTACACCTGTTGGTACAACATTTTCTTCTCTAATTCCAAATGCTTCAGCATAAAATGGAATATCGGTTTCTGATGAAACATATGCTTTCGTGTAACTACGATGGTTTAATGAATCGATAAACGGACCACCTTTTTTACCTGTACGACTAAAGCCAACTGTTTTAAAGGCACCAACAGCATGCCACACTTGAATAATTTCTTGTGATGGTCTAAAGCGAACCGTATAAATTAATGGATGGAAATCATCAACAAAAATATAATCGGCCTTACCAAGTAAATATGGCAATCTAAACTTGTCTCTCCATTTGCGTCTATCCGTAATATTCTCCTTAAATACCGTTTTAATATCATAATCAAAATCTACTTTTTGGCGTAGTAACTCATCATATACATACTTGAAATTCCCTGATAAATTCGGACGCGAATCTGATGTGAATAATATTGTTTTGCTTCTTTTAATATGTAGTAACTTTGTAATATTAAAAATAGCTTTAAATAAGAAACTTCTACTTTCAAATGAAGCTTTATGACCTTGTTTATGAAGCCAGTGTGCACTTGTCGCAATGACCCCTGATTTCTCTTGAGGTAAGGTGATTTCAATATCAAATACAAATTCGTTAACGTCACTTGCTATTTCCGGAGTAATGGTATAGACCGTATGTTGTGATACGCCACCTTTACGGAAAACTTTAGCATCATACGCTAATAAATAGTTCACTTTTCCATTTTGTGTAGTCAGCTCATTGTATTCTTCAATTTGCTCTTCATTTAATGCCGCATAAGCTTGATCAATAATATTTGGATTAAGTTGTCCAATATACTCTAACTGGTCATGATAAACAAATAAATATTTATCCATTGGTAAATAATACCCATCGTCTAATATTGCGACGTTGAATCTACATATAAATGTATTACCGTCTATTTTCATTTCATTTGCTTCTAATGTTTTTGTTTCGGTTAAATTCCTCAGAACAAATTGTCCTGATGTTAAATCGACACCTTCACTATGTCCTTCAATATATAACTGAACACGTTCCCAGTATATGTTATCAATATGTATTGCTTGTTTCGTTTTTGTCATTGTTATTCCCCCATCGGTTTATTAAATCGTCCATTTCAATACTGTTTTTCCCCAAGATGTCGATAAATCCATTTCAAACGCTTGGACGATATCTTGCATCGTACATACATTAATTTCATGTCCTTTTAATAATGCTAACTTTTCAACTATGTCTGGGTACTTACGATATAAATCAACAACTTGCTCAAAATCTTTAGAGCCGCTTCGACTACTACCAATCAACGTTAATCCTTTTTCAAGTACTAATCGTGTATTCACTTCCACGGGTAATTCACTTACGCCTAACAAAGCAATACTGCCTTCTGGTGAAATATGTTCAACTATTTGTTGAAGTGCAACTTGACTTCCTTTACCTCCAACACATTCAAATGCATGATCAATTTTAAGATCATCTGGTATTTGATTTACTGTAAAGATGTCATCTACAAATGAAAAATGACTTAATTTATAGTCTGTCTTACCAAATACATAAGTTTTAGCTTCTGGGTACAACTTACGTAGCAAAATAGCAGTAATATAACCTAAGTTACCATCACCCCAAATACCAAAGCTGGTTTTCAAAGGTATAGATTTACGTTCAAATCGTTGTATAGCATGATAACTTACTGACACTAACTCTGTGTATGAAATCGTACTCAAATCAATGTCATTAGGCAGCGGAACGATACGATCATGTGCCATCACAACGTAGTCTTGCATAAAACCATCATAACCACTAGATCTAAAATAACTAGAGGCTAAGTAATTCTCCGCAATAATATGATGTTGCTCTGTAGGTGTATTCGGTACCATTACTACTTTCGTACCTTTTTCAAATACCCCTTTACTATCAAATACAACTTCACCAACAGCTTCATGAACTAATGACATTGGTAATTTTTTGCGTAGTACATTTTCATCTCTTCGACCTGTGTAATACCTTTGATCAGCTGCACAAATAGACAAGTATAAAGGTCTTACGATGACATGATTACCATAAATATCAACATTATTATATGTGACGTCGAACTGTCTCGGTGCAACGAGTTGATATACTTGATTAATCATCGGCAATATCACCTTGAATAATGGCATTTGCTACTTTTAAATCATACGGTGTTGTCACTTTAATGTTGTATAGTTCTCCACGTACCAATTTAACTGCATGTCCAGATTCGACAATGATTTTACATGCATCTGATAAGATTTCTTTTTGTTCACTACTTAAGGCGCGATAACTATCTTGTAATAATTTAATATTAAATGATTGTGGTGTTTGGCCTTGATACATTTCATTCCTTACAGGGATACTGTGTATGTTCTGTTTATCTTTAGACATTACAATCGTATCAATTGCTTCAATGACTGTATCTACTGCACCATATTTTGCTGCTACTTCAATGTTCTCTTTAATAATACGTTGAGTTAAAAATGGTCTTACGGCATCATGAGTTACAATCACATCATCATTATTAATTCCATTTACATTGCGAATATGGTCGATAATGTTCATAATTGTTTCATTTCGATCCGTACCACCTGCAACTACTTTGACACGTTGATCTGTAATGTTATATTTTTTTAAAATATCCTGTGTATGGGAAATCCACTGTGCTGGCGTTGCGATAATAATCTCATTAAATTCACTCACTAAAATGAACTTCTCAATTGTATGGATTAAAATCGGTTTATTATCAATATCTAAAAATTGTTTTGGTAATGGCACGTTCCCCATTCTCGAACCAATACCTCCTGCTAAAATACCTGCATAAATCATGTTGTCCTCCATTCTGTCATTACATCATTTCCATTTATACATTACTGACCTATGCCCGCACATAAGCCTAACCTATTGCTCACTTGCCTCTTTTATTAATCCAAAGATAGTTGTCACAATAATGTGATAATTTTTTATAAAAATGTATTTTTGTAACTGACCATTCTAAGTTGTTTTGCCATGCAGTTAATCATTAACTCTGACGATATTAAATTGTTAAAGGTATTAATGTTTACTCTTTTTCAAATTCATTATTACTGCCATCATTTTACCATATATTATAATAAATTTATCTTATTAAGTGGCTGTACTTGATTTTCACTTTAAAAATTATCAAATATTGCCATCTCATTTTAAGTATACAAAATGCAAAACAACCGATTCACAAGCATATTTCACACAAGTAAACCGGCTATTTATCAACGTATATTCGAAGATGAATTATTTCGATAGTATCTATAGACCAGACGGCATTCGCACTTTCATAGCTATAACTATACCAGCGTTTTCGTCCTCAAAGGTGCATACTAATAAATCGTAAACATGACTTTATCAAATCGTTCTTTCTTGTTAACTAATTTATCAAATGTCTCCGGGCCTTTTTCTAACGGTAAAAAATGAGAAATAATAGGCTTTACATTAATATCTTTCGTCTTCATATAATGTAAGGTTGCCGTCCACTCTTTGCCCGGAAAATTACTGGACAAACAGTTCCAAGAGCCACATACTGTCAACTCGTTACGCAGAATTTTTTCAAAATGAACGCGATCAATCTCAATATCATCATATGGTATTCCGAGTAATACCACCTCGCCACCTTTTTTAGGTAGCGTCAATATTTGACCAATCGTAACTTTAGCACCTGATGATTCTATAGCTAAATCGATTTGATTGGCGTAATGATTTTCGATGAATTTCTCAAGATTTTCTTCTTTTGAATTGATTGTTTGATGTGCGCCCAATGATGTTGCAATATCTAGTTTATGCGCATCTATATCTATAGCGATGATATGTGCAGCACCAAATATTCGTGCCCATTGAATAGCTAACAAACCTATACTGCCACACCCCATTACTGCAACAGTCATACCAGGTTGTATATTCGATTTATAAAACCCATGCGCAACAACGGCTGATGGCTCAACCATTGCTGCTTCAATGTAATCAACATTGTCTGGAACCTTTAAAACATTTTGCGCTGGCAATTTGACATATTCCGCGAACGATCCAGGTTCATATGAGCCAATGACGAATAACTTTTCACATCGTGCATATTCACCTTTTAAACAATACTCGCATTGATAACAAGGTATTGCTGGGCAACCTGTCACTTTGTCGCCCACATTAACATGCGTAACATCACTTCCAATGGCATCTACTACACCTGAAAATTCATGACCAAATGGCATACCTTTAATGTATGGCCCCATTTTTTTGTATCGTGACGTGTCTGAACCACATATGCCAGTCGCTCGTACTTTAATAATAACGTCATTCGCACTTTCAATGACTGGCTTTTCATTATCCTCATACCGTAAATCTTCCACGCCATATAATTTCAATGCTTTCACTTGTAAATCACCTCAAATTTGATTTAATTCACAACTTTTTTCTTTTTAAAAATACCTGTCGCAAAATAACCTGCAATGACAATGGAATTACTTACGAGTAAATGTTCCATATAAAAATCAGTGATTTGTCTTAATGGCCCAAGCATAAAAGTTAGCATTGATTCTACCATATTAATTCTCTCCTTCATTTTCATCTAAATCGAGCGGCTTAAGTAATGCTTTAATACCTTCGCCGGATTTTAAATGTTGATACGCCTCGTCCCATTTCGAAATATCATATATTTTTGTCACCAAAGCTTCAGCATTTACTAAACCATCCGCCATAAGTTGCAATGAAGGTTCCCAATCTGCTGGCTTTTGACTTCTACTACCAACAACTGTTATTTCTTTTTGAATCACTTTTTCCATATCAAATGGAATTTCAGCATCCTTAAAAATACCTATTTGACTGTAGAAACCTTTTTTGCGTAAAATATCCAAACCTTGTCGTGCTGCTGGAACTGCACCTGAACATTCAACAACAACATCTGCACCGTAACCGTCTGTAATTCCATTGATATACGTTTTTAAGTCTGTTTGTTGTAAATTGACTACATAATCCATGTGCAATGCTTCTGCTTTATCTAATCTGACTTTGTCATTGTCCAATCCAGTTACCACAACAGTTGCGCCTTTACTTTTTAACACTTGTGCTACAAGTAATCCGATTGGCCCAGGTCCCATTACAACTGCTACATCGCCTGAATTGACTTGAATCTTAGAAACGCCATGATGTGCACATGCTAATGGTTCTGTCATAGCTGCAGACTGATACGATACTTCGTCTGGAATATGATGCAAACTTTCTTCACGTGCAATGACATAATTAGTAAATGCGCCATCAACTTGTGTTCCAATACCTTTTCGATGGTTGCATAAATTATAGTCTTTTGATTTACAGTATTCACACTCATTACAAACATAGAATGTCGTTTCAGATGTGACACGGTCACCAACTTTAAAATCTTTAACGTCTGCTCCAACTTCAACGATTTCACCAGAAAATTCATGACCTAATGTCACTGGAAAATTAACTTTATAATGACCTTCATAAGTATGAATATCTGTGCCACAAATTCCTGCATAATGTACTTTAATCTTTACTTTATCATCTAGCGGTGTTGCAACTTCTTTATCAAGAAGTTCTAAGTTGCCATGTCCTTCTCTTGTTTTTACTAAAGCTTTCACCACAAACACCTCGATTTTTAATTGAATAGACTAAATAGTTTAAAGATAAGATAGTTAACGATATTACCACCTTGATCAATACTTGAAATTTCAGATGAACCTTTTGGCATTTGTACATTCGTACCTTTCGCCATATCTGTGAAAATGGGTGCTACGTCTGTTGCAATATATAGTGAAATTGCAATCATAATCGTACCCACAATGACAGAATGAATAATGTTTCCTCTTGCTGCACCAACAATAAACGCGACAACAAATGGTATCGTTGCTAAGTCACCAAAAGGTAGTACTTGGTTTCCTGGTAAAATAACGGCTAATAAAACAGTGATAGGTACTAAAATTAATGCTGTCGAAATAACTGCTGGATGACCTAATGCTACAGCCGCATCCAATCCAATATAAATTTCACGTTCGCCAAAACGTTTATTTAGCCATGTTCTTGCAGACTCTGAAACTGGCATTAAACCTTCCATTAAGATTTTTACCATTCTAGGCATTAATACCATTACTGCAGCCATTGACATTCCTAAATTAATGATGTCTCCAGGTTTGTAACCTGCTAACACACCAATACCTAAACCTAAAATTAAGCCGACAAATATAGACTCTCCAAATGCGCCAAAACGTTTTTGAATTGTTTCAGGATCAGCATCTAACTTATTCAGACCGGGTACTTTTTGTAACAATTTAACTAAGTAAATACCTGGTGCATAAGAAATTGTACTTCCTGTAGCAATCGATACACCTGGTAAATCAAAGAACTCACTCATCATCGGTGCTGTCCAATCTGCTACTTTCAAACAGATAATTTGGAAAATAACTGCTGCTAATAACGCTTGCCAAATACTGCCTGATACGGCATAAACCATTGCTGCTGTAAACGTATAATGCCAAAAATTCCAAATATCTACATTCATCGTCTTTGTCACTTTAGTTACTAGCAATACAACGTTAACTATGATTCCGAGTGGAATAATAAATGCTGCGACAGATGATGCCCAAGCGATAGATGATGTTGCTGGCCAACCTACATCAATCACATTCAGACTGACGCCTAAATTTTTAACCATCGCTTGTGCTGCTGGCCCTAAATTTTTAACTAATAAATCGATGACTAAGAAAATCCCTACAAAAGCCACACCTATTGTTAAACCAGACCTAAATGCCGCTCCAATTTTCTGCCTAAAGAATAGGCCAAGCAAGAATATGACAACCGGTAAAATAACAGTTGCACCTAAATCTAAAAATCCCCTTACAAAATCAGTGAAGTAACTCATATTTAAACCCTCCCTGTTATATATGCATTGTCACGATACTTTCCGATTGTGATTACATTTGACGTTACAGTCATTTCAACGACAACCCTTGCTAAATTCGACTGCAGTCCTTTTGAATTACAGTCACTGCGTTTCTATGTCATCAACAATCATTTGTCGTGATAGTCATTTATATGCAATTTGCATATATTAATATGTTATCGACCCACGTTACATATCAATTCCGTTATTTTTGTAACTCTGTTAAGATTTGTTGTTTTGTTTCTTCAATACCAATACCAGTTAAGAAATTACGTGCGTTGATAACTGGGAATTTATATTCTTTTTTTGTCATTGCAGTTGTAACTAATAAATCTGCAGTGTCTTCATAAGGTCCAACTTCTGTAATTTTGATTTGTTTAATATCTACTTTAATATTGTGTTCCTTTGCCATTTCTTCAATTGCATTATTTACTACTGTTGACGTTGCAATACCTGCACCACACGCTACTAATACTTGTTTCATTTTCAATTCCTCCAATTAATTTTTAGTTATATTCCAAATAATCATTGATTAGTGTTGCTAAAATTGTTTCATCTTTCGTTCGTAGAATCTGCTCCAATTTTTCTTCACTTTGAAAAATTTGCATCAACTGTTGTAACAGCTTAAGTTGATCATCTACTTTATCCATTGCTAACATAAAAACGATTTTCACTTCTGTCTGTTGATCAAGTGTTCCCATTTCAATAAACGGCACTTCTTTTTCTAGAACAGCCACACCTATCGTTCTATGGTTAATATGTTCGACATCTGTATGCGGTATAGCGACCGAACATAGATGCGTTGGTAAACCAGTAGCAAATTCTTTTTCTCTGTCGATGACTGCATCTTTAAACGTTGACTTCACGAACCCATTTTGAAATAACACATCTGACATTTGTGACAATACGGATTCTTTATCAGTTGCCGACAAATTGAGCATTATATTTTCTTTATGCACTAATTGCTGTCCCATCCATTTTCCCTCGCTTCTTTATTTGAATAATTTTTTAAAATCTCATTTACATCAGAATTTTTGCGACTTTGTATGATGCGCTTAATTGCGTCATTGTCTTGCGCCACATCTCTCAATTGTAGTAACGCTCTTAAGTGTGTCACTTTATCAACAGCAGCAATAGGTACAATAATATGGATTGCTGTGCCATCTGACATGTATATTGGTTCTTGTAATATCAACATACTCATCGCTGTTTTATGTACATGCTTTTCAGAGTATGCATGTGGAATAGCAATATTTTGCATGATAACCATATACGAATCATCAAATACCTGTTGCATCTCATGAATATATTTAATATCAATAAAATGATTAGCAACTAACACATCACTTGCTTTAGCAATAGCTTCATCAATATTTTCAACATGATGCATTCTTTTCACGTGCCTTGCCGGTATCAAGTCAGCTAAATCTAATGTCTTATTTTGTGTGACAATCGATCCATTAATGGTTGAAATTGAATTATAATTGGCAATAAAATCTTCTAAACCATCACGTAGTTCTGTAATGTCATTAACTGTCGTTGTGCGTTCAATTAATGCCATTAACTTGTTTATTTCCTTATCAATGTCAGCCGATTCCTTATTAATGTACTTCATCACTTCTTTACGTAACTTTCGTTGCTCATTTTCAGATAAAGCTACTTTTGTGATAAATAATTTTTTATGTGTTAGGACAAACATTGGTGAAAAGACGATGTCATAATCTAATGTGTAATTTTCAAATGTTCTAAGTGAAATCGCATCTAAGAAAATAATTTCTGGAAATAAGTTTCGCAACTCGTATAACATCATTTGTGATACTGACGTGCCTTGTGTACACACGATAATAGCTTTTATCTTGCCATCGAAGTTTTCATCTTGACGTCTCAAACTACCTCCGAACAACATGGTTAAATATGCTATTTCATTATCAGGCAACGATTTTCCGAAATATTCAGTTAACGATTGACATGATTGTTTCACCATATGAAATAAGGATTGATAATTTCCTTGTAAAGGATTTATTAATTCATCACGATCCGTTAAGTTATATTTAATCCTATAAAAAGCAGGCGTTAAATGTAACAAGAGTTGCTGTGATAATTTCTCCTTATCTTCAATGTTAATAAAAGTGATTTGTTCAAAATGGTGAATCATTTGAGCGATGGCCATCGTTAAATTCGATATGCTATCTGATTCTTGCAAATCAGTCCATTGCACACTTGTTGAAAGTAAGTGTAATGTCAAATATAACTTTTCCGCTTCTGGCAAATCCGGCTCATGTTGCGTCATAATCTCCGTTGCTTGATATTCTTTCGTATCCCTCAAATACTGATAATTAATATTTAATGGATTCATCACATGACCACTTTGAATTCGTCTACGAATCACACAAAGGACATAAGGCAATGAACTAAGTGATTTGTCTATAAAGCGACTCTTCAAAAATTGTTCTACCTGTTTGATCTTGTCTTTTTGATATGCGATATCTTCGAATGTTAAGTTGAGCGCCTTTAAAACTTCACTTTTAGTAATATCATGATTCAACCTTTGATCAATCAACTTAATGAAGAAACGGCGAACTTCAAATTCATCACCAACAATTTCATAACCATGTTTTCGAGAATACTTAAGTGACAAACCATGATTTTCCAATTGCTCTTTCACATGATTTATATCGTGAATGACAGTATTTTTACTGACTTGTAAATCAATTGAAAAATGGTTTAGAGACATTGCGTTTTCCTTACTAAAAAGCATGAGCATTAAATAATAACGACGTGTTTCTATGCTAAAAATGACATTGTTGCCGTTTAACATTTGCTGCTCCGATACATCTCGCTTGAATAACGTCATGATTTCAGAACTTACAATAAAATTTCCTTGGCTTGTTCTTTCAAGTTTTGGATAACCCTCTTGTTCAAGCCACAAATTGATTTTTTGAATGCGATATCCTAGTTGTCTACGAGACAAACCAAATATCGATTCAAGTTCTTTACCATGAATAGTAGGATTCAATACAATTTCTCTGAGTATTTGCTGATTATCCCCGTTCATGTTCGATTCTCCTTTGAGCATCTGAGCTCAATTTATCATCAATCGTCACACCGATGTACACACTTTGAACACATATTTTCAAAATGAGCATGTACATCATTGTGATGTTTTAACAACATTTCAATTATATCTATATTTTTTGTGATTTTAATCTTTTAAAATAAAGCAATTGAAATTTTTGCATATATTTTTGTGTTTTGTGTTTTTTTGAAGCATTTTTAACATACATATCTCAATCATTATCAAATTGTCATGACCATTGTAACCCAATACAAAAACCCTAAGGACGCTTATATCAGGCGCCTTAGGGTTAACTGTATCTATTTAATTAAGTATTATTATTCGTATGTACGTAACTTATGGTCTATCAAGTTCCACACTTCTTCAACATCAACTGCTGTAGCAAAATAAGCATTGGCAGGCTTACCTGTAACATGATTTAAATCGACAGCCATAGTGCCATAAGTTAGTGGACTTTGATGTTCAATGTCGATATTAACGGGTACCATTGTAAACAATTCTGGTTGTAACAAATACAAAATTGTACAAGCATCATGTATTGGACCACCATCCATATTAAAGTGAGTCTTGTATGTCTTCTTAAAGAATTGCAATAATTCTACGACGAACTGTGCAACAGGATTATTGATACTTTCAAAGCGTTCAATCACGTGATCGTCGGCTAAAACTTGATGTGTTACATCTAAACCAAACACATTTATAGTAATCCCACTTTCAAAAACACGCTTCGCTGCTTCAGCATCTACCCAAATATTGAATTCTGCTGTAGGCGTCCAATTTCCAAATGTACCACCACCCATCAAAGTAATAGATTCAATATGCTCAGCGATTCTTGGCTCACGAATCAATGCCGTTGCTACATTCGTAAGAGGACCTGTCGCTACAATTGTTACAGGTGTATCACTCGTCATCACTTTGTTTATAATCACATCTGATGCTGGCATTGCAACTGCTTGACGTGATGGTGTCGACGGTAGTTTCGGACCATCTAATCCAGATTCCCCATGTATTTCAGAAGCAAAGGCAGCTGGTTTAATTAACGGCCTATCCGCACCTTTCGCTACTGCTATATCTTGGCGTCCCATAATATCCAATACGTTCAAGGCGTTTGTCGTATTCTTGTCAACTGATTGATTACCTGCGACTGTTGTTACAGCTAATATCTCTAGTGGACTGTCAATTGCCCCCGCTAAAATTAATGCTATTGCATCATCGTGTCCTGGATCACAATCCATAATAATCTTTCTTTTCATTTATATATCCACCTTTCTTAAGTTGTTATCGATAGCTTATGTATATTTATTTATGTGGTGAATCATGTTTATTTTGAAAAATAGTTTTAACTTTCTCATATTTTTGGATACAAACACTATTTATCTATTTTATGGCTTATAAATTTATCCGATATGCCTTATCAACCTACCTCGCTAAAAATAGGATGTCTACATATCTATACCGACTTTTGTCAACTCATTTTCACAACAATATAAACAGCAATTTATATGATTGTTACATGATTCAAACAATTTTTATGAAAAATATTTTCATACACAGAATATATATTGATATTAAATTTCTCAAAAGCTATATTGAGAATAATTAGGAGGGATGTTGATGAAATCTTTATTTGAAAAAGCACAGCAGTTCGGCAAGTCCTTTATGTTACCTATCGCAATCTTACCAGCTGCAGGTCTATTGTTGGGTATCGGTGGTGCATTAAGTAATCCAAACACCGTTAAAGCATACCCTATTTTAGATATTACCTTATTACAAAATATTTTTACATTAATGTCAGCTGCAGGTAGTATTGTTTTCCAAAATTTACCGGTCATCTTTGCAATTGGTGTCGCAATCGGATTATCTAGAAGCGATAAAGGTACTGCAGGTTTAGCTGCGCTGCTCGGTTTCTTAATTATGAACGCAACTATGAATGGCTTATTAACTATCACGGGCACATTGGCAAAAGATCAGCTTGCACAAAATGGACAAGGCATGGTGCTCGGTATACAAACGGTTGAAACCGGTGTTTTTGGCGGGATTATCACAGGTATTATGACCGCAATACTTCACAACAAATATCACAAAGTGGTATTACCACCGTATTTAGGTTTCTTTGGTGGCTCTAGATTTGTCCCTATTGTCACAGCATTTGCCGCAATCTTTTTAGGTGTATTGATGTTTTTCATTTGGCCAAGCATACAAGCCGGCATTTATCATGTTGGTGGATTTGTAACGAAAACAGGTGCCATCGGTACTTTTGTTTATGGCTTCATCTTAAGATTGTTAGGTCCACTCGGTTTACACCATATTTTTTACTTACCGTTTTGGCAGACGGCACTTGGTGGTACTTTAGAAGTCAAAGGGCACTTAGTTCAAGGTACGCAGAACATCTTCTTTGCTCAACTTGGTGATCCAGATGTGACGAAGTATTATTCAGGTGTGTCACGCTTTATGTCAGGCCGTTTTATTACGATGATGTTCGGCTTATGTGGTGCCGCACTTGCAATTTATCACACAGCTAAACCTGAACATAAAAAAGTTGTCGGCGGTTTAATGTTATCCGCTGCACTCACTTCATTTTTAACAGGTATTACCGAACCTTTAGAGTTTAGTTTCTTGTTTGTCGCACCTATTCTTTATGTAATCCATGCCTTCTTTGATGGATTAGCATTTATGATGGCAGACATTTTCAACATTACAATTGGTCAAACCTTCAGTGGAGGCTTTATCGATTTCTTACTCTTTGGTGTGCTACAAGGTAATAGTAAAACAAACTACCTATACGTCATACCTATTGGAATTGTGTGGTTCTGTTTGTATTACATCGTTTTCAGATTCTTAATTACGAAATTTAATTTCAAAACACCTGGTCGAGAAGATAAAGCTGCAGCACAACAAGTTGAGGCTACTGAAAGAGCACAAACTATTGTTGCTGGTTTGGGAGGCAAAGATAACATTGAAATCGTTGACTGTTGTGCAACGAGACTACGCGTCACACTTCATCAAAATGACAAAGTCGATAAAGTATTACTCGAAAGTACTGGTGCCAAAGGTGTAATCCAGCAAGGCACTGGTGTGCAAGTAATTTATGGGCCTCACGTTACAGTTATCAAAAATGAAATTGAAGAATTGCTCGGGGATTAAGACTAACCGAAATATCAACAGAACTAATGGCAACGATGTACGAAGTAAGAAGTGACATCGTTGCTTTTATTTTTAATGTTACATTTGAAGCATTAAGTTCATCATGCACTGTAGTGAGCCCGCAAATCGCCTCTGCTAGACAATCATCTTAATGCTATGATTAAAGCTTAAGTGCCAGATTTGAATTTAATTTCAACAACGACTTTCACTACATTAAAAATAGGGCCACTCGACACATATAGTTGTATCAAATAGCCCTTTATACAATTTTTTGGGTAAGGTTTTACAATTTTTGGGATGGTATAGATTTTATAAAAAGTTATTTAAGTTCTTCTGCTTCAGCCATAATATCTTTTAATGTTTTAGCTGAATGTGCGAACTTGCTTTGTTCTTCGTCGTTTAATGGGATTTCTACGACGTTGCGAATACCGTTTCTATTGATGACTGCTGGAACACCAATATAAACATCTTCTTCCTCATATTCGCCTTCTAATAATGCTGATACAGTCAATACGGCATCTTCATTTCTGAAAATCGCTTCAGTAATTCTAGCTAATCCCATTGCAACACCATAATAAGTGGCACCTTTAGCTTGAATAATGTCATATGCTACATCACGTGTTTGAACAAAAATTTGTTCAATTTGCGCTTTGCCCTCAGGACGTTGTTCAAGTAATGTCTTCAAAGGTTGACCCGCAATATTAGCGTGTGACCATACTGGTAATTCAGTGTCACCATGTTCACCAATAATTTGAGCATCGACGCTACGTGGCGCAACATCGAACGCTTCGCTTAACAATAATCTAAAGCGTGCAGAGTCTAAAATTGTACCAGAACCTATAACACGTTCTTTAGGTAAACCAGAGAATTTCCATGTTGCATACGCTAAAATATCAACAGGATTTGTAGCTACCAAGAAAATACCATCAAATTTTGATGCCATTACTTCACCAACAATTGATTTGAATATTTTCAAGTTTTTAGATACTAAATCTAAACGTGTTTCTCCAGGTTTTTGTGCAGCACCAGCACAGATGACAACTAGATCCGCATCATGACAATCACTGTATTCGCCAGCTTTCACACGAACTGTTGTTGGAGAATATGGTGTGGCATGTTTTAAATCCATAACATCTCCTCGAACTTTTTCAGTGTCTAAATCAATGATGACTAATTCATCAACAATGCTTTGGTTCACTAATGAAAATGCGTAGCTTGAACCTACTGCACCATTACCTATTAATACAACTTTGTTCCCTTTAAATTTGTTCATTACAAAAACTCCCTTATGATTAATTCACTAACATACATGTAGCTTCAAATATGTTAGTTTAATGCTGCTTATTGACGATACAAAAGCAAATAAACATCTCTTTTATTTTCAACGCATAACTTAAAAGGTCATGTGTCATCCGCTTTTAAGTTTGTGATTTATTTCACATATAAAATGTAACATGCATTAAGTACTGGGTCAATATTAAATTGTGATTTATTTCACATTTTATTTTAATTTTTACACCTTTTTAATTTGTATACGATTACATCTTAGATGTCTTTAGTCTTCGTACTTCGCCAGTGATTATTTACACTTTCACATTTTTATTATCATGTTTACTTTTTTCTAGGAAAACAACAATGTTTTTTGAATTAGTCAAATAAATGCGCTCAATCGTCGGTGTGCAAACAGACAATTGTACACAATGCTTATTGATAAGTATTTAAAAAATTAAAAATGTCATACAATTATCAAATTTGCCATTTTATTTATATTTTCTCAAACCAATTAATTGAATATCGAAATTTTTAGTAGAATAATCAAAATATACAGATTAAAGGAGGAGTATCATGCTTACAGAACAAGAGAAAGACATTATCAAACAAACGGTGCCTTTACTTAAAGAGAAAGGGACAGAAATTACGTCAATCTTTTATCCAAAAATGTTTAAAGCGCATCCTGAACTTTTAAACATGTTTAATCAAACGAACCAAAAACGAGGCATGCAATCTTCAGCATTAGCACAAGCTGTAATGGCCGCAGCGGTTAATATCGATAACTTAAGTGTTATTAAACCAGTCATTATGCCAGTCGCATATAAACACTGCGCACTACAAGTTTATGCTGAACATTATCCAATTGTGGGGAAAAATTTATTAAAAGCCATTCAAGACGTGACAGGATTAGAAGAAAATGACCCTGTCATTCAAGCTTGGGCAAAAGCATATGGCGTTATTGCGGATGTGTTCATCCAAATTGAAAAAGAAATTTATGATCAAATGATGTGGATTGGTTTTAAACCATTCAAAATTACCAATATTAAACAAGAATCTGAAGACATTAAATCATTTACAGTTGAAACTGAAGAATATGACTTTAGTGAATTTACACCAGGCCAATACATCACAGTTGATGTTTCTAGTGATAAACTTCCATATAGAGCTAAACGTCACTATTCTATCGTATCAGGTGAAAAAAACCATTTAACTTTTGGCGTTAAACGTGATGTCACAACAGAACATGAAGGCGAAGTTTCAACAATTTTACACGATGAGATTAAAGAAGGCGATATGATTAATTTAGCTGCGCCTGTAGGTGGATTCGTATTAGAGAATACGACTGAACCACAACTTTTCTTAGGTTCAGGTATTGGTGTTACACCTTTAGTAGCTATGTATGAAGCTGCCTCTGCCAAAGGTTTAGATACACAGATGGTTCAAGTTGCTGAAAATGAACAACATTTACCTTTCAAAGACAACTTCAACAGTATCGCAAGCCATCATGACAACGCTAAATTATATACACACTTAAAAGATAAACAAGGCTATATTGGTGCTGAAGAATTACAAGTATTTTTAGCAAATAAACCTGAAATTTATATCTGTGGTGGTACAAAATTCTTACAATCTATGATCGAAGCACTTAAATCTTTAAATTACGATATGGATCGCGTACACTACGAAACATTTATTCCAAGACTAAGCGTTGCAGTATAACTGAGAAAAGAGGTTTAGTGCTCATATGAAACTTAATCAACGTTACGTAAAAGTATTTGCATTATATTTCGTAAGTATTGTTACTGCAAATATTATTGTTAAAAATAATAATTTAATTAAAACATTGATACAAACCATAGCCGGGTACACGGTCTTTGCAGTTGGTTTGAAGTATTTAACTAAACGTAAAAATAAATGACATCTATACCAAAACAGCTATGACTTTACTTTGTCATGGCTGTTTTTTAATTGGGAGTAGGACAGAGATGATATTTTCGCAAAATTTATTTGGTCGTCCCACCACAACATGCATTGATGTATGCTCACTGAATTTCATAAGAAAGGAGTTCACAAGATGACCGTAGATATTGGACGGATTTATGACAATAAAGATAATACCGACGCTATTCGTATCCTAGTCGATAGAGTCTGGCCGAGAGGTATTTCGAAAAGAACTGCTAACCTAGATTATTGGTTAAAAGACATTGCCCCTTCTACTGAGTTGCGACAATGGTTCCAACATGATCCTAAACTTTTTGGAGCTTTTAAAGAAAAATATGAAAAAGAATTACGTGATCAGGATGCGCAAAAAGATGCTTTTGAAAAATTAAAGGATATTGTAAATCAGCATAATCATGTTCTATTGTTATATGCAGCAAAAGATACTAAACATAACCAAGCTGTAGTACTACAGCAGTTGCTCAATACTTAGTTATATATGTTTATCGTGAATCACTATAAATGTCGCTAACTTCATTTCTAATATTTATTTTTAAAAAGCATAATTACTACAATTAATTGAACTTTAATAATTACTAAACTTGAACAACATTTTACTTTAACAAAATAAAGTTTTAAAATATTAATTGTTGGGTTTTACATAGTAATTAGAAAGAGAGTGTTAATGAAATGAAGTTTAAAAGACTAGCAACTATATTTTCAGCAGTATTAGTGTTATCAGGATGTGGCTCAATGCATTCATCTGGCAAAGACTTAAATATTTCGTTACCGTTAAAAACAAAGTCTATTGCACCTTATGAAACAGATGTACCAGTTAAGATTGGTGCTGCAGAATCATTATTTAAAACAAATGATCAAGGAAAAATAGAAAAAGCATTAGTGAAATCGTATCATCAACCAAATGATACAACGTTAGATATAGAATTAAAAGATAATATTAAATTTCAAAACGGTCAAAAATTGACTGCAGAAAAAGTGAAATCTAGCCTTGAAAATAGCATGAAAAAAAGCGACTTGGTCAAATATTCATTACCAATATCATCAATTACCGCTAAAGGTCAAAAACTGACAATTAAAACCAACTCCGCTTACCCTGAACTTGTATCTGAATTAGCTAATCCTTTTATGGCAATTTATGATACAGATGCTAAATCAGATGTTAATCAAACTCCTGTTGGTACAGGCCCTTACCAAATAAAAGATTATAAGCAATCTCGAAAAATATCATTGTCGAATTTTAAGGACTATTGGCAAGGTAAACCGAAACTTGATCATATTACTGTGACGTACCAAGAAGACGGCAATAATCGCGTCAGAAATTTAGAATCTCAAAAAGATGATTTAATAACTGATGTCCCAGTTAATAAAGTTCAAGACATAGAAAATAATCAAAATTTAAAAGTGTCAAAAGAATCTGGATTTAGAACTTCTTTACTTATGTATAATCATACTAATAAAAAAATGACTAAATCCGTTCGTGAAGCATTAGATCATATCATTGATAGACAAGGTATTGCAGATCATATTTATCAAGGTTATGCGAAACCTGCAACGAGTCCATTTAATGATAAAATTCCATATATTAAAGAACCTAAGTTAACCAAACAAAATATCGAACAAGCAAAAATGTTATTAGCTAAAGATGGTTATACAAAAGAACACCCTTTAAAAATTAAGTTAATTACGTATGACGGTCGTCCAGAGCTATCGAAAATTGCGCAAGTATTACAATCAGATGCTAAAAAAGCAAATATTGAAATCGACATTAAAAGTGTTGATGACATAGAAGGTTACTTAAAAGACCGTTCTGCATGGGATGCAACGATGTATAGTTTCGGAACAATTCCTCGTGGAGATACAGGTTATTTCTTTAATCAAGCATATAAAAAAGATGGTGCTATTAATAAAGGAGACTACAATAATAGCAACGTCGATGATTTAATTAATCAATTGAATCATACTGTAGATGTTAAGGAACGTCACAATATTTCTAATGATATTATTAAATTATCAAGTCGAGATGTACCAAACAGTTATATTGCTTACAACGATCAAATAGTCGCTGCTAACTCTAAGGTTAAAAATTATAAAGTAACACCTGAAGGTATCTATTTAATCGATTATCGAACAACGATTGAACGATAAGGGAGTGTGGGACATTGATTTATGTCTCAGCCCTGCTTCAACTATAAAAACCACGCCGAAGTCATCCAATATGATTATGGCGTGGTTTAATTTGCTTATATGATTGTATTAATTTCTGTTTGATGAATTTCAATAAAATGATTATTACATACTTTCAGTGAATCATGTTCATTTTATATAAATCTAATTGTCACTATTTGTTTAACGTGAAACACTTTTTTAACTCCAAAAAGTATTCCTATTCCACTCTTTTAAAGACAAATTATAAAAATAGCTTATGTCACAAACATATGAGCAACATAAGCTTTAATTATTATTCGTCTACTTTTTTCTGTTGTTCTTTAAATTCTTTCTGCAGTAAATTCACTTGTTTTAAACCTGCCCCCATTAAAATGAATACAAGTATCCACACAATAACGATTAAAATAAATATTTTCAACGTATCACTGCCAAGTACAGTTAAAGATGTATCCCAAATGCCATGTAAAACAACGGCTGATAAAAAGAATATTAAAAAGCGTTTATCAAAAATATCTTTGAATTCAAAGCCATGCTGTTCTTTCGCAATAACTATTGCAGCACCAACAATCGCTGACCAAACTAAATGACCACCAATCGCAGTCCACGCACGTGTGAAGACAATATCTAATAATGGGACATTTTCTCCTAAAGCGAAATTCAAAATATAACCTGCTGATTCAAAAACTGCGAACCCTGCACCAATAGCAGCACCGATTAATAATCCATTCAAAATCTTATTTGTTTTCAATTTATTGACGAAATAAACAATAATGAGTGCTTTTCCAGTTTCTTCAACTAATCCTACTAAAAATGCATCGAAAAATGTTAAAGAACCAAACCTTTCGAATTGATCACTAAAAACGACAAATCTATATAATACCATCGTACTTAGTAATGAAAATACGCCGCCAATAAAGAACATGATAATAACTTCAAAAATGCTAATATTTTTAAACGCATTTGATTCATAAAAGAAGAACAAACCCGATAATGGTACTGTTAAAGCCCCTATAAAAATGAGACCCGGAATCGCGTTAGTGTTATTAAAAATTGCTGCCATGACCCATAATCCAATAAATGTTACTGTGAAAGCGATGAATACTCGAGAAAAGAGCCATGGCTTCCCCCATTCTTCTGATATGTCACAAATTGCTGGCGTAGTTTTAGCAGTACCCGCTATAAATATTTCATCTGCTTCGTTTTTAGTATGCGGCTTAAATACTTCAGAAAGCATATCTTTTAAATTAAGATTTAAGCTTTCATCATTGCCCGCTAGTCTACCGATTGATTTGGTTGCATTATCAAATAAACTTCTTGCTTCGTTTTTTAAATCTGTATTTTGCGCTGTTTCATGCGCTTTAGCTTCCATTTGTTTATCGATAGATTCATTATGTATGTCGGACGTCTTAGTTGATTGTGTACTTGCTGATGACATCCCCTCTTCACCTGTATTAGGTGCAACTGATTGCGTTTGTGTTGTCTCTTCTTTTTCTGTATTTCTTCGATGATTAAGACCTTCCATAGACTTACCTACTTTCACTTTTCATAATAAAACTATTTTAATTTAATATTGATGGATTTTCCATATTTTAATATAAATACTTTGTTCGATTGGGCACTTTGTATTTCATATTTAAAAATCAAAACCTATTTAACTTTTTATATTCCGAACAATATTTTTATATAAGTATTTTAATGATATTCAATTCATTACAAACCCTTGATATTACAATTGTTATCGACCATCAAAATGTGTCTATACTGTGTCTATTATCAGAATAAAAAGATATTTCTAATTGATTTTAAACGTCGTTATGTTATATTTCTTGTAAGGGTTTACACAAAGTGTAAAAACGCTATATTTTATCAAATGTGATGGAGGTGACTTGCTTGAAACAAATCACATGGCACGACTTACAACATATCATTAAAGATGGTGATGTGATTGGTTTACCAGCATTAGCTGTAGCCAACTTACCCGCCGAAGTTCTACGTGCTGTGTTAGCGCAACATGACACATATCATACGCCCAATGATTTAACGTTTATATTAGCGAATGATATTCATAGTTTAGGTGCCGCACCGGATTTAGATGATTTTATAGAACGTCGCATGATTAAACGTGTCATTATGAGTATTTTAACGGCTTCTTCCAAAACGGCACAAGCAATGAAAAATAATGACATTGAAGCTTATTTTTTACCACAAGGTATCATTGCAACTCATTATCGTCAGAGTAATCAATTATTACCTGGAGTTATTACTAAAATCGGATTAAACACAGCTGTTGATCCTAGATACGGTGGCGGTAAAGTAAATACACGAACAACGGATGATTTAGTTTCATTAGTAACCATCAACGATGAAACATACTTACATTACACATTCCCTAGCGTTGATGTGGCACTACTGAGAGGAACATACGCAGATCAACAAGGTAACATTTATTTAACTCAAGAAGCGTACTTGAGCGAGTGTTATCATGTCGCATTAAACGCGAAAGCCAATCATGGGAAAGTTATTGTACAAGTTAAAGCTTTAGTTGACGACTATCAACTAAAACCGAATGAAGTTGTTATCCCAGGAAATCTTGTCGATTATGTATACGTCACAGAAGATGAAAAGAATCACCGCCAAGTAATTCAAAGTCATTATTTACCAGCCTTGTCTGGAGAAGAACGAATTGATGGAATACCTGAACCCGCATTACCTTTTAATAGTCGCAAATTGATTCTCCGACGTGCTGCTCAGTTTTTAACTTATGGCGATACAATTAGCATCGGTTATGGCATCAATAATGAACTCTCTAATTTATTGCATGAAGAATGTGTTGAACATGATGTGCAACCGATTTTAGATGTTGGCATTTTCGGTGGATTCGTTGGGAGTCGTGAACATTTTGGTATGAATTACAATGCAGATGTGCGCATGCCTCATGATCGAGCATGGGATTTTATTTATAACAATGGTGTATCAGTTGCCTATCTTAGCTTTGCTGAGGTTGATCAATACGGCAATGTCAACGTGTCTTACTTCAATGACCGACTAAATGGATGTGGTGGCTTTATAGACATTACGCAATCTGTAAATAAAATTATCTTTTCAGGTACTTTTGTAGCTGGCAGTCATGTCTCATGCCATAATCAACGATTAAACATTGAAACTGAAGGACAAAACCAGAAATTTGTATCAGATGTGAGCCATATCGACTTTAATGCACAATATTCACAATCACTCGAGCAAGAAATCTATTTTGTTACTGATCGTGCAGTATTCGAACTCACCAATCAAGGCTTGAAACTAATTGAAATTGCACCAGGTCTTGATTTGCATAAAGATATTTTGAATCAAATGGCTTTTAAACCAATTATTGCTGATCATTTAAAATTAATTGATACCAGCATTTACAAAGAAAAATGGGGACAACTTAAACAATCAATTCATAAAGTATGAAAGTGAAGCTAAAGGGGGTATACTAATGAATTTCGATTGGATAAAAACGCGTTCAGACTTCGATGATGACAAGCCTGCCGTTATTGATCACGCAAAACAAACATCTTGGACATACCAACAACTCAATGCACGCGCTGATAATATGGCACATTATTTAACATCTCAAGGTGTTAAAAAAGGCGATGTTATCGGTATTTTTGCGCCAAATGATATTGCAATATTAGATTTATTGTTTGCTTGTTTTAAAACAGGTGCGGTTTTTTTACCATTGAATTGGCGGCTTAACCCAAAAGAAATTGCAGCCATTGTGGAAGATGCACAATTAAAACTGCTCTTCTATGCTGAAAAACATTTAAGTTCACTCACCGATATTGACCAAAACTTATTGCATATGGATATTGATGTGGCGCAATATGATGAAATCGTAAATCCAGATTATCACCAACCTTTTCAAGCAACACCTGTTGAACCACAAGATCTTGCAGCATTAATTTATACAAGTGGTACAACCGGATCACCTAAAGGTGTGATGTTCTCATATGAATCATTTGTTCATAACGGTGCAAACTTAGAGCTGACGTATAAGTTCAATTCAAACTATATTACGATTGTATCAACACCAATGTTCCATGTTTTAGGGTTTAACGATACTGTATTACCAGTATTAATGTCAGGTGGCACACTTATTCTTCAACGTTACTTTAACGGCGAAGAATTGAATGACATGATTGCACAATATCACCCTACATTTATTATCATGATTCCGACAATGTATTATAGTACGCTACGTGCTAGTAATTTTAATCCTGAAAATTTTAGAGCTATGGATTATATCATCCAAGGTGGTTCACAACCATTACCAAGTATCCAAGCAGCTTTTAAACAATATGGCATAAACATTATTAACGGCTATGGTTTAACTGAAGCACCTCTTGTACTTGTTAATACACCGGAAAATTCAAAACGTAAGCCAATGAGTATTGGTAAAGCAGTCATGTTCGTTGATGCACGTATCCTTGATGATAACGGTGAGGAAGTACCTACTGGTGAGATTGGCGAACTTGCAATTAAGGCTAAAAATGTCACGCCAGGATATTGGAATAAACCAGCAGAGACTGCCAAAGCATTTCATGGTCGATATTTATTAACTGGTGACTTAGCGAAGATGGACAACGATGGCGATATATTTATTATTGACCGCAAAAAAGAATTAATCATAACTGGTGGCGAAAATGTCTTACCATCCGAAGTCGAAAATGCTTTAGCTGAGCATCCACTAGTAGACCGGTGTGTGGTCGTTGGCTATGATCATCCAAAATATGGTGAATCAATTGCTGCAGCCATTATACTTCGCGAAGATGAACCTCATTACGCTGAAATTTTAAATCAACATATGCGAAGTCGTTTAGCAGGTTATAAAGTCCCAAGAATGTATGTACCAGTGACACATATGCCGTTAAACAGTACGCAGAAACCAGATAAACTTGCGATTCGACAAATGATGAATGACAAAGTCTCGCAAACACTTTAAAGGTGATAAAAATTTTTGACATTTAGTGTAAGCGTTTACAAATAAAGCGTGTTGTTTTTGAATTAAATGCATTTCACATTAGTATTCATATTATTTTTAGGAGGAATTTATATGACATTTGAAAAAGAAACGGTCTTAAAAACATTATTTCCTGAAGATGTACTTAGTATTGCTAAAGGTTTAACAGACGGTGAAGTCGAATTTTTACAACAAGTAGATTCATTGCTAGAAAGTAAGTACCGTGAAAATATTAATCAACATTGGATAGACGCTACTGTACCCGAGGACTATTTTAAAGATCTGGGAGAATTAAATTATTTTAACAATCCATTACTTTACAAGGATCGTCCAAACGCCAAAATGCCTAGTCAACTATTTCAGTTTTTCATGTCTTACCTACTCGCGCGATTTGATATTTCCTTAGCTACCCTACTCGGTGTTCACCAAGGTTTAGGGCATAACACTTTCTATTTCGGAGGTAGCAAAGAACAAATTGCGAAATATGTACCTAAATTACAGTCACATGAACTGCGTACATGCTTTGCTTTAACTGAACCAGAACACGGTTCGGACGTTGCGGGAGGTCTTGAAACAGTCGCTGAACGCCAAGGCGATACTTGGGTTATCAATGGTGAAAAGAAATGGATTGGTGGTGCACATGTATCTGATGTCATTCCAGTATTCGCAGTAAATAAAGAAACTGGCAAACCCCATTGCTTTGTAGTCAGACCAGAACAAGATGGCGTCGATATTGAAGTCATTGATAATAAAATCGCACTTCGCATTGTTCCTAACGCCCTAATTAAATTAACTAATGTCAAAGTAGATGAAGCGGATCGCTTACAAAACATAACAAGCTTTAAAGATATTGCCAAAATTCTTTATTCAACGAGAGCAGGCGTTGCTTATATGGCTACAGGTGGTATGGCTGGCGCTTTACGTGCCACATTAGATTATGTCACTGAGCGTAAGCAATTCGGCAAACCAATTAGTAAATATCAGTTAATACAAGAAAAGCTAGCAATGATGCAAGGTAATTTAGCTCAAGCAATGGCAACATGTGCTCAATTAGCTAATATGCAAGCACATGGTGAATATGACGAGGTTGCAACTTCAACGGCGAAGATGATGAATGCCTTACGTTTGCGTGAGACAGTAGCTATGGGCCGCGGTATTACAGGTGGTAATGGCATACTAGCTGACGATTATGATATTGCACGTTTCTTCTCTGATGCAGAAGCGATTTACACGTACGAAGGTACACATGAAATTAATGCCTTAGTAATTGGACGCGCTTTGACTGGAGATTCTGCTTTCGTATAAATAGCAAATAATTATATGAGATGCATTAATTTCACTAAAAAAGACTTATTTTAAGCATAAAGCTTTTTCCTTAAATAAGAGGCTAAGATGACTGTCAAAGATACTTAATTAATTTTATAAAATAGCAACGTTATTCCAATTATCTTAATGGTTATCTTATCCTCAACTAAATTGGAGGAATCACTATGACAATTAATAAAGTAACCGTTCTTGGCGCAGGCACAATGGGCGCTCAACTGGCAGCACTTTTTGTGAATGCTGGACTTAAAGTAAAACTATTAGATATTGTAGTGGACAAAAACGATCCAAATCTCATTGCGAAAAAATCTTACGATAAAATTACAGATAAGAAACGGCCGCTACTATTCGACTTAAATCTAGCGAGTCATTTAACATATGGTAATTTTGATGATGACTTGGTAAATGATGATGCTGATTTATATATCGAAGCAGTCAAAGAAGATATTGAAATTAAGCATGCTGTTTGGCAACAAGTTCTACAACATGCTAAAGAAGATGCTTTATTCGCTACAAATACATCAGGTATTCCAATTAATGCGATTGCTCAAGCATTTAACGAGAAGGATCAAGAACGATTCTTTGGTCTACATTTCTTTAACCCACCACGTATTATGAAATTAGTGGAGTTAATACCTACGTCACACACGAAGGAATCTATTATATTAGATGTAAAAAATTTCGCGCAAAATGTGTTAGGTAAAGGTGTCATTGTCGTCAATGATGTGCCTGGCTTTGTCGCAAATAGAGTCGGCACGCAAACAATGAATGATATTATGTATCGCGCCGAGCAACACAAGATAAGCATTGTAGATGTGGATGCTTTAACTGGGCAAGCGATTGGTCGTCCTAAAACAGGTACATATGCGCTATCTGACCTAGTCGGTTTAGATATTGCAGTGTCTGTAATTAAAGGCATGCAACAAGTACCTGAAGAAACACCTTATTTTCATGATGTCAAAATTGTAAATACGTTGTTTGACAATGGCGCACTCGGACGTAAAACGAAACAAGGATTTTACAAAAAGGATAAAGAAACTAAAGCTCGACTTGTTTACGATGTTGAAAAACAAGATTATGTACCTGTATCGCAACCACAATTACCAATTTTAAATGAATTTAATAAAGACTTAGTGCATAACCTTGATACCATATTCAATGCGCAAGACGAAGCGGGACTATTTTTATGGGAGACATTACGTAATAATTTCTATTACTCTGCTATCAATGTACCTAAAGCTACCGATGATTTCCGAGACATAGACCGTGCGCTTGTCTGGGGGTTCAACTGGAAACTTGGTCCATTCCAATTATGGGATGCAATGGGATACGAACGTGTTAAAACACGTATGGAAGACGAACTTGGAGACTTACCACAATGGATTAGTGATTTAGATGGTGGCTTTTATAAACAAGATGAGACCATTGAATATGCAACACCTATTTCTCACTTCGTAAAAGATGAACTTTGGGATAAAGGTGATGCCAAACTTTCCGTAACTCATGATGATCAACTGTTACTGAAATTACAAAGTAAAAATAATGTCATTACCGATGAATTCAACGATGCGTTAGTTGATGCGATTGATTTACTGGAAAATGACCATTACACAAGTATGGTTATTTATGCAGATGGTAACAATTTCAGTGTGGGTGCTAACCTTTTCTTAATGAAAAAGGCGCATGAAGACGGTCTTGTAGATGATGTCGTTGCACAATCAATTGATAAATTACATTATAGCTTTAATCGTTTGAAGTATAGTTTGAAACCAGTAGTCACAGCTGTTCAAGGTCGTGCCTTAGGCGGTGGCTGTGAGCTTGTACTTTACTCACCTATTGTTGTCGCTGCAAGTGAAACATATATCGGTCTTGTTGAAGCAGGTGTTGGCTTATTACCGAGTGGCGGTGGCCTTGCAGAAATGGCTGATCGCATATTACGCACATCGCATAAGTTTGATGACAAACAAGCTTCCATGACAAAAGTACTGACGAATATCGCATTTGCGAAAGTCTCTACAAATGCCTTTGAGGCACGTCGTTATGGTTATTTACGTGATACAGATACGATTATTTTCAATACAGCACAACGTGTCGAAGTTGCGCTCAAACGTGCGAAATATGAAGCAGAAACAAACTATATTCCGAATCCTAGACATCAATATATCGCTTTAGGTGAAGACTTCAAAGCATTGATCCAAGGACAATTAGATGCGCAAAGACGGGGTCATTTTATTAGCGACCATGATTATCATATTGCCTTAAATATCGCCACAATTTTAGCGGGTGGTGATTTACCAAGAAATACATTTATCAATCAACGTTACATTCAATCGTTGGAGAAAATTGGCTTTATTGACTTACTAAAATCTAAAAAATCATATGAAAGAATTGCACATATGTTAAAAACTGGTAAGCCATTACGTAATTAAAAGATAGTCATTAAGAGAGGATGATAACCATGCAAGAAGCATACATTGTAGCTTATGGGCGTTCAGCCGCAGCGAAAGCAAAGCAAGGCGCATTATTCCACGAAAGACCTGATGATGTCGCAGCCAAAGTATTACAAGGCGTATTGAAACGTATTGACGGAAAATTCAATAAGAATATGATTGAAGATGTCATTGTTGGTACGGCTTTTCCAGAAGGATTACAAGGCCAAAACATTGCACGAACGATTGCATTGCGTGCGGGATTATCTGACACGGTACCGGGTCAAACAGTGAATCGCTACTGCTCATCAGGATTACAAACCATCGCGATTGCAGCCAATCAAATTATGGCTGGTCAAGGAGATATACTTGTAGCTGGTGGCGTTGAATTGATGAGTGCCGTACCAATGGGTGGCAACGAGCCCACAAACAATCCAACCTTACAATATGATGATATAGGTGCGTCATATCCTATGGGTTTAACTGCTGAAAATGTAGCATCCCAATTTGACGTATCACGCGAAGATCAAGATGCTTATGCTGTCAGAAGTCATCAACGTGCCTATGACGCACAACGTGATGGTCGGTTCAAAGATGAAATTATTCCAATACAAGTAAACTCAGTTGAATATACAAACGCAGGACCAAAAGTACACACAAATATCTTTGACCAAGATGAATTTATACGCCCTGACACCACGATGGAGGCATTAGCCAAATTACGTACAGTATTTAAAGCTGACGGCACTATGACTGCAGGAACATCTGCCCCACTTTCTGATGGTGCAGGATTTGTAGTTTTAATGTCTGGAGATAAAGTGAAAGAACTCGGCGTGACACCTATTGCACGATTCGTTGGTTTTAAGGCAGTAGGCGTTGACCCGAAAATTATGGGTATTGGGCCTGCATATGCGATTCCTGAAGTATTGTCACTCAGCAATCTATCTGTTGAAGACATTGATTTGATCGAATTGAACGAAGCATTTGCTTCTCAAACGATTGCATCTATTAAAGAAGTAGGTCTAGATATATCACGTACGAATGTGAATGGTGGCGCTATTGCTTTAGGTCATCCATTAGGTGCTACAGGCGCAATGTTAACCGCGCGTTTACTTAATGAAATGGGTAGACGTCCCGATAGCCGTTACGGCATGGTTACGATGTGTATTGGTGTCGGCATGGGTGCAGCTGCTATATTTGAATATGTGCGTTAGAATGGTTGATTTTGGATGAAGCGGATTCGTTTTGTTATTGAATGAAGTAGGCTGAAGTTGAAGCCAGTTGAAGTTGAAGCGGGTTGAAGCAATTTCGTTTTATTAATGAAGCTGTGTGAAATATAGTGATTGAACAAAAAAAGTGGTTTAATGGGATGGTGGTTATTTCCGTTTTAGAATTTAACATTTACACGTCTAATTTTAATCATTGTTTTAAATTTTATGAATCGAAGCCCTTTGATTTAATAATATTTGCTAATGCTAGTAACTTATCTGATTGTTCATGTTTAAAATAAAGAAAACCACTCACATCAGTGTGTGTTCGAACTAGACTTGTAAGTTCCAGTTCGGCACGACTTTCTAAAGCAATTATTATTGCTGTGATTGTCGTATATCACTTAGATGTGCGTGGTTTATTTTAATAGGTTAGTAATATATTAGGTCATGTTATGTTTAAGACTATAATGAATAAATAATTTAGAAATATGCTTCCGATTGTTCGATGCTTTAATTCAGTTAGAAGCATCATAGAATGCATGATTACTGTTGTAAAGATACGTAATGTTTTGTATTGACTGTATGTCTTTGGATAGAGTTACAAACTTATTTTGTTACTCTAGGCCCATATGTCGCAGTACCATCTGCATGTGTTGTTACATTGTATGCATTTGTTTTACTTGGCTTCTTGTATGTCGGGCGAGCTCCGTATGACACTTGACCGTTTGCATGTGTTGTTACGTTGTATGCATTTGTTTTGCTTGGCTTGTTTTGTGTTGGGCGAGCGCCATATGATACTTGGCCGTTTCCATGTGTTGTTACGTTATATGCGTTTGTTTTGCTTGGCTTGTTTTGTGTCGGACGAGCTCCGTATGATACTTGGCCGTTTGCATGTGTTGTTACATTGTATGCATTCGTTTCGCTTGGCTTCTTGTATGTCGGACGAGCTCCGTATGATACTTGACCATTTGCATGTGTTGTTACGTTATATGCATTTGTTTCTGATGGCTTATTGAATCTTGGTCTCGCTTCATATCCAAATGTTCCATCGTTGTATTCACGGATACCTGTACCAGCATCTCTATATTTAACATATTTAGGTGTTTTGTTAAATTGCGGTCTCGGACCATATTGAGAAGCTTCTGTTGTTTCAGTTGCTTGAGGTTTAACTTCAATATCACTTGATTCTCCTTGAGTACCTTTTAACGTTGATTCAGTACCTTGTGGTTTTATTTCAAGTTTAGATGAGCTACCTTCAAGACCTTCTAAAATAGGGTTCGTTAACGGTGGGTTTGTATAATTATTGCTTAATGATGGGCCGCTTTGTTCCATTGTTAGAAAATCGGGACCTTGAACGATTTCACCTTGTACCGTTTTATTTTCCATCGTTGGATATTCCGGACCTTTTACAATTTCACCTGTAATTGTGCCCTGTGGAATTTTAACTAATGGTTGTGCAACTGGTTGTGTTGTTTCTTCAGCTTTACCAGCCGTAGTTTTAACCTCTTGTTGGTTATCAACTTTAGGTGCTTGAGGTTCTTCAACTTTCTTCTCTTCTTTTACTACTGGCGATTTTGTTTCAGTTTCTCCGTATTTTTTGACAGTTTTCTTTTTCCAAGAATCATCTGCTTCTTTAACTGCTTTTTTCGTTTCTTCAACTAATTTATCAAAATTAGGTTTATTATCACTATTTGTTTTATAGTTATGTGTTGTAGGATTATATTTCGTTATAGATTTCGGTCTATTTTGTTTAGTTTCCATAAAGAAATCATCAATAATTGAATTTAAGTCATCAATCATTTCTTTTTTAATACGTTCATTTGTAATTTTATGTGGATTGTCTGTATCTCCAAGGATTAAGTCCAGTTTTGCTCGTAACTCTTTCGCGTGCTCCCCATAATCCTTATCACCATAATATGATACAACTAATGTATCAATTTCAGATACGAGATCGTATACTTCCTTAGTTGCTTTATCTTCTTCTGCTGCATTAAAAGTTTTCAAGTCTGAATTCTTATCCTTAATATCTTTAACTTCTCTGTGAAAATCATCCAGTGCTCTCTTTAATGCATCCTGTAGTTCATTGTATTCTTTCATCGAAAGTTCTTCTAAATTATATTTATGAAAATTAGCCATTTTTAAATCTGTACGAGGATTTTCTTTTTTATAATTTGCATACCATTGTTTATAATCTTCATATTGAGATTTCTTTCTCTCCAAAAGATATTGATCTTCCCTTAATACCTTTTCCAACAACCTATCTTTAGCTTCTTTATAAATATTATCTCCATATTCATATTTATTAGTTAATCCTATAGCATAAATTATATAGTCTTCCAAATAATATAGAGCTGAATTTAAATATCTGCTATCTATTAATGTCCCATTTTTACTCCCAGCATTAACTTGTGATTTCCCACTATAATCCTTTGTTACTATCGCATCTGCTTTGTTATCCCATGTAAATAAGCTAGATGCAACTGCTAATGCGCCTAGCGAAATTATTTGCTTTTTCATAATTTTTTAATTCCTCCAAAATGTAATTGCCCAATCTACATTAAAGAAACAAAATATTAAAAGACATTAACTATATATTAACTAGAATAAACAAAGCATTAACTATCTTTTTGTTATAGTTAATTAGCTTTGCAATATACAATAGTGTATAATTTTTTTGATTAATGTACATCAAAGGAGTAACAAAGCATGACAACACAAATGAAAATCAAAACATATTTAGTTGCTGGTATTAAAGCGGCGCTCCTTGATACGACTGGTATTAAATTAGCAAGCAAATCTGAAACTACATCACATACGTATCAACATCAAGCGCTTGTAGATCAATTACATGAATTAATAGCAAACACTGACTTAAATAAATTATCGTACCTAAATTTAGATGCGTTTCAAAAACGCGATATTTTAGCTGCGCACTATATTGCAAAATCCGCTATACGCACTAAAAATTTGGATCAAATGACTAAAGCGAAACAAAGATTAGAAAGTATTTACAATTCAATTTCTAACCCTTTGCATTCACAAAACAATTAATAATTCACCAATAAATCATGTAAGTGTTTGTGACGCCAAATTGCCATACAAATACTTGTCATATGAATATAAACGAATGAAACGATTGCCTATCCCATAGATGGCAACATTAAAAAGACCTCTGAAGGTATCATCTTGATAACTTTAGAGGTCTTTGTTTATATTATTCAAACAAAATTCTTATAGAACGATCGAAGTATGTTTCGTCTTTCTTTTCTTCTTTAATCTGATCAGCTAATGCTGGGTCATCTGTGATAATACCATCAACATTGGTTTGTAAGTATTTCGTTAAATCTTCTTCGCCGTTAATAGTCCAAGTATAGACTTCTTTATTTTCCAAGTGCGCTTGATTAACAAGTCTTGGCGAATAAGAAAAATCTTCGATGACAAAGAAATCTAATGATGTTTCTTTAAAATGACCAAACTGCAACGGAATGATATAACCACACTTGAGATATGGCGCTTCTTTTTTCAACTTAGTCATCACATCATAATCCAAAGACATCACACGATATTGATGTTCAACACCATGCTTTTTCAAAATATCAATAACACGTTGTGTATAATCTGCTGGTTCTTTACCATGTGGCTTTAACTCTACTAGTAGCTTCACATTTGATTGTTTAGCCGTTTCAATAAATTCGTCTAAGGATACAAATTTTGCTTCATGTCCATTTTGACGCATTTTCAAACCGACGATATCTTTGAAATTAGATTCAGAAATATTTTTATTAACACCTGTTAAACGTTTCAAATTGTTATCATGACTAACAACAAATTGTTTATCTTTCGTCATAATTGTATCTAACTCAACGTATTCGACATTCGCTTTTGCAGCAGCTTTCAATGACGGAATAGAATTTTCAACACCTTTATCTTCGAAACCACGATGGCCAATAATGGAGATATTTGTATTGATAGTATTATTGTAAAGTAAGTACATGTTATAACCGATAAAACATGTCACTGCAAGCACCATTGAAATTATAAAGAACCTAGACTTCCGTTTCGGTTTTGGATATTTAAATTCTAAGCCCGGTTGGTCTAATACATTCTCTTGTTTTAAGTGCAGTACTAACACACTGATTAATGATAATTTCGTAAATAAATAATAGAAGAACAATGCGCTTTTCAATACAACAAATAAAATTGATGAGACTAAAAACTTATCTCCTTCTTCATCTACACAAATAGCAAGATATGTTGCTCCTGAAATAATTAATGTTAAAATCGCACCAATGATGAGTTCTAATATAACTATTTCTATAACAAGCCGAAACTTATTTCGCTTCGTAATTTGCCAACTTAGTCTCATATTTTTAAATAACGACTGGCGGTTTAAAATCGTTAACGGTAGAGTAAATATTAATTTAAAATTTAATATAAATACAGCAATCATAAAGGTACCGTAAATGATTATACCTTTCGTCGTTTTCATAAGTTCTTCCGTTAAAAATTTAGGTATGTAAATATTTTTTGTTAATACTGAACTTAGTCCTAGGTTGGCAATGGGTATCATTAACATTAAATAAATGACAAAGAAAATAACTGGTACACCTATGAGTTTACGCACATTTACAAAGGCATTTTTAAAAATGGATTTAAATGTAATAATCTGTCGATCAAAGCCGGCATAAACCATATAAACTAACAATGAAAACTCTACATAAATCAGAAAGGCAACACTTAATATGAATATAATAAGAAGTATCACACTGGCGGGATGACTAACGATTTCCGTCCAATTGTTAATCGTAAGTTGGCTTTGCCCAGCTACTTTTAACATCATATTAAATAGTAAAATTAAGTATGTACTACTAATAAAAATCATGATTAACTGCAATAGTAAGGCATTAATGCTAAAACGCCCTTTATTTTGATACAGTAATTTAAATACTGCCCATATATCTTTACTAATTCTCTTCATAATCACGCTCCGCATTGCTTTAATATTAAGTTTCATCTTAATATTTTTCATTACTCAGGGTCAATAAAAATTTGAAAAGACTCATATTCATATGCAAGTAGCAAATAATAACCCATTCAACATCAGCTAAATGATGATATTGGAACCCCACCTTTAACAAGACATCACATTCTTTATCAGCATAGCTACTTACAAAAACGTCTTCCTTCAACCATTGTAGAAGTTGTCTCATATACTTACTACGTCTTGCTAATACTCAATACTCAATTGAAAAAGAAGCATATGCCCCTTCACTCTTGAAGTTGCATATGCTTTCTTTTCGGTCTGAATTGTATTTATAATTCAACGGGAATTTTCCCTTTGAAGTTAACATAACGGTAGGCTGCTTTAACAGCTTCATCATCGGGCGCTTCGACATCTTCTAATTCATATGCAATGCCCAATGTTTTCCACTTATGAACACCTAACTGATGATATGGCAGAATTTCAAACTTTTCGACGTTATCAAGAGAATTAATAAATTCCCCTAGTTTAATTAAATCGTCTTTATCATCAGAATAACCAGGCACAAGGACATGTCGAATCCATACAGGTTGTTTCATATCTGACAGTTTGCGCGCGAAGTTAAGGATGTGTGTATTAGGCTTTCCTGTCAATCTAATATGTTTGTCATTATCAATATGTTTTATATCTAATAATATCAAGTCTGTATGTTTTTGTAATTCTTCAAAATGCCTTTGAAATGCTTTTGTATCATTAGCACATCCAGCCGATGTGTCTAAGCAAGTGTGCACACCATTTTCTTTTAATTCTGCAAATAATTTTTCTAAGAATGGCATTTGTAACAATGGTTCGCCACCACTGACTGTTACACCGCCACCCGATGCATCAAAGTATGGTTTGTATGGTAATATTTCATTCACCATTTCATCAACTGTGACTTCTCTTGATGGCTCACTAATTTTCCAAGTATCTGGATTGTGGCAATACAAGCATCTAAGTAAGCATCCTTGTGTAAATAATATATATCTTAATCCCGGTCCATCGACAGTACCTAAACTTTCGACAGAATGTAAGTGTCCCTTAAGCATAGTGCTCCCACCTTAAATTTTGTTACATACTTTCATGGAATGTACGAGAAATTACATCTAATTGTTGTTCACGTGTTAATTTAATGAAGTTAACAGCGTAACCAGATACACGGATTGTTAACTGTGGATATTCTTCTGGATGTTCCATTGCATCTATTAATGTTTCACGGTTAAATACGTTAATATTTAAGTGGTGACCACATTGCATTGCGTAACCATCTAACATACTAGTTAAGTTACGGTTTTGATCTTCTGGTTCTTTACCTAATGATTTTGGTACGATACTGAATGTATTTGAAATACCATCTTTACAGCAATCGTAAGGGATCTTAGCTACAGAACTTAATGAAGATAATGCACCTTTTTGGTCACGGCCATGCATTGGGTTTGCACCTGGAGCAAATGGTTCGCCAGCTTTACGTCCGTCTGGTGTGTTACCAGTTTTCTTACCGTATACAACGTTTGAAGTAATTGTTAATACACTCATTGTATGTTCTGAATCACGATATGTTTTATGACTACGTAATTTAGTCATGAAGCGTTCTACTAAATCAACTGCAATATCATCTACACGGTCGTCATTGTTACCGTATTTAGGGAAGTCGCCTTCGATTTCAAAGTCTACTACAAGACCTTCTTCGTTACGAATTGGTTTAACTTGTGCATATTTAATTGCAGATAATGAGTCAGCTGCTACTGATAAACCAGCGATACCTGTTGCCATTGTACGTACAATTTCTGTATCATGTAATGCCATTTCAATACGTTCATAGCTGTATTTATCGTGCATGTAGTGAATAACATTTAATGAGTTAATGTAAACACCTGCTAGCCAATCCATCATTTGATCAAATTTCTTGAATACTTCGTCATATTCTAATACTTCGCTGTTAATACCTTCGAAGTTTGGACCAACTTGTGCACCAGATTTTTCATCTTTACCACCATTGATAGCGTAAAGTAATGTTTTAGCTAAGTTCGCACGTGCACCGAAGAATTGCATTTGTTTACCAATTGTCATCGCTGATACACAACATGCGATACCATAGTCATCGCCATAGCTTTCACGCATAATGTCATCATTTTCATATTGGATAGAACTTGTTTTAATACTCATTTTTGCACAGTATGTTTTGAAGTTGTCAGGTAAACGTACTGACCATAATACTGTTAAGTTTGGTTCTGGAGCTGGACCTAAGTTATCTAATGAGTGTAAGAAACGGAATGAGTTTTTCGTAACAAGTGGACGTCCGTCAATACCTACACCACCGATAGATTCAGTTACCCAAGTTGGGTCTCCAGAGAATAATTCATTGTAATCAGGTGTACGAGCAAATTTAACAATACGTAATTTCATGATGAAGTGGTCAATAATTTCTTGAACTTCGCTTTCAGTAATAACGCCTGCTTTAAGGTCACGTTCAGCATAGATATCTAAGAATGTTGATGTACGACCTAAACTCATTGCTGCACCGTTTTGTTCTTTAATTGCAGCAAGGTATGCTAAGTATAACCATTGAACTGCTTCTTTGAAGTTTTCTGCTGGACGGCTTAAATCGAAACCATATTTTTGTCCAAGTTCTTTTAATTCTTTTAATGCACGATATTGTTCTGATAATTCTTCACGTAAACGAATTACATCTTCTGACATTTCTGTAGACATCGTGTTGAAGTCGTGCATTTTTTCTTCCATTAAGAAATCTACACCATATAAAGCTACACGACGATAGTCACCGATAATACGTCCACGTCCGTATGCATCAGGTAAACCAGTGATTACACCTGCTTTACGGCAGTTCAACATTTCTCTAGAATATGCATCGAATACACCTTGGTTATGTGTTTTACGATAATCTGTAAAGATTTTTTCAGTTTCTTCGTCTAATTCGTAACCGTAAGCTTCACAAGCTGCTTTCGCCATACGAATACCACCGAATGGTTGCATTGAACGTTTGAATGGCTTTTCAGTTTGTACACCTACAATTGTTTCTAAATCTTTGTCTAAATAACCAGCATCATGAGATGTGATTGTTGAAGCTACTTTCGTGTCCATATCCCACATGCCGCCACGTTCACGTTCTTCTTTCGATAACTGCATTACTTGTTCCCAAAGTTTAGAAGTTGCTTCTGTTGGTCCTGCTAAAAATGAATCATTACCTTCATAAAGAGTGTAGTTTAATTGGATAAACTCTCTTACATCTACGTGTCTGTTCCATCTTCCATTTTTAAATCCTTGCCAAGCTGTTGCATGATTTTTATTTGTTTCTAACATACTAAACGCCTCCATCTGTATAATGTTGTGAATTTGAAATGCTATGTTAACGTTTTCATAGTCATTGTAGCATGTTTGTTGTGATTTTTTTCACATAAATTATGTACAATTTTCATCAAATGTATGTCAAAACATAGAAACTGTACTAATTTGTGTAACAGTAATATGCTAATTGCATTCTGTTACACAACAGTTATAATGTTCACTATTTTCATTGCTTTAAAAGTTAATTTAGGAGTATATATTTGTTTATAAAAAATGATTGTTGATAAGCGTTAAATCAACACTTAGAAAGATTTACTTTTATATATGAAGAGACTGGATTAAATACTTTTATTGACGTAAAAATTCACTTTTGAACCGTTCAATATCTTGCCGATTTTTATATAACAGCTACAAATAAAATATAACAGTTTGATTTTACAGCCTCGGTAAATCGTCTTGACAAACAAAAATTTTGTGCTATCACAACATTTGCAACGTCTTAACAAGTCATCTATAAACATTTCTAAATATTTAACATTACTTATGCGTCATTTATTGCTAAAATTATTGTATTAAAATATACATAGAATTGATGGGATATCATGAAATCAAAAATTTATATCTTGCTATTATTTCTCATTTTTTTATCAGCATGCGCTAATACGCGTCACTCTGAATCCGATAAAAATGTATTAACAGTTTATTCTCCGTATCAATCAAACTTGATTCGTCCAATTTTAAATGAATTTGAAAAACAAGAGCATGTCAAAATTGAAATTAAACACGGATCTACTCAAGTACTGCTTTCAAACTTGCATAACGAAGATTTTTCGGAGCGTGGTGATGTCTTTATGGGTGGTGTGTTGTCAGAAACAATTGATCATCCAGAAGATTTTGTTCCCTATCAAGATACATCTGTAACACAGCAATTAGAGGATTATCGCTCGAACAATAAATATGTTACTAGTTTTCTATTAATGCCAACAGTTATAGTAGTGAATTCAGATTTACAAGGAGATATTAAGATTCGAGGTTATCAAGATTTATTACAACCTATACTTAAAGGTAAAATTGCGTACTCAAATCCAAATACAACAACGACAGGCTATCAACATATGCGTGCTATTTATAGCATGCATCATCGAGTAAGTGATGTGCATCAATTCCAAAACCATGCGATGCAACTGTCAAAGACGTCTAAAGTCATTGAAGATGTTGCAAAAGGTAAATATTACGCAGGTCTAAGCTACGAACAAGATGCACGCACATGGAAAAACAAAGGTTATCCTGTATCAATCGTTTATCCAATTGAAGGAACAATGTTAAATGTTGATGGTATTGCTTTAGTTAAAAATGCACACCCTCATCCTAAGCGTAAAAAGTTAGTGCAATATTTAACAAGCCGCTCAGTACAACAACGATTAGTTGCAGAGTTCGATGCCAAGTCAATTCGAAAGGATGTTAGTGAACAAAGCGATCAGTCTATCGAAAATCTTAAGAACATACCTTTAATACCGAAATCTAAATTACCGGATATTCCACATCATAAATTTTTGGAGATGATTCAATGACGGCATACAAACCTTATAGACATCAATTAAGACGATCGTTATTTGCGTCTACTATTTTTCCAGTATTTTTAGTCATTATTATTGGACTAGTAAGCTTCTATGCCATCTATATTTGGATTGAGCATCGTACGATTCATCAACATGTTGATGAAAGTCAGTCATCTTTACATCATACTGAAAAGCAGATTCAGACATTTATTACACAGCATAATAATTCGTTTCAAGAGCTCGATTTAACAAATCATCATGATGTGACCGCTACAAAACGTGAATTATTAAAATTAATACACCAACAGCCCGCAACACTTTATTATGAATTATCTGGACCAAATCAGTTTATAACCAATAATTATGAACATTTAAACACTAAAAATATGTATTTATTTTCAACGCATCAGCTTAAATTCAAAAATAGTACATATATGCTTAAAATTTATATGGCTAACACCCCACGTTTAAGTGAAATTAAGAAAGATAACCGACAATTCGCACTTATCGTTGATCAATATGACAATATTTTATACGCCAACGATGACCGTTTTACTATAGGTGAAAAGTATAGACCACAACAATTCGGATTTATGAATGAATCTGTAAAATTAAACCATGCTGACCATCGTCTCATTATTTATAAAGATATACATGAAAACATTGAAGATGGTATCACGTTGTTAATTGTTATGGCCGTAGTTCTTGTTTTACTAGTAATATTTGGTTTCATTAGCGCAGATAATATGGCTAAACGACAAACAAAAGATATCGAAACGATTATTCAAAAAATTTACTATGCCAAAAATCGTCATCTAGGTACATATACGCCTTTAAAAAACAACAGTGAACTAGAAGAAATTAATAATTATATTTACGATTTATTTGAATCAAATGAGCAACTGATCCATTCTATCGAGCATACAGAACGTCGCTTGCGTGATATTCAGTTAAAGGAAATAGAACGCCAATTCCAGCCTCATTTCCTATTCAATACGATGCAAACAATACAATATTTAATTACGTTATCTCCGAAATTAGCACAAACTGTGGTCCAACAATTATCGCAAATGTTACGTTACTCATTACGTACAAACTCACATACAGTGGAATTAAACGAAGAGTTGAACTACATTGAACAGTATGTTGCAATACAAAACATCCGTTTTGATGACATGATTAAGCTCCATATTGAAAGTTCTGAAGAAGCGCGTCACCAGACAATTGGTAAAATGATGCTTCAGCCACTCATAGAAAATGCTATTAAACATGGTAGAGATACTGAGTCATTGGACATTACTATACGCCTGACATTGGCACGTCAGAATTTACATGTTTTAGTTTGCGACAATGGTATCGGGATGTCGTCATCTCGCCTGCAATATGTACGCCAATCTCTTAATAATGATGTATTTGATACTAAGCATTTGGGATTAAATCATTTACACAATAAAGCAATGATTCAATATGGTTCACATGCACGACTCCATATTTTTTCAAAGCGTAATCAAGGTACGTTAATTTGTTATAAAATACCACTTTCAAGGGGGAATGTAGATGTTTAAGGTAGTTATTTGTGATGATGAACGAATTATTCGAGAAGGATTAAAGCAAATCATTCCTTGGGGAGACTATCATTTCAATACAATATACACTGCTAAAGATGGTGTTGAAGCATTATCACTAATTCAACAACATCAGCCAGAATTAGTAATTACTGATATTCGTATGCCACGTAAAAATGGCGTCGATTTACTCAATGATATTGCGCATCTAGATTGTAATGTCATCATATTATCGAGTTACGATGACTTTGAATATATGAAAGCCGGCATTCAACATCATGTTCTTGATTATTTATTAAAACCAGTAGACCATGCACAATTAGAAGTTATTTTAGGAAGACTTGTCCGTACCTTATTAGAGCAACAATCACAGAACGGCCGTAGCTTAGCATCTTGTCATGATGCCTTCCAACCACTATTAAAAGTAGAATACGATGATTATTATGTAAACCAGATTGTGGATCAAATTAAGCAATCTTATCAAACGAAAGTGACTGTTTCAGATTTAATTCAACATATCGATGTTAGTGAATCGTATGCGATGCGAACATTTAAAGATCATGTTGGTATTACAATTGTCGATTATTTAAATCGCTATCGTATTTTACAATCTCTGCAATTGTTAGATCGACATTACAAACACTATGAAATTGCAGACAAAGTAGGCTTTTCAGAGTATAAAATGTTTAGCTATCATTTTAAAAAATATTTACAAATGTCGCCAAGTGATTATTGTAAGCAAGCAAAATAGATTAGCACATAACTAATGATTATGGCGCCTCCATTTTGTTCTATGAAAAAGCGGACTGATAGAGAAGTTTTCACTTTTCTTTCAGTCCGCTTTTTAGAGAGTTTAAATATAAAACAATACTCCCTACAATATTGACACCGCTATATGTCTTTATTGTAAGGAGTAAATTCATTGAGTCACCCTAAGTCGGGCAAATAAGGATACTTCATAACAGGGAATTATGATCTGCCCCGAGACATAGAGATGATATATTTGCAAGGGTAGAAGCAGTATCTTTCATCTCTTCACGCACATGCCGTCGGGGCAGGATTGCCAACTATATTGCAATAGATTGGCGATACTTTTAATCCGATTTATATTAAATTTTTAAACTTCTAATTTTCTTTTCTTCATAGAAAGCAACGATTCCTAATAGAATCATGCCTAGGAATAATGCAACATAGAAGACGATGAAAACATCTGTCCATCCACTTAATGTATATCCAAAGATGTTTAAACCGTTACGTGTTGGATCAGCAATAGCCGCCAAACCAACTTTCGCCATTGAGTCACCGAATAGATACGCGAATGAACCTGTCATTCCGTTTGCTACACTGATGGCATTTTTAGGAACAAAACCAGTCAATGATACACCAATTAATAATTGCGGACCAAAGATTAACGCACCTAATGCAAACAATGAAATGTTAACCATCATGACACTTGTAGCATTTGTGTAGAATAAGACAACAAATGTAATCATAAACATACAGCCAATAGCTACAATTGCACGACGACCTTTTAATAAGTCTGATACGTAGCCCCATAATAAACTTGCAACTAATGCACCAATTTCAAAGTAGAATATCGTATTAACTGCATCGCCTTTACTAAAGTGTAAATGCTCTGACACATATAACGGTGCCCAGTTATCAATACCGATTCGTACAATGTATACAAAGACGTTTGAAACACATAGAATCCATATAACAGGATTTCCCAGGATATATTTTTTAAAGATCTCCCATTTCGTCATACCTTGAGAATCAATATTTTCTTTATCGACCGGCTCTTCCCAAATTTCTTCAGCACGATTCCATCCTAATTCTTCCGGATCATCTTTTCCGATAAATAATGTTGCGATACCAATAAGTAATGCAATCACCGATGGGAAAATGAACATCCCTATAACATTTCCATGGAAGAATACATTAGCACCCCAAAGTGCAACACCACCTGCTATGGCACCACCGATATTATGTGATGTATTCCAGAATCCTAAGTATCGGCCACGTTTCGTTCTTGGCGCCCATCTTGAAATCGTTGAATAACTTGCAGGTCCACCAACTGATTGGAACACCCCGTTAAGTCCCCAAAGTACAATTAATAATCCCATTACAGAACCAAAGTAACTTAAAACAAATCCCATAATTAAAACTGTAATCGCAGATAAGATAAGTAAGAACGAGATAATACGTTTTGTGTTACGTCCATCGACAAAATATCCAAGTAATGTTTTTCCTAAACCGTACGTGATACTAAATGCTAATCCGATATAACCAAGTTCTAATGTAGATAATCCAATTTCCTCTTTTAAAAACGGTTGTGCCGCCTTAAAGTTGTTTCGAATTAAATACATAGCCATATAAACAAAGAACACTACGAAGAAAGCTTGCATGAAGTTTCTAAGCCATAATTTACGTTGTACCGATAATGGAATGCCTTTGTTCGGAATCTTATGGATATCAAAAAAGTTCATCTCTGTCACCTCAATCATTTTCGTTAAGCCAAATATATCACGTCGGTGTAAGCGCTTAATATCCTTAAAATTATTAAATTATCCAAAATACTGAACATAAACACATACTTAGAAACATATTTATGTACTAAAATTAATAAATAGTTAATAGTATTTGACAAGCTTTATCTATAAAATACTTTATGTTGTCAAAATCAACGCTTATACATATGACATAATGACGGAGGACATCATGATTCTATCTATATTACTTATCTTTTTCTGTATCAGACTTGTCAGCTTAAAGATATCTATTAATCACTCAAAACAATTAAAAGCAGACGGTGCAGTTGAATATGGCGTTAAAAATTCGAAGTTTTTAGCAATAACACACGTTTTAATTTATGTATTGGCTGGTGTAGAGGCATTTATTAATAAAGATACATTTAGCTTTGCAAATGGTATTGGCTTAGTTATATTAATCTTTGCTTATATCATGTTATTTATGGTTATTAAAACTTTAGGTGGTATTTGGACATTAAAATTATTCATTTTACCTAACCATCCTATTATTAAATCTGGATTATATAAAATTACAAAACACCCAAATTACTTCTTAAACATCATTCCTGAATTAATCGGTGTATTATTATTAACACACGCAACATATACAACTATTTTATTAGTACCGTATGCGTATTTCTTATATGTACGTATTAAACAAGAAGAGAAATTAATGAATATTTAAAAAGATGAAAGCCTGTCATCACTTTAGTCTACATCGACGTCCATCTTTAAAGTGCATTCTGAAATATTATATTCAGAAACCTTTAAAGTATGTCGTGTCTATGACCATTGTGACAACAGGCTTTTTTTATTATCATATACCTCACTATTGAAAAGGTTATATACTCTTTTCAATGGTGAGGATTGTTACTGTGAATGGGTATGACCATCGCTATATACTTATATAAAGTACACCTTCTTTACAAACAATGACTTGATTTAAGGTGTGAAATTTTTGGCAATGGCTTGGCGACATATGCATTTATTCAACACTGCCACCAGTCTTACTTCAGACAAACTTCAGACTAACCTCGAGTTCGTATTATGCCCACCACATGTCTGCTGGCTTGTCGTAAATATTAACAGATTTCAAAGTTTGACAAGCTTTTTGGAAACCTTCTTCTACTGACATAATAGGATCTTCATGTTCAATACTTAATACATAATCATATCCATTAATAATAAGTTGACTTATGATATCTGCCCATACATATGGACTATGTCCATAACCAACTGTACGGAATGTCCATGCTCTTGTCGCAACGTTACCATATGGTTGCATATCAGTTAGACCATACATATTTACATTTTCTTGATTAATATACGTATCTTTAGCATGGAAGTGATGAATTGCATTTGCTTGGCCTAATATGCGAATCGCAGCAATTGGGTCAATACCTTGCCACCATAGATGACTAGGATCTAAGTTAGCACCGATATATTCATTTGTAGCCTCACGTAACTTCAACATTGTATATGGTGTATGCACTAAAAATCCTGCATGCAACTCTATGGCAATTTTTACATCTTGCTCTTTTGCAAACTCAGCTAAATCTTGCCAATATGGTATCAACTTTTCATTCCACTGATAATCATAAATTTCAGAGTAGGCTGTTGGCCAAGGTGTAACAGGCCAATTAGGCTTTTTAGCGGTATCATCTGATCCTGCAATGCCAGAAAATGTATTAACAACTGGCACGTCTAATAGATTTGCTAAACGGATTGTTTTACGTAACGTTTCATCGGCTTCTTTCGCTTCTATCGGATCTGGAGAAATTGGATTGTTATGACAACTGAAACCACTTATTTGTAAGCCTCTGTCTGTGATTGACTTCATAAATGCTTGGCGCTTGTCTTCATTTTCTAACAACTCATCTAACTTACAAAATTTATCTCCTGGGTTACCACCTGTTCCAACTTCAATCATATCCAATCCAGATTCTGAGACATAATCTAACATATCTTCAAAATTTTTATCGTAAAATAATACTGAAAATACACCTATTTTCATTGAAAAGCACTCCTTCTTTTTATATTGAGAATTTTGTATCATATATGATAATCATTAAAGTTGTATGCTCTTGTTATCAAGATCGCTACGATAAATCGCTTCTATAAGGGCATTTACATTGCGTGCTTCTTCCGGTTTCACCACAATCTCTTCTATCCCTAAACACGCATTGACAAAGTTACGCGCCTGTCTCTCACCAGCAATGTCTTCGTTATGCTCAACATTAGCTTTGCTTTCAAAAATAGTTCCAAAGCGGGGCTCATATATTTCAAATGGAAATAAATTGATACCGCCATCTTCTCCTGATAAACTAACGTGAACCTTATCTTCTTTGATATTTGCAGACCACGAACATTCAAACTGCATGCTTGCTCGATTGGCAAATGTCATATAACTAGTAACATGATCATCGACATCAAATTTAGTATGATCAAATGTTCCCCAATCATTAATTTGATTCGGTTGTTTGCTCAATTGATTATATGTTTTTCCTAGCACTTCATGCGGCACCATATCTTTACCTAGTAGCCACAAAGATAAGTCTAACAAGTGGCAACCATAATCGATTAAACTACCGCCACCTTGCAACGCTTTATTGGTAAAAACACCCCAGCCAGGCACTTTACGCCTACGCATCGCTTGTACACGTGCTACTAAAGGTTTACCAACCACACCTGATTCAATTGCTTTTTTAGCAGTAATTGCCACATCTGTGTGACGATAATGATATGCGACAGTTAATAATTTGTGATTTTTATTAGCCGCTTCAATCATGCGATCACACTCTTCCGTCGTCATCGCCATTGGCTTTTCACACAATACATGGACACCATGGTTCAATGCTTCTATAGAAAGATCAGCATGGAATTTATTAGGTGTACAAATGACCACCGCATCAACAAGTTTAAACAGCTCGCTAGGTGTCTCAACTGCATGAGGTATATTAAAGCGCTTCGCAACATCAATCATCTGCACTGTATTAATATCTTGTACTGCAACTAATGAGACTGTGTCTTTGAGTTTCAGCAATGCTGGAATATGACGGTCTTGTGCAATACCACCAACACCTATCACACCAACTTTTAATTTTGTCATGATGTGCCTCCTTACCGTATGATGTTATTCAAAGTAAATTGCTTTGCCTGATTTTGCAGACTGATAAATCGCTTCAAGAATTTTTGTAACTACCATTGCTTGTTCCGGTTTCACAACTGGTTCAGTATCATTTACAACTGCATCAATCCAAGCTTTTGCTTCTTCTTCAGCTTCATCCACTTCATTACCTTCATAAAAGTCGACGCCTTTGTTTTCCAATTCAACGTGTTTGGTATAAAGTGTACCCATGTCTTCACCATGAATACGTAGACCATCTTTCATATCAGCACCTGCTTTAGTTCCTGATAATGAACATTTTGCCTCATCCACTTCTAAAGAATTAATCGCCCAAGCGGATTCTAAAATGATCGTCGCTCCATTCTTCATTTTAATAAATCCAAACGCAGAATCTTCAACTGTAAATTCATCTGGATTCCATGAACCCCAAGCGTTTGCCGCATGATGCTGTTTATTTAATTTATGGAATGTTGAACCCATCACTGATTCTGGTTCATAATTATCCATCATCCATAACGTTAAATCTAAAGCGTGTGTACCGATATCGATTAATGGTCCTCCACCTTGAGCTTCTTCGTCTAGAAAGACACCCCATGTTGGTACTGCTCGACGACGAATGGCATGTGCCTTTCCGAAGTAAATGTCTCCTAAGTCGCCACGTTGCGCTGCTTGATGTAAAAATTGACTATCTGCTCGGAAACGATTTTGATAACCTATTGTTAATTTTTTACCTGTTGATTTAGCTGTATCTATCATTTTTTGAGCTTCTGCTGTCGTTTTAGCCATTGGTTTTTCACACATCACATGTTTACCAGCATGCAACCCTGCTACAGTAATTTCACAATGCGAGTCATTTGGCGTACAAACATGGATAACATCAATCGTGTCATCTTTTAACAATGCTTTGTAATCATCATAAACCTTTGCATTGTCAGTTCCGTATGCTTCTGCCGCACTCGCTGCTTTCGAAATGTCTACGTCACAAAATGCGATCATTTCAACATTTTCAACTTTTTGTAAACTTGGCATGTGCTTGCCATTCGCAATACCACCACACCCAATGATTCCAACTTTAATCGTCATCATAACGTCCTCCTTTTAATCTTTATCGTCATTAGTGGTTCTTTATCAATTCTGCCCCACTCCTAATTTCAAACTAACCTTTTGTCGCACCTGTTGTTAAACCTGATACTAAATAGCGTTGCAAGAACAAGAATACGATTGCTATAGGTACTGCAATCATAATTGCCCCTGCTGCAAACACTGTGAAATTATTTGCATACTTATCATTAATAAAGTTGAACAATCCAACTGCTAATGTGAATTTTTCAGGACTTCTTAATAGTATTTTAGGTAATATAAAGTCCATAAATGGCCCCATAAAATTGAACAAAGCAACAACTGCTAAAATCGGCTTAGCTAATGGAAGCATAATTTGTAAGAAAATACGCATATGCCCTGCACCATCAATTTTGGCAGATTCATCAAGTTCTTTTGGAATCGTATCGAAGTAACCTTTCACTAAAAAGGCATTCATCGGTATTGATCCACCAATATATACCAGTGTTAGTCCAAATAAAGAATCTAATAATCCAATTGTATTTAGCAAAATATAGATTGCGACCATTGCCATTAATACAGGGAACATTTGTAAAATCAAAAATGTAATCAGCCCGTATTTACGACCAACAAAGCGATATCTAGAAAAAGCATATGCTGTTAACGTGACAAATATCACACTAAACAGTGCATTTGCAGATGCTACGATAAGCGTATTTTTATACCAAGTCAGGTATTGACTACTGTCATCGAATAGTAAGAATGCATAATTTTTAAATGTTGCATTGTCTGGTATCATTTTGGCACCATACAAGTTCGTACCTGGATTAAGGGAAATGCCAAATGTCCACAGTAGTGGATATAAAATGATGACAAACATCATCGCTATAAAACTGTAAATACCGATTGCTTTTAATATGTTTTTCTTCTTTGTCATCTTATAAACCTCCCTCATCTTTAAACGTACTTGTACGTCTGAATTGAATAAATGCGACAATAGCAACAATAAATCCAATAATTAATGACACAACTGCACCCATGTTGAAGTTGTTAAACTCAAATGTCAGATTATACACCCAAGATATCAAGATATCTGTACTACCAGCATTCTGCCCTGACACTGGTGGACCGCCTTTATTAAATAGATAAATAAGATTAAAATTATTGAAATTACCTGCATATTGCATAATTAACAATGGCGCTGTGGCGTAAATGACATGCGGGAATGTGATGTTTCTAAACTTTTGCCAACTAGACGCACCATCCATATCTGCTGCTTCGTACCAATCTGATGAAATACTTTGCAGTACTCCAGTGAACAGTGCAAAGACAAATGGGAATCCAAGCCATACTTGAATGCCGATTAATGCCACTTTTGCCCAAAACGGATCACTTAACCATGCTGGTGCTACACCTAATAAAGGTTGCAAAATATCATTATTTATCGCACCAAATTCATCATTAAATAACGCTACAAATATTAAAATTGTCACAAATGATGGTACAGCCCAAGGTAGGATTAACACAGTACGGATAAATTTCTTACCTTTGACGACAGGGTGATTTACAATAATTGCCAAAAACAGCCCTAATGCAATTTGAAGTGTCGTTGCAACAAGCGTCCATACTAATGTCCAAGTAATAACACTGAAAAATGTTTTACGCCAAACGCCAATTGTGAATAACGTTTTAAAGTTATCTAAACCAACCCATTCTAATGTGTGTCTCGGAGGCGCGTTGTATAAATTGTAATTTGTAAATGCTACTCCAAACATAAATATTAATGGAAATACAACTACAAATATCAATAAGAATGTACCTGGTGAGATTAGTAAGTATGGGAACGTCTTGTCCCATGTTGCCACCATACGCGCCTTCGGATCCTTTATTTCCTCATTGCGATTAAATCGTTCAGCATTACGATATGCATCTAAAATATTAATGATATATAGCATGATTGCGAAAGCAACGAGTAAGATAGAAATAATACCTTGTGCAAGTAAGACACGAGAATCGTCTAACTTAGGTACTGTCCCTAATGTGAACAATCCCCAAAAACCAATATTTAAAAAGCTATAAAAAACAGAAATAAAACTGATGAAAAAGATAAAAAATATCGTCCCTTTAATGGGTCTTTTATTATAAAACTGTCCCAAACCAGGTATAACAGATAATAATGCCGCTAATTTAGGGTTACGTTTCGTCATAACTAATCTCCTTTCTTATCATTTTGTGATGGATGAAGAATCTTAATATTTTGCGTTATATCATTCGTCGCCTCATCTAACGCTTGTTTAGGATTCTTACCATTTGAAATAAATATGCTTGCATTGCCCATCGGTTCCCAAACTTGTCGCATTTCAGGAATATTAGGCATCGGTTCAGCATGACGTGCTTGCTTTTCAAACACTTTTAAATTTGGATTAGATGATTTCACGTCAACACGTCCAGTAATTTCGCTCATTTCATCTGTATATTTTTGTAATGTATCTTTACTAGTGATATACAGCATTAAATCTTTAGCCCAATACTTATGTTTACTATATTCAGATAAATACCAACCACGTACACCTAGAAATGGTTTCATAGGTTTGCCACCATCTGTAGGTAATGTTGTTACTCCTAAATCTTTACCAAACGTTTCTTGATATTCATTAATGTTCCACGGTCCAGTGACAAATTGTCCTACTTTTCCTTCTTTAAAAAGACCAATCATGACATCATGTGTTGCTGCCTTAGGAAGATACCCTTTGTCGTACCATTTTTGTAATCGTTCAGCATTCTTGACGACATGTTTTGAATTTAGTCCTAGCTGATGAATATCATATTCACTGCCATTTTTCTTGAAAATATAATCATCATTGCCGAATAAAAACGGATAATTAAAATAGAAATTTTTAGCATCAAATAACATACCGTATTGTTTCTTTTTACTATCAGTTAGTTTGGCAGCATTAGCTTCAACTTCTTCTAACGTTTGCGGTGCATTTTTCACTAATTTTTTATTATAAAAAAGTGCGGTTGTTTCAACGATAGCTGGCAATGCTAGTTGCTTATTGTCATAATTCATCGCTTTAAGTGCTTGCTTATTGAAACCTTTCAACTCATCTTTTGATAATTTGATTTCAGCAGCTAAGCCTTGTAGATAGGCACTTCCAGTATTATCATGTGCTAAGAAAAAGATATCTGGACCTTTTCCTGCAGGAGCGTCTAGCGAAATATTTTCTAGTTGATCATTTTGACCAATATTTACAAGCTTTACTTTGATGCCAGTTTTTTTAGTATATTGATCCGTAATTTTTTTATAAAACGCCATTTGCTTGTCGCCATCCACCCACATCGTAAGTTGGTTAGGCTTGTCTTTAGAATTATCTTTATTCAATGCTTTATCAATATCTTCTTTCGAACGATTAGGGCCACATGCAGTTACGATTAATAACATTACCACGGCTAACGTGATACATTTTAAAATTTTAGACATGAATACTCCCCCTTAGACGATACGATTTCCTGTTTTTTCATCAAAAAAGTGACACTTATTCATATCAAATGCTAGTGTAATCTTGTCGTTCGCCATCACTTGAGTTCTTGAATCTAATTTAGAAATCAATTCCATTCCTTGGAATGTGCTATGTACCATAATTTCTGAACCTAACAGTTCGGATACAACTACTTCAGATTCAAATTGTGTCTCTGGAGAAGTTTGAATAAATATTGGTTCTTCATGAATGTCTTCAGCTCGAATACCTAAAATAATTTCCTTGTCTAAGTAGCCAGCAGCTTTTAACTTTTCAAATTTTTTATTATGTAATTTAAAATGGTGTGTTCCTACCTTCAATCCGTCCATTTCAACTGTAGCATTCAACATATTCATTGCTGGTGAGCCGATAAATTGCGCCACAAATATGCAATTAGGGGCATCATATATTTCTCTAGGTGTGCCGACTTGCATAATGTCGCCATCTTTCAAAACAACAATTCGACTAGCCATCGTCAATGCTTCAGTTTGATCATGTGTAACATAAATTGTCGTAGTATTAAGTCGCTTATGTAATTTCAATATTTCTGTGCGCATTTGTACTCGAAGCTTCGCATCAAGATTCGATAATGGTTCATCCATTAAAAAGACTTTCGCATCCCTAACAATAGCTCTGCCCAAAGCAACACGTTGACGCTGTCCGCCAGATAACGCTTTTGGTTTACGACCAAGATACTCAGTTAATCCTAATATTTCAGCTGCTTCATTAACTTTTTGTTCAATCTCTTTTTTATTTACTTTACGTAGCTTTAGCCCAAATGCCATATTTTCAAAAACAGTCATATGTGGATATAATGCATAGTTTTGAAATACCATCGCAATATCTCTATTCTTTGGTTCAACATCGTTCATGCGTTCCCCATCAATATAAAAATCTCCAGATGTGATAGACTCTAGTCCAGCAACCATTCGTAATGTTGTTGATTTACCACATCCCGATGGTCCAACAAATACAATGAATTCTTTGTCAGTAATATGTAGATTAAAATCTTTCACTACAGTATTGTTGTTATCATACGTCTTTTTAATATGCTCTAACTTTAGTTCTGCCATGTTATGCCTCCCATACTTTGTTTACAGTTTGATTGTGCAATACACTTTGTGAAAACGTTTGCACAAATACTTACATAAATCATATATTCAGTCATTATTAATGTCAATCATAAATTGTAAACGTTTACATTACTGTCAGAATTAAACTTTTATACAGAAAATTGATATAGTGCACAACTATTTTCTAGTGTGACAATAATGTTTTTTATGTGCGATATTTCACTGCCAATGCTAACAACCTTGTCTTACATTTTAAGTAATATCTAAATCAAACAAGTATGACTTAGCATTACGATTTTCATTGAAAAAAGCAACCATTATGTAAGTATCATACTCACACAATGATTGCTTAATTTTTTAGACTGCGGGCACCCTTCTATAACTACAAATCATATAGGCTACGTTCCCCATCAGGTAACTGATCGATAAACGGTTTTGGATCTTCTGCATATGCATTACCTACGCCACCCTTCATTCTTTGAAAATGTAAATGTGCGCCTGTCGTTTGTATACCTGTATTGCCTGAATATGCAATAATATCACCTGCTTTGACTCGATCACCTACTTTGACATTATATTTGTCTAAGTGTAGATACCACTGGTGATATTCTCCATTGTCTTCGGCAATCTGTAATACCTTGCCGCCCAATTCATTATTAAAGATACGTGTTACTTTACCATTCGTCGGCGCTTTAATTGGTGTACCTTTTGGCAATGCAAAATCAATGCCATAATGCTTACCATCAAATGGTGAATGTTGATATTTACCAAAAGTCTCAGTAATCCGACTCCCTCTAAAAAAGTCTTCCCATTTTGAGTGTCCTTGTCCTTTATGATTTTGTGTCAATTTATCGGTATATTGGTTAAACCATTTTTGAATGTCATCTATATAAATAATCGTAAATAATAGTGAAAGAAAAATGATAATTGTTGCCAAAATACGTTTTGGTCGCTTTGTCATAGTGGCATCCATCCTTCATATATTTTGGGTATTAAGTATATATTCTAAATCAACTATTTCATAATTAAATGCACTCATACTTTAGTAGTACTGCCAAATATAGATGAAGAAAATGATGGTAATTTGAATATTTTGATTGATATTAAATTTTATATCGAGTATAATAATTATACTTAAGAAAATAACAGAAACAGAGGAGAATTTTCAAATGGCAAAAGTATTATATATTACAGCACACCCTTTTAATGAACTGGTATCAAATTCTATGGCGGCTGGTAAAGCATTTATCGAAACATATCAACAACAACATCCTGATGATGAAGTGAAACATATTGATTTATTTGAAACTTATATTCCAGTTATTGACAAAGATGTATTAACTGGTTGGGGAAAAATGAGTAATGGCGAAACGTTAACTGATGATGAACAAATGAAAGTTTCAAGATTGAGTGACATTTTAGAAGAATTTTTAAGTGCAGATAAATATGTATTTGTAACGCCTATGTGGAACCTTTCTTTCCCACCTGTAGTTAAAGCATATATTGATGCTATTTCAATTGCAGGTAAAACTTTTAAATATTCTGCTGAAGGACCACAAGGTTTACTAACTGACAAAAAAGTATTACACATTCAATCACGTGGTGGATATTATACTGAAGGACCTGCTGCTGATTTTGAAATGGGTGACCGTTATTTAAGAACAATTATGACATTCTTAGGTGTGCCATCATATGAAACAATCATTATTGAAGGACACAATGCTGAACCTCATAAGACTGAAGAAATTAAAGCAACTAGTATTAATAATGCTGAAAAATTAGCAACAACTTTTTAAATTTTTAGTTACACTGTGTGACGTCTCAAACGTCATGCAGTTTTTTATTGTATCTCTTTTCCGCTTTTTATAAATATCTATTATTTTCATAAATTTAAAATTTGATATTCACTTTAATACTGATGTAAATATTTTTCAAAATATATTATTATAGTGTTAATGAAGTATTTTGAGAAACGGTGGGAATGTATGAAAGCACATAAAATTTTCTGGTTAAACTTAGCAGCAATTATTATTATTTCAATTGTAGTCAGTGGCGATATGTTTTTGGCAATGAAGTGGGAACAAATTCATTTGAAAGATGGTCTTAAAAAAGTACTAAGTACGTATCCTATTAAAAACTTAGAAACGCTTTATGAAATTGATGGTCACGATAATCCCCATTATGAAAATAATGATCAAGACACATGGTATATAGAATCCTCTTATTCAGTTGTTGGATCAGATGAGCTTTTAAAAGAAGACCGTATGTTGTTAAAGGTAGATAAGAACACACATAAAATAACTGGTGAATATGACACAACTACAAACGATAGAAAAAATGCTACTGACTCGACATACAAAAGTTATCCAGTAAAAGTAGTTAATAATAAAATCGTTTTCACAAAAGACGTAAAAGATCCCGCGCTGAAACAAAAAATCGAAAACAATCAATTTTTGATTCAAAGTGGTGATTTAACAAGCATTTTAAATAGCAATGATTTGAAAGTCACACATGATCCTACCACTGATTATTATAATTTATCTGGTAAGTTGTCGAACGATAATCCAAACGTTAAACAATTAAAACGTAGATATAATATTCCTAAAAACGCATCAACAAAGGTGGAATTAAAGGGAATGAGTGATTTAAAAGGCAATAATCATCAAGATCAGAAACTTTATTTTTATTTTTCAAGTCCTGGAAAAGACCAAATCATTTATAAAGAAAGCCTTACTTATAATAAAATAAGTGAACATTAATACTTATGCTGTAATTATAGAAACATCCAAATCATCTATTAAAATCCTATATTATAAAAACACCTCACATAACTCGTTCAACTGTACCAAACCACATTACATTAGATTTTAGGCTAACTATTGTGATGTACATCAAAAACGAATTTGTGAGGCGTTGTATATTTTACAAAGGTGACTAGCGTTTCGTATAGCATTTCCAACATTACTACACTCAAGCGTCACGCTAAAGTTCGAAATCGAATCCTTTCATTCAACAAAAGCTCATATCCACTACAAACTTCATATCAAGCGTATAAACTATCTTGTGATACTATCTCGATCATATCTATAGTATGCATTTGTGTTCCGTTTCACTGAAGTATATGTATCATCAGTTAAGTATAAACCGTCATCCTTCAATGTTACTTGATAAGCATATTTCCGTGCTAACCAGGCAATATCTATATAATTTTCTCCTGCGTTTTCATAACTTCTTAAATCTTCAATATGTGCACTAACTTCAGGGAAAATGATTCTAACAACACTTTCATCAACCCAATATTTGTCATGCATCCATCGCACTTGATCTGCCAATAAAGGTAACTGCACATCATTGAAATATAGACGAAAGCCGTCACTATCATACATTTGCCGATATGGTAATGGCTGTTTTCTAATCACTAACACCTCGCCACCCATTACGGTGCCTTCTCTAGTATCATCACTTCCACCCGAAGCTTCATACGTTGTTGGGTCAACCTGTAGTCCATGTACATCTCCAATATAAGCATCTGGTTTATGTTCCATTGCATGTCCATGTGCAATCAATGCTAATATTGTAGATTGTGAAAATTGAGGCTCCCATTCAATGCGATTAGGATGGCTACTATAAATTCTAGGTTCATCTATAGCCTGCTGAATATCCATGCCAAACACTAATACATTGATTAATGTTTGCGCAACACTAGCAATGATACTTATGGCACCAGGTGCACCTACTGTTAATATTGGCTTCCCGTGATACATCACAATCGTTGGAGCCATGTTACTTAGTGGTCGTTTATATGGTGCAATTTCGTTAATACCACCATCTACTACATCAAAGCCATCCATTGTCGTATTCAATAACACACCGTAGCCTGGAATCGTGATACCTGAACCATAAATCATACCAATTGATGTCGTAAATGAAGCAATATTACCTTCCTTATCAATCACACAAAAATGAGTTGTTTCGGTATGATTTTCTTCAACATCTGTATGACTAATGCAATCAGACACAACACCATGCTCTATATCAATATTTGCTTTATTGCTATCAATGAGCGTACTGCGTGCTTTTAAATAATCATCATCAATTAATGACTGTACAGGCACCTCATGAAAATTATCATCCGCCAAGTATTGCGCACGATCACTATATGCTAAATGCATCGCTTGTATCAAATGATGCAAGTAATCAACAGATCTTGGACCCATAGATGGTAAATCGACATGTTCTAATAACTTCAATATTTGAATTACCGTGATACCGCCAGAACTAGATGGTCCCATTGAATAAATGTCATAGTCTTTAAATGTTGCACTGATTGGCGCTTTAATCTGAATGTCATATTTGGCTAGATCCTCTAAAGTGATTGTCCCACCACATGCTTTGACAACATTGACTAATTGTTTCGCAATGTCACCTTTATAAAATGCATTAAACCCTTGTTCTCTTAATATTTGAAATGTCTTACCTAATTCGGGTTGTACAATCCAATCACCTTCACGCCAATATTGATTTTCATGCGTAAATACTTGTGCCGTTTCATGATACTTTGTCAATCGTGCGTGTTGCTGGCGCGAATATTTTTCAGTAGCCCAATTGGCTGCATGACCTTCAATGGCTAGTTCAATTGCAGGATTAATTAAATCTTCCAATGACAATTTAGCATAACGCTTGTGAATATAATCAAACAGCTTTGGAATTGCTGGCACAGCGACAGTTTTACCATGTGTAGTCATATCAAAAAATGATTTATATTCGCCTGAATCATCTAGATAAAATTGTTTGTCTACATGTTCAGGTGCTGTCTCACGTGCATCAAACGCAGTTATACTGCCAGTACTTTGCTCATAATATAGCAAATACCCGCCACCACCAATACCTGATGCAAATGGTTCTACCACATTCAATGCCAGTTGAATTGCAATCACTGCATCCATGGCGTTGCCACCTTGATCTAATACATCCTTACCAATTTTAGCCGCAAGAGGATGTGATACGGAAATTAACCCTTCTTTAGATGTTTTTGTCTGTTTGTCATTTAAGTTAATGACCATACTATATCCTCCTACTTTCTGTTAAATATTTAAAACATTATTGATTAATGGCTTTTTCTACTTTTTCTAAATCTTGACGTTGCTCGTTACCAGTATCGACAAGTGGTGTAATCGGTGATGCAATTTTAAATTTATCGCCACGATAAAACTTAATAAATTGATCCTGATCTATCGCATTAACTACTGCTTGTCTCAAGTTTGGATGCGTCTTAAATATACCTTTTTTAATATTTAGCATTAAAAAGACTGACTTGCGTCCATTTTTGCGAATAATGCTTAAATTTTTATCCGACTTAATTAAATCAAAATGTTTTTGATTCACATCTGCCAACATATCAATTGAATGATTTCTAAGTTCTGACAATGCATTATTCGGGTCACCATTAAACTTCAATGTAATATTTTTAATTTTAGCTGGTCCATAACTACCTTTTTCTGTTTCGTTGAATCCTGGATTACGTTGAAACGTTGCTTGATATGCATTTTTCTGTGTCATAATGTATGCGCCACTTGCATACAGCGCATTTTTCCCATCTGAATTTGCAGGAATTGTACTGCTATCCCCATATCCTTTTGGATATTCTTGATTTACTTGATTAACAAATTTTTTAGATAAAATGCCTGCCGAAGAGTGTGTTAAGTAATTTACCTCTCGAGGCATCGATTGATCTGTCGTAATTTTAACAATTTGATAAATACCGTCTTTATTATTTACTTTTTGACCATCTGTCGTTAACGATTTGACGTTATAAGCTTTAATCAACTTATCATAGATTGATTTATCGTCCTTGTCTTTCTCTTTACGCAACTGATCGATGTCCTCATCTTTTAATATCTTGATGTCATTTATATGTTTGTGCATATTGTAAGTATTATTGTTAGGCACAGACTTTTTATCACGTGCTCTATCTAAAGAAAACTTAACATCTTCAGCCGATACACGCTCTCCAGTATTACGTGCTTGTCCATTGACCACTTTCGCAAAATAATCATCATCTCTTAACAAGAAATAAAATGCTTTATTGTCCTTATTCACAGCATAATCATGACTTAACGAACCTTTCGTTGTTAAATGATCATTTTCATCTAATAATAATAACCTTGTGTACATATTCATATTAATTGAATATACTGACGGCGCAATTGAACGTATTGGATCCAATGTAGGAATTTCACCATCTTGTTGTGTCATCACAAGTGGCCGCGTATCTCGTTCTCTACTATTGTTGTAATCAAATTGTTGCCATATTAATGCACGTGAATTTGGCAATCCAACACTATTTTTATCTAACACTTTATTGTCATATACTAAATTCTTTTTTGATCCATATAAAGGCGCCATATACCCTTTATCAAATACAACTTCATCTTCAATTTGCTTATATGTTTGTTTAACATCTGCTTCATTTTGAGTAGAAGCTTTATTTAACAACTGGTCTACATGTTTATCTTTCAATAAACTATTTGATCCTGTAGAACTAAATAATGCCGTCATAGCATAGTTCGGGTCACCAAACACTGTCATCCAGTCATCAATTTGGATATCATAATTGCCGGCTTGACGTTGTGTACGATAGCTACCATAATCTGGTTGGATATTCATCTTCACGTTAAATCCTGCATTTTCCAATTGATCTTTAACGATATTCATATCATTTTCATAACTTGCTTGTCCTAGGAAATGTATTGTTGGTCGCTCGCCTTTCACTTCAACTTTCGATGACTTTTGAGCCACTTCTGATTTCGTAGGGACACCACAACCACTTAATACCAACGCTAAAACTATAATTGCGATACTAATGATTTTCTTCACATCTATCCCTACCTTTTTAATGAATTCTTGGATCTAGTGCATCACGCACTGCATCACCTATAAAATTAAATGCTAAAACGACGAACATAATACAAACACCAGGTACAATAGCTAAATTACTGTGCGTTTCCAAGTAGTTACTACCGGTACGTAAAATGTTGCCCCATTCAGCTACATCAGGTGCAACACCAAGTCCTAGGAAACTTAAACTACTTGTTGTTAATACAACCACACCTATATTTAATGAAAAACGTACAATCATAGGCGCAATCGCATTCGGTAAAATATAACGCCATATGATATTCCAAGTGTTTTCACCAGTGATACGTGCTGCATCTACATATTCCATGCGTTTAATTTCTAAAACACTGGCACGCATTGTCCGTGCAAATGATGGTATATTACCGATACTTAAAGCAATAATTAAATTTGGAATACTTGCTCCAAATGATGCAATAATTGCCACCGCTAACAATAATGATGGAATTGCAAACACTACATCTAAAATTCGCATTATTAAATTATCAATATGATTAAAATAACCTGCGATAGTGCCTAGTAACACACCAAAAATAACTGCAATAACTACTGAAATAATTGAAATTGAAAATGTCAGCTTCGTTCCTACAACTACGCGTGTAAATAAGTCTCTACCGAAATCATCAGTACCAAACGGATAGGCTAGACTCGGTCCATGTAACAGTGCATTGAACTGATTTTTAGTAGCCAATGTCGTATCAAATGTAAATTGTGACACAATTGATAATGTCAGCATGTAGACTAAAATAAGTAACCCGATAATCGCAATACGATGTCTAGTAGTTTTTCGTATAAACGATTCCCACCCGTTATAACTATGTATTTGCGATGTACGTTGGTAACGTCTAATACTTACAAACATTAATAATGTAAATACGTTGCCTGTTAATGTCATCAACAATAACAACACTTCGACGATACGTCGCCATAGGTCATGATGCTTCCATGTTTGTTCCGTTGTTAAAATAATAATTAAAATGATGGTTAAAACGATTAGCAATGTTTCAGCAATATAGAACGTATCGGCCACATAACCTTTAAAAAGATTTAATGCACTCGTTAATATAACTAAAATATAAGTTGCTATGGCGTAACTTGCGAATAATTTTAAGGAAGCTATCTTTGAATTAAGTTGTGCCATATGCCTCACTTCCTTTCGTTGATTTCACTACGTAATTTTGGATCGATTAAAGCATAAAATATATCAATAATTAAGTTTGCTAAAGATATTACAATTGATATATATACGACCCCACCCATGACTGCTGGAATATCAGGTATTAGTTGTTTTTGGACGATATAACGCCCGATACCATTAATGTTAAATACTTGTTCCGTCACTGCTGAACCGCCTAGTAACTCTGCCACTAGAAGACCAACTAACGTTACAATTGGAATAATGGCATTTTTCAAAATATGTTTAATAACAACTTGTGTCGTCGATAATCCTTTTGCATAAGCAGTTAAAACATAATCGCTGCGCATTACTTCAAGTACAGAAGACCTTGTCATACGCGTGATAGAAGCAGCAATACTTGTTCCAATGACAAGTACAGGTAAAATCAACGATATTGGATGTTCTGGCATATAAGATGGTGGCAAAATATCCAATTTCAATGAGAACGCTAAAATGAATAATAGCCCTTGCCAGAAACTTGGAATAGATAAACCAATTAATGCAATTATCATTAACGTGATATCAAGCCAACTATTTCGCTTCATCGCACTGATAATACCAATTGGTATTGCAATAATTAATGCCACCATTAGCGCTAATACTGCGACAATTATTGTAATTGGAATTCTTTCGCCAACTGCTTTAGTCACAACCTCATTCCCTTTGTAAGTCGTACCTAAGTCAAAGGTAAAAACACCCTTGATGGTATCCCACAATTGAATAAAATAAGGTTCGTTAAGATGATGTAATACATTGAATTGATGTATCTGTGCCTTTGTTGCATTTTGTCCCAGTATGCTATAAGCCGCATCAAGCGGTGAAAAATACAGAATGGTAAACACACTGACAATAACACCAATGATGACAATCACAGCCATGACAATTCGTTCAAAAATATATCTAACTAATGGCTGTAAATAAAAAGTCAATAAGATGAACATCGGCAAGGCCAATATCACTTTGATCATGATGAACTTATGAAATAATACATTTTCAAAGTATGTTGAAAAATGTGCTTGTTCAATATTCTTTGAACTCGTATTAGAACTTTGTGCCTTGAATATTTTTAATGCTTCTTTATGTATTTGTGTGGATGACTTTTGCTGCGATAAATATTTATATTTTTGATGTAACGCCTGTTCAATTTCTGAAATTTCAGAATTATTAGCGTAAAAATTTTTCCTCTTAGCAGAAAAGAAAAACTTTATCACTGCATATAAAAATATTGGCAAGCTTAATACCGATAATACAAACTTGTAAAATGCCTTGTGATACAACGACTTAAAAGATTCTAAATAAGTAATTATGATAATCACTCCTTGTAAAATAATCTTGAGTAGATTACTATGATATACAAAAGTATAGAATAAATTTACACATTTGTGAATAGGGAGGCACAACATCATGTCAAATTTATTAGAAGTCAACAGTCTGAATGTACAATTCAATTATGATGAAACTACAGTTCAAGCGGTAAAAAACGTCTCTTTCGAATTACGAAAAAAACATATCCTAGGTATTGTTGGTGAATCAGGATCAGGAAAAAGTATTACCGCTAAATCTATTTTAGGGCTACTACCAGATTATCCAGATCACACATTAACAGGAGAAATTATTTTTAATGGGCAATCGTTAAATAATTTATCAACTTCAGCGTTACAACAAATTCGAGGTAAGGATATTTCAATGATTTTTCAAGATCCACTCTCTTCGTTGAATCCAAGATTAACGATTGGCAAACAAATTACAGAAGTAATATTTCAACATAAACGTGTATCTAAATCTGAAGCAAAGTCGATGACAATAGACATTTTAGAAAAAGTAGGTATAAAACATGCAACTCGACAATTTGATGCTTATCCACATGAACTTTCTGGTGGTATGCGTCAACGTGTCATGATAGCAATGGCATTGATTTTAAAGCCACAAATTTTAATCGCAGATGAACCAACAACGGCATTAGATGCCAGTACACAAAATCAATTACTGCAGTTAATGAAGTCCCTTTATGAGTACACAGAAACATCTATTATTTTTATCACTCACGATTTAGGCGCTGTGTATCAATTTTGCGACGATGTGATTGTAATGAAAGATGGAAGTGTCGTTGAAAGTGGCACGGTTGAAAGTATTTTTAAATCGCCACAACATACCTATACAAAACGCTTAATAGATGCGATTCCTGATATTCATCAAACGCGTCCGCCAAGACCGTTAAACAATGATATTTTATTAAAATTCGATCGCGTGAGCGTGGATTACACATCACCGAGTGGCAGCCTATACCGAGCAGTTAATGATATTAACTTGGCTATTAGAAAAGGCGAAACATTAGGCATTGTCGGTGAATCAGGGTCAGGGAAATCGACATTAGCTAAGACGGTCGTCGGTCTAAAGGAAGTGTCAGAAGGCTTTATTTGGTATAACGAATTACCATTAAGTTTATTTAAAGATGATGAATTGAAATCTTTACGACAAGAGATACAAATGATTTTTCAAGATCCATTCGCATCTATTAATCCAAGATTTAAAGTCATTGATGTGATTAAACGACCACTAATCATTCATGGGAAAGTCAAAGATAATGATGACATTATTAAAACTGTCGTATCGTTGTTAGAAAAGGTTGGCCTAGATCAAACTTTCTTATATCGCTATCCACACGAATTATCTGGTGGGCAACGTCAGCGTGTAAGTATCGCGAGAGCACTTGCTGTTGAACCTAAAGTGATTGTTTGCGACGAGGCAGTGTCCGCTTTAGACGTTTCAATTCAAAAAGATATCATCGAGTTATTAAAACAATTACAGTTAGACTTCGGCATCACTTATTTATTCATCACACATGACATGGGTGTTATCAATGAAATATGTGATCGCGTTGCAGTTATGAAAAATGGCGAAATCGTTGAACTGAATAACACAGAAGATATTATCAAACATCCGCAGTCAGACTATGCAAAGCAACTTATTTCAGAAGTAGCAGTTATTGCTAAATAAAAGTCATGCGTTGTGCAACTTTATCACTGTATGGTCTGAAATAAATTGCGCGACTTCTGATGTGTTATGTTAGATGACTTTGTCATACTAACTATATTGTGCTAAGTTAGGGCTCGGCACCATATCAAGTTTTAGGTGCTTTGCCATGATTTAAGAGTCACCCCCATACTTTGGGCATTTTAACGCCAGAATAAATCCCCCGCCACTATGTGAAGTGTGGGGGATTATTTATATTTTATTAGAATATTCAGATTTTTGAGTGTGTCAACTTAGCTTAGTCAATGTATATTTAACGTCACTTACTCTTTTTCTTTCATAATTAACACATTCAAATAAACTTTGATCAAAAAACACAAAGTTAAAAGTACCATCTTGTAATATGCTCTCATACATTATCCCGTCATATTTAAGGCTTCGAATATAATCAGCTAAATATTGAAATGGCAAATAATCTATTCCTTGTTCATCGCTTGGATTTGTTATTCCTTTATGAATCTTTTTTAATGTTTGGTAATTTACAAAATACTTTCTAAATCCATCATCGCCAGCTTTGATTGCATTACTAGTTAAATTAGTTAAATTCGCAATTTTCAATTTCTCTTTTGTCACGTTTTTTTGTAACTTAACCTTACCTATATAAATAATGTCATTATGCTTAGGTTTAACTTCTTCTATACTGACCTGTTCTTTTGTACTAAGGTATAATACGCTTATCCATTTAGAATTCAATCTTCCTGCCGTTGCAAATCCCTTTGGTGGTGACATTAGTTCACTTTTCTCTGTAATGAACTTAACTATTCTAGATCTATATAATGGTTCAAATCTTTCTCTAAATTCCTCAATACTATAGTAATTAGTAGTGATATCGAGAAAGAACGCTAAATTCTCTAAATTGATCATATTTTTATGAAATCTATTTTTATACTTCAAGCTCTCACAAAATCCATCCCAGTCATTATTTGCTACAATTAGATTTTTATTTGTATATTTTTTATCGTTTATGATTTTAGCGCCTACTAAATCTTCCAACACTCGTCTATCTAAATTTTCATCATCTTTAAAAAGTTCATTTAAAATACAACTTATTTGAGCTTCCTCAACATTAAATATACTCCAGTCGTCTTTTAATGCTATTTCAATCTTTTTACCTTCTTTTGGGCTAAAAGTATCTGGTAAATTTATACTAATATCATATAATTCTAATGCTGGTCTTAAATAATCTCTAATAAGTTCTAATTTATCTATGTCCTTAGTCGTATCAAATATTTTAACACCAAGATGATTGTTATCAATATCACAATTGTCAAATTTGCTATTATCATTTGCAATGATTTCTACGATTTCAGTATTATTAAAACATTTTTCACATATTTTCATTTTGAGACTCCAAGTATCTATTCATAATTTCTAGGTGATGCATGATAGATAACCTTTTAATTAAACCTAATCCTGGATACTTATTATTTTCATTTAATTCTTCAAATTGTCCAAGCGCATAAGATCTATTTTTAATATCTAAGTTTTTTGACCATGTTACTAATTTATCTACAGCCTCAAAAAACTTTTTACCTGGATTTGATCTATCATTATTAGAATCAGAGACAAAATGCTTAACTCTTAGCTCATTAGCCTCATCAAAATAGACAATATGTATCGCAATAGCTAATGGCGAAAAGCCACCGTCTACATATTCTCCACCTATAACAGAATAGTCTGAAAATGCTACGTATCCATCTTCCTTATAATAAAGGTGATCGTCGCTATAAAACTCGTCATCATTATCTAAATAATCAACATTACGACTTAGTTTATTAAAAGGATCCATAATGATGCCTTTGTTTGGAATATTACGCAATTTACGTTTAATGTGTCTATCATCTGGTACAAAAACCATTTCAAGTTTATTTTTATCTCCAAACATTTCCCAATCATCTACACTTGTTAAAATAGCTAAACTATTACTTGAAAATTGCTGTTTCAACCTATCATTGCCTTCATCAGAAGGACCCAAGTAAGCTTTTTGAATAACACTTTTGTTTTTTGTTATTATTTCAGTTAAATGTGCAACAGTTTCGTTACTAATCTCTTCTTCAGTTAACTTTGAATTTACTACTAAATTTATAGAGAATGCTTTTTCACCACAGTATTGCAAAGTATTTTTAAATGTGGTTGTATATTTAATTGGTTCAATTATAGGTTGAATACAATCACCAATCAAACCTTTCTCTAACAATTCTCTAATTGCAAATAGTTCATTTTGTTTCCCACGCAAATAAGGATAATACATATTAATCCTCCTTAAGAAAATGATATAGTTTATTTTTATCTTTCTTTGTCATTTTTGCGAAATATAACAAGAACTTAATTTCAGCCGGCGCTGCTAAAAATTCATCTTTGTATTCTTTCATGTTTCCTCTTTTTTTCAACTCAGAAATCATATTGTTATGCAGTTTCGTCATTGGTATTTCTTTAAACACGTCAAATAACACATCATACTCTGTGAAATCATTATAAGTTGGCACATCCATATGATTTTGTGCAATAACTCTTTTTCTTTCTTCTTTTCGTAAAAAGTTGTACATCGCTTTTGTGTTTAAGAGACTATTGTTTTCTTTAGGTTTTTGAACTTCACTCAGTGTATTTCTAGTTGTTAACACTAAAATTCCAACTGTTGTATCTTTGTATCTAGCCATAACTTTATTCAGATGTTTGTCATTTGTAATAACTACGACATAATTAAACACTTCATAATAATCATTAATTTGATTATCTAATCTATCCAGCTTATCTAATTCTGTTTTAATCTCATAGACAACGCCTTTGCCGTTTAACAATATAAAATCAGCAATACTTTTCCCTATGGGCATCTCAGAAAGTGCAGTAGTTGTATTAATAGAATGTCGTCCTAGAAGGAGTTTATTAAGTATTGTGTTTTTGTAAAAATATTCGTTACGATAAGACTTTTTAAGATAGTTATATAAAGATTTCATCTTCTGTATTACATTGATATTTTTAGGTCCCTGTATATAAAAATCATATGCCTCATCAACAACATCACTTTTATTTTTGATTGCAATTTGATGTAATATCTTTTGACTAAAAACACGATTAATCATATTTCTATTATCCATAGCTACGCACCTCCTTCAACATACATTTAATGCTTATCCTGTTAATATTATAAACTATTTTAAATGCCTATAGACATTATTTCTATACACATACGATTATAAAATTGTATTGAAACCAAATGATGGTTGCCAAACACATGGTAACTAACAAAAGATAGAAAATAATAATGCCCCCTACACTAATCTAGCGAGGGGGCTGAATCATTACACACCGTATTTTTCAGTTGTTTCTGCCACGAAAGATTCAATGGCTTTTCTTGCTTTACGCTTTTCTTTCAATGGCAAATCACCAATCATTTTTTTAAGGTGATGTGGGTTTACAACACCACTATACTGGTAGTCATTTGAAATTGTTTTTAGGGCTTGTTCATCGATAGATCTCTCTCCAGCAAATCCTTTGAACTCCGCTTCTTTTTTAATACTTTCGAAATTAACATATTCTTGATCGATATCATCATCCTTATTTAAAGAAGGTACAACATTGTCGATGAATTCTCTAATTAGATCTCGTTTTAACCTCAATGTCGGATCATCTGCATGATCTAAAATGCGTCTAATTTGTTCTTGGTTACGACGTTGTTCCGCTTTGTCTTCAAGATCAATTTGTCTCAATATATTCATAATATAATTCACATTAATCGTATCATTACGCATCATTTCTATTTCGAAATCAATATCATTTAAAATGGATACTTTATTTTTCTCAGCCGTCGCTCTTTTTACTTGATCGTACACAGCTAAATATTTACTTTTATAGTCTTCATTCTCTTGTTCATCCATTCCAATTTCATCAATTGTAAACTCAAACTCGTCAAATGCTTTTAAACGTAATATTATTTTAGCTAATAAACGATAAGCTTCAACAAAGCGCTTTAGCTCTTCTTCATCTTGAATGTCATCAACCATGTGTGGTGTCGGCACAATCATTTTAAGCTCACGATAAGCGTCCATAAATTCTTTTTTATACTCTTCATAACTGCGCATTAAAATTGTATCCGTATCATTTGTTTGTGAGAATACTCTCAGTGCATCGTCTGTCTCTTTTTTCAAGTCACGATAGTTTACAATTTTACCAAATGGCTTTGATTCTTTTTCAACCCTATTTGTACGTGAATACGCTTGAATTAAATCATGATACATTAAATTCTTATCAACATATAAAGTGTTCAGTACTTTACTATCAAAACCAGTTAAGAACATATTAACAACGATTAAGATATCAATTTTACTATCTTTAACGCCCTTTTTAACGTTTTTTGAAATATGATTAAAATACTCATTAGTTGTGTCTGTTGAAAAATTCGTCTCGAACTTTTTATTATAATCACTAATCATTATCTCTAATTTTTCACGTGAATGATATGGCACTTCACCATCACGATCATCTTCATTAGGTTTAAACGTAAATATACCAGCTATCGTTAACGGTTGTTCCAACTTTTTGTTAAGTCGCTTAAATGTCTCATAATATTTAATAAGCGCGTGAATACTTTGGACTGTAAATATACTTGAATATTGACGATTACGTGTATATTTATCATGATTATTGATGATATGTCGTGTTACTAATTCCACACGTTTATCCGCTAACCATACTTCTTCCGTATCAATTGCTTCAACCATGCTGTTATCTTCTGCTTTTAAAGCTTTATTTTTAAAAGTATTAATATAGTCAACTGAGAAACCAAGTACATTACCATCATGAATGGCATCTCTAATTAAATACGTATGTAAGCATCTACCGAAAATATCTGCAGTTGTTCTACCATCTTGACTACTATTTTCTGGAAAACGTGGCGTACCAGTGAATCCAAAGTATTGGGCATTTTTGAAATGTTGTTTAACTAGACGATGCATGTCACCAAATTGACTGCGATGACACTCATCAATAATAAATACAACTTTATTCGTTTTATACTGTTCTAATAAAGGGGCATTCCCTTGAATCGCTTTAGCCATTTTTTGAATCGTCGTTACAATAAGTGGCAAACTTTTATCATTTAGTTGGCGTACCAGTTGCGAGGTATTAAAAGTTTTGTCTACAGCACCCTTAGCAAATTTATTAAATTCCTCTTCTGTTTGACTATCCAAGTCTTTACGGTCAACCAAAAAGATAACTTTCTTAATGTCATCTTGCTGTGATAAAATCTGACTCGCTTTAAAAGAAGTCAACGTCTTACCACTTCCAGTTGTATGCCATACATATCCATTATTCCCTGTCTCAGTCGCTTGTTGAATAAGTGCTTCTACCGCATACACTTGATACGGACGCATTGCCATCAGTATTCTATCTGTTTCATTAATAATCATATAGCGCGATATCATCTTAGCTAATTGACAAGGTCTCATAAATGACTCAGCAAACGATTGCAATGTATTGATACGGTTATTCTGTTTATCACTTCAATAAAACATGTGACTCTTCAATAGTTCGCTATCATTATTAGAAAAGTATCGCGTTTCAACACCATTACTAATGATAAACATTTGTATGTAGCGGAATAAGCCTGTGTAATTTTGTTTGCGGTAACGTTTTACTTGGTTAAACGCCTCATTAATATCAATACCTCGACGTTTCAATTCAACTTGGACAAGGGGTAGTCCGTTGATTAATATCGTTACATCATAACGTGCTTTATATGTATCCTCGACAGATACTTGATTCGTCACTTGAAACTTATTTTTACACCAACTTTTCGTATCTAAAAACGACAAATAAATCTCAGACTCATCATCACGTCTAAGTGGTAATTTATCACGTAAAATACGGGCACTCTCGAAAATACTTTTTCCATCAATCATCGTTAACAGACGTTGAAATTCTTTATCTGTTAAGGGATTGCCTTCTAATTTGTCCGCATGACGCTCATTTAAAATCGTTCTAAAATTATCAAGCAATTGCTTATTATCACGTATCGTTACTCTTTCGTAACCCAATTGTTCAAGTTGATTCATCATTTCATTTTCTAATGCGTATTCACTTTGGTATGCCATTCATATCCCCTTCCATACACTTTCTATTGCTCTAAATATATCATAAACTTTAATGAAAAATGTTTGTTTTTTATCTTCAAACGTAAATTTATTCTAATTTTATTGTCTTATCTTTTAATATTTGTCTTTGAGGTAAGTCGTATACTAAAATTTGAATACAAATAATCAAATCATTGATAAATTTTTTGTCTACGATTAATGGAGGGACTTGAATGGTGTTAATTACCTATCAAATCATTTTATTTTTTATTATTAGTCTAAGTTACTATTTAACTTTAAATCATTACATGGCAGTCACTGTAGGTAACTTCACTTCAATATTCGGCATGTTCGCAGCCATACTCTTTATGTACTACTACCTACTCTATAAAAGTCCCGAATACAATCAACGCAAACGATTTAAACATTTCATTCATATCACTAATTTGATAATAATTGCTTTTAGCACCTTCGTATTAGTTCATTTAGCATTAAAATTATTCTTCAGCATTTAATTTCCATCTATGAAAAAAGCAAAGCTCAAATCTGAACTTTGCTTTAATTTGTCACGCCTTTATCATTTTCAAAATAGCCTCTATGCCAGTTTTACAAACTTGTAGCAACAATTTTTCATCAAGCAACTGAATCACATCAAAAACTTCAATTGTTTACGTTGCAACTAACTTTATGTTAGAACGCACACAATATCTAATGTTTAAAATCTATCGTCGCAAGATGCTTCCTGTAATTATCAAGTGCCATTTTCGATTGGGTTATACAATCTAGAATCGCATGATAATTTAATGCTACAAATCGATAGTACAATATATCTACCGTGAATAACTGTGCAAATAGTGACGTTGTAGCCGCCATACGCATTTCATTTTCATCAGTTCTGCCATAAATCAATGCATAGTCTGCAATTTGAGCCACTGGATTATTAGCTGTACTAGATATAGTTATGATGGGAATACTGTAATGTGTGGCCACCTGTGCAATTGACTGCAATTCACTATGACTACCTTGATTCGTCACAAAAATCATGCAATCTCTATCATCATGCGTCGCAAATGTTGACACAAGTAAATGCGTTTCATGTAATAACCTGACATTTAAGCCAATACGAGATAACTTTTGAAAAAGATCACCAATAGTCAAACTCGATGCGCCAAATCCAAATAAAAATATTGTCCTGGCATTTTTCAACACATCACAAATTGCATCAATTTGCGCATCCATAATATTAGTAGCTACAAATCGCATCGTATTCGTTGCTCTAGCAATCATTTTATTTTTCAAAGTTTCTACAGATTCATTTTCAATCAATTCTAAATGTGGATTGGTTGCAATATCTTCGGGTAAGTATCGAGATATCGCAATCTTTAGCTCTTGAAAACCTTGATGTGTCATTTTCCGACTAAATCTAACAATTGATGCTGTACTAACATTCGTAACATCTGCCAAATCATTCACAGTCATATCAATGATTTTATGTGGATTCTTTAAAATGTAATCAGCGATTATCTTTTCTGTCTTCGTAAAATCACTCAACTGCTTATCAATGCGATATAAAATATTTGTCATCATTAATCACCCAACAAATCTGTCTGTCGCATCGCCTTTGTCGTTCCAAATAAATATGTACAAACGAATCCACCAGCATACGCAGCAAGTAATCCTGCAATATAACCTAAATACATATTATCTGAGATTAATGGTAATAGTGACACACCACTTGGGCCTATTGCTTTGGCACCAATATGTCCAATTCCACCTATTACAGCGCCACCAATACCACCACCAATACAAGCAGTTAAGAAAGGTCGACCTAATGGCAAAGTCACACCATAGATTAATGGTTCTCCGATACCTAGGAAACCAACTGGCAATGCACCTTTTAAAGTATTACGTAATGTTGTGTTGCGTTTACATCTTACCCAAAGTGCTAATGCGGCACCTACTTGTCCAGCACCAGCCATCGCTGCAATTGGCAATAAGTAAGTAGCACCTGATTGGTTAATCATTTCTATATGAATTGGCGTAAAAATATGATGAAGCCCTAACATAACTAACGGTAGGAAGCTTGCACCAATGATAAATCCACTAAATACGCCACCAATACTAATAATTCCGTTAACTACTGAAACTAAACTGTCTGAAACAAAACCTGCTAATGGCATAAAGATAAAGATAGTTAATAGTCCTACAATCAACAATGCAATAGTCGGCGTTACAATAATATCAATCGCATTTGGCACAATTTTATGTAATCTCTTTTCGACAATACTTAAAATCCAAACGGCAAAAATAACGCCAATAATCCCACCTTGTCCAGGTTGCAATGGTTCTCCAGTGAAGACATTCATTAAAATATTTTTACCAGCAATACCCGTTAATAACGTTGTACCACCAATCACGCCACCAAGTCCTGGTGTCGCACCAAATTCTTTAGCCGCATTAATACCAGTGAAAATAGCTAAGTATGCTAACATACCGTCTTTAATGACATTAAATACTGTTATAAGTTGCGTAATCCAAGCACCTGAAATATAGCCTGCCACCATTAAGTTACTCAGTACTGCTGCAATACCACCAATTAATCCAGCTCCAATAAATGCAGGAATCAACGGTATAAAGATATTGGCAATTGATTTCAATACTTTATTCAACTTACCATTCTTTTGTTTTGCTTTATGCGCTTCCTTATTCGCCTTTGCTTTATCAGCTGCATATGATTTATAGTCCATTTTTTCACTATCATTGTGATGGTGTGGTATTGGGTCACCTAGTTTAACACCACTTAATTCCGCCATATGATTAGCCACTTTATTGACTGTACCAGGTCCAACCACAACTTGAATGCGTTCATCGTGTATAACACCCATGACACCATCAATATGCCTTAGTTCTTGGTCATCTACTTTATTCTCATCTAATACTTTAATACGCACACGTGTCATACAGTTCATGACACTATCTATATTATCCATACCACCTACTGCAGCAATAATTCGTTCTGCAAGTTGTTGTTCTTTGGTCATTTAAATCCCTCCTAAGGTTGTCTATCTCTGATTGCTCGTTTAACAATGTCACCATTGTTTAATAACCGTCTTGTTGCTTCTTCCTTAGAAATGCCACACATACCCATAACTGTCGCAACTTTCACATCATGCTCAGATACCTGATATAACGCCATTGCTTCATCATATGTGATAGCACATATTTCTTGAATAATACGCACTGAACGGTCGATCAGTTTTTGATTGGTTGCTTTAACATCAATCATGAGGTTATCGTAAACTTTTCCGACACCAACCATTGTGATGGTTGAAATCATATTTAAAATTAACTTTTGTGCTGTACCAGACTTTAAACGTGTTGAACCAGTTAATACTTCTGGACCAACTTTAACTTCTACTGGATACTGCGCAATTTCACTTATAACTGCATGTTCATTGCATGAAATAGATACTGTTGTAGCACCGATTGTGTTAGCAAATGTTAAACCGCCTATAACATATGGCGTTTTGCCACTCGCGGCAATTCCTATAACGACATCTTTTGATGTTAAATCTATATTTTTCAAATCTTCTTCCGCTAATTTTTTGTGATCTTCCGCACCTTCTACAGCCATCGTCATAGCATGTTGTCCACCAGCAATAATACCTATAATTTCATGAGGGTCAGTATTGAATGTAGGTACACACTCCGCTGCATCTAAGACACCCAACCTTCCACTTGTACCTGCACCGATATAAATCAATCGTCCACCCTTTTTATACTGTGCAATTGTTTTTTTAATTACTTTTGTCAATTGTGGTATTGCCTTTCGAACTGCTAACGGGACTTGCTGATCTTCTTTATTCATCGTAATTAAAGCCTCTTCCACAGTCATTTCATCAAGATGCATCGTCGCTTCATTACGCGCTTCGGTCGTACTATTTTCCATCACTTCTTACACTCCCTAGTTTTTTGAAAATCAAATGTATCATTCGGCTCGATACAACTTAACAGTGGTAAGTCTTCTTTAATAATTTGTGCAACAACATTCACATTGTCATGTGCACTAAGCGTTTGTCTCACAATTTGCATTTCGCCTTGATAACGTCCGTTATTCAAATTATCAACGGTTACTGAACCAATGCGTCGTTGCGTCGTAAACTGTGGTTGAATCGAATGTGGACATATTTGTCTTGACGTTTCCGAACGAATGACATTTTCCGGATTATCCGGGCGTACTTTATGACACATATCGAAAAGGTAAGTCACTGTCGTATCAAACACTTCTTCAATACATAACGTGAAATGCCTATGCTTGCAAAAATCTATAAGTTGTTTTGCCTGCCTCATTTCAATCAATGAGTCTCCAACTAACACTTCAGATACACCAGTTTCTTGTAATAATTTAGCTGCAACGACAGGATGACTATGTCTCGTTGCTTCAATTGTTGGCAAGCCTTTATGCAAAGGACCTCGCAAATCACTCCCTACAATAAAACCATATATTTGTGCCTTTGGATTAAATTGATAAATGAGTTCATTTTTCTTATTGACCAAGTCAACAGATAATCCCGTATCTGGTCTTGGATAATAGTTATGACAAAATGAAAGTAATGTAAAATCATTCAATTGTTGATGTAAGCTTGTTAACAATTCCCGGGAAATAATACTTGCATTCAAACAGCACTTTAAACCCTGTGCCATTATCGCTTCGATTGCCTCAATTGATGTACTATGATCGATACGAATCATAAATTGTGCATCATATTGTCGAAGATGGTCATAAAAAGATGGTGTTAAAATAGATGGATTAGCATCTATGAGGTAAGTCACTTGTTCATGTTTTAATAAATTGAGTAGTTTTGTGAAATAATGATATTTTGTCTCGTCATCTTCTTCTGGTATTTGTACAGATGTAAAAATCATTTGGTAACCTTGTTTAATCATTCGCTTAATATACGCTTCATCTAAAGGTTGTCCTAAATACACTGAAAAGCCTGTCAAAGTAGCCCTCCTTAACAATATAATTATTAGGAAAATATAGTTGATTTGTGTAATCGCTTACATTTTACTATAAGAGAAAACACATTACAATATTAATCAGTTAAAGCCTGTTCATTGTAATAATCTTACATATTTCTGTCACAAGTTAATTATTACACCATCAAAGATTATCCTTTCTTTTAAGTGCTGATAATAGCTGCTACTGCTGGATTATTACAATAACTTTTATACATTTTATTCAGGATTATCTTATATTATGTTTTAATAATAATCTGTGAACAATTAAGAGATTTGAAATTGAATTTAATAATTGTATTGAAAACGCATACTTCACCATGCTAAAATAGGAGTCGCAAACAAATAAGATTCAATAAGATGTGATGGTAAGCTAGATAAACTAACGTATCAGTTTTATATACTACTTAGTCAATTGCTTCTTTTACATTAATTACATACACCAACGTGTTACTAAGTAAGATTAGGCATGAGTTAAATTAAGCTGTGATGGTTACCAACACAGTCTATTTGCTCGTGTCTTTTTTTATTGAATCTTAAATAATAAATACAACTTTGGAGGTTGGACAAGTGAGGAAGAAACTTTTCGGTCAATTGCAACGTATTGGTAAAGCGCTAATGTTACCTGTTGCGATTTTACCAGCAGCTGGTCTGTTATTAGCTATCGGTACAGCTATGCAAGGTGAATCATTACAACACTACTTGCCGTTTATACAAAATGGTGGCGTACAAACTGTCGCTAAATTAATGACAGGTGCTGGTGGTATCATTTTTGATAACTTGCCTATGATTTTCGCATTAGGTGTCGCAATCGGATTAGCTGGCGGTGATGGCGTAGCAGCTATCGCAGCATTCGTCGGTTACATAATCATGAACAAAACAATGGGCGACTTTTTACAAGTTACACCTAAGAATATTGGTGATCCAGCGAGTGGTTACGCTAGCATTTTAGGTATCCCAACATTACAAACAGGTGTGTTCGGCGGTATTATAATCGGGGCCCTGGCAGCTTGGTGTTATAACAAGTTCTATAACATTAACTTACCATCTTATTTAGGTTTCTTCGCTGGTAAGCGTTTCGTACCTATTATGATGGCTACAACATCATTTATTTTAGCATTCCCAATGGCATTAATTTGGCCAACGATTCAATCAGGATTAAATGCATTCAGTACAGGATTATTAGATTCAAATACTGGTGTTGCCGTATTCTTATTTGGTTTCATCAAGCGTTTATTAATTCCATTCGGTCTACATCACATTTTCCACGCACCGTTCTGGTTCGAGTTTGGTTCATGGAAAAATGCAGCTGGTGAAATTATTCACGGTGACCAACGTATCTTTATCGAACAAATTCGTGAAGGCGCACATTTGACAGCTGGTAAATTCATGCAAGGTGAATTCCCTGTTATGATGTTCGGTTTACCTGCAGCAGCTTTAGCAATTTATCACACAGCTAAACCTGAAAATAAGAAAGTAGTAGCAGGTTTAATGGGTTCTGCTGCTTTAACATCATTCTTAACTGGTATTACAGAACCATTAGAATTCTCATTCTTATTTGTAGCACCATTATTATTCTTTATTCACGCAGTACTTGATGGTTTATCATTCTTAACATTGTACTTATTAGATCTTCATCTAGGTTATACATTCTCAGGTGGTTTCATCGACTACTTCTTACTCGGTATACTACCTAATAAGACACAATGGTGGTTAGTCATTCCTGTAGGTCTTGTATACGCAGTTATTTACTACTTCGTATTCCGATTCTTAATTGTAAAATTAAAATACAAAACACCAGGTCGTGAAGATAAACAATCACAAGCGGCTACTGCTTCAGCAACTGAATTACCATATGCAGTATTAGAAGCTATGGGTGGCAAAGCAAACATTAAACATTTAGACGCTTGTATCACACGTCTACGTGTTGAAGTTAACGACAAATCTAAAGTTGATGTTCCTGGTTTGAAAGATTTAGGCGCATCTGGTGTATTAGAAGTCGGCAATAATATGCAAGCAATTTTTGGTCCTAAATCTGACCAAATCAAACATGAAATGCAACAGATTATGAATGGTCAAGTAGTAGAAAATCCTACTACTATGGAAGACGATAAAGACGAAACTGTTGTTGTTGCAGAAGATAAATCTGCAACAAGCGAATTGAGCCATATCGTGCATGCACCATTAACTGGTGAAGTAACACCATTATCAGAAGTGCCTGATCAAGTGTTCAGCGAAAAAATGATGGGTGACGGTATCGCTATCAAACCTTCACAAGGTGAAGTTCGTGCACCATTCAACGGTAAAGTACAAATGATTTTCCCAACAAAACATGCAATTGGTCTTGTATCAGATAGTGGTTTAGAACTATTAATCCACATCGGTTTAGACACTGTTAAATTAAACGGAGAAGGCTTTACTTTACATGTTGAGGAAGGTCAAGAAGTTAAACAAGGTGATTTATTAATCAACTTTGATTTAGACTACATCCGCAATCATGCAAAGAGTGATATTACGCCTATTATCGTGACACAAGGAAACATTACAAACCTTGATTTTAAACAAGGTGAACATGGCAACATTTCATTTGGCGATCAATTATTTGAAGCTAAATAATGCTTACTATAAACAGGTGCGTATACCTTCATAAGGTGACGCGCCTGTTTTTTCTTTGCTATTGTATTTTGCAGCATCATTGATAGTTCGCTCTCCCCTTAAATTTTGAATTTTAAGATCATCAATTAAAGCCCCCCTTCATACTCATTTCCTAAAAAATATTAATTGTTCACTATTGTTAGCGTTTTCACAACAAAGTCAACTTCCTTGACCTTACACTATATTCGAGGCTATCATTTTAAGTGTAAATATAGAGAAAAGGTGGCTTTTTTTATGAAACAACGCATTGGAGCTTACTTAATTGACGCTATTCATCGAGCAGGCGTCGATAAAATTTTTGGTGTTCCTGGTGATTTTAATCTCGCTTTTCTAGACGATATTATCAGCAATCCCAATGTAGATTGGGTAGGAAATACAAATGAATTAAACGCAAGTTACGCAGCGGACGGTTATGCCCGTCTTAATGGACTCGCTGCATTAGTTACTACATTTGGTGTTGGCGAATTAAGTGCCGTCAACGGTATCGCAGGTTCATATGCTGAACGCATACCTGTCATTGCGATTACAGGTGCGCCGACACGTGCTGTTGAACAAGGCGGTAAATATGTACATCACTCACTTGGTGAAGGTACATTTGACGACTATCGAAAAATGTTTGCACATATAACCGTTGCACAAGGTTATATCACACCTGAAAATGCAACAACCGAAATACCACGTTTAATTAATACAGCAATCGCCGAAAGACGCCCAGTTCATTTACATTTACCAATCGATGTCGCAATCTCTGAAATTGAGATACCGACACCATTTGAAGTGACGGCAACTAAATATACGGATGCATCAACATATATAGAGTTATTAGCAACTAAACTGCATCAAGCGAAGCAGCCTATCATCATTACTGGACATGAAATTAACAGTTTTCACCTCCATCAAGAATTAGAAGATTTTGTAAATCAAACACAGATACCAGTAGCACAACTTTCATTAGGAAAAGGTGCTTTTAATGAGGAAAATCCATATTATATGGGTATTTACGATGGGAAAATTGCCGAAGATAAAATACGAGATTATGTGGACAACAGCGATTTAATTTTAAATATTGGAGCCAAATTAACAGATTCAGCAACAGCAGGTTTTTCATACCAATTCAATATCGATGATGTCGTTATGTTAAATCATCACAATATCAAAATTGACGATGTTACAAATGATGAAATATCTCTACCATCATTGTTAAAACAGTTATCCAATATTTCATATACGAATAACGCAACGTTCCCTGCGTATCATCGTCCAACATCACCCGATTATACTGTTGGCACAGAACCATTAACACAACAAACTTATTTTAAAATGATGCAAAATTTCTTAAAACCAAATGATGTCATCATTGCTGATCAAGGTACATCATTCTTTGGTGCTTATGATTTAGCATTATACAAAAACAATACTTTTATAGGGCAACCGTTATGGGGTTCTATCGGCTATACATTACCTGCAACATTAGGTTCACAATTAGCAGACAAAGATCGTCGTAACTTATTATTAATTGGTGATGGCTCATTGCAACTAACTGTTCAAGCTATTTCAACTATGATTAGACAGCATATTAAACCGGTATTATTTGTGATTAATAATGACGGCTATACGGTAGAACGACTTATTCACGGCATGTATGAACCTTATAATGAAATTCACATGTGGGATTATAAAGCTTTACCAGCTGTATTTGGTGGTAAAAATGTTGAAATTCATGACGTTGAATCATCAAAAGATTTACAAGACACGTTTAATGCAATTAATGGTCATCCCGATGTGATGCATTTTGTCGAAGTCAAAATGGCTGTCGAAGACGCACCGAAGAAACTCATCGATATCGCTAAAGCTTTTTCACAACAAAATAAATAATTTCATCGTATACAGGGTATAAGTTTAAGCGAATACTTTATTAAACGAATAGGACTCTGATATAAGATGATTAATTTTAATAAAACCGCTTTAGTGTTAATCGACCTGCAAGAAGGTATTCTTAAAATGGATTATGCCCCATATACAGCTGAAAATGTCGTTCAAAACGCTAATAAATTAATAGATGTTTTTAGAAAAAACAATGGCTTTATCGCTTTTGTTCGCGTGAATTTCTATGATGGTAAAGATGTATTGCAACCAAATGTAATGATCTCATTACCACCAAAAGAAGGCGACGACTACAGTCGTTTCCATCATTTATTAGACAAGAGAGATGACGATTTTGTCATAGACAAACGACATTTTAGTGCATTTGTAGGAACAGATTTGGACTTACAATTGCGACGTCGAGGAATTGATACGATTGTTCTTGGTGGTGTCGCAACGCATATTGGCGTAGATACGACAGCGCGAGATGCCTATCAATTAAACTACAATCAGTTTTTTGTTACAGATATGATGAGTGCACAAAACGAAACGCTACATCAATTTCCAATAGATAATGTATTCCCATTGATGGGACAAACAATAACTACAAACGACTTTCTAAATATATTGAACTAAACATATACTTCCCCCCTTCGATCATGTTGAGGGGGATCTTTATTTCACAAAGTATTAATACGTCGGGTTGTCTAACCTTCTATATTTAACATATTCTATATCTGTTAAATCGTTCTTAACTTACGCCCCTACTACATAAAAAACAGTATTTATTCCGGAATTTTCAAAAAATTTAGTATTTATTGCAAAATTATGTATCACTTTATGTTTAATTTTTGATATTATCTTAATTAAGTAGATTTTTATAAGTTCTAAAAAGGAGAACAAATACATATATGAAGAAGAAACTAACATTTAAAGAAAACATGTTTATAGGTTCTATGTTATTTGGTTTATTCTTTGGTGCCGGCAATCTTATCTTCCCAATACACTTGGGTCAAGCTGCTGGTTCTAACGTTTTTATCGCTAACTTAGGATTTTTAATTACAGCAATTGGCTTACCATTTCTAGGTATCATTGCTATTGGCATTTCAAAGACATCTGGTTTATTTGAAATTGCATCGCGTGTTAATAAAACATATGCTTACATTTTCACGATTGCCTTATATCTAGTTATCGGACCATTTTTCGCCTTACCTAGACTGGCAACGACATCATTTGAAATTGCATTTTCGCCATTTTTATCACCAAAGCAAATCACTTTATATTTATTTATTTTTAGCTTCGTCTTCTTTGTGATTGCATGGTTTTTTGCGAGAAAGCCATCAAGAATTTTAGAATATATCGGTAAATTTTTAAATCCGGTATTCTTAGTATTATTAGCAATTATTTTATTATTTGCTTTTATCCATCCATTAGGTGGCATATCTGATGCACCTATTAGTAAACAATATCAATCACATGCCTTATTTAACGGCTTTTTAGATGGATACAATACCTTAGATGCGCTAGCGTCATTGGCATTTGGTATTATCATTGTTGCAACGATTAAAAAGTTAGGTATCGAAAATCCAACTGATATCGCTAAAGAAACAATTAAGTCTGGTACTATCAGTATCATTATGATGGGGATCATTTATACCCTACTAGCAATCATGGGTACATTAAGTATTGGTCATTTCAAACTTAGTGAAAATGGTGGTATTGCCTTAGCGCAAATTACTCAATACTACTTAGGTAACTACGGTATCGTCCTGTTGTCACTTATCGTTATGGTTGCTTGTTTAAAAACAGCCATCGGTTTGATTACGGCATTTTCAGAAACATTCGAACACCTTTTCCCTAAAATGAATTACCTAGCGATTGCAACAGTTGTAAGCTTTATTTCGTTCTTATTCGCGAATGTTGGTTTAACTAAGATTATTATGTACTCAGTCCCAGTGTTAATGTTCTTATATCCATTAGCAATTGCCTTGATTGTACTAACATTATTTAGTAGCAAATTCCATCATTCAAAACTTATTTATCAATGTACCATTTTCTTTACAATGATTGCTGCATTAGTAGATGGATTAAAAGCTAGTCCAGAGTTCATTTCAAGCACATCATTCTCACAAACTTTGATTAATTTCAGCCAAAAATATTTACCATTATCAGACATTGGTATGGGCTGGGTTGTTCTCAGTTTGATTGGTTTCATTATCGGCTTCATTATTTATAAAATTAAGCATCGTAAAATTCCACAAGCATAATACTATGCCACAGTCATATGTTAAACATATGCTTGTGGCATTTTTTATTCATACTACATTAAACTGCAATCGTATACATACATATCAATGATTATCCACAAAAAATATTAGTACTTTCATTTTACAAATCACATTAATACAAACACAACCTTATCTTTATATTATTAAATTTATATTTGACACTTATATTGAACAACTGTAATATATTAATATTAATTCTTTAAAATGTATAAATATAAAGGAGGGAGACCGATGAATTCAATCATTGAATTAACTGATTATTATAGCTCTAATAATTATGCACCACTTAAGCTTGTCATTTCTAAAGGTAAAGGTGTCAAAGTTTGGGATACTGATGGCAAACAATATATAGATTGCATTTCGGGTTTTTCAGTTGCAAACCAAGGCCATTGTCATCCAACAATTGTTAAAGCGATGACAGAACAAGCTTCAAAGTTGTCTATCATTTCACGTGTCCTTTATAGTGACAATCTCGGGAAATGGGAAGAAAAAATTTGTCATCTTGCTAAGAAAGACAAAGTACTCCCCCTTAACTCTGGTACTGAAGCTGTTGAAGCAGCCATTAAAATTGCTAGAAAATGGGGCTCTGAAGTTAAAGGCATTACTGACGGACAAGTTGAAATCATCGCTATGAATAACAATTTTCACGGTCGTACACTTGGCTCATTATCACTATCTAACCACGACGCATATAAAGCAGGATTTCACCCCCTACTTCAAGGCACTACAACAGTAGATTTTGGAGACATTGAACAATTAACACAAGCTATTTCACCGAATACAGCAGCAATTATTTTGGAACCAATTCAAGGTGAAGGTGGCGTTAATATACCACCGAAAGGATATATTCAAGCTGTGCGTCAACTATGTGATAAACATCAAATATTATTGATTGCAGATGAAATTCAAGTTGGTCTTGGTAGAACTGGGAAATGGTTTGCTATGGAATGGGAGCAAGTCGTTCCAGACATTTATATTTTAGGTAAGGCATTGGGTGGCGGCTTATACCCTGTATCTGCTGTACTTGCAAATAATGATGTCATGCGTGTTCTAACACCAGGTACACATGGTTCAACATTTGGTGGTAACCCTTTAGCCATTGCAATATCGACGGCAGCGCTTGATGTACTTAAAGATGAACAACTGGTTGAACGATCAGAACGCTTAGGTTCATTTTTATTAAAAGCGTTGCTACAACTTAAACATCCTAGTATTAAAGAAATTAGAGGTCGTGGTTTATTTATAGGCATAGAGCTTAACACAGATGCTGCACCTTTTGTGGATCAACTGATTCAACGTGGAATCTTATGCAAAGACACGCATCGTACTATCATTCGATTGTCTCCACCTCTAGTCATTGATAAAGAGGAAATCCATCAAATTGTTGCAGCTTTTCAAGACGTTTTTAAAAATTAACAATTAATCATTTATATATGACATAGGAGGGATTCATGATGATTAAAGTAGGTATCGTTGGCGGTAGCGGTTATGGCGCAATTGAATTAATTCGATTGTTACAAACACATCCTCATGTAACGATTGCACACATCTACTCACATTCAAAAGTAGATGAACCGTTGAAATTAACATTTCCACATTTACAACATATTATGCAACATTTCGAAGCACTTACAGTGGATAATAATGACTGTGATGTAATTTTCTTTGCGACACCAGCACCCGTAAGTAAAACATGTATCCCTCCCTTAGTAGAAAAAGGTATTCATGTTATCGATTTATCTGGCGCATTTAGAATTAAGAATCGTGAAATATATGAAGCATATTACAAAGAAACTGCTGCAGCACAAGATGATTTGAATCATGCTATTTACAGCATTTCAGAATGGCAATCGTTTGATAACAATGGAACGAAGCTCATTTCTAATCCTGGCTGTTTCCCTACAGCAACATTATTAGCATTACATCCACTTATTAGCGAAAAAATAGTAGATTTGTCATCTATTATTATTGATGCTAAGACCGGCGTGTCAGGTGCTGGTCGTTCATTATCACAACGTGTTCATTTTTCAGAAATGAATGAAAATCTAAGCGCTTATGCAATCGGAAACCATAAACACAAACCGGAAATCGAGCAATATTTATCTATCATTGCGGGTCAAGATGTATCAGTCATATTTACACCACATCTCGTACCAATGACACGAGGTATTTTATCAACAATATATGTCAAATTATCATCTGAATATACGACTGAATCATTACATAAATTAATGACCTCTTATTATGCTAATCAGCCATTTGTCAGAATTAGAGATATTGGGACTTTTCCAACCACAAAAGAAGTACTCGGTAGTAACTACTGCGATATCGGCATCTATGTAGATGAAACAACGCAAACAGCAATTTTAGTATCAGTGATTGATAACCTTGTCAAAGGCGCAAGTGGGCAAGCCATTCAAAATTTAAATATATTATATGATTTTGAAGTGACGACTGGCCTAAATCAATCACCAGTTTATCCATAAGGGGTGTTAGAATGAAACATCAAGAAACGACATCACAACAATATAACTTTTCAATTATTAAACATGGCGATATCAGTACACCTCAAGGCTTCACGGCTGGTGGTATGCACATCGGTTTACGCGCTAACAAAAAAGACTTTGGGTGGATTTACTCATCGTCTTTGGCAAGTGCAGCTGCCGTATATACTTTAAATCAGTTTAAAGCTGCACCACTTATTGTCACTGAAGACACTTTACAAAAGTCTAAAGGAAAATTACAAGCACTTGTTGTTAATTCAGCTAATGCAAATTCTTGTACCGGTCAACAAGGCATAGATGATGCACGACAAACACAAACATGGGTTGCTCAACAACTTCAAATACCATCTGAGCATGTTGCTGTTGCTTCAACTGGGGTCATTGGTGAATATTTGCCTATGGATAAAATTAAGACTGGGACCGAACATATTAAGGATGCTAATTTTGCAACGCCAGGTGCGTTTAACGAGGCAATTTTAACAACTGATACCTGTACAAAACATATCGCTGTATCACTAAAAATCGATGGTAAAACCGTTACAATTGGTGGTAGCACCAAAGGTTCAGGTATGATTCACCCAAATATGGCTACCATGCTTGCTTTTATAACAACCGATGCATCGATTGAATCGAATACACTTCATCAATTATTAAAATCTTCGACTGACCATACATTTAATATGATTACTGTTGATGGCGATACAAGTACAAATGACATGGTATTAGTCATGGCAAATCACCAAGTTGAACACCAAATACTTAGTCAAGACCATCCACAATGGGAAACATTTGTTGATGCATTCAATTTTGTCTGTACATTTTTAGCTAAAGCTATAGCCAGAGATGGCGAAGGCGCAACAAAGTTAATCAGCGTCAATGTGTCAGGCGCTAAATCAATATCAGATGCAAGAAAAATCGGTAAAACTATCGTAAGTTCAAATCTAGTAAAATCAGCTATTTTTGGCGAAGATGCCAATTTTGGTCGAATCATTACAGCTATTGGCTACAGCGGATGTGAAATTGATCCTAACTGCACATATGTTCAACTGAACCAAATACCTGTCGTTGATAAAGGTATGGCTGTACTATTTGATGAGCAAGCTATGTCGAATACATTAACTCATGAAAATGTCACAATTGACGTTCAGCTTGGTTTAGGTAACGCTGCAGCGACTGCATACGGTTGTGATTTATCCTATGATTATGTGCGTATCAACGCATCATATCGAACATAAGGTGGTGTTGGTTAGATGAAATTTATTGTCATTAAAATTGGTGGCAGTACACTTAGTGACATGCATCCATCAATTATTAACAACATTAAGCATTTACGATCAAACAACATCTACCCCATTATCGTTCATGGCGGTGGCCCATTTATTAATGAAGCATTATCAAACCAGCAAATCGAGCCACACTTTGTTAATGGCCTAAGAGTGACTGATAAAGCAACCATGACCATTACTAAACACACGCTCATTGCAGACGTTAACACTGCATTAGTAGCTCAATTTAACCAGCACCAATGTTCTGCAATAGGCTTATGTGGTTTGGATGCACAGCTGTTTGAAATTACATCTTTTGATCAACAATATGGATATGTCGGTGTTCCGACCGCTTTAAATAAGGATGCTTTACAGTATTTATGTACTAAATTTGTACCTATCATCAATTCGATTGGTTTCAATAACCATGATGGAGAATTTTACAATATTAATGCTGACACGCTTGCCTATTTTATTGCATCATCATTAAAAGCGCCTATTTATGTATTAAGTAATATTGCAGGTGTACTCATCAATGATGTTGTTATACCTCAATTGCCATTAGTCGATATTCATCAATATATTGAACATGGTGATATTTATGGAGGTATGATTCCCAAAGTGCTAGATGCCAAAAATGCGATTGAAAATGGCTGTCCTAAAGTTATCATTGCATCAGGAAACAAGCCAAATATCATTGAATCTATTTACAATAATGATTTTGTTGGCACAACAATCCTTAATTCATAACTATGAAATTAAGGCCTAACAAGTTTTGACACGCGAGATGATTCCAGTTCGATTATCCATTGCGCTAAAACATTTATTTACCGTTCATCTCGTTAACAATTTTGAATACAGTACGATACAATATGAGATGTAAAAAACTAATAACCTTTTACAAATTTGTTTATCAAAATATTTTAAGTTTTGCAAAGCTTTTTATTGTGATTATTTTCACAAAATACTATAATGAGGATAGTAAATAGAGAGGAGTCCTTAAGTTGACGAAACGACAAATGGGTATATTCATTTATGCTGGAATTATCGGTGGCTTGTTATCTGGAATTGTAAAATTAGGTTGGGAGGTCATGTTTCCACCTCGCACACCAGAACGTAATGCAACGAACCCACCTCAAGAGTTATTGCAACAATTAGGATTTAGTAGTGAGTTTACGCATCAAACATATACATTTTCAAATATGGAATTGCCTTGGGTAAGCTTTATTGTCCACTTTAGTTTTTCTATCGTCATTGCAATTATTTACTGCATATTAGTTAAAAAATACGCTTACTTAGCAATGGGACAAGGTGCTGTTTTTGGTATTGCTATTTGGGTATTATTCCACCTTATCATTATGCCAATCATGCATACTGTACCTGCTGTGTGGGATCAACCATTCCAAGAGCATCTGTCAGAATTCTTTGGCCATATCGTCTGGATGATGACAATTGAATTAGTGCGACAACATTTTGTCTATCGCTATAAATTAAATTAATACACTGACTAACATTAACGTGAGTTTTAAATCATCGTTTGAGTATGATGATTGATGCTCACGTTATTTTATTAACTGACATGATATGATTCCAGCCAACTTACGTGAGCATTAAAGTCTCAAATGCGTCGTAACAAACTATTATTTTCGGTAATTTCAATATTGCTCAGTATATTTTTACCTTATCACTTACTTTAATCTCGTCATGATTTTGAATGATGCCATCGTGTATTCACCTTTCATTTTTCCAATAAAAAAACATCTAACAGTAAACATTTAGGCAGTATAGTTTAAAATCACTGCGCAATGATACTGTCAGACGTCATATTAACTACTCAATAACTGAAATACAGACACTTTTTTATAACCCCAGGGTGCCTGTCCTAAGAAACATACCTGTACCATAAACTGATCAAAAATAAATTGTTTGAACTTCACTTCACGTGATTGATAAAAGTGTGATTGTGTCATATCATAAATGTCCAATCCTTTGATTAAACCTTCACCAATCAATTTTGTAAAACTTTCTTTTTGTGTCCATATTTGATAAAAATCATTTAAACTACATATTTGATGTGCTTCGTTTGTAGAGAAACACGTCACTAACGTACGCCAGTCTAAACGTTGTGATATCTTTTCGATATCAATACCAACTGGTTCTTTATCGACAACACACACGATATAAGGATAACTATATGATAAGCTCACATAGATGGGCTGTCCATCACGATTGTGTTGAACAATATCTGCCTTACCTCGTGGCGAAATGTGATAATGCCATTCATGTGGTAATAAACCTGTGTCATGTTGAATTCCATATTGCACTAAAATATCTCCCAATCTGTGCATGAGTTTATCTTGATTGTATCTATAGTTGACTGTACGCGGTTTTTTATATGACCAACGACTTTGTGATATTAATTCTTCAATACTTTTCAAGTTACTCTGTAATTGCATTACAAATACTGTCATAACTTTCCCTACTTACTTATTGAATATTGTTTTGATATATTGTGCCCAATGATACAGCCAATTGTTAGTTATCGTTGGCCATTTTTCACTGATGTGATTCATTATTTTTAATGTTAATGTTGTATCTATCATTGCTAGTTGTTGTTCACGGTCAACACTAGTTAATCCAATCGTTTCGTACATGTCTTGTTTCTGTAAAATTTCATTAAATGATTCATCGCTGACGAGTTCAATTTCTTTGCGCTTAACGCATTCTAACAAAGATTTCACCGGCATTTTATTAGGTGATAGCACATGGTAAATGATTTGTGGTGTGTTGACCTGTGCTAATGCGACAATTTGTCTTGCAGTCGTATCCACAAAAGAAAAATCTACAGGCATTTCAGCCATGCTAACCCCGATACAATCCAGTTGTAACAAATCATTCATTACCATTGAAAAACGGTTAGTCTTTATATTTCTCATATGCCATCTTCCATTGTAAGGATTCGTCAAATTACCAACACGTACAATCCGACCATCTAAGCCATTATTTACAGCTTCTAATACTTTTAATTCACTATAAAATTTGCTCCGTGTATATGGTGATGTTAGTAGTTGCCCTTTATAGACATCCGCTTCTGAAAATGTCACATCTTCTGTGTCTATATCAAAATAAGTTCCCACACTTATCGTAGACACATATATTAACCTTGCATGATGTTGTTGTGCCAAACGTATGACATCAACAGTACCTTGAACATTTACTTTTTCAAATTCATCATCATCACCAAAGTGATCTGTACGAGCACCTGCATGAATAATCGTATCCATGTTTTCTGGTAAAACAACATCATCCATACACTCGAAATCACCAACAATGACTTCAATGTTTGATAACATTATTTCAACCGTCTCTTCTGAAAAATAATCATTTAAATTCGTCATCAACTTATACCATGCTATTTCCTCATTATCAGCACGTATGAAACAATAAATGCGATGACTGTATCCTTGTAGTACTTCAATCAGATAAGCACCTAAAAAACCTGTCGCGCCAGTCAATAGTGTATTTCCTAGAGGTCGATGACTTAGACTATCCTCTAAAATACCCAAGTTATAACGAGACATAACAATCTTTTGTAATTCCGAAAGATTATCCGGTAATGCAACTAATGATTGTTGATTTTGGTACATATAATTAACAATCTGTCGCACGGTTTTATATTGGTATAATGTCTGCATTGAAATATGATGGCCAAATCGTTTTAAATGCGAGACAACTAACATCGCCTCTAATGAGTTACCACCAAGTTCAAAGAAATCATCGTCAACACCGACATCATTTTGTTTCAATACCTCTCCAAATACATCAACAAATGTCTGCTCAATTTCATTAGAGGGTTCGCTATACACTTTATTAGACTGTTGTATAGGTGATGGATTTGGCAAACGCGTAGTATCCACCTTGTCATTCGTGGTTAATGGCATACAATCGATATGCGTTATAGTCTTAGGAATCATATACTTAGGCAGCTGATCATTTAAATATTGCTTCAAATCCTGTTCCACTTGTTGCTCTCCGACATAATAAGCATTCAATATATCATGCGTATCAAAGTGACTTACTGTTACAACACAATCAGATATACCACGAATAGCTAATATTGCATTTTCAATTTCATCAAGTTCAATACGGTACCCGTTAACTTTCACTTGTTTATCTATTCTTCCTAAAAATTCAATTTGACCATCAGATGTATAACGTGCTAAATCACCACTATGATACAACTTTCCTTTACCAAATGGATTATTTTGCCATTTATCAGCCATTAATTCTGGACGATTAATATATCCTATCGCTAAACTATCACCTGCAATACACAACTCGCCTGGCATACCAATACCGCATAACAAACCATCTGACATAATATACACTTGGATGTTAGATAAGGGTTTGCCAATTGGAATCGTCTCAGGTATCAAATCACCACAATGATGTGACCAATACGATGTGATGACTGTTGACTCAGATGGTCCATAGGCATTGAAATACGTGCCACAATGCTTCTCAATATATTTAACAAAGGATGCCGTACTAGTTGCCCCGCCTGTAATCAACTTTTCAATATAAAAGTCTTCCATAACACTACACATCTGTAACGGAATCGACGCAACCGTCACACGATGCTTATTAATGAGTTGTTGTAACTGTTCTGGATTAACACGTTCCTCTCTATCTGGAATCACAAGCGTATGACCATTTAACAAACAACAATAAATCTCCATAACTGATGCATCAAAAACAATATTTGCATGTTGCAAAAATACTTCATTGTCGCCTAATTGCAATTCAGTTGACCATGCATGCACTAAATTCAACAAATTTCGTTGTCGTATGGCAACCCCTTTAGGCATCCCGGTCGTACCAGATGTGTAAATAGCATACATCTCATTATCTAACATCGCTGTGTTTTCAAGTTGATTGCCATGTAAATCATCATATTGTTCATTTTCCTTTGATTCAACAAAGCCTTTAGCATTTTCCAATTGAATGACTGGTAATGTCGTTTCAATTTCAACGCCGTAAGACATGACTGCAGTTACTTTAGCATCCTCCAAAATTGCACCTTGTCGTTTATTCGGAAAATCAATATCGATAGGTATATAAGATGCACCTACTTTAACTGTCGCCAACATCGCCGCAATCATTTCAAAACTACGTTCTGTAAACAAGGCAACCCGTTGACCATTGCCCACACCATTTGATAGGAGCATGTGCGCAATGGCATCCACATAGTTGCGTAATGTTTCATACGTCATTGTCAAATCATTCATGACTAGCGCAACATGATTACCTTGTCGTGAGACAACTTCATTAAAGTAACTTATGATAGATTTATTTCCCGGGACATTAAGCATTCGATCGTTAACATGCGTATTGACCCAATTTAGAAGTTCCTCCGTGCCGTTTGGTATATCACAAATTTGTAGTGTATCTTGATGCTTCAAAATATAATCAATCATAATCATACATTGATTACCCATGTGACGAACTGTTTCTGAGTGATATAAATCGGTATTATACTCGATATTGATTGTATAGTCATCGCGATCTTCTTCAATGATGAAAGATAAATCAAATTTCGCCGTCACTGATTTGGGTTGAATGTGTGTTAATTTACTATGCCCAAAATGAGCATGATTCGTTTCATTGTTTTGTAGTACTAACATGACATCAAATAATGGATTCCGTGAGGCATCATGTGATTGATCTAAGTCATTTACTAAACATTCGAATGGGTATTCTTGATGCTCGTATGCCTCCAAACTCATTTCCTTAACCTCTTGTAAAAACTGTGTCCACATTTTATCAGGTGACGGTTGCCCTCTATATACCAACGTATTAGCAAACATGCCTAGCATTTGCTCCGTGCCTTTATGCATACGCGCACTCATCACACTACCGACAACAACATCATCTTTTCGAGCATATCTACTTAACAACGTCATGACCACACTCATAAAGAACATAAAATCAGTAATTTGATGCTTTTCTACATACTTTTGAAGTAGCTGTCTCATTTGTTGATTCATTGTAAATGACATCATTGCTCCATTTGTCGTTTTAATATTTGGTCTAACATAGTCTGTCGGTAAGCTTAAAATAGGTACTTCATCTTTGAATTGAGATAACCAATATTGTCTATGTTTCGTCATATCACGATGCGACATCCACTCACTATAGTCTTTATATTGCAATTTAAGTGGTAACAATAATTTATGTTGATAAAGTGCGTTAAGATCATTCATTAATTGTATATTACTCATACCGTCATTAATGATATGATGCGTATCTATAAAGAGGTATGCATGTAAGGGACTTCTAATGTATCTCACTCTAATTTGACTTGGCTTTTCCAAATTAAAAGGTGCTACAAATTGGCGCATGATTTCTTGTTCATCCGTAAAATGCGTGTTAACTTCTTCAAAGTCAACTGCAACATCTGCCACAATACGTTGTCGAACCTCATCATCTACAACAATATATTGTGTTCGTAAAATCTCATGTCGCGCTATCAAACGCTGCACTGCTTGTCGCAATTGAGCTACATTAAGTTCTGATGATAACCGCCATAAAAAAGGTACGTTATACACCGTATCTTTATGGTTTGATTTCCATAATAAATACATACGCTTTTGTGCAGAGCTCAGCACATAATCATCTTTAACTATAGTTTCTGGAATCACTTCATAGTTTTGTTCTTGAACCTTAGCAATCGCTTGTGCTAGTTCAAATACAGTTGGCTTTTGTAATAAATCACCAATTTGTAATCGTTTCCCAGTAGATGCCTCTATCCGATTCACCACTAACGTTGCTTTTAATGAATGGCCACCTAATTCAAAGAAATTATCATGAATACCTACTTGATTCACATGTAAAATATCTGCAAAAATTTGGCATAGCAAGTGTTCGGTATCTGTACTCGGTGCTACATAGGCATCCGTATCGACATAGTCCATGATAGGCAATGCCTTCTTATCTAATTTCCCATTAATAGTAATAGGAATTTGCTCAATATGCATGAAATTAACTGGTATCATGTACTCCGGTAAGGTCATACGTAATTGTGATTTAATCTTATTATGTGATAATGTATGCATCGCTTCATAATAAGCAACGATATACTGATCTTGATCATGATTTTGAACAATAACAACTGCTTTATTAATACCTTGTATACGCTCGAGCGCATGCTCAACCTCTGACAACTCAATCCTAAACCCTCGAATCTTAACTTGTTTGTCCTTTCGATATAAATAATCTATGTTGCCATCGGGTAACAAACGAACGATATCACCACTTCTATACATCAGCTGATTTATATTTGAATCTTTGATAAATTTATCTGCTGTCAATTCTGGCTGATTTAAATAACCTGCAGCTAACCCAAAGCCACTTGTACATAATTCTCCAGGAATACCAACGCCACACCGACGCTCGCCTTGCATGATATAAACATGAGTACCCAGAATCGGTTTACCAATAGGAATACGATTTGGAACTTTGTTAGGTATATTATACGTCGTTGTAAATGTTGTATTTTCAGTTGGTCCATAACCATTAATAATTTGAGGATGCTTCGGTTTTTGATTAAGCAAATCCACCCACTTAGCATTCAATACTTCTCCACCAATTAATAAATACTTTAACGGTACCAATACTTCTATTCGTTCACTAGCAATCTGATTAAATAATGAGGAGGTTAACCACATAGTATTAACGTCATTTTCATTGATTAATTGTTCTACCGCTATTGGATTTAATAATTGTTCTTTTTTAGCAACAATCAGCTTTCCACCATTGAGCAATGCACCATATATTTCAAATGTTGCAGCATCAAAGGCTATAGTTCCTGATAACAAAATCGTCGTCTCTTCATTTAATGGTACATAATGATTTTGATGGACCAAGCGAACAATACCTCGGTGCGGAATTAGTGTCCCTTTAGGGTTACCAGTTGTCCCCGACGTGTAAATAACATAAGCATGATCTTCTAACGTGTTACATTTAGAAAGATTATCAATATTTTTCCACGCTATCTTATTCAAATCAATGTGATTAATATTTTGTTTACCATTTTCATATAAAGCTTGGTACGTTATTACAACTTTAGGCGTTACATCTTTTAAAATGTACTCCTGACGATCACTTGGATAGTTCGGATCAATTGGCACGTAAGCCCCACCAGCTTTCAACACACCTATCATCGCTATTATCATCTCAATACTTTTTTCAGCTATGACAGCGACACGATCATTAGGTTCAACACCATACTGGTTTCTCAAACGGTGTGCTAAATCATTCGCGCGTGCATTCAATGTTTGATATGTTATAAACACTCCGTCAAATTGCACAGCGACATGATTCGGCGTTGCTTCAACTTGTTGCTCAAATAAGGTAACAACTGTTTGCGCATCATCTATCTCAGGCAAACTTAAATTGATATCGTCATATAATTGAATATCACGTTCTGTCATCAAATTAAGTTCATCTACAGTTGTTCGTTTATTTCCATTTTCTTCAGTAATTTGCAAATAAATATTTCGAACTAAGTCACTCAGCGTCTCGATTGAGAGCAAATCATATGCTGCACTGTTATATATAATTTTGAACCCGTGTTGATGTGGAAAAATTTCAATATCCGCTAAAGATGTATGTGCATCATGTATTTGATGTACATCCTCAATAACATCATTACAACAAGACATCATATGATGATAACAATGAAAAATAGTCTCTAGTGAAAGCGAAGACTTCGCGCACTGTAATTGCGACATATTTTGCAACACACATTTATTAAAATCTGTTGTAAAACGTTGACATACATCTTTTGCATCGATTGTTAACGTTAACGGCACAATATTTCCGTGTAAATCATTTGGTAAATGTGATGGTACATGTATACCTAATGTGACATCATGTTGTTGACTCATTATATGATTAGCTAAATACACACTAACAGCCAACGATGCCATATCTATTGATGTCATATCATCAATCAAATACGTTTGATATAAAGCTTGTTCAAATGGATGCTTAATTGGAAAATAACTATCAATATGGATGTCAGAGTTATTCTCTAACCGAAAATAGTTTGAGTCTAATGCTATATGCGATGCATCTTGATTGTCTTTATCATCATTTCTATTTATATGTGCATGCTGTCGAGTATTGTTAATAACAGTATTGCCACGATATGCATTGCATAAATCATCAAGAAAAATATCAATTTGACTATCATCGAAAATGGACACATGAAAATCTAATAGTATATATGCAGCATCAGCGAACTGAAACAATTTAACTTTGAATAAAGGTGAATCATTAAAATGGTAAGTACTTAATTCTTGCTTAAAAAAAGCTTCTAAATCATAGTTTGCGGAAGAAGATGGAACTTGTTTTATCTCAATAAAAGGCAGAAATTCATGAAGTATCATTGTTAAATTGTCATCGGTAGTAACATCAAAAAAATGTCTTATAGATGCATGTTGTTGCACAATTGTCGATAATGCATACATCATTTTAGTAGCTTCAACATTTTTAGCGAGTTTAACCCAATACGCATTACGGTGTGTCGTTGATTCTGTATTATTTTTGTATATACGAAAATATTCCTGTTGAAATCTCAAATTACCCATAATCATAAAAAGTCCTTCTTTCATATCATAATACTCATTACTTACTGAAATTGCATGATGATATGATAACCGACGAAATGTTAATTAACTCGTTATGTAATGATTAATATAAAACACCATTCGCAACATATGAGCGATATATTCTACCCTAAAATACATCTTGTATCATCGTTACAATTGGTATATTTTTCAATGTAAATTACATACATCTTCGATAAATAGCACACTACAAATCGTTAATCACTTTCTGTTGTTCACATCTCATTGCAAACTCAATATTGTTGTTACAAAATATCCATGAAGCAAGTTTATATTAAACAAACAACTCGCATAAAACAATTGTTATCCTTAAATTTTAACAAATTCTTAATAAATTTATCTCTATTTTAATTACGACCAAATTAATAGGTTTTCCATATAAAAAGATGCATAAAATAAATATTTAAATAAATTCAATTTGTATTCACTTGTTTTTGTCCCCCAAATACACCAGCAACAAGCATGCTAGCACCAATTGTTAAAACGATAAACATATACAGTCCCATTTGTAATGACGTTAAGAAAACACCCAACACAATCCCTAACCTAGCTAGTGTTTCTGAAAAATGAATACCTAATGCATTAACTGCACTATATGTTCCTCTTTTAGCTTTAGGAATAATTTTAAAGCGTTGTTCTGAAACTATAGGCGAATAAATAATTTCACCTACAGTCGCAATTATCATAAAAACAACTAATAAGCCAAACTGATTAAGATAGGTTAGACCACTATAGCCAACAATATAAATCAGCAAACCAGTGATTAAAGCTTTTTTAAAATCTATTTTCAATACAACTTTCGAGATTGAATACGTGAGTAAAATGACGACGACCGTATTAATCATTAGCAAGATTGCTAACATCTTAGCACCTGTAATATCATATGAACCTATACTTATTGTTTCAAACTGATCCTTTAGTCTAATAGCAATATATGAGGAGATTGAAAATTCACCCATCATGATGATACTGAACCCCGAAATCAATAACATATAATTACGGTCTTTCAAAACTAATTTATAACTGCGAAATATATTCATTATTTGTAATTTTTGATAACGACTTGCATGCCTCTTGTCATCACTTTGCTTTACTTGATTTCGGTCTTGAGGTAACCAAATATATAAAATAAAGAGTACAATTAAAAATATACAAGCTGCTATTAAGAAAAGTAGTAACATACTGTAGCCATACATCAAGCCACCTAACAATGCCCCAATAGCTACCGATAAGTTTGTCATCCAATAGCTAATCTTGTAAATATAATGTTCCACGTCTTCGGTAATTGCATCCATAATTAATGTGTCCATAACTGGAAATTGTAATCCCCAAACGATTGTAAATATGGCATATGCAACACAAAAACCAATAATTTGCCACAATTGATGTGACCCAAATACGCCCATGAACACAAGCATTATCACCATCGTCGCTTGATAAATAAGTACTAGCAACTTTTTCGGAAATATCTCAATAAGGTAACCAGATATAATGGACAATGGAAATTTTAGAACCACTAAACCAACAAGATATATACCGACAATTGATTGACTTAACATATCTGTTAAATATAGTGCTATAAACGGTATAAATGCTGTCGTAATAATTAGCTGTAAAAAATTGCTAATCAATCGTACTTTCAAAGTCGTACTTAAGCGTTTCATTAATAACTACACCCCTTTCCACATATATACACACTACCATTTATATAAAATCTATTATTAGATTATACGTTGAAACAAAGAATTTTTAGTTATACAAAGTTATTTAACAAACAAATGCATCGACTTTACAATGCATCTTGCATATAATGCCTCAAAAAAATTAGCACTATATGACTATATATTATTCCAAATGAATGAAATTTATCAATAATTGCGTAAGTGAACACATATGTGCGTAAATGTTAAATCATTGTCCTAACATAGCCGTGACTATACTTAGATGTAATCATAAAAAAACTACTGCCATCTTTACAACAGCAGTAGTGCTTATATGATTCATTTATATAAAATTGAAAGCGTTAATCGCTAGCCCAGCATCCTTATTCTATTTAGCTGTATAACTTTTACTAGCAATACGACCACTTGCAACAATAATATCTTTATCTTGGAAAGGTTCATGATTGAAGAAACGCTCTAAAATATCTTTAACTCCATCTTCAATACGTTTTTGTGCTTCTAAAGTCATACCTGAATAGTGAACCGTCATAGCATTTCTAGGCATTGTTCTCCATGGATGATCAGCAGGTGCAGGTTGTGGATACCAAACATCACCAGCATATCCTTGTAAATGCTCGGATGCTAACGCTTCAACTAACGCATCGCGATTTACAATTTTACCACGTGCAGTATTCACTAAATAACTGTGTTTTTTCATACGACTTAAAACATCTTTATCAAATAAGTTATCAGTTTCTGGTGTTAATGGTGCATGAATTGTAATCGCATCACTTGTTGAAACAAGTTCATCAAAGCTTACAAATTTAGACAATTTATGGTCTTGTTGATTGATTGGATCATAGTGTTGTAATGTTACATTAAATGGCGCTAATCTTTCAGCAACAAGTTGTCCAATTCGACCAAATCCAAAAATACCAATTGTTTTGTGTTGTAATTCATGCGCATGATTACCTACTTGAGACAAGTTCCATTCACCTTCTACTGATTGACGATGACCTTCTTCATAGTTTCTAAGAAGTATTAATAAATCCATAACCGCATGTTCTGCCACACTAACTGTATTACTTCCTGTAACTTCAACGACACCAATATTGTGTTCACTTGCTGCCGCTAAATCTACATGGTCAGATCCTACACCTGCTGTAATTGCTAATTTCAAGTTCGGTGCTTTTTCAATACGTTCACGAGTCATATATGCAGGATAAAATGGCGCACTAATAATCACATCCATATCTGGTAAATGTTTATCTAAGTCTTCACCATTATCTGCTAATATAATGAACTCATGTCCTCTTTCCTCTAAAAATGTTTTTAATCCTAATGCTTTTTTAGTATTAAGTAATTGATTTTCTTGACCTTCTACTGCTTCTGGAAATAATGCTACGATTTTCATATCCATCTCTCCTAAATGATAAATTTTGACTTCCTTAAAGTACGTGTTGCATGTTGCTTGTTTTAAAAATATGACAAAAAAACGGCACCGTTTGACATACCACCCCCTTGAATTATTGTTAAATTCAAAGCGAAGTTAGCAAACAGCACCGTGTACCTTACACCAGCAACACTTATTCTATTGACTTATCGAAAACAAATATTGAAATGACTTCATCATCATTCAAATCAATATCTGTAAATAATTTTACAAACTTAGCGCCTACAAGACTTTCCATCTCATTTACATCTATTTCTTTATACATCTGTTTAATCTTCTCTGTGCGTGTATAATGGAGCATCGATTCATTGCGTTTGTCGTTTAGGTAAAAACTCTCAACTTTACTCAAAACACCTGTCATATGTGCAATCGCCCAATTATCTTTAAACGACACTCGAATACTATTGGGTCCTTTACCCACGTATTCTTTACGATAAGATCTTACTAGATTCGAGAATTGTTGTTCTTTAGTATGCGTATCTATAGTATTCACCTTCTTTAAAATAAGAAGTTCATTAATTGTTCACATTTTCATTATACACCTTATTAACACTTTTTCAATGATAACGATTATTATTATTACGAAATGTATATTTTCCTAGTTAAAAGGATATAACAAATTAACAGAAAATGTTTATAAACTAAGATTTATATTATTTTAAAAAATGTTTCAACAAACGCATCTAAACAAAAAATCAGCTTATCACACTTACCCCTTCAACTCTGCTTCAAGTTTACCTAAATGTCTTAATGTCGGTGTCAATGCTGCGAAGAAGAATCCTTCTTTTAACTTGCGAACTTGTGGCGAATATGGTGTGTACGCTCTAGAACCACCATTGACAACAGAAGCTTGATTTACATCTAACAATAAATAGCCGATGTCCTTCTTCAATGATATTAATTCATTTAAATGTGAAGTTAAGTTACCGTCATCTAATATTGCATAATATTCCTCTCTAAGTTGACGATAACGTTTTTTAAAAGCTTCAACATCATACTCTAAATATTGATTTATTCCGTTTTGCACATTTGAAAATGCATCAATTAACTCTAAAGAACTTTTAATTGAGCCTAATCCTATTGGAATTTGGTAAGCAATAAATTGCGGGCGAATAGTTGCCGCAAACTGCTTCGCATCATGCGTGATAATTTGTGATTGTGGCACTACGACTTGATTCAATGTGATTTGATACGTTGCTGACCCGTTGACTCCTAAAAAATTGGTTTTTTCAACAAGAGTGATACCATCTTGATTGGCACGTAGAATGAACATGACAAATTCATCTGATGATTCATGTTTCGAAATCGCACCAAAATAATGGTCTTCTTGAATATTACTTACAGCTGGCATACGTCCACTGACAACCAATTGTCCATCAACATAAGTGTGTTCAAGGTTCAACTTTTCTAAATCATTAAATGACTTCATCGGATTAGACAATCCGGTAGCACCTAATATTTCTCCAGATAACAATTGCTGTTGTAAGTCATTATTTAAATGTGGCTGCGTGGCATTTTCTAAATACGTTGAAAAAGCTAATTGGCACCATAAACAAAATCCTGTTGTCAAACAAGACTGCGATACAGCTTCGATTACTTCAGCATTTTTTCTCAATGCCGCCTCACCGAAATAACCATCTACAAATAATTGCTGAATAAATGTTCTCGGATAATACGTCCCTTCATCAACTTCTACTAAATGAGGATCTAATTGTTCTTTGATAAGCGTTTCTAAAGTCATCATCATCTCTCCTTATTCACCAAATCTTCTAAGTATAAACTGCTCAATATAACTAATGAATCGATCAATAATAAAACCAAATAATCCGATAAAGAATATTGCTGCTAAAACATCTTCTAAGTTCAACATATTTCGTGCATCAACGATTAAAAAACCTAATCCCGATTGTGCACCAATCATTTCACCAGAAACTAAAAATATCCAACTTGTTCCTACCGCCATATGTATCCCAGCCATGATTTGTTTAAATGCCCCGGGAAATAATATATTGCGATACAATGACCACCCAGTTAAATTTAAATTTGCTGCTATTTTTAAATATTGAGGTTCAATGTCTCTAACGCCTTTAATAGTATTGAACACAATTGGGAAAAAAGCAGCGATAAAAATAATCGCAATCGCTGGCAAACTACCAATACCAAACCATAGAACAACAAATGGTGCCCATGCTATCGGAGATATCGGCCTAATCAATTGAAATAGCGGTTCGATAGCGTTGTATAGCCAACGATTCCTTCCAAGCAAGAAGCCCAATGGAATAGCAACCAACAATGCGACAACAAAGCCCGCTACAAATCTCCATAAACTAATTGCTAAATGTTGGAAAATTTCTCCAGTAACAATGAAAGACCATATACTTTTTCCTACAAGAGCAGGACCCGGTAACAATACAGGTTGGTAATGCCCAATAATAATGACCATTTCCCAAATGCCTAAGAAAATAATAAATGTGATAATAGGTAATATAAATTTGTTATTTGTGGGACGTGTCATGAACGCGATGCCTCCTTATACAATGACGGTTCAACAAAGTCATCATATGCAGGTGGATTAAACAAATGATGTTGTTTTACCAATGTCGTAATTTCTTGATAGCCGGATGGCTTAATTGTTAAATCACCATAGGATGTCCATGCCGCTGACTGTGTTAAAACGTCACGACTTTGTTTAAAATGATGCGTCATAATGTCTACACTTTGCTTGCGATCATTCATTTTAAAGCCAGACTTTTTATAATCTTGTACAAATGCTTGCGCTACATCCTTGTGTTGATCAAGCAATTCCCCTCTCAGTACTAGCACACAGCAATACGCATCAGGTATAACGTCATCACCATGTTTCAAAGTCTTACCTTTGCCTAACTTTTCACCCAGTGCACCGAATGGTTCGGCTACAGAATACCCTGTAATTCTGTGTTCACTCAATGCGGCTGGCATTTCTGCTGGCGACATTTCATGATAGCTAAAATGCCCCGGTTTAATCTTTAATTGTTTACGTAATTCCTCAAGTAAAAGATAATGTGTTGAATAACGATGTGGTATACCAAAATGGTAATCATCGCCATTATTATTAAATTCATTTAAGTGCATACCTTTTTGTCCCATAATGACATTGCCTTCATGATGGCCCAATGCCACAGCCTTTATATTTGAGCCCTTCTGTTTTGATTTCATCGCTAGCTCTATTAAAGTTGATGCACCATCAATACGACCACTGTTTAATGCGTCCATTAAATCTGGCCAATTATTGAATTTAACTAATTCTAGTTTATATTTCGGATGATTGTATTGTGATAATAATTTTTTAGTCATCATCAAATTAGCTGAATGTGTAATCGGCAAATATCCAATTTTAATCACTTGCTGATTTTGGGCATTTTTAGACCGTTCTTTAGACGTCCTTTGCCAATCACATCCTGTAATTATAAAGATTCCAATGATGACGATTATGCTTAACCTTTTCATCGTCACTCACTCCTTATAAATAATATTCAGGTTCAACTTGATGATGATTCAATGCAAATGTTTCCATAATTTCATTACGAATCTTAAGTAGGTGGCTATCATTACGACTGCGTGGATGTGATGCTGTAATTTCATATTGAGAAATAATATTGCACCCTTCACCTAACAGAACAATGCGGTCGGAAAGATAAATAGCTTCATCAATGTCATGCGTCACTAAAATAATAGTTGATTGCGTTTTATGTTTTAGTTGCACTAGTTGATCCTGAAGTTTATAACGTGTAAATGCATCTAATGCACCTAATGGCTCATCCATCAATATAACGTTAAGCTTATGCACATGCGCTCGACATAGTGCCACACGTTGTTTCATACCCCCGGACAGTTGCTCGGGAAAATGCTTTCCCCTGTCTTCTAAATCAACTAATTTAAGCTGTGCGTTAATCTCTTCATCACTAATTTTCTGTTGTAATCCAATCCTAATGTTGTCATTAATCGTTTTCCATGGCAGCAAATTATGATGTTGAAATAGCATTAAACAATCTGGAGATGGCTGTTGTTTAATTTCGTTATCAATAATGACACGACCAGACGATGGATGAATAAATCCACCGATAATATTGAGTAAAGTAGACTTTCCGCAACCACTTTTCCCTATGAAAGTGACTATTTCTCCCTTGCTAATGTCCAAATTAAAGTTATGAATTACTTTATGTGATCCAAAGTGATGTTGTAATTGTTGAATTTTAATCATGACAAGCCCCCTTTTAATCCCTACTATTTTAATAGGAATTAAGTGTATATCTAAAGGGCTATGCCAAACACAGCCCTTATATCGTGAATTGTTATATCTATAGATGATTATGGTTTGGTATGAGTGCTCTTATAACATAAGCGTTATTCAATTAACGACGTTATATTAATTTCAGCTCTACTAAATTTCAATAAAATGATTGTTTTAGACAATACTTGCATTTAGTTCATTAGTTTCTTCATATCAACTACTTACATTTATAGCATTGAGCTATTCTAATTAACTGCAATCGAAATCCATGCCAAACCTATATACATATATCTCATCAACTTGTTGTCTTATTAAAGTTTTTCGATGCCATCAATCGGTGTATCAACTGCTTTGCGCGCGCGACGTACCGCTTCTTCATCAGGTGCGTTGTATAAACAAATACATTTAGACATATCTTCACATACATATGTGCGTTTAAATTCAACTTCTGGCACTTCTTCATAATGAACAGAATTTTTCTTTTTACGTGCTAAATATTGATCCATCGTAATGCCTTCCGGAATGTTCCAAGTTACAAGGTAATCAACATGTGCATCACCATTTTTAACTTCATCTAAATCTTTACCAACTAAGCGTACTTCTTTGACTAATTGAATACTAATATCTGCTTCTGTTAAAAATTGTTTAGCTTCTGCTTCGTCATTTGCTTCCACAATAAAATAACCATGAGTTAAATTTTCAGTAGCTTGTACTTCAATTAATGTTGGAATTGTCTTCGTAGATAGTGATGCTGCCTTTGCTTCTAGTTCTTCTTTCGTTGATGCAAAATCAAGATTGTTAGCTTCTAATAAAAATAATGTCATTAATAAGACCTCCTATAACAATGGTTGAAAAAATATTACTATAATTCTTATCGGATTACAAGGATATTAAGATATTTTTTTAAATATTTAGATAAAATTCTGTAAAATATATTTTCAAAGAGTATAAAAATCATGTTAGGGTATAAGTAAATAAACATATATATAGGGGGCTATCATTATGGATAAAGAATCTGTCGTAGCAAGTTTAGCTAGAAACAAAAAGATTGCTGTAGAAACAATGGCCGGTCAAAGGTACATCATAGAACGCATTTTACATACAAATGATGAAAAACATATTCATATTTTGAAACCTAAAGATGTCGTGTTAGATGTAGATAGCATCAAAGAAATTGACGAAAATCATTTAAATGATGCAACATAAGTATAAAACGAAACGTGCGCCTATGACATAGATTAATGTTTTAGGCGCTACAATGTTTTATTTATGTTAATTTGTCGAAGTATGGCTCATCTAATGGATTCAATTGCAAGTTTTCAATTTGCAACGTTGAATGTGCAATGCCATATTTTTCTTTCAACAATGATGATACTTGATCAATCGCTTGATAATCATCACCCTCATATTTTTTATCTAACACAACATGGGCACTTAATGAATAATGCTCTGTTGTAATACTCCACAAATGAAATTCATGTACATCTAATATGCCATCTATGTTTTTAATATCTGCCATAATTTGATCAGTATCCAAATGTTGAGGCACACTTTCCATTAAAATTAACCACGCATTACGCGTAATTTTATAACCACCACGTAAAATGATGAGTGAAATTACAATACTAATGATTGGGTCGATGATGCGCCATCCTGTAAAGTAAATCAATACAACTGCAACGATGACACCAATAGAGTTCAATAAGTCTCCCATGAAATGCCATAATGCACTTTGAATATTGATATTGTCTTCTTGTTTTAAAGACCTTACAAGGATAACAGTCAAAATAATATTGACGAGTAAACCAATACTAGCAATCATAAACATAATGCCACTTTCAATTGGTTGCGGATAAATAATACGTACAATAGCTTCATATAAAATCCAGATTGAAATTACAATTAATGCTAAACCATTTAAAAATGCAGCTAATATCTCAAATCTTAAATATCCAAATGTGTATCGTGCAGTCGGCTTTTTACTTGCAAAATAAATGGCCAACATAGATAAACCAAGTGCTAATACATCACTAAGCATATGAAATGAATCTGACAGTAATGCCAATGAATTAGATACTAAACCTCCGACAAATTCAATCACTGTAAATAACAATGTGATGATTAGTGATGCCCACAGCGTCTTTTTAGAACTTTGTTGAATTTTTTGATGATTGACATGATGAAAATATTTGTATCTGTTTATCGTATTCGCCTTTTTCCCATTCATACGTTTGCCACTCCTAAATAAATGCGTCGTATTTAATATTGTCGCTTTTAAAAATAATTCTTTATAGCTTCTCAGGTTAATATTAATGCTTCCGTAATTAACCATGATTTATACATCATCGTCATTTACATGACAACTCATTAATCTTTACCCTTTATAGCTTTATGTAATATCACCTTGGAAAACTTTTACAGCACACTCGCGCTTTGCTTTATTCCTATCATATAGAAAATTTTAATAATGTACGAGATTATTGTGTTAGTTACATAAAAATGACAAAAAAGTATCTCAAATTTATTGTTTAGTTTCATTAAGTTCAAAAAATCGCAATAACTTTAATGATTGTTCCGCATATTAAAACAAACGATGACTTTGCATATTGAACTTCATATTTCTAAATCACCATAATTAATAAACAACTCTGTCCTTATAATAGCCGCATCGCAAATTAGCATAATTAAAAACAGCAGTAAGATGATTTGCAATTAAAAACCATCCTACTGCTATTATTTTAGTCATTATATCCTAATATCATGATACGTGTTCCTATATATTTTGTTTTGCTTAAAATCTAAACAACGCCGTTAAATGTTAAGACTTACCGCTAGACTGACCTACAAACACGCTTCAGAAACGATATTTATTCTAGTACAAACCTTTTAAAGCATTGCTTGTATCAATATAAATATTTTTAACTTGTTGATAGTTACTTAACGCACCTTTATAAGTTTCTCGACCGATACCTGATTTTTTATAACCACCAAATGGTGCGCCTTCTGGTACTTGGTTGTAAGTGTTAATCCAAATACGTCCTGTACGTACAGCTTTAGCAATATTTAATGCACGTGTGATATTTTGAGAAAATACACCGCCTGCTAAACCATACTCAGAATCATTAGCTATATCAATTGCTTCTTGATCGTCCTTCACTTTAATCACTGTTAACACTGGTCCAAATATTTCTTCTTGTGCTAATTTGTGATGATTGTCTGGCACAGCAATTAATGTCGGCTCAAAGAAGAACCCTTTATCTAATCCATTTTCAGTTAAGCGATGACCGCCTGCTAAAATTTGTGCATCTGATTCTTTTGCTGCATCAATATATGATTGAATTTTATCTAATTGATCCTTACCAATTTGACTACCCATTTGTGTAGCTTCATCTTGTGGATTTCCAACTTTAATATTTGAAAATGCCTCTTGTAAACGTGGCACCAATTGATCATAAATTTTTTCATGAACTAATAATCGAGAACCTGCACTACATACTTCACCTTGGTTGAATAAAATACCTAACTGAATACCTTCAACTGCAAGGTCTAAATTAGCATCATCTAATATGATATTGGCGCTTTTACCACCAAGCTCTAATGTAGCGGGTACTAGATGTTTTGCTGCAGCTTCGGCAACTTGATAACCTACATCAGTTGAGCCCGTAAATGATAATTTATCTACACCATCATGATTGAAAATTGCATTACCTGATTCTGAACCTTTACCCGTTAGTATATTGACAACACCTTTAGGTAATACCTCTTGGAAAATTTTAGCAACTTCCAATAAACTTAATGGTGTTGAAGACGAAGGTTGAATCACAATTGTATTACCTGCAGCAATGGCTGGCGCAATCTTCCATGCAGCTAATAGCATTGGGAAGTTCCAAGCAACAACAGCACCTACGACGCCAATCGGCTCATGTCGTACGATACTCATTGTGTCTTTATCGATATCATTCACTGTACCTTCTTCTGTTTCAATAACACTTGCGAAATAATGGAAATGTCTTGCAGCAAATGGAATATCAATTGCTGTTGTCTCACGAATCGGTTTACCATTATTTAATGTTTCAATCATTGCAATTTTATCTTTTTGTGCCATTAATTTATCACCAATATCACGCAACATTTGTGCACGTTCTGATTTAGAAGTTAATGACCATGATTCAAATGCCTCTTGCGCCACTTTGACTGCATGATCGACATCTTTATCTTTTGCTCTTGTAATATGTGATAGTGTTTCTCCAGTTGCTGGATTAGTCACTTCGATTGTTTCGTCACTGCTACCTTTAACAAATTCCCCATTGATAAATAAACCATAATTCTCTGCAATATAATCTCGAACGTTTACTGCCATATTATCTCTCCTTTGTTTATTGGCTATAATATAAATCTCTTAGCATCATATTTAATAATGCTTTTAAACGATATGATTCACATTATATAGTAAGCGTTTACATTTTATAAAATAATCAGCTCACAGAAGTCTCATTTTTAAAACTTTTGCGTCGTTTTTGCACATAAAAATAATCTTATTTTCGAAAACATATTGCACTTTTCAAAAATAAAACACATAATATAACTATAATACTTGAGAATAATTCTCATTAAATAGTTTGGTTGTTATGAAAGTCGCGCTTAAAATGCGTTAATGTGACAAGGATAATTCAACATCGTTTCATTTTACTGAGTCATTGCACTTATCATACACATTATATTTAGCATGAGTTATATTACTAAAACAATATTACATGCGCATTAGTACTAGAATGGAGTTTTTTCAATGCGACTTATTTTAATCGTCATTGGCTTAATATTTACAGCGCTTGGTATTGCAGGTGCCGTATTACCTTTACTGCCAACGACCCCTTTTTTACTCGTAGCAGTTTTTTGCTTTGCTCGAAGTTCAGATCGCTTTTACAATTGGCTTATTAATCAAAAAATTTATAAAGAATATGTAGAAAACTTTTATTTACATCGAGGCTACACGCTACAACAGAAAATTAAAATTTTAATTAGCTTATACATTGTAATAGGTTTTTCAATTTATATGGTGGATGTTCTTGCAGTCCGTGTAGGATTAATCATAATGGTTATCATACAAACCGCTGTACTCTTTACATTTGTAAAAACATTACCCAAATCAAATCATAAAATAGAGGAGTGATTGCCCATGTTTATGGCAGAAAATAGATTACAATTACAAAAAGGCAGTGCGGAAGAAACGATTGAACGTTTTTACAATAGACAAGGTATTGAAACTATTGAAGGCTTCCAACAAATGTTTGTCACTAAAACATTAAATACCGAGGATACAGACGAAGTTAAAATCTTAACTATTTGGGAATCTGAAGATAGCTTTAATAATTGGTTGAATTCCGATGTATTTAAAGAAGCTCATAAAAATGTACGTTTAAAAAGTGATGACGATGGACAGCAAAGTCCAATATTATCAAATAAAGTATTCAAATATGATATTGGCTACCACTATCAAAAATAAATATATTAAAAACCCCTAGTCACCGCTGGTTGTCTAAACCAACTTCATGATTAGGGGTTTTTTATTATTTGTGACGTAAAGGTACGAATTCATCCGGCTTGTCTGTGCGCAATCCAAAATAATATTCTATTGCTTCACAAATACGTCGTGATGCTTGTCCATCACCATATGGATTATTCGCTTGACTCATACGTTGATACGCTTCATCATCCTCAATCAATTGTTTCACATTTCGAACAATATTGTCATAATCTGTGCCAATTACTCTCGATGTTCCCGCCTCAACGCCTTCGGGACGCTCTGTATGATTCCTTAATACCAACACAGGTTTTCCAAATGTAGGAGCCTCCTCTTGAATACCACCAGAATCTGTCAGCACGAGGTACGATTGATTTGTAAAATTATGGAACTCAATCGCATCTAATGGCTCAATTAATTCAATCCGATTTCTCCCAGATAAATATTTTTCGGCAATCGCTCTTACCTTTAGATTACGATGCATTGGATAAATGAAGACAACATCTTTATATTCATCTGCCAAATCTCTTACTGCTTTAAAAATCTGATGCATCGGTTCCCCAATATTTTCACGACGATGCGCTGTTAGTAAAACAACTTTCTTGCCTTTATGTTTATTAATAATCGTTGAAACAAAATCATTTTGAACTGTTGTTGACAATGCGTCAATAACTGTATTTCCAGTAATAAAGATACGCTCTTTGTCTTTGTTTTCAAAAAGTAAATTTTTAGCTGCAATTACTGTTGGCGCAAAATTCAATTCAGCAATATTACTTACCATGACTCGATTTAACTCTTCAGGAAATGGTGAGTATTTCTGATGTGTTCGAAGTCCAGCTTCTACATGTCCGACCGGAATTTGATGATAAAATGCTGCCAAACTTCCTACAAAAGTCGTTGTAGTATCACCATGTACTAAAATCATATCCGGTTGTTCCTCATTAATGATGCTATCAAGTTTAGCAAGTGCATTCGCCGTAAGGCCTGCTAATGTTTGTTGATCTTGCATAATATTTAAATCATGATCAGCTTGAATATCAAATATACTTAACACACTATCTAACATATCTCTATGTTGTGCTGTAATCACAATGTTCGCTTCAAAGTTCCCATTATGATCAATTTCTTTTACTAATGGTGCCATTTTTATTGCTTCGGGTCTCGTACCGAAAATAACCATAATTTTTTTCATAACATTATCCTCTCTGAAGTTCAAACACATGACAGCTTATCTTTCCTTAATCATGTATGCCCTAGTTTGACACATTTTATTTGTCGATAAAATTAAATATATTGCCATAATTATAATACGATACATCTTCAAATGATGATTTCACAACATTTTTTGTATCAAAAATCACTTTATGCTTCATTTTATCAAAATGACTGTCCGATAAATTTTTAAATTCTGAGTGGTCACTTAAAATCAATACTAGCGATGCGTCTTTGACAGCATGTGACATATCATGTTCCACAAAATCTAATTCAACATGTGGATCATAAGCACATACTTCTATGTCTGGTTCTTGATTTAATAGCTCATAAATATCAAATGCTGGTGATTCTCTTATATCATCAACATCACCTTTATAAGTTAAACCAAATACTGTGACTTTATTCCCGCTCAACACTTTGATGATTTGCTTCGTTGTATCAACAACATAGGCCGGCATTGAATTATTAATTTCACGTCCAGTTTGAATTAACTTTGCATTTTCAGGGTCTTTAGCAATAATAAAGTACGGATCAACAGCTAAACAATGACCGCCTACACCTGGACCAGGCTGATGGATGTTAACACGCGGATGTTTGTTTGCCATTTCAATCACATCTAATACATTAATATTTAAGTTATTGCAAATTTTTGTTAATTCATTAGCTAAAGCAATGTTCACGTCTCTATATGTGTTTTCCATTAGCTTACTCATTTCAGCAGTACGTGCATCTGTTTCAATCATTTCTCCCTGAACGAATGTGCGATAGACACGTTTACCCGCTTCAATACAAGCTTCAGTCACACCGCCAATGATACGATTGTTATGAACTAATTCTTCTAAAATTTTTCCTGGCAGTACACGTTCTGGACAATGCACTAAATAAATATCTTCACCTATTGTAAACCCTAAATTTTCAATGACTGGTTTTACAAAATCATCCATCGTTTTAGGCGCAATTGTCGACTCTACAATAATGGTATTTCCTTTTTCTAAAAATGATAAAATACTATCTAATGCACGCATAACTAGCGAAATGTCACATGACCGGTACTGATCATCATTATTCGGCGTCGGAACGGCAATGATAAAAACATCAGATGCATCTGGCGTTGTAGATACCTTCAATTTTCCCGATGACAGTACCTCTTCATAAACCTCTTGTAATCCAGGTTCTTCAATACTAATTTGACCACTTTGTAACTTATCAATCGTTTGCTGATTAATATCAACACCAAGCACATCGACGCCATGTTTTGCAAACATAATTGATGTTGGTAAACCAATATAACCTAAGCCAACTACTGTTAACTTCATACTATAACCTCCAAATAAAACGATTTGTATGTTGATTTTATTTAATAGATGACTTATGCCTTATCTTTGGTTGTCGTTTCATCCATGATGTCCGCAATAACAAGTGACATTTTTCCAGGAATAATTTCAAGTGCATTATTATTTTCATATAACGTATTGCTGTATATTAAATTGCCGAATAATTTTCTAAAGACCGACAACTTATTAAAATACTTATTTAGCATTGAAGGCATGTTGATCAATACCGTTTTACGATGTGATTGGCGACGTATTTCATACATTACTGACGATGTATCAAAGTAAAAACTATCTTGAGGATGGTACACACCTGTCACTTCTAATGATATTAATTGATCAATAAATGCTGTCAGATGTTTAATATATAATGCACTGCGCTGATTGTTAATATTGGGAATGATTGGCAATCGCTTTGACAATTGCATTAACCGTTGGAAATTTCCTGGGCAATGTGCACCATAAATCATTGGTGGTCTCACAATTGCTACTTTAAACGAATCACTAATCAATTCTTGTAATGCTTGTTCAGCGAACTTTTTGGAAATACCATAGTTGGTCGTAGGGTTCATTGGTGTTTGTGTATCAACTTGATCTGATTTACCAACATGACCTTCTTTTCCATAAACTGCCATAGTACTCATAAAAATAAATTGTTTAACGTCTTCAGCTTTAGCCTTTTGTGCCAATTGTTTCGTCAGCAACATATTCACTTGCATATAATCAGATAGCCTTGCTTGAGGTGAATTGTTGTGAACCAAAGCTGCTGTATGAATTAAAACATCATAATCTTTGAACGAGGTCGACTTCCATAATTGATTCCTAACATTAATTTGATCTACTTGATGTCCTTGTTCAATAAGCTTATCTTTTAAAGCATTACCGATATATCCATGTACGCCTGTAATTAAAATATTTTTTCTCATTAGTGATGCACACCTTCTGAAGTAACGATATTTTTAATTGTTTTATATATGATATACATATCAAGCATCATAGATTGATGTGTTAAGTAATAATGATCATACGCTACTTTTTGATCATCAGTGATATCATCTCTCCCCATCACTTGAGCTAGTCCTGTCACACCTGGTCTAATCGTATGCACGTTCGCTTTTGTACGTTTTTCGATTAATTCGTATTGATTATAAAGCGCTGGTCTAGGACCTACAATTGACATTTCTCCTTTTAAAACATTCAATAATTGTGGCAATTCATCAATAGAGGTCTTACGAATGACCTTCCCTGTCTTTGTTATATACGATGTTGAATCCATTAAATCAGTTGCAACATTAGGTGTGTCTATTTTCATTGATCTAAACTTATAAATATTAAACAATTCATTATTAATCGTCGGTCTTTTTTGTTTGAAAATGGCTGGTCCAGGTGATTCCATTTTAATTAGTAATGCTGTAATTAACAGAATCGGACTTAAAACTACTAAACCATATATTGAACTCACTACATCGAATAATCGCTTCATAATTATCTCCTCACTTCAACAGATTGTAATACTTCATAGTATTAATTTCTCTCGTATATTTATCTTTAAACAGTTGATGTGCGCGCTCACCCATCTCGTGCAATTCCTTACTCGAGTGAGTGTTGATGAAGTTATAAATGGCATGTGCATCGCCATTATCAATTTGGATACCCGCATCATATTGTTCAACATGTTGAACGATATCAGATTGCTTATCCATGATGAGTACCAACGCTTTCTTAGCTGCAAGATAGCCATAATTCTTGCTCGGCACGCCTAAACCGACGCCTTCTTTAATCAGCGATGCAATACATACATCCGCAATTTTTAATACGTCAGCATAGTCTGTACCTGTTAAAAACTCAAACATTTTAACATTTTCAATACGATGGTCTTCTATTGCCGTTTTGACATCTGCAAATTTCTTACCATGACCACAAAGTATTGTTAACGTTTGAGACTGATCCTTATTTAATTTTAAAAATGAGATAAGTGTCTCCATATCCTGTAACTGCCCCATATTACCGCTATACAATAAAATTTTGTCGTATTGCTCACGGTAAGCTTTAAATGTGTCATTATAGATACGATTGTCTTGTAATTGACGCATGTCATACCAGTTAGGAATCACATGGATATTGTCAGCATTTTTAGAAATTTGATGATTTAGTAAGTAGTTTTTCATTTCCGTACCAAGGACAATGACATTTTCAGCATTCTTGTAGACATGTCTATTAATGTAACGCATCAGCTTATCAATCATGCTACCTGGACGAGTTGCACCTGTCTTAATCGCATTATCAGGTGCTATATCATACACCACAAAAGAATATTTTTTCTTAAGCAGTCTGTGTAAAACGTCTGGTATTAATGGCAAGATTGGTGGATTAGAGTAAACAAGAATCTGATCATATTTCAACATTTTAGGTATATTAATCACGAATTTTGAAAATAAACTAAAGAAATTGATGATCCTTCCAACCTTACTTTTGTTATTAAACCTCGAATACTTGAGACGTCGAATGCGAATACCACGATGCATCTCGGTTTTAGAAACCTGTTTATGATTACTATATTCATATGGCCATCCACACATGACATCGACATTAATGTGATTCGCAATTAAATCTTCCGCCAATTGAGTTGGTAACGTCGCAGAAGATACATATTCCGGATAAAAATACTGACATAAAATCAAAATCTTTTTTTCACTCATCTAATCGACGTCCTTTTTATTAATGAATTTAGACTTTAAACCTATAATATTTAAAATCACATACTTAATAATGTTGCTGAACAGCGTTGTCCAAAAGAATCCATTTAGACCAAACGCAATTGTCATTAAAATAGTTATGAATATAAATGTAATCGTGTGAAGCGTCATATAATTCGCTTGTAATGTTATTGATGCGTGTTTTGTATTTAAAGTTTGGATCATAATACTCACTGCATTGAATAAAACACCTATATTACCTAAAATAATAAACTTCGAATATAAACTTGAATCAATGTTATACAGTAAAGAGACAATAATTATTGTAATTGGATAACATATAATCATGACTAAACATAGGGCAGCTATAGCAATTAGATTAGTTTTCAAATATTGCTTCTTTATATTGTCACTTTCATTTACAGAAATATATGAAAGTACTACATTATTAATCGGATATAGAAATGTAGCTAACATTTTCCCAATAAATGTTGAAAGAAATGATATAGTTACAGCTGTTCCACCTATAATTGGTAATAAGATTAATCTATCTAAATAGAGATTCAAATTATTAAGGCTATTTGTACTCAGTAGCATCACATAATCTTTTACCACATTATTATCTTCACTTTGATACTCGCCTATAGTTAATCCCCGTAATTTAACCAATGTATATATCGTTGCAAACAATTCACTGGTAATAAAACAAACAATCCAGTTTTGGGTTAAATAATATAGAAATAGTCCTATCAGCAAACCTAAAAATTGAATAAGAGCAATATACAAAATCTGATTATATTTTAAAGTCATCCTAAAAAATACATTCAGATAAATCCTTAAACACATTAAAATATTAAGTAGAATTAAAAAGATAATATCGATGATGTTCAAATTAAAAAAGTAAAGAAATACAATAATTAAAGCTATACTCTCAATCAGAATTGAGATTAAAAGTATCGATGCAAATTTCCAGTAGTAATGATTGGATTTGTATAGATTCATATTAATCAATCGTATATTGTTAAGCGTATTGCCTAATACAACACTCGTGATTGTTATTATTGTATAAATCGTTAAAATAGAACCGAACGCTTCATTACCTACTCGTTGATTAATAATTGGATAAGCTAAAAATTGTAATCCTAAAGCTATAAGCAACGTACCAATTATTGTCTTTACGCTATCCATAATAAAAACTTTCTTAGCCATGATGACGCCGTCCTTTTGTAATAAAATAGAACAACACAAACCAAAATTCACTTACAACTAAATAATTTGAACTAAACATTAATAATGTGATTGGATAGATTGCTATAAACATAACGAGTAAATCTATAGTGTTTGGATCATAGTTCCTAATCATTTTATAAACTAGTAGCAAAATGCAAATCATTATGATAAAAAACCCTAATAAGCCAAATGATAGAATCAACTCAATAATGATGTTATGTGGTATATTTCCGATTAGTTTATAATAGTTAAATGGCCCATAGCCTAATAACGAACTTTGTTGAATAAAGTAAATACCTTTTTCATAAATCGGTCCTCTTCCAGAAGTACCTTCTAAATTAAGTGTTCCACCTTGTAGATATGAAAATGTTCTAGTATTCGAACCTTTTGTAAAAAGAAAGTAAATCAATACACTAGATATGCTTAATGCAAAAATATACATAATGCTTTTTACTGCGATAGGTATTCCTCTTTTAAACGTAATAAGTATAAATGCAAATAAGCCGTAAAGAATTAATAAAATAGCACCTCCACGCCCTCCTGGTATAAACACAATAGGGATATCAATTATTGTAAATAGAACATATATCCACTTATGTTTAACTGAACCTTTCATAATGAAATAAATGCCTAATCCGGCAGTAAATGCTGAAAGGTACGAAGCGTTTTGATAGTTCATAAGTCCAAAATTGATATAGCTAGGTATCTCACCTGTAAGTTTTGGTATTAAAATTACAAAAATAAATGAAACAGAAAATATGAAAAATACTAATTTAAAAAATCTTTCTACCGTAGCCTTGTTTATATATTTAATATAAATACCACTAATTGCCGCTGGAACTGCCCATGTTAAAAAGAATAGAATATTATTTTTAGCTAGTTTCTCTTCCTTATCTGGTGAAAAATAATAAAAAGCTAGATAAAGCAAACATATAGCAATTAATAATATTAACCCTCGCGGAATTTCTTGGGTGACAATTATCTTATAAATAGCAAACACCGTAGTAATTAATGCTATACCAACCATGGTTGAGTAATACACCGGCTCTATAGGGAACCCTAATACTTCTTTAGTAAATGTAGAGATTACTATAAATATGTTCATGCTGATAATTGCACAAAGTACAAAAAATTTCATAGTCTACCTCTCTTTAAAATTTATATAATTCTACTAACCGTTCACTCTCTATTTGCCAATTCAAAATTTTAGACGCCTTAATTGCATTTTGACGTAAATGATTAAACAAATCGTGATTATCTCTTAATTTTCTAACCGCCTTTTCAATTTCTAACGGCGTAACTTCCTTTAGAACAATGCCAAATTTATATTTTTCATTGAGATAAATATGCTCTTTGACAGGAGATAAAATTACTGGTAAACCAGCATGTATACATTCAAAAATTTTATTAGATACTGTATATTCAAAATTAATAGATACTGGTTTCGTCAAGACAACACCAACATTACTTTCTGCTAACTTATCAACCAATTCTTTTACTTCAACTGGTTTATCCAACCTAATATTTTCCGGGTTATAACTAATCAGTTCTTTTATCACTTCTTCATGCGGACCAAACCCTCGAATTATGAATGAAGGAGCATTTTGTTTAAAAGCTGATGAAGCAATAATAAACTCTTCATATCCTCTGTCCATTACAATTTGACCTTGATATACAATTTCTTTAAAGTTTTCGATTTCTTTAAATTCTCTGCTATCATTTAAAATAGGTGCATTCGTAATAACATTCGCTTCCTTCTTATATCCTTTAGATTGATAATATTCTTTTGCTGCATGACTTACTGTTACGAAGGCATTAACACGATGTTTTACTATGTGTTTTTCTATACTTTCTACAAACTTTGAAATAAGTGGAACTTTATTAATAAAGGCATTTTTCGCATATATTTCATGCGCATCATAAACAATATTAGCTTTTTTATAATTGCTTAAATAGACCATTAATAATACGTCGAAATCATTTGCATGAATCACGTCAGGTTTATAAGCTTTAATTTCTCGGATAACACCTGTTGCAAATCTTATACGCTTAATTAATTTAGAAAGAATATTTTTTGGATCTACCTTGCTACCTAACAAACGATAATTACAATCTAAATTTTCCAATCGCTTATTAGTAGCTTGTGAATTATTCATTCCAACAATTTTATAATCATCCGTAACGCCTTTAATTGTTTCTATTTGTTTAAGTACCCTTGGGTCTTGAACAATATTACTCGATACAATATTTAAAATTCTCATATCATTAAGTATCCTTTTTATTTAAATATTCAACCGAAAATCCTTTTAGTTTGTCAGGCGTTTTCTCCCACCACTTGCTTTCCAAAAGTTTTTCAATTGTTTTATTGTCAAATCGCTTCTTAATCACTTTTGCAGGAACACCACCAACAACCTCATATGCTCCTACATTTTTAGTAACAACTGAGCCGGCTGCTATGACTGCACCAGTATTTATTGTTAAACCATCCATAATAATTACATTTGCACCAATCCACACATCATTTTTAATTGTTGTACGGCTTGGTTGGTCATTAAAGTCTATAAACTTTTGCTTTATGTTAAATGGATTATTATTAGAATAAAAAATCGGTGATGAGCTAAAAAAGTGTGTAGGATGTTTTCCTAACCCAATTTTTACATCCGAAGATATCGAACAATATCTTCCTACTTCTACATTATTAAAATCACTACCAAATCCAATATAACTGTATTCACCAATGTGAGAATTCCTGATTTTACACCATCTATCTATATAGTTATTGCCATCAAATTTTGAGTTTGTAATATACGCCAAGCGATGAATCTTAACATTCGATTCTTTAGAGGACTGGTTTTTCAGCAAACCAATTATCTTTTCAATCGCTATCCTCATCGTCATTTCCTCCAAGTATTTCGATTGATAATATCTTTATAGCTTTGAATAATTTTAACTACCTTTGTCGAAACGTTAGTGTCTTTATAATCAATAGCATCAATCATCGGTTCGTTATTGTTTTGCATCTCTCTTGCTAGTTCAACGGATTGGATTAGATTGTTATAGGTAATACCACCTACAATAACCGTACCTTTATCTAGTACTTCCGGTCTTTCTGTGGAAGTTCGAATAAGGACACCAGGGAACTTCAAAATAGACGACTCTTCTGACAATGTTCCACTATCTGATAGCACAACAAATGCATCTTTTTGCAATGCATTATAATCAAAGAAACCAAATGGCTTTAACTGTTTAACTAATGGATCAAATTCAAATTTACTTTCTTCAATTTTCTTCCAACTTCTTGGATGCGTTGAATAAATCACAGGCATTTTATACTTTTTGGCAATATCATTTATCGCATTCATTAATGATTTAAAATTCTTTTCATTATCGATATTCTCTTCTCTATGCGCAGATACTAAAATGTATTGTTGCGGTTCTAATCCTAGTTTATTTAAAACGTCACTGTGATTAATTTTATCTCGATGCGCTTCTATCACTTCTGTCATCGGTGATCCTGTCACAAAGATATTCGCTTTATTGAAGCCTTCATCTAATAAATAACGTCTGCTATGTTCCGTATAAGGTAGATTCACATCACTGACATGGTCAACAATTTTACGATTGATTTCTTCAGGTACATTCTGATCAAAGCATCTATTACCCGCTTCCATGTGGAACACAGGAATCTTTAATCGTTTAGCAGATACTGCTGCTAAACAACTATTTGTATCACCAAGAATTAAAAGTGCATCTGGTTGTTCGCGTAATAAAACATCATATGTCTTCGCAATAATATTCCCCATCGTTTCTCCAAGGTTACTTCCAACTGCCTCTAAGTAGTGGTCCGGTTGTCTTAATTCCAAATCATCAAAGAAAATTTGATTCAATGTATAATCATAATTTTGACCAGTGTGTACTAATATCTGATTAAAATATTGATCACATGCTTTAATCGTTGATGATAAACGAATGATTTCAGGCCTTGTACCAACTATTGTCATTAATTTCAGTTTTTCCATGCGCTATACCTCCAAGAAATACGTATCTGGCTGATTTGGATCAAACATTTCATTCACCCACATAATAGTTACCATATCTGTGTCGCCTAAATTTTCAATATTATGTGTGTATCCTACTGGTATGTCTACAACTTCTAATTTGTCGCCAGAAACATAATATTCAATGATTTCATCATCATTAACATGTCTAAAACGAATTACCCCTTTACCTGATACGACTAGAAATTTTTCGTTTTTAGTATGATGCCAGTGATTACCTTTAGTAATACCTGGTTTAGAAATATTTACAGAAACTTGACCACGATCCGGTGTTTTTATAAATTCTGTAAAAGAACCCCTATCATCCACATTCATAAGTAAGGGATAACTAAAGTCTGTACTAGGTAGATAGCTTAAATACGTACTATACAAATCTTTTTCAAACAAGTTATCTAATTTCGGCAATGTTCGATCGAGACGTGACTGTTTGAACTTGTATAATAAATCTACAATTTCTCCCAATGTCACTTTAAATACGTTTGGTACTGTAGGTACACCATTTTCAATCGTTGGAGTTCCTTCAATAGCACGCTTTATTTCAGCGACGATATCATCCACGTAGTTTAGCGTTAGTTCAACATTCCGATCATTAACTTGAATCTCTTCGTTACGTGCAATTTTGTAACAAAATGTTGCTATCACTGAGTTATAATTCGGCTTACACCACTTGCCGAATAAATTTGGCCAGCGATAAATATAAACCGTATTGCCATACTCTTCGGCATACTCTCTTAATAGCTGTTCCCCTTGCAACTTACTCTCACCATAAGGATTATCTTGTGTTGCTTGTATTGAAGACGATAATAATATCGCTGGCTTTTTCGTATTTCTAGTTAATATATCAAGTACATGATCTAAATAACTCACGTTTCCTAAGCTGAATTCTTTGTCATGTTCAGGTCGATTAACACCCGCTAAATGCACGACAAAGTCTGCTTTCAACAATGCTGACTCTAATTCTTCCTCTTTAGTTTGTCGATGTACTTCGAAAATATGATGATCTGTCGTTGAAGTTAAATCTGCTTTCAAGTTTTTTCCTACAAAACCTTTTGCTCCTGTAATTACAATATTCAACGTCAATCTCTCCTATCTCATTGAAGCTTTATAATCATTCAATTCGTTTCTAACATATTCTAGTGTTAAAAGTTTTTCTTTTATCTCTTCCACCGTTAAAATATGTGTATTATCGGAGTTATATTCATAAGATTGCGTAATCTTTTCGTTACCGGTTTCAACATAATTACTATAATTTAAATCTCTGGAGTCTGCCGGCACTCTAAAATAATCACCCATATCTTCACATTGTGCGTATTCTTCTCTCGTCAACAATGTTTCTGCTTTTTTCTCTCCATGTCGCGTACCAATGATTTCAATTGCATTATCAGCTTCAAACAATTCTAATAATGCGGTCGCAAGATCCCCTACCGTTGAGCTTGGTGCTTTTTGAACCATAATATCTCCTGTCTCTGCATGCTTAAATGCATGAACAACTAGTTCTACCGCATCTTCTAAGCTCATTAAAAATCTTGTCATATCAGGATCTGTAATCGTTAAAGGTTCTCCAGCTTTGATTTTGTCGATAAACAAAGGTATTACTGATCCTCTTGAAGCCATCACATTACCGTATCTTGTACCACAAATAAGCGTTTGTTCACTACGAATATTTCTTGATTTGGCTACGAATACTTTTTCCATCATTGCTTTTGAAATACCCCTAGCATTAATAGGATACGCTGCCTTATCTGTAGATAAACATATGACTTTTTTAACATTTTGATGAATAGCACTTTGTAAGACATTTTCTGTACCAATAATATTTGTCTTCACTGCCTCAACTGGAAAGAATTCACATGACGGCACTTGTTTTAAAGCTGCTGCATGGAATACGTAATCAACATCTCGCATTGCTGTTTCTACACTTTGACTATCACGCACATCACCAATGTAGAACTTTAATTTTGAATTATTATATTTTTTTCGAATGTCATCTTGTTTTTTCTCATCGCGTGAAAAAATACGAATTTCTTTAATATTAGAATCTAAAAACTGTTTCATAACAGCATTACCGAATGATCCTGTGCCCCCAGTAATTAATAAAATTTTGTCATCGAACATAATTATCTCCCTTTTTGCCATTGGCATAGTTAATAATTTTTTCTTTACTAAAGTCATTGACGATGTCTTGAATAATCGCTTCAACTTCATTACATTTCATATGTTGTACTTTGCCACGATAAATTTTTTCAAATACTTGTTCAGGATGAACCTCATCTTTATTCATAAGCTCTTCAAACATTTTTTCGCCGGGTCTAATCCCTGTATAAGTAATGCGTATGTCGTCTTCTTTTTTACCACTTAGCTTAATTAAATTACGTGCCAAATCTACAATTTTCACTGGTTCTCCCATATCTAGCACAAATACTTCGCCACCTTCTGCTAATGCCCCTGCCTGCAAAACTAGTCTAGAAGCTTCAGGAATTGTCATAAAGTAACGTGTCATTTCAGGATGTGTCACAGTAACTGGCCCACCTTCTTCAATTTGACTTTTGAAAAGTGGAATCACAGATCCTCTCGATCCAAGTACATTACCAAATCTCACTGCAACAAAATTTGTTCGATGCGTTTCATCATTTAAACTTTGAATAATCATTTCTGCAATTCGCTTTGAAGCTCCCATGACATTAGGCGGATTAACGGCTTTATCCGTAGAAATCATAACGAATTTCTTTACCTCTGCATTTTTAGCAGCTTCAGCAGTATTTTTCGTACCTAAAATATTATTACGTACTGCTTCTTCAGGGTTGTCTTCCATTAACGGCACGTGCTTGTGTGCTGCTGCATGATAAACTGCGTATGGTTTATACGTTTCCATAATTTCAAACATACGCGCTCTATTTTGCACATCCGCTATAATAGGAACGATATCAACATTTTTTCCGAAGCGATTTCGCAATTCACGATTGATTAAATAAATACTGTTTTCACCATGGCCAAGTAGAATAATACGTTCTGGATAGAAATTACAAACTTGTCTACAAATTTCTGATCCTATTGAACCACCTGCACCCGTAACTAAAATAGTTTTATTCGTCAATTCATTTGATATCATATCCATATCTAATTCAACAGGATCTCTGCCTAGTAAATCTTCTACTTCAACTTTTTTAAGTTGGTTCACTTCTAACTCACCAGACATGACGTCTTCTATATTTGGCATTTTCAATAACTCAACGCCATCCATATGGCAAATATTATTAATTTCTTTCAAACGCTCTTGACCAATAGTTGGAATTGCAATGATGATTTTTTTAATCTTATATTTCCTCACTAGTTCTGGAATATCCGCAATTTTACCTTGGACTTTTACACCCTCAGTAATTGTGATATTGCGTTTATGTTCGTCATCATCGACTGCTAATACCGGTTCAAGTTTCATTTCGTCACTTTTCAACATTTGTCTAATCAGCATTGAACCTGCTTGACCAGCACCAACAACTAAAGTTGGCTTCTTATTAAATGACTTACCTCCAAGGTATTTCCGATAAATACGCCAAAATAACCTTGAGCCACCTATTAAAATCAAGTGCATCATCCAAGTAATTAAATACAATCTAAAAAACGGTCTATTGCCTGTAACAATTGTCACGACCACCATCGTAATAACGATAGATGTCGTCACAGCTTTAACAATTAAAATCAATTCACTCACACTGGCATATTCCCACGCTCGATGATACATATTAAAAATAAATGCTGAAATATGATGCGATATGAATAGTGATATAGCTGCCAATATTAATAATTTGACAGAATATGTTTTGAAATACGGTTCTAAAATGTAATAACTTACGAATACTGAAAATGTCACTATCAGTGAATCGATTAATGCTAGTATTAAAAGCCGCAATTTCACAGATAAATGTGCCATAAAACCCCTCATTTGCTGTTTATAACCCAAACCATCTTTTCTGTTTATAATCTTGTTGTGGCATTCGTTTAGGAATTTTTTTATCATCAACAACTAACTTCGCATTACTAATAAATCCGTTCATATCTTCATAATAATCACGTAATTTCTTATCATTAAATAAGTCTTTCATTAAGAACGGTCTGATTTCTGTGTTATGCGCATCTGAACCGATGAAATGTGTCAGATTGTTTTCAATCATTTGAATTGCTAATTTTCTAATTTTTTTACCGGAAATACCCGCTAATGACGCCGTTGTCACTTGACTTAAAGCACCTTTGTTAATTAAATCGTATAGTATGTCAAGGTTTTGACTTATTGCTTTATTCCGCTCTGGATGTGCAATAATCGGTACAAAGCCTTTACTCTGTAATTCGAAAAATAATTGATCAGTATAGTGTGGAACTTCATTTGATGGAAATTCTATTAGTAAATAGCGTGAATCATTAATACCGTTAATAACTTTTCGATCAATATCATTAAGGATTTGATCGGTAATTCTTATTTCCTGACCATAATAAAACTTTAGATTTAGTGCTTGTACTTCCTCTAAGCTTTCAATATGGTTTAAACATGATTTCACTTTTTCTATAGGTGTGGTATATCGAGGATGTAAGTGATGTGATGTTACAATGATTTCTGTAACACCTTGTGTTGTCGCTTGTTTTAAAAGATCCATCATCTCTGTTTCATTTGTCGGACCGTCATCGATATTAGGCAATATATGGTTATGAATATCAATCATACTTATTCATCTCCATAATAGTGATAATAACTAGAAGATTTATCGACCTTTGTCTTGTTCAAAATGACACCTAGAATGTTACTGCCTGCTTTTTCCATAAGTGCTTTTGCTTTTTTAACTTCATTTTTATCATTTTTTTCACTATCAATTACTAACAGACTATCTTTAATAGCACGCGCATATAGTTGTGCATCAGTCACAGTATTAACTGGCGGTGTATCGACAATAATAATGTCGTAACGTTTATTAAACAGATCAACTAATTCTTTGAACCTTTCAGACCCAATTAACTCAGATGGATTTGGAGGTACAGGGCCAGCTGTTAGCAAATCTAAATTTTCAATTTCTGTCGACGTAATTGCTTCTGACATAGTCGTTCGACCAATGATTAAGCTTGATAGTCCATTATTATTTTGCTCATTAAAAATATAGTTTTGTGTTGGCTTACGCATATCGCCATCAATAACTAATGTCTTATAGCCTGCTTGTGCATAAGTAATCGCTACATTCGATACAACTGTACTTTTACCTGCACCAGGCTTTTCAGAAGTAACCAATAAGCGCTTTACTTCACCATTTGCTTTTGAAAACATGATGTTTGAACGTATACCTCGAAACTTTTCACTAATTGTTGATTTTGGTTTTTCATATACAAATAGTGTTGTTGTCGTATTTTCCTTTTTTGACATAAGTAGCAACCATCCTTAATTAAATTTTTGAATTGAACCCAATACAGGCAATCCTAATTCTTTCTCTACATCTTCTTCATCTTTAATTCGCTTATCGAAAATTACTTTGAAGAAGATATATATAAGCGCGACAACTAATCCTAAAAAGAATGCACCGATTAGATTCACTACAGTTTTTGGTGCGACTTTAACTGCTGTACCGTCTGCTTTAGATAAAATTGATACGTTATCCACACTCATAATCTTCGGAATTTGTTTACTTGTAACTTTAGCGAAGCTATTCGCAATTTTTTCCGAATCTTGTTTATGACCACTTTTAACTTGGATGTTGATAAGTTGCGTATTTTCTTGGTTTGTAATTGTCAACATACTCGACAATTTAGATGGTGAATACTTATCATTTAAGTCCTTTGACACCTCATCTAAAATTCTAGGACTTTTAACAATTTCTTTATACGTATTTACAAGTTGAATATTACTTTGAACCTCTTGCGCCATAAACTGAGGATTGTCACCCTTAGTTTGATTCACTAAAATTTGAGTATTAGCTTGATATTTAGGTGATAAGACGAAAAATGTAACAATAGCGCTAATAATTAAAAATAATAGCGGTAAAATAATTAAAATCTTCAAGTTTTTTTGTAATACTTCTTTAATTTTTGTTAATTCTAATGTACTTTCCATTATTTACCTCCCTTAAAAATTTTCATTAAAATTGGTATTATATATATAGTATTTACATATTACATATCGTTTAAACAATTAATTACTTTTAAACCGCATTATTTTCGCCTTTTTATTTATATGAAATTAAAAATAATTATACTCTAAAGTAGTAATAGTTTGTGAAATGAGTATCAATCTTAATATTTTCTTTATTTAAAAAAATGATTGTCTAGTTTGTATCTCTCTGAAGATTTGGCAATAAATAAAAGCCGATAACCGTATAATGATTATCGACTTAAAGTTTATGTGGCATTTTTTACTTTTGTAATTTCAGGTGAGTTAGATGATTATTATCAGATAGATTATTGCTTATAATCATATGATGTTTGAATGATATCTTTGATTTCACTGATTAGTGCTTCTTTAGGATTAGCAGTTGTACATTGATCTTCAAATGCGAGCTCTGCCATTCTATCAATTGACTCATTTAATTCTTCTTCAGACACACCTTGTGATTTCAAATTCATTTCAATTCCGACTGATTGACCTAATTCGTAGACAGCTTTAGCTAATGATTCTACGAGTGCTTCTGTCGTATTACCTTTTAATCCTAAGAATTTGGCAATATCTGCATAATCTGTATCTGCTCTGAAGAACTCATATTTAGGGAATAATGCATGTTTTTGCGGGTCTTTGGCATTATAACGGATAATATGCGGTAGTAATATCGCATTCGCTCTACCATGCGGAATACCATATTCGCCACCAATTTTATGCGCAATTGAGTGTGCAATGCCTAAGAATGCATTTGCAAATGCCATACCAGCCAAAGTTGATGCGTTATGCATTTTCTCTCTTGAAACTTTATCACCCTTTTCAACAGATGATTTTAAATATTCGAACGTCAATTTAATCGCTTGTAGACTCAAACCTCTTGTGTAGTCTGAAGCCATTACAGATACATATGATTCCATTGCATGCGTTAGTACATCCATTCCTGTATCTGCTGTAACGCTTTTTGGCACACTCATCACAAATTGAGGGTCAATAATTGCAACGTCAGGTGTTAAAGCAAAATCAGCCAACGGATATTTTACATTTGTTTCACTATCTGTGATAACTGCAAATGGTGTTACTTCTGAACCTGTACCTGATGTCGTAGGGATACAAATGAACGTCGCATTTTCAGGCATGCCTATTTTATAAGTACGTTTACCGATGTCTAGGAACTTTTGTTTAGCACCGAAGAATGATGTCTCAGGGTGTTCAAAGAACATCCACATTGCTTTTGCAGCATCCATCGCTGAACCACCACCAAGTGCAATGATTGTATCCGGTTGGAAATCAACCATCATTTCCAGACCTTTATATACTGTATTAGTTGATGGGTTCGGTTCGACTTCGCTAAATATTTTTATTTGAGGCTGTTCCGTTTTTTGTCTTAATACATTCTCAACTGTTTTTGTATAACCGAATTCTACCATACCAGGGTCACAGACAATCATCACTTTTTCAATCTTGTCCATTGTTGTTAGACTCATGATTGCATTTTCTTCAAAATAAATTTGAGCAGGCACCTTGAAAATTTGAGTATTATTACGTCGTTTAGCAATCGTTTTAATGTTTAATAAATCTGTCGCACTAACATTATGTGAAATTGAGTTTCTACCGTAGGAACCACAACCTAATGTTAAAGACGGAATCAATTCGTTATACATATCACCAATACCTCCAACCGCTGATGGTGTATTTACAAGTACACGACAAGCTTTCATTCTTAGTCCAAAATCTTTTTGTAATGTTTCATCTTCTGTATGGATAACGGCTGTGTGTCCTAATCCACCAAAATGTAGTGTGTCTTCACAAATTTGAAATGCTTGTTTTGTAGATTGGGCTTTTACTAAGGCTAATACTGGAGATAATTTTTCACGAGATAACGGATAGTCTGAACCTACACCGCTAATTTCGGCTATGATAAGTTTTGTATTTTCGGGGACAGGTATACCTGCTAATTCAGCTATTTCAACTGCAGATTTACCGACAATATCAGGCTTAATACCTGTTTTTTGTTCATTCATAATTGCATTTTCTAAGCGTTGTAATTCATCTTTTTTAACAAAGTATGCTTGATGTGCTTTAAATTCATTAGTAACATCTTTATAAATTTCTTTATCAATGACTACAACTTGTTCAGAAGCACAAATCATACCATTATCAAATGTTTTTGAACCAATGATATCATTTACTGCACGTTTAATGTGTGCTGTTTTTTCAATGTAAGACGGCACGTTACCTGGTCCCACACCTAATGCCGGTTTGCCAGTTGAATATGCAGACTTAACCATGCCCGAACCACCTGTTGCTAGAACTAATGCAATACCTTTGTGATTCATTAATTGTTTTGTTGCTTCGATAGAAGGCACTTCAATCCACTGAATAATATCTTTAGGTGCACCTGCCTTCATTGCCGCTTCTAATACAACTTCTGCTGCACGCTTCGACGATTCTTGTGCACTTGGATGGAATGCAAAAATGATTGGATTTCCTGTCTTAATTGCAATCATCGCTTTAAAAATAGTTGTCGACGTAGGATTTGTTGTTGGCGTAACACCACAAATAACACCAATTGGTTCCGCTACATACGTTAATCCTTTTTCTTTATCTTCACCAATAATCCCTACTGTCTTATTGTCTTTTATTGAATTCCATATATATTCAGAAGCGTATAAATTTTTAATCGCTTTATCTTCGTATATACCTCTTCCAGTTTCTTCATGTGCTAATTTTGCTAGCACCATATGTTGATCAACAGCTGCTAAGCTCATTTGATGAACAATATGATCAATTTCTTCTTGTGACTTTTTAGATAATGCTTCTAATGCTTTTTTCCCTTTGTCAGCTAGAGCATCAATCATAATTGCCACTTCTTGTTCTTTCGATCCACGATTTTCTTTTTCAGGTATAGTTAACATATACAACCACTCCTTTATACTTTGTGAATTATTTCACAAACATTATAGTACATGTCTCTCAGGATATAAAGAAAATTCTATACAAAAAAGTTTAATTTCGAATATTATTTGAACAAATATCAAATTTTAAAATAAATGTTTTCATGAAATCATTGTTATTTCGGTGTTTTTAGAATGATTTTATAATCATAATTTTTTCAATGACATAATTTATTCATAATTATATATTTAATTCTGAATATTCTTTAATAGCCTAAAAAGCTTGTTATATCGCACAAAACACAACATTAAAAGGTCCTTGTCGATACCTATCAACAGATGTTACAAATAAAAACCACCCGTGTGAACGGGTGGTTTGTTCTGCGGCTATAAGCCTTCCTTACTGGCCAGCCCTAAAAGGGCACTGACAAGTCAGCCAACTGCACTACTATTCCAGCAATCCTAAAGGTTTACTCTTTTTTCTTTCTTTTTTTATTTTTCTCTCCAGTGAAAGGATCTAAATATTCTTCCATTGAAATTTCATCTGCAACGATATCCTCTTGTAATTGATTACGAATATAATTTTCAATCACTTTTTTATTTCTACCTACTGTATCCACATAAAATCCTTTACACCAAAACTTTCTATTTCCATATCTATACTTTAAGTTAGCATGTCTATCAAATATCATTAAATTACTTTTCCTTTTAAATAGCCAACAAATGATGATACCCCAAGTTTGGGTGGTATACTTACTAACATATGGATATGATCTTTACATACCTCTGCTTCAATTATCTCTACACCTTTTCTTTCATATAATTGACGTAATATAATCCCTATATCTTTTTTTATTTTTCCATATATCGCTTGTCTTCTGTATTTAGGTGCAAAGACAATATGTTACTTACAATTCCATTTCGTATGTGCTAAACTGTTTGTGTCAGATGACATTAAATAGCATCTCCTCGTGTTGATTATTTTGGTTGGCTGACCAATATTTACTCTAACATGTAGAGATGCATTTTTTTGACAATGGTAGAACCTTTTCTGGGGAGTGGGACAGAAATGATATTTTCGCAAAATTTATTTCGCCGTCCCACCCCAACTTGCATTGTCTGTAGAAATTGGGAATCCAATTTCTCTTTGTTGGGGCCCCGCCCCAACTCGCATTGCCTGTAGAATTTCTTTTCGAAATTCTCTGTGTTGGGGCCCCTGACTAGAATTGAAAAAAGCTTATTACAAGCGCATTTTCGTTCAGTCAATTACTGCCAATATAACTTCGTAGATCATAGAACATTGATTTATTTCCCAGCCTATTCTTTTCATAAAAAAAAGACGGATTAATTATCCGTCTTTTTCTTATATCTTTTTATAATATTTAGCAAAGGTAATAATGATATTAATAATGTACAAAAAATATAAATCAAATCGACATCCTTATAAAACATCAGAACCACTAAAAACAAAAAAGCACAAAATAAAATTAAATTTAAAATAAACGACCACTTTTCAAAAAAATCTCTTTTCATATTTCCACCCCTAATTTTAATAAGCATTATTTTATATTCTCTTTTAAGTTTATTATTCAAAAGGAAAACAGAAATATCTTTCAATATTATTATAAACATTTCAACTACTTTTAAAAACCAACAAAAAAATACTTATTTTAAGTAGATGAGCATAAGTGAACATAGTTCTTTAGTTATAATAATTAATTCAACCAAAAGTCGATTTGTTTTTGCAATTGGTTTTCATTTCCTCTTAAAGATATTTTCATTAAATCTGTCAAATCAATAGACGCTATATTTTTCAACTTATCTCTATATTTATTTTTAGTACGTCTTTCTAAATTTCCCCATTCCTCTTCTTCGTGAGTTAATAAATGAAGCATTGCTCGTTCTTGTATATTTTCAATCATTTTTAAATTCGGTTTTAAAATATGCAAATCATCAAAACAATCTTTCCAACAATCAACCATATCTCGTTTTAATTCAATTTCCACACGCCATAGAAATGTTGAATCAATTTCAACATCTGCATTATCTTTACGTTCTTGTTTTTATTATAAATCCGAATAAACCTATCACTATTACGCACACCAAAATATTTTGTTTCTGGTTTTACATTACGTCCATAAAATATAGTTTTCTTTACCGACTTATCTGACAATGCATAATAGTCATTTAAATCAAATTCAAAATCAAAAGCCAAATCTAATCTCGTAAAACTAACATCGTCCAAATAACTGATGATATTTTGTTTTAACCAAAGCACTTCATCATGCGAAAGCTTATTAGGATTAAATTCAACGCGCATACTACGTCTATTCCAAAGAGTTGCTTTTATTTTGTCATATTCAATATAAACTTTTTCTTTAAGAGCTTTAGCTTTAAAGTTTGTTTGTAAAATATCCCAAAGCCGAATTTCAGGATTAGTACTCATAAAATGTGAAAGTCTCTCTGCGTTAGACATGCTAAGATTCCCAACAATCGTTATAGCGTCAAAAGACAATTTTGGAATAGCTAGTGACATCCTATGTCGATTTAACCGGCTATTACCGGATATTAGAGTATCCAGTTTTACAAATGGATGAAACGAAATTCAAAACACTAAAAAATATGTTCCACTAACAGCAAAAAAATACCATTATGTTCCTACTAAAAAACTAAAAATACTGGAGAACAAATGTCAGGATATAACTTAGGATACTATGTAATAAAAATTTACAATAAAAAAACAGGAAAACAAATTTCAAGTAAAAGAATACCCATACAAAGAGGATAAAATAAAAAACCTCGAACTGAAATGATGATCTTTTCAGCTCGAGGTTTAAATATTGGTGCCTTATTTATATAGATTCGTTATATTATATTCTCTATTTTCATTAACATAATCCTTAAAGAGTTTTAAATTAATACCTGCTAGATGATTCAAAAATGTTTCATCAACTTTTAAATAATTCAATAATTTTTGTGGTGTCAGTAAATTTCTATCAAAATACAACTTTAATAAACTATTCATTTTGACAGGACGTGACATTTCAATCACGTCGTCTAAAGATAATACTTTCTCGCTTTAAACAAAAACAAAAACTTACCCGATTAAAATCAAGTAAGTTTTACATATATCCGTCACTTTTCAACTTTAAAATCAACAACTTGCGGGATGCGCATCAAATTATTATTTGATAAAAAATCAATAAGTAATTGTGCGCCTTCAACTTGAATATCTTTTACAACTGGCGCGTCGATATACATATCATACTGACCACCGCCTACTGCACGATAATTATTTACACAAATTGTATATGTCTGCTTTAAATCAACTGCGTGACCTTGAATCATCATATTGCTCACACGTTGTCCCTTTGGTCTTCCAACATGAATGGTATAACTTACGCCACCATATATATCATAATTAAAGTGTTGTGGTTTGGGTTCAAGGAAGTCTGCGCTCACACTAACTTCATCATTTTTCACGTCAAAATATTCTGCTGATCGTTCAATGGCTTCTTTAAGTTTGGCACCACTTACAGCTAAAACTTTAAATGTATTTGGAAATGGGTAATTGTTAATAACATCTCGCATCGTCACGACTTGCTTGAAACCACTAGCAGAATCAAACAAAGCTGTACAGGCAACATCTGCGTCACTTTTTTCTAATAAAGCGTAATTCATAAAATTTGTAAAAGGATGCGGTGCCACACGTGCCTCAAATGCATGATTAATCGTCATATCATATGGCAATGTAGTAATTTCGTAATCTAACCAGTCCTCTAACTGCTTTCGTAAATGTTGGTCATCTTCATCAATAGTAAATGTGGAATCATCTATAACAGGAAGTAATTCACATGATTCAACGGATAGATTTTCATATTCATCAGTACTCAAGACTACTCTGCCTACAGTTGTACCTCTCGTACCAGGTTGAATCACAGCCGTTTGCTTAAACCTTTCAGCAATTTGTCGATGTTGGTGACCCGTAATAAAGATATCTATATCTTTAGAAAACGCTTCTAACATGGCATATCCTTCATTTTCACCCGTTAATACTTCGGTCGGCGTACCACTTTCTAAATCCTTTTCAAATCCACCATGGTAACAAACCACAATGATATCTGCATGTCGCTTCATTTCAGGTAAGTATTGTTGAAGTATTTCAAAAGCACTATGAAACGTAAGTGACTGAATATGCTCTGGTTGTTCCCAATGGGGAATAAATTGTGTCGTTAAACCTATCACACCAACAGTTTGATCTCCAACCTGAAAATACTTCACACCGTTATCAGTCAATGTACTATCATTTTCATATATATTAGCGCACAAAACTGGATAATTGAGTCTGCGTAAAGTGTCTTTTAAGTATGGTAATCCATAATTAAATTCATGATTACCAAGCGTACCAAAGTCGAATGCCATTCGATTATAAAAATCAACTAAAGGCTGGCTACTGCCGCTATGCGCGATTAAGTAATTACAAAATGGTGACCCTTGCAAAAAATCACCATTATCTATTTTAAAACTTTGGTCATACTGCCTTCTGTCTTGTTCTATAACATGATTCGCTAGTAACAATCCCATAGGTTGATATTGATTTCTACTCGTAAAATCTGTTGGGAAAATATAACCATGTACGTCACTCACGACATAAAATGCTATGTTTGACATCCTCACTCACTCCTTCAATCACAAACATCTTTCTTATTTCTATTATATATTTATTTGAAGTCTGTTGTAATCAAGGTTTTGTCACCGAGTTTTAAACGAATCTTTGAACCTTCCATACTTTCAAGTACTTTAGCATTGACCTTAATTGTGACATTTCCGTTTTCATCTGCTTTAACTGTTGGCAAAGTACTGTAACCTGGTGGGTTATAATCGTTATCTTTACTTGAAAATTGTCCGATTTGACGTCCGCCTTCTTTGTAAATACCAACTCTAAGATTTTCAAGTGTTTGATTTGCTTCAAATCCTTTTAAATGTATTGTCATTTCAAATGGCTCATTTACAGAAACATTTTGCGGGATATCAAATGTTACTTTTTCGTTCTGATTTGGTGGTGTATGATCATCTGGTGTGTTTGGCTGAGGATCTGCGCCTTTTTCGCTGCCATAACTACCTGCTTTAAATGTTGTTGGATCATACCATTTATAACCACTCGGCGGTTGTGACCATGGCTCTTTTTCAGGCTCAGTTGAACGCTCTGGTCGTTCAAAATCAAGCAACTTAGTCTTTGTATCTAATGTTAGGCTACTCGCCTTAAGTGATTTCCCATCATTATCTTTAGACATCCAAGCCGTTATATTATTTAATAGCTTACCGTTGTCTTGTTCTTTAAAACCATCATATGTTTTCTTCTTTTCTCCATTATCTTCTCTTACATATTTGGGCGAACTATCTTCCACAAGTGATGAATCACCGATAAATGCTGCTTTACCTTTTCCAACTTTAGAAATTGCTACATAGGGGCCTTCTGCTTTACCGCCCCCATTATAAATACCTTGATCTACAGCATGTGACCATTTACTTTTCGCTGGCAATTGTTCTGGTGTATACACAATACCTTTTGCTTTCTCTGGATTAGTAATTGCTAATGTCGATCCGGCATGCATAGAGACAGATTTCACACCTTCAGTAATACCGAAACTTTCTTTTGAAGAAACAATATTGCTCGTATTTAAATCACCTAGTGCATTATATCGAAAACGTACGCCAAAGTTTGTAGATAACCAATCTGAACTTTTCACACCTTGCATTGCAGTAGAACTTTTTTCTTCTGCATTCATACCTTTCGACATATCTTCATATGCTCCACGTCGATAACCATTCATTGCCTCCGATGAATCAATACGATTTAAATTTCGGTCAGCATTGTAATGATCTGAAATAAAGACAACATTGCCACCTTGTTTCACATATTTAACAATTGCTGCCTGTTCTGATTCTTTGAAAGGAATGTTAGCCTCAGGAATTACAAATATTTTGGAACTTTTCAAACTTGCTTCTGTTATGTTCGAATGACCATCAATAGCTTTAACGTCATAACCTTGTTTTTGTATTGAATCCGCATAATCTGAAAATGCACCATCACTAACCCAATCTGCAGCACCAGCTGTTTGACCATGAGAACGATCGAATAATACCGTTCGCTGTTGCTTTGTAGGTTGCGATTCATGCGTTATAGCTAAAGATTGCGGTAAAGCACTTAATGATACCGTTGCAACAATTGCAGAGACAGTTAATGACTTATATATTTTTTTCATTTTGTGAGGCTCCTTTTAAAATAAATTTGTTCTTGAATTATAGGATAAAAATTCGTTGCATATGAGCAATTTAACGAAAAATTTACAAAATCTTATCAAACTCTTAAAGAAAGTTATTAAAATTCATTTTTATAAAATACTTTTTAACATTTAAATGTGGTACGCTATAAGTGTAATTTCATTGCATACATATTACACGATTAAGAATGTGAAGGGGACAGTTATCAAATGAAAAATTTTAAGTGTTTATTTGTATTAATGTTAGCAGTCATTTTTTTTGCAGCAGCATGTGGAAACTCAAGTTCTTTAGATAATCAAAAGAACGCTAGTAATGATTCGGATTCTAAATCAGGAGGATACAAACCTAAAGAATTAACCGTTCAATTTGTACCTTCGCAAAATGCTGGAACATTAGAAGCTAAAGCAAAACCATTAGAAAAATTACTATCTAAAGAATTAGGGATTCCAGTTAAAGTGTCTGTATCAACTAACTACAATACAATTGTTGAAGCTATGAAGTCTAAAAAAGTTGATGTTGGTTTCTTACCACCAACGGCATACACATTAGCACATGATCAAAAAGCAGCTGATTTATTATTACAAGCACAACGTTTCGGTGTAAAAGAAGATGGTTCAGCAAGTAAAGAACTTGTAGATAGTTATAAATCAGAAATTCTTGTTAAAAAAGACTCAAAAATTAAAAGCTTGAAAGATTTAAAAGGTAAGAAAATTGCCTTACAAGATGTAACATCAACTGCTGGATATACATTCCCACTTGCGATGTTAAAAAACGAAGCAGGTATTAATGCAACTAAAGATATGAAAATTGTGAATGTTAAAGGTCATGACCAAGCAGTTATCTCATTATTAAATGGAGATGTAGATGCTGCGGCTGTATTTAACGATGCACGTAATACTGTGAAAAAAGACCAACCAAATGTATTTAAAGACACACGAATTTTAAAATTAACACAAGCTATTCCGAATGACACAATTTCTGTAAGACCAGATATGGATAAAGATTTTCAAGAAAAATTGAAAAAAGCTTTTATAGACATTGCTAAATCAAAAGAAGGTCACAAAATTATTAGCGAAGTTTATTCACATGAAGGATACACAGAAACGAAAGATTCAAATTTCGACATTGTAAGAGAGTACGAAAAATTAGTTAAAGATATGAAATAATCATTATTTAACAAATGAATCATTAGCGAATTTGGTATTAAAAGCTTTCGTTCAATAGATATATTCTAGATTAATATTGAAAAGCTAGGCGCTAAACTGAAACAGATATAGAAAGGTGTCGCTGTACATTTGAAACCATTTGTACACAGAAACCCAATGTCTATGATATTTCAGTTTACCTTGGCTTTTCTTTATTAAAGAAAGGTGTCAAACATGAGTCAAATCGAATTTAAAAACGTCAGTAAAGTCTATCCTAACGGTCATGTAGGCTTGAAAAATATTAACTTAAATATTGAAAAAGGTGAATTTGCAGTTATTGTCGGACTATCTGGTGCTGGGAAATCCACGTTATTAAGATCTGTAAATCGTTTGCATGATATCACGTCAGGTGAAATTTTCATCCAAGGTAAATCAATCACTAAAGCCCATGGTAAAGCATTATTAGAAATGCGCCGAAATATAGGTATGATTTTCCAACATTTTAATTTAGTTAAACGGTCAAGTGTATTACGAAATGTACTAAGTGGACGTGTAGGTTATCACCCTACTTGGAAAATGGTATTAGGTTTATTCCCAAAAGAAGACAAAATTAAGGCAATGGATGCACTAGAACGCGTCAATATCTTAGATAAATATAATCAACGCTCTGATGAATTATCAGGTGGCCAACAACAACGTATATCTATTGCACGTGCGCTATGCCAAGAATCTGAAATTATTCTTGCAGATGAACCAGTTGCTTCATTAGACCCATTAACTACGAAACAGGTTATGGATGATTTAAGAAAAATCAACCAAGAATTAGGCATCACAATTTTAATTAATTTACATTTTGTTGACTTGGCAAAAGAATATGGCACACGCATCATTGGTTTACGTGATGGTGAAGTTGTCTATGATGGTCCTGCATCTGAAGCAACAGATGACGTATTTAGTGAAATATATGGACGTACAATTAAAGAAGATGAAAAGCTAGGAGTGAACTAACATGCCTTTAGAAATACCTACAAAGTATGACTCCCTTTTAAAGAAAAAGGTTTCTTTAAAAACGAGTTTTACCTTCATGTTAATCATTGTGCTTATCATTTGGAGCTTCATTTATACGGGATTTAATTTTGGAGATTTAATGATAGGAATACCTCAAATAGGTGATCTATTCAAACAAATGATTCCACCTGATTTCGAGTATTTACAACAAATTACAACGCCAATGTTAGATACCATTCGAATGGCTATCGTAAGTACAGTATTAGGTAGCATCGTTTCAATACCAATTGCGTTATTATGTGCTAGCAATATCGTTCATCAAAAGTGGATTTCAATACCCTCGCGCTTTATTTTAAATATAGTTCGTACTATTCCAGATTTGTTATTAGCAGCAATCTTTGTGGCTGTATTTGGAATCGGTCAAATTCCAGGGATATTAGCACTGTTTATTTTAACTATCTGTATTATTGGAAAATTATTATATGAATCATTGGAAACGATAGATCCAGGTCCAATGGAAGCAATGACGGCTGTTGGCGCTAATAAAATAAAATGGATTGTTTTCGGTGTTGTACCACAAGCCATATCGTCATTTATGTCATACGTATTATATGCATTTGAAGTAAATATACGTGCTTCAGCTGTGCTTGGATTAGTCGGCGCTGGCGGTATTGGATTGTTTTATGATCAAACACTTGGTTTATTTCAATATCCAAAAACAGCAACGATTATTTTATTTACTTTAGTTATCGTCGTCGTCATTGATTACATCAGTACGAAAGTGAGGGCACATCTCGCATGACACAGGAAATAGCAAAATATAATGTTCACACAAAAGCACACAAACGAAAATTGATTAAAAGATGGCTTATTGCAATTGTCGTCTTAGCTATTATCATCTGGGCATTTGCAGGTGTACCAAGTTTAGAACTTAAAAGTAAATCATTAGAAATCTTAAAATCCATATTCAGCGGATTATTCCATCCTGATATCAGCTATATCTATATACCAGATGGCGAAGACTTATTACGTGGTTTACTTGAAACCTTTGCGATAGCCGTTGTAGGTACTTTCATCGCCGCAATTATCTGTATTCCATTAGCATTTCTAGGTGCAAATAATATGGTAAAGCTACGCCCAGTTTCAGGTGTTAGCAAATTTATTTTAAGTGTTATACGTGTCTTCCCAGAAATTGTAATGGCACTTATATTTATCAAAGCTGTTGGCCCAGGTTCATTTTCAGGTGTATTAGCTTTAGGTATCCATTCCGTAGGTATGCTTGGGAAACTTTTAGCTGAAGATATTGAAGGTCTAGATTTCAGTGCTGTAGAATCATTAAAGGCCAGTGGTGCGAATAAGATTAAAACACTCGTATTTGCAGTCATACCACAAATTATGCCTGCCTTTCTATCACTCATACTTTATCGCTTTGAACTAAACTTACGTTCAGCTTCTATACTGGGGCTAATTGGGGCTGGTGGTATCGGGACACCACTCATATTTGCCATTCAAACACGTTCTTGGGACCGTGTAGGTATTATATTAATCGGTTTAGTACTAATGGTCGCAATTGTCGATTTAATTTCCGGTTCAATCCGAAAACGTATTGTTTAACATTAAATCAGGATACTCCTAAATAAGAAGTCCTACCGTCTTACGTTTCTCTATTATAATAAAAACAGCAGTGAAGAAAACTATTGTTATAGTTAACTTCACTGCTGTTTTTATAATATCTAAATTTATTCTATTTCAATTCCTTTAAATAACTTTTACCGAACTCTGGTAATGTTACGTTGAAATTATCTGCTATAGTTGCACCGATAGAACTGAATGTAGTATCACTTTCTAGTGCATGACCACCTTTAAATTTCGGACTGTACATAATTACTGGGATATATTCTCTCGTATGGTCCGTACCTGGCGCTGTCGGGTCATTACCATGGTCTGCTGTAATAATTACTAAATCGTCTTCTTTTAAGTTGCTAAACAGTTCTGGCAAGCGATCATCGAAATCTTTAATTGCTTGTGCATAACCTGGTTTATCACGACGATGACCGTATAATGCATCAAAGTCTACTAAGTTTAAGAAGCTAATACCTGTGAAATCTTTCTTAACAATTTTCATCAATTGATCCATACCGTCCATGTTACTCTTCGTACGAACCGCTTCTGTTACACCTTCACCATCATAAATGTCATTAATTTTACCGATGGCAATAACATCATAACCACCGTCTTTCAAATGATCTAAGACAGTTTTACCAAAAGGTTTTAACGCATAGTCATGTCGATTAGATGTACGTGTAAAGTTTCCTGGTTCACCAACATATGGACGTGCGATAATACGACCAATTAAATATTTAGGGTCTTTTGTCAACTCACGAACCTTTTCACAAATATCATATAACTCTTCTAATGGGATAATGTCTTCATGTGCAGCAATTTGCAATACTGGGTCTGCACTTGTATAAACAATTAAGTCACCAGTTTTCATTTGGTGCTCGCCCCACTCATCGATAATTTGCGTACCCGATGCCGGTTTGTTAGCAACAACTTTACGACCTGTCATTTCTTCAATTTGTTGAATTAACTCTTCAGGGAATCCATTAGGGTATACTTTAAAAGGTTGCATAATATTTAATCCCATAATTTCCCAGTGACCAGTCATTGTATCTTTACCAACTGAAGCTTCACTCAATTTAGTATAGTATGCTTCTGGTTGTTCAACTGCATTTACTACTGGTAATTTATCGATGTTCCCTAGACCTAACTTTTCAAGGTTTGGTAAAGTTTGATCGAAACCTTCTAAGGTATGTCTTAAAGTATGTGAACCTTCATCTTTAAAATCAGCTGCGTCTGGCGCTTCACCAATACCTACTGAATCCATTACGATTAAATGTACACGATTAAATGGTCTTGTCATAGCTATCACTCCCAAAATTTATATATATTAGTAATCTGAATCTGCTTCTAAACCTTGCATAATTTGAACACCTGCGCTCGCACCAATACGTGTCGCACCTGCTTCAACCATTTTATTGAAATCTTCTAAATTACGTACGCCACCTGATGCTTTTACTTCTACATCAGCACCTACTGTATCTTTCATTAATTTAACGTCTTCTGCAGTCGCACCGCCACCTGCAAAACCTGTTGAAGTTTTAACGAAGTCCGCACCAGCCGCTTTTGTTAATTCACTCGCTTTTACAATTTCGTCATGGTCCAACAATACCGTCTCAATAATCACTTTTACTGTGTGACCTTTCGCAGCTTTAACCACTGCTTCAATGTCTTGTTGTACATCATCAAAACGTCCATCTTTTAATGCGCCGATGTTGATGACCATGTCAATTTCATCTGCACCATTTTGAATTGCATCTTCTGTTTCAAATGCTTTCGTTGCAGTTGTCGACGCACCTAATGGGAATCCTATTACCGTACAAACGAGCACCTCTGAATCAGCTAGTCGCTCTGCTGCATATTTAACATGTGTTGGATTCACACATACAGATTTAAAATTGTATGCTTTCGCTTCATCGATGATTTGATCGATTTGCGTACGTGTTGACTCAGGCTTCAATAAAGTGTGATCTATATATTTCTCAAATTTCATACTTACTACTCCTCGTGTTATATAATCTCTTTATTTAATTTTACTATAAATACGAATATATCTCGCGAATTTATATCTATTTATTTTTCAGATTGTGTCCAACGATTTAAGCTGACGAATAAAACTAATCCGACAATACTCATTAAACCTAAAATAATTAAAATAATACCGAAATGTGAACTTAATGCATCATTGCCTGGGAAATTTAATGCTTTAAAATCGATTAGAGCCGCAGCAATCGCAATACCTACAGATACCGCCACATTAATAATTAAATTATAAAAACCAATAGCCACACCTGTCATATTAAGATCTATTGTTTTAATGGCTTCGTTAAGTAAAGGTGCATACATTAAAGCAAAGCTACCTGCAAAGAATATCATAGAAATGACGAAGATTGAAATGTGATTACCTACTGCAAATGCAGGTAAAATCAAGCTCAGTGCTATTAAAATAATTGCTGTGATAATCGCTTGTTTTGAATTCAGATATTCGCCGATTTTACCACTTAGTGCACCAACAATGACTGCTACTATATAACCCGGTACTAATAACAGTGATGTTGTGTCTAGTTGCAGATGATAAATTTGCTCCATTATGAATGGGAACGTAAAAATATAACCCAATTGGATAGCATACATTACAAATACTATAAATAAAAATGAAGCATAACGTTTATTTTGGAAAAATGATTTATTTACTAATGGACGTTGCGCATTTTTAATATATAGCGCAAAAACGATAATCGCAATTAAGGCACCAATCATATATAACCAATTAAAGTTCGTAATAAACAGCATGACTGTTGTAGCAATAGTTGCCACTAGAATTAAGCCAACAAAATCTAAATGAGCTTTATTCGTATTATTTTCTTTTGGTAATAATTTAAATAGGAATGGCAACGTAAATACTACGATTAATGCAATTAAAAACATATTTGTCCAGTGTAAATACGTAGAAATAAATCCACCTGATAATGTACCGATAACTAATGACAAGGAATAACTGCTCGTACTTAAGCCAAGGTAAGTCTTCTGGTCCTCTTTAGAAAGATACTTTGCAACATATATCACATATAATGTCTCTGCAGCAGCTAAACCGGCAGTTTGAATAATACGTCCAACTAAAAGTAATGGGAATTGATGTTGGAAAATGTAACCAATAATTGATCCGATAATGATTAATATCACGCCATAAATAAATAGTGTGCGTATACTAATGGCATCAGATAATGAAGCGTATACTACAGCGCCAATACCAATTACTAAACCGGCTAATGTCGCTTGCCAACTTACTGTCGTTACAGATATGTTTAAGTCATCAGCAATGGCTACAGAAATCAATTTAAATGAGTTGTCTATAACCAAACTGAATACAAATAAGAATAATAAAATAGGTACTGCTTTCTTTATTTTAGAATATTCAACATTCATAATCATCTACACCAATGACAGTGCAATTTCAATCATATCTGTAAATGCACGTTCCCTTTCCTCAGGTGTTGTTGACGTTTCATGAATTAAATGATCGCTCACTGTGAACACACCTAATGCTTCGACACCAGCGTAAATTGCATTCATGTATAATGCAGCTGATTCCATTTCTACACCTAAAATACCCATACGCATCCAACGTTCACTCGCTGTTGTATCCGCGTTATAGAAAATATCACTTGATAACACATTACCTACATGATGACGTACACCTTTGTCACGTGCTGTTTCAACTGCTTTTTCTAATAATTGATAAGAAGCAATTGGCGCAAAATGACCTGGTAATTGATATTGTTGAACGTAATTTGAATCAGTAGAGGCACCTTGTGCAATAATCACATCATATAAATCAATGTTTTCTTGCATCGCGCCACAAGAGCCAACGCGAATTAATTTTTTACAACCAAATGTATGAATTAATTCATAAGAGTAAATGCCAATAGATGGCATACCCATACCTGAACCCATGACAGAAACTTTTTTACCTTTATATGTTCCGGTAAAACCAAACATGTTTCGCACTGTATTGAACTGTTCCACATCATCCAAATAAGTTTCTGCAATGAACTTAGCTCTTAACGGATCTCCTGGCAATAGAACCGTTTCTGCAATTTCGACGTCATTCATTGGTTTAATGTGTGGTGTTGATTTCATAAAATATTCCTCCCAATATTTGTATAGTGATTTGTCTATTTGTCTAACCATGTATATAATAATATTTTTTAAAAGCGCTTTCAAGCATTACATTTTGACAATATTAAGAACATTTTACAGTTACAGCTACTAACCTTGTATAAAACTAATTTTCAAAGCCTATCTATATTTAATTTTTATAATTTTTCCAATTTGAGTAAAAATTATTGTATGATGAGAGTGATTAAGTAACTTTATGGAGGTTGTCTACGTGACGCAAACACAACCAAAATTTTTAACGATTTATAATACGTTATATAAAGAAATTCAAATAGGAAAATATCCGAGTGGCCATGCATTACCTACTGAAAAGGAACTTTGTGCGCGCTTTGATGTCAGTCGTATGACTTTGCGCCAAGCTATAAAATTGTTAGCCGAAGATGGCATCGTAGAGAGTACAAGAGGGAAGGGACACTTTGTTATTCCACAAACAAATGCCCAACACGCTTCAAGTATGGATCAATTTAAGCATCCACTTGATCAAATATTGCTAGCTCGCGTATCTATGTCATCAATTAATTATCGTGTTGATTTAGAAAGTGAATATACAAATCATTTGTTTGCAAACCATCCTTCTGCCGTCATTGCAATGGAACGCTATTATCAAAAAAAGGACAATCATTCTAAGCAAGCTGATGCATTTTGCTTTACCTTTATACCGTTAAATGTCATTGACACATTTAAAGTGAATACACAAAACGAAGACGACATGAAGACATTCGTTGAGCAAACGATTTATAGCAATGCATATCAATCAGATTTAAAAATGTCTATTACCAAAGCGCCCCACTTCAAAAATCATAGTCACGTGTTTGATGGTGATACACATTGTTGGCTGATTATTGAAACACTGTACGCACAAACACCTTATCCAATTATGATTAATAAGTGGTATATTCCACAGGAAATATCTGAATTAACACTGACACGTATAAGACAATCGGATTATTAAAAATTATTAAAATATAAGAAATTTTTTGATGACTATTTAGGGAGTTGGTAAGAAATGGAAAAGCTTGTTACAAGCGCAATTTCATTCAGTCAACTACTGCCAATATAACATTAGCGAGCCTAGGACATTGATTTATGTCCTAGGCTCGCTCAGATAATCACACGATTTTTCTATTATTAATCGTATTATGTTTATTTATTTGTTGAACGTCGTCTAAATGCTAAGAATAACCCAGATACTAATAGTAGTGCGGCAATACTTGCAGTAAGAATACTTGATGTCATACTTTCACCAGCAGCTGGTAAAACTTTTTTGTTACTTTGGTTCATTTGATGATTTGATGAATGCATATTTGCTTTTGGACTCATCATTTGATGGTTTGATGATTGCATATGACCTTGTTGCATGTGTGGCTGTTGGTTCATGTGTGTTCTGATTCATATGGCCTTGTTGACTCATATGACCTGTTTTATTTTGCACCATTTCACTACCACCATGATTAACACCATTTGCATCTACATTCGTTTGATAAAAATTGCCATCTTTTGTTAAAGGTAACGCATGGCCATTCATATCTCTAACAGCATGTGGTTTAAATACCCCTACATTAGTTGTAATTATCACATTGTATTTATCAGCAATATTTTGCGTCGCATCATACAATTTCATATTATAGTCTTGCATATTACTGCCAGCGCTTAATTGGGGTAAAGCTTTCTCTAATTCAGTATATTGTGCTTGCGTCATTCCTTGTGGTACTACTCCGCCATAAGGACGATGATTTTGTACATTTTGGCTTTGTTTATTCGACACATTCATTGAAGTTGTGTCGGCATGCGCATTTTGAAAAGGCATACTTGAGAATACTAAAGTGCTTGTTACAATTAAAGAACCTACTGTTGCTAATTTTTTCATTGTCTTGTCCCCTTATATTACAATTTGATTACATTTACATTATCATACGATTACAAAAGAAATGCAACAAAATTTTTGAATCATTACATTTTTTTATAAAAATTTCACTTTAGATTCACAATAATTACTTATTTTGTCAATTTATTTAATGTCAATATGTTGATTAATTAATAGTGTTGTCTAATGTATATAATATTTAGGTCATCGTTATAGTCAACAATAATAAGGTATTTCGAGTTGAAATTTATCTTATTATTTTTCCACTTTTACGTGCTATCCCATTACACAAAAACAAATAAGTAAAGATATTAAGTACAAAAAAGTGGAACACCTTGTAGATGCTCCACCTCAATTATATTAAGTTATATTATTTTGCTGCTTGGTATAATTCATCAACTTTTTTCCAGTTAACAATGTTCCAAAATGCAGTCATATAGTCTGGACGTTTATTTTGATATTTCAGATAGTAGGCATGCTCCCAAACATCAAATAGTAAGATTGGTGTTTTGCCTTCTGTTAATGGATTATCTTGGTTTGGCGTTGTCACAATTTCTAATTTGCCATCATTAACAACTAACCAAGTCCAACCTGATCCAAATAATGTTGTTGCTTTATTTGCAAATTCATTTTTAAATTCATCTAAAGTGCCCCACTGCGCTTTGATGTCATCTATTACGCCACCTTTTTCTTCAGAATTAGGTGATAGTATTTCCCAGAATAATGAATGGTTAAAATGACCACCGCCATTATTACGGACTGACATCCTCATCGCTTCCGGTACCTTGTCTAAGTTAGCAATCATATCCGCTAGTGATTGATGCTCTAACTCTGTTCCTTCAACTGTTGCGTTTAATTTCGTCACGTACGTATTGTGATGTTTGTCGTGATGAAACTCCATTGTTCTTTGATCTATATATGGTTCCAATGCATCATATGCATATGGTAAATTTGGTAATTTAAATGCCATAAGTATATTCCTCCTTTTATGAATATACTTTTATAATAATTAATTTTGGGTGTGTTTTGCAATAATTATTATTTATTTGTTATATCCAATTATATAAAATTTAAATATTCGAAATTGATATAATATTTAATATTGAATGCAAAAAGGCATTTAACTGCTTTTGTTTCCCGCTTTTAAAGAGAATTAAAAAAGACAACTTCCATTTTTCAATAAGAAATTGCCTTTTCTTCTTAATCTTAATTTTCTAAAGTATAGCATTACCGGTACTTAAATTGTTTTATGTCGAAGATGCCTCAATATTTGCCATACGTATTGATTTTTCATAGTCATCATTAATAAAAGATAAACTACTATACCAATCGCAATTAATAGCAGCGTAGCGTACATTGTAGGGGGCAAATAATGATTGACCACACCAAGCACAATAAACATCATAACAGCAGCAATGACACATTGAATCGTACTTACAATATTCAACTTCACATTGATTTTAGTAATATCAATAAATCGCCAAATGAGCAAGAAAAACTCTGTAATTAAACGCGCAATAGCAGCACCGTAAATTCCATAAAAATATATCAAAATAATACATAATACTAGGTTTATCACTGCACCAATAGTAATTGACGCATTATATAATCTTATTTTATTCACTATTAATAAATATTGCCTGCTTATCAACATATTTAAAGGAATGATTAATACAAGTATCGCTAAAATGGTCATCAATGGGACAGTTGATGCGAATTCCTCACCAAAGAACCATAAATAAAATGATGGCATAATTGCAATTAAACCAAAGACCATAGGTATTGTTAATATCAATTGAATATTCATATTATTAGCTAACGTTTTAGTTAAACTATGTGATTGCTGGATAGACATTTTGGTAATACGCGGAATCATTACAAGATCAAATGTATTAATCATTATGATTGCGACCGTTAAAATATTAAATGCGTTAGAAAAGATACCAACTTGTTGGTATGTACCTACTAAACCAAGAACAACGCAAGAAATACTAGTATATAAGTTGAGCTGTCCATTTGGTAATAAGTATGCTAATGACGAACGAAACAATTGCCAGACGTGTATCCAATTAACCGAAACAAAGCTAATGTATCGTTTTAAATAGATAAACAAAGGTAATTGGTTTAATACCGTCACAATAGCAATAGTAAATACATACAATGATAAATCTGATTGATCTTTGACAAAAATAACAACTACACTTAATACAATACCAGACGCAACAATATTACTGAGGCTAGGAATTTTAAACTTTTCAGTTCCAGCATAAAACCATGAAATATCGAGTGCTGCACCTATAATATAGATTCCTTGTAGTAGGAAAATAAGATAGTAATCATCAATAAATATAGTAATTACGACCATATACATCGCAAAAACTGTTAACGCTAAAAATAATTTACTGACAAAGATATCCCAAAACTGCTGTGACAATTGCCGTTTGTCGTTAACGGACTTCGCGATAACTCTATTAAAATATAACTGAACGCCAACACTTGCAATCATCAAAAAGTATTGCACGATATTGAAAGAAAATGAAACAATACCCACACCACTGGGACCAAATGCACGTGAAATAATGGGTATTGTAATCAGTGGTGTCATCGTTCTAATCAATTGGTATAGCCCTTGATAAATAATATTTTCTTTTAGTGAATCACTCTTCATTACGATCCCTTTCCATCTTTTCATATTGAACAATAAAGACGATAATTCCTAAAATAAAAGCGACATATCTTGAGTTATTAAATGATACTGTTAAAAAGTAAATCAGCATCGTCAACATTACAACAATTGCTGTTACATTTTTCCCAGAAATGTTAAATCTAAATAATTCAAACAGTAAATAAAGCATAAATATGATAAATAATGCACCGAATAAAATGCCCCATTCCGCAAAGATCTGCAAATATGTATTATGGGCAACAAGTAAAATACCATTAATTTGCGAGCCAATATGTACATAATCCACTAATCCGACACCAAAACCTAGTGTATATTTAATTACTGAAATGGCATTTATCCATACAACACTTCGCTCAGACCCACTATCATTTAATGATGCAAAGCCCTCTTCAAAAATAGACGCCATTCGATCTAATGACGGTAAGGCATCAAGGTCGCTTAATTGGAATAAATAGTAGTTGATATTATAAAAGGTAAAACAAAGTAATATCAGCATAATCACTGACATACTCACAACACTTACCGCATTTCTACTAAATAACTTTTTAATAAAGAAATAAATGGCTAAGACGATTAATATGATAAACGCAGTCTTAGACCCCGTTGTAGTTAAAGACCATAGCAAAATACCACATGCAAGGACCTTGAATATGTAATTATGAATATACTTGTAAGCAAGTACCAATGTAATAATCTGTGTCATCGCGAAATAGTTAGGGTCATTCATTAATCCTTTTGAACGTATTTCATCAAAATATAACAATTTCATTAGTAAAGGGGACTTGTTCAAACCAGCTATAATACAAAATAGACCTATAGTCACACTGCTTATAATATAAGAGGTAACGATCACTTTTTTGCTATTACCTAACTTAAAGATGATCATCCCTAAATAGAAATAAATGACTACAAATGCATATTTAACTGTAGATGCAAGAACTTCCTTAACCGTAATAAATATCAAATCATCAAAAAATAGCAAACAAAGCGTAATAATCATACGATATGTATACAAAATAATGAAAAACTGTAAAAAATGATTTGCCTTTAATAAATGGTTAGCGAAAAACAGTAAATAAACTAATATTAGTAATGTGATAAAGTCAGCTATAGAAACATTCACACCGGCAATAACCGAAGATTGCTGAATAAAAACCGCTAAACCGATAAGTAACAATGTTAGTAATTTACTATTGTGTTGATTTTCCATTATAAACGTCTTCCACTTCTTTAATCATTTTCTCCTCAGTAAAACATTCTAAATAACGTTTTCTAGATTGATTACTCATTTTGATGTAATCACTGTCTATTAAATATTTTTCCAGGACTTTAGCAATAGTTTCGGGTTGGTTGTTCATCATACATATACCATTATCAGCTACTAATTCTGAAATACCGCCAACATGACTGGCTATAACAGGCAAACCTGTAGCCATAGCTTCTATAATGCTAATTGGCAAACCTTCATGCTTACTTATTAAAATAAACGTATCGTATTGTGATAATAAATGACTCGCATTAATGACATTGCCCAAAAATGTGACATCATTTTCTAACCCAGCTTGTACAACTTGTTGCTGACAATCATTTAATGTAGGTCCATCGCCTATAAATGTAAAATGCGCATGATTACTGTTATGTAATTTCAATATCTCTATTGCCGCGATTAGATTTTGTGGCAATTTTGGATAAGCAAATCTTGCAATCATAACAAATTGATGCTTTGTCGGGGCATTAATCTGTAAATCTTGTTTATTAGGCAACATTCCAACTACTTCGCCAATATTGTTATGTGATTGGCTTTTTAGCGTTTGCTTAACAGCGGGAACATCTGCAATACCATTATGTATTGTGGTTAATTTCAATCGATTAAATCGATATTTTAACGCTAACTGTTTATCGAAATCTGAAACACAAATAATGCTATCTGTAATAAGTGACATTAATTTTTCGATAACTAAATATAGAAATTTTTTAGCTGGTTTAACACCCTCTGTAAAAGCCCATCCATGTGCAGTAAAAACTATACGTGTGTCTTTCGATTTCGAAATGAACTTCGCAATTCGTCCGACCGTTCCAGCTTTGGAAGAATGTAAATGGATAACATCAGGTTTAATTTTCGAGAATAACTGTGCTAACACTTTGACAGCTAAAATATCTTGTTTAAAGTCAATTGGACCTACTAAATGTTCGATAATAATTACATTAACTCTTGCATCTAGTTGTTCAATCATTGGTCCATGATTGCCTACAATGACATAAACATCATTGTGTACGCAAAAATGGTTGGCGAGTTGAATGAGATGTGTTTGTGCACCACCATTGTCTGCTTTAGTAATACAATATATAATTTTCAACTGTTACAAACCCCTTTAATGCTATACTTTCAATTTCTTAACATGGCTATCTCATCAGATGAATAGTATTTATAGCCATGCAAATCAATGATGGCACATATTTCTTAATGCCATTTGATACTGTCTCAAGGGATTCCTCGTTATACTGTAACAATTGGTCACAATCTTTAAAATATAACTTTTATTTGAACTTATTAAGTAAATTAAGACTACCTTGAGCCTTCCCCTGTAATAACAACCATCAATGTTCTAATTGATATATATAGTTCCATCATTAAACTACCTTTATGTATATATTTCATGTCATATTTCAGTTTTTGTTGCGGTGTTAAGTCATATCCACCTTGAATTTGCGCAAGTCCTGTTAACCCTGGTGTAACAAGACATCTTTGCTCGAAACCTATCACTTCTGAACTAAATAATTCTACAAATTCCGGACGTTCCGGGCGTGGTCCAATAAAACTCATTTCCCCTTTAACAACATTAATTAGTTGTGGTAATTCATCAATGCGTGTTTTACGAATAAACTTCCCGACATTTGTTATACGATCATCATCTTTATCAGCCCATTGCGCACCGTTTTTCTCTGCGTTTTTGCACATCGAACGTAATTTGTATATTTTAATTAATTTACCCATCTTCCCAACTCTAACCTGACTATAAATAGGGTTTCCTGGCGAATCTATGACGATAGCAATGGCGAATATAACCATAATCGGTAAAGTTAAAAATAATAAAACAATGCTTAAAATTAAGTCAATCGCACGTTTAATTGGGTAATAGCTTTTTCTCACTTCTTCTAGTTTGTCTAATTTTCTTTGATAGGCATAACCCTTATTATTATGGACAGCTTCAATGTCATTTTCACGACATTTCCACTTCTTTAGCTGTAACTTCTTCAATATTATCTACCTCAAAATTAAAGTAATCCTTTAAACCTGTTTCTACTGTATATTTAGGAACAAATCCTAATGCCTTTAAGTTAGAAATATCTGCATAAGAATGCTTAATATCTCCTTTTCGTGCTTCTTTAAATTCATGCTCGACTGATTTTCCATATAATTCACCAATAATACGATAAACCTCTAATAAATTAGTAAAAGTGCCTGTACCAATGTTATAACCGTGTCCAATTGCATCTTTGTGTTCCATAATTAAGCGTACAGATTGAACAACATCATATACATATACAAAATCTCTAGTTTGCAGTCCGTCACCAAAAAATGTAAATGGCTTGTTATGCTCAAATGAATCGAACATCTTTGAAATCACACCTGAATATTGTGACTTAGGATCCTGTCTTGGCCCAAATACATTAAAAAATTTAACAACCGCTGTTGGTATGTTATATAACGAACAATAATTTAATGTCGTCCGTTCGCCGTAATATTTATCTATTGCATATGGTGATAATGGTAAGATTAATGATTGATCACTTTTAGGCAAATCAGGAAGATCACCATAAACAGCTGCTGACGAAGCAAAGATAAAACGTTTTATATGATTATTATATTTTTTAATGATTTCTAACAATCTTAATGTTGCTACGACGTTTATTTCTTGAGATAAGATAGGTTTCTCAACCGACTCAGCAACACTAACTAATGCTGCTAAATGAATAACATAATCAAATTGATATGTCTTCATGATTTGTTCAACTGCATCATATTCACGAATATCTAATTCAAACACATGATCGTCAGCCAAACTTTTAATATTTTCTCGTTTACCTGTTCTATAGTTATCTAGAACATAAACATCATAATCTTGTTGTAAATCATCTACTAAATGCGACCCAATAAAACCAGCCCCACCAGTTATCAAAACTCTTTCCAAATCTTCCACCTCATTTATACATTAAAAATATATCATAAAAACATAAAGTATTGTAAGCTTTTTATCGATATTTTTTATTTATAAAAATAAAATGAGATAACTTTGTGAATTTTTATTGAGATAAATTAGATAGTGGTGTTTTTGTGATGTTTTATAATATCTTGGGTGTGTTAATACTAATAATGCTTTCAACTGATGCATTAGACTGTGACATCATAACTCACTTAAGAACTTCGCTTATTAATTTTCTACCAATACACTCCCTTCTAAGTGCACTAAAAAATCCTTACTGCTAAGTGATTAAACTTAACAATAAGGATTTATTTATCATTAGTGGATGATTATTAACGGAATCTCATACCACCATCTACAATAATTGTTTGTCCAGTAATGTAATCAGAGTCTTTACCAGCTAAGAAGCTCACTACATTTGAAACATCTTCTGGTTGAGAAACTCTGCCCAAAGCAATCTGACTTGTAAATTGTTCCCAACCCCATGCTTCAGGTTTACCTGCTTCTTCGGCTGTTGCCACTGCGATACTTTCCATCATTGGTGTTTGAACGATACCAGGTGCGAATGCATTCACAGTAATACCTTCAGACGCTAAATCTTGTGCGGCTACTTGTGTTAAACCTCGCACTGCGAATTTTGTACTGCAATATAAAGACAAGCCTGGGTTACCCTCAACGCCTGCTTGAGATGTTGCATTGATAATTTTACCGCCATGATTGAATTTTTTAAATTGTTCATGTGCGGCTTGAATACCCCATAGCACACCTGCAACGTTCACGCCATATACTGTTTTAAACTGTTCTTCAGTAATTGTATCGATTGGTGTTGTTGGTCCAAGGCCGGCATTGTTAACCATGACATGGAAATCGCCAAATTGCGCGGCAGTTTGTCTTACTGCGTTAAATACATCATCACGGTTTGATACATCTGCTTTGATAGCAATAGCTTTTGTACCATCACTTGATAATTTAAGTGCAGCTGCTTTTGCCCCTTCTTCATTGAAATCAACAACTGCTACTTTGAAACCATCTTCCACTAAACGTTCTGCAATTTTAAAACCAATCCCTTGTGCTCCGCCAGTTACTAATGCTACTTTGTTGTTTGTCATAAAGATCACTCCTCAAATTTCTTTCCTTTAATTACATTTTACTCCTCTTCATTTGAATAGTACAACAAAGGTAGCTCCATTTAACAAAATATTCAGATATTTAAGGTATAGTTAAACGCACTACCATTAGTGATTGGCAATGCGTTTAAATGTCGTTTTAAAAGTTCTTATGTTGAATATTATTTTTTTAAGTCTCTCGATTAGTTTGTCATCAATCTTTTTTCGAGACATGGTCTTTTGATTCAATAGGCGGTTCCGTGTTATCACTGACAACTTTAGTTGTAGCTTCATCTTTATGTATTTCTTCGTTAAATCCTTCAAGGTTTTTAGTCGTGGGATTTTTAACCTCAGGATGTTCCATCATGTCTTGACTATCAAGTTCCTTTTTACACGTGTCTTTATGTGATGCTTGATTTGCGTTCCCTTTACTTTTTTGAATAGTGGTAGTATCTGCTGCAGCTACTAATTTTTTTCTACCTAAAATAGATATGGCTGAAACAAACCAGAGTATTGCAGATACAAAGTTGCATAATACTAAAGCGATAATAGCCAATACAATTAATATGACACCTTTTGAAATCCTTTCTTTAAATAAGTCAGATGCCAATACGATGACAGGTACGATTGAAAGTATAATTACAAATATAGAAATTATTGCCGATATAACTATTGTTACTATTAAATAATCAGCTCTGCTACCTGATAATAAATAGAAAAGGCCGAAAATTAGTCCATAGCAAATTACAAACCCACATAAAGTTATAGCCATGAGTACTATATAAGCTATTTGAAAATATAAACCTATCTTTATGAATGATTTTTCTACATTTTTTTCCATGTCTATTCCCCATTTATTTAAAATTTATACTTTACCTTAAATATTCTCTTTATTCTTTAGTGATTTTATCTTTAGATTCAAATTGATTCTCTGTACTTTCAATATCAACTTTTTCATTTTCGTCTGTCGATTCATCTTTTGAGTATTTATTCCAAATCAGCAAAATACCACCAATCAGCCATAAAATTGACGAAAGGAAATTATATAAACACAGTGCAATAATAGCATAAACAATAAAAAGTGCACCTCCGATTACAGAGTAACTTTCCATATAAATCGCAGTAAAGATGGTTGGTAAAACAGTGAAAAGAGCCAATATTAATCCTAATAAAAAAATTGTTTCGTAATCAGATCCTCCAGCAATATTAATAGATATCATCCTAACAAAAACGACACTAAAATATATTTGAGCTACGATGCCTATCCAAATTGCTATTTTTCCTATAATTGAGCTCATACTCATTCCCCATTTATTTAAAATTTATACTTTACCTTAATATACCTTATTTTATTTAATTTTTATATGCAAAATACAAAAATGGAGAACTTCAATATTTATAAAATATCAAAAGTTCTCCACACTATATTGTTTTATTATATTTTCGCTATCAATACGCTAAATCATCATATTTCCCTCAACATCACAGTAAAACTATTGCTCCACCAAGTATACTTTTTCAGTATAGCATCTCATATTGGCAAACTTATCTGCTAAAAACTGCTTCCAATTGCGCAGTTGTTCAACATCATCATCTTGTTTAAGTAATGCCAGTGGTACTTGAAGATTAAGACATCGTCCTGAAATATTAAAGCGTGTCACACCTGCTGGCACAGTTTCCCCTTTATGAACAACCGCTTCAATTTCCTTATAACTCAATGGCTGATACTTCATGAGTACATCTTGTTGAGAAAGACAAGGATATGTACCTTGTGCAATTCTCTCTACAGAACAACAACCACTATAACTTGCGACAACCTTTTCCCATACTTGAAAATGTGCTTCGCCTAAATCTTTTGTATACAAATATTGTTCTGTATCACCATGACACATTGTAATAAATGGCGCTTCTTGTCTTGTCTCAGTAGTCCATGGCAAGCGATGTTCTTGTTGTAACGTTTCCCACCACACACCAAATGGAACTTTATGTTGCCATGTACTAATTGAATATTGTGTTTCATGGATTTCTTGCACTGGAACTTTCTTACATCCTAACGCTTTCAAACTTGTATACCGATGCACACCATCTATAACCATATATCTACCATGTTGCATCGCTGTCACTAAAATAGGATGACGTATAAAATCATCTGCTTCAATACTACTTTTCGTTTTTTCCAATCTTAAAGGTTCGAATGTTTCGTGAAGATCAATCTTATCTACTGGTACCAATTTTAAATGTTCATGAATATGATTCAATAGTTATTCATCCTCCTTTGTTTGTGTTAAATAAATAAATTCAGGATGTGGATGGCTTAAGAAATCGTGATGTGAAATAGACCATCCGTATGCACCTGCATATTTGAAAACAATAACGTCGCCTGTACTGATTGCGTCTATCTGTACTTCTCTAGCAAAGACATCTTTCGGTGTACATAATTGACCGACTAACGTTGTGTCCTGTCTCGAAATTGAAACTTTTTCAAATGAATATGGATTGTCCTTATAGCGATAAATGTCAAAAGGATGGTTATGTTGCCAAGATACCGGCAGTCTAAATTGTTGCGTACCTCCTCTTAATATGGCATACCAAGCACCATGTACTTTCTTAATGTCTAGCACTTCTGTCACATAGTAACCAATATGTGCCACAATAAAGCGCCCACATTCAAAGTTCAATGTCACATCTTCCATTTCTTGCTCAACGATAAGTGTTTTAAAACGTTCTACAAAATTATCCCATTCAAATTGGTTAGTTAAATCTGCATAGTTAACGCCTATGCCACCACCAAGATTGATATGTTTGAGTGGAAATCGATGTTTTTCAGACCATGCCTTTGCTTTTTTAAAATAAAGTTTCACTACATCGACATGTAAATTCGAGTCTAAATTGTTAGAAATAGAATGAAAATGAAATCCATCTAGATGAATCTTTGGCATTGCGAGCGCAGCTTCAATGACATCATCAACTTCGTCTTCAGAAATACCAAATTGTGTTGGGCGTCCTGCCATATGCAACGTTGCATTGGGAAATGGTCCTGCTAAATTAACACGCAATAAAATGTGTTGTGTCTTATCTTCATCTTCTAAGATGGCATTTAGCCGTTGTAATTCATGCATACTTTCAACATGAATACGCTGAACACCTTCACTTACTGCATATCTTAGTTCCTCGTCTGTCTTACCAGGGCCACCAAAAATAATATGATTTGCTGGTTTAAAAGCAAGACCTTTTGCTATTTCACCTTGAGATGCAACTTCGAATCCTTCAACATACTGACTAATTGTATCTAGGATTTTTCGTTCACTATTTGCTTTCATTGCATAGTACATTTGACAATTACTCGGCAATGACGATGTAATATGTTGCAAATGATGTTCCAGTCCGACTAAATCATAGATATAATGACAAACTGGATGAGATTGTGCTTTTAATTGTTCAATAACAGGTTGAACTATACGCATTAGCCTTCATCCCCTTTCTGTTTAGACGTCGCTAGAGATGCACTTAAATGGCGATATATTTTTCCGCGATCATCACCTAAAATAAATGTTTGTACACCTTGTGCCTGCCATTTTGCAATATCTTCATCTTCACGTGGTAATGCACAAAAATGTTTACCATGTGCATTCACAACTTCAAAAATATGTTGAACATGTGATGTTACTTGATCATCACGCGTTTGCCATGGTATGCCAAGTGACTGCGATAAATCTGCGGCACCTTCGACTATCATGTCTAAACCTTCGACTTGTGCTATATCGTCAATGGCCATAACCCCTTCAACATCTTCTATCATGGCAATCACCATAATATGCTCATTAGCCATCTCCATTGCATCAAGTAATGGTGTACGTCCAAATCTTGCCATGCGACCACCATTCAAACTTCTTAATCCTTGCGGGTAATAACGACTTAATTTCACAATATGCTCAACTGTCTCACGATCTTTAACGTGTGGCACAATAATACCTCTCGCACCCATATCCAACACTTTAATGATATCTCTATCTATCACTGCAGTGACACGTACAATTGGTATAATATGCGCTGCTTCAGCTGCACGAATTAAATGCGCTAGTGTCTCATCATTAATCGCCACGTGTTCTGTATCAATCACAACAAAGTCATACCCGCTTGCTGCGATAACCTCGATCATCAATGGGTCCGGTATAGAATTAAAAATGCCATAAACTGAATCACCATTGTTTAATCTATGTTTCAGAGATAGTTGTTGCATCATTGATACCTCCTACACCTAATGGATTTGTAACATGATGAATTCTTAACTCGGAGTCACTTAATAATCGACGTGTCGTTAACTTTTCAACTTGAATCGTAGGTTCAAACAAATCGAAATGTTGATAGTTATTCAACTCTGGAAATGCTTCTTGATACGCCTCGATGATGCCTTTAACCCATTGCCATTGCAGCTCCTCATCGATACCATATTGCTTTTCAATAAATAAGATGATTTCGGCGATATTAATAAAGAAAAATGCATCATGTAAAAAGTCGCGTACTAAACGTTCGTCATCTGTTTCAATAAATGAATTACTATTCACTTTTTTATGTGCTTCTGGCATTGGCTTTAATGTCAGGTGTGAAGCAGCTTCACTTAAATGCTCACGCTTAAAACGAACACCATCATGGAAATCTTTTAAGGCAATACGTGTAGGCCAACCATTTTCATGAATGAGCATCATATTTTGTGCATGCGATTCAAAGGCAATACCGTGATAATAAAGCATATGAATCATTGGACGAATCGCTACAGCTAAAAATTGCTTTGTCCAAGCTTCAGAACCATATTGTTTAATCCAATTTTCAATGAATGGTACACCATCCTTATCACTTGCATAAAGTGCATTAAATGGTATCGCATCCTCTTCATCGATTAACATATGATATATATTTTCACGCCATATAACACCTAACGCACCATAAACTTGAGTTTGTTTATAAGGCGAAAGTTGTGTATTTAAATAAGACTGTCCTAAGACTTCCCCTAGAAAAACTGTCTTTAATTCATCTTTTAAATACATATCTTGTTGCTGTATCTGCTTTAACCAATCCGTAATTTGCGCTGCATTTTCAATTGTATGAGGCGCCAACACTCGTTTCGTTGAAGTGTTCGTTATACTTATTGGTACCTTTAAATAATATTTTGTCGTGTCTATTGGCGACATCGTACGAATCGATTGTTGAGGGTGATATAGCTCATCACTTTCCCCTAACCATAGTACTGTGCCATTAAGCCTTTCTTCAGCCAAATCAACTTGGATGACATGTTCAAACTGCCATGGGTGTACAGGTATCATCTCAACATCATTTACATGTTTGCCAGATGCTTCAATTTGCTGTACAAAATGTTCATAAGTCTTATCGCCAACTTGTTGACGTAACATTTCGTTAACTACAACATTTCTTGATACCGTCGTTTCTACTTTATCTTTGTCGATAGCTAACCACTGCAGTTTAACGTTTGGTACAAAATCAGGACCAAATTTCAAATTATCACTCAACGTAAATCCTAAACGTGATTTGTAACTTGGATGATACTGATGCCCTTCCATCGCATAAAATTCATAGTCGTTAAATGTCTCAGGTGTTGCTGGTGGGTTTGATTCTCGATACTGCATACTTTGCGTATCTTTTAATTCTGTCTGTAATAACTCGACAATAAATTGTTCTAGCTTTTCATCATTTTTAGGAAATGTAAATACAACCTCTCTCAATAATTGTGTATAGTCTGTTGTTGTATCTGCCTCATCTCCTACGACACGCTCAATTGGTGATGTGATACGTATACGATCAAAGCTATGTGTCTTTTCAGCAGTAAAACGATACTCTGAATCATGTCCTTCTATTGTAAAATGACCGACACCGTCTTGATATGACGCTTTATACACAACAATATTCTCATAAATAAGTGATGATACCAGTTGGTGCATCACTCTAGTCTTTACACGATTAAGAATTGTTTGATTCACAATACGATACCTCCTTGTTATGACAAATTGGATTTGGTATATGTGTATAAATAGGGTTTGCACCACAATCATTCAATTTACTCATCAAATTCGCTTTAGCCGCAATGGTCGGCGTTTGATATAAATCTTCTACACAGTCAACAAATACTGCGTTATTCGCGTATTCTTTTTTCCAAGTCATAAGACGATGCGCTACAAGTTGCCATAACACAACTTCATTTCTAGTCGCTTTACCAATAGTTGATACTAAATGTCCTAAGTGATTTACTACAACGTAATATTTAAGACGATGCCATGCTTCATCATGTGCATATACAACAGGGCTTGATGCTGCCACAACATTTGGCACAAGCTGTTTTTCAGTAGCAATCGTTCTAGATAGACAAATGCCTTCAAGATCTCTGACAAAGCATACGTCGGGTATGCCATCTTTTAATTCAATTAATGTATTTTGTACATGTGCTTCTAGACTAATGCCTGTGTTACTAAACAGCTTTAATATCGGCAATAATGTACGATTCAAATAACATTCAAGCCATGCTTCTGGTGCTAAACCACTTTGCTCAATCACTTGTGATAACTTAGACATCGGTGAATCAGGCATCGTTTCAAATAATGACGCCAATACATGAATATCTTTATCAGCATGGTAATTCGGTATCCCTTCACGAACAATCATGGCACTATTTGTTAATAAATCCATTTCAGGTTCAACTGTTTGCCCTAATGGATTCGGTAACAATGCACGATATCCTTCTTCAAACATCAATTTAAAATGGGGTGTTTCAACCTCATCTTTGACTGATGCGATAACTTGCGCGGCATCAATTGTCCGTTCAATCTGTTCAAGGTCATTCGTACGTATAAAATTAGTGATTTTAACGTGTATCGGTAATTTTAAATAAATGTTTAATGCTTTTGAAAATACAGTTCTAACCGAAGACGTCGGGTACACTGAATCACCGGAAACGCCAAGGTCTTTTATTAAACCTTGTTCACTATATTGCATATACTGTGGATGCTGTCGCAACACATTGATTTGATAAGGATGTGTTGGTAATAAAATAAAATCTTTGGGTATCTCTGATATATCTATGTCTGCTAATTGATACAACACTTTCTCAACCTGATCTTCTTTACCTTCTACATAGCGCGTGAGCAGAACATCTTGATGCACAGCTAAATAATGCAATTGGAATGATGTATGACATTCGGGTGCATATTTCTCTAAATCTGCTTCTGAAAACCCACTTGCACTCTTAGGAGTCGGATGAAATGGATGACCTAAGTATAAAGATTGTTCTGAAACGATATAACGATCCTCTACGTAGTCTATTGTGTTACTTTGCAAATAACGTGCCGTGCGATGAATGCTATTATCGATGTCAGACATAATTTGCGCCATATGTTGTTGCACTGCCGTTTGATTATCTGCACTTTGAGCCATATGTTGCAAAATACGCGCAATTGCTTCTTTATAAGTTGTTATTTTTTTACTTTTTCCATCGATAAGCCATACCTCTGGATGATACATATGATGCCCCATCGCAGACCAATAGCGAAATTCACCCGTTAAAGTTTCGAGCTCTGATAATTGTATAGACCATTGATGATTTTGAGGTGGTACTTGATATAAATTTTCTTCTCTAAAATATTCATTTAAAATGCGTTCGATAGCCGCATACGCTGCATGTTGTATTAATTCTTTATTTTGCACTTTTTTGTTTCAACTCCCATAATTTCATTAATGTGTGATCGTTGATTTGATTAGTGATGGTTGAACAAATTAAAAATAAACTACTTACTGCAAATACTACGCCCATAACGATAAACGTAGTAGCTGGTGTAGTATAACTTGTAATGGCAGCGCCACTAAGACTGCCAATAATTTGACCAACAACTAACATACTGTTCGTCGTTCCAACAAATGTGCCTTTAAGTTGTTGATGACACGCATTCACGACAACAAACATGACACTTTGAATCAATGCACTATATGTTAATCCTTGAAGTATTCTTGCAGCCATTAAAAACTCTATATTCGTCGCTAAACCTTGCAGTATCGCACTACAACCACATGCAATCGTGGCAAATATATATACTGATTTAACATATGATTTATCATTAAAGCGTCCCCATAAAGGCGCGCTTAATATCGAAGCCGTCCAAAATGCGGACTGTAAAAATCCAATCACACTACGGTCATCTATCGCTGTATGATTCACTGATGAAGCAAGTGGTGATAATGCAGTTAGCATGCCATACATAGCAAAGTTTGCTAAAACGCCAACGATAATAAATCGACATGTTTGTTGTGTGCATAATAGACATTGAAATGAACGGCGAATACCTTTATTAATATTTGGTGTTTGTGATTTTGGCATATGTGTCGTTTCAATCAATTTTAATGCACCGAAAATACAGACAATAAAAGTAATAACGGCAATACTCATCAGTAACGCACTAAAACCTAATATCGAAGCTGTAACACCGCCAATTAATGGCCCCACAAGAGACCCTGCGCTGACTGAACTTTGCAGTCTTCCTAATACCTTTCCACGATCTTCAGCTGGCGCCTCTGCACTCGCAAACGCACTTGATGCATCAACAACACCACCAAATAGTCCCTGCAATAACCTCACAAGTACAAACTGTAATGGTGTCGTACACAATGCCATTAAAAATAAGCATACCGCCAAACCAAGTAACGCTCTTAACACCATCCATTTTCGGCTGATCTTATCACCTAGCTTCCCCCATATCGGCGAAGCTATCATCGTCGTTACAGCTGGAGCAGCAATCGCTATACCACTCCACAACTGTATTTCTACGACTGATAGATTTTGTAGTGATGCCATATAAATTGGCAATAATGGCACAAGTACTGTCAGTCCAGCAATCGCTATAAACTGACTGAGCCATAAAATGCGAAAGTTACTGCGCCATATAGACTGATTAATCATATGTCACCATTGGATTTGGTACGGTAGTTAAACCTGAAGGCATACTACCTCCACCACTATCACGTTGATATAGCAATGGTAATAAAATTTGTTTGAATGGCCACGTCTGTTTATCAAATAAAATGTGTCTGACAGCTAGCTGATCAGTTGTAACCCAGGAAATAGTTGCCACTTCATTTTTTAAAATTTGTTTTAACAACGACATAAGTTCATGCTCACTTACACCAAATAAATCTTGAATTGCATCAATAATGGCATATAGATTTACCGATACAGCTAATGTTTGAAAATAAGCAAAGAATGTTTCCAAATCCTCATTAATTAGCGTATTAGGTGTATCTTCTCTGACGACATACTTCGGCAATGAAAGCTGATGTGCTGTTAGCCATGGTTTATAAATTCTGACAGTATCATGATCACGTAACACGCATTTTTGTACACGTCCATCTTCAAATGACAACAATATATTTTGACCATGCAACTCTGGTAATGCGCCGTATTGCATAAATGATAGTGTTACCTTTAAAAAGACTTGCGCGATATCTTCAAATAACGTCATGACATCATTTTTAGAAATATTATCTTTTCCACAAATCATTTGATATAAAGTGCGATCATTTGCCGCGAGTGCTGCCATTGACACTAGCTGTTGCGTATCATTTTTGGCTAGCACTTCGGGATACTTTCTTAGCTGAACAGTTAGATGACCTAATTGATCTTTGAAAATATCATTATCTTGACCCATATATGACCACCAAGCTGTTTCATCACAAACCATGACATACTTAGCTAGTGCTTCATCTTTTTCTATAAGCTGACGTAATAATTGTTCTGCTTGTTCTCCGTTTTTCATGTAACGCGTAGGCGTTAGCCTTAATGCGCCTAATGACTGCATTGCAAATGGTACTTTGACATGGTTATACGGTGCGCCAATATCAATTAATGAACGCATACTTGAAGACGACAGATAATCTCCAAATTTTAACGGTAATAGTACAACCAACTTTTCACTAATCTCTTTCGCAAAGACGTTCGGCAGAATATGCTGATATTGCCAAGGATGTACCGGAAATAGTACATAGTCATCTATTGATAACCCTTGATCATTTAACATGTCTGTCGCTTGTTCTTTTATAGGTACTGTCAAATTTTCTAATTCATCGATATTTGCAGTATCGCCATGAATCATATGTGTCTTTTTAACTGCTGCAACCATTAAAGGAAATGATTGATTTAATTCAGCTTGATACACTTGATAATCCGCTTCTCTTAATCCTCTTTTTTCTTTAGCTAATGGATGAAATGGACGATCTTTTAAACTTGCAAACTGCTCTGACATCACAAAAGGATGTGACGCTAAATCTAATTCTGATAATTGTTTAGCAAGCTGTGTGGCAGCAGTAGTCAGTCCTTCTTCAACGCGAGCCACTTCCCATTCATGACTTAGATCACAATTCATATTAGCAATTGTTTGCCAAAATTCAGCTGCCGTTAAAGGTTGCTTAGACACCCTTCCCTCTATCGTAATTGGTTGTGAACTTTCGTAACGAAACATATTTAAAGCACTAAAATAAACAGGTATCTTTATTTGTTGTGTTTCACGTTCGTATATCAAAAGCGTTTGTCCGTTTTCTTTAGTAATCTCACTATTCGATACAATTCCGGCTATATCTTCAAATAATAATGCATCAACTAAATCTCTTAATATTATCGCTTGTGCTGTATTGACTGCTGTATGATTCTGCAATGTTCAGACACCTCGCATTCTTAATATAGGTTCAATGTTGTCCCAATATTTTGTTGTTGTGCCTGTTGATAAATAAAATAAGCACTTGAAATATCTTCGATAGCCATACCCATCGGATTAAGTAATATGATCTCATCATCGTCTTCACGTCCTGGTATGTCACCTGTCACAAGTTGTCCTAGTTCAGCATGAAGAGCTTCTTTGCTGAATTTACCTTCTAACACCAATTGGTTAATAGTTTTCTTTTCTCGATTACATTGTGACCAGTCATCTACTACGACTTTGTCAGCTTTAATAAAGACTTCTTTATGCACATCCATGATAGAAATGTTGCTAATAAATGCACCCTTTTGTAACCAATCATATTCAATGTATGGTTGATCCGTTACGGTACATGTAATGACTACTTCACCATTTGATACTGCTTCTTTAGCATTTTCTGTCGCAATAAAATTAATTTCCGGACGCTGTTGTTGCCATCTATCAACAAAGCGTGCACATGCTTCAGAGAATTGATCGTAAACAAACACGCGTTCAATATGATCGAATTGCTCTAACATACTTTGTAATTGCTTGTCTCCGATTAGCCCGCATCCAATGATTGTTAAGTCTTTAAATCCTTTTTTAGCCAAATGCTTTGCTGCAATCACTGAAACTGCTGCAGTACGCATACTACTAATTAAACTTGCTTCCATAACTGCAATTGGATAATTCGTTTCTGGATCATTCAAAATAATGACGCCACTTGCACGCTCCATATTACGTTTCGATGGATTGTCGTGCTTACTACCTATCCACTTAATACCTGAAATTGCGTGTTCACCACCGATATGACTTGGCATTGCAATAATTCGATCTGCGATGTGTCCATTTTCAGGATCCTGTCTTAAATACGGCTTAAGCGGTTGTACAAAATCATTGTGCGCATGGGCTGTTAATGCTTCTGTTAATGCGTCCACATAAACTTGTGAATGATTACCTCCCGCTTGTTCAATATCTGATCTATTTAAATACAACATCTCTCTATTCATTCTGATTTAACTCCTTGTCTTGATTTCATTTTTTCTAACCATGTATCTGAATAAACTAAATCTAAGTAACGATCGCCTCGATCTGGTAAAATCGTGACAATTGTTGCACCTTCTTCAATTGACGTTATCAACTGCTCAATCGCTGCAATAATCGAACCTGTTGAACCTCCGGCAAATATGCCTTCATAATCAATCAGTTTTCGACAGCCCAAAGCAGATTGATAATCATCTACATGGATCACTTGATTAATTTCTGATCTATTCAATATTTCGGGTACACGACTAGCACCGATACCAGGTAATTCTCTATTAATAGGTTTGTCACCAAAAATGACTGACCCTTTCGCATCAACAGCAACAATTTGTGCGTTTGGATGCACTTCTTTTATTTTTCTACTCATACCCATAATGCTACCTGTCGTGCTGACTGGCGCGACAAAATAATCTATAGGTTGCTTAATTGTTTCAACAATCTCTGTGCCTGCACCATGATAATGGGATTGCCAATTTAACTCATTCGCATATTGATTAATCCAATATGCATCGTCAATAGTGGCTAACAGTTCTTGCACCTTTGCAATACGAGTCATTAAATAACCCCCATGTGCATCAGGTTCTTCAACCATTTCTACATTGGCACCATAACTTTTAATAATTTTCAAATTTGTTGGTGATATTTTAGGATCAACAACACACGTGAGTTTTAATCCCTTGATTTTAGCTATCATTGCCAACGCAATGCCTAAATTACCAGAAGTACTTTCAATTAAATGTGTATTCTCAGTGATTAAACCATGTTTAATACCATGTTCAATGATGTACTTGGCAGGTCGATCTTTCATGCTGCCTCCAGGATTCATATACTCTAACTTTGCAAACACTTCATGTTTCGGAAATAGTTGATGAAGTTGAACCATAGGTGTTTGCCCTACAGAATCTAACAATGAATCGTGACATGCTTGACTTTTTTCAATCAAAAGCGCTTCCTCCTCAAATTTAAAATTCTATAATATTGTGTGTTACCTAATTGATAATGATTCTCACTATCAAGTAATTAGGATTATATTTTTTATGCATTTATATGTCAAATAATTATAAGTTGCATGTAAATCATAAATATTTTATTGACTTAGGAAAAAATTTAATTCATACTAAATCGTGATAATGATTCTCATTGTCATACATCACGAAGGAGGCTAATTAGTCAATGAATAAAGTAATTAAAATGCTTGTTGTTACGCTTGCTTTCCTACTTGTTTTAGCAGGATGTAGTGGGAATTCAAATAAACAATCATCTGATAACAAAGATAAGGAAACAACTTCAATTAAACATGCAATGGGTACAACTGAAATTAAAGGGAAACCAAAGCGTGTTGTTACGCTATATCAAGGTGCCACTGACGTCGCTGTATCTTTAGGTGTTAAACCTGTAGGTGCTGTAGAATCATGGACACAAAAACCGAAATTCGAATACATAAAAAATGATTTAAAAGATACTAAGATTGTAGGTCAAGAACCTGCACCTAACTTAGAGGAAATCTCTAAATTAAAACCGGACTTAATTGTCGCGTCAAAAGTTAGAAATGAAAAAGTTTACGATCAATTATCTAAAATCGCACCAACAGTTTCTACTGATACAGTTTTCAAATTCAAAGATACAACTAAGTTAATGAGGAAAGCTTTAGGGAAAGAAAAAGAAGCTGAAGATTTACTTAAAAAGTACGATGATAAAGTAGCTGCATTCCAAAAAGATGCAAAAGCAAAGTATAAAGATGCATGGCCATTGAAAGCTTCAGTTGTTAACTTCCGTGCTGATCATACAAGAATTTATGCTGGTGGATATGCTGGTGAAATCTTAAATGATTTAGGATTCAAACGTAATAAAGACTTACAAAAACAAGTTGATAATGGTAAAGATATTATCCAACTTACATCTAAAGAAAGCATTCCATTAATGAACGCTGATCATATTTTTGTAGTAAAATCAGATCCAAATGCGAAAGATGCTGCATTAGTTAAAAAGACTGAAAGCGAATGGACTTCAAGTAAAGAGTGGAAAAATTTAGACGCAGTTAAAAACAACCAAGTATCTGATGATTTAGATGAAATCACTTGGAACTTAGCTGGCGGATATAAATCTTCATTAAAACTTATTGACGATTTATATGAAAAGTTAAATATTGAAAAACAATCAAAATAATTAAGGAGTTTTACGATGCTACTTAAACCAAAATACCAAATCGTTATTGCTGGTTTATGTCTTGCAATAGTAGCTATCTTAAGTTTAATGATTGGAAATACGCTTGTGTCACCAGGTACGGTGATACAGGCGTTATTCAACTTTGATAGTGAAAACGATTTACATGATGTTGTCACTGGTGCACGGGCGTCGAGAACAATCATTGCGTTATTGACTGGTGCTGCCCTTGCTGTCTCAGGTTTGTTGATGCAAGCACTTACACGAAACCCAATAGCCTCACCAGGGCTTTTCGGTGTCAATGCAGGCGCAGTATTTTTTGTCATTTTTAGTATTACATTTATCCAAATTCAATCTTTTAAAATGATTGTAGTTATTGCATTTTTGGGGGCTATTGTTGTTACTGTATTAGTTGTTGCACTAGGTATGTTTAGACAAACACTATTCTCACCTCACCGTGTCATTTTGGCAGGTGCTGCGATTGCGATGCTATTTACAGCCTTTACTCAAGGCATACTTATTATGAACGAAACAGACTTACAAGGCCTATTATTTTGGTTAAGTGGCTCCGTTTCATTACGTAATATTTGGGATATCCCATGGATTATTCCGCTTGTATTGATACTTATTTTAATTGCATTTAGCATGGCTGCACACATCAACATCTTGATGACAAGTGACGACATTGCAACCGGCCTCGGTCAAAACATAAAATTAATCAAATGGATGATTATTATGCTCATCAGTATGTTAGCCGGTATTTCGGTAGCCGTAGCTGGATCAATCGTCTTTGTGGGTCTTATCGTACCGAATATTAGCAAACGATTATTACCACCAAACTATAAGTATTTAATTCCTTTTACTGCATTAGCTGGAGCAATCCTAATGATCATTTCAGACATTGTTGCTCGTATAATAATTAAGCCACTAGAGTTGCCTATCGGTGTCGTTACCGCTGTCATTGGCGCTATTGTCTTAATCTATATTATGAAGAAAGGACGTCAACGCTTATGACCGAAAAGATTAATAAAAAAGACAATTACCATCTCATCTTCGCGTTAATCTTTTTAGCCATCGTTTCAGTGGTAAGTATGATGATTGGTTCAAGCTTTATACCATTACAACGCGTACTGATGTACTTTATAAATCCAAATGACAGTATGGATCAATTCACTTTAGAAGTATTACGCTTACCTCGCATTACACTTGCGATTTTAGCAGGTGCCGCACTAGGAATGAGTGGTTTAATGTTGCAAAATGTATTAAAAAATCCAATTGCCTCACCTGATATTATCGGTATCACAGGTGGTGCTAGCTTAAGTGCTGTTGTCTTTATTGCATTTTTCAGCCATTTAACAATACATTTACTTCCACTATTTGCAGTATTAGGTGGCGCAGTTGCAATGATGATACTATTAGTGTTTCAAACGAAAGGACAAATACGCCCGACAACACTCATAATCATCGGTATTTCGATGCAAACGTTGTTTATTGCGCTTGTCCAAGGATTACTCATTACAACGAAGCAATTATCTGCTGCCAAAGCTTATACATGGCTAGTCGGAAGTCTTTACGGTGCTACGTTTAAAGATACAATCATTTTGGGTATGGTTATTTTAGCTGTTGTGCCGTTGTTATTTCTTGTTATACCAAAAATGAAAATATCTATACTTGATGACCCTGTAGCGATTGGCTTAGGCTTACATGTACAACGTATGAAACTAATCCAATTAATCACTTCTACTATACTCGTATCTATGGCAATCAGTTTAGTAGGTAACATTGGGTTTGTCGGTTTAATCGCACCACATATCGCGAAAACAATCGTTCGCGGAAGTTATGCTAAAAAGTTACTAATGTCAGCAATGATTGGTGCCATATCAATTGTTATTGCAGACTTAATTGGGCGTACCTTATTCTTGCCTAAAGAAGTGCCAGCAGGTGTATTTATTGCTGCTTTTGGTGCCCCATTCTTCATATACTTATTATTAACCGTGAAAAAGTTATAACGATATTATTAAAACAAAATGACCTCACAACGAAGTTAGCTAAATGATTCAGTTAACTAACCGTTGCGAGGTTTTTTTATACATATAGTTGTTGTTATTGTTAACAAGCGTCGACTTTCTTAATTACATATTAATACTTTATATACAAATAACACCGACTCATATTCTATAATATCAATCAATATTCTTCGATTTTTCAAATATCGATAACTATTTCTTATTTAAATATAGTGTTTGATAATGTCATTTATTCAAAAACACAAATTTTAATAAAAATATCATATTATTTTTAATTGTAAATTATGGATTATTTTTCTTATTATATTGTGTTATATTAAAATAAAGTGCATATACAAGGAGATAAAACAATGAAATATAATAACCATGACAAAATTAGAGATTTTATAATCATTGAAGCATATATGTTTCGTTTTAAGAAAAAAGTCAAGCCTGAAGTCGATATGACTATAAAAGAATTTATATTACTGACTTATTTATTTCATCAGCAAGAAAACACACTTCCATTTAAGAAGATTGTTTCAGATTTATGTTATAAACAATCGGATTTAGTACAGCATATAAAAGTACTTGTGAAACATTCATATATTAGTAAAGTTCGAAGTAAAATTGATGAGCGTAATACTTACATTTCAATATCTGAAGAACAACGAGAGAAAATTGCAGAACGTGTTACATTGTTTGATCAAATCATTAAACAATTTAACCTTGCAGATCAAAGTGAATCACAGATGATACCAAAAGATAGTAAAGAATTTCTAAACTTGATGATGTATACAATGTATTTCAAGAATATTATCAAAAAACATCTAACATTAAGTTTTGTAGAATTCACAATTCTAGCTATTATCACTTCTCAAAATAAAAACATCGTTCTTCTTAAAGATTTAATTGAAACAATCCACCATAAATACCCTCAAACTGTTAGAGCTCTCAATAATTTAAAAAAGCAAGGCTATCTAATAAAAGAACGCTCAACTGAAGATGAAAGAAAAATTTTAATTCATATGGATGACGCGCAGCAAGACCATGCTGAACAATTATTAGCTCAAGTGAATCAATTATTAGCAGATAAAGATCATTTACATCTTGTTTTTGAATAATATCTCTATTACGCAAGTGTGCTGTATTCTAAAGTGCACTTGTGTTTTCTATTTTTTAATAAAACCTCAGCACATAATGAACAACTTTCTATTTTCTATATCACTTAAAACCATTTCCGAAATTAAACCTCAGCACATTCAAAGCCCCACTTTATTCTTAAAAATATTTTTTAACTCATATGTATTAAACCGCTTTCATTATAAAAAATATCTCTATATTTTATCTGTTTTTATTAATCGAAATAGCGTGATTTTGCGGTTTTAAGCCTTTTACTTCCTGAATAAATCTTTCAGCAAAATATTTATTTTATAAGTTGTAAAACTTACCTTTAAATTTAATTATAAATATAGATTTTAGTATTGCAATACATAATTCGTTATATTATGATGACTTTACAAATACATACAGGGGGTATTAATTTGAAAAAGAAAAACATTTATTCAATTCGTAAACTAGGTGTAGGTATTGCATCTGTAACTTTAGGTACATTACTTATATCTGGTGGCGTAACACCTGCTGCAAATGCTGCGCAACACGATGAAGCTCAACAAAATGCTTTTTATCAAGTCTTAAATATGCCTAACTTAAATGCTGATCAACGCAATGGTTTTATCCAAAGCCTTAAAGATGATCCAAGCCAAAGTGCTAACGTTTTAGGTGAAGCTCAAAAACTTAATGACTCTCAAGCTCCAAAAGCTGATGCGCAACAAAATAACTTCAACAAAGATCAACAAAGCGCCTTCTATGAAATCTTGAACATGCCTAACTTAAACGAAGCGCAACGTAACGGCTTCATTCAAAGTCTTAAAGACGACCCAAGCCAAAGCACTAACGTTTTAGGTGAAGCTAAAAAATTAAACGAATCTCAAGCACCGAAAGCTGATAACAATTTCAACAAAGAACAACAAAATGCTTTCTATGAAATCTTGAATATGCCTAACTTAAACGAAGAACAACGCAATGGTTTCATCCAAAGCTTAAAAGATGACCCAAGCCAAAGTGCTAACCTATTGTCAGAAGCTAAAAAGTTAAATGAATCTCAAGCACCGAAAGCGGATAACAAATTCAACAAAGAACAACAAAATGCTTTCTATGAAATCTTACATTTACCTAACTTAAACGAAGAACAACGCAATGGTTTCATCCAAAGCCTAAAAGATGACCCAAGCCAAAGCGCTAACCTTTTAGCAGAAGCTAAAAAGCTAAATGATGCTCAAGCACCAAAAGCTGACAACAAATTCAACAAAGAACAACAAAATGCTTTCTATGAAATTTTACATTTACCTAACTTAACTGAAGAACAACGTAACGGCTTCATCCAAAGCCTTAAAGACGATCCTTCAGTGAGCAAAGAAATTTTAGCAGAAGCTAAAAAGCTAAACGATGCTCAAGCACCAAAAGAGGAAGACAATAACAAGCCTGGCAAAGAAGACAATAACAAGCCTGGCAAAGAAGACAACAACAAGCCTGGTAAAGAAGACAACAACAAGCCTGGTAAAGAAGACAACAACAAGCCTGGCAAAGAAGACGGCAACAAGCCTGGTAAAGAAGACAACAAAAAACCTGGTAAAGAAGATGGCAACAAGCCTGGTAAAGAAGACAACAAAAAACCTGGTAAAGAAGACGGCAACAAGCCTGGCAAAGAAGATGGCAACAAACCTGGTAAAGAAGATGGTAACGGAGTACATGTCGTTAAACCTGGTGATACAGTAAATGACATTGCAAAAGCAAACGGCACTACTGCTGACAAAATTGCTGCAGATAACAAATTAGCTGATAAAAACATGATCAAACCTGGTCAAGAACTTGTTGTTGATAAGAAGCAACCAGCAAACCATGCAGATGCTAACAAAGCTCAAGCATTACCAGAAACTGGTGAAGAAAATCCATTCATCGGTACAACTGTATTTGGTGGATTATCATTAGCCTTAGGTGCAGCGTTATTAGCTGGACGTCGTCGCGAACTATAAAAACAAACAATACACAACGATAGATATCATTTTATCCAAACCAATTTTAACTTATATACGTTGATTAACACATTCTTATTTGAAATGATAAGAATCATCTAAATGCACGAGCAACATCTTTTGTTGCTCAGTGCATTTTTTATTTTACTTACTTTTCTAAACAACTTCTGAAACGCCTCAACACTTTCTACTCTGATTACATATATGACATTTTTAGGCATTAAAAAATCGAACTAGACAAGATGCTCATTGCATTTCGTACTAGTTCGATTCATGAATAATTAGATTTAAAATGTCATTTGAATCCAAGTGACAACATTATTTATATTTAGAATATTAACGTTAGTATAAACGTCCAAACACAAATAAAAGCAACAAATATAATACTGTATTTTAACGTCATTTTTAATAATGCAGATTCTTCACCAACTTTTTTAACAGCTGCAGTCGCAATGGCAATTGATTGTGGTGAAATAAGTTTCGCTGCTACACCACCTGCAGTGTTAGCTGCCACAAGTAATGAACCGCTTGTTGAAATTTGTTGTGCCACTGTCGCTTGAATAGGTGCGAATAAAGTATTGTTATTTACAACTGAACCAGTCATAAACACACCAATCCAACCTAATACTGGAGAGAATAATGGGAAAATTGCTCCCGCTTTAGCAATACCTTGTCCAATTGCTACAGTCAAACCACCGTATGTCATAACTTTAGCAATAGCTAGGATAGCTGAAATTGTAAGGATCGGTAACCATAATTCTTTAATTGCTTCGACCAATAAAGCACCTGCACTTTTCCATTTTAACTTCGTAATTAAAATTGTAATAATTACTGTTAATAAAATCGCTGTCCCAGTTGCACCAATTAAATCGAGACGCAACGCAATTCCTTTAGGCGATAAATCACTCACAGTATTTGGAATTGGCAATTTTATTACTAAACTTTCAAGTGCACCTCCAGGTTGGAATAATTTTTTGAAGAATGGTGCACTCCATACTAATACAAAGGCAGTTAAAATTACGAACGGACTCCAAGCAAAGACAATTTCTTTAGGCGTTCGTTTTTGAATTTTATGTTCAGACGCTTCCAATCTGAAAATGTTTTTCGGTTTAAATTTACGACAAACAAATGCTAACACCACCATTGTTGCTAGTGATGGAATAATGTCTGCTAGTTCTGGACCATGGAATATTGTTAATAATAATTGTAATCCAGTATATGTACCACTCACTGTTAAAATGACAGGTAAAATTTCTTTAATACCTTTCATACCATCTACAATGAATACTAAAACAAATGGAATAATAAAGTTTAAAATTGGAAGTGTTAATGCTGAGTATCTCGCAACATCTAATGTTGTAACGCCTCCACTTAAGTTAAACGTATCAATAATACTAACTGGTAAACCAATTGCACCAAAGGCACCCGCCGCACCATTAGCAATTAAACATAACATCGCTGCTTTTAATGGTTCAAATCCAAGTTGAATTAATAATACTGCACAAATCGCAATTGGCACACCAAATCCTGCTGCACCTTCTAAAAATGCGTTGAAACAAAATCCAATTAATAATAGTTGGATTCTTTGGTCCACTGAAATACTTGCAATACTATCTTGAATAATAGAAAATTGTCCTGTTTTAATAGAAACTTTATATAACCAAACTGCCATTAAAACGATATATCCTATTGGGAAAATACCGGCAACAACGCCTTCTGTAATCGCACCTGCTGATACACGCGCTGGTAATTCAAATACAAATAAAGCCACAATCAATGTAACAACCAAAGTTGTCAATGCTGCATAAATGCCTTTCATTTTAAAAACGGTTAAGCATAATAAAAATAAAATAATAGGTACTGCTGCAACTAAGGCTGATAATCCGACATTATCGAATGGATTTACAGTAAGTAGTGTCATAATGACTCCCTCTCTTTATATAAAATATTTATCATTCTGATTAATCTACAACCTATTTCAACTTATATTTTGCGATGATCACATATTTAAAATGTAACACTCCTATATGTGACAGGCAATCGAATTTTTACAAAAAGTTCACAAAATATACACAATATTTAACTATAATAAATAATATATCATTTTAATTATAAATACTAGATATTATTTATAATAATCTCAGGAATTCGCTTCAAAACTGCATCATGAGAGTTTATATTTTTATTGAGAATCTCTCATTTTATGAATTGTAGGAAGTAAACAAAATATGACAAGCGTCAAACCAATGATAATGATAAATATCATATTAAACCATAGTAAATTGAATTGATGATGGTGTTGTATTTGCCAAATTTCTAATACTGTGAAGATAGACATATAGCTCATAATCTCTAAATTTAACGTACTTAAAAATAATTTAATCGCTCGAATTTCACGTGGTGTATGATTATAATGTGACCATTTGGCAAATCGTTCATAGTATCTACCTGCAATGAAAAATATAAGCCAAATCACTATAAATGCGCTATTAATCAAAAGCAGCACCCATTTATCAGCAAAATTATCAGCATCCCCTGCTAAATTATAATGAATAGGCACTTTGGTTGGTAATTTTGGATAGGTCACTACTGTATAGCACATCATAGCTAAGTAAATAAGTAGACTTAATATTGTAAAAGACCTGATTTTAGACATTCTATCGCCTCTTTCTTTACATTTTATGTATAACACTCTGCCTATTTTACCTTTTAATTACATTACCCCAAACGATTAAACAATATGTAATGATACTATAATTGCGTCAGGAGTATCCGCTTGTTAAATGTGCATAGCTTATATTTAGCTGTTTAACATGCCACATAATGATTCGAATTATTGTTTTAATTAAACCTTTTTCACATATGTATAAATTTTATAGAGCGCATGCTTAATATTTTCATTTGATTCAAAGGCAAAAGATAGCCTTATACTCTTTTCTTTACTGCCATAAATGTAACCCGGATTGATTAATATTTTTTCTTTACTTAACAATTCGTAAAATAAATATTTAATATCTATATCTATTTTAAAGACTAACCATACAAAATAACCTCCACTTGGAACCTCCCAATGTGCTATATCCTTAAATAAATTATTGAGGATGTTTAACATAAAGTCTCGTTTATCTTTTAAAACATACCTTAACTTTACTAAGTGTTTATCATAAGACTTATTTTTCAACATCTCATATACAACCATTTGTGACAAAATACTGGATCCATAGTCAATTTGCATTCTTACATCTGCCAATTGCTCTATTATTTTTTCAGAAGCAACAATCCAACCTATTCTTATTGCTGGTGCAATCGTTTTTGAAAAACTGCTTATATGTATAACTTTTCCCAATTTATCATAAGTTTTGATAGAAGGAGTTGGATCGCTAAAGAAAATATCTCTAAAGATATCATCTTCAATGATAGGAATATTATGTCTTTCGCTATAAGTAATTATATTTTTCTTTTGCTCATTCGTTAAAGAACGACCTGTCGGGTTATTAAACCTAGGTTCTATATAAATCGCTTTATTTTTAAAATTAATAAATCTATCAATGATGGTATCAATTTCATTAATTTGATTATAAGGAACATCAATATGTCTAAAATTCAATTGCTCAAAAACATTTGTAGAGTGAATATATGATGGTGTATTCGAAATTATTATGGCATCTTGACCTAAAAACCCAATAGATAAAAGTTGAATGGCATGTAAAGCGCCTGAAGTGATCATTACATTTTCTCTACCTACATTTATACCTTGCTTTGACATTCGTTCAACGATAATATCTCTTAACTTGATATAACCATAGCCATTATTATAACCAAAAGATAAGTCTTCAATATGACTGGCTGTATTAGACATGGCTTTTTTCAATTGAATATGTGGCATTAACGATATACCCAATTCACCTTTACTTATATGTATATACGAATCATCTGTCTCAATTTTATTAATTAATTGCACCGTATACTGACTTCTTTGTTGAGAGGACCATAACATCATTTCAGACCACTTATTTGTAATATGTGCTTCATTCAAATAGTCATTAACATATGTTCCACTACCTACTTTAGTATAGATAAATCCTTCAGCTTCTAATAACTCAATACTTTTAATAATCGTTACTCTATTTACGTTGTACTGTATCGCCAACTGCCTATGTGAAGGTATTTTCATTCCATAAAACCAATCCCCTGTGATTATTTTATCTCTTATGTCACTAGCAATATCTTTATATTTAGCCATCTTCTCCCTCCCTTTTAAAATTGGATAGGTAAATCCATTCAAAATTGGTTGTACTCATTTTAAATCATATTTTTTAATATAGAAACACATAATTAAAGGAGTGATGATATTAATGAATAAACTTCGAGACACTACTTTTCTATCATATTTATTTACTATCATATTGTGGGGATCTGCATTTCCAATGATAAAGATTGCGTTAAATGATTTTAGTGCAGAATCATTGTCGGCATTTCGTTTAATTTTAGCAACAATAATTCTCTTGCCGTTCGTAATTATAAAGAAATTGCCTACCCCTGAACTAAGAGATATCCCTGTTATTTTTATTTTAGGATTTTGTGGATTTGTGATATATCACACAGCTTTAAATTTTGGTGAAACTTTGATTAGTGCAGGTATATCTGGAATTCTAGTCTCTACAACGCCTATTTTTTCTAGTGCTTTAGCTTATATATTTTTAAAAGAGCATTTTTCAAAATGGAATTGGTTAAGTTCACTCGTCGCATTTATAGGAATATCCATTATTTCAATAAGTAAAGATGATTACACAACTATTAATGTATTAGGTGTTTTTATTATTTTACTTGCATCTTTTAGTGAAAGTTTGTATTTTACTTTCCAGAAAAAATACATAGAAAAATACGGCTTCATCGCTTTCACACTATATACAATAATGGCAAGCTCACCATTTATGCTTATTTTTATTCCTGAAATCATCAACGATATACACGGCGCCACTTTTACATCAATAGTATCGGTACTTTATTTAGCTATATTCCCTACTATAATTCCATACGTTTTGCTTGCTTATATTGTGAAGTCAGTTGGTGTCTCTGATGCAACAATGTCTCTTTATTTAACACCTATCGTTTCTTTATTATTATCTTATCTGTTATTAGACGAGCTACCAACAACCCTTGCTATTATAGGCGGAATTATCACTCTACTAGGCGTTAGTTTAAGTAACTTCTTTCAAAATACATAATTATTCCAAGTCCCGCACCTCAGAATCCAAAAACATTCGAGTGATAAAATTTTAAAAATCAAAAATATAAAAATGATCTAATTTCGTCAAATTTACCAATATAAATACTAATATTTGCAATTCACAAAGGGGTATAGTCTGAGTGTATTCTAATACGAAAGGACTTGGTGGATATGTATTACAGTTATGGAAATTATGAAGCATTTGCGCGCCCTAAAAAACCTGAAAATGTAGAAAACAAATCCGCTTACTTAATCGGATCTGGTCTAGCTTCACTTGCTGCAGCTTGTTTTTTAATAAGGGATGGTCAAATGGAAGGTTCGAAGATTCATATTTTAGAAGAGTTACCTAAAGCAGGTGGTAGTCTTGATGGTGAAAATATGCCTTTAAAAGGCTATGTTGTCCGCGGTGGTCGTGAAATGGAGAACCACTTTGAATGTTTGTGGGACTTATTCAGATCTATCCCTTCATTAGAAATCGATAACGCGTCTGTATTAGATGAGTTCTATTGGCTAAACAAAGAAGACCCTAACTATTCTCGCTGTCGTGTTATTGAGAAACAGGGTCAACGTTTAGTCACAGACGGAGACTTCACTTTGACTAAAACGGCGATTAAAGAAATTTTAGATTTATGCTTAACGAATGAAGAAGATTTAGATGATGTCAAAATAACAGATGTATTTTCCGATGACTTCTTTAATTCAAACTTTTGGATTTACTGGAAAACGATGTTTGCATTTGAACCGTGGCATTCTGCAATGGAAATGCGTCGCTATCTAATGCGATTCGTTCATCATATTAGTGGTCTCGCAGACTTTTCAGCTTTAAAATTCACTAAATATAATCAATATGAATCTTTAGTATTACCTATGGTTGAATATTTAAAATCGCATGGGGTTCAATTTGAATACGATGTAAAAGTCGAAGATATTAAAATAGATGTTACGACAAGTCAAAAAATTGCCCGAGAAATATTAATTGACCGTAATGGTAATGCAGAATCTATTAAACTGACTATAAACGATCTTGTCTTTGTGACAAACGGTAGTATTACAGAAAGCTCTACTTATGGTGATAATGATACACCAGCGCCACCAACTGACGAATTAGGTGGTAGTTGGACACTATGGAAAAATTTAGCGCGACAAAGTCCTGAATTTGGTAATCCTGATAAGTTTTGCCAAAATATTCCTAAAAAAAGTTGGTTTGTTTCAGCAACTTCTACAACAAACAATAAAGAGATTATCGATACAATAGAAAGTATTTGTAAACGTGACCCACTTGCAGGCAAAACAGTTACAGGCGGTATTATTACAATCAATGATTCTGCATGGCAAATGAGTTTTACAATCAATCGTCAGCAACAGTTTAAAGACCAACCTGAAAATGAAATATCTACATGGATTTATGCCTTATATTCAGATGTAAACGGCGATTATATTAAAAAGCCAATTACAGAATGTAGTGGTAATGAAATATGCCAAGAATGGCTGTATCACTTAGGTGTATCAACTGACAAAATTGAAGACTTAGCAAAACATGCATCTAATACGATTCCTGTTTATATGCCATATATCACATCTTATTTCATGACGCGTGCTATCGGCGACAGACCTTTAGTCGTCCCGCATCAATCTCAGAACTTAGCATTTATTGGTAACTTTGCAGAAACAGAGCGAGACACTGTATTTACAACAGAATATTCGGTTCGTACTGCCATGGAAGCTGTTTATCAATTACTAAATATAGATCGTGGTATTCCAGAAGTCATCAATAGTCCATTTGATCTTCGCGTCTTAATGGATGCCATATACGAACTGAATGACCACCAAGATTTGCGTGAGATTACTAAAGATTCGAAAATGCAAAAACTCGCATTAGCAGGATTCCTTAAAAAGATAAAAGGTACGTACATTGAGTCATTATTAAAAGAACACAAATTGTTATAACGAAAACCATTAATAGATTTTTATTTGGTGATTTCAAATCATGAGACTGGGACAGAAATGATGTTTTCATAAAAATTATTTCGTTGTTCCACTCTCATGATTTTTTTGATGAAACATAATTACATGATTGATTGCATCATTTTGTTAAACAAGTGATTGCAAACCTGCCATTTCACACTGAAAATTTACATAATAAGTGACGATATTTTACAAGTCATATACAAATAACATATATTGTTAAATAATTTTACCTAATCTTAACATTAAATTTACAATTATAAGCGATAATCTAAATATAAAGCTTATTTGAGGTGAAATAATGGAAATGTCGGTTACAGAAGTCATTTTCTCCTTTTTAGGTGGTTTAGGTATTTTCCTTTACGGCTTAAAAATCATGGGAGACGGGCTTCAAGCATCAGCAGGAGACAGGCTACGAGATATTTTAAACAAATTTACATCAAATCCAGTATTAGGTGTTATTGCAGGTATCGTTGTAACTATTTTAATACAAAGTAGTTCAGGTACGACAGTTATCACAATCGGACTGGTAACAGCTGGATTTATGACATTGAAACAAGCCATTGGAGTGATAATGGGTGCTAATATCGGAACAACGGTAACTGCATTTATTATCGGTATAGATTTAGGCGAATATGCAATGCCAATTTTAGCATTAGGTGCATTCTTAATCTTTTTCTTTAAACGCTCTAAAATCAATAACATTGGCCGCATACTATTCGGTTTCGGTTCACTATTCTTCGGTCTAGAATTTATGGGTGATGCCGTTAAACCTTTAGCATCATTAGATGGATTTAAGCAATTAATGCTTGATATGTCTACAAATCCAATACTCGCTGTCATTGTCGGCGCAGGGTTAACAGCACTAGTTCAAAGTTCAAGTGCGACGATTGGTATTTTACAAGAATTTTATCAACAAGATTTAATTAGCTTAAACGCAGCAATCCCTGTGTTACTAGGCGATAACATTGGTACCACGATTACAGCTATCTTAGCTAGTTTAGCCGGCTCAATCGCTGCAAAACGTGCGGCGCTTGTACACGTCATCTTTAACTTAATCGGGGTAATTATCTTCACAATTTTCTTGCCAGTTGTGATTCATTTGATTAGTTTGTTACAAGATTTATGGCACTTAAAACCAGCGATGACGATTGCAGTATCACATGGTATCTTCAACATAACAAATACTTTGATTCAATTACCATTTGTAGCAGGTTTAGCATGGATTGTTACAAAGCTTGTCCCAGGTAAAGATATTGCTGATGACTATAAACCTCAGCACTTAAACAAAGATCTTGTTTATCACGCACCTGGTGTTGCATTACAAGAAACTCAAAAAGAATTACAAAATGTGGGTCAGATTGTCTTATCAATGTTTGAAGACATTCGCGAAATTACAAAAGACGATAAAAAATTGATCAAAAAGCTTGAACAAAAGCATCAAGCTGTTGAAACAATCAATGATAGCATTCGAAATTATTTAGTTAGAATTTCTACAAAAGCCATTACGAAGGCAGACGTTGAGCGTTTAGCAGTTATGTTTGATGTCAATCGCTCTATTTTAAAAGTAGCAGAGCTAACAGAAGAGTATGTCGCTCAATTAAAACGCCAACATGATGAAGATATTCGCATTACAGAAGATGCACAACGCGGTATGGATAAATTATTCAACCATGTTGCTGAGTCATTTGATAAAGCCATCGACATGTTAGATGTTTATGACAAAACGAAAAAAGATGAAATTGTAGAACGTAGTAGAGAATCATTTAATATTGAACATAAACTACGCAAAGGTCATATTAAACGCCTTAATCGTGGTGAATGTACAACAAAAGGCGGATTACTATATATCGATATGATTGGTGTTCTTGAACGTATCGGTTATCATTCACGAAATGTTTCTGAAGCACTTGTTGGCCTTAACGATGATGTACCTACAGATGAAGAAATTGCAACAACTGAAATTTAATTTTTACTGTCTTATTTATATTCATATTTTTTTAAAATTAGAGATTCAGATGCATGTAAAAAGCCAATCCAACATTCATGGGTTGGCTTTTTTGTTTAGCAAAATTTATTATCTTAAATCGGCTATAAACACTGATATAATAATGCTTCATTAGTATGCGGTAAGCATGACGGACACTGTTCTCGGAGTCTGACCCCGAAACGTTTAATATACACTTTTACACGTCGCCTTCATTGAAGCGAATTGCCATAACCTTCACATTATATATAGTTCTTTCCATATAAATGTCCAAATTTTTAGAACAACGCAATAAATAACCATCCACCTAACTTATCAAAAATTTAAGTGGATGGTTTTTCATTTTCATTTATATTTATATTAGTGTTAATCCAATCATAGATTTATCTATATGCACTGCTCTATACATTTCCTCATTTAATTTGCTTTACTTTCATTTATATCATTATCAAAACACTTGGCGTGTCATCGTTATTATTTCGCATCTTTGACACGTTTATCATCATTAGGAATCGCGAATAAAATTGCGATAAATGCCATGATTCCCATTAATACGTTAACCCAAAGTGCAATCATCGCACCTGTATGAATGCTCGTTGCAGCAACTGCACCAGCATATACAGCACCACTAATTGCGACACCGAATGCGCCACCAAGTGATGAAGCCATTTTATAAATACCTGAAGCAACGCCAACTTTATCTAACGGTGCATTCGAAATAGCTGTATCTGTAGAAGGTGTTGCATAAATACCTAAGCCTAGTCCGAAACATAAATATCCTACGACACAACTGATAACATAAAATATGCCTGGTAAGAATACTAATGAAATAAGTGCAATACCAATGACCACAATGAATGTACCTAATAACATTGGTCGCTTAGAACCCATTTTTTGTAATAATTTTTCACCAACTCGAATCATCAATAACACCATGATTAAATAAGTAATTGATAAGTATCCTGCCTGCAATGCTGTATAACCTAAACCTTGTTGCACGAATGTATTCGCTACAATTAATGTACCTGCAAAACCGTTTAATAAGAAGTTCGAAATCGTTGCACCTGTATATGGTTTATTTTCAAATAATTTAAAATCAATAAGTGGATTATCTACTTTTTTCTCAACATTTAAGAAAATAAAGAATGCTACAATTACGATTGCAATCAAACCAAAGAACCATAATGATGTGTAACCAAGTGCTGCACCTTTAGTAATGACAACGTTTAAACTTAGCAACATAACTACTAGAACAATTAGCCCTGCAACGTCAAATTTATGTGTATTGGTAATTTCTGATTTCGTTTCAGGCGTCCCTTTGATGAGTAACATTGAAAGTACGGCAACGATAATTGAGAAGATGAAAATCCATCTCCAACCCATAGTTGTCGCAACTGCACCACCGAAGAGTGAACAGATACCACTGCCACCCCAAGAACCGATAGACCAATAACTTAAGGCACGCTGACGTTCAGCACCCTGATAATAAGTTTTCATAATGGCCAATGTAGAAGGCATAATACACGCTGCTGATACACCTTGTATAACACGACCTAAAATTAATAATGCCGGTAAATTCGTAATAATAATTAATGCTGAACCAATAATACTTAATAATAAACCGATATTCGTCATTTTCACGCGCCCAATTTTATCTGCCAGACCACCTGCTCCAACAACAAACATGCCTGAAAATAGTGCAGTTAGACTGACCGCAATACTAATTGTCCCCATGTCTGTACCAAAACTTTGTTGTAAATTCGGTACAACATTTACAAGTGATTGTGCAAACAACCAAAATGTAATAACACCTAATACAATACCTAAGATTAACTTGTTGCCCCCGCGATACGTTTCATTCATGTTAGTTATCTCCTTTAAGGTAATCTAAAACAACTGTCCCTACTGCTTCTGCAGAAATAAGTAATGATTTTTCTGAAATGTTAAATTTAGGATGATGATGTGGGTAAATTTCACCATTTTCCACCGCTGCACCTGTATAAATAAAGGCACTTGGGCGTTCTTTAGCATAATATGCAAAGTCTTCTGAAGGTGGTTGTGGTTCACACATTTCAACACCAAAATCAAGGTTTGCTTCTTTCAACGTCTTAGCCACGTACTCAGTAAACTCTGGATCATTATATAATGCTGGATAATCATCGTTATATTCTAAGGTGCAAGTTACACCATACATATCCTCTAATCCTTTTGATAAACGTTTAATTTCTTTTTCAATTGTTGCTTTTGTAGCATCTGTTAATCCACGTACATCACCTTCAATTTCAACAACATCTTTAATGACATTGAATTGACCTTTACCGTCAAATGAACCGATTGTGACAACACCGGTTTCAAATGGACTTAGTCGTCTAGATACAACTGTTTGTAACGCTGTGACGAAGTAGCTACCTGCAACAATGGCATCATTGGCCATATGTGGTGATGAACCATGACCACCTTTACCTTGAACTTTCAATTTGAAGAATGCGCGTCCTGTTTGAACATAACCAGGTCTGTAATACACTTTACCTGTTTTCATTGTGCTCATGACGTGTACACCTAATACATGATCAACACCGTCTAATACACCATTTTCAATCATTGTTTTAGCACCACCTGGTGGTACTTCTTCAGCTGGTTGATGTATCACAACGACTTTTCCTGTAAAACTATCTTTCATTTCAGCAAGCGTCTCTGCTAATACAAGCATGTATGCTGTATGTGCATCGTGACCACATGCGTGCATAACACCTTTATTTTGTGATGCAAAAGATAATCCTGTATCTTCAGTAATGGGTAATGCGTCAAAGTCTGCACGGATTGCTAATGTTTTACCAGGTTTCCCTGAATCAATCGTTACTTTAATTCCACGTGGTCCGACATTCGTTTCTACTTCCACATCTTTACCTTTGTAAAATTCAGCGATGTATTTCGCCGTTTCATCTTCATGAAAAGATAATTCTGGATGCTGATGTAAATAACGTCTGATCTCAATCATTTTGCCTTCTTTAGATTTTAAAGTTTCAATTAATTGTTGATTCATATCCTTCATCTCCTTAGTTACATCATAAATGATTAATCATTATTTATATTGCCAACAACAGAGATGTTAACCATTAATTTTTTGCAATTTTAGCTTTGAATATAAAAAATCACAAATTATGTATATCAAAATTTGTGATTTGTGATCATTTTATGAACTTGGGTAACGTTTTACTTCAATTAAGTGAATCCCATTCGTAATCATTTTAATGTTTAATGCCAGTGTGTCCGTGATATCTATATCATATACTTCTAATTTCGGAAAACTCATTCGATTAACGTAATCTATAGAGTCCTTGTCCATGCCATGTATCGTATGATGTTTGCGCCAAAGATTAAATAACGCACCATTTTCTTTATCTAAGGTAAAATGTTTAATCTTATACATACCTTCTTCCAGGGCATTAATGTTCAAATGAATCATTTCCGTCGCACGCATATTCATTTGATTGTCCAACGCTAAGTACGGATTAAAATGCTTTGCATCATATAACAATATTTGAAAATTTGAATCAGTCCCCGTGACAATACATGTATCATCAGAATACAAAATATTGCTTGTTAATTTATTAAATAGCAATGCCGTGAAATAGACCGGACGTTTTCCATTATATTGATGAAATAGTTCAATAGAATTCATATAATCCCGTTCATTTTTACAATGACTGACGTGCAAATCATAATTCAACCAATACCCGATACCCTCTACTTTAGAACTTAATTTTAATAATTGCTCAATGATGATACCACCTCTAAAATATTCGCCGTTTGTAATAAATGTATCACCCGTCAATGTATTCCAATTGAGTAAAATGAGTGGACGCTTTAGGCGATGACGATGCATTAAGTCGATAAGGTAATTCGTTTTATTAATAATCATTTGACTCGCGGTTTTAAATTCATCATCATTCATTTTATTAAAATCAACAGCGTCATTTGAATTGGCATCAAATACAAAATGGTCGATGTGTGGCTCAAGTCGTTTCAATAATGGTAGATGTCTTTCCGTAGCTTGATCTAAGTGAATGTACAAGCCACCATTAGGGAATAATGCTTTAAAATAATCAATCATTTCAATCAAAGACGTGTGCAATGTCGTCACATACAAGTTGAACTTCAAATCTTTTCTATGACTGACATGCAGGGCAACGTGATGGATAAAAATTTTAAATGCATCGATATAATCACGTGAGTCATACTGATCCAAATGCATGGTCAAACTAAAGTTATGATCTAATAAAAAGTCTAAACACAAATCAATATCATAAAATATATTCGAAATTTCTGCATCATACGTGAATGGCGCATTGAGCTTTTTCATGATATATGGAATCACATCATATGCTAATACTTCATTGACTTGAAAATCATGATGACATGTAAGCAACTGTGATTGATACTGTGTATTGAGCAAATTCCTCAAATAGCCCACTTGAATAATATGATTAAATTGATTTAGTTGGTGATTGGTTGGTTGAAAGGCAATCTCTTTATAGTTCATCTTTTCAATATCTTCAATAAAATGATTCATTTCTTCAATGTAGTCATTTAAAAGTAATATCAATTCACGGTCGTGATAATCATGTTGTGCCGATTGCTGGTTTTCAGTGATTGCTGGACGATCACCTCGATATTGTTTAGGTGTTTGATGCGTAAAGTGTTTAAATGTTCTCGCAAAGCTCGCTGCACTTGAAAAGCCATTTTGCAATGCAATATCAGTAATGGTTTCATCTGTGTATGTCAAATCGAGTTTCGCATGCTCAATTCGCGTCGTATTTAAGAAATGATGGAATCCTACACCTAGCGATTCTGTAAACTTTTTAGACAGATGGCTCTCTGACCACCCAACGTATTCGCTTAATTCTGAAAGGCTTAAATCTTCATGAAAATGTAACTCGATATAGTCGCATACTTGATTCACTTTATCATCATTTAAGATACTTTGGTTCGAATGATATGTACGCGGGACATAATGAATCATATGCATAAGCAACTGAATCACAAGTTGTTGCTCAGTCAATTTAGACAACTCATTATGTCGGATATGTGTTGAAACCAGTCTTGCCATTATATTTCTCAGTTGATGTATATTCTTTGTTGTGGTCGCATCTGTTAAGTGAAAATATAGACAATGCACATCATCAAACTTGTCTGCTAAATATTTCATTTGGAATTGGATATAACATATGATGCCATCTTGTTGAAGTTGAAATCGATACAAGTCGCGGTGGTTAATGATGAAAATGTCGCCACTGTTGCATTGCGTCATATTATTTTCATCATAAATGTGTGCCTCACCTTTAATAACAAAACCAATCATTAAACTATTGAGCCTTTTGAAATCTGACATACTCTCAGTTTCTACTCGAATTAAATAATCACGTTGCATACTATCCCTCAATTCAGTAATATGAATACGTTTATTTTACATTATTTTACAGCAACATATTTGAATTTCATATTGAATCGTGTGTGTGGATGATTATTTATCCTCACTCGGTTCAAGATGTAGACTATCAGTAAAAAAAGTATTTTCACCTTTTTTCTCCACAAAAGTAAATTCAATGTCTTTATATCCAACTGATGAACCTTTTAAGTCTCCCGAACCTTTCAACAATAACTTTGGTGCTTTATTCGTTGGTATTTTATATCTTTTTCGTAATTGTTTTACATTATAGTCATCATTAGTTAATTGATATTTTGCTGAATAACTCGGTACCTCTGGATTATATGATATATCGCCGTCTTTGTACTTCGACAAATCTTTAAAGCTGCCATATTGCGCGAAGAACTTAAAATTCTCGATTTCTTTTTTTATATTTTCGTCTTTGATACCTTTAGTTGGAATGATTTTATTGTCTACCATTTTAACGGGATATTCTTTATCTTTACTCTTAGGTCTACCATCTTCATCATGAAGTGTTTCACTCACTATATACTTCCCGGTTGTAGTCTTAGTGTTTCTATTCATATATAGAACCATACCTTTTGATTTCATACGTTCCCCTTTAGGTTGAACAACCATTTCAGAACCAATAATCCATGTACCTTTATCATTTTTATCAAATTCGTCATCACGATAACCTTCTTTATCGTATAAATCCTCTAGATTTTTAATCGGATACATACTCAATGTTTTTTCAAAGCTTTTCTTAACTTCCGCTTCTTTACCTATGCCACAACCAGCAGTGAAACTAATGACTAATATCAAAAAACTAATATACAATACCAATTTGTTTAATCGTTTCATAATTTCACAATCCTATTCTTCTTATTATCTTTCCTGGATTGATTTCATATTTTGATCGAGTCATGATTATTTATCCTCACTTGGTTTAAAAATTAACCCATCACTAAAGTAAATGTTCTCTTCTTTTTTCTCTACAAACGTAAATTCAATGTCTTTATATCCAACTGATGAACCTTTTAAATTCCCTGTACCCTTCAACAACAACTTCGGTGCTTTATTTGTTGGTATGTCATATCTTTTACGTAATTGCTTTACATTGTAATCATCATTAGTTAATTGATATTTAGCCGAATAACTCGGCACCTCTGGATTATATGAAATATCTCCGTCTTTATACTTCGACAAATCTTTAAAGTTTCCATATTGAACAAAGAACTTAAAGTTTTCGATTTCTTTTTTTATGTTTTTATCTTTAATTTCTTTTGTTGGAATGATTTTATTATCGACCATTTTAACTGGGTACCTTTTTTCATTCTCTTGGGGTCTTCCGTCTTTATCATTCTTTATTGCATTTACATAATAATATCCTTTTGTTGTTTTGGTATTTCTATTCATATACAAGACCATACCTTTAACTTTCAGAGCTTCCCCCTTATTTTGAGTTGCCATTTCAGAACCAATAATCCATGTACCTTTATCATTTTTATCAAATTCGTCATCACGATAACCTTCTTTATCGTATAAATCCTCTAGATTTTTAATCGGATACATACTCAATGTCTTCTCAAAACTTTTCTTTATTTTCGCTTCTTTACCTATGCCACAACCAGCAGTGATACTAATGACTAAAAACAGAAAAATAATGCCTAACACTAATTTGTTTAATCGTTTCATCATCTTACAACTCTCTCCTTTTATTAGGTTGTCCTAGATTGATTTCATATTCTGGTTAAAAGATGATTATTTATCCTCGCTCGGTTCAAGATGTAGACTATCAGTAAAGTAAATATTTTCATTTTTATTCTCTAAAAAAGTAAATTCAATTTTTTTATATCCAACTGATGAACCTTTTAAATTCCCTGTACCTTTCAACAACAGCTTCGGCGCTTTATTTGTTGGTATGTCATATCTTTTACGTAATTGTTTTACATTATAATCATCATTAGTTAATTGATATTGAGCTGAATAACTCGGCACCTCTGGATTATATGATATATCTCCATCTTTATAATTCATTAAATCTTTAAAATTGCTATATTGCGCAAAAAACTTAAAGTTTTCGATTTCTTTTTTTATGTTTTCTTCTTTAACTTCCTCAGTAGAAATGAATTTATTATTAATCATTTTAACTGGATATTTTTTTTGATTATCCTGAGCTACTTCGTATTTCTCCGTCTTTATTTCATTAGTATAGTAAAATCCTTTTGCACTTCTTGTATTTCTATCTATCTTCAAAAGCATGCCTTTTATTTTTAGAGCTTCTCCTTTATTTTGAATTGCCATTTGAGAATTTACAATCCATGTTCCCTTATCATTTTTATCAAATTGATCATCACGATATCCTTCTTTATCGTATAAATCCTCTAGATTTTTAATCGGATACATACTCAATGTTTTTTCAAAACTTTTCTTTATTTCCGCTTCTTTACCCATGCCACAACCAGCAGTGATACTAATGACTAAAAACAGAAGACTAATACCAAGCACTAATTTATTTACACGTTTTATCATTTCATCACTCTCTTTTTCCGGGATTGATTTCATATTCTGATTGAGCCATGATTATACATCTCCGCTTTTTTTATAATCTAAGCTATCACTAAAGTATATATTTTCTTCTTTTTTCTCTACAAACGTAAATTCAATATCTTTATATCCAACTGATGAGCCTTTTAAATTCCCTGAACCTTTTAACAATAACTTTGGAGCTTTACTCGTCGGTATATCATATCTTTTGCGTAATTGTTTTACATTATAATCATCATTAGTTAATTGATATTTAGCCGAATAACTCGGCACCTCTGGATTATATGAAATATCTCCGTCTTTATAATTTTTCAAATTTTTAAAGTCGCCATATTGAACAAAGAACTTAAAGTTTTCGATTTCTTTTTTTATTTTTTCATCTTTAATTTCTTTTGTTGGAATGATTTTATTATCGACCATTTTAACCGGATATCTTTTTTCATTGTCGTGCGGTTTTCCTTCATCCTCGTCCTTAGTCACATCGACATAGTAGTAACCATTTGTTGTTTTGGTATTTCTATTCATATATAGAACCATGCCTTTAGCTACCATATCTTCATTATTAGGTTGAATAACCATTTCAGAATTTATAATCCATGTACCTTTATCATTTTTATCAAACTGATCATCACGATAGCCTTCCTTATCGTATAAATCCTCTAGATTTTTAATAGGGTACATACTCAATGTTTTTTCAAAGCTTTTCTTAACTTCCGCTTCTTTACCTATGCCACAACCAGCAGTGATACTAATGACTAAAAACAGAAAAATAATGCCTAACACTAATTTGTTTAATCGTTTCATCATCTTACAACTCTCTTCTTTTTAAAATGATTTGTTTTTGTTAATTACATATATTTATCAATTTATAACACTTTTTCACTTTAATATTATCAAAAATTTCACAAACAATCTGTTCAATTTATAATATTGTTGAATTATTACTTATTTTCAAAATAAAAACGAGTAGTGAAAATAATTAGAATCTAACTATTTTCATACTCGTCTTAATATCATTATTGAATCCTTATTTATTACTATCTATAATTTCACTTACGATATCATCATATCCAGGCCACGTATATCCTGCATAGTCAACAATCAGCCAACCCGTTCTAGCTTTCCCATTTGCTTTAATCGTTTTTGCAATTTCAGGATTTATATGTGATGCATAGTTATAAGTACTATTAAATGCGCTGCCTCCAGACGCTACACTCAAGAAATTCACATATACATTGTCTTTGTTACTATCCGTTTTAGCTTTAGCCAATAAATTTTTAACAGCTTCAACTTTTTTATCATAGTAATCTTTATACTCATCTTGTACTTTTAAATTTAAGCTACCATTATTAATTTTCGTTTCAAATGTCGCATTGTCTGCCCATTGAATACCTGACGTGTCAGCACCATAACCACTTTTTATGTACGTACCCCCCATTCTATTGAATAGGACAATTTTACCTTTCGTTTCTTTTAAAGTAGGATTCGCATTACTTCCTGTGTAAAAAAGATTCTGATATTGCGGGTTATTATAATAATATTCTCTAAAAATTTCTTCAAATGTCTTCGTAACTTTAGAATCGCTATCGTAGTCCTTTTTCATAGACATCACAATTGTTTCGTTTGGATAAGCACTCAAGTAATATTTAGCATCATCGAGAAATTTTCCTAATTCATGATGCAAATAAACCATGCCGTGATGAACTGAAATCATATTATCAGCACTTGCTCTACCTCTAATATCAAAAAACCTGACTCCCGACTTCATTTGGGTAAGGTAATCTTTATCTTGAGTCTTTGCCCAAACTGATTTTACTGGATCCTTTAAAGTGAATGAGCCACTATCATGTGAACCCGGTATATTAATCTCAGTTAAATGTTTTCCATCATCAAGTTTACTCATCCAATTTTCTGGACTTTTACTCAACGAATCTGACGCATGTGCTGAATGATACCAACCACTCATCACTACTAAAATGATACTTAAAAACAAAGTCTTAATACACTTTTTCATAATATCAACTTCTTTCTATATTTAATACATTAATTATACATCTTTTTTAAATAAAAATATGTGTAAAATTTTAAAACTTATTTAATTGATGTTTTAATAATGTATTATAGAAATTATTGACATATGATTAAAAACCCTTAGGATAGTTCTTTACATATATAAGTTAAAAAAGGAGCTAGCTTTATAATCGCCAGCTCCTTATCGTTATCTTTTATCTTCCATTGTGTAACATACGAGGCCAAATATAATACCACCTATGCTCCAAACGATTAAATCACTTCTAGTATTTCCTAAGTCAGTGAAACCGTATATATCAGCTACAGTACCTGCTGTCAGCGCCAATGATGTAAATAAAATTGCTACTAAAATTGATTTTAGTTTAACGAAATCCTTACTATTTTTCTTATTTTCTTTATCTTTGCCACGCTTAACATCGTACGCTTTCAAGAAACGCAGTCCAATTAGTGCTTCAATTAAAATCAAAACGATGATGATTTGAGTGGTGATTGATAGTTTAGGCTCCAAAATGTGAATGAATATGTTAGAAATTACTAACGCAAGCAAAACGAGCATTGAATATGCATATAAAATGATAAATTTTGCCCCTTTTAATTCTTCAGTTGTTTCATTCTTGTCTGTTTGAGATCCACTTATTGCATTTAATATCCAGTTGTTAAATTTCTCCATTATTCAATTTTGCTCCTTTTAAAATGTATAACTTCCTCTATATACTTTTTTGTATGTTATTTTACATTTCTTTCTTTAAAAATCGTCTCATAAAATGGTTTCATCTGTATTCTTTGCATGTCGCCAATTACATAAAACTCTTTCTTAGCTCTTGTCACTGCAACGTTTAACAAGTTTGGTTTTTCGCATGACCAGTTCACAGCACCATCTTGGGTATTATCAGTACCTATTACAAAATACACCTTCTGAGCCTCTTTACCTTGAAAAGTATGAACAGTACCAATGGATTTATCGACCCATTGATTAATTTTTGTACGTTCAATATCAATTCTAGTCGGTAGTTGTTGCTTTAACATACGTTTAATCTGTTGCTGTACTGCTGAAAAAGGCGATATTACAAATGAGCTCGGTTCATTTTTACCTTCCTTAATTGCTTCAATCCAATCATCAGCTAATAATCCCACTACTTTTTCACCATGCTCTTTCACAAATTGTTTTTGAACTGCGTTTCCTTTAACGTCATACCAACCTGTTTTACCTACTTTTGTAATATTACTTGGCAACACCATTTTATTATTATAAGCGATTTGGTTAGCTATCGTGAACATAGGTTTTAAACATCGTCTGTGCACCCATAAAGGTATGCCTATCCAGGTTTTTTGATTACTATCAGTAGCATCAGATTTCCAAAAACCATATTGATTGGCGTTGTCTGCAACAGACTGCACAGAAGCTTCTTTAGAAACTAGATATTCCGGAACATGATAATTTTTACGAATGTTATCAATTAAATGACTTTCTAAAGTCACAACCGGTTCTATTTGAATCGGATCACCTACAGCTACAACTTTTTTTGAACGATATAATGCTCCCACAGCTGCTTGAGGTATTGCTTGTCCTGCTTCATCAATAAATAAGTAGTCTATGAAATCTTTTGGTATGCCCCCATACATAGATTTAAAGCTTGCAAACGTCGTACTAACTACTGGAAATATTAAATGCATCACATTCCATGCGTTGTGTACTTTATCTGGATTTGCATCAATTAATTTCCTTCTATCTTTAAAATCATTAATCGCATAATAAATAGTTGTATTATTAGCAATCAATAATAATTTATGCAATATCATTGCTCTTAAAAAGAGCATGGCACGTCTGTATTGAAGTTCGTCACTCGTCCACAGATTAGTAACTTGGCGCTCATCATAATTGTTGTCACTCCAAAAATCTTTTTCTGGAATTGTAATTTTTGACTCAATACGATATGCTTCTAACTCTTGTAACTGTGAATTTAACTCGTCTAATTGCAACTGTACTTTAGTTAATTGTTTAATTAATTTCTCTTTTTCTTTTAGTTTGCTAACAAGGTCTTCATGTTTGTTTTTTTTACATTTCTCTAACTCTAACTGTTGTGTTAATAATTGTTGCTTCTCTTTATTATGATCTTTATAGCTTTCATCTTCTTCTGAATTAAACATCGCTTTCAGTTTGTTAATAAAACCTTTGTTGCTTTCTTTGATGGATTTAATTAACTCATTTAAAGTTTCTATTTGCTTAACAATATAATTAATTCGATTATCCAAATCTTCTATTTCTTTATTGTCTCGTAACGTTTCATTATCTAAATGATATACCTGTTCTTCAATACTTGTTTTTTCACTATTAATAACCTGTTCAATCTTAGAGAAAGACTCACAATTTTTATAAACATCATATGCTCTAATAGATTCTTCTTTTAACATTTCAACATGCCTCAACTCTTCTAAAAATGCACGTTGATGTGATTGCCATTCACTCATTAACTCGTTATAACTCATACGATTATTCTCATTTTGTAGTAATTTAGCAAAGCCAATATCATTCGCATCTTGTTTTAACATATGACTCAATACTTGGTTAATATTAGTACTTTTACCAAAAACTCCAGAAAATAAGCCCCAGGCACTTTCACCAATCAAATCTTCAGCTATTTCAGCAAAATCTTTTAATTCATGTGCTAAATTTGCATAATTCTGTTCATATTTAGGGAATTTACATTTTTCGGGATTTCTTATAATTTCTTCAATTTTCGGTAAATCTTTAGATATATTTTCAACAGCTCCATTATTACTAGATGCGACTACCATCTTATATTTGGCAATAGATTCCTTTAGTAAGTATACGTATTTATCATCCGTTTCATGAATTTTTGTTTTGACAAATGCATCTTTAGGATTATTTAGTTTAGCTAACTCTTTACCTCTTTCAACTACTAGATGAGCAAATATATCTTTTAATAAAGTAGTCTTACCTGTACCTGGTGGCCCATTAACTGAACTTATTCTTTCATTACCACTCGTAATTTGGTTTACAGCAAGTTGTTGCATTAAAGACAATCTAAACTCAGTCTGTGATGGCCATCGTCCATCAGGCAAACGTGAAGGATGTAAAAATTTGTCAAACATTTCTTTATTTTCATCTACTTCTATGCGCTGACTTTCTTCTACACCTTCAATGTAATCAATTAAAGTTTGGTTGGGAGATTTTCTTGCTTTCTCAATATCACTTATGAAGAAGCTGTTAAATTCCGGCTGTGGTAAATCACTATCTTTCACATATTCTATTGCTACATAATGTCCAAATAATCCATCTTTCTTTGAATTTAATACAGAAAAGTACTCATCATAAGCTTTGTCCATCTTCTTCAATTTAAATTCATTAATTGGTTCATCTGCTAAAATTTCTTTTACTTTTTGAACAAATTTTTCAACAGAATCATTAAATTTTTCTTCTATATTGGCATTTTTGTTCTTTTCAATTTCTTTTAATGCACTCATAATCATCGGAATATGTATAGAATCAACTATCACTTTGCCGTGTTTATCTGTGTTAAATGTGTAACCATAACAGTGTGTCCCATTTGGATTATGAATCTCAGAATAATCATCAAAAATATCCTGAATTTTCAAATTAATTTCATTATAGCGGAAGCAATGTCTATAAAATTTAAATATAAGTTCCCCAGTCTCTGATTTTTCTTCTGATATAATAAAGCGTTCAGCATTCCATATTTCAAAATATTCATCAAAACTTTGAAGTTGTGCTTGCTTTGCACCATTTTTAAAATGTTCAGCTGAGAGTATATCTTCCGCTGTAAAATTTACTTCTCCTGGACTTAAAGATTCAATTAACAACCAAGCCGATAACGTATCATTTAGCAATTGACTCATGAAATCCCACCTTGTTCCCTATTTGTTTTTTACTTAATGCTATTTTAACAAATAATTTAATCATATTAGTGTTTTTTCAAAAATATTCATATATTATCATTACCATATTTATTCAACAAATGTTTGTAAAATCCTCACTAATAAAATTAATCGATATGACCATAATTCATTATCCAATAAATGACTATAAAAATTTCTTCTATGCCTTCATTTGCAACTAAATTTGGACATCAAAAAAGAGCACTCCTGAATGAGCACTCCCTTAATTATCTTTCCGTTATATTTGTATTGTCGACGGTTTCGATTTCTTTATTTTTATTTGTAGCTTTTTTCGCAACAATTAACAACGTTGAAAGTACCGCTAAAGCTAAATAAGCATAACCGCCCGCTTGTTTCATTACAAAACTACCGTAATAGTATCTTACGCCACCTTCGTCCATATAAATTTTCGTAGTGTGAACCAAAACTAGAGATAAGCCTAGACAAATTGACAAACCAATCGTAGTGTAAACCATGTATTTTTTAAATGTCTGTTTTTTCTTTTTTTGCTTATAAAACGGTAGAAAACATAATCCATATGGCATTAAAAAAATGATACCTGCAATGCCAAAGGTAAGTATGACAAGCCAAAAAAGAAACGCTGATACTATATAATATAGATAAAATTGAGAAATACCAGCCGTAGCCAAGATTAGAAATAAAAAAGTAGTAGCGAATTTATATGTCTCACTTACTTTATTAACTTGGTTAAAAAAGTTATCAATTGCTTTATTCTTTTTTGAAATATGTACTATACCTTCTATAATCATCCAAATAATACCACCAATAACTAACAAAGCAAAAACTGGGATTACAAGACTAATTAACATATCGTTCACCTGCTCACCTCTATTTTCAAACAATTATGATTGAATTGAATCATTCTAATTTTTGTAAAGTTACTTGTTTAATTTATTATATTTATTAACTCTATGATAACAAAAATACTGTTTGTGTATAACAATAAATTGAGATACTCAATAATTTGATAATGTGAAATTGATACTTTTCAAAATAGTTGAATATGACAATTAATGATTAGTTTTGCAATGGTGCTATAATCAATATTTAGCAGTTATCATTATGCTTGAAAGGGTGGTAAAGGCGGAGAAGTCATCCACTTTTTCCTATACTACAAGGACCTTTACTTTAAAACAACGAATTTACAAAATAAAAGGCATAATTTCTTTTCTGTCACATCGCTCATTCTAACTACTAGACTTTTAAAATCGTTCCTGTAATTTAAACTCAATCAACTTTCAATTAATGATGCATAATATGATTATAAGTATAGTAGTTAACTTCAAATATCTTAGAAATGTCCTGTACTATATCTCTTTTATTCTCAAAAGTCATAGGTAATAAAGCCTTTCCTTTTCCTTGTTTAACTAAGTTTATTATTGCTGCCAATGAATCAATTTCCATTACCCGTTGTGAATCAAGCTTATTATCTAAAGTTATTTTCCTTAAAGGACAAAACTCATCTTTATTTATTAGTAAAGCCTCTTTATCATAATTACTTCCATTACTGTAAAGCGTTACTTTCATAGTATCAACATTACTAAGTCTATAATTTGAGTCGTTAATTTTTATGAATGAAATAACCTTATCATAATTATTTTTTTCTATAGCTTTTCTAATATTTCCACTAGAAATAAAATTAATTGAGTTATTCGACATCATAATTTCTTCGCTCTCAGATAAATAATTAAATAACAGTTCTGAGCATAAAATAGACATAGTATTATTTTTCATTTTATTTTTTATAGTCTCTGTATCTCTTAATACTTTTTTGCTATACGCTAAGAATTCTTCGCCTGCTTTAGTTGCCTTAGCACCTTTTTGATTTCTAAAAAGCAAAACTACACCTAATTCATTTTCAAGCTTGCTAATTCTTTGAGATATATTAGATTGTGCATATCTAAGTTTAATTGCAGCTTTATTGATAGATGCTTCTTCACATACAGTTATAAAAATTTCCAAATCATTAAAGTTCAATTTAATCACCTATCACTTTTTATGATAACTATATCACAATTGGATAATATGAGATTTTACTTATTATTGCTATCCTTTTTATAAAAGGGGGTATGCTAAATGCATGCAATGCAATATCATGTTAAGTTGCCTAGTGATTACAATATGGAAATAATTAGAGATAGAGTTCGATTAAATGGTTATAAGACTGATGGATTTAAAAATTTAATTATAAAAGCTTATTTAATAAGTCAAACAACTACTAATTGCATTACAAATACTTATTCACCATTATATTTATGGAGAAGTTCAGAGGGGATGACTGAATTTATATTCAATGGATTTTATGATAATGTTATTTCTTCTTTTGGATGGCAAAATATAAATATTGGTGTGATATATTCAATGAACATAACCGATTCTGTTAAACATAGTCTTTATGCGCTTGAAGAATATATCGACATTTTCCCTACTTTATCTCTAAAAGAAATAGAAATCAAAAAATTGTTTAGAATCTTCGATAATGCAGTTGCAGAAATTATAATTTATAATCCTGATAAGTGGAAGTTTGTGAAATATTCATTTATTGAAAATCTTCCAAAGAGTCTCAATCCAAATATAAAAATTTATGATGTACTATATATCTCACAATGAAAGTACAGATTTAAAGTTATTATTATCAACATTAGAAAACAGACTAAAATAATTTATCTGAACTTATTAATAATAAAGAACCTGCTAGATGACAGCTATTTAAAATACATAAGCTACTCATTTAGCAGGTTAAAATATTAATCAATCCATACTAACTAGTATGATTCAAAGGTTTTCATCTATTAAATTCTTTACTATTTTGAAAATGAATGCCCGCAATTTGAAATTTCAACTAGAAATAATCCTTATTAAAGATATAAATCACCTGTTTTTATATTGAATTACTTTTTCATTAACATCTCATTTAAATTATTATCTTTGAGTTTCACCATAACTACACGTTTTCACCAATAATTATAAAAAAACATCTTTTACAAAAGATTCAAGTACTTGCTTATTCGATTCAGGATTAATTATCAATGTTGTTTCTAAATTCGGAATATCGACATCTACGTCTATTTGAAACAAACTTTTATTTTCTAATTCATCTGCAACAATAAATTCCGGCAATAGCGCAATCCCACCTGAATTTTTCAAGTGTTTTTTTAATGACTCAATTCCTAGAAATTCAATCATTTGTTTTGTTGAAAAGCTATATTTATATAAAATCATTTCTAACTGTTCTCTGTAACTACACCCTTTTTCAGTAACAAGTAATGTATGGTTTTGAATATCGTTTAATTTGAAATCTTTCATCTCTTTGTTAGTAACAAATATTAAACGTTCTTCAGTTATAGGAATAGCAGTTAAGTTACTATTAATAATCTTTTCGTCTGTGATAAGGCTAATATCCGATTTGAAATTAGCAATTTCTTCTTTAATATAGAAATTAGAATGTGCGGATTTAAACTTCAAGTTTACATATGGGTGTTCAGCTAACCATTCACTAATCTTATTATAGTAGCGATACAAATACTGACTTTCTTGCATGTTAATACTTATATTTACCTTCTTATTGTAAAGTCCTTTTATTTCTCTCTCGTATTCGCTATTACTATCTAAAATCACTTTAGCATATTTAACGTATGCTAAGCCTTCTTCCGTTAGTTCCATACCATATTTTTTTCTATAAAATAATTTAACATCTAATTGCCTTTCTAATTTTTCAATATGTGTAGATACAGTTGACTGTGAATAGTTAAGTAACTCTGATGCTTTAGTAAGGTTCTTTGTTTCACTAGTTACTAAAAATGATTTTAAAATGTTTAAGTTCAAAGTAGTACCTCCTTTAGGGTTCCCTTTTATCGAATCCTGAATTCTAAGAATTCTGATTTAATAATAATATATTAAATATTATTATTAAGGTAAATCGAAAGGAGTTATGACTATGATTACTTGTTTATTTGGAAGTAGTAGAAAAGATGGCAATTCAGCTATCGCAGTAGAGAATCTATTGAAGAATTTAAAAGTCAACTTTGTGAATTTATATCAAAGCAACATTGAAAAGGTTACAGATAATCGTCATAGCAAAGGTGCCAACTTTCATAATGATGATTACGAACAAATTTTAATCAAAGTTTTAGAATCAGATATTATTATTTTTTCAACACCACTCTATTGGTACTCCATGAGTGCGTCTTTAAAACTCTTCATTGATAGATGGACCGAGTCATTGCGAGATACGCAAATAGACAACTTCAAAGAAATCATGTCACAAAAAAAGTATTTGATTTTAATCATAGGTGGCGACAATCCGCATACCAAAGCACAACCTTTAGTCAACCAATTCAAATTAATATTTGAGTTTATGAATATTACTAACTATAGATTTTTGATCGGCGAAGGCAATAAACCATTCGATATTTTAAACGACTCTCAATTTATAGAAGAGCTCGCAAATATAAATCTTGCATTGAAAAAAGGTGATATTTATGACTGATTTGTTGAAAATTAAAAACTTCAGATTGTTCTTTTTAGCAGAAATAATTTCAGCATTCGGAGTTGGAATTAGTACAGTTGGGGCTAATTGGTATTTAATCGACAAAACTAACGACTCCCAACTATTAGGTATTATGTTAGCTTTAAATGTATTATCCGGTTTCTTAGCTTCTCCTATAATAGGTGGACTAGCCGATAAATATAATAGACGAAATATTATTTTAATCACCTATCTTCTTCAGGTAATATTATATTTACTCATTGTCATAGCACTCGTAATGATAGGATTTGAGACCTATTTAGTGATTGGATTTGCGATTGTTAATGGGATAGGTTGGACTACGTATATGGCAACATCTAGAAGTTTAGTTAAACAGATATTAAAACCAGATCAATATACAGATGCAAATTCTCTATTAGAGATTAGTTTGCAAACAGGTATGTTTATTGCAGGTGGATTATCAGGAATATTATATAAAATAAATGGATTCACTCTAATTATAGCGATGACTATAATGATGTTTCTAATCAGCATTTTTATGTTATTTAGATTGCATGTAGATAAACCAACTCATTCAGAGGAAGAATCAACAAATAGCTTATTGCAAGAATATTTATTAGGATGGAAATTTTTAAAAGACAACATGATGATATTTATTTTTGGAGTTATTTCAATCATACCAATGGTGTTTACAATGATCTTTAACATATCATTACCAGGATATGTTTATAATGTTTTAAAACTTTCGTCTGTACAATTTGGTTTTTCAGATATGTTATATGGCATTGGAGGATTATGTGCAGGTTTAATTTCAGCTATTCTTTCGAAGAAAATCTCAACTAAAGTATTGATATTTTTGTTATATTTCATATTAGTCATAAATTCAGCACTATTTATTTGGATAAACTCAGCATTTTACTTATTCATAGGATCATTTATACTAGGCTACTCAATTTCATCAATCAGAATTTATATGAATACAGCTATAATGAACACTGTTTCAGATAAATATGTCGGTCGCTCATTTACGATATGGACGTCAATTTCATTGTTACTGCAAAGTTTAATTGCTCCATTTTTAGGAAGATGGATTAATGAAATTAATGATAAATTCGGTTTCTATATTATACTCATTTTATCCTTACTCATATTTGTTACACTGCTGCTTGTTAACAAAACAGACAAAATAAAATATGCACATAAAGAAGAGTGACCGTCACTCTTCTTTAACAAGCGACCATTTATCGATGGGCTTAGTTCTCTCTGCACCCACACTTCACTACTTCACTTTTTCAAATCATTTTTTATGGTCTTAAATAAATCAGTGAGATTTGTTGCTTCGGTAAAGTCTAGAATTAATATCATTTCTTTAGAACCTGGATATGGCGAAACTAATGTATTATCTTGCAATTTCTGCTGGGCACTTTTAGTCGCCTTGACCAATAATCTATTATCATACAAACCACCTATAACCACGCCATCATAATAAATAATATATTCTCCCATCATCTTTCTTGTCTTAACCGCGTTTGAATTCACATGATTTAAAAATAAATCATGTACATCTTTCTTAGTCGCCATTGTAATCGCTCCTTCAGTTTTATGTTTAATCACATTCGTATTAATGATTCATTTCGTGTTGCTCTTAATTTTATCTATAATTATATGCGTAGTTAAAATCAAACCTATGGAAAAGAAAATAATGATAACAATGTTAAGAAATATAGTTATAAAATTATAGTTTGGAAGGTATGCGAATAGCAGAAAAATAGGTATCGCAAAAAATAAATCCCACCAACCTAAACTTTTTAAAGAATGCTTTAAACCTTCCATAATATCACCTTTATAAATTTGTCTTTGTTATAAGATAACTAAAAAATCGCTTTACTGTAAAAGTAGCCAAAGAAAATTCTGAATCATATTCATAAGTAGTGTATCATTAATAATGAACAATTTAATACTATAATCCTTGATCTTTGTATTGATCAACTTACCACAACATTTATTTTAGACTACTCTTAGACTTCCCTTTCAAATGGTTGCATCTATTGAAATTCCTTTTGTATAAGTTAGGCTTTTGTGGTAATATCATCATGCATAAAAAATCGAGATACTAATTATAAAGAGGGTATAAATATATTATGAAAGAAAATTTTTGGAGTGAATTACCACGTCCATTTTTTATTTTGGCGCCAATGGAAGACGTTACAGATATCGTCTTTCGACACGTTGTAAGTGAAGCAGCTAGACCGGATGTGTTTTTCACTGAATTTACAAATACTGAAAGCTTTTGCCACCCTGAAGGCATACATAGTGTGCGCGGACGCTTAACTTTTAGTGAAGATGAACAGCCGATGGTCGCTCATATATGGGGAGATAAGCCAGAACAGTTCCGTGAAACGAGTATTCAATTAGCTAAAATGGGCTTTAAAGGCATAGACTTAAATATGGGATGTCCTGTAGCAAATGTTGCTAAAAAGGGTAAGGGTTCCGGCTTAATCTTAAGACCTGACGTTGCTGCCGAAATTATTCAAGCGACTAAAGCAGGTGGGCTTCCGGTAAGTGTTAAAACACGCCTTGGCTACTATGAAATCGATGAATGGAAAGATTGGTTGAAGCACGTCTTCGAACAAGACATTGCCAATTTATCTATTCATCTTCGTACACGTAAAGAAATGAGTAAAGTAGATGCACATTGGGAATTAATCGAAGCTATTAAAAATTTACGTGACGAAATTGCACCAAATACATTGTTAACAATTAACGGTGATATTCCCGATAGAAAAACAGGACTTGAACTGGCAGAAAAATATGGCATTGATGGCGTCATGATTGGTAGAGGCATTTTCCACAATCCATTCGCTTTTGAAAAAGAACCACGCGAACACACAAGCAAGGAACTATTAGATCTATTGAGATTGCATTTATCATTGTTTAACAAATATGAAAAAGATGAAATACGACAATTCAAGAGCTTGCGTAGATTCTTTAAAATCTATGTGCGTGGCATAAGAGGCGCTAGCGAACTTCGACATCAATTGATGAACACACAATCAATTGCAGAAGCACGAGCACTACTCGATGAATTTGAAGCCCAAATGGACGAAGACGTTAAAATTGAATTATAGTATGAGTAATAAAGTTTATGGATGATATTTCCCAATTTAACACGGATTGAACACTTTCTACTTAGGTATTATCTTGGTTTTCCTGATAGGATAACTCCCGATGATGCCTTTTTACTTATGTCACTTATCCTTTTGGAAATGGTGCAAAATTAAAAATACATCAGGATATCGTTTAACTCAGAAAAAAACTCCAATCAAAAAAAATGTTTACAACACATTATGAAATTAAAATTGCTCTTAGTGTTCAACAGACAAAGTTATTGAAATTACTATTGGAGGTACATACCAAGCTATCATTTTGAGTACACGTGGTTTGAATATCTGGCAAGAAATGGAAATTGGTAATGTCAGTCATAAAGTCGCTAAACGTGCTCAAATACCATTAATTATTTTTAAATAATTTAGAGGATGAGGTATAAACCTTTAAAAAACAGCAGTGAGATGATTTTCAATTAGAAAATATCTTACTGCTGTTTCTATTTTCATAATCATTCTTATTGAATGACTTCATCGTGATCATTTAAAACAGTAACAACTTTTTCAATCTTATACTATTTAGAGCTAAAAATTCACGACATATAAACACAACACTGACACGTCATTTAAATACTTAATCTTTTATAGTAAAAGATTTTTCATTAAAAATTTATTGTTTTCTGTACTTTATTATATTAATCCTTTTAGCATGCCGTACCAATACATTTTAGGTAATAAATCTTTCTTAAATATATACATACTTCTACGTTCTTTGGCCTGATTAAACGGCATTGTTTCTTTAGTATTTTTATTATAATCAAACTCTGCAAGTATTAACCTATTATATCCAGTAACAATAGGGCATGAAGTATAACCATCATAATGATGCGTTAACATTTGATTATTCATCACTTGCAATAAATTATTAGCGACGATAGGTGCTTGCTTACGAATAGCTGCGCCTGTTTTTGAAGTAGGTACATTTGAAGCATCACCAAGTGCAAATACATTAGAGTAGCTTTTATGCTGTAATGTGGTTGGGTTAACATCTACCCAACCCTCACTATCTGAAAGTGTACTTTCTTTTACTACATCTAAGGGACCCATAGGTGGTGTTACATGTAACATATCATAACTTATTGTTTTTCTATCGTATGCTTTGATATGTTCGAATGTAGCCACTTTTTTGTCACCGTCGATTTCAACAAGGTTATAATTATAATTGACTGTTATATTTCTTTCTTCAACAATCCTTTCTAATTCTTTATTATATTTTCCTACGTCAAATAAAGCATCTTTTGGCGTTGCATATATCACATTAGCGTTAGAACGGATTTTATGTTTCCTAAAATAATCTTCAGCTAAATACATAATTTTCATAGGCGCACCTCCACACTTTATAGGAGTGTTTGGATGCGTAAAAATGGCATTTCCTTGTTTAAAATTAGAAATTTGGTTCCAAGTTTCGTTAACATAGTCAGGTGAATAGTTAGAGCAAACACCATTTTTACCTATATTTTCTTTTAGTCCTTTAATTGAAGACCAATTAATCTGTAATCCTGGAGCTACTACTAAAAAATCATAATAAACGACTGTATTATCTCCTAAAATAACGCTATTATTTTCAGGTTGAAAACTTGAAACAGCCTGTTTTATCCAGTTAGCACCTTCAGGTATAACACTTTCCATATCTTTACGAGAACTTTTCAAACTAGATACCCCTGCACCAACCAACGTCCATAATGGTTGATAGTAATGATGGTCTGCTGGATCTATAATTGCTATTTTCTCTTTTAAGTTTTGATTTTTTCTTAATAGTCTTGATGCTACGGTAACACCTGCTGTACCGCCACCAATAATAACAATTTGATAATGCTTATTCATTTTTTCCACATCCTTAAATTATTTTAATGATTCTGGAAAATCTTGATAGCCTTCTCTAATATTCACCACATTTTCAAAACCTTTGCTTTCCAATATACCCACTGCAATTGAACTTCTAACACCTGACTGACAATGTACATATATTTTATCCTCTTTATTAAAAGGAATATTTTCATTTAATAATTTACCATGCGGAATATTAACTGCTTGATCTAAGTGTCCATTATTCCACTCTTCATCATTACGTACGTCTAATACATGTTCTTCTTTACCTGTCATATCAGCGCTATGAACGGACTGGGTTGAAATGCCTGATTTTGGCAAACGATAGCCTGCTACCTTATCAAACCCAATTAATTGTAAAGTGTGTTTCGCTTTCTCAACAGTAGATTTATCTCCAATTACATCTATATCTTTTTCAAAATCTAAGTACCAACCAATTTGATTAATAAAGTTTTTGTTGTATGGTATATTGATTGTTCCTTTTGTGTGGCCACCGTGAAAGGCCTCTTTGCTACGAAGATCAAATGCTACTCTCTTATTATCTAAACTAGGATAAACATCATATGATTGATATAAATTCATACCAAACTGATTAACTTGTTTCATTTGTGCAAAATGATGCGGTGGTGCTGGTTGATTTGATGTTAATGATTCAATAAATTTAGTCTCATCAATTTCATTAAATGCCCAGTTATTAATTTTCTCATAACCTATTGTAGATATAGGTATGGCACCTAATGCTTTACCACAAGGGCTTCCAGCACCATGACCCGGCCAGATTTGAACATAGTCTGGTAAATTTTTAATATTTTGAACGGACTCATACATTTGTTTCGCGCTAATTTCTGTAGAACCCTTTATTTGAACAGATTTTTCTAATAAATCAGGTCTACCTATATCACCAACAAAAATAAAGTCACCACTAAATAATCCCATCGGAACACTTGAACCACCACCTAAATCAGTGAGTAAAAAGCTAATACTTTCAGGCGTGTGTCCTGGAGTATGCAGAACTTCTAATTTAACATTGCCTACTTGAATGATATCTCCATGTTTAACAAATTGTGTTTTTGATGGCATATTTTTATACCCTAATGCATCTTCACCTTCGCCAGACACATATATATTTGCATTTAAGCGTTTAGCCACATCACGAATTCCTGAAGCAAAATCAGCATGAATATGTGTTTCTGTAGCTTGTGTAATTGTTAAACCTTCAGAATCTGCAACTTCTATATATTTCGATAAATCACGAACAGGGTCTATTATTATTGCCTCTCCTGTACGTTGACAACCCACTAAATATGATGCTTGAGATAAATGATTATCGTAAAACTGTTTAAAAAACATGATAACAACTCCTTTTATTAATAGATTTAATTAGATAAATAAATTATGATTCGCATTTTCAGTAGCACCAATATAAGTGCCTACACCACCGTACTCAACTTCATCTCTAAGTTCTTCTTTCTGAATACCCATGACATCCATACTCATCGTACAAGCGATTAATTTGATATTTTGCTCAATAGCTTGATTGATAAGTGTTGGTAATGAATCAACATTTTTCTTTTTCATTACGTAGCGCATCATCATATTTCCTAAACCAAACATATTCATTTTGGAAAGAGGCATTCGTATATTCTTTTTGGGCAACATTAAATCAAACATTTTTGCAATACCTTGCTTTTTAACATTAACTGTTTGCACTTTTTTTAATGCATTAAGCCCCCAAAAAGTAAAGAAGATAGTTACATCTTTTCCAGCAGCTCTAGCACCATTTGCAATAATCAACGCTGCTACAGCTTTGTCTAATTCTCCACTAAATAATACAATTGTAGTACCTTTAGCAGAATAATTTATATCTAAATCTTTTGCTTTTTCTTTTTGAATAATCGCATTAATTCCATTGTTATTTTCATCAAGCTTAACTAAAGTATGCCTTGTTTGTTTCACCCAACTTTTAATGTCACTAGGGAATCCAGGGTCTGTGACTTTGACTTCAATTTGGTCACCTACTTCAATATTCTTCATTTCTTGACTAATTTTTACAATTGGCCCTGGACATTGAAGACCACGATAGTTAAATTGTTTACGATCTGCTTTAATTTCTATACTTTTATATTCTTCTTGTGTATCATAACTATCGTTTTCTTCTTCATAAGCTTTATAACCACCATCAAGATTTATAACGTTATAACCTTGTTTAGCTAAATATTTACTAGCATTAGCACTTCTGTTACCACTTCTACAGATTACATAATAGGTTTTATTTTTTTCTTTATTGAATGACTCAATCTCATCAACAGGATGAAGTATGGAACCATTGATATGTCCTAATGCATACTCCTCTTCTGTTCTAACGTCAATTAATTGCCCTTGCTTGGCTAGTTTTTCCAATTCTGCTTTACTAAATTCATCGATAAACTTTTCTCCGTATTGTTTCATAATAACCTCCCTAAAAATACCTGTAGGGGTATTTTAAACAGTTGGATGGAACTTGTCAAATACCTCTAGGGGTATTTGACACATTTGTGTTTATCTATTAATATATTTTTATTCAATTAAAAGTGGAGGTATGACTATGAATTATGATAAAAAAATGATTAATCGTATTAATAGAATACAAGGGCAACTAAATGGAATTATTAAAATGATGGAGGAAGGAAAAGACTGTAAAGATGTCATTACACAAATAAGTGCATCAAAGAGTTCACTCCAACGCTTGATGGGTATCATTATTAGTGAGAATTTAATAGAATGTGTAAAAGCAGCTGCGGATGATGAAGAAAGCTCCCAAGAGTTAATTAATGAAGCTGTAAACTTATTGGTGAAAAGTAAGTAATGGATATTGTTAATATAGTTATCATGTTACTCATTGGGGTATTCGGTGGGTTCATATCTGGTCTAGTAGGCGTAGGTGGTGCTATCATTATTTATCCAGCTATTTTATTATTACCACCATTATTCGGAGCCCCTGCATATAGCGCATATATCGCATCAGGTCTTACTTCTAGCCAAGTCTTTTTCAGTACATTAAGTGGCTCATTAAAAGCTCGAAAAAAAACAGAGTTCTCGCCACAATTAGTTCTTTATATGGGTGGCGGCATGATTATAGGGAGTATGTTAGGTGCATTTCTAGCAAATTTATTTGATGCTACATTTGTAAATACGGTATATATCATTATTGCTTTACTTGCATTAACATTAATGTTTATTAAAGTGAAACCTAGTTCCGAAAAGTCTTCATTTAATAAATATTTATTAGTTATCATTGGCCTTTTCATTGGTATTATTTCAGGTATAGTAGGTGCAGGTGGTGCCTTCATTATTATTCCTATATTATTGGTTTTATTCAAATTACCAATGAATACTGTAGTCGCTAATAGTATAGTAATTGCTTTTATATCTTCAATTGGTGCTTTTGTCATCAAACTTATTCAAGGTTATATCCCTTTATATGACGCCTTATTCCTTATAATAGGGAGTATTATATTTGCTCCAATAGGGTTAAAATTAAGTAAAAAAGTCCCTAACATAATACAAAAATGGATTATCAGTATTTTAATCGTTTTTGCTATAGTTCAACTCATTTTATAAAACTAATCCTTTTAACTCAGACAGCAATTTCCCGAAAAATAATACCTCTTATTTAAACAAATATGTATGCAGTTCGGATTTATATAAATAAAAATTTTTGATGAAATATCCATATATGCTTATAAATATAAATTTATCAACTATAACTAAAAATGATAAAAGATTTAACGCCACTGATGACCGAATTAATATTATTTAAGTTTTTATCAAACGCATGAGTAAAGTAGATGCACATTGGGAATTAATCGAAGCTATTAAAAATTTACGTGACGAAATTGCACCAAACACATTGTTAACAATTAACGATGATATTCCCGATAGAAAAACAGGACTTGAACTTGCAGAAAAATATGGTATTGATGGCATCATGATTGGTAGAGGCATTTTCCACAATCCATTCACTTTTGAAAAAGAACCACGCGAACACACAAGCAAAGAACTATTAGATTTGTTGAGATTGCATCTATCATTGTTTAACAAATATGAGAAAGATGAAATACGACAATTCAAGAGTTTGCGTAGATTCTTTAAAATCTATGTGCGTGGCATAAGAGGCGCTAGCGAACTTCGCCATCAATTGATGAACACACAATCAATTGCAGAAGTACGAGCACTACTAGATGAATTTGAAGCCCAAATGGACGAAGACGTTAAAATTGAATTATAGTATGAGTAATAAGGGAAAGGAGGAATTTAAGTTTCCTCCTTTGTTTGTGTGAAAGTCTTTTAGGTATGAACTAGGGTGATTTAAAATAAAAGTTTAATTTCTATCTTCAGTTGGCGTTTCCATATAAATAATTGGATTAATTCTTTGATCTTTTAAATAGAGAGACCACTCTACTAATTTATTTTTAAGTAATACTGAACCTAAATTAGTTAATTGAAAGTTTTTATTTATTACGTTACTAGTATGAACCATATCTTTTATGGGCATATTATCAATAGATGATATCGGTAAAATCCATACTATACTAAAATTTGTACTCCGTTGTATATCATTAAATATATTTTCCGAGTTATCAGGAATAGCTTCTATTAATTCTTCAAAATTATATGATTCTGGATATTTTAAGGCGTTAATTGCTATTATATTCTGTTCTAGACTATAAAGAGATAAAGATGTATTAATTCCTCTTTTAATCGTGAAAAGCTCTTTGTTTTTAATATTGTATAAGTCTGCCAACTCTATTCCATTTCCTTTTACTATAAAATTCTTATTTATTGGTTTTATGAATTTTTTATGTAACATTAAATATTCTTCTGGCAATCTTCCTACTATTTCTTTTATATATCCTTCTTCTCCTTCTTTAAATACTAAACCTGTGGGAGTTAGTGTGTTATACCTAATTTCTATCTCATTCAAATGATCATTCAAAAGGTCAAAAAATTCTCTATTAAAATAACCCCATTTCCCATTTTGTAATAAATATTTCTTTCCATCTTCCATTTCAACTTCTGCATGTAGTATCGTTTTTAGTAGCATATTATTTGAATGCCCCAAATTATCTATCACTTCAATTCTGACATCATTTATAGAATTAACGTCATATTTTAATAAGTAATCTCCTATTTCAGTGATGTAATCAACTTCAGGATCAGTCGCATCAAATGTCTCTAATGTATTATTTTTAAAAGAATTTATATATATATTGACGTCGAGCATATCATCTAACAAGAGTATCATATTACTTAGTTCTAAAAATCTTGATATATCTATAGATATATTTTCTGTAGTTGAAGAATTCGATAGTTTTTTTAGCAATAAAGTATCTAATACTTCTATTTTATTCAAGTCTTTTAAAGTTACTATTCTAGGAAATTCACTAATTTTTTGAGGAAGATTAATAATAGCGTTTATTTCTTTGATTATCACACTAATTTTATCTATGAATTGCTGCTTTCTATTCGGTACACGCAATGAAATACTTGTACCACAAGTCATTGTTTTTCCAAAAATTTGAGGATTCTGTGGATGTCCTTGGACTGATATATAAGATTCTGAAGGTCTAACGTAATCTACACTATTCCTTCTATAATTAACAATCTCTTTAAGCCTGTTTTGTTGAAAAAAATTAACATTTTTATTAACTATGTCTTCATTTTTGATTGCTCTTTCTGCAAAATCAATTCCGAAGTCATAATCAATCAAATTATTTATATCATGATATGCTTGTCCAAAAGGTATAATATATACATTATTTTGTAATGTTGTATCTTCTTTGAGAAATAATATTGCATCAAAATGATGACCGGATTCTGAAAATAAATTGTCATCTTCTTCAGTATCTAGGTATACATTCTTTATTAATAATTGCCAATCTAATAGTTTTTTGTCTTTTTTACGTATATAAACTTTACTAATTAATTTTAATTCATTTGAATCACTAACAAGTTCTTTATCATTAAGCAGTTCATAATTGTCATCATTTAAAGATTCTAGATTCTCTAAAAAATTTGTATTTGTTTCCTGAAAATTATAAATAGATTTATAAATATTAATCTTCATATTACACCCCTTAATTATATTTTACATCTATTTCCATTATTACATTTTATGAGTCTCGCAAATTGTCAGTTTTTAAATTATGATAATTATTTTCCAAATAGTTTATTAAAAAACTACATCTTTCTTGATTGATACTCTTTCAAATCTTAATAAAATTCTTTGACCTTATTATTTACATTCTCAATTTCTTGGAATTGTTCTTTTGAAACTTCATTGGTATATTTACTATTTTTTGTCAATATCTGTAATTTTATTTATGATTATTTATCATTACTTAGCTACGTCAATGACTGTTGATTATGAAATAACTGTTTCTATTGCAAAGTTACTTTTATAATTTAATAAGGACAAAAAGAAGCATTCTATATTAATCATTTTAGATATAAACCAATTTGATAGGGCCTAATTTCAACTGTTAGCTACTACTTAAGTTATATGCGCAATTATCGTGATATATCTTATATATTGAATGAACGTGGATTTAATGTCCACCATTTAACACCCTCCAAATTATTATCTCCTCATACAGAATTTTTTAGTTTTACTTATGATACGCCTCTCCTCGCATAATCTTAAATGCTCTGTACACTTGTTCAATTAACACAACCCGCATCATTTGATGTGGGAATGTCATTTTGCTGAATGATAGTGCGTAGTTACTGCGTTGTAAGACGTCCTTGTGCAGGCCGTTTGATCCGCCAATGACGAAAACAAAGTCGCTTTGCCCTTGGGTCATGCGTTGGTTCAATTTTTGGGCCAATCCTTCGGAAGATAGCATCTTTCCTTGTATTTCTAATGTAATGACTGTGGATTGTGGTTTGATTTTGGCTAGTATTCGTTGGCCTTCTTTTTCTTTTACTTGCTCAATTTCTTTGTCACTCATATTTTCTGGTGCTTTTTCGTCTGGAACTTCTATGATGTCTATCTTGGTGTATGGGCCTAAACGTTTTTCATATTCTGCTATGGCTTGCTTCCAATATTTCTCTTTTAGTTTCCCTACAGCTAAAATGGTGATTTTCATGTCGTTTGGTCCTCCAAATTGTTATCAACTTTCCAGTTATCCACAAGTTATTAACTTGTTCACACTGTTCCCTCTTATTATACCAATATTTTTTGCAGTTTTTGATATTTTCCTGACATTTATGCCCGATTTTTAGTGTATAACCTGTGTATTTGTGGATAACTCTGTGGGCATTGTGGGTATTTCTCTTTAAATTGTACACAATTCTGGATAACTATCCCCATTTCTGTGGATAAACACCTTGATGTCTTATTACTTATCCTCGTTTTTATATCCCATATTTATCAACGGTTATCGCTTTTTTTCATAAAAAAACACTACCGTACCTCTTATTTAAGAAATACAGTAGTATTATTTTCAATATATTTTAGCTAGCTTTTCTACGTCGTACAGTCGCGATTAAACCTATACCTGCTAATAATACAAACATCGCTTCTGGGCTTGAACTTTGATTAGTTCCAGTTTTTGGTAACTGTTTCTCATGCGCGCTACCTTTAGGCACTGACATTCTAGCCAATTGTTTCCCACTCTTGCTTGATACAGTAGCTCCTTCTATTGTGCGACCAGAACCTTCTGTACCGCTACTAACAGTTCCTCTATGCGCTAGCAACAATACAACTTTACCTGGAGCTGGTTTTTTCGCTGGATCCATCACTTTGTCGTCACCAATTGGTTGTGTATCTTTACCAGACTTACTACCTTTGCTACCTTGTTGTCCTTTAGCTGGTTGTTCACTTACTGCTGGTTTACCTAATAACATACGTTGTGGTTCTGTCGTATCATACTTAGCTAAGTTAGCTGTTTTTAAATAACTTGCTAGTACTTGATCTAATGAAATACCTTCTTCTCTAGGACCACCGAACATACTATATCCGTCGCCACCTGATGCTGTGAAGTCATTCATCGTTACGTGATATACACGTTTTAAATCAATATTTTCAAACTTACCTGTCTCTTTATTTAAAATTTGAATAGCATTAATTCGTTTGCCAGACGGTTTATTTATATCATAGTAAACACGGATTGAATCAGAGATATGTAGTAAACCGCCATTCGCTGTTAACACTGTCTTACCGTCCTTTTGTGTTGTTGGTGCGCCTAAACTATGTTCGAAAGCCGTCCAGACGTCTGAACCTTTTACATCAATTTGCGCAATCGTATTTCCAAATGGTAATACTGAGATTAAATCATAGCGTGTCACCTTACCTTTTGCGATAGAGGCACGAATACCTCCACCATTTGTCACGGCAAAGTCAGTCTTTTTAGAGAAATTCTTAACGCCATACGCTTCCATAGCATCTGCAATCGCGTTTCCTAAATTTGTTTCACGCGTTCTAACGTCATCTCTTTCTCCTTTGAAATCAATGGTATTGTTTGGAATAATTACCTCTGCAGTTTGTGCTCTAAATGTTTGATCAGCTTGATTAATTTGTTCAGCTAATGCTTTGTTCGGTGTTACATTTTCAACGTCTTTAACATTAATCAATGACGGTTTAATATTCGATACCTCTCCATTGCGATAATTAAATGTAATCTTACCGATATTCGCAAGTGCTGTACCTGTTTGTGCCAATGCATCATTGTTATAAATTTGACCATTTTGAAGTACTGTATGTGAATGACCATCAATAACTGTAATACGTTTCTTCAATTGTGGATTTTGACTTAATTGTTTCACTAAGTAATCACCACGCCATGTTTCTTGTGTTGAAGGATCAATTCCTAAATGTGATATAACAACAAATGTATCTACGTCTTTATAAATACGCATCATTTCCGCTGTCACACTTTGTAATGGATCTCTAAATTCAACGCCTTTAATGCCTTCAGGTCTTGTTTTCGTCTTTGTTTCTGGTGTCGTTACACCAATAATTCCATAACGAATACCATTTTTTGTTACAATCGTTGAAGGCTTAAACGCGCGTTTTCCATCTTTATAAACGTTAGTACTTAGCATCGGGAAGTCTAACATACCCTCTAACTTTTTCAACTGATCGTATCCAAAGTCAAATTCATGGTTACCGACTGCCATAGCATCATAACCTACTGCATTCATTGCTTTAGCCATTTCTTCACCTTTAGACTGGTTTGAAAGTGGTAAACCTTGGAAGGCGTCTCCTGCGTCTAACATTAAATCAGGCTTTTCTTGTTCTTTTACTGTTTTTAATTTAGCCATACCGATGACACGCCCTTTTTCTTCGGCTAGTCGGCCATGGATATCATTTGTATGTAATATTTTATGTGTTGTTGTTTGTGGTGCATTAGCAGCAAACATTCGTGGTGAAAGTGATGCTGTTTTAGCATTTGATAATTTGAACGTTGCTGTGTGAGTTGGTTTTTGTGTTGAGGCTTGTTGTGTATCTACGTCGCGTGTTTCGTTTACTTTTGTTGAAACTACTGTAGATGGTTTGTTAGATGGTGCGTTGGATGTTACTTTGCTGTTTGTATCATCAGCTGTTCCCTGCGCTGATGCTGATACGTTGGTTGCCGCTTCTTTGCCAGAATGATGAGCCGCTTCCTTTGTTGGCGGTACTTGTTGCTTATCTGTTGTTGCTTTGTCTATCGTTGTTACTGCATGTGCTTTCATTGGTGTATGCTGCTCAGCCGCGTTCGAGACTTGCCATAATCCCATTACACTAAAAAGCAAAACGAGCCATACACTTGTTTTAAGTAATAAAGCTTTCATTTCGTTCCCTCCATTAACTGTCATACACCAATATATTATCATAATCCTTATATTAAAATGATTGATTTTATGTAAATTATTTATAAATTACATTTAATATCGAATTATTTTACACATTTCAATCAAGCCGATTCAACTCAACAACAGCCATTTCCCACCAACAACATAAAAAAGCACCCGATAAAGTCGTCTCACAGCAATGCGGAACTTTATCGGATGACTCTCATTTATATTGTATATATTGGCGTTGGAATAGCTTTATCCGTATCACATAGCAATACTTCTTTTTCCGTATCAATATCGTGTTCGTTCAATACTTGGCCAACACTCATACGCGCCAAATCTTTCATGTTATTGTCTTGTGATAAATGCGATAGGTAAATACGTTTCGTGTTACCTGTAATCACGTCTGTCATTGCATGAGCCGCATCCTCATTAGATACATGACCCATATCGCCTAAAATACGTTGTTTCGTCTTCCATGGATAACGACACATTCTCAACATATCGACGTCATGATTACTCTCAAAAATAAACGCATCGCTGCCACGTATCATACCTTTCATACGATCAGACACGTAACCCGTATCCGTTAAAATCGTAAACTTCTTATAGTTATTATGGAAAATATAAAATTGCGGATCTATTGCATCATGTGACACGTTAAACGATTCAACATCGAAACCTGCAATAGATTTTGTTTCATAAGGATTAAAAATGAATTTCTGATCCATAGGGATGCGACTATCTTTCTTTTCAATTGCCTGCCAAGTTTTTTCATTCGCATAAATTGGCAATTGATATTTACGCGCCAAAACACCTAATCCTTTAATATGATCAATATGTTCATGGGTTACTAAAATACCATTTAAATCTTGAATATTACGGTCAATTTGACTAAACAATTCTTCCATTTTCTTTCCAGTCAAACCAACATCAACTAATAGACTACCTTTTTCATTTTCTACAAAAGTGGCGTTACCTGTACTACCACTTGCTAATACACTCATGCGTATCAAGCGGCTCATCCTTTCTCTTTAAACAGTCAATCTCTCTATATGACTGCAATATACATCAGTGCAAATATACGATTTTCCCTACAGAAACTATCAGTATATTAGCTGTTTTGTATACCTTTCCTATTATGTAACTTTAGTTCATCGACCGGTTTCTTATATTTAAATTTTGATAATCACGTGCAATGAATTTCTTAATTATTATAACAATGATTAGACAAATACTAAAGTTTTTAAAATAACAGTTACACTAATTTTACAATGCGGTTCTACTTAAAATATGAATAAATGCGCACGTTGGAGACGCAAAAACATCAGCCATAATAAACCGTACCAGCAAAAAAGCTAGCACCGCTTCTCACATATGATGAGCTTGCAATGCTAGCTTATTACGATTCATATTAATGATTAATAATTTTAGGGTTATTATTTGTCGCTTCGACATAGTAAGTATTCGTTTTATCCTTACCGTCATGCTTCACTTTAATTTCCCAGTTTGGTTGTAACAATTGAACATTCGTTTCATTCACGACTGAGTAGTAACCGAGTCTAGCATTAATGACTTCATCACCTTTTTTCAAGTAACGATTATAATATAATGCCTCGATTGCTTTTCTCACACCAATCACTTGATGCTTCTTATCTGCACCATCTGTGGGCTTAATGTCATCCATCATTGATTGTTTATAACTAGTCGCTTTGTTATCTTCTATATTAAAGTTTAACATCGCTTTACTGTTATTTAAAATCGGAAAATCATCATACGTTTGTTCATATTTTACAGAATCTGAACTAATCTCGCTTAATTGATATTCAGCACCTTTAAATACGCGCTTGTTAACATAATCTTTCAAATCTTTTAAGTTATTGTCACTGACCTTTACCGATTGACTAATGTTCGCATTCAATAATTTTCCACCATCTGATGTGGTCAAATCCGAATCGCCTTTAGCTTTAGAACTAAAGTCTTTTGATCGCCCTGTAATTTGCTCTAATTTTATACCTTTAACTGATTTATTCAATATACTAGTCGGTACTTTAATTTCTTCTTGCTGAAAATTAACTTCATTGTTACTCTCGACTTCATTAATGTGTGAGCGATTGACTTTATTAACATAAATCGATACTAACACGATGTTGACAAGAATAAACACGAAAATGAAAAGTGTCTTTGTCAGTTTCCAGTTCATTTATTCAAGCCTCCCATCGTTATAAACATACCATTCGCCATCATATTCTACATACCAACGCGGTACGAGTTCACTGTTAATCTGCACTTCAATGTGATTATGATCTGAATTATCCTGCATTTCGTAACCGATAGCGATGTTTGTTACTTTTTCAAAATTAATATCACTATTGTTCGCTAAGCTTGAACGTACAGACTCTAATTTCGGCAACGATTTATTATCCTCACTATTTAAAACAACGTCGGTGCGTAATAACGAACGACGATAGTCAAAGACGCCTTTTTCACCCCAAGTGACTTGAATTTGATTAGAACCTTCTTTATTAAACGTTGGATAACCATTAAGGAAACGTTGATATGTTAACTCGCCTGACTGATTATTCGTACTAAACAATCTAAAGTCTTCGTTTAAGAAACCACCATGACCATTAATAAAATCAAAGGTTCCTGGAATCGTTTCTTCCATTTTGCTGGAACTCGCTTCATCTTCGGACAGGTTTTTATAATGATATTTTTCATTTTTATCGTTATAGTTTGCGACACCTGTATTATTGTTGTAGGTTGTAACACCACTCTTTGAACTACGAACGATGGTTGAATCGTCAAATAGTATAGCATTCATTTTCTCAACACTAATCGTGTTAAATACCATGCGATATGTTTTTAACTTTTCAGGTTTACTTGGTGCAAAAACATGCGTCGTACGATCAATTGTATCTTTGTTTGTGATGATATCTGTGTATGGTTGCATATCTTTTTTCACTGCTGCTAATGCATCTAAAAAATGATCATTTTTCGTTGTAGTTGTTAATTTTACGTAATCGTGGCGATCTTTGCTTATAGCATAAAGCACGATATTATCATCAGCATCATGATCTATGACCAAACGATTGAAATTGAAATGATTTGGTACTTTCGCATTCATGTTCAGTACTTGACCAAGATATGTTGATAACGGTAAATCATACGTAAAATCGAATAATATAAAATCACTGTTCAAATCAGGAATCATCAAGTTATGATCACGACGAACATGTTCCACGGACTTCACTTCTTTATTTTTCAAAGGTTTCGTCAGTTTATTCACATTAGATACCGTCGCAATCGTTCCTTCTGGATGATCATTTTTCGAATGAATAATCTGAAATGGCGTAATAGTTGTATCCATTTTGGCTGTCATAGGTGTCGTTAAAGGTTTCGTTTCACTCTTCTTACTATCTGTATTGTCGACATTTGCAATATCAGGAGAAAAGTTCCATACCATATATGTCAATACGACACTCATCAAGACGAGTAGTGCTAAAATGACAGATTTAATATGCTCCTTATTATTCATCCCAATCACCGTCTTCAATGACTTCACATGGAAGTGTGATAAAGATAGATGTACCTTGACCTTCTACACTGTTTGCCCAAATACGACCATTGTGCGCTTCCACAATCTCTTTCGAAATGGCTAGTCCTAATCCAGTACCACCCATTTTACGCGTACGTGCCTTATCTACACGATAGAATCGGTCGAATATCTTATCGACTTTATTGATAGGAATACCAATGCCATTATCTTTAATACGAATCGTCATTCGATTATAAAGTGGATTTTGTTTCACGTGGAACTCGACACGTTTATCGCCTCTAGAATATTTCATCGCATTTGTAATGACATTATCAAATACTTGCGTCATTTTATCAGGATCAAATTCTGTGAAAATCGTCTTTTTCGGAATATCTCGAATAAATGTTGTATCTTTCGCAGACATTTCATGTCGATTAATAATTTTATTAATGAACATGTTAAAGTCGATAATTTCTTTGTTGATTTGATCAGACTCATTATCCATTTTAGATAACTGTAGCAAGTCATTGACCAGTCGAATCATTCGTTCTGTTTCTTCACGGGTAACAGATAAAAATTGTGGCGCAAGTTCCTCATCTTTCCATGCACCTTCTTCAAGTGCTTCAATGTAACTATTCATAGAAGTTAAAGGTGTACGTAACTCATGTGATACATTGGCAACAAATTCACGACGCTCACGTTCAACTTGTTGTTGTTCAGTTACGTCATGTAACACAGCGATATAACCAGTTACAAATCCTGTTTCCTGCACAATCGTACTAAAGTTAACACGTGCGATTAGACCTTCTTCTTCATTTAAATCTAATAAGAAACTATCATTATTCTCTTGAATTTCTTCCAGTTTAAATTCATCTTCAAGACTTAATACACTTAACATGTAATATCCGATGATGTCTTCTTTCGCCATACCAAGCATCTTGAGTGCCATATCATTGACGATACGAATACGTCCACGGCGGTCTGTTGCAATAATACCATCACTCATATGGGTGATAACTGAGTCCAGTCTACGTTTCTCACTTTCAGTATTAGCCTGCGCTTCTTGTACACGTTTAGACAAGTTATTAAATGCTAAAGCTAATTCGCCAATTTCATCATTACCATAAATCTTCACACGTTGCGTATAGTTACCTCTGGACATTTCGACCGTCTGGTTACGCATATCGGTGATTGGTTTGGTAATCGTTCGCGCTATAAAGAATCCTAGGATGACTGTGATTAATAATGAAATAGCTGTACCAACAATGAATATTTGATTTATATTATTTAATTGGTTATAAACGTCATTAATTTTTGATTCGATATAAATATTACCAATTACCTTTTTATCGACTTTAACTGGGATATTATATACCCAGACACGGTCCTTACCACCGCCATAATCTTTTAAAATTAAATGATCGTTTGATTGTCCTAGTGATAGTGCTTTTTGGACAGAACTATCATTCGCTTTTTGATTGATTAGACTACGGTTAGACTGCTTCGTCGTCGCAATAATAATTTGGTCTTTATCTATAAAACGAATTTCTCCAATTTCTTGACGGTTGGCATACTCACTTAATAAATTTTGAATATCTTTTTGTGCATTTACGGAGCCCTTTTCGTCATATACTTTTTCAATACTAATTTCTAATTGTTTCGCGTACTGCGTAATATTCTTCTTAAAATTATCAAGCAGCTCTTTTTCAAGGTTATTTGTAAAATATAACCCGATAATTTGCATACCAATGATAATCAGTAATACATAAACAATTACAAGTTTAGTATGAAGGGATTGTAGTTGTTTTAGCCACTTCATTCGTTTCGACCTCTACTCATGTTGTTGGAGGAAATATCCAACGCCTCTACGCGTCACAATATATTCAGGATGTGACGGATCATCTTCAATCTTTTCACGTAAACGACGAATCGTTACATCGACCGTACGTACATCGCCAAAGTAATCATAGCCCCATACTGTTTGTAATAAATGTTCACGTGTCATTACTTGTCCCATATGTTTTGATAAATAATGGAACAATTCAAATTCACGATGTGTTAATTCAATATCTTCGCCACGTTTTTTAATAGAATATGCGTCTGGATAAATCACAATATCTTTAATTGTGATTTCATTCGTTACATTTCCAGTGTCTTGTGCTGGTTGTGAGTAATGACGACGTAAGTTCGCTTTCACACGTGCGATTAATTCACGCGTACTAAACGGTTTCGTTACATAGTCATCTGCACCTAGTTCTAAACCAAGCACTTTATCAATTTCTGAATCTTTAGCAGTAAGCATTATTATTGGCATTTCGTATTTTTTGCGCACTTCACGACATACTTCCATACCATCACGACCAGGTAACATGATATCTAGTAATACGATGTCTGGTTCTTCTTCATAAATTAAGTCGACTGCATCATTACCATCGTATGCACAGTACACATCGTATCCTTCTTTTTTTAAGTTAAATTCTAAAATATCAGCAATCGGTTTTTCATCATCAACTACAACAACTTTTCTAGCCATTTGCATAAACCTCTTTTCTTAAATCATTAATATTATTTTATCATTTTTTGTTCTTTATCGTTTATGTTTGTGTAAAAAATCACAGGATGTCGCTTACTATTTTTGTTATTGTGCGCATTTTCCGTCTTATAACGTATAGTAACCTATTATATAATTTACCATTTATAAGCTATTAATTCTATTTTCCAATATAAACTTATATATTACTATTTTTTATTAGTTTCTCACGGCGGATTGTGACAATGATATTTAACACAATGATGAGGTCTCTATTCCAATAATAAAATTAGGATAATGGCAACTTCTAGTTGCACGTCATTGCTCAGAAAATAAATATCATTATTCGTTATTCGTTACTTTAACAATTGATGTTATGGAGGACTGGTGGCATATCACAACGAAGAAATATGTTGACAGTAGCATATGTTTGTACGTCTAATAAAGATTTTATTGTCTACGTTTATCTTTCATATCCAACCACTAAGTTACTTGAGGTTCATACATTTTAAAGAAAATGGACGAACAGATAAATCAATATGATTATCATTCGTCCATATATCTTTTATTAATATAATATTAAACGCAAAAAAATGCCTATCCTCTTGGATAGGCATTTGTACGGTCTCGACGGGAATCGAACCCGCGATCTCCTGCGTGACAGGCAGGCGTGTTAACCGCTACACTACGAGACCTAAAAAATGGTGACTCCTACGGGACTCGAACCCGTGTTACCGCCGTGAAAGGGCGGTGTCTTAACCGCTTGACCAAGGAGCCGTTCTTAAGCACAAGATAGATTATAGCACAGCCAATCTTGCCATGACAAGATATTTTTTACATAATTTTGCTATTATTTTTTGAAGAATGTTATAAGTGAAAAATTGCATTTTATTGGCAGTCTATTTATTATAATAATTACGCTATTTTTGAAATTTTTCTATTTTAGGTGCTTTCATTTACACTTACGTCTACTCTATTTTAATAGCTATTTTCGACATCAGACTTCTTACATTCAAGTATTTCATCTTAATTTTCGTTAAATATCATCTAATCTTCTAAATTATGACTAGCAAATATCGCCTTTACGTTAGTATTTTTTATCTAAATAATCGAATCGATACAGAAGCAAGCATAACAAAAGCCTCCTACCAATAAAGATAGAAGGCTCATGTATTTATAATCATTGTGTATGACTTATATAAAGTTCTACCACAATTCTTTTAATAGGTTTGTTTGTTCTCTATCTGGACCAACTGAGAAGATAGAAATTTGTACATTACATAATTCTGAAATACGCTCTAAATATTTACGTGCATTTTCAGGTAATTCTTCTAAAGTACGCACATTTGTTACGTCTTCTGTCCAACCTGGTAACTCTTCAAAGATTGGTTTACAACGTTTTAATTGATCTAAGTTTGCTGGGTACTCAGTAATTTCTTTACCGTCTAATTCATAAGCTGTACAGATTTTCACTGTGTCTAGGCCTGTTAAAACATCGATTGAGTTAATAGATAAATCTGTAATACCACTTACACGACGAGAGTGACGTAATACAACTGAATCAAACCAACCTACACGACGTGGACGTCCTGTTGTTGTACCGTATTCACGACCAACCTCTCTAATATGATGTCCATCTTCATCGAATAATTCAGTAGGGAATGGACCATCACCAACACGTGATGTATAAGCTTTACATACACCAATTACCTTTGAAACGAATGTAGGACCTACACCTGTACCAACAGTAACGTTACCTGCAATTGGATTACTTGATGTAACGAATGGATATGTACCATGGTCGATATCTAACATTACACCTTGCGCACCTTCGAAAAGTACCTTTTCATCTGCTACAAATGCATCGTCTAAGATTTTTGATGTGTCTGTTACAAATTCTTTTAGACGTTGACCTGCTGCATAATATTCTTCAAAGATATCATCAAATGATGGACATGTTTCGTTAAACATACCTTTGAAATATGCTTGTTTATATTCAATGTTTGATTTTAATAATCTTTCGAATGTTTCTTTTTCAAGTAAATCTGCCATACGAATACCGATACGTTGAACTTTGTCTACATATGCTGGACCGATACCTTTTTTAGTTGTACCAATCTTATTGTCACCACGTAAACGTTCTTCATATTCATCTTGTGCTAAGTGATATGGTAAAATCACTTGCGCACGATTAGATATACGTAAATTACTTGTAGGAATGCCACGTTCATTTAATCCGTCTAATTCTTTCAATAGTGCAACTGGATCAACAACGACTCCGTTACCGATTACCGCTAATTTGTCTTTGTAAAAGATACCAGATGGTACTAAATGTAATTTATATGTTTCTCCGCCAAATTGAATGGTATGGCCTGCATTATTACCACCTGAAAAACGCGCGATAACATCTGACTGTTCTGCCAAGAAATCCGTTATTTTTCCTTTTCCTTCGTCTCCCCATTGTGTCCCAACTACTACGATTGATGACATGTGAGCACCTCCAAGTTTTTCTCATTTAACCATTTGATATTCTACCAATATCGAGACCATAATGCAAATAAAAATCGAACATTGATTTTCGGCCTTTTTAAAAGAAAAATCATTTTAACAAATCGTTTTCAACGTCCTAAAAACCCTTTAACAGAGGCGTTGACAGTACTAATTTATCACTTTCAATACACAAACTTAACATATATCAACCCGTTCAGAACAAAATAAAAACCGTACAATTTTATCATCTTAATGATTATTGTACGGAAAAACTTTTTTACATCATATCTGCATGTGCATAATCGATATCGGTAAATTTATTATATTGTTTCATAAAATGTAACTTAACTGTGCCTGTTGGACCGTTACGTTGCTTAGCAATGATAATTTCAATTTCACCGTTTTCATCATTCGTTTGTGGCTCGAAACCACCATCATCGTCATCATCTTCATCGCCGCCACGGTTATAGTAATCATCACGGTATAAGAATGCAACGATATCGGCATCTTGCTCAATCGAACCAGATTCACGAATATCACTCATCATTGGACGTTTATCTTGTCGTTGTTCAACACCACGAGATAACTGACTTAATGCGATAACTGGACATTTTAATTCACGGGCTAATGCTTTTAATGTACGAGAGATTTCAGAAACTTCCTGTTGTCTGTTATCGGACGCACGTGAACCACTACCTTGAATCAACTGTAAGTAGTCAATCACAATCATGTCTAAGCCATGTTCTTGCTTTAATCGACGACATTTAGAACGTAAATCATTAATTCGAATACCCGGTGTATCATCAATAAAAATCTTCGTACGTGATAATTTACCTACCGCTATAGTAAAACGACTCCAATCTTCCTCAGTCATAGTACCCGTTCTTAAGCGGTTTGAGTCAACATTTCCAGAACTACAAATCATACGTGTGGCTAACTGATCAGCACCCATCTCTAGCGAGAAAATACCAACTGTATACATATCTTCATGCGTTGCAACTTTTTGTGCAATATTAAGTGCGAACGCAGTCTTACCTACAGATGGACGCGCTGCAAGGATAATTAAATCATTTCGGTTGAACCCTGCTGTCATTTGGTCTAAATCTCGATATCCTGTAGGTATACCTGGTGTTTGACCACTATTTTGATCAAGCTCTTCAGCTGTTTCATACACTTGTCCTAAGACGTCTCGAATGTCTTTAAAGCCATCGCTTTCACGAGAAGATGATAGCTCTAAAATTCGACGTTCTGCATCACTTAAAATCGCATCTAGTTCAAGTTCATCATTATATCCATCATTGGCAATACTATCTGCAGTTTGAATCAATCTACGTTTTAATGCATGCTTAGAAACGATATCAGTATAATACTGAACATTTCGCGTCGTTGGTACATTTGTAGATAACTCTGCAAGATATTGCGGGCCACCCGCTTCATTCAACGTACCTTCCGTCGATAATTGATCCATCAATGTTACAACATCAATTTCTTTATTATCTTCATTTAAGTGCATCATTGCACGGAAAATATGTTGATGGGCACCCCTATAAAACGACTCAGGAAGCAAAACTTCCTGAGTAGTATTAATCAATTCTGGATCTATAATAATTGAACCTAAGACAGACTGTTCAGCTTCATTGTTATGCGGCATTTGATTTTGCTCATACATTCTATCCATGAATGGTTACACCTCTTATTTCAATCCAACTTTATTGTTCAACTGTGTGTACGCGAATTGTACCTTCAACTTCTTTATCTAATTTAACAGGTACATTCGTATATCCTAGGGAATGAATTCCATTTGGTAAATCCATTTTACGTTTATCAATTTTAATATCATGTTGTGCTTTTAGTGCTTCGGCAATTTGTTTTGTACTTACTGACCCAAACAATTTACCACCTTCACCAGTTTTTGCTGATACTTCAACTTCAATGTTTGATAACGTTTCTTTTAATGCTTTAGCATCTTCAATTTCTTGTTGGCGTTCTTGTTTTGCACGTTTTTTCTGTAACTCTAATTGTTTAAGGTTACCTGGTGTTGCTTCTACAGCATAATTCTTTTTCAATAAGAAGTTATTTGCATAACCTACTGGTACTTCTTTAACTTCACCTTTTTTACCTTTACCTTTACCTTTAACATCTTGTGTAAAAATTACTTTCATGCATCTTCACTCCTACTTAATTGTTCTGTAATTGCTTGTTGTAATTGTGCTATCGCCTCTTCGACTGTCACACCTTTAAGTTGTGTTGCCGCATTGGTTAAATGTCCACCGCCACCAAGTGCTTCCATTGTTAACTGGACATTTACTGAACCGAGTGAACGCGCAGATATACCAATCAGATTATCTTCACGTCTCGCAACAACATATGATGCTTCAATACCTTCTAAACTTAACAGTTCATCTGCTGCTTGTGCAACTGTTACTGGATGATAAATTTTATCGTCTGAACCATGCGCAATGGCTATGCCATTATCTTCAACTTTTACAGTTCGAATTAATTCAGATCGATTAATGTAAGTATCCACATCATCTTTTAAGAAATGTTGCGTTAAAATCGTATCTGCACCATGTGCACGTAAATAACTCGCTGCATCGAATGTTCTTGATCCTGTTCGTAATGTAAAGTTTCTTGTATCTACAATAATACCTGCATACATCACTGTTGATTCAAGACGTGTTAAACGTTGTTCTGTTGGTTGATATTCCAGTAACTCTGTTACCAATTCAGCTGTCGAACTTGCGTATGGTTCCATATATATCAACAATGGATTAGAGATGAAGCTTTCACCACGTCTATGATGATCGATAACAACTTTACGGTTTGCTTTATTTAAGACATTTTCATCTAAAACCAGTTCCGGTTTATGCGTATCAACAATCACTACGGTTGTCTTAGATGTCATCATATCCCAAGCATCATCTGATGTAATAAATCGCTCTCTTAACTCTGGCTTTTTATCTATTTCGTTCATCACGCGTCGTAATGTTGGATCAATGTCAGTCTCATTTAATACGATGTATGCTTCTAAATTATTCATCATTGCAAATCTAGACACACCGATTGCTGCACCAATTGCATCTAAGTCAGGACGTTTATGTCCCATGATAATGACTTTGTCACCCTCTGCAAGGATATCTTTTAACGCATGTGAGATCACACGTGCTCTTACACGAGTACGTTTCTCCATCGGGTCAGTCTTACCGCCATAGAAACGCACATTACCATTAATACTTTTAATTGCAACTTGGTCGCCACCGCGTCCTAATGCTAAGTCTAGGCCTGATTGTGATAATTCACCTAAGTCGATTAAATTTTCAGTACCTTCACCAACACCGATACTTAATGTTAATTGGGCACGATAACCAACACTTTTTTCACGTAATTGACTCAAGATATCAAATTTAGATTCTTCTAAGTCAGCTAATATTTTTTGATTTAAATAGGCTACGAATTGATCGGAACTGTATCTTTTGAAAAATATATTATACTCAGTTGCCCATCGACTAATGACACGCGTTACCATTGAGTTGATTTCCGAACGCTGCGTATCATTCATATTTTGCGTAATCTCATCGTAGTTATCTAAAAATAATGTCGCAATGATTGGTTTAGAATTTTCATATAGTTCATTTGTTTGTACTTGTTCAGTTATATCAAAGAAATAGAGGCAGTGATCATTCTCAGAATAACGTACTTGGAAATGATACTGATTATATTCTATTTCAACGGATTTCACTCTATCTAATTGCTTTAAAATGTTTGGAAATACTTCATTTACAGATTCAGAAATGACATTCGCTTCCATATGATCTGTCATAAATTGGTTAACCCATTCGATGTGATCATTTTCATCTAAAACAATGATACCAATTGGTAAATGTTTGATTGCTTTATTATTTGTTGTTGAAATTTGAGCACTCAAACCATCTACATAACTATCCATTTTCATTAAAGCTTGTCTGAATAAAATGATGCTAACAATAATCATCACGACAAGAACGATAGATGCAATTAGTGCTATAAGACTATTAAAGATAAACCATACACCCATTAAAACAATTGCTGTGATGATCATGATGACAAATGGTATTAGTAAAGCTTTCTTAGTGGACTGCCGATTCATTATTCCACCTCTATTCACTTTTTAGAATTATTTTTCATGATTCGCTTCAAATTCAAACTTAAATCGATAACACCAAGTAGTCCTACAATATGTGTCGTAGGTGTCAGTATTGTACCGATAACCAATAGTAAAATCGTTACTGCATTCGGCAAACCTTTCGCTTTACCAAAGAAATGAATAACACTTAAACCTTGAATATACATTACTAATGATAACACAAGTTGGAAGTTTAAAAGAATGCTCTGGAACACACTCGGTTGACCTGTAAATAATAAACATATGATAACAATAATGTATATCCATAATAAAATACCGCTCATTTGCCACGCGAAAAGTGGCTTAAATACAGGTGTAGCGATTTTAAATTTTCGTAAAATCGGAAATGTAACGATTAAGTTAATTAAGACGATTAAAAATGTAATGATAATGATGAAACCTGGTAATTGAACGGTCGCTTGTCTAAACCCTTCTTCTAATATTTGGGTCATATTCGCATCGGCACCGCTCATCGTAATCGCTTCATGTAATGTTTGCTTGAAAGGTTTTACTATGCTCGCTGATGGTGGAATCCTTCCGAATGTTTGTAGTAACATAAAAGCGATTAATGAAATTAAGCTCATCGCTACTGTTGTTACGTATAATATTCTTTCTTTAGACGTTCTTTCTTTGAGCAATTGACCAATAATTAAACTTGCAATTAAGACTAATATGATGGCACTTAAAACGAAAGTATTACCTAAAACAGTTGTTATAATTACTGTAATAAGTGCACTAATCCCGAAAGATTGTATTGATTTATTCCATAAAACGATACCTGGTATGGTTGCAAATAATGCAAATATTAGTCCTAAACCAGGCACTAGATATAAAGCTAAAGCGACAAATACCAACGCAATCGTTGCAATTATTGTTGCTTTAGGTTGTATTTTTGAAAACACATAAGCCACTCCCATATTTTTAACTATAGCTATTATTTTAACCTCTTTAATGAAAATTAACAATTTATAGATTGTATGCTTCTATTTCATTTAATTGAATAATAACTTTCATGTTTTATAAGTAATTAACATACTCATTTGAATCGCTTTTGTGTGCTTTCATTTTCAACATGATTATTTAATCCCACTACATAGCAATCAAGCTTGATTTAGATTTACAATACATTTCCACTCTCATGTACTCTAGATGTTTTTGAATATGATAACTGTGATTTAGTGGCTTCATTCTTTGAAAATATATATTATTACTTACGCTTAAAATGCTTTAAATTTAAGAAATGATATAAGTTAGGTGCCCAGGTACTAAAGTTTAGTAGGAATCCATCATGCCCAACATTATCAGGCACGAAGAAATGACGATGATATTTAAAACGTTCACCTAATGCACGAACTTGATCATCCGGATATAGCAAATCATCTATGAACCCCATCGTTAACACTTTTGTTTCTAAATTTTTAAAAACATGCGTTACGTCTGTGCGACCTCGGTCAATGTTGTGACTATCCAATACATCTAGCAGTGTCAGATAACAATTCAAATCAAAATGTTCTTTAAATTTATTACCTTGATGTTGTTGGTATGCGACTACTTCATCCGGCGTAAAACGTTCATCATAACTTTTTGATGATCGATATGTCAAAAAACCTAATTGGCGTGCAATACTTAGACCTTCCTTACCACCAAGATGAATGGCTTGCCTTGCAATTTCATTGAAAGCTCTACTATAAGATGATGTTCGACTTGTTGCAGCAAGGATAATGGCTTTATCTACTTCAAACTGTTGATTGTAGAGTAGTTCCATTGCTTGCATACCTCCAAGACTTCCCCCTATTAAAATATTAATCTTATCATAACCAAGGGCTTGTATACCTCGTTCATTCGCTCTGACTATATCTCTTAATGTTAATTTTTTAGGAAAATGAGGGTCGTTTAAAGGTGAACTTGAACCGAAAGGACTACCAATAACATCAAATGTTAAAAATTGATAATCGTGAATGGGTATATATCCCCCATCAATAATTTCTCGCCACCAACCCGGATAATCATCTGTTCCATATGTTAAATGATTGCCAGTTAATGCATGACAAACTACAACTAATGGTTGTCCATGATAACCGACATGCTCATATCTCAAACGCAAGTTATCTATGACTTCCCCAGATTCTGTAATAAATTCCCCTAAATTTAAAGTATCTACTGTGTAATTTGTCATTGTTCTTTCCTCCTTAAACAAAAAAACTTCTCACCCTATTGAAAAGTAAGAAGTCTTTATACTTATCATTCGAGTAACTCGTTGGTTTTAGCACCGTGCTATAAAGTCGGTTGCTGAAGTATCACAGGGCCAAGTCCCTCAACTTCTCACAATAAGAAATATGAAATTGTTATGTGTTAGTTGAGATTCAGTGATGAATTACTTTTATCATTTAAAATGTTGTTATCATTGTCATGCGTTAGCCAAATCGCTTACGTATACACGATTCCCAATCTTAACATAGACGATTTGTATATCAGAATTTTCTGATTACTAACAGTTTACCTAAGTTTAAATATCTGTTCAATGATTTTCAGTTATTTTTAAAAGAAAAATCGTAATGCTGCCATGATAACAATCCCACTAATAATTGTAATAGTTAAACTACGCGTGATTATAGATAAAATAACCGTCGGAATGAGCGCGATAATGTAAGGGATGTTTAATGTATACCCCTCACCATGAGGCGTCTGTTGAATAATGCTGTCAATGACAAGTGCCGTAAATAGTGTGATTGGGATAAATGATAGCCATCGAACCACGACATCAGGCAATTGCACTTTTGAAATCATGATAAAAGGTATAATTCGAATTAATAGCGTTACGATACCACACAATAAAATAAGTATTAACATGTTCATATGAGTTATCATTGTTCCATCATCACTCCTAACGCTGCTGAAATTGTGGCTGCAATTAATATTGCTAGATATGAAGGCATAAACATACTTAGCGATAACATCATTACTATGACGGCAATAATGAGTACTATGTAAATTCTTAATCGCGATTTAGTAATTGATTCAAATTGCGCAATGGCCAAAAAGATAAACATAGCCGTGATAGCAAAATCTAACCCTAGCGTTTGCGGATTTGAGATATATTCGCCAAATAAAGCCCCAGCTACACATGAAATTGCCCAAAATAAATATGCTGTGATGTTAAGACCATGCATCCAACGATCATTGATAGCTTCTCCTTTTAAATAAGGTGTAATGGCGACGCCAAACGTTTCGTCAGTTACTAATGAACCTAATCCAACACGGTTCCAAAACCCATATGTCTTGAAGTTTGGTGCAAGCGACATACTTAAAAGGAACATTCTTGAATTTACGATAAATACAGTTAGTACAATCGCTGATATAGGTGTACCTGCTATAAACAACGCGCACATAATAAATTGCGCAGCACCGGCATATATAACAAGACATAACAAGACAATTTCTAAAATACTAAAGTTTTGAGACGAAGCCACAATACCAAATGAAATACCAACACCGGCATAACCCAATAATGTTGGGATACACTCTTGCACGCCTTGTCTAAAACTTAAATGTGTTGTCATCTCAATTACCTCCTTTGCCACTTTATATTTATATAATTACGAAAAAATAATATACCTAGTCTAATACAGTTCTATACCCTAAGCAATAACATTAGACATCAGTTTGTCTGAGGTTAGACATTCCGGAGTCTTTAGTCAGCTTCATATTAACTTTTTATTTTTGAGAATTTTCAATTTTTTATTTAAGACTACCTCCATATTTTCTATGGATTTGTAGTTGTTTTTAAGTATCAATTTTATAAATTTTTATATCTGATGATGAGTCTGGGATATTGATTCATGTACCACTCCCTTATAATCATCCCCTCCCCCTACCCTACTCCATCGATATAACTCATACTACATATCAACGAAATCAGTATTTTATCGCTTCCTTTCCTATATTAGTGATGCTCAAACTTGTTACGTTTTAGATTGTTTTAGTTCATCATAATTATCCCGTATTGTTGCTATAATGAAATGCGTTCACCCCATTAAACCACAAACTTAATTTATTGTTGTTATGTGCATTGGCTCACTATTATATTTTTACAGCACAAAAAAAGTGGCGACAGCTTCGTCACCACTTTTTAAAATATTATTTAAAGTATCTTGCCCTTGCTTTAAGTATACGTAGATATATACTTTTTAAAGCTTGTAGCTAAAGCCTTTATTTAACTGGTTTTGAAATTTGTGTTTTACCACCCATAAATGGTACTAATGCTTCTGGAATTGTTACTGTTCCATCTTCATTTTGGTAATTTTCAACAATAGCAGCAAATGTACGTCCAACTGCTAAACCACTACCATTTAATGTATGTGCTAATTCTGGTTTAGCTGCTTTGTCACGCTTGAAGCGGATGTTAGCACGACGCGCTTGGAAATCCGTACAGTTTGAGCATGAACTAATTTCTTTATAATCATTGTAGCTTGGTAACCAAACTTCTAAATCATATGTTTTGCTTGCACTAAATCCAATATCACCTGTACATAAAATAACACGACGGTATGGTAAACCTAACTCTTCTAGAATTGCTTCTGCGTTTGTTGTCATTTCTTCTAAAGCATTCCATGAATCTTCAGGTTGTTCAAAACGTACCATTTCCACTTTATCGAATTGATGTAAACGAATTAATCCTCTTGTATCTCTACCTGCTGATCCTGCTTCACTACGGAAACATGCAGATTGACCAGTGAATTTTTCAGGAAGTACACCTGGTTGAATAATTTCATTACGGTAGAAATTCGTTAATGGTACTTCAGCAGTTGGAATTGTATATAATCCTTCTTTTTCTACTTTAAATAAATCTTCTTCAAATTTAGGTAATTGACCTGTACCATACATTGTATCTGCGTTCACAAGCTGTGGTACCATCATTTCTGTATAACCATGTTGTGTTGTATGTTTTGTAATCATATAGTTCATTAAAGCACGCTCTAATTGCGCACCTTCATTTGTTAAATATACAAAACGCGCACCTGAAACTTTTGCTGCACGATCAAAATCAGCCATTTTCAATTCTTCTACAATATCCCAATGTGCTTTGGGTTCAAATGAAAACTCACGTGGTGTACCCCACTTTTTAACTTCAACGTTATCTTCATCAGATTCACCTTGAGGTACATCATCACTTATTAAATTTGGAATACGACAAAGGATACCTGTCATTTTATTATCAATTTCATTTAATTGACTATCTTTTTCTTTAATATCGTCACCTAATGTGCGCATTTCAGCAATCACATCATCAGCATTTTCTTTATTACGTTTTTTTAATGCGATTTCTTCGCTTACTTTATTACGACGTGCTTTCATTTCTTCTGTTGCACTAATTAATTTACGTCGTTGCTCATCCAATTCTAAAATTTCATCTACAACTTTTGGATCATCTCCACGTAATTCAATTTTGCTCTTAACTGTGTCAGGCTCATTTCTGAATAATCTAATGTCTAACATTAACCTTCATCCTTTCCCAAATAATTATCATTTATTATGGAATGACGTACGTCTTTATTTTTTAGAAAATAAAAAAAGACCACATCCCTACAAGGGACGTGGTCTACGCGTTGCCACCCTATTTAACAATTTAAGTTATAAAGATACACTAAACCTAAATTGCACTTCACTAAAATAACGGTTATCACCGATTGTTCTTTTAAATTAAGTAGGTAGATTCATATATATGTTGATTCTTGTTCACACTAACCACAAGCTCTCTGATATCGAACACTATATATTACTTGTCCTACGAACAATGTCTTATTAAGTTATTTTTAATATAGCAAACTATATTTGCTTTTTCAAGTAACGATTTCAAACATCACTCATGTCGATTTAGTGACATGCAGTCGTTTGATAAATTGATTGCTTTAAATACTGTGCAACCGCTTCAATATCTTTATGAAATTGACGATCATGTGTAATGGATGGCACGATACTTCGAAACTCATCATACTTGCGACGTGTTTTTGGTGATAATCCTTCAACACCTTTTAACTCTGCTGCTTGTAATGCAATAACACATTCGATTGCCAGCACACGTCTTGCATTTTCAATAATTTGATAACCATGTCTAGCAGCTGTAGTTCCCATAGATACGTGATCTTCTTGGTTCGCAGATGAAGTGATAGAATCAACACTCGCTGGATGCGCTAAAGTTTTATTTTCAGAAACGAGACTTGCAGCAGCATATTGCATAATCATCGCGCCACTTTGCAATCCTGGCTCTGGACTAAGAAATGCTGGTAAATCACCATTTAATTGAGGATTTACTAGTCGCTCTAGACGACGTTCCGATACGTTTGCTAATTCACTTACACCTAATTTAAGATGATCTAATGCAAAAGCAATAGGTTGTCCATGGAAGTTACCACCTGAAATAACAAACGTTTCATTTGCTTCCTCAAATATAAGTGGATTATCATTAGCCGCATTCATTTCAAATTCTAATTGCTGTTTAACATAATTGAATACTTGAAAACTCGCGCCATGGATTTGTGGTATACAACGCAACGTATATGCATCTTGTACACGTATTTCTGATTGTCGCGTCGTTAATGTTGATCCTTCTAACCAATCACGCATACGCGCTGCCACATTAATCTGTTCTTGAAAATTACGAACTGCGTGCACATCATGTCGATATGCATCTATAATGCCATTAAGAGACTGATGCGTTAATGCAGCAATCCATTCAGATTGGTAACCTAAATCTTCTGCTTCTATATAACTAATGACACCTTGAGCTGTCATAGCTTGCGTACCATTAATCAATGCTAAACCTTCTTTAGCCTGAAGGTTCAAAGGTTGTCTATTTAATTCTCTTAATACATCGTCACTATCCTTTTCTTCCCCTCTGTACAATACTTTCCCTTCACCAATTAATGCTAATGCTAAATGTGATAATGGCGCTAAATCTCCTGATGCACCGAGAGAGCCTTGCTGTGGGATTATCGGTATAATACGTTCATTTATAAAAAATTGTAATTGTCTCACTAATTCTAAAGTGGCACCTGAATGACCTTTTAATAATGTATTCAATCGTAAAATCATCATGACTAATGCTACTTCTTTTGAAAATGGCTCACCTAGTCCACAGGCATGTGAGCGTATCAGATTCACTTGTAATTCATTATATTGCGTCGGGTCTATACGTACATCACTAAATAACCCAAAACCTGTAGTAATACCGTAAACCGTTTCCTCATTTTCAATAATACGTTCAACTACCGCTCTACTTTTTTTGACACGTTCTAACGCATCATCAATAATTTCAATCTTTGATTGTTGTTGTAAAAATGATTTAATATCCTCAATTGTTAGTGTTTCACCATCTAAATATAAAGTCATATATGTTACCCCCTTGTTTATATTAAGTAACCCATCCTTCTTGAAGTATACGTTTTCATTTTTATTGAAACAATGGTTTTACGTACATTTATAACCTATTATCAGAGCACTATTGTAGTGCGTTAAAGGATATTAAGATTGTTGTAAGCATATTTAATAATTTATCTATTGACGAATTGCATATACAGGTATAGTATTTTCTATTGTATTTAACGACAAATAATAATGAATTCAGAAATTTATAATACATTTTGTTAAAAGTTACTATATATTTTTAAAATTGAATAAATTCGGAAAAGGCTTTTACATGGGAGGTTATATCACTATGGAAACGTTAAATTCTATTAACATTCCTAAGCGTAAAGAAGATTCACATAAAGGTGATTATGGCAAAATTTTATTAATTGGTGGATCTGCTAACTTAGGTGGTGCCATTATGTTAGCGGCTCGTGCATGTGTATTTAGCGGTAGTGGTTTAATCACTGTAGCTACACATCCAACAAATCATTCAGCATTACATTCTCGTTGCCCAGAAGCGATGGTTATTGATATTAATGATACGAAAATGTTGACGAAAATGATTGAAATGACTGACAGTATACTAATTGGTCCAGGTCTTGGCGTTGATTTCAAAGGAAATAATGCCATTACATTCCTACTACAAAATATACAACCGCATCAAAATTTAATCGTAGACGGCGATGCGATTACAATCTTTAGTAAACTGAAACCGCAATTACCTACATGTCGTGTGATCTTTACACCACACCTCAAAGAATGGGAACGATTAAGTGGTATTCCTATTGAGGAACAGACATATGAGCGTAATCGTGAAGCAGTTGATCGTTTAGGTGCAACTGTTGTACTTAAAAAACATGGTACTGAAATTTTCTTTAAAGATGAAGACTTTAAATTGACAATCGGTAGCCCAGCAATGGCGACTGGTGGTATGGGCGATACACTTGCTGGTATGATTACAAGCTTTGTCGGTCAATTTGATAACTTAAAAGAAGCGGTTATGAGTGCCACATATACACATAGTTTTATTGGCGAAAACCTTGCAAAAGATATGTATGTGGTGCCACCATCAAGACTTATCAATGAAATACCTTACGCAATGAAACAATTAGAAAGTTAGTCATTACTAATCATTGAATATAGTAAAGCATTACTTTCTAGCATAAAAATAAGACTCCCCTACATATAGGGAAGTCTTATTTTTTATTATTCTTCATCTGATGATTGTTGTATATCTTCTTCAACACGATCCATGAAATCTTGTCTTACTTCAATACGTCCATCTTCATCATTTTCTTCTGAATCAATCACTTCAGTATGAATTGCATTTCCTGGTGTTTCATCATTTACAACCGCTTCACGTTGTTGTTCAGTACCATCTTCAGATACAGTTGAAGTAGATTGCTCATCTTCATTCGTTTCATCTTCTGCATCTTCTTTTACTTTAGCAACCGTTGAAACAAATTGATCATCACCTAAGCGAATTAAGCGAACACCTTGTGCTGCACGACCATTTTGAGAAATATCTGCAACATCTAGTCGAATAATGACACCTGCATTAGTAACAATCATTAAATCTTCTTCACCAGTTACTGTAGTGATACATACAACATTACCATTACGCTCAGTAATCGTAGCTGTTTTAATACCTTTACCACCACGATTTGATAAGCGATAGTCATTAACTGGCGTACGTTTACCATAACCATTTTCAGTAACTACTAATACTTCATCAACACTGTTTGCATGAGCTACATCAAGCCCTACAACTTCGTCACCTTCACGAAGTGTAATACCTTTCACACCCGTTGCTGTACGGCCTAAAGGACGTAATGTTGATTCAGGGAATCGAATTAATGATGCATGTGATGTACCAATCAAGATATCTTCTTGACCACTTGTTAAGCGAACTGCAATTAACTCATCATCTTCTCTGAACGAAATCGCAATCTTACCATTTCTATTTATTCTTGAGAAGTTACTTAATGCTGAACGTTTAACGACACCACGTTTAGTTGCAAACACTAAGAAGTTGTCTTCACTTTCAAGGTCTTTAACAGCAATCATTGTACTAATGACTTCATCATTTTCAAGTTCAATAGCATTCACTACAGGAATACCTTTAGACTGTCTTGATAACTCAGGCACTTCGTAACCTTTAAGTTTGTATACACGACCTTTGTTAGTAAAGAACAATACATGGTCATGTGTACTTAAAGTTACCAATTGACTGACAAAATCTTCTTCCAATGTATTCATACCTTGAACACCACGACCACCACGGTTTTGAGCACGATATGTAGATACCGGCAAACGTTTAATGTAGTTATTATGGCTTAGTGTAATTACTATTTGTTCTTCTGGAATTAAGTCTTCGTCCTCTAAGTCTTCAAATCCACCTAATTGAATTTCTGTACGACGATCATCACCGAAACGATCTCTAATTTCAGTCAATTCATCTCTAACTAACTGTAATAACACTTCTTCATCAGCTAAGATTGCTTCTAATTCACTAATATAATTTAATAACTCATTATATTCAGCTTCAATTTTGTCTCTCTCTAAACCTGTTAGACGTCTTAAACGCATGTCTAAAATAGCTTGAGCTTGTTTTTCAGAAAGTTTGAAGCGTTGTTGCAAGCTTTCCATTGCAACTTTATCTGTATCTGACTCACGAATCGTTGAAATAATTTCATCGATATGGTCAAGTGCGATACGTAATCCTTCTAAAATGTGGGCACGATCTTTAGCTTTACGTAAGTTGTATTGCGTACGTCTTCTAACAACTGTCTTTTGATGCTCTAAATAATGTACCAACGCTTCTTTTAAATTAATAAGCTTCGGTCTACCATTTACAAGTGCAATCATATTCACACCAAATGATGTTTGAAGAGGTGTTTGTTTGTATAAGTTATTTAAAATGACACTAGCATTTGCATCCTTACGCACATCAATAACGACACGCACACCAGTACGTAAACTTGTTTCATCACGTAAATCAGTGATACCGTCAATTTTCTTGTCACGAACGAGCTCTGCAATTTTTTCAATCATACGAGCCTTATTCACTTGGAAAGGAATTTCAGTGACAACAATACGTTGACGTCCGCCTCCACGTTCTTCAATAACTGCACGAGAACGCATTTGAATTGAACCACGACCTGTTTCATATGCACGTCTAATACCACTCTTACCTAAAATAAGTCCAGCAGTTGGGAAATCAGGACCTTCAATATCCTCCATTAACTCAGCAATTGAAATATCAGGGTTCTTACTTAAGCTAAGTACACCATTGATTAATTCTGTTAAGTTATGTGGTGGAATATTCGTTGCCATACCTACCGCGATACCTGATGCACCATTGGCTAATAAGTTAGGGAATCGAGCAGGTAAGACTGACGGCTCTCTTTCATTACCATCATAGTTATCGATAAAATCTATTGTATCTTTATTAATATCACGTAACAGTTCAAGTGTGATTTTAGTCATACGCGCTTCAGTATAACGCATTGCTGCTGCGCCATCTCCATCCATTGAACCAAAGTTACCTTGGCCATCAACAAGCGGATAACGATAACTGAAATCTTGAGCCATACGTACCATTGCTTCATAAATAGATGAGTCACCATGAGGGTGATATTTACCCATTACGTCACCAACGATACGTGCTGATTTTTTATATGATTTATCCGGTGTCATACCTTGTTCATTTAATCCATATAGTATACGACGATGTACTGGTTTTAAACCGTCACGAACATCTGGCAATGCACGAGCAACGATAACACTCATCGCATAATCTAAAAATGATTCACGCATTTCACTGGTAATATTTCGTTCATTTATTCTTGATTGAGGTAATTCAGCCATCAAGAGTTCCTCCTTCAAAAGTTCAGTTCACAGCGCTTAGAAGTCTAAGTTTGCATAAACTGCATTATCTTCTATAAATTGTCTACGGTTTTCTACAACGTCACCCATTAACATTTCAAATGTTTGGTCCGCTTCAATCGCATCTTCAAGTTTTACTTGTAAAAGAGCGCGGTGCTCAGGGTTCATTGTTGTTTCCCATAATTGATCTGCATTCATTTCTCCAAGACCTTTGTATCGTGCAATAGACCATTTTGGTGTTGGATTCAATTCAGATTTAAGTTTATCAAGTTCCCTATCATTGTATACATAATACTTTTGTTTACCTTGTGTCAGTTTATACAACGGTGGCTGTGCAATATACACATAGCCTGCTTCAATTAACGGTCTCATAAATCGATAGAAGAATGTTAATAACAATGTTCTAATATGCGCTCCATCCACATCGGCATCAGTCATAATGACGATTTTGTGATATCTTGCTTTCGCTAGATCAAAGTCGCCACCGATTCCTGTACCAAATGCTGTGATCATTTGACGAATTTCATTGTTATTCAAAATTCTATCTAATCGTGCTTTTTCAACATTTAATATCTTACCTCGTAATGGTAAAATCGCCTGCGTTCTAGAGTCACGACCAGATTTTGTAGACCCCCCGGCAGAGTCCCCTTCGACTAAGAAAATCTCACATTCTTCAGGACTTTTACTAGAGCAATCGGCTAATTTACCTGGAAGGCTTGCTACATCTAACGCTGATTTACGACGTGTTACTTCACGCGCTTTTTTCGCAGCAACACGTGCACGTGCCGCCATAATACCTTTTTCAACCACTGTACGTGCGACTTGTGGATTTTCATATAAAAATCGTTCAAAGTGCTCTGAGAATAATTTATCTACAACTTGACGCACTTCAGAATTACCTAATTTTGTCTTCGTTTGACCTTCGAATTGAGGATCACCATGTTTGATAGATATAATTGCTGTCATACCTTCACGTGTATCTTCACCAGAAAGTCTATCTTTTTCTTCTTTCATAATCTTGCTACTTAAACCATAACTATTTAAGACACGCGTTAATGCACGTTTGAATCCGTCTTCATGCGTACCACCTTCATACGTATGAATGTTATTTGCGTAAGTTAAAAGATTTGTGGCATATCCTGAGTTATATTGAATCGCAATTTCTACTTCAATATCATCTTTAGATTGATGAATATAAATTGGCTCATCATGAATAGGTTCTTTATTTTCGTTCAATAACTCAACGTACGATTTAATACCGCCCTCATAGTGATAGGAGTCTTCTCTAACGTTTTCTTCATCACGTTCATCTCTTAATGTGATTTGAATTCCTTTGTTTAAGAAAGCAAGCTCTCTAATACGCTGCTGTAATGTTTCATAGTTGTATACAGTTGTCTCTGTGAAGATTTCTCCATCTGCTTTAAAACGAATGACAGTACCTGTCTTATCAGTTGTGCCAACTTCTTTTAAGTCAAATTGAGGTACACCTTTTTTATATGCTTGATGATATATAGTCTCATTTCTGTGTACATATACTTCTAAGTCTTGTGACAATGCGTTTACAACTGATGAACCAACACCATGTAAACCACCAGATACTTTGTATCCGCCACCGCCAAATTTACCACCAGCATGTAAAACAGTTAAAATAACTTCGACAGCTGGACGTCCCATTTTTTCTTGAATATCAACTGGGATACCACGTCCGTTATCCGTTACTTTAATCCAGTTATCTTTTTCAATAACAACTTCAATTTGATTTGCATAACCAGCTAATGCTTCATCGATACTATTATCGACAATTTCCCACACTAAATGGTGCAAACCTCTCTCTGAAGTCGATCCTATATACATACCTGGTCTTTTACGTACTGCTTCTAAACCTTCTAATACTTGTATTTGCCCAGCACCATAATTATCCGTGTTGTTTACATCTGACAATGCAGTCACCATCGCTTTCTGTTACTTTATAATTTCACCTTGATTAATACGATACAATTTAGCGTTATTCATGATTTCATGATCAATACCATCTACAGATGTCGTAGTGACAAATGTTTGTACTTTATGCTGAATCGTACTTAATAAATGCGTTTGACGCGAATCATCTAATTCACTGAGTACATCGTCTAATAATAAGATGGGATATTCCCCAACTTCGATATTCATTAACTCAATTTCAGCTAATTTAATGGACAAAGCCGTTGTACGTTGCTGTCCTTGAGAACCATATGTTTGAGCATCCATGCCATTCACATCAAAACTTATATCATCTCGATGTGGTCCGAATAAGCTAATGCCTCGTTCTTTTTCTCTTTGCATATTATCGCTAAGAATAGACATAATTTCTTCAAGTCGTGCCGCTTCATTTTGAGCATAATCAAATTTAAGACTAGGTAAATAATTCAGCGACAACGCTTCTTTATCATTTGTGATACCAGCATGAATCGGTTTAGCTAACGACTCTAGCTCTTGAATAAAATGTGCACGTTTATCAGTTACTTTCATTGCATATTCAGCAAACTGCTGATTTAATACTTCCAACATTGTTAAGTCCTTTTTTTGGCCTAATTGTAACTGCTTTAAGTAATTATTCTTTTGCTTTAAAATACGTTGGTATTGAGCTAAATCATTTAAGTAAACAGCAGAAATTTGGCCCAACTCCATATCTATAAAGCGTCGTCTTATTTGAGGAGAGCCTTTTACAATATTCAAATCTTCTGGCGCAAATAGAACCACATTGAGGTGTCCAATATATTGAGTTAGACGACTTTGCTCTAAGTGATTCACTTTGACTTGTTTACCTTTTTTAGTTATAAACATTGTTAATGGCATCGTGCCGTGTCTATAACTAAGCTCACCTTCTATTTTAGCATAATCAGCATTAAAACGTATGAGTTCCTTATCATTACTCGTTCTATGACTTTTTGCTAAAGCTAAGGTATAAATTGATTCAAGTAAATTTGTCTTTCCTTGTGCATTTTCTCCAATGAGGATATTCACGTCAGGATGACATTTCAACGTAACCTCATCATAGTTACGATAATTTTCTAATTGGAGTGTATTTAACTTCATTGTTCACCTTGATGAATGATTAAGAAAGAACCAGCATCTTCAGGTAATTCTGGGATATCTATACGATCTTGATGTTCTAACTTTTTACCGCGACGTGTTTCACGCACTCCATTAATTAATACTTCAACGTCTTGCAAGAACCATTTTGCTTGACCACCAGATTCAATAATCCCTTCTGTTTTTAGAAATTGACCTAAATTAATGTCTCCTTCTACTACAACTTCTTGAACCAAAATAATCACTCCATTTCTTTGTATGTCATTAATATATTATACCTTTTTTTGTCACAAATTTCATTTAAAATAGAGGTAGAAACCGTTTACATATAAATAATTAATTCTTATTTTTTGGCAATACTGTCATTTTCAATTTTTTAACGCTATTTAACGGCGTTTAACTTTTATATTCAACTTGTTATTGACTATTAAAATTTTAAATTTAAAGGGCATATAAGCACACTTATTAAATTTTGGATACATTTGTCATAAATTTAATTGGCGTCTTTTATTTGCTGTTTAAAATGCTGCCAAATTTATTTTACATACGCACCTAGAATTATTTTTGCCAAAAAATAAAGGATGACGTTTTAATTAATCACGTCATCCTTTATTTATATTTATTTTTAGTAAGTTCTGATTGGTAAAATTAATTGCGTTACCGAGTCGTCACCTTTTGGTTTTAGAATAAATGGTTTCATTGTACCGAAGAATTCAACTTCAACCTCATCATTATCGATTGCTTTTAAAGCATCCATCATATATTTAGAGTTGAATGAAATTTTCAGGCTACCACCTTCAACATCGTTTGCATCAACTTCTTCTTTTACAGTACCAATTTCTGGTGATGTAGAAGACAATTCAACAACGTCATCACCTGTACTTAATTTAATAACGTTATTACCACCTTCACGCGCTAATAAAGAGGCACGATCAATCGCATGATAAAACTCCCCATTGTCTATACTTAATTTAATTTCATAGTTTTCAGGGAATAAACGTGTTGTATCAGGATAATGTCCTTCTAATAATCGAGAAATAAAGTTCACATTTCCAACTTTAAATAAAACTTGGTTTGAAGCAAAGAAGATATCAATGTCTTCTTCATTGTCAGACATAATTTTATTTAATTCAGCTAAAGCCTTACCTGGAATGATGACATTTTTGTTTTCAGAAACATCTTCTAACTGCAACTTTCTTACAGCCAAGCGGTGTGAGTCAGTCGCTGTGCATATTAATTCATTTTCTTGTATAAGCCAGTTCACACCAGTTAGTACTGGGCGTGTTTCTGAGGTGGACACTGCAAAATTTGTTTGTGCAATCACGTTTTTAAGCACTTTTACCGACAATTGAATTGCGTCATCTCTAGAAACTTGAGGTAATAAAGGATATTGATCTGGATCTAAGCCACTTAAATTAAATTCAGAATGACCTGATGTAATTAATGTCTGGAATTGTTCATTTGTAGATAATTTAACATCTTTACCAGGTAATTTTTTTATAATATCAACAAAGAATCGTCCAGGAAGTACTACTGAGCCTGTTTCTGAAATATTGACAATATCTTCGCCATCTACAGTTTTAGGAATAGTGATTTCTATTGAAATTTCAGAGTCTGAACCAGTTAATATAACTTCATGTTCTTTCGCATCGATTTTGATACCAGTTAATATAGGTAATGTTGTTCTTGGTGAAATAGCTTTTAATGTGTCATTTAATTGTGTAATAAAATAATCTCTTTTAATAGTGAATTCCATCATTAATTAAAACTCCTTCCAGTCGTTTATATATAATTATATAGGTTTTAAGTTCTTAGTAATAGTAGTAGGTGCTGTGGATTGGTGGATAAGTCTTAAAAACATAGATTTGGCGAAGTTATACACATGTTGATAACTTGTGTATGGTGTGTATGACTTTTAAACATTATCCACAAAATGAGTTTTGCTCATCTTGCCACATTAGCATATAGAAATGTAAAAAATGATTGTTATCATTAGTGCTGTTATATAACAGATTACATTTCCCAAAGTTTCCTACTTATACATTTCTTATTTCTTTTTCAAGATTCTCTACTTCTTGTTTAAAAATAGGATCTTCTTTTAAATCTTTAGATATTTTTTCATGAGCATGAATGACGGTCGTATGATCACGCCCACCAAATTCTTCACCAATTTTAGGTAATGAGAAATCTGTAAGCTCTCTAGACAAGTACATAGCTATTTGACGCGGATATGCAATTGACTTTGTACGTTTTTTTGCACTGAAATCTTCAATTCTAACATTATAGTACTGGCCTACAATTTTTTGAATATCTTGGATGGTAATCTTTTTAGATTTTGGTGCTTGAATGATATCTTTTAAAGCTTCAGCAGTTAATTCAGTTGTAATTGGTTTTCCTAATAATTGTGAATATGCAAGTAAACGTGTTAATGCACCTTCTAATTCACGAATATTAGATTGAATTTGATTTGCTATATAATTTAAAGCTTCTGGTGGAATATCTAATTTTTCTTCTTCAATTTTCTTCTGCAAAATTGCCATTCGAGTTTCATAATCTGGTGGCGTAATATCAACAATTAGCCCCCATTCAAAGCGTGAACGTAATCGGTCTTCTAATTGTGCAATTTCCTTTGGTGGTCGATCACTCGAAATAACTATTTGCTTGTTATTCTGATGCAATTCATTAAAAGTATAGAAAAATTCTTCTTGTGTTTGTACCTTGTTTTGTATGAACTGAATATCATCGATTAATAAGACGTCGATATTACGATATCTTTCTCTGAAAGCTTCACCTTCGTTATCACGAATTGATTTAATAAATTCATTTGTGAATTTTTCACTTGATGTGTAAATCACTTTGGCATCTGGATTATTATCTAAAACATGATGACCAATGGCATGCATTAAATGGGTTTTTCCTAAACCAACACCTCCATAGATAAATAATGGATTGTACGCTTTGGCTGGTGCTTCGGCCACAGCTAAACTCGCTGCATGTGGAAAGCGGTTACCGGGTCCGATTACAAAAGTGTCAAATGTGTTATGGGCATTGAATTGCTCTCTACCAAGCACATGATTATCCTCAGTTGTTTCAGTAGAAGGTTTTGTTGTTTCTTTTGGAGTAGCAGTTTCATTATTACTATAATTTGCTAATTCTTCAGTAGTAATAAAGTGAGGTTTAACTTCATAGCCTACAACATCAAATAAGATTGCTTGGATAATTTCAGCATATTGTTGATTTAACCAATTTGCATTAAAAGGAATACTCGATAATACGATAGCTTCACCATCTTTAATCGTGTAAAGCTCAGTATCTTTTAGGAAAGTTGAGTAACTTACAGCTGATAATTTTTCTTGAGCAATTTCAAGCACTTTTTCCCAAATTTCTTTTTCCGACATAAATTTACTCCATCTTTCTTAAATTTTTAAGTTATACACAAAAATAACAGCCGTGGATAACTTCTAAACACACCATGTTAATAATTATCCACAAGTTAATAACAATCGGTGGATAACTTTATCTTGCTTATTAGTTATGCACAGTATTTTTATGTAAAAATCAATAAATAAATCCTTATAAAATCATGAGTTGGACGACTTATCCACACAATTATACTTTTTCAGTTCTCTATATGTCAAATACCTGTGAATATGTTGCTAAAAATAGTATAACTTTGTGTGTAATTTCTAATTATCCACAATTCTGAAAACTATAAATGTGCATAAGTGGATAACTTTTCCTTCTATAGAGTATCTGTTAGTGAGTGTATCAAAACAGTTTGGGAAATAATTTATAAAGTATGTATAAGAACTGTATAAGGTGTTCGAACATTGTAAACACTCATGCTTCGGACCAAACTCATGGTGATGTTATGAAATTTGATTGCTCGCATCGTGTATTTCTATCTTTAATCGATAAAAGTAAAAAAATTGAGCAGTAGTATAAAATGAACTTGCGTTATAAATAGGATTTTGTTATATTGTAGTAGTTGCTTGAATTATGACTAGATAATCAATGAGCTAATACGAGAATTTTAATCTAAGAAACGCAAAATCTTATCTATTAAAGTGATCAGAGTCTGCATAATCTGGTATATTAGATAACTGTATAAAGATGGAGGTGTTTTGCATGGTAAAACGTACTTATCAACCAAATAAACGTAAACATAGTAAAGTTCATGGTTTCAGAAAACGCATGAGCACAAAAAATGGCCGTAAAGTTTTAGCGCGCCGTCGTCGTAAAGGCCGTAAAGTTTTATCTGCATAAGATCACTGACTCATCAGTGATCTTTTTTTTCGTTTAAATTAAGAATAAATAGAAATTTATGTTATAAGCTCAATAGAAGTTTAAATATAGCTTCAAATAAAAACGATAAATAAGCGAGTGATGTTATTGGAAAAAGCTTACCGAATTAAAAAGAATGCAGATTTTCAGAGAATATATAAAAAAGGTCATTCTGTAGCCAACAGACAATTTGTTGTATACACTTGTAATAATAAAGAAATAGACCATTTTCGCTTAGGTATTAGTGTTTCTAAAAAACTAGGTAATGCAGTGTTAAGAAACAAGATTAAAAGAGCAATACGTGAAAATTTCAAAGTACATAAGTCGCATATATTGGCCAAAGATATTATTGTAATAGCAAGACAGCCAGCTAAAGATATGACGACTTTACAAATACAGAATAGTCTTGAGCACGTACTTAAAATTGCCAAAGTTTTTAATAAAAAGATTAAGTAAGGATAGGGTAGGGGAAGGAAAACATTAACCACTCAACACATCCCGAAGTCTTACCTCAGACAAACGTAAGACTGACCTTAGGGTTATAATAACTTACTTTAAAATGTATTCACATCGTTGAAGGAGGCGAGTAGCAATATGGATTTAGATACAATTACGAGTATTTCAACACCAATGGGTGAAGGGGCAATTGGAATTGTTCGATTGTCTGGACCGCAAGCCGTTGAAATTGCTGACAAATTATATAAAGGAAAACATCTTTTAAATGATGTTCCATCACATACGATTAATTACGGTCATATTATTGATCCAGAGTCTAAAGAAGTGGTTGAAGAAGTTATGGTGTCTGTGTTAAGAGCGCCAAAAACATTTACACGCGAAGATATTATAGAAATTAATTGTCATGGTGGTATTTTAACGATTAATAGAGTGCTGGAACTTACTATGACATATGGCGCTAGAATGGCTGAGCCAGGTGAATTTACAAAACGTGCCTTTTTAAATGGTCGTATTGATTTATCTCAAGCTGAAGCAGTTATGGACTTTATTCGCTCGAAGACAGATAGAGCTTCTAAAGTTGCGATGAATCAAATTGAAGGTCGTCTAAGTGACTTAATCAAAAAACAACGTCAATCTATATTAGAGATACTCGCTCAAGTGGAAGTGAATATTGATTATCCTGAATACGATGATGTTGAAGATGCGACTACTGAATTTCTTTTAGAGCAGTCTAAAGAAATCAAACAGGAAATTAATCGTTTATTAGATACCGGTGCGCAGGGTAAAATTATGCGTGAAGGTTTATCTACAGTTATTGTTGGTAAACCAAACGTAGGTAAATCATCGATGTTAAATAATTTAATACAAGATAATAAAGCGATTGTAACTGAGGTAGCAGGTACTACTAGAGATGTCTTAGAAGAGTACGTCAATGTTCGTGGCGTGCCATTAAGATTAGTTGATACTGCTGGTATACGTGAGACAGAAGATATAGTAGAGAAGATTGGTGTTGAACGCTCTAGAAAGGCTCTTAGCCAAGCAGACTTAATTTTATTTGTATTAAACAATAACGAAGCATTGACTCAAGAAGATTACACATTATATGAAGTGGTTAAAAATGAAGATGTAATCGTAATTGTTAATAAAATGGATTTAGAGCAAAACATAGATATTAATGAAGTTAAAGATATGATAGGTGATACGCCATTAATTCAAACTTCAATGTTAAAACAAGAAGGTATTGATGAATTAGAAATACAAATTCGAGATTTGTTCTTTGGTGGAGAAGTACAAAATCAAGATATGACTTATGTTTCTAATTCAAGACATATTTCATTATTAAAACAAGCAAGACAAACGATACAAGATGCGATTGATGCAGCAGAATCTGGTGTGCCTATGGATATGGTACAAATTGATTTAACTAGAACTTGGGAAATATTAGGAGAAATTATTGGTGAGACTGCAAGTGATGAACTCATCGATCAGTTATTCAGTCAATTCTGCTTAGGTAAATAGTAATTGAAATAGACGGAATACCGTCTTAAGAAGGCTAGTAAGATATCAAATAAGGAGGTTTATATTGTGGTTCAAGAATATGATGTAATCGTTATAGGTGCGGGACATGCAGGTGTAGAAGCAGGTTTAGCATCTGCAAGACGTGGTGCTAAAACATTAATGCTAACAATAAATTTAGATAATATTGCATTTATGCCATGTAACCCATCTGTAGGTGGACCAGCTAAAGGTATCGTTGTTCGTGAAATTGATGCTTTAGGTGGACAAATGGCAAAAACAATCGATAAAACACACATTCAAATGAGAATGTTAAATACAGGTAAAGGACCTGCTGTAAGAGCACTAAGAGCGCAAGCAGATAAAGTACTTTATCAACAAGAAATGAAACGCGTGATTGAAGATGAAGAAAATTTGCATATAATGCAAGGTATGGTAGACGAACTTATTATAGAAGATAATGAAGTTAAAGGTGTACGTACAAATATTGGTACAGAGTATTTATCTAAAGCAGTAATTATTACAACGGGAACATTTTTACGTGGTGAAATCATTTTAGGTAATATGAAGTATTCAAGTGGACCAAATCACCAATTACCATCAATCACATTATCAGACAATTTAAGAGAACTTGGTTTTGATATTGTTCGTTTTAAAACAGGTACACCACCGCGTGTAAATTCAAAAACAATTGACTATTCGAAGACTGAAATACAACCAGGTGACGATGTAGGTCGTGCATTCAGCTTTGAAACAACAGAATATATATTAGATCAATTGCCATGTTGGCTAACGTATACTAATGCTGAAACACACAAAGTTATCGATGATAATTTACATCTATCTGCAATGTATTCAGGGATGATTAAAGGAACCGGGCCACGTTATTGCCCTTCAATTGAAGATAAATTTGTTCGATTTAATGATAAGCCGCGACATCAACTTTTCTTAGAGCCTGAAGGTCGTAATACAAATGAAGTATATGTGCAAGGATTGTCTACAAGTCTTCCTGAACATGTGCAACGTCAAATGTTAGAGACGATACCAGGTCTTGAAAAAGCAGATATGATGCGTGCCGGCTACGCAATTGAATATGATGCGATTGTGCCAACGCAGTTATGGCCTACACTTGAAACGAAAATGATTAAAAACTTATATACTGCAGGTCAAATTAATGGTACATCTGGTTATGAAGAAGCAGCAGGACAAGGATTGATGGCAGGTATTAACGCTGCAGGTAAAGTGTTAAACACAGGCGAAAAGATATTAAGTCGTTCAGATGCATATATTGGTGTCTTAATCGATGATCTTGTAACTAAAGGTACTAATGAACCTTATCGTTTACTAACATCACGTGCAGAATATCGTTTGTTACTACGTCATGATAATGCTGATTTGAGATTGACGGATATGGGATATGAACTTGGTATGATTTCTGAAGAAAGATATGCACGTTTTAATGAAAAACGTCAGCAAATTGATGCGGAAATTAAGCGTTTATCAGATATTCGTATTAAACCAAACGAACATACGCAAGCGATTATTGAACAACATGGTGGTTCTCGCTTAAAAGATGGTATTTTAGCTATCGATTTATTACGCAGACCTGAAATGACTTACGATATAATTTTAGAACTTTTAGAAGAAGAACATCAATTGAATGCAGATGTTGAAGAACAAGTAGAAATACAAACAAAATATGAAGGTTATATCAATAAATCACTACAACAAGTTGAGAAAGTTAAGCGTATGGAAGAGAAGAAAATTCCAGAAGACTTAGATTATAGTAAGATTGATAGTTTGGCGACTGAAGCGCGAGAAAAATTATCAGAAGTAAAACCTTTAAATATTGCACAAGCTTCTAGAATATCAGGGGTAAATCCAGCAGACATATCTATATTATTGATTTACTTAGAACAAGGTAAACTCCAAAGGGTGAGTGACTAATGACTGTAGAATGGTTAGCAGAACAATTAAAAGAACATAATATTCAATTAACTGAGACTCAAAAACAACAGTTTCAAACATATTATCGTTTACTTGTTGAATGGAATGAAAAGATGAATTTGACAAGTATTACAGATGAACACGATGTATATTTGAAACATTTTTATGATTCCATTGCACCTAGTTTTTATTTTGATTTTAATCAGCCTATAAGTATATGTGATGTAGGCGCTGGAGCTGGTTTTCCAAGTATTCCGTTAAAAATAATGTTTCCGCAGTTAAAAGTGACGATTGTTGATTCATTAAATAAGCGTATTCAATTTTTAAACCATTTAGCGTCAGAATTACAATTACAGGATGTCAGCTTTATACACGATAGAGCAGAAACATTTGGTAAGGGTGTCTACAGGGAGTCTTATGATGTTGTTACTGCAAGAGCAGTAGCTAGATTATCCGTGTTAAGTGAATTGTGTTTACCGCTAGTTAAAAAAGGTGGACAGTTTGTTGCATTAAAATCTTCAAAAGGTGAAGAAGAATTAGAAGAAGCAAAATTTGCAATTAGTGTGTTAGGTGGTAATGTTACAGAAACACATACCTTTGAATTGCCAGAAGATGCTGGAGAGCGCCAGATGTTCATTATTGATAAAAAAAGACAGACGCCGAAAAAGTATCCAAGAAAACCAGGGACGCCTAATAAGACTCCTTTACTTGAAAAATAATGCATAATCCTTTACAACTAACATAAAAGGAGCGAATGGATAATGAAAAAACCTTTTTCAAAATTATTTGGTTTGAAAAACAAAGATGACATCATTGGACATATTGAAGAAGATCGCAATAGTAATGTTGAATCCATTCAAATTGAACGTATCGTTCCCAACCGTTATCAACCAAGACAGGTGTTTGAACCAAATAAAATTAAAGAACTTGCTGAATCAATACATGAACATGGTTTACTACAACCTATTGTTGTAAGACCGATTGAAGAAGATATGTTTGAAATTATTGCTGGAGAGCGCCGATTTAGAGCAATACAATCACTAAATTTACCTCAAGCAGACGTTATTATTCGTGATATGGATGATGAAGAGACGGCTGTTGTTGCATTAATTGAGAATATTCAAAGAGAAAATTTGTCTGTTGTTGAAGAAGCGGAAGCCTATAAGAAATTATTGGAAATTGGTGATACAACGCAAAGTGAATTGGCAAAAAGTTTAGGTAAAAGTCAAAGCTTTATTGCAAATAAGTTGCGTTTATTGAAGTTGGCGCCGAAAGTACTACTTCGCTTAAGAGAAGGTAAAATTACTGAACGTCATGCGAGAGCGGTATTATCATTGTCTGATAGCGAACAAGAAGCGTTGATTGAGCAAGTCATTGCACAAAAGCTAAATGTGAAACAGACTGAAGATAGAGTACGCCAAAAAACGGGGCCCGAAAAAGTCAAAGCACAAAACCTTCGCTTTGCACAAGATGTCACTCAAGCACGAGATGAGGTAGGCAAAAGTATCCAAGCGATTCAACAAACAGGATTACATGTTGAGCATAAAGACAAAGATCATGAAGATTATTATGAAATAAAAATTCGAATATATAAACGTTAGTAGTAGGATGTCGTATACATGATGACTAACACATAAAAGACAAAGCTAAGATCATAACAGCTTTGTCTTTTTTTTTTGTTTTACGTGAAACATAAAAATTTATATTTATATGTTGATCAGGCTGGTACATAAATCAATGTTCTATGCTCTACGAAGTTATATTGGCAGTAGTTGACTGAACGAAAATGCGCTTGTAACAAGCTTTTTTCAATTCTAGTCAACCTTGCTGGGGTGGGACGACGAAATAAATTTTGCGAAAATATCATTTCTGTCCCACTCCCTAATTTGAGCTGGATATACTTTCATTTGAACCCTTTATTGCTAGTTTATGAAAGTATCATGAAAGCTTTATGAACATCGCTTGAGTTGCCTTTACAGTAGAAAATTTAAGTTTTACACTTTGTGTGAATGATACGTTTTGTATTGAATTAATTATAGAAAGGTACGTTGAAGATGTTTTCAATTGGAAGTGCAATTCTTCATTTTGTCATTGGTGGTATCGCTGTTGCATTAGCTTCAATTATTGCTGATAAGGTAGGTGGTAAGTTAGGAGGTATTATAGCTACTATGCCGGCAGTCTTTCTTGCGGCTATTATCGCATTAGCTTTAGATCATCGTGGTACGCAATTAGTGGAGATGTCGATGAATCTTAGTACTGGAGCAATTGTCGGTATTCTGTCTTGTATATTAACTGTATTTTTGACATCTCTCTACATTAAGCATAAAGGTTATCGGAAAGGCGCAATATTCACAGTTGTTTGTTGGTTTGTCATTTCCCTCGCAATATTCAGTATTAGACATTTATAGTTTGGAAAATGCGTGATAATTAGTTGTATTCAGTTATTAAGTAATAAATTATTGGAGGCAGAACATCATGAAATTAACATTAATGAAATTTTTTGTGGGGGGATTTGCAGTATTATTAAGTTATATTGTATCTGTAACACTACCTTGGAAAGAATTTGGCGGTATATTTGCAACGTTTCCGGCAGTATTTTTAGTGTCTATGTTTATTACAGGTATGCAATATGGTGATAAAGTCGCTGTGCATGTAAGTCGTGGCGCAGTGTTTGGTATGACAGGGGTATTAGTTTGTATTTTAGTTACATGGATGATGTTACATATGACGCACATGTGGTTGATTAGCATTGTTGTTGGTTTCCTAAGCTGGTTCATCAGTGCAGTATGTATTTTTGAAGCGGTAGAATTTATAGCACAAAAAAGATTAGAAAAGCATAGTTGGAAAGCTGGAAAATCGAATAGTAAATAGTGTGAACGTAATCTCTTAACTAGGACTAACTTTGCAAGCATTGAATAGCATGGAAAAGTTGCATCATTAATAAGTGAAATTCAAGTTGGCATTGAGAAAATTACAAGCGCGTAATCATACAGGTCTGTCTTAAGGGAGTCTTCGAACCCCGATGTTGTCGTATGTCAAAACATTTAGTCAATCATAAAGGTGACTTGATTTAACTTTATCTGATAGTCTGATTGTAATGATTGTACTAATTGACTGGAGGCGTATGTAATTGAATCTGAGTAAACAAATTAAAAAGTATAGGGAACGAGATGGTTATTCACAAGAATATCTTGCTGAAAAGTTATATGTATCTAGGCAGAGTATTTCTAATTGGGAAAATGACAAAAGCTTACCAGACATACATAACTTATTAATGATGTGTGAATTGTTCAATGTAACTTTAGATGATTTAGTAAAAGGGACCATTCCATTTGTACCTGATATTAAAGCGCAACGAAGTCTTAACTTATGGACATATGTGATGCTTATTTTCATGACATTAGCTGCAATTTTAATGGGACCTTTAGTTGTTTATTGGAATTGGACTTGGGGTGTAACGGTGGCAATCATTTTGGGAATAGGTTTTTATGCATCTATGAAAATAGAAGATTTAAAAAAAGTGCATAAAATGGACAACTACGATCGAATTGTTGCTTTTATGAATGGAAAAGATCTTAGTGAAGTACAAACGACTAAAGCTAGAAATACGATGACAAATGCGCTTTCTATTATATCAGTAATTGGTATACTCAGCCTCATAATTTTCCTTAGTGTGTATTTGGCAAATAAGTTTTTATAAATCATCGTGGTATCGTCTCATATTATTTATATTATCCAAAATAGCATAAAAAAATACCAACAAGATTTAGAACCTTGTTGGTAATCAAAGCGATTCATTTATAATGAGTCGTTTTATGTTGTAAGATTAAACAGTTTGTACGTTAACTGCTTGGTCTCCACGTTGACCTTCAGTGATTTCGAAAGTAACTTTTTGACCTTCTTCTAAAGTTTTGTAGCCATCGCTAGCGATACCTGAGAAATGTACGAATACGTCTCCGCCATTTTCTTGTTCGATGAAACCAAAACCTTTTTCTGCGTTAAACCATTTTACTGTACCGTTATTCATATAGAAAACCTCCGTGTGCTTTTGCACTTAATATTTGTAACAAATTCATAACTAAAAAAGAGGATATTCTAAACAAATACACTACAATTTAATTCACGAGCTTTTATTACGTAAGACCAACTATACGCTCATATTGGCATAATGTACAGTGTTTTTTGAAAATAAATTAAAAAAGATTTTTAAAAACCTTAGAAACGTTGATTTAAAGGGGTTTATAAAAATAAAAAAATTGTAGTCTTTTATGGTGTTTGCTAGTTTTCAAAGTGACATATCGTTTAAACATGATGATTTTATAAGCAATCCATAAAAAACAAGCAGCGATAAACGCTACTTGTTGATATTAAAATCTGACTTGAAAGGTCATAGCAATGTTCTATACCGATGGAATGTGCTTACTTGCCTTTTTCTTCACGACGTTTTAAATAATAAGAGCCACCTAATAAACCAGCTGGAATGCCTATCATTGGTGTTGTGAATGAGCTTAATACAATAACAAGTATTGTTAAAGCAATGACGTTATACCAAGTTACAGTCAAATTTTTCAAATCCTCATATGATTGTTTTACTAATTCTCTAAATTTCATGATTCAATCTCTCCTTTTTTATAAATCTTTAGATTGTCAAATTAAGCTGGACAAGTTTATCATCTTCGATGAAACTCATAAATACTTCCAATGGTGTTCTATAACCTAAAGATTTTCTAGGATGATGATTGATTTTTTGAGCAACACTGATGATATGATCATCCGTTACTAAATTGAAATCTAGTTCTTTATCTAATCCACTGCGTCTAATTATTCCGTTAGAATGTTCATTTAAACCTCGCTGTGATGGCGTGCCTGGATCAGCAAAAAATATAGATATATCGTGACAGTTACATATTGTTTTCCAGTTTGAGAACTCCTTACCACAATCAAAAGTAATTGATTTAAATATATGAGAAGATAAAATGAAAAGGTGCAAGCAGTATTAAGAATTTAGGTAGCAAGAAAACAAGAAGTGGTACATACGATGCTAACCTAAAAAGAATTGGAGATTAAAATGATTATTAACCTTGAAACACAACAAATACATTTTGATTTAGAACATGAAATTCCCTATTTTCAAGCACCTGAGAAAAATAGGATACGCTTAGATATTGATGTTCTCAATAAAAAGCAAATTTCTAATATTATTAATGTTATATTTAATAACCAATCAAAGACGAAATGTACATTTTTGTCTGAATACTTATATCCTGTTAAATTTAGAGAAAAAACAAGAATTGGTCGTTTTTTTAATATTACTAACTGGTACGAAGAAATCCATTCTACCGATGAGAAGTATGTTATTGCAACTATTAAAAATATAAAAAACAAAGACTTAATTGATTATTCTTTATATATTAAAAAAGGTTTAGTGGAGCCATTTATTGTATTCTATAATCAAGAAAATATATTCTACATTAGCAATGCTGTTATAGATATCATCAGTGTATCCAAAGATACTCTTGATTATATAAAGTCAGAATTCAATGATCACTGTGCTTCGCCATACTGATTTTATAGCACAGAGAAAAGCCGTAGTTTCGAAGAGACCAACGGCTTTTTTATAAATCTTTAGATTGTCAAATTAAGCTGGACAAGTTTATCATCTTCGATGAAACTCATAAATACTTCCAATGGTGTTCTATAACCTAAAGATTTTCTAGGACGATGATTGATTTTTTGAGCAACACTGATGATATGATCGTCTGTTACTAAATTGAAATCTAGTTCTTTATCTAATCCACTGCGTCTAAGTATTCCGTTAGAATGTTCATTTAAACCTCGCTGTGATGGCGTGCCTGGATCAGCAAAAAATATAGATATATCGTGACAGTTACATAATGTTTTCCAGTTTGAGAACTCCTTACCACAATCAAAAGTAATTGATTTAAATATATGAGAAGGTAAAGATGAAAACATTGAGTGTAGAGCGTTTTCTATATCAGTTGCCTTACGACCTAAGGGTCGTAAGGTGATAATCATCTTGGATACTCTTTCTACCAAAGTAATGATTGCACTACCATGACGACGACCAACAATAGTATCTCCTTCAAGATGTCCAAACTCCTTATGTTTTCTTTGGTAGGAAATACATATTGAGTTTAGCACATAAGGCTTATTTATTTACCTTTTTCTTCACGACGTTTTAAATAATAGGCGCCACCTAATAAACCAGCTGGAATGCCTATCATTGGTGTTGTGAATGAGCTTAATACAATAACAAGTATTGTTAAAGCAATGACGTTATACCAAGTTACAGTCAAATTTTTCAAATCCTCATATGATTGTTTTACTAATTCTCTAAATTTCATGATTCAATCTCTCCTTTTCTTAAATCAATTAATAGTTATACTGCATTGCTTAAAATCAAAATATCTAATGAAGCATCTTTTAATCGTAAGTGTTAAATGGTTTTCTTAATCAATTTGTTTGAATGTATAAAAGCAATTAAAGCAAAAGTAATGTAAATGAGGGTGTATACAACAATTACTACAATAACCGGCATGAAGGAAATATTACCCATCAATTTCATAAATGCTATTGCGGCGAATACTGCATGTAATATAGCAATCAATAATGGTAAACCGAAGTTGAAAGTAATTTTTAATAATAATCCCTTAAGCATATCTGTATGCGTAAAGCCTATGCGTTTTAATATTCTGAAGTTACTTAGTTCATCCTCAGTTTCATCCATTTGTTTAATATAAATAATACATCCAGCTGCTACTAAAAATGCTAATCCTAAAAATGATGTAACAAATATTAGAATACCGTTAGTAGCATCGACCTCTTTTTTCATTTCATCATACGTGATGACTTTGTCTCCAAACTGTTTTGCAATTGCTTGAGCTTTTTCCTTTTGTGATGTTTGTTTAATATCATATCCATAAAAAGTATGAACGTTATTTTGTGTTTTCAACTGCTGATACTTTTCAGGACTTACTTCGATGACAGGTGAGTTGAAGCTTAGATTTAAAGGATAAACCTTACCTTTGTCTTCTTGTGTAACACGGAAAGTTTCATTCTTAGTACCTTTTACTACTAAATCTTTGTTTAAATGGATATTAATAATGTTAGGCAGCGATTTTGTATTTGTAATGATGGCATTGTTGCCTGTTAACTTGTTATTTGCACTTAAAATAGAATTCGTGCGACCTGAATCACTACCATTTTCCAAAGTAATAACCTGATCATTAACATTATCTACAGTAATAGTTTCGTAAGCATTTTTAGAAAATGTAATTTGTTGTTGGCTTAGTTTAGTTTCAAATTGTTTAGCATCTTGAGTAGCGACCACGTTAAATTCATTTGGTGCCATAGATGTAAGGGTTTGATCTGTATTTGATTTAGATAATGCCGCAAAACACAATACAGTTACTGTAACTGCAGAAATAATTGCAATGATAGTTAAAGACATGGCATTTTTCTTCATTCTGTACATAATAGACGATGTGAATACAACATCGGTAATAGATACGCGTCCATTTTTTGATTTTTTCAATGTTTTAAAAATAAGTGACACGGAACTTCTGAAGAATAAATAGGCGCCTACAACCGTTAAAAATAAAATGATAAACGGTGATGTCATAGCCATAGTTAGTGCTTTGAACGTACCAAACATTTCTGTCGCCATATAATAGCCTAGTGCAATCATAGCAATACCTAATACGCCTGAAATAACCTCTGCAGTCGTTACTTTAGCAGTTGTGGCATCAGTTTTAATTGAATCTTTCATCATTGATAAGATACTACGTCTTTTTAGAAATAAAGCACTTTGAAATAAAATCAGTACATACGCAATAATTAGCATGAAAATAGTTAAAACAAGGGCCATAGGTTCGAAATGTATCGATAAGTTAATCGATAACGACATCAATTTAGATACTATGGAAAGCAATAATTGTGCACCTGCAATGCCACATAATACACCGACAACACCTGTGATTAAAAATACGATCATTTGTTCAAGTGCTAACATTTTCAAAATGTTTTGTCGTGTTAAACCAATCAACTGAAATAGCGCAAATTCACGTGTACGGCGTTTTACGAATAAATGATTGGCATACATTAAAAAGATGACAATAATGATAAATAAAAATATTGATCCGACTAAAGCACCTTTCTTAATGATGGCCATCGAGTCGTCATTATTTACACCTTTAGTAAACTGTAAGGTTGTAAAACTGAAATATAAGACGATGCTAAAAAATAATGAAAATAAATACATTGCATAATGTTTTAAGTTTTGTCGTAAGTTTTTGAAAACGATATGGTTAAATGTCATTTGAGACACCACCTAATACTGATTGAAGATGTACAATGTCTTCATAAAAGGCCTGTTTAGAACGTCCTTCCTGATAAAGTTGTGTATGAATTTGGCCATCTTTTAGCATGATGACACGTTCTGCAAAACTTGCTGCAACCGGATCATGTGTAACCATGACAATAGTTGTATCAAACGATTTATTCATTTCTTCCAAACGTTGTAATAGGTCATTTGCACTTTTCGAGTCGAGTGCGCCTGTTGGCTCATCTGCAAATATGATTTGTGGTTTGTGAACAAATGCTCTCGCTGCTGCAGTTCTTTGTTGTTGACCACCAGATAATTCGCTAGGGTATTTATTTCCTAGGTCATAAATACCTAATGCTGTCGTGATCGCTTTATAATTTTCTTCCATTGTTGCCTTCGACATTTTTTGAACAGATAAAGGTAACATAATGTTTTCTTTAACGGTTAATGTCGGCAGAATACTGTAATCTTGGAAGATGAAACCTAATGATTCTTTGCGGAATTTGGCAAGTGCTTTTTGATTAAGTTTATTAAGCTCTTGTCCGTTAGCAATCACGCTACCGCTAGAAATTTGGTCAATTGAACTTAGTACATTTAATAAGGTTGTCTTACCTGATCCAGAAGGCCCCATAATCGCAACGAATTCGCCTTTTTGTATGTCAAAGTTAATATCTTTAAGTGCTTGAAATGTGTGCTTTTTACCGTATGTTTTTGAAACATGTTGCACTGATAATATCGTCATAGTCTCACTCCTTTTGTATTTAATTTCATTTTAAATAATGTTTGGAGTAGTAGCCTTTATCTAAACTTACAATTCAATGAATGAACCTTACAGAGTTGAAAGCTATCGCTACTTAGTAGATTTTTGAGTGAGGATACAGATTCATCGTACATATTAGACAAAAGCAATGGTGCTTTCTAAGTGATGATGTTTGTGTAAATTGAGAAAAGGGAATTTAATTATTGTATAATAAATTTTTTGTAAAAATTAAAAGAGGGTTTTATTTGAAAGGAATTGATTGTTATGGAAAAAGGAAATCAAGGTATTAAATGGTCTAGTTTAATAATGGGTGTATTATTATTAATGTTGGCAGTCGTTATTTTTACATTTCCAATTGAAAATTTTTATGCTATTACCTGGTTGATTGGACTGTTTGTATTAATTAACGGTGTGATTCAAATCGTTTACCGTAGAAAAGCAAAAGCTTTAGTAGGTGGTAACCAAAATTGGATTCTGTTTATGGGGATTGTAGATATTCTATTTGGTCTATTAGTTATTTTTAATGTTGGCGCAAGTTCAGCATTCTTTATTTATATGTTTGCTTTTTGGTTTATTTTTAGTTCTATCTCTGGATTATTTACGTTTTCGGGTAGTGGTAGCTTAAAACTAATTTCAGTGATTTTTAATTTATTAGGTATTGTTTTCGGTGTCATTTTATTATTTAATCCATTAATGGGTATCGTCTTTATTTCGACGATGATTGCTATTGCATTTGTATTCGTAGGTGTCATTTATGTTGTAGATGCACTTGCTTAAGTAAAATGAAGCGGTTCAAAAGAAGGGTGTGACATGAAGTTTGTGTCATATCCTTTTTGTTGTGTTTATGAAGCATAAAAAAGGGGCGCTACCTACAATAAGTAAGATACGCCCATATTTTTATATTTTACTATTATTGTTTTTCAATACGATTAATAGTTACATTTAGTCCAAAATATTTTTCTAAAAAATGTTTATAGTTATCTTTAGTGACATCAAATTTTTCTGAGCTACCATTCCTTGTTAAAGTTAAATGATTTTCAGACATTGTAGCACGGCCAAATGATTGTGGCATTGTAATTAATAAATGCTGTACAAATATTGAATCTGGATGCGTTTGATTATATTCGATGTTGCTATTAAAATCTTCTATTTGTTTAGGTTTGAATTCAGCTTCATATTTTGTATGCCAATGATCATTTTCGAATTTTTGAACATAGAAAATATCCTTGTCTTCGTTGTTAAAAATAGCGCGGAATGTACCACTGATATCAGTAATTGGTTGTGTATGCTCAGATGAAGTAATAGGAATGGCATGTAGAGGTAAGTCTCCAAAGCCAACATCAGTTACATAGAATACATCATTTATAGAAACAACAAGTGAAGCATGTGAACCGTTCAGACTACGACCGCCACCGGGTGTGTGAATAGTAGCTGACATTAATTCAGGATTAAATCCTTTTTGTTGTAAATAGGCTTTGAAAAATGTATTTAATTCATAACAAAAACCACCACGTTTATCATGAACAATTTTATTAAAAAGTGCATCGATATTTATAGATATCGGCTTACTATTTTGAACATCAATATTTTCAAAAGGTACAGTTAACATAAAACGTGTTGCATAATAATTTAATGCTTCAATACTCGGTCGATTATAACGAGATGAATCAATTTGTAAATAATTCTCTAACTTCGCAATATTCATAAGCATAGCGCCTCCTGTATTAAAGATTATAATTAAATTTTAAACAGAAATACTGAAATTTTAAATTCGAAAGCATTGAATTTTGGATAAATACATTTTAAATAGAAAAATACGCTCTCAAAATGAAGTCATCTCTAAAAGAAACGATTTAAAGATGACTACTGAGAGCGTAGCATAATGGAAGAAGTGTGCAGGGTGTCTAAAAATGCAACAATACAAAGGTAGTTGCAAGACAAGTTGCCTTATCTAGACCATTTGTGTTCTATGCGACCAAACTTCCAAATTAAACTTGAAATAAGCCAAGTAATTAAAAATAATGCAACTAAAATATAGCCTAAATAATCAAATTCGATCGAACCAATGAATGCCCAAAACGCACCATGTAAATCTAACTTATCAGCAAGAATTTGTAGCAATTCAATCATCCCAATCACTAATGCTGCCATGACTGATATCGCAGTAATCGTTATATTGTAATAGATTTTGCGAATAGGATTGAAGAATGCCCAATTATAGGCATACTTCATTACAACACCATCTAATGTATCCAATAAACTCATACCTGATGCGAATAAAATTGGTAAAGATAAGATTCCGATAAATGAAATGGCTTGTTGTGATGCGCCTGAAGAAAGAGCGAGTAACGCAATTTCACTAGCTGTATCAAAACCAAGTACAAATAAAAAGCCAAGTGGCAATACGTGCCAACTACGCGTGATTAATTTGAAATAAGGTCCTACAAATCGAGAAACCAATCCTCTAGATTCAAGTAATGCATCGACTTCAGCTTCTTCAATGTGTTCACGACGTAATTTAGCGAACAAGTTAATTAAAGAGATTAAAATAATTAGATTCAACACACCGATAAGCACTAAAAAGAAACCTGAAACTAGTGTACCAATCGTTCCACCAATATCTTGGAAATGCGGTAATTCATCTTTAGCCCATTTTACAGATACCCCTAAAAAAACAGCCATTAAAAATACGACAGATGAATGTCCAATTGAAAAATAGAAACCCACACCAGATGGATCTTTGCGTTGCTGTAATAATTTGCGAACCGTATTATCTATTGCAGCAATGTGATCTGCATCAAATGCATGACGCAAACCTAATGTATATGCAAGAATCCCCATACCAAATAAGATATGATGGTCTTTTCCAGCAATCCATAAAAAACTAAACCCAATAACGTGTAACAAAATGACAATAGCTATGTATGGTAACCAGCTTAAGCGCTCATTTTTAAAAACAGTCAAAATATATCCTTCTTTCATAACATGATATTTAATCATACTGTATGTTCAATGGGCACTCTAGTAATAAGTGTTCATATAACAAAAATGTTATGCCAAATTATTTGTTATATAAAAATATACATGTAACCACAAAAGATTTTTTGCGATATATATAATTTGATAAATTAACCAACAACAATGTAAGATGTCACTTTGCTTAACTTGGCATCCTTTTTATGATTTTCAAATTCAAAAAAATGAGCAAAATGAATCTCTTTACCAGTTTTTAATATTTCAATACCATGCATGGAACCTAAGCACCCATGTGTGATGCTGGAATGGATATTGAGACTAGCAACCTGATTGTAATGATTAGATAGTTCTTGAATTAATATTTGAGGTCCGTATATGTCAAAGCGGCCAGGGACAGACCAAATAAATTCTGTTGTAACCAGTGAACGTAATAATTCAATATCTAATGCTGCTGTAACAACTATAAAATCTATCATTTGTTGACGTTTAGGCGCATGATTGCATGACACATCTCCTGTTAACTTAAAAGGTAATGATGACTGAACTTCCGTTTTAAAATGTAGTTGGTGCTGAAATAAAGCTTGTTCCAATATTGATATAGCTTTAGGACCAACGCCATGCATCTCCATTAGAGATGACTTCGTATATTGTGATACTGCTTCTAATGTGTATATACCTTGTGAATTTAGCGCGCGTGTTGCAGGCTTTCCAATTTTAGGTAAAGTCATTTGTATCCATCCTTTATGTTGTATGGTAGTCTTTCTGGCAATATACCCTGATTTGTACAGAATTATTTATAAAATTAATATTGTTTAGTGGTTGGTGAATAAATGTGGGAAATATAAACAAAATGATATCTTTATCGAAATATTATTAGTAAAATCGTTATATTAGCATAACCAAGTGAGCGTATGCAGTAAATTAAAAATTAGGAAAGTAAGGAGGTTTGAAGGTGAATTCAGAGTATAAAAAAGGCATATTTTTAGCACTCAGTGCATACATTCTGTGGGGAATACTACCTATATATTGGCAGTTCGTTGATGCAATAGGCGCATTTGAAATTTTAGCCTTTCGTATTATATTTTCAGCAATATTCATGATTTTCATACTCGCGGTTGGACAAAAACAACGCAATGCATTTCAACGAGATATGAATCAATTGTTAGGCAAGCCCATTCAGCTATTAGCGATTGTCGTAGCAGGCTATGTCATTACATTAAATTGGGGTACATTTATTTGGGCTGTAACGAACGGTCACGTCCTACAAACAAGTTTAGGTTATTATATAAATCCACTTGTTAGCATTTTGCTCGCACTTATCTTTTTAAAAGAAAGATTCAATAAATTTGAATGGCTAGCCATTTTATTCGCATTCATCGGTGTATTATATATGACGCTCAAGATTGGAGAATTCCCAATCGTCTCTATTATATTAGCGTTATCCTTTGGTACATACGGATTATTGAAAAAAGTAGTACATATTGATGCCATCAGCAGTATTACGATTGAATGTATTGTTACCGCACCTGCTGGACTAATATACGTTATTTATTTATGGCAGCAACATCAGATGTCATTTGGATTGAACATGTCATCATTTTGGTTGTTATTTTCTGGTGCTATTACGGCAATACCACTAATCCTATTCTCAGCCGGGGCAAAACGTATTCCACTTTCGCTAATAGGATTTATTCAATACGTTGGACCAACAATAATGTTTGTACTCGGCATATTTGTTTTCAAAGAGCCTTTTAGTATAGATCAATTAATTACGTTTATATTTATTTGGACAGGTATTGTGTTATATAGTCTTTCTCAATACATTAAATTGAAGAAACATCCGGTCGCAAAAACCCTATAAAATACGAGGAAAGATAATTATACGTGTTTTCAATATCCTTTGTGTCATGATGAGGTGAGACTGAGGTATGTGTGCAGTAACAGTGACAGACGTATAAATTTGAAACATTAAATATGAAATAAGGCACTTTCGTTGAATTCGCAATTAAAATGAATTTAAACGAAGGTGTTTTTTGTATGATGATTTATGAGGGCATACGTAATGTTAATCAATGAAGCGGAATAGTATAGAAATGTATTTTATGTGATGTTACGTAATGACTTAAATCTTTATACAAATTTTCAGTGAAGCACGCAATGATTTAAAGGATAAACGTATTTTAAAAAGGGAGTCTTGATTTAGCAAAGGTTGATTTTAAATACAAATTAAAAAGCGCCCAAATCAATGAGATTCGAGCGCTAATTTAAATATTTTAAAATATACCAATTACTTTCATCCAAAGTGATCCTAAACCAATCCAGATAATAAAGTAGACGAAACCTAATATTAAGTTCATTGTCCACCAACGTTTTTGAGTCACGTAACCTGAAGAGAATAGAATCGGCGCTGGACCACTACTATAGTGTGTTGTTGAAGCTAATAGGTTACCGAAGAAACCTAACATTAATGCACTGAATAATGGTGGTGCACCGGCTGCGATGGCAACGCCTAGTAATGCTGCATACATCGCACTGATATGTGCTGTAGAACTTGCAAATAAGTAATGTGAATAGAAGTAGAACAATATTAAAATGACCAGGACTATAGGCCAGCTTAAGCCACCAAGACTTGTAGCAATGGATTTACTTAACCAAGGAATAAATCCAAGCTTGTTTAATTGGTCGGCCATTAACACTAATACTGAGAACCATACTAATGTGTTCCAAGCACCTGTTTCGTTTAAAATGTCTTGCCATGTTAAGACGCCTGTCAATAATAACAATGCTAGCGCAATAAAGGCCGTTAAAGTTGCATCAATATGAATGAAACTTCCGACAATCCATAGTGTTAACGCAACGACAAAAATACCAATCATAAATTTTTCAGCTAAAGCGATTTTACCCATAGTCGCTAATTCATTTTCAGCCCAACTCTTAGCATTTGGTGTTTCTTTAACAGTTGGTGGATAAATTTTATAAATAATAAAAGGTACAACAATTAAGGAAACAAGTCCAGGAACTAAAGCAGCTAGAAACCAATTCATCCATGTAATGTGAACATTAGATGTGCTAGATGCTAAATTTTGTGCAAGGGGGTTACCGGCCATTGCAGTTAAAAACATAGCCGCAGTAATTAAATTACCTTGGAATTCTGTGAAAACAAGAAATGCACCCATTTTGCGTGCTGATCCGTCTTTCGGTTTCGAACCAAATGATTCAGAAAGTGATTTGATAATTGGGAACATGATTCCACCAGCACGCGCGGTATTACTTGGTGTAGCAGGCGCTAGAATTAAATCTACACCGACGATAGAATATGCTAATCCTAATGTTTTTTTACCAAATAATTTGACGAAATGAAGTGCGATACGTCTACCAAGACCTGTTTTCACAAATCCTCTCGAAATGAAAAATGCCATAGCAATTAACCAAATGCTATTATTACCAAAACCAGCGACAGCCGTTTTCATGTCAACAATGCCAACGAGTACCATGATTGTAAATCCAATTATAGAGACGGCCCCAATTGGCATCGGTTGTGTAATACAAGCAATGATTGTCGCGACGAATATTGCGAACATATACCATGCTGTTGGATCCACAGCATCCGGTTTAAAAGGTGTAAGTGCCCAAATAAGGAGACCTACAACGATAGGGAGTATAAACTTACGATATTTAACCGTGTTTTCCATGTTAAAACGTCCTTCTTTCTATGTTTTATACATATTTCAATTTAAGAATAAAGCTAACTACAAAAGATGTACAGTAATAATTAAATATAAAATTAAATTAACGAAATCATTAATATAATTATTTTTCGAGAATCGGTGAAGAACTGGTATAGATGGTGTTTATTAAATTCAAAAAAGTGACCTTTTAAACAAATAAAAAACCCGTTAACGTGTTGTTAACGGTTAATAAGCACATATTTATTTTAAATTTTTTAATATACGAGACATCTCTTCAATTTTACCAGCATGAAGTGGGATGTGAATGGCATTTAATACTAATAACTCTTCTAAGTTATTACAACCGACAATTGGCTGTTTCAATTCAATTGCTAAATCATCTTCAGTTAGATTTCGTGCACGTTCAGGTAAAGTTTGGAGACCTTCTAAAATCCTTTCAATACTCGGTACTTCATCCTTCCATTCATCTGGAGACGAACCATTTCCGAATAAAGGTCTATAGATATTTAAATCAATATTCTCTTTACCAGCAACAGCTAAGGCCGATTCAAAAATTGTTAATACATGACCAAATTGCCAATGAATGGTATTAGAAAAAGGCTTATGATAATCATCAAGTACCTTTTCAACTTTCCAAGCATCATACACATTTACTAAATATCCTAACCCCATATCAATGACATCAAATACTGTTTTTGTAGTCATTATTAATTCCTCCCCCATAAATAAAATATACTTCCGTAAGTATTACCCTATTAACAAAGTTGTTAGTCATTTAAGGAATGTGTACAACAACTACCTTACAATAAAAGATAGTTGACGAAAAGTTCTCAATGTACTATCTTATTATGTAAGATAGTAGGTGATTAAAATGTCAGTGTCAGATCAGATTATGAAAGGTCTCTTAGATGGGGCGATATTAGGTCTCATTGCCCAAGGCGAAACGTATGGATATGAAATTATGACGAAACTTAAGAATCAAGAGTTTCCAGAGATAAGTGAGGGTAGTATTTATCCAGTTTTAATGCGTTTAAACAAAAAAGGATACGTTGATACGACAATAAAAAAATCTAGTAATGGCGGCCCGAGGCGGAAATACTATACGATTACCGATTCAGGTTTAAAGGAACTAAAAGTATTTAAATCGAAATGGCAAGTTTTGAATAAAGGGATGATTAACTTGTTTGGAGGGGAAAACGATGTTAAGTAAACAATCTCAAGATTTTTTAGAAAAATTACGTGTTGAATTGTTATTTAGAGGTAAGACTGAAGCAGAAGTAGAAGAGTTATTGGAAGAGCTCGAAGATCATTTAACTATGGCTGAAAAAAATAACGAAGATACAAGTTCAATTATTAATACACCGATTAAGTCAATGGCTGATCAATTATCACCTGAGATAAGTCTTACTACCGGTTTGTATAAATATATTACTTTGTACTTCGCTTTTATTTTAGCAGTCATTATAATTCCTAGGTTTTTAGATTTGGGTACATTTGATGTGACAATTGCATTTTTACTTTATATAGCTAGTATCGTTATTTTAGGTGTTGTCATTGGTATGCTGATTCTACGAAATACATTAGTCCGATTTGGTGACCAAAAAATAACGTATGTTATAAATGTGACTTATGGAATTATCGTATTTTTATGGATGATTTTAGGTGGCTTGATTATTAAAAAATATCCTATCTATAGTTTCTTTGAGTTAAGTGACAAACAGAGTTTCATCGTTGGGTTAGTACTTTTAATTGCGCTCATTGGAACTTGTATTTTAATTAAACAGAAAATTTATGCGCTCATCGTGTTGGTAATTTCATTGCCAAGTTTGATAGCAAGGATAGCAGCTATCTTTAGTAAAGAACCAGACACTTTTAATTTAGTTTCAGTAAGTATACTCATCATTCTAAATATAGCATTTATTATTTATACATTTGTAAATTTTAGGAAGTTAAAAAAAGAAGACTAAACAATGTCGTTTAGCTAAAATACATCATTATAGTAAAACTGTATACCAATCATCCAAAAGCACCCTAAAGTTAGACTTAAACTAACAAATTAGGGTGCTTTTGTTTGTGCACTTATAACTATTCCGTTGTGCCCAGGGCTAGGTGTAAATCCTCATCATTAGAAATAGCTTCAATGGCTGCAGTCAAACCTGCAACTATCTTTTCTAATGGCATAGATGGTGTATCGGGTTTACCAATGACCTGCTCTGGTATGTATGGCACATGAATAAATCCGAATCGTAGGTGAGGGTAATGCTTATCTTGTAAATAACCTAAGTGATAAAGTGTGTGATTACAAACAAATGTACCTGCGCTATTTGAAAGTGCTCCAGGAAGTCCTTGATTAATAATACTTTGAGTCATTGCTTTAACTGGTAAATTTGAAAAATAAGCTGGCGCACCGTCTAAGTGAATGGCTTGATCAATAGGTTGAAAATCATCATTATCTGGAATACGTGCATCATCAATATTAATGGCGACACGTTCTGGGGTAATGGCATTTCTACCACCAGCTTGTCCTATAGCTAGTACAACATCATAATGATTAGATGCCAACGTTTTATTTATAATATTATCTACTTTCTTAAAAGAGGTTGGTAGTTTTAATTTATCGATTGTATGTGTGCCAATAATATCTTCTAGTTGAGTCACAGCTTCCCATGAGGGATTGATATTTTGATTGTCAAAAGGCGCAAACCCTGTTACTAAAATGTGCATTTTAAGACACCCCGCAGTATTAAAATTTAATTTAGTATAACACGCGCATAATTAAAAACATATCAGGTTATGTATGCGCATAAAAAACAGCCTTGAAAAACCTTTATAAATCGGATTTTCAAAGCGTGTTTTGAAAGGTATTTAATTAAAACTAAGCATGTTGATGTAAATCATCAAAGTTTGTTAAACGTTGTTGCCACTCATTATCACTAATATTATTTGCTTGAACATAACGATTACGCTCATGTTTAGCACATTCATAAGAGCATGCACCTAAATATTTAGTTTCGTTTTCTTCAGAAACTAATATTTGTTTATTACATTCTGGGTTAGCGCAATTAATATAACGTTCACATGGTTTGCCATCAAACCAATCCTTACCAATAATTGTTTTTTCAACTTGGTTGATATCAACACTGATACGGTCATCAAATACGTACATTTTACCGTCCCAATATTCACCTTTTGTTTCAGGATCTTTACCATATGTAGCAATACCGCCATGAAGTTGAGCTACATCTTCGAAACCTTCTTTTAAAAGCCATCCAGAAAATTTTTCGCATCGAATGCCACCAGTACAGTACGTAACCACTTTTTTATCTGCAAATAACGCTTTATTCTCTTTAATCCAGTCAGGCAAATCTCTAAAACGTGTGATATTTGGACGAATTGCACCTCGGAAATGACCTAAATCAAATTCATAATCATTACGTGCATCAATAATGACTGTGTCATCATCTTCAAGAGCTTTTCTAAATTCTACAGGTGATAAATATTGGCCAGTTGTGTGTCTTGGATCGACGTCATCTTCTAAATCTAAAGCAACGATTTCTTTTCGAGGACGTACATGCATTTTCTTAAAAGCATGTCCTTCAGCTTCATCAATTTTAAACACCATATCTTTGAATCGTTCATCGGCATGCATATGTGCCATATATTGTTCGGTTTCTTCTTTTGTACCAGATAATGTGCCGTTAATACCTTCTGTAGAAACAAGAATTCTACCTTTTAAATGGTGTGCTTTACAAAAGGCTAAGTGATCCTGAGCAAACTGTTCAGGGTCATCAATCGTCATATATTTATAATATAAAAGAACTTGATAGTTCATAGGTTAATCTCCTTCTATAAACATGTTATAAGCATGTTAATTTTTAAAATAAAGCGTCAATACGCATATTTGTCTACGTCCATCATTTTAACAGAGTTGTATTGTCATTCAATATTTCTAGCTTGAAATCAGCCACTAGACCGATAAAATAGATAGATGAAACCGTTATCATTTTATTTGATAGTTATCTTGTTTAAAATAAAATTGATAGTTAAAACGAATGAAATGAAAGGAATGATCATGATGTCACAACAAGATTTACCTACATTATTTTATAGCGGGAAGTCCAATAGTGCTGTTCCAATTATATCTGAAAGTGAATTACAAACAATTACAGCTGAACCATGGCTTGAAATTTCCAAAAAAGGATTGCAACTAGAAGGATTGAACTTTGATCGGCAGGGACAACTCTTTTTATTGGATGTATTCGAAGGCAATATTTTCAAAATCAATCCTGAAACGAAGGAAATCAAACGACCTTTTGTAAGTCACAAAGCGAATCCTGCAGCAATCAAAATACATAAAGATGGCCGATTATTCGTTTGTTATTTAGGAGATTTTAAATCTACAGGAGGCATTTTTGCAGCTACAGAAAATGGTGACAACTTACAAGATATTATTGAAGATCTTTCAACAGCATATTGTATTGATGACATGGTATTTGATTCTAAAGGTGGATTTTATTTTACAGATTTTAGAGGATACTCTACCAATCCACTAGGAGGCGTTTATTATGTTTCGCCGGACTTTAGAACAGTGACGCCTATCATTCAAAATATTAGCGTAGCAAATGGTATTGCTTTAAGTACAGATGAAAAAGTACTATGGGTAACAGAAACAACAGCCAATCGATTACATCGCATTGCACTTGAAGATGATGGTGTGACGATACAACCATTTGGAGCTACCATACCGTACTATTTTACAGGTCATGAAGGACCAGACTCATGTTGTATTGATAGTGACGATAATTTATACGTAGCAATGTATGGTCAAGGTCGAGTGTTAGTTTTTAATAAAAGGGGTTATCCAATAGGACAAATATTGATACCAGGCCGAGATGAAGGGCATATGTTACGTTCTACTCATCCGCAATTTATACCTGGAACAAATCAACTCATCATTTGTTCCAATGATATAGAAATGGGCGGAGGATCTATGCTTTATACAGTTAATGGCTTTGCAAAAGGTCATCAAAGTTTTCAGTTTCAATAAGACCTACCTGAATGAAAGGCGTCTAAAATTAGGGTGAACAGTTAGTGCTTGTTACACATGAGTTAAACGAAAAATGCCAACTATACCTAGGGATGATATAGTTGGCATTTCGTATATATATTAAAACAATGAGGATTGTGTAATGAGATTATTCTGAGATTGAGAATTCAGCTGATGCTTCGAATTTAACATCTTTGCCTAGCATTACGCCACCAGTTTCAAGTGCTTGGTTAAAGTTAATGCCATATTTTTCTCTATTGATTGTACCAGTAACAATAATACCTGTTACTTGAGAACCATCCATAGGATTCTTACTTACTCCGTTGAATTCAACATCGAATGTTTCTTCGTTAGTGATGCCTTTAATTGTTAAATCACCAACAACTTTGCTTTCAGATACTGATTTTGTCACAAATGTAATTTTATCAAATTCGTCAGTACCAAAGAAATCACCAGATTTTAAGTGGTTATCACGTGCTTCGTTTTTAGTGTTAATTGAGCTTGGAATAATTGTTGCAGTAGCTTTCAAAGTACTGAAGTCATTAATATCTCCTTCAACAGCTACATCAAATTGATCAAATGAACCTTTCACTTTAGAAACCATTAAATGTTTAATTTGGAATTCTAAACTACTGTGTGCACCATCAAAAGTAAAGTTAGTCATAATATAAAACCTCCATATTTTTATCTCTTAGATATATTTTTTATACTTGATATACATACAATACCACCTAAAAAACAAAGATGCAAGCATTTTATTTCGAATTCGAATATTTTCTGTGATGTATTTAAAGAATGACCTATAAAACACCACACTATTGTTATACCCTAGTCAATTAATTCAAACATAAAGAAGTGATTACAAGTCCGTGAAATTTAGTTAATGAGATAAATCTGACTATTATTATCATTTTTATAGTCACTACTATTGACTTTGCATCAAGTGACTCGTACTATTTTAATATAATTCTGAAAATTCAAAATATAGAACATTAAATATGTAGATAATATTTTTTTGAAGTTTTAAAAAAAGGAGGCATTTTATGGGAAATTATTTGGTATTGCAATCAGATTTTGGACTTAGTGATGGCGCTGTAAGTGCAATGTATGGAGTTGCATATACTGTAAGTGATGATATACGTGTTGAAAACTTAACGCATGATATACCACCGTATGACATTTGGGTAGCGTCATATCGTTTATATCAAACTGTAAAATACTGGCCTAAAGGCACAGTTTTTGTATCAGTGGTAGACCCGGGTGTAGGTAGTGATAGGCGGAGCATTGCTTGCTTAACATATTCAGGTCATTACATTATTACACCTGATAATGGTTCTTTAAGTCATATTAAACATTACGAAGGTATTAAAAAAGTTATCGAAATTGATGAAGTGAAAAGCCGATTGCCTCATTCGGAAGAAAGTCATACTTTTCATGGTAGAGATGTTTATGCATACAATGGTGCGAGATTAGCTGCAAATAAGATAGCGTTTGAACGTCTCGGTCAGGCAATTAATGTTGATAGTATTGAGGCATTAGAAATAAGAGAAGTGACAAAAAATGAGGATTCTGTTACAGGAAGCATTGATATTTTAGATATCAGATTTGGGTCATTATGGACAAATATTCCATTGGCATTCTTAAAATCCTTGGAAATTGTTCATGGTAATAATTTGGTGGTAACAATTTATCATCAAGATAAGAAAGTCTATCAAAATATTATTAAATTTGCGCGATCGTTTGCAGATGTTAATGTGGGTGAACCTCTTGTGTATGTTAACTCGCTAGTAAATATTGGTGTAGCAGTCAATCAAGACTCATTTTCAGATTTATATCATATTGGTACTGGAAATGATTGGACGATTCATTTATCTAAAGCACCATCAATATAATGAATTTTTTATGTAAGGAGTAATGAAGATGAAAAAACAAGATATTTCAGTTAAAACTGTTGTTGCAATTGGTATAGGAGCAGCGGTATTTGTAATTTTAGGGCGTTTTGTTGTAATACCAACAGGTTTTCCTAATACGAATATAGAAACATCATATGCATTTTTAGCATTAATATCTGCAATATTTGGACCTTTTGCTGGTTTAATGACTGGATTAGTTGGACATGCTATTAAAGATTTTACGACATACGGTAGTGCCTGGTGGAGTTGGGTTATTTGCTCGGGAATTATAGGCTGTTTATATGGCTGGATTGGACTAAAATTAAATCTTTCTTCAGGCCGATTTTCTAGGAAATCGATGGTTTATTTTAATATCGGTCAAATTATTGCGAATATTATTTGCTGGGCACTTATTGCACCAACATTAGATATTTTGATTTATAACGAACCAGCTAACAAGGTTTATACACAAGGTGTTATCTCTGCAGTATTAAATATTATTTCAGTTGGCATTATTGGGACAATATTATTAAAAGCATATGCTTCATCTCAAATTAAAAAAGGTAGTTTACGTAAGGAATAGTTATTTTGTTGAATCAGATATGTAAATGAATATAGAAAGGTAATGATATATCATGACTGAACCAATTATCTCGTTCAAAGACTTTAGTTTTCAATATCATAGTCAAGCAACACCTACATTACAGAATATAAATGTTGATATTTATCCAGGAGAAAAAGTATTAGTAGTTGGTGCTTCGGGTAGTGGTAAATCGACTTTTGCAAATTGCATAAACGGATTAATTCCATTTAAAACTAAAGGTAACATAACTGGGGAACTATATATAAATAATCAAGATGCAACCGTTAGTTGTTTACATGATAGATCTAATGTTGTTGGTACAGTTTTACAAGATACAGATGGACAGTTCATAGGCTTAACAGCAGCTGAAGATATGGCCTTTTTATTAGAAAATAATTGTGTTGAACAAGATGATATGAAGAAAAATGTAAGTTATTGGGCTGAAAAAGTTGGCATGATAGAACATTTAAATCACCGACCGCAAGATTTATCTGGAGGTCAAAAACAACGCGTTTCATTAGGTGGTATATTAATCCATCGTACGCCTATTTTAATATTGGATGAGCCACTGGCCAATTTAGATCCTGCGACAGGACATGAAACGCTGAGATTGTTAAACAATATTCATGAAGAAACAAAGTCAACGATGATTATTGTCGAACATCGATTAGAAGAATCATTAGATGATACGTTTGATAGAGTTCTTCTTTTTAAAGATGGAAAAATCATCGCTAATACAACGCCTAGTGATTTGCTAAAATCATCTAAGCTTAAAGAAGCAGGCATACGTGAACCATTATACTGTACAGCGCTTAAATATGCAGAAGTAGATGTCGAATCCATTGATAACTTAGCGAATTTACGTGACGTTTGTATGAGTGAACATGTTAAATTTAAAGTGAAAAAATGGATAGATGAAACATCTGCAAATAATGATAATAAGTACAAATCTGAACCGCTATTAGAATTAAATGAGGTATGTGTTCAATATAGTGACTATAGTAATAGTGTACTTAATAATGTTCAATTAAATGTTTATAGAAAAGAAATGCTTAGTATAGTTGGTCACAATGGTGCCGGCAAATCAACACTTGCTAAAGCAATTTGTGGATTTTTAGATATAACAGGTAATATCCAATTTTGTAATAGGGGATTTAATCAATTGTCAATTAGCGAACGATCTGAATTCGTAGGTTATGTGATGCAAAATCCAAATCATATGATTTCTGAAAAAATGATTTACGATGAAGTAGCATTAGGGTTAAGAGCACGAGGTATGAAAGAATCAGATATAAAGATACGAGTAGAGAATGTGCTCAAAATATGCGGACTTTATGCATTTCGGAATTGGCCAATTGCAGCTTTAAGCTATGGTCAAAAAAAGAGGGTCACTATAGCATCTGTTTTAGTCTTAAATCCGGAAATAATCATATTGGATGAACCGACTGCTGGTCAAGATTTCTATCATTATAATGAGATAATGTCATTTTTAATTGAACTAAACAGACAGGGGAAGACGATTATTATGATTACGCATGATATGCATTTATTGTCTGAGTATAGTTCAAGAACAGTTGTATTATCAAAAGGTCAAGTCGTTGCTGATACCACGCCAGTATTGGTTTTAAATGATAAAAAAATCTGTGAGATTGCATCATTGAGACAAACATCGCTATTTGAAATGGCCGAATATATAGGGATTAGCGAGCCACAGAAATTAGTACAATTATTTATTAACCATGATAGGAAGGTGAGACGCCAATGAATCAATATAATACTATAGGTTTTCACCCGGGAAATAGTCGTATTCATCAATTAAATGCGACTGTTAAACTTTTATTCTTATTAGTTGTTTCTATTTCTGCAATGGTGACTTATGACACAAGATATTTAATTTTAATTAGTGCTTCATCTATTTTATTGGTCAAATATGCTCATATTGAATGGAAACAAGTTCGCTTTGTTGTTAAATTCATTCTGTTTTTCACAATATTAAATATTATTGCCGTGTACATATTTGACCCTGAATATGGTGTGAAGATTTATAATCAGCGTACAGAGTTAGTCAATGGTATTGGTCGATTTACGCTAACATCACAGGAATTATTCTATCTTTTTAATCTAATATTAAAATATATTAGTACAGTTCCTTTAGCGTTAATATTTTTATTCACAACGAATCCGAGTCATTTTGCTGCAAGTTTAAATCAGCTAGGTGTGAATTATAAAATCAGTTACGCAGTCTCACTAGCATTAAGGTATATTCCAGATATTCAAGAAACATATTTTAATATTTCACAAGCGCAACAAGCAAGAGGATATGATAATTCGAAAAAAGCAAAATTTACTAGCCGTGTTAAAGGTATCAAACGCATTGTGTTACCTTTAATATTTTCTAGTATCGAAAGAATTGACACTATTAGTACTGCTATGGAGTTAAGACAATTCGGACAGTATAAAAGGAGAACCTGGTACGTCAAAAAACAATTAAAAAAAGATGATTATGTTGTTTTGTGTTTGACGTTAATACTTCTGATGTTAGTAGTTACATTATTCTTTTTAAATAATAGTCGATATTTCAACCCGTGGCATTAGTATTCATATAAATAGTCTTTAAATAGAAATAGGAGGGAGACATTTAATGATAAATACTGAAAGATTAAATTTAATGATTCCAAGTTCCTCGCATTTAATTGAACTTTATAATATTTGTAGTCATCCACAAGCAAATATATACACTCCCAAAGGTTTACATAATTCCAAATTAGACACACAACGGTGGATTGAAAAATGGCGAAACCATTGGCAACAATATCAATTTGGTTACTTTGTATTGGTAAAAAAAATAGATTGTAGTGTTATTGGTATTTGTGGATATGAATATCGACAATTAAAGCAAGAAACAGTATTAAATTTATTTTATAAATTACATCCAAGTTTTGAAGGACAAGGGTACGCATGTGAGGCTATTACAGCAATCACAAATTTTGTGAATTATATCGATCAAGAAACAGTAAAAGTTATCAGGACAAATAAGTGTAACCAACGTTCAATAAATTTAGCAGAAAGGCTTAAATTCAAGCGAGACGATACTATGGACGACATTATCAATCAAGGAGATATTGTGTTTTATAAATAAAATACTATGACATTATCTAAAAAATAAAATTAAAATCCCAACAGTTTCTTAAAAAGTTATGAGCCACATAATAAAAATGTTATAATTGTGCATAATAAAACATAGGGAGAATGTTTAATGCATAAAAAATATTTATTGCTATTTTTTCTGTTATTATCAGTTGCATTGTTATATAGCTGTTCCAAGCAAAATGAGAAAGCTCAAAATAAATCTGTTAATCCAAATGAGTATGCAAAGCATAAATCGAAAATGGATGAACATTGGGAAACATATCACGGCCAAGTTTATCATGTGTTTTATCACCCATTAATTACAGACCCAAAAGTTGCGTTTACAGGAGATACACACCAAGCTAAGGGCAACAATGATTGGATGATTACTGTAAGTGAATTTAAAAAATCATTGAACGAATTATATAAAAATAATTACATCATCGTTAATCCACATGATGTATACGACTTATCATCTCATCATGTAAAAGCCAAAAAAATAAAATTGCCGAAAGGTAAAAAGCCACTAATCATCTCAATTGATGATATGAATTACTATAGTTACATGAGACACCATGGTTATGCTGACCGTTTAGTACTCGATAAAAATAAACATGTTGTTTCTGAAACTACAGACAAAAAAGGCCATGCTACTTATTCTGATGACAATGATATCGTGCCAATTTTAAATAAATTTGTAAAAGAGCATCCAGATTTTTCTTTAAATGGTGAAAAAGGTGTTGTTGCTTTAACCGGTTATGAGGGCGTATTAGGTTATCGCACGAATGAATTAACGAGTAAAGATTATACAAAGAATAAAAAGGCAGCTGAGGAAGTTGTTCGCGCAATGAAACGGGATGGATGGTCATTTGCGAGTCATTCATATGGTCACATTAATTTTGAAAAAACATCTTTAGAAGGTATTAAACGTGATACTAAAAGATGGAAAGATGAAGTTGAACCAATTGTAGGTAAAACAGATATGTTTGTATTTCCACATGGCGCACAGGATAGACATACACAAGCGTATGATTATTTGGTAGATGAAGCAGAGTTTAAGTTTATTGCAGGTGTCGGTCCAAACAATTTTACAGATATATCAGCAACGAACGTTTACCAAGATAGGGTTGCGATTGATGGTCTAAACTTATTTGAATTTAAATATAAACTCAAACCGTTTTTTAATCCTGAAAATGTATATAGTAAACAAGATAGACGTTACTTTAAAGGGAATCGGGATTATGAAGAATAGTTAAATTTAATAAAAAGATAGAAAGAAAATAACTTTACATAATAAGGCAAGGACAATATGTGCAAGAAGTACAACTTCAATATAAAAATCTTGGTTAAGCATTTTTATAGGCACAAATGTCTTGCCTTTTTTATTTTAAAAAATTTTAAAATCAATACACCGAATTTTCTGAAAAAGGTTGTAATGTATTGCTAAAAATGATAAGTTATTAATCATATTACACTTTAGCGTGGTAGAGAAGTAAAGCAAACAACGAAAATACCAAGTGATTTTAAATACAGTATTGAAAGTAAAGGGTGGTCGAGTGAATAATTCAGAACAATTAATTGCGTTAAAAGAATCGGAAACAGCATTTTTAAAATATTTTAATAAAGCGGATTATGAGTTAGTTGATTTTAGTGTGGTTGAAAAGTTGGACTGGAAACAATTGAACCATGAGGATTTGCAGCAGATGGGTGAGCGAAATTTTTGGCAACATGAGCATCAAATTTATGCACTTCGAAATGATTTTACAGATCAATTATTGCGTTATTACTCAATGTATCCAACTGCAGCAACAAAAGTGGCATACACAGGTTTAATCATTCGGAATAATGAAGCGGCTGTACAAGTTGGTTTGGAAAACTATGCACCATCATTAGCGAATGTGCAACAGAGCTTAAAGCTCTTTATTCAGTTTATTCAACAGCAGTTGAGAGACAACGTGCATTTTGTTGTATTGGGACATTATCAATTGCTTGATGCCTTACTCGATAAATCGTTACAAACACCAGACATACTATCAATGATTGAGGAACGTAATTTATCGGGACTGGTTACATATTTGTCGACTGAACATCCAATCGTGCAAATCTTGAAAGAGAATACGCAACAACAATTAAATGTATTGGAACACTATATTCCAAATGACCATCCAGCACTCGTTGAATTAAAAATATGGGAACGTTGGTTACATAAACAAGGTTACAAAGACATCCATTTAGATATTACTGCGCAGCCACCTAGATCCTATTACACAGGTTTATTTATTCAATGTCATTTTGCTGAAAATGAATCTCGAGTTTTAACAGGTGGTTATTACAAAGGAAGCATCGAAGGGTTTGGATTAGGATTAACACTTTAAGTAAGGGAGTATGCACAATGTTAAGAATCGCCATAGCCAAAGGACGTCTAATGGATAGTTTAATTAACTATTTAGATGTAATTGAATATACGACATTATCAGAAACATTAAAAAATAGAGAACGCCAATTATTATTAAGTGTAGATAATATTGAATGCATTTTAGTAAAAGGAAGTGACGTGCCAATCTATGTGGAACAAGGAATGGCAGACATAGGCATTGTTGGTAGCGACATATTAGATGAGCGCCAATATAATGTTAATAATTTGTTGAATATGCCTTTTGGAGCATGTCATTTTGCGGTTGCAGCGAAACCTGAAACGACCAATTATCGTAAAATCGCAACGAGTTATGTTCATACTGCTGAAACATATTTTAAATCAAAAGGTATTGATGTCGAATTGATTAAATTGAATGGCTCTGTTGAATTGGCCTGTGTTGTAGATATGGTAGACGGAATTGTCGACATCGTTCAAACAGGTACTACGCTAAAAGCGAACGGACTGGTTGAAAAGCAACATATTAGTGATATCAATGCAAGATTAATAACTAATAAAGCAGCTTATTTTAAAAAATCACAATTAATAGAGCAATTTATTCGCTCTTTGGAGGTGTCTATTGCCAATGCTTAATGCACAACAATTTTTAAATCAATTTTCATTAGAAGCACCATTAGATGAGTCATTGTATCCAATTATTCGCGATATTTGTCAGGAAGTTAAAGTTCATGGAGATAAGGCTTTGAAAATGTATAATCTAACATTCGATCATACGAAAACAGATCATTTAGAAATTAGTCATGAACAAATTAAAGCAGCATTTGACACATTAGATGAAAAAACAAAACAAGCATTACAACAAAGTTATGAAAGAATTAAAGCATATCAAGAAAGTATTAAACAGACGAATCAACAGTTAGAAGAATCAGTGGAGTGTTATGAAATATACCATCCACTAGAAAGTGTCGGTATTTATGTGCCTGGTGGTAAAGCAAGTTATCCTTCAACGGTATTAATGACAGCGACGTTAGCACAAGTAGCAGGTGTGGAAAATATTGTCGTTGTGACACCACCTCAACCTAATGGTGTGTCTCAAGAAGTATTAGCAGCATGCTATATTACGCAAGTTGATCAAGTATTTCAAGTTGGTGGTGCTCAAAGTATTGCTGCGTTAACTTATGGCACAGAAACGATACCTAAAGTTGATAAGATTGTAGGTCCAGGCAATCAATTTGTTGCATATGCCAAGAAATATTTATTTGGACAAGTAGGTATTGACCAAATAGCTGGACCAACAGAAATAGCACTTATTATTGATGAAACAGCAGATTTAGATGCCATCGTATATGATGTTTTTGCACAAGCAGAACATGATGAATTAGCACGTACATATGCCATTAGTGAAGATGCGCAAGTCCTTAAAGATTTAGAATCACGTATTGCTAAAGCATTGCCTAATGTGGACAGATACGACATTGTTTCTAAAAGTATCGCTAATCAACACTACCTTATCCATGCTAGTAATTTTGATGAAGCATGCCATGTCATGAATACAATCGCGCCTGAACATGCGTCGATTCAAACAGTAAATCCTCAACCATATATTGAAAAAGTGAAATATGTGGGTGCATTGTTTATTGGACATTATTCGCCAGAGGTCATAGGAGATTACGTTGCAGGTCCAAGTCATGTATTACCTACAAATAGAACAGCTAGATTTACCAATGGGTTATCGGTCAATGATTTCTTAACACGGAACACGGTCATCCATTTATCAAAAGATACGTTTGAACAAATTGCTGATTCAGCACAACATATTGCTCATGTTGAAGCATTATACAATCACCAGCAGTCTATTTTAATACGTCAGTCTTAGGGGAGTGTAATTGAAATGATTTATATTGATAAAAATGAAAGTCCAGTTACGCCGTTGGATGAAAAAACAATGACGTCTATTATTAGTGCAACGCCATATAATTTATATCCTGATGCAGCATATGAACAATTCAAGGAAGCTTATGCTAAGTTTTACGGATTATCGCCTGAACAAATTATTGCAGGAAATGGATCTGATGAATTGATTCAAAAGTTAATGCTGATCATGCCAGAAGGTCCGGCATTAACGCTAAATCCTGATTTTTTTATGTATCAAGCATATGCGGCACAAGTAAATCGTGAAATTGCATTTGTAGATGCAGGATCAGATTTAACGTTTGATTTGGAAACCATTTTAACGAAAATCGATGAAGTACAACCATCATTTTTTATTATGAGTAATCCACATAACCCTTCAGGCAAGCAATTTGATACGGCATTTTTAACAGCTATTGCAGATAAGATGAAAGCATTAAACGGATACTTTGTCATTGATGAAGCATATTTAGATTATGGTACGGCATATGACGTGGAACTGGCACCACACATCTTAAGAATGCGTACATTATCAAAGGCGTTTGGAATTGCCGGCTTAAGATTAGGTGTCTTAATTAGTACTGCTGGAACGATAAAGCATATTCAAAAAATAGAACATCCATATCCATTAAATGTATTTACGCTAAATATTGCGACTTATATTTTTAGACATAGAGAAGAGACAAGACAATTTTTAACGATGCAACGACAGTTAGCTGAGCAGTTAAAACAAATATTTGATACACATGTTGCAGATAAAATGTCAGTGTTCCCATCAAATGCTAATTTTGTACTTACTAAAGGCTCAGCAGCGCAACAATTAGGACAATACGTATATGAACAAGGATTTAAACCTCGCTTTTATGATGAGCCGGTGATGAAGGGCTATGTAAGATACTCAATTGCAACAGCATCACAGTTAAAGCAATTAGAAGAAATTGTTAAAGAATGGAGTGCAAAATATGATTTATCAAAAACAACGAAACACAGCTGAAACGCAACTAAATATTTCAATATCTGATGATCAGTCACCATCGCATATTAATACAGGTGTGGGCTTTTTAAATCATATGTTAACCTTGTTTACATTTCATAGCGGTCTGTCATTAAACATTGAGGCACAAGGTGATATTGACGTAGATGATCACCACGTAACTGAAGATATCGGCATTGTCATTGGCCAATTGTTACTTGAAATGATTAAAGATAAAAAGCATTTCGTTCGTTATGGAACGATGTACATTCCAATGGATGAAACATTAGCACGTGTCGTTGTGGATATAAGTGGGCGCCCATACCTATCATTCAATGCATCATTAAGTAAAGAAAAAGTTGGTACGTTTGATACGGAGTTAGTAGAAGAATTTTTTAGAGCGGTCGTAATCAATGCAAGATTAACAACGCATATTGATTTAATTCGTGGAGGTAATACACACCATGAAATTGAAGCTATATTCAAAGCGTTTTCCCGTGCATTAGGCATAGCGCTAACTGCAACTGATGATCAGCGTGTGCCGTCATCGAAAGGTGTGATTGAATGATTGTCATCGTTGATTATGGATTAGGGAATATTAGTAATGTAAAACGCGCTATTGAACATTTAGGGTATGAGGTGGTTGTCTCAAATACCTCAAAAATAATCGATCAAGCAGAAACAATCATATTGCCCGGTGTCGGCCATTTTAAAGATGCGATGTCAGAGATAAAACGATTAAATCTCAATGCAATATTGGCTAAGAATACTGATAAGAAGATGATTGGTATTTGTTTAGGCATGCAATTAATGTATGAGCATAGTGATGAAGGCGATGCATCTGGATTAGGGTTTATCCCAGGAAATATTTCGCGTATCCAAACAGAATACCCAGTGCCACACTTAGGCTGGAATAATTTAGTGAGTAAGCACCCTATGTTAAATCAAGATGTTTATTTCGTACATTCTTATCAAGCGCCGATGTCAGAAAATGTAATTGCATATGCGCAGTATGGGGCTGATATTCCGGCAATTGTTCAATTTAACAATTATATTGGTATTCAATTCCATCCTGAAAAAAGCGGTACATATGGGTTACAAATTTTGCGTCAGGCAATACAAGGGGGATTTATAAATGATTGAATTATGGCCAGCGATTGATTTGATTGGGTCAACAAGTGTGAGGTTAACAGAGGGTAAATATGATAGTGAAGAAAAAATGTCACGCTCGGCTGAAGAAAGTATTGCTTACTATAGTCAATTTGAATGTGTGAATCGTATTCATATCGTCGACTTGATAGGTGCTAAGGCACAGCATGCCCGAGAGTTTGATTATATTAAGTCATTGAGGAGATTAACAACCAAAGATATTGAAGTAGGTGGTGGCATTCGTACGAAGTCACAAATCATGGACTACTTTGCCGCAGGGATTAATTATTGCATAGTTGGAACGAAAGGTATTCAAGATACTGATTGGCTTAAAGAGATGGCACATACATTTCCAGGTCGCATTTATTTATCTGTTGATGCCTATGGAGAAGATATTAAAGTGAACGGATGGGAAGAGGACACAGAGTTAAATTTATTTAGTTTTGTGAGACGGTTATCGGATATACCTCTTGGCGGCATTATATATACTGATATTGCTAAAGATGGCAAAATGTCCGGACCTAACTTTGAATTAACTGGTCAATTAGTAAAGGCAACGACGATTCCTGTCATTGCTTCCGGTGGTATTAGACATCAGCAAGATATTCAACGATTAGCGTCGCTAAATGTTCACGCTGCTATTATAGGAAAGGCTGCACATCAAGCATCTTTTTGGGAGGGGCTAAAATGATTAAAAAACGTATCATTCCATGTTTAGATGTCAAAGATGGTCGTGTCGTTAAAGGGATTCAATTTAAAGGATTAAGGGATATTGGGAATCCTGTTGATTTAGCAATGTATTACAATGAAGCGGGTGCTGATGAATTAGTATTTTTAGACATCTCTAAGACGGAAGAGGGTCATAGCTTAATGCTAGAAGTGATTGAACAGACAGCGTCACGCTTGTTTATCCCTCTTACTGTAGGGGGTGGGATTCAAAGTCTCGATGATATTACCCAATTGCTAAATCATGGTGCAGATAAAGTATCATTAAATTCAAGTGCTTTAAAAAATCCACAGCTCATTAAACAAGCGAGTGATAAATTCGGTAGACAATGCATCTGCATAGCAATTGATAGCTATTATGATCCTGAAAGAAAAGCACATTATTGTTGTACGACTGGTGGTAAAAAAATGACAAATATTAAAGTATATGACTGGGTACAGCAAGTAGAACAGTTAGGTGCAGGTGAGCTCCTCGTTACAAGTATGGGACATGATGGTATGAAACAAGGCTTTGATATTGAACACCTAGCAAATATTAAGTCTCTTGTAAATATTCCAATCATTGCTTCTGGTGGTGGTGGCAATGCACAACACTTTGTAGAATTATTTGATCAGACGGATGTTTCTGCAGGTTTAGCTGCAAGTATATTACATGATCGAGAAACGACGGTTCAATCTATTAAAGAAGTGATACGGCAAGGGGGTATAGCAGTAAGATGACCAAATATAAAATTGATTTTAGCAAAGGTTTAGTGCCAGCAATTTTACAAGATAATCAAACAAAACAAGTATTGATGTTGGGTTATATGAACCAAGAAGCTTTTGATAAAACGATAGAAGATGGTGTGGTATGTTTCTATTCGCGGTCGAAACAACGGCTATGGACAAAAGGTGAAACATCTGGTCATACGCAACGTGTTAAAGATATTCATGTAGATTGCGACAATGACACTATTTTAATTGATGTCATACCAAATGGACCAACATGTCATACAGGCAGTCAAAGTTGTTTCAACACAGAAGTTCCATTTTCAGTGCAAACATTAGCGCAGACAGTTCAAGATAGTGCCCAATCCAATAATGAAAAGTCATATACAAAATATTTATTAACAGAAGGTATAGAAAAGATTACAAAAAAATACGGTGAAGAAGCTTTTGAAGTCGTAATTGAAGCAATTAAAGGTGACAAAAAAGCATTTGTAAGTGAAGTAGCAGATGAACTTTATCATTTATTTGTCTTGATGCATGCGCTTGGCGTCGATTTTTCAGAAATTGAGGCGGAATTAGCGCGTAGACATCATAAGCGCAATAACTTTAAAGGTGAACGACAAAATATCGAACAGTGGTAAAGCAAGTATGGACTAAGATATAAGGAAAAGGATCATGGCTTATACACTTACAAATATTGTGGAAAACGTGACATTTTCAAGTTTAAAATACGACACCAACATATTTTAACTATGAATGCTGTGATGGTACTAAAGTTGCGAACTCGTTATAGATAAGTAGTGGATAATCACAATACGAAATCAAAAATAATTATAAAAAGTAAATTGAGCAACTCAGGAATAGATGTCACTGTTAAAGATGTCGAAAAGTATATGAATCGATATAATGAAGTTATGAAGGGAAAAAATGGCGAAAAAGCTAAAGAGTTATGTTTGTCGTTACTACCTATTAATATCATAGTTGTCTTTACATTCTTTGTATTTATACTATAAATACAAATATATCTAGCCTGAAATAGAAATGTCATAGCCTATTTAAAAGACAATCTCCATTAGAACTAAGATATGCATCCCGAAAGTTAGACTAAAAAACTAACTTTATGGGATGTATTTTTATGCTAATCATCATAAATTCGAGATTAAGTTAAAGGTAGTTCAAGAGTAATTAAACAATAAATTAAAAATAGTAGGATACTTACTTTGAGGGAAGAAAATTAACTGTATATATTTAGTTTAGGAACAAGTATTACGGTTTATCCTGATACAATTATTGTGGATGGGATGATATTTTTAGGTTTAAAATACGACACCAGCAAACATAATAACTGTAATAGCTCATAAATCTCCCCATATAGCTAATCTAAAAAAATAATACATCATTGGAATTAAGCCCCAAGCATGTAAATATTAAAAATCAAAAAAGATATATGTAAAAAAGTTACAATTTGCATAATTAAATTGTGTCTAATTATTGACTAATTAAATTTTGCCAAATATAATATTAATTAATAATTTGAAATGATTAGCGTATACACTTTAAATTCTCTTTGGAGAATATATTTTTTAAATACAAATGTAAACGCTTTCTCGTCAAATTAAACAATAGAAAGGATGGTCATTATGAGTGCTTGGTTAAGTAAATTATTTGAGTTTATTCCTCGAATAATTATCAATTTGTTTATCTAAAATAAAAAAATAGAGGTGCTGACAATGATGAAAAGTCAAAATAAGTATAGTATTCGTAAATTTAGTGTAGGTGCATCTTCCATTTTAATAGCTACATTACTATTTTTAAGTGGTGGACAAGCACAAGCAGCTGAGAAGCAAGTGAATATGGGAAATTCACAGGAGGATACAGTTACAGCACAATCTATTGGGGATCAACAAACTAGGGAAAATGCTAATTATCAACGTGAAAACGGTGTTGACGAACAGCAACATACTGAAAATTTAACTAAGAACTTGCATAATGATAAAACAATATCAGAAGAAAATCATCGTAAAACAGATGATTTGAATAAAGATCAACTAAAGGATGATAAAAAATCATCGCTTAATAATAAAAATATTCAACGTGATACAACAAAAAATAACAATGCTAATCCTAGCGATGTAAATCAAGGGTTAGAACAGGCTATTAATGATGGTAAACAAAGTAAAGTGGCGTCACAGCAACAGTCAAAAGAGGCAGATAATAGTCAAGATTCAAACGCTAATAACAATCTACCTTCACAAAGTCGAATAAAGGAAGCACCATCATTAAATAAGTTAGATCAAACAAGTCAACGAGAAATTGTTAATGAGACAGAAATAGAGAAAGTACAACCACAACAAAATAATCAAGCGAATGATAAAATTACTAACTACAATTTTAACAATGAACAAGAAGTGAAACCTCAAAAAGACGAAAAAACACTATCAGTTTCAGATTTAAAAAACAATCAAAAATCACCAGTAGAACCAACAAAGGACAATGACAAGAAAAATGGATTAAATTTATTAAAAAGTAGTGCAGTAGCAACGTTACCAAACAAAGGGACAAAGGAACTTACTGCAAAAGCGAAAGATGATCAAACGAATAAAGTTGCCAAACAAGGGCAGTATAAAAATCAGGATCCTATCGTTTTAGTGCATGGTTTCAATGGGTTTACAGATGATATTAATCCTTCAGTGTTAGCTCATTATTGGGGCGGTAATAAAATGAACATTCGCCAAGATTTAGAAGAAAATGGTTACAAAGCTTATGAAGCAAGTATAAGTGCTTTTGGAAGTAACTATGACCGCGCAGTTGAACTTTATTATTATATCAAAGGCGGTCGTGTAGATTATGGTGCAGCACATGCAGCAAAATATGGACATGAACGTTATGGAAAAACATACGAAGGAATTTACAAAGACTGGAAACCAGGACAGAAGGTACACCTAGTTGGACATAGTATGGGCGGTCAAACGATACGTCAACTAGAAGAATTACTGCGTAATGGTAATCGTGAAGAAATAGAGTATCAAAAGAAACATGGTGGCGAAATTTCTCCACTATTCAAAGGTAATCATGACAATATGATTTCATCAATTACTACTTTAGGAACACCACATAATGGTACACACGCATCAGATTTAGCTGGTAATGAAGCTTTAGTGAGACAAATCGTATTTGATATCGGTAAAATGTTTGGTAATAAAAATTCAAGAGTAGACTTCGGGTTGGCTCAATGGGGTCTAAAACAGAAGCCAAATGAATCATATATTGATTATGTCAAACGCGTTAAACAATCTAATTTATGGAAATCAAAAGATAATGGATTTTACGATCTGACGCGTGAGGGTGCAACAGATTTAAATCGTAAAACGTCGTTGAACCCTAACATTGTGTATAAAACATACACTGGTGAAGCAACGCACAAAGCATTAAATAGCGATAGACAAAAAGCAGACTTAAATATGTTTTTCCCATTTGTGATTACTGGTAACTTAATCGGTAAAGCTACTGAAAAAGAATGGCGAGAAAACGATGGTTTAGTATCCGTTATTTCTTCTCAACATCCATTTAATCAAGCTTATACAAAAGCGACAGATAAAATTCAAAAAGGCATTTGGCAAGTGACGCCTACAAAACATGATTGGGATCATGTTGACTTTGTAGGACAAGACAGTTCTGATACAGTGCGCACAAGAGAAGAATTACAAGATTTTTGGCATCATTTAGCAGACGATTTAGTGAAAACTGAAAAGCTGACTGATACTAAGCAAGCATAATTTATAAAGTAAAGGGAGGAATTAATAATGACTGCAGACTTCTTTCAATTAATCGGATCATTATTTAGAATTCTAAAAGAATTATTCAAGTAAAACATTGGCGAGGCCCCAACATAAAGAATTTCGAAAAGAAATTCTACAAACAATGCAAGTTGGCGGGGCCCCAACAAAGAAGCTGGCGGAAAGTCAGCTTACAATAATGTGCAAGTTGGCGGGGCCCCAACATAGAAGCTGGCGGAAAGTCAGGTTACAATAATGTGCAAGTTGGGGTGGGACGACGAAATAAATTTTGCGAAAATATCATTTCTGTCCCACTCCCATTGGCATTTACGAAGTTTAAATGTGCAATTAGAATATATGTATAACAATATTAAACACGCGGTAAAACGAAGTCAGTCAATTCAAACTGATTTCGCCCACCGCGTGTTTTTAACATAGCTTAATAATTAATAAGCATTAATGTTCAATTTATATGGTTGTTTTCCAATAATAAACCTAAAGATATAGAATTCACGCAATATCATGCCGACACCTATACATAATCCTAAAATGAATAGTAGTGATATCGCTAGAAAGACCATTGTATTATCCTCAAATATATTTGTATATGCAAACAATGAGTCTAGAATGATTGGATGTAATAAATAAATAAAGAATGAGAAAGCACTAATCATTTGAATCGTATTAAATAACATTGTTTTAAAATGCGTGCAAATACCCAAGATAACAATAAACATAATACTATTATATGGTGTTAATGAATATGAAAAGCTGGTAACGTTCCAATAGTCTCCATTTGCTAACGCAATAAACACAAAATAAGTAGCTACAGCTAATACAATCATAATAACTAAATAACGTTCTAAGAAATTTAATACACGTTCGTAGTTATAACCCATATATGCACCTAAGAAGAAATAAAAAATCCATCCGAATATTATAGTATTTTCACTTAATGGATAATAGTGTAGCACGGTATCGTGAAACGCTGTGTTGTTCGTAAAGTAATATAAAAATGATTGCTGTAAAATAAAAGATAACAATAATAATATTTTACTGTTGAATAGGTTATAGTTAATTTTAAAAATGATATAACTCAAAATAAAGAATTGCATGATAACAACGATAAAATAGCCATACCATTGACCTAATAGGACATTTTCAATGAATTGTTTATTGAAACTTGAATCTGTTAATAATGATTCACTATAACTGTAAAACAATCCCATTAATATGTAAGGAATAAGTATATATTTTACGCGTGTAGTTAAGTATCTATAGGTGACTTTTTGGTAATTCAAGGTTGTCAGTAACTGTGACAAGATAATAAAGCAAGGTGTACCAAAAATCACAATATTACGAATGTAAAATTGTAACACTAAGGATCCACCCTCCATATTTTCATGTTTTAAAGTAATTTGTGTAAGTAAATGTGTGATAATAATAATTGCACATATAATAGCACGTAAATATACGAGTTCAAGTCTAATCTTTTTCATGGAATCCGTCCCATCTCTTAATTAAATGCTCAAAAGCATCATCACTAATTAATATTCTAGGGATGTAATAATCATTGGAGTTCGGAGTGACTGCTTTTTCCTCTAATGAAAAACCGTATTTTAACCCAGCTTTTTTGATTACCGGTAATTTATCGTCATTCATCAAGCCATAAGGATAGGCTATAGTTTTCTGCGACTTTTTAAAGTTTTTAGTTAGATATTTTTCACTTTTGTTTAAATCTTTTATGATTGTAGCTTCAGAAGCTTTCATTAATTTTGACTTATTATTTTTAGATAAGTTATGCAAATCGTGGGTATGTGTTTCAAATTCCCATAACCCAGTTTTATACATTTCTTTTAGTTCTTTTTTACTAATCATATCGAGGTTGTGAAAGTTTTCTTCCCCAACATGACCTGTGATAATAAACCCAGTTGCCGGTATTTTATATTTTTTTAAGATTGGATAAGCATTTTCATAAATAGTTTCATCCATATCATCAAAGTTAATCCATACACTTCGTTTTGGAAACTTACCTTTTTTCTTGTAATATAAAAATTCTTTCAAGGTTAAAAATTTAGCATCATGTGATTTTAGCCATTTTATTTGAGATTCAAATTGTGATTGACTAACACTATAATTTTTAATTTCTTTACTACTAGAAAAGAAGTAAATAAAATTATTCAGAAAATTCGCTTTTCTTACACGGTGATAATTTAATGCCAGAGCACTATTTTCTTTATATTTCAGTTTTTTAGGTGAATCGTCATCTGCATTTGCAATATGATGACCATCCAGTGTGCTTACAGGCAATATGATCAAGATACTCAACACTAAAATTATAAATTTTCTATACTTCACGATTCTCTTCCTCTCTGCCATTTTTGAATCAATATGCTAATTGTAAAAAATACAAAAATGATAATCGCGAAAATGCCCATAGTTTCAAATATATCTAAAATTTCAGTATTTTCAATGTTTAAAGCAACACGTATTGTATTGATACTTTCGTCATGAATTTCAAATATAGTACCAATATAAACGAGTAGAACAACTAAACAATATATCCAAAAGACACAAGATATAGCGATAAGTGCTGTTTCTCTTACAATATTTAGCGATGATTTTAGCGTTGGGTATTCCCTCTGTCTGGGCTTGACCATGTTGCGTAACCACCTTTCTTACGTTTTAATGCTTTTGGAAATGCGACAAGAACTACTGCTGCGTTAATAATCCAGTATACTGTCGGATACCAACTTACAAATATGAGTCCAGCCATATTCTTTTTCTCGTAGCGACTATCAATAAAGAGTGCGACTGTAAATTGAATAACGTTTATAAAAGTCATAGTAAATGATGATAGTAGAAATATTGAAAAACTATATGTCATAAATGTATAGTCTAAGAAGTTTGCTGTTATGAACAAATAGCCTAAATATAGAAGCACTATATATACCCATAAAATCGAGATGATTTGCTCAAACATCAAAATATATAAAGGAAACCTTTTCGTTTTCATTGTGCTAAAAAAGTCTCGTAGTAATACTTCGTGTCCCCCTTGAGCCCATCTCACGCGTTGCTTCCAAAGACCTCCCAATGTTTCTGGAACCAACATCCAACACATGGCAAGCGGTTCATACTTAATACGATATCCACGTAAATGCAATTTCCAAGAAACTGCAATATCTTCGGTAATCATATCAGTATCCCAGTAGCCAACGTCGACAACTGCACTTTTTTTAAATAGAGTGAAGACACCCGAAATAGTATTGACTGCGCCAGCAAGTGTCTGACTTCGCTTAATACAGCCAATTAAACTTGCATATTCTATCGTTTGAATTTTACCTAAAATAGAACTCTTATTTCGAATTCTAGGATTACCTGTAACTGCACCAAGTTTTGGATCATGTTTGAAATTCTCAATCATATAATATGGTGCATCTTGATCAACGATAGTATCTGCATCCAAGCACATTACATAATCATATGAAGCCTGTTTAATGCCTTGATTGAGTGCGTTGGCTTTACCTCTGTTTTCTTGTAAATCGACGAAAATAAAGTCATTATTTTCTTTGATTTTATAGATGAGTTCTGCTGTATTATCTGAACTTCCATCATTAATGATAATAATTTCTTTCTTCTCGTATTTGAGTGCAAGAACATTAGACAACGTATCTTCAATCGTTTCACTTTCGTTATAACAGGCAAGTAAAAATGTAATGCCTTCTAATTCATCCACATTTATGTCAGGCTTCTTGTTCAATGAATATCTAATTTCTCTGGTAAAATAGAAATAAATTGAACCGACAATCCAGTAAATAGACATAAATACAGGATAAAAAAGCAAAAAGTTAAAAAATTGCAATTTCTTTACCTACCTTTCGTTAGTTAGGTTGTAAGCCATATGGTAATTGATAGTATTTTAATTTGCAATAGATTGTTGTTATAATTAAACGGAAATATTTGTAATTGCAACTTAATTTTCCTGTAACATAGTGTGATTAATTTTCAGTAGGGGGTTATAAAAATTGAAGGATAAGATTATTGATAACGCAATAACCTTATTTTCAGAGAAGGGGTATGACGGTACAACACTTGATGATATAGCTAAAAGTGTAAATATAAAGAAAGCGAGTTTATATTACCATTTTGACTCGAAAAAAAGTATTTACGAACAAAGTGTTAAATGTTGTTTTGATTACCTTAATAATATTATTATGATGAATCAAAATAAATCGAACTATTCAATTGATGCTTTATATCAATTCTTATTTGAGTTTATTTTCGACATCGAAGAAAGGTATATTAGAATGTACGTTCAATTATCTAATACGCCTGAGGAATTTTCTGGAAATATTTACGGACAAATACAAGATTTAAATCAATCATTAAGTAAAGAGATAGCAAAATTCTATGATGAATCAAAGATAAAGATGACAAAAGAAGACTTTCAGAATTTAATATTGCTGTTTCTTGAAAGTTGGTATTTGAAAGCATCCTTTTCGCAAAAATTTGGAGCAGTGGAAGAAAGTAAAAGTCAATTCAAAGATGAAGTGTATTCGCTACTAAATATATTTTTGAAGAAATAATTTTTGTTACTAGTTTGTAATAATTAACTTACTTTTGTAAAAAAAGACATGAGATTATTTTTTTAAATCTATATAAAGTTGACAATACAAATCGATATTGAGAATATTAAGATGTATATGAATTTTATAAATTAAATGCAATACATTAATATAAATATCAATTGTTGCAAAATACGATTTGTTCAATGATTTGATAATATTATTCTTTATATTTGTGAATGGTTAAGTTTGTCTTTGAACATATTATAAAAGTGTAATGTTCCCCTGAAAAGAATAAGTTGTCATCTAATTACAGGAAATCCGCATAAATTAGATGAAATGGAAAGTAATAAGTAATAATTTATTGATAAGCGCCTATGTGATGGTAAATCATGACATAGGCGCTTTTTTTTATAAGTTAAAAATGTAAATAAAAATTATATAAATTACCCACATCTTTTTAAAAGGTGTGGGCTTTATTATCATTAACCCAACTCACAGTGACGGGTTACGCAAGGTATTGAATTACCGAGTACGGGCACGCTCGGTGTTGTAAAGAGCAAATAATCAAGTAATGATGATGCTTCTACTCGATTATAAGAAAGCCATGATAGAGTACGATGGTATCTAGTTTTATTATTAATAGGTTTGGATATTTAAAGTTGGACAATATTATATCTTGTGCAAAAATATAAATAAGTTATACATAATGGTAGAGAATCATGATATAATTTTAAACGATAAAATATTTATATAAATAATTAGAGAAAATGTAGTTGTGTATGTTTTGTGGTCGTTAAACTAGATATAATTGTCCGATTTATAAAACATACATAATGAATACAATGATTGATTATGTGGAGGAAACCATGAAAGAAAAGTTTGATTTAGTAAAACTATTAAATATTCTAAAGAAGAATATTAAATTATTGCTTATTTTACCGGCAATATGTCTTGTAGTAAGTGCGGCATTAACCTTTTTTGTTATGCCTGACAAATATACTGCTTCTACTCAAATATTAGTGAACATGAAAAAGTCCTCAAGTGATTTAGCTTTCCAAAATGTTCAAAGTAGTTTGCAGTCTGTTAATACATATACGGAAATTATCAAAAGTCCTAGAATTCTAGATAAAGTATCTAGAGAATTTGATGGTCAGTATTCAACAGCTGAGTTGAATTCATTTTTAAAAGTAACCAATCAAACAAACTCTCAAATTATTACTGTATCAGTTACCACTGGGAATAAATCTGAATCTGACAAAATTGTTAATAAAATATCTAAAGTTTTTGCTCATGACATGCCTAAAATTATGAGTGTTGATAATGTTACGATACTTTCCTCAGCACATGATAATGCTGTAAAAGTATCTCCAATAGTATCTGTCAACTTAGTTATCAGCATTATTGTTGGTATTGTTTTAGCAATATTGATTATTTTCTTAAAAGAATTATTAGATAAGCGTATTAAGACAGAAGAAGATGTTGAATCGCAACTAGGATTACCTATTTTAGGTTCAATACAAAAATTTTAATTTACGAGGAATTACCATGACGAATACACGAAGAAGTACATCAAGTTTAATTGTCCATGAACAACCAAAGTCACCTATTAGCGAGAAATTTCGAGGCATAAGATCAAATATTATGTTTGCAAATCCTGACAGTGCAGTTCAAAGCATTGTAATCACTTCAGAGGCACCAGGCGCAGGTAAGTCTACAATTGCAGCAAATTTAGCAGTTGCATATGCGCAAGCAGGTTATAAAACACTAATCGTAGACGGGGATATGCGTAAACCTACGCAGCATTATATTTTTAATTTGCCAAACAATGAAGGCCTATCAAGTTTATTGCTAAATTGGTCAACTTATCAAGACAGTATTATCTCAACTGAAATTCAAGATTTAGACGTCTTGACGTCTGGGCCAATCCCACCGAATCCGTCAGAGTTAATTACATCAAGGGCATTTGCAAATTTGTATGACACATTATTGATGAATTATAACTTTGTAATTATCGATACGCCACCAGTGAACACAGTTACAGATGCGCAATTATTTTCAAAGTTTACCGGCAATGTTGTCTACGTAGTTAATTCGGAAAATAATAATAGAGATGAAGTTAAAAAAGGAAAAGAACTTATTGAAGCAACAGGTGCTAAATTATTAGGTGTAGTCTTAAATAGAATGCCTAAAGATAAAAGTGCTAGTTACTATGCATATTATGGGACTGATGAATCATGATTGATATTCATAACCATATATTAGTTGATATAGATGATGGTCCTAAAACAATTGAAAAGAGTATTGCACTATTAAAGCAAGCTAAGGATGAAGGTGTAACAAGTATTGTAGCGACACCTCATCATTTGCATCCGAGATATGATAATACATTTCAACAAGTGCTTGTGAAATTGGCGGAGTTAAGAACGCATCCAGAAGTTCAAGCATTGGATATTAAATTATTTCCCGGGCAAGAAATTAGAATTACAGATTCGATTCTGAAAGGCTTAGATAATGGTAGTATTCAAGGTATTAATCGTTCGAAATATTTATTAATTGAATTTCCAACGGGCGAAGTACCACATTATACAAAACAATTGTTTTTTGAAATACAATCGAGAGGTTACATACCAATCATTGCACATCCTGAAAGAAATAGAAGTATCGCCAAAAATCCGGAAATATTATATGAATTGGTTGCAAATGGGGCACTGAGTCAATTAACATCGAGTTCTTTAGTTGGTGGATTTGGTAAAAACATTCAAAAGTTATCATTACAATTTATAGAATGTAATTTGGCTCATTTTGTAGCTTCAGATGCACATTCATGTGACCAAAGACCATTTTTGATGCAAGAATTATTTCACAATCATAAATTGAAGAAATATTCGAATGATATTGAAGCATTACTTCGAAATGCCAGTTCAGTAATCAATGATAATTTTGTTTATTTAGACAGACCGACTAAGCCAGGAAAAGTGAAGTCGTTTTTGAAATGGTTTTAACTAAATATATTTTTTCGAATTAGACTGGTATACATGTACCAGTCTTTTTGAGTATGCTTAAAATGAATTATAATCATGATTATTTACTAATTCGTATAATACAACTTGTCTAATTGATTAAGGCGAATGGCTTTCAATAAAAAGACTCGTTTTTTATAGTGAAGGTAGTTTGAAAATAATGAATATAAAGATGAAGGTATTACTTTTGATATATAGGGCTAAGGAAGTGTTTTTATGGTATTAAGAAAAGTAATCATGCAGGACTTAGATCAAATTATTGCACTTGAAAATATTGGTTTTTCACCGGAAGAAGCTGCAACACGAGAGGCATTGAAATTGAGAATTGAACAAATTCAAGAAACTTTTATTGTAGCTGAAAAGAATGATGAAGTAATTGGATACATCAACGGTCCAGTCATAAAAGAGCGTTACATTAGCGATGATTTATTTAAAAATGTCTCCACAAATAATAGTGAAGGTGGCTATATTAGTGTGTTAGGTCTTGTTGTAGCACCAAATTATCAAGGTCAGGGTATTGCAGGTCGCTTACTAAACTATTTTGAAACTCTTGCTAAGAATCATCATCGACATGGTGTAACGTTAACATGTCGAGAATCATTAATTTCATTTTATGAAAAATATGGGTATCGTAATGAAGGTGTATCAGAATCATGTCATGGCGGTATTAAATGGTATAACCTTGTTAAAAATATAAAAAAGGATGATGAGGTGTAAATATGGCAGTTGTTTATGTAGCAGGAGGATGTTTATGGGGTGTTGAAGCATTTTTTGCAACAATACCTGGAATTATACATACAGAAGCAGGAAGAGCAAATGGAAGAAGCTCTAAATTAGACGGTCCGTATGATGGTTATGCTGAATGTGTCAAACTTCATTTCGATGATCGTATGTTAACAATTACAGACATTATGAATTATTTATTTGAAATCATTGATCCTTACAGTGTGAATCAACAAGGAAATGATATTGGACAAAAGTATCGAACGGGTTTATATAGTTGTGTAGATGACCACTTAATTGAAGCGCGTCAGTTCATTGAACGACGTAAAGACAGAGATCAAATTGCAGTGGAAGTCTTACCGCTGTCTAACTACATTAAAAGTGCTGAAGAACATCAGCAACATTTAGAAAAATATCCAGAAGATATGCATATGTGTCATATTTCAAAAGATTTGCTAAATAAATACAAGTGATTTTCAGAGGAGAATAGATGTTTAAATTAACCAAAATCGGAGAAATACCTAGATATACTTAGAAAAGAGGTAGGTATTATGTATACGTTTGATGCACAATCATTAACTGCTAGAGAAAACTATAAATTATTAATTGGTTCAATTATTCCACGACCTATAGCTTTTGTTACAACATTAAATCAAGATGCATCAGTAAATGCAGCACCATTTAGCTTTTTTAATATTGTTAATAATCATCCGCCAATGATTGCTATTGCAGTTCAACGTGCAGGAGGTAAGAGAAAAGATACTGCATTAAATATAGAACGGACTGGAGACTTTGTTGTGCATATTACAGACGAAGATAATGTTCAAGATATTAATGAGACTGCAGCGCCGTTAGCATATGGTGACAGTGAGTTGAGTCGTACAGAATTATCACTTTTAACATCTACAACGATTAAGACGCCAGGAATTAAAGATGCGAAAATGAGATTCGAATGTAAACTATCGCAAATGATATTGCTTGGAGATGTATTAGATGGGGCTGATTTAATAATAGGTGAAATTGTAACTTATCATATTGATGACAGTATTTATGAGGGTGATTTTAAAATCAATCCACACGCATTACAGGCTGTTTCTCGTTTAGCCGGAAATGATTATGCTAAATTAGGGGGAATATTTACGATAAAGAGACCAGAAAAATAATAAAACACATGCTATAGCGGTATACCGTTTATGAATTGAATCAAAAGTACACAGGTGCTAAAGTATGTGCTTCTAAAATGAAGACTATTTTTTATTACAAGAAAATGTATCTAGTAAACTTAAAGTAGCAAGACCTAATAAATTTAATGCATGTTGTGCACCTTTTTTACCTTGGCCAGCTTCGAAATGTTTGTAAGCAGCTACACTTAAAATGCCTATCGTTGATAGTGATGCAAGGCGAGAAATGTTTTTATTGATAAAGCTAGCTGAGTATAAAGCAGCAGTAGTTGCTTCTGCAATGCCGACGTATTTTACAAGTTCTTTTTGCAAGCCAAAAGTATGTTCAAACAGTTCAATCATACCCTTATCTTCTTGCAATTTAGGTTTACTGGCTTGGTATAGCTCTTTCGCAAGTTTTAAATTCGTTGCGTAACGCAAAATCATATTTAATTCCTCCCAATATTTGATTTTTTGTGAAAGATGATTACTTTATCATTTTTACCCGTTTCTATAAAAATGAATCAATTATGTAACGTATGTGTAGTTTAGGAATGTTTGCTATGGAAATATAATTCTGTTCACTCAAAATGTATGAAATTAATGTGTAGTTTTGTCGAGTTGCTCTTTTAATTTGGTTAGATTGTTTTTTAGAGAAGCGGTACTATTTTTAAGTGCATCAACAGATTTACCTTCGTTTTGAGACATTGAGTTTATTACAGCACGAAGTTCTGTTTCTAGTATGTCAGCGTCGCCTTTAGCATTAGAACTTAATACTTTAATATCTCTTAAAAGGCTATCTGATAGTAGTGCATTTTTGCCAGTCTCCAATTTCGAATTGTAATTCCAACCGCTACTTAACTCAATAGCATCTAAATCGGTTATATGATCATTTGTTCTCATCATACTTTCCTCCCTCGATGGAAATTACATTAGTATCCGATTTTAAACGGCCATTTCCATCTACCATTGACGGGGAAACATCATCTTTATAAAACTGTACAAATTTTGTGCTAGGATATGATTGCATAATGTCATTTATAGATTTTTGAAGGTTCCAAGCATAGTTTTTTACTGTTTCTCTATTTTTTTCTTTATCATAATAAGCAATGAACTCTGATTTCATATTTTTTTGTATTTGTGGATATTTGTTAATCAAAGATTGTAACTGTTGATTGAATGCATCACCTTTTAAGTGCATAACAGGTTTGAATTCTTTTTTGAACTTATCCAGATCATCGATACTATCTGTTCTGAAATTCAAGTATTGCCTTGTAACGCCGTTAAATTCTTGTTTTACTTGAAGTTTTTCGCTCATCGCATAATAGCTGTCTTTTTCAATTTCACTTTATTATTATAAACTAATCATGATTGAAGTAACTATAATTAATTAAATTTACAAAAGATATCATAAATATTAATTGTATAAATCCTTATCTGAATTTTTCGAATCAAGAACGCAAATTATAAGCAACCACGTCATATATAGTTTCTACTTATAAATAAATTGTTTATTTATATTAGACGCTTATGTAAAGAGGGCGTAACCTTAAATGTAATTACTTATAAGGGGTGAAGATAGTATGAATTATTCGCCAAAACAAGGTGTAAGAAGTCATGGTTTACCGCACGACCCATTTAAAAGTAGTACAGTACCACGTCCAATAGGGTGGATCTCTACTGTATCGAAAGATGGGAAAGATAATTTAGCGCCTTATAGTCAGTATCAAAACTTAACTTGGGATCCGCCTATGGTTATGTTCGCAGCAAATCAATCCGTTCTTGGTGATCACGAACGTAAAGATACAGTGAAAAATGCTGAAGAGACAGGTTGGTTTGTGTGGAATATGGCAACGTATGATTTAAGAGAAGCAGTTAATTTATCATCGAAAGCATTGCCACCAGAAGAGGATGAATTTAATTTTGCAGGTGTAACAAAGGAAAAATGTATAGAAGCTCCAGGATATCGTGTAAAAGAATCGCCAGTTCATTTTGAATGTGAGTACGTTCAAACGATTCGTATTCCAACTGGAGATCCAGTATCTACCGTAGATATTGTTATAGGAAGAGTTGCCCAAGTTCATATTGACGATAAGGTTATTCTTGATAATGGTAAATTGGACATTAAGTCGATTAAACCTATTGCCAGATTAGGATATTACGATTACACAGTAGTGAATGAGATATTTGAAATGAAAGCACCTGCAGCTTCTAAAGAAGAGTTAGCAGGTTTAGAAGGAAGAAATTTCGATAATCAATCAGATGAAAAGATATAAGTAATTTAATCATTTTAGTGAATTCAATGCATCCTTACTAAACATTCAACTTAGTAGCGATGCATTTTTTCGCTTTATAAATGAAAATGTTAAAGCAATATGTCGTGGTATTTATATTTTTAAAGAAGAATCTTTTAGAATTACACATATATTACACTAGGTTTATTGAAAAAATATTGGTATTACTTTAATATTAAAGATGTATTTTGCATATAATATTTATCGTTTAGTTGTAAATTAACTATTTATAAATAAAAGGTGGATGGTATAGATATATTAATACAATAATTATTTTAAAAACGAAACAATTATAATGATTAAACATAAAGCCAATTAGCCAAATTTATATAAAAAAAGATTATACGCATAAACGAGAAAAAGTAATTTTAAAAATATGAAAACGATTACATTTAGACGAATAAAAATGAATTTTTACAAATTTTAACAAAATGAGTATTTTTGTATCAAAAAAGAGTTGTATTAAATTGAATAGTGGCATATATTATAATCTAATGAATGTAAAGATAATACAAGGAGTTATTACATGAGTAAAAGACAGAAAGCATTTCATGACAGCTTAGCAAACGAAAAAACAAGAGTAAGACTTTATAAATCTGGAAAAAATTGGGTAAAATCCGGAATTAAAGAAATAGAAATGTTCAAAATTATGGGGCTACCATTTATTAGTCATAGTTTAGTGAGTCAAGATAATCAAAGCATTAGTAAAAAAATGACGGGATACGGACTGAAAACTACGGCGGTTATTGGTGGTGCATTCACGGTAAATATGTTGCATGACCAGCAAGCTTTTGCGGCTTCTGATGCACCATTAACTTCTGAATTAAACACACAAAGTGAAACAGTAGGTAATCAAAACTCAACGACAATCGAAGCATCAACATCAACAGCCGATTCCACAAGTGTAACGAAAAATAGTAGTTCGGTACAAACATCAAATAGTGACACAGTCTCAAGTGAAAAGTCTGAAAAGGTCACTTCGACAACTAATAGTACAAGCAATCAACAAGAGAAATTGACATCTACATCAGAATCAACATCCTCAAAGAATACTACATCAAGTTCTGATACTAAATCTGTAGCTTCAACTTCAAGTACAGAACAACCAATTAATACATCAACAAATCAAAGTACTGCATCAAATAACACTTCACAAAGCACAACGCCATCTTCGGTCAACTTAAACAAAACTAGCACAACGTCAACTAGCACCGCACCAGTAAAACTTCGAACTTTCAGTCGCTTAGCTATGTCAACATTTGCGTCAGCAGCGACGACAACCGCAGTAACTGCTAATACAATTACAGTTAATAAAGATAACTTAAAACAATATATGACAACGTCAGGTAATGCTACCTATGATCAAAGTACCGGTATTGTGACGTTAACACAGGATGCATACAGCCAAAAAGGTGCTATTACATTAGGAACACGTATTGACTCTAATAAGAGTTTTCATTTTTCTGGAAAAGTAAATTTAGGTAACAAATATGAAGGGCATGGAAATGGTGGAGATGGTATCGGTTTTGCCTTTTCACCAGGTGTATTAGGTGAAACAGGGTTAAACGGTGCCGCAGTAGGTATTGGTGGCTTAAGTAACGCATTTGGCTTCAAATTGGATACGTATCACAATACATCTAAACCAAATTCAGCTGCAAAGGCGAATGCTGACCCATCTAATGTAGCTGGTGGAGGTGCGTTTGGTGCATTTGTAACAACAGATAGTTATGGTGTTGCGACAACGTATACATCAAGTTCAACAGCTGATAATGCTGCGAAGTTAAATGTTCAACCTACAAATAACACGTTCCAAGATTTTGATATTAACTATAATGGTGATACAAAGGTTATGACTGTCAAATATGCAGGTCAAACATGGACACGTAATATTTCAGATTGGATTGCGAAAAGTGGTACGACCAACTTTTCATTATCAATGACAGCCTCAACAGGTGGCGCGACAAATTTACAACAAGTACAATTTGGAACATTCGAATATACAGAGTCTGCTGTTACACAAGTGAGATACGTTGATGTAACAACAGGTAAAGATATTATTCCACCAAAAACATATTCAGGAAATGTTGATCAAGTCGTGACAATCGATAATCAGCAATCTGCATTGACTGCTAAAGGATATAACTACACGTCCGTCGATAGTTCATATGCGTCAACTTATAATGATACAAATAAAACTGTAAAAATGACGAATGCTGGACAATCAGTGACATATTATTTTACTGATGTAAAAGCACCAACTGTAACTGTAGGCAATCAAACCATAGAAGTGGGTAAAACAATGAATCCTATTGTATTGACTACAACGGATAATGGTACTGGGACTGTGACAAATACAGTTACAGGATTACCAAGCGGATTAAGTTACGATAGTGCAACGAATTCAATCATTGGGACACCAACAAAAATTGGTCAATCAACAGTGACAGTTGTGTCTACTGACCAAGCAAATAACAAATCGACGACAACTTTTACAATAAATGTTGTGGATACGACAGCACCAACAGTGACACCAATAGGAGATCAATCATCAGAAGTGTATTCACCAATATCCCCGATTAAAATTGCTACGCAAGATAACAGTGGAAATGCGGTGACGAATACAGTGACTGGATTGCCATCCGGACTAACATTTGATAGTACAAATAATACTATTAGTGGTACACCAACAAACATTGGTACAAGTACTATATCAATCGTTTCTACAGATGCGAGCGGTAACAAAACGACGACAACTTTTAAATATGAAGTAACAAGAAATAGCATGAGTGATTCCGTATCAACATCAGGAAGTACACAACAATCTCAAAGTGTGTCAACAAGTAAAGCTGACTCACAAAGTGCATCAACGAGTACATCAGGATCGATTGTGGTATCTACATCAGCTAGTACCTCGAAATCGACAAGTGTAAGCCTATCTGATTCTGTGAGTGCATCTAAGTCATTAAGCACATCTGAAAGTAATAGTGTATCAAGCTCAACAAGCACAAGTTTAGTGAATTCACAAAGTGTATCATCAAGCATGTCGGATTCAGCTAGTAAATCAACATCATTAAGCGATTCTATTTCAAACTCTAGCAGTACTGAAAAATCCGAAAGTCTATCAACAAGTACATCTGATTCATTGCGTACATCAACATCACTCAGTGACTCATTAAGTATGAGTACATCAGGAAGCTTGTCTAAGTCACAAAGCTTATCAACGAGTATATCAGGGTCGTCTAGTACATCAGCATCATTAAGTGACAGTACATCGAATGCAATTAGTACATCAACATCATTGAGCGAGTCAGCTAGCACCTCGGACTCTATCAGTATTTCAAATAGCATAGCCAACTCTCAAAGTGCGTCAACAAGCAAATCAGATTCACAAAGTACATCAATATCATTAAGTACAAGTGATTCAAAATCGATGAGTACATCAGAATCATTGAGCGATTCGACGAGCACAAGTGGTTCTGTTTCTGGATCACTAAGCATAGCAGCATCACAAAGTGTCTCAACAAGTACATCAGACTCGATGAGTACTTCAGAGATAGTAAGTGACTCTATCAGTACAAGTGGGTCATTATCTGCATCAGACAGTAAATCAATGTCCGTAAGTAGTTCAATGAGCACGTCTCAGTCAGGTAGTACATCAGAATCATTAAGTGATTCACAAAGTACATCTGATTCTGATAGTAAGTCATTATCACAAAGTACTAGTCAATCAGGTTCAACAAGTACATCAACGTCGACAAGTGCTTCAGTACGTACTTCGGAATCACAAAGTACGTCTGGTTCAATGAGTGCAAGTCAATCCGATTCAATGAGCATATCAACGTCGTTTAGTGATTCAACGAGTGATAGCAAATCAGCATCAACTGCATCAAGTGAATCAATATCACAAAGTGCTTCTACGAGCACATCTGGTTCGGTAAGTACTTCGACATCGTTAAGTACAAGTAATTCAGAACGTACATCAACATCTATGAGTGATTCCACAAGCTTAAGTACATCAGAGTCTGATTCAATAAGTGAATCAACGTCAACGAGCGACTCTATAAGTGAAGCAATATCTGCTTCAGAGAGCACGTTTATATCATTAAGTGAATCAAATAGTACTAGCGATTCAGAATCACAAAGTGCATCTGCCTTTTTAAGTGAATCATTAAGTGAAAGTACGTCTGAATCAACATCAGAGTCAGTGAGTAGTTCGACAAGTGAGAGTACGTCATTATCAGACAGTACATCAGAATCTGGTAGCACATCAACATCATTAAGTAATTCAACAAGTGGTAGTACGTCCATTTCAACATCGACAAGTATCAGTGAATCAACGTCAACGTTTAAGAGCGAGAGTGTTTCAACATCACTGAGTATGTCAACGAGTACAAGTTTGTCTGACTCTACAAGTTTGTCAACATCATTAAGTGATTCCACAAGTGATAGTAAGTCTGATTCATTAAGTACATCAATGTCGACAAGTGATTCAATCAGTACAAGTAAATCTGATTCCATTAGTACATCCACATCATTAAGTGGTTCTACAAGTGAAAGTGAATCCGACTCAACATCATCAAGTGAAAGTAAATCCGATTCAACATCAATGAGCATAAGTATGTCTCAATCAACATCAGGAAGTACAAGTACGTCAACGAGTACAAGTTTGTCTGACTCAACGAGTACATCATTGTCACTAAGTGCCTCAATGAATCAAAGCGGAGTAGACTCAAACTCAGCAAGCCAAAGTGCCTCAAACTCAACAAGTACAAGCACGAGCGAATCCGATTCACAAAGCACATCATCATATACAAGTCAGTCAACAAGCCAAAGTGAATCCACATCGACATCAACGTCACTAAGCGATTCAACAAGTATATCTAAAAGTACGAGTCAATCAGGTTCGGTAAGCACATCAGCGTCATTAAGTGGTTCAGAGAGTGAATCTGATTCACAAAGTATCTCAACAAGTGCAAGTGAGTCAACATCAGAAAGTGCGTCAACATCACTCAGTGACTCAACAAGTACAAGTAACTCAGGATCAGCAAGTACGTCAACATCGCTCAGTAACTCAGCAAGCGCAAGTGAATCCGATTTGTCGTCAACATCTTTAAGTGATTCAACATCTGCGTCAATGCAAAGCAGTGAATCCGATTCACAAAGCACATCAGCATCATTAAGTGATTCGCTAAGTACATCAACTTCAAACCGCATGTCGACCATTGCAAGTTTATCTACATCGGTAAGTACATCAGAGTCTGGCTCAACATCAGAAAGTACAAGTGAATCCGATTCAACATCAACATCATTAAGCGATTCACAAAGCACATCAAGAAGTACAAGTGCATCAGGATCAGCAAGTACATCAACATCAACAAGTGACTCTCGTAGTACATCAGCTTCAACTAGTACTTCGATGCGTACAAGTACTAGTGATTCACAAAGTATGTCGCTTTCGACAAGTACATCAACAAGTATGAGTGATTCAACGTCATTATCTGATAGTGTTAGTGATTCAACATCAGACTCAACAAGTGCGAGTACATCTGGTTCGATGAGTGTGTCTATATCGTTAAGTGATTCGACAAGTACATCAACATCGGCTAGTGAAGTAATGAGCGCAAGCATATCTGATTCACAAAGTATGTCAGAATCTGTAAATGATTCAGAAAGTGTAAGTGAATCTAATTCTGAAAGTGACTCTAAATCGATGAGTGGCTCAACAAGTGTCAGTGATTCTGGCTCATTGAGCGTCTCAACGTCATTAAGAAAATCAGAAAGTGTAAGCGAGTCAAGTTCATTGAGTTGCTCACAATCGATGAGCGATTCAGTAAGCACAAGCGATTCGTCATCATTAAGTGTATCGACGTCACTAAGAAGTTCAGAAAGCGTGAGTGAATCTGATTCATTAAGTGATTCAAAATCAACAAGTGGTTCGACTTCAACAAGTACATCTGGTTCATTGAGTACCTCAACATCATTAAGTGGTTCAGAAAGCGTAAGCGAGTCTACCTCGCTAAGTGATTCAATATCAATGAGTGATTCTACTAGTACAAGTGACTCCGACTCATTAAGTGGATCAATATCTTTAAGTGGTTCCACAAGTCTTAGCACTTCGGATTCATTAAGTGATTCAAAATCATTGAGTAGCTCGCAAAGTATGAGTGGATCAGAATCAACGTCAACAAGTGTGAGCGATTCGCAGTCAAGCTCAACAAGTAATAGTCAATTTGACTCTATGAGCATCAGTGCATCAGAAAGCGACTCAATGTCTACAAGTGATTCGTCTAGCATCAGTGGATCAAATTCAACGAGTACATCACTTTCAACATCTGACTCAATGAGCGGAAGCGTATCAGTTTCAACATCGACAAGTTTAAGTGACTCAATATCAGGTTCAACAAGTGTAAGTGACTCGAGCTCAACAAGCACATCTACATCATTAAGTGATTCAATGTCACAAAGCCAGTCAACAAGTACAAGTGCATCTGGTTCCTTAAGTACATCGATATCAACATCAATGTCAATGAGTGCTAGTACATCGTCATCACAAAGCACATCGGTGTCGACATCATTATCAACATCAGACAGTATCAGTGATTCTACTTCAATAAGTATCAGTGGTTCACAAAGTACAGTAGAATCAGAATCTACAAGTGATTCAACTTCTATCAGTGACTCAGAATCATTGAGTACATCAGATTCAGACTCGACATCGACAAGTACATCGGACTCAACAAGTGGTTCAACTTCAACAAGCATATCTGAATCATTAAGTACGTCTGGTTCAGGTTCAACGAGCGTATCTGACTCAACATCAATGAGTGAATCTAATTCATCGAGTGTTTCAATGTCACAAGACAAATCCGACTCAACATCAATTAGTGACTCAGAATCAGTGTCAACAAGCACATCAACGTCATTGAGCACATCCGATTCGACAAGCACATCCGAATCACTGAGTACATCTATGTCTGGTTCACAAAGCATTTCTGACTCAACATCAACAAGTATGTCCGGCTCAACAAGTACATCTGAATCTAACTCAATGCATCCGTCAGACTCAATGAGTATGCATCATACTCACAGCACGAGCACATCTCGCTTATCAAGTGAAGCAACAACGAGCACGAGTGAATCTCAGTCTACATTAAGTGCAACATCTGAAGTGACTAAACATAATGGCACACCAGCACAAAGTGAAAAAAGATTGCCAGATACAGGTGACTCAATAAAACAAAATGGATTACTAGGTGGCGTTATGACATTATTAGTTGGTTTAGGTTTAATGAAGAGAAAGAAAAAGAAAGATGAAAATGATCAAGATGATTCTCAAGCATAAATTGAATTTATAGCTGGCTAAAATTAAAAAGACTGAGGCACCAATCACTAGAAAAATCGATATAGGATTTTAATAATTAGTGATGAACCCTTAGTCTTTTTAATGTTTTTGATATAAAAGAGGTGCAACATGTTAAAACTTTTACAACAATACGAATATAAAATTATATATAAACGTATGCTATACACATGTTTTATCTTGTTTATTTATATATTAGGCACAAACATTTCCATCGTTTCCTATAACGATATGCAAGTAAAACATGAGTCATTTTTTAAAATAGCTATTTCTAATATGGGTGGAGACGTTAATACTTTAAACATTTTCACTTTAGGATTAGGTCCGTGGTTAACATCAATGATTATCTTGATGCTGATTTCTTATCGGAATATGGATAAATACATGAAACAAACAAGTCTTGAGAAGCATTATAAAGAGCGCATCTTAACATTAATTTTAAGTGTTATTCAAAGTTATTTTGTGATTCATGAATATGTTTCGAAAGAACGTGTTCATCAAGACAATATTTACTTAACAATATTGATTTTGGTTACTGGAACGATGTTATTAGTTTGGTTAGCTGACAAAAATAGTCGCTACGGCATCGCAGGACCAATGCCGATTGTAATGGTTAGTATTATTAAATCAATGATGCATCAAAAAATGGAATATATAGATGCAAGTCATATTGTGATTGCGTTGTTAATCATCCTTGTGATAATCACATTGTTTATCTTATTATTTATTGAATTAGTAGAAGTGAGAATACCATATATCGATTTAATGAACGTTTCCGCAACAAATATGAAATCTTATTTATCTTGGAAAGTTAACCCTGCAGGCAGTATTACTTTAATGATGAGTATTTCAGCTTTTGTTTTCTTAAAAAGTGGCATTCATTTTATTTTATCTATGTTTAATAAAAGCATATCAGATGACATGCCAATGCTGACATTTGATAGTCCAGTAGGTATTTCAGTATATTTAGTGATTCAAATGTTATTGGGTTATTTTTTATCGAGATTTTTAATCAATACTAAACAAAAATCCAAAGATTTCTTAAAGAGTGGCAATTATTTTTCAGGAGTTAAACCTGGTAAGGATACAGAACGTTATTTAAATTATCAAGCACGACGCGTATGTTGGTTTGGATTGGCATTAGTTACAGTCATTATTGGTATACCGCTTTATTTCACATTGTTTGTACCGCATTTATCTACTGAAATTTATTTCTCAGTACAACTGATTGTATTAGTTTACATCAGTATTAATATTGCAGAAACAATTCGTACATATTTATATTTTGATAAATATAAGCCATTTTTAAACCAGTATTGGTAAGGAGGTAATTATGAAATACTTTATTCCAGCTTGGTACGATGACCAACGATGGTGGCAAGACACGACTGTGCCGTATTATCAACTACAAAATAAGACGGAATTTGACGATATGATTAGTTTAATGGGAATGCACCTTGAAAATGACTTAGATTATCAACTGATTGTTCTCAATCATGCACCAAATTTAAGAACATTTTTACATCGATATGACTTATATGAGACAAAGTATTCGTCTGTGTTTGATGAAATTCAAGGATTCAGTCACCATGCGCCACAAGCGATTAATTATCATCACTTAAAATGGCCGGATGATGTTGAGTTTGTGTACACACCGTATTTATTAAAATGTGTGACGAGTGAACAGACCTATACAAATATTTATTTTAGTCAAGAAGGGTATTCAATTTGGTTTGAAGAATTTGAAAGAGATCAGTTACAACGGCGTTATATTTTTGATGACAGAGGTTATTTATCAGCGATACGTTATTTTGATGATCAGGGAGAGGCTTCTTACCAAGAATATTTAACGATTAATGGAGATTGTGTACTTCATGAAGATTTGAAAAATGGCAGAGTCACTGTTTCAAAAAGATATCAACATCACTATCAACAAACAGAATATAACAATATGGCTCAACTAATTGAAGAAAAATTTCAAGCAATGATTGCACAACAAATACATGAAGATGATCATGTGATTGTGGCTTCAGATGCTAGGCACAATCGACAAATAGCCAATCATATTCCAGCGAAATCATTAAGTTATTCATTTTTTAAAAATAGAAATGAAACTGTGTCAGATGAGGAATATCAATCTATCGTAAAGAATGCCCATTTAATTGTTGATAGTGTGCAACTAGAACGTGATTTAATTAGTCATCAAGAGAAGTATCAGCGGGAGAATACAATGATTCGAATCACACCATTTGAAACGAGACAATCACCTAATATAAGTAGTCAATTGATGGAAACATTTATAGGTGTATGGATAGATGGTATGAGTGACGCTGATTTGCAACAAATGATGCAACGACTTGTGGATTATATCGCACAGGAAGATTATTACCGTTTAATTTTATTATCGCGCCATCAAAATGACATACCGATGTGGCTTCGTGAATGTATTACGTCGGTAAATGAGGAATACCAAGCTAAACAGAATGCGGATGTTAATGTTTCAGCATTAATGACACCTGAAGATCAAGATGACATCATTGCTGTTAAGACGATACATGCTGAACATGATGTTGTAGAAGCATTGCGGACGTTGCGACTTGTGATAGATATGTCAAAAGAACCTGACTTGTATTTACAAATTAGTGCAATTAGCGCTGGGATTCCACAAATTAATGGTCAACAAACAGATTACGTCTCTGATTATGACAATGGCCGTATTATAAATACAGTTGATGAATTAGATGATGCGTTAAATTATTATTTATTTTATTTGAAAAATTGGAATTATGCGTACGCCTATTCTTTAAAATTAATAGATGCATATGCTTCTAAGAATATTATTAATCAGCTCGATGAGTTAATAGAAGGTGAAAATGATGCCACGTAAATTTAGAGTTTTGCAAATTGGAGGAGACGATTTAGAACCTATTTTTCAACACAAAAAAGGTGTGAGTTGGGATTACTTCGATATTGGATTGTTTGAATTTGATAGTGGTTATGTAGAGGCTATTGAAGCGATTGTTGAAGCAGAAGGGCGCTTTGATTTTATCTATATTCAAGCACCATACTCGGAGACATTAACGAATTTATTACAAATGATAAGCGAACCATACAATACGTATGTTGATGAATCATTTTGGTCAGTTGAATATGAACAAGACGAAAATGTCCAAAAATACGTTGTTCAACCATTACATTACCGGAATATTGAAGAACGTAATAATAAATTAGAGGCAGTTAGCTTCTCAGGACAGTATGGAGATAAGGTTTCTCCTAAGTTAGCACTTGTGCATCCGAATTTTAAAGGAGATGTCGTTTACCAAGGTAATTCAGAGCTCACATTGAGTGGAGAATTTGGGAAAGAATTTAAACCTATCGCATCTTGGCAAAATAATCTCGTTTACGATAAAGATAAAGTCATTCAAATATGGCCAGAATTTGATATTGATGGTGCGGTCGAGTTGCAATATACATTTAGATTGATTCAGACTGGCGCTGATGGTGCATTAATTGAACAAATCGTATTGACTGATGATATGTTAGACAGTCCTTTAGAGATACCTGCGAAACCATTTGATGCTTATATAAGTGTAACTGTTAAGGCGCGTGGGAACGGGACGGTACATTTAGGACCTATACACAAACGATGGTCTAGATTAGACATGGGTCAATTTTTACTTGGTGGTAGTCGTTTCGTAGATAGTCAACGACAGGAATTTATTTATTATTTCCACCCTGGTGATATGAAACCGCCACTAAACGTATATTTTAGTGGTTATCGAACAGCGGAAGGTTTCGAAGGATATTATATGATGAAACGTATGAATGCACCGTTTTTACTTATCGGCGATCCTCGTGTTGAAGGTGGTAGTTTTTATATCGGTTCATCTGAATATGAACAAGGTATTATCAATGTTATTGACGAGACATTAGAAAAGCTGAATTTTAAATCACATGAATTAATATTATCTGGTTTATCTATGGGTTCATTTGGTGCCTTGTATTATGGTGCTCAGTTAAATCCTCAGGCAATTATTGTTGGTAAACCACTTGTTAATATTGGAACGATTGCTGAACATATGCGATTACTTAGACCAGAAGAGTTCGGTACAGCATTAGACGTCCTGGTGTCTAATGAAGGTGATACATCTCAAGCGTCGATACAGGCATTAAATCAAAAATTTTGGCAAACATTTCAAAAGAAATCATTGTCACAAACTGTTTTTGCCATAGCATATATGCAACATGATGATTATGATCCACATGCATTTCAAGAGCTATTACCTGTATTGACAGCACACCAAGCAAGAGTGATGAATCGCAGTATTCCTGGGCGACATAATGATGATTCACCTACCATTGCAAGTTGGTTTGTTAATTTTTACAACATTATTTTGGAAGACAAGTTTGGGAGAGTTCAACATGCTGAAAAACAAAACATTTAAAGTTACTTGGAATTATATTTCACAAACTACATTTATGTATGGCTCTAAAGTATCATTTTCAAATGGTGAAGTGACTTTTATAAATCCTTTGATGCCCTCTGGATTACCGATTCATGAGTGGTTGATGTTAAAGCAATTTTCAAAATATAAAAGTGCGCCAAGTTTACCAATTTTGCGTAGAGGACAGCATTATAAATTGCATTTTGATTTTGATGCAACGCCTGCTGGTTCAGTGTATTTTATCATCATTTTTTATAATAAAAATGGCACAAAACTAAGTACTGAGATTGTAAAGTCAAATAGTATTACGATTCAATATCCTGATGAAGCCTATGCTTATAAAATAAAAATGATGAATGCAGCATCGACGAGTCTTATATTTAGATGTTTAACAATCACAGAGATGACGCATCAATATGATTTAGAGTATAAAAGCATGCGGGTGACGAAGATAGGCGATGACCAATATGGAAATGATATGATCAATGTCATTATTGCAGAACCATCTGACACCTATCCAACTATTTCGAATGATTTTTTGAAACTGTTTGGTCATGTTTGGCTCGTTGAACGTTGGATGGACGACAATATCGAGGGAAATATTAAGCAACTAAAGAATGATTTGCAAAGTCAAGATACCCTAAAGGCTATTAATTTGATTAGTTATGGGTCAAAGTCAAATGTTTTTGCAACTTATGTCGCTCAGCATTTGGGTTGCAAAGTGTATCGTACAAGCCATGAAGATGATGATTTAAAAGGATGGCTTACAGAACATGTCCCAGGAAATCATGAACTAAAAGATACAAATGTCGAGGTTTATTTTAAAGAAGAGCAAGACAAACATCTAAATTATATGTCACGTTTAATGAATCCAGTACGATTTTTAGATTACTTAGATGTATCGAAACTGAATGGTGGGGAAGTAAATGAAACATAAACTAGATGTTACGATAAACGAATTAAGACTAAAGTCGATTAGAAAAATAGTGAAACGCATCAATACATGGAGCGATGAAGTTAAATCATATTCTGATGATGCGTTAAAACAAAAGACAATAGAATTTAAAGAACGTTTAGCATCAGGAGTTGATACACTAGATACATTGTTACCTGAAGCTTATGCAGTGGCACGTGAAGCGAGCTGGAGAGTATTAGGTATGTATCCTAAAGAAGTTCAGTTAATCGGAGCGATTGTATTGCATGAAGGTAACATTGCGGAGATGCAAACAGGCGAAGGTAAAACATTAACGGCAACGATGCCTTTATATTTAAATGCTCTTTCGGGAAAAGGAACATATTTAATTACAACGAATGATTATTTAGCGAAGCGAGATTTTGAAGAGATGCAACCATTATATGAATGGTTAGGTTTAACTGCTTCATTAGGTTTTGTTGATATTGTGGATTATGAGTATCAAAAAGGGGAAAAACGTAATATATATGAACATGATATTATATATACAACTAATGGACGTCTCGGTTTTGATTATTTAATTGATAATTTGGCTGATAGTGCGGAAGGGAAATTTTTACCACAATTAAATTACGGTATTATTGATGAAGTGGATTCAATCATTTTAGATGCTGCTCAAACACCATTAGTTATTTCGGGTGCACCAAGATTACAATCAAATCTATTTCATATTGTGAAAGAGTTTGTAGATACATTGATTGAAGACGTGCATTTTAAAATGAAGAAGACCAAAAAAGAAATATGGCTGTTAAATCAAGGTATTGAAGCGGCACAATCATACTTTAATGTTGAAGATTTATATAGCGAACAAGCGATGGTCCTAGTGCGTAATATTAATTTAGCACTGCGCGCACAATATTTGTTTGAATCTAATGTCGATTACTTTGTATATAATGGTGATATTGTTTTAATTGACCGTATTACAGGTCGTATGTTACCGGGAACTAAGTTGCAAGCTGGACTTCACCAAGCTATTGAAGCGAAAGAAGGTATGGAGGTTTCAACAGATAAAAGTGTTATGGCAACAATTACCTTCCAGAATTTATTTAAACTTTTTGAATCATTTTCAGGTATGACAGCTACAGGAAAATTAGGCGAATCAGAGTTCTTTGATTTGTATTCAAAAATAGTCGTACAAGTACCAACTGATAAAGCGATTCAACGTATCGATGAACCAGATAAAGTGTTTCGTTCAGTTGATGAGAAAAACATCGCGATGATTCATGATATAGTTGAACTTCATGAAACGGGGCGACCGGTTTTACTCATAACGAGAACTGCTGAAGCGGCTGAATACTTTTCGAAAGTATTATTCCAAATGGATATTCCTAATAATTTACTCATTGCGCAAAATGTTGCAAAAGAAGCGCAGATGATAGCTGAAGCAGGGCAAATTGGTTCCATGACTGTTGCGACTAGTATGGCAGGTCGAGGCACAGATATTAAACTTGGTGAAGGTGTCGAAGCATTAGGTGGATTAGCTGTTATTATTCATGAACATATGGAAAATAGCCGTGTAGACAGGCAATTACGTGGTCGTTCTGGTAGACAAGGGGATCCGGGATCATCTTGTATATATATTTCACTAGATGATTATTTAGTTAAGCGATGGAGCGATAGTAATTTAGCGGAAAATAATCAATTATATTCATTAGATGCACAACGATTATCGCAAAGTAATTTGTTTAATCGCAAAGTTAAGCAAATTGTAGTTAAAGCGCAGCGTATCTCGGAAGAACAAGGGGTTAAAGCTCGTGAAATGGCTAATGAATTTGAAAAAAGCATTAGTATACAGCGAGATCTTGTATACGAGGAACGCAATCGAGTTTTAGAAATAGATGATGCTGAGAATCAAGATTTTAAAGCGTTAGCTAAAGATGTATTTGAAATGTTTGTAAATGAGGAAAAGGTGCTAACAAAATCGCGTGTTGTCGAGTATATTTATCAAAATTTAAGTTTCCAATTTAATAAAGATGTGGCTTGTGTTAATTTTAAAGATAAGCAAGCAGTAGTGACATTTTTATTAGAGCAATTTGAAAAGCAATTAGCTTTGAATCGTAAAAACATGCAAAGTGCATATTATTATAATATTTTCGTTCAAAAAGTCTTTTTGAAAGCAATTGATTCATGTTGGTTAGAACAAGTCGACTATTTACAACAATTAAAAGCAAGCGTTAATCAACGACAAAATGGGCAACGTAACGCTATTTTTGAATACCATAGAGTTGCCTTAGATTCATTTGAAGTTATGACACGAAATATCAAAAAAAGAATGGTGAAAAATATTTGTCAAAGCATGATTACATTTGATAAAGAGGGTATGCCAGTTATACATTTTCCATAAATGAAAAGGGGTAGCGCATGACAATATATAATATAAACTTTGGTATAGGCTGGGCGAGTAGCGGTGTTGAATATGCACAAGCTTACCGTGCTAAATTATTGAGACGTACAAATCAAGACACTAAATTTGTGTTTTTAGATTTTATACAGTCAGAGAACATACAGACATTAACGCAAAACATTGGGTTTAAAGATCAAGAAGTTATTTGGTTGTATCAGTATTTTAGTGATATTTCTTTAGCACCAACAACGTACACGTTAGATGACATTGAACGTGAGCTTGGTCATGACATTAGTTTTAGAGAAAGAAATGGTAAGATAGTCCGCCTATATTTTAATGGGAAATCATCATTTGTAACATGTTATCTGCAAAATGAACAAAAAGATATTGTGGATCGTGCAGAATTTGTAATTAATAGTATGTTAGTACGTAAAGATTTTTATAGTTATACGCGCATATTTTCTGAGTATTATGCACCAGCTGATAATAAAGCGAAATTATATATGCGACAATTTTATAATCAAGATGGTTCCATCGCTTATAACGAATATATTGATGGAGACAGCTCTATATATGTGTTTGAAGATGCGGTGTTGTATAACAAAACGGAATTTATTGCATACTTTTTACAACGATTGAATTTAACCCGAGACGATATTGTCATATTAGACCGCGCTTCTGATATTGGTCAGGCTGTTTTGCAGCATAAAGGTGATAGTAAAGTTGGTGTTGTGATTCATGCTGATCATTATAGTAATAATATGATGAGTGAGCAGCATATACTATGGAACAATTATTATGAATATCAATTTTCAAAAGCTAAATACATTGATTTCTTTATTACAGCAACAGATATTCAAAATCATATGGTTTGTCGACAATTTGAGCAATATCAAGGTTATCGCCCACGTGTTTATACTATTCCTGTGGGAAGCATTGATGCATTATCATATCCAACATTATCAAGAAAGCCATATGCGATGATTAGTGCATCTCGTTTAGCGAATGAGAAACATATTGATTGGCTTGTCAAAGCGGTTATCGTGGCTAAACGACAAGTGCCAGAATTAACATTTGATATTTATGGAGAAGGTAGCGAGAAGACGCGACTGCGTAAAATTATTGATACACACCGCGCACAAGATTATATTCGTTTACTAGGGCATGTTAAACTTGATGAAATTTATAATGATTATGAGTTATTTCTTTCTGCATCAACTAGCGAAGGTTTTGGGTTAACACTAATGGAAGCGGTAGGCTCAGGACTAGGTATGATTGGATTAAATGTGAATTATGGTAACCCAACCTTTATTCGAGATGGGGAAAATGGCTACTTGGTACCTTTTGATACCGACGAAGATAGTGTGGATGATGTTATCGCAAAACTAGCTCATGCCATTGTAATGTATTTTAACAATGGTCCCCAGACACCACATGACATCTCTTATGAAGTGGCACAGCAATTTATGACTCAAGATATTATTTTAAAATGGGAAACATTAGTTCAAGAGGTGCTACATGATTAAATTATTTGATTACTTTAACGATCATTCACGAAAGTTATATGAGTCTTTTAAAGCCAGTAAGTTGGAAGAAGATTTAACAATTGTACTCAATGACAATGGCTTTTTACCGGACGATGTTATATCACCGTATCAATTTTTTGCAGATAATCATAATACAGAAAATATGAAACCACGATTTTTTAATCAGGTTACTGTACCAGCTTTTTGGGAAATTAAAGGTAACAACAATTCGGCTACAATTAATGATATGGGACGTCTACGAGGTAAAATATTTTATCAAAGTGGAGAGCGCCCTAGAATTGTTAGTCGTGTCGAATGGTTTGATGACCAACAACGTGTCCGATTTGTCGATTATTATTCTAAGAATGGTATTAAATTTGCACAAACTGTTTACGATTTAAATCGTAAAGCGATCTTGAAGAAATATATGACAGCAGAAGGTAAAGAAGTGATTTATGAAAATTTTGTAACATCTGATGTCATATTGGATTGGCAAGGGAAGTCTTACTTTTTCCCTTCAAAGCTCGCATTCGCATTATTTTTTATCAAGCAACTTGAAATTACGGAACATCATTTCGTTATTAACTCACTAGCCCTACCATTTTCAGTGTTATATAATTTGCCATCAAAAGGTAGTGATGTTTTGGTATGGCAAGAACACTGTAATGGTAATGTCCCGGGAAATATGCAATTGATGTGTAAAGGTGATATGAAACGACATTGTAATATTATTATTCCAGATAAAAACGAATATGAAACGATGCTCAATATAGCAGACGCAAAGGTTCAATCTCGTATTTTACAAGGCGGATATCTATATAACTATCGTAGTCGTAATAGATATACTAAAGAAATTGTAATATTAACTAACTCGGATCAACTTCGTAACATCAAGGTATTGGTTGAAACTTTACCAGATTTTAAGTTTCACATCGCTGCTATTACAGAGATGTCTGATAAGCTAATGCAACTTGATCAATATGCTAATGTGCATTTATACCCATCTATTAATATTGACAGGGTAAATGAACTATACCAGTTATGTGATATTTATCTTGATATCAATGAGGGTAATGAAATTTTAAATGCGGTGGAACAAGCGTTTGACTATGAGTTGTTGATTTTAGGTTATCGTCAAACCGCACACCATGCTAAAGTAACATTATCAGAGCACTTATTTGAGCATAATGATGAGATAACAATGGAAAGTAAAGACCAATTAATACAAATGTTAGAAAGTTTGAAAGATCAACAACAGTTTCGAGATGCTTTATTAGCACAAAAAGCACATGCACACGAAATCTCGCGTGAACAATTCGAGCAAGTTTTTAAACAGGCGCTCGAAAGCTAAAAGGAAAAAGCAGTCTAAAATAAAACATCATTTAATATAAAAGATTTGACGTAATATGATGTTAGCGACATGGACAATATGATATTACGTCATGCTTGTTTTGTTTACTTAAATATAAGCTAAGTAATAAGTAGATAATTACTAACAACAATAACTAGATAGATAAGTGTAAATTTCTTGTAAACAGGTATATAATAGTATGTAATTCTTTGAAGGAAGTAAGTGAGGAAGGAGTATGTTGATGGCTAAATATCGAGGGAAACCGTTTCAATTATATGTAAAGTTATCGTGTTCGACAATGATGGCGACAAGTATCATTTTAACGAATATCTTGCCGTACGATGCCCAAGCTGCATCTGAAAAGGATACTGAAATTACAAAAGAGATATTATCTAAGCAAGATTTATTAGACAAAGTTGACAAGGCAATTCGTCAAATTGAGCAATTAAAACAGTTATCGGCTTCATCTAAAGAACATTATAAAGCACAACTAAATGAAGCGAAAACAGCATCGCAAATAGATGAAATCATAAAACGAGCTAATGAGTTGGATAGCAAAGACAATAAAAGTTCTCACACTGAAATGAACGGTCAAAGTGATATAGACAGTAAATTAGATCAATTGCTTAAAGATTTAAATGAGGTTTCTTCAAATGTTGATAGGGGTCAACAAAGTGGCGAGGACGATCTTAATGCAATGAAAAATGATATGTCACAAACGGCTACAACAAAACATGGAGAAAAAGATGATAAAAATGATGAAGCAATGGTAAATAAGGCGTTAGAAGACCTAGACCATTTGAATCAGCAAATACACAAATCGAAAGATGCATCGAAAGATACATCGGAAGATCCAGCAGTGTCTACAACAGATAATAATCATGAAGTAGCTAAAACGCCAAATAATGATGGTTCTGGACATGTTGTGTTAAATAAATTCCTTTCAAATGAAGAGAATCAAAGCCATAGTAATCGACTCACTGATAAATTACAAGGAAGCGATAAAATTAATCATGCTATGATTGAAAAATTAGCTAAAAGTAATGCCTCAACGCAACATTACACATATCATAAACTGAATACGTTACAATCTTTAGATCAACGTATTGCAAATACGCAACTTCCTAAAAATCAAAAATCAGACTTAATGAGCGAAGTAAATAAGACGAAAGAGCGTATAAAAAGTCAACGAAATATTATTTTGGAAGAACTTGCACGTACTGATGATAAAAAGTATGCTACACAAAGCATTTTAGAAAGTATATTTAATAAAGACGAGGCAGTTAAAATTCTAAAAGATATACGTGTTGATGGTAAAACAGATCAACAAATTGCAGATCAAATTACTCGTCATATTGATCAATTATCTCTGACAACGAGTGATGATTTATTAACGTCATTGATTGATCAATCACAAGATAAGTCGCTATTGATTTCTCAAATTTTACAAACGAAATTAGGAAAAGCTGAAGCAGATAAATTGGCTAAAGATTGGACGAATAAAGGATTATCAAATCGCCAAATCGTTGACCAATTGAAGAAACATTTTGCATCAACTGGCGACACGTCTTCAGATGATATATTAAAAGCAATTTTGAATAATGCCAAAGATAAAAAACAAGCAATTGAAACGATTTTAGCAACACGTATAGAAAGACAAAAGGCAAAATTACTGGCAGATTTAATTACTAAAATAGAAACAGATCAAAATAAAATTTTTAATTTAGTTAAATCGGCATTGAATGGTAAAGCGGATGATTTATTGAATTTACAAAAGAGACTCAATCAAACGAAAAAAGATATAGATTATATTTTATCACCAATAGTAAATCGTCCAAGTTTACTAGATCGATTGAATAAAAATGGGAAAACGACAGATTTAAATAAGTTAGCAAATTTAATGAATCAAGGATCAGATTTATTAGACAGTATTCCAGATATACCCACACCAAAGCCAGAAAAGACGTTAACACTTGGTAAAGGTAATGGATTGTTAAGTGGATTATTAAATGCTGATGGTAATGTATCTTTGCCTAAAGCGGGGGAAACGATAAAAGAACATTGGTTGCCGATATCTGTAATTGTTGGTGCAATGGGTGTACTAATGATTTGGTTATCACGACGCAATAAGTTGAAAAATAAAGCATAATTATATTGGGGGAAGAGCATCTATATATTTTTTTAAGTATATAAGACGTCTTATTTCCCCTTAATTTATTGTGAAGTATATGCAAAATGCAATGAATAGATTGTCCATCATTTTAACGTTATAATGAATTTAACGACTTAGAACTACACAAGTAAAGGAGAATGAAGATGTCTCGAAAAACGGCGCTATTAGTTTTGGATATGCAAGAAGGTATAGCGAGTAGTGTACCTAGAATAAAAAATATTATTAAAGCGAATCAGAGAGCAATTGAAGCAGCAAGACAACATCGAATACCAGTCATTTTCATACGTTTAGTGTTAGATAAGCATTTTAATGATGTCTCCTCGAGTAATAAAGTGTTTTCAACAATTAAAGCTCAAGGATATGCGATTACTGAAGCAGATGCATCTACACGAATACTTGAAGATTTAGCACCACTAGAAGATGAGCCGATTATTTCTAAGCGACGCTTTAGCGCATTTACAGGTAGTTACTTGGAAGTTTATTTACGTGCAAATGATATTAATCATTTAGTATTAACGGGTGTCTCTACAAGTGGAGCTGTATTGAGCACGGCATTAGAAAGTGTAGATAAAGACTATTATATTACTGTTTTAGAAGATGCTGTTGGTGATAGATCAGATGATAAACATGACTTTATTATTGAACAAATTTTATCACGCTCATGTGACATTGAATCCGTAGAGTCATGGAAAAGTAGTTTATAGTTAATATAACGTCAATTAAAGCTCGGCAGTAATGTTTGAGAATAAGTACATTTGCTCATATTTATAAAATGTGTGAGATGGCAATTGAAACGGATATGATGAGGAACATTTGAACATAAAATAATATATTTATATAAAACGACCCGAGGCGTTCGAACTGAATGCCTCGGGTTTAATTGAATAAGAAATCGGACTTATGAACAGAAATATGTTTAAGTCCGAACTCCTTGTTTATACTTATAAATTTTACGGGTTTAATATAATACTTATTTACCTGTAATATATGATAATTCTTCAGCGGCAGCTGCGTTGATAGTTCTATGAGAAATGATACCTAATCCTTTAACATTGGATTCTGAAATAACGATAGAACCATCACTGTTAACTTTTTCAACAAATGCTACATGACCGTAATGTTGATCTGCACCAAATTGTCCAGCCTCAAATACAACAGCAGCATGACGTTTTGGTGTATGACTTACTTGATAATCACGGTATTGAGCTCGATTATTCCAATTATGTGCATCACCTAAATCACCTGAGATAGATGTACCAAATTGTTTCATACGGTTATATACGTACCAAGTACATTGGCCATGTGGATATGGCATACTATCAGATACCTCACGGAAAGGTTTGAATTCATCTGATGAATCATCATAATCCTTGATAGAACGTTCATATTTATCTAAATCTGGCATGCGTTCATCGTCAAACTGAGTTAATTGATAGTGTTTAATAATACTGTTTAATTTCTTAGCATAGTTTGGATCTGTAGCATATGTTTTAGATAAGTGTGATGTTGCATCTTTATAAGAATCGGCTTCCGATTTCCATGTTGGTTTATAAATTGTTCGATTGCCATCAATACCATTTTTAATAAGGTCAGAGTAATCTTTTAGTGATTCTTTCGTGCTTGGATATTTTCGGAATCCAGCATTAATACTATACAATTGATTACCATCAGCTTCTAATGTGTTAAAAGGAACAGAATTCCCTTCAAAAGCACCTTTGATACCGAATAAATTATGGTTTGGTGACTTAGCTAAAGCACTACGACCTGAGTCAGATTCTAAGATTGCTTGGGCAATCATGACAGACGCATAAATATCGTTATCTTGACCAATGCGATGTGCATCTTTAGCAATTGATTTGACAAATTGACGTGTATCTTTTGAGTCAACAACGTTAAATTGTCCGCTATCATCATTGTTAGATATACTAGGATCTGTTTCGAATAATGATGTTGCACGTGTATCCTTTTGATTAACATCGTTATTGAATGATTGAGCAGGTTTAGATTTATGTTTCAATTCATCTTGTGTTGGTAACTGTGGATTCTTTGTATTAGATTTTTCATTTTTGTCTTTTTTAGATTGAGATGCATAATCTTTTTGTGTTTTCTTTGCATCTTCACTGTATTGATCCAAAATAGAGTCTAAAGCCGAATCTGACATTGATTGATTATCTTTCGATGAAGATTTTTGATTTGCTTTATCGTCACTTGCTGGTTGACTATTTGATTGATTAGGTTGTGTTGGCTTTGGCGAATTTGGTTGCTTATTAGATGTACTTGGTTTTGTATTGTTTGATTTAGGTGCTTTTTGATTGTCTGCTTTATCTTGTTTAGATGATTGCGTATCAGTGTCATTTTTGATGCTATTGTCACTGTTTTTATTCGAATCATTTGTTGACTTTTCGCCATTACGAGGTTGTTCGTAATCAGAAATATCCGAATTTAAATTGAATAAGTTTTGGATTAAAGTTGTTAATGAGTAATTATCATCGTATTTATTTTTGGTTAGCAATTGGTTTATATTGGTTTGTGGTAAATTCTTATAAATAAAATCAATGATATTGTTAGAGTCTGAAGTGCTGTCGTCTATAGTTTTAAATTTTTTGTCGTTATTGTCTTGGTTACTTGTATTATTTTTGTCTGCTTTATCAATATCTTTACTTGTAGTATCCTTAGAAGTTTCATCGTCATTAGATTTTTTTGAATCATGAGATGTTGTCTTAGCTGTAGTATCTTTTTGAGGTGTATCAGCATAAGCGGTAGGTGAAACTAAAGTAGGTAATACGAGCGTAGTTGATAGCAAATAAATTAAAATTTTATTTTTAGGCATATTTCGTATTCTCCCTTGAAAAATATAATAATTAAGTGTGATAATAAACTATGATTTGTTATAATTTATCGTATGCTGAAAATAGTTGATAGGTATCAATCGACTAAATATCTTCCAGTAAATTGATTATACTAATTCACAACGCAAAAATAAATTAATTTACAAAAAATATATAAAAAATATGAATAATTCCTACATAGGAGTGTGACAATGAAGAACGCATTTAAATTATTTAAAATGGATCTGAAGAAAGTAGCTAAGACGCCAGCTGTGTGGATTATCTTAGCAGGCTTAGCTATTTTGCCATCGTTCTACGCTTGGTTTAACTTATGGGCAATGTGGGATCCATATGGCAACACGGGACACATCAAGGTCGCAGTCGTTAATGAAGATAAAGGCGACACAATCAGAGGGAAAAAAGTTAATGTCGGTAATACGATGGTTAATACACTCAAGAAAAATAAAAGTTTTGATTGGCAGTTTGTAAGTAGAGAGAAAGCTGATCATGAGATAAAAATGGGTAAATATTTTGCAGGTATTTACATCCCATCTAAGTTTACACATGAAATTACAGGGACACTACGTAAGCAGCCTCAAAAAGCAGATGTAGAATTTAAGGTGAATCAGAAGATTAACGCTGTTGCGTCTAAGCTAACAGATACTGGTTCGTCAGTTGTCGTTGAAAAAGCGAATGAACAATTTAATAAAACAGTAACTCGAGCATTATTAGAAGAAGCTAACAAAGCAGGTTTAACTATTGAAGAAAATGTGCCGACAATTAACAAGATAAAAAATGCGGTATATTCAGCAGATAAAGCTTTACCTAAGATTAATGACTTTGCGAATAAAATTGTATATTTGAATAACCACCAAGCGGATTTAGATAAATATGCCAATGATTTTAGAAAACTAGGAAATTATAAAGGTGATATTTTAGATGCTCAGAAAAAATTAAACGAAGTCAATGGTGCTATTCCGCAACTTAATGAAAAGGCTAAGTTGATATTAGCTTTAAATAATTATATGCCGAAAATTGAAAAAGCGTTAAATTTTGCAGCTGATGACGTGCCAGCGCAGTTCCCTAAAATTAATCAAGGACTTAACATTGCGAGTCAAGGTATTGATCAAGCTAATGGACAGTTAAATGATGCCAAAGGCTTCGTCACACAAGTTAGAAGTAGAGTCGGTGATTATCAAGATGCAATTCGACGCGCGCAAGATTTAAATCGAAGAAACCAGCAACAGATTCCTCAAAATAGCGCGGCGAACAACGAAACATCAAATAGTGCACCTGCAGCTGGTAATGGTGTAGCATCAACGCCACCAAGTGCACCAAGTGGCGATACTGCACCAAATAATAATGTTACGCAAAATACCGCACCAAATAGTAATAATGCGCCTGTATCGACTACACCACAAAGTACAAGCGGGAAAAAAGATGGTCAAAGTTTTGTAGATATAACAACAACACAAGTCAGCACAGCTAACGAGAACACACAAAACATTACAGATAAAGATGTTAAATCAATGGAAGCGGCATTAACGGGCTCTTTATTATCATTATCAAATAATTTAGATACCCAAGCGAAAGCCGCACAAAAAGATAGTCAGGCATTACGTAATATTTCGTATGGGATTTTAGCATCGGACAAGCCTTCTGATTTTAGAGAGTCTTTAGATAATGTTAAGTCCGGTTTAGAATACACAACGCAATATAATCAACAATTTATCGATACATTAAAAGAGATTGAGAAGAATGAAAATGTTGATTTATCAAAAGAAATTGATAAGGTAAAAGCAGCTAATAATCGAATTAATGAATCATTAAGGTTAGTTAATCAATTAAGCAATGCATTAAAGAATGGTAGTTCAGGAACTGCTGAAGCTACTAAATTACTAGATCAACTTTCAAAACTAGATTCATCATTATCATCATTTAGAGATTATGTTAAAAAAGATCTTAACAGCTCTTTAGTATCAATATCACAACGTATTATGGATGAATTGAACAAAGGGCAAACTGCATTATCCAATGTTCAGTCTAAATTAAATACAATTGATCAAGTCATTAACAGTGGACAAGCTATTTTAAAAAATGGTAAAACACGTATTGATCGCTTACAAACAGTATTACCAAGTATTGAACAACAATACATTAGTGCTGTTAAAAATGCTCAAGCAAACTTCTCGAAAGTGAAAAGTGATGTAGCTAAAGCTGCTAACTTTGTGCGCAATGACTTACCACAGTTAGAACAGCGATTAACTAATGCGACAGCAAGTGTGAATAAAAATTTACCAACGTTATTAAATGGTTATGATCAAGCGGTAGGATTACTAAATAAAAATCAGCCACAAGCGAAAAAGGCTTTATCAGATTTAGCTGATTTTTCTCAAAATAAATTGCCTGATGTTGAAAAAGATTTGAAAAAAGCGAATAAAATTTTCAAGAAATTAGACAAAGATGATGCAGTCGACAAATTAATCGACACACTTAAGAATGATTTGAAAAAGCAAGCGGGTATTATTGCAAATCCTATTAATAAGAAGACTGTTGATGTTTTCCCAGTTAAGGATTATGGTTCAGGTATGACACCATTCTATACTGCACTGTCAGTATGGGTAGGTGCACTCTTGATGGTAAGTTTATTAACGGTTGATAATAAACATAAGAGTCTAGAGTCAGTCTTAACGACAAGACAAGTGTTCTTAGGTAAGGCAGGATTCTTTATAATGCTTGGTATGTTGCAAGCACTCATTGTATCGGTTGGAGATTTGTTAATCCTAAAAGCAGGAGTTGAGTCACCTGTATTATTTGTACTTATAACGATTTTCTGTTCGATTATTTTCAACTCAATCGTATATACGTGCGTATCATTACTTGGTAACCCAGGTAAAGCCATTGCAATCGTATTGCTTGTATTACAAATTGCAGGTGGTGGGGGAACATTCCCAATTCAAACTACGCCACAATTTTTCCAAAACATTTCGCCATACTTACCATTTACGTATGCAATTGATTCATTACGTGAAACAGTAGGCGGTATTGTTCCGGAAATCCTAATTACAAAATTAATTATATTAACGTTATTTGGTATAGGATTCTTCGTTGTAGGTTTAATTTTAAAACCTGTAACAGATCCATTGATGAAGCGCGTATCTGAAAAAGTTGACCAAAGTAACGTTACAGAATAAAAATTAAATCCACACATTAGGGTTATAGCTCCTTAATGTGTGGATTTTTATGTTTTTAGACAGAAGAGATAGTAATTTCTGTCTTTTATGGGACGGTTGTTATCATTGCTATTATCCAGGATGACTTACTATAGCACTAATATTACCGACAAAGTGAATATCCTCGTCTTCCGTAGTTAAAATAAAGCTAGAACCTTTTTGGATGTCATAGTGCTTATCGTTTACTGTTAAAGTACCAGTACCATCGATAATTGTAACTAAGCAATAAGCATGTGGTTTATTGAATTTTAAATCTCCATGAATATCCCATTTATATACTGCAAAATATTGATTATCTACAAATTGAGTTACAGTGTGTGTGTCGATGTGAGTTGTTATAGGAGTAGTATTTGGTTCATGATTGCCTAATTCAATCACATCTTTACTTTGCTCTAAGTGCAAATCACGCAATTGACCATTTTGATCTCGTCTATCATAGTCATAAATACGGTATGTCGTATCGGAGGATTGTTGTGTCTCTAAAATTAAAATACCCGAACCAATGGCATGGACAGTGCCAGCAGGAACATAATAAAAGTCACCGGGCTTAACAGGTATACGTTTGAAAAGACTGTCAAATTCATGATTATCAATCATGTCTATTAACGTCTGTTTATTATGTGCATGTACGCCATATATAATTTCAGCACCTGGGGCTGCATCTAAAATATACCAACATTCTGTTTTACCTAGTTCGCCTTCGTGTTTTAAAGCGTAGTCATCATCTGGGTGAACTTGAACAGATAATTTATCATTGGCATCTAATACTTTAGTTAGCAGAGGGAAACTATCTCGTGAATCATTATCGAATAATTCACGATGTTGTGACCAAAGTTGATCTAGGGTCATATCCTTGTATGGACCATTGATAATTGTATTAGGACCATTTGGATGTGCAGAAATTGCCCAGCATTCACCAGTTGTTTCATTAGGGATATCATAGTTAAATGCTTTTAATGCATGACCGCCCCAAATTCTGTCTTTAAAAACGGGTTGTAAAAATAATGCCATAGTTAAAACTCCTCTATATTTTCATTAATAAGTTATAAATTTCTGTAGTACTGTTTGCATTAATTAGTGATTGGCGTGTCTCATCATTCATTAACGCTTTAGATAAGCGCTGAAGTATTTTTAAATGTGTATCCTGACTGTTGTTTGGTACGGCAATTAAGAATATCAATTGAGGTAGACTACCATCTAGACTGTCCCATTTAACACCATGATTATTTTTCATAACAGCTACAATCGGTTGTTTTACAACATCAGACTTTGCATGTGGAATGGCCACGTTCATGCCAATAGCTGTCGTAGACTCCATTTCACGTTCTAGTATTGCATTTTTTAAATGCGATGTGTGCTCTACATAACGGCAAATTTTAAGTTTATGAATCAACATATCAATTGCTTCGTTTCGAGACATGTCGTGATCAGTAATTATCATAGTTTGTTGATCAAAAACATGAGAAGGTTTATTGAGATGTGAATGTTTCGCGGTGTTATCTACATTGTCAACCTCTGTATCATGTTGTGTAATATCTGTATCATGAAGTTGCGTGTGTTGCGCTGGTGCATCTACTGCTATAACTGGTGTATTGCGTTTTAATAATAGTACAGTAGTCATTGTGACAAGACTACCTACTATCACTGCAAAGATAAACCATAATACATGATCAATACCACCTAATACAGCCACGATTGGACCTCCATGTGCGACTCTATCGCCGACACCACCAATGGCTGCAATGACTGATGCAATCATTGCACCAATGATGTTTGCAGGTATAATGCGCAATGGATCTTGGGCTGCGAAAGGAATAGCACCTTCAGTAATACCAAATAGTCCCATAGTGAAGGAAGCCTTACCCATTTCTCTTTCGGAATGATTGAATTTATACTTTTGAACAAACGTTGCTAAACCTAAACCGATTGGTGGTGTACATACAGCAACTGCGACCATACCCATAACGGCGTAATTACCTTCAGCAATAAGTGCTGAGCCAAATAAAAATGCTACCTTGTTTACTGGACCGCCCATATCGAAGGCAATCATCGCACCTATAATCATCGCAAGTATAATAATATTAGCACCTTGCATACTTTTTAACCAGGTTGTTAATGCCTCAAAAATATTAGAAATTGGTGCACCGATTAAAAATATAAATATCAATCCTACAACGACCGATGAAATAATGGGAATAATAATGATAGGCATAATTGGTGCCATTGCTTTTGGAACTTTAATATCTTTAATCCACTTTGCGATATAACCTGCTAAGAAACCAGCAACAATACCACCTAAAAATCCTGCGCCTGCATCACTGCCATAAAAACTACCGTCAGCAGCGATAGCGCCGCCAATCATACCAGGAACAAGACCGGGCTTGTCAGCGATACTAACAGCGATATATCCAGCTAGTATTGGAACCATAAATTTAAAGGCTAAACTACCAATGTTTTCAATGGATTTCCAAAATGAATCATCTGGGATGACTAATCCTTTTGATGTCGTTTCACCGCCTAGAGTCAGCGCGATGGCGATAAGGAGTCCACCAACTACGATAAAAGGAACCATAAACGATACACCGTTCATTAAATGTTGATACACCATTTGAATACCATTTTTAGACTTACCGCGATCTTTCGAATGATAATTTGTTTCAGATTGATAAATAGGCGCATCTTGATTAATGATACGTTGAATTAGACCTCTCGGATTATGAATCCCTTCGCGAACATTTTCATTAATCAACCGTTTACCAACAAATCGGGACAGATCAACTTGTTTATCAGCTGCAATTATGACACCGTCAGCTTCTTCGATGTCTTGCGTAGTTAAAACATTTTCAGCACCAACACCGCCCTGTGTCTCTACTTTAATATCCACACCCATTTCTTTTGCTACCTGCTCAAGCTTTTCTTGAGCCATATATGTATGTGCAATGCCATTTGGGCATGAGGTAATAGCTACAATTTTCATAAAATCATCTCCTTTTCTATATTGTAAGCGTATTCTCGATACTAAAAAAAAGAATAATTACCGTTACTAGTGGCAATTATTCTTGTAAGTATTCAAATAACTGTTGCTTTAAACTATGATCATCTAAACTACATAAATGGTTCACTGAATCATCATCCAAGTTAGCAATTAATTGCATCATTTGTTTTGTAAAAGCTTTGTCTTTATGCGAAATCGCTAAGAAAAAGACAAGTTTGACATCGTGTTGTCGCCAAGGAAAAACATCTTTTGTGCGAAAAATAAGCACATGTGATTGTAAAACTTTTTCAGGATCTCCATGAGGAATCGCCATAAAATTACCTATGTATGTAGAAGATGATTTCTCACGCTCTAAAGCTGATTCGATATATCCTTCTACAATCGCATGATGTGCTTGTAATATTTTTTGAGCTTCTTCAAAAATTTGCACAGTATGCCGTGATTTTTGTTCAGTATTTACGACAAGGAAATTGACAGTGTCCATATGATGATGTGCTTGAACCGGATTTTGCTTTTGCTTCACAACGTGTCTGATTTTGTGACGATCATCTTCAGAAAATAATGGTGCAACCTTGATAGTCGTCAGGTGCTTAGGAAGTATGTTTAGCGTTTGTTTAGGAATATCATGGGTCGTTATTAATAAATCTACATTGTCAAAGTGATAGTGTGTTATATTTTCTAGTTTAATCGTATTTATCACTGACAACTCTTCGGATAAGTTATTTATTTTAGTTTCTAAAAAATTCGACACACCTAGACCATAATAACAAGCAATGACTACATTTAATTGTGTTTTGGTACGACGCTCGATGGCAGCTTGAAAATGAATTGTTAAAAATGCAATTTCATCTTCGCTCATCTCTATATCAGTATCAATTGCTAATTTATCAATCGCTTCAAAAAGTGTGTTAAACACAAAGGGATAGAGTTTTTTAATCTCTATAACTAAAGGATTGTTTAAATAAATGTTTTGAGTGATACGTAAATATGCTTTACTAAAATGATTATATAAATTTTGTTGTAAAATCGAATCTTCATTGAAAGGTACATGAATACGTTGCTGCATCAATTCGATTAAGCGATCAATATAACTTTGTATAAATATACGTTCTATGCCAATATCGAGTTTATTAAAATGATAAGCAATAAAGAATGAAAACATATTGATTACTTTTTCGTTCAAGTCATAACCTAATCTTTCGTTGATTTGCTTAATGCAAGATTGAGATATCAATTTTGAATCGTGGTTTAACGTGTCTAGCTCACTTAAAGATTGCTTACGTTTAATGATTAAAATGAGATGAATTAAAAGCTGTTGTATTTGAATATCAGTTGTTTCAATACTATGTTGTTGAAGTGTCTCTTGTATAATATGCGAAATCATCCTTTGGTGTGAATCAGGTAATTCATTTAAAATTAGGTCTTCAACATGTACATGCCCTGATGATAATTGATTTAAATGGATGATGGCATTAGTGATATCATTATCTGTTCCATCGACCACAATACCTTGTTTTTTCTTGATTGTTAAAGCGATATTAAATTTTTGACACCATTGTTGAATTCGAACGAAATAGTCGTTGAGCACAGTTTTAGATAATAGATAATCTTGCTCTAGTTGTTGCAATGTCTGCGATTTATTGTGCATTAGCAGTTGATACGCCATAGATAATAATAGTTTTTCTTTATATGATTGAATATGCGTGTAACGTTCAGTTATCGTTTCTAAGGTATACTGAGATGTATTTAATTGATATCCTTTAGATTTAATACTTACGATGATATCATCCATAAAATTGCTATTGATAACATGGATATCATTGCGAACTGTGCGGTTTGAAACATTGACATGTTTAGCAATTTCATTAGAACTAATGTGCTTTGATGGATTTTTAATAAAAAACTGGAGTAGTTTTAAGTGTCTATCAAGCATTTAACATGTACCTCCTTTCTAAATTTTTCGTGTAAGCGTTTTTAAGGGTGTATTAATATTATTAAACATGAGAGCTTATACATACGTCAATGACATTAAAGCGAACTTTTATATGATTTTAACAGAGTGCGAATTATGCAAATAAAGAACAGCAGTAAGATATTTCAAATAGAAAAATATCTCACTGCTGTTTTTCTGAATTTATGCATCTGGTACTTGTGGACGTATCAGGCAAATGATTAATTTTTAGGTGATTGTGCTTGAGGTGTTTGTTTAGAAGGCGTATTGGTATTATTTGATTTATTAGCAGGTGGTGTGTTCTGTTGTTGATTATTTTGGTTGTTTGTTGACGATTGACTGCCACCACCGTGAGTATTATTTTTATTTGAATTTGAGTCTTTTGGCTGAGCTGGTTGCGTATTCGATGGTACTGTTGAATGGTTGTTAGGAACATTTGACGGTGAAGATGGTTGATTGTCATTAGTAACGTTATTGCCATTATTTTGATTTTTATCTGTTTTGTCTGCACTATCATCTTGTTGATCATTTTCTTCGGTTTCTGTCTTTTTATGCGTAGATTTATTTTCTTGTTCTTGGTTATTACTTGATGATGTAGAATGATTTATTGCAGCATAAATTGCGAACCCAAGTGCTCCGATTAATACGATAATTACGATGGTAATAAGAAGTTTTTTCAAATATAACGCCTCCATGTTAATGAAAAGTAGTTGATACGTGAAGCTAAATAATTTATTTCAATATTGCCATAATCATTTTAAAAAATAAATATTAGAAAAGTAGGCGATATTAATATTTTCATTGTTTTTTGTGTACTTCAATTAGTATAACAAAACTGTTATGTATTTATAAATATAATCATTAGTATTTTTATGGCTGAAAAAGTTATAATAAAAGTGTAAGGAATAAAATATTTGTATGGAAAAGAGAGATAATTATGAATAAAACCAGTAAAGTTTGTGTAGCAGCAACATTAGCATTGGGCACACTGATTGGAGTAACAGTTGTTGAAAATTCGGCGCCAACAAGTAAACAGGCACAGGCAGCAATAACCCCATATTATACTTATAATGGTTATATTGGTAATAATGCTAATTTTATTCTGGATAAGAATTTTATTAACGCGATTAAGTATGATAATGTGAAATTCAATGGTATTAAATTAGCTAAAACGAATACGATAAAAAAAGTAGAGAAATATGATCAAACTTTTAAAGGTGTTTCTGCAAAAGGAAACGAAGCAAGTCAATTGCAATTTGTAGTTAAAAATAATATTTCATTAAAAGATATCCAAAAAGCTTATGGCAAGGACTTGAAAAAAGAAAATGGTAAAACAAAGGAAGCTGATAGCGGTATTTTTTACTATCAAAATGCTAAAAAGACATTAGGCATCTGGTTTGTCGTTGATCATAATAGAGTTGTCGAAGTAACAGTTGGACATACACCATACAAAACAAGTAAATAAAATAATGGCATATTAAGGCTAGAGTGTGAGGAGTGATACCGCATTCTAGTCTTTTTTATTAAATAATAACGATTATTGCGTCTTACATAGTTGTTTGAAATTGATAAAAATGTTTATTTGATTATGATTATTTAAATAGTTATCTCACATATTTCAAGCATTGATTAAGTATATAGAGCACTATTTTGTATTTGTTAATATTTTCACAAAAATAAAGCCTTGATAAATTTTAAAATATAATTAAGCTCAATTTTTAAAATTTTATTTAGCTACAGATAACATTTTTAAAAAAGAAAAGAATCAATAAATAAAATCAACGAACAAAAAGTATAGAAATAAATAGAAATAATCATTTACTTTTCTGAAAAATTAAATTAATATTTTATTTATAAGCTGTTTTTAAGATTTCAGGAGGAATGAAATGTGAGGAAATTTTCAAGATATGCATTTACAAGTATGGCAGCATTAACCTTGTTGAGCACTTTATCACCAGCAGCATTAGCGATTGATTCAAAAAATAAACCAGCTAATTCTGATATTAAATTTGAGGTGACTCAAAAGAGTGATGCGGTCAAAGCATTAAAAGAATTGCCTAAATCCGAAAATGTAAAAAATATTTATCAAGATTACGCTGTTACTGATGTAAAAACTGATAAAAAAGGATTTACGCATTATACATTGCAACCGAGTGTTGATGGTGTTCATGCACCTGACAAAGAAGTGAAAGTACACGCAGACAAATCAGGAAAAGTCGTTTTAATCAATGGGGATACTGATGCGAAGAAAGTAAAGCCAACGAATAAAGTGACATTAAGTAAAGATGACGCAGCCGACAAAGCATTTAAAGCAGTTAAGATTGATAAGAATAAAGCGAAAAATCTTAAAGATAAAGTCATTAAAGAAAACAAAGTTGAAATCGATGGTGACAGTAATAAATACGTTTATAATGTTGAGTTAATTACAGTGACACCAGAAATTTCACATTGGAAAGTTAAAATTGATGCTCAAACTGGCGAAATTTTAGAAAAAATGAACTTAGTTAAAGAAGCTGCAGAAACTGGTAAAGGAAAAGGTGTACTTGGCGATACAAAAGATATCAATATCAATAGTATTGACGGTGGATTTAGCCTAGAAGATTTAACGCATCAAGGTAAATTATCAGCATTTAGCTTTAATGATCAAACAGGTCAAGCAACATTGATTACTAATGAAGATGAAAACTTCGTAAAAGATGAGCAACGTGCTGGCGTAGATGCAAATTATTACGCTAAACAAACATATGATTATTACAAAGACACATTTGGTCGTGAATCATATGACAACCAAGGTAGTCCAATTGTTTCATTAACGCATGTTAATAACTACGGTGGTCAAGATAACAGAAATAATGCCGCATGGATCGGTGACAAAATGATCTATGGTGATGGTGATGGTCGCACATTCACAAGTTTATCGGGTGCAAATGACGTAGTAGCACACGAATTAACACACGGTGTGACACAAGAGACAGCGAACTTAGAATATAAGGACCAGTCAGGCGCTCTAAATGAAAGCTTTTCAGATGTTTTTGGATACTTTGTAGATGACGAGGATTTCTTAATGGGTGAAGATGTCTACACACCTGGAAAAGAGGGAGACGCTTTACGCAGCATGTCAAACCCAGAACAATTTGGTCAACCAGCTCATATGAAAGACTATGTATTCACTGAAAAAGATAATGGTGGCGTACATACGAATTCTGGAATTCCAAATAAAGCAGCTTATAACGTGATTCAAGCAATAGGGAAATCTAAATCAGAACAAATTTACTACCGAGCATTAACGGAATACTTAACAAGTAATTCAAACTTCAAAGATTGTAAAGATGCATTATACCAAGCGGCTAAAGATTTATATGACGAGCAAACAGCTGAACAGGTGTATGAAGCATGGAATGAAGTAGGCGTGGAGTAAAAATATATAAACAAGAAGAAGTAATGTTAAACACTTATAAATAATTAAATTTTAAATACAGCTTATATATGGGGTATACCTACATTGATAATTGACTTTGTAGGTATACCCTCTCTTTGTAATTAGATGAGAGGAGTGTGAGGGTTGTCTGCCGAAAGACTACTCGGCAGTCTAAAATCATTACAAGTAGTAGATATGTGATAATTAAATGCTGACTTAGAATACAAAATTCATTTTAAAAGTTGTCACAAAAAATTTACATGTATTTTTATTATCTTTTGCAAAACAAAGTGTTAAATTATAAATGAAACATGCATGAATTTATTTTTTAATACAAGAAACGTAACTACCAAAGGAGTTTACAATATGAAGAAAAGTAAACGATTAGAAATTGTTTCTACAATAGTTAAAAAGCATAAGATTTATAAAAAAGAACAAATCATTTCATATATTGAAGAATATTTTGGTGTAAGATATAGTGCAACAACAATTGCTAAAGACTTGAAGGAACTAAATATATATCGTGTCCCTATCGATTGTGAGACATGGATTTATAAAGCTATTAATAATCAAACAGAACAAGAGATGAGAGAAAAGTTTAGACACTATTGTGAACATGAAGTTCTAAGTTCAATCATCAATGGTTCATACATTATCGTCAAAACCTCACCTGGTTTCGCCCAAGGCATAAACTATTTTATCGATCAGCTAAATATAGAAGAGATATTAGGTACGGTGAGTGGAAATGACACTACATTAATCTTAACTGCCTCAAATGATATGGCAGAATACGTATATGCAAAATTATTTAAATAGACATGTATCAAATGAATAATAAAAATTTGTTTCGTATCACGTGTACTCAAGTTAGTTACCAAATATTAACTTGTGTACGCGTTTTTTTATGGAAAGAAAGAATTCATAGTCATTCAATTGACTGTATAAAAAACTTTATACAACATGTTTTTATGGGTATTTTTGAATAAAAAATGTATATTTTGACCCAAAATACCTTTATTTATGTATAAAAATCCATTATTATGTATTGTATAACAAAAAGATATGAAATTTTCGACTTTCTTTATGTGAATATAATCACATGTAAGCGTTTGAAGATTGTCTATACTCTAAATGAATTCAAAGATAAAAGGAGGAAATAGACATGACAGATGGTCCAATTAAAGTAAATAGCGAAATTGGAGCTTTAAAAACTGTGTTACTTAAGCGTCCTGGAAAAGAATTAGAAAATTTAGTACCTGATTATTTAGATGGATTACTATTTGATGATATTCCATATTTAGAAGTAGCTCAAAAAGAGCATGACCATTTTGCGCAGGTGCTAAGAGAAGAGGGTGTTGAAGTACTTTACCTTGAGAAGTTAGCAGCTGAAAGTATTGAAAATCCTCAAGTAAGAAGTGAATTTATTGATGATGTATTAGCAGAGTCTAAAAAAACAATATTAGGTCATGAAGAAGAAATTAAGGCATTATTTGCGACACTTTCTAATCAAGAACTTGTAGATAAAATAATGTCAGGGGTACGTAAGGAAGAAATTAATCCGAAATGTACACATCTAGTAGAGTATATGGATGATAAGTATCCATTCTATTTAGATCCAATGCCAAACCTTTATTTTACTAGAGATCCACAAGCCTCAATAGGACACGGTATAACAATCAATCGGATGTTCTGGAGAGCACGACGACGAGAATCAATATTTATTCAATATATTGTAAAGCATCATCCTAGATTTAAAGATGCGAATATTCCAATCTGGTTAGATCGAGATTGCCCATTCAATATTGAAGGCGGCGATGAACTTGTTTTATCTAAAGATGTCTTGGCTATAGGCGTTTCAGAACGTACATCTGCACAAGCTATTGAAAAGTTAGCGCGACGTATTTTTGAAAATCCGCAGGCGACGTTTAAAAAAGTAGTAGCAATTGAAATTCCAACTAGTCGAACTTTTATGCACTTAGATACAGTATTTACAATGATAGATTATGACAAATTTACAATGCATTCAGCCATTTTAAAGGCAGAAGGCAATATGAATATATTTATTATTGAATATGATGACGTAAATAAAGATATTGCCATCAAACAATCTAGTCATTTAAAAGATACTTTAGAAGACGTACTAGGTATAGATGATATCCAATTCATTCCAACAGGAAATGGTGATGTCATTGATGGTGCTAGAGAGCAATGGAATGATGGCTCAAATACATTATGTATAAGACCAGGCGTTGTAGTGACTTACGATAGAAACTATGTATCGAATGATTTATTGAGACAAAAAGGCATTAAAGTCATTGAAATATCTGGTAGCGAGTTGGTACGTGGACGTGGGGGCCCTAGATGTATGAGTCAACCATTATTCAGAGAGGACATTTAACGTAATAAATTATAGAAACGAGGGTGAAAATAATGACAGAAATTCAAAAACCGTATGATTTAAAAGGCAGATCATTATTAAAAGAAAGTGATTTTACCAAAGCAGAATTCGAAGGACTTATTGATTTTGCAATTACATTAAAAGAGTATAAGAAAAACGGTATTAAGCATCACTACTTATCTGGAAAAAATATTGCACTACTATTCGAAAAGAATTCGACGAGAACGCGTGCTGCGTTTACAGTTGCGTCTATTGATTTAGGTGCGCATCCAGAATTTTTAGGAAAAAATGATATTCAATTAGGCAAAAAAGAATCTGTAGAGGATACTGCGAAAGTATTAGGTAGAATGTTCGATGGTATTGAATTCCGTGGTTTTTCACAACAAGCTGTTGAAGATTTAGCGAAGTTCTCTGGTGTACCGGTGTGGAATGGATTAACAGACGATTGGCATCCTACACAAATGTTAGCTGATTTTATGACAATAAAAGAGAATTTTGGATATCTAGAAGGAATAAACTTAACTTACGTTGGAGATGGACGTAATAATATTGCGCATTCATTAATGGTAGCAGGTGCTATGTTAGGTGTTAATGTAAGAATTTGTACACCTAAATCATTAAATCCAAAAGAGGCATATGTTGATATTGCAAAAGAAAAAGCGAGTCAATATGGTGGTTCAGTCATGATTACGGATAATATTGCAGAAGCAGTTGAAAATACAGATGCTATATATACAGATGTTTGGGTATCGATGGGTGAAGAAAGTGAATTTGAACAACGTATTAATTTATTAAAAGACTATCAAGTGAATCAACAGATGTTTGATTTAACAGGTAAAGATTCAACGATATTCTTACATTGTTTACCAGCATTCCATGATACAAATACACTTTATGGACAAGAAATTTATGAAAAATATGGATTAGCTGAAATGGAAGTTACAGACCAAATCTTTAGAAGTGAACATTCAAAAGTGTTTGATCAAGCTGAAAATAGAATGCATACAATTAAGGCAGTAATGGCAGCAACATTGGGGAGTTAATCACTAAATGGAACGATATGAATATGATGTGTCTGATGATATAAGTGTCATGTACAGACACCTCATATTGGTATTAAAGGAGAAATGAATATGAACGAATCAGGAGATAACAAACTCAGTAAATCTTCTTTAATTGGACTAGTTATAGGATCCATGATTGGTGGCGGTGCGTTCAATATAATGTCTGATATGGGCGGTAAAGCCGGTGGATTAGCCATTATTATTGGTTGGATTATTACAGCTATAGGAATGATTTCATTAGCGTTCGTATTTCAAAATTTAACCAATGAACGGCCGGAGCTAGACGGTGGTATTTATAGTTATGCTCAAGCAGGATTTGGCGATTTTGTAGGATTTATCAGTGCTTGGGGATATTGGTTCTCAGCGTTTTTAGGCAATGTTGCCTATGCAACACTATTGATGTCAGCAGTAGGTAACTTTTTCCCGATTTTTAAAGGAGGCAACACATTACCAAGTGTTATTGTCGCCTCGTTACTACTCTGGGGTGTCCATTTCTTGATTTTAAAAGGCGTTGAAACAGCAGCATTTATCAATAGTATTGTTACTGTTGCAAAGTTAATACCGATTTTACTTGTAATCATATGCATGATAATTGCATTCAATTTTGACACTTTTAAAACAGGCTTTTTCAGTATGACGTCAGAGGGTGTATTGCCATTTAGTTGGGCGAGCACAATGAGCCAAGTTAAAAGTACGATGCTAGTGACAGTTTGGGTGTTTATCGGTATCGAAGGTGCAGTAATTTTTTCTAGTAGAGCTAAAAATAAAAAAGATGTAGGTAGTGCCACGGTTATAGGACTTATATCAGTTTTAATTATCTATTTCTTATTAACTGTATTAGCTCAAGGCGTGATTTTGCAAAATCATATTTCGCAATTAGATTCGCCAAGTATGGCACAGGTGCTTGCAACTATTGTAGGTGGTTGGGGATCTACACTTGTAAATATTGGTTTAATTATTTCGGTACTAGGTGCATGGTTAGGATGGACACTGCTTGCTGGTGAATTACCTTTCATTGTTGCAAAAGATGGATTATTTCCAAAATGGTTTGCTAAAGAAAATAAAAATGGAGCACCTGTAAATGCACTGCTTATTACCAATATATTAGTACAATTATTTTTAATAAGTATGCTATTTACACAGAGTGCGTATCAATTTGCATTTTCACTAGCATCAAGTGCTATTTTATACCCTTACATGTTCAGTGCATTTTACCAAGTTAAATACACTTTAGAGCATCGACAGCAAGCAACTACTAAACAATGGACGATTGGTATCATAGCCTCAATTTATGCTATATGGCTTATATATGCAGCAGGTATCAATTACTTATTATTGACGATGTTACTTTATATTCCAGCTCTTCTTGTTTATACAATCGTTCAAAAGAATAATCAGACACGTTTGATTAAATCAGACTATATTCTTTTTATGATTATTATCGTACTTGCAGTTATCGGGTTAATTAAGTTATTGATGGGAACGATAAATGTTTTTTAAAAGGAGCGACAAAAATATGAAAGAGAAAATTGTCATTGCATTAGGCGGTAATGCGATACAGACAACAGAAGCAACAGCTGAAGCACAACAAACAGCTATTAGATGTGCGATGCAAAACCTTAAACCTTTATTTGATTCACCAGCGCGTATTGTCATTTCACATGGTAATGGTCCACAAATTGGAAGTTTATTAATCCAACAAGCTAAATCGAACAGTGACACAACGCCGGCAATGCCATTGGATACTTGTGGTGCAATGTCACAGGGTATGATAGGCTATTGGTTGGAAACTGAAATCAATCGCATTTTAACTGAAATGAATAGTGATAGAACTGTAGGCACAATCGTTACACGTGTGGAAGTAGATAAAGATGATCCACGATTTGATAACCCAACTAAACCAATTGGTCCTTTTTATACGAAAGAAGAAGTTGAAGAATTACAAAAAGAACAGCCAGACTCAGTCTTTAAAGAAGATGCAGGACGTGGTTATAGAAAAGTAGTTGCGTCACCACTACCTCAATCTATACTAGAACACCAGTTAATTCGAACTTTAGCAGACGGTAAAAATATTGTCATTGCATGCGGTGGTGGCGGTATTCCAGTTATAAAAAAAGAAAATACCTATGAAGGTGTTGAAGCGGTTATAGATAAAGATTTTGCTAGTGAGAAATTAGCAACGCTGATTGAAGCAGATACCTTAATGATTCTTACGAATGTAGAAAATGTATTTATTAACTTTAATGAACCTAATCAACAACAAATCGATGATATTGATGTAGCAACACTGAAAAAATACGCGGCACAAGGTAAGTTTGTGGAAGGATCGATGTTGCCAAAAATAGAAGCTGCGATACGATTTGTTGAAAGTGGGGAAAACAAAAAAGTTATCATTACCAATTTAGAGCAGGCATACGAAGCTTTGATTGGTAATAAAGGTACACACATTCACATGTAGCACTTTATCACGCGACAAAACATTAAATATGTTTCTCCGTTGATTCAAATGAAAAAGTTGTCTGCTGACACTTTGCAAGGTTTGAAGGAGTTTAACTTATGACAGAAAACTTTATTTTGGGTAGAAATAATAAATTAGAACATGAACTAAAGGCATTAGCAGATTACATTAATATACCATATAGTATATTACAACCATATCAAAGTGAATGTTTTGTCAGACATTATACGAAAGGCCAAGTTATTTATTTTTCGCCACAAGAAAGTAGCAATATTTACTTTTTAATTGAAGGTAACATTATTAGAGAACATTACAATCAAAATGGAGATGTATATCGTTATTTTAATAAAGAGCAAGTATTATTTCCAATCAGTAACTTATTTCATCCGAAAGAGGTTAACGAATTGTGTACAGCATTAACCGATTGTACAGTTCTTGGATTGCCTAGAGAATTGATGGCCTTTTTGTGCAAAGCTAATGATGATATATTTTTGACACTTTTTGCATTAATAAATGATAATGAGCAGCAACACATGAACTATAACATGGCATTAACAAGTAAATTTGCTAAAGATCGAATTATCAAATTGATATGCCATCTATGTCAGACAGTAGGATACGATCAAGATGAATTTTATGAAATCAAACAGTTTTTAACTATTCAACTCATGAGTGATATGGCTGGGATTTCCCGGGAAACAGCTGGTCATATTATTCATGAACTTAAAGATGAAAAACTTGTTGTTAAAGATCATAAAAATTGGTTAGTAAGCAAACATTTATTCAATGATGTATGTGTTTAATATACAATGTAAAATGAATAAGTTGAACATGAGGTCTAACGTACATTTATACGTTAGGCCTTTTTTGCTAGCATGATGAATAATTTAAAATGTTAGTTAAATTTGATTGTTGAAATTACAGTAAAATTTAAGGTGATGAAAAATTTAGAACTTCTAAGTTTTTGAAAAGTAAAAAATTTGTAATAGTGTAAAAATAGTATATTGATTTTTGCTAGTTAACAGAAAATTTTAAGTTATATAAATAGGAAGAAAACAAATTTTACGTAATTTTTTTCGAAAAGCAATTGATATAATTCTTATTTCATTATACAATTTAGACTAATCTAGAAATTGAAATGGAGTAATATTTTTGAAAAAAAGAATTGATTATTTGTCGAATAAGCAGAATAAGTATTCGATTAGACGTTTTACAGTAGGTACCACATCAGTAATAGTAGGGGCAACTATACTATTTGGGATAGGCAATCATCAAGCACAAGCTTCAGAACAATCGAACGATACAACGCAATCTTCGAAAAATAATGCAAGTGCAGATTCCGAAAAAAACAATATGATAGAAACACCTCAATTAAATACAACGGCTAATGATACATCTGATATTAGTGCAAACACAAACAGTGCGAATGTAGATAGCACAACAAAACCAATGTCTACACAAACGAGCAATACCACTACAACAGAGCCAGCTTCAACAAATGAAACACCTCAACCGACGGCAATTAAAAATCAAGCAACTGCTGCAAAAATGCAAGATCAAACTGTTCCTCAAGAAGCAAATTCTCAAGTAGATAATAAAACAACGAATGATGCTAATAGCATAGCAACAAACAGTGAGCTTAAAAATTCTCAAACATTAGATTTACCACAATCATCACCACAAACGATTTCCAATGCGCAAGGAACTAGTAAACCAAGTGTTAGAACGAGAGCTGTACGTAGTTTAGCTGTTGCTGAACCGGTAGTAAATGCTGCTGATGCTAAAGGTACAAATGTAAATGATAAAGTTACGGCAAGTAATTTCAAGTTAGAAAAGACTACATTTGACCCTAATCAAAGTGGTAACACATTTATGGCGGCAAATTTTACAGTGACAGATAAAGTGAAATCAGGGGATTATTTTACAGCGAAGTTACCAGATAGTTTAACTGGTAATGGAGACGTGGATTATTCTAATTCAAATAATACGATGCCAATTGCAGACATTAAAAGTACGAATGGCGATGTTGTAGCTAAAGCAACATATGATATCTTGACTAAGACGTATACATTTGTCTTTACAGATTATGTAAATAATAAAGAAAATATTAACGGACAATTTTCATTACCTTTATTTACAGACCGAGCAAAGGCACCTAAATCAGGAACATATGATGCGAATATTAATATTGCGGATGAAATGTTTAATAATAAAATTACTTATAACTATAGTTCGCCAATTGCAGGAATTGATAAACCAAATGGCGCGAACATTTCTTCTCAAATTATTGGTGTAGATACAGCTTCAGGTCAAAACACATACAAGCAAACAGTATTTGTTAACCCTAAGCAACGAGTTTTAGGTAATACGTGGGTGTATATTAAAGGCTACCAAGATAAAATCGAAGAAAGTAGCGGTAAAGTAAGTGCTACAGATACAAAACTGAGAATTTTTGAAGTGAATGATACATCTAAATTATCAGATAGCTACTATGCAGATCCAAATGACTCTAACCTTAAAGAAGTAACAGACCAATTTAAAAATAGAATCTATTATGAGCATCCAAATGTAGCTAGTATTAAATTTGGTGATATTACTAAAACATATGTAGTATTAGTAGAAGGGCATTACGACAATACAGGTAAGAACTTAAAAACTCAGGTTATTCAAGAAAATGTTGATCCTGTAACAAATAGAGACTACAGTATTTTCGGTTGGAATAATGAGAATGTTGTACGTTATGGTGGTGGAAGTGCTGATGGTGATTCAGCAGTAAATCCGAAAGACCCAACTCCAGGGCCGCCGGTTGACCCAGAACCAAGTCCAGACCCAGAACCAGAACCAACGCCAGATCCAGAACCAAGTCCAGACCCAGAACCGGAACCAAGCCCAGACCCGGATCCGGATTCGGATTCAGACAGTGACTCAGGCTCAGACAGCGACTCAGGTTCAGATAGCGACTCAGAATCAGATAGCGATTCGGATTCAGACAGTGATTCAGATTCAGACAGCGACTCAGAATCAGATAGCGACTCAGAATCAGATAGTGAGTCAGATTCAGACAGTGACTCGGACTCAGACAGTGATTCAGACTCAGATAGCGATTCAGACTCAGATAGCGATTCAGACTCAGACAGCGATTCAGATTCAGACAGCGACTCAGATTCAGACAGCGACTCAGACTCAGATAGCGACTCAGACTCAGACAGCGACTCAGATTCAGATAGCGATTCAGACTCAGACAGCGACTCAGACTCAGACAGCGACTCAGACTCAGATAGCGACTCAGATTCAGATAGCGATTCAGACTCAGACAGCGACTCAGATTCAGATAGCGATTCGGACTCAGACAGCGATTCAGATTCAGACAGCGACTCAGACTCGGATAGCGATTCAGATTCAGATAGCGATTCGGATTCAGACAGTGATTCAGATTCAGACAGCGACTCAGACTCGGATAGCGACTCAGACTCAGACAGCGATTCAGACTCAGATAGCGACTCAGACTCGGATAGCGACTCGGATTCAGATAGCGACTCAGACTCAGATAGTGACTCCGATTCAAGAGTTACACCACCAAATAATGAACAGAAAGCACCATCAAATCCTAAAGGTGAAGTAAACCATTCTAATAAGGTATCAAAACAACACAAAACTGATGCTTTACCAGAAACAGGAGATAAGAGCGAAAACACAAATGCAACTTTATTTGGTGCAATGATGGCATTATTAGGATCATTACTATTGTTTAGAAAACGCAAGCAAGATCATAAAGAAAAAGCGTAAATACTTTTTTAGGCCGAATACATTTGTATTCGGTTTTTTTGTTGAAAATGATTTTAAAGTGAATTGATTAAGCGTAAAATGTTGATAAAGTAGAATTAGAAAGGGGTCATGACGTATGGCTTATATTTCATTAAACTATCATTCACCAACAATTGGTATGCATCAAAATTTGACAGTCATTTTACCGGAAGATCAAAGCTTCTTTAATAGCGATACAACTGTTAAACCATTAAAAACTTTAATGTTGTTACATGGATTATCAAGTGATGAAACGACATATATGAGATATACAAGCATAGAAAGGTATGCGAATGAACACAAATTAGCTGTGATTATGCCCAATGTGGATCATAGCGCATATGCTAACATGGCATATGGTCATAGCTATTATGATTATATTTTGGAAGTGTATGATTATGTTCATCAAATATTTCCACTTTCCAAAAAGCGTGATGACAATTTTATAGCAGGTCACTCTATGGGAGGATATGGCACAATTAAATTTGCATTAACACAAGGGGATAAATTTGCCAAAGCTGTACCATTATCTGCTGTGTTTGAAGCGCAAAATTTAATGGATCTAGAGTGGAATGATTTTTCAAAAGAGGCCATAATTGGCAATCTTTCAAGTGTTAAAGGAACTGAACATGATCCGTATTACTTGCTAGACAAAGCTGTAGCTGAAGATAAACAAATTCCAAAATTGCTCATTATGTGTGGTAAACAAGACTTTTTATATCAAGACAACTTAGATTTTATCGATTATTTATCACGCATAAATGTTCCTTATCAATTTGAAGATGGACCAGGAGATCATGATTATGCATATTGGGATCAAGCGATTAAGCGTGCTATAACATGGATGGTGAATGATTAATTATTTCTTGGAAAATATGTGGCTGCATTAAATACACAGAGTGAGAGATACAAACTATTTACGCACGACTAACATTTCTAAGTGTTTAAATTATTTTTGTATTAATATGATTGGCGCAATTTGCTGATACACAAAAATGTTTCTCGTGAAACTTAGATTTAGCTTATAGTTTTATCATCATTTGTATGACTTACATTATAAATTTTATTATAATGAGGTTAACGCTTTGAAAGGAGTCATCATCATGTCGACCAATAAAAACGATTATGAGCATATGTTGTTTTATTTTGCATATAAAACCTTTATTACTACCGCTGATGAAATTATAGAGAAGTATGGTATGAGTCGTCAGCATCATCGTTTTTTGTTTTTTATCAATAAATTACCTGGTATTACTATTAAATCATTACTAGAAATATTAGAAATTTCTAAACAAGGATCACATGCAACACTTCAAAAATTAAAAGAGCAAGGTCTCATTATTGAAAAAGTTTTAGAGACTGATCGACGTGTCAAAAAATTATATTCGACGGATAAAGGCGATCAACTCATTGCTGAATTGAACAAGGCGCAAGATGAATTATTGCAAAATATATATCAACAAGTCGGTTCGGATTGGTATGATGTGATGGAAGCATTGGCTAAAGGGCGACCTGGCTTTGATTTTATTAAGCATTTGAAAGATGAAAAAGAAAGCTAGCATCAGAAATGTTAAAAATCTTCGCATTCTTAAATTTAAAAAATATGTCAAAAAGTGTATAATAAAAACATATAATTTAATTGAACTCAGTTTCAACACATCTTAGAAAGGAGTTTGAATGATGAAAAAATTAGCAGTTATTTTAACATTAGTTGGCGGTTTATACTTCGCATTTAAAAAATACCAAGAACGTGTTAACCAAGCACCTAACATTGAGTACTAAATTAAACCATAAAAAATTCCCGAACACCTTGTTATAGTGCTCGGGAATTTTTTTATGCTTTACTTGAATATATCAAATATTATTTTTGCGCTTTCTGTATTTTCGATATTACCACTAAATGATTCTGATCTAGGTCCGTAAGCGTAGGTATTAACATCCTCGCCTGTATGTCCATCGGAAGTCCACCCTGTATAAGATTTATCATTTACTGGCTTCTGAATAGCGTGTTGTAGGGCTTTTGTTTGCGTTTCTACTTCTGCGGATTTTTCGTCTTTTTCTTTTTTAAGTAGTCTTTTTAGCTTTTTATTCTCTTTTTTAACCTTTTTCATATCATCTTGTGAAAATTCAAATCCATAACCTTCATTAATAACTTTTTCAGGGTCTTCACCTTTAGCCATTTTTTCTGTCATATATGATCCAGAGTGTTTCATAGATTTAATCGGTTGAGGATTCCATTCGTATCCTTTATCTTTACCAATTGTTAGACCACCAGTAGAGTGATCTGCTGTTGCAACGACAAGTGTATCTTTATGTTTCTTAGCATATTGAATGGCGTCATCGAATGCTTTTTCAAAACCTTCCATTTCAGACATAACGCCTGTAATATCGTTGGAATGCGCTGATTTATCTATAGAAGCACCTTCGACCATTAAAAAGAATCCTTTTTTATTGCGCTCAAGCTTACTAAGTGCACTTTGTTGCATATCAGCTAATGATGGTTCGTCTTTAGAAGCATCTATTGCAAGTGGCATATTTTTATCTGCAAACAAACCAAGAACTTTATCTTTATCAGATTTTGATAACTCCTTACTGTTCGTGGCAAGGTCGTAACCATCTTTTTTGAATTTTTTATCTAAATTGCCATTACTTTTACCGAAATATTTAGCGCCGCCGCCTAATAAAACATCAACTTTATGCTTTCCGTTGATTTTATCTTTATAAAATTGTTTAGCGATTTCGTTTTTATCATCTCTAGAAGTCACGTGTGCAGCATATGCTGCTGGTGTTGCATCTGTTAATTCAGCTGTTGAAACAAGACCAGTCGACTTACCTTTTTCTTTTGCACGTTCAAGCACCGTCTTTACTTTCTGCTTGTTACTGTCAACACCGATGGCACCATTATATGTCTTATGACCAGAACTAAAGGCTGTTCCGCCAGCTGCAGAATCAGTAATATTCTGTTTTGGGTCATTTGAATATGTACGATTTGTGCCTTTTAAATATGAATCAAAAGCAGTAGGGGTCATTTCTTTAGCATGCGGATCATTTTTATAATAACGATAAGCTGTGTTAAATGATGGACCCATGCCATCGCCAACTAAAAAGATAACATTTTTTGGATTTTTAGTATTACCAACCGCGAAACTTTCATCTTTAGAACTTTTATCGGATTGCGCAATTGCAGGTGTGACAGAACTAAAAACCGTTGACACGATAATAAGGTTAGCAACTGCAAATTTTGTGGCTTTTTTAACTGATAACATAAGACATCCTCCTGAGTATATGACTATGTCTTCAGTGTAAAAGAGGAATTTTGAGCAATTATGTAGTTTTAGTTAAAAATATGTAAACAGAGTGATTTAGAATAACAAAAAATGAATATATATGACAATTTGTTATAGAAAGCGTTAGAATAGAAGCGTGTGAAAATATAGAATTAAATATAATTTGAGGTGGAAAAATGATACTAGTAATGTTATCTCCATTATTAATCATATTCTTTATAGTGTTGTCTATTTTAGAAGAGCGTAAACGTACGAAGAAAAAGCAACTCGAGAAAGAAAAAGCAAATACACTAAATCAAAATACAAATGACACGGAAAGTTCAAATCAAGAGCCGTCATTGCAGCAGGATAAAGAACAAAAAGATAACAAAGGATAATTCAATTGAAGGAAGAAGATTATAGATGAAAATATTAATTGTTGAAGATGATTTTGTTATAGCAGAGAGTTTAGCATCTGAACTTAAAAAATGGAATTACGGTGTTATTGTCGTTGAACAATTTGATGATATACTGTCTATCTTTAACCAAAATCAACCTCAGCTTGTATTGCTAGATATTAATTTGCCAACGTTAAATGGTTTTCATTGGTGTCAAGAAATCCGAAAAACATCTAATGTGCCAATTATATTTATTAGTTCCCGTATTGATAATATGGACCAAATTATGGCAATACAAATGGGGGGAGATGATTTTATCGAAAAGCCATTTAACTTGTCATTAACGATTGCCAAAATTCAAGCATTATTGAGACGAACTTATGACTTGTCAGTAGCTAATGATTCATTGACGGTTAAAGGTTGTACATTAATATTAGATGAAGCAAAAGTCGTGTATCAAGAACAAAACATACAGCTATCTTTGACTGAATTACAAATATTAAAGTTATTATTTCAAAATGAAGATAAATATGTAAGTAGAACTGCTTTAATTGAAAAATGTTGGGAATCAGAAAACTTCATAGATGATAACACATTAGCTGTTAACATGACGCGCCTGCGTAAAAAATTAAATACTATTGGCGTTAATGATTTTATCATTACAAAGAAAAATGTCGGATATAAAGTATAGGGTGAATGCAATGACCTTTCTTAAAAGTATTACTCAGGAAATAGCAATAGTCATAGTTATTTTTGCTTTGTTTGGCTTAATGTTTTACCTGTATCATTTGCCATTAGAAGCATATTTACTAGCACTTGGCGTTATTTTATTATTATTACTCATATTCATAGGTATTAAATATTTAAGTTTTGTAAAAACTATAAGCCAACAACAACAAATTGAAAACTTAGAAAATGCGTTGTATCAGCTTAAAAATGAACAAATTGAATATAAAAATGATGTAGAGAGCTACTTTTTAACATGGGTACATCAAATGAAAACACCCATTACTGCAGCACAACTGTTACTTGAAAGAGATGAGCCTAATGTTGTTAATCGTGTTCGTCAAGAGGTTATTCAAATTGATAACTATACAAGTTTAGCACTTAGTTATTTAAAGTTATTAAATGAAACTTCTGATATTTCTGTCACTAAAATTTCGATTAATAATATCATTCGCCCAATTATTATGAAATATTCAATACAGTTTATTGATCAAAAAACAAAAATCCATTATGAACCTTGTCATCACGAAGTATTAACTGACGTTAGATGGACCTCTTTAATGATAGAACAATTAATAAATAATGCACTTAAGTATGCGAGAGGTAAAGATATATGGATTGAATTTGATGAGCAATCCAATCAATTACACGTAAAAGATAATGGTATCGGTATTAGTGAAGCGGACTTGCCTAAAATATTTGATAAGGGCTATTCAGGTTATAATGGCCAGCGCCAAAGTAACTCAAGTGGGATTGGTTTATTTATCGTAAAACAAATTTCAACACACACAAACCATCCTGTTTCAGTCGTATCTAAACAAAATGAGGGTACAACATTTACGATTCAATTTCCAGATGAATAAAAACTTTCAATATTGTAAGTATACTAGTAACATTTTTTTACTAATTTAAATGTTATTAGTATTTTTTTGTTTTAATATAGAACTAACAAAGAAATGAGGTGCATGCCATGTTGCTAGAAGTGAAACATGTAAAAAAGGTTTATGGTAAAGGTTTGAATGCTACGACAGCACTTAATCAAATGAATTTATCAGTTGGAGCTGGTGAATTTGTTGCAATTATGGGTGAGTCTGGGTCAGGGAAGTCTACACTACTAAATTTAATTGCTTCTTTTGATGGACTAACTGAAGGTGACATTATTGTGGATGGCGCACATTTAAATAATATGAAAAATAAAAGTAAAGCATTGTATCGTCAACAAATGGTAGGTTTTGTTTTTCAAGATTTTAATCTTTTACCAACAATGACGAATAAAGAAAATATAATGATGCCATTAATTTTAGCTGGTGCTAAACGAAAAGATATAGAACAAAGGGTACATCAGTTGGCAGTACAATTACATTTAGAGGGATTCTTAAACAAGTATCCTTCTGAAATCTCTGGGGGTCAGAAGCAACGCATTGCCATTGCACGTGCATTAGTTACTAAGCCGACGATTTTACTAGCCGATGAACCTACAGGTGCACTTGATTCAAAAACATCAAAGGCATTGATGATGTTATTTCAAGAGATTCATCAATTGGAACAGACAATTTTAATGGTAACTCATTCAAATATCGATGCGTCTTATGCAGAGCGAGTCATTTTTATTAAAGATGGGCGTCTATATCATGAAATATATCGTGGTGAAGAAAGTCAATTAGCTTTTCAACAACGAATAACAGATAGCTTAGCACTTGTGAATGGAGGAAGTGTCAATATATGAAGTTAAGATTGTTATGGCACATAGTGCGACGTCAATTTATTACGCAGCGACTTGTAATCATTCCATTCATTTTAGCGGTAAGTGTACTATTCATGATTGAATATACGCTTGTGTCAATTGGGTTAAATAGCTACATAAAACAGAAGAATGACTTCCTAGTACCATTTATTATCATAGCTAATTTTTTTATGGCGCTTTTAACTTTTATTTTTATTTTCTATGCAAATCACTTTATGATGTCACAAAGACGAAAAGAGTTTAGCATTTTTATGACATTGGGCATGACCAAGAAAAGTATGCGTTTAATTGTAGTGATGGAAACTATCTTACAATTTGTGATAATTTCAGTCGTTAGTATTGCCGGCGGATACTTACTTGGTGCGATATTTTTCTTGTTTATACAGAAAATAATGGGCAGTGAAGTTGCGACGTTAAGGTATTATCCATTTGACTCTGTAGCGATGTTTATTACTTTGATTATCATTGCTGTATTAATGGGCATGCTACTTATATTCAACTTGTTTAGTATTAATTTTCAACGGCCGATAACTTATCAACATCGTTCCGATTCTAGTGTCATATCACGATGGTTGCGTTACGTTTTAATTGTTATAGGAAGCGCAGCACTATATTTAGGTTACTTTATTGCATTACAACAAGATACGACGTTTGGTGCCTTTTTTAAAATATGGATTGTCATAGGATTAGTTATTATCGGTACTTATGCATTTTTTGTAGGTATAAGTGAAATAATTATTAGTATATTGCAGCAGGTATCAAAAGTTTACTATCATCCACGGTATTTTTTTGTGGTAGTTGGGATGCGTGTACGTCTTAAAATGAATGCAGTCAGTCTTGCAACAATCACTTTGCTGTGTACATTTTTGATTGTAACGCTCACAATGACATTAACAACCTATCGTGATATGAATCATACCATTACGAAATTGATTACGAATGATTATGATTTGTCATTTAGCGACAATTCTAAGTCACAAATAGAACGTCAACAAACAATTGAGAATATTAAACGTGATATACAGGGTTCGGTTAATGCAAAAGACTTCAAAGTATATGAAACGACATTATTTAGAGCTTCTTTAGAAAAGAATCGTGCTTATTACAAGTTAAAACAGGCTAGTGATGATATTCCAATAGACTTCATTGGTAATGAAGGCGCGATATTTTCAAGACAATCAGTAATGATTACAGCTTTTACTGCACAAGATTATAATCGATATCACCAAAACAAATTACACTTAGACAATCAAAGTATAGGTATGATTACGAATGTACCTATTTTTAAAAAGCAGTCTAAGGTCGGTCTTAATAATGAAGTCTTTAAAGTGAAACAACTTGACGCACATGCGTTAAATTTGATGATGATTCAAGATAGTATGGTTTTAATTGTTAAAGATAACAATCAATTACAAAAAGTAAAAGGATTTTATGCACATGAACAAAAGAATTCGACAATATCGATAAACTTTAATGTATTTGGAAAGACGAAATTAACAACATCACAAATACAAAAGCTATCGAAAAAATACGATGCGTCAATAAATTCTAAATCAGAAATGCTAATGGTTTGGGATCGTTTGACAGGTGGACTAATATTTGTAGGTGGCGTAGTATCAATTGTACTTGTCATTGGAATATTTCTAATGATGTATTATAAACAAGTCTCAGAAGCCTATGCAAATCAGCACAATTATGACATTATGAAAAAACTTGGTTTAGATAATGGAAGAATAGCAAAGATAACACGAAATCAAATGACTTTCTTGTTCGCAATACCAATAACAGTAGCACTGATTCACACATTAATTTCTAGTAACATTGTATATACGTTACTAAATATGATAGGTATTAATAACCATCATATATTTTTAACAAGTTACGTACTAGCTGTCATTATAATTTCGTTTCTATATATGGCGATGTACAAAATAACTTCCTATATTTATGCTAAAGTTATTCATCAACAACGCAATTAACCATGTTTCAGTGAAATCACAATCAATCATGTATTTTCACTGAAATATATTATATTAAAAAGAAACCTAAAAACATTACAAATAACAATAACAAATTTCAACCGATAAGATAAAATGTCTTGTCGGTTTTTAATATAACAAGTGATATTTTGGAAATGCCAAAAATATATAGATTGTTTATATAAAATGATTTAAAATGTTTTATAACAACATATTTTATGCAACACATAAAATGGGTAACTAACATCACGAAATCATTGTATTTGTTGTTACACTGATGAAGCGATGTCACAAAGAAATGTCGTTATCAAACGAAGCCCGAAATACATACTGATACTCGAAATAATGTAACGATAAATAACAATGATAACGATTGATTACTACGCAAAAATATATGTAAATTGACGATTTAAATGCAATTCGTATATTTTGCCAATGATTTACACATTAAAATGTTTGAAAATTGTCACAATTCAGTCTAATTTAAAAGGAAGTTAATTACAAAATTAAAAAATCATGCATCGTGTCATTTAGATATTGAAAAAGATGAGTCAAATTTGTTTCATATATTTTCCAATAACAAATTATTATATCTAAATATACAATCAGAAATATATGAATAGAAATATCAATAAGAAAAATAATATGATTAAAAATGATGAATGGCATACTTATAAAGTGTCTAAATATTGGCGGTCAATATTACTTACAAACACGAATGTTAAGTAATGTAGACAATGCTGAAAAAACAATAAGTAGAAACTCTATATAGAATGTTCGTTTTTATTTTTAATAATTGAATAATCATTATTGATGATTTAATATGTATTCGGTCGCACACGATACAAAGTGACTTGTTTTAATGATATGCAATAATATGACGTTTATCGTCGCGTGTAACAATGTATGAGTGTGTCAGTTTAATTTTAAAAGGGTTATAAGGATATTTAATAAGATAAAGGAGGGCTTAATAAACAATCACATGTGAAGTTTTTAAGGATTATATGAGTTGGGCAGCTCTTTAATCCATAGTTATAACGAATTTTAAATTGTTAGATCTAACGTATGGTATCAGTATGTATGAGTTTAACTTAAGTATTAATCTATAGTTTAAAGAGCGGTCTAATTGTCTTTTTAAAAATAGAAAATAAGGATGATTATAATGAGGGGTTATAACGGAAGATATTGTAGCTGGACTAATACAGCTATACAATGTGATTATTTTAATAAAGTAAGACAGGTGAAAAAAGACGGTAAATCGGATAGGTTGAGCAACAACATAAACTCGAACATTATTTATCGTGTGCTCGAAAAATGTATCACGCTATATAATGTGTGTTCACGGTGTAAACGCGCACTTATTTTATCAGAACATTCTAAAAAGAACATATTCAATATAAAAAAGGCTGTGTAGGGGTGTCTTATGAATAATAGAAATGTGTATGATATCGAAGTAAGTGATTATAAAGGCTTAACTTATAAATTAGAAGCATTTAGAGGTAAAGTGATTTTAGTTGTTAATACTGCAACAGAATGTATATATAGCGAACAATTGAAAAAACTAGAGACTTTATTTCAAAAATATAAGGATCGTGGGTTTGTAGTGTTGAGTTTTCCGAATAATAATTTTGACAATCGACAACCAGGTTCTAATGAAGAAATCTTGAAAATTAGTCGTGAGAAATTTGGTGTAACATTTCCAGTGTTAGCTAAAATATCTGTGAACGGGAACGATGAACATCCGTTATTTACGCATTTAAAGAATGAACAACCAGGAATCTTTGGGTCCCCAATAAAATGGAATTTCACAAAATTTATAATCGATCGACAAGGAAATGTTGTAAATCGATTCTTGCCAATGGAAGATCCATTGGATATATCGACAAATATAGAAATATTATTGCAAGAATCTTCATCTTAAATTTAAATTTGAGCGCTTAGTATGCAAATAACACAAGAGCCTCTTAATGATGTACTAATAGTATGTTATTAGGAGGCATTTTATATTTAGAAAATCAGTAATTTGACCTATTTTACTGAAAGGCTGATTTGGTACATAATAAATAGTAAATAAATAAAAAATAACAACGATGCATTACTGTATGCATTAATAACTGACACGACATAATCAAAGTTTTGTCTGAATTACTGATAATGTCATTCAAGCAACATGAAGGTTGTAAATATTTGCAAGTATAACTATCAGACACAACTCAAGTTTGTTTTAATTTATACCATACATATTAAAAAATTGACTAAACTATCGATAAAAAAAGAGTCAATCATCTATTTCAAGTTTATTGAGGTGAAAACATTTGAAATTAAATACATCTAATAGTCCATTTACAGAAAAACAAGTCACAGAGATTAACAATCTGCTGCAAACATTAACAGAGAGCCAACAACAGTGGCTTAGTGGTTTTTTACTAGCTAATAGTAACGATACGACAAGTGATAGTAATCAACAACAATTAGAGACAGAAGTGTGGCAACAATCACAAATATCAGAAGAACAAGCAACTTCAACAACGTATATGTTACAAAATAAAGAGCCACATATCGAAGCTAATCAGCGGCATGTTACAGTGCTATATGGTTCTGAATCAGGTAATGCCATGCGTTTAGCTGAAATTTTTTCAGAACGTTTAAGTGATATCGGACATCAAGTTGTTTTGATGTCAATGGATGAATATGATACGACAAACATCGCGCAGTTAGAAGATTTATTTATTATTACGTCTACTCATGGTGAAGGAGAACCGCCTGATAATGCATGGGATTTCTTTGAATTTTTAGAAGACGATAACGCACCTAATTTAAATCATGTGAGATATTCAGTACTAGCTTTAGGTGATCAAACATATGAATTTTTCTGTCAAGCCGGTAAAGATGTAGATGTTTTACTAGAAAATCTAGGCGCTGAGCGTATATGTAAGCGTGTAGATTGTGATATTGATTATGAAGAAGACGCAGAAAAGTGGATGGCAGACATCATTAATATTATTGATACCACATCAGAAGGTATTCAAAGTGAATCGGTGATAAGTGAATCAATTAAGTCTGCCAAAGAAAAGAAATATTCTAAATCAAATCCATACCAAGCAGAAGTATTAGCGAATATCAATTTAAATGGTACCGATTCAAATAAAGAAACACGACATATAGAATTTTTACTTGATGATTTTAGTGAATCATATGAACCAGGAGATTGTATAGTAGCATTACCGCAAAACGACCCTGAATTGGTTGAAAAACTAATATCCATGTTAGGTTGGGATCCGCAATCTCCGGTGCCAATTAATGATCATGGTGATACAGTTCCTATTGTTGAAGCACTAACATCACATTTTGAATTTACTAAATTAACATTGCCATTATTGAAAAATGCAGATATCTATTTTGACAATGAAGAATTATCTGAACGTATTCAAGATGAGTCATGGGCGCGTGAATATGTTATAAATCGGGACTTTATAGATTTAATAACAGATTTTCCAACTATAGAATTACAACCTGAGAATATGTATCAAATCCTTAGAAAATTACCACCAAGAGAGTATTCGATTTCTAGTAGTTTTATGGCAACGCCAGATGAAGTGCATATTACCGTTGGTACGGTTCGTTATCAAGCACATGGACGTGAGAGAAAAGGTGTATGCTCGGTTCATTTTGCTGAGCGAATTAAACCAGGCGATATAGTACCAATTTATTTGAAGAAAAATCCGAACTTCAAATTTCCGATGAAGCAAGATATACCGGTTATTATGATTGGACCAGGTACTGGAATTGCTCCTTTTAGAGCATATTTACAAGAACGTGAAGAACTTGGTATGACTGGAAAAACATGGTTGTTCTTTGGTGATCAACACCGTAGTTCTGACTTTTTATATGAAGAAGAAATAGAAGAATGGCTTGAAAATGGAAACTTAACACGCGTAGATTTAGCATTTTCAAGAGACCAAGAACACAAAGAATATGTACAGCATCGTATAATGGAAGAAAGTAAACGTTTCAATGAATGGATTGAGCAAGGCGCAGCAATCTATATTTGTGGCGATGAAAAATGTATGGCGAAAGATGTCCATCAAGCCATTAAAGATGTATTGGTAAAAGAACGTCATATTTCTCAAGAAGAAGCAGAGTTATTATTGCGACAAATGAAACAACAACAACGCTATCAACGTGATGTTTATTAGCGATTGGTGTTAAATATTTTAAGGTGTAATGATGTAAAAAGATATAAAGGATGTTGCTCAACATGAATATGCCATTAATGATAGATTTAACAAATAAAAATGTCGTCATAGTTGGTGGAGGCGTCGTTGCAAGTCGTCGGGCACAAACATTAAATCAATACGTTGAACATATGACGGTCATCAGTCCGACAATCACTGAAAAACTTCAAAATATGGTAGATAACGGTGTCGTCATATGGAAAGAAAAAGAATTTGAACCAAGCGATATTGTAGACGCGTATCTAGTTATTGCAGCAACCAATGAGCCACGTGTCAATGAAGCGGTAAAAAAAGCCTTACCTGAGCATGCCCTTTTTAATAATGTTGGAGATGCATCAAATGGCAATGTTGTATTTCCAAGTGCACTACACCGCGACAAGCTAACTATCAGTGTATCAACTGATGGTGCGAGTCCTAAGTTGACAAAATCAATTATGGCAGAGCTTGAGGCGTTATATCCACCATCATACAGTTCGTATATCGACTTTTTATATACTTGCCGACAGAAAATAAAAGTACTTGATATAACATATAACGAAAAGCAACAGTTACTGTCACAAATTGTGTCACAAGAATATTTAAATCATGACAAACAAGCTCAATTTTTAGCGTGGTTGGATGTAAGATAATAATAGCGGACCGTCTAACCGTCTAAGGTAAGTCTTCTTATTTTAACTTTAACGCTTAATCATTGAAATTAAGACATGGGCGGCTTTGTGAATAGTCTAATAATGAAGGATTTAAGCGATAATGATATGCGTTTTAAATATGAATATTACAATAGAGAAAAAGATACGTAGAACAAACTTAATAAAATAGGTGGATAAATTGAAATCTGGTTGAAGTCGTTACTATCATAGCGACCTTTAGCCAGATTTTTTGTGCAATAGAAAGCAATAATAAAAATGATAGATCAAAATGAAATACAGGACAGGATATACAAGGATTAGTCATGCCATGTTATCAAGTAGGAAAATCAAACTTCACTATTGATAGTTACGCAAAAAAGATTTTTTTGATAAAATGAGATAACTTAAATATAAAAAATTATATTAATTATAATATTTAAGTTAAAGAGGGGGATTATGTAAATTGTATTAAAAGTGGAGGGAGAAAATAATATGAATAGTGATAATATGTGGTTAACAGTAATGGGGCTCATTATTATTATTTCAATTGTAGGTTTACTCATTGCCAAAAAGATAAATCCAGTTGTAGGTATGACAATCATACCTTGCTTAGGGGCAATGATTTTAGGATATAGTGTGACAGATTTGGTTGGATTTTTTGCTAAAGGGTTAGATCAAGTCATCAACGTTGTTATTATGTTTATCTTTGCCATTATTTTCTTTGGCATCATGAACGATAGTGGTTTATTCAAGCCGCTTGTCAAACGCTTAATATTAATGACACGAGGCAATGTCGTCATTGTCTGTGCAATGACAGCTTTAATTGGCACAATAGCCCAATTAGATGGGGCCGGTGCGGTAACATTTTTGCTTTCTATTCCTGCATTATTACCTTTATATAAAGCGTTAAATATGAATAAATATTTATTGATTTTACTATTAGCATTAAGCGCGGCGATTATGAACATGGTACCTTGGGGAGGTCCAATGGCTCGTGTAGCTGCAGTGTTAAAAGCCAAAAGTGTCAATGAATTATGGTATGGATTAATACCTATTCAAATAATAGGTTTCATTCTTGTTATGTTGTTTGCGGTATATCTTGGATTTAAAGAACAGAAACGTATCAAAAAAGCAATAGAGAGAAATGAATTACCGCAAACACAAGATATAGATGTACATAAATTAGTTGAAGTATATGAACGAGATCAAGATGTAAGGTTTCCTGTAAAAGGACGTGCAAGAACAAAATCATGGATAAAATGGGTGAATACAGCTTTAACTTTAGCTGTTATTCTATCGATGTTAATAAATATTGCGCCACCTGAATTTGCATTCATGATAGGTGTTTCGTTGGCACTTGTTATTAATTTTAAATCAGTGGATGAACAAATGGAACGATTAAGAGCGCATGCGCCGAATGCATTAATGATGGCTGCAGTGATTATTGCAGCAGGTATGTTTTTAGGTGTACTAAATGAAACCGGTATGCTTAAAGCGATTGCGACCAATTTAATCAAAGTGATTCCTGCAGAAGTAGGACCATACTTGCATATTATTGTAGGTTTACTTGGCGTACCATTAGATTTACTAACTAGCACAGACGCTTATTATTTTGCTGTGTTACCGATTGTCGAACAAACAGCAGGGCAATTTGGTGTACCGTCTGTATCAACAGCTTATTCAATGGTCATAGGGAATATTATAGGTACATTTGTCAGCCCATTTTCACCAGCCTTATGGTTGGCAATTGGTTTAGCAGAGGCAAACATGGGCACGTATATTAAGTATGCATTCTTTTGGATTTGGGGATTCGCTATCGTTATGTTAGTAATTGCAATGTTGATGGGCATTGTGACGATTTAAGTATGAAAAAATAGAAACTATGGTCACGTTGCAAAATGAAATAATAGTTGCATAAACATGTCGAAATGACGGACGAATCTTTAAACAATTTTAAAAATTAATGAAATAATTGTGTAGAAATATGAATTTCACTAAATGTTAATAACTTTGTGACGTTTTAGTTAACAGACTAATAAAAATTTGAAAATACTATATATAGTGGTATAACGTAATGAGTAGACACAATATATAGGAAGAAGGGGTAAAATGAATCAAATCGAAGAAGCATTAACGGGTTTGATTTCTAAAGATCCTGCTATTGTTAACGAAAATGCTAACAAAGATAGTGATACATTTTCAACAATGAGAGATTTAACAGCAGGTATCGTTTCTAAATCTTACGCATTAAATCATTTATTACCAAAGCACGTTGCAGATGCACATCAAAGAGGGGACATACATTTTCACGACTTAGATTATCATCCATTCCAACCGTTAACTAACTGTTGTTTAATAGATGCTAAAAATATGCTACATAATGGATTTGAAATAGGCAACGCGAATGTAACTTCACCAAAATCAATACAAACTGCATCAGCGCAGCTTGTACAAATTATAGCCAATGTTTCTAGCAGTCAATATGGTGGCTGTACGGTTGACCGCGTTGACGAATTACTTAGTACATATGCACGACATAATGAAGAACAACATAGGAATATCGCAAAGCAATTTGTCAAAGAATCTGAAATTGATCGTTATGTTGATCAACAAGTCACTAAAGACATCAATGATGCGATTGAAAGTTTAGAATATGAAATTAATACCTTATATACATCTAATGGACAGACACCTTTTGTAACATTAGGATTCGGCTTAGGTACAGATCATTTAAGTCGCAAAATTCAACAAGCTATCTTAAATACTCGTATCAAAGGCTTAGGAAAAGACCGCACGACAGCGATTTTCCCGAAACTTGTATTTTCAATTAAAAAAGGAACCAACTTTAGTCCGCAAGATCCGAACTATGACATTAAACAACTAGCATTAAAGTGTTCAACGAAACGTATGTATCCAGATATTTTAAATTATGACAAACTCGTAGAAATATTAGGTGATTTCAAAGCGCCAATGGGTTGTCGTTCATTTTTACCAAGTTGGAAAGATGCGGAAGGTCATTTTGAAAATAATGGTCGTTGTAATCTTGGTGTTGTTACACTTAATTTACCTAGAATGGCATTAGAATCTGCCGGTAATATGACGAAATTCTGGGAAATCTTTTATGAACGTATCGATGTGTTACATGATGCATTACTTTATCGTATAAATCGTTTGAAAGATGCTGTACCGAATAACGCACCGATTTTATATAAAAGTGGCGCATTTAACTATAAATTAAAAGAAACAGATGATGTTGCTGAGTTATTTAAAAATAAACGTGCAACGATTTCAATGGGCTATATAGGGTTGTATGAAACAGCTACTGTTTTCTATGGTCCAGACTGGGAAACATCTCAAGAAGCAAAAGCATTTACGCTTGAAATTCTTAAAGAAATGAAACGTTATCAAACGAAATGGACAGAATTATATGACATTTGGTTCAGTATTTACAGTACGCCGAGTGAATCGCTAACGGATCGTTTTTGTCGTTTAGACCAAGAGAGATTTGGAGATATTAAAGACATTACAGATAAAGGATATTATCAAAACTCTTTCCATTATGATGTACGTAAAGATGTTACACCTTTTGAAAAGTTAGATTTTGAAAAAGATTATCCTTATTATGCGAGTGGTGGTTTCATTCACTATTGTGAGTATCCGAAATTGCAACACAATTTGAAAGCACTAGAAGCGGTATGGGACTACTCTTATGACAAAGTTGGTTACTTAGGTACAAATATTCCGATTGATCATTGTTATGAATGTGATTACGATGGAGATTTTGAAGCAACTGAAAAAGGATTTAAATGCCCGAACTGTGGCAATGATAATCCTAAAACAGTTGATGTCGTTAAACGAACATGTGGTTACCTAGGCAATCCAGTTCAACGTCCAGTAATTAAAGGCCGTCATAAAGAAATTTGCGCACGAGTAAAACATATGAAAGCGCCTAAAGAATGATACTTTTAGACATTAAACAAGGACAAGGTTATATTGCTAAAATAGAATCAAATAGCTTTGTTGACGGTGAAGGAGTAAGATGCAGTGTTTATGTATCAGGATGTCCATTTAATTGTGTTGGATGTTATAACAAAGCCTCACAAAAGTTCAGATATGGCGAGAAATACACTGATGAAATATTAGCAGAAATATTAGATGATTGCGATCATGATTATATATCTGGGCTAAGTCTATTAGGTGGCGAACCATTTTGTAATTTGGATATTACATTAAATCTTGTCAAAGCATTTCGAGCACGTTTTGGAAATACAAAGACAATTTGGGTATGGACTGGATTTTTATATGAATATTTAGCAAATGATTGTACAGAACGTCGAGAGTTATTATCATACATTGACGTTTTAGTAGATGGTCTATTTATACAACACTTATTCAAACCTGATTTACCATATAAAGGTTCTTTAAATCAACGCATTATAGATGTACAACAATCACTCTCGCATGCGCGTATGATTGAATATATAGTTAGTTGAATATGTATTAGAAGTCAAGGTAACATTCGTTGCCTTGGCTTCTTTTTAGGTTAGGTACATAATTGAAAGTTAATAAAAGCAATTCTTTATAAAAATATATTGATAGAATATGACCTAACAATCATTTTGATACCAATACTAAAAGTTGCATATCCGTTTTTTAAAAAAGTTGAAAGAGAAAAGTGGTATTTTAGTGGGAAGGAAGTCTAACTTTTTGGTAGCGTTTTACAATAAATAAATATTCGTTAATAACGTATAAATATTCTTAAATGCCATTCTAGTAAAATTTGTTAAATTCGTTAAATCGTAACTTAACACTGTTATTTTAGCGCTATTAAGGTTTTGTTTATTACGGGAAAAATTATATAAATATTCAATAATTGCCAAGTTTCAAATTGTATGAAATTTGCATTATTATTAAATGTTAGTTATTGTCAATTTTGTGAATCAATATAATTATTACATTTTGAGATAAATCGAAACAGGATTCATAAAATTAATAATTAGGGGGAGCACAATTGAAAAAAGAGAAAGTTATGGACTGGACGACCTTTATAGGGACAGTAGCTGTACTTCTTTTTGCAGTTATACCTATGATGGCTTTTCCAAAAGCAAGTGAAGATATCATCACTGGTATTAATAGTGCCATTTCTGATTCAATTGGTTCGATATATTTATTTATGGGGCTGGCGATTTTTTGCTTTGTAATGTATATCGCATTTGGTAAATATGGTAATGTCACACTTGGTAAAGCAAGTGATAAACCAGAATTTAATACATTTACATGGGCGGCAATGCTGTTTTGTGCAGGCATAGGCTCTGATATTTTATACTGGGGCGTTATTGAATGGGCTTTTTACTATCAAGTTCCACCAAATGGCGCGAAAAGTATGAGTGATGAAGCACTCCAATATGCGACGCAATATGGTATGTTCCACTGGGGGCCAATTGCTTGGGCTATTTATGTTCTACCAGCATTACCAATTGGTTATTTAGTATTTGTTAAAAAACAACCGGTGTATAAAATTAGTCAAGCTTGTCGTCCGATTTTAAAAGGTCAAACAGATAAATTTGTAGGTAAAGTTGTAGATATCTTATTTATCTTTGGATTGCTAGGTGGTGCGGCAACATCACTAGCGTTAGGTGTGCCATTAATTTCTGCAGGCATAGAAAGATTAACTGGTTTAGATGGTAAAAATATGATTTTACGTTCGGCCATTTTATTAACAATCACGGTTATATTTGCCATTAGTTCATATACAGGATTGAAAAAAGGTATTCAAAAGTTAAGTGATATCAACGTTTGGCTATCCTTTGTACTTTTAGCCTTTATATTTATTATTGGACCGACTGTTTTTATTATGGAAACGACAGTGACAGGGTTCGGAAATATGTTGAGAGATTTCTTTCATATGGCAACATGGTTAGAACCATTCGGTGGTATTAAAGGTCGAAAAGAAACGAATTTCCCACAAGACTGGACAATATTCTACTGGTCATGGTGGTTAGTATATGCGCCATTTATCGGTTTATTTATCGCTAGAATTTCAAAAGGTCGACGCCTTAAAGAAGTCGTGCTAGGAACAATTATTTATGGAACGCTTGGATGCGTATTATTCTTTGGTATTTTTGGTAACTATGCTGTGTATTTACAAATTTCTGGACAGTTTAATGTAACACAATATTTAAATACACATGGTACAGAGGCAACCATTATTGAAGTGGTGCATCATTTACCATTCCCATCATTGATGATTGTACTATTCTTAGTATCTGCTTTCTTATTCTTAGCAACAACATTTGATTCGGGTTCATATATTTTAGCGGCAGCATCTCAGAAAAAAGTGGTAGGCGAACCATTACGTGCCAATCGTTTATTCTGGGCATTTGCATTGTGCTTATTGCCATTTTCATTGATGCTAGTTGGTGGTGAACGTGCATTAGAAGTATTGAAAACTGCTTCAATACTGGCAAGTGTGCCATTAATTGTTATTTTTATTTTCATGATGATATCATTTTTAATCATTTTAGGGCGCGATAGAATTAAACTTGAAACGCGTGCTGAAAAATTAAAAGAAGTTGAACGTCGTTCATTGCGAATCGTTCAAGTATCAGAAGAAGAACAAGACGATAATTTATAATTCAAAGCGGGTCTGGGACGACGAAATGAATTTTGTGAAAATATCATTTCTGTTCCATTCCCCTTTTTTTAGTAGCATTGTAGGATGAACTTTTAGGTTTTCATTAATGTTGTACTAAAAGATTTAATTTTTTAGTGCTCCAAGTACTTATTTATTGTATGAAGCATATTCTAAATCGAAGTTTGAAAGACTCTCATTGATTATTAAATTAAATAAAGGGTACTGCGTATGTACAATTCAAATTAATCGAAGGATGAAATAAAATGACTAATCAATTTAAAAATAAACAGTCCAAATTACATGACAGTTTAGAATCCATCACAAAAAACTTATATGCGACACCTACTTCGGAACTGCCTTTTGATAATCGATTTCTATTTAAATCTTTTATTTTAAAACGTGAAACAGGTAATATTGTTATCTATCATTCCGGACACTTAGGTGACTCCCAACAAGACATTGCATCATTAGGTGGTGTTTCAAAAGTATTGATGAATCATGATCATGAATCTATAGGAGGTTCTAATCAAGTTGAAGCCCCTTACTTTATACATGAAAATGATGTGGCTGCACTGAAACATAAGATTTCTGTTCAAAAACAATTTAGTAATCGTGTAATGTTGGATAAGGATTTAGAAGTTATTCCCGCGCCTGGACATACACCAGGGACGACACTATTTTTATGGGATGATGGTCATCACCGTTACTTATTTACTGGAGATTTTATATGTTTTGAAGGGAAGAGATGGCGTACAGTTATATTAGGTTCAAGTGATAGAGAAAAATCTATTCAAAGTTTAGAGATGGTTAAAGAATTAGATTTTGATGTACTTGTACCTTGGGTTACTATCAAAGATGAACCGTTAGTTTATTTTGTAGAAAATGAATATGAAAAACGTGAACAAATACAAAATATTATTGATAGAGTACGTGAGGGCGAGAATAGCTAATTGAAATATATTGGCGAAGCAATGTAACGAATCTAAGAAAGCCCTAGAAAATACCTCCATAATTGATTGTCATATAAAACAAAAACGGTAATTTCTATTTATTGAGATAGAAATTACCGTTTATTTCGTGGACCTATTGCATTGTTTTTATCATGCATAATCATCATTGTCGTTGTTTGAGTCAATTTTAATTTTCAGAATCAGAAGGCTGTTCTGGAATTGGGAAATATTTGAAAATTTCACCGCTTTCAATCGCTTCGGTTAACTGTTCTAACCATTCGTAATAAACATGTGTATGATCAAGCTGAGCTTTAATTTTTTGTGCCTCTTGTGTTTCAGCTTCAGTTAAATCACTGCTTTCAAGTAATGGATTGATAATAGCTTGAGCATCTTTTACTGCTTCGACATTGATGTCAATTTCACGCTGGAATTTTTTAGTGAAAAAGTTTCGGAAAAAGATGAAAAAGTCTTTCTCGGCGATAAAATGTTGTTTGCGGCTTCCTCTCGTAAATTGTTGTTTAACAATATCAAATTCCTGCAATTTCTTAACGCCAGCACTCATACTTGGTTTGCTCATTTGCAATTGATGACGCATTTCATCAAGCGTCATACTGCCTTCAAACACCATTGTGCCATATAAGTTTCCTACACTTCTATTAGTGCCATACAAATCCATTGTCTGTCCAATTGAATTAATTACAATATCTTTTGCTTGTTCTAATTGTTGCTGTTTGTTCTGAGAACGAGTCATCATTGCACCTCCGTACATCATTTTGGTCACGTTAAAATAAATACTAATACATTATAAAACCTTTTCTAAAAAAAGACATTAAAAATATTTAAAGCATTAAAGTTAAATGTTTCGTTAAATAAAAATCTAACGAACTTACAAAACTTAATTCTTGAGTTGTTTTGTAAATTGACACATTTTTCATTTCTATGCTAACATAAGTTTGTAAAATTCGTTAAATAAAAATTTAACAAATTTAACGGAGGTTGTTGAATGGAACTTTTAAAACATTTATCTCAGCGTCAATATATTGATGGTGAGTGGGTTGAAAGCGCGAATAAAAATACAAGAGATATTATCAATCCTTACAATCAAGAAGTGATATTTACGGTTTCTGAAGGGACAAAAGAGGATGCAGAACGTGCAATCTTAGCTGCAAGACGTGCGTTTGAGTCTGGTGAATGGTCGCAAGAAACTGCTGAAACAAGAGGTAAAAAAGTACGTGCCATCGCGGACAAGATTAAAGAACATCGCGAAGCGTTAGCACGATTAGAAACATTAGATACTGGAAAAACGTTAGAAGAATCATATGCAGATATGGATGATATTCATAATGTGTTTATGTATTTTGCTGGATTAGCAGATAAAGACGGTGGCGAAATGATTGATTCACCAATTCCAGATACAGAAAGCAAAATTGTTAAAGAACCAGTAGGTGTAGTTACACAAATTACACCTTGGAATTATCCGTTATTACAAGCATCATGGAAAATTGCGCCAGCGCTTGCTACGGGTTGTTCACTAGTTATGAAACCAAGTGAAATTACACCATTAACAACAATACGTGTTTTTGAATTAATGGAAGAAGTTGGTTTCCCTAAAGGAACAATTAATCTTATTCTAGGTGCAGGTTCTGAAGTTGGTGACGTAATGTCAGGTCATAAAGAGGTTGACCTTGTATCATTTACAGGTGGCATTGAGACTGGTAAGCATATTATGAAAAATGCTGCTAATAATGTTACGAATATTGCCTTGGAACTTGGCGGTAAAAATCCAAACATTATCTTTGATGATGCTGATTTTGAATTGGCAGTAGACCAAGCGTTAAATGGTGGATATTTCCATGCAGGTCAAGTTTGTTCAGCAGGATCAAGAATATTAGTACAAAACAGTATTAAAGACAAATTTGAGCAAGCACTTATTGATCGCGTGAAAAAAATCAAATTAGGTAATGGTTTTGATGCTGATACTGAAATGGGACCAGTGATTTCAACAGAACATCGTAATAAGATCGAATCTTATATGGATGTAGCTAAAGCAGAAGGCGCAACAATTGCTGTTGGTGGTAAACGTCCAGATAGAGATGATTTAAAAGATGGTCTATTCTTCGAGCCAACAGTCATTACAAATTGTGATACGTCAATGCGTATTGTACAAGAAGAGGTTTTCGGACCTGTCGTTACTGTAGAAGGCTTTGAAACTGAACAAGAAGCGATTCAATTAGCGAATGATTCTATATATGGTTTAGCAGGTGCTGTATTTTCTAAAGATATTGGAAAAGCACAACGCGTTGCTAACAAGTTGAAACTTGGAACGGTGTGGATTAATGATTTCCATCCATATTTTGCACAAGCGCCATGGGGTGGATACAAACAATCAGGTATCGGTAGAGAATTAGGCAAAGAAGGCTTAGAAGAGTACCTTGTTTCAAAACACATTTTAACAAATACAAATCCACAATTAGTGAATTGGTTTAGCAAATAAAAATTAGATAAGGTGAGTGCCATTGTAAGAACACAAGACACTCACTTTGTTTTGTATAAGTGGCGAAATGTTGATTGATAATTTGGACTAAACGCAAAATGAATCATAGATTATTTCATTACTGTTAGTAACAATCGTAAAAGGAAAAGCGAGTGTTTTGGTTAGCTAAGTTTAGCAATTCAACGATAACCAATCAGCCACTAACAAATATTTCATGCAATACTCACTTTGAAATACAACAAACTTTGGAGGTCATAACGATGAGTAACAAAAACAAATCATATGATTATGTCATCATTGGAGGAGGCAGTGCAGGTTCTGTACTAGGTAATCGTCTGAGTGAAGATAAAGATAAAGAAGTCTTAGTATTAGAAGCGGGTCGCAGTGATTATTTTTGGGATTTATTTATCCAAATGCCTGCTGCGTTAATGTTCCCTTCAGGCAATAAATTTTACGATTGGATTTATTCAACAGATGAAGAACCACATATGGGCGGTCGTAAAGTAGCACATGCCCGAGGTAAAGTTTTAGGTGGATCAAGTTCGATTAATGGCATGATTTATCAACGTGGTAATCCAATGGACTATGAAGGCTGGGCAGAACCAGAAGGTATGGAAACTTGGGATTTTGCGCACTGTTTACCGTATTTTAAAAAATTAGAAAAAACATACGGTGCAGCGCCTTATGATAAATTTAGAGGCCATGATGGACCAATTAAGTTAAAACGAGGGCCAGCAACGAATCCTTTATTCCAGTCATTCTTTGATGCAGGTGTTGAAGCAGGCTATCATAAAACACCTGATGTGAATGGATTTAGACAAGAAGGTTTTGGACCGTTCGATAGTCAAGTACATCGTGGTCGCCGAATGTCAGCTTCAAGAGCATATTTACATCCAGCGATGAAGCGTAAAAACTTAACCGTTGAAACACGTGCCTTTGTAACTGAAATTCATTATGAAGGTAGAAGAGCAACTGGTGTTACGTATAAGAAAAATGGCAAACTACATACCATCGATGCTAATGAAGTCATTTTGTCTGGTGGGGCATTCAATACGCCACAATTACTACAATTATCTGGTGTCGGTGATTCAGAGTTCCTAAAATCAAAAGGCATTGAGCCACGTGTTCATTTACCTGGTGTGGGTGAAAACTTTGAAGATCACTTAGAGGTATACATTCAACATAAATGTAAGGAACCTGTATCATTACAGCCAAGCTTAGATATCAAGCGCATGCCATTTATTGGTTTACAATGGATTTTCACACGTACAGGTGCAGCAGCATCTAACCATTTTGAAGGTGGCGGATTTGTACGTTCAAATAACGAAGTTGATTATCCTAACTTAATGTTCCATTTCTTACCAATAGCTGTAAGATATGATGGTCAAAAGGCAGCGGTCGCACATGGTTATCAAGTTCACGTAGGACCAATGTATTCAAACTCTCGTGGTAGCTTGAAAATCAAATCTAAAGATCCATTCGAAAAACCAAGTATCCGCTTTAATTATTTATCAACAGAAGAAGATAAAAAAGAATGGGTAGAAGCAATTCGTGTAGCAAGAAATATCTTATCTCAAAAAGCAATGGATCCATTCAATGGTGGAGAAATTTCACCAGGACCAGAAGTGCAAACAGACGAAGAAATTCTTGATTGGGTTCGTAGAGATGGTGAAACAGCATTACACCCATCTTGTAGTGCTAAAATGGGTCCTGCTTCAGATCCAATGGCAGTAGTTGACCCGTTAACAATGAAAGTCCACGGTATGGAAAATTTACGTGTAGTTGATGCATCAGCTATGCCACGTACGACAAATGGCAATATACACGCACCTGTTTTAATGTTAGCTGAAAAAGCAGCAGACATTATACGTGGCAGAAAGCCTTTAGAGCCACAATATATTGATTATTATAAGCATGGTGTTCATGATGAAAATGAAGGTGCAATCGAAGTAAAACCATACGCTAAATAAATTTATATAGTAGACTCTTAGTCTGGCATCTATTGTATTGGTGCCAGGCTTTTTTGCGTTTTATCTAAATGAGAAGTTAATGTGTTGTTCAAAAACGGTGTGTGAGTATATGAACTGAAAATAGAGTTAATTGTACATTGTGATGATTAATTGACCTAATTGGCAGACATTAAAAGAGTGCACAACCTTAAAAAGTTCACTAAATAGACATTTAATTGTGTTTTCTTGAAAGCTTTCGTGGTAGGATTTATATAAGTAAATTGAGAGAAGGAATACTATGAGCTTTTACGAATATATACAAACATTTAAAGATGATAAAACACCATTAGGCGAATTAGCGATTTGGATTAAAGAAGATGATTCATTCCCAAAACAAGAGAAGCTAACAGAAAACATTTTGTCTTATTTTCATCAAATGTCCAATATAGATCATGAGTTTTTAGAAATTGTAAAAAGATCACTTTCTCTGTATGATCAATTAAAATCGTAAAATCAGAAATAAAGTTAGCTAAAATAAAAGGCCGGTGATTTCACAGATGAAGTTGTCGGCTATTTTCATGACTAATGTTAAATAATGATCATGAAATTGAAGACACAAAAATAGTGGGCGACTCCTGTCCCCCATTTGCATGAAATATTAATACTTTTTACAAAGTCTTATCTTTTAAAAAGAAGCCAAACTATGATTGTAATTAATAAATACGGGAATGAATTAGTAATAGATATAAAGTAATATGACCAAAAATATAAATGAAATGAAGGCATTTATTATGAAAATTTATGATGAATATAGAAGTTATGTAATAGAAGAACTGGATGATTGTCTCACAATACAAAAAAATAATGACACTGCATATTACGATGTGCTAGAAGCGATAAATGATTTATCAAATGATTCATTATGTGTGTTAAATCATTTATATATTAACGAAGGACAAGAAGAAACATTCGAGCAAAAATTTTTGCGACGTAATAAGCATTTAAAAAACGTTGATGGATTTAAAGCATTAAGGTTTTTAAGACCTAGAACAGCTGGTAGACACTATATCATTATTACGCTGTGGGAAAATAGGCAAGCATTTTATCATTGGCAAAATTCAGCTGAGTACAAGCATACACACAAGCATCGTGGCACTTCGAAAGGTGCAGATGTAAAAATAATTAATCGTGAATTATCATACAATATTCGTATTGAATTAGCTGATATGGTCTAGCCCGAGATATCAACCCTCAATCATTTGAAAGTCCTTGAATGCTACGTCATGTCAAAGTGTAGTGTCGAGGACTTTGGTATTTAACCCTATTTAATTGAAAATTCTGTAAAGATAGGCGTATGATGTATATAATTCATTTATAAAATTACAATGTTCATCACAGGAAAAGTGGATGTATGAAAGGAAGTTAGTTATGCAAAAGTCAGCTCTATTCGCGCCTGAAAAATATAACATTATTTCGGAAATCGAAAAATATAGCCACATACCAGATAAAAAGGCAATTTTATATCATAATACTGAAGGCGAAGATATATCAGTCACTTACCAACAGCTCATTGAACAGTCTAATAAAGTAGGTAATGTTTTAGCATCGCACGGTTTATCTAAAGGCGATAAAGTACTCATTATGATGCCACGATCTATTGCGACGTATGAATTATATATTGCTGCTTTAAAATTAGGTGTTGCAATCATTCCATGTTCTGAAATGCTAAGAACTAAAGATTTACAATACCGTATCACACATGGTGAAATTAATGCAGTTATTGCACTAGAGCCATTCACAGTTGAATTTGAAAAAATTAAAGAATATGATGCGTTAACTAAATTTGTTATTGCCGGTCAAAAAGATGGATGGATTTCACTTGAAGCTGAAAAAGAAAACGCAAGTAACAAACTAGAAATGGCAGATACGACGCGTGATGATATGGCGATTCTGTCATATACATCTGGTACAACTGGCAATCCTAAAGCCGTTACACATTGTCATGGATGGGGATTTGCACATTTACAAATGGCACCAAAACATTGGTTATGTATTAATGAAGATGACTTAGTTTGGGCAACAGCAGCACCAGGTTGGCAAAAATGGGTATGGAGTCCTTTCTTATCTGTATTAGGTTCAGGTGCAACTGCTTTTGTATTTAATGGAAGGTTCAGTCCTGAAACATACTTAGAATTGCTTCAAAAATATCAAATTAATGTTTTATGTTGTACACCGACAGAATATCGTATGATGGCTAAATTACAGAACTTAAATGATTATGACTTAACGCATTTACATAGTGCCGTTTCTGCAGGTGAGCCACTAAATCGAGAAGTAGTTGAACAATTCAAGAAATACTTTAATTTAACTGTAAGAGATGGATATGGCCAGACTGAAAGTACCTTGCTTATAGGCTTTTTAAAAGATACACCACAGAGGATTGGATCAATGGGTAAAGGCATTCCGGGTAGTTCGGTCACTGTAGTAGATGATGAGGGGAATAGCGTACCTGCTAATACGAAAGGGAATATTGCAGTACCACTTGATTTGCCAGCACTTTTCAAAGGGTATTATAAAGAGCCAGAACGTACGGCGAAAGCGCAAACAGGTAAATACTACATCACTGGTGACTTAGCTCATGTAGATGATGATGGTTATTTCTGGTTTGAAGGACGTCGAGATGACATTATTATTAGTTCAGGCTATACGATTGGGCCTTTTGAAGTTGAAGATGCGTTAACGAATCATCCAGCCGTTAAAGAATGTGCTGTAGTAGCAAAACCTCATGATATACGAGGAAATATTGTTAAAGCATTCGTTATTTTACAGGACCATACTGCGGGTGATGATACGTTAGTTAAAGAACTACAACAATTTGTTAAAAATGAAGTTGCACCATATAAATATCCGAGAGAGATTGAATTCGTTGACGACTTACCAAAAACAAACTCAGGTAAAATTCGTCGTGTTGAACTACGAGATGCTGAAATAGAAAAATGGCAACAACAAAAAGATAGCAATCAATAAACATAGCAAAGCAGTCCAATGCGTAAGGTATGATGATACGCACTGGACTGCTTGTTTATTTATGATGTTCTTTGTCGTCTAGTTATAAATATTAAAATTAGTTTAGAAACAAGCGCAACCAGTATTAAGAATGAGAAAATATAAGATGTTAAACCTCGAATATCCCAGTTTAATAAAAACACATTACTATCACCGGCATTAAGTTGAAACTCAGTATGTGTTAGAACGATAATTACAATACCTATAAGTGCAAGATTCAAAATAATTTTCAATATTAAAGGTAATTGTAATGTTTTTCTTGGATGCAGATATTGAATATCCTTTTTATGATTGATTTTACACTTATATTGTATCAAAATAGAGTATAGGTTTAAAATGCTATAAGCCAAATGTAGATTAAAACAATCGTTAGCTATTTGTTGTCAAATAATTATGATTGATTTGATATTTATCTTCTATGAATAAAAGATTTAATATATTGCAAAGTTAATGAATAATTATAATTTACATTTACCACTGCTTGCTTTAACATATACATGTAAGCACTAACTATAGTATTTTGTTACAGCGTATCAATTAAAACAGGAAGTTATCAATGGCGTTGATATTTTAAAGAAATATGTCAGTTTTATGTAACTTTCATATTGATGATACACATTTACAATTTTTGGAGAGGTGAAACCAATGGCTAAGTCTAATAGTAAAGACATCGTTTTAATTGGAGCCGGTGTACTTAGCACAACATTTGGTTCAATGTTAAAAGAAATTGAGCCAGACTGGAATATCCACGTTTACGAACGCTTGGATCGTCCTGCAATCGAAAGTTCAAACGAAAGAAATAATGCTGGTACGGGTCATGCAGCATTATGTGAGTTGAACTACACAGTTTTACAACCTGATGGTTCTATCGACATCGAAAAAGCGAAAGTGATTAACGAAGAGTTTGAGATTTCAAAACAATTCTGGGGTCACTTAGTGAAAAGCGGTAGCATCGAGAACCCAAGAGAATTTATCAATCCATTACCACACATCAGTTATGTTAGAGGTAAAAACAATGTTAAATTCTTAAAAGATCGTTACGAAGCGATGAAAGCTTTCCCTATGTTCGATAATATCGAATATACTGAAGACATCGAAGTAATGAAAAAATGGATTCCATTGATGATGAAAGGCCGTGAAGATAACCCTGGTATCATGGCGGCAAGTAAAATTGACGAAGGTACAGATGTAAACTTCGGTGAATTAACACGTAAAATGGCTAAAAGCATTGAAGCACATCCAAATGCTACAGTGCAATTTAACCATGAAGTTGTTGATTTTGAACAATTATCAAATGGTCAATGGGAAGTTACTGTTAAAAATCGCCTAACTGGTGAGAAATTCAAACAAGTAACTGACTACGTATTCATCGGTGCTGGCGGTGGAGCAATTCCATTATTACAAAAAACAGGTATCCCTGAAAGTAAACATTTGGGTGGATTCCCTATCAGTGGTCAATTCTTAGCTTGTACAAACCCACAAGTTATTGAACAACACGATGCCAAAGTTTATGGTAAAGAGCCACCTGGTACACCACCAATGACTGTACCTCATTTAGATACGCGTTACATTGATGGTCAAAGAACATTATTATTTGGACCATTTGCTAATGTTGGACCTAAATTCTTGAAAAATGGTTCTAACTTAGATTTATTCAAGTCTGTTAAAACATACAACATTACAACTTTATTAGCAGCAGCAGTTAAAAACTTACCTTTAATTAAATACTCATTTGACCAAGTAATTATGACAAAAGAAGGTTGTATGAACCACTTACGTACTTTCTATCCAGAAGCACGTAATGAAGATTGGCAATTATACACTGCTGGTAAACGTGTACAAGTTATCAAAGATACACCTGAACACGGTAAAGGATTCATCCAATTCGGTACAGAAGTGGTTAACTCACAAGACCACACTGTAATTGCATTATTAGGTGAATCACCAGGGGCTTCAACTTCAGTTTCAGTTGCGTTAGAAGTATTAGAACGTAACTTCCCTGAATACAAAACTGAATGGGCACCTAAAATTAAGAAAATGATTCCATCATACGGTGAATCATTAATTGAAGACGAAAAATTAATGAGAAAAATCCGTAAACAAACTTCAAAAGACTTAGAATTAGGTTACTACGAAAACTAAATTCTAATAGCTATATTTAAAATCGGACAACTGAGAAATCTTAAAGATTTTTCAGCTGTCCGATTTTTTTACGTAATCTAATACATACGGCAAAATCAACTTTAATCAAAAAAGACTCATACACAATGCCTTTAAAGCACATGTATGAGTCCTTTTTAGTAGTTTATATCAAAAAATAGTTTAATGTATAAATTAGTTTTTGTTTACAGATGCGTCGTAGATTGATTCTACAGCATCACCTAAAGCTTTATCGAATTCTTCTTTAGATTGATCAGCTCTTAAATCACTAGCTAATGCACGTGAGAAACTTGCGATAAGTTCAGCGTTATCTTTAAGTAATTCATTTGCTTTTTCTCTGCTGTAACCACCTGATAATACAACGACACGAACAACATTAGGATGTTCAGCTAACTCTTTGTATAAGTTTGGTTCAGTAGGAATTGTTAATTTCAACATTACTAATTGATCAGCATTTAAGCTATCTAAACCTTTTTTAAGTTCAGCTTTTAATACTTTTTCAATTTCAGCTTTGTCTTTTGCATTAATATTAACTTCTGGTTCGATAATTGGAACTAAACCTTTAGCAATAATTTGTTTAGCAACTTCAAATTGTTGTTCAACAACGTCTTTGATACCTTGCTCATTTAATTCTAAAATGTTAGAACGCATTTTTGTACCAAAAATGTGACGTTCGTTTGCACGGTCTAATAAATTGTCTAAGTTGTCGATTGGTTTCATTAATTGAACACCATTTTGCTCTTCAGCAAGACCTTTGTCTACTTTTAAGAACGGAACAACACCTTTATCAGCTAAGTAATCTGCAGTGTATTTGCTTTCTACTTCGCGATCCATTGTTTGTTCGAAAAGAATAGCACCCAAAATTTTATCTGGTGAGAATGAAGGTGAAGTTACCACACGTGTACGCATATCGTGAACAAGTTGGAACATTTCGTCTTCATTGCTATATTGATCTTCGTTTACACCATATTCTTTAAGTGCTTTTGGTGTACTACCACCACTTTGGTCTAATGCGGCAATAAAGCCTTTTCCATTTTTCATTTTTTCTAATTGCTCTTTATTCATACTTTCCACTCCTTAACTTTTCAATACACCTCCAGTATGATAAAAATGAGAACATTTCTCAAGTCATAAACCTTGAAAAGTGTATAAAATGTGAAAAATAATTGTCAGTTTAATTAAAAATATTATTTTATTCTAGGTATGACTAACGCCATTAATGACATAAAGAAAATATGTGTAATAATCCAACCGATTAATTCTGTCACACTAAATTGAAAAATTGGACGTTGCGCAATAAATACTAAAAAGGGATACAATGCTATAAATAAGAAAAATAAAGGGATATAACATAGATAGTAAAGCCTTTTAGAAGTATGAAACAGCAACACAAATACAAAATAAATGACGCTACCAATTAGTAAGTGACATATTATTTCTAGAATATATGGTGTATTGTCAGAAGGAATTAGAAAATCTAAATTCAATAATAAAGCTTTTAAATGTGATTGATTGCTTATTAAGTCAAACAACATGGTCATCCATAGCAACATGAATGATATGAAAATAGCAGCAATGAAATGGAACAATACTTTTAAACGCATTCGTATCACCTCAGAGTCAAATGGAATATAGTAAACAATTCCCTAATCGAACAAAATTATGCGCATAAACAAAGTAGATTGATATAAAATTCTTAATTATCAGAATATATTTACAAATCTGAATTTTATTAGTATATTGGATAGTATTCATAGAGGCATGACGGTATTTGAGCAGGATTTTAAATCGGATTTTATAATCGATTTAAGAGAGGCCACTTTGCTTGCACATTAATACTGTCAATGGGAGGGGAATGTATATGAGTAAAGCACATCAATTAATTCAAGAGGATGAACATTATTTTGCGAAATCAGGACGTATTAAATATTATCCGTTAGTGATTGATCATGGATATGGAGCAACATTGGTTGATATTGAGGGGAAGACATATATCGATTTGTTATCGAGTGCGAGTTCTCAAAACGTAGGTCATGCACCTAGAGAAGTAACAGAAGCGATAAAGGCACAAGTTGATAAATTTATTCATTATACACCAGCATATATGTATCATGAACCGTTGGTACGTTTAGCTAAGAAGCTTTGTGAGATTGCACCTGGAGATTTTGAAAAAAGAGTGACCTTCGGATTAACCGGATCAGACGCAAATGATGGCATCATTAAATTTGCCAGAGCATATACAGGGCGTCCTTATATCATTAGTTTCACTAATGCATATCATGGTTCAACTTTTGGCTCATTGTCTATGTCAGCTATTAGTTTAAATATGCGCAAACATTATGGTCCGTTATTGAATGGTTTTTATCATATTCCGTTTCCAGATAAATATCGTGGTATGTACGAGCAGCCACAAGCTAATTCAGTAGAAGAATATTTAGCACCCTTAAAAGAAATGTTTGCGAAGTATGTACCTGCTGACGAAGTAGCATGTATTGTTATTGAAACGATACAAGGCGATGGTGGACTTTTAGAACCAGTTCCAGGGTATTTTGAAGCGTTAGAAAAGATTTGTCGTGAACATGGTATTTTAATCGCTGTCGATGATATTCAACAAGGTTTTGGGAGAACAGGTACATGGAGTTCAGTCTCGCATTTTAATTTTACGCCTGATTTAATCACTTTCGGAAAATCCTTAGCAGGTGGTATGCCTATGTCAGCAATTGTTGGACGCAAAGAGATTATGAATTGTTTAGAAGCACCAGCACATTTATTTACAACAGGTGCTAATCCAGTTAGTTGTGAAGCTGCATTAGCCACAATTCAAATGATTGAAGATCAGTCGCTTCTTCAGGCTAGTGCGGAAAAAGGGGAATATGTTAGGAAACGAATGGATCAATGGGTATCTAAATACAATAGTGTAGGCGATGTTAGAGGTAAAGGTCTGAGCATTGGTATTGATATTGTTTCCGACAAAAAACTCAAAACACGTGATGCCAGTGCGGCACTTAAAATTTGTAATTACTGCTTTGAGCATGGCGTAGTTATTATAGCTGTAGCAGGAAATGTGTTGCGATTCCAACCGCCATTGGTAATAACATATGAGCAATTAGACACGGCGTTAAACACTATAGAAGATGCACTGACTGCTTTGGAAGCAGGTAACTTAGATCAATATGACATATCTGGACAAGGTTGGTAATAGCGATTATCTTAATATAAAATAAAAAATCATTTCCACATCTGGATGTTAATCAGATGGGAAATGATTTTTTTTATTTTTTATTTTGGTGGGTGGTATTCAGCTACGTCATTTTTCTTAGAATGTCTAAGTCCATAACTTAAATATAGGATGATACCAACAATAAACCAAATTAAAGTGTATAATTTCGCTTCGAATCCTAATCCCCAGAATACTAGCAATACTAAAACAAATGTAATTGCTGGTAACACAGGATATAAAGGTAATTTAAATGCAGGAATTGGTAGATCTTTACCTTCACGCTTTCTCAAACGATACATTGCTAATGAAACGAACATAAATGCAACAAGTGTACCTGCTGAAATTAATTGTGCTAAAAATGCGAATGGGAACATAGAACCAATTAAAACACCAATAATAGTAAGTATAACTAGTGCGCGATTAGGTAAATGTTTGTCGTTTAAGTGGCTTAACCATGAAGGTAATAAGCCGTCACGTCCAAATGAATAAAGTAAACGTGAGCCTGCTAACATCATACCAATTAATGCTGTAAACATACCGATAACAGAGATAGCTTGAACAATAGCTGCTACAACACCATGACCACTTTGACGTAAAGCCCAACCAACAGGTTCAGCATTGTTTGCGTATTGTGAGTAATGGAACATACCAACTAACACAAGTGCTACAGCAATAAATAATACGATAGCAACGCTTAAAGAACCAAGAATACCTCTAGGCATTGTCTTTTGAGGATCAAGTGCTTCTGCTGAGTTTGCTGCGATAGAATCGAAACCGATATACGCTAAGAAAATCATTGAAACACCAGCATATATGCCTTGCCATCCACCAAAGTCACCTGTAGCAGTTACTTTGTGTTCTGGAATAAATGGCACATAGTTACTAACATTTATTGCTGTTAAACCTACGATGACAAATAAAATAATAGCTAATACTTTTAAAATAACTAAAATATTTTCCATACGAGCTGCTTCCGACATACCACGTGATAGTAATAATGCAGTTAATAAAATAACGATAGCAGCAATAATATCGATAAAACCGCCATTTGTACCAAATGGATTTGATAATGCTGCAGGTAATTCGATGCCAATTGGTTTCACAAGTCCGCGTAAATTCGCTGAGAATCCTGATGCAACAAAGGCTACGGCGATAAAATATTCAGCTAATAGAGCCCAACCGGCAACCCATCCAAAAAATTCACCAAATAATACATTGACCCAAGAATAGGCTGAACCTGCAAATGGCATAGCGGCAGCCATTTCTGCATAAGTAAATGCAACTAAACCAGCAACAATAGCAGCGAGTAAGAATGATAACGCAACGGCCGGTCCTGCATGTTCTGCAGCAACAATGCCAGGTAGCGTAAAGATAGATGTCGATACAATTGTTCCTACACCTAAAGCTAAGAAATCACGCACCCGAAGTGTACGCTTTAAATGACCATCTTTATTTTGATAGATAGCCGGATCCTCTTTTCGTGCTATTTTATTGAAAAAACTTCCCATAAACTTTCCTCCCAAACATTCATAAACAATTCTATACGGTGTTTTTTAATATGTTATATCATAGCACAAATAATCAATATTTTGTCTAAAAATTCTGAAAAATCACAACTTTATGTTACGTATTAATGACTTGTCTTGATAACATCCATAGATTTTTTAAATGATAAAACTGATTATAACAGATATTAAATGAATAAGTACTATTTTTTGCTAATTTTCTAACAATTTTGCACATTATATTTTTAAAATCAATTTCATGTTTATGTCTGATTGGCTAGTTTGTATGAAATGTAATTCTTTGACTATAAAATGATGCATCAAATATGATGAGGGTAAGGCGGAAAATAGGAGGTTATATAGTAAGTCATTTAAGTCGAATAGCCATCCTTTTTAAAATGAAAAAAATAGAAAGCTCAATAGTTTGTTAAAGCCTTTAAATAGCGTCGTTACGCAATTTTAGAATGCTAAAAATTGTCACAAATTTCAAATTACGTGCTAAAGCTTGAGATATCAATATTTATTGGCGATAGAGTGTAATTTGACTCCGCTTACATCTCAGTTTTATGTTTGTAATTTGGTAGCATAATATTATAATAAAATAAAATTGTTAATCTTTAATTTCAGTATAGATATTTTTACGTGTAGTCACGTGTAAAATAAATTCAATTAGGTTAGGAGACATAATTATGAAAACATTTGGTAAAAAGGTTGTATTAATCGGAGATGGATCTGTAGGATCAAGCTATGCCTTTGCAATGGTTACGCAAGGTGTTGCTGATGAATTTGTAATTATTGACATTGCAAAAGACAAAGTAAAAGCAGATGTTCAAGATTTAAACCATGGTACAGTCCACAGTCCTTCACCAGTTGATGTGAAAGCAGGTGAATACGAAGACTGTAAAGATGCAGATTTAGTTGTTATTACAGCTGGTGCACCTCAAAAGCCAGGTGAAACACGTTTACAATTAGTTGAAAAAAATACTAAGATTATGAAGAGCATCGTTAAGAGTGTTATGGATAGTGGCTTTGATGGATATTTCTTAATCGCGGCAAACCCTGTAGACATTTTAACAAGATTTGTAAAAGAATATACTGGATTACCAGCAGAGCGTGTTATCGGTTCAGGTACTGTATTGGACAGTGCACGTTTACAATATTTAATTAGCCAAGAACTTGGTGTTGCACCTTCAAGTGTTGACGCTAGTATTATTGGCGAGCATGGTGATACTGAACTTGCAGTTTGGTCACAAGCAAATGTAGCAGGTATTTCAGTATATGACACATTAAAAGAACAAACTGGTAGCGAAGCTAAAGCGGAAGAAATTTATGTGAATACACGTGACGCTGCTTATGAAATTATCCAAGCTAAAGGGTCAACATACTATGGTATTGCATTAGCATTGATGCGCATTTCAAAAGCCATTTTAAATAATGAAAATAATGTCTTAAATGTTTCTATACAATTAGATGGTCAATATGGTGGTCACAAAGGCGTTTACCTAGGTGTACCAACATTAGTTAACCAACATGGCGCAGTTAAAATTTATGAAATGCCATTAAGTGCCGAAGAACAAGCGTTGTTCGATAAATCTGTTAAAACATTAGAAGATACATTTGATTCAATTAAATATTTATTAGAAGACTAAGCCTATTTTAAGTATTAATTAGAAATATATTAATGGTAAGAGGATCTATTAGTGTTGCAGTAACACGTGGCACTGATAGGTCCATTTTTTTAGCAAGCATTGATAGAGGCAATACTTTTGCGTAAAATAATAATTGAATAAAGTATTATGACTCGTGAAAATTTAGTGACATGAATAAAAATGTTGAGGCGTCATTGAGTATAAAGGAAAGTAGTTCTGCATTAATCACGAAGTAGAGCATGACAACGAGGAATAACTATAGGGAGATGGTTTTGGAATGACGAATGTCTTGTATCAACATGGTACATTAGGTACGTTAATGGCTGGCTTACTAGAAGGCACAGCTACAATTAATGAATTGTTAGAACATGGGAATTTAGGGATTGCAACGTTAACAGGGTCTGATGGCGAAGTAATATTTTTAGACGGAAAGGCATATCATGCTAACGAGCATAAAGAATTTATAGAATTAAAAGGCGATGAGAAAGTACCGTATGCATCGATTACTAATTTTAAAGCGAGTAAGACATTTCCATTGCAACAATTATCACAAGATGATGTATTTGCACAAATTAAAAATGAAATGTTAAGTGAGAATTTATTTTCGGCTGTTAAAATTTATGGCACATTTAAACATATGCATGTACGAATGATGCCTGCTCAGCAACCGCCATATACACGTTTGATTGATTCAGCACGCAGACAACCTGAGGAAAAAAGACAAGATATTCGTGGTGCCATTGTTGGATTTTTTACACCAGAATTATTTCATGGCGTAGGGTCTGCTGGTTTTCATATACATTTTGCGGATGATGAAAGAGCTTATGGTGGACATGTTCTTGACTTTGAAGTGGATGACGTTGTCGTTGAGATACAAAACTTTGAAACATTCCAACAACATTTCCCGGTAAATAACGAGACGTTTGTTAAAGCGAAAATAGACTATAAAGATGTGGCAGAAGAAATTAGAGAAGCTGAATAGTCTAATATAATTAAAAGACCTTAGCGATATTAGGAACAGGTGGTTCTAAATGCATCGTTAAGGTCTTTTTATATTATATATGTGCTTACATATTTTGTTGATACGCGCGTAAAAAGCTATAAATAGTATCAAGATATGGGGTGTCAAGAATGTGTTCACGTGCACGTCGATAAATAAAGCCTTGAATCGCTTCGACTTCAAGAGGTTGCTGATGCGCAATGTCGTAATACATGCTCGTTCCCATTTCGTCGGGATAACCTTGATATATAGTCATAATAGTATCGACAGTTTGTTCTGAAAAGTTTAACTCCTCTGCCTGTGCAACACGACAACCATCTAGTAATAGCTGTCTACACAGTGTACGTATTTCAGGATTATGCATGATTGCAACGGTCTGTCTACCGAGTGCTGTGATAGAATTAATGCCCAAGTTAACTAACAATTTATACCAAATAGCTTGTTGAATATTTGCTTCTAATACAATGTCGATTTGACTGTCTTGGACCAAATCTCTAAATTGTCGAGTTAATGCATTATCTTGTATACGTAATTGATAATCTCTGAAGTGCGTAACAACATCGCCTTTCTTTTGACCACTTATATAGACAACTGCTTGGCATACGTTTTTAAATGAAATATGTTCGAGTTGACCATAACCATTTTGGGCTAAAATGATGAGCGTGTCCTCATGTGCAAGATGAGTTAAATGAGGAATAACTGCATCAAGTTGATGTGTTTTGACTGCAATAATAATAACATCAAATGTGTTTGTGACATCTTCATAACCTTTCACAACAATATCTTGTGCAGGTGCATGTGGTACAGTATAATATGTTATTGTTTTGGCGTGTCTCCCGATAAGCGTTGTATGAGGCAATGATTGTTGTAATTCATAGGCAATAGTTGTACCGACAGCGCCTGGGCCGATAATCGCAACTGATAACATCTTCTTCTTTCCTTTCTATAAAAGATTCATTATACTATTTCTAATAATACTGCAAAAAGAGGTTGAATAACATTGAAAACAGTAAGTCAATTAATAGATATGAAACAAAAGCAAACTAAAATTTCTATGGTAACAGCTTATGATTTTCCAAGTGCTAAACAAGTGGAAGCAGCGGGTATTGATATGATTCTTGTTGGGGATTCACTTGGTATGACTGTATTAGGTTATGAAAGTACCGTACAAGTGACGTTAGCAGATATGATTCATCACGGTCGTGCAGTAAGAAGAGGCGCACCAAATACATTTGTAGTTGTTGATATGCCGATTGGTGCAGTAGGCATCTCTATGACACAAGACTTAAATCATGCTCTAAAGCTTTATCAGGAGACGAATGCAAATGCAATTAAAGCAGAAGGAGCGCATATTACACCATTTATTGAAAAAGCAACGGCAATTGGTATTCCTGTTGTTGCACATTTAGGATTAACACCTCAAAGTGTTGGCGTTATGGGGTATAAATTACAAGGTGCAACGAAAGAAGCAGCGGAGCAACTTATTTTAGACGCGAAAAATGTAGAACAAGCTGGTGCAGTTGCGTTAGTACTTGAAGCAATTCCAAATGATTTAGCAGAAGAAATTAGCAAGCACTTAACAATTCCAGTCATTGGTATTGGTGCAGGAAAAGGTACAGATGGTCAAGTATTGGTTTATCACGATATGTTAAATTATGGTGTTGAACATAAAGCGAAATTTGTGAAGCAATTTGCTGATTTTAGTGTTGGTGTGGATGGTTTAAAACAATACGATCAAGAAGTTAAATCTGGTGCATTTCCATCAGAAGAATATACGTATAAAAAGAAAATTATGAATGAGGTTAATAACAATGACTAAGCTGATTACTACGGTAAAAGAGATGCAACACATTGTTAAAGCAGCCAAACGCTCAGGCACAACGATTGGTTTTATCCCAACAATGGGTGCCTTACATGATGGACATTTAACGATGGTACGCGAATCAGTTAGTACAAATGATATTACAATTGTGAGTGTATTTGTTAATCCATTACAATTTGGTCCAAACGAAGATTTCGATGCTTATCCGAGACAAATTGATAAAGATTTAGAATTAGTATCAGAAGTAGGAGCGGACATTGTTTTTCATCCTGCAGTAGAAGATATGTATCCAGGTGAATTAGGTATTGATGTCAAAGTAGGCCCATTAGCTGATGTGTTAGAAGGAGCGAAGCGTCCAGGGCATTTTGATGGGGTGGTAACAGTAGTTAATAAGCTATTTAATATTGTTATGCCGGATTATGCTTATTTTGGTAAAAAAGATGCCCAGCAATTGGCTATTGTCGAGCAAATGGTAAAAGACTTCAATCATGCCGTTGAAATTATTGGTATTGATATCGTTCGAGAAGCAGATGGTTTGGCGAAAAGTTCAAGAAATGTTTATTTAACGGAGCAAGAACGACAAGAAGCGGTACATTTAAGTAAAAGTTTGCTATTAGCACAAGCGTTGTATCAAGACGGTGAACGTCAAAGTAAAGTAATTATAGACAGGGTTACTGAATATCTTGAATCACATATAAGTGAACGCATTGAAGAAGTTGCTGTTTATAGTTATCCTCAATTAGTAGAACAACACGAAATAACTGGACGCATATTTATCTCGTTAGCTGTTAAATTTTCAAAAGCGCGTTTAATAGATAATATAATAATTGGAGCTGAATAAAGTGATAAGAACAATGATGAATGCTAAAATTCATAGAGCAAGAGTGACTGAGTCAAATTTAAATTATGTAGGTAGCATTACGATTGATTCAGATATATTGGAAGCGGTAGACATCTTGCCAAATGAAAAAGTAGCCATCGTGAATAATAATAATGGTGCACGTTTTGAAACATACGTAATAGCTGGTGAAAGAGGTAGTGGTAAAATTTGTTTAAACGGTGCAGCGTCAAGACTTGTTGAAGTAGGCGATGTAGTCATAATCATGACTTATGCACAGTTGAATGAAGAAGAAATTAAAAACCATGCACCTAAAGTAGCAGTAATGAATGAAGATAATGTCATTATTGAAATGATTCATGAAAAAGAAAATACGATAGTGTTATAAAATTAAATAGCCATCAATAATAAAAAGGGCCACACCTTGGTTTAAGATTCCAAGCGTGTGGCTTTCTCTTGTTATACAGTCCTATCACTATGTCACTTTTAATCAAAAGCGACCGTAATTGCTGCATATCAATTAACGATAGGAATGATTAATTGTGAATCATATTTACCACCAGTATAAATCATGTGCATGCCTTTATTTACGGTTTCTTCATGTTCATAACGTGTTTTCATGCCAGGAGTACTATTACCAATTACAATTTCACTACCCTTTACAACAACTTCCAATGTTTCGCCTTGTTTAAATAGCGTGCCTGAAGGTAACAATTCGATTTCAACAGGTACAATCTCATCTTGTGACAACTTTAATTCTGTTTCATGTTTATGCCAAGGTTGCGCGATTGAGGATTTTTCTTGATCTAATTCACGATGTGATACGCGTAACCAACCAGTAGCTACTTGACCATTTTCAATATGATTAAAATCAGGGAAGTTAACTTCATTACCACGACGATCTAACTTTTTAATACCTGCAAATAAATCCATATCATCTGAGTCTTTAGTGCTTACCCATAGTTTTAAGTTCATGTTTCCAACTAACTCAGTATCTTTGTCAAACGTATATTTAAAACTTACATCTTGTTGTTTATCTTCAGAGTCATATTGTGCGACATGCGCGCTACTAATCTTTGCATGATTCAATGTGTGATTTTCAGCATTCAAATACAATGGTGTATATTCTGCGTTAGGTAAAGGGAACGCTGACGCTGATTTGAATTCGCCTTTATAAAATTGATCTCTAACTTCATAAATGACATGAGGCGTATCTTTCCAATCGTTATTTTCTTCTTTAAGGTAAAAATCAAAGAATGATTTTTGGCGTTCGAGATTTTCTCTAGCGTAGTAACTTTCCCACTCTTTACGTCCATGCACATATAGCCATTTTTCTTCAGATGCAGCTTGTTTAAATCCTTCAAAAGAGCCACGGTTGTGCAAACCTTGTGTAGACCAACTAGCACATGTTAGTAGAGGTGTTTTAATTTGTGATAATGGCACTTGACGCTGTTTCCAAAAATCATCGAACAGAGGATGTTCTTGTTGTGCTTGAATCAAATCTTCGATATTTGGATTATCTGTCCATCTCGCAAAAATACCTTGAGTCCAGAAACGATAAAAGCCAGTATCTGGTATACCTCCGTGAAAGGCTACTTCTCTATACATATCATTTAAGCCTTCCCAAGGAATCATTGCTTTTAAATGTGGTGGATTTAATGATGCGACCCACCATTGAGTCACCGCAAGATAAGAAACACCATTTGTCCCGATATTTCCATTACTCCATGACTGATTTGCTGCCCATTCAATCACTTCGTAATAATCTTCCGCTTCTCTTTTTGACCATGGAGATAAGACGCCTTTGGATTTGTCACTACCGCGTAATGCAACTTTAACTACAACATAATCATTTGGCACCCAAAATCCTGGGTCTGGTGATTCTTCAGGTGTAAAACTAGATGTCGGAATGGTACCTAATGTTGGCCAAAGGGCACCCATATTTGTGATTTTAGGCTTATTATCTTTACCGTAAGTATCTGCAGACATAACTACAGGGAATTTGCCATCTTTATTTGGTCTGAAAATATTAATATATAATTTTTCGCCATCGCGCATTTCCACAGTGACATCTTTTTCCATAATCATTTCTTGATTTCCATATTGAACACTGTCGACAACGATGTGGTTAATACCGGCTTTAACTTCATTGACATGAGTTACAGTTAATTTTGGATTTCCTAGTAAATGTTGGTTCATTGTTATCACCTTTTTCTGTTTGTTTGTATCACCTATATTAAACAGGTAAACATTGTGTGCCAATCATCAATGTTGGAGATTTGTGGGATAATGAACATAACGTTTATAATCATTGGGGAGGACTTGATATAAATGACTATAGATCGACGTATTAGAAAATCACAAGTTGCAATGAGAAATGCATTTATTGAACTTTTACATCAACACCAATTAGAAGAGATTACTGTGCAACAAATTGCAGATTTAGCTGATGTTAACCGTAGTACATTTTATACGCATTATTATGATAAGTATGATTTGCTTGAAAAATTAGAGGACCAGCAGTTGGAGGAAATAAGAGACTTCATTCATGATGAGAAGTTAAATGGAGCAGTTAAGTTATCCACGGATAACATACATCAAATTATGACCGTTTTAATAGAAATGATAGAAAAAGACATCGCATTTTATCAATTGATGTTTCGTATGGGTAAAGATTCAAATATCCACGAAAAACTTTATGATTTAATTATGTGTCATTTACAACGTTATAAAAATGAAAATGATCAAATTAATGGTATACCATTTTCTTATTTCATGAGTTATGTTTCAGGTGCGGGATTGTCTTTTATAAGACATTGGGTAGAAGATCCAAACCGTATAGACAAAGTTGACTTAATAAGGCATTTTAATACGATTGTCAATCAAGGGCCAGCAACGATAATTAAAAATATACAATAAAATAAGGCAAGCCATGAATCGAGAGTGGCTTGCCTTGCTAAATAACATAAGCTTATTAAATGATATCTTTATCAATAACATTATTGTTGGATTGCAGTATAGTCTTGACCATGTAACATCCAACGAACACCGTATTTATCGGTAAAGACGCCCATTTTGCCACCCCAGAATTGGTCAGCAAACGGTAATTCTATTTCAATTGAAGAATGATCTTTAATTTGCTCATAGAATGCTTCAACTTTATCAGCATCTTCCTTATTGTTAACATCATAATCAATTAATAATGATATGCCATTATTAATTTTGTCAGCGCGACCAAAAGAATCAGAACATAACACTTTTACGCCAAGCACTTCAAATTCAGCATGCATAGTTGCTTCTTGCGCTTCTTCCTTAGTCATACCAAAATGTGACGCTTGTTCTTCGCCAACTTCTAAACGTTTAACGTCAGTTGCACCAAATACTTCTTCGTAATATGCAAGGGCTTCTTTTGAATTTTCAAAAGCGATATAAGGGAATAATGCTGTCATGTAAAACACCTCAATGTATTATTTTTATTACTAACACCATGTTACATTAAAAAATGGCAAAAGTATAACTTTTACGATGAATTGAAGTCAATCTTTTGTAAAATACACGATAAATTATAAGATGAAATTGATTTAAATGAAGTAAACATATATATGACATACAAAAAATGAAAATGACACAGAGACGTATGTGTTGTTTAGTGTTTTAAAATTCAAGTTTAAAAAATGCTTTTAGATACATAAGGGATTTTCGAAATATAAATGCATTAAAATGAATTTCTAACTTTTTTGACTGACATTTAATATGAATCATATATAATAGAAGTTAATGATTAAATGTGGGAGGTTAAATCATGATTAATGCTGAACCTATTATCAGTAAAATGAAAAATCAAAAAATTAATTATGACAAGGTGTTGAAGAAATTAATCGGGCAGTGGGAAAGAGAAGCAATCAGACCTAAAATCTTATTGCATAGTTGTTGTGCACCTTGTAGTACATATACATTAGAGTTTTTAACACAATATGCAGACATTGCAATTTATTTCGCGAATTCAAATATTCATCCGAAAAATGAGTACTTACGACGTGCTAAAGTGCAAGAACAATTTGTGGAAGATTTTAATCGCAAGACTGGTGCGAATGTGAAGTATATTGAAGCACCTTATGAACCGCATAAGTTTGTGAAAATGGTGAAGGATAAAGAATTAGCTGATGAAAAAGAAGGCGGCTTACGTTGTACCGCTTGTTTTGAAATGCGTTTGGATATTGTAGCGAAAGCAGCTGTAGAACATGGCTATGATTATTTTGGCAGTGCAATCACATTATCACCTAAAAAGAACGCACAATTAATCAATGAACTTGGTATGGATGTCCAAAAAATATACGATGTGAACTATTTGCCAAGTGATTTTAAGAAAAGTAAAGGTTATGAGCGTTCCATAGAAATGTGTAATGACTATAATATCTTTAGGCAGTGTTATTGTGGATGTGTCTTTGCAGCGATGCAACAAGGTATTGATTTTAAAACAGTTAATAAAGAAGCGAAAGCATTTTTAGAACAATATCCAGATTAATCATTGGAAATGAGATAAAAGGCAAGAACGTATACATGCCATATCCCATTAAAAATTATCAAATAGAAACCCGAGATTTTAGTGAAATGAATCATACTAAAATCTCGGGTTATTTATATAATCGTAAATATTGTAGATATAATGAATAACTGGATCCTGAGACATAAAACAATGTCTCACTCTAATTACATCATTTTATGAACAAATCTTATAATTGCTAAAATGACAATGACAAGTGTTGAAATAAGTGAAAACACTTTAAACTTTTTATAGTCATTTTTCGTTTCATTTTCTCCTGTTTTCATCATTTCACGTAGCTCTTGCTCGATTTCTAAATCAAGATCTGTTTTACGATAACCATTCAAACCTTGACGTTCATCTTCTTCAGGTTGATTTTGTTGCTGTGTGTCTTTGTTGTCAGAAGTCGCTACTGTTTTTTTATTATCTGTTTCTTTAGTCATAACAAACGCCTCCGTTATAAAACGCTATATTTAATGATATGTGATATTTAAGCCATTATTTTGAAAAATGGTGATAAATATATCTTCTTGAGTTATATCATAATTTTAATAAGACGATTCAGCAAGTTTTAAAGTATTATTTGACTATGTTGGATTAGGCATCTAGTCCTATAATATCACTGACATTGTCAAAATGATGATCTTTTAAGTAACGTGCGATGCCTTTGTTCATTTTCTTAGTTAAACCTGGGCCTTCAATAACAAGTGATGAATAAATTTGAATAAGTGACGCACCGTGACGCATCATTTTGATTGCATCTTCAGTACTGAATACGCCGCCTGTACCTATAATTAAAAATTCACCATTTGTTTGCTGATAAGCATACTTAATCAATTTTAAATTACGTTCAAATAATGGACGACCACTCAAACCGCCTTCTTCGACTTTATTAGCAGAAGTTAAACCATCTCGTTGTCGCGTTGTGTTTGCTAAGATGATACCGTCAAATGTCTCAGTAATCGCTGGTAATAGTGCTTTTAAGCCATCGAAATCCATATCAGACGTTAGTTTTAAATAAATTGGCACTGTTACATCATGTTGTTTTTTAAATGCTGTTAAAGCTTGGCATAACATTGAAAATTCATCTTTATCATGGAAGTTTTGAAGATTTTCAGTATTTGGAGAACTGATGTTGACTGTGAAAAATGAAACGTCGTGTTTAAACGTATCAATAACCTTTATATAATCTTGATAACGCGCTTCATAAGGTGTCATTTTATTCACACCAACATTGATACCAACAGGTACTTGATAAGCATTTTTACGCAAATGACTTAGTGCTTTGTTCATACCAATATTATTGAAGCCCATTCGATTTATCAAGGCGTCATCTTCTAATAATCTAAACATGCGTGGTTGAGGGTTACCCGGTTGAGGTTTAGGTGTGATACCACCTAATTCTAAAGCACCGAATCCAAGGTGTTCCAATGCTTTTGGTACTTCGCAAGATTTGTCGAAACCAGCTGCTAAGCCAATTGGATTGTCGTACGTATTACCTTGTATCGTTTGTGATAACGTTGGATTCTTATAAGTAAATAGTTTATCGACGACTGGGAATAAAACCGGAAACTTTTGTAACGTTTTTAATGCATCGATAGTTAGTCCGTGTGCTTTTTCGGGTTCGATTTTGAATAAGAAAGGTTTAATTAATTTGTACATGAGTATGCTCCTATTTCATTATATTTGAGGCTTACTATCCTCAACTTAATATATGTGAAATATATTCTTTTAATAGACTAGCATTTCCATACATAATTTCCTAGTTAAAACTAAAAAGTTTTGAAAATTGACGCAAGTTTGAATAACGTTTTTAAGATTAAATCATCCTAATTAGGCAATATTATAGTATAAAGTAAGTAGATTGGAAGGTGTTTGTATGAATGAACAATGGTTAGAGCATTTACCTTTAAAAGATATTAAAGAGATTTCACCAGTGAGTGGTGGTGATGTAAACGAAGCATATCGAGTCGAAACAGATACGGATACATTTTTCTTACTTGTCCAACGTGGACGTAAAGAATCATTTTATGCTGCAGAAATTGCAGGTTTAAATGAATTTGAACGTGCAGGTATCACGGCACCTAGAGTAATTGCAAGTGGCGAGGTTAACGGTGATGCGTATTTAGTGATGACGTATTTAGAAGAAGGGGCTTCAGGGAGTCAACGCCAATTAGGGCAACTCGTAGCTCAATTACACAGTCAGCAACAAGAAGAAGGCAAATTTGGCTTCTCATTACCTTATGAAGGTGGCGATATTTCTTTTGATAATCATTGGCAAGACGATTGGTGTACCATTTTTGTCGACAAACGCTTGGACCATTTGAAAGATGAGTTGCTAAATAGAGGGCTATGGGATGCCAACGATATCAAAGTATATGACAAAGTGCGACGTCAAATTGTGGCGGAATTAGAAAAGCATCAAAGTAAACCGTCTTTATTACATGGTGACCTATGGGGTGGTAATTATATGTTCTTACAAGATGGTCGTCCGGCGTTATTTGATCCAGCGCCATTATATGGTGACAGAGAATTCGATATCGGTATTACAACGGTATTTGGTGGTTTTACGAGCGAATTTTATGATGCGTATAATAAACATTATCCACTCGCAAAAGGTGCATCCTATAGACTTGAATTTTATCGTTTATATTTATTGATGGTCCATTTATTGAAATTTGGTGAGATGTACCGTGATAGTGTTGCGCATTCTATGGATAAGATTTTACAAGATACAACAAGTTAGTTAAGACGTTAGATTGAGATAAATAGATAATATGCACAGATATTTTTACAATGAGAAGCGATACAGCTGCCTCAATAAAAATATTTGTGCGTTTTTATTGTTGGAAAATAAAATTTTAATCGCTATTGTTAATTTCTGTAATGTAAAACAAGGTTGAGTTACAATAAAAGTGATTTTATAACTTTTTGTTCAATAAAATTCTAGGAATGATACATATTTATTGATACAATAATTTTGAATATAATCATAAAACAATATTTAAGTATAATTGAATGTTTGAATATCATATATTGATACAGTTTCTAATAATTTTAAAATAATTTAAATGGAGAGAGGTGTAAATGATGAGTACAGTTCAAAGTGATATTTTTAAGACCAATAGTGCATCATCATCTATTAAAAGCGCTGTTGAAACATGTAATAATGTGTCGAAACCGGATAAAGATGAAAGTACAACAGTAAGTGGAAATAATAATGCTCATAGTGTGATAGATGATTTGATGAGTAAGAATCAATCTGTTGCTGAAGCAATACGAACTGCGAGCGATAATATACAAAAAGTTGGTGAGGCTTTTGACCAAACTGACGTAATGATTGGTAATGAAATTGGTAAAAATTAAAACGTGGTGAAATGATGTCGAATAAACTGGATGAAATCAATAAAATAATCACAGCGAAACATGAGCAAATGGATGACTTATATGATGAAAAGCGAGAGGTTAAAGCATTGATAGATGAAAGTGATGCGCTTAATCATTCGATAGATCAATTATATCAACATTTAGGTGAGCGTTATTATAGTAGCAATATGGCTAGTCGTATGGAACAGTTCCGCGATGAATTTCATTTTGCGAAACGACGTTCAACGGAAGCGTTATACGAGCAGCAACAGCAAATTCAACATGGCATTCGTAAAGTGGAAGAAGAGATGATTGACTTGGAAATGCGAAGGAATGTTGAAATTGAGACGGTGACAAAGGAGGAAAATAAATGGAAACAATAGGAAGCATTATTTATTTAAAAGAAGGTTCGCAAAAGTTAATGATTATTAATAGAGGACCAATTGTAGAAATTGAAAATCAAAAGTATATGTTTGACTATTCTGCATGTAAATATCCGATTGGTGTTGTAGAAGATGAAATTTATTATTTTAACGAGGAAAATATAGATTCAGTTATTTTTAAAGGTTATTCTGATCAAGATGAGGTTAGATTTCAAGAGTTGTTTGAAAATATGAAACAAAATTTGGATAGTGAAATACAACGTGGAGAAGTTACACAACAATAAAGAAATACTTTTTCTTTATTGGGGTGGGACGACGAAATAAATTTTGTAAAAATATGATTTCTGTCTCACCGCCAAAATGTTATCTCCAAGTACTGAGGCTGGATGATACCATGAAATGTCATTCATAATCATTTGAACTAAACGTAGCAGCCTTAAATTTTAAAAAAAGACACATACCAACTTCCGAAATGTAGATGAATTCTCTACAATAACGGAAGTTTTTCTTTTAATATTGAAATTTCTCAAGGATAGGTCTATACTTTATAAATCGTAATTATTACGATTTATAATCAAAAACAATAACTTGAAATAGATCATTGAGGGAGTGTTAATATGCAACATCATAAAGTGGCTATTATCGGTGCCGGTGCTGCAGGTATAGGTATGGCCATTACCTTAAAAGATTTCGGTATAACAGATGTCATTATTTTAGAAAAAGGAACAGTAGGACATTCATTTAAACATTGGCCGAAATCGACCCGTACGATCACGCCATCATTTACGTCTAATGGATTTGGCATGCCTGATATGAATGCAATTTCCATGGATACTTCACCAGCATTTACATTTAATGAAGAACATATTTCCGGAGAAACATATGCTGAATATTTACAAGTGGTTGCCAACCATTACGAGCTGAATATCTTTGAAAATACAGTTGTCACAAATATATCTGTAGATGATGCATATTATACGATTGCAACGACAACAGAGATATATCACGCGGATTATATCTTTGTCGCAACAGGTGATTATAATTTCCCTAAAAAGCCATTTAAATATGGTATTCATTATAGTGAAATTGAAGACTTTGATAACTTTAATAAGGGGCAATATGTGGTTATCGGAGGTAATGAAAGTGGCTTTGATGCTGCATATCAACTTGCAAAAAATGGCTCTGACATCGCACTTTATACTAGCACAACCGGTTTAAATGATCCGGATGCTGATCCTAGTGTTAGATTGTCACCTTATACACGTCAGCGACTAGGTAATGTCATTAAGCAAGGTGCTCGCATCGAAATGAATGTACATTATACAGTTAAAGATATTGATTTTAACAATGGACAGTATCATATCAGTTTTGATAGCGGACAAAGTGTGCTTACACCTCATGAACCAATACTAGCAACTGGCTTTGATGCAACAAAAAATCCAATCGTTCAACAATTATTTGTGACAACAAATCAAGATATTAAATTAACAACACATGATGAATCGACACGTTATCCGAATATTTTTATGATTGGTGCAACAGTTGAAAATGATAATGCCAAATTATGCTATATCTATAAATTTAGAGCGCGATTTGCAGTACTTGCACATCTTTTAACACAGCGGGAAGGCTTACCAGCTAAACAAGATGTCATTGAAAATTATCAAAAAAATCAAATGTATTTAGATGATTATTCATGTTGTGAAGTGTCATGCACATGTTAGAAGTGAAATATGATATGAGAACTGGGCATTATACGCCCATACCTAATGAACCTCATTATTTGGTTATTAGTCATGCGGATAAACTTACCGCAACAGAAAAAGCGAAATTAAGATTATTAATCATAAAACAGAAATTAGATATTTCATTGGCAGAAAGTGTAGTTTCTTCGCCTATAGCGAGTGAACATGTGATAGAACAATTGACACTATTTCAACATGAGCGACGACATTTAAGACCTAAAATAAGTGCGACATTTTTAGCCTGGTTGTTGATATTTTTAATGTTTGCATTGCCAATCGGTATCGCTTATCAATTTTCAGATTGGTTTCAAAATCAGTATGTGTCAGCATGGATAGAATATTTAACTCAAACAACATTGCTCAATCACGATATATTACAGCATATATTATTTGGTGATTATGGTGTGCTATCACTTGGAACATATTCGCTCGTATGGGCATTGCCGGTTGTAATATTGATTAGTTTATCAACTGCTATAATTGATCAAACAGGACTCAAATCATGGATGATATGGGCAATTGAACCGTCAATGTTATGGATAGGATTACAAGGTAATGATATCGTGCCACTATTAGAAGGGTTTGGATGTAATGCAGCAGCTATTTCACAAGCAGCACACCAATGCCATACCTGCACGAAGACACAGTGTATGAGTTTAATAAGCTTTGGTAGTTCTTGTAGTTATCAAATAGGTGCGACATTATCTATTTTTAGTGTAGCTGGAAAGTCATGGCTATTTATGCCGTACTTAATATTAGTACTTTTAGGTGGCATCTTACATAAAGGATATGGTTGAAAAAGAATGATCAACAACTTAGCGTTCCGCTACCTTATGATAGGCAATTACATATGCCAAATATACGTCAAATGTTGCTACAAATGTGGCAAAATATACAAATGTTTATCGTTCAAGCGCTACCTATTTTTATCACAATCTGTCTTATTGTTAGTATTTTATCACTAACGCCAATTTTGAATGTTTTATCACAAATATTTACACCTATATTATCGTTATTAGGCATCTCGTCAGAATTGTCACCAGGGATTTTATTTTCAATGATTCGAAAAGACGGCATGCTCTTGTTTAATTTGCATCAGGGCGCCTTATTACAAGGAATGACAGCAACACAGTTACTACTACTTGTGTTTTTTAGTTCAACATTTACAGCGTGCTCGGTCACAATGACGATGCTTTTGAAACATTTAGGTGGTCAGTCAGCACTAAAATTAATTGGAAAGCAAATGGTGACATCATTGTCTTTAGTTATTGGTGTAGGCATCATTGTTAAAATAGTAATGCTGATTATTTAAAAAAAATGAACTATAACTGAATATAGAGTCATGTCAGTCAATAGGAGATCTATCTTGGAATATGCTATTCATATGAAGTATAAGAGGAGAGTCGCAGATGAAAATAGTTATTATAGGTGGGTTTTTAGGTGGCGGTAAAACGACTGTCTTAAATCATTTGCTCGCTGAATCATTAAAGGAATCGCTGAAACCAGCAGTCATCATGAATGAATTTGGGAAAATGAGTGTTGATGGTGCCTTAGTATCTGAAGACATACCTTTAAGTGAACTGACAGAGGGGTGTATCTGTTGTGCAATGAAAGCAGATGTATCAGAACAGTTACATCAATTATATTTAAAAGAGCAACCAGACATTGTATTTATTGAATGTAGTGGGATTGCAGAACCGGTCTCTGTCTTAGATGCTTGTTTAACGCCTATTTTAGCTCCGTTTACAACAATTACACATATGATTGGTGTAATAGACGCAAGCATGTATAAACACATTAAATCATTCCCTAAAGACATCCAAGGCTTATTTTATGAGCAATTAGCATATTGTTCTGTCTTATTTGTTAATAAAATAGATTCAGCAGATGTTGAAACAACGAGCAAACTATTGAAAGATTTAGAAGTTATTAACCCAGAGGCCGATATACAAGTCGGTATGCATGGCAGCGTCACTTTGCCAATATCAGTTAGACAAATGACAGCAACTTCTGACAATAAACATAAGTCTTTACATCAAATGATTAATCATCAATTTGTGCAATCACCAGTCAAATGTACTAAAGCAGAGTTTATAAAACGTTTAGCATGCCTTCCGTCTCATATTTATAGGTTGAAAGGGTTTATGACATTTGAAGACACCGCACATACGTATCTCATTCAATTTACACAAGGACAATATGAATTAACACCTGTAGCATTTTCAAAAAAAGTGCCAGAATATTTGGTGCTTATCGGAAAGGGTATTTCAAAAGAAGACTATCAATGTTTGGAACAGTAGTGTTTTCAGTGGAAGAGAATGGTTAACATGCCTTCATGTATAATAACGAGTTGATTTGAACGTTTAAGCGTAAATAAAAATAAGCTTGGTCAGCCATCAAATATAATTTGAAAACTGTCCAAGCTGTTTTATTAGAGAACAATCAATTAACCCCACATATTTAATAATACATCAGCAAAGCCTTCAGGTTTTTGAATATAACCTAAGTGACCGCCTGGAATATCTACAATAGGTATGCCAGTTTCTTTATTTATATAAAAGTTAACATCTTGTGGGAAGGAGCCTCTAGAATCTGTCCCATTTAGTAGGGTGATTTTATCGCTGTATTTTGTGAAATCATCCAAAGTAATATCTGAATGCGTATATTGTCTAATTTCAAATTCTGACCAGAACATCGTACGTTTGTACTGTTCTATACGTCCTTCTTCAGTATCAGCAGGTTGAGACATCATTTTTGCATCAATTGGTGCGATATTTAATGTTTCGCCAAATGTTTTCATGCCTTTTTCTAAGCCTTCTGTTAAAATTTGATGCACAATGTCATCATTTTTATCTTTCCAATAAGTACTGTCTGGTAAAAATGTATTAATTGGTGGTTCGTGAAATGCAATCTTTTTAACGACTTCAGGGTAATCTTTTAACACATGCATCGCAACGATTGAACCTGAACTTGAACCTAATATATAGACAGGTTCATCACTTAATGACTTTGCAAGTTCGGCAATGTCCTGTGCGTCGCGTTTGACACGATAATCACTGTCAGGGTTTGAAGCGGAATCAGGGAGTGGTTCAGTTAACTCGCTTTCTCCATAATCACGACGATCAACGGCTACAACAGTAAAATGGTCTTTTAACTGTTCTGCAAGAGGCAGAAAAATGTCTCCGGTACCGTTTGCACCAGGAATAAAGATGAGCACGGGTCCTTGTCCGACTTGGTGGTATCGTAATTTAGCGCCTTGTAATTCTAAAGTTTCCATATTCAATGACCTCCATTTGTTAATTGTTAGGTGATAAACCTAATAATTTAGCACCATTTGTATAACTTATTTTCTCTTTTTCTTCATCTGTTAAACCCAGTTCATCTAAAAATACACCTAATTTTTCAGGCTCAATATATGGATAATCAGCAGCATAAAGAATTCTATCAATACCTACTTCTTTCTTGACTAAATCAAACTGTGGCTTCGTTAACATGCCACTCGGTGTGATATAAAAATTATTTTTAAAGTAATAGCTTACAGGGTGGTTCAAATGTTCAGCGAATAAAGCTTCATCCATACGTTCTAAGAAGAATGGGATAAACTCACCCCAATGTCCAATAATCATATTTAACTTTGGATAACGATCAAAAATACCAGATAATACTAGATGTATTGTATGAATGCCGACATCAATGTGCCAACCATAACCAAAACAAGCAAATGTTGCCGCAGTTACTTCAGGATAATTTCCTTTATAGTATGATTGATAAATGTCACTGTTAACTGGCGCGGGATGTAGATAAATCGGTACGTCTAAATTTTCAGCTGTTTTGAAAATAATGTCATATTTGTCTTGATCAAGAAAACCATCTTGTGCACGTCCCATAATGAGCGCACCTTTGAATCCTAAATCATTGATGCAACGTTCGAATTCTCGCGCTGCGGCTTCAGGCTCATTGATAGGTAAAGTTGCAAAGCCTACAAAGCGATTGGGATATTGTGCAATATAGTTTGCCAATTGATCATTTGCTTTTTGACATAATTCAATGGCTTTCTGACCAACCAAATTTGAAGGAGAACCATTTCCATAAGATAAGACTTGAATTTGAACGTCTTGATTATTCATAAATTGGATACGTTCATCATGATGTGATAATTCGTCGGCATTTGTAAAACCTGTCTTTTTTTCAAGGCCTTCTAACATTACTTTCATCGGTACACCTTTAGGATCTGCTGATATCGCATTCATCGTTTCTTTTTGAATATCTTCAATGACATAATGTTCTTCAAACGTAATACTTTTCATTTACTTCGCCTCCATATTGTATTGCATGTTTATTGCATCTATTGCAGAAGCATTTTTTATATACCTCTAATTTCAATGTTTGTAACATAAAATTGATCTACCAAGGCATCTCTCCATCGCCATTAATAAATGTACCTGTTGGGCCATCTGCACCAATCGTTGCTAATTGAATGATTGGCTTGATTCCTTCAGAAACGTGTTTGGAATTATTACTAAAATCACCAACTAAATCAGTATTTGTAGCGCCTGGATCAGCAGCATTGATTTGCATGTTAGGTAATCCTTTAGCGTATTGTAGCGTTAGCATTGTTACTGCCGATTTAGACGAACAATAAGCTAATGAATTCACTTTAGATTCAGCTGTTTCGGGGTTTGTAACCATTCCAAATGAACCTAAACCACTTGATACGTTGACGACAACAGGTTGTTCAGATTTTTCTAAGAGAGGGACGAATGTATTCATCATTCGTACGATACCGAATACATTCGTTTGATATACTTCTTCAACGTCACGAGGTGTCAATTTGGAAGGTGCTGAAAATTGACCAGATATACCTGCATTGTTAATGAGGATATCAAGACGGCCTTCTTTTTCAGCAATCATGTTATAAGCATTTTTGACTGAGTAGTCACTTGTAACATCTAATTGTACATAATGAACACCTAATTTTTGTGATGCTTGTTGTCCTCTTACATCATTCCGAGAACCTATATAAACTTTGTAACCCAATGCTTTAAGTGCCTCTGCACTTGCATAGCCTAACCCTTTATTGCCTCCTGTGATTAACACAATTTTAGTCATTACGTCCCACCTCATCTAAATAAATGTTTAATAAATAATTTCTGTACGCTTCAATTGAAATATGGCGATGCTCTATTTGGAAGGCAAATACACTAGTTGATAATGATTGCAACAGCATATCTGTTTTGAACTTCGTGTAAGTGTCGTCATCGCTTTTAAATAAGTCATAATAAAAATCAAATAATTCTTGATAAAATGCGCTTTGGTAAAAACGTAATTTATTGTTGCCTGCTTCAATACATTGCAGTAGTGCCTTATTATCGATTTTAAATTGTAAAAGATAATCTAACGACACTTGCATAACCTCATAATTAGAATGATAGTCATCTTTAATTTGCTTAAAATGAGTGATAAAAATATCAAGGTCTCTTTGTATGACGTAGTAGCATAAATCGCTTTTATCTTTGAAATGTCGATACAATGTCCCCATACCGATACCTAGTTCTTTAGCAATACGATTCATACTAATGTTTTCAACGCCTTCTTCATCAAAAAGTTTGTGCGCTATTTCTTCAATTCGTTGCCTATTCTCTTTTGCATCTTTTCGCATGATTACACCTACTTAAAATTCTCTAAAATTGACAAACGGATAACTCTCCGTTTATTATAAAACGTGTTAAGAAAGTTAGCAATGAATTTGCAATAACTATTAAATATCATAAAAGAAAAGAGTGTTGATAATGTCTTTAAATAAAGAGCAAAGACGCATCACAGCTGAAGAGTTGCAAGCACATTTCGAAGCATCTACCTTATCGGTTCAAATGATTGCTGAAAAACTGAATGTCACTACAGAAGATGTGGAAAAAGTATTAGCTATGACAGCGCCACTAGGCATTTTTAGTCATCAATTACAACGATTTATTCATTTAGTATGGGATGTCAGAGATGTAATAAACGACAATATTAAAGGAAATGGACAAACACCAGAACCATATACGTATTTAAAAGGTGAAAAAGAGGACTATTGGTTTTTAAGATAAAAAGAGGAGTGGATCTAAAATGAAAGATATTTTAGTAATAGGCGCAACAGGGAAGCAAGGTAATGCAGTTGTAAAACAGTTGTTAGAGGATGGATGGTATGTAAGTGCATTAACTAGAAATAAGAATAATCGTAAACTTTCAGACATAGGACATCCGCATTTATCAATCGTTGAAGGTGATCTGAGTGATAATGTTAGTTTGCAATCAGCGATGAAAGGTAAGTATGGCTTATACAGTATTCAGCCAATCGTTAAAGATGATGTTAGCGAAGAATTAAGACAAGGTATGAAGATAATTGAAATAGCTGAGCAAGAAAATATTCAACATATTGTGTATAGTACTGCGGGAGGGGTTAATCGAAATCGAACTGGCCCACACTTTGAAGTACTAGCAAAAATAGAAAATAGATTAATGGAATCTAATATAAATGCAACAGTTATCAAACCATCATTCTTTATGGATAATTTTTTACGCATTGCTAAAGTCGAAGATGAACGTATTACATTACCAGAATTTATTAATCCGAATATAAAATTCACAATGATTTCTTCTATTGATATAGCTAAAATTGCATCGTATATTTTTGCACATCCACAAAGCTTTACGCATCAATCAATAGAGATTGGTTCCGATGAAGTTACATTAAGTGAAGCAGCAACAATTTTTAGTGAAGTGACAGGTAAATCTACTGTTATAGAAGGAGAATTTGTTAGTGGTGTTGCAGAAAAGCAATGGTTGGAAGAAAAAGGTTATGAAGTAGACTTTGAATTAATGGCTGAAATAAATCCAACAAGATTATCATTAAGTGATTGGCTTAAAGTCCAAAACTATAATAAGTAATGAATGGGGTGCAATCATGATTCAATCAATGTGGTTTAATTTGCATGTGCAAGATTTAGAAAAGAGCGCACAGTTTTATAAAGCGTTAGGATTTAAAATAAATAGAAACCCACAAATGTTAGATAAAATGGTCGGCATTCAAATAGGTCAAACAACCGTAATTTTAATAGAAAACAAGCATTTTCAAAATGTAAGTCAGCAAAGCCTTAATACTGAACCAAATGAAGTGATGATTTCTCTAGGTGTGAACACAAATGAAGAAGTTGACCAGTTGGTGAATAAAGTGAAAGAAGCGGGTGGCACAGTCGTTCAAGAACCAACAGTAAGCCAAGGGTTTTATGGAGCAATGTTCAAAGATCTTGATGGACACCATTTTAATTTTTTGGTCTGCTAAAATGAAATTCTCAAAAGAATAAATAAAAAGCCCATACAGAGATGAAGCGTAATGTGCACCATGGTGCGACACATTAGTGTCTTCAATCAGTATGGGCTTTGTTTATGAGGTCAGTTGGCACCTTAAGTGCAATACCTCGTGAGCAAATATTAATTTTGAATATAACCGTATTGTTGGCGAAGATCATAAACTTTATCTGGTGTGACATCCTGACCGATTGGATCAACCACTTTTATTGTGGAAAATGTTGTTAATACTTGTCCTCGGATCATGCTTAAGTAGTCTTGACGCAATGCATGTTGTTCTTGTTTTTCAGCTACAGTAAGTGGTTGTACTTTTTCTTTATTTGCAAGTTCATTAATTCTATCTAAAATTTTCATATTGTCATATCCTCCTTAGAATCAAGTGTTGATATATTTTGAGATTATTTTTATATGGTAATTTATCAACACATTAAGTAATGTTTTTAGTTTCTCGGTCTTTTGACCAGCAGATTTTTGGAATTAAAATAAGGGATTTGAGACACGATTTTACTAGTAGTACGATGGCAAAGTGATGTTATTGAAGTGTCGTTTGATATACATGTCTGCAATGTTGTTTTATAAGACAGGATGACGTAACTGAGCAAAGAAATGAGCATTGTCGAATGACATCGTGTGTCTTATTAAAATTGCAATGGGCATAGCATAGGTATATTCACAGTCGATTTTCTTGATTTCTACATTATCATAATACGTAGTGTAAAAGTTATACGACAGTCGATAGTCGATTCGCTTTTTACCACGAGCAATTATTATGTGTTGCTTCAACGTCGACTTTAATTTATTTGTAATGTATGTCACTACACCCAGACTACTCTGATTAATATTTAATATATTATGCGTGCGTTCAAACCCCTGAGGTTCATCTGTCTCGCTCACGTCAATCCCTCCTATCTTAGTATTTAAACAACGCATATCAACTATGCAACATATGTTGTTTAGACATACTATACTACTATGTCGTACGTTTGCCAATAAACACGCACATATCATTTGTTGCCTAAACAACATATTGCCTGAAGTGTTGTTTAAGTACGCAAAAACAAAAATGCTTGTCACTAAAATCTATATGTTTTAATGACAAGCTTATTTTCATTCAGTTAACGACTGCTAATATGACATTGTAGAGTATAGGACGTTGATTTATGTCCTAGACACGGCTAATCAATCGTAATACGTTAAATTTTATTGTGTGTACAAGTATGAACCTAAGTCACATAGTGATTTCAAGATGCATGACTAAATACCAAGTTTTATTAAAAATGTGCTATATGATGAATTAAAAATGGAAGGTTGCGATCGATAAACACATCGGCTGTCTCTTGACTCGTGTTAAACCAATGTAATGCTAAGCCTGAGATACCAGCTGCTAAAAAACTCGCACTATTTACAATGATATCTCGTTGATGCTCCGGATAGCTGTTTTCTAACATAATCGCAAAAATATCTTCTAATTCATTATTAATACGTTGATGTGCTTTGTTGCAAAATGCTTCACTATTTAATTCGCAAGACTTTGCAGCATCTTTGATATAACTCGCAATTGAAATGAAAATATTACGCAGAACCTTTTCATTAATGACATTAGAAATGCTCAAATTATCATTCAAGTCTTTTAAAATGGTTACAGATAATGTGTAGTCTAGGAGGTCTTCTTTATCAGCGAAATGAGCGTAAAATGTTGCACGATTTAGCGTAGCAATATCAGTGATATCTTTAACTGTAATTTGAGATAATTTCTTTTCTCTAGAAATTTTAAGAAAAGCATCGACAAGCAATTGTTTGGTTCTAACGATTCTTGGATCTATGGATTTACTTTCCATCATTTGTTCACTACCTAACATCTGTTGTTTTAACACTTATTATCAGTATCTTCTATTATATTGTCAATTGTGTTGATGATATGTAAGTGCTGATACGCTCCTAACAAATAATGTACCTTTTTGGTAAGCATTTGAATGTCTTTCTTCTATTGTATTAATGGATTTTAAAAATGAAGATAAAATAAAAGTGTATTGTAACAATATGTTTGAAAAATTGCCAATTTATTTATCTAAAAATTCAGAATTTTGTGATATACTATTTTTCATAGTCTTGAGTTATAGATGATACTGCTAGCCTAAATATAACAACATCGGCATGCACATCTTAGAATTTAAGCTAGTGGCAGCTTATAACTTAAGGCTCTTTATTATTTGCATACAGATGTATATACATAAATGGAAGGATGATATTATGACATCAATTAAAACAATTACACCCAAAGATTTTATATTTAGAGTTTTATCAGGTGTCGCCATAGGTATTGTTGCGGGTTTAGTTCCTAATGCGATACTTGGAGAAATTTTTAAATACTTTATGGATTATCATCCGATTTTTAAAACGTTATTAGGCGTTGTCGTTGCAATTCAATTTACAGTACCTGCTTTGATTGGTGCATTGGTTGCCATGAAATTTGACCTATCGCCATTAGCAATTGCTGTTGTGGCAAGTGCAGCATATGTAGGAAGCGGTGCAGCGCAGTTTAAAAATGGTGCTTGGATGATTACGGGTATTGGTGATTTAATTAATACAATGATTACAGCAGCGATTGCAGTGTTATTCATTTTACTTATTCAACATCGCGTAGGTAGTATGGCATTGATTGTATTCCCAACAGTTGTTGGCGGTATTTCAGGTGCAATTGGTGTTTTAATATTGCCGTATACGAAAATGATTACAACAGCCATCGGTAATATGGTTAATGGTTTTACAGAATTACAACCGATTGTCATGAGTATTTTGATTTCAATGGTATTTAGTCTTATTATTATTTCGCCACTATCAACTGTGGCCATTGCCTTTGCGATAGGTATTACAGGTTTAGCAGCTGGATCAGCGTCAATTGGTATCTCCGCGACTGAAGCAGTATTGATAATTGGTACAAGTAAAGTGAATCGTTTAGGGGTGCCGTTATCCGTCTTCTTTGGAGGCGTTAAAATGATGATACCTAATATGGTGAAATATCCAATTCTTATGTTACCAATATTAACGACAGCCATTGTATCAGGTTTGGTATCAGCATTAGTAGGTATTCATGGAACGAAAGAGTCAGCTGGATTTGGTTTTATAGGAATGGTAGGACCGATTAATGCATTTAAATTTATGGAGGTTGATTCTGCTTGGTTGAGTGTCTTACTAATTGTAGTAGCGTTCTTTGTTGTACCATTTGTAACAGCTTGGCTTGCAGATATCATTTATCGTAAAGTGTTTCGTTTATATACTAATGATATTTTTAAATTCATGGGATAATAACAGTATGTTTTTTGAAAATATGAGACCAAAAATTATTTAATGTTATTGTGAATTGCGAGAATGAAGTTGAACAATATAATTGAGCTGCAGTTTATTTGCGCTAATAAAAGATAAGACAATTCACAAAAGATGTGTGTTTTAAAACTTTGAATATACAACAATAATAGCAATCAATACATGTGTAGAAACATATTTGTTGATTGCTTTTTAATTGCGTTTAATGTACGAAAATAAGAGAAGTTACATGTCAGATATATTACAGCTATGTAACAAAAATACAATCTGTAATATTACGAAAGCTGTAATAGTTGAGCTAAATATAGTAAAAATCTTATGTGTTAAAGACTATTTCAAGGGTTGATTGGATTCTAAAGGGCACATATTTCACATTACAGTATAAAACAGCCATATTTCAACATTACAAATAACACTTGATATTGTAATGTTTTGTAAAGAAAGTGTAATTTACTGGCTGGTTTTTTGTGATATAGTGAGTACCGTTGAAAGAAATAAAAGACAATTTAAACTTGCACTACGACATTCAAATTCAAAATATAATTACTAAAAACATAAACTTACAATTATTACTGGAGGATTTTTTACTATGAAAAAGACAATTATGGCATCATCATTAGCAGTGGCATTAGGTGTAACAGGTTACGCAGCAGGTACAGGACATCAAGCACACGCTGCTGAAGTAAACGTTGATCAAGCACACTTAGTTGACTTAGCGCATAATCACCAAGATCAATTAAATGCAGCTCCAATCAAAGATGGTGCATATGACATCCACTTTGTAAAAGATGGTTTCCAATATAACTTCACTTCAAATGGTACTACATGGTCATGGAGCTATGAAGCAGCTAATGGTCAAACTGCTGGTTTCTCAAACGTTGCAGGTGCAGACTACACTACTTCATACAACCAAGGTTCAAATGTACAATCAGTAAGCTACAATGCACAATCAAGTAACTCAAACGTTGAAGCTGTTTCAGCTCCAACTTACCATAACTACAGCACTTCAACTACTTCAAGTTCAGTGAGATTAAGCAATGGTAATACTGCAGGTGCTACTGGTTCATCAGCAGCTCAAATCATGGCTCAACGTACTGGTGTTTCAGCTTCTACATGGGCTGCAATCATCGCTCGTGAATCAAATGGTCAAGTAAATGCTTACAACCCATCAGGTGCTTCAGGTTTATTCCAAACTATGCCAGGTTGGGGTCCAACAAACACTGTTGACCAACAAATCAACGCAGCTGTTAAAGCATACAAAGCACAAGGTTTAGGTGCTTGGGGATTCTAATTCCTTCATAATAAATAAAAGTAATGTTTAGACATTAAATATATAGCTCTTCCCATAGAAATTGGGGAGAGTTTTTTTATTAATTAAAAATACATTTTTTAAAAAGTGGATATTGAAGTTAGGGAAATTTATTGGACTTTATTGTATTACTGCTAAAATACTTGTCTTTATTAAGTGCCAAGTGGAATGAAACTTCATTTGAGGCTGTACTGAGTACACTAGATACAAACTAAACGCACATTTTATAATTAAATTAAATGAAAAAGGAGATAAAAATGGCTATAAACATAATTGAATATAATAGGTCTTATAAGGAAGAGCTAATCGAGTTTATTTTATCGATTCAAAAAAATGAATTTAATATAAAAATTGATAGAGATGATCAACCTGATTTGGAGAACATCGAACATAACTATTTGAATAATGGAGGGCAATTTTGGCTTGCAATAAACAATCATCAAAATATTGTTGGTACTATAGGTTTGATTAGACTAGATAATAATATGTCTGCACTTAAAAAAATGTTTGTTGATAAAGGTTATAGGAATTTAAAAATAGGTAAAAAACTTTTAGATAAAGTTATAATGACATGTAAAGAACAAAATATCGATGGTATTTATTTAGGAACAATTGATAAATTTATTAGTGCACAGTATTTTTATTCTAATAATGACTTCCGTGAAATTAAGCGAGGAGATTTACCAAGTAGTTTTCCTAAATTAGATGTAGATAATAGGTTTTATTACAGAAATTTAAAAGATTAATTCGATGCAATAATAATTGATATGACAATCTTAGTAATATTCATTTTAAAAGTGACACATAGCGTTTAAATATAAAGTCTGACGAGATATATCGTTTGGTTTACATTAGAGGATAGGCTGCATTTCGCTTTTTTTTCAATACATGTTAATTTATTCATTATATAAATTTTGAAAAAGTATATTCGAATAGCATATCTTAATGATTCTGTTACAGTAAGATGCATAAAATATAAAACGAACCTTTTTTTGTAAAAATATAATGAAAATAACAGTTATTTTGCTAAAAATTCAAGAATCTATGATAATCTATGTTATGTAGTAAAATCGACAAATTTATATGTGGTTTGCAGTAATGAAATCAACTGTAATAATTGTTTTCTACTTAATAAAAAATTTAAAACTATCTTAATTAAGGGTTAAATCAATTAATGAAAATCAGTGCAATATTTTATTTTCAAAAATATTGTGATATACTACAAAATAGAGAAAAATAAATGGGGCGTTTATTAACATGGATACAAAAGACTTTAAACGTTTAGAAAAAATGTATTCCCCGCGATACTTACCTGGATTAGATGGATTGAGGGCATTCGCAGTTATAGGAATCATTATTTATCACTTGAATGCACAATGGTTAAGTGGGGGCTTTTTAGGAGTAGATACATTCTTCGTTATTTCAGGTTATTTAATAACAAGTTTGTTGATAAGTGAGTATTATCGGACGCAAAAAATCGATTTGCTAGAGTTTTGGAAGCGACGATTGAAACGACTCATTCCGGCAGTGTTATTTTTAATCTGTGTCGTGCTTACGTTCACACTGATATTTAAACCGGAATTGATTATACAAATGAAACGAGATGCTATTGCAGCTATATTCTATGTTTCAAACTGGTGGTACATTTCACAGAATGTAGATTATTTTAACCAATTTGCTATTGAACCACTCAAACATTTATGGTCTTTAGCCATTGAAGAACAATTTTACTTGCTTTTCCCATTGGTTATCACGTTCTTATTACATAGATTTAAACCGAGAAATATTATTCAAACGCTATTTATTGTATCGTTGATTTCTTTAGGACTTATGATAGTGATTCATTTCATCACTGGAGATAATTCACGTGTGTATTTTGGGACAGATACACGACTGCAAACTTTATTGCTTGGTTGTATATTAGCATTTATTTGGCCTCCGTTTGCTTTGAAAAAAGATATTTCTAAAAAGATTGTCGTATCATTAGATATTATAGGGATATCTGGTTTTGCGGTTCTAATGACTTTGTTCTTTATAGTTGGAGACCAAGATCAATGGATCTATAATGGAGGATTTTACATTATATCATTTGCAACTTTATTCATTATTGCAATTGCGGTACATCCTTCTAGTTTATTTGCTAAATTTTTAAGTATGAAACCTTTACTAATTATAGGTAAACGATCATATAGCTTATACTTATGGCATTATCCTATCATTGTTTTTGTGAACAGTTATTACGTACAAGGACAAATACCGGTATACGTTTATATTATAGAAATTTTGTTAACAGCGTTAATGGCTGAAATTTCGTATCGCTTTATTGAAACACCTATACGTAAAAAAGGATTTAAAGCTTTTGCATTTTTACCTAAAAAGAAGGGGCAATTTGCTAGAACAGTGTTAGTTATCCTATTATTGGTTCCGTCTATCGTTGTGCTCAGTGGACAGTTTGATGCACTTGGCAAACAACATGAAGCCGAGAAGAAAGAGAAGAAGACGGAATTTAAAACAACGAAGAAAAAAGTCGTTAAAAAAGATAAGCAAGAGGATAAGCAGACAGCGAATAGCAAAGAGGATATTAAAAAGTCATCACCACTATTAATTGGTGACTCGGTCATGGTGGATATTGGTAATGTCTTTACTAAGAAAATACCAAATGCACAAATTGATGGTAAAGTTGGACGGCAACTCGTTGATGCTACACCAATTGTGAAATCGCAATATAAAGACTATGCTAAAAAAGGTCAAAAAGTTGTAGTAGAGCTTGGTACAAATGGGGCATTTACGAAAGATCAATTAAATGAACTATTGGATAGTTTTGGAAAAGCAGACATATATTTAGTTTCTATTAGAGTACCTAGAGATTATGAAGGTAGAATAAATAAATTAATTTATGAGGCAGCTGAAAAGCGCTCTAATGTACATCTAGTCGATTGGTATAAAGCTTCTGCAGGTCATCCGGAATACTTTGCATATGACGGTATTCACTTAGAATATGCAGGTAGTAAAGCGCTGACTGATTTGATTGTAAAAACGATGGAAACACATGCTACAAATAAGAAATAATTTGATGCACTAAACTTTTGAAATATTACATTACTTCTGATATTTATTATCAAAAATGATGTATTTCATTAAAAGTTTAGTGCTTTTTTATTTTCAAATCCCATAGTAACGGTGCAGAAAAAGTGTTGTAAACATTCTAATTGGTATATTACATTCAATGAAGCTTTATTAGGAACAGATTACATTATGATAACAAAGCCCGCAAGACACCTAATCTCTGTTATAGTTTGTTTTGTCGCAAAACTATAAAAGTTATAATTGTTTGCATACTAAAAAAATAAAAAATATAAAATTTAAAATAATTGAGTCGCTAATGACTATATGTATAGAGTGTTTTGATTATTGGGAGGATATTTAATTATGAAAAAAATCGTTACAGCTACAATCGCTACAGCAGGACTTGCCACTATCGCATTTGCAGGACATGATGCACAAGCCGCAGAACAAAATAACAATGGATATAATTCTAATGACGCTCAATCATACAGCTATACGTATACAATTGATGCACAAGGTAATTATCATTACACTTGGACAGGAAATTGGAATCCAAGTCAATTAACGCAAAACAACACATACTACTACAACAACTACAATACTTATAGTTATAACAATGCATCTTACAATAACTACTATAATCATTCATATCAATACAATAACTATACAAACAATAGTCAAACAGCAACAAATAACTATTATACTGGTGGTTCAGGTGCAAGTTATAGCACAACAAGTAATAATGTTCATGTGACTACAACTGCAGCGCCATCTTCAAATGGTCGTTCAATTTCTAATGGTTATGCATCAGGAAGTAACTTATATACTTCAGGACAATGTACTTATTATGTATTTGATCGTGTTGGTGGGAAAATTGGTTCAACATGGGGTAACGCAAGTAATTGGGCTAACGCAGCTGCATCATCTGGCTATACAGTGAACAATACACCAAAAGTTGGTGCTATCATGCAAACAACACAAGGCTATTACGGTCATGTTGCTTACGTTGAAGGCGTTAACAGCAACGGTTCTGTTCGTGTTTCAGAAATGAACTATGGACATGGTGCTGGTGTGGTTACGTCTCGTACAATTTCAGCAAACCAAGCAGGTTCATATAATTTCATTCATTAATCAAATGTAAATCAAATGACGTCAATATTCTCTAACATGAGAGTATTGGCGTTTTTGTTTTATATAAATATAAATGAGAGCGGTTTATTCACTGATCTTTAGGGAACTAAGTAATAAAGTGATAATTTATACTATGTCAGTATGATTGAGAGTGATTCAATTTAGATGAAAACCATGAAAAAATATATTAAAACAGCATTTTTTTGTAGTATGTATTGGTTAATTGTTCAACTAAATATAGCAAATTTAGGTACAAGAATTCCTGATAAGTATTTTCGTCAGAAGTACATAATATTTAAATCATTTAACTTTGAGAAGCATGGAAAATTTTGGAACAAATGGTTTTACGTAAGAAAATGGAAACATAAGATTTTAGATGGTCATCAGCTTAATCAAAATATATATGATCAGCGTCATTTAATGACAATCAATACTGATGAAATTGAAAAAATGATTATAGAGACAAAGAGGGCAGAGTTGATTCATTGGATATCGATACTTCCAGTCATCATATTCAATAAAGGCCCTCGTTTAGTAAAGTATATAAATATTTTCTATGCAATGATAGCTAATGTTCCAATCATTATTGTGCAACGCTATAATCGACCGAGATTAACGCAGTTACTACGCATATTAAAACGAAGAGGTGAACGTCATGACTAAACATATCATCGTTATTGGTGGTGGCTTAGGTGGGATTTCTGCAGCAATTCGAATGGCACAAAGTGGCTATTCGGTCTCATTATATGAACAAAATAATCATATAGGAGGCAAAGTGAATCGTCATGAATCAGATGGCTTTGGCTTTGATTTAGGTCCATCTATTTTAACGATGCCTTATATTTTTGAAAAATTATTCGAATATAGCAAGAAGCAAATGTCAGACTACGTTACAATCAAGCGATTGCCACATCAATGGCGTAGCTTTTTTCCAGATGGAACGACTATCGATTTGTATGAAGGTATTAAAGAAACAGGTCAGCATAATGCGATATTGTCGAAACAGGATATAGAGGAACTGCAAAATTATTTGAATTATACAAGACGAATCGATCGTATTACTGAAAAAGGGTATTTCAACTATGGTTTAGATACACTATCTCAAATTATTAAATTTCATGGGCCATTAAATGCTCTTATTAATTATGATTATGTACATACTATGCAACAGGCCATAGACAAGCGTATCTCGAATCCATACTTGCGACAAATGTTAGGCTATTTTATCAAATATGTAGGTTCTTCATCATACGATGCGCCAGCTGTATTATCTATGTTATTCCATATGCAACAAGAGCAAGGCCTTTGGTATGTAGAAGGTGGAATCCATCATTTAGCCAATGCCTTGGAAAAGCTAGCGCGTGAAGAAGGTGTCACAATTCATACAGGTGCACGTGTGGACAATATTAAAACATATCAAAGACGTGTGACGGGTGTCAGATTAGATACAGGTGAGTTTGTAAAGGCAGATTATATTATTTCAAATATGGAAGTCATACCTACTTATAAATATTTAATTCACCTTGATACTCAACGATTAAACAAATTAGAGAGGGAATTTGAGCCGGCAAGCTCAGGATATGTGATGCATTTAGGTGTTGCTTGCCAATACCCGCAATTAGCACATCATAATTTCTTTTTTACGGAAAATGCTTATCTCAATTATCAACAAGTTTTTCATGAAAAGGTATTGCCAGATGATCCGACCATTTATCTAGTAAATACGAATAAAACTGATCACACACAAGCGCCAGTAGGTTATGAAAATATCAAAGTCTTACCACATATTCCATATATTCAAGATCAGCCTTTTACCACTGAAGATTATGCGAAGTTTAGGGATAAAATTTTGGATAAATTAGAAAAAATGGGACTTACTGATTTAAGAAAACACATTATTTATGAAGATGTTTGGACACCGGAGGATATTGAAAAAAATTATCGTTCTAATCGTGGTGCAATATATGGTGTTGTAGCAGATAAAAAGAAAAACAAAGGATTTAAATTTCCTAAAGAAAGTCAGTATTTTGAAAACTTGTACTTTGTAGGTGGATCAGTAAATCCTGGTGGTGGCATGCCAATGGTTACATTAAGTGGGCAACAAGTCGCAGACAAAATAAACGCGCGAGAAGCGAAGAATAGGAAGTGATATCTATGAAATGGTTATCACGAATATTAACAGTAATAGTGACCATGTCTATGGCGTGTGGTGCATTGATATTTAATCGTAGACATCAGCTAAAGGCGAAAACGCTGAACTTCAATCATAAAGCATTAACAATTATTATTCCGGCTAGAAACGAAGAAAAAAGAATAGGTCATTTACTACATTCGATAATACAACAGCAAGTTCCAGTAGATGTCATTGTTATGAATGACGGATCGACAGATGAAACAGCACGTGTAGCACGTTCATATGGTGCGACTGTAGTAGATGTTGTTGATGATACTGACGGCAAATGGTATGGGAAATCACATGCTTGTTATCAAGGTGTGACGCATGCATGTACGAATCGCATTGCCTTTGTAGATGCTGATGTAACTTTCTTAAGGAAAGATGCTGTTGAAACGTTGATTAATCAGTATCAATTACAAGGTGAAAAAGGATTGTTAAGCGTACAGCCTTATCATATAACAAAGCGTTTCTACGAAGGGTTTTCAGCGATATTTAATTTAATGACAGTCGTTGGTATGAATGTATTTTCTACCTTAGACGACGGTCGGACTAACCAGCATGCATTTGGACCGGTGACATTAACAAATAAAGAAGATTATTATGCAACTGGAGGTCATAAAAGTGCAAACCGTCATATTATTGAAGGATTTGCTTTAGGAAGTGCATATACTTCACAATCATTGCCCGTAACAGTTTATGAAGGGTTTCCATTTGTTGCATTTCGCATGTATCAAGAAGGATTTCAGTCATTACAAGAAGGATGGACAAAGCATTTGTCAACTGGGGCAGGTGGCACAAAGCCTAAGATCATGACAGCAATTGTGTTGTGGTTGTTTGGTTCTATAGCGAGTATTTTAGGGCTATGTCTTAGTTTAAAATATCGCCAAATGTCTGTAAGAAAAATGGTAGCACTTTACTTGAGCTATACTACACAATTTATTTATCTGCATCGAAGGGTCGGCCAATTTTCTAATTTATTAATGGTATGTCATCCATTGTTATTTATGTTTTTTACTAAAATTTTCATCCAATCTTGGAAACAAACGCATCGTTATGGTGTAGTTGAATGGAAAGGTCGTCAATATTCTATATCTAAAGAACAATAAATCAAGGTAATGGCATTTCAATATAGGAGGACTAGTATGACAATGATGGATATGAATTTTAAATATTGTCATAAAATCATGAAGAAACATTCAAAAAGCTTTTCTTACGCTTTTGACTTGTTACCAGAAGATCAAAGAAAAGCGGTTTGGGCAATTTATGCTGTGTGTCGTAAAATTGATGACAGTATAGATGTTTATGGCGATATTCAATTTTTAAATCAAATAAAAGAAGATATACAATCTATTGAAAAATACCCATATGAACATCATCACTTTCAAAGTGATCGTAGAATCATGATGGCGCTTCAGCATGTTGCACAACATAAAAATATCGCCTTTCAATCTTTTTATAATCTCATTGATACTGTATATAAAGATCAACATTTTACAATGTTTGAAACGGACGCTGAATTATTCGGATATTGTTATGGTGTTGCTGGTACAGTAGGTGAAGTATTGACGCCGATTTTAAGTGATCATGAAACACATCAGACATACGATGTCGCAAGAAGACTTGGTGAATCGTTGCAATTGATTAATATATTAAGAGATGTCGGTGAAGATTTTGACAATGAACGGATATATTTTAGTAAGCAACGATTAAAGCAATATGAAGTTGATATTGCTGAAGTGTACCAAAATGGTGTTAATAATCATTATATTGACTTATGGGAATATTATGCAGCTATCGCAGAAAAAGATTTTCAAGATGTTATGGATCAAATCAAAGTATTTAGTATTGAAGCACAACCAATCATAGAATTAGCAGCACGTATATATATTGAAATACTGGACGAAGTGAGACAGGCTAACTATACATTACATGAACGTGTTTTTGTGGATAAGAGGAAAAAGGCAAAGTTGTTTCATGAAATAAATAGTAAATATCATAGAATATAGGTGGTTGAATAATGAAGATTGCAGTAATTGGTGCAGGTGTCACAGGATTAGCAGCGGCAGCCCGTATTGCTTCTCAAGGTCATGAAGTGACGATATTTGAAAAAAATAATAATGTAGGCGGGCGTATGAATCAATTAAAGAAAGACGGCTTTACATTTGATATGGGTCCCACAATTGTCATGATGCCAGATGTTTATAAAGATGTTTTTACAGCGTGTGGTAAAAATTATGAAGATTATATTGAATTGAGACAATTACGTTATATTTACGATGTGTATTTTGACCACGATGATCGTATAACGGTGCCTACAGATTTAGCTGAATTACAGCAAATGCTAGAAAGTATAGAACCTGGTTCAACGCATGGTTTTATGTCCTTTTTAACGGATGTTTATAAAAAATATGAAATTGCACGTCGCTATTTCTTAGAAAGAACGTATCGCAAACCGAGTGACTTTTATAATATGACGTCACTTGTGCAAGGTGCTAAGTTAAAAACGTTAAATCATGCAGATCAGCTAATTGAACATTATATTGATAACGAAAAGATACAAAAGCTTTTAGCGTTTCAAACGTTATACATAGGAATTGATCCAAAACGAGGCCCGTCACTATATTCAATTATTCCTATGATTGAAATGATGTTTGGTGTGCATTTTATTAAAGGCGGTATGTATGGCATGGCTCAAGGGCTAGCGCAATTAAATAAAGACTTAGGCGTTAATATTGAACTAAATGCTGAAATTGAGCAAATTATTATTGATCCTAAATTCAAACGGGCCGATGCGATAAAAGTGAATGGTGACATAAGAAAATTTGATAAAATTTTATGTACGGCTGATTTCCCTAGTGTTGCGGAATCATTAATGCCAGATTTTGCACCTATTAAAAAGTATCCACCACATAAAATTGCAGACTTAGATTACTCTTGTTCAGCATTTTTAATGTATATCGGTATAGATATTGATGTGACAGATCAAGTGAGACTTCATAATGTTATTTTTTCAGATGACTTTAGAGGCAATATTGAAGAAATATTTGAGGGACGTTTATCATATGATCCTTCTATTTATGTGTATGTACCAGCGGTCGCTGATAAATCACTTGCGCCAGAAGGCAAAACTGGTATTTATGTGCTAATGCCGACGCCGGAACTTAAAACAGGTAGCGGAATCGATTGGTCAGATGAAGCTTTGACGCAACAAATAAAGGAAATTATTTATCGTAAATTAGCAACGATTGAAGTATTTGAAGATATAAAATCGCATATTGTTTCAGAAACAATCTTTACGCCAAATGATTTTGAGCAAACGTATCATGCGAAATTTGGTTCGGCATTCGGTTTAATGCCAACTTTAGCGCAAAGTAATTATTATCGTCCACAAAATGTATCGCGAGATTATAAAGATTTATATTTTGCAGGTGCAAGTACGCATCCAGGTGCAGGCGTTCCTATTGTCTTAACGAGTGCGAAAATAACTGTAGATGAAATGATTAAAGATATTGAGCGGGGCGTATAAGGGAGTAGTCTAAGAGAAAGATGTGAGAAAAGTATAAGGGGAACGTAAAAGGCATAGTGAAATAAGTATGTGCTTAAGAAGTTTTATTTAACAATGAATGACGCCTGTTAAGGTTCACGTTTGAATACGTACCTTGATGGGCGTTATACTTTATATAAGCATATCTAACTGGTTGCGCATGCGGATATGCATGACAGTTAAATCATAACGATTGAGTGCATATTAATCTGAAAATTCCTAATATTGACAATAATATTATACCTACCTAAAATGAAAATAAATTCATTCAATACAACGTGTGTCATAAGTTCTGTTGAACATAACGGTGAATGGCGATGTCATTGTAACCATCTAAATGAGAGTGATACAAGTTGTTAGGATTATGATAGTCGCCCAGGCTATGTTTAATGATAGAGGAGGAATTTGATGATCTCTAACAAATTAGCAAATATCCCTGATAGTTATTTCGGGAAAACGATGGGACGTAAAATCGAACATGGACCATTGCCATTAATTAATATGGCAGTTGGAATCCCTGATGGGCCCACGCCACAAGGTATTATTGATCATTTTCAAAAAGCACTAACTATTCCTGAAAATCAAAAATATGGTGCTTTTCATGGTAAAGAAGCGTTCAAGCAAGCTATTGTAGATTTTTATCAAAGACAATATAATGTGACGTTAGATAAAGAAGATGAAGTATGCATTTTATATGGTACAAAAAATGGATTAGTGGCAGTACCAACATGTGTTATCAATCCAGGAGACTATGTATTACTACCTGATCCAGGCTACACGGATTATTTAGCAGGTGTACTTTTAGCTGATGGCAAGCCAGTCCCGCTTAATTTAGAACCGCCACATTATTTGCCAGATTGGTCCAAAGTTGATTCACAAATAATAGATAAAACAAAACTCATTTATTTAACGTATCCAAATAATCCAACTGGATCGACAGCTACGAAAGAAGTTTTTGATGAAGCGATAGCTAAATTTAAAGGTACAGACACTAAAATCGTGCATGATTTTGCTTATGGTGCTTTCGGTTTCGACGCTAAAAATCCTAGTATACTTGCTTCGGAAAATGGGAAAGATGTTGCGATTGAAATTTATTCCTTGTCTAAAGGTTATAACATGTCAGGTTTTAGAGTCGGTTTTGCAGTTGGTAATAAAGATATGATTCAAGCTTTGAAAAAGTACCAAACGCACACAAATGCTGGGATGTTTGGTGCATTACAAGATGCCGCAATATATGCTTTGAATCATTATGATGATTTTTTAGAAGAACAAAGCAATGTATTTAAAACACGTCGTGACCGATTCGAAGCCATGCTTGCAAAAGCTGATTTGCCATTTGTTCATGCTAAAGGTGGCATATATGTATGGTTGGAAACACCGCCTGGTTATGACAGCGAGCAATTTGAGCAATTTTTAGTGCAAGAGAAGTCAATACTTGTTGCTCCAGGGAAACCATTTGGAGAGAATGGTAATCGTTATGTGAGAATTTCATTGGCGTTAGATGACCAGAAATTAGACGAAGCTGCAATAAGATTAACAGAACTAGCATATTTATATGAATAATAAAGTTAAGGGTGATGTTAAAATGACAAAAATTAAAATCATGAGTGTACGTGATGAAGATATGCCTTATATCAAGGCGTGGGCAGAGAAACATCATGTTGAGGTAGATATTACTAAAGAAGCATTAACTGATGACAATGTTGAAGGTGTCGCTGGTTATGATGGCTTATCGCTATCACAACAAATACCATTATCAGAGCATGTTTATAAACGATTAAATGAACTAGGTATTAAACAAATCGCACAACGTAGTGCTGGATTTGATACATATGATTTGGAGTTAGCAAACAAGTATAACTTTATTGTGTCAAATGTGCCGTCATACTCTCCGAATTCAATTGCGGAGTTTGCTGTGAACCAGGCTATTAATGTGGTTCGTCATTTTAATCAAATTCAAACGAAAGTGCGGGAGCATGATTTTAGATGGGAACCTACTATTTTATCGAAATCCATTAAAGATTTAAAAGTAGCTGTTATTGGTACAGGTCGAATTGGCCGTGTAGTAGCCGATATATTTGCCAATGGTTATCAAAGTGATGTGGTCGCATACGACCCGTTTCCTAATGCTAAAATTGCAACGTATGTCGATTACAAAGATACGATTGAGGAAGCGGTTGAAGGTGCTGATATCGTGACATTACATGTACCTGCAACGAAATATAATCATTATCTATTTAATGCTGAATTATTTAAACATTTTAAAAAGGGCGCAGTATTTGTCAATTGTGCGAGAGGTTCTTTAGTAGATACTAAGGCGTTATTAGACGCATTAGACAATGGTGTGATTAAAGGTGCAGCACTTGATACGTATGAATTTGAACGCAAACTTTTCCCAAGTGATCAAAGGGGCAAAACACTGAACGATCCATTGTTAGAATCGTTGATTGACAGGGAAGATGTCATATTAACACCACATATTGCGTTTTATACTGAAGCTGCAGTTAAAAATCTAATTGTCGATGCATTAGATGCAACATTAGATGTATTGCAGACTGGAGATACTAGGTTACGAGTAAATTAAAAATCGAACTGATGAGATAATTTGGATTGTTGGGATTCTCATCAGTTCGATTTTTTAATTTGGTGTTGATGACGTTGAATATTGCCTAATTAAACGACATCGTAACCTTGATCTTCAATTGCGTCTTTCATTTGAGATACAGCAACTTTACTGTCATCATATTGAACACTTACTTGACCATTTTCAAGGTTAACGTCAGCTGAAGTGACACCGTCAATATTATTTAATGCAGATTCAACAGCACTTTTGCAGTGACCACAGCTCATACCTTCAACATTTAAAATTTCTTGTGACATAGCATTCACCTCCTTTTAGAGCCACTTATTATTTATAATAATTAGTGGCTCTTATGCAGTTGGAGCGAAGATCCAACTGTAAACCGTAGTGTACTTATTATTTATAATAATGATGGAACCTAATAGGCGGAGCTATTAGGTAAGATACACTAATTCGCCAAGCGAAAAGTGTAACTATATATGCAGTTGGAGCGAAGATCCAACTGTAAACCGCGACATTATAGAGCCAATCACTAGCCTATCTCAGAATCACCAACGAATCCTTCATTATTAAGGAATCTAGGCATCTTTACGGCGTGGTTCTAATCGCATCTTTTTCAATCTAAGTGCGTTTGTGACAACACTTACTGAACTTAGTGCCATTGCAGCACCAGCAACCCATGGCGCAAGTAAGCCCAATGCAGCTATAGGGATACCGGCAATATTATAGCCGAATGCCCAAAATAGATTTTGACGAATATTACGAATGGTTGCTTTACTTGCATAAATGGCTTTAGGAATAAGCATCAAGTCGCCACCAAGAATAGTAATATCAGCTGCTTCAATGGCAACTTCTGTACCTGTACCAATGGCGATACCGATATCAGCTTTAACTAATGCAGGTGCATCATTTACACCGTCACCAACCATCGCAACCTTCTTACCTTGTTGCTGTAGTTTCGCAATTTGTGCAGCTTTTTCTTCTGGTAAAATATCTGCAATAACAGTATCTATGCCTACTTGTTTTGCAATGGCTTGAGCAGTGTTTTTATTATCGCCAGTTAACATGGCAACTTCAATGCCCATATCATGCAATTGTTTTATAGCATCTTTGGCATGATCTTTGACAGTATCTGCCACTGCGATGATACCAGTTAATGAATAATTAACAGCAATGAGCATAGCAGTTTTACCATCTCGTTCATAATGTGTTAAATCATCAGAAATATGCTTAGGCAAGCTAATATCATTGTCAGCCATTAATTTACGGTTACCAACCAATATATGGTGATGATCAATCGTTGCTTCAATACCATGGCCAGGTACTGCTTTAAATGTTGTTGTCTCAGTTAATATTAATTGCTTTTCTTTTGCATAATTGACAATGGCTTCTGCCAATGGGTGTTCAGAATCTTTTTCAGCAGTAGCAAGTAGTTGTAGCGTTTGATTGTCACCATGATAATCTGTCACGACTGGACGACCATTTGTAATGGTACCCGTCTTATCTAAAACGATGGTATCAATTTGATGTGTGCGTTCAACAAACTCGCCACCTTTAAATAAAATACCATTTTCAGCAGCGCGACCAGTACCTACCATAATAGAAGTTGGTGTAGCAAGTCCCAATGCGCATGGACAAGCAATGACGAGAACGGAAATACTCGCAACAAGTGCAGGTTCAAATGTACCTGGTGTAACTAAAGTAATCCACACGATAAATGTTAATAGTGCGATACCAACAACGATAGGAACGAAATAACCAGAAATAATATCTGCCAATCGTTGAATCGGCGCTTTAGAACTTTGAGCTTCTTCGACAACTTTAATAATATTTGCCAACGCAGTGTCCCCGCCAACTTTTGTTGCTGTCATAGTAATAGTACCGTTTTTGTTCATCGTTGAACCAATTACAGTATCATCAACATTCTTCTCAACAGGGATAGATTCACCTGTTAACATAGATTCGTCGATGGCAGTCATACCTTTAATAATTTTGCCATCAACAGGTATCTTTTCACCTGGTTTAACGATAAGTGTATCTCCAACATGTACTTCATTTAGAGGAATCATCACTTCATTACCATCTTTTAAAATGCGTGCTTCTTTAGCTTGTAAACTTAATAATTCGCCAAGCGCATTGGTTGTTTGAGACTTCGCTCTAGCTTCTAAATACTTACCGAATAAGATTAAGGTAATTAGTACGGCGCTTGTTTCAAAGTATAAATGCGGTTGCGTTGTTGAGCCATTTAGCCAACGAACCATTTCATAAATACTGTAAAAATATGCTGCACTTGTACCAACAGCAACAAGTACATCCATATTGGCGCCACCATTTCTTAAGTTTTTATAAGCACCTACATAAAATTGCCATCCAATAATAAATTGTACAGGTGTAGCTAAAATAAATTGGAACCATGGATTCGTAAATAGTGCTGGTATATGCATATTGAAAAGATGTACAAACATTAACATTAATAGTGGTAAAGATAATACTGCTGATATGATAAGCTTAATCAATTTATGTTGTAGCGCTTCAGCTTTGCGTGACGTTTGATCTTTATTGTTATCTTTAATAGACGCGTCATAACCTAATTTTTGAATGCGAGTGACAAGTTTATCAGCATCTGTTTCTTCAGGATAATAGTCAACTTTAGCTTGCTCTGTTGTTAAATTGACCGTTGCATTTTGAACGCCGTCCATTTTATTTAACACTTTTTCAATACGGCTTGAGCATGCAGCACAAGTCATACCTGTAATGTCTAATTCGACAGTTTCTACAGCGACACCGTAACCTAAATGTTGAATCGTATTAATAAATTCTTGGACATCATGTTGATCAGGGTTATACTCAACAGTTGCTTTCTCTGTAGTTAAATTCACTTGGGCATTAACGTCATCAAGTTTATTCAGTTTCTTTTCGATACGATTTGAACATGCGGCACAAGTCATACCAGTGATATCTAATGTTGTTTTTTTCGTATTAGCCACATTATTGCCTCCCTGTGATTCATTGTTACACGTCTAATGTACCCCCTATAGGTATATAAGTCAATCGTTGCGTTTTACTTTTACCAATTTTAAAAAGAAAAAGAGAGATTGCCGTGCAAACATTGCACAACAATCTCTCTACTTAGCATCTATATAAAAGAAGTCGTAATTAATATTAAAGGATGTATGAATGAAAGGTAAAACTTAAATGACTTCTGGATTTGCAATTCTTAGGTGACTTAAAAGAAATCAGATGGGTTAAATTCTTTCGCATGTAAATTTTTAAAATTATTAAGATGGATGACTTTATCATCATCTTTGTTGTCTGACAACTGACGACTCGTGTCGTTTGTCATTTCGTAATCTTGTATCGTTTTGACCAAACCTAGAATGATTAAGATAGCAACTGTGCCTGTAATTAATATTCTCATCGCTATCATACTCCTTTATATTTCTCTTACTCACATTGTACGTTAATAGATTAAAAAATGAATGCGTCTGTAGTATTGAATTTATCTACTACTTTAGCAGTATTTGATGCGAGAATTGTATAGATAAGGGTGATAAGGTCATGATTTCATAATGTTATAGCGTATTAGTTGCATAGGCGAAGGTTTATTTGATTAACTTTTAAACAAGTAAATAAGTTATTAGGAGTTGAAAGGTGTAATGACTGAAAAAGAAAAAATGTTAGCAGAAAAATGGTACGATGCAAACTTTGATCAATACTTAATCAATGAACGTGCACGAGCGAAAGATATTTGCTTTGAATTAAATCATACAAGACCGAGTGCTACAAATAAAAGAAAGGAATTAATTGATCAATTATTTCAAACAACAACAGACAATGTAAGTATTTCGATTCCTTTTGATACAGATTATGGTTGGAACGTTAAACTAGGAAAAAATGTCTATGTAAACACCAATTGTTACTTTATGGATGGTGGACAGATTACAATTGGCGATAATGTTTTTATAGGACCTAATTGTGGATTCTACACAGCGACACATCCACTTAATTTCCATCATAGAAATGAAGGTTTTGAAAAAGCCGGACCCATTCATATTGGCAGTAATACTTGGTTTGGCGGTCATGTAGCCGTGTTACCAGGGGTGACGATTGGAGAAGGCAGTGTGATTGGTGCTGGTAGTGTTGTCACTAAAGATATTCCGCCACACAGCTTAGCGGTTGGAAACCCTTGTAAAGTCGTTCGTAAAATTGATAATGACCTACCATCCGAAACATTAAATGACGAAACGATAAAGTAGCAGTTGCGACCCATATAAATTTTAAAAAGTAACCAATCAATTTCAAAATACTTGAGAATAAGTGATAAAACATAAAAATGAAAGCGATTGCAAAACTAACCTTAATCATAGTAAAATGAGTTTAAATGATGTTATATCATTAAATCAAAGGGTTAAACCACTTTCAAAATTTATAGGGGGTAAGTGTACATGGTAGTAGAATTTAAAAATGAACCTGGTTACGATTTTTCAGTCCAAGAAAATGTGGATATGTTTAAGAAAGCATTGAAAGACGTGGAAAAAGAATTAGGTCAAGACATACCATTAGTGATTAATGGAGAGAAGATTTTCAAAGATGACAAAATTAAATCAATCAATCCTGCAGACACATCACAAGTGATTGCAAATGCATCAAAGGCAACAAAACAAGATGTTGAAGATGCGTTTAAAGCAGCAAACGAAGCTTATAAATCTTGGAAAACATGGTCAGCAAATGATCGTGCAGAGCTTATGTTACGTGTTTCGGCAATTATTCGTCGTCGAAAAGCGGAAATTGCAGCAATTATGGTTTATGAAGCAGGTAAGCCATGGGATGAAGCAGTTGGTGATGCAGCTGAAGGTATTGATTTTATTGAATACTATGCACGTTCAATGATGGACTTGGCTCAAGGTAAGCCAGTACTTGATCGTGAAGGTGAACACAATAAATATTTCTATAAATCAATTGGTACAGGTGTTACAATTCCGCCGTGGAACTTCCCGTTTGCGATTATGGCTGGTACAACTTTAGCACCAGTTGTGGCAGGTAATACAGTGTTATTGAAACCTGCTGAGGATACACCTTATATCGCTTATAAATTAATGGAAATTTTAGAAGAAGCAGGATTACCAAAAGGCGTAGTTAACTTTGTTCCTGGTGATCCGAAAGAAATTGGTGATTACTTAGTTGATCATAAAGATACGCATTTCGTTACATTTACAGGATCACGTGCGACAGGTACTAGAATTTATGAACGTAGTGCCGTTGTTCAAGAAGGTCAAAACTTCTTGAAACGTGTTATCGCTGAAATGGGTGGTAAAGATGCCATTGTAGTTGATGAAAATATTGATACAGATATGGCAGCAGAAGCTATTGTAACGTCAGCATTTGGTTTTTCTGGTCAAAAATGTTCAGCATGTTCACGTGCAATTGTGCATAAAGACGTTTATGACGAAGTATTAGAGAAATCAATCAAATTAACAAAAGAATTAACGTTGGGCAATACTGTAGACAATACGTATATGGGCCCAGTTATTAATAAAAAACAATTTGATAAGATTAAAAATTATATTGAGATTGGTAAAGAAGAAGGTAAATTAGAACAAGGTGGCGGCACTGATGATTCAAAAGGTTACTTTGTAGAACCAACAATCATTTCAGGACTTAAATCTAAAGATAGAATCATGCAAGAAGAAATTTTTGGTCCAGTTGTTGGCTTTGTGAAAGTTAACGATTTTGATGAAGCAATTGAGGTTGCAAATGATACAGATTACGGTTTAACTGGTGCAGTGATTACAAATAATCGCGAGCATTGGATTAAAGCGGTAAACGAATTTGATGTAGGCAATTTATACCTTAACAGAGGCTGTACTTCAGCAGTTGTTGGATACCATCCATTTGGTGGTTTCAAAATGTCAGGTACGGACGCTAAAACAGGTAGTCCAGACTACTTATTACACTTCTTAGAACAAAAGGTTGTTTCAGAAATGTTCTAATGCTTCATAATGAACAAGGGCCATCCATTGCGGTTGGCTCTTTTTATTTATAACTTTAAAAATTAAGTAATAGCAACCATATTTTTAGAAAAGGATTATAGGTATAAGAATGTGAGATACGTTATTTCAATAATAATGGGAATTGTATTAGCAATTTGGTCATTTAAACAACTGAGTCAAAGTCATTTAGATAGCGGATTTATTTTTTTCTTCATAGTTTATGTGTTGTGTATCAGTTGTTTTAATAGCGATAAGCACGATAAAAATAAAAAACGATAGTAGTACACGAATTCATTAACGTGTACACTATCGTTTTTATTATGAATGTTGGTAACGCTCATGAGTTTCTCATCTACTATTTAATCTTAATATTGATTAATCTATGGAAAATGTTATCAATATCTTCGCCAGGCCAATCAATTTTTTCATCTTTTATCCAATGTATAAAACCTTCAATCAACGAGTCATAAATATAAAATATGAGATTATCTGGGATGTCGCTGTCAATATCGATACGGTCTCTATTATTTTTGATATCGTTATGCATAATTTTAATGCAGACATTTTTTAATACTTTATTAAATTCAGCGTCTTCTTCTTGGAATTCTGCGATTTCTCTCAAATCCTCTTTATTATTAATCGTATCACTCATCGTTTGGAATGGATGATTAAGACGGTCACTGATATCTCTAGCAAAGTAGTCTTTAGTCAATTGATTGAACAAGTACTCTAGAAGATCATATTTATCATAAAAATGTTTATAAAATGTTGTACGGTGTACGAGTGCGTTGTCGCAAATTTGATTGACAGTAATCGTTTGGAATAATTGCTGTTCTAACAATTGTAGCAAGCTACTCGACAATGCTTTTTTTGTCTTTATAACTCGTAAATCAGTCTCTTTCATCTACATTTCTCCTTTGTGTGTAGTTTAATATACAAAATTTTCCAATTGATTCTTTAAGAGGTCGGGGATAGATACTATAATCGAACAATAATCTACACTGTATATTTAAACTATAACGTTGATTTTAAAAGGAGGCAATATACTTTGGCAAAATTTTTATATAAGATGGGGACATTCATCGCAAAACATAAATGGTCCGCGGTCATTGCATGGATAGTGATTGTAGCTGCAATATTGATACCACTTGCTACAAATGCACCGAAATTTGACAATGATATTAAAATGACAGGATTAGAGTCGTTAGATACGAATAAAAAGATTGAAAAACATTTTAATCAAGATAGTGAAAAGGCACAAATACGTGTTGTCTTTAAGACGACTAAAGATGATGGTATTGTGCAACCGAACATTACTAAAGATATTAAGAAAACGTTAGATGATATTAAAAAAGATGACAAGCACATTGATAAAATATCAGATCCTTATGAAAATAAGCAAATTAGTAAAGATAAAACAACTGCATTTGCAGATATCACATATGACGTTAGTCAAACATCTTTAAAAGATGGCTCTAGAGATAATGTTAAAAGTCATTTGAAAGACTTACGTGACAATCATAATGTACAAACAGAGTTAACTGGTACAGGAATGACATCTACAGAAGTAGGCGGTAATTCTGAACTAGTTGGTATTATTGTTGCATTTGTTGTACTGTTAATCACATTCGGTTCAGTCATTGCTGCAGGATTACCAATTATAAGTGCATTGATTGGTCTAGCCTCTGGTGTAGGTATTATCAGTTTGTTAACTTATGCATTCGATATACCAAATGTCACACTGACATTAGCCGTAATGATTGGACTAGCAGTTGGTATCGATTATGCATTATTTATTTTATTCAGATATCGACAAGTTATGAAAACTGAAACAGATTACATTAAAGGCATTGGTCTTGCAATAGGAACAGCAGGTAGTGCAGTTGTTTTTGCTGGTGTAACAGTTGTAATTGCAGTATGTGGTTTATCATTAGTAGGCATTGACTTCTTAGCGGTAATGGGATTTGCTTCGGCAATTAGTGTTGTTTTTGCAGTACTTAGCGCTTTAACTTTATTACCTGCATTAATAAGCATTTTCCATAAACGCATTAAAGTGAATAAATTACAGTCTAAATTCAAAAAAGATATTGATACGCCATGGTCTAAATTTATTACAGGAAATGCACTTGCGGCAGTATTACTAGGTTTAATCATATTAGTAGCAGCTGCAATACCAGTTAGTCATATGCGACTTGGTATTCCAGATGACGGTGTTAAACCAGCAGATTCTACACAGAAAAAAGCTTACGATATTATCTCGGATAAATTTGGTGAAGGATTTAATGGCCAAATACCGATGTTGATAAATGTGAAAGATAAAAAGGATGATCCACAAGGATTACAACAAGATTTACAGTCTGTATATAAAGATATTAAAGATAAGAAAAATGTAGATATCGTTACGCCACCACAAATGAGTAAAGATAATGATTACGCTTTGATGGTCGTGATACCTAAGCAAGGGCCTAATGCAGAGAGTACAAATGATTTAGTGCATGATTTACGAGATTATCATAAAGATGCACAAGATAAATATGGGTTCAAAACGGAGATTTCGGGACAAAGTGTCATTAATATTGATATGTCTAAAAAGTTAAATGAGGCGATACCTTTATTTGCCTCAGTCATTGTTGTATTAGCATTTTTCTTATTAATGATTGTCTTCCGTTCAATTCTAATACCATTAAAAGCAGTTTTAGGATTCGTCTTGTCATTAATGGCAACATTAGGATTTACAACATTAGTAATGCAAGATGGTTTTATGAAAGGTCTGTTTGGTATTGAAACGACAGGACCAATGCTAGCATTTTTACCGGTTATTACTATAGGTATCTTATTTGGATTAGCGATGGATTATGAAGTCTTCCTTATGTCGCGAATTCATGAAGAATATAGTAAAACAGGGGATAATGATTATTCTATCAAAGTAGGATTGAAAGAAAGCGGTCCTGTTATTGTAGCAGCTGCATTAATTATGTTTAGTGTCTTCTTTGCGTTTGTATTCCAAGAAGATGTCATGATTAAATCAATGGGTATGGCATTAGCGTTTGGTGTACTCTTTGATGCCTTCGTAGTCAGAATGATGTTAATTCCTGCATTAACGAAATTGTTTGGAAAAGGTTCGTGGTATTTACCAGCATGGTTGAATCGCATTATTCCACGAGTTGATATTGAAGGACATGCACTTGAAAAATATAAAACGGTTGAATCACAGGAATCTGAAGCTAAAGATAGTAAGGAAACATACGACACAACCTTTAAAGTATATCCACAAGGTGCAACAAATGTATCGAAACATCAAGATGCACATGGGCAAGATGATGCACATTCAATAGTACTAGATGATAAAACGATGGCATTGTACCAAGAAGTGAAACAGCAATCAGCAAGTTCATTGTTCTTATATGATGCTTTAATAGATTATCAAAACAAGCATCAACTAAATTCAAAACAACAAGCAACGAATATAGAACAGTTGAATAAAAATATTGAAAAGCTCAATCAATTGTTAGAAAAAAATCTACGAAATAAATCATAAAATAACATGTACATGCCTCCGCTTTAAATGTCTATCAATGACATTTGAAGCGGAGGTTTTTTGCATGGAAGTGATTATACAAAACATTTTTGCAATGTCACAAATTTTACATGAAAAATGAAAATTATTTAAATAAAGTATTGCGAGCTACAATTTTAAGGGTTATGATTTTTAAGTGATAATGATTATTATTTCTAATAGGAGAGCGAAATAGTATGTTAAACATTAAAAATGGTGAAATGAATAAGGCTTATAAAATAAAGCGAATGGATATTGCTAATGAGAATATGTTGTATCGTCTAAGTGCCTTTGGGTTAACAGATGACGCTATCATAACGATTAAACAAAAATGTTTATTTAAAGGGCCATGTATTATTGAAGTAAACGGACAACAGTTAAGTATTAGACATTGCGATGCTTGTTCTATTGCATTAGAAGAATAGGAGCCGGACGAATGGAAAATTATTGTATTTTAGGAAATCCTAATGTTGGTAAAACATCTTTGTTTAACGCTTTAACTGGTTCGTATGAATATATAGGCAACTGGAGTGGCGTAACGGTAGAGAAAAAAGTAGGGAAACTTAAAGAAAATGTAGGACAATTAATTGATTTACCAGGTACATATGATTTATCGCCGATTTCTAAAGATGAAACTGTAGTGACAGACTATTTATTAAACGATTCATTTTCAGGAATCATTAACATTGTTGATGCGAGTCAACTAAAAAGAAATATGCAATTAACAGTACAATTGTTAGAACTTAATCAACCAATATACATCGGATTAAATATGATTGATGTAGCTACAAAGCGCGGGATAAAAATCGATTATCATAAATTGATGAAAAAGTTAAAAACACCTATTTTTCCAGTTGTGGCACGTACAGGCAAAGGAACAAAATATTTACTTGGCGAAATAAAGCATCTAGGGGAAGGGTATCAACCGCATTTTAAAATCAATTATGGTGAGAAGATTGAAGAGACAATTAAAAATATGTGTCAAATAATAATGACAGAGACATCTCATGATAAGTATCAAGCTAGGTTTATTGCGATTCAATTCTTATTAAATAACATGCAAATTGCAAACGAACTTAATTCAGAGGTTGTAAATAAATTGTCGAGTTTACGTGATCAAGTTGCTGAACAAGTAGGGGCTGTATCTGTTCGTCGAGAGATGGAGCGTATACGCAATCATTATATTGAGACGTTATTGCAAGACGTGGTAACGTATCCAGATGAAGATAAGCAATATTTCAGCTCTAGAATAGACAAGATATTAACACATAAATATATAGGGATGCCTATCTTTCTAGCAATTATGTGGTTGATCTTTCAAACTACATTTACATGGATTGGCACACCTTTGTCGGATCAACTCGATGCATTTATAGGTGGTACATTTACAGATAGTGTGAAGACGATTATGAATTATCTTGGTGTTATACCATTTTTACAAGATTTAATTACAGATGGCATTATTGCTGGTGTAGGATCAGTATTAGTCTTTGTACCACAAATTGTTGTGCTCTTTTTCTTTATATCTTTATTAGAAGATTCGGGTTATATGGCACGTATTGCGGTTTTAATGGATCGTATTATGGAATCGTTCGGTTTAAGCGGGAAGTCTTTTATACCAATGATTATCGGATTTGGTTGTAATGTACCGAGTATTATGGCTGCGCGCAGTATTGAAAATGAAAAAGAGCGTTTAACAACGATATTAATTGCACCATTCATGTCATGCTCTGCTAGACTGCCAGTGTATGCGTTGTTCGTAGGTATCTTTTTCAAAGAGAATCAATCTTTAGTAGTATTAAGCCTGTATGTTTTAGGTATTATTATGGCATTTTTAGTCAGTACAGTACTTACTAAGACGATTTTAAAAAATGATAATGCAATCTTTATTGTGGAATTGCCAACATACCGTGTGCCTTCCATTAAAACGTTGTGGCGTAGTACTTGGGAAAAGGCTAAGGGCTTTGTTCGTAAAGCAGGTACATTTATTTTTGGCGGCTCAGTAGTCATTTGGCTATTAAGTTATGTAGGACCACATGGTATCAATGTGAATATCAATCAAAGTTTTTTACATATGGTTGGTAGTTTCTTTGGTATGTTAGTGCAACCGCTCGGATTTGGAACATGGCAAGCAGGTGCTACGTTAGTGCCAGGATTTTTAGCAAAAGAAGTTATCGTAAGTTCGATGGCGATTATCTATTCATCAGGTGATGCAGGCCTTGTTAATGTGATTCAAAATCAATTCACACCGCTATCTGCGTATGCATTTATGATATTTATACTATTGTATATTCCTTGTGTTTCTACAGTAGCAGCAATCCGTAAAGAGACTTATTCATGGAAATGGACGGCACTTGCAGTTGCCTATCCTCTAGTCACTGCATATGTCTTAACATTCATTTTTTATCAAGTCGGACATTTATTTGTTTAAGGAGTGGTTAAAGTGTCAGTCATTATTAACATTTTAATTTTTTTAGCAATTTTCGGATATGCCTTATATACACTAGTAAAATTTTTCAAGCGTTCAAAACAAGGAAAATGTGGTACATGTGACATTAATCGTGATTGTTGTGGAACAGAACAGCACACAGCGAATCATTTTCCAGGGAAATAATTAAAAAAATGAGCACAGGCAAGGGCGACCTGATGCTCATTTTTGATGCGCGATATGTTAAAGTGTCGTTATTTACCTTTTACGACTAATTCGTTATCCTCAACATCTATATCCACATGTTTAACGTCTGTATGATCTAAATAGTAATCTGTAATTTTGTCACGTACTTGCTGTTCAACAATACGTCTTAATGGACGTGCACCTAATTCTTCATCATAGCCTTCTTCAATTAACCAATCTTTCGCATCTTGAGAAACGTCCATCGTAATACCTTTTTTGTCTAATGTAACTTGTACATCGTCTAATAATAAGTTGACGATATCTTGCAATGCATCTTTATCTAAATGTAAGAATTCAACGATGCCGTTGAAGCGGTTAAGGAATTCAGGGCGGAAGAATTTTTTCATTTCGTGCATAATATCTTTTTCTTCAGCGTCATTGCCATTGCCAAAGCCAGCATTTGATGTACAAATAATAATTGTATTTTTAAAGTTGATGACATTACCTTGACCATCAGTCAAATTACCATCATCCATTACTTGTAATAACAATGTTAAAATTTGTGGATTTGCTTTTTCGATTTCATCAAATAGAATGACTGAGTATGGATTACGGCGTACTTTTTCAGTTAACGTATTTGAATTGTCATCATAACCAACATAACCAGCAGTTGTACCAATCATTTTTGAAACAGCTGTTGTGTCACTATATTCACTCATATCAAGTCGAATCAGTGCATCTTTATTACCAAATAAATCAATTGCTAATTGTTTAGCAAGCTCTGTTTTACCAACACCAGTAGGGCCAACAAATAGGAAACTGCCAATTGGACGGTTGCCGTCATCAAACCCAGCACGATTACGGCGAATTGCACGTGAAACCATTTCTACAGCTTGATCTTGACCTATGATTTTACTTCTTAAACGATTAGAAATATTTTTTAAACGTTCAATATCGTTATCATCCATTTGAGAAACTGGAATACCAGTTAATCGTTGAATAGTATCTGAAATATCATGAACTGTAGCAACAGCAGTATGTTCACCATTACTATTTTCTAATTTATCTTGTAATGATTTGATTTCATTTTGAATGTCGTCAGCTTTTTTATATTCTTCAGCACTTACTGCTTTACGTTTATCATTTTCTAATTCAGAAATTCGTTTTTCAGTTTCAACTTTATCGACAGCTGGACTTTGCGCAGATAAATGTGCTGCTGTAATATCTAACACATCGATTGCTTTATCTGGTAATAATCGTTGTGGAATATATTGAATTGATAAGTCAACACATGCTTTTAATACGTCATCTGGTAATTTTACTTGATGGTGTTCTTCGAATTTTTCGCGAATACCTTTTAAAATTTCAACAGTATCTTTAGCGCTTGGTTCATTAACAAGCACTTCATTAAATCTGCGCGTTAATGCAGCATCTTTAAGAATATTGTTTCGATATTCATCTTGTGTTGTTGCACCAATAATAGAAATCTCACCACGACTTAATGCAGGTTTCAAAATATCAGATAACCCTTTGCTACCTGAATCACTTCCTGTGGCACCTGAACCGATAATTTGATGGATTTCATCAAAGAATAGTACGGCATTTTGTGAAGATTTAACACCTTCGATTAATTTTTGAATATTTTCTTCAAAAGCACCACGATATTGCGTTCCAGCTTCTAATGATGAAATGTCTACAGAAATAATTTCTTTGTCTTTGATTGCTGCTGGTACATTTCCTTCAACGATTGCCTGTGCTAAACCTTCAACAATCGCAGTTTTACCAACACCAGCTTCTCCAACTAATATAGGATTGTTTTTAGTTCGTCTACTTAAAACTTCAGCAGTTTCTTGAATTTCTTTATCACGACCAATGACTGGATCTAATAAACCGTCACGTGCTTCTTGCGTAAGGTTACGACCAATTTGTTCTAAATAATTGCCGTTGCCACCTTGTTGCCCTTGTTGTCTTTGTGCTGCTTGTTGAAAAGCTTGCGCACTTTGTTCAGCAGAGTGATTGCCACCTTGTTGTGTGAGTTGCGCTAGTTCTTCAGGTGAAACTTCTTTACCATTAATATAGTACTTTTTGTTTCCGACTTGATTTGAACCTTGCATATCTTTCATCATTCTTCGAAAAATTGAATCAAAGTCGCTATTGAAAAAACCGTTATTCATATAACATCACCTCTAAATTTTTTTGAACTAAACAAAAAAGAAATTACTTTTGAAGCGTTATGCAAACTATATACAATTGCAATTGTACTTTTCCACTAATAGTAGGTGATAAAACAGAATATTTTTAAAACTTTATGAATATTGTGTGTTATTTTTAATAAGTAATTATAGGTTTAATAAAATATTAAGGATTCATTGCATTTTCAATATTTTAATTTAAGATTTGGTTTACAAAGTAAGAGGTTAGCACGTGTAGTAAGATATGTAACTGTATATTGCAGCAAAGTGATAGCTGGTATTACGTGTTTATATACGTAATTGACGACTTATTTATTTTTAAAAAATGTGAACATGAATATTTTCTAATTTAACAATTAAGGCGTATGATTAGAAAAAGGGGGAATTTTTATGGAGTATAAGAGTTACTATGATTCGCCTGTAGGACGATTGGAACTTTTGAGTGATGGGGTAAGTCTGACCGCTGTTTTGTTTGAAAATCAACAAGGTGATGGTACTAGGGAAGAAAATACGTCTTTAGCGATATTTAGAGAGGCGACACAGTGGTTAGACGCGTATTTTAAAGGTGACAATCCTGAAATCACAATACCTTTAAAGCCAACAGGTAGTCATTTTCAACAGTGTGTTTGGAATGAATTAAGACAGGTTCCTTATGGGACTCTAACAACGTATGGTGCTATTGCCAAAAAAGTAGGCAAGCTGCTTAACAAGCCAAAAATGTCAGCCCAAGCGGTTGGAGGTGCAGTCGGAAGTAATCCATTATCTATTATCGTGCCATGTCATCGTGTTGTCGGTAAAACGGGTAGCTTAACAGGGTTCGGTGGAACGATTAATAATAAAATTAAGCTGTTAGAGTTGGAGAATATCGATATGTCAAAGCTTTATGTACCAAAACATAGCACGAAGCCGTAACGTATAAAGGATCCAGGCATTAGGAAAACTTCAATAATGTGTCAAATAGGCATAATGAATTCATTCAATACGAAGTGTTATAAATAGAGAACAGCAGTAAGACGATTTCAATTAGAAGTGGTCTTACTGCTGCTTTTAGGTTTTATTATATGTGTTTTAAATACACCGACTACTCTGGTCTGTGATATTCACGAACGTTATTTTCAATATTTGATAAGTAGAAAATATGACGATCTTCATGAACAGCATCTTGTTCTTCGTCAAATTCAACGTCATCAAAACGTTTGAAGAATGTTTCATATGCATCAACAGATACTTCAGTACGGTTATTTAATAATGCTTTATGTGCAGCTTGATCTAAATGATCTTTGTAGCCTTCAACTAATGTCGCACTATAAAATTCACCAACTGAACCTGAGCCATAACTGAATAAACCGATTGTTTCACCAGCTTGTAAATCTCGATTTTCAAGTAATGATATTAGGCTTAAATATAATGATCCAGTATAAATATTACCGACATAACGGTTATAATCTACAGCATCTTCATATCCTGAACGTAAACGCTCTTGAGTTGTTTCATCAGCGTTATCAATGATTGACTCTAATGCCTTTTTACCCATTTTTGTAAATGGAACATGGAAGCATAGAGATGCGAAGTCAGCTAGCGACTTACCTTGACGTTTTGCGTATTCATTCCAGCTTTGTTGGAATGAGCGGATATAAGCATCTTTAGATAATGCACCATCAACTAATGGATATTTATGTCCAGTTGGACGCCAGAAATCATAAACGTCTTCAGTGTAAGCAACAGCATCTTCATTTAATGCCAAAATGCTTGGATTATGTGCAATAACCATCGCAACTGCGCCAGCACCTTGTGTTGGCTCGCCGCCTGAATTCAATTCATAACGTGCTGTATCTGTAGCAATAACTAATACTTTTTCATTCGGTCTAGTTGCTAAATAATCTTTAGCTAATTGAATTGCTGGTGTTGCAGCATAACAAGCTTCTTTCATTTCAAAGCAGCGTGCAAAAGGTTGAATACCTAATAAGTTGTGAATTTGAACAGCGGCTGCTTTAGCAGCATCAACTGCTGATTCAGTTGCCACAATTACCATACCAATTTTCTTTTTGTCTTCGTCTGTTATAATGTCCTTAGCAGCGTTAGCGCCCATTGAAACGATGTCTTGGTTTACAGGACTAACAGCCATTTCAGTTTGACCAATTCCAATTAAAAATTTGTTTGGGTCTACTTGGCGTGCTTCTGCTAATTTAGCCATGTCTACATAGTACTTTGGAACGTAAAAGTTTATTTTATCGATACCTATTGTCATAAGGTTTTACATCCTTTCAAATTTATAAAAGCAACACTTGTATCATATCAGAATATGCTAATTTTATACAAAGAAATATACTAAATTTAAAAATGATTTGTCGTTTCTTGTAAGCGTTTTAATTTACCTTGTTTTATTTTAAAGTCAAAACGACAATTATTCAATTGAATTTTAAGACGAATGACGTTATTTTGTGGTAAAAATAGTAGTGATTGAAATGTTAAAAATTATGTGAAGTAAAAGGAGTACGTCCATGCAAAATTTAGATAAGAATTTTCGACATTTATCTCGTAAAGAAAAGTTACAACAATTGGTTGATAAGCAATGGTTATCAGAAGAACAATTCGACATTTTACTGAATCATCCATTAATCGATGAAGAAGTAGCCAATAGTTTAATTGAAAATGTCATCGCGCAAGGTGCATTACCCGTTGGATTATTACCGAATATCATTGTGGACGATAAGGCATATGTTGTACCTATGATGGTGGAAGAGCCTTCAGTTGTCGCTGCAGCTAGTTATGGTGCAAAGCTAGTGAATCAGACTGGCGGATTTAAAACGGTATCTTCTGAACGTATTATGATAGGTCAAATCGTCTTTGATGGCGTTGACGATACTGAAAAATTATCAGCAGACATTAAAGCTTTAGAAAAGCAAATTCATAAAATTGCGGATGAGGCATATCCTTCTATTAAAGCGCGTGGTGGTGGTTACCAACGTATAGCGATTGATACATTTCCTGAGCAACAGTTACTATCTTTAAAAGTATTTGTTGATACGAAAGATGCTATGGGCGCTAATATGCTTAATACGATTTTAGAGGCCATAACTGCATTTTTAAAAAATGAATTTCCGCAAAGCGACATTTTAATGAGTATTTTATCCAATCATGCAACAGCGTCCGTTGTTAAAGTTCAAGGCGAAATTGATGTTAAAGATTTAGCAAGGGGCGAGAGAACTGGAGAAGAGGTTGCCAAACGAATGGAACGTGCTTCTGTATTGGCCCAAGTAGATATTCATCGTGCAGCAACACATAATAAAGGTGTTATGAATGGCATACATGCTGTTGTTTTAGCAACAGGAAATGATACGCGTGGTGCAGAAGCAAGTGCGCATGCATACGCGAGTCGTGACGGACAGTATCGTGGTATTGCTACATGGCGTTACGATCAAGATCGTCAACGATTGATTGGTACAATTGAAGTGCCTATGACATTGGCAATCGTTGGCGGTGGTACAAAAGTATTACCAATTGCTAAAGCTTCATTAGAGCTACTAAATGTAGAGTCAGCACAAGAATTAGGTCATGTAGTTGCTGCCGTTGGTTTAGCGCAAAACTTTGCAGCATGTCGCGCGCTTGTGTCAGAAGGTATTCAACAAGGTCATATGAGTTTACAATATAAATCATTAGCTATCGTTGTAGGGGCAAAAGGTGATGAAATTGCTAAAGTAGCTGAAGCTTTGAAAAAAGAACCCCGTGCAAATACACAAGCAGCGGAACATATTTTACAAGAAATTAGACAACAATAGTAAATGGCGAATAGCGATTTTAAAGAAAAGTTTAAGTCAGTCCATCGTAGCGCTTAGATAAATTAATATGAACAAAAATAAAAACTTCTATCACACGCATACAGGAAATTGAAGCGTTCGTGATAGAAGTTTTTTGATTAGTAAATCAGTCTAATGAAAAGTAAATAACTTCTTCATGAGACGAATTCATTATAGGATTCAAATTTGGAACGAGTTTCTTCTTGTCTCGATTTTAACAGTCTTAGATTCTTCAAGTTCCTATCATTTTGATATTTGTTAACAATATGAACAGTAGAATGCCTCACTCCACTCCTTTTTTAGCAATTTCTTCTGCAGTCATCATTTATTCATCATATAAGAATTTAATTTCTCATTTCTTATGACTTGCTTGTAAGTATGAAAGAACAACAGCATTGCATTTAAATACAATTATTATTAATTATTCCACTAGCGTTAAAAAGAAGTAATAATAAGATACTTAAGAATAAATATCTGAAAATACTAAAAATTCTGAAAAAACCTTTCTTATTTTTAATATATTGAGTATAATGTTTTTTGAGAGAGGAGATATGACATTTATGGAGATTATAATAGAGATTTATATGTATTTAAGAGATGGAATTAAAGAGCATTTTATTTTGAAAAAGGTTAGAAAAAAATTTAAAAAATTAAATGAGATTAACAGCGATATACAAAATATGTATGCAGAAAATCAGGGGCTCTTAGAAACAGATAAAACAATAATTGACAAGGTCTTAAGCACTGACGTTACAAATAGCCATGATATTAATGAATTATATTTATTTCTTAAAAACTATTTGGATAAGACGCAATGATAACTGTAGCTGTTATAGATACGGGTGTAGATATCTACCATAATAAATTATACAAATATATAAATTTATCAAAAAGTTTTTGTTGATGAATCTTTGACTGATAAAAATGGTCATGGAATCGCTATAACTGGGATTATACTTTTTGTTATAAATGCTCTTCAAATAAATAATGATTTACCAATAAGTATATCAAGTAAACTAAAGAAATATATTCATAAACCTGACTAGCAGTTCTGTCTCAAAGTTAAAATTTATATATAGTTCTATATAAAAGTGGTAATTATAGTTTTGGTTTAACAATATTTTTCTAGCTGTCGAAAGTAATAATAAATGATGTTTCACATTCGAATCGAAATATTTCAAACTTAGTAGCAAAATTACAATGAGACTGTGTTAAATATTAAAGCAATTAAACCGAGTGAAAAGGGGATAAAGGTTTTGAGTCATCAATTTAAACAGGTCTCAAAAACTCAGTTAAATTATTTTTTTAACTAATGACGATGAAAACAGCAAAAAATTATTGAGATTTAGAACAAGGTTTATATCGAAAACGTATGTTAAGTTATAGCGAATTATTTAAATAATAGCATAAAATTTTATATATAGATTATGCTAAAGATGAAATAATAGTTGAAGAAGAAATATACGTTCAATTACGGCAATTTGAAATTTGTAGAAGTAATAATATAATTTCATAAAATAAAAACTTCTATCACACGCATACAGGAAATTGAAGCGTTCGTGATAGAAGTTTTTTGATTAGTAAATATAGTTAAAGTTACGTGCTGCCTTTTTGCTTAGTACACGTGTATTGTATTTTAATGGGCGATAAAAGTTGTATTCTGAAACTTTAATACTACCGTTTTTATATACTTGTTCAACAACTGCGACATGTCCATAATATCCTGCAGTTGATTGCATGACAGCAAATTTTCTTGGTGTACGACCAGTCGCATATTTTGATTTACGTGCATTGTAATACCAATTTTTAGCATTGCCCCATCTATTAGAAACAGGTTTACCGACTTGTGCGCGACGTTTAAATGCCCACCATGTACATTGGTTTTTACTATAATAATTAACTGCGGCATGCGATTGATGCGTTTGTTCGACGGATTGATAAGTGAAATCTGCTGAGAAAAGTACTGCAAAAGCAATTAATAAACGAATTAGTATCTTTTTATATTCCATTTTTATCTCCCAAGTTAATTTTTTTCTTTATTCAACGTTAATTATGATAACAAATTTTTTTTAGAAAACAATGTAAGCAATCAACAATAAAAGTAACTGTAATGAAGTTGTCATATAAAGTGTTGAATTGTAATAAAAATGGATTTTTTCATAAAATGTAGAAATTCATGTATTTAACAATTAATTGTCATAGTGATACAAGGATGTCAGGATTGATTAACAGCGGATATTAGTGGGAAAATATAAAATGATTTAAAAGAAAAGGTACGTGGTTCTATAACTGAAAGAAAATAGCAATCACAATATACTAAATGTAGCAATAACATTAAAAATAGCGCCCTGCAATCAGAGCGCTAACATGAGATGATGTGACTCCATGTATTCATGTATCATTGTACATTTGTGAATTGGTTGAAAACTGATAGTGCCCGTTTAATTACAGGTACTGAGATGCTTTCAGGACATGGATTTGTTCGAAAATATGACAATATTTCACTATGGCTCTTCACTTCTCTAGGGAAATTGCTATCTTGATTAATCCAATCAACCAATTCACCTAATGGTGTGTCATCACCAAGAAAACTTTGCATAAATTCGTAAAAGCTCAATACCTCACCTCGATTAATATACTTGAGCCATTAATATAATACCATAAAAGAATGTGTATTTTACATAAAACTTTTTATAAAGCAATTTTATAAATCTAAATTTATTGAATGTTTAAGAAGTTGTGTATAATGAAATAAACGTGTTGAAATAGTTAGGATGATGTTAGTGGATATCAAACATATGAAATATTTTATTGAAGTCGTTAAGCAAGGAGGCATGACTAATGCTTCCAAATCATTATATATTGCACAACCTACAATTAGTAAAGCAATTAAAGATATTGAAAATGAAATGGGCACGCCCTTATTTGATAGAAGTAAAAGACATTTAATTCTTACCGATGCAGGTCAAATTTTTTATGAGAAAAGTAAAGAAATTGTTGCACTGTATGATTATTTACCATCTGAAATGGAACGCTTGAATGGACTGGAAACAGGACATATAAACATGGGCATGTCGGCAGTCATGAATATGAAGATTCTTATCAATATTCTTGGTGCATTCCATCAACAATATCCAAATGTTACATATAATTTGATAGAAAATGGCGGTAAAACAATTGAACAGCAAATTATCAATGATGAAGTAGATATAGGCGTGACCACTTTGCCAGTCGATCATCATATTTTCGATTATACTACCCTAGATAAGGAAGATTTGCGACTTATCGTGAGCAGAGAGCATCGACTCGCAAAATATGAAACTGTTAAACTCGAAGATTTAGCAGGTGAAGACTTCATTTTATTTAATAAAGACTTTTACTTGAATGATAAAATTATTGAAAATGCTAAAAACGTTGGCTTTGTTCCGAATACTGTAGCGCAAATTTCACAATGGCATGTTATAGAAGATTTAGTTACGAATGAATTAGGTATTAGTATTTTACCAACATCAATTTCAGAGCAACTAAATGGAGATGTGAAGCTGCTACGCATTGAAGATGCTCATGTACATTGGGAATTAGGTGTTGTTTGGAAGAAGGATAAACAATTAAGTCATGCCACAACGAAATGGATAGAATTTTTGAAAGACCGTTTAGGCTAACATATTAATAAAGCACTCATTATTTAAGGCGCATCATTACGTGGGTCATTGAAATAATGAGTGTTTTTTTGTGAAAATGAAGTGAAATTTAGAGAGCGTTTCCATAGAAAATAGTAATACAAACTATAAAAAAAGAGTATTTTTATATTGTGTACGCCATCTTTATAATAGTTATTGTAACAATTTAGACATATTTAGAAAGGGATGGCGCCATGCACAAAGTCCAATTAATAATCAAACTACTACTACAACTAGGAATCATCATTGTGATTACTTATATTGGCACAGAAATTCAAAAGATTTTTCATCTTCCCTTAGCCGGCAGTATTGTTGGTCTATTTTTATTTTATTTACTATTACAATTTAAGATTGTACCGCTAACTTGGGTAGAAGACGGTGCAAACTTTTTATTAAAGACGATGGTCTTTTTCTTCATACCGTCAGTTGTAGGTATTATGGATGTTGCTTCCGAAATTACGCTAAATTATATACTCTTTTTCGCAGTCATTATCATAGGAACATGTATCGTTGCATTATCTTCAGGTTATATTGCTGAAAAAATGTCTGTTAAACATAAACATCGTAAAGGTGTAGACGCTTATGAATGATTACGTGCAAGCCTTATTAATGATTTTGTTGACTGTCGTTTTATATTATTTCGCTAAAAGGTTACAACAAAAATATCCGAACCCATTTTTGAATCCAGCATTAATTGCATCTTTAGGAATTATTTTTGTCTTACTTATCTTTGGAATTAGTTATAACGGGTATATGAAAGGTGGCAGTTGGATCAACCATATTTTAAACGCAACGGTCGTATGTTTAGCGTACCCACTTTATAAAAATAGAGAGAAAATTAAAGACAATGTCTCTATCATTTTTGCAAGTGTATTAACTGGCGTCATGCTGAATTTCATGTTAGTGTTCTTAACACTTAAAGCATTTGGCTATTCTAAAGACGTCATTGTAACGTTATTGCCCCGATCTATAACAGCCGCAGTAGGTATCGAAGTGTCACATGAACTAGGTGGTACAGATACGATGACCGTACTTTTTATTATCACAACGGGTTTAATCGGTAGTATTTTAGGTTCGATGTTATTAAGATTTGGAAGATTTGAATCTTCTATCGCCAAAGGATTAACGTATGGGAATGCGTCACATGCATTTGGCACAGCTAAAGCACTAGAAATGGATATTGAATCCGGTGCATTTAGTTCAATTGGGATGATTTTAACTGCAGTTATTAGTTCAGTGTTAATACCTGTTCTAATTTTATTATTCTATTAATTTAGATATTTAAAATGATAGACAGAAAGGGAGGCTATTAGTAATAATGGCAAAAATAAAAGCAAATGAAGCATTAGTTAAAGCATTACAAGCATGGGATATAGATCACTTGTATGGTATTCCAGGAGACTCAATCGACGCAGTAGTCGATAGTTTACGTACAGTGAGAGATCAATTTAAATTTTATCATGTACGTCATGAAGAAGTAGCAAGCTTAGCGGCTGCTGGTTACACAAAATTAACTGGTAAAATCGGTGTGGCATTAAGTATCGGTGGCCCTGGTTTAATTCATTTATTAAATGGTATGTATGATGCCAAAATGGATAATGTACCGCAATTAATATTATCTGGACAAACGAATAGTACAGCACTTGGAACGAAAGCATTCCAAGAAACAAATTTACAAAAATTATGTGAAGATGTAGCCGTTTATAATCACCAAATTGAAAAAGGTGACAATGTGTTTGAAATCGTTAACGAAGCAATTCGTACGGCATATGAACAAAAAGGTGTAGCTGTTGTTATTTGTCCTAACGACTTATTAACTGAAAAAATTAAAGATACAACGAATAAACCAGTAGATACATCAAGACCAACAGTAGTATCACCAAAATATAAAGACATCAAAAAAGCGGTTAAACTAATTAATAAAAGTAAAAAGCCTGTCATGTTAATTGGTGTAGGTGCGAAACATGCGAAAGATGAGCTACGTGAATTTATTGAAATGGCTAAAATTCCTGTCATTCATTCATTACCAGCTAAAACAATCTTGCCGGATGATCATCCATATAGTATCGGTAACTTAGGTAAAATCGGTACCAAAACATCTTATCAAACAATGCAGGAAGCGGATTTATTAATTATGGTTGGTACAAACTATCCATATGTGGATTACTTACCTAAGAAAAATATTAAAGCCATTCAAATTGACACAAATCCTAAAAATATCGGACATCGTTTCAATATTAATGTAGGAATTGTTGGAGATAGTAAAATTGCGTTGCATCAGTTAACTGAAAATATTAAACATGTTGCTGAAAGACCATTCTTAAACAAAACGTTAGAACGTAAAGCGGTTTGGGATAAATGGATGGAACAAGATAAAAATAATAATAGTAAACCATTACGTCCAGAACGATTAATGGCATCAATCAATAAATTTATTAAAGATGATGCAGTGATTTCAGCAGATGTAGGTACAGCAACAGTTTGGTCAACTCGATACTTAAACCTTGGTGTAAATAACAAGTTCATCATTTCAAGTTGGTTAGGTACAATGGGTTGCGGTCTTCCAGGTGCAATTGCATCAAAAATTGCATATCCAAATAGACAAGCCATCGCAATTGCTGGTGACGGTGCATTCCAAATGGTAATGCAAGACTTCGCTACAGCAGTACAATATGATTTACCTTTAACTGTATTTGTACTTAATAACAAACAGTTAGCATTTATTAAATATGAACAACAAGCAGCTGGTGAATTAGAATATGCAGTTGATTTTTCTGATATGGATCATGCAAAATTTGCTGAGGCAGCAGGTGGTAAAGGTTATACAATTAAGAGTGCTAGCGAAGTAGATGCTATAGTCGAAGAGGCATTAGCACAAGATGTACCAACGATTGTAGATGTATATGTTGATCCTAATGCTGCGCCATTACCAGGTAAAATTGTAAATGAAGAAGCGCTTGGTTATGGTAAGTGGGCATTTAGATCAATTACTGAAGATAAACATTTAGATTTAGATCAAATTCCACCAATTTCAGTGGCAGCAAAACGTTTCTTATAACTGATTTAAAGGTTATCACAATTGAATTGAACTATAAAAACGGTAATTTCTATTTCAACAAAATGGGAATTGCCGTTTTGTTTATTTATCACAAATGATCGTACTGAATTGATGATAAAATTGTGAAAAAGTTGTTGAAAACGCTTTTACAAATATGTATAATAGCTATGAATTAGATATCACTTGCGTGTTACTGGTAATGCAGGCATGAGCAAACAACCGCACTATGAGAATAGTCTTGTTTGTTCATGCCTGCTTTTTTTGTACATGGAAGCGGAAATTGAGATAGGGGATGTTTATATGTTTAAGAAATTGTTTGGACAATTGCAACGTATCGGTAAAGCATTAATGTTACCTGTTGCGATTTTACCAGCAGCTGGTATTTTATTAGCGTTTGGTAACGCAATGCACAACGAACAATTAGTAGAAATTGCACCATGGTTAAAAAACGATATCATTGTAATGATTTCGTCGGTCATGGAAGCAGCAGGACAAGTTGTATTTGATAACTTGCCATTATTATTTGCAGTTGGTACAGCACTTGGATTAGCAGGAGGAGACGGTGTTGCAGCATTAGCAGCGCTAGTAGGTTACTTAATTATGAATGCAACAATGGGGAAAGTGTTGCACATTACAATTGATGACATTTTCTCATATGCCAAAGGGGCAAAAGAATTAAGTCAAGCAGCGAAAGAACCAGCACATGCTTTAGTATTAGGTATTCCAACGTTACAAACGGGTGTGTTTGGTGGTATTATCATGGGTGCTTTAGCCGCATGGTGTTACAACAAATTTTATAATATTACACTACCACCATTTTTAGGATTCTTTGCAGGTAAACGATTTGTACCGATTGTGACATCGGTCGTAGCAATCGCAACAGGTGTGCTTTTAAGCTTTGCGTGGCCACCAATTCAAGATGGATTAAATAGTTTATCGAATTTCTTATTAAATAAAAATTTAACATTAACAACGTTTATATTCGGTATTATTGAACGCTCATTAATTCCATTTGGTTTACATCATATTTTCTATTCACCGTTCTGGTTTGAATTCGGAAGTTATACAAATCACGCAGGTGAATTGGTTCGTGGTGACCAACGTATTTGGATGGCACAATTGAAAGATGGCGTACCATTTACTGCTGGTGCATTTACTACTGGTAAATATCCATTTATGATGTTTGGTTTACCAGCGGCGGCATTTGCTATTTATAAAAATGCACGACCAGAACGTAAAAAAGTCGTGGGTGGTTTAATGTTATCAGCAGGATTAACTGCATTTTTAACTGGTATCACTGAGCCATTAGAATTTTCATTCTTATTTGTAGCACCAGTACTTTATGGAATTCACGTATTATTAGCTGGTACATCATTCTTAGTAATGCATTTATTAGGCGTTAAAATTGGTATGACATTCTCAGGTGGTTTCATAGATTATATTTTATATGGTTTATTAAACTGGGATCGTTCACACGCATTATTAGTTATTCCAGTCGGTATTGTATATGCTATCGTGTATTACTTCTTATTCGACTTTGCAATTCGTAAGTTTAAATTGAAAACACCAGGTCGTGAAGATGAAGAAACTGAAATTCGTAACTCTAGTGTCGCAAAATTACCATTTGATGTCTTAGATGCAATGGGTGGAAAAGAAAACATTAAACATTTAGATGCATGTATTACACGTCTACGCGTAGAAGTGGTTGATAAATCAAAAGTAGATGTAGCAGGTATTAAAGCTTTAGGCGCATCAGGTGTATTAGAAGTTGGAAACAATATGCAAGCTATCTTTGGTCCAAAATCAGATCAAATTAAACATGATATGGCCAAGATTATGAGTGGTGAAATTACGAAACCAAGTGAAACGACAGTGACTGAAGAAATGTCAGATGAACCAGTTCACGTAGAAGCACTTGGAACAACAGACATCTATGCACCAGGTATCGGTCAAATCATTCCATTATCAGAAGTACCTGATCAAGTATTCGCTGGTAAAATGATGGGTGATGGTGTTGGCTTTATCCCTGAAAAAGGTGAAATTGTAGCACCGTTTGATGGTACAGTGAAAACAATCTTCCCTACGAAACATGCGATAGGATTAGAATCTGAAAGTGGCGTCGAAGTACTTATTCATATTGGTATCGATACAGTGAAACTGAATGGTGAAGGATTCGAAAGTCTGATTAACGTTGATGAAAAAGTAACACAAGGTCAACCATTAATGAAAGTGAATTTAGCATACTTGAAAGCACACGCACCAAGCATCGTTACACCAATGATTATTACAAATCTTGAAAATAAAGAACTTGTCATTGAAGATGTACAAGATGCTGATCCAGGTAAGCTAATTATGACAGTCAAATAATGATTAAAAATGAAACAGCATATCAAATGAATGAACTTTTAGTCATTCGTAGTGCGTATGCGAAGTAGCGAGTTGAAAGAGAATACGTTACAAAAGGCAGTAGCTTAAAATGAAGCTACTGCCTTTTTAGTGCGCAATGATGTATAGCAGGTGTGTTGATGATAATAAGTTAAATATTAGTGTTAGATATAGAAAACATTGCTTATGTTTTTGTCACATTTTAGAAAAATGCATCTTCGCGACTAGCCAAATTAATAGTCTCATTGAAAAGTTTGATTTTCCGTAATAAAGTTCAATTGCTTGTATTTTTATCATGAAAGTAATAAAAATAAATTAACATGATTTTAAATCTATTTGTAAGATAAGGAGATTTGTCATTATGACAACAGAAGGTCTATTAGTTGCAGAGAAAGAAATCGAAGTGAATGGTTACGACATTGATGCGATGGGTGTCGTTAGTAATATCGTTTATATTAGATGGTTCGAAGATTTGAGAACAGCGTTTATTAATCAGCACATGAATTACTCAACAATGATCAATCAAGGCATTTCACCTATACTTATGAAAACGGAAGCAGAGTATAAAGTACCTGTCACAATACATGACAAACCAGTAGGTCGTATTTACTTAGTTAAAGCAAGCAAGATGAAATGGGTGTTTCAGTTTGAAATTGTGTCCGCACATGGCGTGCATTGTATTGGTACACAGACAGGCGGTTTTTACAGATTGAGTGATAAGAAGATAACCTCTGTGCCACAAGTGTTTCAAGACATTTTAGCAACAAAATAATGACTTCATTTTAAAATATAAAAAGTAAGAAGGTGTTCGAAATGGTTAAGCAATTAAATAGTGTCGAAGCATTCCGTGAATTTATTCATCAATATCCGTTAGCAGTTGTACATGTCATGCGCGATCAGTGTAGCGTGTGTCATGCCGTTTTACCACAAATTGAAGACTTGATGCAATCATATCCCAATGTGCCATTAGCTGTGATTAATCAAAGTCAGGTGGAAGCTATTGCTGGAGAATTAAATATTTTCACTGTACCTGTGGATTTAATTTTTATGAATGGAAAAGAAATGCATCGTCAAGGGCGTTTTATCGATATGCAACGTTTTGAACATCATCTTAAGCAAATGAATGATAGTGTAAATAACGATGTCGATGAGCATTAATATCGCAAATGATTAGCATTGCTAAGATTATGTAGACATCATAACTTATTTCCCAGTAAATATTGGTAGTAATTAGAATCAGCATGGTACAGTAGAACTATAGTAGAAATCATCAAAGAGGAGTGACGACAAATGCGTAAAAAATGGTCTACACTTGCGTTTGGATTTTTAGTTGCAGCATACGCACATATTAGAATTAAAGAAAAACGCAGTGTGAAAAGTTATATGTTAGAACAAGGTATACGATTATCTAGAGCTAAGCGTCGTTTTATGTATAAAGAAGAAGCGATGAAAGCATTAGAAAAAATGGCGCCACAGACAGCAGGCGAATATGAGGGAACCAATTATCAGTTTAAGATGCCAGTAAAAGTGGATAAGCACTTCGGTTCAACCGTTTATACCGTTAACGATAAACAAGATAAGCATCAACGCGTTGTATTATATGCACATGGAGGCGCATGGTTCCAAGACCCACTCAAAATTCATTTCGAATTTATTGATGAACTTGCAGAAACACTCAATGCTAAAGTCATCATGCCAGTATATCCGAAGATTCCGCATCAAGATTATCAAGCGACGTATGTGCTTTTTGAAAAGTTGTACCATGATTTATTGAATCAAGTAGCAGATTCTAAACAAATCGTTGTAATGGGTGACTCTGCGGGCGGTCAAATTGCTTTATCATTTGCTCAATTGTTAAAAGAAAAACATATTGTGCAACCAGGACATATTGTATTAATTTCACCAGTTTTAGATGCAACGATGCAGCATCCTGAAATTCCTGACTACTTAAAGAAAGACCCAATGGTAGGTGTGGATGGCAGTGTGTTCTTAGCTGAACAATGGGCAGGGGACACACCTTTAGATAACTACAAAGTATCACCAATTAATGGTGACTTAGATGGTTTAGGTCGTATTACATTAACTGTTGGTACAAAAGAAGTACTGTACCCAGATGCTTTGAACTTATCGCAATTGTTGAGTGCGAAAGGTATCGAACATGACTTTATACCTGGATATTACCAATTCCATATTTATCCAGTATTTCCGATACCAGAGCGACGACGCTTTTTATACCAAGTGAAAAATATTATTAACTAAAATAAAAAACTCTGATATCACCTATAAGGTAACTACGTTGTTAAATAATAGTTACTTGCTAAAGTGATTATCAGAGTTTTCTTATTCATCTAATGTTTCAGGTTGTCTTTTAAGTGATAGTAATAAAATTAAAATCATAATAAGAATGATGCCTACGATTTGAAATGGTTTGAATGCCACATGTAACCATAGACTGCTTGCGATAACGGCTACGACAGGTTCAACAGTTCCGAATAATGTTGTTTCTTTCGCTGATATGTATTGTAAACTGTCGATAAAGAAATAAAATGCGAGTGCGGTACCACCGATAATACCAAAGATTAAAAATAATATAATTGATATGTCCCATTTAGTGATATCAATGTGCCAAATTGGATGGCGTAAATTCATCGCAACACCAGAAATAAGCATTGCCCACCCGACAATTAGAATCGAACCGAAGCGGTTAAGTAGGTCTGAAGGATAAATTGTGTAAAAAGCGAGTGCTACACCAGCTAAAATACCCCAGAATAAACTTGCAGGATTGACGACTAAATTAGAAAATGAACCATTTGTTAATAATAAAAATGTTCCTAATAGTGTCATGATAATAGCAAGCACATCAAATAATGTTAGTTTTGCAACGCCTCTTATGACAAACCAAATAATAATATAAACTGGCGCAATGTATTGTAGTAATGTTGCAATCGCAGCATTACCTGTATTAATAGATGCCATATAAGCATATTGTACTACTAACATGCCCAGTATACTGAAGATAAGTAATTTGCCTAACATACGTCGATCTTGGAATACGCTAAATATTGAACGTTTGGGTTGCATCATTTTGTACATAATAAGTAAGAAAACACCACTGACTACAAGTCGAGCAGTGACGTACCAATCGACATTAATATTCTTATATTTGAACAAGAAATCAGAAACAGTACCACCTAATCCCCATAAACAAGCACCGACAATGGCAAGTATAATTCCTTTTAAACGCAAAGCTGAATGATTATTCGCCAAGTATCTCACCCCTTTAAAACTTAACACCAACAACATAAAATATGTCGGTGTATGATAATGATTTAATTCATTATATCGACTTTTAAGAAAGAGTGAAATGAGAAAATAAAAAAATCATCTAAGATGTAGTGGTCTAGATGATAGATAAATGAATCGATATGGGAAATGAATGTTGAAACACAGAGGATAAACTATTTAAATGAGATTTCAGGAAGACTCAAATGTTTTTGCGTAAGAGATCCATGATGAGAATGCTGACTATCTAACACGAAATGTGATACATCATGTCCAGTCATACTCGTATATAAAATAATGACTAAATAAGAAGTGAACGTTATAAAGATAAGTGCTAAATAGATAGAAATTGCAACTTTAACGGAATGACTCAATTGCACCTTTATCGCCTCCACTAAGTTATACTAAATATTTTCATCTTCAGTATAACCAACCATTGTTAAGTTGATGTAAATTTAGCTTTAAAAAAAAGTAAAGATTCAACCTATAGACTATCATCATTCCTATCAGAAAACTAAAAATAATATCCTACTTTAATTATCTTATTGCAAATATATGTGTAATAAGTTATTTTTGAATATAGTGTGCGGTTTTATAAACACAGCACAAAAACAAAAAATAAATAGCTCGAAAGATAAAGTGTATAAATATTAAAAGTTTTTAGAAATATTACTTACTTTCAGATGTAAAAAAGTTATCAAAAAACTGTCACACAACTGTTTGAAATATAGAGTAAAAAGTTAATTAGTAAATATTAACGACAACATAAGTAGTTTTTGAAACAATCCATTTTAAAAATCTTTCACAAATATGAAATATTTCACTTAAATATTTGATTTGATAACAGATAAAAGTTGAAAACGTTTTCTTAAGGGTGTACGATGTTTATGGTCTGAAAATAAAATAAACATAGAGAGAGGTTTTTGGGAAATGGATATTCTGTTAGGTGTAGGCACATTAGTCTTGGTTTTAGTGATCATGACGCTATTTTTAAAGTATGCACCGTACGGTAAACAAGGACTACAAGCATTATCCGGTGCAGCTTGTGCGACATTTCTACCACAAGCATTCTTAAGTTATGCTATTGGTGGCGTATTTGATATTAAATTTCTACAAGATATTGGGGATTTAGCAGGAAGTTTAAGCGGTATCGCAGTAGGTATTCTAACGTGCTTAAACTTAGGCGTTGCACCAGTATTTGCGGTCATTGTTGGTTTAGTATTACATGACTTTAAATTATTACCAGCATTCATCGCAGCTTATGGCGTAGCTTTTTTAATTAAATGGATTGAAAAGAAAGTTCCAGAAGGCTTGGACTTAATTGTGGTGATCTTATTTGCACCAGCAATTGCTTTCGGACTTGCATCAATCATTACACCTGGTGTGCTAGCAACATTAAAACAAATAGGTAGTGCTGTCACTGCGGTAGGTGATAACAATCCATATGCATTAGCGGTCATTTTAGGACTAGTGATTCCTGTTACAGGTATGACACCGCTAAGTTCAATGGTATTAACAAGTTTATTAGGACTGACAGGTGTTCCTATGGCTATTGGAGCACTAACATGTACAGGTAGCTCATTTGTTAACCTTATTTTATTCCGAAAATTAAACATTGGTGGACCGTCAAAAGCATTTGCAGTTTGTATTGAGCCATTGACGCAAATTGATTTAATAGCGCAATATCCAGTACAACTATATGGTACAAATGCACTGATTGGGGTCGTCAACGCATGTATCGTGACATTTAGCGGACTAGTAATAGGTGTCAAAGGTATGGCAACACCAATTGCAGGCGCCATCGTATTGTTTGGCTTTAATAATGCAGTGACATCAATTGTAACAATCGCAACAGTGATTATTGTCAGCATTGTCTTAGCCTATATTATTGGAACACTAATTAATAAGTTTAATTTAATGAATATCAACTTTAAAATGCCGAGCAAAAAGAATCATATTAAGGAGAGTGTTTAATTATGGCAAAGAGCTATGATTATCAAAGTGCTTTCGATATTATCGGACCAGTTATGATGGGCCCTTCAAGTTCTCATACGGCTGGTGCAGTAAAGATTGGGAATTCAGCACGCGCAATATTGGGAGATATTCCTAAAAATATTGAAATACATTATTATGAATCATTTGCTCAAACACACCAAGGACATGGTACAGATGTCGCTATTGTGGGTGGAGCAATGGGATATTCAACATTTGATAACCGAATTAAATCTTCATTAGAAATTGCAGCTGATGATGGTATTAAAATAGATATCATCGAAGAAGAAGGCGATAGTATTGGTCAACATCCAAACTGTGCTTATATCAAATCATCTCGTAATGATGGTCGCTACATTGAAATTATCGGTATTTCAATCGGTGGTGGTACAATTAAAATTAAAGGTATTCATATAAATGGACTAGAAGTAGATTTAAATCATGGATTACCAATTTTAGTTGTTGACGGAAATATGACTAAAGCACAAGTAAATCATTTCATCAATGATATCAACGATATGAAATTAGACTGTAAAGATGAATTTATTAAGATAGATGAAGATAAATGCTTGGTTGTAATACCATTAAATAAAGCAATCTCAGAATCAACATTAAATACAATTAAAGAGAAATACAGTGACGTAAACGTTTCCTATATAAATTAGAGGGGGAATAAACATGTTTGATTCAATTAGAGAGACTATAGATTATGCCGTAGAAAATAATATGTCATTTGCGGATATCATGGTTAAAGAAGAAATGGAATTAAGCGGTAAATCACGTGATGAAGTGCGAGCGCAAATGAAACAAAATTTAGATGTCATGCGAGACGCAGTAATCAAAGGGACGACAGGTGATGGGGTTGAAAGTGTAACGGGCTACACTGGTCATGATGCTGCTAAACTACGTGATTATAATGAAACACATCATGCTTTGTCTGGATATGAAATGATTGACGCAGTCAAAGGTGCCATTGCAACAAATGAAGTCAATGCTGCGATGGGTATTATTTGTGCAACGCCAACAGCTGGTTCCTCGGGTACCATTCCCGGTGCACTTTTTAAATTAGAAAAAACACATGATTTAACAGAAGAGCAAATGATTGATTTCTTATTCACTTCAGCATTGTTTGGGCGTGTCGTAGCAAACAATGCAAGTGTAGCTGGTGCAACAGGTGGCTGCCAAGCTGAAGTTGGTTCAGCATCTGCAATGGCCGCAGCTGCAGCAGTAGCTATATTCGGAGGATCACCAGAAGCATCCGGGCACGCTATGGCATTAGCGATAAGTAATTTATTAGGTTTAGTTTGTGATCCAGTAGCCGGACTTGTTGAAATTCCTTGTGTTATGAGAAATGCAATTGGTTCGGGTAACGCTTTAATTTCAGCAGATTTAGCATTAGCAGGTATTGAAAGTAGAATCCCTGTTGATGAAGTTATTGAAGCAATGGATAAGGTTGGTCGTAACCTTCCTGCATCATTACGTGAAACTGGATTGGGTGGACTAGCAGGCACACCAACTGGCGAAGCAATTAAACGTAAAATCTTTGGCACAGCTGAAGATATGGTTAAAAATAATTAATGAGATAACAATAAAATATTGATAAAAAAGAAGCATCTGTCTGGATCATTAGTACCAGATAGATGCTTCTTAATTATCTCTGAAGAAGTTGAAAGATTTATGGAAAATGCATACTAATCAAAATAGTGATTGCAAAAGCGCCCCCGTATATCTAAAATAACTTAAAAGGAGTGATGATATGCTAAGACTATCAATCATCTTTATAGCATTCATCATTAACACAACGATTACATATGGATATACGACTGAGGGAACGTGGGTCAATCTATTATTTAAATCTTTATCGCTCAGCATGATTATCGTTTTCATGTTCTACTATATTCGTTTTGTTATTGAGAAAAAGCGTTAAATCAAAGCTATGGGGATAGTATTTGAAAAGAATAAATAAAAGGGACAATGTAAATCAATGTAATATGCTCTACAAAGTTATATTGGCAGTAGTTGACTGAACGAAAATGCGCTTGTAACAAGCTTTTTGGGCCCCAACACAGAAGCTGACGAAAAGTCAGCTTACAATAATGTGCGAGTTGGGGTGGGACGACGATAAAGAAATACTTTTTCTATAGAAATTAGTATTTCTTATGCATGAGTTTTACTCATGTATTCCTATTTTTAAGTACACATTAGCTGTGGCTAATGTGTAAGAACCACTACATAATAAATCATTAGTGGCTCTTTATCATTTCTGTCCCACTCCCCTGAGAAGTTTAAAATTTTATATGTTGGCTTGTTATGTTAAGGGAATTAACATGGTTGTCTTGTTTATATTATGTGATTCAAACATTACTAGTCTTGTAAATCTAATTCGTAAAATGCTAAATCTAACCATCTATTAAATTTAAAACCTACATTGGTCAGTGTGCCGGCATGCTTAAAAGCAAACTTTTGATGCAACTGAATACTCGCTTTGTTGGAAGCATCAATGCCTGCAACTAGCGCACGATAACCTTTAGCTTTTGCTTCCACAATTAAATGGTGTAGTAATTGACTAGCAATACCTTTTCCTCTAGCTGAAGCATCGACATAAATAGAATGTTCGATTGTATATAGGTATGCTGGCCAAGGTCTAAATGAACCGAACGTCGCAAACCCTAAGACACTTCCATTTTCCTCAAATACAAAGATAGGCTCATGCTTACGTTGTTTCGTTTCAAACCATGCGACACGTTCGTCTATGGTTTGTGGTTCATAAGTATAAACAGCTGTAGTATTGATAATGGCATCATTGTATATCGCTAATATAGCGTTTAAATCCTCTTTTTTAGCGTATCTAATCATATCAATTCCCCCTTAGTAATTATTAAAAGCGTTTCGTTATTTGAATGCAAATATGTGTAATGAAATCTAACGTAAAAGTATACATGTAAATTTTATAGTATAAAATGAATTGCTATGAGTCATTTTGAAATTAATGGTATACTATATGAAATGTTAACAGGCATTGTGAAATGTATAAAAGGAGCCTTAACGTATGAAAAAATGGACAAATCGATTAATGACAATCGCTGGTGTGGTACTTATCCTAGTGGCAGCATATTTGTTTGCTAAACCACATATCGATAATTATCTTCACGATAAAGATAAAGATGAAAAGATTGAACAATATGATAAAAATGTAAAAGAACAGGCGAGTAAAGATAAAAAGCAGCAAGCTAAACCTCAAATTCCGAAAGATAAATCGAAAGTGGCAGGCTATATTGAAATTCCAGATGCTGATATTAAAGAACCAGTATATCCAGGACCAGCAACACCTGAACAATTAAATAGAGGTGTAAGCTTTGCAGAAGAAAATGAATCACTAGATGATCAAAATATTTCAATTGCAGGACACACTTTCATTGACCGTCCGAACTATCAATTTACAAATCTTAAAGCAGCCAAAAAAGGTAGTATGGTGTACTTTAAAGTTGGTAATGAAACACGTAAGTATAAAATGACAAGTATAAGAGATGTTAAGCCTACAGATGTAGGAGTTCTAGATGAACAAAAAGGTAAAGATAAACAATTAACATTAATTACTTGTGATGATTACAATGAAAAGACAGGCGTTTGGGAAAAACGTAAAATCTTTGTAGCTACAGAAGTCAAATAATCTATTACGCTAATGGATGAATATATTGAGTGGAAAACAGTCTTGATTGCGAGACTGTTTTTTGTTTGGTATGAGGTAGCAATGACGACGTGTCATTGGTGGAGATTGTAAAAATACATAATAAAAAGAAGCGGCAATGTATACCGCTCCTTTTTTATACTACATACCGATTTTCAACCATCTCTTTCTACTTAGTAATAAGACAATAGTATTAACTATAAATAGAAGAACGAAGAATGATACTATATTTATAATTTCAGTAGGACACATAAATGTTGACTCGTTATTCAATATTTTTTCTACGGCACGATACATCGTATTGCTCGCCTCAAATGGAGCAACGATACCAAATATATTTTTATTAATGGCAACTAAGATGACTGAACCAATCCAATATACAATGCTGATACCTAAGCTGATTAAAATGTTAGGTGAAACCATACTAATCGTTCCAACAACTAAGATATATTGTAAGATAACGAGTGAAAATAAGATTATTAATAGTAAGTAATGTGAGAAATCCGAATATATAATTGAAATAATAGTGATACTTAGAATTATGAACACTAAACATTCAAAAAATAACACTGCTACCTTTTTATAGAAGAAGGTAAAGATATTATCGCCAATCAATTTATAAAACAGGATATTTTTATTCGAATACTCTTTATTAATAAAATATGCAATAACAAATGAAAATAGTAAGAACCCTAATTGCGTTGCAACAGTATATGAACTGAAGAAAAACTGGCTATAGCTTAAACTTTTAACTTTGTCTATACCTATTGGTAAAAAATACCCAAGTAAGAAAAGGAATGTGAATAGCACAACAAGCGTGTAAATAATTTTATTGGAAATACTTTTTTTAAATTCTAATTTCAAAGTGGACACCTCAATTATAAATTAATGTAATCATTTATGACTTCTTCTTTTGATTGGTACTCTTCTATTTGAAGGTCTTTAAAAATAAAGTATTTACCCGGCAAAGCACTTAAATCGGATAAATTATGTGTAATATTGATAATAGTTTTAGTTTGATGGCTTTGAATAAAATCATTTAAAAATTCATAAATTTCATTAACTGTTTTCTTGTCTAAAGCGTTTGTAACTTCATCTAATATGATTAAATCATGATCTTCCAATAAGAAACTTAATAATTTAAGCTTTTGTTTTTGACCATCACTCAAGTTTTTTAGTAGTACGTTAGACGGTATTGCTTCGATGTTTAGTATGTTATAAATCTTATCGAATGTTTGTCGATTGTTTTCAAATTTTGATTTTAACAATGATAATAAAAAATCTTTTGTTATATCATTAGGAATATTTGATGAACTTGATATTAAGGTTACATTTTGAGAAATGGACTTAGGGATATTTCCACTATTATTTAGTAAGAAATCTTTAGCTAATAAAGATTTTCCTACACCATTTTTACCAACAATGTGATTGATCTGACCAAGATAGAAATTTAAATCACAATTGTCAACTAGTTGTTTGTTTTTAACTTTTAAAGAATAGTTATTTAGTTTCATGTATACAACTCCTATGTATAAAGGGATTTATTACACCGATATTTAATTGTATTTTTAAAAATTCTTTCACATTATGTATAGATGTTATAAATTAGTATATCACACTATATTTTGTCTAAATGATAAATATATCGTTATATTTTTACAATATTCTGAAATTTATGTTCGCCTCTGAATGCTATATCCAGTGTAATGTGTTTTGCATATATGAAAGCAATTTCAAAATGTGAATATAGGTTCATTGTGGTATGACAAACTTCATTGCTTGTCATGAGATGGATATAATGAAGACGACTAAAAGAGCAATGAGGAGGATAATCATGGTTAAGGCTATTGCGGTAGATATGGACGGGACGTTTTTAGATTCAAAAAAGACATATGATAAACTTAGATTTGAAGCGATTTTTACTGAACTTAGAAATAGAGATATTACATTTATTGCTGCGAGTGGCAATCAATATGCGAAGTTGAAGTCTATTTTCGGGGATAGAGATATGTATTTTATTTCTGAAAATGGTGCAGTTATTTATAATGGCAATGAGTTATATAATTATAAAAGCTTTAATCGTCAGGTGTTTCAACAGGTTGTCGATTACTTAAATATGAAGCAAAGTATTGATCAACTCGTCATCTGTGGTTTGAAAAGCGCGTATATTTTAAAACATACTTCTGAAGCGTTTAAAGAAGATACGAGATTTTATTATCATCAGTTAAAAGAAATTGACAGTCTACAGCAATTACCTGAGGATGATTATGTCAAAATAGCATTTAATATTAATCGTGAGACGCATCCGAATGTTGACGAAGAAGTAGCAACGCAATTCAGCAATGATATTAAACTTGTCTCAAGTGGGCACGATAGCATTGATATTATTATGCCAAACATGACTAAAGGGCAGGCATTAAAACGATTGTTAGATAAATGGGAAATGTCTCCTTCAGAGCTCATGGCCTTCGGAGATGCGAATAATGATAAAGATATGTTAGCGTTCGCTAAGCATAGTTATGTGATGGAAAATAGTCATGATGAAGAATTGTTCAATATTGCCTCTGCTGTCGCTCCAAGTAATGATAAGCAGGGTGTATTAACGATTATCGAACAAGAAGTGTTGAAAAAGTAGGTAGTATATCATCAATGAAGCAGCTATCATGATACTAAATACATGTTAAATGAAAACTTTGAATACGAATCATCAAATATTAATATATCTCAAACAGGTTAGGCAATAATGCCATAGTAAAATAAGCGCACTAAAATCATTTGAATAGATGATAAAATAAAGCGGATTTTAATCAAATCGATTTTGATACAGATATACAAAATAAAAAGCAAAGGCACATGGCGCGCCTTTGCTTTTAAATATATATATTAATTTAAACGTGTTTCACATGTACCAGTGTTAATGACAGATAATGCTGCGTTTAAACCACCTTCAACAAGGTTTTGTACTGCTTCATCAGAGAAGAAAGCAATATGTGGTGTTACTAAAATTCTTTCATGTTCGATTAACTCTAATAATGTTTTATCGTCAATGTCTTTATTAGTCCAGTCATTTGTGAAGTATGCTGCTTCATTTTCATAAGTATCAATCGCAGCACCTAACAAAGTACCATCGTTCACTGCAGCGATTAAATCAGGTGTATTGATGACTGCACCACGTGCTGCGTTAACTAAGATTGCACCTTTTTTCACATGATCAAACATTGCTTTATCGAATAAATGATAGCTTTCTTTGTTCGCTGGAACATGTAAAGAAATAATATCGGCATCTTTAATAGCTTCTTTAACACTATCTTTATAAGTTAAAAAGTCTAAATCTTTATTAGGATAGGCGTCATAAGCTGTAATTGTAGCACCAAATCCTGCATATATTTTAGCTGTAGCAGCACCGATACGACCCGTACCAATAATTGCAACAGTCATATTTTTAACTGGTTTAGACATGATTTCTGCTTGCCAAGTAAAATCATGTGCTTGTACACGGCGTTCAATATCTGGGAAGCGACGCACTAATTGTAGGGCGATAGAAACAGAATACTCTGCAATTGTTTCAGGTGAATAACTAGGAACGTTAGATATCACAATATTGTGTTTTTTAGCTAAATCTAAATCATACATATCAAATCCAGCAGTACGTTGTGCAATTTGTTTAATACCGTAAGATTCTAATTTAGGATAAACGTCATTTTCTAACTTACCAAATTGCATTGTAGTTACGCCATCGTAATCTTTTAATTGATCGACTGTAGCACTTGATAATAGCTCTTTAGAAGTAGTTACTTCGACATTATTCTTTTTCCCCCAATTTAATGCCATCTCTTTCTCATAATCACGCGTACCAAAGAACATAATTTTTGTCATTATTAAAAACCTCGCTTTTAAAAGATTGAAAAGTAAATGAGTGAAATTAAAGATTATGCACATTAAAATCACGCCACAATTTAATTGTGAAAAATATCACAAATATATTATAACACTAAATTTCCCAAAATTCAAAAGTGTGTTTTATTGCAGAAAACTTATAACATGTGCACAAGTTATAGTGAATTGCAAACGGATTACTTTAGTCTTTTTAAAACATGAAGTATAATTTGTATAGCAATAAATATAAAAATGGGAGGCTATGTTCAATGAGCAATATGAATCAAACAATTATGGATGCATTTCATTTCAGACATGCGACTAAGCAATTCGATCCACAAAAGAAAGTTTCGAAAGAAGATTTTGAAACAATATTAGAGTCAGGTAGATTGTCTCCAAGTTCTCTTGGGTTAGAACCTTGGAAGTTTGTCGTGATTCAAGATCAAGCGTTACGTGATGAATTAAAAGCGCACAGTTGGGGCGCAGCAAAACAATTAGATACAGCGAGCCATTTTGTGCTAATTTTTGCGCGTAAAAATGTAACGTCAAGATCACCGTATGTACAACATATGTTAAGAGATATTAAAAAATATGAGGCACAAACGATTCCAGCTGTTGAACAAAAATTCGATGCATTCCAAGCAGATTTCCATATTTCTGATAATGATCAAGCCTTGTATGACTGGTCAAGTAAACAAACGTATATTGCATTAGGCAATATGATGACGACAGCCGCATTGTTAGGTATTGATTCATGTCCGATGGAAGGTTTTAGTCTGGATACAGTGACAGACATTTTAGCAAATAAAGGGATCTTAGATACTGAGCAATTTGGTTTATCAGTGATGGTCGCATTTGGCTACAGACAACAAGAGCCACCGAAAAATAAAACACGCCAAGCTTATGAAGATGTTATTGAATGGGTTGGACCAAAAGAATAAATAGAATACCGTATGTCTAAATATATAAAATTAAAAAGTTAGCAATAAAAAAGCCTGCGATTACATAAATGAATCGCAGGCTTTTGCGTGAAAAAATTGTATTAATAAAGTATGGATGATTATTTTTCTGGAACAAGGTCAGTATTTGAATGAACTGTGATGTCAAACCCTTCTGGTGCCGTAAATGTATGTGTTGAGGCGTCGGGTTGATAAATATCAACATGTGTTAATCCATAACTTTGTGAATTGTTTTGTCTTGCTTGATTGGATTGCCAAGTATTAGCAGCAATATGATGGTGATAATGATTCGTTGACATAAATAGCGCACGTGGAAAATCAGACACATGTTGGAATCCTAATTGTTCAATGTAACATTGATATGCTGCGTCTAAATCATGTGTTTTTAAATGTAAGTGTCCAATCATGCCTTTTGCTGGCATTCCTTGCCAACCTTCATCAGTACGATGTGTTAATAAGGTTTGGCTATCAACTTCTAAAGTATCCATTTTAACTTTGCCATTTTGCCATTCCCATGAAGATGAAGGTCTATCGCGATAGACTTCAATACCATTACCTTCGGGGTCGTTGAAATATAAAGCTTCACTTACTAAATGATCACCAGCGCCGATGCCCATATTTTTTTGTGCCACGAAATATAAGAAGTTAGCTAGATCCTCAGTAGTTGGTAATAAAAATGCTATATGAAAAAGCCCTGCTTCACGTGGGGAAGTCTGACGGCCGTCTTCTAATAAATGTAACGTTAGAGTATGGCCACCAGTCCCAACAGATAATACGGTTGTATTATCGTCAGAACTTTTAACGGATAGTCCTAAAATGTTTTTGTAAAATGTTGTCATTAAGTCTAAGTCTCTTACGTTCAGTACAATGTTTGTCACTTGTGTTGCTGTTTTATCGTGAAATGCCATTATGCATCGCCTCTTTTTCTATTTTTCTATAAGTTAGTATAAAAAGTATACCAGAAAAGAAAATGAATTGATAGCATAAAGTTTGAAATGCAAAATAACTAGTCGTTTTGCAATTTTATATTGATGCGAACAAAAAAGCGATGGTACAGTTGCACCATCGCAAAATTTATTTAACCAAGATATACATCTTGATATGAATCTTCTTTTTCTAACATATGTTTGGCAAATGAACATGAGGCAATAATTTTCAAATTATTTTCTCGAGCGTGTTCAACAACTGCTTTAAGTAGTTTTTTGCCAACACCTTGACCACCAAGTTCATCAGATACGCCTGTATGATCAATGTTAATTTCATTATTATCCACAAAACGGTATGTGATTTCAGCTAAAGCATTATTTTCATCATCACCAATATAGAATTTGTTCTCGCCTTGTTTGATTTCAAGGTTACTCATACATATCAACTCCTATCATGATTGATTATAGTATTTCCCTATTCTATTTTAACTTAAACGAAGTCAAAGGTGCATGACAGTCATGTGACGACATTGCCACATCTATGTAGTCGTTTTTATTAAGCACAGTTTGAAATGAAGATGAAAACACGTATCTTGACATTAAATCTATTCAGCTATATAATTTATCTCGAAATCGAAATAAAATAAAAAAGTTGGTGATCATATGGATCGAACGAAACAATCTCTCAATGTTTTTGTCGGAATGAATAGGGCGTTAGACACATTAGAGCAAATTACAAAAGAAGACGTAAAGCGATATGGCTTAAATATTACTGAATTTGCAGTGCTCGAGTTGCTTTATAATAAAGGTCCGCAACCAATTCAACGTATTAGAGACCGCGTATTAATTGCAAGTAGCAGCATTTCATATGTTGTAAGTCAATTAGAGGACAAAGGTTGGATTACACGTGAAAAGGATAAAGATGATAAACGTGTATATATGGCTTGTTTAACTGAAAAAGGTCAAAGTCAAATGGCAGATATTTTCCCTAAGCATGCTGAGACATTAACAAAAGCGTTTGATGTGTTAACAAAGGATGAATTAACAATCTTACAACAAGCGTTTAAGAAACTAAGTGCACAATCTACAGAAGTGTAAGGCGTGCACTAAAAATTTACATTAAAGTATCTCGATTTCGAGATAAATGCGCTAAAAATATAAAGAGGGTATATAAAATGATAAATAATCATGAATTACTAGGTATTCACCATGTTACTGCAATGACAGATGATGCAGAACGTAATTATAAATTTTTTACAGAAGTACTAGGCATGCGTTTAGTTAAAAAGACAGTCAATCAAGATGATATTTATACGTATCATACTTTTTTTGCAGATGATGTAGGTTCGGCAGGTACAGACATGACGTTCTTTGATTTTCCAAATATTACAAAAGGGCAGGCAGGAACAAATTCCATTACAAGACCGTCTTTTAGAGTGCCTAACGATGACGCATTAACATATTATGAACAGCGCTTTGATGAGTTTGGTGTTAAACACGAAGGTATTCAAGAATTATTTGGTAAAAAAGTGTTGCCATTTGAAGAAGTCGATGGCCAAGTGTATCAATTAATTTCAGATGAGTTAAATGAAGGGGTAGCACCTGGTGTACCTTGGAAGAATGGACCGGTTCCAGTAGATAAAGCGATTTATGGATTAGGCCCCATTGAAATTAAAGTAAGTTATTTTGACGACTTTAAAAATATTTTAGAGACTGTTTACGGTATGACAACTATTGCGCATGAAGATAATGTCGCATTACTTGAAGTTGGCGAAGGAGGCAATGGTGGCCAGGTAATCTTAATAAAAGATGATAAAGGGCCAGCAGCACGTCAAGGTTATGGTGAGGTACATCATGTGTCATTTCGTGTGAAAGATCATGATGCAATAGAAGCGTGGGCAACGAAATATAAAGAGGTAGGTATTAATAACTCAGGCATCGTTAATCGTTTCTATTTTGAAGCATTATATGCACGTGTGGGGCATATTTTAATAGAAATTTCAACAGATGGACCAGGATTTATGGAAGATGAACCTTATGAAACATTAGGCGAAGGGTTATCCTTACCACCATTTTTAGAAAATAAAAGAGAATATATTGAATCGGAAGTTAGACCTTTTAATACGAAGCGTCAACATGGTTAATTGGAATGAGGAGGATTTGTGATGGAACATATTTTTAGAGAAGGACAAAATGGTGCGCCAACACTAATATTATTGCATGGTACAGGTGGTGATGAGTTCGATTTATTACCGTTAGGCGAAGCATTGAATGAAAATTATCACTTGTTAAGTATTAGAGGACAAGTTTCAGAAAATGGGATGAACCGTTATTTCAAACGTCTTGGTGAAGGTGTTTATGATGAAGAAGATTTGGCATTTCGTGGACAAGAATTGTTGACGTTCATTAAAGAAGCTGCTGAACGTTATGATTTTGATATTGAAAAAGCAGTACTTGTTGGATTTTCAAATGGATCAAATATAGCGATTAACTTAATGTTGCGTTCAGAAGCATCATTTAAAAAAGCATTGTTATATGCACCGTTATACCCAGTTGAAGTAACGTCAACAAAGGATTTATCAGATGTCAGTGTGTTGCTTTCTATGGGGAAACATGATCCAATTGTGCCATTAGCTGCAAGTGAACAAGTCATTAACTTGTTTAATACACGTGGGGCACAAGTCGAAGAAGTTTGGGTGAAGGGCCATGAAATTACAGAAACTGGATTAACGGCTGGTCAACAAATACTTGGGAAATAACAGTTCTATTAAGAAGCGGACAGATGGAAAAGATTTTTACTTTTCATCTGCCCGCTTTTTTGATTTTGAAGTGCTGTACTAAATTTTACAATAGTATAGATATTTTAATCGATATGAGATTTGCCGGTAATACGCTTAATTAAACCTTTATAGAGTACAGGTATGAGTAAGATGAAACCGAACAATCCCATAATAGGGAATACTTTTCCAATTAATGAAATGAAACCGATAAATGTACTAATATAAGTGATGACAGCCATTGTAATAATAATGATGAAGTAACGTCTGCTGAATGGAACGCTGAAACGTGACGCAAATGCATACATTAATCCAACAACAGTATTGTAGATGACAAGTATCATAATGACAGACATAATAATACCAATTGACGGAGACATTTGTGTCGCTAATTTTAATGTAGGTAGATCTACGTGTTTAATTTTATCGAATTGAGAAATTAAACCTAGATTAATCATCATGAGTAAAAATGTAATGATTAAACCGCCAATCAAGCCCCCGTATAACGTTGAGTCACGATATTTAACTTTACTACCCATCACTGATAAGAAGCTGAAGGCAGCAGCAATTTGCAAGCTTGCATAGTTAATCGCATCAAACCACCATCCAGGTGATAATGATTTCTGCTTATGAATCTGAGCATCATTATTAGCGGCAGTAAAATCAAGATGACTTGTTGTGAAATAGTAGACCGCAATCATAATGACAATCGCAATTAAAAATGGGGTAACACCGCCAAGCACAGCAATTAAACGATCGAATTTTAGAAACAGTGTTGCTAAAATAAAGGCGACTAATATGAGTGCGCTCAGCCAATACGGTAAGTTGAAACTTTGATGAATGGTTGACGCACCACCTGCAGTCATAATAATAGCTAAAGACAACATAAACATTGTTAAAATAATATCAAAACCTCTTGCAATAGAGGGGTATAAGAAATAGTTAATTGAATCAGAATGATTTCTGGACTTTAGATGATGACCTGTATGCATGACAACCATTCCACCTAAAGTAATCAATAGTCCTGTTACAATAATGCCTGAAATGCTATATGCGCCATGACTTGTGAAAAACTGGAAAATTTCTTGACCAGTAGCAAAGCCGGCACCAACGACAACACCAACAAAGGCAAATGCCACAATAATGGACTCTTTTAAGATACGCATGATTTAAAAATGTCCCTTCGTAATTTTAAGTAATATAGAAAATGTAACATACATGTTAATGAAAAATATAGTACTAATATAGTATTTTGTTAAATTGGAGTAGAAGCGAGGGTGTCGGTCATTTCATTAATTTATTAGTTGATTTTGCATTTTTTTGCTGTAAAGTTGTTATAATACAGTTAACAGGAATTAGCATAGATACACCAATCCCCTCACTACTCGCAATAGTGAGGGGATTTTTTTCGGTGTAGCTAGGTCGCCTATTTATCATCGTGTTTGCGTAGCCAATGCGTAAACACAGTACCACTAAATAAGTGCACGATACATGCATCAAATGTCGTCTTTAGTCTAAGTAACGATCATGCATTAACATTTTCAAAATATCTATTTGAGCTTGAAGATCTTTACCAATATTGGTATCACGAATCTTCTTACGTTGTAATTCTTTATCTACGACGCGCTTTATAGAAAGTTCATCGATACCTTCGGAAAGTATTTTTTCTTTAGCGTTAAATTGTTGGTGTGCAACGAGTTGCATACCGAATGAATTATACAATAGTGTATAGCCTGCAATGCCAGTTGTTGACTGATAAGCTTTTGAAAAGCCACCATCAATGACAAGCATCTTTCCATCAGCCTTGATAGGATCTTCGCCATTGATTTCTTTCACTGGTGTGTGACCATTAATAATGCGTCCTTCATCTGGATTTAATCCGAAATCACTGAGCATTTTACGAACCATATTCACATCTTCACGAAGATGATAGTACGGATTCTTTTCTTCTTTATGAGAAGCTTTATCTGCAATAAAGTATCGCTCAAACGTAGTCATGGCACGTTTACCAAATAGTGACGAATATTTCCCAGTCCATAAATACCAAACTAAATCCGTCGATAAGTCATCAGTATTTTCTTTTTCATCAAATGATTTACGGACATGATACTCAAACACATCTAATAATTCTTGGCCGCTGTAAGTATGACCATCAATTTCAAATGATTCCATCTCACCATTTTCATCAACTGGAATACAACCATGAATGAGTAAATTGCCATTATATGGTAAGTAAAGAGAGCCTTTACGCATCAAGAAAGACATATGACGACGTAATTTTTCAGATTGTTGGAATGACAATAATAGTTTATTCATGACTTCTTCTTCTTCAGGTAGTAATTCTGCTGGATTATCACGATTGACAGTTTGGAAACATGTGTCTTTCAATGGGTATGTATTACCATAAACTGTAATTTCATTTGTATCATAATTAACCTTTTCAAGCACAAGACGTTCTTCCATTTCGAAATTTGGACGACGTTTAATAATTGGTATTTCTAACTTGAATTGAATCATCGCAATAGCTTGATGAATTTTAGTAATTTGACTTTCTTCACGTTGAGTTAAACGTTCGTGTTTGTCAGGTCTTTTTTTAGGCTTAAAAGCAGGATTATCTGCGTCATAGTATTTTTCAGCTAAAGTAAGCAGTGGTCTTAAATTAATGCCATAAGCGTCTTCGATAATATCTAAATTATCATAACGTGCACAAATTCGAAGTAAGTTTGCTAAGCATACTTTTGACCCAGCATAGGCTCCAACCCAAAGCACATCATGATTACCCCATTGAATATCTAGGGAATGATAATTAATCAGTGTATCCATAATTTTATCTGGTTGTGGTCCACGATCATAAATATCACCGACAACGTGTAAATGATCGACGACTAAGCGTTGTACGGAATAAGCGAGTCCAATAATTAAATCATCTGCCTGTTTAAGTTCAATTACTTGGTTAACAAGTGTTTCGTAATATGATTTTTTATTTTGATATTCATTACTTTTATACAGTAGTTCCTCAATAATATAAACGTATTGTTTTGGCAATGCTTTACGCAGTTTTGAACGCGTATATTTTGAAGAACAATATTTAATTAACTCAATTAAATGTTCGATTGTTGTGATATACCAGACATTAAGTTGACCGCAATTTTGGAAATCACTTTTAATCAATTTTAATTTGTCTTCTGGATAGTAGACAAGAGCAGTTAAGTCATTAAGCTCCTTAGTTGAAAGTCTCTCTTTGAAAATATCATTGATTTTCGCTCGCACGTTCCCAGAACCGTTGCGTAATACGTGTTGGAAAGCTTCATATTCACCATGTAAATCGCTGACGAAATGTTCCGTACCTTTAGGTAATTCTAAAATTGATTCTAAATTGATAATTTCAGTTGCAAGTTTTTCTGGAGTATCAAAATTTTGGGATAGTAAATCTAAATACTTCTTTTTTAATTCTTTTTCAGTAATTTGAGTCATTACGTGTCACTCCTGTAGTATATTTCAAACGTTAGTTTATAAAATAAATGCGCTTACAATGATTATCAAGAAAACGTTAACATTTTTCAATAAGTATGCTTGAATTGATAAAAATAGAGGGCAGGATTTTGGTATTAGGAACCGTTGCAGTTTAGTTAAGTAAAAGTGGGGAAGTGATATATCTATTTTAAAAATGAGAGGAGGGATTTGTTATATTCACTAGTTTCCTAAAAAATTACGATATGTAAAATGTGGAATTTCCAAAATTTGGATGAAAAAATCCCCGCACCATTATTTGGGTGAAGGGATTTGAAAATGATTTTGAATTACGATGGAATATGTGTGTATTTAGACATTTAATACTTTAAGTTACTAAATATTTTTCTTCTTGAAAATAAATACTACAAGTATTAAGAAAATAGAAATATAAGCAATATTACCAATAAACAATTCATGAAGTTCTAATTTTGTCGACTTACTAAAGCCTTTTTCAACTGTTTGAAGCATAATATTCATCATATTAATAGGATTCCACTTTAGCCAGTCTATTTTTTCTAAAAGTGCCGTTTGAATAACTGCTAAAATAGAACTTGCAAAATAAAAAACAATACCTACAGCAATGGCTACTCCCGTTGAATTTGTTGCAGATGATAATAGCAACGTTAAGCTTAAAACTAACCAAACGCCAACAAATGTGCCTAAACTAACTAATAATAATTGATTCAATAAAGATAATTGATTACCGCTACTTTCAAATATATTTAAATCATTAAAGAATAAAGACCCAATAACAATTGAAGCAATAATTGTAATAACAAAATAAATTAAAGAAATAATAAATAATGTGATGATTTTGCTAACAATCATAGTTGTTCTTGAATATTCACGATAGAGTAAATTTTTAATCGTACCGTAATGAAATTCCATTGAAATGATTGTACTTGCTTGAATAATTAATAAAAATGCAAACCATGAAAAACCATTATAAGCAGATGTGAAAGATTCCTGTGGCGTAAAAATTTCATTGTATTTTGTAGCAATATAACCTTGAGCAACCATTAGTAGAATAAAGACAATAGGTGCGATAAAAGTTGATTTCTTTTTAAATAATTTGAAACATTCTTGTTTAATTAAAGTTCCCATTTTATGCTTGGTCCTCCCTTTCTATGATTTCTAGTAATACATTTTCTAAATCATTATCTTTAAATTGTTTAAGTTCTTCTTCCGATGTTTCTGTAACAATTTTACCTTTGTTAATAATAAGGATAGAGTTTGTGATTTTAACTAATTCACTTAAAATATGACTCGAAATTAAGAAAGTAACACCTTCTTGCGCTTTTTGGACAATCAATTCACGTACATCTCGCACAGCTTTTGGATCTAAGCCATTCATTGGTTCATCTAAGATAATGAATTGAGGTTTATTTAAAAATGCTATAGCAATTCCTAATTTTTGTTTCATACCAAGAGAATACGTTTTAGCTTTTTTATGAATGTATTCATCCATATGAAGTTGTGAGACAATTTTATCGATATCTTGAGTGTTTTTTGATTCATTCAATAACTTCAAGTTTTCATATCCAGACATAAAAGGATATATTCCTGGATTTTCAATCAATGCGCCGATATTGCTTTTGCTGTCCTTGCTGTTAATAACATTAAAATTCCCGCTTTGGAAACTAGAGTAACCTAATATAACTTTCATTAAAGTTGTTTTACCTGCACCATTCGCTCCAACGAGACCAACTATTTGTCCGCGTTTCAGCTTAAATGATACATCTTCGAGAATCGTTTTGTTGCCTATCTTCTTTGTTAAATGTTCTATTGTTAAAACATCCATATCACTATCTCCTTTGCTATTAAATAATCTGAATCTTAAGATTTTATATATAAAATTAATTTTATCACATAGCAAGTGTTATAAAAATATGGATTTAAAAAACTTTAATAATATAAAACATAAATATGAATACGAGTATTTTTGCAGCATGCAAATGGCATTGCTACATTTATTAAAATGCGCAATTTGTTATGAGTAACTTTTTTGGATAGTAGGCACATTAAAGTGTCGAAAACAATTTGTGTGGAAGACAGGGTAAATTCTGCTTATTTAAAATGATAGTTTGTATTATAGGTGGATTTGTGAAATGCGGAATAAATGGTGCATAACTAAGTAAATATATGTTAATTACAACAATATTTGACAAAAATGGGAGTGACAACAATAATATAGTTAACCGGTTAACTAATGAAGAGGAGGAATAATAGTGGATATGAAGAGAGAAGTTATTTTAAAATTACAACAATTTATTATAGAAAGAGAAAATGCCGATAAAAGAAGACAGTATAAAAAGGAAAATGAGGAACTAGATTTATCTCTAACACAATTTCATATCATAGAGTTGATTGATAATAATGATAAAGTGAATAATAAATTTTTGTCTGAAATGTTAAATGTATCAAAACCAGCAATTACTAAATCGATAAAAAAACTTTTAGCGAAAGACTTAGTAGTTGAATCGCACAATGAATTTAACAAAAGAGAAGTTAATTATTCATTAACACAAAAAGGAAAAAAATTATCTTATATACATGATGAATTACATGAAAAATCGGTAAAAAAATATGAAGAGGTACTTAAAGTCTTTGATGATGATGAAATGGCAGTTATTATAGAGTTTTTAAACCGTAGTATAGAAGAATTAAAAAAAGAAGATGGTTTAAATGATTAATAGTAATATCAGATTATATATTCTAGGATTTTTAGCATTTTTCGCATCATTGATTCAAAACATATACACGCCTATTATTCCGAGACTATATGACGATTTTCAAGTACCACTATTTTGGATAAATGCGACAGTTGGCGGTTTTATATTTATCGTTGCAGTTATGCAAATTGTACTTGGTAGAAGTATAGATTCTCGTGATTCGAAAAAAGTACTTTTAACGGGATTGGGAATAGTAATCATATCTAGCTTTATTTGTGCAGTGACACATAACTTTATATTATTTGCTATATCAAGGTTATTTCAAGCAATTGGTTGCGGAATTATTCCTCTCGTGACTTTAACTTTATTAGCCAAACTAAGTACAGATAATGGTAGAGCTCAAGCTATGGCGAACTATCAAATATTTTTATCATGTGCACCAGCTTTGGCACCAATCTTAGGGAGTACTTTAGGTGCAAGATGGGATTATATTGGTATTTTTAGTTTTTTGCTCGTTATATCTATCGTATTATTTTTGATTATCTTTTTTATTGATATTCCAAATGTTGAAAAAGGGATTGTAAAATTAACTGAAAAAATTGAAGAAAAATATTTGACCGATAAAGTGTTTATTACTTTAGTGACATTGGGATTTTTAATATTTTTTACGTACTTTTCAATATTAGTTTATTTACCAACATTATTAAATAATACCTATGATATAGGCGTTGGAATATCAGGAGTTTTGTTTTTACCTATTACTGTTAGTGTTATATTAGGAAGTTTATTTTATAAGCGATTTTCAAAAAAATATAATGAAATAATGATACTTCGTGTTACTATAACTGGATTTGCTATATTTACGTTATTGTTTGGATGGTTAAACGAATCAAATGTAATTATATTATCAGTAATTATATTTATATTAGGTACTTGTGTTGGTATTGTGCCAGCTTTGCTGTCTACTATAATTTCTAAAAGGTTTGAACATATAAAAGGGAAAGTGCTAGGTGTATTTAATTTTGTGAGATATATTGGAATGACTGTCGGTGCATTATTAATTGGTATCATTTCTCAGCCGTTGGTAGCCTTTTACTTCACAACTATAACTATCATGTTAATAGTAATATTTCTTTATATAAAGATAGTTGACTTTCAGCTAAAGTATGCCAAATAAACTTAAAAAAGCAGTGAATCATTTCAATAGATGGAATGATTCACTGCTTTTTGTTTATAGAAATTTAAAATTCATGCCTTTATGCTAACAACAATATTATTTTACTCTCTTACGTTTGCCAATGTAACGTATAGCAAAGTAAATGACTGCGATAATGATGACAACATACATAATACGTGAATATGTATGAAGACCAGTCATCAACATACCAAAGCTATCGCTCAAAGTGCGTCCTAGTAAAATTAAACCGAAATTCCAGATTGTAGTACCTATTAATGAAATAACGGTAAATGTCACAACATTCATGCGGTTTACACCAGCTGGAATGGTAATCAATACACGTAATACAGGTATGAAACGACAGATAAATACAGCCCATACGCCATACTTTTTAAACCAATCATTTGCTCGCTTTAAATCCTTACTTTTCAATTTAATCCACTTACCGTGTCGATCAATAAAACGATATAGACGTTCTTCTGAAATCAAACGGCAGATATAATATAAAATTAACAGCCCTATAAACGATGCGATAGTTGCAATAATAAATAAAGTTAAAATTGATAAATGTGATTTAACAGACATAAGACCAGCAAATGTCAGAATAATTTCCGATGGTACGATAGGTAGTACATTTTCTAATAAAATTAATATAAAAATGGCTGCATACCCAAAACGGCTAATAAATTCAGTGATAATTTGTTCCATTATTAAAAATAAGCTCCTTTAATTTTCAGCAATTGCAGACAAATAGAAACTGGATAAATTTAAATGAATAATTAATGATGTCGCATGCGATGTTGAAACAAACATTTGTCTTAAAATGTATTATAAGCAATAAATCAAAAAATTGCTTGCTATAAGAGCAAAAAGTCAATAAATGATCATCTAAACAACAGGCGCTGCACAATGAATGGTTAATGTAGTTATATGCAATTTAAAATGAATGTCGAATATGTAAGAAAGCCTGCAATATACGTTTTAAAACACTAGGATTGCAGTATTTTTAATTAACAAACGATAGGCTACTATGTAACTAAAAGTTCCTTTATATCGTTTTAATAGCAAAAGTTAAGCGGAATTTAATAAAATTTTTATAGATTCTATTGTAAACGCTTTCCATGTCTGATAATATTATAAAAAATAACTTTGGTACAATTTTGTGACAAAGTAGGGGTGGACATGCCAGATGTCCGAAAATTTTAACGTTTCAGGGTAAGTTTTAAAAAATTAATTAGGGAAGTAGGAATAGTTATGAAGGAAAAACGAACTAACGTAAGGTGGATGTTCGCGCTTGCGTTCTTCTTTATTGGGGTTATTGCGTATATGGATAGAGCAAACATTTCATATATCGCTAAGCAAATGATGGATGATTTAGGGATGACAAAACCACAATTTGGTTTATTGGCATCATTCTTCTCTCTAGGTTATGCATTAATGCAAGTACCATCGGGGATGTTGGCTGAAAAATTCGGTCCACGTAAGATGATTACAATTGCATTAGTTTGGTGGAGTGCATTTACAATCTTAACGGGTATGATTAAGAACCACGGTTTAATTTATTTAGTGAGATTCTTATTTGGTGTAGGTGAGGCGCCAATGTACCCTTCTAATGCTGTGTTTAATTCATTTTGGTTCTCTAAAAATGAAAAAGGTAGAGCATCAAGTGCATTATTAGCAGGATCATATTTCGGACCTGTATTAGCACCAATAGTTACAATTGCTATTGTTAACGCATTTAACTGGCAAGCAGTATTTTACATTTTTGGTGCAGTAGGTATTTTAATGGCTGTATTATGGGCGATTATTGCCAAAGACTTACCTGAGCAACATAGAATGGTTAATGAAGCGGAGAAACGTTTCATTATGGAAAATCGTGATATCGTAGCTACTGAAAAGTCATCACCACCATGGAATGATTTCTTTAAACGTTTTAGCTTCTATGCAATTGCAATTCAATACTTTGTTGTACAATTTATCATTACATTATTCTTAATTTGGTTACCGACGTATTTAACAGAAGTATTCCACGTTAACTTTAAAGAAATGAGCATTAGTTCATTACCTTGGTTATTAATGTTCTTCTTAATCTTATCAGCAGGTGCAATTTCTGACCGTGTATTAGGATTAGGTCGTTCAAAATTCGTAGCTAGAGGTGTAATTGCAATTGCAGGATTTATTGTGTTTGCAGTTTCAATTATCTTTGCTGTACGCACAGGAAATTTATATGTAAGTATTTTCTGGTTATCACTAGGTCTTGGTGGTATCGGTATTTCAATGGGTATGAGTTGGGCTGCAGCAACTGACTTAGGACGTAACTTCTCTGGTACAGTATCAGGGTGGATGAACTTATGGGGTAATATAGGTGCATTAATCAGTCCGCTATTAGCAGGTCTATTCGTAGAACATTTGGGTTGGACAATGACATTCCAATTGTTAATCGTTCCAGCAGTAATCGCTGTGATTATGTGGTTCTATGTGAAACCAGATCAACCTTTAATTGTTAGTGATGATAAAGCAATAGAAAAATAATTTAAACAAGCAGTAAGCTTTCACATAGTTGGGGCTTATTGCTTTTTTTGCGTTGAAATTGAAACTTTTTAAAACAGATATGGTTTAAGATGAAAATGAAGTTATTGAAATGATATATGTAAAGAAATAAGGTTTTAAAACATTAGTCAGGTAACGCTTGTAAAAGTACATATAAATTTTAACTAGCGCAAAGGTGGGCGACCAAAGGTTCAACGATGTTAAATAACATTAGAAATTAATTTTAATTGGACTTTAAAAGTTTTTAAATTTAGATAATTGAGCATAAGGTGTTATAATGACATATGTTGCGTAATTAAAATTTATAGCAACAAATTCATTTTAACTATGCTAATAAAAAGATTATGGAAATATTTTGACAAGGAAAGGAGAAGTCGAAATGACATCTTTTTGACATCACTCATAAAAATCAATCGACTTAACTTAGACTTTTATAAAGGTGTAAGACAGGGACTGTTAATGATTATTCCTGCAATAATCGGTTACTTATGTGGTAATTTCCAATTTGGATTATTAGTTGCAACCGGAACACTAGCCCATATTTATGTTTTTAAAGGTCCGTCGCGATCTAAGCTGCGAACTGTAATAATTTGTAATTTAGCGTTTGCAATATGTATGATGCTTGGTACGCTAACAGCCAAAACGCCACTCGTTTTTGGAATGACATTATTAATTGTTACGGTTATACCATTTTATATATTTACTGCCTTAAAAATAGCTGGACCGTCATCGACATTCTTCATTGTGACATTCAGTCTACCCATTAACTTACCTATAGCTCCCGAAGAAGCATTATATAGAGGCTTTGCGATTTTAGTAGGCGGTATACTTGCCACTATGATGGTGTTAATCACGATCGTATTTTCTAAAAACAAAGCTGAAGAACAAGCAATTCAAAATGATTTTAAACTCATATCTAAGTTGTTACACACTTATAATGATAAATCTGCTTTTTTACAAGTAGCAAAAACAGCGGTGGATAGTTTTAAAGCATCTGATAAATTATTAATCACTTCTACTTCAAGTAACGATAAATTAAGTAGACGTTTCCAAAAATTATTATTATTACACACATCTGCCCAAGGGATTTATTCTGAACTGTTAGAGTTGAACGCTAAACAAATTCGACCATTGCCAGATGAGTTAATTGAAATGATGGATCATATCATTGCACAACTAGATAATAGTGAGGAAAATGTAAGATATTGGCGAAAAGAAGTGACAGTAACAGAGGAATTTCAAAATTTATTCAACCATATATTGAAAATTGATGAAATGGTGCATGCAAATGAAGCGCGTATTGCGTATGAAGCAGACATGCGAAAACCTTTATATAGTAAACGCATTTATCAAAATTTAACATTAGACTCTATTGTTTTTAGAAATACATTGAGATATACAGCGATTATGATGATAGCGATATTTATTGCGTTAATGTTTGATTTTGAAAAAGCATACTGGATACCGTTATCTGCACATACAATATTACTAGGAACATCAACTATACATGCAATCGAGAGAGGTATGGCACGAGGTTTAGGTACTATTTTAGGTGTGTTAGTACTTTCAGTCATATTGTTGTTTTCAATACCAACACCTGTTGCAGTAATTTTAATGGGCATTGCAGCATTGTTTACTGAAGCATTGGTGGGAGCAAATTATGCGATTGCAGTAGTTTTTATTACAATACAAGTTATTTTAATGAACGGATTAGCATCACAGAATTTAACAATTAACATTGCGTTTCCAAGAGTTATTGACGTTGCAATGGGTATTGTGATTGCAATCATAGGTTTATTTGTCCTTGGACAACGTACCGCATCCGCATTGCTTCCTAATGTAATGGCTGAAGTTGTTCGTAAAGAAGCAACGCTCTTTCATTATTTATTTTCTGAAAATCAATATAAAGATGATGTGTATCAGAAAAACACGGCTATGAACCTATCTGTGAAATTAAATAACATGACGCAAGTTTATAATGCAGCTAATGGTGAATTATTTAGTGATAAGACATTGATTCAAAATTATTATCCTAGCTTATTCGCATTAGAAGAAATTAGCTTTATGTTAAATAGAGCCATGGCTAATGAAGATAGACTTACAATAAATGAACAATTAATGGGCGAGTATTTAGCAATATTTGAAAACATCGCTAAGCATTTCGAATTAAATACAGAATTAGAAATAAAGATATTACCAGATTTACCACAGTATAATTATATTCAATCAGCAATGATGAATATTCAACACAATGGTTTTCGTGAGAGAGACAAGAACGTTTAAAATTAAATATTTATCAGGTCAGACTAACGTTTGTCTGAAGTTATTATGACGGGAGTCTAAAAAATTGTGTTTAATATGTTTCATTTTATAATTATGGTGGTATATAACATGAATTATAACATATTGGAGGTTAAGGGAATGCCCTTTACAATGAAAGGTTACCCCGAAAAATGGAAAGAATTTGAAGTAATTAAACGGCAAAAAGCGATAGAAATTGCGAATGCAATGTTAAAAGAAGGATATCTTGAAAAAGATGTTGTTCCTATTGCGGCGAAAAAAGCGAAAGATTGGTATCGAGCGTTATCGAAAGAAGAAATCAAAGCATTAGAAGAAGAGAACTTCGTACAATTCCATACAGCAACAATGGAAAAAACAGAGGTGGATAGTGAATATGCAACAACTGATAATGAAGAACATATTCAAGAACAATCAAATCAAGATAAATCGTACTTTGATAGCGAATCAATTGGCAACCAAAGTGGTGGCGTTCGACAAAGAGAACCGCTTATGGATGGTCCACATCCAAAAGTTGTGGAATCATTTAAAGACGTATAACATCTCTATCAATTAAGCACTTGTACCTATATAACGGTAACAGGTGTTTTTTTGCGTTAAATCATTTTAAAATCACTTCCTGTAATTGAAGGTTTTGATACATAATTCGAATTGTTTGAGTTTCTTTGTGCTGTTTCAGTATCAGCCCAAAGTTCGATAGTGTATTAGTATTATCTTAATAAAATGTTAGGTACAATAAAGATGATTATATATCGGAGGTTAGTATAAAAATGTATGTAGATCGAAAACCATCACTATATTTAGAGGATTTGCGACATGATTTTAAAAATAGTTTAAGTAAATTTGAAAATGGTGATGAAGCATTTGATACGTTATTAGGTTTCGTAGAGTTAGATCATATTTATTCGTCAGCACTAAAGGAAATAAGCACTAAACTGAGTATTTTAGATGACAATTTCAATCACATTTATAAACACAATCCTATACATCATATGGAGCGACGTGTGAAAGAAATGCGTAGTTTAATAGAAAAGCTTAATCGTAAAGGATTACAGATTAGCGCAGAAACTGCCAAAGAACATATACTGGATATTGCCGGAATTCGCGTAGTATGTAATTACTTAGATGATATTTATTTGATTGAAGAGATGTTGCTTAAACAAGAAGACGTACAATTGATAAAACGTAAAGATTATATTCAGCACCCTAAAGAAAATGGTTACCGCAGTTTACATATCGTTGTATCTATTCCAGTCTTTTTAGCAGAACGCGTTGAGGTATTGCCTGTTGAAATTCAAATTAGAACGATAGGTATGGATATGTGGGCAAGTTTAGAACATAAAATACGTTATAAAAACAATGCAGAGACGGAAAAGTATCGAGATTTACTGAAAGAATGTGCGACAGAGATTACTGAAGTTGAAGATAAATTACAACAAATTCATTCTGAAATAACAGAGTAGATGTTTAGTAGGTGTGTTACTTAGTTTGAGTGAGTTTGTAAATCAACATGGTACGAAATCATAAAAATAAGACGCCTAGTATAATAAATTTCTTTAAAATGTGGAAATTGTACTTGCTCGTGACGTCGGGTCATCAACTATGGTAATTATAGGAGGTGGAATCTATGTCTAACTATTCGACTGGAGAACTCGCAAAATTATGCAATGTGACAACACGAACGATTCAATATTATGATCGCAAAGGTATTTTGAAACCACAAGGATTTACAGAAGGAAAGCGTCGTGTGTATACAGAACAACAGCGACAAACATTAGAGTTAATCTTATTGCTTAAAGATTTAGGTTGTGCGTTAAGCGATATAGATATGTTGCTAAAAGGTGAAGGTACTTTGAAGACGCTCAATACTTTACTAACTATGAAACAACAAGAAATTAACCAACAAGTTAAACAGCAACAAGCGGTATTAAACAAAATTAAAAATGTTCAATATTACGTAAATGAAGCGTCGACGTCTCCAATCACACACTTAAAAGACATAGAGCATGTCATGAGTAAATCAGCTGAAATGAAAAGTATTCGTCGTAACATTTGGATTAGTGCTGGTATTATAGGAATAATTCAATATTCTAGCATTATAAGTGCAATTTTGATGAAAAATAAATGGCCGTTTTTAATTGCTTTACCATTTATGATTGGTTATGGCATTGGTGTTACTTTTTATTACCAACAAAAGGTTGCCTATTTATGTCCTAACTGCCAGCATATATTCTCACCATCTTTGTGGGCAGTTATCAAAGCGAAACATACAGCGACAACACGTCGATTCGAATGTCCAAACTGTCATGAAACGCATTATTGCATTGAAGTACCTAAAGCGCATATGAGTACAGAACAATTAGAAATATCCCACATACAACATAACAATTAAATCATTCGTGTGATAGTGACCATTTCCTTTAAATTTAAATCGAAAAGGGGTGGTCACTATTTTAGTGCTCGTAAAGAAAGCGCTTGCAAACTCATAATAACTATATTAACATACTTGTATACAAGTATGTCGTGTAATGAAGGAGTGACTTTGATGATGTATGGATATCCAGAGAAATGGTTGGAAGGTATGACAACTGGAGAAGGTATCGCGGCAGAATTACGCTTAGGCATTGTGAATGGTCACATAGCTGAAGGTACGTTACTCACTGAAAATCAAATGGCAAAGCAATTTAATGTGAGTCGTTCGCCAATTCGAGATGCATTTAAATTATTGCAACAAAATCAACTCATCCAATTAGAAAGAATGGGTGCACATGTGTTGCCGTTTGGGGAACAAGAAAAGAAAGAAATGTATGATTTGCGACTGATGTTAGAGTCATTTGCATTTTCAAGAGTTAAAAATCAAGAGCGACTACCTATCGTAAAAGAAATGAAGAAACAACTTGAAATGATGAAAGTGGCAGTAAAATTTGAGGATGCAGAATCATTTACGAAGCATGACTTTGAATTTCATGAAACATTAATCAAAGCATCTAATCATCAATATTTAAACTCATTTTGGAGTCATTTAAAACCAGTAATGATGGCACTCGTTTTAACATCCATGCGACAACGTATGCAACAGAACCCGCAAGATTTTGAACGCATACATCATAATCATCAAGTGTTTATTGATGCAGTGGAACAATACGACAGTCAAATTTTGAAAGAAGCGTTTCATTTAAATTTCGACGATGTTGGTAAAGATATTGAAGGATTTTGGTTGAATTAAAATGAAAGAAAGAAGGATTTATCATGAAATATATGATTGGTGTCGACATTGGAACGACGAGTACCAAGTCAGTCTTATATGATGAAAATGGAACTTTTATCATGAAACATCAAATAGGCTATGATTTACACACACCAAACGTTGATGTCTCAGAAGAAAACCCAGATGAATTATTTGATGCAGTACTAATGACTATTAAATATGTTATGAGAGAATCCAAAGTTAATAAAGACGACATTAAGTTTGTGTCATTTAGTGCGCAAATGCATAGCTTGATTGCGATGGATCAGCAACATCAAAGATTAACAAATAATATTACTTGGGCAGATAACCGCGCTGCAAAATATGCAACAGTAATAAATGAAGTGCATGATGGCAATGCGATTTACCAGCGAACAGGCACACCGATTCATCCTATGTCGCCATTAGCGAAGATTTTTTGGATGAAACATGAATGGCAAGATGTATTTCAACGTACTGCTAAGTTTGCAGATATTAAAACATACATTTTCTATCATTTATTTGATACATATATCATTGATTATTCAATGGCTTCCGCAACAGGGATGTTTAATTTAGAAACATTAGATTGGGATGTTGAGGCATTAGAACTGCTGGGTATTTCCAAGGAAATGTTGCCGGAATTAGTTCCAACAACGTATGTGATGAAAGGTATGAAAGAACGTTATGCAACATTAATGGGGCTTAATAAAGATACACCGTTTGTTATTGGTGCGAGTGATGGGGTCCTTTCTAATTTAGGTGTCAATAGTGTTGGTAAAGGAGAAGTTGCTGTCACAATCGGTACATCTGGGGCGATTCGTACTGTGATAGATAAACCGCGTACTGATTACAAAGGTAGAATATTTTGTTATGTCTTAACAGAGGACCACTACGTCATCGGAGGTCCTGTAAATAATGGTGGTGTCGTATTGAGATGGTTGCGCGACGAGTTGCTAGCGAGTGAAGTCGAAACTGCGAAACGTCTCGGTGTTGATCCTTATGATGTCTTAACTCAAATTGCAAAGCGTGTTAAACCAGGTGCAGATGGTTTAATATTCCATCCCTATTTAGCAGGAGAACGTGCGCCGCTTTGGAACGCAAATGCAAGAGGTTCATTCTTCGGTTTAACTTTATCTCATAAAAAAGAACATATGATTCGCGCTGCATTAGAAGGTGTTCTTTACAATTTGTATACCGTCTATCTTGCGCTTATTGAAGTAATGAATGAAACACCTAAGATGATAAAAGCAACAGGTGGTTTTGCGAAAAGTGAAGTATGGCGTCAAATGATGTCAGATATATTTGACACAGAGTTAGTGGTTCCTGAAAGTTATGAAAGTTCATGCTTAGGTGCCTGCGTGCTCGGACTTAAAGCTGTAGGTGACATTGAAGATTTTTCAATCGTTTCATCGATGGTCGGTGCCACAAACAATCATACGCCGATTGAAGAAAATGTCACTGTTTACCAAGAGATCGTATCCATTTTTATCAATTTAAGTCGTTCTTTAACAGAGAATTATGAACAAATTGCAGATTTTCAACGCCAACATATCGCTGAAAATAAAACACAATAAATACGTCACTCAAGCATCTTAGATAAAGTTGTTGTGCCATGACTACTATATATTATGTGGAATACGTGCGCGACGACGGTGTTACATTCTATTGAAAAGAGAAAGAGGGGAATGTCATGTTTAACGAAATATGGCCGTTAATCAGTGTTGTTTTAGGTATCGTTATTTTATTAGTATTAATTATTGGGTTTAAATTAAATACATTTATTTCATTAATTATCACATCGATGATTACAGCGTTAATGCTAGGTATACCATTGACTAAAATTATGGAGACGATTGAGAAAGGAATGGGCAGTACGCTCGGCCACATTGCACTGATATTCGGTTTAGGTGCCATACTTGGGAAATTGCTTGCTGATGGTGGTGGTGCAACTCGAATCGCAGACACGTTGATTCAAAAATTTGGTCAAAAACATGTACAATGGGCAATGCTTGTTGCAGCATTTATCGTCGGTATTGCATTGTTCTTTGAAGTAGGTTTAGTCTTACTGATTCCATTAGTATTTACAGTAGCAAAACGCGCAAATGTTTCAGTGTTAAAACTAGGACTACCTATGGTAACAGCTTTATCAGTGACACATGGCTTTTTACCACCACATCCAGGACCGGTAGTCATCGCAAAAGAATTAAAGGCAAATGTTGGAGATGTATTACTGTATGGTATGATTATTGCCATTCCAGTTACACTCATTGCAGGGCCTATATTTAACAAAGTTGCACAAAAAATGATTCCGTCTGCGTATACACGAGAAGGCGATATTTCAGCGTTAGGTGCACAAAAAGAATTTACGGATCAAGAGATGCCAGGATTTGGTATGAGTTTATTAACAGCAACATTACCAGTCATATTAATGTTAGTGTCTACGATAACGCAACTTGTAACTGGGCATGACAAACCTACAAATCTATTTGAATCTATCATTTATATGATAGGAACAGCAGGGACAGCCATGCTAATAGCAGTATTATTTGCAATCGTTACGATGGGATTAATGAGAAAGCGTAAGATGAATCATATTATGGAATCAGTGACGAATGCGATTTATCCAATCGGAATGATGTTATTGATTATTGGCGGTGGCGGTACATTTAAACAAGTATTAATTGACGGCGGTGTCGGAAATACAATTGCTAAAATGTTTGAAGGTACAGAGATGTCTCCGATTTTACTAGCATGGATTGTTGCAGCTGTGCTACGTATCGCATTAGGTTCGGCTACAGTAGCTGCGATTTCAACTACAGGTATTGTCTTACCATTATTACAATCATCAGATGTAAATGTTGCATTAGTTGTACTTGCGATAGGTGCAGGTAGTGTGATTTTGTCTCATGTAAATGACGCAGGATTTTGGATGTTTAAAGAATATTTTGGTTTAACTGTAAAAGAAACATTCTTAACATGGTCATTATTAGAAACGATTATTTCCGTTTCAGGTATCATCTTCATTTTATTCATTAGCTTATTTGTTTAACTAAATATTAAGTAAACGTGTTTTTAGGTAATTGCAATATATTGCCTTGAAACACGTTTATTTTTATGCAGAAAATCGTCTGAAATACTCAGAATCCGAACGATATAAAAAGTATATTGGGTATTTTAGAGTAATGAAAGGCGTTTCAAGACATGTTTTTGTGCGTATTGTACAGGCGATAATTATGAAACGTTTAGTATATTGTTTTAAATTAGATAATGATGAATTTAATTTAAAAAATAAGTATAAAAAATACAAGCCTTGTGTGACAAGGGTTTCTGATGACTTGAATACAATTTATAGGTATATTTCAAATAATAAAATTATCAATTAACATAAAATTAATGACAATCTTAACTTTTCATTAACTCGCTTTTTTGTATTGCTTTTAAAAACCGAACAATATAGACTTGCATTTATTAAGTTTAAAAAATTAATGAATTTTGCATTTAAAGGGAGATATTATAGTGAAAAACAATCTTAGGTACGGCATTAGAAAACATAAATTGGGAGCAGCATCAGTATTCTTAGGAACAATGATCGTTGTTGGGATGGGACAAGACAAAGAAGCTGCAGCATCAGAACAAAAGACAACTACAGTAGAAGAAAATGGGAATTCAGCTACTGATAATAAAACAAGTGAAACACAAACAACTGCAACTAACGTTAATCATATAGAAGAAACTCAATCATATAACGCAACAGTAACAGAACAACCGTCAAACGCAACACAAGTAACAACTGAAGAAGCACCAAAAGCAGTACAAGCACCACAAACTGCACAACCAGCAAATATAGAAACAGTTAAAGAAGAGGTAGTTAAGGAAGAAGCGAAACCTCAAGTTAAGGAAACAACACAATCTCAAGACAATAGCGGAGATCAAAGACAAGTAGATTTAACACCTAAAAAGGCTACACAAAATCAAGTCGCAGAAACACAAGTTGAAGTGGCACAGCCAAGAACGGCATCAGAAAGTAAGCCACGTGTGACAAGATCAGCAGATGTAGCGGAAGCTAAGGAAGCTAGTAACGCGAAAGTGGAAACGGGTACAGATGTAACAAGTAAAGTTACAGTAGAAATTGGTTCTATTGAGGGGCATAACAATACAAATAAAGTAGAACCTCATGCAGGACAACGAGCGGTACTAAAATATAAGTTGAAATTTGAGAATGGTTTACATCAAGGTGACTACTTTGACTTTACTTTATCAAATAATGTAAATACGCATGGCGTATCAACTGCTAGAAAAGTACCAGAAATTAAAAATGGTTCAGTCGTAATGGCGACAGGTGAAGTTTTAGAAGGTGGAAAGATTAGATATACATTTACAAATGATATTGAAGATAAGGTTGATGTAACGGCTGAACTAGAAATTAATTTATTTATTGATCCTAAAACTGTACAAACTAATGGAAATCAAACTATAACTTCAACACTAAATGAAGAACAAACTTCAAAGGAATTAGATGTTAAATATAAAGATGGTATTGGGAATTATTATGCCAATTTAAATGGATCGATTGAGACATTTAATAAAGCGAATAATAGATTTTCGCATGTTGCATTTATTAAACCTAATAATGGTAAAACGACAAGTGTGACTGTTACTGGAACTTTAATGAAAGGTAGTAATCAGAATGGAAATCAACCAAAAGTTAGGATATTTGAATACTTGGGTAATAATGAAGACATAGCGAAGAGTGTATATGCAAATACGACAGATACTTCTAAATTTAAAGAAGTCACAAGTAATATGAGTGGGAATTTGAATTTACAAAATAATGGAAGCTATTCATTGAATATAGAAAATCTAGATAAAACTTATGTTGTTCACTATGATGGAGAGTATTTAAATGGTACTGATGAAGTTGATTTTAGAACACAAATGGTAGGACATCCAGAGCAACTTTATAAGTATTATTATGATAGAGGATATACCTTAACTTGGGATAATGGTTTAGTTTTATACAGTAATAAAGCGAACGGAAATGAGAAAAATGGTCCGATTATTCAAAATAATAAATTTGAATATAAAGAAGATACAATTAAAGAAACTCTTACAGGTCAATATGATAAGAATTTAGTAACTACTGTTGAAGAGGAATATGATTCATCAACTCTTGACATTGATTACCACACAGCTATAGATGGTGGAGGTGGATATGTTGATGGATACATTGAAACAATAGAAGAAACGGATTCATCAGCTATTGATATCGATTACCATACTGCTGTGGATAGCGAAGCAGGTCACGTTGGAGGATACACTGAGTCCTCTGAGGAATCAAATCCAATTGACTTTGAAGAATCTACACATGAAAATTCAAAACATCACGCTGATGTTGTTGAATATGAAGAAGATACAAACCCAGGTGGTGGTCAGGTTACTACTGAGTCTAACTTAGTTGAATTTGACGAAGAGTCTACAAAAGGTATTGTAACTGGCGCAGTGAGCGATCATACAACAGTTGAAGATACGAAAGAATATACAACTGAAAGTAATCTGATTGAATTAGTGGATGAATTACCTGAAGAGCATGGTCAAGCACAAGGACCAGTCGAGGAAATTACTAAAAACAATCATCATATTTCTCATTCTGGTTTAGGAACTGAAAATGGTCACGGGAATTATGACGTGATTGAAGAAATCGAAGAAAATAGCCACGTTGATATTAAGAGTGAATTAGGTTATGAAGGTGGCCAAAATAGCGGTAACCAGTCATTCGAGGAAGACACAGAAGAAGACAAACCTAAATATGAACAAGGTGGCAATATCGTAGATATCGATTTTGATAGTGTACCTCAAATTCATGGTCAAAATAAAGGTAATCAGTCATTCGAGGAAGATACAGAAAAAGACAAACCTAAGTATGAACATGGCGGTAACATCATTGATATCGACTTCGACAGTGTGCCACATATTCACGGATTCAATAAGCACACTGAAATTATTGAAGAAGATACAAATAAAGATAAACCAAGTTATCAATTCGGTGGACACAATAGTGTTGACTTTGAAGAAGATACACTTCCAAAAGTAAGCGGCCAAAATGAAGGTCAACAAACGATTGAAGAAGATACAACACCTCCAATCGTGCCACCAACGCCACCGACACCAGAAGTACCAAGTGAGCCGGAAACACCAACGCCACCAACACCAGAAGTACCAAGTGAGCCGGAAACACCAACACCACCGACACCAGAAGTGCCGAGTGAGCCAGAAACTCCAACACCGCCAACACCAGAGGTACCAGCTGAACCTGGTAAACCAGTACCACCTGCCAAAGAAGAACCTAAAAAGCCTTCTAAACCAGTGGAACAAGGTAAAGTAGTAACACCTGTTATTGAAATCAATGAAAAGGTTAAAGCAGTGGCACCAACTAAAAAACCACAATCTAAGAAATCTGAACTACCTGAAACAGGTGGAGAAGAATCAACAAACAAAGGTATGTTGTTCGGCGGATTATTCAGCATTCTAGGTTTAGCATTATTACGCAGAAATAAAAAGAATCACAAAGCATAATTAAACAAAAATTGACGGGTTTATTTCATAAATTATATGAAGTAAGCCTGTTTTTTTATATTAAATCAAATTTCTAATAGAAAATTAGAGTGTTTTCTGATTGCTTCATTGGTTTATGTCTGATGATTGATAACGAACTGAGAGATAAAGTTAGAATTTTAAACTAGTTTGTGAGTACAAATTAGATTGGATCAATAAGACAAATTTGATAAATGCAATTATTAACTAGATGCAAATTTAGTTAAATTTAAAATGTCGGCTTGAAATACGGCTGTTTTTGTATAAATAATCATTAAAATCAAACAAAAACCGAACGATATAAAAATTATAGTGACGTTATTAATACAATGAAAGGCGTTTCAGTGACTTGTTAATGATGCATTGTACAGGCGATTATTATGTATGGTTTAGTATATTGTTTTAAATTAGATGAATTTGAATTTAATTTAAAAAGTAAGTATAAAAAATACAAGCCTGTTATATCAAGGTGTTCAAGAGCTTTGTATGCAATATATATGTGAGTTTCAAATAATAAAAAACTCATTATACATAAAGTTAACAACAATCTTAACTTTTTATTAACTCGCTTTTTTTCATTGCTTTTAAAAACCGAACAATATAGAATTGCATTTATTGAGTTTTAAAAATAAATGAATTTTGCATTTAAGGGAGAATATTATAGTGAAAAGCAATCTTAGATACGGCATAAGAAAACACAAATTGGGAGCGGCCTCAGTATTCTTAGGAACAATGATCGTTGTTGGAATGGGACAAGAAAAAGAAGCTGCAGCATCGGAACAAAACAATACTACAGTAGAGGAAAGTGGGAGTTCAGCTACTGAAAGTAAAGCAAGCGAAACACAAACAACTACAAATAACGTTAATACAATAGATGAAACACAATCATACAGCGCGACATCAACTGAGCAACCATCACAATCAACACAAGTAACAACAGAAGAAGCACCGAAAACTGTGCAAGCACCAAAAGTAGAAACTTCGCGAGTTGATTTGCCATCGGAAAAAGTTGCTGATAAGGAAACTACAGGAACTCAAGTTGACATAGCTCAACCAAGTAACGTCTCAGAAATTAAACCAAGAATGAAAAGATCAACTGACGTTACAGCAGTTGCAGAGAAAGAAGTAGTGGAAGAAACTAAAGCGACAGGTACAGATGTAACAAATAAAGTGGAAGTAGAAGAAGGTAGTGAAATTGTAGGACATAAACAAGATACGAATGTTGTAAATCCTCATAACGCAGAAAGAGTAACCTTGAAATATAAATGGAAATTTGGAGAAGGAATTAAGGCGGGAGATTATTTTGATTTCACATTAAGCGATAATGTTGAAACTCATGGTATCTCAACACTGCGTAAAGTTCCGGAGATAAAAAGTACAGATGGTCAAGTTATGGCGACAGGAGAAATAATTGGAGAAAGAAAAGTTAGATATACGTTTAAAGAATATGTACAAGAAAAGAAAGATTTAACTGCTGAATTATCTTTAAATCTATTTATTGATCCTACAACAGTGACGCAAAAAGGTAACCAAAATGTTGAAGTTAAATTGGGTGAGACTACGGTTAGCAAAATATTTAATATTCAATATTTAGGTGGAGTTAGAGATAATTGGGGAGTAACAGCTAATGGTCGAATTGATACTTTAAATAAAGTAGATGGGAAATTTAGTCATTTTGCGTACATGAAACCTAACAACCAGTCGTTAAGCTCTGTGACAGTAACTGGTCAAGTAACTAAAGGAAATAAACCAGGGGTTAATAATCCAACAGTTAAGGTATATAAACACATTGGTTCAGACGATTTAGCTGAAAGCGTATATGCAAAGCTTGATGATGTCAGCAAATTTGAAGATGTGACTGATAATATGAGTTTAGATTTTGATACTAATGGTGGTTATTCTTTAAACTTTAATAATTTAGACCAAAGTAAAAATTATGTAATAAAATATGAAGGGTATTATGATTCAAATGCTAGCAACTTAGAATTTCAAACACACCTTTTTGGATATTATAACTATTATTATACAAGTAATTTAACTTGGAAAAATGGCGTTGCATTTTACTCTAATAACGCTCAAGGCGACGGCAAAGATAAACTAAAGGAACCTATTATAGAACATAGTACTCCTATCGAACTTGAATTTAAATCAGAGCCGCCAGTGGAGAAGCATGAATTGACTGGTACAATCGAAGAAAGTAATGATTCTAAGCCAATTGATTTTGAATATCATACAGCTGTTGAAGGTGCAGAAGGTCATGCAGAAGGTACCATTGAAACTGAAGAAGATTCTATTCATGTAGACTTTGAAGAATCGACACATGAAAATTCAAAACATCATGCTGATGTTGTTGAATATGAAGAAGATACAAACCCAGGTGGTGGTCAGGTTACTACTGAGTCTAACCTAGTTGAATTTGACGAAGATTCTACAAAAGGTATTGTAACTGGTGCTGTTAGCGATCATACAACAATTGAAGATACGAAAGAATATACGACTGAAAGTAATCTGATTGAACTAGTAGATGAACTACCTGAAGAACATGGTCAAGCGCAAGGACCAATCGAGGAAATTACTGAAAACAATCATCATATTTCTCATTCTGGTTTAGGAACTGAAAATGGTCACGGTAATTATGGCGTGATTGAAGAAATCGAAGAAAATAGCCACGTGGATATTAAGAGTGAATTAGGTTACGAAGGTGGCCAAAATAGCGGTAATCAGTCATTTGAGGAAGACACAGAAGAAGATAAACCGAAATATGAACAAGGTGGCAATATCGTAGATATCGATTTCGATAGTGTACCTCAAATTCATGGTCAAAATAATGGTAACCAATCATTCGAAGAAGATACAGAGAAAGACAAACCTAAGTATGAACAAGGTGGTAATATCATTGATATCGACTTCGACAGTGTGCCACATATTCACGGATTCAATAAGCACACTGAAATTATTGAAGAAGATACAAATAAAGATAAACCAAATTATCAATTCGGTGGACACAATAGTGTTGACTTTGAAGAAGATACACTTCCACAAGTAAGTGGTCATAATGAAGGTCAACAAACGATTGAAGAAGATACAACACCTCCAATCGTGCCACCAACGCCACCGACACCAGAAGTACCAAGCGAGCCGGAAACACCAACACCACCGACACCAGAAGTACCAAGCGAGCCGGAAACACCAACACCGCCAACGCCAGAGGTACCAACTGAACCTGGTAAACCAATACCACCTGCTAAAGAAGAACCTAAAAAACCTTCTAAACCAGTGGAACAAGGTAAAGTAGTAACACCTGTTATTGAAATCAATGAAAAGGTTAAAGCAGTGGTACCAACTAAAAAAGCACAATCTAAGAAATCTGAACTACCTGAAACAGGTGGAGAAGAATCAACAAACAACGGCATGTTGTTCGGCGGATTATTTAGCATTTTAGGTTTAGCGTTATTACGCAGAAATAAAAAGAATCACAAAGCATAATCAATCCAAAATTGACAGGTTTATTTCATAAATTATATGAAGTAAGCCTGTTTTTTAAAATTAAAACAAATTTCCCAAGAAATAATTACATACTCAATGACACTATGAAGGCGTTCTAATTAGTGTTAAAATGACGTTGATACATAGATTTAATACTTAGGAAAAGGAGCACATTAACTTTGAAAAAAATAAAAAAGGCAATCATTCCCGCTGCTGGTTTAGGGACTAGATTTTTACCAGCAACTAAAGCGATGCCAAAGGAAATGCTTCCTATCTTAGATAAACCCACAATACAATATATCGTTGAAGAAGCTGCAAGAGCTGGAATTGAAGATATTATTATAGTGACAGGTCGCCACAAACGCGCGATTGAAGATCATTTTGATAGTCAAAAAGAATTAGAAATGGTGTTAAAAGAAAAAGGTAAATCTGAATTACTAGAGAAAGTTCAGTATTCAACGGAACTTGCGAATATTTTTTATGTAAGGCAGAAAGAACAAAAAGGTTTAGGGCATGCGATTAGTTCTGCGCGTCAATTTATCGGCAATGAACCATTTGCGGTATTATTAGGTGACGATATTGTTGAATCTGAAGTGCCAGCAGTGAAACAGTTGATTGACGTTTATGAAGAAACAGGGCACTCAGTTATAGGTGTCCAAGAAGTTCCGGAAGCAGATACTCATCGTTATGGAATTATTGACCCATTAACTAAAAACGGACGTCAGTATGAAGTGAAAAAGTTTGTTGAAAAGCCAGCACAAGGTACGGCACCATCAAACCTAGCTATTATGGGACGTTATGTATTAACGCCTGAAATTTTCGATTATTTAAAAACGCAAAAAGAAGGCGCAGGTAACGAAATTCAGTTAACAGATGCGATTGAACGTATGAATAATGATAACCAAGTGTATGCATATGACTTCGAAGGCGAACGTTATGACGTTGGAGAAAAATTAGGCTTCGTTAAAACTACCATAGAATATGCATTGAAAGATGACAGTATGCGAGAAGAATTAACACGATTTATTAAAGCATTAGGTTTATAACATTAAAAGCATGATACTCAGTAAAATTGGAACACGAAATGGTGAACTAAATTGAATGAGTGTCATGCTTAATTTATGTGTTGTGATATATAGTAGGGTATTGAAATAATATAAAAACAAAAGAAAGTTAATTATGTATTTTTATTTATACTAAATTGAGAAGTAGTATGATTGCTTATTTATTTTATCAAGAGGTAAATCTGTTTAAATTTAAAAGAAAAATTTTCTTGGTTTGAGAATCTTGGAAGTATCTGTGAATATGCTTTTAATAGTGTTATATTGTATTTTATTTATTTTGATTAACACAATCCTTTCATCTGCAAGGGATCGTTCTTTGATTAGCATACCTTTATTATTTAATCTATTAACTGACCTAACAATTTGAGGATACATAAATCTAATACTTTCAAACAAATCTTTTAAATTTAGTATCTCATTTTTTCGAGATGATATTACATATAAGATAGATAAATCAAGAAATGTTAAATTAAATCGATATTTTAAAAAATCTTTTGAGTACATAATGTTCATAAAAAGTATAAAAAATTCTTTGCTATATTTTGGAGCCCATTGATATTTTATGTAGTCTCTTTCCTTATTAAATCCTTTAATTATTTTATCTAACTCATTAATAACACAAGCAATCTTTTTACGTTGTATTGGAGTAACTGAAACAAAAATACGGCGTTCATCTGCTTCGTTTCTAGACTTATTTATAAATCCTTTTTTAGATAGTGACTTAATGTTCTTTACAACATCAGATTGTTTGTAAAGTATGTCACCAATGATTTCTTTTAGTGAAATACTGTGTTCATTTTTGTAATAAAAATATGCTAATATCAACAATTCTTTTAATGATAATTTATATTGTTGCTTTAACTCTTGAGTGAGAAAAAATATGTACGCTTCTACATTTATGAATTTATTGACCTTTTCGAAAGTTTGATAGTCCACCTTACATTCTCCTACTATTTTCTGATGTCCCAATACTTTATATTATTTAAAGTAATATAAAAGCAATCTCTTTTGAAGACATGTTAACCTAAATATTTTTATATATAATATATATATAAAATATAAATAATTAAAAATCACAGAATAACAAATGACAAATTCATTTATTATCCAAAAATAAAAACAATTGAACAAAATCAAAATATAGTGTTATGATTCATTTGTGTTTATAGCTAGCACCACAAACTAAATATATTTGGAGTTATTACTAGTTAAAGACAAATATTATTTGACGTGACAATTAAAAGTAAGGGATGAAGACTTGATGAATGATTTGAAAAGCAAGAGCAATATTAAATTAATGAAAAGAGTATTAACTACATATGAGCTGCGTAAATATTTAAAAAAATATTTTTGTCTTACATTAGATAATTATTTAGTATTAGCATATTTAGATGTATTTAAAAATGATGAAGGTAAATATTTTATGAGAGACATTATAAGTTATATCGGTATAGACCAATCTAGAATTGTTAAAAGCGTAAAAGATTTATCAAAAAAGGGTTACTTGAATAAATGTAGAGACCCACATGATAGTAGAAATGTAATCATTGTTGTTTCTGTAAAACAACACAATTATATTAAAAATCTTTTGAGTGAAATAAATATTAATGAAACATAAAGTATGTTTCGAGATTTTAATATCTTGGTGCAGTTAAATGTATTTTTAAATGCGTTAAGGTATTTTTTATTTTAGAAATTCAATGCTATTGAGTTGATGGGTTTTTCCAACAGATAAGAATGAATTATTCATTGAAAACTAAAAATAATAATTTTATTTGTAGATTGTTTTAAGTGCGTCAATATATAAAATAATTTTATAAAGATAAGTGTTATATTCCATTGTGCAACTCCTATTGTATTTGTAAAATTACATGTAAATTCACTGTAAGTAAAGTGGAAAATATGGAAAAAGGAGTATGCAAATGAGAGATAAGAAAGGACCGGTAAATAAAAGAGTAGATTTTCTATCAAATAAATTGAATAAATATTCAATAAGAAAATTTACAGTTGGAACAGCATCTATTTTAATTGGCTCACTAATGTATTTGGGAACTCAACAAGAGGCAGAAGCAGCTGAAAACAATATTGAGAATCCAACTACATTAAAAGATAATGTCCAATCAAAAGAAGTGAAGATTGAAGAAGTAACAAACAAAGACACTGCACCACAGGGTGTAGAAGCTAAATCTGAAGTAACTTCAAACAAAGACACAATCGAACATGAACCATCAGTAAAAGCTGAAGATATATCAAAAAAGGAGGATACACCAAAAGAAGTAGCTGATGTTGCTGAAGTTCAGCCGAAATCGTCAGTCACTCATAACGCAGAGACACCTAAGGTTAGAAAAGCTCGTTCTGTTGATGAAGGCTCTTTTGATATTACAAGAGATTCTAAAAATGTAGTTGAATCTACCCCAATTACAATTCAAGGTAAAGAACATTTTGAAGGTTACGGAAGTGTTGATATACAAAAAAAACCAACAGATTTAGGGGTATCAGAGGTAACCAGGTTTAATGTTGGTAATGAAAGTAATGGTTTGATAGGAGCTTTACAATTAAAAAATAAAATAGATTTTAGTAAGGATTTCAATTTTAAAGTTAGAGTGGCAAATAACCATCAATCAAATACCACAGGTGCTGATGGTTGGGGGTTCTTATTTAGTAAAGGAAATGCAGAAGAATATTTAACTAATGGTGGAATCCTTGGGGATAAAGGTCTGGTAAATTCAGGCGGATTTAAAATTGATACTGGATACATTTATACAAGTTCCATGGACAAAACTGAAAAGCAAGCTGGACAAGGTTATAGAGGATACGGAGCTTTTGTGAAAAATGACAGTTCTGGTAATTCACAAATGGTTGGAGAAAATATTGATAAATCAAAAACTAATTTTTTAAACTATGCGGACAATTCAACTAATACATCAGATGGAAAGTTTCATGGGCAACGTTTAAATGATGTCATCTTAACTTATGTTGCTTCAACTGGTAAAATGAGAGCAGAATATGCTGGTAAAACTTGGGAGACTTCAATAACAGATTTAGGTTTATCTAAAAATCAGGCATATAATTTCTTAATTACATCTAGTCAAAGATGGGGCCTTAATCAAGGGATAAATGCAAATGGCTGGATGAGAACTGACTTGAAAGGTTCAGAGTTTACTTTTACACCAGAAGCGCCAAAAACAATAACAGAATTAGAAAAAAAAGTTGAAGAGATTCCATTCAAGAAAGAACGTAAATTTAATCCGGATTTAGCACCAGGGACAGAAAAAGTAACAAGAGAAGGACAAAAAGGTGAGAAGACAATAACGACACCAACACTAAAAAATCCATTAACTGGAGTAATTATTAGTAAAGGTGAACCAAAAGAAGAGATTACAAAAGATCCGATTAATGAATTAACAGAATACGGACCTGAAACAATAGCGCCAGGTCATCGAGACGAATTTGATCCGAAGTTACCAACAGGAGAGAAAGAGGAAGTTCCAGGTAAACCAGGAATTAAGAATCCAGAAACAGGAGACGTAGTTAGACCGCCGGTCGATAGCGTAACAAAATATGGACCTGTAAAAGGAGACTCGATTGTAGAAAAAGAAGAGATTCCATTCGAGAAAGAACGTAAATTTAATCCTGATTTAGCACCAGGGACAGAAAAAGTAACAAGAGAAGGACAAAAAGGTGAGAAGACAATAACGACGCCAACACTAAAAAATCCATTAACTGGAGAAATTATTAGTAAAGGTGAATCGAAAGAAGAAATCACAAAAGATCCGATTAATGAATTAACAGAATACGGACCAGAAACGATAACACCAGGTCATCGAGACGAATTTGATCCGAAGTTACCAACAGGAGAGAAAGAGGAAGTTCCAGGTAAACCAGGAATTAAGAATCCAGAAACAGGAGATGTAGTTAGACCACCGGTCGATAGCGTAACAAAATATGGACCTGTAAAAGGAGACTCGATTGTAGAAAAAGAAGAGATTCCATTCGAGAAAGAACGTAAATTTAATCCTGATTTAGCACCAGGGACAGAAAAAGTAACAAGAGAAGGACAAAAAGGTGAGAAGACAATAACGACACCAACACTAAAAAATCCATTAACTGGAGTAATTATTAGTAAAGGTGAACCAAAAGAAGAAATCACAAAAGATCCGATTAATGAATTAACAGAATACGGACCAGAAACGATAACACCAGGTCATCGAGACGAATTTGATCCGAAGTTACCAACAGGAGAGAAAGAAGAAGTTCCAGGTAAACCAGGAATTAAGAATCCAGAAACAGGAGACGTAGTTAGACCACCGGTCGATAGCGTAACAAAATATGGACCTGTAAAAGGAGACTCGATTGTAGAAAAAGAAGAGATTCCATTCAAGAAAGAACGTAAATTTAATCCGGATTTAGCACCAGGGACAGAAAAAGTAACAAGAGAAGGACAAAAAGGTGAGAAGACAATAACGACGCCAACACTAAAAAATCCATTAACTGGAGAAATTATTAGTAAAGGTGAATCGAAAGAAGAAATCACAAAAGATCCGATTAATGAATTAACAGAATACGGACCAGAAACGATAACACCAGGTCATCGAGACGAATTTGATCCGAAGTTACCAACAGGAGAGAAAGAGGAAGTTCCAGGTAAACCAGGAATTAAGAATCCAGAAACAGGAGACGTAGTTAGACCACCGGTCGATAGCGTAACAAAATATGGACCTGTAAAAGGAGACTCGATTGTAGAAAAAGAAGAAATTCCATTCAAGAAAGAACGTAAATTTAATCCTGATTTAGCACCAGGGACAGAAAAAGTAACAAGAGAAGGACAAAAAGGTGAGAAGACAATAACGACGCCAACACTAAAAAATCCATTAACTGGAGAAATTATTAGTAAAGGTGAATCGAAAGAAGAAATCACAAAAGATCCGATTAATGAATTAACAGAATACGGACCAGAAACGATAACACCAGGTCATCGAGACGAATTTGATCCGAAGTTACCAACAGGAGAGAAAGAGGAAGTTCCAGGTAAACCAGGAATTAAGAATCCAGAAACAGGAGATGTAGTTAGACCACCGGTCGATAGCGTAACAAAATATGGACCTGTAAAAGGAGACTCGATTGTAGAAAAAGAAGAAATTCCATTCGAGAAAGAACGTAAATTTAATCCTGATTTAGCACCAGGGACAGAAAAAGTAACAAGAGAAGGACAAAAAGGTGAGAAGACAATAACGACGCCAACACTAAAAAATCCATTAACTGGAGAAATTATTAGTAAAGGTGAATCGAAAGAAGAAATCACAAAAGATCCGATTAATGAATTAACAGAATACGGACCAGAAACGATAACACCAGGTCATCGAGACGAATTTGATCCGAAGTTACCAACAGGAGAGAAAGAGGAAGTTCCAGGTAAACCAGGAATTAAGAATCCAGAAACAGGAGATGTAGTTAGACCACCGGTCGATAGCGTAACAAAATATGGACCTGTAAAAGGAGACTCGATTGTAGAAAAAGAAGAAATTCCATTCGAGAAAGAACGTAAATTTAATCCTGATTTAGCACCAGGGACAGAAAAAGTAACAAGAGAAGGACAAAAAGGTGAGAAGACAATAACGACGCCAACACTAAAAAATCCATTAACTGGAGAAATTATTAGTAAAGGTGAATCGAAAGAAGAAATCACAAAAGATCCAGTTAATGAATTAACAGAATTCGGTGGCGAGAAAATACCGCAAGGTCATAAAGATATCTTTGATCCAAACTTACCAACAGATCAAACGGAAAAAGTACCAGGTAAACCAGGAATCAAGAATCCAGACACAGGAAAAGTGATCGAAGAGCCAGTGGATGATGTGATTAAACACGGACCAAAAACGGGTACACCAGAAACAAAAACAGTAGAGATACCGTTTGAAACAAAACGTGAGTTTAATCCAAAATTACAACCTGGTGAAGAGCGAGTGAAACAAGAAGGACAACCAGGAAGTAAGACAATCACAACACCAATCACAGTGAACCCATTAACAGGTGAAAAAGTTGGCGAGGGTCAACCAACAGAAGAGATCACAAAACAATCAGTAGATAAGATTGTAGAGTTCGGTGGAGAGAAACCAAAAGATCCAAAAGGACCTGAAAACCCAGAGAAGCCGAGCAGACCAACTCATCCAAGTGGCCCAGTAAATCCTAACAATCCAGGATTATCGAAAGACAGAGCAAAACCAAATGGCCCAGTTCATTCAATGGATAAAAATGATAAAGTTAAAAAATCTAAAATTGCTAAAGAATCAGTAGCTAATCAAGAGAAAAAACGAGCAGAATTACCAAAAACAGGTTTAGAAAGCACGCAAAAAGGTTTGATCTTTAGTAGTATAATTGGAATTGCTGGATTAATGTTATTGGCTCGTAGAAGAAAGAATTAAAATAATTCATAATTTAAATAATAGTTGATTTGCATTCACTATATTTAGTTTGTTAAAAACAACCTAGAATATGATGAGAATGATATACACCCCAAAAGTTGGATTGAAAGACCTAACTTTAAGGGGTGTATTTTTGTTATAAATTTGATTTTTTTGATAATATTTTCATATTTAATATAATCATAATTAGTAGAATATAACCTCTGAGTAGTCATTTTGGGGGTTATGTATGGTGTTTCAAGTAGTATGTATATTTCGAAATAATTGATATTTAACTGACTAAATTATATTAGAATTAATTGCGCTTTGGATAAAGAGAGTTTAGAAGAAGGTCTAAAAAAGCTGGTGGATGCATTCAATTATTTTTATGAGAGGTGATAAATATGTTGTATTTAGAAGTTTTGAAAAATAGAAACTTTACATATTTATTGATTGGTAATTTCTTACGTCGGAGTTGTTTTGTGCTGTTTTCGTTACAAATAATTTGGTTTACTGTTGAATTGACAAACCAATCATCTTTAAAATTATCAATGATGGTTATGAGTCAAACACTTCCATTTATTATATTTGGTATTTTCGGTGGCGCATATTCTGATAAACATAATAAAAAGAAAATACTTTATCTATCTGATCTTATACTAAGTTTGATTATAATAATTATTCCTTTACTTGCAATAACATCAAATTTAAATTATCTGACGCTTCTAACCATATCTACAGCTATCACCATTATTAACTGCTATACGGATCCTGCGTTTAGGGCAATTCTTCCTGAAATTATTGATGAGGAGCATTTAGCAACAAGTAATGCGTTAATCGATAGTTTGCAAAGAGGCTCAAATATTATTTTACCTGCTTTAATTGGTGTCATTGTAATACTAGTTGGTAATGTTGGCGTCTTTTTTATTTGTAGTATATTGCTATTTTTAGGATTTATTTTTAATGCACTTTTAAAATATACAAATAACAACATGATTGATAGACACTCAAAAGAAGATTTTTCTGAAACTTGGGAATTCTTGAAACAATCTAAAGAAATTCCATTTATTATAATCATCCAATTTGCCTGCATATTGATTAATACTGGCCTTTGGCGTGTTGTATTACCATTGTTTATTTCCAATATATTAAAAGAGGGCGTTGGTGTATATGGACTAGCTACATCATGTTTAGGTATAGCATCTTTATTAATGTCATTGATTATGGGTTTGCTGTCAGAAAAGCGATTAATCTTTAAATTTAGTATTGGTGTTTTAGTTTGGGGAATTGGCTTATCGATTATTAATGTGTTTCCAAGTGTGGCGATATTATATATAGGTGCAACATTATTGGGACTTGGACAATCTATAGAGGGACTAACAAGATCAGTTGCCATTCAAATAAAAACGCCAAATCATTTGATGGGGAAAGTATTTAGTATCTCATCTACATCGAATTATGCAGCGGATACATTGTCTTTAGGACTGATAAGTATAATTATACCTTTACTAAGCTTAAGTAATATATTTATATTAGGAGGTGTAATTATTTCAATACTTAGCTTAGCTGGGTTAAAGTTTGTTAAGAAGTCTATGTAAACATTATAGAATTTTAATAAATGCTATTAAGGTGGGAATTGAAATGAAATATAAAATTAGTTTGGCTTATAATTTAGCAATTATAATAGGGTCGCTAATTATATTATGTATACTAATATCTAGAGGTTATGATATTTATGTAATCTTGATTCCAATTTTGACTATTTTAGCTAGTTTAATCAATTTGTTTTGTGATATTAAAAAGCATAAATGATTCTATATTAATGCAACTTTGTATTCGTACAAGGTTGTATTTTTTTCGCAAACAATTACTTACTGACAGCGCATCAATAAATCTAACCAACACACTATCACAAACATTTATGGGTATTTTGTAATTTTATAAAAGCAAACGTAGAATAATGCGATAAGTAATAATGCTATCGTTAAAAATAAGAATGCTAATGCAATAAAATCATATTCAAAGCTTAGAATTGAAGACATTAAAAATACTGCACTCAAACTTATACATAGCGTAAATATATATGCAATTTGGTTCTTGTGTTTATCTGCAATGGCCGTTTGATTTATAAAAGAGATTAGTGTGAAATCTTTAGTTATTGCGACATAAATGCCTAATATAACCATACTTATGCAGAATACGATACTAAATACGATGTTGACGGTCATTGTTGCACCTTCCTGATAGAATATAATGTACTGTCTTTTAGTAATGGATGCGTTTCTTATATATGTATGTTTCTAAAAAACAGTACGTTTTTATCATTTTTTAATTTATTAGTTGAATGAATGGGGTTATGAAAAAGGAAGTTTTAATCTTTTGTCATGAAATAAATGGGATGAATATCACGACTAGAAGTAATGTTACGAACAGGAGCGTATAAATCTAGAGACGCTAAATTCGACATAGTATGTTGCTCAATTATGGCTGATGATGAATTTAAAGTATGTGCGTTGGAACTGTCGGATTTTTGTTCATAATGTTTTGCATATTGCGCCATGATGAATAGTGTAAAAATAAATAAAACAATAAGAGATATAATGCCCATAATCAAAAGTATTTGTTTAGAGCCTTTCATTATTTCACATCCTTTCTAAAATATATTTGTAACTAAATTTAAAATAGTTATTTTTGTAATTCTAAACCTTTTTCATCGCGAAAACAATTAAATAGGTCGCGGTATTAATTATTATATTATTACCGCTTAATATGAAAAATACATGAAAATTAATTTTCTAATATACTTTTGAAAAATTATTACAAATTAGCCCCTTCAAAACGCGAAAACATAAGGATTCTAGTTTCAAAAGGGCTGATAAGCATAAAATGAAATGTAATATTTCGATGTATAAAATTTTTAATTAGCTAAAAATCATCGCATTAATTTTTTGAGCTACATCATCAAAATTCGGACATTTTAACGACACATATAATTTAATTTTAGGTTCAGTACCAGAAGGACGTAAAGCGATAAATCCTTCGTCAAATAAGACACGAATAACATTTGATTTAGGAGAATTAATCTGCGACGTTGTATCTTTATCCAAATGATAAACCTCGCTAGTTAAATAATCTTCAATTGCTTTCACTTTGAGTCCTTGAATCTCTTGCGGTGGATTTGAACGGAATTTGGTCATTATTGCATTAATTTTCTTTTTCCCTTCAAATCCTTCTAGCGTATGCGAGAATAATGTATCCTCATGTCTACCAACAGTTTGATAAATCTGTTCTAATTCATCTTTCAATGTTTTGCCATATAATTTTAACTCAGAAGCGTATTTTATAATGAGTGGCACAATTTGTACGGCATCTTTATCACGTACAAAAGGCTCTGATAGAAAACCGTAACTCTCTTCAAATGCGAAAATCATATTTTGATGATCATCCAGTTGTCTTATTTCCTGAGCAATAAATTTAAAGCCCGTCAGCACCTCTTTGTATTCAACATTATTATAGCGTGCTAATGACTTTGTTAACTCACTACTTACAATAGATTGAATCATTAAGCGGTGACGTAATTGAGACGTTTGTTGAATACGATAATTAAGTAACAGCGCACCAATTTGGTTGCCATTAAAATATGTGATATGACCGTGTGCATCACGTTCAGCAATACCAAGTCGATCTGCATCAGGGTCAGTTGATATTAATAAGTCTGCATGACTTTTATTTGCAAGTTCGACTGCTTGATCAAAAGCGCGATGATCTTCAGGATTAGCACTTTGAACTGAGCTGAAATTCGGATCAGGTTTACATTGTGCTTCTACAAGATTAAATTGATTGAAATTCAAAGATTGTAATAACTCAGGTACAATCGGAACACTTGTACCATGCAAACTAGTGAACACAACTTGTAAATCAGATTTAGGAATATAGCCAATCATATTTTGAATGTGTTTCATATAGTCATCAGTTACAGATTTCGGAAAAGGCTTGATATAAGATGTATTTTGTTTAGAAATAGGTATATCAATCTGTAATGGATCGCCAACTTCTTCGATATAACGACTTGCAAGCTCAGATGCATCAGTCGATAATTGCGCACCATCAGAACCATATACTTTGATGCCGTTATAGTCTTTCGGATTATGACTTGCTGTAATCATAATGCCAGCAGTAGTATTAAGATTGCGCACCGCGAACGATAATTCCGGTGTCGTTTTATATGTATCAGGTAAATAAACTGTTATTTGATGGTTTGCTAATACATTAGCAATTATTTGGGCGAATTCAGTTGAAAGATGTCTAATATCATAATGAATGACTATTGTTGGACTGTTTGTTTGGGCATTTAAATAACGCGCTAAACCTAATGCCAATTTTTCAATAGTAAACTTATTAAGTCGACCTTCACCAAGACCGAATTTTCCGCGTATACCCGCAGTACCAAATGTTAATTTACTTTCAAAACCTTCTCGCTGTTCAATGTCAGATTGCTGCTCATAAAAATGTTTAACTAAACTATCATTAGCTCGTTCTATCCATAATTCTTTATCCATTGTTGCTAAACATCCTTTCAAAATCTCAGTTAGACTTAATAAAACATGAAAACTAAAGCCCTTACATTTATGTAATGAATTATAAAGAAATACGCCCCAAAAGTAAAAAAACACAGCCCCAAGACAATACTTTTCACAAGTATTATATAATAGATGTGTATGAAAATGCATGGAGTAGAGCGTTCATGTGAATGTAAAATATTAATTTTTAATATTGATTTATATATAGTTTTGTAATTTTTGATAGAATAACAATTAAGATGATTTTAAATTGAAGGGTGAGTCTTATGAAAAAAGTAATCAATGTAGTAGGAGCTATTATTTTTTCTGATAACAAAATTCTTTGTGCACAGAGAAGTGAAAAAATGAGTCTGCCTTTAATGTGGGAATTTCCTGGCGGTAAGGTTGAAAAGAATGAAACTGAAAAAGACGCTTTGATTAGAGAAATTAGAGAAGAAATGAAATGTGATTTAATTGTTGGAGACAAAGTTATAACTACAGAACATGAATATGATTTTGGAATTGTTAGGTTAACAACATACAAATGTACTTTAAACAAAGAGTTACCAACTCTAACTGAACATAAGAGTATTGAATGGTTGTCAATAAACGAACTTGATAAATTAAATTGGGCCCCAGCGGATATACCAGCCGTTAATAAAATTATGACTGAGGGATAATATGAGTAGATTACTAAATGATTTCAATCAATCTTTACATAAAGGGTTTATAGACAAACATATTTCTCATAAAGGGAATTATACACCGAAGCTTTTAGTAAATAATAAAAATGAAAAAGTTCTTTCAACAATTATAGATGAACTTCAAAAATGTGAAACGTTTTATTTTTCTGTGGCTTTTATAACAGAAAGCGGTTTAGCCAGCTTAAAGGCTCAACTATTAGATTTAAGCAATAAGGGTGTTAAAGGGAAAATATTAACATCTAATTACTTAGGGTTTAATAGTCCTAAAATGTATGGAGAATTACTTAAATTAAAAAATGTAGAGGTAAGATTAACTGATATTGCTGGATTCCATGCCAAAGGATATATTTTTGAGCATAAGGATTATAGTTCTATGGTAATAGGAAGCTCTAATTTAACATCTAATGCGTTAAAGGTTAATTATGAGCATAATGTTTTACTGTCTACTATGAAAAATGGCGATTTAGTTGATAGTGTAAAAAGTGAATTTGACTTGTTATGGCAAAAGAGTACCCCACTGACTGAGCAATGGATTAATTCATATAAAGAATCATTTGAGTACCGTTCCTTAGAAAAATTAGCGGAGGTTGAACAAACTCAAATGCTGCTAGCTGATAAGGTGAAAAAATCAGTGGAAATTGTACCCAATTTAATGCAAGCAGAAGCATTAAGGTCATTAAAAGCTATTAGGGATAAAGCCAAAGATAAGGCGTTAATAATATCTGCAACTGGTACAGGTAAAACGATTTTATGTGCATTAGATGTTAGAGAAGTAAACCCTAATAAATTTTTATTTATTGTTCATAATGAGGGGATTTTAAATAGAGCTAAGGAAGAATTTAAAAAAGTATTACCTATAAAAAATGATAGTGATTTTGGATTGTTGACAGGAAAACATAGAGATGTCGATGCCAAATATTTATTTGCAACCATTCAAACATTATCTAGAGATGATAATTTTAAGCAATTTGATGAAAATGAATTTGATTATATTGTTTTTGATGAAGCACATCGTTCTGCTGCATCTACTTATCAACGAGTATTTAACTACTTCAAACCTAAGTTCATGCTGGGAATGACTGCTACACCAGAAAGATCAGATGAATTAAGTATATTTGAACTGTTTGATTATAATATTGCATATGAAATAAGGTTACAAGCAGCATTAGAAAGTGATATTTTATGTCCATTTCATTATTTTGGTGTGACTGATTATGTACATCAAGGTATTAAAGAAGATGATGTAACTAAACTGAGATATTTAACTTCTGATGAAAGAGTTAATTATATTATTTAAAAGACAGATTACTATGGATATTCAGGTGAAATTTTACAAGGATTGATTTTTGTAAGTAGCAAAAAAGAAGCTTATGATTTAGCGGATAAACTAAGTTCAAAAGGGATTAAAAGTGTTGCTTTAACAGGAGATGATAGTGTTAATTATCGCCAAATTGTAATAGAAAAATTAAAAGAAGGTAAGATTAACTATATTATAACTGTAGATCTTTTTAACGAAGGTATTGATATTCCAGAAGTCAATCAAGTTGTAATGTTGAGACCAACAGAGTCTAGTATTATATTCATTCAGCAACTTGGTAGAGGATTAAGAAAAAGTTCAAATAAAGAGTATGTTACAGTAATTGATTTTATTGGTAATTATAAGACAAATTATTTAATTCCGATTGCGCTTTCTGGGGATCAATCGCAAAATAAAGATAATTATAAGAAGTTTTTAACGAATAACGATTCGATTAATGGAGTATCTACAATTAATTTTGAAGAAGTTGCTAAAAAACAGATTTACAATTCATTGGATGCAGTATCATTAAATCAAAATAAATTAATATTAAAAGCTTATGAAGAAGTTGAAAATAGATTGGGACACATGCCGTTACTAATGGATTTCATACAACAACATTCTATAGATCCAAGCGTTATATTTTCTAAATTTAGTAATTATTACGAGTTCTTAGTGAGATATAAAAAAATAGATACATTATTGACGGAAAATGAATCTAAAAATCTGGTTTTCTTTTCAAGGCAAATAGCACCTGGATTGAAAAGAATCGATAGTTTAGTTTTAGAAGAACTTTTAAAAAATGAATTAACATATGATGAATTAAAAAATAAAATGTTGAACGAAGTTAAGGATATAACAGAAGATGATATAGATACTTCATTAAGAATTTTAGATTTTTCATTTTACAACGCAGGAATTGAAAAAATCTATGGAAGTCCCATTATAGAACGTAATGAAAGAATGATAAGACTAAGCGATGCATTTACTAATGCTCTAAGTAATCAAACATTTAATATGTTTTTAGAAGATCTTATTGAATTATCAAAGTATAACAATGAAAAATACCAAAAAGGTAAAAATGGACTGATTTTATATAATAAATATTCAAGAGAAGATTTTAGTAAAATATTTAATTGGAATAAAAATGGTTCGTCTGTAATCATGGGATACATGATAAAAAGCCAAGAAATGCCAATATTTATCACTTATGATAAGCATGAGGATATAAGTGATAGCACAAAATATGAAGATGAATTTTTAAGTCAAGATGAATTAAAATGGTTTACTAAATCTAATAGAACGCTAGAATCAAAAGAAGTTCAGAAAATTTTGTCCCATAGAGCAAAAGGAATTAAAATGTATATTTTTGTACAGAAAAAAGATGATGATGGTATATATTTTTATTATTTAGGAACTGCTGGATATATAGAAGGTTCAGAAAAGCAAGATAAAATGCCGAATGGTTCAAACGTAGTAACGATGGATTTAGCACTGGATAAAGCTGTAAGAGATGATATATATCGTTATCTAACAAATTAATGTAAACCGAAAAATGAATGTTAGTAAAGTTGTATTTAAACATCAATTTTAATAAGTAAATACATTGAGTTTCAGTGTTATTATTTTAAATATAAGCGCAATTTATCTTAATTAATTAGTTGGTTAGGCCAATAAAAATTATAAAGATATTTGCGCTTTTTAAATAATTTGTGATGTTGATATGTGAAAAATACAACTAACAATTAAAATCCACGAGGATTTAATCATAAAATTTCCTCTAATATTATTAATATTGGAATTTGAACTTAACTTTGCATCAAAAATAAAAATGGGGATGTGAAATGATGATTCACTCAAAAAGGTTGAGGCTCTGGCTGTATTTAGTATTATTAGCTGTTTTTATAGGGGCTTGCGGAATGAAAAAGGAAGAAAGCAGTAAAGATAAACAAATTAAAGAAAACTTCAACAAAACGTTGAGCCTGTATCCAACTAAAAATCTTGAAGACTTTTATGATAAGGAAGGCTTTCGAGATCAAGAGTTTGAAAAGGGCGACAAAGGCACTTGGATAATTCACTCTAAAATGACAATAGAAACAAATGGAAAGAATATGGAATCCAGAGGATTGGTCCTGTATGTAGACCGCAATACCAGAACGACAAAAGGTGAATTTATTGTGAGGGAATTATGGGAAGATAAAAAAGGATACTCACGTAGTAAAGAAAAAGAATATCCAGTAAAAATGGAACATAATAAAATTATCCCAACCAAACCGATAGCTGATGATAAATTAAGAAAAGAAATCGAAAACTTTAAATTCTTTGTACAATACGGTGACTTTAAAGATATTAATGATTATAAAGATGGTGACATTTCATATAATCCGAATGTGCCAAGTTATTCAGCAAAGTATCAATTAAGTAATGATGACTACAATGTGAAGCAACTTAGAAAGAGGTATGATATACCAACTAAGAAAGCACCTAAATTATTAATAAAAGGCGATGGTGATTTAAAAGGATCATCTATAGGACACAAAAATTTAGAGTTTACATTTATAGAAAATAAAGAAGAAAACATCTATTTTACGGATAGTATTAATTTCAAACCTACTGAATAGGGTTAATAGAAGTTTGAAATGAAAATTTCATAAAGTGTTCAAAATAATTTTTCGCTTTAGTTGTGTAAATTAAAGATTGAGTCAGTATTAAAAATATAAGGTGGAGAAATGATGATTCATTCAAAGAAATTAACGCTCGGTATATGTTTGGTATTACTCATTATATTGATTGGAGGTTGTGTCATTATGACAAAAACAAATGGTCGAAACGCTCAAATTAAAGAAAATTTCAACAAAACATTAAGTGTATATCTAACCAAGAATCTCGATGATTTTTACGATAAGGAAGGTTTTCGAGATCAAGAATTTGATAAAAGAGATAAAGGGACTTGGATTATTTATTCTGAAATGGTTATCGAACCAAAAGGGAAAAATATGGAATCGAGAGGAATGGTGCTCTATATCAATCGCAATACTAGAACAACGAAGGGTAATTTTATTGTCACCGAAATAACTGAAGATAGTAAAGGATATTCACGTAGTAAAGAAAAAAAATATCCTGTCAAGATGGAAAATAATCGAATTATTCCAACAAAGCCTATACCGGATGACAAGTTAAAAAAAGAGATTGAAAACTTTAAGTTCTTTGTACAATATGGAAATTTTAAAGATTTTAAAGATTATAAAAATGGTGATATTTCATATAATCCTAATGTGCCAAGTTATTCTGCAAAGTATCAATTGAATAATGATGACTATAATGTTCAACAGTTAAGAAAACGATATCATATTCCAACCAAACAAGCGCCCGAATTAAAATTGAAAGGATCCGGCAATTTAAAAGGCTCATCCGTAGGATCTAAGGATCTAGAATTTACGTTTGTAGAAAATCAAGAAGAGAATATCTATTTTTCAGATTCGGTCGAATTTACACCTAGCGAGGATGATAAATCATGAGTCAAACGGAATATCAAATAAAATCTGGCAATATAAAAGGTAACTCTGAAGAAACAAGTACAGTATCTAATATAAGTTATGAAATAGAAAACGCAAATAACAGTGGTTTAAAACAAAATAAAATTGATAAACAAATTAAAAAGTTACAAGAAAAAAATAAATTCCCTAAAAATCTTTCATATCTTAAAAGTTATACGGACCCCAAAACAGGCACGACTACAAGCGCCTTTTTAAATAAAGACACTGGCAAAGTTACTTTAGGTATGACAGGTACTAATGTACACAAAGACGCAATATTAAAACAAACATTTGGTGTTCCTTCTTATCAAGGATATATAGACGTGAGTGAAACGCTAAAAGATATTGGGGCCGATGTCAATATTGGCCTTCATTCCGTCACAGATAAAGATCCACATTATAAAAATACCCAAGACTTTATCAAAAATATCAAAAAAGACTATGATATTGATATTATTACCGGACATTCGCTGGGCGGTAGAGATGCGATGATTTTAGGTATGAGTAATGATATTAAACATATCGTTGTGTATAATCCAGCTCCATTAGCGATCAAAGATGTGAGCGGCCTTTATGCCGATCAAGAAGAACTTAAAAAATTGATTGAAAAGTACGATGGTCACATTGTAAGATTTGTGTCTGATGAAGACGAATTAGATGCAGGTGTCCGCAATCATTTATATGAAACTGCTGGAGAAAAAATAGTACTTAAAAATGGAGAAGGCCATGCAATGAGTGGTATTTTAATGAGCAGAACACAGGCTATAATCTTAGCTGAATTAAACAAAGTTAAAGGCTACCAAGACGAAAATAATAAAGCATTAAAATCCGTTCGTAAACAAACGAGGCATAGATTACATAAAGTAGAGACGTTAAGAGCGAATTGGATTCAAACAACGGGTGGATCACTCTCTTCCTCCCAACAACAATTATTAGAAGCTTTAACAGCACTAACCATTGCCGAAGGCTTAAATCAATTAGTGAATGAAGAAAGCCAACATTTGAAAAAATGTATCACGCGATGGCACATAAATTTGGAGACAACTGGAAAAAAGCGCAAGAAGTTGGAAATGAAATTGGTGAAAAATTAACCTCTGAAGAGGTTATAGATGAATTAAGAAAAGGTGGCGCGTATGAAAGTAAACTTGAAACAGATCCCAAAAGAAAAATTGATGATAAGATAAAGAAATTAAATGATGTTTATAAAAATTGTAATGGCTATATCGCAAAAATTAAACAGAGTATCGAAGCAATTGTTTCTAATGACCAAATGTTAGCGAGCCAGATTGATGGGATGATGTAATGTTTACTACGTATAAAAATATTAATGAACTTGAAAATGCCTATGATGAAGAAAGAAAACAATTGAATGATGCATTCAATCAAATTGATGAATTAAGACATCAAACACGCAAGAAATGTGAACAAATGTATGATCATTTCTTATATCTCAAACATAAAATGAATTATAGTGAAGACGCTATGATCAGGATGACACGTATTATAGAATCTTTCGATAGAGAAACGAATCAACGTATCCGACATCACGAAATGAAATTAGAAGATTATAAAGATGAGTTAAGAAGAGAATATCTAAAACAATCTGACAGAATTGAAGGAGATGAATAAGCGTGGGACTTGATTTTAGTGGTTTACCAGATTTAGCAGTATTGGAACAAATGAAGGAAAAAGAACAGATTAGTGAGGTTATTGCGCCTGAACATGTTCGTATGCATCATGATCATCAAAATAAGCTGAAAAGTGATGAGAAAATATTACTTGACCAAATGGTAAGTCATTTCAAAAAATTTGAAGATGATTTTAAAAATGCGGCACAAGGGGCTTGGGTGAAAAATGCCACAGACGAATTAAAAGATATTAGTAATGATTTAGAAAAAATTCAAGATATTAAAGTATAAAAAGGTATTAAGAAACACAATAAGTATATAATCCATTTAATAATAAATGAATTATATAGTTCATAATTTCGACTATAAGTGGCTATTAGCCATTATTTTTCGGGATCTATGTCAAATCGGACTAATGAATTCAATAATGGAAGTTAAGCAACCAATCTTTGTTTAACTTTTTTTTTATTTTTTGGAAAATAAAGTTTTGAACATAATAAAATTTGATTATGTTTTAACGAATTTTGATGTTTCTTGAACTATATATCATCTAGTCGTCATTTACAATTGGTAAATATGACTTCAAACTGTATGAAGGTGATGGCGATTAAAAGGCTCATCCGTAGGTTCTAAAGAACTAGAATTTAACTTTATAAGAAATAAAGAAGAAAATGTGTATTTTTCTGATAGTATTAATTTCAAACCTACTGAATAGGGTTAATAGAAGTTTGAAATAAAAATTTCATAAAGTGTTCAAAATAATTTTTCGCTTTAGTTGTAAATATTAAAAACTGAGTCAATATTAAAAATATAAGGTGGAGAAATGATGATTCATTCAAAGAAATTAACGCTCGGTATATGCTTGGTATTACTCATTATATTGATTGTAGGTTATGTCATTATGACAAAAACAAATGGTCGAAACGCCCAAATTAAAGACACATTTAATCAAACATTAAAATTATATCCAACCAAAAATCTCGATGATTTTTACGATAAAGAAGGCTTTCGAGATCAAGAATTTAAAAAGGGTGATAAAGGTACTTGGATAGTTAATTCTGAAATGGTAATCGAGCCAAAAGGTAAGGATATGGAAACGAGAGGAATGGTGCTCTATATCAATCGCAATACTAGAACCACAAAAGGGTATTATTTTATAAGTGAAATGACAGATGACAGTAACGGCAGACCAAAGGATGATGAAAAAAGGTATCCGGTAAAAATGGAACATAATAAAATCATACCAACGAAGCCACTACCGAATGACAAGTTAAAAAAAGAGATTGAAAACTTTAAGTTCTTTGTACAATATGGCAACTTTAAAGATATTAATGATTATAAAGATGGTGATATTTCATATAATCCTAATGTACCAAGTTATTCGGCAAAATATCAATTGAATAATGATGATTATAATGTCCAACAGTTAAGAAAAAGATATGATATTCCAACCAAACAAGCGCCGAAACTATTATTGAAAGGCGATGGAGATTTAAAAGGTTCATCCGTAGGTTCTAGAAGTCTTGAATTTACCTTTGTCGAAAATAAAGAAGAAAACATTTATTTTACAGATTCTGTACAATATACTCCAAGTGAGGATACAAGGTATGAGTCAAACTGAATATCAAATAAAACCTGGTAATATAACAAGTAACTCTGAAGAAACAAGTTCGATATCTAAAGTGAGCTGTGAAATATAGGTAGCCATTTCAAAAAATTTAAAGGTGAATTTGATAATGTAGCTCAAGGAGATTGGGTTAAAAAGGCGAAGAATGAACTGGATGATATTAGTAAGAAATTAAAAAATATTCAAAGAACGGAAGTTTAATAGCTTATATGATTCTTGGAGCTAAGACAGCATGCGTTCATTCATGCCATTATTAATATAAGCACCGCAACAAAAAAGCTTCTAATGTGATACAGGAACCTCATATTCCGTATCATGTTAGAAGCTTTTAATGTCTAAAGAACATCTACATTTTATCATATTTTCTGACTTATTAAACTTTTATATAATTAAATATTTCTTAATTTTCCAAAATAGTGATAAATTTGTGAAATACATCACAAATCCCTTTATTTATTTGGAAATTCATGTAATATTAGACTTGTAAGAAGTTAATAAATAGAGAGAGACGAGAGAGTTTATATAAATACTATATAAACATTGGAGTGATGATTATGAGAAAAGAGATTGAAGCGCTTATTTTCTCAGACGTAAGTAGCTATGATATTTACGTGAACACTGGTGTAAATCAAGGATTAATTGGTGACATCAAAGATGGTTACCTAACTATTGATTCTATGCCTTACATTGATGCTGAGCGTTTGTATCACTTTGCTATGGAACGTAAATCGTTAGTCACTAACTAGTTCTTATTGCCAATGATTACTACCCCTAGTCGGCGGCAATTGAAGTGTGATTGATGTAACTTGCCCTCGTTGGTGAGCAATTGAGGGCAGACCCCTTTAATTAAGTAAACCCTAACTCCCCACAAATCTGGAACGATACTAAAAGCCACGTCCTATATTGGATGTGGCTTTAGTCATACTTATATTATTTTTAAAACGATTACCTACAAGATTTACATATAAAATTCTATCATGTCTGCTATATATAAACGAAATGATATTAGAATCCTTCATTTTCAACTTGTTTAAAATTACGTTTAATGCCGTTATAAGAATATACAACATTATATAATTTTACTTGGGCGTCATGGACACTTGAGAAGGGCATTCTTACATCGTCCATATTTTTAACTTCGTGTCGAAATGCTTTTTCAGCTTTTTGTCTTTCTGCAAGAGACATACTTAGCCATTCTTCTTTGCTAAATAAATCTTCGAATCGAAAATCAAATGCGGTTCTTTTACTTTCTGCTCTTAATGCTAAAACACGCTCATGATATGTCACGTTTTATTCCTCCCTCTAATCATTCAATCGAATGATAAATCACAGTATTAACTTTATTACTAATATAATGTTTTTACAATAAAGAAGTGACGATTTTTCAACATTTTTAAAAATAAAAAATATAAGCAACGATTAATTGTATGTTTCGAATGGCTTGTAATGTAATTTATCTATGAAAATGAAGCGAGTTATTATGACCGTTATATGAATTGTGATACGCTTTTTAAAAGTAATATGTATTTATGATTTACCCTGAAAAAATAAAAAGAATCAAAGGAGTCGATCATTATGACAGTATTAACAGATAAAGTAGCAGTAGTTACAGGTGCAGGTAGTGGTATTGGAGAAGCAATTGCAACATTACTACATGAAGAAGGGGCAAAAGTTGTCTTAGCAGGTAGAAATAAAGAAAAATTACAAAACGTAGCGAATCAATTGTCACAAGATAGTGTGAAGGTAGTGCCAACAGATGTAACGAATAAAGAAGAAGTCGATGAATTGATAAAAATTGCACAACAAACATTCGGTGGTTTGGATATTGTTATCAATAGTGCGGGGCAAATGTTGTCGTCTAAGATTACTGATTATCAAGTAGATGAGTGGGATAGTATGATTGATGTGAATATCAAAGGCACTTTATATACGGCACAGGCTGCATTACCAACTATGTTAGAACAATCAAGTGGCCATCTTATTAACATTGCATCTATTTCTGGCTTTGAAGTAACGAAAAGTAGTACGATTTATAGTGCGACGAAAGCAGCAGTTCACACTATTACTCAAGGATTAGAAAAAGAGTTGGCAAAGACAGGCGTTAAAGTAACAAGCATTTCTCCAGGAATGGTAGATACAGCCATAACTGCCGCATACAATCCAACAGATCGTAAAAAACTTGAACCACAAGATATTGCAGAAGCAGTATTATATGCATTAACACAACCAAAGCACGTTAACGTGAATGAAATTACAGTGCGTCCTGTATAAAAAGGTGTTTGAGGTCTGGGGTATAGGCATTTAATGTAATAGCTATCGATTTTGTTAATGTTAGTAAGGCAATAATTACATGAGGGCATAATAGGCAATTATTCCTTGTACAATTCTCAGTAATTGCTGATTTTAACAATCAAGTTAATGAAGGCGACGATGTTAGTGTTATGGTTTATAATCTGTAATGTTCATAATTATAGATTATAAAAATTTTTTCATTTTCCACCACATTTTAGGAGTTACTTTAATGAACAAAAAACATGTTTTTATAATTATTGGTGTCATTTTATGTATATGTATAGTTGCATCAGTCATTTATTTAAAAGTGAAATATGACGAAAAAGAAAAACAAAAAGCAATATACTATAAAGAACAACAGGAGCGTATTACACTCTATCTTAAGCATAATACTAAAGAACCCAATACCATCAAAACTGTACATTTCACAAGTTTAAAAAGAGGACCTATGGGCGATGCAGTAATTGAAGGTTACATAAATGAAAATAAAGAAGATGATTTTGTTGCATATGGGTCTCCAGAACATAATTATCAATTTGGTGGAAGTTTAATCAAAAGTAAAAATTTAAGCACGTTATTAAAACCAGTACATCAAACCAAATCACCTGATGAGATAAAAAAGGAATTAGAGTCTAAAAAGAACGACCGCTAAAACTATGCGGCCGTTTTAATTTTGTTTTCAAGTTAATCATACTTACATATAAAAATGAAAAGTTGAATTTTTAGTACAATTTCCACTGTATTTATCTGTTAACCACTTTATACCCGCAATATTTCGTTGATCTTATATAAACACTTTTGGCTGCTTTTCCTTGACCTAGATTAAAATTATAGATTTTCTTTGTAAGAGTGTGTTTTGTAGTATCATAAATATGTAAACTGTATAAAATTCCACCACATTTTAGGAGCTGGTGATAGATGTCGAAAAAGAAAATTTTAATATTAACTAGTATTATGTTAATCATATTAATTAGTGTTGCAGGTATCTATTTAAAAGTGAAATATGACGAAAAAGAAAAACAAAAAGCAATATACTATAAAGAACAACAAGCGCGCATTACACTTTATCTCAAGCATAACACTAAAGAACCGAATACAATCAAATCTGTACATTTCACAAACTCGGAAACAAGTCCTATGGGAAGTGCTGTGATTGAAGGTTACATAAATGAAAACAAAAAAGATAATTTTACTGCTTATGCTACACCAGAACATAATTATCAATTTGGTGGTGCTATGATAGAAAGTGAAAAATTAAGCGAGTTACTAAAGCCAGCCAATCAGTTAAAATCACCAGATGATATAAAAAAAGAACTAAATAAAAAGAAGAGTCACTAAAGTTAGGAGTTACTTTAATGTCCAAAAAACATGTTTTTATAATTATTGGTGTCATATTGTGTATATGTACAGTTTCTACGGTCATGCATTTTAAAATGAAATATGATGAAAAAGAAAAACAAAAAGCGATTTACTACAAAGAACAACAAGAACGTATTACACTCTATCTTAAGCATAATACTAAAGAAACGAACACGATTAAATCTGTACATTTCACAAACTTGGAAACAAGTCCTATGGGAAGTGCTGTGATTGAAGGATACATCAATGAAAATAAAGAAGATGATTTTACTGCTTATGCATCGCCTGAACATAATTATCAATTTGGTGGCGCTATGATAAAAAGTGAAGGAGTAGATAAATTATTAAAACCAGCACATGAAAGAAAATCACCAGAAAAAATCAAAGAAGAATTAGATAAAAAAGAAGGCCACTAGGGTCTTCTTTATTTTTGATTTAATCTTCCAATAATCTATGTCATTGCTATCGAAGGTGTTTCGCAATTAATATAAATCACTTCATCATCACCAATACTTCCCCAGTTTTGTACAGTACATTAACACAAACGAACCACGTTAATTTAAATGGAATAATAGTTTGGCCATTATAAGAACAATATATATCGAATAACAATGTCGATGACGTGATTTATTGACATTATCAAATTTTCTCAAATGTGTGTGATTTTTTATAAAAAAGGGTAGAGCAAGGTATAATATCCTTTCAATCTGTTTTCATATTTTATATATTTTTTAAATATAAGTGCTAAATGTTTTAACTAAAGCATAGATTGACAAGATGTTATACAGAATTTCAAATTCTATCCAATATTGTTCGAAGTGTAGTATCACTGGATTGGTATTAAACAATGTAAAGGAGAGATTGCAAATGCCGTATAATTACAAGAAACAAAATGGAGAGTTAATGTCTGTAATGAGCCAAGGTGAAAAGTTTATTCATCAATCACCCGTTAATGATGAACTTAGTGCATTGATTAAGTTATTAATTTCTAAAATTAACGGTTGTCATTATTGTGTTGATATCCATAAAAAAGAATTAAAGGAATTGGGTGTAACACAAATGAAAATTGATGAAGTCTTGAGTTTTAGACATTTAGATTTATTTACTGATCAAGAAAAAGTGACGCTTGAATTTGCAGAAATGTTAAATTCAATCAAAGACTTTAAGAAGTTTGAAATTATTGACCGGCTAAAATCATTTTATGATGAAGAACAAATTATTGATCTTGTCTTTGTTGTAAACCAAATTAACGGTTGGAACAGATTAAATATTATTAGTGATAGACTATAATTGTTCATATAAATGCAGAGTTTCATCTCGAACGCTATATCATAACAAATCATGCCACTATACAGGTCAAATCTTGTATAGTGGCATTTTAATTTATCCCTTTGAATACTGTTATTTAACGAATATCGGTCCACCTGGTCCAACAGGGATACCTAATAGGAACCAAATGATGACAAATACTGTCCATACAATACTTAGCGCGATTGAATACGGCATTAAACTAGAAAGTAAGGCTCCGAGTTTCATGCGTTTATCGTATTTTTGTGCATAAGTTAATAATAAAGGTAAGTACGGCATCATCGGTGTAATTGGATTGGTAATTGAATCGCCTACACGGTAAATGACTTGTGTGAATGCGGGATGAAAGCCGATAAGGATTAACATTGGTACGAATATCGGTCCTAAAATACCCCATTTAGCCGATGCGCTTCCGATTAACATGTTGACCATTGCACTCAGTACAATAATACCTAGTATCAATACAATACCGTTTTGATGTTCTAATAATTTGGCACCTTTAACAGCAGCGATAATTCCTAAATTACTCCACTTTAAATACGCAAGTAGCTGTGCTGCAAAAAACACAATAACGATAAATGTTCCCATTGATCCTACAGCATCGCCGAACATTTTACCTAAGTCTTTTGTATTTTTAATTTCTTTGCTTAAAATCCCATAAACTAATCCAGGTACTAAAAATACGACAAGAATAATTAATCCGACACCGTTAATTAATGGCGCATCGTCTAGTAAGCTGCCTGTTTTAGCATTTCTTAAAAAGCTATGTTCAGGAATGGCTGTAATAATTAATAAAATAATTGTGACTATGAAACTGATATTTGCCCATTTTAAAGCATGTGCTTCTTTGTCAGTAATATGTGAAGATGTTTCTTCATGGTCATCATGCATTAAACTGTCATCATATTTTCCTAATCTAGGAATAATGAGCTTAGTTGTAACTAGCAATATCGTAGGAAGTAATACAACGACACTCGCTGCGATAAAGTACCAGTTCATAGCAACGTTTGTTTTAATAGAATCTGAAACGATACGTGTTGCCGGTTCTGTAAATGAATAGACCAAAGCATCTTGCATACCAACAACTATATTTGCTGCAAATCCTCCAACAGCGGAAGCATATGCCATCGTTAGTCCAGCGATAGGGTGATAGCCAATTTTAATAAAAAGCATTGCTGCAAGCGGCGGCAAGATAATTGTCGCAGCATCGCCGGCTGTACTACCTAAAATACCAATTAATATAATAGTCGGTAAAATTAAGAAACGTGGTGCGCGATTCACAACAGAAATCATTAACTTATCGAAGTATCCTGTTTTCTCTGCAACACCAATACCAATCATCACTGCTAGTACTAAGCCTAATGCTGGGAACTCTGAGAAATTTTTAATCGTATCATTCATTATCATCGTAAATCCATCATGGCTAATTATATTTTTAATATAAATGGTTTGATGCGTACCTGGATGCTTAACAGATACATTAAATAATGAGATAACCCATGTCATAATGGCTAAGCCCACACACATTAAAAAGAATAAGACGCTAGGATCTGGCAATTTATTTCCGATTTTTTCAACACTATTCAAGAAACGATTGACGATAGACCCCTTTTGTTGATGTTTTGATGTCATCAATTATTCCCCCCTTTGTTAAATATTTAAAGTGTAACAAAAAATACTCTCAAAAGTAACAATTTTCAGGAAATAAAAAAACTAATATTGTTAAATATTTTGAGTTATTCAATAGAAAGTGTATAGCAGAGTAGTTAAGACTGCCTGAAGACTTATCTATTAGGTTTATGAAGCATCGAACAGTGGAAAATAAGGACTGTAAGTTTAAGATATGTTGTATAGGAGTGACTGAATGAAACGTTTGGAAAATAAAGTAGCAGTCGTAACAGGAGCAAGTACAGGTATCGGTCAAGCTTCTGCAATCGCTTTAGCTCAATAAGGTGCGTATGTATTGGCGGTAGACATAGCTGAAGCGGTATCGGAGACTGTCGATAAAATTAAAAGTAATGGTGACAATGCGAAGGCGTATAATGTGGATAATGCAAGCGAACAACAAGTGGTAGACTTTGTGTCTGACATAAAGGAACAGTTTGGAAGAATCGATGTGTTGTTTAATAATGCCGGTGTGGATAATGCGGCTGATAGAATTCATGAGTATCCAATAGATGTGTATGACAAGATTATGAATGTAGATATGCGTGGGACATTTTTAATGACGAAAATGATGTTACCTTTAATGATGAATCAAGGTGGCTCTATTGTTAATACGTCTTCATTTTCCGGACAAGCAGCAGACTTGTATCGCTCTGGATATAATGCTGCGAAAGGTGCAGTGATTAATTTTACAAAATCAATCGCAATTGAGTATGGCCGTGATAGCATTCGAGCCAATGCGATTGCACCAGGTACAATTGAAACCCCGTTAGTAGATAAACTGACAGGTACGAGTGAGGATGATGCAGGTAAAACATTTAGAGAAAATCAAAAATGGATGACTCCGCTGGGACGTTTAGGTAAACCAGAAGAAGTTGCTAAATTAGTAGTCTTCTTAGCATCTGACGACAGTTCATTCATAACTGGAGAGACGATTCGAATTGATGGTGGTGTGATGGCTTACACATGGCCTGGCGAGATGTTAAGTGATGATTCGTGGAAGCGGACATTGGAATAATTATTTAAAATCGATATCCAGTGGAAAAGAATTTGGCATGAAGTAGGCAATGTATGCATATTGTCGCAATGAAAGACATTTAAAGCGGAGATTAATTAATCTTTGAAAATCACATATTGTTCATTTGAAGTGTATTGCTTAAAGCTTGTTTTAACGTATTGTAGGTCGTGCATCTAATTTATCAGAATCTCGAGTTCAAACTTTTGGAGTATCTTTAAAATAAGCTGTATTTTGTCTATTCTAATAAATTAAGGAGAATTTTATGTTAAAAGAAAAAGAAAGTTTTAGATTGCTATATCAAGCTATAAGAGAGATTGCAGATAAAATTGGAGATAATCAGTTAGAAACTAATTCCGTTAGTTTATTATTATTGGACTTTGATTTTGAACATGAAGTATTTGATGAATTGTATCTTGTGATTTTAAAATATTTAAATACAGTAAGTATAGAGAACATAAGTCATAGTGAGCTTTTGAATTTAATAGAAAATACGATTCCAGAAGATCGAGAGATTAACACGTTTGTAAAAAATAAAATAATAATTGGCTTTGCTAATAATTACTTCCCTGAATTACAAGTATTAGCAAACGAAATAAAATCTGATATGGCTAGTTCATTAAAACAATGATATTTTTATTTAAATTTTTAAAGCTTTGTACGAAATTGTACAAAGCTTTTTTGGTGCGTATTGTATGGGCAACAACTTGACGATGAAAATCCGTTACAGGATTGGTAATAGGAAATGTTAGCGAAAGACAAGGGTATCCATTGTAGATTAACAAAAGGACGTTTCCACAAGTGTGGGTTATTCTCACTAAAGCAATACGCAGAGACAACTTACGTAAAATTTTGAACTGACTAGAACGGAACTTCTACTCAATTATTGATAAAAATTTTCAAAAAGACTTGAATGTGCTGAGAATACGAAGTTTATGGAAGGATTATCAAAATATAAATGTGCATTCATTTACAACCTTTATTGACAATGATTCTCAACTAATATAGTATATAATCAAATCGTAATAGTTACGATTTGTTTTCTGCAACTTTTTTGAAGTTTTAGTTGAGGTGAAAACAATAAAAGCATCTAAGTGAATGTAGTTAACGGACAACTGCATTCGCTTGTAGAGCCACAAGAAGCAACTTTAAATAAGGTTTACGGTTGCATTTTGATACAACAACCGATTACTAAGTCATGCTTTCCACTTTGCGGGTTAGCATGACTTACCTAATAGATAGAGCTATTAGGTTCAGCTTCTAAAAAATTACAGTTTTAGAGGAATACAGTTGCTTGCTTCGCAACAACTGCATAAGAGCCATGGTTTTCGCTTTTGCGAATTAGCATGACTTACCTACTAGATAGAGCTATTAGGTTCATCTTCTAAAAAATTACAGGTTTAGAGGAATACAGTTGTTTGCTTCGCAACAACTGCATAAGAGCCTCTAGTAATTAAAATTACAGAGGCTCTAAAAATACATCTAAAGGAGTGTCGTATGAATCGGCAGGTTATAGAATTTTCTAAGTATAATCCTTCGGGGAATATGACGATACTTGTTCATTCAAAACATGATGCTAGTGAATATGCATCTATCGCCAATCAGTTGATGGCCGCAACACATGTATGCTGTGAACAGGTAGGCTTTATAGAATCAACACAAAATGATGATGGTAATGATTTTCACTTAGTTATGAGCGGTAATGAATTTTGCGGTAATGCGACGATGTCATATATACATCATTTGCAGGAAAGTCATTTGCTTAAAGACCAACAGTTTAAGGTGAAGGTGTCTGGCTGTTCGGATTTAGTGCAATGCGCAATTCATGATTGCCAATACTATGAAGTTCAAATGCCACAAGCCCATCGTGTTGTGCCAACAACAATTAATATGGGTAATCATTCATGGAAAGCAATAGAAATTATTTATGAAACATATGTACATTATGTGATTCCAGTTAAACAAGTAACAACAGAAATTCAACATTTGGTTGAAGCGTTTGTGCGTGAGCAACAATGGAGTCACAAATATAAAACAGTAGGTATGATGCTTTTTGATGAACAACGTCAATTTTTACAGCCATTAATCTATATACCAGAAATTCAAAGTTTAATTTGGGAAAATAGCTGTGGTTCTGGTACAGCATCAATTGGGGTTTTTAATAATTATCAACGTAATGACGCATGCAAAGATTTTACAGTACATCAGCCAGGGGGCAGTATTTTAGTGACATCAAAGCGATGTCATCAATTGGGATATCAAACTTCAATTAAAGGACAGGTTACAACTGTAGCTACAGGAAAAGCATATATAGAATAAGGAGCCTACAATGAATAACTTTAATAATGAAATCAAATTGATATTACAACAATATTTAGAAAAGTTTGAAGCGCATTACGAGCGTGTATTACAAGACGATCAATATATCGAAGCATTAGAAACATTGATGGATGACTATAGTGAATTTATTTTAAATCCTATTTATGAACAACAATTTAATGCTTGGCGTGACGTTGAAGAAAAAGCACAATTAATAAAATCACTGCAATATATTACAGCGCAGTGTGTTAAACAAGTGGAAGTCATTAGAGCGAGACGTCTATTAGACGGACAGGCGTCTACCACAGGTTACTTTGACAATATAGAACATTGTATTGATGAAGAGTTTGGACAATGTAGTATAGCTAGCAATGACAAATTATTGTTAGTTGGTTCAGGTGCATATCCAATGACGTTAATTCAAGTAGCAAAAGAAACAGGTGCTTCAGTTATCGGTATTGATATTGATCCACAAGCCGTTGACCTAGGGCGCAGAATCGTTAACGTCTTAGCACCAAATGAAGATATAACAATTACGGATCAAAAGGTATCTGAACTTAAAGATATCAAAGATGTGACGCATATCATATTCAGCTCGACAATTCCTTTAAAGTACAGCATTTTAGAAGAATTATATGATTTAACAAATGAAAATGTCGTAGTTGCAATGCGCTTTGGTGATGGCATCAAAGCAATATTTAATTATCCGTCACAAGAAACAGCGGAAGATAAGTGGCAATGTGTGAATAAACATATGAGACCACAGCAAATTTTTGATATAGCACTTTATAAAAAAGCAGCTATAAAGGTAGGTATTACGGATGTCTAAATTATTAATGATAGGCACTGGTCCGGTCGCAATCCAATTAGCGAATATTTGCTATTTAAAATCAGATTATGAGATTGATATGGTTGGACGTGCCTCAACATCAGAAAAATCAAAACGCTTATATCAAGCGTATAAAAAAGAGAAACAATTTGAAGTCAAAATACAAAACGAGGCGCATCAACATCTGGAAGGTAAGTTTGAAATTAATCGTTTGTATAAAGATGTTAAAAACGTTAAGGGTGAATACGAAACGGTTGTCATGGCATGCACAGCAGATGCTTATTATGACACACTACAGCAATTGTCGTTAGAAACTTTGCAAAGTGTCAAACATGTCATTTTAATATCACCGACATTTGGTTCGCAAATGATTGTCGAACAATTTATGTCTAAATTTAATAAAGATATCGAAGTGATTTCATTCTCAACTTATCTTGGCGATACACGTATTGTTGATAAAGAAGCGCCTAATCATGTGTTGACAACAGGTGTAAAAAAGAAATTGTACATGGGATCGACACATTCAAACTCAACAATGTGTCAACGAATCTCTGCTTTAGCTGAGCAATTGAAGATTCAATTAGAAGTCGTTGAATCGCCACTGCATGCTGAAACGCGAAACAGTTCGCTTTATGTGCACCCACCACTATTTATGAATGACTTTTCATTGAAAGCCATTTTCGAAGGAACAGATGTACCGGTTTATGTGTATAAGTTATTTCCTGAAGGACCGATAACGATGACACTAATCCGTGAAATGCGTTTAATGTGGAAGGAAATGATGGTTATTTTACAAGCATTTAGAGTGCCGTCAGTCAACCTGCTTCAATTTATGGTGAAGGAAAATTATCCAGTACGTCCTGAAACTTTGGATGAAGGTGATATTGAGCATTTCGAAATCTTGCCAGATATCTTACAAGAATATCTGCTTTATGTAAGATATACCGCAATCCTCATTGATCCATTTTCACAGCCAGACGAAAACGGACATTACTTTGATTTTTCAGCTGTACCATTTAAGCAAGTCTATAAAAATGAACAGGATGTTGTTCAAATTCCAAGAATGCCAAGTGAAGATTATTACAGAACGGCGATGATTCAGCATATTGGGAAAATGCTAGGTATCAAAACGCCAATGATTGATCAGTTCCTAACTCGCTATGAAGCAAGTTGCCAGGCGTACAAGGATATGCATCAAGATCAACACTTATCTTCTCAATTTAATACAAATCTATTTGAAGGAGATAAAGCACTCGTCACAAAATTTTTGGAAATCAATAGAACGCTTTCATAATAAGGGTTTGAAGTTTTATAATAGAAAAAAATTATTGAATTATGTTTGACATTTACATAAAAATAAGCAAATAATTGAGAAAAATAATCATTACGATTTGATTAAGTAATGCAACTTATCAATTTAGAAAGAGGAAAAGCAAATGAGAAAACTAACTAAAATGAGTGCAATGTTACTTGCATCAGGGCTAATTTTAACTGGTTGTGGCGGTAATAAAGGTTTAGAGGAGAAAAAAGAAAACAAGCAATTAACGTATACGACGGTTAAAGATATCGGTGATATGAATCCGCATGTTTACGGTGGATCAATGTCTGCTGAAAGTATGATATACGAGCCGCTTGTACGTAACACGAAAGATGGTATTAAGCCTTTACTAGCTAAAAAGTGGGATGTGTCTGAAGATGGGAAGACATACACGTTCCATTTGAGAGATGACGTTAAATTCCATGATGGTACGCCATTTGATGCTGACGCAGTTAAGAAAAATATTGACGCAGTTCAAGAAAACAAAAAATTGCATTCTTGGTTAAAGATTTCGACATTAATTGACAATGTTAAAGTTAAAGATAAGTACACGGTTGAATTGAATTTGAAAGAAGCATATCAACCTGCATTGGCTGAATTAGCGATGCCTCGTCCATATGTATTTGTGTCTCCAAAAGACTTTAAAAACGGTACAACAAAAGATGGCGTTAAAAAGTTCGATGGTACTGGTCCATTTAAATTAGGTGAACACAAAAAAGATGAGTCTGCAGACTTTAACAAAAATGATCAATACTGGGGCGAAAAGTCTAAACTTAACAAAGTACAAGCAAAAGTAATGCCTGCTGGTGAAACAGCATTCCTATCAATGAAAAAAGGTGAAACGAACTTTGCCTTCACAGATGATAGAGGTACAGATAGCTTAGACAAAGACTCTTTAAAACAATTGAAAGATACAGGTGACTATCAAGTTAAGCGTAGTCAACCTATGAATACGAAAATGTTAGTTGTCAATTCTGGTAAAAAAGATAACGCTGTGAGTGACAAAACAGTCAGACAAGCGATTGGTCATATGGTAAACAGAGATAAAATTGCCAAAGAAATTTTAGATGGTCAAGAAAAACCAGCAACTCAATTATTTGCGAAAAATGTAACAGACATTAATTTCGATATGCCAACACGTAAGTATGACCTTAAAAAAGCAGAATCATTATTAGATGAAGCTGGTTGGAAGAAAGGTAAAGACAGCGATGTTCGTCAAAAAGATGGTAAAAACCTTGAAATGGCAATGTACTATGACAAAGGTTCTTCAAGTCAAAAAGAACAAGCAGAATACTTACAAGCAGAATTTAAGAAAATGGGTATTAAGTTAAACATCAATGGCGAAACATCAGATAAAATTGCTGAACGTCGTACTTCTGGTGATTATGACTTAATGTTCAACCAAACTTGGGGATTATTGTACGATCCACAAAGTACTATTGCAGCATTTAAAGAGAAAAATGGTTATGAAAGTGCAACATCAGGCATTGAGAACAAAGATAAAATATACAACAGCATTGATGACGCATTTAAAATCCAAAACGGTAAAGAGCGTTCAGACGCTTATAAAAACATTTTGAAACAAATTGATGATGAAGGTATCTTTATCCCTATTTCACACGGTAGTATGACAGTTGTTGCACCAAAAGATTTAGAAAAAGTATCATTCACACAATCACAGTATGAATTACCATTCAATGAAATGCAGTATAAATAAAGGAGCAATTAGATGTTCAAATTTATCTTAAAACGTATTGCGCTCATGTTTCCATTGATGATTGTAGTAAGTTTTATGACATTTCTATTGACGTATATTACAAATGAAAATCCAGCTGTGACAATTTTACATGCACAAGGGACGCCAAATGTAACACCAGAGTTGATTGCAGAAACGAATGAGAAGTACGGTTTCAATGATCCATTATTAATTCAATATAAAAATTGGTTACTTGAAGCGATGCAATTTAATTTTGGTACAAGCTACATTACAGGTGACCCAGTTGCTGAACGTATTGGTCCAGCATTTATGAATACATTGAAATTAACAATAATTTCAAGTGTTATGGTGATGATTACATCAATTATTTTAGGTGTAGTTAGTGCATTAAAAAGAGGAAAGTTCACTGATCGTGCGATACGTTCAGTGGCTTTCTTTCTAACTGCATTACCATCATATTGGATAGCTTCAATACTTATTATTTACGTTTCAGTGAAGTTAAACATATTGCCGACTTCTGGATTAACAGGTCCAGAAAGTTACATATTGCCAGTGATCGTTATTACGATTGCCTATGCTGGTATTTACTTTAGAAATGTTAGACGCTCGATGGTGGAACAATTAAATGAAGATTATGTACTTTATTTAAGAGCAAGCGGTGTGAAATCTATCACATTAATGTTGCATGTGTTGCGTAATGCTTTACAAGTTGCGGTATCAATCTTTTGTATGTCTATACCAATGATAATGGGTGGACTAGTTGTTATCGAGTATATCTTTGCATGGCCTGGACTAGGTCAATTAAGTTTAAAAGCAATACTTGAACACGATTTTCCAGTCATTCAAGCATATGTATTAATTGTAGCGGTATTATTTATTGTATTTAATACATTAGCAGATATCATTAATGCGCTATTAAATCCAAGATTAAGGGAGGGCGCACGATGATAATTTTAAAACGATTATTACAAGATAAAGGTGCAGTAATTGCTTTAGGCATTATTGTATTATATGTCTTTTTAGGATTAGCAGCACCACTTGTGACATTTTATGATCCTAACCATATCGATACAGCAAACAAATTTGCTGGCATGAGTTTTCAACATCTACTAGGTACTGACCATTTAGGTAGAGATATTTTAACTAGGTTAATTTATGCGATTAGACCAAGTTTGTTATATGTCTTTGTTGCGCTATTTGTTTCTGTACTTATTGGATCTATTTTAGGATTCTTATCAGGATATTTCCAAGGGTTTGTTGACGCCTTAATCATGCGTGCGTGTGATGTTATGTTGGCATTCCCAAGTTATGTTGTAACGTTAGCATTAATTGCATTGTTTGGAATGGGTGCCGAAAATATTATCATGGCATTTATTTTGACGCGTTGGGCATGGTTCTGTCGTGTTATACGTACAAGTGTTATGCAGTACACTGCTTCTGACCATGTAAGATTTGCTAAAACAATCGGTATGAATGATATGAAAATTATTCACAAACATATTATGCCATTAACATTAGCAGATATTGCTATCATCTCTAGTAGCTCGATGTGTTCAATGATCTTGCAAATATCTGGCTTTTCATTTTTAGGATTAGGTGTCAAAGCGCCTACTGCAGAGTGGGGCATGATGCTTAACGAAGCTAGAAAAGTGATGTTTACACATCCTGAAATGATGTTTGCGCCAGGTATTGCCATAGTGATTATAGTGATGGCATTTAACTTCTTATCCGATGCTTTACAAATTGCTATTGATCCCCGCATCTCTTCTAAAGATAAACTTCGTTCTGTGAAAAAAGGAGTGGTGCAATCATGACATTGTTAACAGTTAAACATTTGACGATTACAGATACCTGGACAGATCAACCACTCGTGAGTGATGTGAATTTTACATTAACTAAGGGTGAAACTTTAGGCGTTATTGGAGAAAGTGGTAGTGGTAAATCAATCACTTGTAAATCGATTATTGGTTTGAATCCCGAACGACTCGGGGTGACAGGTGAAATTATCTTTGATGGTACATCAATGTTGTCATTATCTGAATCGCAATTGAAAAAGTACCGTGGTAAAGACATTGCGATGGTCATGCAACAAGGTAGTCGTGCCTTTGACCCATCAACTACTGTCGGTAAACAAATGTTTGAGACTATGAAAGTACATACGTCAATGTCTACACAAGAAATTGAAAAGACATTGATTGAATATATGGATTATTTAAGTTTGAAAGATCCTAAACGTATATTAAAATCATACCCTTACATGTTATCAGGAGGAATGTTACAGCGATTGATGATTGCTTTAGCGTTAGCTTTGAAACCAAAGTTAATCATTGCTGATGAGCCGACAACGGCTTTAGATACAATTACACAATATGATGTACTGGAAGCATTTATAGATATTAAAAAACACTTTGACTGTGCGATGATTTTCATTTCACATGATTTAACGGTTATTAACAAGATTGCAGACCGTGTTGTTGTGATGAAAAATGGTCAGCTTATTGAACAAGGGACACGTGAATCAGTCTTGCATCATCCAGAACATGTTTATACGAAGTATTTATTATCAACGAAGAAGAAGATTAATGATCATTTTAAACATGTGATGAGGGGTGATGTACATGATTAAAATTAAAGATGTTGAAAAGTCATATCAAAGCGCACATGTTTTTAAGCGTCGTCGAACACCTATCGTGAAAGGTGTGTCATTTGAGTGTCCAATCGGTGCGACGATTGCGATTATCGGAGAAAGTGGTAGCGGTAAATCGACGTTGAGTCGTATGATATTAGGTATTGAGAAACCGGATAAAGGTTGTGTAACCTTAAATGATCAACCGATGCATAAGAAGAAAGTGAGACGTCATCAAATTGGTGCTGTATTTCAAGATTATACGTCATCATTACATCCATTTCAGACTGTTAGAGAAATCTTATTTGAAGTGATGTGTCAATGTGATGGACAACCTAAAGAAGTTATGGAAGTCCAAGCAATTACATTGTTGGAAGAAGTCGGTCTATCTAAGGCATACATGGATAAATATCCTAATATGTTATCAGGTGGAGAGGCGCAACGTGTTGCGATTGCGCGTGCAATATGTATTAACCCTAAATATATTTTGTTTGATGAAGCCATTAGTTCACTCGACATGTCAATTCAAACACAAATATTAGATTTATTGATTCATTTACGTGAAACGCGTCAGTTGAGTTATATTTTTATCACACATGATATTCAAGCTGCCACGTATTTATGTGATCAATTAATTATTTTTAAAAACGGAAAAATAGAAGAACAAATTCCGACAAGCGCATTGCATAAAAGTGACAATGCTTATACAAGAGAATTAATAGAAAAACAACTATCATTCTAAGGAGTGAGATAATGAAAGGTGCAATGGCTTGGCCCTTTTTGAGATTATATATATTAACATTGATGTTCTTTAGTGCCAATGCAATCTTAAACGTGTTTATACCTTTACGAGGGCATGATTTAGGCGCAACGAATACGGTTATCGGTATCGTTATGGGGGCATACATGTTAACAGCAATGGTATTTCGACCATGGGCAGGACAAATTATTGCTCGTGTCGGTCCCATTAAAGTATTAAGAATTATTTTGATTATCAATGCCATAGCTTTAATTATTTATGGTTTTACTGGCTTAGAAGGTTATTTCGTAGCACGTGTTATGCAAGGTGTGTGTACGGCATTCTTTTCTATGTCTTTACAGCTAGGTATTATTGATGCATTACCAGAGGAACATCGTTCTGAAGGTGTATCATTGTACTCGCTATTTTCAACGATTCCAAACTTAATCGGACCATTAGTTGCCGTAGGTATTTGGAATGCAAATAATATTTCACTATTTGCAATTGTCATTATCTTTATCGCATTAACAACAACATTCTTTGGCTATCGCGTGACCTTTGCTGAACAGGAACCCGATACGTCAGATAAGATTGAAAAAATGCCGTTTAACGCTGTAACTGTTTTTGCGCAATTTTTCAAAAATAAAGAGTTGTTGAACAGTGGTATTATCATGATTGTTGCATCGATTGTATTTGGTGCAGTTAGTACATTTGTACCGTTATACACAGTGAGTTTAGGATTCGCGAATGCGGGAATCTTTTTGACAATACAGGCCATCGCAGTTGTTGCGGCAAGATTTTACTTAAGGAAATACATTCCGTCAGATGGTATGTGGCATCCTAAATATATGGTATCTGTACTATCATTATTAGTAATCGCGTCATTTGTAGTGGCATTTGGTCCGCAAGTAGGTGCAATTATTTTCTATGGTAGTGCGATATTAATAGGAATGACGCAAGCAATGGTGTACCCAACATTAACATCATACTTAAGCTTCGTCTTACCAAAAGTAGGTCGTAATATGTTGTTAGGTTTATTTATTGCCTGTGCAGACTTAGGTATATCGTTAGGTGGCGCATTGATGGGACCTATTTCCGATTTAGTAGGATTTAAATGGATGTATCTAATTTGTGGTATGTTAGTCATTGTAATAATGATTATGAGTTTCTTGAAAAAGCCAACACCACGTCCAGCGAGTAGTCTTTAATGAAGTGAATTAAAGCATATTAAGTTAATGAATATTTAAATTTTAAAAGGTATATTGAGCATGGCGATTCATGTGTTTCATGCTAGGACATGAAACATTCTATATGGCTCGTTTTTAGAACGACAGTATATCTAAATAAAGCACGCTTAAAAGTGAGTTTTGATACTGACTTTTAAGTGTGCTTTTTGATGTGTATGGATAATGGATAATACTCTGAAAAATTTTACATGAAAATATGCAAAACGAGTATAACTGCTAATTGATAGAAATAGCTCACCATAAAATTACGGTATGATTTTAAATATAAGTAAGTCGCACTACCTGCTAGTATCAATGCTGGAATGAATTCCCACCATGTATTAATGTATGGATAGTAGAACAGAGTTTCAAGGATAATGGACAATACTATTGTAATCTTTAAAGGTATTAATCTGCTTAATTCTTGAATTAAAATATGACGGAAAATAAGTTGACAAATCAAAGTATTTAATATAATGGTTAACGAAAATATAGCTATTAAACTGATGGAACCATACCCTTTAATGAGCGGGTAAATGTCAAAGACAGTAAAGGAATCTACATTTAGTGCGAAAATATTGAAATGATTTAAAAGTAAAAAGAGTACGACACTTAGTGTAAATGATATAAGAATATGCCATTTATATTTAGCACTAGCAACGATTTGCGAACGTATCATTGGAATAAACGCATCTTCATGCATCAGACGAAAAATAGCTAGTGAAATAATAACTGCGAGTAAATAGCTAATGTTCATTGAAATAGGAAAAGAGAAACCCCACGGAGCTTGTTGAGTGAATACAGCTACTAACCCAAAAGTTAAAAAGACGATAATGATCGGCAAGATGTTAACCAAAAATATGTAAAGGAAAATAAATCCAATATCACGTTTGAAAAAACGCGATTGTTCGGTAGCGTATTCTTCTTCTATGTAATGTTTATTTGTATTTGACATAGTATACCTCTTAAATAGTTGTATTATATAGATACTTTAGCACATATTACTTTGTATTGTATGTTTTATACATTAAAATTTAAAATGAAAAACATATCATAAAATTGTTTTATAAAATGAAGCGCTTCCATTGTGTTTTGTTTTGTAAGGTGTATCATAAATATTGAATTGAAATTTTGGGGGGAGGTATTGTAATGACGTTTCTTACAGTCATGCAATTTATAGTTAACATTATCGTTGTAGGATTCATGCTTACGGTTATTGTTATCGGGCTTATTTGGTTAATTAAAGATAAAAGACAATCACAACATAGTGTATTAAGGAATTATCCTTTACTAGCACGTATTAGATATATTTCAGAAAAAATGGGACCGGAATTACGTCAGTATTTATTTTCTGGGGATAATGAAGGGAAACCTTTTTCACGTAATGATTATAAAAATATCGTTTTGGCTGGAAAATATAACTCTCGTATGACCAGCTTCGGTACTACTAAAGATTATCAAGACGGCTTTTACATACAGAACACAATGTTTCCGATGCAACGTAATGAGATTTCAGTAGATAATACAACATTGTTATCAACATTCATTTATAAAATCGCGAATGAGCGTTTATTTAGTCGTGAAGAATATCGTGTGCCGACAAAGATTGATCCGTATTACTTAAGTGATGACCATGCAATAAAATTAGGTGAACATTTAAAACATCCATTTATTTTAAAACGTATCGTAGGACAATCTGGTATGAGTTATGGCGCTTTAGGAAAAAATGCCATTACAGCTTTATCTAAAGGTCTAGCTAAAGCGGGCACTTGGATGAATACAGGTGAAGGTGGCTTATCAGAATATCATTTAAAAGGTAATGGGGATATCATTTTCCAAATTGGTCCCGGTTTATTTGGTGTTCGTGATAAAGAAGGTAATTTTAGTGAAGGTTTATTTAAAGAGGTTGCACAGTTATCTAACGTACGCGCATTTGAGCTGAAGTTGGCACAAGGTGCTAAGACTCGTGGTGGTCATATGGAAGCTGAAAAGGTAAACGAAGAAATTGCTAAAATCCGAAATGTTGAACCTTATAAAACAATCAATTCACCTAACCGTTACGAATTTATTCATAATGCTGAAGATTTGATTCGTTTCGTCGATCAGTTGCAGCAATTAGGTCAAAAACCAGTAGGATTCAAAATTGTAGTAAGCAAAGTTTCAGAAATTGAAACACTTGTACGTACGATGGTGGAACTAGATAAGTATCCAAGCTTTATTACGATTGATGGTGGTGAAGGTGGTACTGGTGCAACATTCCAAGAATTACAAGATGGTGTTGGCTTACCGCTATTTACAGCTCTACCTATTGTGTCTGGCATGTTAGAAAAATATGGTATTCGAGATAAAGTGAAATTGGCGGCATCTGGTAAGTTAGTGACACCAGATAAAATTGCGATTGCACTAGGTTTAGGTGCAGATTTTGTAAATATCGCACGTGGGATGATGATTAGTGTCGGTTGTATAATGAGTCAACAATGTCACATGAATACGTGTCCTGTAGGTGTTGCAACGACAGATGCGAAGAAAGAAAAAGCATTGATTGTTGGAGAAAAGCAATATCGTGTCACAAACTATGTAACAAGTTTGCATGAAGGCTTATTCAATATTGCAGCAGCTGTTGGCGTATCCAGTCCTACAGAAATTACTGCTGATCATATTGTATATCGAAAAGTCGATGGTGAGTTACAAACGATACATGATTATAAATTAAAACTCATTAGTTAACTTAATTATTTCGGGAAATTGAAAGCAGCGGATTTTAGCGTTACTGCAAATAATTTTATATTAGTAGTGGATGCTGGTCACACAAGAACTTCAAATATTAAAGCCCTCAGAATATGAATTAAGGTTTGTAACCTTAGTCTTATCTGAGGGCATTTTTAAGTTATAAACTATTTGTCGTCCATTTTATCTTTTTCTTTTAAACCTCTGTGCTTTAATTGCTTTTCAAGTTTTTCAAAACTAATATCTTTATTTTCTTTAGTCGAAACACCAAGACGTTTATTTAATTTTTTCATGTCAACTTCTGTGTAATCTATGTCTAAGTGTTCAATTGCTTTTTTATCTTTATAGTCTACTTTGTATTTTACGCCTTTAAGGTCTTTGAAAATACTTTCAGATTTGGCGAATAACTTTTTGGCTTCGTCTTTATCCATACCTAGATCGTCATATTTAATTGTGTTGATTGTAGACTGTTTTAAAACTTTATCATCTTTATATGTGATAGAAGTTAGTACATGTTTACCACTAACATCACCTTCATATGTTTTGGTTTGTTCTTTACCACAAGCTGATAATGCAATGATACAAACTAATGCTACTACAATTAATGAACATAATTTTTTCAAAGTCAGTCGCCTTCTTTCGATATTTGTATTATAAAGAAATTATAACATTTACTAAAAAATGATGTTATTCAAAAATTTAAATTTTGTCATTTTTTTTGAAGATATGAGTTTTTTTAAGCGGATTCCTCACAAAATTTTAAAAATATTTAAGCCTGAAAATGATAAAGCGGTAGGGAACGTAGTGTGTTCCACTGCTGATTTCTTTTTGAGCATTATAGGCGGTATGTTGGAAGAAAAGAACAAAAGTTTGTGAACGATAGCATATAGGTATTAAGAATACGATGAACTCGTTGGTAATATTGACGTACTCAAGTGCGTACGCTATAATTAGCGTAACAGAAAACAAAGGAGGGTTTATATGATTATCACTAGCCCTACAGAAGCGAGAAAAGATTTTTATCAATTACTAAAAAATGTTAATAATAATCACGAACCAATTTATATTAGTGGCAATAATGCCGAAAATAATGCTGTGATTATAGGTTTAGAAGATTGGAAAAGTATACAAGAGACAATATATCTTGAATCTACTGGTACAATGGACAAAGTAAGAGAAAGAGAAAAAGATAATAGTGGTACAACAAATATAGATGATATTGATTGGGATAATCTTTAATGAGCAATTACACGGTTAAGATTAAAAATTCAGCGAAATCAGATTTAAAGAAAATAAAACATTCTTATTTAAAGAAGTCATTTTTAGAAATTGTTGAGACTTTAAAAAATGATCCGTATAAAATAACACAATCTTTTGAAAAATTAGAGCCTAAATATTTAGAGCGATATTCAAGAAGAATTAACCATCAGCACAGGGTCGTCTATACCGTAGATGATCGAAATAAAGAAGTATTAATACTATCGGCATGGTCACATTATGATTAATGAATATTCAATATCTGAATAACTTTAATGATAAGTTAATTAAAGAAACTAGTATTTAAGTGTAGGGAAAATAGCGACGTTAATGCGTTGTTATCTCTACACTTTTTAATTTTATAATAGCGCAAGACTAAACAGATTGAAATTAGTAACAATAAAAGAATAACGTATTATAATAAGGAATTTTAAATTGTGACTTTTTCGGAATATTAAATTTTAGAAATATGAGGTTTTTAAGCGGATTCCTCACAAAATTTTAAAAATATTTAAGCCTGAAAATGATAAAGCGGTAGGGAACGTTTTTCTGAAAGTTAGTGATACAATAGTTTTAAGTTGAAATACAGGAGGATGAATAACATGAATCAGTCAGTCAAATTACTTAAACATTTAACAGATGTAAACGGCATTGCTGGTTATGAAATGCAAGTTAAAGAAGCAATGCGTAACTATATAGAGCCTGTCAGTGATCAAATTATTGAAGATAACTTGGGTGGCATTTTTGGAAAGAAAAATGCTGAGAATGGTCAATACTCAATTATGATTTCTGGTCATATGGATGAAGTTGGTTTTATGGTAACAAAGATTGATAAACATGGTTTTATTTCATTTACGCCAGTTGGTGGATGGTGGAATCAAGTCATGCTATCTCAAAAAGTAACGATTACAACAGATTCGGGCAAAGAAATTAGAGGTATCATCGGTTCTAAACCGCCACATGTCTTAACGCCTGAAGAACGTAAAAAGCCAATGGAAATCAAAAATATGTTTATAGATATTGGTGTTAGTAGCAAGGAAGAAGCTGAAGAAGCTGGCGTTGAAGTAGGCAATATGGTTACGCCATATAGTGAATTTGAAGTGCTTGCAAATGATAAATATTTAACTGCGAAAGCATTTGATAATCGCTATGGCTGTGCATTAGCTATTGAGGTATTAAAACGTTTAAAAGATGAAAATATTGGCATTAACTTATACAGTGGTGCCACAGTGCAAGAAGAAGTTGGTTTGCGTGGTGCGAAAGTGGCAGCGAATACGATTAAACCAGACTTGGCGATAGCTGTCGATGTAGGTATTGCTTATGATACCCCAGGTATGTCAGGTCAAACGAGCGATAGTAAACTAGGCGGTGGTCCAGTTGTCATTATGATGGATGCTACAAGTATTGCTCACCAAGGTTTGCGAAAGCATATTAAAGATGTAGCTAAGGAACATAACATCGAAGTACAATGGGATACGACACCAGGTGGAGGTACAGATGCGGGAAGTATTCATGTCGCAAATGAAGGTATTCCAACGATGACAATCGGTGTTACGCTGCGATACATGCATTCTAATGTTTCAGTGCTCAATGTAGATGATTATGAAAATTCTATCCGTCTTGTTACTGAAATTGTCCGTTCATTGAATGATGAAAGTTATAAAAATATCATGTGGTAATCAAATCCATAAATAATAAAGAATCCTTTTAATATGGTAGGTTGTTAAACAATTGTCTAATTTTAATTCTTAGTCATTAGACAGTATCCATGTTAATAGGATTTTTTGTTTTTAATTTAAATGCTGAAAATCAATTATGCCTAAATTTTGATATTACAAGAAAATGATTTTTTCTTAAATGTAATTGCACTAAAAACCAAAAAAACGGGAATAATATACCTGATATATTACATGAGGAGCGGTGCAAATGTTGTTAGAAATTAAAGATTTAGTGTATAAAGCGAGCGATAGAATCATACTAGATCATATCAGTCTAAAAGTAGATAAAGGCGAGAGTATTGCCATTATAGGTCCATCAGGTAGTGGTAAAAGTACATTTCAAAAGCAAATATGTAATTTGTTTAGTCCAACTAGTGGAGAACTTTATTTTAAAGGTAAACCCTATAATGATTATGACCCGGAAGAATTGCGTCAACGAATCAGTTATTTGATGCAGCAAAGTGACTTGTTTGGTGAAACGATTGAAGATAACATGATATTCCCATCACTTGCACGTAATGATAAATTTGATAGAAAACGTGCAAAGCAATTAATTAAAGATGTCGGTTTGGGACATTATCAATTAAGTTCGGAAGTGGAAAATATGTCGGGTGGTGAGCGGCAAAGAATTGCTATAGCGCGCCAACTGATGTATACACCGGATATTCTTTTATTAGATGAATCGACCAGTGCATTAGACGTTAATAATAAAGAAAAGATAGAAAATATCATTTTTAAATTAGCAGATCAAGGCGTGGCAATTATGTGGATTACCCACAGCGATGACCAAAGTATGCGACACTTTCAAAAGCGTATAACAATTGTTGATGGTCAAATTTCTAATACAGAGGAGTTGAATCAACATGAGTAATACGGCACTTGGATTGACGGCATTGCTTTTAGTCATTCCGATTATCATTTCATATAAAGAAGGTTTACATATTATTAAAGATTTAATTGTTGCGACATTACGAGCAGTTGTGCAATTAATCATTTTGGGATTTTTGCTGCATTATATTTTTAAAATAAACGATAAATGGCTGCTTATTTTATGTGTATTGGTCATTATTATTAATGCATCATGGAATACAATTAGTCGAGCATCACCAGTGATGCATCATGTGTTTTGGATATCATTTCTAGCTATCTTCATTGGAACGGCATTACCGCTTGCAGGTACTATTGCGACAGGGGCCATTCAATTTACCGCAAATGAAGTTATACCTATCGGCGGCATGCTTGCAAATAATGGCTTGATTGCAATTAATTTAGCTTACCAGAATTTAGATCGTGCATTCGTACAAGATGGTACTAATATTGAATCTAAATTATCACTTGCAGCTACACCTAAATTGGCTTCTAAAGGTGCAATACGTGAAAGTATTCGTTTAGCTATAGTGCCAACTATTGATTCGGTTAAAACATATGGGCTTGTGTCGATTCCTGGTATGATGACAGGCTTAATTATTGGTGGCGTACCACCTTTACAAGCGATTAAATTTCAATTGTTAGTCGTGTTTATTCATACAACTGCGACCATTATGTCTGCTTTGATTGCGACATATTTAAGCTATGGTCAATTTTTCAATGCAAGACATCAATTAGTAGCACGAAATACTGATGTTAAGAGTGAATCATGATAGATTTTACTGCATCAGATTTAGGCATTAGTTTTAATTGGAAATGAAGTGACGCGCACATATAGTATCGCTATTCATTAGCGCAGCGAAAATATTCATAAAGGCACGCATACTTTGTAGTCAGTTATCTGTTCTGACATATAAAGCGTGCGTGCTTTTTTGGAGTTATTGTTGAAACTGAAGTAATTATACATAATTATTAAATGACATACTTGTGTTAATTTTTCAAATACTGAAAAACAATTTCAATAATTTTCCAATTAAGCACAGAAAATTAAAGCAAAATATTATATAATAGAACGGTTATATATAAAATTGTGTTGCACACATTTTTTAATAAATCGTTATTCTAAGGGAAATGAATATCGGAAATTTTGTTTGAAAGGAGTTTTAAATTGTCAATCATGCGACTATTTACATTCATTTTAAGTATTTTTATCGTAGGAATGGTTGAAATGATGGTTGCAGGAATTATGAACTTGATGAGTCAGGACTTACATGTATCAGAAGCTGTCGTTGGTCAATTAGTGACAATGTACGCTTTAACATTTGCGATATGTGGACCTATTCTGGTTAAATTAACGAACCGTTTTTCATCAAGGCCTGTATTATTATGGACATTACTTATATTTATCATTGGTAATGGCATTATTGCTGTAGCGCCAAATTTTTCAATATTAGTAGTTGGTAGAATTATCTCATCTGCAGCAGCAGCACTAATTATCGTAAAAGTATTAGCTATTACAGCGATGTTATCAGCACCTAAAAATCGTGGTAAAATGATTGGACTTGTCTATACAGGGTTTAGTGGTGCTAATGTTTTTGGTGTACCAATTGGAACGGTTATCGGCGATTTAGTAGGTTGGCGCTATACATTTCTATTCTTAATTATTGTGAGTATTATTGTTGGCTTCTTGATGATGATCTATTTACCGAAGGATCAGGAAATACAACGAGGCCCTGTGAATCATGAGACACCATCTCATGAAAATCATGTTACTTCGAAAATATTAAGACCTGCTGAAGTAGCAAAATATTTAATTATTACGTTTTTAGTATTGATTGCAAACTCAGTGACATTCGTCTTTATAAATCCACTTATTTTATCTAATGGTCATGATATGTCATTCGTTTCATTAGCACTTCTAGTAAATGGAATCGCTGGCGTTATTGGAACATCATTAGGTGGTATATTCTCCGATAAAATTACAAGTAAGCGTTGGTTAATGATTTCTGTTTCTATTTTTATCGTCATGATGTTACTTATGAATTTAATCTTACCTGGTTCAGGTCTATTGTTAGCAGGACTATTTATTTGGAATATCATGCAATGGAGTACTAATCCAGCAGTGCAAAGCGGTGTGATTCAACATGTTGAAGGCGACACAAGCCAAGTAATGAGTTGGAACATGTCTAGTTTAAACGCTGGTATTGGTGTTGGAGGCATTATTGGAGGCTTGGTCATGACACATGTTTCTGTTCAAGCTATCACATATACGAGTGCCATCATTGGCGCATTAGGATTAATCGTTGTTTTCACATTGAAAAATAATCATTATGCTAAAACATTTAAATCATCATAATTCTCATATGAAAAGCACGCCTGCTATCAAATTCAGGTGTGCTTTTTTAGATGCGATAACGTTATTGATATGTGCGATAATAGCGACGTTCATTATGATACATCGGCCAAGGCATTTTACCGCTTTTAGCAAAATTAGCTAAATCATTTTGCATTTGTCGACTTAAAAATTTAAGGTGAGCAGTTGTTGGATATTGATGTGCTGCTAATATTTGTAAGTTTCCGAACCAAAATACCATATCTAGAATATGGTAAGCACTGCGATAGTGTGCGCTAGAAGTATCATGCCATGCAAATTCAGCAAGCCATAGTTGTGCGTTTGAATCTTGTATATTGAGTTGTTGTAAAAATTGCTTCATCGGCTGTTTGAAATAACAATGTGTAATCGCTAAAGATTGTTGCTTCGCCGTCTGAACATCTTCGTATTTTAAAGGAATATCATTTAATTCCATAATGTCGATAAAGCGTTGCGGCGATAATTTTTTCTGTTCACTAGTAATATAAATATCGCCTTCATCTTTTGTATAACATGCAAAAATTGGTTTCGTTGTTGGATAATTATTTTGTATATAATCTGTTTTAATAGGCGCATATATTAAATCAAGCCCTTTAGAAGGTCCTCGAGATTGTTTTAGCTTCGCCATCAGCATAAGAATATCATTTGTCGATAATGATGTAACATCATCTGTATCTAAATAATCGAGCATCATTTTTTGGAAATGTTGTGCTTTATTGCGTGCACTCTCAAGGGTGTCTAATCGTAGTGCGCCACTTAGTAGAACGACTTTATGGAAGTATGGCTCAATGTCAGGTATTTTAAGTAAAGTCAAAATGCTCATACTGCCTGCAGACTGACCCATTAAAGTAATGTTATTAGCGTCGCCACCGAAGGATTCAATAAATTGATGCACCCATTTTATGACATTGATTTGATCTGAAAGGCCATTATTGGAATGAAAATCTTTATTAAAATATGACCAGTCTAAATATCCTAATGCGCCTAAACGATAATTGCATGTAATAACGATAATGTCGTTATTTTGTACTAAATGTGCCGGTTGATAGAGTTCGGCTGTACCATGACCATTTTCAAAACTACCACCATAAAAATAAATGATGACAGGTTTCTTCGTCTGATCATTATGTTGTTTCCAAATATTTAGATATAAACAGTCTTCATGTTCAGTAAAAGTTGTAGATTGTGAGGAGAAAAAATCTTCTAATTTGTTGTCTGGTTGCGGTGGGATGGGTTGTATTTCAGTTGCATCAATTGGCTCTGACCATTGTGTTTTTAACGTAGAATGTTTAAAGCGATTGTCATGAACTGGTGGTTCTGCATAAGGAATGCCTAAGAAGATATCTAAACCATCTTGTGTAATACCATGAATTTGACCACCTGTAGTATTAATCTTCATATTTATTAACCTCCTTTATCATCCCCAATTTAATCATACCACGGTCTATAGATGATAGGTGACAAGTATAACAAGACAATTTTGTGACTGAATCAGACGAGCTTGATATCTGTTTTAACTCAAACCATTTTCAGCATTATATGATGTACTTCTACGGGAGTGGGACAGAAATGATAAAGAGCCACAAATGATTTATTATGTAGTGGTTCTTATACATTAGCCACAGCTAATGTGTACTTAAAAATATGAATACATGAGTAAAACTCATGCATAAGAAATACTAATTTCTATAGAAAAAGTATTTCTTTATCGTCGTCCCACCCCAACTTGCATTGCCTGTAGAATTTCTTTTCGAAATTCTCTGTGTTGGGGCCCCTGACTAGAATCGAAAAAAGCTTGTTACAAGCGCATTTTCGTTCAGTCAACTACTGCCAATATAACTTCGTAGAGCATAGAACATTGATTTATGTCCCAGCCTGATCATCATCTTGTTATGTTAGTTATTTATAACCGATTTTCAAAATAAAAAACCAACCAAGATGTTGAAATCAATGGTTGGTTAATGTGTGTGTGTTGAAATCATATATGGCACTGTATTTTAAAATATTTAATGAGATGACTTTGATTCATTATTTAGTGACTCACGCATCTTCGTATTGATTCGTGTTGCGCGACGGAAATAGACGCTTTCAAATGAACTCGTTGTACCGATGTAATAGAAGATAAGTGCCACAATAATAATAACGATAAAGTCAAATGGATAGTGAATCATATTTAAGCCTTTAAATTCTTTGCTTCCTATAAATGACAGTATTGATAGCACGATTAAATATACAATAATCCATAAGCTACCACCAATTTGTTTCTTTGTATTACGCCAATTCATACGATATTCATAGAAGAAGTAGATTGGTAATCCAAGTATAATGATTAAAATAACTTCAGCCGTTGTTGGCCACATTGCCCAATATATAGCTAATGAAGCTAATACAAATGATAATGGTGCCATTACTTTTAAAATTTTTGCTCTAAATGGACGAGTCATTGTTGGTCCCATTTTTCTTAATGCAATCACTGTCGTTGGGCCAGTTAAATAGGCTACTAAAGTTGCAGTAGAAATAACTGCTGCTAGCGTACCCCAATCTCTAAATAATGTAACCATAATCATACTAATGATGGCATTAAAGATGATTGCTACACGTGGGATATGATATTTTTCATTCATCTTCCCAAGAAATTTAGGGATATGTCCATTTTTCTCCATTGCTCGTAAAACTCGACCTGTAACGGCGACAAATGACACGCCAGTACCGAATGGTGATACAAAAGCTTCAATGTATAGTAAAATTGCGAGCCAATTAATTCCTAATAAGATAGCTAAATCAGCAAATGGTGAATTGAAGTTGATGCCATTCCATCCACTATGTTGTAACATTGATTGAGGCATAGAAGTGATAAACGTACTTTGTAAAATGATGTACAACACTGCACTGATTGACAGTGAGATAGCGATGCCTCTTGCGATATTTTTTTCAGGATTTTTAATTTCTGAACCCATATTAATAATTGTCTGGAATGAATTGAATGAAAAAATAATCCCTGATGCTGTTGTTGCAGCAAAAATCGGTGCACTTCCGTAAGGCATAAATGTGCTTGCCGAATGGCCGTAATTTGAAGTGTCGAATCCTGATAGCATCAACATGATGATGGTTAACATGGGTACGCCTAATTTAAATACAGAAATTAAACTCGTAAATGATGTTAAAAGTTTTACGGACCAATAGTTTAATAATGAAAAAATAACAATGATGAGATATACAGCTAGCAATCCGTATGTGCTAATAGAGCCATTTTCCATTAAATATCTCATTGGTTTCGCCCAATGCCACGGCCAAGAACTCATATATTGAACAGCTGACACAGCTTCGATAGGTATTATTGTCACCAAAGACACCCAATTCGCCCAAGCAGCAATAAAGCCTAATAATGAGCCATGTGTATACTGGGCATAGTTACTCATGCCACCTGATTGAGGAAACATTGTGCCGATTTCAATGTAGTTATAGGCAATGGTTCCAATGACTAGGAATCCAAGAACCCATGATATGATTGCTGCTGGTCCAGCTATTGATGATGCTTCCCACGCACCAAATAGCCAACCAGATCCTATTAAAGAGCCTAACCCTAATAAGACTAATTGGGATAGATTGATTTTGTCGTTGTGCAATTGCTTGTCTTTATTCATAAATACTCCTTCGTTATTGCCAAAAATACAAAAAATAATATGCGACAATTATACGCTTATTATAATAATAGTCAAATGCATTTTTTGTAAGAACGCAAAAGCATTTGTAAAATTAGTTTTTTATAAAATTAGGATATATAATACAATGTGTATTGAAAAACAAAATGGAAGTGATGACTATGAGTGAGAAACAATCAAATGAACAAGTTGAAGCATTTTTAAATAAAGAGAGTCAATGGCAAGAAGAATATAAATATTTGAGAGCGTTAATCTTTAATGAAACAGAATTAGAGGAAGCGTATAAATGGATGCATCCTTGTTACACGTTGAATAATAAAAATGTAGTACTTATCCATGGCTTCAAAAATTATGTTGCACTATTATTTCATAAAGGTGCCATTTTGGAGGATAAATATCATACACTCATTCAACAGACTGAAAAGGTGCAAGCAGCTCGTCAGTTACGATTTGAAAATTTAACAGAGATTCAAGCACGTACCGAAGAAATTAAATATTATCTAGCCGAAGCAATTAAAGCTGAAAAAGCTGGTAAAAAAGTTGAAATGAAGAAAACAGAGGAATATGTTATTCCTAAAGAGTTAGAAGCTAAGTTCGAAGAAATGCCACAGTTAGAGTCTTCATTTTATAAATTAACGCCAGGCAGACAACATCAATATATATATCATATTGGACAAGCTAAACGCAGTGAAACAAGACAAAAGCGTGTTGAAAAGTATATTAACCAAATACTAGAAGGTAAAGGGATGCATGATAAGTAATTAATGAGTAAAGCATACCGGTTATACAACAACATACAAGATGACACGAAACAACCAATGGCTCATGCTGTTGGTTGTTTTTTTAGGTGTGTCTGTCATGGGCAACACTTTGACGTTGGAATTCCGTTACAGGCTTGGGAGTAGAAAATGTTAGCAAAAGGCAAGGGTGTCTACAATGAATGATGAAGATATTAAAATATAAGGATGACTTTGTGAGTGGCGGATGGGCGGTTGTCCGTCTGTAACAATGGATGCGTGTGCATTATTACAAAAATTCGACTTTTGTAATAATATTTCACATTTTCGACACTTTTTTGCTATAAAACAACCAATTGAGCGATAATAAATTCGCTTTTAAAAAATATGAGTTATCTATTTAGTTGCCAAAGATAAAATAATAATGTTTAATAACATCATATAGAGTATGTTAGTTTTAAATGTCGAATATACGAATGTGCAAACAAAGTAATCGGTAGAAATTCAACATACATAGCGCCGTTTACTGTTAAGTATTCACATTACAGATGAAAAATATAAAATTCTACATAATCAAGACCATGATGTGTACTTGTTTAACTTATGACTCTATTTGTTTAACAATTGCGATAATGGTCTTTTTATTTTATGCGTATCATTCGTCATATTTTTTATGAGGAAGGAGAAATGATTATGTTAAGTATTAAGCATTTAACGAAAATTTATTCTGGTAATAAAAAGGCAGTAGATGACATCTCTTTAGATATTCAATCTGGGGAATTTATCGCATTTATTGGAACCAGTGGAAGTGGCAAAACGACTGCTTTAAGAATGATAAACCGTATGATTGAAGCGACAGAAGGACAAATTGAAATTGATGGTAAAGATGTTCGGAGTATGAATCCTGTCGAATTGCGTAGAAATATTGGCTATGTTATTCAACAAATTGGCTTAATGCCTCATATGACGATTAAAGAGAATATTGTGTTGGTACCCAAATTGTTGAAATGGACTAAAGAGGAAAAGGATAAACGTGCAAAGGAATTAATTAAACTTGTGGATTTACCGGAGTCATTTTTAGAGCGTTATCCAGCAGAACTATCAGGTGGGCAACAACAACGTATCGGTGTTGTAAGAGCACTTGCGGCCGAACAAGATATTATTTTAATGGATGAACCTTTTGGTGCATTGGATCCTATTACGAGAGATACGTTACAAGATTTAGTTAAAACGTTACAACGAAAATTAGGCAAGACGTTTATCTTTGTAACACATGATATGGATGAAGCGATTAAATTAGCAGACAAAATTTGTATTATGTCAGAAGGTAAGGTGGTGCAATTTGATACGCCAGACAATATTTTAAGACATCCCGCAAATGATTTTGTACGTGATTTTATAGGACAAAATAGACTGATTCAAGACCGTCCCAATGACAAGACTGTAGAAGGTGTAATGATTAAACCAATCACGATACAAGCAGAAGCAACACTGAATGACGCCGTTCATATTATGAGACAAAAACGTGTTGATACTATTTTTGTAGTAGATAGTAATAACCATTTACTAGGTTTCTTAGACATTGAAGATATAAATCAGGGTATACGTGGACACAAAAGTTTACGAGACACCATGCAACAACATATTTATACCGTTCAAATTGATTCTAAATTACAAGATTCTGTACGTACGATTTTAAAAAGAAACGTTAGGAATGTACCTGTCGTAGATGATCAACAGCGTTTAGTAGGACTGATTACGCGTGCCAATGTTGTTGATATTGTATATGACACGATTTGGGGCGATAGTGAGGATACAGTGCAAACAGAACATGTGGGGGAAGACACTGCGTCCTCAAAAGTGCATGAGCAACACACTACTAATGTCAAAGTACGTGACATAGGAGATGATAAATCATGATTGAGTTCCTACATGAACATGGTGGACAGTTGATGTCGAAAACACTGGAACATTTCTATATTTCTATAGTGGCATTATTACTTGCCATCATTGTTGCAGTACCTATAGGCATTTTATTATCAAAAACAAAGCGAACTGCCAATATTGTATTAACTGTGGCAGGTGTCTTACAAACTATTCCAACACTAGCTGTACTTGCTATTATGATACCGATTTTTGGTGTTGGTAAAACGCCTGCAATTGTAGCGCTATTTATTTATGTATTATTACCTATTTTAAATAACACGGTACTCGGTGTTCAAAATATTGATAGCAACATTAAAGAAGCTGGAAAAAGTATGGGAATGACACAATTTCAATTGATGAAGGATGTTGAATTGCCGTTAGCATTGCCGCTTATCATTGGTGGCATTCGTTTGTCATCTGTGTATGTAATTAGTTGGGCTACACTTGCAAGTTATGTAGGTGCGGGTGGATTAGGTGATTTCATTTTCAATGGTTTAAATTTATATGATCCACTGATGATTGTAACTGCAACGGTACTCGTTACTGCACTAGCATTAGGTGTTGATGCCTTATTAGCTTTAGTTGAAAAATGGGTAGTTCCCAAAGGCTTAAAAGTATCTGGATAATTAGGAGGCTAAGATAATGAAGAAAATTAAATATATACTTGTCGTGTTTGTCTTATCGCTTACCGTATTATCTGGATGTAGTTTGCCCGGACTAGGTAGTAAGAGCACGAAAAATGATGTCAAAATTACAGCATTATCAACAAGCGAATCGCAAATTATTTCACATATGTTACGGTTGTTAATAGAGCATGATACACACGGTAAGATAAAGCCAACATTAGTAAATAATTTAGGGTCAAGTACGATTCAACATAATGCCTTAATTAATGGGGATGCTAATATATCAGGTGTTAGATATAATGGCACAGATTTAACGGGAGCTTTGAAGGAAGCACCAATTAAAAATCCTAAGAAAGCAATGATAGCAACACAACAAGGATTTAAAAAGAAATTTGATCAAACGTTTTTTGATTCGTATGGTTTTGCGAATACGTATGCATTCATGGTAACGAAGGAAACCGCTAAAAAATATCATTTAGAGACAGTTTCAGATTTAGCAAAGCATAGTAAAGATTTACGTTTAGGTATGGATAGTTCATGGATGAATCGTAAAGGCGATGGCTATGAAGGATTTAAAAAAGAGTATGGTTTTGACTTTGGTACAGTGAGACCAATGCAAATAGGTCTAGTCTACGACGCATTAAACTCAGAGAAGTTAGACGTTGCATTAGGTTATTCTACAGATGGTCGAATTGCGGCGTATGATTTGAAAGTACTTAAAGATGATAAACAATTTTTCCCACCTTATGCTGCGAGTGCTGTTGCAACAAATGAATTATTACGGCAACACCCAGAACTTAAAACGACGATTAATAAGTTGACAGGAAAGATTTCGACTTCAGAGATGCAACGCTTGAATTATGAAGCGGATGGTAAAGGTAAAGAACCTGCTGTCGTCGCAGAAGAATTTTTGAAAAAACACCACTATTTTGATAAACAGAAAGGTGGTCATAAGTAATGGAAGGTAATTTATTACAGCAATTATTCAATTATTATGTTACGAACTTTGGTTATCTATGGGATTTATTTTTCAAACACTTATTAATGTCTGTCTATGGTGTGCTGTTTGCAGCTTTAATTGGTATTCCATTGGGAATCTTGCTTGCAAGATACACAAAACTTTCTGGATTTGTAATTACAATTGCAAATATAATTCAAACAGTTCCAGTCATTGCAATGTTAGCTATTTTAATGTTAGTCATGGGCTTAGGTTCAGAAACAGTAGTTTTAACAGTGTTTTTATATGCGTTACTTCCAATTATAAAAAACACTTATACTGGTATAGCTAGTGTTGATGCGAATATTAAGGATGCTGGCAAAGGTATGGGAATGACACGCAATCAAGTGCTACGAATGATTGAATTACCGTTATCTGTTTCGGTTATTATCGGTGGCATTCGTATTGCCTTGGTTGTTGCGATAGGTGTTGTTGCCGTTGGATCATTTATAGGAGCACCTACGCTTGGTGACATTGTGATTCGTGGTACAAATGCGACGGATGGCACAACGTTTATTTTAGCAGGTGCGATTCCGATTGCTATCATTGCAATCGTCATTGATGTACTATTAAGATTTTTAGAAAAACGATTAGACCCAACAACACGACATCGTAAAAATCAATCTAATCATCGGCCGCAAAGTATTAATATGTAATAGTAGAAGATGTTTATAATTTAGCGATTTCGTTTCATGATTTATAAAAAATGAGGCTACTCAAGGAGCTCAAATAATCTTTGAGTAGCCTTTTTATAGGTTGTGTTTGTATGCGTTTACACTAAAATAGCAATTATTATCATGAAAGTTTTTGGATAAAAAGCGTTAATTATTGTAAAAATACTAAAAAATGAGATGTTTTATTTATAATTTTCTGCAAATTTATGATATTGTTTCTTAATATATCATATTAAAAATTTGTTTTTCTTAAACATAGGAGGCTTATCTAATTCATGGACACATCAAAACAATTTAGAGGTGACAACCGATTGCTTTTGGGTATCGTTTTAGGGGTTATTACCTTTTGGCTATTCGCGCAGTCACTTGTTAATCTTGTTGTCCCATTACAATCAACATATAGTAGTGACGTTGGAACGATAAATATCGCTGTTAGCTTATCTGCCTTATTTGCTGGTTTGTTTATCGTAGGTGCTGGTGATGTTGCTGATAAATTTGGTCGCGTCAAAATTACTTATGTAGGATTGATATTAAATGTTGTAGGTTCATTACTCATCATCATTACACCTTTGCCAGCATTTTTAATTATAGGTAGAATAATTCAAGGTTTGTCTGCAGCATGTATTATGCCATCAACACTTGCTATTATTAACGAATATTATATTGGTACAAGAAGACAACGTGCCTTAAGCTATTGGTCTATTGGTTCTTGGGGTGGTAGTGGTATTTGTACGTTGTTTGGTGGCTTAATGGCTACATATATAGGTTGGCGTTCAATATTTGTTGTTTCAATTCTATTAACATTATTAGCAATGTACTTAATCAAACATGCACCTGAGACTAAAGCAGAACCAATCAAAGGTATGAAAGCAGAAGCTAAAAAGTTTGACGTTATTGGTTTAGTCATTTTAGTAGTGACGATGTTAAGTTTAAATGTAATCATCACACAGACGTCTCATTTTGGTTTAGTTTCACCGTTAATTCTAGGTTTAATTGTTGTGTTTATCTGTTCATTAGTTGGTTTTGTATATTACGAAAATAAAATAAAGCATCCACTTGTTGATTTTTCAATTTTTAAAAATAGAGGATACAGTGGTGCAACTATTTCAAACTTCTTATTAAATGGTGTAGCAGGTGGTGCACTTATCGTTATTAACACGTATTATCAACAACAATTAGGATTTAATTCTTCGCAAACGGGTTATATTTCATTAACGTATTTAATAACAGTGTTGTCAATGATTCGTGTAGGTGAAAAGATTTTATCTCAACATGGTCCGAAGCGCCCACTATTACTAGGAAGTGGCTTTACAGTGATTGGGTTAATCTTATTGTCGTTAACATTTTTACCAGAAGTGTGGTATATCATATCTAGTATAGTTGGATATTTATTGTTTGGTACTGGTTTAGGATTATATGCTACACCATCAACTGATACAGCAGTTGCTAGTGCGCCAGATGATAAGTCGGGTGTTGCTTCAGGTGTGTATAAAATGGCGTCATCATTAGGAAATGCATTTGGAGTAGCAGTATCTGGTACGGTTTATACTGTGTTAGCAGCTAATTTAAATTTGAACTTAGGTGGTTTCACAGGTATGATGTTTAATGCCTTGCTAGCAATTGTTGCATTTTTAGTCATTTTACTATTAGTTCCTAAAAATCAAACGAATTTGTAAAACTGAAATGAAAGCAAGTTATTATGTAGGGATTTTAAAGGAAATTTTGTGAAAGTAAGTTTATCATACACACTTAATGTTGCGTATTGACGTTTAATGTTAGGTGTGTTCTTTTATAGACGATAAAAGCTGTGTGCATATTAAGCGAATGATTTTCAAATTGACGCTAATATGCGAAAGTAGTATTTTTAAAATGAACAACAACGATGAAGAGGGGTTTATAGGATGAAAATTGCAATTGCTGGATCGGGTGCATTAGGTAGTGGCTTTGGTGCCAAACTATTTCAAGCAGGATATGATGTCACACTTATTGACGGATATACATCTCATGTTGAAGCGGTTAAGCAACATGGATTAAATATAACGATTAATGGAGAGGCATTCGAGTTAAACATTCCGATGTATCATTTTAATGATCAACCGGACGAAAGCATTTACGATGTTGTCTTTCTATTTCCAAAGTCTATGCAATTAAAAGAAGTGATGGAAGATATGAAGCCACATATTGATAATGAAACGATCGTCGTATGTACGATGAATGGTCTGAAGCATGAAGAAGTCATTGCGCAGTATGTTGCTCAATCACAAATTGTCAGAGGTGTTACGACTTGGACGGCAGGTCTTGAAAGCCCTGGACACAGTCATTTACTTGGTAGTGGACCAGTTGAAATAGGTGAACTAGTGGATGAAGGTAAAGAAAATGTTATAAAAGTTGCTGATTTACTTAACGAAGCGGAATTGAATGGTGTCATTAGTAAAGATTTATACCAATCGATTTGGAAAAAGATTTGTGTTAATGGTACGGCAAATGCATTAAGCACAGTGTTGGAGTGTAATATGGCATCGCTGAATGAAAGTAGTTATGCGAAGTGTTTGATTTATAAATTAACGCAAGAAATAGTGCATGTAGCGACGATTGATAATGTTCATTTAAATGTTGATGAAGTATTTGAATATTTAGTTGATTTAAATGAAAAAGTTGGTGCGCATTATCCATCCATGTATCAAGATTTAATTGTTAATAATAGAAAAACTGAAATTGATTATATTAATGGCGCAGTTGCAACATTAGGTAAACAACGTCATATTGAAGCGCCAGTCAATCGCTTTATTACTGATTTAATTCATACTAAAGAAAGTCAGCGACACGCACAGGATTAATTGGTGTTTTAGGTATGATTACAAGGAAATGACAATCACGTGATATTACGGTCATTATTAAGATTGAAATGTAATAAATAAAGAACAGCAGTAAGGTACTTTCAAATTGAAATGATCTTGGTGCTGTTTTTCTTGATTGATCTTCGTCATAATTCAGATTTGTCATAGGTCTACGACATACTATTAGTATTTACTAGACAGTTTTTACGACGACACTTTGAAAAATTTTGAGGCAAATCATTTGGAAGTCTCACGTGAATTTTGTAAACTCATCAAGCAAGTAATTATATTAAAAAGACAAATAGAGAAAAGGTGTTTATAATGAGTAAAATTTTTGTAACTGGTGCAACGGGCCTTATTGGCATTAAATTAGTTCAAAGACTAAAAGAAGAGGGGCATGAGGTTGCTGGTTTTACTACATCTGAGAATGGTCAACAAAAGCTAGCTGCTGTTAATGTAAAAGCATATATTGGTGATATATTAAAAGCTGATACTATTGATCAAGCGTTAGCAGATTTTAAACCAGAAATCATTATCAATCAAATTACGGATTTAAAAAATGTTGATATGGCAGCAAATACGAAAGTACGTATTGAAGGTTCTAAAAACCTAATTGATGCGGCGAAAAAGCATGACGTTAAGAAAGTAATTGCCCAAAGTATTGCCTTTATGTATGAACCTGGCGAAGGATTAGCAAATGAGGAAACTTCACTTGATTTTAACTCAACTGGCGATAGAAAAGTAACGGTTGATGGTGTGGTTGGTTTAGAAGAAGAAACGGCTCGTATGGATGAATACGTTGTTTTACGTTTTGGCTGGTTATATGGCCCAGGTACTTGGTACGGAAAAGATGGCATGATTTATAATCAATTTATGGATGGTCAAGTGACACTTTCAGATGGCGTAACATCATTTGTGCATCTTGATGATGCAGTTGAAACATCTATTCAAGCTATTCATTTTGAAAATGGTATCTATAATGTAGCAGATGATGCACCTGTTAAAGGTTCTGAATTTGCAGAATGGTATAAAGAACAACTTGGTGTTGAACCAAATATTGATATTCAACCTGCGCAACCATTTGAACGTGGCGTAAGCAATGAGAAGTTTAAAGCGCAAGGTGGTACTCTGATTTATCAAACTTGGAAAGATGGCATGAATCCAATTAAATAATAATTTATCCGTTTAATATACAAAGAATAAAGACTTGGTCGAATCGTGGATGATATATTATCAAACGCACGGCTCGAACAAGTCTTTTTTATTATGTCTTCGTTATCTTTGTATGAAGGAATAACAGAATTACAATTAATGTACTGAATAATGCAATTAATGTTGTGATTAGTGCTAATTTAATTTCTATTGGTAGCCAAGTCAGTACAAAAGACCAATTATTGCTACCGAGAATGAGATATGGTAATGCATATAATATGAGCGCTAAAGCGATACATATACATAATGATAACCAACTCAATACAGCAATCCGTTTTGATCTACGCAAAAGAATTTGACCATGGCGCATTTGCCAAGCACGATAAGCTGAGAATATAAATGCTAATAAAATAAGTGTTGTCATCAAAACGGTAACAATATTAAATTGATCTTTATATTGATTGAGCATAGACGCAACCGTCGAATATCGCTTGTGATTTACAATTTGTGTATTAAGATGCTCAACTAATTTGGGTACATATTCCGAATTTAGATTTGCAAGTACAACAATTCCATAATTTTGTTTTGGATTTAGTAAAATAAATGATGAAAAGTTATCTAGCGTTCCTGAATGAAACACTAAATGTTCATCATTATTGGTAAACCAGCCGGAAGCATATGCATTGGCATTAGGTTCACCAATTGTTGAAGATAAATTTTTATGTGATTGTTGAACTAATGATTTGTATTTATCAGGTGGATTAAGTTGGAATTTTATCCAATGTTCCAAATCTTCAGTTGATGTCATCATATATGCTGATGGTGTATCCCAAAGGTTAAATTCAGGTTTAGAGACGACAGGTGTCGAACCTTGTAATTCATAGCCAATAGCATCATGTTTTGATTTGTAATTGGTTTGTTTGAATGATGTATGTGTCATATGCAAAGGCTTGAGCCATGAATTTGTAATATATTTTGTATAGGATTGCTTCGTAACGTTTTGGATAATTAAACCTAATAAATCATAGTTCATATTTGAGTATTCAAATTCTTCTCCGGGCTTATGATGTAATTCATCACCCATAATTGCATGGGTTACATCATTTAAACGATTATTTTTGCTTGTCACAGAATCTTCGCTTGTAATATCACTAGGTATACCACTTGTTTGAGCCAAAAGTTGCTTAATCGTAATAGTTTCATTTTGACCATTATAGTTCATTTTAAAATGAGGCACATGTTTGGATACGGCATCATTTAAGTTTAATCGACCTTCTTGAGCTAATTTTAAAATTGCAAGACCTGTGAAAGCTTTCGTATTAGAAGCAATTTCATACTTTGTTGTGGGAGAAGCTTTGACTTTTTTATCAACATCTTGATAACCATAACCTTTATTTAAAAAAACTTTGCCATTTTTTACTATTAAAATTGATGCTCCAGGAATGTGTCCCTTTTGTAAATCATGCTCGATAATTGTATCTATTTGTTGTTGCGAATCATTGGTTAACCGTGTCTTCGTATTGCTATTTAATGTTATATATATAGCAATTGAAATGGCGACTAAAATGATAATAGAAATGGATAGAAAATACAGTTTTTTAGTAGTCATAAACGTTCCTTTTTATATGTTAAATTTACTTAAGTGCCTAATGAGATTTATTTTATTATACCAGTTCTATTGAATAAATTAATTAAAGAGGTATATTTACCATTATTTTTGACACCTTATATGTTAATAGGTGTATAATTACATAAAAAATATTAATTAACTCTCTATACTTTTTGGAAAGATAGGCGTATAGTGATATCCATCAAAAACTATAAAAAGGAATAGGAGATTATGTTCAATCAATTTAAAAGACTTATTATAGGGCAACCTAAAAAAAACAGAGAACTAAAAGACGAAAAGATATCGAAGTTTAAAGGGTTAGCGATTCTTTCGTCGGATGCATTATCTTCAGTGGCTTACGGTCCCGAACAAATACTGATTACACTATCAGTAGTGGGTGCAGTTGCAACTTGGTATACTTTACCGATTGCAGGTGCTGTTCTGATCTTATTAGCTGCTTTAATTATGTCTTATAGGCAAATTATTTATGCATATCCTAAAGGTGGCGGCGCGTATATGGTGTCCAAGACCAATTTAGGAGAAAAATGGGGATTGCTTGCAGGAGGCTCATTATTAGTCGATTACATACTGACTGTCGCTGTTAGTATATCATCTGGTGCTGATGCATTTGTTGCTGCATTCCCAAGTTTATATGGGCATAAAGTACTGATTGCATGTTTACTTGTACTTTTTATTTTAATATTAAATTTACGTGGTTTAACTGAATCTGCCACCGTATTATCCTATCCAGTATATCTTTTCATTATAGGGTTAGTGATATTAATATTTATAGGTACTTTCCGTGTGGCGACAGGAGATATTCAACCACATATGCATGCATCAGTAGGAACTGCGGTTCCTGGAGTAACATTATTCTTGCTATTAAAAGCATTTTCATCAGGGGCTTCATCGTTAACGGGTGTTGAAGCTATTTCAAATGCGGTAACCAATTTTAGAGAGCCAAGTGCTAAAAATGCTGTGAAAACGTTAATTGCTATGGGTTCAATTTTAGCGTTTTTATTAGTTGGTATCGTTGGTTTAGCATATGTTTATGGAATTTTGCCACAAACGGAAACGACAGTTTTATCACAATTAGCTATGCAAATATTTGGTGATAATGCTGCCTTCTATTTTGTACAGGCAACGACCGTGATGATTTTGGTATTAGCAGCCAACACTGGATTTACAGCTTTTCCGATGTTAGCGGCTTCAATGTCTAAAGATAAATATATGCCTAGAATGTTTACTGTTAGAGGTGATCGCTTAGGCTACTCTAACTCGATTATTATTTTAGGTGTATTAGCCATTATTTTAATTATTGTATTTGATGGTATGACTGAAGATTTAATTCCATTGTATGCGGTTGGTGTATTTATTCCATTTACACTAGCACAATTCGGTATGGTTATTAAATGGATTCATGAACGTCCTAAGAATTGGTTAAGTAAGTTGTCTGTGAACTTACTTGGTGGTATCGTGACATTTATTGTTTTTATGATTTTACTCATAACTAAATTTAGCCAAGTATGGCCGATACTTATTTTCTTGCCGTTCGTGGTGATTTTCTTCTTGAAAATTAACAAACATTATCGAGATATCGCAGAACAATTACGTTCTGACATTGATGTTCTTAATGTGGACGTGGTAGATCGTAATTTAGCAATTGTGCCGATAACAAGTATTACAACAGCAGTTGATAAGTCTATTTATTACGCACAAATGCTTGCGAATAATGATGTCATAGCAGTACATGTATCATTTGGAGATGAAGATGAAAAAGCATTCCAAGAGAAATGGAAACGTCATTTCCCAGATGTAAGATTAGTTATTTTACATTCGGAATATCGCAGTATTATACGACCAATTTCACGTTTTATCGATAAGATTAATCGTAAAGCCAACGATCAAAACTATATGATTACAGTAGTGATACCAGAATTTATTACTAAGAAACGTTGGCATAATTTATTACACAATCAAACTAGTTTGCGTATGAAATTGTATTTAATTTATCAAAAGAATGTTAACGTATGTACAATTCCATTTAAACTTAAAAAATAGATTCTATAATCAAATCGGATTGATGAAAGGTTATTTACTTTTCATCAATCTGATTTTTTGATGTTGAATATAAAAACCCCGTACATATGAGATGATAATGACTTTGTCTCATATGTACGGGGGTATTGTTATGTCTTGCTTAATGTTTGGACTGTAAAGACAAGACAATTTCGTTGTAATTGATATTTTCTCGAATTTGAGCTGCAACGATATTGTTGATTTTATTTTTGCGAATTAATTCATCTAAAAGATGACGTTGTAAGTACAATGCTTCCAATTTGTGGTTATGGAACATAGCTTGCGGTATGATTTGATTGCTGTTTTCTTGACGTTCTTTTCGACGTTGTGCACGCCACTTTAATGAGCGACTCATATCATAGTAATGATTAATGACTAAGCTAACCTCAAGTACATTTGTACTATTTTGTTCTTCTTTTAAGCGTAAAATAATATTGTGATTCACAATACGCATAATTTTTTGAACATCTTTGAATGAATTTTCAAATTCTTGCTTCTTAGATTCTTTATTTAAGGCTTTGTAGTGCTTCATCGCTTTAAGTCTAAGCCATAACATCTTGAAGAAGTTTGCAAATTTTTCAACAAATGATGCAGTACGGTGTGTCTCTGTTAATTCGACAATATTGCGGTAATTATTAATATCCTGATATGTTGCCTTACCTTTATCAATTAAACGCTCAAGTGTAGATGTTTCGATTACTTTTGCAATATCTTCTAAACGTTTGAGTTCTTTTGTATTTTGATTATCAGGTTCTGAATTTAATAAAAATAACAATTCTCCATAGTATTGGTTTAATACTGGGCGATAATTTGTATCGTTTTTGTCTTTTTTACTTTCGTTTTTAAAATGCTGGATCACTTTTTGAACAATGAAAATTTTGGCAGATTGATAAGTCATACCTTTAAAAGTAGTATCTTCGGCAGATGGTGTAATTAAAGGTAAAACAATTTGCGCTAAGATTAAACTAATTAATACCATGAAAGATGCAATAAACAATAAATCATTACGGTATTCGAATGCTTGTCCTTTTGTAATGATAAATGGTAATGTAAGTGCCATTGAAAGTGAAATTGTACCGTGAATACCACACATGGTCATAATAAATGCGTAACGCACTCGAGAAGGTGGTGTTTCATGTGAATCATGTTCCTCGTCTAGATAAGATTGTATATTTTTCGGGAAATAAAAATCTTTGTACCAGAAATAAACCCAAACAAATCGACATGCATAAATTGCAATAGCGATTAATATAGTGATCACTATTAAAAATGAAAAGTTGTCAGGCTCTGTTTGGAAAATATCTATGACTACAGTAGGAATCATAAAACCTAATACAACAAATACAAAACCATTTAAGGCATAACTAAATGTGTTCCAAATTTGATGGTAATTCATTTGTAGTTCCGTTTGTGCTCTAATTAAACGGTCGCGTTCTAAACCATGGATTAGACCTGCGATTACAACTGCAATGATACCTGAAGCATGAACTTCTTCTGCTAAAAAGTATACGACAAAAGGAGTTAATAATTGAATAAAAGTTAAGGTATTGTTATCTTTTAAACCTTTATTAGCGGTTAAGTCTATACGTATTCTAACGACAACGAATCCAATAATTGCACCAATAAGTACACCTAGTATTGTTGAAATGATAAATTGTTCAACAGCTTGGAATAATGAAAAGGTACCAGTTACTAATGCAGTAACAGCAATTTTAAATGAAATGATACCTGCTGCATCATTGAGTAAAGATTCACCTTCTAAAATCGTCATAGAACCTTTAGGTAATAATTTTCCGCGTGTAATAGCAGATACTGCTACTGCATCAGTAGGACATAAAATTGCTGCTATTGCAAAAGCGGCTGGCATTGGTAAGGCAGGCCAAATCCAATGTATAAAATAGCCAACACCGACTACAGTTGCAAACACTAGTGCCATTGACATTAATAGTATAGGTTTACGATATTCTAATAATTTTGTTCGAGAGACGTGGGTACCTTCCACAAAAAGTAGTGGCGCGATAACGGCAAACATAAATACTTCAGAATTGAATTGGAAATCAACTTGTATTGGAATAATGAAAATAACGACACCTAATGCAATTTGAATAAAGGCAGTAGGAATTTGTGGGAATCGATTATTGATAACCGAACTAATAATCACAGCAAAAATAAAAATTAAAAATGCTTCTAATAGTGCCATACAATACTCCTCAAAATTTTAATAGTTAATATTTTATCACTTTTAAGGCATAATGACATAGATATATTGATAAAATGAAGTTATTTTCAAAAAAACTCTAGTATCGGTTGAACTGATACTAGAGCGAGATGTTTAAATTATTGATTGTCATATCTGAAATGACCGCTGTCATTTTGTCGTTGTTCATACGCGAGCTTTTCAGCATTCGTTTTGTATTTTTTATAAAAGAAAAATAAAAATATAAACCAGAATGGCGAAATATAAATAGCTGCTCTTGTTTCGTCACTAAAGAATAATAAAATGAATACAAAGAAGAAGAACGCTAGAATAATGTAAGCAATAGGCTTACCACCAATCAACTTAAATTTACTGTTTTTATGTGCCTCAGGATGCTTTTTCAAATACATTAGATAAGCGACAATAATCATTGCCCAAACAACTAAAAACAACACAGTTGATAACGTTGTAACGTATATGAATAGTTGAATTGCATTAGGGAAAATGTAGTTTAACAAGGCTGCTATAAGTAATGCAATTGATGAAACTAACATTGATAAATAAGGCACGCCATGACTATTCGTTTTATTTAAAACTTTAGGACCTAACCCTTGTTGTGACAGTCCGAATAAGATACGACTATTCGAATAGATACCACTATTTGTAGCAGAGGCCGCGGCAGTTAGCACGACAAAGTTAACGACACCTGCTGCAAATGGTACGCCGATTAATGTAAAGAGTTTAACGAAAGGGCTACTATTTGGATCGATATCATTCCAAGGTATGACTGACATAATTACTAATAGACCACCGATATAGAATAATAAAATACGGATAGGTACATTATTAATTGCTTTCGGTAAGGTTTTTTCAGGATCTTTCGTTTCACCAGCAGTTACACCTATAAGTTCAATACCAATGAATGAATATACAGCAATTTGGAATGACATTAAGAAACCAAATGTTCCACCAGGGAACATGCCACCGTGACTGATTAAGTTTGTGAATGATGCATGTCCATAATGTGTTTTAAATGAGAAAAAGATTAATACAAGACCAACGATAACCATCGCAATAATTGTGACAACTTTAATAATCGAGAACCAAAACTCCAGTTCACCAAATAATCTGGCACCTAATAAGTTGAAGCTAATCAAGATTAAAACAATAAATAGCACGGTAATCCAATTTGGGACTTGTGGATACCAAAATGCAAAGTATTGTCCCATCGCAGTTAGGTCTGACATACTTGATACAATCCAACATAACCAGTAAGTCCAGCCAATGACAAAGCCACCAAAAGGGCCTAAATATTCATTTGCAATATCAACAAATGAATTAAATCTTGTATTGCTCAACAACAATTCGCCTAATGCGCGCATAAAAGCGAATAGTACAACCCCAATAATCATGTATGTGAATAACAGTGATGGACCAGTTAAAGATATTGTTTGACCTGATCCTAGGAATAACCCAGTTCCAATTGCGCCCCCAATTGCTATTAATTGGATGTGTCTGTTATTCAACTCTCTATGCAATTTTCTTGCCATAATTTTCCTCCTCAGGATAAAGCAAATAAAAAAGTTGTGTGTAAGCGTTTTCTTAATTATAAATACTAAAGAAATCCATTTAATAAAGCAATTATTTTTTTAAATATAAGAAAAAACATTTGATAGGTAAGGGTATGATAACTAAAACTTATCGATTTTTTTGAAAAGATATAAGTTTTTATGCAAAAATATAAAATAATCATCTAAATGAAGCAGTTAACTATATATATTAGATAAGCTATGGCATAATAAATAACATTTTAATTTGAGTAAAGAAGGTAAGGGTATGAAGATAGGGACAATCGCCGATTTACATATTGATCGTCATAATAAAAAAACATCCGAAGATTACTTAGAGGCATTGGTTGAAATAGTTAAGTATAAGAAATTGGATATATTGTTGATTGCGGGGGATATCTCAAATCATTATCAATTGACGCACCAATTTATAACGCAATTGACAAAACAATTAGATATACCTGTGAAATTTGTACCTGGAAACCATGATTTATGGGAAGTTGAAAGTATGACTACGCAAGACATTTGGAATAATTATAAGAGTATGTCACAGTGCTTGGTAGGAAAACCATTTATAGTAAATGAAGAATGGGCAATCATAGGACATACTGGCTGGTATGATTATAGCTTTGCAGCACAACGATTTTCATTAGATGAGTTACAAAAAGGAAAACATTATGGTGCGACTTGGCAAGATAAAGAACGAATATCTTGGGGCATATCAGATCAAAATTTATCTAAAATAGCGGCTGAACAAGTGAAGAAAGATATATTAGAAGTAGGAAATAGACGAGTGATTTTAGTCACACATGTTGTGACGCACCCTGATTTCATTGTTCCTATGCCGCATCGTATATTCGATTTTTATAATGCATTTATTGGGACAAGTGATTTCAATCCTTTGTATGCGATGTTCGATATACCATATAGTATTATGGGCCATGTTCATTTTCGTAAAAGTGTGATAGATGATGGCAGATGTTATCTCTGTCCGTGTCTAGGCTATCCAAGACAATGGCGTTCAGAAGATATTTACCAGGAAATAAATGAGACGATACAAATAATAGAAATTTAAAATGCGCAAACCTGACCCAGTTTGCGCATTTTATGTTTTACACACGCGAGTAATGTGTTTACTTACGTGTGTTTATTTTGTTGCTGATTTTCAATTGTATATGAATGTGGTTGCACATAAATGCACTTTCTTCCTGGTGAATTAAAGCTGTATTCCATTTTCTCTTTACGAATTTTAATAATTTGTTTGCGATTTGGAATGATGGCAGGTAAAACTAGGCCACGACGAATATGACTCCAAAGTGGATCGATATAATAGTAATAGTAATCATCGTACCCAATGAGTAACGTTACGTGAATATTTGAAACTTGTTTCGCTGGCTTGTTATCAAAGCGGAAAACACGTAGTAATGGTTTAGAACCAAGATTAGTATGGTATATTAACACAGGTTGACCTTGATCGATAATACCTTTAAGATCTTCTAACGATTTACCAGTGCCGTCTACGATATTAGGATTGTATTTTTGTAAAAATGGTACATATGCTTCTGGAAATATCGTTTGATGATAATTGCCAAGCTTAATGAATAAGTGATGTCCAACATAACCTTTATGTGGATTGTTCGGATGTGTCGGCCAATGTCTCATAATTTCTGTAGCAGGGATATGTTGGTTGTTGTATTGCAACATCATGGCTGCGGAAACACCTTCACACCCCATGACCATAGGGATAGGAAATAGCTGACTGATAGGTTTAACTGGTAATATTTTTCGGTTCATAATATAGTCCTCGCATTGATTCAATAAATATTTAATATAATTATATAGCGTCAATGCAAAATGTCCTAAACATATGTTTTACATGAGTGAATAAAATTAATGGAGTGATAAAATGGAATATCAATTACAACAACTTGCGTCGTTAACGTTAGTAGGTATTAAAGAAACGTATGAAAATGGACGACAGGCTCAGCAACATATAGCAGGGTTTTGGCAAAGATGTTATCAAGAGGGAGTAATTGCGGATTTACAGTTAAAAAATAATGGTGATTTAGCCGGGATACTTGGCTTATGTATACCTGAATTAGACGGTAAGATGTCATATATGATTGCAGTTACCGGAGATAATAGTGCTGATATTGAAAAATATGATGTCATAACATTAGCAAGTTCAAAGTATATGGTATTTGAAGCACAGGGCGCAGTACCTAAAGCAGTTCAACAAAAAATGGAAGAGGTTCATCACTACATACATCAATATCAAGCAGATACGGTAAAATCAGCACCATTTTTTGAGTTGTATCAGGATGGTGATACTACAAGTGAAAAATATATTACAGAAATTTGGATGCCTGTTAAAGGGTGATTGAATAGAAATGTCCTTGCTATGAAGGCGTAATTTTAGTTGAAGATTCGATCTCATAATTCATAAAGAAGAACCCTGACAAAGATAGATATCTTTGCTAGGGTTCTAATTATGTTGAAGTGTTATGCGACATGTTGCTTTTTAATCATTTTAAAGTAAATGATTTGTAGACTGACTAATAGAATGGCTGTAATGAAGATAATAATCATATATGGTGATGTATTAAATTCGCCTTTTAAGCCAACTAATGGTGCAACAGCGCCACCTAAGATAAATTGGAATAAGCCAAGTAAACTTGATGCGTTACCACTGCCACCTGTTCGTTCTTCCATAGCCATTGTGAAACCAAGCGGTCCAATTGACGTCACAGGACACACATTTAAGAAGAATGCGATGAGTAAGACCCAAAGTGGTAAATGGAATGTAAGTGTCAGGATAATTAAAGCAACACCTACCACTTGTATAATAGTTAAAATGATTAATAATATGTGGCGATGTAATTTTTCTACTAATAAAGCAACGACTTGACTGACAATGATTAAACCTACACCGTTAACAGCAAACATGATACTAAATTGTTGGGGTGTCATATTATACAATTTTTGAGTAATAAATGGCGATGCAGATGAATAACTAAATAGCATTACATAAGTTAAACCTTGTAATAGCATTGGAATAATAAATGCTGGTTTTTTCAAAAGACTTCCAAAATCTTTAATGACGCTACTAAAATTCACCTGCTTTAATTCATCTTTAGATGTTTTAGGTAATTGAGAAGCGACGCCAATTAAAATGATGAGTGCCACAATAGTTAAAATTGTGAAAATAGAACGCCATGTTGCTACGGATAAAGCTAATCCACCGGCTAATGGTGCAAGAATAGTGATGATGCCATTAACTACCATTAAAGATGCTAAAAATTTAGCGAGTGCGTTGCCACTAAATTTATCACCAGCAGAGGCTTTTGCAATCACGATGACGCCACCACCAGTTAAACCTTGAATAAATCGTAAAGTTAAGAATAATGGCAATTGATCAACAAACATAGACAAACCTGATACCAAAATGAAAATGATCAAAATGGATACAGCAATCCGTTTGCGACCAAAAGCATCGGATAAAGGTCCAAAGATAAATTGGCCTAGTGCAAGACCAATCATTGTGAATGATAATGTTAATTGAATTTCTGATGTAGTAGAACCAAAATCACCTTGCACTTTAGGTAATGATGGTACGTACATATCTATAGTTAGTGGGCCAAAAGCGGTCATGACGCCTAACGTAATTAGCAATAAAAATGAAAAATGCTTCGTTTTGGTTTTCGTTGATTGCATGATCAGACTCCTTTAAATGATATAATTATATAAATTATATACGTTTTGTGTGTATTTGTATGTAGTTAGAATACAAGTTTATATAAAAAATCCCTATACTCTTAATGCATCATCACGAATAACGTAGTGATACAGATAAAGTATAGGGAATTAATGTTTATCATCAAAGCAGGTGTAATAATTAATTAGCGCCACCATTGTCATCTTTAAATAAGCTTTCTAATTTAGATTTAATACTGTCGAATTTTGTATTAATATCATTTAACATGCTTTCAATTTTACCTTGGCTTGCATTGTTTTTAAGTGCATTATTTGCCTCTGTCAATTTGTTGATTTGGTCTTGATAAAATTGAGTTAGCTTAGAATCAGCTTTGTTTTGTTCTTGCTGCTTCAAGTTGTCGATTTGATTTTGTAAATTTTTAATAATGTCATCAGTTTTTTGGTTGTTTTTAATATTTTCTTTAGCATTATCTACTTGCTGGTTAATTTGGCCGTCTTGATTTTCAACTTGTTTTTTATAATTTTGAGAGACTTTAGGGTCATTACTAACTTTATCGCTATCATTGTTAAGTAAGGCGCGTGTGACAAAAATAGCGACAATAATTAAGAGAATGGCAATAATGATATATAACCATTTTTTTGAACGGCGGGATTTCTCGTTTTCTTCTTCAAGAATTTGTTCTCTTCGATAATCTCTACCATTATAGTATCGTTCCGGGTGTTCTTCAGGATCGCCTTTAGCATATTGTTGTCTATACGATGCGTCTTCAGATTGACGACGATGATTTTGGTTTTGATTGTCGTATTGATATGAATCACGGTATTTATCAGTTCTTTTCATGGGTTTCACCTCATTCAAGTTTTAACTGCAAATAATAAAGCTGATGATTTACTTTGACATTATTGTAATTTCAGAATACGAGCAATGTCAGTTGCAGTGTTTAATAAATTTTGTTCGCTATTTTGTAGGACATCTTCTAAAGTGCTAGGTGAAGAGATTATAGAATAGGCACTATCAATACCGAAATCGTAAACATGTTGATAATTTTCGCCTAGACTGCCACAAATCGCGATGACAGGAATATGATATTGTTTTGCAGCTAACGCAACGCCTACGGGTGTTTTACCAAAGATGGTCTGATAATCCATGCGTCCTTCTCCAGTAATAACGAGGTCTGCATCTTTAATTCTTTGATGAAAATCTGTAATGTCAAAGACGACATCAATACCTTTTGTTAAAGTTGTCTCACAAAACGCTAATAATGCTGCGCCCATACCGCCAGCTGCACCAGAACCTGGTATTTGATTAACGGACTTTCCTGTGCACATTTTTATCTTATCATGATAATGCGACATTGCGAAATCCAACTTTGGTATCATCTTTGCATCAGCGCCTTTTTGAGGACCATAAATATAGGTAGCACCATTTTCACCCAATAAAGGATTTGAAACATCACAGGCCACTTTAAAGGTCACCTCTTTTAATCGCGAATCTAGATTGGTTATATCGATTTGTGCAATGTGAGCAAGATTAGCACCATTCATTTGTAATAAGTCCCCGTTTACATCAGTAAACTTTACGCCTAGTGCACTTAGCATACCTGTACCACCATCATTTGTTGCACTGCCACCAATCCCTAAAATAATGGTCTTAGCACCATGATTTAATGCATCTTTAATTAGTTCACCGGTACCATATGATGATGTGTATAAAGGATTACGTTCCTCTTTTTCTAATAAATCCAAACCTGACGCTGCCGCCATTTCAATAATTGCAATTTGTTGTTCGTCTGCGCGTGCATAACATGCTTCAATAGGTCGCATTAAAGGGTCATTAACGATGACTGTATACTTAGTGGCACCTGTTGCATGCATTAAAGCATCTGTGGTACCTTCACCACCATCAGCCATCGGAATGATATCATAATGAAGGGTATTCCCATAAACATTAGTAAAAGCCTGTTTTATAATATTGCCAACTTGCTGTGCGGTCATACTTTCCTTAAATGAGTCAGGAGCGATGACAATTTTTTGTAATTGCATAGTAGACATCCTCTCATTACTGTTGTCGCTCTTATTGTATATAAAATTACTAGTGAACTAAAGTAATCTCTATAGTGCTAATGAGTCACGCGATAAATCAGTTACATTATAATGGCGTATAAGGATGAGGGGAAAGAGACTAAATTTGCTGTGAAAGGGTATAAAGATTGAAATAAGCATATTTGAAGTGAAGCGGATTGGCTCGCATATTCGAGTATGTTCGAGAACGTAGTTATGCATATATTTTGATGTTGAGGAGTTACACATATGAAACTAACACAAACGCATGCTGAAATTTTAAAATTTATCATTGTTGGCGGCATTAATACGTTAAATTATTATGTTGTCTATTTATTGCTGTTAAAATTATTACACATTGAATATATGATTAGTCATATTACCGGATTTCTAGTCGCTTTTGTGATTTCATATTATTTGAATTGTTATTTTGTTTACAGGGTAAAACCTACTTGGAGAAAATTCATTAGTTTTCCAATTACGCAGATTGTCAACGTAAGCTTACAAACAGTTTTATTATATGTATTTGTATCCTGGCTAAATTTGCCAGCAGAAATTGCACCATTTGCTGGTTTAATTATTACGATACCCATCACATTTATATTATCTAAATGGATTTTAAAAGATAGCAATTAAAGTAGCGTAAACCACTAAAAAAAACTTTACTTAAGCCTTAATATTGCGTGAAATATAATAAATAAATGATATAATATGATGGTCGCCTAACATCTCGGGCGTTACTTTAACGCAGAGAGGAGGTGTATGACGGATGTTCAATTTATTAATTAACATCATGACTTCAGCTATAAGCGGCTGTCTTGTTGCGTTTTTTGCACATTGGTTACGAACGCGCAACAATAAAAAAGGTGACAAATAACCAACACCTAAATAAATCCCCTCACTATGGCAGTAGTGAGGGGATTTGGTGTATTTAGATGTTCAATTTATTATGTAATTAATTATAGCATTGATGAACAAGGTGTGCAATGTATTTTTGCAATATTACAATAAATGAATTTAATTATATTAGAATTAAGTATTTCGAAAAATGATTTAATAGTTGAGTCATAGGATCATTAGATAAAGCGAATAATCAATTATAGGGACATTGGGATACAAATCAATGTACTAGACTCTACAAGGCTATATTCAGGGACCCAACAAAGAGAAATTGGATTCCCAATTTCTAGAGACAATGCAAGTTGGGGTGGGACGACGAAATAAATTTTGTGAAAATATCATTTCTGTCCCACTCCCAGAACCACTACATAATAAATCATTAGTGGCTCTTTATCATTTCTGCCCCATAACCTTGTGAATTTTTAAAAGAAATGTGTCACAAATCCACGCGACATTGATAATCGTTATCAACTAATATATGATGTACTTGTAATAAGTATTAATTTTTAACAAATAACAAATTTATATTATGTATATCATCCAGTGAAATAAATAATATAAGCGGCTTAATTTAGATTATTAATTGAAAGGAGTTACATATACGATGAACAATCAGACAAATTGGATAAAGATACTCAGCGGATTTGCTTCTGATAGTAAATGGAAAATTATGTTATCAATTTTGTTGTCTATCATCAGTGTCTTTTCTGGATTAGTTCCTTATTGGGCAGTATTTAAAATTATTTTAATGATGATTAACAATACATATACGATTAATTCGATTATGGTTTATATCTTTATTGCTTTAATCGCTTATATTTCACAAGTGTGTTGTTTTGGAGCGTCAACGATGCTATCACATATTACGGCATATGAAATTTTATCTGAAATTCGTAAAAAATTAGCTCAAAAATTAATGCGTCTCCCTTTAGGCGTAGTGGAATCTAAGAAAATAGGTGAATTAAAAAATATATTTGTCGATAAGGTTGAAACAATAGAATTACCTTTAGCACATATGATTCCTGAAGTTATAGGAAACTTACTTTTGTCAGCTGCTATCTTTTTATACATAATGCTCATTGATTGGCGTATGGCTAGTGCCTTATTAGTAACGATACCAATTTCAATTTTCGCTTTTAAAAAAGTTATGTCTGGATTTAATGAGACATATGCTGAACAAATGAAATCGAATAATTATATGAATAGCGCGATTGTAGAGTTTATCGAAGGCATTGAAGTGATTAAAACATTTAATCAATCTCAAAGTTCATATAAAAAATATAAAGATGCAGTAGATAATTATAAGATTCACACTTTGAATTGGTTTAAAAATACATGGGGGTATATGAATTTAGGAGCTAGTGTATTACCTTCAACATTTTTAGGGATTTTACCGGTCGGCATGTATTTGATATCTATCAACCAATTAAACTATGCGGAATTTTTCCTATGCATCGTATTATCTTTAGGTGTAGTAGCACCGATTAAGAATTTTACTAATTATGTAAATCATTTAAAGTCTATACAATACGCATTAACTGAAGTGAATCAAATATTAAGTCTAGAAGAGTTAGTATTGTCAACAAAATTTAAGAAGCCTCAACATTATGAAATTGCTTTTAATAATGTTGGATTTTCATATAACAAAGATAAGGACGATCTGGTCTTTAAGCATTTATCATTTACAGTACCAGAAAATAATTTCACAGCTATCGTCGGGGCATCTGGTAGCGGTAAGTCAACCATTGCCAAGCTTATATCACGATACTGGGATGTGACTTCAGGTGAAATTACGATTGGCGGTATAAATATAAAAGATATTGAATCGAAACAACTTAACGATTTAGTTGGTTTTGTTGGACAAGATAACTTTTTATTAAATCTTACTTTTAAAGAAAATATTAAACTTGGCAATCCAGAAGCTACGGATGAGGCAGTTGAAAAAGCTGCCAAGTTAGCACAATGTCATGAATTTATTGAAAAGTTGCCAGATGGATATGATACGAATGTTGGTACAGTGGGAGATAAATTGTCTGGTGGTGAAAAACAACGAGTCACTATTGCAAGAATGATATTAAAAGATGCGCCTATCATTGTATTAGATGAAGCGACTGTTTACGTTGATCCAGACAACGAACAAAAAATTCAAGAAGCATTAAATGTGTTGACGCAGGATAAAACATTGATTGTTATTGCACATCGGTTATCTACGATTCAACATGCAGATCAAATTATTGTTTTAGGTAAACAACAAATTTTAGAAAAAGGGTCACATCACTTATTGCTAAAATTAAACGGTAATTATAAGAAAATGTGGGATACGCACATGCATACAAAAGATTGGGGAATCAATACTGGACATAATTAAACTAATGAGAAAAGGAGGTCAAATATGTTTCAAATTACATTTAAAATTTTAAACTGGATAAGACCATATAAAGCAAGAATGATTTTAGGATTTAGCATGTCATTTTTAAATGCTATTTTTATTGCGTTACCTATCTTTTTAGCTGCAAAAATATTTAATAATGTGCTATCTCATAAACCTATTTATATGAAAGATATATTGAATGTTGTAATTATCATGGTTTTATTAGTGATTGGACGATTTATTACAGCATATTTCAAAAGCAAAAGCCATGAGAGCATCGCTTATGAAATGAGTGCGAAAGAACGTTTAGATATAGGGGATAAATTGAAAAATGTAAGGTTAGGTTATTTTAATTCGCATCATTCAAATGAGTTAACAACAATAGTAACAACAGATTTAACCTTTTTAGAAAACTTTGCTATGAAAATGGTGGACGTTGTTGTTAATGGATACATATTAATTACAGTACTCATATTGTCTCTACTTGTAGTTTCGTGGCAAGTATCATTATTAGCATGCATTGGCGTATTACTATCATTTTTTGCGATTCAATTATTAGAAAGAAAGAGTCGACAAAATGCGCCAGCGTATCATAATGTACAAAACCAATTAGTGGAAAAGGTATTGGAGGTTATTCGTGGTATTCAAGTAATAAAATCATTCGCGAAAGAAAATACGAGTCTTAAAAGTTTTAACCAAGCAGTCAATGAAAGTAAACGTATAAATACAAAAATAGAAATGCAATATATCCCATTCAATTTATTGCATTTACTTAGTTTAAAAGTTGTTTCAATAATGATTGTATTAGTTGCATGCTTATTATATATGAATCATAGTATTGATTTACCTACCCTTATTATGATTTCAATTTTTTCATTTGTGATATTTGATAGTGTTGAAAATATTAATAGTGCTGCACACGTACTTGAAATGATAGATATGACGATAGATGATATTGAAAAGATAAAAAATGCTCCAGAACTGGATGAGAATGGAAAAAATTTGACGATTAAAAATGAAAATATCGCTTTTCAAAACGTGAACTTTTCATATGATGATAAACAAGTGATAAAGAATGTGAATTTTGAGATACCTACACAAACATCAACAGCAATAATTGGACCTTCAGGAAGTGGGAAATCTACATTATGTCACTTACTCTTGCGCTTTTATGATATCGATGATGGAAATATTCGCATCGATGGTGTTGATATTAAAGATATGACATTAAGTACGTTAATGTCGAAAATTAGTGCAGTATTTCAAAAGGTGTATTTATTTAATGATACGATTGAAAATAACATATTGTTTGGCAATCCAGGTGCAACGAAAGAAGAAATTATTCGTGCAGCGAAGCAAGCATGTTGCCACGACTTCATCATGTCATTACCTGAGGGATATCAAACAATGCTAAATGAAAAAGGTAGTAATTTATCTGGCGGAGAAAAGCAAAGGATTTCTATTGCTAGGGCGATATTAAAAGATGCACCAATAATTATTTTAGATGAAGCAACTGCAAGTATTGACCCTGAAAATGAACAGCTGATTCAAACGGCAATTAATGAATTAAGTAAAGGCAAAACAGTAATTACAATTGCACATAAACTTGAAACTATTAAAAATGCAGATCAGATTATAGTGCTCAATGAAGGTGAAATAATTCAAAAAGGTAGTCATGATGAATTAATTCGAAAACCAGGAATGTATCAAGACTTTATAAGAATAAAAAGTAAATCAGCAGGCTGGAAATTATAAATAATAGTTTAATATGGAATCAGAATTTGGAAATAAAAAGGGTGATAGATAATCAACAGCAAAATAAATCCCCTCACTAGGGCAATAGTGAGGGGATTTGGTGTATTTAGATGTTCAATTTATTATGTAACTAATTATAGCATTGATGAACAAGGCGCTCAACGTAATATTACAATTAATGGATTGTTTCACAAGATGGTAAAGCTAGGATGTCTTTTTATTAAGAAATAATGCAATTATTAATTTTAACTGACATATTTTATCGAATCGCTGTTTATATCTGCCCGAATTCCTTAAGAAGTCTTAGTCATTTCAATAGCAAGGTCAAAATTTTGCCAAAATTTATAGTTATACTGAGAAGTTTAAATTCATGTTTTCTTGAAAAACATGCGCCTTAAATGTAAACTTATTAATTATAAAAGTTTACATTTGGATTGAGGTGGTTATTTTTATGAGGATTTTTATTACAAGTACGAATACTGATGTAGGCAAAACCTATGTTACAAAGCATTTATACCATGCTTTGAAAACACGTGGTCATCGAGTTTGTATTTTTAAACCATTTCAAACTGAGGAACGCCAAGACGGGACGTTTCCAGATTTAGAAGTATTTAAAAATGAATGTGATTTAAGCTATGACATAACGTCACTTTATACTTTTAAGCAACCTGTATCACCACACCTTGCATTTAAAATGACAGATCAAATTTTTCTAAATAAGCAGCGTGTATTAGATAAGGTAAAAGTTTTAGATAAGGAATTTGATTTTATCTTAATTGAGGGTGCTGGGGGAATTGCCGTACCAATATATGAAGGTACAGATGATTTCTACATGACTAAAGATCTAATCAATGATTGTGCAGATTGTGTCATCAGTGTGTTGCCATCAAAATTAGGTGCTATTAGCGATGCCATTGTTCACCAAGATTATGTTAATCAGAATGTATCGGCGAGTAATTTTTTAATAATGAATCGCTATACAGACAGCTATATTGAAAAAGACAATCAAATGACGATTGGAAAATTAACAAATAAAACAGTCTATACATTTGAAGAACATGCCACGTATGAAAATTTCTCAGAAGCATTTTTAAAACAATTAATAGGAGTTAAAAATGAATTACACACAACAACTTAAACAAAAAGACTCAGAATATGTTTGGCATCCATTTACACAAATGGGTGTATATAGCAAAGAAGAAGCAATCATCATTGAAAAAGGAAAGGGTAGTTACCTTTACGATACGAATGGCAATAAATATTTAGATGGTTATGCATCGTTGTGGGTCAATGTGCATGGTCATAATAACAAATACTTAAATAAGGTAATTAAAAAGCAACTCAATAAAATTGCCCATTCTACGCTGCTAGGATCATCAAATATTCCGTCAATAGAACTTGCGGAAAAATTAATCGAAATCACGCCAAGTAATCTAAGAAAAGTATTTTATTCTGATACAGGCAGTGCGTCTGTTGAAATCGCAATAAAGATGGCATATCAGTATTGGAAAAATATTGATAGAGAAAAATATGCCAAGAAAAACAAGTTTATAACGCTAAATCACGGTTATCATGGGGATACGATTGGTGCGGTAAGTGTTGGTGGTATCAAGACCTTTCATAAAATATTTAAAGACTTAATATTTGAGAATATTCAAGTAGAAAGCCCATCTTTCTATCGCAGTAATTACGATACTGAAAATGAAATGATGACAGCTATTTTAACGAATATAGAGCAAATTCTAATTGAAAGAAATGATGAAATCGCAGGGTTTATATTGGAACCGTTGATTCAAGGTGCGACAGGCTTGTTTGTTCATCCTAAAGGCTTTTTGAAAGAAGTCGAGAAATTGTGCAAAAAATACGATGTCTTATTAATTTGTGATGAGGTAGCAGTTGGTTTTGGGAGAACTGGAAAGATGTTTGCATGCAATCATGAAGATGTTCAACCGGATATTATGTGTTTAGGTAAGGCGATTACTGGTGGCTACTTACCACTTGCAGCTACATTGACATCTAAAAAAATATACAATGCATTTTTAAGTGATTCGCATGGTGTGAATACCTTTTTCCATGGTCATACATACACCGGAAATCAAATCGTTTGTACGGTTGCATTAGAAAATATAAGACTTTATGAAAAACGTAAGTTATTGTCACATATTGAAACGACATCATCAACACTTGAGAAACAGTTACATGCGCTGAAGCGTCATCGAAATGTTGGTGATGTAAGAGGACGAGGCTTAATGTTTGGAGTTGAATTAGTTACAGATAAAGATAGTAAAACGCCGTTAGAAATTGAAAAAGTTGAACGTATTGTACGTAATTGTAAAGAAAACGGGCTAATGATTAGAAATTTAGAAAATGTCATTACGTTTGTGCCAGTGTTAAGTATGTCAAATAAAGAAGTGAAAACGATGGTACGTATTTTTAAAAAGGCAGTACATAACATTTTAGATAGGAAGTGTTAATATGAATTTGGCTAAACGCATATTACAAGGGGAACAATTAACAAAAGAGACTGTATTGAAAATTTATGAGGATACTAATATTGATACCTTAGATTTATTAAATGAGGCGTACATTTTAAGAAAACATTATTTTGGTAAAAAAGTAAAATTAAACATGATTTTAAATGCTAAAAGTGGTATATGTCCTGAAAATTGTGGGTACTGTGGACAATCACGAGATATTAAACAAAAACAGCGATATGCTTTAATTCCAGAGGAACAAATTATCGATGGAGCAAAGGTGGCACATGATAATCATATTGGAACATATTGTATTGTTATGAGTGGTAGAGGACCGAGCGATAAAGAAGTTGATCATATTAGTAATACTGTAAGAACGATTAAATCTCAACACCCGCAACTAAAAATCTGTGCATGTTTAGGATTAACGAATGACGAACAAGCTAAGAAACTTAAGTCAGCTGGTGTAGACAGATATAACCACAATATTAATACAAGTGAAAATTACCATGATAACGTCGTGACAACGCATAGTTATAAAGATAGAACAGATACGATAGAACTAATGAAAGCGAATAATATATCACCATGTTCTGGCGTGATTTGTGGTATGGGAGAATCTAATCAAGATATTGTTGATATGGCATTTGCTTTAAAAGAAATGGATGCCGACAGTATTCCGATTAATTTTTTGCATCCAATCAAAGGCACAAAGTTTGGAAGCATGGATGATTTAACACCAATGAAATGTTTAAGAATCGTAGCATTATTCCGATTAATCAATCCTACGAAAGAAATTCGTATTGCTGGAGGAAGAGAGGTCAACTTACGTTCGTTACAGCCATTAGCATTAAAAGCGGCGAATTCAATATTTGTCGGTGATTATCTAATTACTGGTGGGCAACCGAACCAATTAGACTACGATATGATTAATGATTTAGGCTTTGAAATTGATTATGACACTTGTGAAAATAAGGAAAACAAGAATGAAGTTTCAAGAGCAAATTGATTTATTACAACAGAAAGGGTTATATCGGTCGCTTAAATCGGTAGGGTATATAGATAGACAGTATATTGAAGTAGAAAATAAGAGATGTACGAACTATACATCTAATGATTATTTAGGATTAGGTCAAATAGCGTTTGATAAGGATGATTTCGAAAGATTTATGCGGAAGTATAGTTATCACTTATCAAGTTCAAGATTAATTAGTGGAAGTTCGACAGCTTATGAAGAAATTGAAACAATGTTAGCAGGTTGGCTCGGATATAGTGCATGTACTATCTTAAATAGTGGTTATGATGCTAATTTGGCGTTATTTAATATTTTCAAAAATACAAATTGTGTCGTGTTTTCAGATCAAGAAAATCATGCGAGTATTATTGACGGTATTAAGTTAAGTGGTTTAGAAAAAGTGATATATAAGCATTTAGATATTGCTGATTTAGAAAAAAGGTTAGAGAAATACCCTAATCAAAATATACCAAAAATAATCATATCTGATAGTGTATTTTCAACGAATGGCGACGTTGTGGATATTGGTCAATTAGTCTCATTAAAGCATAAATATAACGCAACACTGATACTCGATGTTTCACATAGTTTTGGAATAGAGAATTACTCGAATTATCAAGGTGTAGATATACTCACTTCTAGTTTATCTAAAGCATGTGGTGCATACGGGGGTGTGATTTTAAGTTCAAATGATGTGAAGGATATGTTAATTAATCACGGTAGACCACTCATCTACTCAAGTAGTTTGCCAATTTATAATTTGTATTTTATAAAAAGAAACATTGAAAAGTTAATAAATGCTGATGATAGACGCACTAAATTAAATAGTTTGAGTAAATATTTTAACCAAAAGTTAAAAGCACTCAATGTTAATTATAATAGTTCAAACTCGCCGATTAAGTTTATTGAGTTTGATGACATAGAAGCGGCTGAGAACATTCATCAAACATTATTAAAGCATCATGTGTTTACAAGTTATTTAAGGTATCCAACTGTGACTAAGCCAATGTTAAGAATATCATTGTCGTATTTTCATACTGAACAAGATATAGATAGGTTGTTTGAAATTTTGCATCAAGAAGATTGAGGTGATCGTCATGTATAGTATAAAAATGCGTTCTAGCAATCAAGATGTTCATATTAGTGGTGCTGAAACGATTTGTGAGTTTGACAAAATAGAACAGACGGTACAAAGGTTTTATAATAAAGGTTTTTTTCATGAAAATGGGCAACCGGATTTTCTCAATATAAAAATACAAAAAATCATGGAACCGATTCAACAAATAAAAGCATTACAAATTATTGAGGATGATAAAGCAAATCTCCAACATTTAACACAAGAATGTGGTGTCACTGAACAAGCGCTAAATCAAGGGATGACATATATTAAAAATGAAACGGTTTATACAGGAGCTATTATTCTATCTGCTATATCTGGTAAACGTTTAGATTCATTTGGACAAAGGGGGATTAGGGCAACACATTTTTCGTTTGAAGATATAAATAATAAAGGTGATCTTAATGAAAGAGTGACTGATGCCTTAGCAATTGCTAGTTGTATCAATGCGCATCCGTATGTCAAAGGAGAACTTTGCGTGTCCGATGACTTAACGTATACGACAGGTTATTTTGCCGCTGCTAAAATTGGTTACCATCGATTATTTGATATTAAACCAGTTAATACGAGATATGGAGGCAGAATAATATTTGTGGACGATTGTATTGATTTAAATCATTACATATCATTTTTAGAAAGCACACCGAAGCAAGTTGTTTATGAAACGGTATAGGGGTTTTAGTATGACATCAAAAGATATTACTCAAATTAGTGTCATTGCTGCGATTTTAACCATTTTGGCAGTTTTGAAAATACCGTCCATTATACCAGGATTAGATTTTCAATTATCTGCACCGGCAGCATTATTGATATTAGCTTTCTTTGGAATTAAAAAGTACTTTTTAGGTGGATTATTATCTAGCCTATTATTACTAGTATTTGGCGTATTTAATCCAATTAATGTGATTATCTCTATTATATTTAGAGTTATAGCTATTGCAGTTGTTTATTTATTGAAAATAAATGTACTATCATTAGTTTTAGCAAGTGTATTAGGCAGTTTGGTATCTAGGCTACTATTATCTATTATTTTAAATTTACCTGTGTGGGTAGTGTTGTTAAACGCGATTCCAGGCGTAATATTCACTTTAATTGTAGCTATTCCTTTATATCTCACATTGAGAAAAAGAATGGCAGTATTACTAAGATAATAAATCAAAACACGGTCGTCACAATTACTGTTGGCGACCGTGTTTTACTAGCTATTTATTGTTTTCAGTTTCTTTTGTATCTAACAATTTCACTTTGTGATTTTCCCAATCAATTTCATATGTTGATTTAAATGTTCTAGTTTTAAAGTTTTTATAATTTGCGCCTGCCCAGTAGAAGCCATTCCAACGAATTTGGTATAAATCCATTTCACGTTGATAAGTTACTGTAATTTTAGATTTTTTAGCGCCATCTTGTCTGTGTGATAGTACGCTTAAAAATTCTGGATTGAAGTTACTTCTAGATAATAATGGCATTTGGTGTTGCGCTATGAAGTTTTGGCCAGCGTATGCACTGCTTTGTCTGCCAGCTAAGAAGAGTTCATTACCATATGTTGGGTGGAAGCTATCTCTTCCATAAGGTCCCCAACCATTATTCATAATTTTATGTGCTTCAACTCCCCAGCCAACATTTTTATAATTTGTGTTGCGACTTAATGTTGTTCTGTAACTTTCTTGTTTATAATTAATTGTTTCAGAAAAAGCTGTATTTCCATTAAGTCCACCAGATAAACCATTAGAGATACTAATGTCACCACCAAATGTATAGCCTAAAGTATTTTGAACTTGAAACTCTTCATTTTGATTTTTTGGTGCATAATCAACGACGTTTACTGAATCATTAGATTGTGAGCTTATAGATACATTGTATTTAGCTCCCCAATATAATTTTGAAAAGTCATAGTCATTAGGATTAGGTTTCACAAAGCCTGAGTTAATATTCCCAGTAGCTTTAAGTACTAAAGTATCTTTATCATAACTTTTATCTTTGATGAAATTAAATGTTAAAATCTGTGAAATTTTAAATTTATCAGAATCTGCTGTGGCTGTTGTTTTGTATAAAGTAACTTTGTCATCGACTTTTTTTACGCTGACTGGTGTTATTTTACCTTCAGCATTAGCAGTACCAGAAAGTAATAATAATGCCATAGATGTAGCAACGGATGATTTGACTAATTTATTCATTTTCATATCAATTCTGTCCTTTCACCTTGATTTCATGAGTCTTCCAATTGACCTCGTATTTCACAGTATAGTTTCTATTTACAAATGCATTATGGACTCTATGTCCGTCTAAATAACTGTTGCCATAATGCGTTGATCTTTTAATGGCATGAGTGACATCCATGTTTCTTCCGTAAGTAATTTCAAATTCGCTTGTATCGCTTGAACCTTTTTCATGAGATACTGTGGCGATAAATGAAGGGTTAAATCCACTTTGTACAAGAGGTGGTAACTCACTGTCTGGAACGAAATAATCTCTAGGATCTTTACTATGAGGTTTGTAGCCTACAAATAAATCGCTATCAAAGGCTGATTTTTGACCTGATTCAGTGGCGAATGAATTCGCTTTGACGCCCCATAAAACACTTTTTGAGTTTTGTTGTTCTACTTCACTTACATAATTTTGTTGTGTATAGCTAATCGATTTAGAATAGTTAAATGATCCATTACCACCGAGTGATGGGGCTGATTGGAAATTACCACCGATATTGTATCCTAATGTCTGACTCACGTTTGTAGATTCAATTTTATTTTTAGGTAAATAATTAATTAAAGAAACATATTTATCATTTGTTTTTAAACCAATATTATATTGGAATGGCCATCGCATAGCTTTAACATGATTAGTTTTTTTATAGTTGTAATATGTTGTTCTAGAGCTAATGAATCCTTGCATCTTTAATATCAAAGCATCTTTGTTATATTTTTTATCCTTTACAAAATCAAATTGAATATTTTGAGTCACGCCCCATTTATTACTTGTTTTATCTTCTGTCCTTTTGATAATTTCTATATCGCTTCCTTTACCGATGTCTTCAGTATCGTTAGCAGCTTTAGCATTTTCTAATAACGGATTGGCAAGAGGGGCAAGTAAGCTCACAGATAAAGTTGTAGTTAATATTTTATTTTTAAGCATAAGTTTCACTTTCTTTCTATAATTTTATTTAACTTAATTAAATAATAATATATTTTGGGCGTTATTATAATTAACTGTTCATTAACAATTGACCATTATCAACTTTTTTTACAATTAAGTTAAAAATGCCATAATTCCGTTCGATTTAACCTTTTTTGTTTGGAATGCTAAAAGCTAATTTTGTGAGAAATATAGTTAATAAAACCTTGGTATTGTTGACAGTTGTAAACAATTTAAGGTAACCGATTGCACGAATGTCTTGCTTTCTTTTTTAATTAATGTTTGTAAAATACAAATTGTGCTTTTTTACGATTTTTGATGAATCCATCTAAAAATTAATTGTTTATTAACTTGATAATATTTATTTAAGCTTTCAAGTTAAATTGTTTCATTTGTATTATTTGTGTATCTACTATGGTTCGATACTTTATTCTTATAAAAATCAGTTGTTATTATTAAATTTAATGTACGATAAAATAATTTAATGTTATGAGGCTGATTCAATTTGTTAAAAAATCCTGAGACAAGTATGAAGTGTCCCAGGATTTTTTAAGATGATTGAACTGTTTACTTAGGTGTGATGCTTTTAATTTTTACTTCATGTGTTTTCCAGTTCACTTCATATTTAACTGTAACGTTTCGGTTTTTAAAAGCATCATGTTTTCTATCAACGGCTAAACGATGTCTTGTCACGTAAGCATATGTAGCATCCATGTTTCTGCCGTAAGTGATTTCAAACTCGCTTTTATCACCTTTACCTCTTTCGTGTGACAATGTTGTAATAAATGATGGATTAAAGCCACTTTGAATTAAAGGAGGTAGTTGATTATCTGGGACGAAATAGTCTCGTGCTGCTGGACCAGTTGGGTCTTGTGCAAATAAGTATTGATCATATGCAGATACTTGACCATTCGGTGTAACGAATGAATTTGCTTTCACTCCCCATTTAACACCTTTAGAGTTCTGACTTTCTACTTCAGTAACATAGTTTTTTTGATTATAACTAATTGTTTTAGAGTAGTTGAATGAGCCACTGCCTCCGATTGATGGCGCTGATTGGAAGTTTCCGCCGATATTATAGCCTAATTTCTGACTAACATCTGCTGAATCAATTTTATTTTTAGGAAGATAATTAATTAAATCAACATTAGAGTCTTTCGTTTTCAAACTGATATTATATTGAAATGGCCATATCATTCTTTTAATATATGGATATTTTTTTAAGTCTGAATATGTTGTTCTAGAGCTAATGAAGCCTTGCATCTTAACAACTAGGGCATCTTTGTTATATTTTTTATCTTTTACAAAATCAAATTGAATGTTTTGAGTTATAGCTAATCGTTTGCTAGTAATGTCTTGTGTTCTTTTGATGATTTCTGCACCTTGGCCGATATCTTCTATCTTATTTTCTGCTTTAGAAATTTCTATAAATGGATTGGCTAAAGGGGCTATTAAACCAACTGCTAAAGTTGCTGTTAATATTTTATTTTTAATCATAGAAATCACTTTCTTTCTATTTAATTTTAAGTTCATATATATAATAATCCATTTGTAAGCGTTTTCGAATTAACTGTTCGTTAAAAGTTAATTACTATCAACATGTATTGAAGAGACATTTTTAGCATTGTTAAATGATGTTTTTGCATTATGTTATGTTTAAAAGATTTATTGGTCGCAGGCGTTTATATAGCTACATAACTATGCTTTGCAAGTCTTATTTTATTGAATTGTTGTTTAATTATGGTGCTTGTAGTGGAAAAGGAATGGATTGCGCAATAGTTTGTGAAAATATGAAGTTAATAAAGTTGAGCTGATTCAACTAAATGATGAACTATTCGTTAACGATGTAAGGATTATTTAACAAGTTGCAGGTAAAAAAGTGGGCTGACAAATAGCGAAGAAGCATTTAATTGATGGAAAATGAAAAAAGAACCGTAGATTCGATTGAGAATCAACGGTTCTTTTTAATCACGGTTTGTTACGAAAATTATTTAAAAAATGATGTAAAACTAGAGAAGATATTTTTGATTGATTATTTCCAGAATGATAATAAATTACTTAATGTATTTTTGATTGATGATGCAGTTTCTTGAGCTTTAATAGCTGTTTTTACTAATGTTGGGTTTTGGTAGAAAGTATATAATACTTTACCAGTATTGATTGACTCAGTTACATAGTTTCTTACTTGTGCATATGATTTAGCTAAGTAGCCGTTTTTATCATCAACTTTCAATGGTTGGATGTAAGATTTAGAACCACTACCTAGTACTGTTAATACTGTTTGATCAATCGCACCTTTGTATTTATAGTACGTATTATAGTAGTACTTTGCTGTATCATATTTTTCTTTATAGCTTTTATAAGTATCTGTTAAATACTTGTAACCATAGTTAAATGAATCTTTTAATGATTGGTAGTAACCTAATAATTTAGATTGAGGAACCTCAACTTTTGGTGATTGAATTTGAGGGACTTCAACTTTTGGTGATTCTACTTTAGGTTTTTCAATTTGTGGTGATTGAATTTGAGGAGCCTCAACTTTTGGCGCCACTTTCTTTTCAGCATCTTTTTGAGCAACTAATGCGTCTAATTGTTTCTGTAAATGCTCTTTTACATCCATAGGTGCTTTGTTAACTTCACGTTGTGCTAAACGTCTGTTTTCAATTGAATCTTTTTCATTTAATTTTGAGATTGCATCATTTGCTGATTTCACACGCTCATCATGACGAACGATTGCTTTTTCAATTGAAACTTTTTCTACAAAGCGGTTGTTTTTATCACGTAAATCTTTAGGTAATTTTGAGTTAGCTTCATATGCTGCTGATTTATCGTGTGGTGCTTTGTTATCTTGGAAATCTTTAATTGCTTTATCCGCATTTTCAATATTTTGACGTTCTTTAGCTTTAGAAGATTGTACTGATTCTACCCAAACTTGTTGGCTTCTATCAGGGTTTTCTTTAATTTGTGCAATGTAATTATTTTTTTCTTGTTCAGTTAAGTTATCATTTTTAAGAACATTGTAAAAAGCGTTTTGTTGTGCAACACGTCGGTCTGGGTTCTTGCTGTCTTTAAGTGATTCAGAGAATACTTCTTGTGCACGTTCTGGGTGTTCGCGTAATGTTTTGATGTATTGGTTACGTTGTTCTTCTGTGATACCTTTTAGATGTAATACTTGATAAAAAGCTTTTTGTTGATCTGTTACGTAGTTGTTTTGAGTTGTTTGGTGCTTAGTTGAAGTTTGTTGCGTGTTTTCACTCGCTTTTGCTTCCCCATTTGAAATCATTGTAGCTAACGTAATTGTTGCTGCCCCAACTAGCAACTTCGAGATATATTTATTTTTCATGTGTATTCCCTTTCTTTTTACATATTAAATTTATTGTATGCTTTTAGAATTTATCACATGAGAATACAAATGGAAATTAACTAATTATTAACTAATGTTAACTAATAGATTAACTAGTGTTAACTATGTAAAAAAGCGTTTAATTCAGAACATTCAGCGTATTTTAAGTAAGGAAGTACTATATGGAGAAATGCAATAGTTTGCTAATAAATAGAGGAGAAAATTGTCTTTCGAAGAGAGTTTGGTAGAGTAGAAATCTCATTTAATTTGTCATTGATGCACTTTTTCTTCTATATAATTAGTTCACGACATTAGATAGCTTCGCAACTCATGCATAGGGTTCTAACATAGAAACTTTCGAGGCGAAAGTTAACAAACAGGGAGAGTTGGGTGCCTTTCTAACAAATAAATTTGAAGAAGACGGAGGAACGCAGTTGGACGTAAAACGTCAACTGCATAAGCCTTTCTAGCTCATAAAATTCGCAGAAAATAAAGGAACACATTAGATAGCTTCGCTACTAATGCATAGGGTCCCAACATAGAAACTTTCGAGGCGAAAGTTAACAAACAGGGAGAGTTGGGCGCCTTTCTAGCTCATAAAATTCGCAGAAAGGCTAAAAATTATTTTTAGGGGTTGCGAATGAATAAATTAGTTTAATTTTATAAAAATTTATAAAAATTAAAAACGTTGTAAAATTAAAATGAATCATTCATAATATTGTTACTATACTAATTCAAGGTGGTTCAACGCATGTCTCATAATGAAAATCTTAAATTGGCGCAACGCGGTGCTTATTTGAGTTTAATTGTATATATAATCTTATCTATTGTTAAGTATGTCACGGGTTTTGTCTTTAACTCTGCAGCTGTAAGAGCCGATGCATTAAACAATATGACAGATATTATCGTTTCTTTAGCTGTTATTATTGGATTGAAAATTTCAATTAAACCTGCCGATCGAAATCATCCTTATGGCCATTTGAAGTCTGAAAATATTTCTTCATTATTGGTGTCATTTGTCATTATGTTTGTAGGTATCCAAGTAGTTATTCAAAATGCACCTCGTTTGTTCAAAGAAGATGACGTTGTACCTAACGCAATAACAATTATCGTCAGCTTAATCAGTGGTCTTGTAATGTTGATTGTATTTGCAGTCAATCAAAGACTAGCGAAAAGAACGAAAAGTAGTTCTTTAAATTCGGCTGCCAAAGATAATTTATCGGATAGTTTAGTCAGCATTGGAACAGCGATAGGATTAATTTTTACGCAAATCGGTTTCCCAATTGTCGATATTATTTTAGCAACATTACTAGGCTTACTAATCGTTTATACTGGTTTTGGTATTTTTAAAGAAGCAATTTTTATGTTGAGTGATGGTTTCAATGAAACTGAATTAGAAGCGTATCGCAATGATATTTTAGAAGTTGATGAAGTACAAGAAGTTAAAAGTATTAAAGGGCGTTACCATGGAAGTAGTGTGTTTATTGATGTCACAATTGTTGTAGATGCTAACCTTTCCTTAGTAGAAGCGCATCAAATTTGTGACAATGTCGAACATCATTTGCACAAAAAAGGTATTTCCTCAGTATACGTTCACCCAGAACCAGACCATCTATAATGTATTTAAACGTCTTCATAGATATATAAATATCTGAGGAGGCGTTTTTATTACATCTATTTTTAGGTTTACCTAAAAATATTTTTTAAACCTTAGAAAAATAGAGAACAAAGGTGTATAATATGATTTGTTATTAGGTGGTTATTGATTCATTTATGAATTAAAAAATGAAAATGGGGAATAGGATTTATGTATTTAATGTCTAGTGATAATTGATTTAATCATTGAATTTTAAAATATATTGAAAAGAAAATTACTAAGATTAAATCATCTTAAAATATCCCTGAAATAACGTCCTAAAGATTAAAGGAAAGAGGTTATAAGTTATGCCAAAATTAATTTTATGTCGTCATGGACAAAGCGAGTGGAATGCTAAAAACTTATTTACTGGATGGGAAGATGTTAATTTATCTGAACAAGGTATTAATGAAGCGACTAGAGCAGGTGAAAAAGTAAGAGAAAATAACATTGCCATCGATGTAGCTTTTACATCGTTATTAACACGTGCTTTAGATACAACGCATTATATTTTAACTGAATCTAAACAACAATGGATTCCTGTATATAAAAGCTGGCGTTTAAATGAACGCCACTATGGTGGATTGCAAGGCTTAAATAAAGATGATGCTAGAAAAGAATTTGGAGAAGAACAAGTACATATTTGGCGTCGTTCTTATGATGTGAAACCACCTGCTGAAACCGAAGAACAACGTGAAGCTTACTTAGCTGATCGTCGATATAATCATTTAGATAAACGTATGATGCCTTATTCTGAAAGTCTGAAAGATACTTTAGTTCGAGTGATACCATTTTGGACAGATCATATTTCACAATATTTGCTAGATGGTCAAACGGTATTAGTTTCTGCACACGGAAATTCAATTCGCGCATTGATTAAATATCTTGAAGATGTGTCAGATGAAGATATCATTAATTATGAAATTAAAACAGGTGCACCGCTTGTTTATGAATTAACGGATGATTTAGAAGTTATAGATAAATACTACTTATAAAAAAAGAGCTGCATGTACACAAGGAGTGAGTGTATATGCAGCTCTTAAATATGTGAAGTAATGTAAGGAAATAGTTAAGTATAGAGTTTATATTAACGAGCTAGGGATACTCGAAAATATAGTTAGACATACAATATAGTCAAATTAAAACAATTATTTCGCTCTTTTATGTTGCTTAATAATCTTTAAAGCACGCTTTCTTGTTTTAATGTTAGGGCTATTTAAATTACGACGAGCAGTCTGTAAATCTAATTTCATCTCTATCCCTCCTTGTAAATATATTATGACCGATAACTACTCATATGTAAATAGTAATGATTACGTTTTAAAGAAATTGTAATAAAGTCGTGCTAATTTTTTGGAAAATGGGTATAATTACCGGATATCTAAAAATGTGTGTCGTTTTTTAGATGGTGAGGGGGAAGCTTTAAATGTCGAAGAAACAAAAATTAACGATGATTATTACTATGCTGATGGGTGGATTTTTTGGATTATTAAATGAAACACTATTAGTGACGGCTTTACCAAGTATTATGAAAGATTTTGAAATTTCATATACACAAGTTCAATGGCTGACAACAGCTTTTTTATTGACTAATGGGATTGTTATTCCTTTGTCCGCGCTTGTTATACAACGTTATACAACAAGACAAGTGTTTTTAGTGGGTATTTCTATCTTTTTCTTAGGTACATTACTCGGCGGCTTGAGTCCGCACTTTGCAACATTATTAGTTGCTAGAATTATTCAGGCGTTAGGCGCAGGTATTATGATGCCATTGATGATGACAACGATTTTGGATGTTTTCCAACCACATGAACGCGGTAAATATATGGGGATATTTGGTTTGGTAATTGGTTTAGCACCAGCTATTGGACCTACTCTTTCAGGTTACCTTGTTGAATATTTTAACTGGAGATCGCTTTTCCATGTTGTCGCTCCAATTGCAGCTGTGACATTTTTAATTGGATTTAAAACGATAAAAAATGTTGGAACTACAATTAAAGTACCTATTGATTTTATTTCTGTCATTTTTTCTGTACTAGGTTTCGGCGGGTTATTGTATGGAACGAGTTCAATTTCAGAAAAAGGTTTTGATAATCCTATCGTATTAGTATCTATGATTGGAGGCGTTGTTTTAGTCGCATTATTTGTATTACGTCAATATCGGCTATCAACACCATTATTAAATTTTGCTGTATTTAAAAATAAACAATTTACAGTTGGTATCATTATTATGGGTGTCACAATGGTATCGATGATTGGTTCGGAAACGATTTTACCTATCTTTGTGCAAAATTTATTGCATCGTTCAGCTTTAGATTCTGGATTAACTTTATTACCAGGAGCAATTGTTATGGCATTTATGTCGATGACTTCGGGTGCTTTATATGAAAAGTTTGGTCCTAGAAATCTTGCTTTAGTAGGTATGGCGATTGTTGTTATTACTACGGCTTATTTTGTTGTAATGGATGAACAAACATCAACAATCATGTTGGCAACAGTTTATGCGATTCGAATGGTTGGTATCGCGTTAGGATTAATTCCAGTAATGACCCATACGATGAATCAATTAAAGCCAGAAATGAATGCACATGGTTCATCTATGACAAACACAGTACAACAAATTGCTGGTTCTATCGGAACAGCTGCATTAATTACTATTTTATCCCATGCAAGCAAAAACTTTTCTCCAACTATGTCAGACTATAATGGCATGAACAAAATTGATATGATGAATCAAATTAAAGTTGATACGATGTTGCATGGTTATCACGCTGGATTTTTATTTGCATTATTGATTACAGTTGTTAGTTTCTTTTGTTCATTTATGTTACAAGGTAAGAAAAAAGAAGTTGATTCTCGTCAATAAATATAAGTTGCTAGCTATATAAAGCTTTTTAGCAAAAGTTCAACATATTGACTTATCCGGCATTTCAGATTAAAATATTTTTATTCCGATTAGAATAATAAGAATAAGGAGATATATTCTATGAAAAGACTTTTATTTGTGATGATAGCTTTCGTTTTCATATTGGCTGCATGCGGAAACAATTCGTCGAAAGACAAGGAAGCTAGTAAAGATAGCAAGACAATTAATGTTGGGACTGAGGGGACTTATGCACCATTTAGTTTCCACGATAAAGATGGTAAATTAACTGGTTACGATATTGATGTTATTAAAGCAGTGGCTAAAGAAGAAGGTTTAAAACTTAAATTTAATGAAACTTCTTGGGATTCTATGTTTGCAGGTTTAGACGCAGGGCGTTTTGATGTAATCGCGAACCAAGTAGGTATTAATCCTGATAGAGAAAAGAAATATAAATTTTCTAAGCCTTACACATTCTCAAGTGCTGTTTTAGTTATTCGTGAAAATGAAAAAGATATTAAAGATTTTGATGATGTTAAAGGTAAGAAGTTAGCACAAACATTCACATCTAATTATGGTAAATTAGCTAAGGATAAAGGTGCTGATATTACAAAAGTTGATGGCTTTAACCAATCAATGGATTTATTATTGTCTAAGCGTGTTGATGGTACATTTAATGATAGTCTGTCATACTTGGATTATAAAAAACAAAAACCTAATGCTAAGATCAAAGCAATCAAAGGTAATGCTGAACAAAGTAGATCTGCATTTGCATTTTCTAAAAAAGCAGATGATGAAACAGTTCAAAAATTCAATGATGGCTTGAAAAAAATCGAGGAAAACGGTGAATTAGCTAAAATAGGTAAGAAATGGTTTGGTCAAGATGTTTCTAAATCTAAATAGCGAACAACAACATGCGCTAGATGCTGCAAAACAAGCTTTCGGACCTATGCTAGAAGGTTTGGTCAAATATTCAATTCCTATTACATTAGTTACATTTGTTTTAGGATTGATTATTGCATTATTTACAGCATTAATGCGAATTTCAACGAGTAAAATTTTAAGAAGTATTTCACGTGTCTATGTATCTATTATTCGAGGAACACCAATGATAGTACAACTATTTATCATATTTTATGGTATTCCAGAATTAGGTAGATTATTAACAAATGACGCTGACAACCAATGGACATTGGCACCTGTAGTGGCTGCTATTATTGGTTTATCATTAAATGTAGGTGCGTATGCTTCGGAAATTATTCGTGGCGGTATTATTTCTATACCGAAAGGACAAACAGAAGCTGCATATTCCATCGGTATGACGTATGGTCAAACGATACAACGTATCATTTTACCGCAGGCAATTCGAGTGTCGATTCCTGCACTAGGTAATACATTTTTAAGTTTAATCAAAGATACATCATTATTAGGATTTATTTTAGTGGCTGAAATGTTTAGAAAAGCTCAAGAAGTTGCGTCTACAACATATGAATATTTAACAATTTATGTGTTAGTTGCGCTAATGTACTGGGTGGTATGCTTTATTATTTCAATTATCCAAGGTATCTATGAATCTTATATTGAAAGAGGGTATCGCTCATGATTCAATTGAACAATATCCATAAATCATTTAATGATGTTGAAGTCATCAAAGGTATTGATTTATCTGTTGAACAAGGTGAGGTTGTAACCTTAATCGGTCGATCTGGTTCAGGTAAAACAACATTGTTACGTATGATTAATGCATTAGAAATTCCAACTGAAGGTACAGTTTATGTTAACGGCAAAACATATACATCTAAAGATAAAAAATCACAAATAGAAGTTCGTAAACAGTCTGGTATGGTATTTCAAAGTTATAACCTTTTTCCGCATAAGACGGCATTAGAAAATGTAATGGAAGGTCTTATCACAGTTAAAAAGTTGAAAAAGGATGAGGCACGTGGGAAATCACTTGAGTTACTTGAGAAAGTTGGTTTAACACATGTCAAAGATCAACGTCCACATGCATTATCAGGTGGTCAACAACAACGTGTTGCTATTGCAAGAGCACTAGCAATGAACCCTAAAGTGATGTTGTTTGATGAACCAACATCTGCACTTGATCCTGAACTTGTGAATGATGTTTTAAAGGTTATTAAAGATTTGGCTAATGAAGGCATGACAATGGTCATTGTGACACATGAAATGCGTTTTGCTAAAGAAGTATCTAATAACATTGTATTTATTCATGAAGGCATGATCGGAGAACAAGGGGCTCCAGAAGAGATGTTCAATCGTCCGAAAACAGAAGAATTAAGACGTTTCTTAAATGTTATAAATGAAGAATAATCAAATAGAACCACGTATCATGTTTTAGTATGGCGATGAAGCCATATACATGATGCGTGGTTCTTTGTTATGTTGTCATAATCTTGGAGCGATATTTTAACGACGTTTATGATTTAAGTACGTTTGTACCTTATATAGTAATGGTTTGATAGGCTTAATAAAGTCACCGATATACTCTTCTACATGTGCGTTAAAACCTTTTTTGAATTGTTGGACGCCATAGTCTTCTGATGACTCTGAAAAGTCACCGGTAATACCATAAAAATTATAGCGATCAATATGATGCGCTTTAGCAAACTTAATCATTTCCCACTGCAAATGGTAGGCACCCATATAAGCATTATATTTAGGGTTTGAACCACTAGATAAGTAATAAACTTCATGCTCATTGTAGATAAATAAAGCAGAAGCTAAGTTTAAGACTGCACCATCTTGTTCAATTTGTTCTATTGTATTGTCGATTTTACGCTTATTGCTATTTAGCTGTTGTTCTAGCTGTGTGCGTTTCGTTTTATTTTTCTTTGAATTAGGACTTTCTTCCAATGCTTCTTCAACACCTGAGAGTTCAGCTGTTAATTGTTGTTGCTTTAATTGTAACGTTTTTAAATACTCGTTTAAATCAATATACGCCAACTTTAACATGGCGTGGTCATCGTATAACTTTTGCATTTCTTCAAAGTATGGTAACTCACGGAATTTGAAACCGTGCTTTTCCTCAGCCATATGGAATAAGTCGAAAAAAGTTTGCGTTTCATCAATCGTTAACGTTTTAGTTTTGACACCAATATCATATGTTTTTTTAATATTACGTCTCGTTTGATAATCCATTTCTTTTAAAAGTTGGTCTTCAGTCTTATCTTTTAAATCTAACACTGACAGCCAACGGATTTGGCTCATTGAATCATAACCTACAGGGAAACCTTGGTGTTTATAACCTAATTTATCCATTGTTCTAACAAATGCTCGGTTATCATAAGATTTAACAATTTCACCGTCTGCATTGCGTAAATTTTCAATTAAATATGGATCTACAAGGACATATAAACAATTGTGTTTCTTTAAATATGACGTTAATGCTTTAAAGAAAAATGCTACTAATGATTGATTTGTATAATCCATCACTGGCCCGCGATGTGTATAAAAATATTTGAAAAATTTAAGTGTGCGTGCTTCTGTCAATAAGCATCCTGCAATCACTTGACCATTGTCATCTTTAACCCCTACAAGATGCACATCGCCTTTTAAATCAACTCTATGATTGTAATGAATAGCTGATTGTGTGTAATGTGAAAAATGCTTTGTTGTAAACGCATTGAACTCATCCGAAGTCAACGTTACAAAGTTCATTTTATCCCATCCCTCTCTGAATTGAACTATAATTTTTGAATTTATTAATAATGCTATTTTTTTATTTTATCAAAAACTGATTACAAATACACATAGAAAATGAAATATATTTTTCTTTGACTATACATAACTGTTATTTCTTTGGATATTTATATTAAATGCATTGGTAGTAGTTGTAGCGCATTAATGTTTGACGGTGTATAGTATTAATTATATTGAAAGTTAGTTGGAAGTTGATAGTAGGAGTGGGAGCATTGAAGCGATTTGTGGCGACGGTATTATTATTACTAGTCTTTATATCAGGATGTGGTAATGATAAATATGTGAAAGAAATAGATGAAGCAGTTAAAATTCAAAATCAAAAACAAGAACAACTTGCCAAAAAAGGCAACGGTGATCGTGTTGATCATTTTGAACGCAAAGATGCTAATATTTATGTCTATGATAAGGATAAAATTATCATTTTAGCTTATAAACCTTTGAGTAATGATGATGAAGTGCATTATTATGCATATGATTTTAGTGATAAACGTGTATCATATAAGCAAGATTTTGATTCGAGACGATATTATCAACAACATGATGCGGATTATCATGAAGAAAATATGACGAACTAGATATGAATAGGAGTTATTATGACTAAAAAATTACTAACATTATTTATAGTGAGCATGTTAATTTTAACAGCTTGCGGTAAAAAAGAATCAGCAACGACATCTTCGAAAAACGGCAAACCATTAGTTGTCGTATATGGCGACTATAAATGTCCTTATTGTAAAGAATTAGATGAAAAAGTCATGCCAAAGTTGCGTAAAAATTATATAGATAATCACAAAGTGGAATACCAATTTGTCAATTTAGCTTTCTTAGGTAAAGACTCAATTGTTGGTTCGCGTGCGAGTCATGCAGTATTGATGTATGCACCTAAATCATTTTTAGATTTTCAAAAGCAATTATTTGCTGCCCAGCAAGATGAAAATAAAGAATGGTTAACAAAAGAACTATTAGATAAACATATTAAACAACTGCATTTAGATAAAGAGACGGAAAATAAAATTATAAAAGATTACAAGACAAAAGATAGCAAGTCTTGGAAAGCTGCAGAGAAAGATAAAAAAATAGCGAAAGATAATCATATAAAAACGACACCAACTGCATTTATTAATGGCGAGAAAGTTGAAGATCCATATGATTATGAAAGTTATGAGAAGTTATTAAAAGATAAAATCAAATAGTCTTAATTGTTGAGATCAGTAAGTGATACCAATTTATTAGGACAATACGAAAAGGCAATTTCTATTAGCGATATGATAGAGATTGTCTTTTTAATGTATGAAGTCTAAATAGGTGGAAATTATCATGTAAACATTGTTTAGTAGGGAATCAGTACAGGATAGGTATTGATTCTTCCCCGTGCGAAATCTTGATTAGTAGTTTTTTTCTGTGTCGCTTGTTTTATTGTACAGATATTTGTACAATTGAGGTGTGTTAAAAGGAGGCGATAAATATGATTATTAAAAATTATTCATACGCTCGACAGAATTTAAAGGCACTTATGACAAAAGTAAATGATGATAGTGATATGGTAACTGTAACATCTACTGATGATAAAAACGTAGTAATCATGTCAGAATCAGATTATAACTCCATGATGGAAACACTTTACCTCCAACAGAACCCAAATAATGCTGAACACTTAGCTCAATCAATTGCAGATCTAGAACGTGGGAAAACTATAACGAAAGATATAGATGTATAATGGCTAGGTTAAATATTACGTTTTCGCCTCAAGCCTTTGAAGATTATAAGTATTTTCAGCAGAACGATAAAAAAATGGTGAAGAAGATTAATGAGTTACTTAAAAGTATTGACAGAAATGGTGCATTGGAAGGTATAGGTAAGCCTGAAAAGTTAAAATCGAATCTGACTGGGTATTATAGTAGACGTATCAATCACGAACATAGATTGGTTTATACAGTAGATGACAATCATATAAAAATAGCATCATGTAAATACCATTATTAAATCTAAAAGTCACACTATAAAAATAGGGTAAGTTATTTTAGGACAATATGAAAAGGCAATTTCTATTAGCAATATGATAGAGATTGTCTTTTTTTCTTATATTATGACGTTCGTAAATACTATAAAGTTTTCTGTATCATATTTGTACAATAGTCATGTATTAGATAAAACGAAAAGTGGTAAATACCTAAAGTATGATTCGACTTTATATTATTTATAAAAACAGTGCTTGTATTTTAAGTAGCATGAGTATATAATTTTAAAACGTAAAGATTACTATTTAGGAGGGTGACTATGAAAAAGAAATTAGGTATGTTACTTCTTGTACCAGCCGTAACTTTATCATTAGCCGCATGTGGGAATGATGATGGAAAAGATAAAGATGGCAAGGTAACAATTAAAACGACAGTTTATCCATTGCAATCATTTGCAGAGCAAATTGGTGGAAAACACGTGAAGGTATCATCAATCTATCCAGCAGGGACAGATTTACATAGCTATGAACCAACACAAAAAGATATATTAAGTGCAAGCAAGTCAGACTTGTTTATGTATACAGGGGATAATTTAGATCCGGTTGCTAAGAAAGTTGCATCTACTATCAAAGATAAAGATAAAAAACTGTCTTTAGAGGATAAATTAGATAAAGCAAAGCTTTTAACTGATCAACACGAGCATGGTGAAGAGCATGAACATGAGGGACATGATCATGAGAAAGAAGAACATCATCATCATCATGGTGGATATGATCCACACGTATGGTTAGATCCTAAAATTAACCAAACTTTCGCTAAAGAAATTAAAGATGAATTAGTGAAAAAAGATCCAAAACATAAAGATGACTATGAGAAAAACTACAAAAAATTAAACGACGATCTTAAGAAAATTGATAACGATATGAAGCAAGTTACAAAAGATAAGCAAGGTAATGCAGTATTCATTTCACATGAATCAATTGGATACTTAGCTGATTGTTATGGTTTTGTTCAAAAAGGTATTCAAAACATGAATGCTGAAGATCCATCACAAAAAGAATTAACTAAAATTGTTAAAGAAATTAGAGATAGCAATGCTAAATATATTCTTTACGAAGATAATGTTGCGAATAAAGTGACTGAAACAATTCGTAAAGAAACAGATGCGAAGCCTTTAAAATTCTACAACATGGAGTCTTTAAATAAAGAACAACAGAAAAAAGATAATATTACGTATCAATCATTAATGAAATCTAATATTGAAAATATCGGTAAAGCTTTAGACAGTGGTGTTAAAGTGAAAGACGACAAAGCTGAAAGTAAACATGACAAAGCAATTTCTGATGGGTATTTTAAAGATGAGCAAGTTAAAGACCGTGAATTAAGCGATTATGCTGGTGAATGGCAATCTGTTTACCCTTACTTAAAAGACGGTACGCTTGATGAAGTGATGGAACATAAAGCTGAAAATGATCCGAAGAAATCTGCTAAAGATTTAAAAGCTTATTATGACAAAGGATATAAAACTGATATTACTAACATTGATATAAAAGGAAATGAAATTACATTTACTAAAGATGGTAAGAAACACACTGGTAAATATGAATACAATGGTAAGAAAACATTGAAATATCCTAAAGGTAACCGTGGCGTGAGATTTATGTTTAAATTGGTCGATGGTAATGATAAAGACTTACCGAAATTCATCCAATTTAGCGATCACAACATTGCACCTAAAAAGGCAGAACACTTCCATATCTTTATGGGTAATGATAATGACGCGTTATTAAAAGAAATGGATAACTGGCCAACATATTATCCTTCAAAATTAAATAAAGACCAAATCAAAGAAGAAATGTTAGCGCATTAATTCAACAGGTTTGCACACTCTACTCAACTGTTAATAGCTGAATAGAGTGTGTTTTTTATTTCGTAGTTATCAATTTCAACAGAGGGAATGATTAATATTACTATAGTTTATAACAAATGATTTGGTAACATATGTTACTCAATGCATGTTAAGATGAGTAAATATAAAAGATAGGGAGTGGGAAGATGACGATTAAAGTTGAAGATAATAAAATTATTTTTTCAAGAACGATAGAAGCACCGATTGAAAAGGTGTTTGATGCCTATACGACAAAAGCATTATTTGAAAAATGGTTTCATCCAAAAGACGCTAGTACCAAAGTGTTTCGCTTTAATGCTGTTTCAGGCGGTGATGCATTTTATGCGATTAAAACACCTACAATGACCAGCTATACATTAGCAGAATATAAAACGGTTAAGCGTCCATATTTAATTGAATATATTGACTCATTTGCGACACCTCAAGGTGCAAAAGATACAAAAATGCCAAGCATGAAAATTACTTTGTCATTTTCCAAGAGCAATACAACGAAAACGACAGTGACATCAACATCGGTATTTCCAACAAAAGAAGCCGCTCAACAAGTCATAAACATGGGTGTTGAACAAGGTATGAATCAAACTTTAGATCAACTTGATGCTTTATTGAAATAAAGTTGTTGAAAATATGTAAAAACTTTTTTGTTTCATTCGGTTTATAATAATCTTGTAATATTATAAAAATGAGGGATGATTCGATGGTAGAACGTTATATCAAAGTTTTAATATTATATATTTTCACAACACTACTATCTTCTATTTCAGTAACGTCAAAATGTGTACCTAATAAAGTTATAAGGTTTATTTTACGTACTGCAATTGGTTACAGTGTATTTGCATATGGTTTACATTACTTTTCAAATTTAAAAAAGAATAAGTAATACTTTACATAAAGCGAGATAAAATGAGCGTCGTAATATCTTAAATCATAAAGATATTAGCCAATCACGCGATTTATCTCGCTGTTTTTATGAAAGAAAACTACATTTTCGAGAGAATAAAAAGATTTTTCTGAAATTTAATCTATCAATTACATTGATTTACTAATATAATTAGAAAGTAAATTTTATTTGATCAAAGTAAATGGGGGAAGTACTGTGATAGAAAATAAGAAAACAGTTGAAGATACATATTCAACAGGCGCAATTGTTGATTCAATATCATCTTCAGTACAAATGAAGCAAGTAATGGTACAGCAAACACCTGGCCGATATATGCTTAAAGCAATGATGGCCGGATTTTTACTCTCAATCGTTACTGTATTTATGTTCGGAATAAAGACGCAGTTTGCGAGTACTCACGTAGATGGACTTATCAATTTAATGGGAGCCATTGCGTTTAGTTTAGGTTTGATTTTAGTTGTATTAACTAACTCTGAATTATTAACAAGTAACTTCATGTACTTTACAGTAGGCTGGTATTATAAAGTCGTTTCTGTTAAGAAGATGACTTGGATTTTATTATATTGTTTCTTAGGAAATATTTTAGGTGGGTTTGTGTTATTTTTCTTAATGAAATTTGCGCATGTCATGACACCTGAAATGACACAAGCTTTAACAGCTTTAGTTCAGAAAAAGACTGTTGATTCAACATGGTTGAATATTTTTACAAAAGGTATTTTCTGTAACTTCTTTATTAATATTGGTATTTTCATCTCTATGCAATTCAAAGGCGGCTTAACAAAGGCATTCTTCATAGCTTGTGGTGTCGTGGTCTTTGTATACATGGGATATGAGCACGTTGTGTTCAATGCAGGTCTATATGCAGGTATGGTATTCTTTAACCTTGATGCAGTTTCATGGTTACACGTTTTAAAAAATATCGTTTTTGCTTTCTTAGGTAACTTTGTCGGTGGCGGTATTTTTGTAGGTCTCGTTTATGCTTTCTTAAATGGTAAGCGTAATCGTTTAGAGCAACAATAATTAAGATGTAGTGATTAAATAGCGTAACAATGAATCATTCTTCCAAACCATTCATGAATTTGAATGGTTTTTTACGTTGAGAGAGTAATTTTTAATAAGTTTCATGAGAGTATTGGTGTATTCAGATGAAGCATACTTTCTGACATGTGATAAATTTATTGATACACTTTGATGGATATTTATTTTAAAAATAAAATATGGTTAAATCATTTAAAAAAGAGTGGGGATTAATATGACAAAAACGATGATTCGACTCGCAAGTGAACAAGATGCAGAAAAATTGCAACAACTCATGCATGAAGCATTTACGCCTCTAAGAGAACTAGGTATTGATTGGCCTTCGATTAATGCTAATTTAGATGCTGTTAAAGAAAATATAGATAAAAATACTACATTTGTCATGACAATTGATGATGAAATTATATCTACGATTACGGTTAGATATCCTTGGGGAAGTGTGAAAAGTATTTCGGGTTATCCTTTTGTCTGGTGGTTTGCGACAAATCCTGAGTATGAAGGGAAAGGCTATGGTAGCCAATTACTTACTTATGTTGAAGAAGCATTTTTGCGAGATACGTTAAAGTCAGCGGCAGTTACTTTAGGTACATCTGCAAGATTGCATCCGTGGTTACTTAAAATTTATGAAAAAAGAGGTTATGAAATATACAGCGAACATGAAAATGATGATGGCGATTTAGGTGTGATCATGCGCAAAGTATTGATACCCGAGCGCTTTGACGAAACAATATTAGGCCAACCACCATTTTAAGATAATAATATACACTACAAGCGACCGATATATTAATGCTTGCTCAAATAAATGTTGAGTAGGGATTCATATATCGGTCGCTTTTTTTGATTTAACAAAAAGGGAAAATGTATAAGGAATATGCATGACTACAGGCATCAGGGAATTCCCTGATTTTACATTATAATGTGATTCTTTTCACAAAAACAAAATGATTTGGTATACAATACGTGTGAAAGGGTTGGTAAATGTGAATGGGAATATCATTGTTGCACATGGCATGAGGCACGGACGACAGAATCAAGCGTTAGAAGCATTTATTTCTGAATTAGTAAAAGATGATATACATCACTATGATATTGCGTTTTTAGAAAGTGAGCATCAGGATTTAGAGACGGTAATGACGACGTTGATTCAAAGTGGGGTTGACCATTTTAAAATTGTACCATTGCTAATCTTTAGTGCAATGCATTATCTCAAGGATATACCGAATATCGTTCATGAAATGAAACGACGGTATCCAGACATAAAGGTAGAAGTAAGCGAGCCACTTGGCACACATCCTTTAATGAGACGATTAATTGAACAACGTATTTGTGACGCATTAGCAGGTGACGAACAACAAGTTGGAGTTATGGTTGTTGCACACGGCAATATTAATGGAAAGTTTACTAAGGCACACGAAGAGTTACAAATATGCGCTCAAAATTTGCAAATTAGCAAGCCGACATATGCGAGAACGCTATATGGAGAGATTAGTTTTACACATGATTTAGAAAGCATCTCGAAACGGTATCAAAAATTGATTGTCGTACCATTATTTTTATATGACGGAAGACTTGTTAACAAAGTGAAGCAGCAAATGAATGACATGGTTATTAATACAGATATACACTTCACACCTTCAATTAACTTCGACCCAATTTTAAAGCAAATCATTAACGATAGATTAGAAAGCTTAATGATTCCAATGAAAATATAAAAGCACTAACGAAAAATTAATACCTTTTTTTGAAATAAATATTATGGAGTAAAGGGGCATATTTTATGGCAAAGCAAAAACTAGTAATGATTGGTAACGGTATGGCGGGCATTCGAACAATCGAAGAAATATTAGAGCGCGCCAACGATTTATATGATATTACGGTAATAGGTAAAGAACCTTATCCAAACTATAACCGCATCATGCTTTCAAATATTTTACAAAATAAAATGACAGTTGAAGAAACAATTATGAATCCATATGAGTGGTATGAGGAACATGGTATCGAGTTAATTACAAATGATCCTGTAATTGAAGTAGATAGAGCAAATCAATCAGTTACTACTGCAAATGGTATTGAAGTATCATACGATAAATTGATTTTTGCGACAGGTTCTAAAGCATTCGTCATTCCAGTTCCAGGTTCGACATTACCGAGTGTAATTGGTTGGAGAACGATTGATGATACTGAACAAATGATGAACATTGCTAAGACTAAAAAGAAAGCAATTGTAATTGGTGGAGGATTACTAGGTTTAGAGTGTGCACGTGGTTTATTAGATCAAGGTATGGAAGTAACGGTGTTACATTTAGCTGAATGGTTGATGGAAATGCAACTAGACCGTAAAGCTGGAAATATGCTTAAAGCAGATCTAGAAAAGCAAGGTATGAAGTTTGAAATGCAAGCCAACACAACTGAAATCTTAGGAGAAGATGATGTTGAGGGTGTTAAATTGGCTGATGGACGCGAGATTCCGGCAGACTTAGTTGTTATGGCAGTAGGTATACGACCATACACAGAAGTAGCCAAAGAATCAGGTCTAGATGTTAATCGTGGTATTGTTGTCAATGATGTGATGCAAACAAGTGATAGCAATGTATATGCAGTTGGTGAATGTGCAGAACATAACGGCAAAGTTTATGGACTCGTTGCACCACTATATGAACAAGGTAAAGTATTAGCTGATCATTTAACAAATAAAGAAACGAACGGATACAAGGGATCAACAACATTTACGTCATTAAAAGTTTCTGGGTGTGACTTGTATAGTGCTGGTCAAATTGTAGAAAATGCAGAAATTAAAGGTATTGAAATATTTAATAGTGTTGATAATAACTATAAAAAAATCTTTTTAAAAGACGGTAATGTAGTTGGTGCAGTACTATATGGTGATATCGATGATGGTTCACGCTTTTATAACATGATGAAAAAAGGTGAATCCACTGAAGATTACACACTTGTATCATTGCTTACTAAAGGTGGAGAAGAGGCATCGCTATCAATTGCTGATATGGCTGATGATGAAACAATTTGTGGTTGTAATGGTGTTGATAAAGGTACTATAGTAAATGCGATTACGGAAAATGGCTTTACAACAGTTGAAGAAGTAACGGCTAAAACAAAAGCGGGGAATTCATGTGGTAAATGTAAACCGCAAATTGCTCAAATATTGCAGCACACCTTAGGAGATGACTTTGTTGCCGCAAAACCTGCTGGTATATGTGGTTGTACTGATTTGACACGCGATCAAATAGTAACGCAAATAAGAGCGAAAGGTTTAAAAACATCTAAAGAAGTTCGACATGTTTTAAACTTTAAAAATAAAGGTGGATGTCCAAAATGTCGACCAGCAATCAACTATTATTTAAACATGGTTTATCCACATGATCATGAAGATGAAAGAGAATCAAGATTTGCTAACGAACGTTACCATGCGAATATTCAAAATGATGGTACATTTTCTGTTATACCTCAAATGCGTGGGGGTGTTACAGATGCAGACCAACTGATTCGTCTAGGAGAAGTGGCTAAGAAATATCATGTGCCACTAGTTAAAGTGACAGGTTCACAACGTGTTGGTTTGTATGGAGTTAAAAAAGAAGAATTACCAAATATATGGGAAGACCTAGGTATGCGTTCAGCATCAGCTTATGGTAAGAAAACACGCTCAGTTAAAAGCTGTGTTGGTAAAGAGTTTTGTCGATTTGGTACGCAATACACGACACGACTTGGCATTCGTTTAGAAAAAACATTTGAATACATCGATACACCTCATAAATTCAAAATGGGTGTATCAGGCTGCCCAAGAAGTTGTGTTGAATCAGGTGTTAAAGATTTTGGTATTATCTCAGTTGAAAATGGATTCCAAATCTATATCGGTGGTAATGGTGGTACAGAAGTTGAAAAAGCTGAATTTTTAACAACTGTAGAAACAGAAGATGAAGTAATCAAATTATGTGGTGCTTTGATGCAATATTATCGCGAAACAGGTATATATGCTGAAAGAACAGCGCCATGGTTAAGAAGACTTGGATTTGAAAATGTAAAAGAAGTCTTACTTGACCCAGAAAGACAAAATGAACTATTTGAACGCATTATGGATGCTAAAAAAGCAGTCGAAGCTGAACCTTGGGAAGCAATAACTAGCAATGCTCAAGCACGTAGAATTTTTGAAGTGGAGAAGGTGTAATACATGGAAACAAAAGAAAAAATTAAAGTGACAACTATAGATGAATTAACACCCCTAATTGGAAAAAAGGTTATTGTCAAAGGCAAAGAGGTAGGGTTGTTTTTAACAGAAAGTGGCAAAATTCATGCGATTCACAATATCTGTCCACACAAACAAGGACCATTGTCTGAAGGGACAGTGAGTGGGGAATATGTATTTTGCCCGCTCCACGATCAAAAAATTGATTTAAATACAGGTATTGTTCAAGAACCTGATGAAGGTTGTGTAGATGTTTATGAGGTAGAAGTTACAGACGGGAACGTATATATATGTCTGTAGAGGAATATGGCAAGGTTTACTTGATAGGTGCGGGTCCAGGTAATCCGAATTATTTGACGAAAAAGGCTGAGCGTTTAATACGTGAAGCGGATGTCATTCTATATGATCGATTAGTGAATCCGTTAATTTTACAATATGCGAATTTGACTACTGAAATTATCGATGTTGGTAAAAAGCCGTATGCAAAACATATTCAGCAAGAAAAAATAAATGACTGTATCGTGGAAGCAGCGCGTCGATATAACAAGGTTGTTAGACTTAAAGGTGGCGATCCAGCGATATTTGGTCGTGTGCAAGAAGAAGTCGACATACTAAATGAACATCATATTGCGTTTGAAATTGTACCAGGGGTGACATCAGCGAGCGCAGCAGTTGCTACTATGCAGACAGGTTTGACAATGCGTACAGTTGCTAAAAGTGTGACATTTTCTACAGGTCACTTTAAAGATTCAGAAGAAAATGAAGTGGATGTCAATTCCTTAGTGAATGGTGGCACGTTAGCAATTTATATGGGGGTAAAACGTTTAGGGAAAATTATCACACAGATACAACAATACACAGATATTGATTACCCGATAGCGATTGTCTTTCAAGCATCGTGTTTTAACGAGTTTGTTGTTAAGGGGCGTTTAAGTAATATTATTTCAAAATTGCAACACTATTCAATTGAGGCGAAACCAGGTATATGTATTATAGGGGAAGTTGTTGATTATACTGAAAACACTCCTAAATCATATGATCCTATGAAGCAATTTTATGTAGTAAGTGGTTCTAAACATGACGCCCTTATGCTCTGTGAACATTTATATGACGAAGGTTATGGCTGTTTGCTAAACCCAAATGATACATCGAATGGCACATATCATTCGTCGCAATATGATTACTATGATGCATTTATTAAGCAGCAAGAAAATGTAACATATATTTCAACCGATCGTGCAGATGCTAATACAGTGTTATGTCACTAATTTATAAAAAATAAATGAATAAGTAAGGTTTCAACCGAGAGAATATATTCGTGTTGAAGCCTTATTTGTCGTTGTGCCAAATTTGAACGATTTAGATTGGCAATAAGCATGACCATACATGATTGTGTATTATTTCAATGAAATCCCGTTATTGATAGGGAAATTCCTTAAGTAATTAGGTGATTCCCTAATATTTTATGTTTGTGAAAAAATGTACAATCTAATTAAAGCAATAGTCTTGGGCATTTTAAAGTATTTAAAAACACGACATCTACACATCGTATTTTTATACGTAGGAGGATATAAATATGGGAAAATTTGGATTGAATTTCTTTAAGCCAACAGAAAAATTTAATGGGAATTGGTCGATCCTAGAAAGTAAAAGTAGAGAATGGGAAAAAATGTACAGAGAACGTTGGAGCCACGATAAAGAAGTAAGAACAACACATGGTGTTAACTGTACAGGCTCATGTTCTTGGAAAGTATTTGTGAAAAATGGTGTGATTACCTGGGAAAATCAACAAACTGACTATCCAAGTTGTGGTCCGGATATGCCTGAATATGAACCGAGAGGATGTCCACGAGGTGCGTCATTCTCTTGGTATGAATACAGTCCGCTTCGAATCAAATATCCATATATTCGTGGAAAACTCTGGGATTTATGGACTGAAGCATTAGAAGAAAACAATGGTAATCGCGTTGCTGCATGGGCGTCTATTGTTGAAAATGAAGACAAAGCCAAACAATATAAGCAAGCCCGAGGTATGGGAGGGCACGTGCGTTCAAATTGGAAAGACGTTACAGAGATAATCGCAGCACAATTACTGTATACAATAAAAAAATATGGTCCAGATCGAATCGCAGGATTTACACCTATTCCAGCGATGTCAATGATTAGTTATGCAGCAGGTGCTCGATTCATCAATTTGCTTGGTGGTGAAATGCTTAGTTTTTATGACTGGTATGCAGATTTACCACCTGCCTCTCCACAAATTTGGGGAGAGCAAACAGATGTGCCTGAATCAAGTGACTGGTATAACGCATCATACATTATTATGTGGGGCTCTAATGTACCTTTAACACGTACTCCGGATGCACATTTTATGACTGAAGTCCGCTATAAAGGTACAAAAGTCATTTCAGTAGCACCAGATTACGCAGAAAATGTGAAATTTGCAGATAACTGGCTAGCACCGAATCCTGGTTCAGATGCTGCAATTGCACAAGCAATGACGCATGTTATTTTACAAGAACATTATGTTAATCAACCTAATGAACGCTTTATAAATTACGCTAAACAATATACAGATATGCCGTTTCTTATCATGCTGGATGAAGATGAAAATGGATATAAAGCGGGTCGATTTTTAAGAGCGAGTGACTTAGGTCAAACAACAGAGCAAGGCGAATGGAAGCCAGTTATTCATGATGCAATCAGCGATAGTTTAGTAGTACCTAATGGCACAATGGGTCAACGTTGGGAAGAAGGTAAGAAGTGGAACTTAAAACTAGAAACAGAAGATGGTTCTAAAATTAACCCTACATTATCAATGACAGAAGGTGGATACGAATTAGAAACAATTCAATTCCCATACTTTGATAGTGATGGAGATGGGATATTCAATCGTCCAATTCCAACTCGACAAGTCACTTTAGCAAATGGTGACAAAGTCCGTATTGCTACAATTTTTGACTTAATGGCAAGTCAATATGGCGTGCGTCGTTTTGATCATAAATTAGAATCAAAAGGATACGACGATGCAGAATCAAAATATACACCTGCTTGGCAAGAAGCCATTTCAGGCGTAAAACAAAGTGTTGTCATTCAAGTAGCGAAAGAATTTGCGCAAAACGCTATCGATACTGAAGGGCGTTCAATGATTATCATGGGTGCGGGTATTAACCATTGGTTTAACTCAGATACGATTTATCGTTCAATCTTAAACTTAGTTATGTTATGTGGCTGTCAAGGTGTGAATGGTGGCGGTTGGGCTCACTATGTGGGACAAGAAAAATGTCGTCCGATTGAAGGATGGAGTACTGTCGCATTTGCGAAAGACTGGCAAGGACCACCACGTTTGCAAAACGGAACAAGTTGGTTCTATTTTGCAACAGACCAATGGAAATATGAAGAGTCAAATGTAGATCGTTTAAAATCTCCATTAGCTAAAACAGAGGAGTTAAAGCATCAACATCCAGCTGATTATAATGTTTTAGCAGCTAGACTTGGTTGGTTACCATCATATCCACAATTTAATAAAAATAGTTTGTTGTTTGCAGAAGAAGCTAAAGATGAAGGTATAGATTCAAATGAAGCGATTTTGCAACGTGCAATTGATGAAGTGAAATCAAAACAAACACAATTTGCAATAGAAGATCCTGATTTGAAAAAGAATCATCCAAAATCATTATTTATATGGCGTTCAAACTTAATTTCAAGTTCTGCAAAAGGTCAAGAATACTTTATGAAGCATTTACTTGGCACAAAATCAGGGTTATTAGCTACACCAAATGAAGATGAAAAGCCAGAAGAAATTACGTGGCGTGAAGAAACAACAGGTAAGTTAGATTTAGTGGTCTCTTTAGACTTCAGAATGACGGCAACACCGTTATATTCTGACATTGTTTTGCCGGCAGCGACTTGGTATGAAAAACATGATTTATCATCAACGGATATGCATCCATATGTACATCCTTTCAATCCTGCCATTGATCCGTTATGGGAATCGCGTTCAGACTGGGATATTTATAAAACGTTGGCAAAAGCATTTTCAGAAATGGCAAAAGACTATTTACCTGGAACGTTTAAAGATGTTGTGACAACTCCACTTAGTCATGATACAAAGCAAGAAATTTCAACACCATACGGCGTAGTGAAAGATTGGTCGAAGGGTGAAATTGAAGCGGTACCTGGACGTACAATGCCTAACTTTGCAATTGTAGAACGCGACTACACTAAAATTTACGACAAATATGTCACGCTTGGTCCTGTACTTGAAAAAGGGAAAGTTGGAGCACATGGTGTAAGTTTCGGTGTCAGTGAACAATATGAAGAATTAAAAAGTATGTTAGGTACGTGGAGTGATACAAATGATGATTCTGTGAGAGCGAATCGTCCACGTATTGATACAGCACGTAATGTAGCTGATGCAATACTAAGTATTTCATCTGCTACGAATGGTAAATTATCACAAAAATCATATGAAGATCTCGAAGAACAAACTGGAATGCCGTTAAAAGATATTTCTAGCGAACGCGCTGCTGAGAAAATTTCGTTTTTAAATATAACTTCACAACCACGAGAAGTAATACCGACAGCAGTATTCCCAGGTTCAAATAAACAAGGTCGACGATATTCACCATTTACAACGAATATAGAACGTCTAGTACCTTTTAGAACATTAACAGGACGTCAAAGTTATTATGTGGATCACGAAGTTTTCCAACAATTTGGGGAGAGCTTACCAGTATATAAACCGACATTGCCGCCAATGGTATTTGGGAATAGAGATAAGAAAATTAAAGGTGGTACAGATGCTTTGGTACTGCGTTATTTAACGCCTCATGGAAAATGGAATATACACTCAATGTATCAAGATAATAAGCATATGTTGACACTATTTAGAGGTGGTCCAACGGTTTGGATATCAAATGAAGATGCTGAAAAACACGATATCCAAGATAATGATTGGCTAGAAGTGTATAACCGTAATGGTGTTGTAACGGCAAGAGCAGTTATTTCGCATCGTATGCCTAAAGGTACAATGTTTATGTATCATGCACAAGATAAACATATTCAAACGCCTGGGTCAGAAATTACAGATACACGTGGTGGTTCACACAACGCGCCGACTAGAATCCATTTGAAACCAACACAACTAGTCGGAGGATACGCACAAATTAGTTATCACTTTAATTATTATGGACCAATTGGGAACCAAAGGGATTTATATGTAGCAGTTAGAAAGATGAAGGAGGTTAATTGGCTTGAAGATTAAAGCGCAAGTTGCGATGGTATTAAATTTAGATAAATGCATAGGATGCCATACGTGTAGTGTGACATGTAAAAACACTTGGACAAATCGTCCAGGTGCTGAGTACATGTGGTTCAACAACGTAGAAACGAAGCCAGGTGTAGGGTATCCGAAACGTTGGGAAGACCAAGAACACTACAAAGGTGGTTGGGTACTAAATCGTAAAGGGAAACTTGAATTAAAATCTGGAAGTAGAATTTCAAAAATTGCTTTAGGTAAAATTTTTTATAACCCAGATATGCCATTAATTAAAGATTATTATGAGCCATGGAACTATAATTATGAACATTTAACAACTGCGAAATCAGGGAAGCATTCGCCAGTTGCTAGAGCGTATTCAGAAATTACGGGGGATAACATTGAAATTGAATGGGGACCTAACTGGGAAGATGACTTAGCAGGTGGTCATGTTACAGGTCCAAAAGATCCTAACATCCAAAAAATAGAAGAAGATATTAAATTCCAATTTGACGAAACTTTTATGATGTATTTACCACGTTTATGTGAACATTGCTTGAATCCAAGTTGCGTTGCATCGTGTCCTTCAGGTGCTATGTATAAACGTGATGAAGATGGCATTGTATTAGTTGACCAAGACGCATGTCGTGGATGGCGTTACTGTATGACAGGTTGTCCATATAAGAAAGTTTACTTCAATTGGAAAACGAACAAAGCTGAAAAGTGTACTTTCTGTTTCCCGAGAATCGAGGCGGGTATGCCTACGGTATGCTCTGAAACTTGTACAGGACGTATGCGTTACTTAGGTGTTTTATTATATGATGCAGATCGAGTTCATGAAGCAGCTTCAGCAGTAGACGAGAAAGATTTATATGAAAAACAATTAGATATATTCTTAAACCCATTTGACGAAGAAGTCATTGCTCAAGCTGAAAAAGATGGTATTGGTTACGATTGGATTGAAGCTGCACAAAACTCTCCAATTTATAAGTTAGCAATTGAATATAAACTTGCATTTCCGTTACATCCTGAATTTAGAACGATGCCGATGGTTTGGTATTGCCCACCACTTAGCCCAATTATGAGCTATTTTGAAGGTAAAAATACAACTCAAAATCCAGATGCGATTTTCCCAGCCATTGAAGAAATGCGTTTACCTATTGAATACTTAGCTAATATTTTCACTGCAGGAGATACAGAGCCAGTAAAAGGAGCCCTACAACGTATGGCAATGATGAGAAGTTATATGAGATCTCAAGTTACTCAACAGCCATTTGACACGTCTCGATTAGAGCGATTAGGTATAACCGAGCGCCAAACTAAAGACATGTATCGTTTATTAGGACTAGCCAAATATGAAGATCGATTTGTTATTCCAACATCACACAAAGAAACCTATTTAGATACGTATCACGCACAAGGTAGTACAGGATACAATTACGGCGGCGAGCATTTTGGAGATAACTGTGAAGGCTGTGGCGTTGCAGTAGGTTCAGGGAAAACTGGTCAAGAAATTTATAATGAGAATTTCTATGGAGGGATTTTCCGTGATTAATTTCGATAATTTTAAAAAATATCAAGAAAGTTTTGGATATATGGCACAACAGTTATGTTTTCCAGAAAAATTAACTTTTCATCCAAAAACTTTTGAAGAAACAATTTCGAAAGATCATCCAGCATATGAAGATTTAGTAGCATTTAGAAATGTAATGATGACATTTTCATTATCAGAAATCAAAGCGATTTATACAGATACATTTGATTTTACGAAAAAAGCACCATTATATATGACGTATAACAAATTTGATACGCAAAAAGAACGTGGGCAAATGTTAGCTAAATTAAAGGTATTATATGAAATGTTTGGACTAGAAATGGTAGATAATGAACTTTCTGATTATCTACCGTTGATGCTTCAATTTTTGCAAGTGGCAGAATGGCGAAATGATCCAAGAGCTGAAGAGAATATTCAATTAATCATTATGATTATTGAGGATGGAACATATGTGATGGCGAATGCACTTGGTGAAGATAACAATCCATATGCCTATGTGATTCAAGCACTTAGAAAAACATTGAAATTATGTTTGACATCACCAAAAGGAGTGAAACATCATGCTTAATCAGTTTTTATGGGTTATATTTCCGTATTTATGTTTAGTTGTCTTTGTCGCAGGTCATATTGCACGTTATCGTTATGATAAATTTTCTTGGACAGCTAAATCTAGTGAATTAATAGAAAGAAAAAGGTTGATGTGGGGAAGTTTATTATTTCACTTAGGTATTATTCCAGTGTTTTTTGGACACGTAGTTGGATTGTTAATACCGAAACCATGGATGGATGCAGTGGGTGTGTCTGAGCATTTATATCATATAGGCGCTGTTTATATTGGTAGCATCTTTGGTATAATAACTTTGATAGGGATGTTTTTATTAACAGCGAGACGTGTTACTACGAAAAGTATTCGAAGATTAAGTTCAGCGTCGGATATATTTGTAAATTTCTTATTATTACTTATCGTATTTATGGGATGTTACGCAACATTAGTAACAAATATACAACATCCAGACTTTAACTACAGAACTTCATTATCAATTTGGTTTAGACAATTATTTATGTTAAAACCAGATGCGTCATTGATGAGTGGTGTGCCGATTGCATTTAAAATGCATATATTGTTAGGTTTCACTATTATGGCTTGTTGGCCATTTACACGTTTGGTGCATGTTTGGAGTGTACCTTTGACATATATAAATCGCAGATATATTATTTACCGTAAGAATAAAGTGTAAGCATAAGAGGTGAAAGGATTTGACACCAGAAGCAATAATTGAAGATCGTAGATTTCAAGAGACATTAGATAAAATACGCAAAGAAGAGGGTTATGATTTTGCGGCAATCGCTTTCTATGAATCTAACAAACCATCATCTCCAATAAAATGGCACTATGTTTCAGGTAATAAAAATAATCGATTTAAATTGATTATTTTAAGAAAAGGTCGTGGATTAGCTGGAACTGTTATGAAAACAGGAAAGCGTATGGTAATAGCCAATGTTGGTTTAGCTTTAGGGCCTGAAGAAAAGATTGACTATCCAATTTTATTGAGCGAATCATTAACAGCAGTTTTAGCAGTGCCGCTTTGGTATAAGAATCAAGTGTATGGCGTACTATTATTTGGTCAAAGAGATGGTCGTCCTTTACCAAAAATATTTGATAATGATGATATTCAACGTAAGTTTGGTATTTTCAATGATGATAAATAATGAGATGAATTAGGGTGTAAGTCATGATTAATGAGGACAGTATACAGTTAGATACTTTATTGAAAAAATATTATGAGCATTCAATCGAAAAGATAGTTTTTGCTGATGATAACGGTAAAATTATTGCAATGAATGATGCTGCTAAAGATATATTATCTGAAGAAGATAATTACAGTGCTGTGGCGAATGCGATTTGTCACAGATGTGAAGGGTATACAAATGCCTATGATGTACAATCATGTAAAGACTGTTTCTTAGAATCGATGCAAGTACAAGCTACGAATTTCCAAGTATTTATGAAGACGAAAGATCAAAAAGTGATGCCATTTACAGCAACATATCAGTTGATTGATCAAGACAGGGGAATTCATGCATTTACGCTTCAAAATGTTTCATCACAAATTGAACAGCAAGAGAAATTGCATCAACAACGTATGATGCGTAAAACAATCTCAGCCCAAGAAAATGAAAGAAAGCGAATTTCTAGAGAGTTACATGATAGTGTGATTCAAGAAATGCTCAATGTAGATGTTCAATTGAGATTATTAAAATATCAAGAAGATACAACTAAGCTTTTGGAAGACGCAGAAAATATTGAATATATTGTCGCTAAATTAATTGATGATATACGTAATATGTCGGTTGAATTAAGACCCGCTTCTTTGGATGATCTAGGCCTTGAAGCAGCTTTTAAATCATATTTTAAACAGTTTGAAGAAAATTATGGAATAAAAATCATATATACATCAAATATTAAAAATACTCGCTTTGATAGTGATATTGAAACGGTTGTTTATCGAGTAGTGCAAGAAGCTATTTTAAATGCGTTGAAATACGCTGATGTAAATGAAATAAATGTAGGTATCCGTCAAACTGGGCGCCATTTGGTAGCAGAAGTGATAGATGCGGGAAATGGTTTTGATCCAAGTTCTAAGCCTAAAGGTTCTGGACTCGGTTTATATGGAATGAATGAGCGAGCTGAGTTAGTCAGCGGTAGCGTCAATATTGAAACGAAAATTGGTGAGGGTACCAATGTTACATTGAACATTCCAATTTGAAACATACATTGGGGGAATAAAATTGAAAATAGTCATTGCCGATGATCACGCTGTTGTCCGTACGGGGTTCTCTATGATTTTAAATTATCAAAATGATATGGAAGTTGTTGCAACGGCTGCAGATGGCGTCGAAGCTTACCAAAAAGTAATGGAATATAAACCTGATGTGTTACTAATGGATTTAAGTATGCCACCAGGTGAGTCAGGTCTTATCGCTACGAGTAAAATTGCTGACAGTTTTCCTGAAACTAAAATACTAATATTAACAATGTTTGATGATGAGGAGTATTTGTTCCATGTGTTGCGTAATGGTGCGAAAGGTTACATATTGAAAAATGCACCTGATGAACAATTATTGTTAGCTATTCGAACTGTATATAAAGGTGAAACATATGTAGATATGAAACTTACAACATCTTTAGTGAATGAATTTGTATCTAATTCAAATCAGGACACTGCAAACACAACAGATCCTTTTAAAATCTTATCAAAACGAGAACTAGAAATATTGCCACTTATTGCCAAAGGTTACGGGAATAAAGAAATTGCAGAGAAATTATTTGTATCTGTGAAAACAGTAGAAGCACATAAGACGCATATTATGACAAAGCTTGGCTTAAAGAGTAAACCTGAGCTAGTTGAATATGCATTGAAAAAGAAATTATTAGAGTTTTAGAGTTTGAAATTAATATAATTCAGTATAAAAGCGCGAGAGGAAATGATTATCTTCTGGCGCTTTTGTATGTTTCGAAATATATTTTTTTATAAATCGAATGGAACCTAATCCTTTCTCCTTTCGGTAACCTATACTAATTCGCTTTGCAAAGGTATAACTTTTAATATAGTTATTGATTTAGAGAATAAATGATTAGTTTTCTACTTTGAACAATTATTTTAGTTGGTGTATTCAGTGTTGTAGCATCTGTATGAGGATTAAAAATTGTCGCTCTTATTCACATTGCTCAAAAAATAATTAACAGCTTCTGAAATGTATGATGCTAAATTTTGATTATCATATGAATTAAAGTAATCTTTGAAACGCGTATCATCTTCATATGTTTTAGCAATACAGCATAATGTTTCATCATCAAAATCAGCGATAGTGTTCATAAATGCCTTCCACTCAAATACGAGATCACTACAATCTTGGATTGGATAATGACTCAAAGACATATGATTAAATTTATTGAAGATAGTTGTCAATTTATGTCTGATATCCTGCGATTGTAAGCTGTCTTTACGTCTAATAAATGATTGATATGCTTTCGTATGACCATATTTTATAGATGCTTCTTTATCATATTGTGACTGTAGTGTCTTGTTTAAAATGCTGGTATCTATTAGAGAGAGTCCTTTAATAAATTCACATACAGAGCGTCTAATTAATTGTAAGTCAGAAATCTTTTTATCTAACTTGCTTATTTGCTCTGATAATAACTTTCGCAATTGTTCATTATCATACGAAATGTATTGTTTTATTTTAGCGATATCAAAATCAAAAGACTTGAGTATTAAAATCTTTTGTAATTTTTCTAAGTCTTGCTGTTTATAAACGCGATAATTTTTATCATTTTTATCTGGAACTAATAATCCTATTTCATCGTAATAATGTAAAGTTCTTTTAGTTACACCTGTAATTTCAATAATATCTTTTAAAGTGTATGTGTATGCCAAAATTCAGTCACCTCATTTATTATTTTTTGTGCTGGAAGTGTTGTAGCAACTTCAATAGGTATGTTTGTTTTTTGTAAAAAGTATTTTACCAAGTGATAGCCACATGCATACCCGGCAGCATGAGATAAGCCAACGATAGGCCTACCTTGAAGTTTATTAATATCATCACCATAGAGATAAGGCATCGATTCAAATATATGCTTTAAATGTAAATGATTATAAATAGTATTTTTAATTTTTACGTTATCACGACTTCAATTAGTATTTGTTACCCACGGTCCAATATGCGCTTTACCATACAATGATTCTACATAGTTTTCAGCTAATCCTTCTGCAATAATCAATTCAATCAAACTTCCGCCATCCCAATCAATATATTGATAGCGCATATTATGATTTACTTCATGTGCAATTAAGCTTTTCATAGAATTAATTGTACTTGTACTCGGCACTAAATAAATCATAATATAACCTGGTATGCCACCATCACCACCGCGATTTTTATTTAGATACATAAGTGGTTTTTGGCGATCTCCAAGTAATACTGTGAAATGATAGTTAGAAACTTGAGATGAGATACTATAATTTGAAAATTGATCTATAGCAACTTTTAAATATTTTTCGCAATTACTCCAGAAATTATTATTCAGGTATTGTATTGACATTTGGTCAGACATGCGTAAATCTTTGGGAGAAATTTGAAAGGCATCTAAAAATTGAATCGCACTCATTGTCTGTTTGTCATCATTATAAATAGGCATATGTTGTACCTCAAATTTCTTTTTAAAAGGTACTAATATTTCTTTAGTGAAAATTGAATCACGGTCGTTTATTGGTGCCTTGAGTATATTATTATAGACGGAATCTGATCTAATAATATTGATTTTATACATGATAAACCTCCTTATGTTGTCAGCATAAAGGATAACGTAACGTGATTTTCAAGCAGTAATTGTAACTAATTGAAAAAAATTAAGAAAAGTATGTGAGTGTTCCTAAATAATATGATTAAAATGATGGCGAATAAGTGTCTAAAAGCATCTTAAAGGGACATTGTATAGGGTAAATCACTTCATAAATAAGGGAAAATCCTTATGTTCACTTTTTCACAATCATAATAAAATATATATGTAGTCAATACTTTGTCTATATTGAATGTTTTCATATAAATGAAAGCATTTTTAAATAACATTGACCTCTAATATATAGGCAGAGTATTGATATCTATTAAAAAATAAATGATTTTGATGAAGGTGAAACGTATGTACAAAACAAAAGGTGGCTTTCAACTTACATTACAAACATTAAGTTTAGTGGTTGGGTTTATGGCTTGGAGTATAATTGCGCCATTAATGCCCTTTATTAAACAAGATGTCAATGTTACTGAAGGTCAAATATCAATCATTTTAGCGATACCAGTTATTTTGGGATCGGTGCTCCGTGTGCCATTTGGTTATTTAACAAACATTGTTGGCGCTAAATGGGTATTCTTTACTAGTTTTATCGTATTGTTATTCCCGATATTTTTCTTAAGCCAAGCACAAACACCGGGTATGTTAATGGCTTCAGGATTTTTCCTTGGTGTAGGTGGTGCAATTTTCTCAGTTGGTGTTACATCAGTTCCTAAATATTTCCCTAAAGAAAAAGTAGGTCTAGCAAATGGTATTTATGGTATGGGAAATATCGGTACAGCAGTTTCTTCATTTTTAGCACCACCGATAGCGGGTATTATTGGTTGGCAAACAACAGTTAGAAGTTACTTAATTATTATCGCTTTATTTGCATTAATTATGTTCATTTTTGGTGACACACAAGAACGTAAAATTAAAGTACCATTAATGGCTCAAATGAAAACATTATCTAAAAACTACAAATTATATTACTTAAGTTATTGGTATTTTATTACTTTTGGTGCTTTTGTAGCATTTGGTATTTTCTTACCTAACTACTTAGTAAATCATTTTGGAATTGACAAAGTAGATGCTGGTATTCGATCAGGTGTATTCATTGCGCTGGCAACATTCTTAAGACCAATAGGTGGCATTTTAGGTGATAAATTTAATGCAGTTAAAGTATTGATGATTGATTTTGTTGTTATGATTATCGGTGCCATTATTTTAGGTATTTCAGACCATATCGCATTATTCACTGTAGGCTGTTTAACAATAAGTATTTGTGCAGGTATTGGTAACGGCTTAATCTTCAAATTAGTACCATCATACTTCTTAAATGAAGCGGGATCCGCAAATGGTATCGTATCAATGATGGGTGGTTTAGGAGGATTCTTCCCACCACTAGTAATCACGTACGTAGCTAATTTAACAGGATCAAGTCATTTAGCATTTATTTTCTTAGCGGTATTTGGATGTATTGCATTATTTACCATGCGTCATTTATACCAAAAAGAATATGGCTCATTGAAAAACGGTTGATATGTAATACATGCCATTCATTTAGTTAAATACAAAGCCTTAATATCATGCGCAATATTCGTAGCATGACATTAAGGCTTTAGTAGTGTATTCATTTTAAATTTAACTATGAAATTGGAATAGATGTTGATGAAGTAGTTTCATTGCTTGGTTTGATTTTAGGCAAGGTAATGGTTAATAACCCATTTTCAAAACTAGCAGTAATATGTTGCTTATCAACAGCTTCAAAATCAAATTGACGCATTAATGATTCGAAGTTACGCTCATCTAAAATGAGTTGTTCAGATTTGTATTTTGCGCTTCTAGTAGCTTGAATAGTGAGCGTATTATTATTGAAATCGATACTAATATCTTCTTTATTTACACCTGCTAGTTCAGCTTCTAAGTAATATAATTCGTCTGTTTCATATATATTCGTTACAAATGAAGGTGTTGAAAAGTAATTAAATACTTGTTTACCTAAATCTTTAAATGTATCACTTGGATTACCGTTAAAAAAGTTTTGATTCTCGAATTGATTGAAGTTCAATATCATCACTTCCATTATAGAAATTTGTATTACAAAGCCATTATATGAGTAGTATTAAAAAAGTTAAAGTAAAAGGGGAGATAAAAAAGTAATAAATGGGTAGATTTGTGCCTGATAAGGAATCAGGGCAAAAGAACTGAGCATCGAGATTTATACAAGCAATAAAGATAATGAATAAACATATCGATGCATACTTCTGCCCATCACCTTATGATAGGGAGTTATTTTTTGTCGGAATAGTCAAAATTTTTAGAAACAAAATTCCGCAAATTATTAATTATATCTGATGCTTCTCGTTCTGAAATGTTGAATTCATTAAAGACCTTAACAGAAATTTCAGCAAGAGGGCTTTTTATTGCTTTACCTTGTTCTGTTAGAGAAATTTGTAGGTTTCTTTCATCTTTCTCTTCACGTGTTCGAACAACGTAATCTTTCTTTTCTAATTTCTTTAGTAATGGTGTCAGTGTTCCAGAATCTAAGAACACACGTTCACCTAATTTTTTGATGTTAAGTTTTTCATCATTTTCAATCGCCATTAAAACAATGTAACCAGTATAGGTTAAATCATATTCCTTAAGATAGTTTGTGTATTTTTTAATTATTTCTTTTGAAGAAACATAAAATAAAAAACACAACTGTTTGCTAAGATAGCTGTTTTCTACATACATCCAATCACTCCTTGTTAAAATAAACAATATTATGAAGTGTAATAGTTGTCAAGTACTGATTTCATCGCAATTATTGAATTGTCTATAATTGAATTTAAATGTTAAATAATGCAAAATATATCGATATCTTAGTATTTTCATCGGTAATTACTGATATGACTGATTTTTTAAATTGAAAAAAATGTAATTGTATCATCCTTAATTGTTAAAAGTAGTCAATTATTTTGATAGATAGTAAAATAAAATTTGTTATTAAATTTTTTAAAAGCATCGTGTATGTAATTCGATTTCTATAATAATATTGAGAATAAAAAAATTTGTTACAATCTGGTAAAAACTCTTTATTAAATAAATTGATTCGTTCATACTGAATAGATAAGCAAAAAGGAGTTACATAATGAAGAAGAAAAAAAACGCGATTAAAGTTATCATTATATTATTTATTTCATTAATTGTTGCAGTAGCATTTTTCTTTGGTCTGAAAACATATCAAGGCCATAAGAATATTCAACTAATTGACAGTTACTTGGAAGAGAAAAATCTAAAAGATAAAATTAAATCAGAAAAAACAGAGTATAGTGCTAAAAAAGGTCTCTTCTATAAGGAAGTTACATTTAAAGATGAACCTGGTGTAACTTATGTTGTGCAACCAATCAGTACTAATAAAGGATTATTTGTTGAAGGCTTTGATACAGAGACTAAGAAAAGTTTGAAAACTGCAAAGCATAAATATTTCAATCAAAATTATAAACCATCAAAATAGTGAAACGTTAAACTGGTGAAGCAGTTTAGTGCCTTCAATTTTAATTATTTGAGGTAAACAGTTTTTGTATGGAAATTAGTGATTTTTGACATCTATAAAAGATAAATATTTTAATTTTTTATAGATAATTATCAATTTTCTGATATAATTGAGTGATGTCAGATGAAGGGGAGTTTGTACTATGGCTCTATTCAAGAGAAAAATTAGCCTACCTATGCAAGTTGTTATTGCATTAGTGTTAGGTGTTGTCGTAGGACTTTTATTATATGGACAAGAAAACGTAGCAAATTACATTAAACCATTTGGTGACGTATTTTTAAATTTAATTAAAATGATCGTTATACCAGTTGTATTTTGCTCACTAGCGCTTTCTATTTCGAACGTTGGGGAATCGAAAACTGTAGGGCGTTATGGCTGGAAAACAATTTTATACTTTGAAATTATTACAACAATCGCAATAGGTTTAGGGATTATCTTCGGTAACCTATTTAAACCAGGTGCTGGATTAGACCCAACAAAATTACCTAAAGGTGATATTTCTAAATATCAATCAACTGCACATGCAGCAGAACAATCTACATATGGAAATCATTTTATTGATACCATTGTACATATTATTCCGACAAACTTTTTTGAAGCTTTAAATAAGGGTGAATTATTACCTATTATCTTCTTCGCAGTATTCTTTGGATTAGGATTAGCTGCTGTAGGTAAAAAAGCAGAACCAGTTAAAGAATTTTTAAGCGGATCGCTTGAAGCTGTGTTCTGGATGATTAATAAAATTTTAAAATTAGCACCACTTGGAGTGTTTGCATTCATTTGTACTACAATTATTACATTTGGTGCATCCGCATTATTACCACTATTAAAATTAGTATTAGTTGTTGTCTTTGCAATGGTGTTCTTTGTATTCGCTATACTAGGACTAGTTGCATGGATGTGTGGTATTAATATCATGAATATTATTAGAATCTTGAAAAGTGAATTGCTTTTAGCATTTTCTACATCAAGTTCGGAAGCTGTACTTCCTGTAATGATGAAGAAAATGGAAAACTTCGGTTCTCCAAAAGAAATTACTTCTTTTGTTATACCAATTGGTTATACGTTTAACTTAGATGGATCAGCACTTTATCAATCTATTGCAGCATTATTCGTTGCACAGATGTATGGAATGCACTTAACATTATCAGAGCAAATTGTGTTGATGTTAACATTAATGATTACGTCTAAAGGTATGGCGGCAGTACCAGGAACTTCAATCGTTGTTTTATTAACAACATTAGGTGCCATGGGCTTACCGGCACAAGGTTTAGCATTAATTATTGGTGTTGACCGTATCTTAGATATGGTACGTACATGTGTAAACGTTATTGGTAATGCATTATCAACAATCGTTATAGCTAAATGGGAAAACGTATATGACAAAGCAAAAGGTCAAGAATATTTAAAATCAATTTAAAAAATACTATCTGACATTTAAAGCCCCTTACAACCTTTGGTTGTTAGGGGCTTTTATGCATGCGCTAAAGCGCAGGCGAACGGAAGCGTAGTGACCTCAGGTTGTTAGGGACTTTTATGCATGCGCTAAAGCGCAGGCGAACCGAAGCGTAGTGACCTCAGGTTGTTAGGGGCTTTTATGCATGCGCTAAAGCGCAGGCGAACCGGAGCGCAGTGACCTCAGGTTGTTAGGGGCTTTTATGCATGCGCAAAGCGCAGGCGAACGGCAAGTGGAGCTATTCAATATGAAAGTATTTCAAATATAAAAAGCAGCAGTAAAATGATTCCAAATTGGAAATCAACTTACCGCTGCTTTTACTCGTATATACCTTGATGGCAACTAAAATTTGTAATTTAAATTACAATTAGTGTTTCATGTGCATTTTGCCCATGTCATGAATTTTCATCATTAAACCATGTGGTACATCGTCATGGTCAACTTTTTTAACTTTAACAATTTTATCTGAATCTGCTAATTTATAAACAATTACAAAATCACCTTTTTTAACTTTAACATCTGAATCTGAAGGTAATTTAACATTTTTTTCAATACTTTCATCTTTTTCACTAATCATTTTTTCAATAGTAGTATTATCTTTCATAATTCCATAGTATGTATCTTTCTTTCCGCCAGTCATCATCATGATTACTAATACAATACATACAATTAACATGATGGCGATTAAACTAATACCAAGACCAAAACCTTTTTTCTTTTTCATGGTTCATCAATCTCCTTAAATGTAGTTAATTCTGTTATACCTAAAAGTGCAACAGTTTGCAAATGCAGTATTTATATTACATAAAATTAATTTAAAAAGACACACCCTAATCACGTTAAATGTGAATAAAGTGTGTCTAAAAAACAATACATTGCAAATTGAATTGTAAACATATTAAACACTTTAATTATAGCGAGTTATTTTAAGTATTTAACATTGTTATATCTAGAATTCATAAAAGTTATTTCCTATATACACTTTGTGTTATAAATCGATTTTGATAGGTGTATCTAATGATTTATCATTCATTAGCTTAATGGATTGCGGAACTACTCTTAAAACACATAACTCTGGGTCTTCTTTTGAACTGAAAAAGCTTTTGTCTTGTGTTTCCCATAGCCAATCAATCACTTCTTGTTCTGTAACGATTTCGATTGTCGCTTCCATCTCAACGAAACTACGATTAGTTGTGTCGTTATAGCCTAACAAAACATATGCTGCTGGATTATCTTTAATTTCTTTGACCTTAGCAGAATGGATATTCGTTTTAGTATATAAAGTAAGACCATCATTATAAAAGACCATATATCTACTATTAGGTTTATTATTATATGCAGTTGATAATACACCAACTTTTGACGTTACTAACACGTTTTCAATTGCTTGAATTGCTTGTGAGTTACTCATTACAAATCATCTCCTTATGATATAAATAGCCTTTAACGTAAGAAACTAAACACAAGAGGACTGTTAGTATTTAGCTTGGTTTAAAGCAAATATATTTAACCTCGTCGTGATTTAACTTGAGTTCAAATGTACGACCAGTTTCTTCTTGAACTGCAAGCTCCGTTTTAGGGTAATTCGTTTTGTCTAATTCATCTAAAATTTCTTTTTCTATATAAACAAGTTGATCGCTTATTGGAAGCAAATGTTGAATTGAACCATGTTCATGATTCAATGTTTTAATAATCATCAAAGAGTCTTGAGGTAATTCATTATGGAAAATGAAATCTTGTTTTACGTCTGACATATATCGATCATTAATTTTATTGAATAATAAGAAATGGTAGTTATTATCTTTACGACTCAATACATAATTATTTGTAATTTCAATATCTTCATTAACAAAAGGTCTAAACATTTTATATAAATGCATTAATGGTAGGGGGCTACCATATTTGTTGTACAAGGAAATATAATTTGAATGGTCATCTAATAATTGATAGCTAATGCCACCGCCATATCGTAATAATGCGATTAAGTGATACACTATGTCAGATAATTGAATTGGATTCTTACCATCATTAGTATATTTAAATCCGCTTACAGACAGGTTATTATATACAAATTGTGTTGATGATATACCTGAATCTAAAATAAATTTCTTATACTGTTCAAAATGAGTGTCAGTTTGATGATAGTGTTGGTTTTTAGTGATAAGATGTGTTGCAGTTTTTGAATTTTCAATATCAATAAAGTAATAATGGAATTTAAGACGCTGCATGACATCATAAACTTGTTCCACGGTTGAATAAGTTTCTAAAAAGCCATCGACTGTCACACTATATTTAATTTCTTTATTTTTGTTTTTAATTTTAAGATGACATAAATGAATTTCTTCTGCTGTCATAGAATTAGAGCAAAATACGAGCATAAATTTAACTAATTTCTTGCTTGTCTTATAGTCTTGATTGCCTTGTAAAAATGTTAGTATTAATTGCTTCATCGTTTCGAATTGTTGTGTTGATTTAATAGCGATTGCTAAACCTATATTTTTTTCGAAAAGCTTTTCAAAACATCTATTTAACAGGTTGTAATTCGTTTGGCTAATCTCAATATCGTGAATATCGTCAATGAAAACGACAGGTTTTGGTAAGTGCTCAAAGTTAATATCGTAATATTCATTGAAAATAAATTGAAATAGTTCATTGAAATTACTAAATCGAACAAATACTTTGGCACGCTGACTTCGATCTTTCGGATTAAAATCATCTATATGAATATCTGTTGTATTTGTAGCCAGTTGAGCTGTTAAATCAATTGTTGAAATTAACTCAGTGAATTGTGATACGTTATCTTGTTGGAAGTGTATTTGTGGTGGTTCAGTAATCTTGGAAACGAGTGAACGGAACTGTTTAGGACTAAAATGCAAGTAATTCTTAAATTGATTTGCAAAATTTGTATGACTGTTAAAACCGGCCAATTCAGAAACAGTTGTAATAGAATGTTTTGTAGAAAGTAATAAATTGATGGCGTTAACAAGTTTAATACTTGTAAAATAATCTTTAAAATTCATACTCAAATATCGAACAAAAAGATTAGAACAATATGATTCAGAGATGTTGCAATGCATCGCTATATCTTTTAAAGACAAGTGCGCATCAATATTGTCATGAATATAGTTTACACAGTCTATGAACACCGGATTGCTTAAAGCAATATTTGGTAAATATTCATGATCTATTCTTATAAAAGCTTCTTTAAGTAAAGTGTCTATAATACTTTGACCTATATTTTTCCCCATTAAAGAAGAACTTGTTGGTGTACTGATTAAATCGGCAATTAATGACTTAATATAATTACTTGATTGTAATAAATGACGATCTAAATAACCATTAAAGAAATCATCATCTTGTTGATAAAAATAAAAAACGGGTATCATTAATTCGATTATATTTTCGCCGTGGTTAATATTATAAATATCACCATGGTTAATTAAGATAATATAATTACTTACGTCTTTGGTTTCACCATTAATCGTAATATTGAGTTTACTTGTAAGTGAAAATAGCACCATAATATTATTAATATTACGACTTGGTATTGTCGATAATGTATGATGTATTTTAAGTTGGCATGTCATATTTCTCTCTCCTGCCTAATATATATTGAAATCTATCATTTAAATGTAAAACATGGAAATTTTTAAAATCATGGATAGTATACCTATTATAGTTGAATATTTTTGAAAAGGTAATAGTGAAAAATAAAAGAAATTAATGAAAACTCCTAGGAAAACGCTTGTTTTTATGCATTGCGCACAATATAAAAGTAAAATTAGAAAGATAGTAAGCAAAATTTGGAAATTTTCGATAGAGTCTAATTAAATTATTTGGTGCATAATTAATATAGATTTCAAACCTATGTATTTCAAAAAACAATACATAGCCATTTTGAACTAACTTGCTAATCTTTTATTGATATTCAACTATGTTATAAAAAAAGCAAATTGACCAAAATGGAAGTTTGAATCAAAAAACATTAAATGTACCCATGACTTAAATTTTATCGCCATTATTTAAGTTTGGACATACACTTTTGTCATCAAACGCTGAAAATTAGTACGATTGAAATCACTTCTTGTTATAAAAATTCTTAGTAGCCCTGTTACAAAATATTCGCTACAAATTATTCAAATCAACAACAATAACCATCAACTAAGAAATTTTAAACAATCTACTAAAAAATAAAGCGTTTAAAAGTTCTGTTTAGAAAACATCAAGATAAGTATAAACATCTAGAAAAGTGAACATCTAAGAAAATCCATCTAGTTATTGCCGTAACAATTAGAATAATCATTTGAAAAAGTGCATTAGACAACGAAATTCACCATCAAGATAATGAAGCAACAAGAAACAGCACACATCAATGAATTAACACCTTAGATTTATCATGAGAAAATGCATGGCACAACTAGATTTACCATCAAGATAATTCTTAAGCAGCGAAGAATTAACATCTAGAAATGCATAAACATCTTAGATTTTACATCAAGAGATGCGATAACTATAAACAACTAGAAACGTCACCAAGATAGTGCAACAACAAAGAATCAGCATCTTGAAATCGCACTAACATCTAAGAATCAACATCAAGTATTATATTAACATCATAGATAACTTCATCAAGACAGGCATCCACATCTAAGAAACTCATCTAGAATAGCTAACACCTAACATCAAAGAATATTCATCAAGAACAGTATCTAACAGAACTTTTTGACTATATATGAATTAATTATGTTACTAGCTAAATCATCTATTATTAACTTTCACACTCAATTTCTACATCTAATATCAATTTATTAACAATAGAATTAGCAGCAACAAGATATTACTTAAAATTACTCCCCCGAATTTAAAATATAAACAATGTAATAATTAAGGGTATAAATTGATTTATGCTGTAACTAATTAAATGTGTATGGTATCTTCTAACATCATGAAACGCATTTTAATATAGATATGTACATTTAAACCTTGAGAGATAGATTATAGTAAACTTTAGTACAAAGTATGAATTGCTGAACTCCAATGACTACTATTTGTCCGTTACAACTAAAGTTTCAATCTATCTCTTTCTTTTTGTGTTTAAAACACGACTTTGTAGTAAATATTGAACATCATATTTATTAGCAAGTTCTGCTAAAAAATCTAATAAAGTTTGGGTGTCGATTTTACCATTAATAAAATCAGCTTTAAGTAGTTTTGATTGTTGTCTTTCTTCTTCATTCGCACATTTTTTTAAATATCCCCACATATGATCAAAAGCATTACATACACTTCCTATACTCGGTTCAATTAACAAAGCAACATCAATCATTTGTTGAACTTGATGAAGTGATAAATCCGTTTTTAAAGCATTCCTTATCATTTGGTAAGACTGTTGACTGTGTAACAATACATGATATTTTTCCTCACGCCAAAGCTGTTCGATATAGCCACGTTCTTTCATAAAATTACCTCCGATAATTAATGTTAATATACATGCATGTAGTATAGCAATAAAAATGAATGCGCTATCAAAAATGGTGTAGGTGTTTATATAAAATGATAATAGAGTGTTGCAAATATTTTTGGAACCGGTTACAATAAAGTGGAATAAATGGAACCGGTTCTAATTAGGAGGCTAAATATATGAATTATAAGCAATCCGCAGAAGAAATTTTGAACGCGATAGGCGGAGAAGAGAATTTAGATGCAATGGCGCATTGTGCAACGAGACTACGATTAGTTTTAAATGATGAAAGTTTAGTAAATGAAGAGGCGCTAAACAATATGGATGTAGTTAAAGGGACGTTTTCTACTGGGGGACAATACCAAATTATTATTGGGTCTGGTACAGTCAATAAAGTATTTAGTGAACTGGAAAAATTAACTGGAAAAGAAGCATCAACCACTTCGGAAGTCAAAGCACAATCTGCTAAAAATATGAATCCGTTACAGCGATTTGTAAAAATGCTTTCAGATATCTTTGTTCCGATTATACCAGCCATCGTTGCTGGTGGTTTATTAATGGGGTTAAATAACATTTTGACTGCGAAAGATTTATTCTTTTCAGGTAAATCATTGATAGATGTATATAGTCAATTTGCTGGATTAGCTGAAATGATAAATGTTTTTGCGAATGCACCATTTACATTATTACCAATTTTAATTGGATTTAGTGCAGCAAAACGCTTTGGTGGCAATCCATTTTTAGGTGCTGCATTAGGTATGATACTAGTTCATCCATCGCTAATGAGCGCATACGATTTCCCAAAAGCAGTTGAAGCAGGTAAGGCTATTCCATATTGGGATGTTTTTGGTTTGCATATTAATCAAGTAGGTTATCAAGGACAAGTGTTACCTATGCTTGTAGCAGCTTATATCTTAGCCTCAATTGAAAAAGGGTTACGCAAAGTTATTCCAACGGTGTTAGATAATTTGTTAACACCATTGTTATCTATTTTTATAACAACATTTCTAACATTTTCATTTGTAGGTCCAATCACTCGACAATTAGGTTACTGGTTATCAGATGGTTTAACATGGCTTTATGAATTTGGTGGTGCAATTGGTGGATTAATATTCGGATTATTGTATGCTCCGATTGTTATTACAGGTATGCATCATAGCTTTATAGCTGTAGAAACGACATTAATTGCAGATGCCACTAAAACGGGTGGATCATTTATATTCCCGATTGCGACAATGTCTAATGTTGCACAAGGTGGTGCAGCAATTGCAGCGTTCTTTATTATTAAACAAAATAAGAAGTTAAAAGGTGTGGCATCTGCCGCAGGTATTTCAGCATTACTTGGTATTACAGAACCGGCTATGTTTGGTGTTAACTTAAAACTAAGATATCCATTTATTGGCGCTATCGTTGGATCAGGTATTGGTTCAGCATATATTGCTTTCTTCAAGGTTAAAGCAATCGCATTAGGAACTGCTGGATTGCCAGGATTTATTTCAATCAATCCAGTACATGCAGGATGGTTACACTACTTTGTTGGTATGACAATATCATTCATCATTGCTATAACAGTTACTTTAATTTTATCTAAAAGAAAAGCAAATAAAGAAGTTGTAGAATAAAAAAAGAGGTATGACAGTAATCAAAGTATCAGTCATTGCAAATGCAATAGGATGAAACTTTAAGCTGTCATACCTTTTAATTTAGTTATAATTTCTGTTTACGCCATAAGAAAATACTAACAATTACGACAAGAATTAATGAAATACCTACCACAATAATCCAAGATATATAACTATGGTCATCAATTGGCAACGGCACATTCATACCGAAGAAACTAAATACGAGTGTTGGTAACGTTAATAGTACCGTGAAAAGTGTTAATGTCTTCATAATCGTATTCATATCATTAGATAATAAGGAAGCGTATGATGTTGTGATACTTTCTAAGATACGTTGATGTAATTCTGTTGTTTCGATGGCTTGGTTATTTTCAATGATTAAATCTTCTAGTAATTCTTCATCTTCTTCAAAACGTTTAATTGCAGGTAAACGGAATAACTTTTTAATAATTGTATCGTTACCTTTTAAGGCAGCTAAAAAGTATACTAAACTTTTTTCAACTTCCATTAATTTGAAAAGTTGTTTGTTAGTAATGTTATTTTTTAGTTCTTTCTCAATACGAATTCTACTTTTATTAAGTAATCGTAAGTTACGATTATAATGGTCGGCAATAGTAGTTAAAATTTCTAATGCAAATCTGCTGTGAAATTTTAAATTAATATCACGCTTAGGTAAATTTTCTAAAAATTCATTTTCAGCGTCACAAACTGTTACGATAATACCGTTGCCAATAATAATGCCTAATGGAATCGTTACAAAAGATAGAACGCTACGATTAGTTGAATTGACGATAGGTAAATCAATAATGATTAATGAGTAACCAGTATCTTCGTCATATTCAATACGGGAACTTTCTTCTGAGTCCAAAGGGTCACGTATAAAGTCTTCAGGTATATTATATTGTTCCATAAGATTTTCAATTTCTTCTCGGTCTGGTTCTACTACATTAATCCATGACGCTGTATGATCTAATGGTGTTTTTATAATATGTTTATCTATATCTTCAGAATGTCTGAATGAAGTAATCATGATATATAGTTCCTTTCTAAAGGATTTAGGAAAAGCGAGTATTACTTAAGTTAGTGAATCAAGGTTTGATTTATGCAAACGGTTTTCTGCCATTATTCTTAATGGACCATTAAAAATAATATTATGCACATGTTTAGCTAATTCATCAACTGAAATGGGCTGTTTGTCCATTACCCAGTATTTAATAATTGAAATTGTTGCTCCGGAAACGTAACTGTAAAAATACATCTCTGGAACGCCTCCGATAGAATGATTGATACTAATGTAACGTTGCATATTATTTTTAATATGTTCGTTGATTTTCAATTCTAATTGACTCGTGCGTTCCAATTGTAAAATAGTATGATAAAACTCTAAATTATCATGAATATGTTGGAAAATATTTTTGAGTATATTATTTACAAAAGTATTCGCAATGTCTTCAATTGAAGAACCGCGTAACAAATCAAATTGAGTATATGTCGTTAGTTCTGAAATATACTCATCTTCCATATCTGCGAGTAACATATATTTATCCTCGTAATGTAAGTAAAATGTCCCTCTATTGATATCAGCGCGTGTTGTTATGTCGCGAATGGTAATCTTTTCTAAATCTTTTTCTTGTAGTAATTTAGTGAACGCTTGTTTAATGGAGGACTTTGTCTTTCTAATTCGCCTATCTTCTTTCAAAAATAAATCAACCTCCTTGTGTTATTGAACAATGTGGGTGTATTTGTCTATTAATGAACGTATTGATGAACATTGTGTATTGTTTATTCCCACTTACATATTATAATAGACAACATGCGAAATATTCAACACATTGTCTAATAAGGAGGTAATTAATAAAATGAATATATTTAAAAATAAATTATTATGGATTGCACCAATAGCAACTATGATTATCTTGGTAATCTTTTCTTTAGCTTTTTATCCTGCATATAATCCTAAACCAAAAGATTTACCAATTGGTATATTAAACGAAGATAAAGGTACAACGATTCAAGATAAAAATGTTAACATTGGTAAAAAATTAGAGGATAAATTATTAGATAGTGATTCTAATAAAATTAAATGGGTTAAGGTTGATAGTGAAAAAGACCTTGAAAAAGATTTGAAAGATCAAAAAATCTTTGGAGTAGCTATTATTGATAAAGACTTTTCAAAAGATGCTATGAGTAAAACACAAAAAGTAGTTATGGATAGTAAAAAAGAAGAAATGCAACAAAAAGTTGCTTCAGGTGAAATTCCGCCACAAGTGGTTCAACAAATGAAACAAAAAATGGGGAATCAACAAGTAGAGGTTAAGCAGGCTAAATTTAAAACGATTGTAAGTGAAGGATCAAGCTTACAAGGTTCACAAATTGCATCAGCTGTGTTAACTGGTATGGGTGATAATATTAATGCTCAAATTACGAAGCAAAGTTTGGAAACATTAACGAGTCAAAATGTTAAAGTCAATGCCGCGGACATCAATGGTTTGACGAATCCAGTAAAAGTGGATAATGAAAAACTTAATAAAGTTAAAGATCACCAAGCAGGTGGTAATGCACCATTCCTAATGTTTATGCCAATTTGGATAGGTTCAATCGTAACGTCTATCTTATTGTTCTTTGCATTTAGAACTAGTAACAATATCGTCGTGCAACATCGTATCATTGCTTCAATTGGACAGATGATATTTGCAGTTGTTGCAGCATTTGCAGGTAGCTTTGTTTATATTTATTTCATGCAAGGCGTTCAAAGATTTGATTTTGACCATCCAAATCGTATCGCAATTTTTGTAGCATTTGCGATTCTTGGTTTCGTGGGCCTTATTTTAGGTGTTATGGTATGGCTAGGTATGAAGTCAGTTCCAATTTTCTTCATTTTAATGTTCTTTAGTATGCAACTTGTAACGTTACCTAAACAAATGTTGCCTGAAAGTTATCAAAAATATGTATATGATTGGAATCCATTCACACACTATGCAACAAGTGTAAGAGAACTATTATACTTGAATCATCATATTGAATTAAATAGTACAATGTGGATGTTTATAGGGTTTATGATTTTTGGCGCTGTATCAAGTTTAGTTTCAGCTATTGTTAGAAAACATAGCACAAAACGTACTGAAGTGCCGTCATAATTTAATAAATAGAAATAATAGCTATACAAGACGTTTGTAGCGAGCGTCATGGTATAGCTATTTTATTTGTATAGCGCTTGATGTAAAGTTATTTTAGCTGTCATACTATGTGCTAAACCAAATTCAGTTGTGTCATATCTTCGCTTTTTTGTCACTGTTATAATAGGTATAATCGGATATAATGAAAAGGTGAGGGAGGATTCAAAATGCGTAGGTTATTATATTCATTTCTTTTTTATATGATCATAGGTTTATTTAGTGGCTTTTTCTATAGAGAGCTAACAAAAGCATATGATTTTACTGGTACAACACAATTATCACTTGTACACACACATACACTTATTTTAGGTATGTTTATGTTTTTAATATTATTACCATTGGAGAAGTTATTTAAATTATCAAGTTACTACTTATTTAACTGGTTCTTCTATGTATATAACATAGGTGTTATCGTTACTATAGGTATGATGGTGACAAAAGGATTCTTCCAAGTCACTGGTAAATCATACTCTCCAGAAGCATTTGCAGGCTTTGCAGGTATTGGGCACACAGGTATGCTTGCAGGTTTATTGTTGCTATTTTTCCTTTTAAGACAAGCAATTCTTAAAGAACCACGTGATGAGTCTTTTAAAAAATAATATAACTAGAACTAAAAAATATACACATCTTTCAAAGGAACATTGTTGTTTCTTACTTTGAAAGGTGTGTTTTTATATTGTGATGGGATAGTTATTGATAATTCATGGCTAACTATGCGATTTATTTTAACAATATAAATATTAATAGTATAATGGCTTTAAATGATAATAATTATCAATTTGAGCACGTTAATGAAAGAAATGAATATAGAGAGTCATAGGAGGCACATAATGAAAGATGTTACAATCATTGGTGGCGGTCCGTCTGGTTTGTATGCAAGCTTTTATGCTGGATTGCGAGATATGTCTGTAAGATTGATAGATGTTCAATCTGAATTAGGGGGTAAGATGAGAATTTACCCTGAAAAAATTATTTGGGATATTGGCGGCATTGCGCCAAAACCTTGTCATGAAATTTTAAAAGATACAATTAAGCAAGGATTATATTTTAAACCGGAAGTTCATTTGAATGAACGTGTGGTAGATATTAGGAAAAAGGCAGAACGTCATTTCGAAGTTGAAACAGAAGCGGGAGAAATATATACATCGAAAGCAGTTATCATTGCAATTGGTGCGGGTATTATTAATCCAAAACAATTAGATGTTAAAGGTGTAGAGAGATATCAATTAACTAATTTACATTATGTTGTACAAAGTTACAGACGTTTCAAAGATAAAGATGTATTAATATCAGGTGGAGGAAATACAGCATTAGATTGGGCGCATGATATTGCCAAGATTGCTAAAAGCGTGACAGTTGTTTATCGAAAAGAAGATGTAAGTGGTCATGAAGCGATGAAAACGTTGGTGACAGATTTAAATGTGAAACTATGCCCAAAAACACGTATTAAATACTTGGTCGGCAATGATGATGAAACGCATATAAGTGAAGTTGTTTTGGAACATGTTGAAAGTGGCGATAGGCATACAGTTAAATTTGACGATGTCATTATTAGTCATGGGTTTGATCGTTGTAATACATTATTGAGTGAAACATCTTCAAAGCTAGATATGCATGATGATTGTCGTGTTAAAGGATTTGGTAATACGACAACTAGTATACCTGGTATCTATGCGTGTGGAGATATTGTTTATCATGATGCAAAATCACATCTAATTGCAAGTGCATTTAGTGATGGTGCAAATGCAGCGAACCTTGCTAAAACATATATCCAACCAGATGCGAATGCAGAGGGTTATGTTTCAAGTCATCATGAAGTGTTTAAAGAAGCGAATAAGACTATTGTAAATAAACATTTATACTAGGTTGATATATTGTGTGATGAAAAGTGGGGTAAATAATGGTTAAAGTGACATATGATATTCCGACTTGCGAGGATTATTGCGCATTAAGGATTAACGCAGGTATGAGTCCAAAGACGCGCGAAGCAGCTGAAAAAGGATTACCTAATGCCTTATTTACAGTAACCTTGTATGATAAAGATCGGTTAATTGGTATGGGTAGAGTGATTGGCGATGGCGGAACTGTTTTTCAAATTGTTGATATTGCAGTTTTGAAAAGTTACCAAGGTCAAGGTTACGGCAGTCTAATTATGGAGCATATTATGCAATATATTAAAGGTGTGGCTGTTGAGAGTACATACGTTAGTCTGATTGCAGACTACCCAGCGGATAAATTATATACAAAATTTGGATTTATACCTACCGAACCAGATTCAGGCGGTATGTATATCAAATACTAAATTAAAAAAGACATCTCGCATAACGGGATGTCTTTTTCATGAATACTATTTATCTACACCGAAATCGATAACAATGCGCCCTTTATTTTCATGTTTAATTACTTTGTTAAGTTGTTCTGGAAGTTCATCAAATGTAATAACTTGCTTGATCTCATGTAAATTTTCAGGCATTAAATCTTTTGCGAGACGACGCCAAACGCGCTGTCTTAATTTCATAGCAGTAAATACCGAGTCAATTCCTAAAATGTTTACACCTCTTAAAATGTGAGGGAATACAGAATTAGTATAAGTATTACCGGCAGTCATACCAATAACTGTAATTGACCCACTATGATTTAAACGCTTTGTAACATAATTAATACCTTCGCCACCAACAGGGTCTACACAAGCTTGCCAAGTTGATGATGCGAGTGGCTTTTTATGATCATCTTCAACAGGAAGTCGATCGATAACTTCTTTGGCACCAAGTTCAAGTAATTGATCGCTAACATCTTGTTTACCTGTACTTGCGATAACTTTATAACCAAGTTCATTAAGCATGAGTACTGCTAAAGTACCGACACCACCTGAAGCACCGCGAACGAGTACAGGACCATCTTCAATATTCATTCCAACTTTTTCAAGTCTTTCAATTGCTAAACCGGCAGTATAACCAGCTGTGCCATATATCATTGATTCTTCTAATGTTAAAGTATCAGGAAGCTTGATAATCCATTCTGATTTTACACGCGCATATTCACTAAAACCGCCATAATGGCTGACACCTAGGTCATAACTCGTTACAATTACTTGTTCTCCTTTTTCAAAGCCTGGTGCTTCGGATTCAACAATTGTTCCAGCTAAATCTATTCCTGGAATCATAGGATACGATTTTACGACTGCATTATGATCTTGAGTCGCTAAAGCATCTTTATAATTTATACCAGAGTAATGTACTTTAATCAGCACATCTCCTTTAGGTAAATCAGTAGGCGATAATTGTTTGAAAGTTGGTGTCACTTTACCACTCTCATCTTTATCAATTACAAACGCTTTAAATGTTTCTATCACAACGATACATCCTCTCTTTTTCTCTTTTGAAAATACGGCCATTTTACTGGAATAAATGTATCATTTATTGATGTTACACACAATCAATACAATTTGTAATTGATTTGTGTTAATGTATTTTTAAATAGTTTTGGCTGAAAAATAACATAAGTAATATTTTGATTCGATCACTGTTTATTGGAGGATTTATATGGCTGGGATAATCAAAGAAATTTCAGAACAAAATGCTAGTGAATTAGTTGAATTAGCAACTAGAACATTTTATGACACGTTTGGTTCTTACTATGATGACAAAGATTTTGATCAATTTTTTAAAGACAATTATACTGTAGAGAAATTTACACAAGAGATTAACCATGTAGATTCATTTCATTATTTTTATCAAGAAGATGGTGCGAATGTTGGTTATATAAAGATGAATATTAATAGTGCTCAAACTGAAGAAATGGGGGAGACCTATTTAGAAGTGCAGCGCATATATTTTTTGAAAGACTTTCAAGGTGGCGGAAGAGGTTCACAATTGATAGAATTGGCCGAAAAAATTGCTCAAGAACATAATAAACATAAAATTTGGCTAGGAGTTTGGGAGCATAATCCTCGTGCTCAAGCATTTTATAAACGTCATGGATTTAAAGTGGTTGGTGAACATCATTTTCAAACAGGTGATGTAACGGATACAGATTTAATTATGGAAAAAGAGTTATAATGATTGTTTTTGCAGCAGATAAAATGAAATCATAGTAATAAATATTGTGTATACCTTGAAATGCTAAATGCGTAATGAATTGTTAAAGTAAAATAATTAAATTTATAGAAAACATAAAATTCACAAAAATTAAATAATAATGAACAAAAATTAGGGTATAATAAAAAGAACCTTAGATTGTAGTTATGGATATTGTGATAATTCAGATCATATTAATGTTGACGTCTTTGGTAACAAGCCATGAAAAGATACACATGGTAGATATGTATTTCAAGATTATTCAATGAATATCGAATTATAGGAGGAGATATGTATGAAAAGATTAGTTACAGGGTTACTAGCATTATCATTATTTTTAGCTGCATGTGGTCAAGATAGTGACCAACAAAAAGACGGTAATAAAGAAAAAGATGATAAAGCGAAAACTGAACAACAAGATAAAAAAACAAATGATTCATCTAAAGATAAGAAAGATAATAAAGATGATAGTAAAGACGTAAACAAAGATAATAAAGATAATAGTGCAAACGATAACCAGCAACAATCTAATTCAAATGCAACAAACAATGACCAAAACCAAACAAATAATAACCAATCAAGTAATAACCAAGCGAATAATAATCAAAAATCAAGTTACGTTGCACCATATTATGGACAAAATGCCGCGCCGGTTGCACGTCAAATTTATCCGTTTAATGGAAATAAAAATCAAGCTTTACAGCAATTGCCAAATTTCCAAACAGCTTTAAATGCGGCTAATAATGAAGCAAATAAATTTGGTAGTAATAATAAAGTGTATAATGATTATTCTATTGAAGAACATAATGGCAACTATAAGTATGTGTTTAGTTTTAAAGACCCAAATGCAAATGGAAAATATTCAATTGTAACGGTTGATTATACTGGACAAGCAATGGTTACTGATCCAAACTACCAACAATAATGTTAATATAACTATGATGCAAGTTAAAAAATAAAACGGTAAACTCTATAATATGAATTAGGGTTTACCGTTTTTTGCGTATTTTAAAGTATCAAAGTTTACGTTTTATAGTACTTTTAAACCTCATTCACAGCCACTGAGAAATTTAAACACTATTGATTAGATGTCATCTTAGACAATATAAGTTGTGAAATAGATTCTAATGGTTGTTCTTTATGTTGTATTTGTGGATATTTAATCACTGGTATTGCCTGGGAAATTAAATTATTAATTAATAATTGTCGGTCTGTATACCAAATTTTTGATAGATGACGCCAAATATCTTCGTTAACACCTTGAGACTCAATGTATTGACTGTGATTTGGAGTGTATAATGCTACTGTTTTGTCTATAGCCATCGCATCAAATATTATATTTGAGTAATCAGTGATAACGACATCAGACATTAGAATTAAGTCTTGAGCACTAAGATACTTTGGTGCAACAAGCGCCTCTTCTGGTAAGATCGCTTCATCAACACCCTGAACCACAACATGATAGGCTTTGAATAAAGCATCTGATAGTGGTAATTGTTGCGCACTCACTAATCCAATAGGTGCGTATAATAAAACTGGTTTTTGATCATTTATTTTAAACGATTTCTTATACTGTTGTTGAGTAGTACTTTCGTTACTCTTTTGTAGTAAATATTGGTGTTTAGGATTACCATAAGCCAATACATTTGCTTGGTGACTAGGAAAAGCCGTTTGATAAAAGTGGCTAATATCATCAGCAGAATGTATAACATAATCGAATTGCAACCAGCGATTATACCTTTTAGCACGATAAAAAGGTGTTTCTATATTTTTAATAGGCTCTTTACTATCTAAAAATAATTGCATTATTGGTGTGCCTTGATGTAATTGAATTAAAGTACCGTTTGGTTGTAACGTTTCAGGTATATCATTTTCAACTATAACTACGCGTGCGCTGTTAATCAATTCGTCAGCTTTTTCAGACTTAGGTGATATGAAATGTGGTCCGCGACGATCGTCAGTAACAAAATAACAGGCAGTCATTGGATTATGTTTAACGAAGTAAGTAAATAAATATTTTGAATTACCTATATATTGATGATGATCACCGATAAAAACGATGTGATCTTTTAAAACGTTTGGTTGCTTCGTATACAGGCCGAAGTTTTGTAATTGTTTGTTATCAGCACGTTGCTTTGCTATTTTATATAACCATTTAGGTAGCATAAACTTGGTAGAATACAACCAATTATCTGGCGAATTAAGTTGTTCTGAATCCTCGATAAAAAGGTTGCGAAAAGGTATAGGATGATGATCAATATAAGCCATTTTATTCAAATAAAACTGAGACATCATATCAAAATCTTCAATAGTTTTAATAGTTTCCCATATTGAAGCACTTGTTGCTATAGGGGCTTTAAAATCAAAAACGACATGACCATCGATTGATAAATCACCTTTCAGAAGTGTCAATAAAGCTAAATCGAAAATCGTTTCTACAGAGTAATAATGTATTAAATCAAGAGTCTGTTGAATCGCATATATCAGGTTAGGATAATAATTATTGTTTTGAGCCCAATCGGCAATGTTGATCGATGATTGACCGAAATAGTGACAATCATTTTTGTATTGTCCATCCACAGTATAATCAACCACGATAGACTTAGGATATAATTGAACCGCATCTAACATCGATTGATAAATCATTATCTCATTGGCATATGGAACGACATGTGTATAACCTTCAGACTGAGCTTTCATTAATTGAGATTCAAACTTTTGCATATTAGAAACATTTATCTGTTTAATCATTGCTATAACTTCCATTCCTCATCGTAGTATCTTCCTTATTTTAGCACGGTCTTATGTAAAATTCATGAATAGTATAAGTTACTTCATTACATTAAGTACAATTCATTTTGATGAACAGATTTAAAATGAAAAATAAAACAATTAAATAGGAAAGTGATATTGTTAATAGTCTGAAAAAATGGTATATTTTAATTGTGAAAAAAATCACATTAATCTCACTGTTCTGTAAAATGTTATCGATAACAAAATGCTATAGCCAGAGCATGATTTTAATGAAGCAATTACACTACTACTTTATGGAAAGAAGAGTCAGCCTATGTTAGTAAATACGTTTAACCCATTTGATAATTTATTATTATCGTCTTTAATTGCAGCAATACCGATTGTACTGTTTTTACTATGTTTAACTGTTTTTAAAATGAAAGGTATTTATGCAGCTATTACAACACTTGTTGTAACATTACTAATTGCAATACCATTTTTCAAATTGCCAGTTGGTATCGCTTCTGGTGCAGTAGTCGAAGGTTTCTTCCAAGGTATCATTCCGATTGGCTATATCGTTATGATGGCAGTATTGTTATACAAAATTACTGTTGAATCTGGACAATTTTTAACAATTCAAGATAGTATTACAAATATTTCACAAGACCAACGTATTCAAGTTTTACTTATTGGATTTGCATTCAACGCATTTTTAGAAGGTGCAGCAGGATTTGGTGTACCAATTGCAATTTGTGCACTTTTATTAACACAATTAGGATTTAATCCATTAAAAGCTGCGATGTTATGTTTAGTCGCAAATGCAGCGTCTGGTGCTTTTGGTGCGATTGGTATCCCTGTAGGTGTTGTAGAAACGTTGAAATTACCTGGAGATGTTTCAGTATTAGGTGTTTCTCAATCAGCAACTTTAACATTGGCAATCATAAATTTCATTATTCCATTCTTACTTATCTTTATTATTGATGGTTTTAGAGGTGTTAAAGAAACATTACCAGCAATTTTAGTAGTTTCAATCACTTATACACTTACTCAAGGATTATTAACTGTATTCAGTGGACCTGAATTAGCAGATATTATTCCACCGTTATTAACAATGTTAGCATTAGCAGTATTTTCTAAAAAATTCCAACCAAAACACATTTATCGTGTTAATAAAGATGAAGAAATTGAACCTGCAAAAGCACATTCTGCAAAAGCAGTATTACATGCATGGAGCCCATTCATTGTATTAACAGTCATTGTAATGATTTGGAGTGCGCCATTCTTTAAAAACTTATTCTTACCAAATGGTGCTTTATCATCATTAGTATTTAAATTCAACTTACCTGGAACAATCAGCGAAGTTACGCATAAACCATTAGTATTGACTTTAAATATTATTGGACAAACAGGTACAGCTATTTTATTAACTATTATTATTACAATTTTAATGTCTAAAAAGGTTAACTTTAAAGATGCAGGTAGATTATTCGGCGTTACATTTAAAGAGTTGTGGTTACCAGTTCTTACAATTTGTTTCATCTTAGCAATTTCTAAAATCACAACTTATGGTGGTTTAAGTGCAGCAATGGGTCAAGGTATTGCTAAAGCAGGTAATGTCTTCCCAGTTCTATCACCAATTTTAGGTTGGATAGGTGTGTTTATGACAGGATCAGTTGTAAATAACAACTCATTATTTGCACCAATTCAAGCTTCTGTTGCACAACAAATTGGAACAAGTGGTTCACTTCTTGTATCTGCTAATACAGTTGGTGGTGTAGCGGCAAAATTGATTTCACCACAATCAATTGCAATTGCAACTGCAGCAGTAAAACAAGTTGGTAAGGAATCAGAATTATTAAAAATGACATTGAAATACAGTGTATGTTTACTAATATTCATCTGTATTTGGACTTTCATCTTGTCATTATTATAAAAAAACGTATTTCAAAATATAAATATACAGAAGGTGAGATGTTTTCTAACATCTCATCTTTTTTTTATGGATCATTAATGAAAGAAGTTTGACATTATAATAATGGTAGCGCTTTATGTTAAAATGAATAGTGAGTAATCAGCAATCAAATTAAATTGGTTGATAGCTGTTAAGGTTTGTGGTTTTGTCTTTGTGCTATCGCACATAAAGTATATAATTAAAGTAGTTTCGTTATTATAAAATATTAATATACATAGTAGATAGTAATAGAGCATCACCATGGGAACCTATTGAGACACTTATTGATTTAAAGTGGTATTAATATGTCGTATTTCTCGAACGTTCCATTATTCATTTTAAAAAGGGGGACTGTATTTGTTATGACAACACAACATAGCAAAACAGATGTCATCTTAATTGGTGGCGGTATTATGAGTGCAACATTAGGAACATTACTTAAAGAATTATCACCTGAGAAAAATATTAAAGTGTTTGAAAAATTAGCACAACCTGGCGAAGAGAGTTCAAATGTATGGAATAATGCCGGTACAGGGCATTCAGCACTTTGCGAGTTGAACTATACAAAAGAAGGTAAGGATGGCACAGTTGATTGTAGTAAAGCAATTAAGATAAATGAGCAGTACCAAATTTCAAAACAGTTTTGGGCATATTTAGTTAAAACAGGACAATTAGATAACCCAGATCGCTTTATTCAAGCGGTGCCACACATGAGTTTTGTCATTGGCGAAGATAATGTAGCTTTTATAAAAAGTCGTGTTGCAACGTTAAAGAAAAGTATTTTATTCGAAAAAATGAAATTATCGCAAGATGAAGAAGAAATGAAATCTTGGGTACCGTTAATGATTGAAGGTCGTAAGTCTGATGAACCAATTGCTTTAACTTATGATGAAACTGGTACAGATGTTAACTTTGGTGCGTTAACTGCAAAGTTATTTGATAATTTAGAGCAACGTGGTGTGGGAATTCAATATAAGCAGAATGTATTAGACATCAAGAAACAGAAATCTGGGGTATGGCTAGTTAAAGTTAAAGATTTAGAAACTAATGAAACGACAACATATGAATCTGATTTTGTATTTATTGGTGCTGGCGGTGCGAGTTTACCATTACTCCAAAAGACTGGGATTAAACAATCAAAACATATTGGTGGTTTCCCGGTAAGTGGATTATTCCTGCGCTGTACAAATCAAGAAGTGATTGATCGTCATCATGCTAAAGTGTACGGAAAAGCAGCAGTGGGTGCGCCACCAATGTCAGTGCCGCACTTAGATACACGTTTTGTAGACGGCAAGCGTTCATTGTTATTTGGTCCATTTGCAGGTTTCTCACCTAAATTTTTAAAAACAGGTTCACATATGGATTTAATTAAATCGGTTAAACCAAATAATATCGTGACGATGTTATCTGCAGGTATCAAAGAAATGAGTCTTACGAAGTATTTAGTGTCACAATTGATGTTATCTAATGATGAGCGTATGGATGATTTAAGAGTCTTTTTCCCAAATGCTAAAAATGAAGATTGGGAAGTGATTACAGCAGGGCAACGTGTCCAAGTAATCAAGGATACTGAGGATTCTAAAGGTAACTTACAATTTGGTACTGAAGTTATTACGTCAGATGATGGCACATTAGCTGCATTACTTGGTGCATCACCTGGTGCGTCAACAGCTGTAGATATTATGTTTGATGTTTTACAGAGATGCTATCGTGATGAATTCAAAGGATGGGAACCAAAGATTAAAGAAATGGTGCCGTCATTTGGTTATCGCTTAACAGATCATGAGGATTTATATCATAAAATTAATGAAGAAGTAACTAAGTATTTACAAGTTAAATAATAAACGAAACGGTAATGTCTTTTTTAATGTGATAGACATTACCGTTTTTTAGTGGTTAATAAAAATCATTTTAATTGTTTCAGTTGCTTGTTAATAGTGTCTACGTAGTTCTTGTTTTTAAAGAATTGAATTATCCAAATTAATACATAAACCACAATGAAGATAATTGTGAATATGATTAGATAATGCACTGTTAGTGGAAACCAACCGGCAAGCATTGCTAAAGGCAAGAATCCGACATACGTTGTTATGAAATGCATTATAGTTGCTTTAGTAATGCTCCAATCTGTGTATTTAAAGATAAAATCTCCAAGGAAAAAGACGACGCCTATGAGTAACCATAAAATGATAGAAATCAACATTACGGTAGTTTCTGTGAAATGCGTATAATACAATATGCCAATAGTTGATTGTGGGTTCAGTGGATAATATTTGCCGTCTGCAAATAACATACTAAAGAACAGTGAAAGGGACAAACCAATGATTAAGCTAATAAATAATGAGTTTTTCAAATTTTTCATATTGATAAGCGCTCCTTTATAGATTTTAAATAACGTCTAGAAGAATAGGTGTAGTGTGCATCTTTAAGATACATACGTATAAGTCCATTTGGCTCTAATAATAATTTTTCAATGTAATACTTGTTGACGATTTCTGATTTGGAAATGCGAATGAAATGTTGTGGTAACTGTTTTTCTAGTTCATAAAGTCGTAATTTTAGTTTGAATTTTTGATTGCTTGTAATGGCTGTTACATTTTTATTAATAACTTGGAATGTTATAACATCTGATACATTAATGATATGGATTTCTTTGTCTATGTATCCGACTAATGTATGTGATTTGTCTAAATCATTGACTGCATTAATAATACTTTGAACGTTATCATTCATTTTAGGTGCATGTATATCAATATAAGATTCCGTCTCATTTGCATTGATAAATAAATTGAGTTTCATCATAGGTTAATGCCTCCTTCAAAATTATTAAACCATAAATGACCATCGATATATTTAAATTTTGTTGAATGGTAGAAATTAAATGTTAAGTGGCTAGAAAGCGCTAATCAATATAAAAGATACCTCCTGAAATAAAAACAGAAATGTTTTTTCAGGAGGTAGAGATTAAAGTGAATTATTTGGCAGTGTAATAGTAAAGGTGGTTACATACTCGTTACTTTGTGTGAATTGGATTGTACCATGATGCAATTCAATGATGGATTTTGTAATTGCAAGACCTAAACCATTGCTATTATCATGTTTGCTCACTTTATAAAAACGTTCAAATAAACGTGCTTCAGCTTGTGGACTAATTGGTGAACCATCATTACTTATTGTGAAAATGATATTGTTGTGACTATGTTGCAAAGCGATGTCAATGGCACCACCAACATCTGTATACTTAATAGCATTTATTAATAAATTACTCAATGCTTGATGTAACAAACGTTGATTTCCTAGGAAATTGATTGATTCTAGGTCAGCTAAAATGATTAACGACTTTTCATCAGCAGCAAATTGTTCATGTCGAATGATATCTTTAATGAGTTGATTGACTTGAATCTTATCATCGAATAATAAATGTTGGTGATTATCTAATTCGGATAAGAGCAACAATTCAGTTGTTAATCCGCTCAGCTGCGTTGTAATGGTATAGATATCATTTATATATTGTTGTCTTAATGTTTTATCAGAAGTTTGTTGTAACTCGCTTAATAAATGATGAATATGTGTTAATGGTGTTTTGATTTCATGAGATACATTTTGTACAAAATGCTGCCTCATTTGATCAACTTGTCCCAATGACTCTCTCATCTTATTAAAGTGATACTGTAATGTTCCAATTTCATCTTTGCGTGTTTGTTTGATAGGTGTTTCAAAATCACCATCAATTAAGCGTTCGGTCGCTAGCTTTAACTTTTTTACTGGACGAATGATTGAATAGGTTGATGCGATAACTAATGAAATCGAGATAAATAATAACAACATTAACAAGACGGCTAAGAATGTTCTAAACTCGCTAAATGTTTCTCCAATATCTGGACGCATAAATACTGCTATTGAACCGTCTTTTGTCTTAAAGTTAATACCAACAGTATTATCTGTTACATTGTCGAAAAATCCAGTTACGAATAATGCGAATGGTTTATCTTTAATACCATGGTAATCTTGATTATTTAATACGTTGTTAATAGCATTTTGTGATAAAGTATCTTCTCTAAATGGCTCCCCATAAAATGTCTTATGACCTTTTTGATCAATGGTCATTATTTGGTAATTCATTTGCCCTAAATGTTTGAAATATTGTTGAATGTGCGTTGGTTTAGCTGATTGTTCATATTGTCTTGCTTCTTTAAGCGTCTTCATGATTTTCGCGTCATTAGATGCTTTTAAATTATAATGATAGTAAACATTTGTTAATACAAAACTTATTAATGCACTAAATAAAATAACCGTAATGGAATAAATCGCAATTCTAGCATAGAGTGTTTTAAACATGATTCTCCACCTTATAGCCTTGTCCTCTTACTGTTTCAATTGTAAGTGTGGCATTTAATTTTTTTAATCTTTGGCGTAGTCGCTTAATATGAACGTCAACTGTTCGCTCATCTCCTTCATAATCATAGCCCCAAATTTTTTCTATTATTTGTTCACGAGTAAAGATTTGCTTAGGACGTGCTGCAAGCATAAATAATAATTGAAATTCCTTGTTCGGTAACGTCATCGTTTTATTAGATACTTGGAGTTCCAAATAGGATTGGTTTAGCGTTAAGTTGCCAATAGTCATTTCTGAATTTGAATTGATATTATATCGACGTAATACAGCACGAATTCTAAAAATAAGTTCCTTAACCTCAAAGGGTTTGGTTACATAATCGTCAGTACCGCTTATAAACGCACGCTCTTTGTCACTAAGTGCATCCCGCGCTGTTAACATAATAACTGGTATATCATAATCATTTTTTAATGTATTACATAATTGAAAGCCGTCCATACCATCCATCATAATATCTACCACTGCAATATCGACACGCTGTTTTTCTAAAAGTTTTAATGCAGCTTCACCACTTGGTTGTGTGTATGCATCAATGTGCTCTGTTTGTAAATGGCTAGCTATATAATTTAGGATTCGAGGATCGTCATCGACAACAAGACATTGCACCATAGCTATAAACTCCCTTATCTTTTTCATTTATTATACATGTAAAATATTTTTGCGTAAAAAAACAATTGTTCATATTGAGTTCATATTTCAACCTTATACTGACGCTAAAGAAGAAATAGGGAGAAGTGAATCGATATGAAATTAGCGATAAAAGAGATTATGTTTTACAAATTTCGTTATATTTTAATCACATTAATCATTCTTTTATTAAGTATTATGGTGTTATTTATTAGTGGTTTAGCTCAAGGGCTTGGTAGGGAGAATATTTCGTTATTTGAACACTTTGATAATGATGAATATGTTGTTCAAAAAATGAAAGAGCCGCAAATTGAGAAATCGCAACTTAGTGATACGCAACAGAATCAAATTAAAAAGGTAATTCATCAAGAACCATATAAAATGAATATTCAAACATTGAAATTATCTAATAAAGAACAAGATGTGATTACAATGAATGACGTTAAACAACAACGCATACAACTTAAAAAAGGTGATTATCCTAAAAATGCTCATGAGGTCGCTATTAATGATAAGTTAGCTGCAGACAACATTAGAGTCGGGGATAGATTACATTTTAAAAATAATTCAACTAGTTATAGAGTTTCTGGTATTTTAAACGACACAATGTATGCGCATAGTTCCATTGTGCTATTGAACGATAACGGATTTAATGCATTGAATAAGGTTAATACGGCATTTTATCCAGTGAAAAATTTAACACAACAACAACGTGATGAGCTTAATAAAATAAATGACGTTCAAGTTGTGAGTGAAAAAGATTTAACAGGTAATATTGCGAGTTATCAAGCAGAGCAAGCACCGTTAAATATGATGATTGTTAGTTTGTTTGCTATTACAGCAATCGTTCTAAGTGCATTTTTCTATGTTATGACGATTCAAAAAATATCACAAATTGGCATTTTGAAAGCAATTGGTATTAAGACAAGACATTTATTGAGTGCGTTAGTTTTACAAATTTTAACACTAACAATAATTGGGGTAGGTATTGCTGTGATCATCATAGTAGGACTATCATTTATGATGCCGGTAACGATGCCTTTTTACTTAACAACGCAAAATATTTTATTAATGGTGGGGATATTTATATTAGTAGCGATTTTAGGTGCCTCACTATCATTTATCAAATTATTTAAAGTGGATCCTATCGAAGCAATTGGAGGTGCAGAATAATGGCATTAGTCGTTGAAGATATCGTCAAAAATTTCGGAGAAGGTTTGTCTGAAACAAAAGTTTTAAAAGGTATTAATTTTGAAGTGGAACAAGGGGAATTTGTCATTTTAAATGGTGCCTCTGGTTCTGGGAAAACAACATTGCTAACGATATTAGGCGGATTGTTAAGTCAAACGAGTGGTACAGTGCTTTACAATGATGCGCCATTGTTTGATAAACAGCATCGTCCTAGTGATTTACGATTGGAAGATATTGGTTTTATTTTTCAATCTTCACATTTAGTTCCTTATTTAAAAGTGATAGAGCAATTGACACTCGTAGGTCAAGAAGCGGGAATGACCAAACAACAAAGTTCAACAAGAGCAATACAACTTTTGAAAAATATTGGTTTAGAAGATCGCTTGAATGTATATCCGCATCAGTTATCTGGCGGTGAAAAGCAACGTGTTGCGATTATGAGAGCATTTATGAATAATCCGAAAATCATTTTAGCAGATGAGCCCACAGCAAGTTTAGATGCCGATAGAGCAACAAAAGTTGTTGAGATGATACGTCAACAAATTAAAGAACAACAAATGATTGGTATTATGATTACACACGATCGAAGATTATTTGAATATGCAGATCGAGTGATTGAATTAGAAGATGGCAAAATAACTGATTAGTGGCTTGTAAAGACGCTAAATGTTAATGATTTAAGACATAGTAGTATAAAAGTTAGATAACAGAATACGATTTGGGTTTACAAAAAACAGGCTGGGACATTAAGTTCTTAGGCAATGTAAAAAAGCTGATTTCTATTAATTATTTGATAGAAATCAGCTTTTTTGATATGTATTTTATAATGTACAGCTCGTTGCATTCATATAGCTTGAAGTCACGTTTAAAACCATATCTATCATTATGGTATGCATATCTTTTAAAACCTATTCTTTTGTTATTAGGACATATAAATTCATCATTAAGTTCGTCATATTTCCAATTTTGAGTGTTAAAAATGTCACTTTTAAACTTTCTAGTTTTATCTTTAATAAACATGACATACGTAATAAGTGGCGTTTTATTAAAATCATCTATAATAGCCATATAGTTTTGCTCACTATCATAACATGCATCAGCTACAATATACTCCGGTAAATAACCGAAGGTATTTTGAATCATTGTTAAAAATGGAATTAAAGTTCTAGTATCTGTTGGGTTTTGAAATAGGTCATAGGATAAAACAAATTGAGAATTTGTCGCTATTTGTAAATTGTATCCTGGCTTAAGTTGGCCAAAGTGTCTTATTTTTTTAAAGTATTTAAAAGTAAAATTACATGTTAATACGTAGTATTAATGGCGAGACTCCTGAGGGAGCAGTGCCAGTCGAAGACAGGGGCCCCAACACAGAAGCTGACATATAGTCAGCTTACAACAATGTGCCGGTTGGGGTGGCTGAGACGGCACCCTAGGAAGGGACCCGTCATCAAAAATTCTATTTATAGAATTTTACAGTAATGTGCCAGATGGGCATAGCGAAGCCATTCAATACGAAGTATTGTATAAATAGAGAACAGCAGTAAGATATTTTCTAATTGAAAATTATTTTACTGCTGTTTTTTTTAGGGATTAATGTCCCAGACTCTTTAGTTTATTTATTTTCAATATAACAATTGTCTAATCAAGGATTAACGAATATTTAAAGATAGTTTGACGCAATATTAGAAACAACCTATAATAATAGTTTGTTTGTGGATTAACTATTATAAATAAAAGCGGCGTAAAGACATATAAACCAACTACTTGAACAATATAACGTTAATAACAATCTATACTGATACATTACGCCTAGATAATCTTTGATGAGCACATGTAAGAAAAAGTGATATGGTGTATGACTTCCGACACCATCGATAGATAAACCTAATTTTTGGGCTAGTCGTAAGGCGCGCAATACATGAAACTGACTTGTTACACAAACAATTTTAACTGCTTCATGATACAAATTGTTGATGATTTGTTTAGAATATAAAAAGTTTGTGTATGTATTTATAGAGTGAGATTCCATTAGTATATCTGTTTTATCAACACCATGTGCAATCAAATAACGTTGCATAGCTAAAGCTTCAGAAATTGGTTCGTCTGGTCCTTGTCCGCCAGATACAATGATCTTTGTTGCTGATGCTTGTTGTTGATAGATATCAAGTGCACGATCTAAACGCGCTGCAAGCATTGGTGTGACAAATTCGGTAAAAATACCAGCACCTAACACAATTATGATATCAACTTCTTTGTTGTATGATCTATGTCTATATGATACTGTCCAAACGAGATAACAAATAAAGGTTAGTAACAGGGAAAGACATAATATAGCTAACCACATAGACAAACCTTTCACAATAGGTGACTGAATCGTACTTATAAATAGAAGTGCTGATGTGTAGAGTACAAATTTATATGAAAAAGATAATAATTTTTTAATAAATAAGCGACTAGAAGTATGAGAAAATAAATATCTATGTTTGAATAGCATGATAATACTGATTATTATAAATGTTACAAACATAGACCAAGGGAAAGTATAGGTCATGATGCTATAGATGAGTGACAAAAATATCGATATGACAACTAAGATGTAGCATGTTAAATTTAACGTCAGAGTATAGTTGAAAATTAACGGACAAATAACGATAAGTATAAATATTAATAATAAATTCAATAACATACTGACACCTCGCTTATAATAAATATTAAATATAAATGTAGATGATTTAATTTATTAAAGCAAGGAGAAAGCAGCAACATGTAAATCTTAATTTGTTATATTATATATGGGTCAATATTTTTGTGTTTTTTAGATGTGCGATACAATGATTGCTGAGGATACTTTATAAAAATAGTAATTAGGGAGAAATAATTATGGTAAAACATTTACAAGACCATATTCAATTTTTAGAGCAGTTTATAAATAACGTTAACGCATTAACTGCAAAAATGTTGAAAGATTTACAAAATGAATATGAAATTTCATTAGAGCAGTCTAACGTATTAGGTATGTTAAATAAAGAACCTTTGACAATTAGTGAAATCACGCAAAGACAAGGTGTAAATAAGGCCGCAGTAAGCCGACGAATTAAAAAGTTAATCGATGCTTAATTAGTTAAGTTAGATAAACCAAATTTAAATATTGATCAACGTTTGAAATTCATAACCTTAACTGACAAAGGTAGAGCATATTTGAAAGAACGTAATGCGATTATGACAGATATTGCGCAAGATATTACTAATGATTTAAATTCTGAAGATATTGAAAATGTAAGGCAAGTATTAGAAGTCATCAATCATCGCATTAAAACATATAGCAATCATAAATAGGTTTTTGAAGGTGTTCAAATATAAGACTAAATATGTATGTATTGAACACCTTCTTTTTAGTTATAATTGAGAGAGTACTTTCATAAATAATGTAATAAGGTACAATTCTAAAGTAAAGTTAATCATTTCTTGAATTGTATTCTTGGGATAATATTTGTAAAATAATAATGGTAAAATAATGAAATAATTTTTGTGATATACATATAACAATTGAAGAGGAACAGAATTGAGGTGAAAGTATGAAATCTTGCCCGAAGTGCGGACAACAAGCACAAGATGATGTACAGATATGTACACAATGTGGACATAAATTTGATAGTCGTCAAGCATTATATAGAAAGTCAACCGATGAAGATATACAAACTAATAACATCAAGATGAGAAAAATGGTGCCTTGGGCAATTGGTTTTTTCATTTTAATCTTAATTATTATATTGTTCTTTTTACTAAGAAACTTCAATTCACCTGAAGCGCAAACTAAAATATTAGTGAATGCGATTGAGAATAATGATAAACAAAAAGTAGCAACATTATTAAGTACTAAAGATAATAAAGTAGATTCTGAAGAAGCAAAAGTATACATTAACTATATCAAAGATGAAGTTGGGCTTAAGCAATTTGTCAGCGACCTTAAAAATACGGTACATAAATTGAATAAGAGTAAGACCAGCGTAGCTTCTTATATTCAAACCAGATCTGGTCAAAATATATTACGTGTAAGTAAAAATGGCACACGTTATATCTTTTTCGATAATATGAGCTTTACTGCACCTACCAAGCAACCAATTGTTAAACCGAAAGAAAAAACAAAATATGAGTTTAAATCTGGTGGTAAGAAAAAGATGGTTATAGCTGAAGCAAATAAAGTGACGCCAATAGGTAATTTTATACCGGGGACATATAGAATTCCAGCTATGAAATCAACTGAGAACGGTGATTTTGCAGGCCATTTAAAATTTGATTTTAGACAAAGTAATTCTGAAACGGTAGATGTTACTGAAGATTTTGAAGAAGCAAATATATCTGTAACTTTAAAAGGCGATACAAAATTAAATGATAGTTCTAAAAAAGTAACTATAAATGACCATGAAATGGCATTTTCAAGTTCCAAAACGTATGGTCCATATCCACAAAATAAAGATATTACCATTTCAGCTTCAGGTAAAGCGAAAGATAAAACATTTACAACACAGACGAAGACGATTAAAGCTAGCGATTTAAAATACAATACAGAGATAACTTTGAATTTTGACAGTGAAGATATCGAAGACTATGTTGAAAAGAAAGAAAAAGAAGAAAACAGCTTGAAGAACAAATTGATAGAATTCTTTGCTGGATATTCTTTAGCGAATAATGCTGCGTTTAATCAGTCGGATTTTGATTTTGTATCATCATATATAAAAAAAGGATCATCTTTTTATGATGATGTAAAGAAGCGTGTATCTAAAGGAAGTTTAATGATGATTAGTTCACCACAAATTATAGATGCTGAAAAACATGGTGATAAGATTACCGCAACCGTAAGATTAATAAATGAAAACGGTAAGCAAGTAGATAAAGAATATGAGCTTGAACAAGGCTCGCAAGACCGCTTGCAATTAATCAAGACATCAGAAAAATAGAGTATAAAACTTAAATAAGATGCATGTGTCATGGAATACAAACAACATCCTTTCAAAGTATTTACAATTAGTGTGAATTACTTTGAAGGGATTGTTTTTTGTGGAAAAATTTATGAAGTGCTGAGGTTTATATCATTTTATACCTTTTATAAGTTGTAATGATGTTCATGAAACTTGTGACTAATGCTAATATATAAAAGAGCATATTTAAATTTAGTTTCTGTTCGTGATAGTTATAAACTAATCATTATATAAAGGAGATAGTCATATGAATGATTTAACGCATTTTAACAAGCGTTCACCGATATTTATTATTATTTTAGGATCTTTGACGGCCATTGGAGCATTATCGATAGATATGTTTTTGCCTGGATTACCAGATATTAGACATGATTTTCAAACAACGACGTCTAACGCACAATTAACATTATCGATGTTTATGATTGGTTTAGCGTTTGGTAATTTGTTTGCTGGTCCAATTTCAGATTCAACTGGGCGCAGAAAGCCGCTTATTATAGCTATGATTATTTTTACATTAGCAAGTTTAGGTATTGTTTTTGTACATAATATTTGGCTGATGGTTGCATTAAGATTTCTTCAAGGAGTGACAGGTGGCGCAGCAGCAGTTATTTCAAGAGCTATAGCAAGTGATATGTATAGTGGTAATGAACTAACTAAGTTTATGGCATTATTGATGCTTGTTAATGGTATTGCACCAGTTGTTGCGCCAACAATAGGGGGCATAATTTTAAATTATTCTGTCTGGCGTATGGTCTTTGTCATTCTGACTATCTTTGGCTTCGTCATGGTCATAGGTTCTTTATTAAAAGTACCTGAATCATTAACAGTGACAAATCGTGAGTCAAGTAGTGGATTAAAGACAATGTTTAAAAACTTCAAAATATTATTGAAGACGCCACGTTTTGTATTACCAATGCTCATTCAAGGTATGACATTTGTAATATTATTTACTTATATTTCTGCGTCTCCGTTTATTATTCAAAAAATTTATGGCATGACTGCAATACAATTTAGTTGGATGTTTGCAGGAATTGGTATTACGCTCATTATATCAAGTCAACTTACTGGGTACCTTGTTGATTTTATAGACTCACAAAAATTGATGAGAGGCATGACGATGATTCAGATTATCGGTGTAATTTTAGTGACGATTGTATTGCTTAATCATTGGAACTTTTGGATTTTAGCGATAGGATTTATCATTTTAATAGCACCAGTGACAGGTGTTGCGACACTTGGTTTTACAATAGCTATGGATGAAAGTAGTAGTGGTAGAGGGAGTTCATCAAGTTTATTAGGTTTAGTACAGTTTTTATTTGGTGGTGTTGCATCGCCATTAGTGGGGGTAAAAGGTGAAGATAATCCTATACCTTACATAATTATTATTATAGCTACAGCAGTTATATTAATTATTTTACAGATTTATAATATGAAGGTATTTAAAACAAATCGATGATAAACATAGTTTCTTCTATTATATTGAATTGAAAAATTAAAAAACAAAACTTGAGCTATTCATAGACCTATGAATTTAGCATCAAAAATAAAAATGCCGAGATTATTATGTGGAAATCTCGGCATTTTTATATTGATAGCACCGTTACATATGTACTATTATCTATCCATTTGGTTTAACTTTATCTAGTTGTTTTATAGCATTTCTTTATTAGAATGAAACCGTATTATTAGTTTTGAAGTTTAATCGTATTAGCCAATAAAATGTCAGCAACTTCTTCAGGTGATTCATTACAACCATTCGAAAGCCAATTAATAAACACCCCAGCTTGACCGCCTATGATATATGTAACATAAAGCTGTTTATTGGTTACTGTAGTACTATAGTCATTCATAATTTGTTGATAGTAATCTCTCGCTAAATTTATATAGTCTATGAATAATGTTTTCATTGGATAGGTAACTAAAATGTCTTTGAAAAACTGCTCATTGTGCTTGATATACTTAGCAATAATAATGAAGAATTTATAAAGTTTAAGCTTATCCTGTTTAATATTTTCGAAATTATGATGTAGCGCGCTTAGAAGAAATTGGAATTTTTCCTTATGCTTTGAGTTGATGGTATCCAATAAATCAAATTTATCTTTGTAATAATCATAAAAAGTAGAACGATTAATATTACAATACGCGCAAATCATTTTAGTGGATATTTCTTGAAAAGGATATTCAGCCATCAAATCAACAAGTGCGTTTTGAATTTCTATTTTGGCTTGTCGTTTCATATTGTTACACCTTTGTGAATTTTAACCAACACTCTTATAAAAATTGTTGGTGTTTTTTTAGTTATCATGTCTCTATAATAAATAAAGTGAATTTTAAAAGCAAATAGGAGGAAATGTTTCATGAAAAAGATGATATTAATTAATGTCATTACGGTTGTTGTACTGTTAGCAATTGGGATTGCTGGCTTTTATTTTTGGAATAAAACAACAAGCTATGTAACAACTGATAATGCAAAAGTAAATGGCGATCAAATTAAAATAGCAAGTCCTGCATCTGGACAAATTAAATCACTTAATGTTAAACAAGGTGACAAACTCGATAAAGGTGACAAAGTAGCAATTGTTACTGTACAAGGTCAAGATGGCGAAACGAAAGATATGGATCTTAAAATGCCTCAAAAAGGTACAATTGCCAAATTAGATGGTATGGAAGGTTCAATGGTGCAAGCTGGTAACCCAATCGCTTATGCATACAATTTAGATGATTTATATGTAACAGCAAATATTGACGAAAAAGATATTAAAGATGTTGAAGTAGGTAAAGATGTTGATGTGACTATTGACGGTCAAAAAGCTTCTATTAAAGGTAAAGTTGATAGTATTGGAAAAGCAACTGCTGCAAGCTTTTCATTAATGCCATCATCAAATAGTGATGGTAACTACACTAAAGTTTCTCAAGTAATACCTGTTAAAATCACTCTAGAATCAGAACCGTCTAAACAAGTTGTTCCTGGAATGAACGCTGAAGTAAAAATCCATAAAAATTAAGGGGGTCATTAAATGACTACGACCTTCATTATTAGCTACATTATTTTAGCGCTCATTATTGTTGGGGTTATCAATTTATTTTTAATAAGATCAAGAAAAAAAGGCAAACGCCAACAAAAGGAACAACAATTTACGACACGTCAATCAAATCAATCTAAATTTAAAGCTAGTGATTTAGACAAAACAACTGATCAATCGACACAACGTATGACGCATGAAGAGTTGCGTGTTGACAATCAAGATGATCATAGCCAAGTTAGTCTAAATGGTTACACAAAGGGGTCTGAGAAAGATCAAGAAGCATTCACTAATAATAAGGATGAGGAAGCAGTTGCTGCTAAAAATCCTGAATCAGAAGAATATAAAGTGAATGAAAAAATAAAAAAAGAACATAAAAACTTTATTTTTGGTGAAGGTGTTTCACGCGGTAAAATATTAGCGGCATTATTATTCGGTATGTTTATTGCGATTTTAAACCAAACATTATTAAATGTTGCTTTACCAAAAATTAATACGGAATTTAATATTTCTGCGTCAACAGGGCAATGGTTGATGACGGGATTCATGTTAGTAAACGGTATTTTAATACCAATTACGGCGTATCTATTTAATAAATATTCATATCGAAAATTATTTTTAGTTGCGTTAGTACTCTTTACAATTGGTTCATTAATCTGTGCGATTTCAATGAATTTCCCAATCATGATGGTTGGACGTGTATTACAAGCCATTGGTGCAGGTGTACTAATGCCATTAGGTTCAATTGTTATTATTACAATTTATCCACCTGAAAAACGTGGTGCTGCCATGGGTACAATGGGTATCGCAATGATTTTAGCACCTGCAATTGGTCCAACATTATCAGGTTATATTGTACAAAATTACCATTGGAATGTGATGTTTTACGGTATGTTCATTATCGGGATTATCGCTATTTTAATTGGTTTTGTATGGTTTAAGTTATATCAATATACAACAAACCCTAAAGCTGATATCCCAGGTATCATTTTTAGTACGATTGGTTTTGGTGCTTTGTTATATGGTTTCTCAGAAGCTGGCAACAAAGGTTGGGGTTCAGTAGAGATAGAAACAATGTTTGCGATTGGTATTATCTTTATTATTCTATTCGTTATTAGAGAATTAAGAATGAAATCACCAATGTTGAATTTAGAAGTATTGAAATTCCCAACATTTACATTAACAACAATTATTAATATGGTTGTAATGTTAAGTTTATATGGTGGTATGATTTTATTACCGATTTATTTACAAAATTTACGCGGATTCTCAGCATTAGATTCCGGATTGTTATTATTACCTGGTTCTCTAATTATGGGTCTACTAGGACCATTTGCAGGTAAATTGTTAGATACTATTGGTTTAAAACCATTAGCTATCTTTGGTATTGCTGTAATGACTTATGCAACATGGGAATTAACTAAATTAAATATGGATACACCATATATGACAATCATGGGTATCTATGTACTTCGTTCATTTGGTATGGCATTTATAATGATGCCAATGGTAACTGCAGCTATTAATGCGTTACCGGGACGACTTGCCTCTCATGGTAATGCTTTCTTAAATACGATGCGTCAATTAGCAGGCTCTATAGGTACAGCAATCTTAGTTACTGTAATGACAACACAAACTACACAACACTTATCAGCTTTTGGGGAAGAGTTAGATAAAACGAATCCTGTTGTACAAGATCATATGCGTGAATTAGCATCACAATATGGCGGACAAGAAGGCGCAATGAAAGTGTTACTACAATTTGTAAATAAACTAGCAACGGTTGAAGGTATTAATGATGCATTTATAGTTGCAACGATATTTAGCATCATCGCCTTAATTTTATGTTTATTTTTACAAAGTAATAAAAAAGCAAAAGCTACAGCTCAAAAGTTAGATGCAGATAATAGTATCAATCATGAATAAATAAAATAAATTAATTGAAGTGTGACTAATCAAAAATTATGTTGTGGGGACATGATTTTTAAAGTATCGGTGCCAAATATGGTTATCGATACTTTTTTTATTTGTTGATTTATAGAATGTTAGAGGAATTATATTAAAATTTGGCATTGACGTAGTAGGTCATTAATAAAGAAAAAGCAGGAAGTGGGTCAACGAAATGAATTTTGTGAAAATAACATTTCTGTCCCAATCCCTACTATATAACATTATTTTAAACGAGGCATGCGATTACGGAAGAATAAGCTTATAACAAGTAAACCGATGCTACAGCCAAGTAAAATGATGCCGTTATGAATAGCGTCAGCTTCTGTAATCACTTGATCTGGTGGTACATTTAAATAATATTTTTTGAAAACATCTGCAATTTCTTGTGCGAGTGCTTTAATAATATAACTGAAATACAATGTAATGACTAACATAATTGTTAACACTAAAATATTTACTACTTTTAGAACTGTGCGATTAAATACAATTGTCAGTATTGTTATGACTAGGCTAACGATACATAAAATAAAGAAACCGTTAAAGACTAAAATTAAGCGATCGATTCCTTGTTGTAAATCATTGATATTACCCAAATTAATATTTAATTGATGCATTTTTCCAATTGTCTCGTTAAAATTTTTAATGCCATCAAAATCTACAGATTCTTTGGTGAAGACAATATTAAAAATGGGTTGTTTCCACATGCTGTATCCAGCGATTGTGGTTAATATAACAACAATGATTTGAATAATCATGCTTACCAATGAACGTTTTTTCTTACCATATCGCTTACCACGATGAATATTCGGTTGTTGAAATGTCTCATCAAATGGTTCTAATCGTTGATTTGGATTTGTCATGCAAGGTACCTCCGTATAAAGTTCTTTTCTTTACTTATCAATATGTCTAGTTGTCTGTTATAATGATGAAAAATCACTGTTCAATTGTAGTCTTAAATTTGAAAGTGAAAAAGAAAATATCTTCTACATTATATACTTTTTTTGGCAAAGAATGTAGGGGATAGACAATCATTGGATACATAAAATATATAAAGGTAGGTTAAGACATTGATTAGAAACCGTGTTATGAATAGCGTTGTCAATAAATATTTGCTTCACAATCGCTCGATTATGTTTAAAAATGATCAAGATGTTGAAAGATTTTTTTATAAAAGAGAAATTGAAAATAGAAAAAAACATAAGCAGCCTTCAACATTAAATGTTAAAGCAAATTTAGAAAAATTGTCATTAGATGATATGCAAGTCTTTCGCTTTAATTTCAGACATCAAATTGATAAGAAAATTTTATATATTCACGGTGGATTCAATGCACTACAACCATCACCGTTCCATTGGAGATTGTTGGATAAAATCACTTTAAGTACATTATATGAGGTTGTACTGCCTATCTATCCAAAGACACCAGAGTTTCATATTGACGATACTTTCCAAGCGATACAACGTGTTTATGATCAATTAGTATCTGAAGTAGGACATCAAAATGTCGTAGTCATGGGTGATGGTTCAGGTGGTGCACTGGCATTATCCTTTGTACAATCTCTTTTAGATAATCAACAGCCATTACCGAATAAATTGTATTTAATCTCACCAATTTTAGATGCAACACTATCTAATAAAGATATTTCGGACGCCTTAATCGAACAAGATGCGGTTCTAAGTCAGTTTGGTGTCAATGAGATTATGAAAAAATGGGCGAATGGCCTACCATTAACAGATAAGCGCATATCGCCAATTAATGGCACAATAGAAGGATTGCCACCAGTTTATATGTTTGGTGGTGGACGTGAAATGACACATCCTGATATGAAGCTATTTGAACAAATGATGTTGCAACATCATCAATACATTGAGTTTTATGATTATCCTAAGATGGTACATGATTTTCCAATTTATCCAATTAGACAATCACATAAAGCTATTAAACAAATTGCCAAATCGATAGATGAGGATGTAACACAAAATAACTAATAACATATAAATGACCCAGTTACGATTTCATGCAAGATGATATTTGACATGAAAACGTAATTGGGTTTTGTTTTTGAAAATATAGCAAGGGTTATATAGACTAATTGTTAATGAGCTTCTGAGTGAAAATCACCAATAAGTGTATTGATATGTGTGATGATAAAGTATTGCCCTTTAATTTGATAAAATTGATCTAAAAAATTATCGAATTGACGTGGAATATCACTAAGTTCTGCAAAGTTAGCTGTTTTATCATAATTGCGATGAGCAACCTCATTTTGAAATTTATCATAATGTTCTAGGAAATGTTGATCTTCAAGCTGTTGTTCCACAATAGTCATAATATTATCGATGGCTTGCTTTTGTCCTTGAACATAAGCCATATGCACGCCACGCTTAAGTAGCTGATTTGCTGGTCCGTTAATGTATAACCCTTTTTGTGCATTTAATTCTGTTAATTCAAACTTAACATCATCTAATAAATCTAGTAATTCGATATGAATCTTTTGTTGTAATGCATCTGTCATTTTAATGCTCCTTTGTGTGGAATTGCTATTTTATGTCCTAATTGTTCAGGCCAAGTGATAGTTGATTGATTTTTATAATAGTGTGCTATTTGTGTTGAAAATGATTCAGGAAAAGCATCAGAACGACGTGTGTGCTGATTAATTCCCATCATCATTACTTCATTTGTTGATGCTAGTGTACCATCTTCTTTAGTTAATGTTAAAAATAAATGCAACCGCTTATAATCGTAATCATAAATATATAAAGTAACAGTAAATACATCGCCAAGAGACAATTCTGAGAGGTATGTCGTATGTTCTTCTAGTGTAAATAGCGTATATGCTAAATTTTCGCGTTCTTTTAAAGAAAGACCGTGGCTGTAATTAAAACGATTCACGACGTCACTAAAAATGATATTATAATTTGCATCATGCATATGATTGTTATGGTCAATGAATTCAGATGTTACGGTTTGAGTATGTGTAAAAAGTTGTTTGATAATAACCATCTCCTTAGTGACTATCATACTAAAATAAATTAAGACATACACGTTATTTAATTCATGATAAAATAATAGAGAATTCGTTATTTAGGGGGAGTATCGATGGCTTTAAAGATACGGTATCAAACTACATATGAACCGTTTAAAGTAGTTGATGATATCAAAGAGATACCAAAAGATGCGACTATTGTTTGGTATGATTTTGATGAACCGAATGAACAAGAAAATGAATGGTTTAAAGCACATTTTAATTTTAATGATTTAGAAGTGGATGATGCAATTAACGGTATGCCACGAGCTAAATATAAATCTTATAAAGATTATCAATACTTAGTATTCCATAGTATTATGGGGTCAAACTATTCACCAATAGCACTAAATATTTTTATACAAGACAATGTATTAGTAACATATCATCATCAAACGTTGGAATCATTAAATAAAGTAGTCTATAAGTATATGAATACATTAGATGCAGAATTAGATTGTGCAGATGTCGTCATATTAATTTTAGATATGATGGTTGATAAATATTTCAACTTTGTATATGCACTTGAAGATAGTGTTTATCATTTTGAAGACCGCCATGTAGATGATCGCTTTAATAAAATGGTCATGGATAGTGTCTTTAAGTTACGTTCGGATTTGATTAAAGTAAAACGTGTACTGTTTCCTATGCAAGAGCTAATTGATACAATGAAACAAAATGGTGATTTGATTATAGATAATAAACATTCGCTATACATTCAACATATCGATGACCACTTGATTAAGCAACGTAATATCATTCGTACTGCTCAAGAAATGACAAACGAAATACGAGAAAATTTTGAGTCATACACGTCATTTAGAATGAATAGTATTATGCAAGTACTGACATTAGTATCAGTTATATTTTCACCGTTAACATTCATAGCTGGGATTTATGGTATGAACTTTGTAAATATGCCGGCATTACATTTACATTATGGATATTATATTTGCTTAGCTGTAATGTTTGTTATAGCTGTCGTATTAATCATCTTTTTCAGACGTAAAAAATGGTTTTAAATTAGAAATGACGAAAAGGTAGGTTTAATCATGAGTGATTTTCAAAGAGAACAGAGAAAAAATGAACATGTTGAAATAGCAATGGCCCAATCTGACGCAATGCATTCAGATTTTGATAAGATGCGTTTTGTGCATCATTCTATCCCATCAATTAATGTAAATGATATCGATTTGACATCACAGACGCCTGACTTAACGATGGCATATCCGGTTTATATTAATGCAATGACGGGTGGTAGCGAGTGGACGAAAAACATCAATGAAAAGCTAGCTGTAGTTGCAAGAGAAACTGGCTTAGCGATGGCAGTTGGATCAACACATGCGGCATTGAGAAATCCACGCATGGCTGAGACGTTTACGATTGCGCGAAAAATGAATCCTGAAGGCATGATTTTTAGCAATGTTGGTGCGGACGTACCAGTAGAAAAGGCTTTGGAAGCAGTTGAATTACTTGAGGCACAAGCGTTACAAATCCATGTTAATTCTCCTCAAGAATTAGTTATGCCTGAAGGGAATCGTGAATTTGTGACTTGGTTAGATAATATAGCGTCGATTGTATCACGAGTGTCTGTTCCAGTCATTATAAAAGAAGTTGGATTTGGTATGAGCAAAGAATTAATGCATGACTTACAACAAATAGGCGTCAAGTATGTCGATGTTAGTGGCAAAGGTGGTACTAACTTTGTAGATATTGAAAATGAACGTCGTGCAAATAAAGATATGGATTACTTATCATCATGGGGACAGTCTACAGTTGAGTCATTACTTGAAACAACGGCTTATCAAAGCGAAATTTCAGTTTTCGCGAGTGGTGGTTTACGTACACCACTCGATGCAATTAAAAGTTTAGCACTTGGTGCAAAGGCAACTGGTATGTCACGTCCGTTTTTAAATCAAGTTGAAAATAATGGCATTGCACATACAGTAGCTTATGTAGAATCATTTATTGAACACATGAAATCAATAATGACGATGTTAGATGCTAAAAATATTGACGACTTAACACAAAAACAAATCGTATTTAGTCCGGAAATATTGTCATGGATAGAACAACGTAACTTGAATATACATCGAGGATAAATAAAAGAGGAGGCGAAGGCCTCCTCTTTTATTTATGAGTTTGGTGTTTAACTAAACCATTGTATGAATCCCATAATGACTATAACACCAATTAAATCGATTAAGAATGCACCAACAATAGGTACAACTAAATATGCTTTAGGTGAGTTTCCATATTTTTTAGTAATAACATCTAAATTTGCCATGGCATTTGGCGTTGCACCAAGCCCATGACCGATAAAACCACCTACCATTACTGCAGCATCATAATCTTTTCCTAAACCTCTAAATAAAATTAAAACAGCAAATAAAATCATAACGACAACTTGAACTAAAACGATAATAATAAGAGGTATAGCAAGTTTATAAATTTCGATTAATTGAATGCTCATTAGCGCAAGAGATAAGAAAATACCTAATGCGACATCGCCAATTTGATTAGTAATTTTTAAATCTACAATATTAAAATTAAAACTTTCAGAGATATTTCGGACAATAACAGCTACAAATAATGAGCCAACGTAAATTGGAACATTAATCCCTGTTTGAGCTGTAAACAAATGACTGAAATAACTTCCAACTGCCATACAGAATACAACGATTGTAAATTGAATGAAGAATACTTCAGTGGCATTAAATTTACTATGTAAATGTTCGTTATATGCTACTTGGCTATAATCTTTAAATGTATCGTCACTATGTTGAGGCTTTAAGTTATAACGTTTGATTAAAAATTTTACAACTGGACCACCGATAAGCCCTCCAAATACAAGACCTAAAGTTGCAGCTGCAAGAGCCGCTGTCAGTGCCGAATCAATACCTAAATCTTGAATTGTCTTACCATAAGCAGCAGCATTACCATGACCGCCTTCCATAGACATGGAACCTGCTGTTAATCCTAACAAAGGTTTAATATTTAATACTTTTGCTAGTGATACACCAACTATGTTTTGAATGACTGAAATGATAGCACAAAACATAAAGTATAATAGCAAGACTTTGCCACCTAATTTAAATAATTTCAATGATGCACCAAGACCGATTGTCGTAAAGAATGCTAACATGAAGAAATCTTGAATGAATGAAGCATCTAATTTAATCTTAACCATGCCAAATGAATCCAAAGCCGCAACTAAAATAGCAAAGATTAAGCCGCCAATCACTGGTGCTGGTATACAAATACGTTTTAAAAAATTAACGTGATTAACGATAGCCTTACCAAGTAAATAAAGGATACAAGCTAAACATAATGTTGTAATTGCATTAAGTTCTATCATTTTCAAATCCCCCTTGTTGAATATCCCTCTCCCTAAATAAGCTTTTATATGTAAGCGTTATAAAAGGGCGCTTTTAACATTATACATGCAACAAATCAATATTTCTAGTTTTTGAAAATAATATCAATAATATTAATGCATCTAAATTTAATAATTATAAATAATTCTATTGTTATATTTTATAATTAAGAACAAGTTCAATAAGAGGAGATGAATCAAAAAATATGATGGATACAAAGAAAAACAATCAACCCATCCGCATGTTGACGGCACGATTGATTGACTTATAAGGAGATAGATTTCATTTTCATGATAGTAATCAATGAAAGATGGCATTTATTTCCAAGTATCTTCGGGAAACATACAATCTGATTTACGCATGCGAGACACAAATGGATTACCTTTCACTGTGTAACGTAAAGATTTATGTGTCCAATCACCTTTATTTGGAATACCGATTCGTGGACTAGCAATAATATCTTTAGGATATTTACGATTCTTAGTATCAATAGACAATCTACAGTCATTTAACGTAGCGCCATCGATAGCCCGTGGAATGTTAAATGCCTTAGTCCATTTTCCTGGGCCATTCGTTACCTCGTAGCCTTTCTTACCTCTGTTACGGAACATAGCGGATAAACCTTCTTCTGGTTCAATTGCGCGGATAAGTACGCCTTCAGGTATACCTTCAGATTTTGTTACAAAATTAATGAGTAAATGCGTATGCATGACATGTGCATAAATTGTACCACCACGTTTATATAATGACGTGACTTTAGGTGTTATTTTACCGCCATAGCCATGAGCCGCACGATCATTCAAACCTAAGTAAGCTTCCGTTTCCACGATGTAGCCTGTATACGTTTGAGTGGTATCCTGATAAATCACTTTGACACCTAATAAGTTTTTAGCAATTTGTCTTGTATCATTATTAACGAAATCCATAATATTCTCCTCGCAATTATATGATTAATTTAAATAAAAATGAAAAAGATATTTTTATTGTGGTAAATGTTTGATAAAATAGTATTGTTAAGAATTATAAAAATGTAAAGTATATACTTTGTTATGGAATATTTTATTTGCATAGATTGAGACTCTTTTAAACGTGAACATTGCAGTATGACATATTTTTAGTATAGTTAACGAAGCGTTGACTTTCAAATGAGTCTCCATATAGATGTGTACTTGTAGCGGGTTTTCATTTTACTAGTGATGAAATATAAAGTTCATTTTCCAAAGTGATTGACGATTGAAATGAAGTGGCTTGATAATGAATCTTGTAAATTATAACGGTAACAATAATTAAAAATATAAATATGATTAACGAAAGGGAGATTACAATGGAACAATTACCTCAAGTAGGTTTTATGAAATCATTCGTTTTATTTTGGAAAAATTATGTAAATTTTAAGGGGAGATCAAGACGTAGTGAATATTGGTATATGGCACTATGGCATTTGATACTTATGGTTCCAGCTGTGTGTGTGCTAATAATAAACCTATTTCTATTCTTTATTTCTATAGCGGCGGATAACGAAACATTAATAGTTATGAGTATATTGATGATTATCCTTACATCTGTGTATACTTTTGTCTATAGTTTGGCAACGTTTATTCCAAATTTAGCGTTGTGCGTTCGAAGATTTCACGATATATCAAGAACAATGTTATTTCCAATGATTATGACAGTATTCAGTATTATATTTTATATAGTATTACAGATTATCGATAGTTATTATGACAGTGATTTTACATTAATGCCGATGGGTCTTAATATTTTGTTAGTACTTCTTTATTTTGTTTATTTAGGCCTAACAATTGTTATGATAGTATTCCTATGCTTTGACAGTAAGCCGGCAAATAAATATGGCGAAAGCCCAAAATACCCGTCTACAATTAAAAATCAACCAGTGACATCTGAAACACCGGAAAAAGCGTGTACATCTGAAACACCGAAAACACCGGAAGAAACAGATAATCAATTGTAATGATATAAATATCTCGGCACAATGATGCTGGGATATTTTTTTACAAATAAGGCAATAAAGGCATGGAAAAAACATATCTAGTGCTAATGATACTTAACATGCAAAAATGGCACTATTTAAATTTTTCAATTTCAGAAATTTTAAAAATAAATTCATTTTAAAAATATTGCATTTATAGAGAATGGAAATGTTATATTAAGATAAATACATATTTTTTTAGGAGGCAAAGTATGGGACTTGTAATTGAACATGTTACGAAACGTTTTGGCAAGATGACGGCAGTAAATGATATTTCATTAAAGTTAGAATCAGGTAAAATGTTAGGTTTTCTAGGAAGAAATGGTGCAGGTAAAACAACGACATTTCGTATGATTTTAGGCTTAAGTGAACTAACTGAAGGACACATTACGTATAACGGTAAAAAACTAGATAAAACAATGTACAATCGTATTGGTTATTTACCGGAAGAACGCGGTTTACATGGGAAATTGACAGTTGAAGAAGAATTGAAATATTTGGCAACTTTAAAGGGAATGTCAAAAACAGAAATACAACAGCAAATATCGTATTGGCTTGAGCGTTTTGATATTACTGAAAACCGCAAAAAACGAATTGATAGTCTATCAAAAGGGAATCAACAAAAAATTCAGCTGTTAGCAAGTATGTTACATAAACCAGAATTACTAATATTAGATGAGCCTTTCAGTGGTCTAGACCCAGTTAATGTTGAGTTATTAAAAGAAGCAGTTAAAGACTTAAATGATTGGGGCAGTACAATCGTTTATAGTTCTCACCGTATGGAGCATGTTGAAGAATTATGTGATGATGTTTGTATTTTAGATAAAGGTCAACTTGTTGTTTCTGGTGATATCAATCATGTACGTGCATCTAATGGTAACAAGAAAGTTGTCATTGAATCAGAAACAACACTACCAGATTTAACAAACATTAGAGGCATCATTCATAGTGAAAACATGAAGCAAGGTCTTCAGTTGACGATTGAGAATGAAGACGTAGCCAAAGATATTTATCAAGTTGTGGCACATCAAGGTTATGTTAAACGATTCCAAGTTGTAGAACCATCATTACAAGATATATTCATTGAGAAGGTTGGTGGCAAGGATGCATAAGTTTTGGGCGACATTTACTTTGACATATATCAAAAAAATTAAAGCTAAATCATTTGTAATTTTTATGATTATTATTGCTGCCTTAATGATTGGCCTATCTAACATTGATAAGATTATTAACATGTTTGATGATGGTCCAGATAAAATTGGTGTAGCAGCACCGAATGAACAAATCTATAAGGTTTTCAAGCAACAGGCGAATACATTTCATAGTGATGCTAAGTTTACTAAAGTTTCTATAGAAGATGCTGAAAAAGAAGTAAAAAAACATAAACTTGATAAAGCTTATATTATCAAGGTGAATCAAAATCGCACGTTACAAGGGACAATCATTAGTGAGAAGCGAGTAAGTCATGAAGATTCACAAAAAGTACAAGCACTGCTTACAGCTATTCAAACAAATATGGTAGCCGGGGAATTAAATATCAACAAAGAAGACTTACAAAAATTACAAGCACAAAGTAAAGTTGATAATAAGGTGATTTCTAATGATGAAGTCGATAAAGTATCAGAAGGACAAAAGATTTTCAACTATGCTTTAGCTTATGGCATTATCTTTCTAATGTTCTTCATTGTTTTAAATTATGCATCTCAAATAGCTATGGAAATTGCTAGTGAGAAAACATCGCGTGTCATTGAAATGATTATTACAAGTATTTCACCAATCCAACATATTTTTGCTAAAATTTTAGGCGTTATAGCAGTTGCCGTGACTCAGATTATTTTAATTGTATTGATGGCAGTTATATGCATTTTTGCCTTTGACTTAAAAGACTTGCTACAAGGTTTTAACGTGGAAATGAATCAATTGTCTTGGCAAATTATTATTGTCGGAATTATAAGTAGTATTGTTGGAATTACGGCGTATGTATTACTTGCAGCCATCCTCGGATCATTAACATCTAGAATAGAAGATTTAAATCAATCTTTGATGCCACTGACATTACTTGGTATGATTGCATTTTATATCGCGATATTCACGATAAATAATCCTGATGGACAACTTGCTTTAATCACAAGTTATATTCCGTTTTTAGCGCCATTTCAATTAGTTGTACGCGCTCAAACTTCAGGGCTTCAAATATATGAGGTCATCTTAAGTTCTTTAATCTCAATTGTAATGGTAGCTGTCTTGATATGGATTGCAATTAAAACATATAAAGATTCAGTACTTACATTTGAACGTGGCTTATTTAATTCAATGAAACGTGTATTTAAAAAATAAAATTGATGAGAGTGACACACATTTATCATATAAAATGATGATGAAAGCGTGTTACTCTTATTTTTTTATATTTAGCTATAGAATAATGTCTAAAAAAGTGTACAATATGAATGTGAAAACGAACTTTTTAAAATGGGAATGTGAAGTAAGAAGAAATGTAAACAAATGATATGTAGCCGATAGATTATTGATAGCAAATGTGTGATGGAGTGATTTCATGTTATATCCGATTTTTATATTTATATTAGCTGGCTTATGTGAAATAGGTGGGGGATACCTGATTTGGCTGTGGCTTAGGGAAGGACAGTCTTCACTTGTTGGGCTAATAGGCGGTGCGATACTCATGTTATATGGTGTCATTGCGACATTTCAATCATTTCCATCATTCGGAAGAGTATATGCAGCATATGGTGGCGTATTTATCATCATGAGTTTGATTTTTGCGATGGTCGTAGATAAACAAATGCCAGATAAATATGATGTTATCGGTGCAATCATTTGTATTGTAGGTGTTTTAGTAATGTTGCTACCCAGCAGAGCTTGAACACTTGTGGTTAGAAGGGAGAAGTAAAAATGATAGTTGAAGTTGAGCACCAAAGACAAGGTGTAGATTTAATCAAAATTGATAATGATGAAACTAAAATTATTTTTACGAATTATGGAGCAAGAGTAGTGTCTTGGAAATATCATGATAATAATATTGTTCTTGGAAATGTTGTTGAAGCGGATGAATTTTATCATAGTAATCCTTTTAAATTTGGTGCTTCTATAGGAAGATATAGCGGTAGAATTGATAATGCTAAATTTAAGTTGAAAGGTAAAGAATATCAGTTAGAAAAAAACAACGGTGAACATCATTTACATGGTGGATGTCATGGTTTGGACAATAAGTTATTTGATTATGAAATTAGAAATGAAATTGCTCAAATTAAAGTTATATTTAAGACGGTGTTGAAATCAGCTGATGATCATTTCCCGGGTGATATCGATGTGACGATTACACATATTTATGATGCGGATCACCAATGGTCGATTGAATACGAAGCAGTTGCATCAGAAGACACATTGTTTAGTCCTACGAATCATGTGTACTTCAATTTGAATCGAGATAATAATGTCGTTGATAATCATCGCATTTCAAGTAATCAATTAGATATGTATGTATTAGATGAGCGAAATATTGTTACAGGTGATATTCTAGATTTACATGAAGTGTTTGAAGATAACAAGATAAAATTGAGTGATATTTTTACATCACAACATGCGCAATTAAGCCAACAAATGACACGTTTTGGTGGTCTCGATCACCCATTTACAGTTGGTGAACATAAAATGTATGTTGAAAATCATGAATTTATGTTAGAGGTCGATACAGATATGCCTCATGTTGTGTTCTTTACTTTTAACCAGCCTGATGAGTGGGATAGTCCATTTAATATTTATAAACCACATTCTGGCTTTACATTAGAAACACAATTTTTACCAAATGATATTAATTTATATGGTGAAAAAGCACCGTCAATTTTAAAAGCTGGTGAAGTGTTCAATTCGAAAACAAGTTTCCGTATCGAAGAAAAAGTAGAAAATGATTAAAAGTATCGGCATTTATATAATATTTATGTTATTTGGCGGAATTTTGAATAGGTTATCAAGAATCGTATCAAATGAAGTGACATCATTAATATACAGTTTGAAATAAAGAAAATATATAACATAAAAAAGGAATCAATAGCATCAGTGGTTATAGATAAGACTATTATACAAACGATGTGTAAGTTGATTCCTTTTTGTTTTGAAAAGTTCATTTAACACTTATAATGAAAGGTAATTATTTCAATGTTCTGTTATACATTTTTTGAAGTTTATCGCGTCTTGTTGGTGACAGAAATGGATTGTTTAGTGCATATCGTAACATATCTTGATTTTGTCTATCATTATAATAAAGGTCATTAAGCTGTTGTACAGATAAACGATGTTCGATTGGTGCTTCTTGTATTAAGTAAAGCTGATCATTTGGAGATACATAGCCTTGTTTTAATACCCGGAAATAGAAACCTGTTTTACCAGATGTAGACATGCGCTTCACTAAATCAGGAATATTATATTTTGCTTGAATTTTCCAGTATGGTTCTCTAATTTCAGAAACCTCAATTAACGCTTCACCTAAACGATATTGATTACCAAAGTAAACATCAGATTCGTCTAAATAATCAAATGTTAAATTCTCTCCAAACATCGCATGAGTAGGTAGTGTAGGTAAATCATCTTGATACAGTGCATAATTATGCTTACTAAACCCACAAACTGCTTTATGTGGTCCACCATGATCTTTATAAGCCTGTTCATCACCAGTGAAACCAGTTGAAGATAACCATGTTGTTTGTGAAATCTTAGTTTTATCTAAAGCAGAGCGCATCGGTCTTTTCGAGCTATAAGGCAAATCTTGGATTTTTCCTGTCGAAATTGCGTGAATTGATATCATATCATTCTCCTTAACGAGTATTATTTAAAATATATTGTACTATAAAACATTTTTAGAATTGTAAATTCTGATTGATATGTTTAAAAAAATGTTAGAAATAAGGGTATGTTAATTTATACGAGTCATGTAAAATATGAATTGAATAGATTACATAAATATGGGAGGCTACCTTCATGAAAGATGTCAAAGCACTCAAGTTAATGACATTAAATGATGTTTTAAGTCAAATCAATGGTGACATGACGCTGGGAATTGGTACAGGAAGTACAATGGAATTACTCTTACCTCAAATGGCGCAACTAATTAAAGAACGTGGTTACAATATTACAGGTGTATGCACTTCTAATAAAATTGCATTTTTAGCAAAAGAATTAGGTATTAAAATATGTGAAATCAATGATGTTGATCATATCGACTTAGCAATTGATGGTGCTGATGAAGTAGATCCATCTTTAAATATAATTAAAGGTGGCGGTGGTGCGCTGTTCAGAGAGAAAGTTATAGATGAAATGGCATCGCGTTTTGTTGTGGTTGTCGATGAAACGAAAATAGTTCAATACTTAGGTGAGACGTTTAAGTTACCAGTAGAGGTGGATAAATTTAACTGGTATCACATATTACGTAAAATTGAATCATACGCTGATATAAAAGTAGAACGTCGTGTAAACGAAGATGTCGCATTTATAACTGATAATGGCAATTATATTTTAGATTGTAAGTTACCAAAAGGAATTGACCCATATAAGTTCCATGAGTATTTAATTCATCTGACAGGTGTGTTTGAGACAGGATACTTCTTAGATATGGCAGATCAAGTTATTGTAGGCACTCAAGAGGGTGTTAAAATTTTAGAAAAATAATATATAGTATAGAAAAGCGCTTGCTAGCATCATCTTTTTAAGAGGTACTAGCAAGCGCTTTGTTATTATTTGTTTTTATCTGAAGATTGTTCTTCAGTTTTTTCGATATGTTTTTCTGCATCAATTACAACTGATGAACGTCTGTCTTCTTTATAAGTCGCAGGTTCTTTTAATGATTGCTCTATTTCATCTTCATTTGAATCGTTTGTTAAATCGTCACTTTGTGGTGCTTGTTTAACTGATTCTGCTGATTCTACTGACTCCGAAGTGATGTCATGATCTTCATCATGATTAGATTCAGTTTGATTACCTATGTGATGTTGAGGTTCTGTTTTTTCAGTACCTTCATGAATGCTTGGTTCGTCAGCCACTGTATTTTCAGTATCATTTTTAGCAACACCAACCGTTGATGCAGTAGCTACACCTGTTTTTTCAGCATCTTTAATATTTGAAGAAGATTTTTCAGCCTCAGTATGATTAGTTTCTTCATCGTCATTGACATGGTCTAAATAATTATTAGGCTCAAGTTCTTCAAGGTTTCGTCTTGTTGTTAAATATGCAATACCTCGGATAATTAAGCTTAAACCAATGTATCCTACTGCAACGATTGCTGTTGAAATGGCGATGACTTTGATTGAAAATAGATCGCCGATTTCTTCGCTAAACAAGAAAATAAGTCCGAATGTCATTGAAGCATGGAATGTCGTTGCAATATAAATTGTACGTCCTTTAGTCGCTCTAATTAATTCACCAAGAATCATAGAGAATGAGAATGTATAAAGGAAGTTATAAGCAGCAAATTCTGTACCATAAGTTGTATTTTCTGAGAAAACTGAATACATCAAACCAACAACAATACTTGCAAAGAACGTGTTCATTTTCGTTTCAACAATATTTTGTAAGTATGAACGGAATCCGAATTCTACTACGAACGCCATCAGAATATGTCCAATCAGAATGTGTGTAATAGGTACTGATAAGCCTGTTGATTGTAATAAAATAAAGCTATCTGCAAATGTATTAAAGCTGTACATACCAATAATTAGAATAATTAAAGGTAAAATTAAAGCTAGCAATAGACGTTCAATTACTTTCAGGCTGATTGAGAATTTTAAACCTGCAAGTTGGACCTTTTTATATTTGAAAACGAGTATACAAATGATTGCAGCAATTAATGGTGCTAGATCTGTAACTTCAAATATAAAGTGTTTGACACCAATTATAGACTGGAAATCTCTGAGCATAATGGATAACGCCATTGTAATGACAAAGAAGACGAAAATCGTCATTGCCCATTGAAAACCAGAAATTTTATTGTTCTTCATTATATGTAACCTCCATTAGGTAACAAGCAAAATATCTTTTAGTAACAATTATACATATTACAAGCCGAGAGATAAATTGTCTATGTCAATATTAATGAAAATGTAATAGTCTTGACGTATTTTATTAACATAAATCAGCTAAGTATTCGTTATTACATAGAAAATAGGGGTAAAAGTAATGTAGATAAGTATTTTTAAGATACGGATTTAACTATGAATTGAATTCAAAATTTCCTATACGTTATACTTTAATTGTTAATAAGCCACATAAATAAGAGGGGGAAATGCTGTGTACAAGCAAGGTGAACCAAATTTATGGACTGGAAGGTTAGATAGTGAAACAGACCCGAAAAAATTTAGACATTTTCAAACAGTAACATTTGAAGATTTGTCTAAGCTGGAAAAGAGTAGTATGCCATCAGGGGTCGGTATATTAGGCTATGCTGTTGACAAAGGTGTTGCTTTAAACAAGGGGCGCATTGGTGCAAAAGAAGGACCAGATGCGATTAAACAAGCATTTGCAGGTTTGCCGGATTTGAATCAATGTGAAACTTTAGTCGATTACGGAAATGTTTATCATGATCATGAGGAATTAATTGATACTCAAAAAGAATTTGCTATGCTTGCAGCGAAGTCAATTGCTAATCATAGACAAACATTTTTATTAGGTGGTGGACATGATATTGCGTATGCTCAATATTTAGCAACACGTAAAGTCTATCCAACACAATCTATTGGTGTGATAAATATTGATGCGCATTTTGATACACGTGCTGAACAACAATCTACATCTGGAACGAGCTTTAGACAAATTTTAGAAGAAGATGAAAACACAGATTATTTAGTGCTTGGTATTGCTCAAGGTGGTAATACGCAAAGTTTATTTGATTATGCTAAAGAGAAAAAGATTGATTATGTCTTTGCAGATGAATTATTGAGTCACGTATCACCAACAATTAAAGATATGATTGAACGTTTTGTACATGAACATGATGTCATTATGTTTACGATTTGTATGGATGTCATTGATAGTGCGTTTGCGCCTGGGGTAAGTGCGCCGGCAGTGTTAGGTTTGTATCCACATACTGTTCTTGAATTAGCAAAACGTATTATTCCAAGTGATAAGGTGTCTTCAGTTAGTATTGCTGAGATGAATCCAACATATGACGCTGACAATAGAACTGCTAAGCTCGTTGCTAATTTAGTGCATCATTTTTTAAAATAATTAAAAATATTTATATGTGACGAGATTTGCATTGCAGGGCAGAATGTGAGTATTTCTTAATAGAAGTTATATTAACGTTGATATATTTGAAAAATAATTGCAGTAAGAAGACTCTTAAGTTGTAGTCATCTTACTGCTTATTTATGTTTGTTGAAATAGCAAAAATAACAACTGTATTGTTTGAAAAGTTCTCTTATTATATAATAATTAATTAAAATTTTAACGGAGTTCAAGAGGCCTTTTTATAATGACACCTTATTTGTAAAATGTCATATGTGGTTTAGCCTCTTTATAATAATTTAATCTGTTCTCAAGTGTGCCAGTATGTAATTCTAGCTTATGACCATCAGGGTCGGTAAAGTAAATTGATTGTCTATCTCTAATATCTCTAACTCTTCCTTCTAAAATATTCACGTTATTATCTTTTAACCTCTGATGCCAATATTTAAATTCGCTGTCATCTATAGTGAAAGCTATATGTGTATATGAAAAGTGAATTTCATTACGTGGTATATCTTTTTCTTCATTTAAAGCAATCCATAGGCCTGCAAGCTCAAAATAAGCAGTTTTTTTACCAGTCAATAGCAATTTCCCAAGTAAAATATCTCTATAAAAATGTATTGAATCGTTTAAATTTCTGACTGAAAAGCATATATGATTAATAGATTTTAACATCTGCTTCACTTCTTTCTTAGAATTTTTATAATAAATTATTTTTGTATCGATTTTTGAAATGACGTCATTAATTTTTATACGATGATCTGCGCAACTGCATAAGAGGCTCTAATAACTTAAGTTAAAGGCAAAAGGTATACAGTTGACTACGCAACTACATAAGAGGCACTAATAACTTAAGTTAAAGGCAAAAGGTATACAGTTGACTGAGCAACTGCATAAGAGGCTCTAATAACTTAAGTTAAAGGAAAAAGGTATACAGTTGACTGAGCAACTGCATAAGAGGCTCTAATAACTTAAGTTAAAGGCAAAAGGTATACAGTTGACTGAGCAACTGCATAAGAGGCTCTAATAACTTAAGTTAAAGGCAAAAGGTATACAGTTGACTGAGCAACTGCATAAGAGGCTCTAATAACTTAAGTTAAAGAGCCTCTAAAAGTCCATATAAATAATCTTGGCATTGTTGTACGAATGTATGTACTTGTTCGGAGTGTTTGCGTTTTTTATGGTAATTGATATAAATTTTTCGGCCTAAGTTTGGACGAATTTTTTTATATTCTAAATTAGACGTGTGAAATGATTGGTAATAAAATCTCGGAATGATAGCGTAACCTAAGCCGAGATGAACAAATCCAACTGCTGATTCGAATCGATCTGTTTCTACAACGACATTTGGACGAATATTTCTTCTATTAAAATAGTCATCTAAGTGTTTGCGCACTTGAGAATTTTTGTTTGGTAATATGAGTGGCAAATTTTCAACATCTACCCAATTTTGATTTTTAAATGTTTCCTTGGGTGCTAATAAAATGTAAGATTCCTCATATAAAGGAATGGATCTTATATCTTCGTGGGTTATTTTTTCATTTGTTATAGCTAAATGAATATTAAAATTCAGTAATTGCTCTATAGATTGATGTTTATCATGTATTTCATATAAACGATATTGCTGTTCAGGGTAGTCGGAATGGTGCTTTCGAATTAAATTCGCAATCCATTGATTCGTAGATTCAAGAGTCCCAATTTTTATCCTTGGTTCTGATGTAACGCTTAAATCATACATTTTTTCCATCGTGGATCGATATTGTTGAACTAATTCGCTCGCATAACGATAAAACTGTATTCCTTTTTCGGTAATCTTGATGTCTTTTGTTGAACGTGTAAATAAGTCATAACCTAAATCTGCTTCCATTTTTTTAATCGTAGCAGTTAAAGATGGCTGGCTAATATGTAAAAATTGTGCAGCTTTAGTAAAACTATTATATTTCACGATAGCCAAGAAGTATTCTAACTGAATAATTTTCATGTGTTTTGCTCCTTTTATTTATAGATTCAAGCTATGGATAATTAGTTTATTTATATTTGTTGGCTATATTTTAACATACTATAATGAATATTGAAGATAATAATGTAAGCGTTTTAAATTTAGTGGAATTAACTTCTTAAAAGAACAGGAGCGAATTTTATGAGAAAAATTCAAGCAAAAAAAGGTTTGAGTATTGAGTGTAAAGGTTGGGAACAAGAAGCAGTACTTAGAATGTTATACAACAATTTAGACCCAGAAGTTGCTGAAAGACCAGAAGATTTAGTTGTTTATGGTGGTATTGGAAAAGCAGCACGTAATTGGGAAGCTTTTGAAGCAATAGAGAAAACGTTACGAGAATTAGAATCAGATGAGACAATGTTAGTACAATCAGGAAAGCCAGTTGCTGTATTTAAAACACATGAAGAAGCGCCACGTGTATTAATTTCAAATTCAGTATTAGTGCCTGAATGGGCAAACTGGGATCATTTTAATGAATTAGATAAAAAAGGTTTAATCATGTATGGACAGATGACAGCCGGTAGTTGGATATATATTGGTTCTCAAGGTATTGTGCAAGGTACTTATGAGACATTTGCCGAGCTAGGTAATCAACACTTTAATGGAGATTTAGCAGGCACTGTTACACTGACAGCAGGTTTAGGTGGTATGGGTGGTGCGCAACCGTTAGCAATTACTATGAATCATGGGGTAGCAATTTGCGTGGATGTTGATGAAACACGTGTTGATAAGCGAATTGATACGAAATACTGTGATGTTAAAACAGCTGATTTAGATGAAGCATTAAAATTAGCAGAAGAGGCGAAAGAACGTGGAGAAGGATTATCAATCGGGTTAGTTGGAAATGCTGTAGACATCCATCAAGCGATTCTAGAAAAAGGATTTAAAATTGACATTATTACTGACCAAACAAGTGCACATGATCCGCTAAATGGATATGTGCCACAAGGATACTCTGTAGAAGAAGCGAAAGTATTGCGTGAAAAAGATCCGAAAAAATATGTTGAACTGTCACAAGCTTCAATGGCAAAGCATGTTGAATTAATGCTTGAATTCCAAAAACGTGGCGCTGTAGCATTTGATTATGGTAACAATATTCGTCAAGTAGCCTTCAATAACGGAGTGAAAAATGCTTTTGACTTCCCAGGCTTTGTACCAGCTTACATTAGACCATTATTCTGTGAAGGTAAAGGGCCATTCCGCTTTGCTGCGTTGAGTGGTGATCCAAAAGATATCGAGCGTGCGGATGAAGAAATGCGCAAACTTTTCCCAGAAAATGAAAAGTTATTAAGATGGCTTGATTTAGCTGAAGAAAAAATTTCATATCAAGGACTACCATCACGTATTGCTTGGTTAGGCTATGGAGAAAGAGCGAAAATGGGCTTAGCTTTAAATCGTCTTGTACGTGACGGTGAAATTTCAGCACCAATTGTTATTGGACGAGACCATTTAGATGCTGGTTCAGTTGCTAGTCCTAACCGTGAAACAGAAAGTATGAAAGATGGTAGTGACGCGGTTGGTGATTGGGCTGTATTGAATGCACTCATTAACACAGCTGCAGGTGGTTCATGGATTTCATTCCATCACGGTGGCGGTGTTGGCATGGGATATTCACTTCATGCGGGTATGGTTGTTGTAGCAGATGGATCAGAGCGTGCTGAAAGAAGATTGGAACGTGTATTGACGACTGACCCAGGTATGGGTGTTGCCCGACATGTTGATGCTGGCTATGACATCGCTATTCAAACAGCTAAAGAAAAAGGTATTCATATTCCAATGATTGATAAAGCAGGTGATAAGTAATGAATGATTTAATAATTAATCATATAGCAGAATTAATTTTACCGAGATCAACAGATAAACCTTTGAAGGGTAAGGAATTAGATGAATTAAATGTTGTGAAAAATGGTACAGTTGTCATTAAAGATGGCAAAATTGTATATGCTGGAACACATACAGATGACTACGATGCGATTGAGACGATTGATGCTAGTGGGAAGGTAGTGTCCCCAGCATTAGTAGATGCACATACCCATTTAACATTTGGTGGATCTCGAGAACATGAGATGTCATTAAAACGTCAAGGTAAGTCTTACCTTGAAATATTAGAAATGGGTGGTGGCATATTATCTACCGTTAATGCTACTAGAGAAACATCCGAAGATGACTTGTTTAAAAAAGCAGAGCATGATTTGCTTACTATGATTAAACACGGCGTGCTTGCAGTTGAAAGTAAGAGTGGTTATGGATTAGATAGAGAAAATGAACTGAAGCAATTGAAAGTGTCTAATCGTTTAGCTGAGAAATATGATTTAGACATGAAACATACTTTCCTAGGGCCTCATGCTGTACCTAAAGAGGCAAGTTCAAATGAGGCATTTTTAGAAGAAATGATTGCGTTACTTCCGGAAGTAAAACAATATGCAGACTTTGCGGATATTTTCTGTGAAACAGGTGTATTTACAATAGAACAATCGCAACATTATATGCAAAAAGCCAAAGAAGCAGGTTTTAAAGTGAAAATACATGCGGATGAAATTGATCCGTTAGGCGGACTGGAATTAGCAATTGATGAACAAGCAATATCAGCAGACCACTTAGTAGCTTCTAGTGATAAAGGAAAAGAAAAGTTGCGAAATAGTGATACTGTAGCTGTCCTCTTACCTGCAACGACGTTCTATTTAGGTAAAGAAGATTATGCAGATGCAAGAGGCATGCTTGACAATAACGGTGCGATTGCATTAGCAACTGATTATAACCCTGGTAGTAGTGTCACAAACAACTTACAACTTGTTATGGCGATTGCAGCCTTGAAATTAAAGCTATCACCTAATGAAGTTTGGAATGCTGTTACGGTCAATGCTGCTAAAGCAATAGACATTAACGCGGGTACAATTAACACAGGTGATAAGGCTAATTTAGTAATTTGGGATGCACCAAATCATGAATATATTCCATATCATTTTGGTATCAATCACGCAGAAAAAGTTATTAAAGACGGTAAGGTCATCGTAGATAACACAGTATCTTTTAAAGCATAAAATAATTAGAAAGCTCTAAGCATTGGTTTAAACTAATGTTTAGAGCTTTTTGTGGTTTGTAAAAACAAGTATATTCGAGAACACGTTTTTGTATAGAGTCTCAATTATAAAAGTTAGAATAGTTTGACAACAGTGTTACGATATTATTAAACAACTGTCTATCATTAACGAAAGCAATTAACAAGAGTACATTGTTGTGAAATCATCGTTTAATAGTCAAAGATGATCATCGTAGGGTAGACAACATATCATTGACTTAAGGAAGGGGAATGACCGATGGGATTAAAAGATCAAGCTGTTACCTGGAGAAGGTATTTTCATCAATTTCCAGAACTATCCGATAAAGAATTTAAGACTACACAAAAAATTAAAGATATTTTAACAGAACATCATATTAGAATATTAGACTTACCACTTGCGACTGGGCTTGTTGCTGAAGTGGGACAAGGTCTGAGTTGTATAGCTGTTCGGGCTGACATTGATGCTTTACCGATTCAAGAGCTTGTTGAACAGGATTTTAAATCTGAAAATGAAGGTGTTATGCATGCGTGTGGTCATGATATTCACATGGCTAGTATTTTGGCTACAGCTGTAAAATTAAAAGAAATTGAGGGCACTCTTACTGGGCGTGTTAAATTCATTTTTCAATCAGCAGAAGAACTAGGACATGGCGCTTTTAAAATTATTGAAACACATGCATTAAAAGATGTACAAGCAGTATTGGGTTTTCATAATGACCCATCGCGTTCGGTAGGTACATTTGCAATCAAAACAGGGGCAATTACATCAGCAGTAGATCGTTTTGAGTTTCATATTAAAGGCGTGGGTGGTCATGCTGCAAAGCCAGAACAATGCAACGATCCAGTTATTGTGTTGGCGCAATTGATTAATAGTATTCAATCCATAGTTAGTAGAAATCTATCTGCGTTTGATGAAGCGGTAGTAACAATTGGACAAATATCATGTGGTAATACTTGGAATGTCATTGCTGATCATGCGTATGTACAAGGCACAGTGCGTAGTTTTGATCCTGTGGTACGAAAGCTTGTAGAAACACGATTACAAGATATTGCGGACGGATTGGCTCAAGCATATAATATGAAAATTAATTTAAATTATACGCATTTACCTGGCGCTGTGATGAATGATGAGGCATTGACGCATAAAGCAATTGCAGTAGCCCAACATGTTGGATATAAGGTGGGAATGATGGAACAGCCGCTTACGATTGGAGAAGATTTTTCAGGTTATAGTCAACATTTTCCAAGTGTATTTGCGTTAATTGGTTCTCATAGTGAATATGATTTACATCATCCTCAATATAAACCGGATGAAAGGATTCTGGAAAAAGTACCTGAGTATTTTGTTGAATTTGTAAAGAGACTATTGCATGAATAATTCGAGCTTGTTTTTATAAAGAAGAAAGTAATTTTTAGTGTAATCATGATTAAGTTCCTAGGAAGATTGGGTAAATAATAACCATTAAGCGAATAAGGAGATGTAAAAAAATGGCAGCTCAAGATCCTAGAACAAAATTTAAAACAACGGATTATGAAAAACAAGAACAAGAGGTACCGGGTTTACAATCTGAAATGACGCCAGCACCCGATTGTGGCGAAACGTCTTACCAAGGTCATCAACGCTTACAAGGCTATAAAATATTAGTCACAGGTGGTGACTCAGCAATAGGGCGTGCAGCAGCAATTGCGTATGCTAAAGAAGGTGCAGATGTAGCGATTAACTATCTTCCGAGTGAAGAACAAGATGCACAAGAAGTACGCCAAGTGATTGAAGAAAGTGGTCAAAAGGCAGTGTTAATTCCTGGTGATATAAGAGATGAACAGTTCAACTATGACCTTGTTGAACAAGCATATCAACAATTAGGTGGCTTAGATAATGTTACTTTAGTTGCTGGACATCAACAGTATCATGATGATATTCATGGATTTACAACTGAGGCATTTACAGAAACATTTGAAACGAATGTCTATCCGCTATTTTGGACAGTTCAAAAAGCATTGGAATATTTAAAACCGGGTGCGTCAATTACAACGACATCATCTGTACAAGGTTATAATCCTAGTCCTATTCTTCATGATTATGCCGCTTCAAAAGCAGCAATTATTTCATTAACTAAAAGTTTTTCAGAAGAATTAGGACCAAAAGGAATTAGAGTGAACTGTGTAGCGCCTGGTCCATTCTGGTCACCATTACAAATTTCTGGTGGACAACCTCAAAGTAAAATCCCAACATTTGGTCAAAAAACACCTTTAGGTCGTGCAGGTCAACCTGTTGAGTTATGTGGAACTTATGTGCTATTAGCGTCAGAAGAATCAAGTTATACAACCGGACAAGTGTTCGGTGTTAGCGGTGGAGTGCAAATAGATTAGGTTTGTATGAAGCTTTTAATTGAACAACATAATATTAATTTAGTTACTTCAATCCATTAAATTAAAATGAATTGGTGAAGTGTATTTTAAATAGTCGGTAAAGGTGTGTATCTTTATCGGCTTATTTTAATACTCTGTCATAAGGAGCGTTTGCTCAGGGTGTGGATTATAAGTTTTAAGCAGAATAAACTTTCTTAATGAGGATGTCAGGACAACAACGAAAAAGTTAAAAACTGTTGCGGGATTGGGTTTAGGGACGGTTAGTGGAAGAAAGTTAAATTCATTAACAAGTGAAATGCCTAAGGCTAGATATTAAACGTCAGAACGGACAAAGAATAATAGGATATGTTTTCAATTAAATAGCGAAGTATTTATATGTTAAGATGATGTAAATTACATAGAAACGCTACCCGTAGAAGTACTGATCATAGAAACGCTGATAAACGTAAATTTGCAAACTCGATATTAAACAAAGGGGTTGTTATTATGGCATTAATAGTATCTAGAGCTATATTATTTTTGATTTTAGCATTAGCTTTTGGAATAGCGACTGTTTTTCCTGAACAAAAATTACCATTATATATAGTATTCACATTATTTGTAGCAGTTGCGATCGTTTCGAATGTATGGTTTACACATCAAAACGTTAAAAAGCATATCATTAAGTTTAACAAATACGTCGCATACTTTTTATCCTTTGTCTCAGGGTTACTTTACATTGGATTTGTAATTTATACATTAACTATAGGGAGCTATGATGTTTTACCAATTATTATATTTGCAATAAGTATCGTATTGGTTCAAATATTAGAAAATATACTGGGAATCAGTATAAAAAATACGCGTCTATCAAACAAACAGTTGAAAGTCATCTCCAAGCAACGTGTTCAGCAATTTAAAGTCATATCATTAATATTAGTAAGTGTGTCTATCGTGTTCATTTTTATTGCATTAATGCTTAAATGGTGGCTTTTACTTGTTATTAGCATTATTGTTTTGATTATTATTACAGTAGCAATGATTGTTTATGAAAAATATTATACGACTCCTGATTAATTTATGATTGACGTACTAAGGATTATCTTGTAACGTAAACGTAAATAAGCATCACTTATCTAGAGAGGTGGAGGGACTGGCCCTATGAAGCCTCGGCAACATCTCGAATGTGCCAATTCCAGTAACCGTAATGGTTTGAAGATAAGCAGGTAAAGCACATGAAAACCTCTTTCTTCATCGTTTGTGAGAAAGAGGTATTTTTAATTGGAAAGCAGGTAAAAAGGATGGAAGTACATAAAAAGAGCAATGCTTGGGCATTATTCCCCTTGTTATTATTTGTGGCGTTGTTTTTAGGCGTAGGTATTATCACAGGTGATTTTACTTCAATGCCATTAAATGTTGCAATTACGATAACGGTAATTGTGGCGTTATTAATGAATCGAAAAGAATCATTTGCTAAAAAAGTTGAGGTCTTCACGAAAGGTGCAGGCCATTCAAACATTGTTTTAATGATGTTGATTTTTATTTTAGCAGGTGCATTTTCAAATACAGCTGAAAAAATGGGTGGCGTAAAGTCGACAGTTAATTTAGGACTATCATTAATCCCAGAAAATTTAATTATTGTAGGATTGTTTGTGATTTGTATGTTTGTTTCTATATCTATGGGGACGTCTGTAGGAACTGTTGCTGCAATAGCACCTGTTGGTTACGGATTTGCACAAGCGACAGATGTACCAACTGCGCTAGCAATGGCTACAGTTGTTGGAGGTGCAATGTTCGGCGATAATCTATCAATGATTTCAGATACAACAATTGCTGCGGTTAGAACACAACATACGAAAATGAAAGATAAATTCAGAGTAAACTTTAAAATTGTATTGCCAGGTGCTATTTTAACGATTATTATTCTGTATTTCTTAACGAATGGCATTTCTTTAAATCATGCTAAAAACTATGATTATAATCTAATTAAAGTTGTACCGTATATCTTAGTATTGGTATTAGCATTATTAGGTGTAAATGTCATTATCGTATTGATTGGCGGAACATTATTAGCCGGAATCATTGGTCTCATAGATGGTTCATTCGGTTGGATGGGGCTACTAGATGCAGTGTCCAAAGGTATTATAAGCATGGAAGATATTGCTATGATTGCGTTGCTAATTGGTGGTTTAGTCGGTATTATTCAACACAATGGTGGTATTGAATGGTTGTTGCAATTTGTTCGCTCTAAAGTGAAATCAAAGCGTGGCGCAGAATTAGGAATTGCTAGTTTGGTAAGTGTCGCAGATATTGCCACGGCAAACAACACCATCTCTATTATTATGTCAGGTCCTTTAGCTAAAAATATTGCAGATGAATATGATGTAGATTCAAGGAAATCAGCAAGTATTCTTGATATATTTGGAGGCTGCTTCCAAGGTTTATTACCATATAGCCCGCAAGTCATTTCAGCGGCTGGTGTAGCTGGTATTTCACCGTTAATGTTATTCCCATACAGCATTTATCCTATATTATTAGGTGTATGCGGACTTATTGCGATTTTATTTAATTTTCCAAAGCTAAAAAAGAACACTAGTCAAGAAATGAAACATTAATGCTTAACAATATATCGATGTAGCCAAGTAAGGTGGCTTGTTATATTAACAGATCATGTTGTACTCACCGTATAACGCTAATCTTTTAAAAATGATGATCATCTATGTTTGGAACTGAGCAAAAATACGTTAAAATAAAAGTAAGAGCGAAAGTGGGTGGACAACAGTGGCAAAATTTAATGTAGAGAATGAACATGTCGAAGTTGAAATTGAAAAGCTTTATAAATTTTCTCCAGAGTTAGTATACGAAGCTTGGACAAAGAAAGATTTGTTGAAACAATGGTTTATGACATCAGCCAGAACGAATAAAGAGATTGAAGCGGACGTTAAAGAAGGCGGTAAATATCGTATTGTAGATCAACAACGTAATGGCAAAGTAAATGTGATTGAAGGCATTTATGAATCTTTAGTTATGGATGAATACGTTAAGATGACTATCGGTATGCCTGGACTAAGTGAAACGCAAGATGTCATTGAGGTAGAATTTTTTGAACGTGAAACAGGTGGCACCCAAATGCTATTTTATTATCGTTCATTAGTTGAAAAAGAAAGACGATTTACTAATTTAGAATACAAGCAAAAGAAAAAAGAATATCATGATGCCATGGTGCATGGTTTCGAATTGATGTTTGATAAGATGTACCACGTTATCGAAACATCAACACAACAATAAAATGATAAAAGGAAGTTATGATAGGCTCAAGGCCATTAAATCATAACTTCCTTTTTTCTAATTTGAAATATCATTATGTAGTAAATACTCATTATATTTTCTTACAAGTGTTTCAAAGAATATATGATAACTGATGAAGCTAGAATAGTCTGTACCATCAGTTAAGTAGAATGTGTTACTGGATACATAGACGTTGTAATTTGCTTTTTGAGCAAGGGTATTATCTTTCATTGTAGTAACAGAAATAAAGTATTTTTGTCTAAGTTGAAGCAAGTTTGTTACTTCTAATAATTCATGTGTTTCACCTGATAATGAAATAATAAAGAATAAATCATTAGGTTCACTCTTGTTCAAAATCATTTTAAGTTCATGTTCATCATGAAGTACAATGACATGATTATGTAACGTTAACAATATACGCTGTGCCTCTGAAGCAACGTTTAACTGTGCACGCCCTGTACCATACAAATATATTGTTGAAGCTGTATGCATTTTTTTAGTAAGAAGCTGGTAATCAACGCGTTCTAAATAACTGAATGTACTATCGATTTCTTGTTTGAAACTATCGATAGAGTTAGAAGGTAATTGGTGTGTCTTATTACTTTCAAATTTAAGGTACGATTTAAAATCACTATAACCGTCAAAACCTAATTTGCGTGTAAATCTGTGAATGGTTGCATTCGAGGCATGTGTGAATTGCGCTAAATCTTGTATTTTCATATTTTTACATTCATCTATATGTGTATTGATAAAGTGAGCGATATGTAAATCATTATCATTAAGTTTATCAAAGTTTCGATTAATGTGTTCATCTAAAAACATATTCAACCTCCTTGAAAATAAATGTGTAATAGATCGTTATTACATTAAAATCTTGTATGTCATTATATATATTTGTGTATTGATATAGGTTTGATTATGCGTTTAAAACGAATGTATTACAAATACAACGATGTCATATATAAGGTCGTGAAAAAATTTTCACTATATGAAAAGATAATCTGATTATACAAAATACTTTCAAAATACGTCAATGTCGTTGTAGGTGTGTAAGCGTTTACTATATATTATATTTAAATAGTAAGACATCTATTTATAAATGAATCTAATTAGATGTATTGTTAGGAAAGATGATATGGAGGGAATAGAAGATGAATGCGATAAAGCGTTTCGGTAGTGCAATGATTGTACCGGTATTAATGTTCGCTTTCTTTGGGATAGTGCTTGGCTTTGCGACATTATTTAAAAATCCTACAATCATGGGGAGTTTAGCAGATCAACATACGTTTTGGTTTAAATTTTGGTCAGTAATAGAATCTGGTGGCTGGGTTATTTTTACGCATATGGAAGTTGTATTTGTTGTAGGTCTACCACTTTCTTTAGCTAAAAAAGCACCAGGTCATGCAGCACTTGCAGCATTGATGGGTTACTTAATGTTTAATACATTTATAAATGCCATTTTAACACAATGGCCACATACGTTTGGCGCTAATTTAGAAAAAGGCGTTGAAAATGTACCTGGTTTAAAATCAATTGCAGGTATTGCCACATTGGATACGAATATTCTAGGTGGTATTATTATTTCAGCTATTATTACTTGGATTCACAATAGATACTATAGTAAACGATTACCAGAAATGGTTGGTGTATTCCAAGGTTTAACATTTGTAGTTACGATTTCATTTTTTGTGATGTTACCATTAGCAGCAATTACTTGTGTTATTTGGCCAACTGTTCAGCACGGTATTGGTTCAATGCAACACTTTATCATTGCTTCAGGCTATATCGGTGTATGGTTGTATCACTTCTTAGAACGTGTATTAATACCAACAGGATTACATCACTTTATTTATGCACCAATTGAAGTTGGACCAGTAGTAGTCAATCACGGCTTGAAAGCTGAATGGTTACAACATTTAAATGAGTTTGCTAAGAGTACTAAGCCATTAAAAGAGCAATTCCCTTATGGCTTTATGCTTCAAGGAAATGGGAAAGTATTTGGATGTTTAGGTATTGCTTTAGCAATGTATGCTACGACACCTAAAGAAAATCGTAAAAAGGTGGCGGCACTACTTATTCCTGCCACATTAACAGCAGTCGTTGTAGGTATTACTGAGCCATTAGAGTTTACATTCTTATTCATCGCACCATACTTATTTGTTTTACACGCAGTTTTAGCAGCATCAATGGATACTTTAATGTACGCATTTGGTGTTGTAGGTAACATGGGTGGTGGCTTGTTAGACTTTATTTCAACAAACTGGTTGCCATTAGGTAAAGAACATTGGGGTACTTATGTTGCACAAGTTATTATCGGTCTGATATTTGTAGCGATTTACTTCTTCTTATTCAGATTCTTAATTTTGAAATTTGATATTCCATTACCTGGACGTAAGAAAACAGAAGAGGAAGTTAAATTATTTTCTAAGCAAGATTACAAAAATAAAAAAGGTGATAGCGTAGATTCTAAACGTGCTTCATCTGGTAATGAATACGAAGACAAAGCTGCATATTACCTCGACGGTTTAGGCGGCAAAGAAAATATCAAAGATGTTACTAACTGTACAACAAGATTACGCTTAACTGTTTATGATGAAAGTAAAGTTGCAGATACGGAATATTTCACGCATCAACAAATGGCACACGGATTAGTAAAGAGTGGTAAGAGTATCCAAGTTGTAGTAGGTATGACAGTACCACAAGTTCGTGAAGCATTTGAACAAATGGTTGAGGATCAATCGTCCGAAGATAAATAATACAAAAAAAGACACATCACTATACGCAATCATTGTAAATGATCATCGTATAGATGTGTCTTTTATTATGATATACGAGCTTTGCTCATAGATGACGATCTATAATTGGCAGATAGAATGTCGATATTTCTAGTTGCAATCGTATGTAACAATTTAGCAAATATTTCTGGCGTACATATAATATGTGCATGAGACTTATTCAACGTATAAGTGATATCAGTGTGATTTTGGAACATATTCATAATATCGATGACTTTGTCTTTAATGAAAGCATCTTGCAAGCCATCAATATTGATATCGAAACGCTTTGCAGATTGATATAAATTATCAGAATCAAGTAATTCATTTATTTTCTTTGGTGAAAGTACTTGGAAAATACTATACTGATGAAAACTTAAAAATGAAATGAAGTATGGAAGTTGTTGCTTTGGTAAGCTAATTTCTAATACATACTGATTAAACTGTTTGTTTATTGAGAATTGCAACGCATCACAAAATTGTACACTTTTGCATAACTTACTTAATTTTTTTCTAGTAGTACGGTCATTTAAACCGGCGATGTTGATGATGTATGTTTCGAATTTATCAATTAACATGTGAGGACCTCCCGAGGAATACATGGCATTAAATACACGTTTAATATTTATAAAGGTGACTTAATTTTGTTCAAGTTGATTTTACCACGCTTTTTTCTTTATTCACTAAGACTTTTGAATGAAGTTTAAAATAATTGTTTATCAGTGATAAAATATTTGCAATAAGAAGAGAATGACTAAATAATCTTAATTTTCAGAAAAGTAATTGTAACCTTACTGGTCTTATGGTAATATTTTTCAATATTATCGACGAGGATGTGTTAACAATGTTTCAAAAATTGAGTATATTTGCCACGAAGAGTTTTTTGGTATGGATGTTAGTAGCAGCTGTTATTGGATTTATTTTCCCACAACATGTTGCGACATTAGGTAAATGGGTACCTTATTTACTTGGTATTGTTATGTTAGGTATGGGATTAACAATTACACCTAATGATTTCAAAATGGTCTTTAAAGCACCTAGAGCAGTAATTATTGGTGTCTGTCTACAATTCAGTATTATGCCCACATTAGCATTTATAATTGCAAAGTCTTTTCATTTACCACCTGATATTGCTGTTGGCGTAATATTAGTTGGATGTTGTCCGGGTGGGACATCAAGTAATGTAATGAGTTATTTAGCCAAAGCTAACGTAGCACTTTCTGTTTCTATTACGACGGTCTCTACGTTGCTAGCGCCATTCGTTACACCTGCGTTAATATATCTATTTGCAAATGAATGGTTGGAAGTATCTTTCGTGAGTATGTTGTGGTCAGTTGTTCAAGTTGTATTAATTCCAATTGCTTTAGGTATTGTTTTGCAAATTATTAATCGTAAAATTGCTGAAAAAGCTTCTACAGCTTTGCCAATTATATCAGTTGTTGCTATTTCATTAATTTTAGCAATAGTTGTAGGTGGCAGTAAGCACCAAATCTTAACTACAGGATTATTAATATTTTTAGTAGTTATTTTACATAACGTATTAGGGTATACGATTGGATATTGGTTAGCTCGTCTTTTAAAATTAGATCGACAAGATCAAAAAGCAGTCAGTATTGAAGTTGGAATGCAGAACTCTGGTTTAGCTGTGTCATTAGCAGCATTGCATTTTAATCCAATTGCAGCAGTACCAGGCGCAGTGTTTAGTTTCATTCATAATATAACAGGGCCTATTTTAGCAAAGTATTGGTCAAAAAAGTTATAATTGCACTAATAGAATGAAGTGGTCATCGGACTATGTTAAGCTTTGATAAAGAGAAAAAATAGAGGAGTAAATATATGTATAGAGCAGTTATATTTGATTTCGATGGAACAATAATAGATACGGAACAACATTTATTTAATGTTATTAATAAACATTTAGAGATGCATAATGCCGATCCTATAAGCATTGATTTTTATCGTTCTTCTATTGGAGGAGCAGCTACAGATTTGCATGACCATTTAATTAAAGCGATTGGTTCGGAAAATAAAGATAAACTTTATGAAGAACATCATCTTACTAGTACAACATTACCGATGATTGATACGATTAAATCATTGATGGCATTTTTAAAGCAACGTCACATTCCTATGGCAATTGCCACAAGTAGTGTGAAAGCGGAAATAATGCCCACCTTTAAAGCATTAGGTCTAGACGATTATATAGAGGTAGTTGTTGGTAGAGAAGATGTTGAACAAGTTAAACCTGACCCTGAATTATATTTATCTGCAGTACAACAATTAAATTATATGCCGACACAATGTTTGGCTATTGAAGATTCTGTAAATGGTGCAACAGCCGCGATTGCAGCTGGATTAGATGTTATTGTTAATACGAATAAAATGACAAGCGCACAGGACTTTTCTAATGTAGATTATGTAGCAAAAGATATTGATTACGATCAAATTGTAGCGCGTTTCTTTACGAAATAGGAGGCGTATCATGATGGGTTACATTATATTGTTTTTTCTAGCTGGTCCAGTAATTTTAGGCGTTGGAAATTTGGTGATTGGTCCTATATTTAACAAACAGACACCATTTCGCGTGCAAGTAAGATCTTTTGTTGTTGGTTCAATGATTTACTTAATACTCGCAACAATTGGCTATTTTTTACTATTACAAGGTAAACTTTAACGAGAAAACCACCTTACCTCATTAAATGGACGACCATATGTATGTGAAATGGTAGAACGTTCATGTTTATGTATGAGATAGGGTGGTTTAAATAGTTACATATATTTTAATAATAACGTCACGATGATAAGTACAATTAAGATAATATCTATGCCTACCATAATTGTAGCTCTTGTTGCATTACTTCCTTGTTCTTTTGCTGATTTCATAGCACGGTAGTTTGGCACAAAGCTAATAATTAGTAAGATTAATACAATTACACCAATTAATGCTGTTGTCATGATGAACGACCTCCTTTATTTTTTTCAATCAATTCCCAAATAAACGTAGCAATCACACCGATGATTAACCCAGTGATGACACCGATTTGTACCGTTAAAAATATGGCGCCGAAAATGATACCAATAATTAATGCAATCGGTAAAGTCGTACCGAGTTTAATCTTGCGCTCTGGAGAATTAATAATAGTAAATACTGTAAGACAAATGAGTATGAAAGCAAGTGTTGCAATAATAGTTCTTCCAACTAAATATAGGATGTCAGGTTTTTCCATACCGATATAATTTATGATGAAAAATGCTACAGCAAAGAGTACCGATATTTTTGTAGCACGTAGCAGTATTTGTTTTAACATTGATATACTCCTTTTTAATATTATTAAAATTATATCATAATTACCAAGAATAGCTGAAGTTGTATGTGACTCAACGGTACTTGAGCAACTTTTTTAATTTTTTAGAAAAATCACAAAATAATTGTTTGCAAAGTTGCAAAAGCCTGCTATAGTAGTTCTGTAAACGATTGCATGGTATGCAAATATTAATGTACCAAAATCGATAATTTATAGTATAATTACGGCAATAAGTTTTTTTATGGATTTATTTAGTATCAATCAGAGATGGGGTAAGAAGTTATGGAGAACAATGAACTACAAAGGGGATTGAGTGCCCGTCAAATTCAAATGATTGCACTTGGTGGTACGATTGGCGTGGGGCTTTTCATGGGTGCGACAAGTACAATTAAATGGACAGGCCCATCAGTTATCCTTGCATATTTAATTGCGGGTATCTTTTTATTTTTAATCATGAGAGCAATGGGGGAAATGATTTATTTAAACCCTACAACAGGATCATTTGCAACATTTGCAAGTGATTATATACATCCTGCAGCAGGTTATATGACAGCATGGAGTAATATATTCCAATGGATTGTAGTTGGTATGAGTGAGGTCATCGCAGTAGGAGAATATATGAAGTTTTGGTTCCCGGAATTGCCAACTTGGATTCCTGGTGTTATTGCTATTTTATTATTAATGGCAGCGAATTTATTCTCGGTAAAAGCGTTTGGAGAATTTGAATTTTGGTTTGCTTTAATTAAAGTTGTAACAATTATTTTAATGATTATTGCTGGTTTTGGTCTTATTTTCTTTGGTTTTGGAAATGGTGGCCATGCGGTAGGTATTTCTAATCTATGGACAAATGGCGGATTTATGCCAAATGGTATTGTTGGTTTCTTCTTTGCATTATCAATTGTAATTGGTTCATACCAAGGTGTGGAACTGATAGGTATTACGGCAGGTGAAACTAAAGATCCTCAGAAAAATATCGTTAAAGCAGTGAATGGTGTTATCTGGAGAATTTTAATTTTCTATTTAGGCGCTATTTTTGTTATTGTTTCAGTGTATCCTTGGAATCAATTAGGAGACATTGGAAGTCCGTTTGTTGCAACATTTGCTAAAATCGGTATTACATTTGCAGCTGGATTAATTAACTTTGTTGTATTAACTGCAGCAATGTCAGGATGTAACTCAGGTATTTTCAGTGCGAGTCGTATGATTTATACACTTGCTCATAAAGGTGAAATGCCGAAAATATTTACTAAAATCATGAGAAATGGTGTACCATTGTACACTGTTGTAGCAGTATCTCTTGGTATTTTAATTGGTGCTTTATTAAACGTAATTTTACCTTTATATATCGATGGAGCGAAGAGTATTTTCGTATACGTTTATAGTGCGTCTATTTTACCAGGTATGATTCCTTGGTTTATGATTTTATTCAGTCATTTACGTTTTAGAAAATTACACCCTGAAGAATTGGAAGGTCACCCATTCAAAATGCCTGGTGGCGCAGTAACTAACTATTTAACAATCTTATTCTTAATATTAGTATTGGTTGGTATGGTATTTAATGTTGAAACTAGAATATCAGTGCTTATTGGTGTCATCTTCTTAACGATTGTAACGATTTATTATTTTATTAGATATAATAAAAATAATGTAAAAGCAAAATAGTATGATTATAATGTGCGCTTATCTTATGACAAACTTGGCCCTAGCTTATTAAAGTTAAATAGCCAAAGAATGTTATGAGTAGGCGCATTTTTTTATAAATATAGCTTAAATCGAAGTTGTAGTGTGAAAAACTTATAAGTGGCAATATTATCGTTAGTTTTTACTGTGGGCTTTAAAATAAAAAATAGCATTATTAAAATAACAAACGCAATTGATATATGGAATGAATCCGTTAATCAACTGCGTTTGTTTTTAATATAAGAAATTGAATGGCCTTATCAAATCATTGGTCATATGCGTATGTTATACAAGATAAAAGACATGTAAGCTTTGAAAATGATGCATAAATTATTATATGACATGATTAAAGAATTTATATAAGACTGTTAATGTTTAAAGTTAATATTTGATAAATGTTTACGATAGTTATCTAAAGCCATTTTAGATTGTGTTATGAAATCTAATGATGCGTGATAATTTAATGCAACATAACGATAATATAAAATATCAATAGTGAACATTTGAGCAAATAATGAAGTTGTTGCTCCCATATGCATCTCATTTTCATCAGTTTTCCCATAAGTTAAAACAATATTTGATGCCTGTGCTACGGGATTATCCCTTGTACTAGTAATTGTAATTATAGGTATATGGTAGTCATCAATAACTTTAACCATTGATTGCATTTCACTTTGCGTACCATTGTTAGTAATAAGAATAACACTGTCGTTCGAATTGTGAGTTGCTAATAATGTAGCAAAAATATGTGTTTCTTGAACAAGTTGAATATTAAGACCTATTCTTGATAACTTTTGGTATAAGTCGGTAGCAACTACAAAAGATGCGCCAAAACCATATATAAAAATCGTCTCAGAACGTTTTAAACAATGACATATTTGATCAATAGTTTTATCATTTAATTCGTTATTTGCATGATTAAGTGCGCGTGTAGTACGTGTATGGAGTTTAGTTCTTAAAGATTCTGTGCTTTCGTTATTCATTAATTCAACATTGTAAATTGATGATGCTTTAGGAACATATTTAGATATATTTATTTTCAAGTCGTGAAAACCGCCATCAGTAATTTTCTTGCTGAATCGAATGACTGATGATGTACTAATATCTAATAAGCTTGCTAAGTCTTGAGACCTCATTTTAATCACCTTTTGAGGTGAATTTAGTATAAATTTAGCTATCTTTTTTTCATTTTTAGTCATATATGGATATTGACTATCTATTTCTGTTAGTACGTTTGACATATTAATCACTCCACTTTAACGCAATATATTTTATTAGCGTTGGCTATTGTTGTTTAACGCGATGGTATTTACAACTTGTAACGTAAGAGAATGAAAAATAAGCTGAATATGTTGTTTGTTTAATGATATTGAATTGTAAAACTGTAAATTTTTTTAAGATGTATAGATAAAAAATAGCATACTCCCATGTGCAAATAATATATCAATATATTGATATATTACCGTAAGTCATACTGTATATTCCCAATTTATACATTATGTACTCATCTATTTAAATCTTAGTAAATGTAGTTATATAAGACTAAATCTACCATCTTAATCATTATGATTATAACTCGATTAATGCATCTTTACAATTTGAAGAAACTTTTTAATTGTATAATTTATGTAATAAAGTGAATTTTAATAAATAACTTGTTTAAATGACATTTTATGAAAAATAGGTTAATGGGCAAATTTAATTGCAAATAATGCGTTAGATAGTTCTGTATGATAAAAATTAAGATATTGAATTTTGTTACCATAGTCGACTTGTCGGAGGGGACGTTTATTAAGTAGTGTTATAATTTCATAATAGGAAACTTGATTTTCGTTTATTATATATGATGTTTCAAAGCCTTTGAACTTATTCAATTCATTAGTAACTATTTGGTTAAATTTATAAATATGCGTTTGAATGTTCCAATCTGTCATTAAAGTATTATATTTAATCGTATCAATGATTTGAATCAAATTAGTAATTTGTTGTCTCATATACTTAGTTTCGTTTATCATGTAGAAGTACCTCCAAAAATCAATTATTAAACAGGAAAGGATATAACAGTGGAAAATGAAAAAAAGAAATACACGTTTAAAGATATAGCATGGAGAGATTTGCTTATAATTCCAATTATAGGTGTTATATTTTATGCACTCACAATTGCAGCTTACATAGGACCAATTTTGTTTGGTTATTATGAAATCGATAGTAATCTGATATTTGTAGCGACTATCACACAAGCTTTAGCATATACGATTGGGATTGGCGCATTTTATTTATTTCATTTAAAAGTGATGCCATCAAGGCTTCGAGCTGGTTTTGCGTATATCAAAAAATATTGGCTTAGATTGTCAATAACGTATATTATTGCTCTCATCTTAATTTATACATATGAATATATGACACAGTTTCTACCTAAACATTTGCAATATAGTGAAACAGCCAATGAACTTGAGCTAAATAAAATGTTTGAAGTGCCTGCATTTTTACCTGTAGCATTCTTATTAATTGTGATTGTAGGTCCAATAGTTGAAGAAATCGTATTTAGACATATTTTAATTGGAGAATTAGGTAAGAAGTTTAATTTTATAGCTATGAGTATTGTTTCGGTGTTCTTATTTGCATTTATTCATGTGACTGATGCAAAGTCGCCGTTTGAGTTTGGTCCATATCTCATACTATCCATCATATTAGTTTTCACTTATTTAAAATCTGGAAGAAACCTAGGTTCAACAATTGCATTACATATAGCAAATAATTTTGTTTCTTTCGTTATATCAGTAATAAGTATTTATGCGTAGATAAAGAGGTCGGGACATTAAGTTTTTAGGCAATGAAAAAAGCTGATTTCTATTAATTATTTGATAGAAATCAGCTTTTTTGATATGCATTTTATTATGAAACTGAATAAATAAAGATTCAATTAGCGCATCAGTATTAGGATTCACTCTAAAAAGATTAATAGTTTTATAAGAAGGTGTTTGATCTTGAGCTAACCACATCATTCGAATACTGTTATGAAGTAATTTTTCTATTCTACGGCCAGAAAATTCAGATTGAGTATATGAATATGAGGTGATTTTTAACATCATTTTTAGATGATAGGATGTTGCGCCACGATGATGTCTGAATTCATCGAATTCGCTATCAGCTATCTTTTTAACAATTTCATTAACATATCGCGAAATATCATTTTGAGGAATTCTAACAGCAGTTTCTATTGGTAGTGTAAGTTGGGCAAAGTGTTTTATTTTTTTAAGTATTTCAAAGTAAAATTACATGTTAATACGTAGTATTAATGGCGAGACTCCTGAGGGAGCAGTGCCAGTCGAAGACCAAGGCTGAGACGGCACCCTAGGAAAGCGAAGCCATTCAATACGAAGTATTGTATAAATAGAGAACAGCAGCAAGATATTTTCTAATTGAAAATCATCTTACTGCTGTTTTTTAGGAATCGATGGGGTTTAAAAATTGATGATAGTTATCAATGGATATGTCTCTGGTTTGAATCGTCTTACCGAATGAATACGAAATATCTATAATATTTTCAATTTCGAGTTCGGCAGTTTTGTCTTGAGCAATGTCATAAATGACTGCATGCCAATGTCCATGTTTACACAAAAGGCCAATAAATATAACGTTTTCAGCTTTAATATTATCATCAACCCTATGATCTACTAACATCACATTTCGTTCTGTACAATAAATTAAAATGTCGGAAAACAGCATTGGGAGTGTCATATGTTGTGTGTCATCAAATTTAATATAAAAGTCCATGCGTTTAAGCAATTTTCTTAAGCGTGTTTGTGGAAGACTTAAACATTGTTTTATAATTGCGTTGATTTCGCTTTTATATGGTAATGTCGAGTACGACTGACTTTCATTAAGCACTAAAAATAAGGCTGATAATTGTGTTTCAGATAAGTTTAATGCAATTTTAGATTGTGCTTGTTGTATTTGGTAACCACCATTTTTCCCATAATGCGCATAAATTTTAACACCTTGATTTTCTAAATCATCAATATCTCTTAAAATTGTGCGTTTGGATACGTTGCAATATTTAGCTAATTCTAAAGCGGTCATTTTTTTATTTTGTTGAATTGCAGTAATTATTAAATTTTGCCTTTCAGCTTTATTCATGACAGCCACCTCCTAAAAGATGATATATTACACAAAGTATAACATAAGAGTGACAATGAGGACATTTTCAATATCTTTTTAAAAAAATCGTAAAAATTTTGTGGAAAACGCTTACATTTTAAAAAAGATTGTGCTATGATATTACTTGTAACAGGGGGAGCGATTAAACAAAGGGGTAGAGCTATATAACAGATAGCTTTTAATCGTTCAAGTTACATCACAACATCTTCAATATTTATTACTTACTTTCCTTTCTATTTGTCGGCTAGCACGTGACTAGCCGATTTTTTTATGCATAAAATGAAGAAGTCTTCAGTTGTATTGTTGATTCTTTTAATATAGGGTAATAATAAAATGATAATGATATGAGAAGTGGTGGACGAAATGACAGATAAAACATTACAGCAAATAGATAAGTTAATATGTTCGTGGTTGAAACAAATAGACAATGTTATTCCGCAATTAATTATGGAAATGACTACAGAAACTAAGCGTCATCGATTTGATTTAGTTACAAATGTAGATAAACAGATTCAACAACAATTCCAACAATTTTTAGCAACACATTTTCCGGAACACCAACTATTAGCGGAAGAAAAAAGTAATGAAATGATTACGAATGAAATTAATCATTTATGGATTATGGATCCCATTGATGGAACTGCCAATTTAGTAAAACAGCAAGAAGATTATTGTATTATATTGGCGTATTTTTATGAAGGTAAACCAATGTTATCGTACGTATATGATTATCCGCATAAAAAGCTTTATAAAGCAATACGAGGAGAAGGTGCTTTTTGTAATGGAATTAAGATGGAAGAACCACCATCGTTAAAATTGGAAGACGCTATTATATCGTTTAATGCACAAGTGATGAATCTAGATACGGTGCAAGATTTATTTGACGCCTCATTTAGTTATCGTTTAGTTGGTGCTTGCGGATTAGATTCTATGCGAGTGGCAAAAGGTCAATTTGGGGCACATATTAATACAAATCCTAAACCTTGGGACATTGCTGCACAGTTTTTATTTGCAGAACTATTGAATCTAAAAATGACGACTTTAGATGGTAAGGCAATTGATCATTTAAAGGGTGCACCTTTTATTATAAGTAATAAAGCATGTCATGAAACGGTACTTAAAATTTTAAATGCAAATGGTGGTTATCAAAAATACAGATAGATATTCTCTAGAGATAAAAAATGATAAAAAATAGTTATACGTCTACAGAAGTATAGTAAAAAAATTATTTTACTATATAATAAATAGAGAAAACAGACAAAGTATGTAAGGAATAGTAAAGGAGTGGTGGGATTGAAACGTTCGTCTAAAAGTAAAATGAGCCTACCGAAAAAAATATTTTTATGGGTATTCGGTATTTTAGTAATCTTAGCGATTGTAGCTGTTGTGTATGTAGCTGCTAAAATTTTTATTACTGGTAATAAGATACACAATCCGTTAGATCGCAATCATTCAGAATTAAGAGATAAAAAAGTGAGTTTAAACGATGGTGATCCATTCACAATCGCTTTATTTGGTGTCGATTCAGATGCTGATCGTAAGAAAAAGGGTGGCGGAGAGCGTAGTGATAGTATTATGATTTTATCTATCAACCCTAAAACGAAGAAAACTGAAATAGTAAGTATACCGCGTGATACAAGAGCGGAAATTGTTGGCCGTGGTACTACTGAAAAAATTGCACATGCCTATGCATATGGTGGACCAAATATGGCTGTTAAATCACTTGAAAAATTAATGAATGTGCCAATTGATCATTATGCGACAATCGATATGGATGGTTTGCATAATATGATAGATAGCATCGGCGGTGTTGATGTAGTAAGTAATGATACATTCACTGTTGATGGTGTTCGTTTTACAAAAGGACAGCAGACACATGTAAATGGTGATCAAGCATTGAAGTTTATTAGAAGTCGTAAAGAAGAAGGTGCTGGTGGTGACTTTGGTCGACAACAACGTCAGCAAATTGTGCTTGAAGCGATGGCCAATAAGATTGCAAGCCCATCATCGATTACACATTTTAATAGTCTAATGAATGAAATTCAAAATAATGTTAAAACAGATTTAACATTAGGTGATTTGAATACGATTAGAAGCAATTATAAAGATGCTAATGACACGATTAATAAACATCAATTGAGTGGTCAAGGCGGCATTCAAAGTGACGGATTGTACTACTTCATTCCTAGTGAGCAGTCAAAAGCTGAAAGTACTAAGTTATTAAAAGATAATCTAGAGTAGTAAACTAAGGGAAAATAAGTTATCAAAATTGTACACAAATTAATTAGATAGAATGATCTGTAAATAGAATAACGAATAGAACTAATAGCCCGTAAATAGAAGGTGATAACACTTTGTATTTATGGGCTATTTTATTTAATGCCTGATTTGATTTTTATAAATTAATCCATTACAAATTTAATTTAAAGATAAATATTACCTTCTAAATGATAGTAGATATTTATCAAACTTGGGTTATTAATTTTCAGAAAAAGGGTATTTATAAATAGTATAACGATTTTTAGGTGAGGTGATTATTAAATATTGTCATTAATAAGGTTGTGAAAGATATGGCAAAAAGCGTGAAACAGATAATTGGAAAACTAATAATGATAATTATTTTCAATTAAACAAAAAGATGATTTAATTTCGCGCAAAATATTTCAAATAAAAATGATTGTAAAAAGGCAAAATACAAAATTTTACTTAACAACTAGTACATAAAGTAATACAATTAAATTAATTCTATCTGAAAGATGTGTGGGGCATCGTTATTTTAGGTGGATATGAGCAATTTATTAAAAGTCATTTACGGAAAATATATATAGACGGGGTGAGTAATATGCAAGAACATTTGGTGGTTACACTTGATGGAAAAGATTATCTTGTAGAACCAGGTACGAATTTACTTGAATTTATTAAATCACAAGATACTTTTGTACCTTCAATTTGTTATAACGAGTCGATGGGACCAATTCAAACATGTGATACATGTACTGTTGAGATTGACGGTAAAATTGAACGTTCATGTAGTACGGTGATTGATCGTCCAATGACTGTAAATACTGTGAACAATGATGTGAAAGATGCTCAAAAAGAAGCGCTTGATCGAATTTTAGAAAAGCATATGCTGTATTGTACAGTATGTGATTATAATAATGGTGATTGTGAAATTCATAATACGATGGATGCATGGGGGCTTCAGCATCAAACGTATGAATATAAAGAGAAGCCATACGAAAAAGATTACGGCCCATTTTATCGTTATGATCCAAATCAATGTATCTTATGTGGGCGTTGTGTAGAAGCATGTCAAGATATCGAAGTGAATGAAACTATTAGAATTGATTGGGATCGTGAACATCCACGTGTTATTTGGGATAATGATGTACCGATTAATGAGTCTTCATGTGTATCTTGTGGTCAATGTGCGACGGTATGTCCATGTAATGCCATGATGGAAGTGAATATGGAAGGTAATGCGGGTTATATGACTGATACGGAACCTGGTTCATTAGCAGCAATGATTGATTTAACTAAAAAAGCAGAACCTGGTTATGGTCCACTATTTGCAATCTCAGATTCAGAAGCAGAAATGCGTAAAGAGCGTATTAAGAAAACTAAAACAGTGTGTACTTATTGTGGTGTGGGTTGTTCATTTGAAGTTTGGACTAAAGATAGAGAAATTTTAAAAGTACAACCATCACATGATTCTCCAGCAAATAAAATTGCGACTTGTGTTAAAGGTAAGTTTTCATGGGGACATATTAATTCAGATCAACGATTAACTAAACCACTAGTAAGGAAAAATGGTGAGTTCCATGAAGTAGAATGGGATGAAGCTTTAAACGTCATTGCAGATAATTTTACAGCTATTAAAGAAAAGCATGGCCCAGATGCACTATCATTCATTTCTTCTTCTAAAGCGACGAATGAAGAATCGTATTTAATGCAAAAATTAGCAAGACAAGTTATTGGCACAAATAACGTTGATAACTGTTCAAGATATTGCCAAGCACCTGCAACAAAAGGCTTATTTAGAACGGTTGGACACGGCGGTGACTCAGGTAGTATTGAAGATTTAGAAAAAGCGGCAATGTCTGTATTGATAGGTACTAATACAGCCGAAGCTCATCCAGTTATCGCATCACGCATGAAACGTGCACAAAAATTATTTGGTCAAAAAATACATGTATTTGATATTAGAAAACATGAAATGGCAGAACGTGCGGATCGTTTTTATCAACCTAAACCAGGTACGGATTTAGCGTGGTTAAGTGCAGTGACTAAGTATATTATTGATCATGATTTACACGATAAAGCATTTATTGATGAGTGGGTAGATGATTTTGATGAATATTACAAATCATTAGAAACATTTACAATGGCTTTTGCTGAAGAAGCAACAGGTATTCCTGAATCAGAATTGATTAAATTTGCTGAAGAATGTGCTAAAGCTGAATCTGTTGTAATTTGTTGGGCAATGGGTATTACACAACAAGACATTGGTAGTGACTCAAGTACAGCGATTTCAAACTTATTATTAGTAACAGGTAATTATCGTCGTCCTGGTACTGGTGCGTATCCATTACGTGGACATAATAATGTTCAAGGATGTAGTGATATGGGAAGTATGCCTGATAAGATTACTGGTTATCAAAGTATTGAAGCGGATGATATTCGCGCTAAATTTGAAAAAGAATATGGCGTTAAATTGAATCCAAAAGCTGGTAAAGATAATCATGAAATGGTAGAAGGTATACATGACGGAGAAGTACACTCATTGTACTTATATGGTGAAGATACGGGTATTGTGGATTCAAATATTAATTTTGTACAAGCTGCGTTTGAAAAATTAGATTTCATGGTAGTCCAAGATGAATTTTTAACATTCACAGCAACATACGCAGATGTTGTATTGCCAGCAAGTCCTTCACTTGAAAAAGACGGTACTTTTACAAATACCGAACGTCGTATTCAACGTTTATACCAAGCATTAGAACCTCTTGGTGATTCAAAACCTGACTGGAAAATTTTCCAAGCAATTGCTAATAGATTAGGATTTGATTGGAATTACAAGCATCCTAGTGAAATTATGGATGAAGTAGCACGCTTAACACCTCTATATGCTGGGGTAAGTTATGATCGTTTAGAAGGATTCAATAGTTTACAATGGCCAGTACAACCTGATGGTACTGATGAGCCTATTCTATACTTAGAAGGATTCAATTTTGATAATGGTAAAGCAAAATTATTCCCATTATCATTTGATAATTACTTTAAGCAAGATGAAATTTATGATATTCATGTAAACAATGGTCGATTGTTAGAGCACTTCCATGAAGGTAATATGACTTATCAAACACCAATGATTAAATACAAAGTGCCACGTGCATTTGTTGAAATTTCTCCAGAGCTTGCTGAAGATAGAGGCATTCATGAAGGTGCAGAAGTTAAGCTGATTTCTGAAACAGGAGAAGCGGTATTACAAGTTCACGTGACAGATCGTGTTAAAGGTAAAGAAATCTATATTCCATTAAATAATGATGCGATGGAAAATGGAGATCTAGGTGCAATTAACTTATTAACTAATAGTGATGTTGATCAATACACGGATACACCATCTTATAAACGTACTAGCTGTCGTTTGGAGGTAATTACGAAACGTGGTAAGTCACCGTTGAACCCTAATAATTTCCGTGTCAATAAAAAACGTCAACCGCAGTACAGTGTTCAAGTACAGAAAAAATGGGAACGTTCAGATTATGTTTTCCCGGGAAATCAGGTGGATAAATAATGGCTGAGAGAATATCTTCTAAAATTAGACGCTTAGAAAAATCAGAAGAACAAATTAAGTTAGAAAGTTTAAATGAAGTTACAGAGGCAATTGCAGCGAATAAAGATAGTATATTAAAAGCAATCAAGCTTATTAAAACATTAGATGATGCAAAACTATTAGATGCTTTAAATGGTGCAATTCGAGGACGTCAAGTCATCATAAATAAATTTGCAGTTGAACTTAATAAAGATATTTATACAGGGCTATTATCTAATATGGCTTCAATGGTATTTTTATTAGGTGAACTCAATGTATCAGATTTAAGCGACTTCCTAAATAAAGTTAATAAAGGATTACACGTTGCCAATCAAGCGAGTCCAAATGCTAAGACAACTATAAGAAGTCTATTGGGCGTATTGAAAGATGACGACATGAACCGTAGTTTAACATACATGCTTAATATGCTAAAAGGTATGTCTCGAGAAGAATAACATTACAATGAAAAAGTGTTTCTACATGCAAGCAGTGTAGGAGCACTTTTTTTAATTTTTGTAAAAATTAAAAAGGGTGTTTTTGATGGAATAAATGAATAATATTGAAAAACAAAAAAATCACGTGCTATTGTGAATCAATCATCGACAGGCCTATGAAACATCATGTATTATTATGATTATGTAAGTTATTTAAATAAAAAGGGTGAGTGCATATTAATTCGAGAATGTTAAAAACGTCAGCTGTAATTTCTAATACATTATTAGTCATAGGTTTAGTCTGTCTATTTATGATGAAATTAGTGTTAGCTATTACTTTTTTTGCTGTTTCATTATCAATTAGTCTAGTTGTCTTTAATATGATGTTCAGAGATAGAACAACGATGAAAGTAATCGTTAACGCTTCTTTTTTAATCGTAATATTAGCGATTGTAGTGGCATATTTTTTATTGTCTAAGTAAGAAAAATGAGGTTTTGTCTATATGAAGAAGAATTTCAAGTTACGCATTTCAACGCTACTATTGATAGTTATTTTAGTTGTTTTTGCTGTATTACTCATCGTGAATGAAACTAAATTGTTTAAAAATGATGTGAATTACTCTTTTGATGAGGCTGTTTCAATGCAACAAGGGAAAGGTATTGTACAGACAAAAGAAGAGGATGGTAAATTTGTTGAAGCAAATAATAATGAAATTGCTAAAGCAATGACTATTTCACATAAAGACAATGATATGAAGTATATGGATATCACAGAAAAAGTGCCAATGTCGGAATCTGAAGTTAACCAATTGCTAAAAGGTAAGGGGATTTTAGAAAATCGAGGGAAAGTTTTTCTAGAAGCTCAAGAAAAATATGAGGTTAATGTCATTTATCTTGTTAGCCATGCATTAGTAGAAACAGGTAACGGCAAATCAGAATTAGCAAAAGGCATTAAAGATGGGAAAAAACGCTATTACAACTTTTTTGGTATAGGAGCATTCGATAGTAGTGCTGTTCGTAGTGGGAAAAGTTATGCTGAAAAGGAACAATGGACATCACCAGATAAGGCGATTATTGGTGGTGCAAAGTTCATTCGTAATGAATATTTTGAAAACAATCAACTGAATTTATATCAAATGCGATGGAATCCAGAAAATCCTGCGCAACATCAATATGCGAGTGACATTCGCTGGGCAGATAAAATTGCCAAATTAATGGATAAATCCTATAAGCAGTTTGGTATAAAGAAAGATGATATTAGACAAACATATTATAAATAAGACATCGGTGCTTAAAGGAGCTGGAACAATTTATTGTTTCGAGCTCCTTTAGCGCATTCTGAGTGTGTTAGTTAAATGGATTTTAACCTAACAAAAAACGCTATATAGCATCAAATATGCTATATCCCACATCATTGTTACAAATGTACATGATGTAAATGAATATTGCTGTCTAAATGTGCATGTAATATACAATGGTGCAGATAATACACTTAAGTCCTTAAAAATGAAACGTTAGTTCCAAGAGTCATTTTTAAACAATAGTGCATGTGATAAAATAGAAAAGAATGAAAAATATAGAGGTGACAATATGAAGATAGCAATTATAGGTGCAGGCATCGGTGGATTAACAGCTGCTGCATTATTACAAGAACAAGGTCATACTATTAAAGTCTTTGAAAAAAATGAGTCAGTTAAAGAAATTGGCGCTGGGATTGGTATCGGAGATAATGTGCTTAAAAAACTAGGTAATCATGACTTAGCTAAAGGTATTAAAAATGCTGGGCAAATCTTATCTACAATGACAGTGTTAGATGACAAAGATCGCCTGTTAACTACTGTTAAATTAAAAAGTAATACATTGAATGTGACGTTACCACGCCAAACATTAATTGACATTATTAAATCTTATGTAAAAGATGACGCAATATTTACAAATCATGAAGTCACGCATATAGATAATGAGACAGATAAAGTTACCATACATTTCGCGGAACAAGAAAGTGAAGCATTTGATTTATGTATTGGTGCTGATGGAATTCATTCTAAAGTGAGACAATCTGTAAATGCTGACAGTAAAGTATTATATCAAGGGTATACATGCTTTAGAGGTTTAATTGATGATATTGATTTAAAGCATCCGGATTGTGCAAAAGAATACTGGGGAAGAAAAGGAAGAGTAGGTATTGTTCCGTTATTAAATAATCAAGCATATTGGTTCATTACAATTAACTCGAAGGAAAACAATCATAAATATAGTTCGTTTGGTAAACCTCATTTGCAAGCATACTTTAATCACTATCCAAATGAAGTTAGAGAGATCTTAGACAAACAAAGTGAAACAGGTATCTTATTGCATAATATTTATGATTTGAAACCACTCAAATCTTTTGTTTATGGTCGTACTATTTTACTAGGAGATGCAGCACATGCGACAACGCCTAATATGGGGCAAGGTGCTGGACAAGCAATGGAAGATGCTATCGTATTAGTAAATTGTTTTAACGCATACGACTTTGAAAAAGCATTACAGCGTTATGATAAAATACGTGTCAAACATACTGCAAAAGTAATTAAGCGTTCTAGAAAAATCGGTAAAATTGCCCAATATCGTAGTCGTTTATTTGTTGCAGTTAGAAATCGTATTATGAAAATGATGCCAAATGCATTAGCAGCTGGACAAACTAAATTCTTATATAAATCGAAAGAAAAATAATACAACAATATGAAAACCCCCGTATGTTGAAACGAGAGCTCAACATATGGGGGTTCTTGTTTTTATAATGTTATTATAATAAATTCAATTATTAGTTAACGACAAATTGTGGTTTCTCACCTTGAACGGCACTAATTGCAGCATTAGCAACAATTTTAGACATCATGTCACGTGCTTCAAATGTAGCATTACCAATATGCGGTGTTAATACTACATTATTAAGTGATTTTAAGTCATCGGTAATATCTGGTTCAAATTCATATACATCAAGTGCAGCACCTTCAATTTCATTATCTTTCAATGCTTGCACTAGTGCTTGTTCGTGCACGATTGGACCACGAGAGGCATTGATTAAATACGCCGTAGATTTCATCATTTTAAATTGTTCTGTATCAATTAAATGATGCATTTTAGGATTATAAGCAGCGTTGATAGTGATAAAATCTGCATTCTTTAATAGTGTATCTAAATCTACATATTTTGCACCGATTTCTCGTTCTTTTTCTTCTTTGCGATTAGGTCCAGTGTATAGCACATCCATGTCAAATGCTCTTGCACGACGAGCTACTGCACTACCAATTTCACCTAAACCGATAATGCCGATTGTTTTCCCAGATACTTCTCTACCTCTGAAAAATAAAGGTGCCCATCCATCAAATCCAGTTGTACGTGATAATTGGTCCCCTTCAACAATACGACGCGCTACTGCAAGTACTAATCCAATTGTTAAATCAGCAGTCGCGTTTGTTGATGCTTTAGGTGTGTTTGTAACATCTATACTTTTTTCTCGGGCATACTCGATATCAATATTATTAAAACCAGCGCCATAGTTGGCAATGATTTTTAAGTCTTTACCAGCATCGATAACATCTTTATCAACGTTTGTAGATAATAAACTAATTAAGGCAGTCGCGTTTTTAACACCTTTAATTAAAGTGTCTTTATCGACTAATCCTTTACCTTCATACATTTCAACTTCAAAATGTTCTTGTAAAAGTTTTAAACCTACTTCTGGTATTGCACCAGCAACATAAACTTTTTCCATAAAAGATCACTCCTTTTATCTTAGTATAGTAGAAGATTAGACAGTATACAACTATGTCATGATGTCTTGTGTATCAATGATGTAAGCGCGTACTTTTGATGGAGGCGATATAACTTAGGCACTGTAGAACTATGAATATTGTAATGTGGAAAAACTGGATCAATTAAATTAGATAACGTAGTTTTAAAGTTAATAGTATTAGAAAAAATTAATATTTTGAATATGGGAGGAAATATAAATAAGTAGGTGGCAACGAAAAATAGCAAAAAAAGAGCTTCTCCTATAAAGGAAAGCTCAAAGTTTTTTGATGACATATGTACTAGAATTAAGTTTCAAGACAATATGTATCATCGTGTTTATATTAAATATGGATGTAGTTGTAGTTACCTGCTTCACTTGCAGAAATAGTTCTAGAACTTACTGAGAAAGGTCCGCCACTATAATTCATTTCTGAAATTGTAACTGAACCATCACTGTTTACACTTTCTACATATGCAACGTGACCAAATGGTCCTTCAGAAGATTGTAGGATAGCGCCTTTAGAAGGTGTATGATTTACTGTGAATCCAGCACCTTGTGCAGCAGCAGCCCAATTATTAGCATTTCCCCAAGTAGAACCGATTTCTCCGCCAACTTTATCATATACATACCAAGTACATTGTCCTGCAGTGTATAAGTTACCAGAATGTGAAATTGATGATGTAGTTGTCGTAGTTGTCGTAGTCGTTGTAGTTTGAGTCGTGTTGTAGTTATAGTTGTTGTAATTTGTATAATTTTCAGCAGCATCTGCATGATGTGCTTGACCTACTAATGCTGTGCCGATTCCTGCTGTTAACGTAGTTGCTGTTACTAATTTTTTCATGAATAAAGTCCTCCAAAGTTCTATATCTTTTTTTATAAATAAAACGTAGCGACTGTTTTATTCTCACATCTCGAATTGATGACAATAGTTACTTTAACAAAATTAATGCTTCTTGTGGGGAATGTTATTGATTTGTAAAAGAATAAAAAAACTTTGACTAATTTTGTAATAAAAATTAGTCAAAGTTACAATGAGATTAACAGATAATTAATAGGAAATATTTATTTGTAATATGTTTAAATAAATCGAATTGTTAAAGGTATTATATATTCTTGGCCATTATAATATTTGACACACGCAATAATTGTGAATACAAAAGATAATATTGAGAAAGCGAATATGGATAAAATACCGATAAACGTAATGATGAAACCTATAATAATAATGAAATCAATATCTGTAGCAATTAGGAAAACGCCTATTAAAGTGATAACGACTAAAACGATAGACCAAATAATATAAGAAATCGTATAGTTAAGATAATTTTTTCCAGCACGATCAACTAGTTTCGATTCATCTTTTTTCAATAACCATATTATCAGTGGACCAATAATAGATGTGAATAAACTTAATAAATAGATAAGCATCGCCATAATGTTCTCATCATTGGATTTGCGATTCGGTTGATGATTTGTTACGTCGTTCATTTCAGTTGTCATATTAGACACTCCTTTGAAAATTGTAATATTATCTTTAACTATAACAAAATATAATCAAAAATAAACATGTTTATTAAACAATTATTAAAAATAAAAATAATTGGTGGACGTCGGCGTTTAAATAGGTTAATTTAAGGTTATATATACTTAACATTTATAATGATGCGTAATGAATTCGCATCATTTTTATATTGTCTTACGTATAATTTGTTTTTAATTTTAACCAAAGATAGAAAGAGGGTTGTTTATGAAAATAGCAATTGTAGGATCAGGAAATGGCGCAGTTACGGCAGCAGTAGATATGGTGAGCAAAGGCCACGATGTTAAATTATATTGTCGTAATCAATCTATAAGTAAGTTTCAAAACGCAATCGAAAAGGGCGGATTTGATTTTAATAATGAAGGTGATGAACGTTTCGTAAAATTCACTGATATTAGTGATGATATGGAATATGTTTTAAAAGATGCTGAAATTGTTCAAGTGATTATTCCATCTTCATACATAGAGTATTATGCTGATGTAATGGCAGAGCATGTAACTGATAATCAGTTGATATTCTTCAACATGGCTGCAGCAATGGGGTCAATTCGTTTTATGAATGTTTTAGAAGATAGACATATTGAAACAAAACCACAACTAGCGGAAGCTAATACGTTGACGTATGGTACGCGTGTCGATTTTGAAAATGCAGCAGTTGATTTATCTCTAAATGTACGTCGTATCTTCTTTTCAACATATGATAGAAGCTGTCTAAATGATTGTTATGACAAAGTTTCAAGTATTTATGATCATTTAGTAAAAGAGGAAAGCTTAATTAAAACAAATCTTGAAAATGGTAATCCTGAAGTGCATCCAGGACCAACATTATTGAATGTCGGTCGCATTGATTATGCTGGCGAGTTCGCTTTATATAAAGAAGGAATTACTAAACATACAGTTAGATTACTTCATGCAATCGAATTAGAACGTTTGAATTTAGGCCGTAGATTAGGTTTTGAATTATCAACAGCTAAAGAATCACGTATTGAACGTGGTTATTTAGAACGTGATAAAGAAGATGAACCATTAAATCGTTTGTTTAATACAAGCCCAGTATTTTCACAAATTCCAGGACCAAATCATGTAGAAAGCAGATATTTAACTGAAGATATTGCATATGGTTTAGTACTATGGTCAAGCTTAGGTCGTGTTATTGATGTACCGACACCAAATATAGATGCAGTAATTGTAATTGCATCAACCATTTTAGAGAGAGACTTCTTTGAGGAAGGCTTAACAGTTGAAGAAATTGGTTTAGATAAGCTTGATTTAGAAAAATATTTAAAATAAATGATGGCTTGAAGATAGAAAAGGATATAGCATTATGCAAAAGCAATAAATTGAAGAAAAGAGGTTTCTCATCAATAAGCGAAGGGGACGATAGATGATGAAAAGAAAACCCACCTTTTTAGAATCAATTTCGACAATGATTGTAATGGTTATTGTTGTTGTAACAGGCTTTGTGTTTTTTGATATTCCAATTCAAGTATTATTAATTATTGCCTCAGCATATGCCACATGGATTGCAAAACGTGTAGGCTTAACATGGCAAGATTTAGAAAAAGGCATTGCAGAACGTTTAAATACTGCAATGCCTGCAATTTTAATTATACTAGCGGTAGGAATTATAGTAGGCAGTTGGATGTTTTCTGGCACAGTGCCAGCCTTGATTTATTATGGCTTAGATTTATTGAATCCAAGCTATTTTTTAATATCAGCCTTTTTTATAAGTGCTGTTACATCTGTAGCAACTGGTACAGCATGGGGCTCTGCATCAACTGCAGGGATTGCACTTATTTCTATTGGTAATCAATTGGGGATTCCTCCAGGGATGGCAGCGGGTGCTATTATAGCAGGGGCTGTGTTTGGCGATAAAATGTCACCATTATCAGATACAACTAATTTAGCGGCGCTTGTTACTAAAGTTAATATATTTAAACATATACATTCGATGATGTGGACGACGATACCTGCATCAATCATAGGTTTATTAGTATGGTTTATTGCTGGATTTCAATTTAAAGGGCATTCAAATGATAAACAGATTCAAACTTTGTTATCAGAGCTTGCACAGATTTATCAAATTAACATATGGGTCTGGGTTCCCTTAATTGTGATCATTGTTTGTTTGCTATTTAAAATGGCTACAGTGCCAGCTATGCTAATATCAAGCTTTTCTGCCATTATAGTGGGGACTTTTAATCATCATTTCAAAATGACAGATGGTTTCAAAGCAACATTTAGTGGTTTTAACGAATCAATGATACATCAGTCTCATATTTCATCCAGTGTGAAAAGCTTGTTAGAACAGGGTGGTATGATGAGTATGACCCAAATATTAGTAACGATATTTTGCGGATATGCATTTGCAGGTATTGTAGAAAAAGCAGGATGTTTAGAAGTCTTATTAACTACTATTTCTAAAGGCATCCATTCTGTAGGAAGTTTAATATGTATTACTGTTATTTGTTGTATTGCGCTTGTATTCGCTGCAGGTGTTGCTTCGATTGTAATTATTATGGTCGGTGTGTTAATGAAAGATTTGTTCGAAAAATACCAAGTCTCTCGTTCCGTTTTATCAAGAACACTTGAAGACTCAAGTACGATGGTCTTACCTTTAATACCATGGGGAACATCAGGTATTTACTATACGAATCAACTTCATGTCTCTGTTGAAGAATTTTTCATATGGACAGTACCATGTTATTTATGCGCAATTATAGCAATTATCTATGGTTTTACAGGGATAGGTATTAAAAAGTCATCGAATTCACGTTTAACTTAATGTGAGCGTGGAATATATATAATATGTTGAAACACTTTAATCATTTATAATTGTAGCGGTTATAATTTGAAAAGGTTTTAACTTAGAATAAATATCCTCTATGCATATACTGAATATGTTTTGTAGCGGAACATGTTGATATATGTAATGTAAGTTTTATGTCATGATTTGTAATGACTAAATTAATTGAGAATTTGAAGGCAAGTATATTTGTAAGTACTTTAACTAAAAATTTATCAATGTATAGCCGATTTGACATGCCTAAATTTGGGTGTGTCAATGGCTGTATGTTGTTTATTCTTTATTACAGAGTGAATCGGATTGGTGAAAATCGAAATTTTGAGATTTTTACCAATTCGATTTTTTTCATAGAAATTAAAAAAGCCAACAAGGCTCTTGAAACCTTGTTGGCGTAAACATAGCCATCACTAATTAGTGAATGAAGTTATAACCAGCAGCTTGGCTAGCTGAGATTGTACGTGAAGTTACAACACCTGGGCCATAACCATAGTTCATTTCTGAAACTCTTACTGAACCATTGCTGTTAACACTTTCAACGTATGCAACGTGACCGTATGCACCTTGAGTTGTTTGCATAATTGCACCAGCTTTTGGTGTATTGTTCACTGTGTAACCAGCTCTTGCAGCTGCGTTAGCCCAGTTACTTGCATTGCCCCAAGTTGAACCGATTTTACCACCTACACGATCAAATACGTAGTATGTACATTGACCAGAAGTGTATAAGTTACGTCCTGAAGTATAACCACTTGAGATTGAACGGCCATTTGATGATGGAGCCATAGTTGTAGTTACTTGAACATTGTTGCTTGAAGTGCTGTAGCTTGCACCTAAACCACCAGTACGGTAGCTGTTTGTGTTGTAACTATTATAGTTATTGTAGTTATATGATTGATTATTATTTGAGTAGTTGTTGTAACGGCTGTAGTTATTGTAGCTATAACCGTTGTTGTAATTGTTATAGTTATTGTAACCATTGTAGTAGTAATAGCTGTAGTAGCCATTATCTTGGTTTAATTGACTTGGATGCCAGTTACCTTTCCATGTGTAATGGTAGTTACCTTGTGCATCAATAGTGTAAGTATAGCTATATGATGTTGGGTCGTTTGGATTATAACCGTAGTTATCTTGCTCAGAAGCATGAGCTTGATTTCCTGATGCAATTGCGATTGTAGCGAATCCTGCAGTTGCGATAGTAGCTGTAGCGATTTTCTTCATTTTAAAAATATCCTCCTAAAAATTTTAAATCTAAAATATTTTCGTAATGTCCGTGTGACAAAATTAATGTTATAAGTTATCTCTCGTAATTAAACGACAAGAAAGACTATAACAGAAATTAGCGTCCTTGTGTGCTTTGTTAACGTTTTGTAATTTTTTGCTAATATCTTGACACAATAGAATTTTAAAAGTATAGAAATTTGCATTTTGCAAAACTTATAACTACGGCATTCTTTGTGAAAACTGAATGTTTCGAAAATAAGTCTGTTACAAATTTGTAATATTACTGAAAATTCTAAATGTATATTTTGTGCATAATATAGGACTTTTAATCAGAAAATGCATAAAAATTCGACACGAACGATCAAGTTTCTATGATTATGAAAGCTTTGGTATTTGGATGAAAATGTATATTTAATGGATAAAATATCCTAATTTAGCATAAAAAAATGTTTTAATAAAAGTATTATTTGATATAATCGATTTATGTTTTGTTACTGCTAAAAAACATGTGGCGATATAATTGGTAGTGAATATTAGATGTTGACAATTGATTTGAGAAAGACAAACAGGAGTAAATCAATATATTTGTATATGTGAGGATGTAAGATGACAGATAATTATTCACTACATATTTATAAAAGTATGAAAATGAGTAGTGTGAAGGAAGCGAACTTAAAAATTATATATTGGCTACAAGGTACAGGTGTAGTTTCAATCAATCTACAACAATATGATGTAAAAAGAAATGATGTCACCATTATTATGTTGAATGATTTGTATCAAATTGATGGTAATGATGATAGTGTATGTTGTGTTGTTGAAGTAAGTGCAAAGACATTTTTGAAGTTTATGAATGCAAACTATATGATGCGTGGCAAGATATTAACAAATGAGGTTGCTAGCACTTTTAGAATCTTGATTAAGTATTTAATCTACAGCAAAATTAAACAACAGTCTTATAATGCTAATGATAAGATTATTAATTACATGTGTGTTGAATTAATGTCATTAAATACATACGATGGTAGTCGTCATTTAGTAGCCGAAGAAGTGCACGATTATTTAACAAACAACCACCATAAAAAGATAAATAGGAAAGATGTCATTAATCAAGTTAGTATTACAAACAAAGCTTTAAGTGACATGTTTAAAGCGACACCTTATAGTAATTTTATTCAATATTTAAATCATATTAGACTGGAGCATTGCTTAATTGATATTTTAACTTCTAAGAAGCCTATTGAAGAAATCGCAAGTAGTCATGGTTTTAATCATTATTCTCGTTTTATACACCTCTTTAAAGAAACGTATGGTAACACTCCTAAATTAATTAGAAAAAGATATAGTCCAACATCTCATTCAATTAACCATTCCCAATTAGTTGAAATTGATAAAAATATAATTGAATTATTTGATGATACTAATCAAAGTTCTTCAAGTATGCGCGAGATTGATATACCTTTTGAGCCTACAAAAAGGAGTCAAATGTATCAACCTAAAAACATTTATATTAAAGGAAGTAATTTTTATTGGATGGATTATTATACTATTAAACAAATCATTCAAAGATTAGGTGTTAATCCTGAAAACTTGCATATAATTGTTACAATCGACACAAGCAATGAGCTATCGATTGAACAAATCACTTTATTACTTCAAAAGATAGTGAATTACAATGTAAATGTAGTGTTTCGTATTAAACATGAATATAAGGAATTGTTAACGAGTGCTGAAAGAGGCAAGATAGAAAAGCTAGTAGCTACAATTTTTAATATGACTTTTGAGAGTAATAGATGTAAGATTGCATTTTTAATTAACGACTTAAATACTACTGCAATTCAAAAACTGAAACGTTTAATAGATAATTATATAGGAGTATTTGAATTAATATATCATCTGGAACCAAAAGAGTTGAATACGCGCTATGATAAAGAAATTGATCATCTAATAGACTATTTTATCTTACCGCTAAGACAAATAGAACAGGTGTCTATTGCACGTTCTAAAATTATATGTGATGTAGATTTGATTAATGAGAATAATGACTTAAAAGAAAAAATCACAATGTCTGATATTAATAAGGTTTCTGAACTTTTGACAAATTATACAAAATTTCGAGGACTTATTATGCACATGTCAATTATAAGTGAATCGAGCAAAGAAATAAATTTAACTAGATTATCAATATTCATTTTTATCATAAATATACTTAATCAATTACGAGGGATTGTTATTTATCAAAATGACACGATGATTGTAACGAAGTTCAAACATGAAGTACAATGTGTCATTTGTTTGCCAGCCGCATTGTTAAATGAGAATTCAGACGCTATACGTTTATCGTGTAAGGGTCTTCAACAATTTAGCCATGCTAAAACTAAACAAATTGTTTTAAGTATAGATAAAGATAATCATACTTCCGAAAATGGTGTACTTGTGAATGATATTATGCAACAACACAGTTATTGGAAAGCTAATTTTATAGAAAGAAATATTTATGATCATTCATTAATGGTCTCAAGCAATAGTATTGTTCATTTGAAATATCATCTTGAGATATAGGCATGGTTTAAGAGAGGTTTTAAAGATGTCTAAATTTAAAGTTAAGCGTTTAACTGCACACATACTAATGTTGAAAGTCATTAATGATATGTTGAAATATTCATTTCATCTCACTTTGACTCAAGTGAAACTATTAAATCTATTAGTTAAATATGATAATTCTGATTCCAATAGCGCTTCAATAGATAGTTTATTAAAAATGAAAGAAATCCAATCTAAGATGGCCCTTCTTCAAATGTTAAGTTATTTAAACAATCATCAATGGCTATTGAAAGGAAGAGATCAAAGGGATCAACGTAAATTGACTATTTCGATTAATAAAATGCATATAGATAAAATAGAATATATGAATAATGAGCTTAGTGACTATATTGAACGTTATTTTGGTCAATATACATTTGATTTTAGTTGTGACTATGTATCGTATTTATTGTCGTCACAAGAATTATTGCGGAATCTAAAGTGTTATTTAAATATGTGTCAATTATCATTAGAAGAGTTATACGTTTTAGGAATATTAAATCTGCATAAAGGTCAATTGACGGTTAAAGAATTACAGGGTGAATTCCATCACCCGATATTTGCGGTTAGCCCGATTTTAAAGTGTTTAATTTTGAAGGGATTAGTTAAAAAAGAGAGATGTGAATTAGATGAAAGGCGTGTTATTGTAACAATCAAGCGAGAAAAGTTTTCTAAAGTCACTATGCTTATTCAAGCATGTTATAATTATCTTGAAAAGGGAATACAAGTTAAGCTTAATAATAAATAGTTAATCACTTGTATTTCATATACCTATGAAGAATAGTTTATAGTTTTAAGTGGGAGGGATATTATGATTTTAGATAATGTGAATCCAAATGATTTATTTCCAACTGAAAAAAAGGGTCCGTCAGTGCTAGGAATAATTGAGTATCAAGTTCAAGGTGAGAATGAATTTGAAGGGGCATTTATAGCAACAAATGAAAGATTAATTATGAATGTAGATATGAATGGCCAATTTTATTATAGAAGTATTAGTTATAATGAAATAGAGAAGATAGATTATGATGGTCAAACTATAATGTTCAAATTTAATATTGGTAATGTCCCAATGCATGATATTAAAAGTGCTAACGTTGAAATGTTTGTTGAATATGTAAAACAACATATGATAGTATAATGTCAATGTATGTAGGTTGATAAGAAGAGTTTGAATGATAACTCATTGCATTTAAAGATAAATGGCATGCGTTATGATTTAAAGCTCTTCTTTTTTTATATTTTATAAATTTTGTGAGCAAGCCATCCAATTAATATAAAAAATATCAAATCAAACACGTTGATATAGATTAAAATTTTAAAAGTTTACATATCAGTTAAGATACAAAATATTCAGACTAATAATTTTCAATTTGGCAAAATATCTTAAACATCAAATTATTATAAGAAATAAATGTATTTAACCATATTCTAGTAATAAAAATATTGAATTTTTATACTTATTTGTTTAGAATGAACTTTATAACATAGTTGGATAGAGTTTCGATTTAATAAATTACATGTGAACCTTGCTACAACAAGATGTGCATCAGAGGAGTGGTTTAATAATGAGTAAAATTAATGACATTAATGATTTAGTCAACGCAACATTTCAAGTTAAGAAGTTTTTCAGAGATACAAAAAAGAAGTTCAATTTGAACTATGAAGAAATTTATATTTTAAATCATATTTTAAGAAGTGAGTCTAACGAAATCTCATCTAAAGAGATTGCTAAGTGCTCAGAGTTCAAACCTTACTATTTAACTAAAGCTTTACAAAAGCTAAAAGATTTAAAATTGTTATCAAAGAAAAGAAGTTTACAAGACGAAAGAACAGTTATTGTTTATGTTACAGATACACAAAAAGCAAATATTCAAAAACTGATTTCAGAATTAGAAGAATACATTAAAAATTAAATCAAGGTTAATTGCGTTTAATAACATTGAACGATAACAATTTATTAAAACGAAGTTATTTATTCAGCATTGGGACATAAAATTAACTTAAAATTTAAATATTGAAGATGCTTTAATTAAAGTTAAAGACTAGCCATACCTTATTTCAGCTTATTAAGCTTGAAACAAGGTACACTAGTCTTTTTATTTTAATATTTTCTTAGAAAATCAAGTTTACGATCATAAATATTTTCTGCGATATAGCTTTGGATGGTTCCAAGTATTTTCTCTATAATTTGTGTGCGATAAGCAAAAATTCTAACTGCAAAACCATGTGTAGGCAATTGAGAAATAGCAACACGACAATCGAATGTATTGCTATAAGAACTAATGGTTTCATAAACTGAATCGATTAGTTTTTGGTTAACATCTTCGTGTATGAAGTAAGCAGAGCCATAATGAGAGTAATGTTCCATATAACCTATTTCATTGATCGATTGTTTATTAGGATTCAATAATAAATTATCATATGTGACTAACTCATCTTCAATATAAATTTCATTTATTAAATGCATATATTGATACTTGAAGGCTTCGCCAGTTTTTGAATAACCAGGAGTTAAAATATCAGTATAAAATAATGAACTAGAATTATTGAGATTGAACGTATTGTGTTGATAAAATTTAGCATTTTCATATGCGATGATTGGATCAGCGACATATTCTAAATATGCGTTATCTTTCAAATTAAAAGTTTGATACTGCTCAACATGATTGGAAGGTGTCTTGTATATTTTTGTTGCACCTTGAGATGTCAATGTCACTTTAGCGTTATCTTCGACATTCACATTCATACGGTAACGATCTCCATCTAAATAGCCACCACCTACATTTACTATATAAAATGTAGGAATGGTAGATTGATTTAGATAAACTGGACGTATCACTTTAAGTGCTTTTTCAAAGAAAATATCTCTTGATACTGATCGATTGCCATCGAAAAACACTGTTAAATCAAGTTGCCCAGTCCATTGTTGTTCATCCATTATGATAATCCTTTGAGTAAAGTGTCGCGTTCAATCCAATCGATAACTTCATCCAAACCTTCGTCGGTTTTTAAGTTAGTAAAAGTAAATGGACGTTTACCACGAAATACTTTAGTATCTTCAGCCATTTGTTCTAATGATGCACCTACATAGGGAGCTAAATCAGTTTTGTTAATTACAAAGAAATCTGACTTAATCATACCTTGACCACCTTTACGTGGAATCTTTTCACCTTGAGCAACATCGATAATATATATTGAAAAGTCAACAAGTTCTGGACTAAATGTTGCTGCTAAGTTATCGCCACCAGATTCTATGAAAATTAGTTCTATATCGTCATGACGTTCTAATAATTCGTCTATTGCTGCAAAGTTCATAGATGCATCTTCACGAATCGCAGTATGAGGACATCCACCAGTTTCAACACCAATGATACGACTTTCAGGTAGAACTCCTGAATTTACTAATATCTTTTCGTCTTCTTTTGTATATATATCATTTGTAATAACGCCGATACTCATTTCTTTTGAAAGACGTTTTACAACTTTTTCAATTAATTGTGTTTTACCTGCACCTACAGGACCACCAATACCAATTTTAATCGGATTTGCCACAATTATAACCTCCTATGATATGAAAATTCTAACATTGACGTTCTCATGCGCCATTTGATTTAGTTCTAAACCAGGCGCTGTCATGCCAAAATCTGCTTCTTTTAATTCGAAAATCTGCTTTCTTGTTCCTTCTATATAAGGAATCATGTGAGTAACTATCTTTTGACCAGCAGTTTGTCCAAGTGGAATAGCACGAACAGCATTTTGAGTTAAACTTGAAACATTTTGATATAAATAGTAATCAATAATCGTTTCAATATCTACACCTAAATGATGGCCTAGCATAGTAAAACAAATAGCTGGATTTAACTTTGCTTTCTTATCTTGCATTTGTTGATGATACCAAGCAATCCATGGGCTATTATAAAGTTCTAAAGCCAATTTAACCATGCGAGTCCCCATTTGTTTTGCACCAACACGTGTTTCTTTAGGTAAGTTTTGAACAAACATCAGTTTATCTATGTGTAATACTTTTTGTGTATCATCATTTTCCAATGCATCATAAACTAAACGCATGGCTAAACCATCAGAATAGGTAAGTTGCTCTTGTAAAAACATTTTTAACCAAGCAATAAAAGTATGATCGTCATGAATTATATTTCGTTGAATATATGTTTCAAGACCAAATGAATGACTGAAAGCACCTGTTGGAAACTGTGAATCACAGAACTGAAATAATCTTAAGTGTGTATGATCAATCATGAGAATGCCCTATATGTCTGAAAGCCTTATTAACTTTACGGTCTTCTCGAACATATGGGATGCCTAAACTTTTTAATAAATCTTCAACTAAATAATCATATTGTACTAGCATTTCAGTCTCTGTAAATTGTGCTGGCAAATGACGATTTCCTAATTGATGGGCTATATCTCCCATTTCTTGCAATGTTCTTGGTTGAATCACTAAAAGATCTTCTGAATTAACATCCACAATAATCATATTATGGTCATCTGCGTATAAAATATCTCCATATTGTAAGTCAATAGGTTGTTTTAAACGAATGCCTATTTCAGTGCCATGGTCTGTAACGACTCTTTGAATACGTTTAACAAGATCTGAATTTTCAAGGTATACTTTTTCGACGTGCTTTTGTTTTTCTGAATTTGACAAATTGGCAATATTGCCTTGGATTTCTTCAACAATCATTCTATGTTCCTCCTAGAATAAGAAGTATCTTTGAGTTAATGGTAACTCAGTTGCTGCATTACTTGTAATTTTTTCTCCATCTACATATACTTCATATGTTTGTGGATCAACGTCTAATTTAGGTGTTGCACTGTTATTTTTCATATCTGCTTTAGATAATTGTCTAATATTTTTAACTGGACGCACCATGCGTTTTAAATTTAATGCACGATTGATACCATTTTCATAAGCAGTTTTAGACACGAATGTCATTGACGTACTTGTAAGGTTTCCGCCGTATTGACCATACATTTTACGGTACTTCATCGGTTCAGATGTAGGTATAGAACCATTTGCATCGCCATTTACGGCAGAGTTAATTAATCCGCCCTTTACAACTAATTCAGGTTTAACCCCAAAGAAAATTGGGTCCCATAAGACAATGTCAGCTAGTTTGCCCGGCTCGATAGATCCTACATATTCAGAAATACCATGTGTAATTGCTGGGTTAATTGTATATTTAGCGATATAACGTTTGATGCGATTATTATCATTATGTTCAAAATCACCATCTAAAGGACCACGTTGTTCTTTCATGCGATGTGCTACTTGCCATGTTCGTGTAATTACTTCACCTACACGGCCCATTGCTTGTGAATCGGAACTAATCATACTGAATACACCCATATCTTGCAGAACATCTTCTGCTGCAATCGTTTCTTTACGAATACGTGAATCTGCGAATGCGATATCTTCAGGAATAGCCGCATTTAAATGGTGAGTAATCATTACCATATCTAAATGTTCATCTACAGTATTATGTGTATAAGGCAAAGTTGGATTTGTAGATGAAGGTAAAATATTTGAAAATGCAGCGGATTTAATTAAATCAGGCGCATGACCGCCACCAGCACCTTCAGTATGGTACATATGAAGTACACGGTCTTTAACAGCAGCCATTGTGTCTTCCATAAATCCTGCTTCATTTAAAGTATCTGCATGTAATGCAATTTGAACATCAAATTCATCAGCAACATCTAATGCATGACTCAAAGCAGATGGTGTTGCACCCCAGTCTTCATGTACTTTTAATCCAATTGCTCCGGCATTGATTTGTTCAATGAGTGCAGTTGGATTTGTTGCTTGTCCTTTACCTGTAAAACCGACATTAATCGGTAAACCTTCGGCAGCTTCTAACATTCTATGAATATGCCATGGACCTGGAGTTACAGTTGTTGCTTTAGAACCTTCTGAAGCACCAGTACCACCACCAATATGAGTCGTAATACCACTTTCTAATGCGACCTCTGCTTGTTCAGGATTAATAAAATGAACATGAGTATCAATACCACCAGCAGTGACGATTTTACCTTCAGCGGCAATGATATCTGTTGTTGAACCTATAATAATGTCGACATTATCCATTATATCTGGGTTGCCGGCATTACCTATGGCGAAAATATAACCATTTTTAATGCCTATATCAGCTTTAACCACTTTATCGTAATCGATAATAACGGCATTAGAAATGACAAGGTCTGCAACGTTCACGTCATCACGTGTTACACGAGGATTTTGCGCCATACCGTCTCTAATAGATTTACCACCACCAAAAGTAGCTTCTTCACCATAAACCGCATAGTCTTTTTCTATTTGAGCAAATAGATTCGTATCACCTAAACGAATGGAATCTCCAACAGTTGGACCGTATAAGCTCGTATATTGATTTTGCGTCATTTTAAAGCTCATGATCTTTTTCCTCCTTTTTTATTCACGTTTTCAGCACCGTTATCTCCGAATACACCTGCATATTCATCATTTTCATCAGTTGGGCGATAGACACGTGACTCATCGATAGGACCATTGACCATACCACGAAAACCAAAAATTTTACGTTTGCCAGCATATTCAACTAATTGAACTTCTTTTTTATCCCCAGGTTCAAATCGAACAGCTGCTCCAGCTGGAATATCTAAATGTTTTCCATATGCCATTTCACGTTCGAAATCTAATGCTGCATTTGCTTCATAAAAATGAAAATGTGAGCCCACTTGAATTGGTCGATCTCCTGTATTTTCAACTTCGATAACTGTTTCAGGATGATGGTTATTAATTTCAACCTCTGTACTTTTTGTAATAATTTCTCCTGGTATCATTTGACTGCCTCCTTTAAACAATAGGGTGATGTACTGTGATTAACTTAGTACCATCGGGGAACGTAGCCTCGATTTCGATATCTGTAATCATGTGTTCGACACCATCCATGACATCTTCTTTGTTTAGAATTTGTCTACCATAACTCATTAACTCTGCAACGGTCTTACCATCGCGTGCACCTTCTAATAATTCATCGCTGATTAAAGCTAATGCCTCAGGATGATTTAGTTTCAAACCACGTGCTTTACGACGACGTGCAACTTCCGCCGCCACTACAATCATTAATTTGTCTTGCTCTCGTTGTGTAAAATGCAAATTAAAACCCCCAATTTCATATTAGATACAATTTACAAAATTTATATTAATCCTAATTGTTGTGATAAACAAGTAATATACAAAGTTCAATGTGTAATTAGAAAATTATATTTTTAGCATATCCGATATTGAAGCAAACAATCTAATCGAAAACAAATAGTGGAATATATTTATGTAAAAACCAAAATAGTTTTTAATATAACTTTTCATAGAATAGTAGTATATTAATGAGTAATGATTCAAAGGAAAGGTGAAAGATTTGAAGATAATAGATGTGCTTTTGAAAAATATATCTCAGGTTGTGTTAATTAGTAATAAATGGACAGGATTATTTATCTTAATAGGATTATTTGTAGCCGATTGGACAATTGGATTAGCGGCTATTGTAGGTAGCATCATCGCCTATACTTTTGCGCGTTTTATAAATTATAGTGAGGCAGAGATTAATGATGGGTTAGCTGGATTTAATCCAGTGCTAACTGCCATTGCGTTAACAATCTTTTTAGATAAGTCAGGATTAGATATTGTTATAACAATGATAGCAACTTTATTAACGTTACCAGTTGCTGCTGCAGTGAGAGAAGTTTTAAGACCATATAAAGTTCCGATGCTGACGATGCCTTTTGTCATTGTGACTTGGTTTACAATTTTACTTTCAGGACAGGTTAAATTTGTAGATACATCGTTAAAGTTAATGCCTCAAAACATTGAAACGGTTAATTTTAGCAACAATGATAGAATACATTTCATTCAGTCATTATTTGAAGGATTCAGTCAAGTATTTATCGAAGCGAGTGTAATTGGTGGCGTATGTATTTTAATCGGCATATTGATAGCATCAAGAAAAGCAACACTCTTAGCTGTTATAGCTAGTTTGTTAAGCTTTATCATTGTAGCTCTATTAGGTGGTAATTATGATGATATTAATCAGGGATTATTCGGTTATAACTTTGTATTAATGGCAATCGCACTAGGATATACATTTAAAACAGCGATTAACCCTTATATTTCGACTTTTTTAGGTGTGTTATTAACAGTAGTGGTGCAACTAGGTACAACAACATTGCTTGAACCGTTTGGCTTACCTGCATTAACATTGCCATTTATTATCGTGACATGGATTTTATTATTTGCTGGTATTAAACATGACAAAGTAGATGCTTGATAGTTAAATCAAACCTAATATTGTTTGAATATCACCTTAAACTATACAGCGAATTGTATAGTTTAAGGTGTATTTTTATGGATAAAATTAAGTGCATACTTAATCGAATTATCAGTTTTCTTTTAATTGTTCACAGCACGTTCCTTTTTATTTTTAAAGTCGAGTGTTAAACTAGGAATAAATAATTTATATTGTGTGTTGTGTGGGGTGACTAATATGAATGATATGGATAATTCCTTTTTAATAACAACGGAAATTCAAAGAAAATGGATTGAAAAATTCAAAGTAATTAGAGATACATTTAAGGCTAAAGCTGAATATAATGATCAACATAGCCAATTTCCATATAAAAATATTGAATGGTTAATTAAAGAAGGTTATGGAAAATTAACGTTACCAAAAGCATATGGTGGTGAAGGTGCGACCATAGAAGACATGGTTATTTTGCAATCATTTTTAGGCGAACTTGATGGTGCCACAGCATTATCTATTGGTTGGCATGTGAGTGTCGTAGGACAAATTTATGAACAGAAATTATGGTCTCAAGATATGTTGGAGCAATTTGCTGTTGAAATTAATAATGGTGCATTAGTTAATAGAGCAGTTAGTGAAGCTGAAATGGGTAGTCCAACAAGAGGGGGAAGACCAAGTACACATGCTGTTAAAGCTGATGATGGGTATATTTTAAATGGTGTGAAGACATATACATCAATGAGTAAAGCACTAACACATATTATTGTTGCTGCTTATATAGAAGAATTAGAAAGTGTTGGTTTTTTCTTAGTAGACAGGAATTTGCCTGGTGTTGAAATTGCCGATAATTGGGACGTATTAGGTATGCGAGCGACAGAAAGTCATGATTTAATATTAAATGATGTAAAAGTACCATTAAAACATTTAGTGGAAACAGAGAAAAGTAAAGCGCCAAATGGTTGGATATTGCATATACCAAGCTGTTATTTAGGTATAGCACAAGCTGCTAGAAATTATGCTGTAGACTTTGCAATCCAACATAGCCCTAATAGTATTGAAGGAACGATTGCAACATTGCCAACTGTGCAACAAAATTTAGGGAAAATGGAAACGCTATTGTTATGTGCGAGACAATTTTTATGGAGTACAGCAAAAGGGTATCAACAATATAAAGATGACAGTCAGATAAGAAATCCAACAAGTGCGAGTAAAGTGATGGTAATGAATCAAGGGCTTGAAGTGATTGATTTAGCGATGAGAATAGTTGGTGCTAAAAGCTTAGAAATGAATCGACCATTACAACGTTACTATCGTGACATGCGTGCAGGATTACACAATCCACCTATGGAAGATGCAGCATATACAAATATTGCTAAGAGTATTACAGATACATTTTAAATTTTAAAAGGTAAATCGATCGTTGATTGGCATAAAGAGATGAAATTTGACGTTCGGATTTACCCTTTTTTTGTGGGGATTTATAGGGATGTTAAGATATTTTGTTAAATTTTTTGCGAAAATAAAAAATAAATAACACTAGCTATTGTAAATGTATATGCAATCTTGTATAATTTTTGAATGATTGATAATCATTTTCAATAGGAGGAAATTATGAAAAAACTATTATTACCATTAATAATTATGTTATTAGTGTTAGCTGCGTGTGGGAACCAAGGTGAAAAAAATAACAAAGCTGAAACTAAATCTTATAAAATGGACGATGGCAAAACGGTAGATATTCCGAAAGACCCTAAACGCATTGCAGTAGTTGCGCCAACATATGCTGGTGGACTTAAAAAATTAGGTGCAAACATTGTAGCTGTAAATCAACAAGTCGATCAAAGCAAAGTATTAAAAGATAAATTTAAAGGTGTTACAAAAATTGGTGATGGCGATGTAGAAAAAGTTGCTAAAGAAAAGCCAGATTTAATTATTGTATACTCTACTGACAAAGATATTAAAAAATATCAAAAAGTAGCACCAACAGTAGTTGTTGACTATAATAAGCATAAATATTTAGAACAACAAGAAATGTTAGGGAAAATTGTTGGTAAAGAAGATAAAGTAAAAGCTTGGAAGAAAGATTGGGAAGAAACAACTGCTAAAGACGGTAAAGAAATTAAAAAAGCAATTGGACAAGATGCAACAGTGTCATTGTTTGATGAATTTGATAAAAAATTATACACTTACGGCGATAACTGGGGTCGTGGTGGAGAAGTATTATATCAAGCATTTGGTTTGAAAATGCAACCAGAACAACAAAAGTTAACTGCAAAAGCAGGTTGGGCTGAAGTGAAACAAGAAGAAATTGAAAAATATGCTGGTGATTACATTGTGAGTACAAGTGAAGGTAAACCTACACCAGGATACGAATCAACAAACATGTGGAAGAATTTGAAAGCTACTAAAGAAGGACATATTGTTAAAGTTGATGCTGGTACATACTGGTACAACGATCCTTATACATTAGATTTCATGCGTAAAGATTTAAAAGAAAAATTAATTAAAGCTGCAAAATAATTCAGCTATATAAGTTAGTGAAATGAGAGTCTGAAACATATCAATCTTTTGATATTGTATTAGGCTCTTATTTTTATAGCTAGAAAGTTAGATATTTGTATTTTTTTAAATAATAAGTGCCGTTGTTATCGTTCAATTTAATTAATGATAGATTAGTATTATTATAGCTAAAGTAGTATACCTGAGAAAATAGCTCAATGTATCTCTTTATTAATAAGTTATATCATAATTATTTTAGTGCATACTTTATGGAAGGGATATCAGGGAATGGCTTTCAATTAAAGAAGAGGTTTAAAAGGATTACAACAGAATGTTATGATTTTGTAGAAAGATATATAACAACGTTTTATAAAAACATAATATTGTTAATGGAAAATGAAATGTAAGGGGGATTTCGAGTGACTAAGAAAGTTTATTTTAACCACGATGGTGGTGTAGATGATTTAGTATCTCTATTTTTATTATTACAAATGGAAAACGTTCAATTGATAGGGGTCAGTACAATTGGTGCTGATTGTTATTTAGAGCCATCTTTGAGCGCATCAGTAAAAATTATTAATCGTTTTTCAAATGAAGATATTCAAGTTGCGCCATCATATGAACGAGGAAAAAATCCATTTCCTAAAGAATGGCGTATGCATGCCTTTTTTATGGACGCATTGCCAATTTTAAATGAGCCAGTCAAACATGTTGCTTCAAATGTGAGCGACAAAGAAGCCTTTGAAGACATTATTCAAACTTTAAAGAGACAATCAGAAAAAGTAACATTATTATTTACAGGCCCGCTTACAGATTTAGCAAAAGCACTACAAAAAGATTCATCTATCGTTCAGTATATAGAAAAATTAGTTTGGATGGGTGGCACCTTTTTACCAAAAGGAAATGTTGAAGAACCTGAGCATGATGGTTCTGCAGAATGGAATGCATATTGGGATCCAGAAGCGGTTAAAATTGTTTTTGATAGCGATATAGAGATTGATATGGTTGCTTTAGAAAGTACGAATCAAGTACCGCTAACGTTAGATGTTAGACAAAGATGGGCGAATGAACGCCAATATACGGGCATTGATTTTTTAGGAGTAAGTTATGCAGCGGTACCACCATTAACACACTTTATAACAAATTCTACTTACTTTTTATGGGATGTTTTAACGACTGCTTATATTGGTAACAAGGACTTGGTTCATTCAATTGAGAAAAAAGTCGATGTAATAAGTTATGGACCAAGTCAAGGTAAGACATTTGAGTGTAAAGATGGGCGCAAAATTAATGTCATAAATCATGTAGATAACAACGCATTTTTTGATTATATAACTGCACTTGCTAAAAAAGTAAATTAACAGCTGTGTAGAATAATTAAGGTTTTAATTTATATAGAACAACTTATTGTAAACTTTTCATTTCTTAAAGTTTACAATGGTGCTATAATAATGGTCATGAAATACGAAAGGAAGTAAAAAATGACAACAAAACAGTTAGTATATACAGCTTTAATGACAGCGATTATCGCTATTTTAGGATTGGTACCGGTAATTCCACTACCATTTTCTTCAGTACCAATTGTACTTCAAAACATTGGTATTTTCTTAGCAGGTGCGATTTTAGGACGTAAATATGGCACATTAAGTGTTATCGTCTTTTTATTATTAGTAGTTGCTGGCTTGCCATTGTTATCAGGTGGTCGCGGTGGCATCGGTGTATTCGCAGGTCCTTCAGCAGGGTTTTTACTATTATATCCAGTTGTAGCATTCATGATTGGGGCGATTCGAGATAGATTCATCAATGAAATTAATTTCTGGATTTTATTCGTTGGTATTTTAGTTTTTGGTGTTATAGCATTAGATGTTATTGGTACATTGATTATGGGCATGATTATTAACATACCATTTACGAAAGCTATTTCAATTTCATTAGCTTATTTGCCTGGTGATATATTAAAAGCAATTGTAGCAAGTTTGATTGGTACAGCTTTACTTAATCACTCGCAGTTTCGTCAAATTATGGGAATAAAATAATCATATTTAAGATAGTAAAGTAATTGAATAAGTTGCTTTGAAATTTATAAAAGTGAAAGGAGTAGGTGTCAATGGCTAGTATAAGTATGTCAGATATATATTGTAACGGCACTATATTTGAAAATGACGACGAGCAGTTGATTTATTTAACGCCTTCTTTTCCACAACGATACACAAGTAACACATGGATATATAAAAAGACGCCTACCCAAGAGCGATGGCTGAAAGACTTAGAACGTCAACATCAATTACATACAAATCAAGGTTCAAATCATTATGCGTTTAGTTTCCCGGAAAATGAACAACTTGATAATCATTGGATGGCTATGTTTAAAGATATGAATTTTGAACTAGGTATTATGGAATTGTATGCCATAGAAAGTGATGCGCTTGCCAATTTGCCGCGTAACTCTGACGTTGAAATTGCCATCGTTGACGAGTCGCATATAGATGCCTATTTAAAAGTTGCATATCAGTTTAGTTTGCCATTTGGAAAAGACTATGCAGATGCACATGAAGAAATGGTAAGGGAACATTATCAAAAAGATGTGATTAAACGCTTAGTAGCTTATTTAAATAATGAACCTATTGGCGTTGTAGATGTCATTGAAAGTGAAAATTACATTGAATTAGATGGATTTGGTGTATTAGAACAATTTCGGCACCAAGGAATTGGATCTACAATTCAATCGTTGATAGGTGAATACGCCATATCAAAAAATCACAAACCAATCATATTAGTTGCAGATGGTGAAGATACAGCAAAAGATATGTATGCAAAGCAAGGTTATGTCTATCAATCGTTTTGTTATCAAATATTAAAAGAAGATATTGGAAATTAACGATTGATGATAGGTTTGTATTAGAATAAAAAAGCAGTAAGCTGGTTTCGAGTAGAAATCAACTTACTGCTTTTTAAATTGTTTTGAGCTACTTATACTTATAAAAATAGTGCGTTTAAATTGTTGATTCATGTAGAATATCGTTCATTATGACACACTATAATGAATATGTTATTGTTCAGAATCAATGATACGTTCTGGATGACTGTATATATTAAAGCCACCATTTCGAATAAATCCAACTGCCGTAATATTTAGGTCATTAGCTAAGGTTACAGCAAGCGTTGTCGGAGCTGATTTAGATAAAATGACGCCAACACCAATTTTTGCGGCTTTAATTAAAATTTCTGATGAAATACGTCCACTAAAAATTAATACTTTATCTCGGACAGTAATATGTCGCTGAATACAAAATCCATATAATTTATCTAGAGCGTTATGTCTACCAATGTCTTGTCGATGTACAAAAAATGTCAAACCATCGCTTATAGCAGCATTATGTAAGCCACCTGTTTCTTGGTAAATATGACTTGCACTTTGTAATCGAGTCATCATGTTAATAATTTGCATTGGAGTTAAAGTGATTTTAGACATAGATGTTTTAGCGATAGCAGCATCATTTTGAAAATAAAACTCACGACTCTTTCCGCAACAAGATGCAATCATTCGTTTTGTGGAATATTGAAAGCGATCGCCTAAATCTTTATTAAGTTCAACATGGGCAAAACCTTTACTATCATCAATCAGTACAGATTTTAATTCATCTCGCTTTAAAATGGCACCTTCCGAAGCCAGAAATCCAATGACTAACTCCTCAAGGTTTGTTGGACTGCATATAACAGTCGCAAATTCTTCACCATTCACCATAATTGTAAGTGGAAATTCTGTCACATATTGATCTGTTGTATTGAATAATTTTCCATCTTCATATCTAACAATTGGTTGACCTAAAGATACATCTTTGTTCATTATCTAACCCCTTTAATTAGCTTAAACTTTATTTTAAAGCAATTTGCTTAAAATTTTAACATATTTGCTTAAGTTTGAAATTTGATTGATAAAAATTAATAGCGAGCAATCTGTTTGATTTAAATTGAATTCGAGAATATACATACTAGGGCATCAATTAATAAATATCAATCTTATGCAAATTTGACAATTGTTTGAATCAATATATAAACAGGCAACGGTTCTTTTCAAATATAATAGTAAGTGTATAATGAAAATGTAAATATTATTAAAAATGGGGGTTCACTCAATGAAATTGAAACGTTTATTTGCTGTTGTGATTGCAATGCTTTTAGTATTAGCTGGTTGCTCTAATTCTAACGATAATAATGAAAGTAAAAAAGATGACGCAGACAATGGTAAGAAACAAGAGATTCAAGTTGCAGCGGCAGCAAGTTTAACAGATGTAACCAAGAAATTAGCTTCAGAATTTAAAAAAGAGCATAAAAATGCTGATATTAAATTTAACTATGGTGGATCAGGGGCATTAAGAAAACAAATTGAATCAGGCGCACCTGTTGACGTATTTATGTCTGCAAATACTAAAGATGTAGATGCATTAAAAGACAAGAATAAAGCGCATGATACATATAAATATGCGAAAAATAGTCTAGTATTAATTGGTGATAAAGATTCAAATTACACTTCAGTAAAAGACTTAAAAGACAATGATAAATTAGCATTAGGTGAAGTGAAAACTGTACCAGCAGGAAAATATGCGAAACAGTATTTAGATAACAATAACTTATTTAAAGAAGTCGAAAGTAAAATCGTTTATGCTAAAGATGTAAAACAAGTATTAAATTATGTTGAAAAGGGTAATGCGAAACAAGGTTTTGTGTATAAAACTGACTTATATAAACAAAATAAAAAAATTGATACTGTAAAAGTAATTAAAGAAGTAGAACTTAAGAAGCCAATCACATACGAAGCTGGTGCTACATCAGATAGTAAATTAGCAAAAGAGTGGATGGAATTCTTAAAATCAGATAAAGCTAAAGAAATACTAAAAGAATACCACTTTGCAGCATAAGGAGTTGTAATCCATGCCTGACTTAACACCTTTTTGGATATCAATACGAGTTGCTGTAATCAGTACGATTATTGTAACGGTTTTAGGTATTTTTATATCTAAATGGTTGTATCGTCGTAAGGGTTCGTGGGTTAAAGTATTGGAAAGTTTATTGATATTACCTATTGTTTTGCCGCCAACGGTATTAGGTTTTATTCTATTAATCATCTTCTCGCCAAGAGGACCAATCGGTCAATTCTTTGCGAATGTACTACATTTACCTGTAGTGTTCACTTTGACAGGTGCTGTGATAGCATCTGTCATTGTTAGTTTTCCACTAATGTATCAACATACTGTGCAAGGCTTCAGAGGTATAGACACGAAAATGATTAATACAGCTAGAACGATGGGAGCAAGTGAAACGAAAATTTTCCTCAAATTAATTTTACCATTAGCTAAACGCTCTATTTTAGCAGGTATAATGATGAGTTTTGCTCGTGCATTAGGTGAGTTTGGTGCTACATTAATGGTTGCAGGATATATTCCAAATAAAACGAATACACTACCTTTAGAAATATACTTCTTAGTGGAACAAGGTAGAGAAAATGAAGCGTGGTTATGGGTATTAGTGCTAGTCGCATTCTCTATTGTGGTTATATCTACAATTAATTTATTGAATAAAGATAAATATAAGGAGGTCGACTAGATGCTTAAAATCAATGTGAAATATCAATTAAAGAACACTTTAATTCGCATCAATATAGATGATACTGAACCAAAAATTTATGCAGTTCGTGGTCCATCTGGCATTGGTAAAACTACTGTTTTAAATATGATTGCCGGATTACGTAAAGCAGATGAAGCTATTATCGAAGTGAATGGGCAATTACTTACTGATACGGCAAAAAACGTGAATGTTAAAATTCAACAACGACGTATTGGATATCTGTTTCAAGACTACCAATTGTTTCCTAATATGACGGTCTATAAAAATATTACTTTTATGGCTGAACCATCTGAACACATCGATCAATTAATTCAAACTTTAAACATTGATCATTTGATGAAACAATATCCTATGACATTGTCAGGTGGAGAGGCACAACGTGTAGCACTTGCACGTGCACTTAGCACGAAACCAGATTTAATTTTATTAGATGAACCTTTTTCTAGTTTGGATGATACTACAAAAGATGAGAGTATTACATTAGTTAAACGTATTTTCAACGAATGGCAAATACCAATCATATTTGTGACACATTCAAACTATGAAGCAGAACAAATGGCTCATGAAATTATTACAATTGGGTAATCATTTATTTGCCATTAAAGAGTTTAGAACGTATTTAAAATTGTAGAAGTGAATGCTTCTATCAGCATTTTAATGATGTTTTAAACTCTTTTTTAGGGGCAGTTTTTTTGAGAGACATTGACGCGCGTCATATAATGAAAGTAATGATAAAAAGAAAGGATAACTTAATGTGAGTCAAGAACGTTATTCAAGGCAAATTTTATTTAAACAAATAGGTGAAATAGGTCAAAGCAAAATAAATCAAAAATGTGCGTTGATTATTGGTATGGGCGCATTAGGTACACATGTGGCCGAAGGACTTGTTAGAGCAGGCATTGCCAAACTAATCATTGTTGATAGAGATTATATTGAATTTAGTAATTTACAAAGACAAACATTGTTTACTGAAGAAGATGCTTTGAAAATGATGCCTAAGGTGGTTGCAGCTAAAAAGCATTTGCTAGCGTTACGTAGTGATGTTGATATTGATGATTATATTGCCCATGTGGATTATTATTTTTTGGAAACACATGGACAGGACGTTGACGTTATTATTGATGCAACCGATAACTTTGAAACACGACAACTGATTAATGATTTTGCATATAAATATCGTATACCTTGGATTTATGGTGGTGTTGTACAGAGTACATATACAGAAGCTGCATTTATACCTGGTAAAACACCTTGCTTTAACTGTTTGGTACCACAATTGCCAGCATTAAATTTAACATGTGATACAGTAGGGGTCATTCAACCTGCCGTGACGATGGCAACAAGTTTACAATTAAGAGATGCGATGAAAGTATTAACGGAACAACCAATTGACACAAAAATAACTTATGGCGATATTTGGGAAGGTAGTCATTATTCATTTGGTTTCAGTAAAATGCAACGTTCAGACTGTACAACTTGTGGAGATGTACCAAGTTATCCGTATTTAAACAAGAATGAACAACGTTATGCAACATTGTGTGGTAGAGACACTGTACAGTATGAAAATGCATCAATTACACACGACATTCTTGTTCAATTTTTAAAACAACATCAGTTAAATTATCGCAGTAATTCGTATATGGTTATGTTTGAATTTAAAGGACACCGCATTGTTGCTTTTAAAGGTGGAAGGTTTTTAATACATGGCATGACACGCACATCAGATGCCACACATCTAATGAATTTATTGTTTGGATAAAAAAAGATAAGACAAAAGGAGTGTAATATTATGGGCGAACATCAAAACGTTAAATTGAATCGTACAGTTAAAGCAGCCGTACTAACGGTATCAGATACTAGAGACTTTGATACAGATAAAGGTGGTCAATGCGTGCGCCAACTATTACAAGCAGATGACGTTGAAGTGAGTGACGCACATTATACAATTGTGAAAGATGAAAAAGTAGCCATCACGACGCAGGTGAAGAAGTGGTTAGAAGAAGATATTGATGTCATCATTACGACTGGTGGAACAGGTATTGCACAACGTGATGTGACGATTGAAGCAGTAAAACCACTTTTAACTAAAGAGATAGAAGGCTTTGGGGAATTGTTTAGATATTTGAGTTATGTTGAAGATGTTGGCACGCGTGCATTATTGTCTCGTGCTGTAGCAGGTACAGTTAATAATAAATTGATATTTTCGATTCCAGGATCAACAGGCGCAGTTAAATTAGCATTAGAAAAGCTCATTAAACCAGAATTAAATCATCTGATTCATGAGCTTACAAAATAATTTATTGATTTGATTGGCGTTGAAAATCTCCAGATTTACCGCCAGACTTGCTTTCAAGGTAGGTTTCGCCAATAATCATACCTTTATCAACTGCTTTCGTCATGTCGTAAATGGTTAAAGCCGTTGCTGATGCAGCGGTTAAAGCTTCCATTTCAACACCGGTTTTGCCAGTTGTAGAGACAGTTGTTTGAATGTTTAAAGTATAAAGGGGTGCATTTGTTTCATCCCAGCTGAAGTGAACATCTATGCCAGTCAATGGTAATGGATGGCACATCGGAATAAGTGTTGATGTATTTTTGGCAGCCATAATACCAGCGATTTGAGCAGTGTTCAATACATTGCCTTTGGTATTGGTGTTATTAGAAATCTGCTTAAAAATAGTTTCATTTACAGTAATGCTTGAATGAGCGACAGCAGTTCTTTTTGTAATTTGTTTGTCTGATACATCGACCATTTTGGCGTGGCCTTGTTGATTAATATGAGTAAACTCAGTCATTTTACCCCTCCTAGTGCATCTAGTATATCATGAAAAAATAAAAGTTTTGGAGATGATTTTTAATGGTAGTAGAAAAAAGAAACCCAATCCCAGTTAAAGAAGCAATTCAACGTATCGTTAATCAGCAGAGTTCAATGCCGGCAATTACGGTAGCACTTGAAAAAAGTCTAAATCATATCTTAGCAGAAGATATTGTAGCTACTTATGATATACCAAGGTTTGATAAATCACCTTATGATGGTTTTGCAATTCGCAGTGTTGATTCACAAGGGGCAAGTGGTCAGAATCGCATTGAGTTTAAAGTGATTGATCATATTGGTGCAGGTTCAGTTTCTGATAAATTAGTTGGGGATCACGAAGCGGTGCGTATTATGACTGGAGCACAAATACCTAATGGCGCAGATGCTGTTGTTATGTTTGAACAAACGATTGAACTAGAAGATACATTTACAATTCGTAAACCATTTTCAAAAAATGAAAATATATCTTTAAAAGGTGAAGAAACAAAGACAGGCGATGTTGTTCTAAAAAAAGGACAAGTAATTAATCCAGGGGCTATCGCGGTCCTTGCAACATATGGCTATGCAGAGGTTAAAGTTATTAAGCAACCGAGTGTCGCTGTTATTGCAACAGGAAGCGAATTATTAGATGTTAATGATGTATTAGAAGATGGGAAAATTCGTAACTCTAATGGCCCAATGATTCGTGCCTTAGCAGAAAAATTAGGTCTTGAAGTTGGTATTTACAAAACACAAAAAGATGATTTAGATAGTGGCATCCAAGTCGTTAAAGAAGCTATGGAAAAACATGATATCGTTATTACAACGGGCGGAGTTTCTGTTGGAGATTTTGACTATTTACCTGAGATTTATAAGGCTGTAAAGGCGGAAGTGTTATTTAATAAAGTAGCAATGCGTCCTGGTAGCGTAACAACGGTTGCATTTGTAGATGGAAAGTATTTGTTTGGATTATCTGGAAATCCATCAGCTTGTTTTACAGGATTTGAACTATTTGTGAAACCAGCTGTTAAACATATGTGTGGCGCACTAGAAGTCTTCCCGCAAATAATTAAAGCAACATTAATGGAAGATTTTACCAAGGCAAACCCATTCACACGATTTATACGTGCTAAAGCAACGTTAACAAGTGCTGGAGCTACTGTAGTACCTTCAGGATTCAATAAATCAGGTGCGGTTGTAGCGATTGCACATGCTAACTGTATGGTCATGTTACCAGGAGGGTCACGTGGTTTTAAAGCGGGGCATACAGTAGATATTATATTGACTGAATCTGACGCTGCTGAAGAGGAACTTCTTTTATGATTTTACAAATTGTAGGTTACAAAAAGTCTGGTAAGACAACATTGATGAGGCATATTGTCTCTTTCTTAAAGTCACATGGTTATACAGTTGCTACTATTAAACATCATGGGCATGGTAAGGAAGATATTCAATTACAGGATTCAGACGTCGATCACATGAAGCATTTTGAAGCGGGGGCAGATCAAAGTATTGTACAAGGTTTTCAATATCAGCAAACTGTAACACGTGTAGATAATCAAAATCTTACTCAAATTATTGAAAAATCTGTTACAATTGACACCAATATCGTATTAGTTGAAGGCTTTAAAAATGCTGATTTTGAAAAAGTCGTAGTCTATCGAAATGAAGAAGAGTTGCAAGTATTACAACAATTGTCGAATGTTTGTTATAGCATTAATGTAAGGGAGCATGAAGATTTTACAGCATTTGAGCAATGGTTATTAAATAAAATTAAAAATGATTGTGATACACAATTAACATAGAGGATTGAAATGAATGAAACAATTTGAAATCGTGACAGAACCGATACAAACAGAACAATATCGTGAATTCACTATAAATGAATATCAAGGTGCAGTAGTTGTTTTTACCGGTCATGTTCGCGAATGGACTAAAGGCGTCAAAACGGAATATTTAGAATATGAAGCGTATATTCCAATGGCTGAAAAGAAATTGGCACAAATTGGAGATGAAATAAATGAAAAATGGCCTGGAACGATAACGAGTATTGTTCATAGAATAGGGCCATTACAAATTTCAGATATCGCTGTATTAATTGCGGTTTCTTCACCGCATCGTAAAGATGCCTATCGAGCAAATGAATATGCAATTGAGCGTATAAAAGAAATTGTTCCGATTTGGAAAAAAGAAATTTGGGAAGATGGTTCAAAATGGCAAGGGCATCAAAAAGGGAATTATGAAGAAGCAAAGAGGGAGGAATAAGAGAGATGAAGGTACTTTACTTCGCAGAAATTAAAGATATATTACAAAAAGCACAGGAAGATATTGTGCTTGAACAAGCATTGACTGTACAACAATTTGAAGATTTATTGTTTGAACGTTATCCGCAAATCAATAATAAAAAGTTTCAAGTTGCTGTAAATGAGGAATTTGTACAAAAATCGGATTTCATTCAACCTAATGATACTGTTGCATTAATTCCACCGGTTAGTGGAGGTTAAGGGAGCATGAAAGCAATAATTCTTGCAGGTGGTCATTCAGTGCGATTTGGTAAGCCCAAAGCTTTTGCGGAAGTGAACGGTGAGACCTTTTATAGTAGAGTAATTAAGACATTAGAATCAACAAATATGTTCAATGAAATTATTATTAGTACAAATGCGCAATTGGCAACGCAATTTAAATATCCAAATGTTGTTATAGATGATGAGAATCATAATGATAAAGGTCCATTAGCAGGAATTTATACAATCATGAAGCAACATCCTGAAGAAGAATTGTTTTTTGTCGTTTCTGTTGATACACCAATGATTACTGGTAAAGCTGTAAGCACGTTGTATCAGTTTTTAGTTTCTCATCTTATTGAAAATCATTTAGATGTCGCAGCTTTTAAAGAAGATGGACGTTTTATTCCAACAATTGCATTTTATAGTCCGAATGCATTAGGCGCTATAACTAAAGCACTACATTCTGATAATTACAGTTTTAAAAATGTATATCATGAATTATCAACGGATTATTTGGATGTAAGGGATGTAGATGCGCCCTCATATTGGTACAAAAATATAAATTATCAGCATGATTTGGACGCTTTAATTCAAAAATTGTAAGCTGTTAGGAGGTCCACAAATGGTAGAACAAATAAAAGATAAACTAGGACGTCCCATCCGTGACTTACGGTTATCTGTGACAGATCGGTGTAACTTTAGGTGTGATTATTGCATGCCTAAAGAGGTATTTGGAGATGATTTCGTATTTTTACCTAAAAATGAACTTTTAACGTTTGATGAAATGGCTAGAATCGCTAAGGTATATGCAGAATTAGGTGTAAAAAAAATACGCATTACAGGTGGAGAACCATTGATGCGACGGGATTTAGATGTACTTATAGCTAAATTAAATCAAATCGATGGTATTGAAGATATTGGTTTGACTACAAATGGTTTGTTATTAAAAAAGCATGGACAAAAGTTATATGATGCTGGGCTGCGCAGAATTAATGTCAGTTTGGATGCTATTGATGATACGCTATTTCAATCAATCAATAATCGTAATATTAAAGCGACTACGATTTTAGAACAAATTGATTACGCGACGTCTATTGGTTTGAATGTAAAAGTAAATGTTGTTATACAAAAAGGTATTAACGATGATCAAATCATACCAATGCTTGAATATTTTAAAGATAAACATATAGAGATTCGATTTATAGAATTTATGGATGTTGGTAATGATAATGGATGGGATTTCAGTAAAGTTGTAACTAAAGATGAAATGCTTACAATGATAGAGCAGCACTTTGAAATCGATCCTGTAGAACCAAAATATTTTGGGGAAGTAGCAAAATATTATCGCCATAAGGATAATGGTGTTCAATTTGGTTTGATTACAAGTGTTTCACAATCATTTTGTTCTACATGTACACGCGCAAGGCTGTCATCAGATGGGAAGTTTTACGGATGTTTATTTGCAACTGTCGATGGATTTAACGTTAAAGCGTTTATTCGTTCTGGCGTGACCGACGAAGAATTAAAAGAACAATTTAAAGCTTTATGGCAAATAAGAGATGATCGATATTCAGATGAGAGAACTGCTCAAACAGTTGCCAATCGTCAACGTAAAAAGATAAACATGAATTATATTGGTGGTTAATGTGTAGGGACCACTACATATTAAATCATTAGAGATGTTTTAATATTTCTGTCTTACTCCCTAAAATACAATATTATTTATTAAAGTAAAAACGGTCATATCTATGCCAGATTTAATAGAAATGATCGTTTTTAAAGTTTTTACAAGTTGGCGGGGCCCCAACACAGAAGCTGACAGAAAGTCAGCTTACAATAATGTGCAAGTTGGCGGGGCCCCAACATAGAGAATTTCAAAAAGAAATTCTACAGACAATGCAAGTTGGGGAACGGGGCCCCAACACAGAAGGTGACGAAAAGTCAGCATACAATAATGTGCAAGTTGGCGGGGCCCCAACATAGAGAATTTCAAAAGAAATTCTACAGACAATGCAAGTTGGGGATCAACGAAATAAATTTTATGAGAATATCATTTCTATCCCACTCTTAAGAATCACTACATAATAAATCTTTAGTGGTTCTTTAACATTGATGTCACACTCCATGCCATTGAGTTGTAATATATCTTTTTTAGGTATAAATGTTGTCGAATAAACAACAAGTTGTCCAAAAGATATAAATCTAAACAAGATATAGCCAGCAATTTAATATTTGTAATAGATAAAATGCTAAGTTTGATATATAATAAATTTAAGTAATTGTATAATAATATGAATTACAAACATCTAAGAAGAAACATAGGAGGCATCATATTATGAGTAATAAAGTTCAACGTTTTATAGAAGCAGAAAGGGAGTTAAGTCAGTTAAAGCACTGGTTAAAAACAACACATAAGATTTCAATTGAAGAATTTGTAGTCCTTTTTAAAGTGTATGAAGCTGAAAAGATTAGCGGTAAAGAATTGAGGGATACATTACATTTTGAAATGCTATGGGATACAAGTAAAATCGATGTGATTATCCGTAAAATCTATAAAAAAGAGCTTATTTCTAAATTGCGTTCTGAAACGGATGAAAGACAAGTATTCTATTTCTATAGTACTTCTCAAAAGAAATTGTTAGATAAAATTACTAAAGAAATAGAAGTGTTAAGCGTTACAAACTAAAAACTTAAAAAGCATGCCAATCTCTATTCATCATAATTGCGTCTTGGGGACAGACAAATGATGAATAGAGATTGGCATGCTTTTTATTTTTGAATATAAATATTTAGTTCATGGCATTTCTAGTTACATGACGTCCATGAATTAAGAAGTAAACAAGCATAGTAATGATTGCTAAAGCGGCCATAAAGCCGAAGATTTCACTATATGAAAACATATGAGTAAATAACCCAAGGAATGATGGACCGAAGCCGACACCTGCATCTAGACCAACGTAAAAAGTAGATGTCGCGATACCATATTTAATCGGGGGTGAGACTTTTATCGCAATAGATTGCATTGCAGATGATAAATTTCCATACCCTAAACCTAGGCAAGCACCAGCAAGTAATATTAACCAGCTTTGATAGCTTGAAATTAAGCATACAAATGAAAGGAAAAGCATGATAAATGCTGGGTAGACAATAATATTTTCATTTTTATCATCCATCAATCTACCAGCAATAGGTCTAGTAATTAACGATGCTATAGCATAGCAAATAAAGAAATAGCTTGCTGCAGTGACTAGGTGTCGCTCTAAAGCAAATGCTTGTAAATAAGTTAGGATGGACGCATAGGTAACGCCAATTAAAAGCATAATTACAGCAACAGGAATGGCCTCTTTTGCAATAAATTGATGAATACTAAATCTTGGTTTATCAATGACATTAGTTTCAGTTTTGTTATTTGTTACTTCGAAATCAACTTTTATAAATAATGAGATAATGAGTCCGAGTATGCCTAATATGACACAAATAATAAACAGTAAGTCAATTGCGTATTTTGTAATAAGTAACATGCCTAGAAATGGGCCAATCGCTGTACCTAATACTAAACTTAAGGAAAATAAACTGATGCCTTCACTTTTTCTATTAACAGGGGTAACGTATGCCGCAATAGTACCTGTTGCAGTTGTCACAACTGCAGTTGCGATACCGTTTATGAGACGTACAAAGATTAAAAAAGCTAAAGATCCATCAATAAAATAAAGTAATTGCGTGATAATTAAAGCAATTAAACCAATAAATAATAATCGTTTAGGTCCGATTTGATTTACAAATTTACCTGTAGCAAATCGACCAATTAAAGACCCGACAATAAATAGTCCTACAACTAATCCGGCTAATGAATCGGAAGCGTCGAAAGCTTGCTTACTATAGCCAGCAATAACTACAAGTAACAAATACATGCATAGGTATACGATAAAGTTGACTAAAAAGTTAATTGTAAAACTTTTGGTGAAAATAGGTGATTTATTTAATGAGCCTTGATTAGTCATTGTGTGCCTCCTTTAATAATATTTCATGAATTTGATTCATCACATTTATGGTTTCTTGCATTTGATCTTGCGAAATGTTTGTTTTGGCAACTACTGCTTGTTGGAGCTTTTGTACATCAAGACAAACAATCTCATATAATTCATGCCCTTTAGGTGTTAAAGTTAAAAACTTTTGTCGTTTATCCTCTAAACTGTTTTCTACTGTTATAAGGTCATTTTCTATTAGAGCTTTTAAAGTTTTTCTTGCAGTAGGCTTTTCAATTGCACGTCTATGTGAAATTTCAATGAGAGTAGTGGGCTGATGTTTAGCGATATCGCGTAAGATTAACCATTGGCCATAATATATATTGTGTTTTTCTAAAATCGGCTCGGCTAATTTTAAATAGGGGCGATATATTGTTATAAAACTATTGAAAAATTCTTGTGATAGCATAGTGACATCTCCTAAGACAAAATAGTTAGCTTAGCTAACCTTTTTACAACAATAGTAATTATAAAACGGGAGCAATTAGAAATCAATATATAATTATTAAGAGCAAAAATAATTATACTTTGTTAAAATAAGCGTAATTACATGTAAATAGGGGGATACTAATGATATTGAAATTTGATCACATCATTCATTATATAGATCAGTTAGATCGGTTTAGTTTTCCAGGAGATGTTATAAAATTACATTCAGGTGGGTATCATCATAAATATGGAACATTCAATAAATTAGGTTATATCAATGAAAATTATATTGAGCTACTAGATGTAGAAAATAATGAAAAGTTGAAAAAGATGGCAAAAACGATAGAAGGCGGAGTCGCTTTTGCTACTCAAATTGTTCAAGAGAAGTATGAGCAAGGCTTTAAAAATATTTGTTTGCGTACAAATGATATAGAGGCAGTTAAAAATAAACTACAAAGTGAGCAGGTTGAAGTAGTAGGGCCGATTCAAATGGAAAGAGATACACATAAAGATGGTAAGGTAAAGTGGCAATTGCTTTATATAATGAATCAGGATGATGATGAAATTAAGCCACCATTTTTTATTCAATGGGAAGAAAGTGATTCCATGCGTACTAAAAAATTGCAAAAATATTTTCAAAAACAATTTTCAATTGAAACTGTTATTGTGAAAAGTAAAAACCGATCACAAACAGTATCGAATTGGTTGAAATGGTTTGATATGGACATTGTAGAAGAGAATGACCATTACACAGATTTGATTTTAAAAAATGATGATATTTATTTTAGAATTGAAGATGGTAAAGTTTCAAAATATCATTCGGTTATCATAAAAGACGCACAAGCAACTTCACCATATTCAATTTTTATCAGAGGTGCTATTTATCGCTTTGAACCATTAGTATAAATATACGTAAGTGCTATGAGCGAGAATGCCCATATGAATAATGACAAGCACAATGGAAAGAATCGTTAATATATTATTTAATCGTGATGACTTAATTAAAATGAAAAAGATTGATAATATAAATGTGAAAAAGATAAGTATAACCCGTAAACTAAAGTAATTCACGGTGAGAGGTTGACTCAATGTCATAATGATTGCAACGATGTTCATAATTATAAATAGACTTAAAATAATTGTTCTCATATCAAACACCTCATTGTTAGATTATTGACATTATAACAGGGGTAATTGTATATGAACATTAATGTGGTTGCTTGAGGAAAAATTTATTCATTGAAGTCAAGTTGGTTCATTTTAGAAATGAATATCGTGTTAGATGATGAAAGTATATTGAAGTATAGGTAACTAGTTGAAAAGTATTAATTGTACGATAACATTAAATTTAACACGAAACATAGATATAAAATGATTCACAATTAAAATGGGTAAATTTGAACTTGCTAAACTATTAATTGGAGCATGGACATTTCAAAAATAAGAGTTCAAATCTTACACAAGCTCTGAATCGACACTATAAGATACAAACTGTATAATTAAAGGTATTGTTAAATAGAAGGAGATATCATAAATCATGGAAAAGATGCATATCACTAATCAGGAACATGACGCATTTGTTAAATCCCACCCAAATGGAGATTTATTACAATTAACGAAATGGGCAGAAACAAAGAAATTAACTGGATGGTACGCGCGAAGAATCGCTGTAGGTCGTGACGGTGAAGTTCAGGGTGTTGCGCAGTTACTTTTTAAAAAAGTACCTAAATTACCTTATACGCTATGTTATATTTCGCGTGGTTTTGTTGTTGATTATAGTAATAAAGAAGCGTTAAATGCATTGTTAGACAGTGCAAAAGAAATTGCTAAAGCTGAGAAAGCGTATGCAATTAAAATCGATCCTGATGTTGAAGTTGATAAAGGTACAGATGCTTTGCAAAATTTGAAAGCGCTTGGTTTTAAACATAAAGGATTTAAAGAAGGTTTATCAAAAGACTACATCCAACCACGTATGACTATGATTACACCAATTGATAAAAATGATGATGAGTTATTAAATAGTTTTGAACGCCGAAATCGTTCAAAAGTGCGCTTGGCTTTAAAGCGAGGTACGACAGTAGAACGATCTGATAGAGAAGGTTTAAAAACATTTGCTGAGTTAATGAAAATCACTGGGGAACGCGATGGCTTCTTAACGCGTGATATTAGTTACTTTGAAAATATTTATGATGCGTTGCATGAAGATGGAGATGCTGAACTATTTTTAGTAAAGTTGGATCCAAAAGAAAATATAGCGAAAGTAAATCAAGAATTGAATGAACTTCATGCCGAAATTGCTAAATGGCAGCAGAAGATGAAAACATCTGAAAAGCAAGCTAAAAAAGCGCAAAATATGATTAATGATGCGCAAAATAAAATTGCTAAAAATGAAGATTTAAAACGAGACCTAGAAGCTTTAGAAAAGGAACATCCTGAAGGTATTTATCTTTCTGGTGCACTATTAATGTTTGCTGGCTCAAAATCATATTACTTATATGGTGCGTCTTCTAATGAATTTAGAGATTTTTTACCAAATCATCATATGCAGTATACGATGATGAAGTATGCACGTGAACATGGTGCAACAACTTACGATTTCGGTGGTACAGATAATGATCCAGATAAAGACTCAGAACATTATGGATTATGGGCATTTAAAAAAGTGTGGGGAACATACTTAAGTGAAAAGATTGGTGAATTTGATTATGTATTGAATCAGCCATTGTACCAATTAATTGAGCAAGTTAAACCGCGTTTAACAAAAGCTAAAATTAAAATATCTCGTAAATTAAAACGAAAATAGATTAACGACTGAAATCTGAACGCTCATAAGACTGTCATTTGCGTTCAGATTTTTTTACACAATATAGAATGGTTGAGTAAAATATTTTTGAATATAGTGAAAGAGGGGGAAGTACTGTGATAAAAAAGCTATTACAATTTTCTTTAGGGAATAAGTTTGCTATCTTTTTAATGGTTGTTTTAGTTGTCTTGGGCGGTGTATATGCGAGTGCTAAATTGAAATTAGAATTACTACCAAATGTACAAAATCCAGTTATTTCAGTTACAACAACAATGCCGGGTGCAACGCCACAAAGTACCCAAGATGAAATAAGTAGTAAAATTGACAATCAAGTAAGATCATTGGCATATGTGAAAAATGTTAAAACGCAATCCATACAAAATGCTTCAATTGTAACAGTTGAATATGAAAATAATACAGATATGGATAAAGCAGAAGAACAGCTTAAAAAAGAAATCGATAAAATTAAATTTAAAGATGAAGTTGGTCAACCAGAATTAAGACGTAATTCGATGGATGCTTTTCCGGTTTTAGCATATTCATTTTCAAATAAAGAGAATGACTTGAAAAAAGTAACGAAAGTACTGAATGAACAATTAATACCAAAATTGCAAACGGTAGATGGTGTGCAAAATGCGCAATTAAATGGGCAGACGAACCGTGAAATCACCCTTAAATTTAAGCAAAATGAACTTGAAAAATATGGGTTGACTGCTGATGATGTAGAAAACTATCTAAAAACGGCAACAAGAACAACGCCACTTGGATTGTTCCAATTTGGTGATAAAGATAAATCAATTGTTGTTGATGGTCAATATCAATCTGTTGATGCTTTTAAAAACATAAATATTCCATTAACGTTGGCAGGAGGACAAGGGCAATCTCAATCCCAAAGTGACAATAAACAAAATTCAGCCATGTCAGACGTTAATCAGGCATCACCACAGCAAAATTCAAAAGCGTCAGCACCAAATAATATAAGTGGTATGCCGACAGCGAAACTAGGAGATTTAGCTGATATTACAGTTGGTGATGTGCGTACTTCTATTTCTAAAACGAATGGAAAGGATGCGGTTAATCTACAAATAACTAAAGCTCAAGATGCCAATACAGTTCAAGTAGCCAAAGATGTACAACGTAAAATTGATACATTCGTTGATGAAAATAAAGATTTTAATGTCACAAAAACAATGGATACTGCAAAGCCTGTTGAGAAATCACTTTATACGATGGTTGAAAAAGCATCATTAGGTACAATCGTGGCAATTATAGTTATTTTGCTGTTTTTAAGAAACATTCGTACGACGGCAATTTCTATTATATCGATTCCGTTATCACTTCTTATGGCGCTTATTGCTCTGAAATTGAGTGATGTTTCATTGAATATACTAACGTTAGGTGCATTAACAGTAGCGATTGGACGTGTGATAGACGATTCGATTGTAGTTGTTGAAAATATTTATCGACGCTTAACAGATTCAGAAGAACAACTAAAAGGTGAAAATTTAATTATCAGTGCGACAACTGAAGTATTTAAACCAATAATGTCATCGACACTAGTTACTATTATCGTCTTCTTACCACTTGTGTTTGTATCAGGTTCAGTAGGCGAAATGTTTAGACCTTTTGCATTGGCTATTGCATTTAGTTTATTAGCATCGTTATTAGTGTCAATTACACTCGTTCCAGCGTTGGCAGCTACACTATTTAAAAAAGGCGTTAAACGTCGTAATAAACAACATCAAGAAGGATTAGGTGTTGTTAGTACAACTTATAAAAAAGTATTACATTGGTCATTAAATCATAAGTGGATTGTAATTATATTAAGTACATTAATTTTGGTTGCAACTATTGTATTTGGAGGACCGAGACTAGGCACTAGCTTTATTTCAGCAGGTGACGATAAATTTTTAGCTATTACTTATACACCGAAGCCTGGTGAAACGGAGCAAGCAGTGTTGAATCATGCGAAAGATGTTGAAAAATATTTAAAACAGAAAAAGCATGTAAAAACAATTCAATACTCAGTTGGCGGTAGTAGTCCAGTAGATCCAACGGGTAGTACAAATAGTATGGCAATCATGGTTGAATATGATAATGACACGCCTAATTTTGATGTAGAAGCGGATAAGGTTATTAAACATGCAGATGGCTTTAAACATCCTGGAGAGTGGAAAAATCAAGATTTAGGAACAGGTGCAGGTAATAAATCTGTAGAGGTTACTGTAAAAGGTCCATCAATGGATGCCATAAAATCAACTGTAAAAGATATTGAACAGAAAATGAAACAGGTTAAAGGACTAGCCAATGTCAAATCTGATTTATCGCAAACATATGATCAGTATGAAATTAAAGTCGATCAAAATAAAGCGGCAGAAAATGGTATTTCTGCAAGTCAACTTGCAATGCACTTGAATGAAAACTTACCAGAAAAAACAGTTACGACTGTTAAAGAAAATGGTAAAACTGTTGATGTTAAAGTCAAACAAAATAAGCAAACAGACTGGTCAGAAGATAAGTTGAATAATATAACTTTGAAAAAGCCGACTGGTGGTACGATTAAATTGGGAGATATCGCTACGTTAGTTAAAACAACGACACCAAGTAAATTGACGCAAGAACAAGGAGATTATGCAACGACGGTATCTGCTAAAGTAACAAATAAAGATGTGGGTGGCACAACACGACAAGTGATGTCTAAAATAAATAATTTGGATAAACCGAATAATGTAAAGGTTAATATCGGTGGTGCATCAGATGATATTAACAATGCAATGACACAATTAGCCTTTGCAATGTTAGCTGCAATCATTATCGTATATTTAATCCTAGTTATTACATTTAAAGGTGGCCTAGCACCATTTACAATTTTATTCTCTTTACCATTTACAGTTATCGGTGTAATTATTGCACTATTAATCACAGGAGAAACAATATCAGTACCAAGTTTAATTGGTATGCTAATGTTAATTGGAATCGTAGTAACAAATGCCATTGTGTTAATAGACCGTGTTATTAATAATGAGCAACAGGGCATGGAGATGAAAGAAGCATTAATCGAAGCAGGCGGTACTAGAATTAGACCGATATTAATGACGGCGATTGCAACAATTGGTGCATTAGTTCCTTTGTTATTTGGTCAAGATAGCTCGATTCTTATTTCGAAAGGATTAGCTGCTACAGTTATTGGTGGTTTAATTTCATCAACTTTATTAACACTTGTAGTTGTACCAGTAATATATGAAATTCTCTTTACTTTAAAAAAACGATTCACTAAACGATAGATAATATAAAAGCCATAAAAGCGGTCATGATATTGACTACTTTTATGGCTTTTTAAAATTTGAAATTTTAGACCTTATTTCACGTGCGATTTAATCGATGTGTTAATAAAACAATACTGGCATTCAACATGTAATCCGATAATAAAATAAGGTTGCAATTATGTTATTGCATATTTTGTTTATTACTTAGAATAATACGATGGTTAAGATGAAATATATGACAAAGATAAATAATGACATTAAATTCAAGATGTTTACGCCTTTTAGATCTTTTTTAAGCATTTTAAATCCTGTCACTTCGACATTACCGACTAAGAGTAATAAGACGATAAATACCCACCAATTCTCTTTTGGAAAACTCATCGTCGTTAATGCTAAGACGAATAATAACAACACACCCATAATAATTCTCAAAATGCGAGTAAATACAACTTCCATTTTAAAAATACTAATAAAACTAACAATTAGATAAAGTATTGCTAGTAAAATCAGATAAAATTGCATATGATAACTTCCTCTCCGTTTCAAAGGGTTCATGTAGTACAGCAGCGTAGAAAACATAAATAGCAGTGTTGGGATAGATATGCGTGTATGTTGTTAATGAAACACTAAATCATAACACGACAACATCTTGTGATTCTAGATGTAATTGAGCGAAAAATGAAGCAATTCATCAATATAACGTATTCAGAGCAATGCTAGTCAAATTTATGTAACAAAAAGCATTTATTGCTTGAATGATAGATTATTAATCTTGCATTTGAGCACGAACGTTTCTAATTTCATTTTCAATATCTTTAAGTTGACGAACAAGTGCGGAAGTATCTAAATTCAAAGATTCCCGTTTTTCTATGTCACCTTGAAGACGAACATAATCATATTTAAGTTCGGCTAGTTGGTTTTCTAAAGACATACTATAACACTCCTTTGAAATATAATTAAGTGCATTTAATGTAGATTATAGCATGAAACAGTAGACTTCTAAAATATCTGTGGAGTATGTTAAAGTTATAAATTATGAAGATTATTGAAAGAAGGGATAACAGTGACAGAACAATTTACTATGATTATTTTATTAATTGCGCTTGGTTACTTTTTGAAGCGCATTAATTTTATAAAAGCAACAGATAGTCAAGTCATTGCTACATTAGTTCTTAATGTCACACTCCCATCTTTAGTTATTGTGAATTTAAACAGTGCAGAATTAAAATTGTCATTCTCCATTTTACCAATTTTAATGATTATATATGGTATTGTGGCGAAAATGATTGCTGTCTGGTTTTTTAGAAAATATGATAATCACATGCGTGGATCAGTAGGTATGATGACTGGTGCTATGAATATTGGATTGTTTGCATATCCACTAATTGAAGTGATATGGCCTAAAACGGGACTTATTTATTTTGTTATGGCTGATATAGGTGGTGCCTTTGTGATGTTTGGAATTACTTACTTTGTAGGTAGCTACTTTAGTGAAGGTAGTGATCAATTCGATTTTAAATATTTAGGTAAGAAATTATTACAATCAGTGCCACTCGTTACATACATTGTAATGTTTATATTGAATATAAGTCACATCCATTTACCACATGTGGCAATCGATTTCTTTAGCATACTTTCCCATGCAAATATGCCGTTATCAATGATTTTGCTAGGTGTCATGTTGAATTTTACTCTGGAAAGAAAGTATATACCTGCTACTATTAAATATTTATGTTTGCATTATGGATTAGCATTAGTTGCGGGATTGTTAGTATATGTGTTGTTACCAGTATCAGATGATATGATTAAGACGACATTGTTGGTCACTTGGATGTTCCCGGTAGGTGTTGCAATTATTTCTTATGGTATTCAGTTTAAATATCGAACACTGCCATTTATAGGTATGACGACCAATTTGACAATCATTATTAGTATCATTATTTTGTACGTGTATCAGGCAGTGTTTGTCTAGTTTACACATTTGAAAATAAAATCCATTTTAGTATTCGTAGAAAATGAGAGCCCCCTTTACCACAATATGTAAATGTATATTGTGAAAAGGGGGCTTTTATTTATGACATAGTTGTTCAACTCATACATTCAAGTTGATAATGCAGTGCGTTATGCAGCTATCCACTTCATATGTATGGCGCATACTTGATATATGAATATCATCAAGATTTTAAAAGTATCGCTAATTTTAAAGTCTTAAAACGCATGATTAATGTCATGATGTGTTATTGCGTTTTGTTTTTAGAGCCACGTATTTCCTAGGACATATAGAGGAACATTCAACGTAAAATTCCCGAAAATTAATTTTAATCATTCTATAAGTGAATGGTTATTTTCAGAAGTGATTACATTTTTACGTTACATGAGTATTTAACTTTCTATTTCAAATTACCTAGAATTATAGCAGCTATCACGATAATAATAATACCTGCCCAAATACCCGTCATCTGACGACGATCTTTTCTTTCTCCTAAAATGAAAATACCGCCTAAGGTTGAAACGATAACAAGTAACTGTGATAATGAGAAACTTGTAGCTACACCAACTTTTGGTTGAGAATAGAACATGAACAAGTTACCAATTCCCCAAATCACACCTGGCAATAGATTAAGTGCTGTTGATTTAAGTGATGTTTTATGATTCATGGATAGGATAAAGCCACCAATTGCCATACCGACAGATTGGAAGAACAATGCATCAGTTCCACCAACACCAAAGATGTCACCAAGTACAACGAAACCTACATATCCAACTGTAGATACAATTAAAATACCCATTGCTTTTTTAAATTCAGGATTATCTGATTGACGTTCATTTTTAGCTTTAAGTGAAGTAAGTGCTACACCAGTAACTAATAATATCATGGCGATTAAACCAAAGATAATTTGAGTCATTGAAGACCATTCACCTAAAAAGATAACGCTGAATAATGTTGTACCAACTAATTGCATACCTGTAGAAACTGGCATAGTATTTGATACACCGATTAAACTAATAGATTTAAGCTGATTCGCTTGTCCAAACGCCCATAATGCACCAGAAATAAGACCGACAATAATTACAGTAGGATTATTGAATTTTGCGAAACCAGTAATAAGTAAACCTAATCCAACAATGAGTGCGCCTAGCGTCGTACCACGAATTTGGTTGTAAGGTCCACCGCCGACGAACACATTAATAAGAACGACACTTCCCCAGAATAAAGCAGGTAAAAGTGCGATTAAGAAATCAAGAAATTGCAAGACTACTCACTCTCCTATACTATTTATGCAAGTGCTCCCCTTAATTGACACTTGCATGTTATTGTAAAGCATTCTGCCCTAATAGTAAAAAACAACTACTTATAATTTTCAATATTTACAAAAAGTAGAAAAACCCACAATACATGCTAATGATGTACTGTAGGGTATTTGCTTGGTGTTTTATTCAGGGATTGTTTGATCTTTTACGTTACGTGATTCGAATTTGAATTTAATGTACTCATAGTTGATATGGAAACCTAGACCATTAAATCGTTCGATGAGTTTATTATTTTTATTACGAATTTTAAAATAAACTTTTCTAATATCAAAATTATCAAAAGCATATTGCAATGCATACGCAAGCAACTCGAAAGCGATACCTTTCAAACGGTAATCTACATGAGAACTGAAGTATTTAATCTCGGCGATTGACTGTTGTGAATCAATTTCAAGGTATAAATAACCTTTAAGTAAACCTTCGCTAACAAATAAAAACAAATGATGATGGTCGTCTAAACTATCAATGATATCTTGTGGTGACTGTGCCTGATATTTAAATGTAGTTGTGTGTAATTTGCTGAAAGCACGATAAAACCCTTTGTGATAAGGAATGATATTTGGTTGGTGCATATCTTCTTCTAATCTTGTACGGGCTTCTATGTAATAGTCAGTGAAGTTATAACTTGCTTGAATAACTTTCATTAATGGTTTGTATTGTTGAATGCCTTCTTCAAAAGAAAAGTTAAAGACGGCATCGTCAGGTTGGTTCGAAGTCATTGCTTTAAATAGCGTTTCAAACGTATCGACAGATAATACATAATTGTCAGCCACGAAAGGGCCTATGACTTTGAATTTATTTTTATCGTATGCAAAAGACAATATGATTGCTTTGATTGAATCGTTTTCTTTAATCGAAAATACACCAGGTGATTCAATCGCATCGGTTATTAATACATCTATTTCATTGTACTGTTGAGGAAGTTTATATAAGTATGATGCTGATTCATAATTCGAATGTTCAATGAACGATTTTATTTGTGTAATATCATATAACTGAACTATGCTCATGTCATTACCTCCGTACTTTTTGTTACTTTTATTATATAGTATTTCAACTGAAATGAAAGTTAATAGTGATATTAACATGTTACAATACATTTAACACATCATTTGCAATCATTGAATTTAAATCAAAGATTAGTGGAATAGATGAAGCACGTTCGAAATAAAAGAACGTATGAGAAAGGATAATTTATGAAATCTTTAATATTAGCTGAAAAACCATCAGTCGCAAGAGATATTGCTGATGCTTTACAAATAAATCAGAAGCGTAATGGTTACTTTGAAAATAACCAATATATTGTCACGTGGGCGTTAGGTCATCTAGTGACAAATGCGACACCTGAACAATACGATAAAAATTTAAAGGAATGGCGATTAGAAGACCTTCCAATTATACCTAAATATATGAAAACTGTTGTTATTGGTAAAACAAGCAAACAATTTAAAACAGTAAAAGCGTTAATTTTAGATAATAAAGTGAAAGATATTATTATTGCAACAGATGCTGGACGAGAAGGTGAACTAGTTGCAAGATTGATTTTGGATAAAGTTGGTAACAAAAAGCCAATCCGTCGATTATGGATTAGCTCAGTTACTAAAAAAGCTATTCAACAAGGTTTTAAAAATTTAAAAGACGGTCGTCAATATAACGATTTGTATTATGCAGCGTTAGCGAGAAGTGAGGCAGATTGGATTGTTGGGATTAATGCAACGCGTGCACTAACAACAAAGTATGATGCACAGCTATCCCTGGGACGTGTTCAGACACCAACGATTCAATTAGTAAATACACGACAACAAGAGATTAATCAGTTCAAACCACAACAATACTTTACATTATCATTAACGGTAAAAGGGTTTGATTTTCAGCTAGAATCAAATCAGCGATATACCAATAAAGAAACTTTAGAACAGATGGTTAATAATTTGAAAAATGTCGATGGTAAGATTAAATCTGTTGCTACTAAACATAAGAAGTCGTATCCGCAATCACTGTACAATTTAACAGATTTACAACAAGATATGTATAGACGTTATAAAATTGGACCTAAAGAAACATTGAATACACTTCAAAGCTTATATGAGAGACATAAAGTCGTAACCTATCCAAGAACAGATTCAAACTATTTAACAACTGATATGGTAGATACTATGAAAGAACGTATTCAGGTGACGATGGCAACAACATATAAAGACCAAGCACGCCCATTAATGTCTAAAACATTTTCATCAAAAATGTCGATATTTAATAATCAAAAAGTATCTGATCACCATGCAATTATTCCTACAGAAGTGAGACCTGTCATGTCAGACTTAAGTAATAGAGAATTAAAGTTATACGATATGATTGTCGAGCGTTTTTTAGAAGCTTTAATGCCTCCGCACGAGTATGACGCGATAACTGTAACTTTAGAGGTTGCAGGGCACACATTTGTTTTGAAAGAGAATGTAACAACTGTTTTAGGTTTTAAATCTATTAGACAAGGTGAATCTATTACAGAGATGCAACAGCCTTTTTCAGAAGGCGATGAAGTGAAGATTTCAAAAACAAATATTAGAGAACATGAAACAACACCTCCAGAATATTTTAATGAAGGTTCGTTATTAAAAGCGATGGAGAACCCTCAGAACTTTATTCAATTGAAGGATAAAAAATATGCGCAAACTTTAAAACAAACAGGTGGTATCGGCACAGTTGCAACAAGGGCCGACATTATCGATAAATTATTTAATATGAATGCCATTGAATCAAGAGACGGTAAAATTAAAGTAACGTCAAAAGGTAAACAAATATTAGAATTAGCACCAGAAGAATTAACGTCGCCACTTTTAACTGCACAATGGGAAGAAAAATTACTTTTAATTGAACGTGGTAAATATCAGGCGAAAACATTTATTAATGAAATGAAAGATTTTACGAAAGATGTTGTAAATGGGATTAAAAATAGTGATCGTAAATATAAACACGATAATTTAACAACCACAGAATGCCCAACGTGTGGTAAATTCATGATTAAAGTTAAAACTAAAAATGGTCAGATGCTTGTGTGCCAAGATCCATCTTGTAAGACGAAAAAGAATGTACAGCGCAAAACAAATGCAAGATGTCCAAACTGTAAAAAGAAATTAACGTTGTTTGGTAAAGGGAAAGAAGCGGTATATCGTTGTGTTTGTGGACATTCTGAAACGCAAGCACATATGGATCAGCGTATGAAGTCTAAATCCTCTGGTAAAGTATCTCGTAAAGAAATGAAAAAGTATATGAATAAAAATGAAGGTTTAGACAATAATCCGTTTAAAGATGCATTAAAGAACTTGAATTTATAGATAAAATCGAACAAAGTTGAATCAGAAAAACGAAAAGTTCGCTTTTGGTATTGTTTTTTATTAAGAATGATATTAAACTATTAAGGTATTTTAAAAAAAGGAGCATCCATTCGTGAAAAACTATTTCCAGTTCGATAAATATGGAACAAACTTTAAAAGAGAAATCTTAGGCGGTATCACAACTTTCTTATCTATGGCCTATATTTTAGCAGTTAACCCGCAAGTTTTAAGTTTAGCAGGTGTTAAAGGCGTATCAGAAGATATGAAAATGGACCAAGGTGCCATTTTTGTAGCGACTGCATTAGCAGCATTTGTAGGCTCGCTATTCATGGGGCTAATAGCTAAATATCCAATTGCGTTAGCACCAGGTATGGGATTAAATGCATTCTTTGCATTTACTGTTGTGTTAACCATGGGTATTCCTTGGCAAGTTGGTTTAACAGGCGTTTTATTCTCAGGTATATTCTTTGCGATATTAACCGTCACAGGGTTTAGGGAAGTTATTATTAATGCAATTCCTTATCAAATGAAGATGGCTGTTTCAGCAGGTATAGGATTATTCATTACATTTGTAGGTTTACAAAGTTCGGGTATTATAGTTAAAAATGAATCTACATTAGTAACATTGGGACATTTAACTGATCCACCAGTACTTTTGGCGATATTCGGTATCGTTATTACAGTTATTTTATATGCAATTAAATTGCCGGGTTCTATCTTTATCGGTATGATCATCACAGCAATCGTTGGTATGTTCACTGGATTGATTCAAATGCCATCTGGTATTGTGGGTAAGATTCCAAGTATTGAACCAACGTTCGGTGCTGCATTTGAAGCGTTTAAAGACCCAAGTCAATTATTAACGATACAGTTCTTAATTGTTATTTTAACGTTCTTATTTATTGATTTCTTTGATACAGCTGGTACATTAGTAGCTGTTGCTACTCAAGCAGGTATTATGAAAGATAATAAATTACCAAGAGCTGGTAGAGCATTGTTCTCAGATTCTTTAGCTACGATTGTAGGATCAGTTTTTGGAACAACTACAACAACTTCTTATATCGAATCAACTTCAGGTGTTGCTGTAGGTGCTAGAACAGGATTTGCTAGTATCGTAACAGGTTGTTGTTTCCTATTAGCGCTGTTCTTTAGTCCGTTAATCGCTGTTGTAACAAGTGCAGTTACGACACCAGCCTTAGTGGTGGTAGGTGTATTAATGGCTGCAAACTTTGCTGAGATAAACTGGAAAAGTTTTGAAGTTGCAGTGCCAGCCTTCATTACAATCATTATGATGCCTTTATCATATTCAATTGCAACTGGTATTGCGTGTGGATTTATTTTCTATCCAATTACAATGCTTATCTCTAAAAAACATAAAGAAGTACATCCGATAATGTATGTATTAATGGTACTATTCATTCTGTACTTCATATTTGTTCATGGTTAAATCCAGACACAAAAAACGACTGCCAATGATTGGTAGTCGTTTTTTTCTTTGAAGTAAGGATAAAATAAGAAGCGAAATAACATAAAGCGATATTATGAATGTCTTTAAATATCCGATATAAATATACTTCTTTTAAAATTGTTGGACGTGTTTCTTCTATATTATATACCTAATTAAAAAGGTTTTAAGAATTATTCTCTATGTCCATCTTTGTATTGTGTGTAAATGACACGAGCATTTTTATTAGGTATATAGGTTGGCGCTGATAATACAACTAGGACAAATAGAATCATTAGGAAAAATAAAATCCAATGAATCAAAATTCCTAAGAAGGGGATAATAGCTAAAAAACTACCTACTATACCAAATATTGGAATAATCGCTATAGGTCTAATCGCATTTTGTCTATTCACTAATAATATAATAGTAAAAATTAGATAAAGTAATGCATTAAAGAGTAAAGGCTGCCATCCAAAACTTAAAATAAACGTTGCACCTAAAAAAGGAATGCCATAGAAAAACTCACAAAGTATTAAAAAGATACCTATAAGTGCTAAAGATAATTTTGGTCCATTTTTCATATTCATTCACCACCGTTCTTATGACTAATTATATAGAATAATTTTTAATGATAATAATAAAATGATTCAAGGTACGAATTTACAATAAAGAAGGAAATAAAAAATATCTCGAAAATAGTTGAACTGACTAAGTATATAAAGTAAAATATAAAAGTATGTGTTAGACAGATAGAAAAATTATGTGAAAAGCCTTGATTTATCGATGTTTTTCGTGTAATATAACTAACGTTGGACTTTAAGAAAAGCGATGAAGCGAAAGGTTACTGACACACCCGGCCGCTTTGCCATGGCGCTGTGTAAGATAGTTTTCGTGGAGAAGTCTATCACTAAATGTAGACGAATAAGGAGGGAAAATTATGGCAAAACAAAAAATCAGAATCAGATTAAAAGCTTATGATCACCGCGTAATTGATCAATCAGCAGAGAAGATTGTAGAAACAGCGAAACGTTCTGGTGCAGATGTTTCTGGACCAATTCCGTTACCAACTGAGAAATCAGTTTACACAATCATCCGTGCCGTGCATAAGTATAAAGATTCACGTGAACAATTCGAACAACGTACACACAAACGTTTAATCGATATTGTAAACCCAACACCAAAAACAGTTGACGCTTTAATGGGCTTAAACTTACCATCTGGTGTAGACATCGAAATCAAATTATAATAGACAATTTTAGGAGGTGGACTTTCGATGACCAAAGGAATCTTAGGAAGAAAAATTGGGATGACACAAGTATTCGGAGAAAACGGTGAATTAATCCCTGTAACAGTAGTAGAAGCTAAAGAAAATGTTGTATTACAAAAGAAAACTGTAGAAGTTGATGGATACAACGCAATCCAAGTTGGATTTGAAGACAAAAAAGCATACAAAAAAGATGCAAAATCTAATAAATATGCTAATAAACCAGCTGAAGGTCACGCTAAAAAAGCTGACGCAGCACCTAAGCGCTTCATTCGTGAATTCCGCAATGTAGACGTGGATGCTTACGAAGTAGGTCAAGAAGTCTCAGTAGATACTTTTGTAGCTGGCGACGTTATTGACGTAACAGGCGTATCAAAAGGTAAAGGTTTCCAAGGTGCAATTAAACGCCACGGACAATCTCGTGGACCTATGTCACACGGTTCTCATTTCCACAGAGCACCAGGTTCTGTAGGTATGGCTTCAGATGCTTCTAGAGTATTTAAAGGCCAAAAAATGCCAGGACGTATGGGTGGAAACACTGTAACTGTTCAAAACTTAGAAGTAGTTCAAGTTGACACAGAAAACAAAGTTATCTTAGTAAAAGGTAACGTACCTGGACCTAAAAAAGGTTTAGTAGAAATCAGAACTTCAATTAAAAAAGGTAATAAATAATAAGAAGTGAAAGGAGGAAATGCATAATGGCTAATTATGATGTTTTAAAATTAGACGGAACTAAATCAGGTTCAATCGAATTAAGCGATGCAGTATTCGGTATTGAGCCAAATAATAGCGTTTTATTCGAAGCTATTAATTTACAACGTGCTTCATTACGTCAAGGTACGCATGCTGTTAAGAATCGTTCAGCAGTAAGCGGTGGCGGACGTAAACCATGGAAGCAAAAAGGAACAGGTCGTGCTCGTCAAGGTACAATCCGTGCTCCACAATGGCGTGGCGGTGGTATCGTATTCGGACCAACTCCAAGAAGTTATGCATACAAAATGCCTAAGAAAATGCGTCGTTTAGCTTTACGCTCAGCATTATCTTTCAAAGCTCAAGAGAATGGCTTAACTGTAGTTGACGCATTCAACTTCGAAGCTCCAAAAACTAAAGAATTCAAAAATGTATTATCTACATTAGAACAACCTAAAAAAGTATTAGTAGTTACTGAAAACGAAGATGTAAATGTTGAATTATCAGCACGCAACATCCCTGGCGTTCAAGTGACAACTGCTCAAGGTTTAAATGTTTTAGATATCACTAATGCTGACAGCTTAGTAATTACTGAAGCTGCTGCTAAAAAAGTTGAGGAGGTGCTCGGATAATGGAAGCAAGAGATATTCTTAAGCGCCCCGTAATCACTGAGAAATCTTCTGAAGCAATGGCTGAAGACAAATACACTTTCGACGTTGATACTCGTGTTAACAAAACACAAGTAAAAATGGCAGTTGAAGAAATCTTCAACGTAAAAGTTGCAAGTGTTAATATCATGAATTACAAACCTAAGAAAAAACGTATGGGCCGTTACCAAGGCTATACAAACAAAAGAAGAAAAGCGATTGTAACTCTTAAAGAAGGATCAATCGACTTATTTAACTAATAAAACAATTACCATTAAGGAGGTAAGCGACAATGGCTATTAAAAAGTATAAGCCAATAACAAATGGTCGTCGTAATATGACTTCGTTAGATTTCGCAGAAATCACGAAAACTACACCTGAAAAGTCATTATTAAAACCGCTACCGAAAAAAGCGGGACGTAACAACCAAGGTAAATTGACTGTAAGACACCATGGTGGTGGACACAAACGTCAATACCGTGTTATCGATTTCAAACGTAACAAAGATGGTATCAATGCAAAAGTTGATTCTATTCAATATGATCCAAACCGCTCAGCAAACATCGCTTTAGTTGTATATGCAGACGGTGAAAAACGATATATCATTGCTCCTAAAGGATTAGAAGTAGGTCAAATCGTTGAAAGTGGTGCTGAAGCTGACATCAAAGTTGGTAACGCATTACCATTACAAAACATTCCAGTTGGTACAGTAGTACACAACATCGAGCTTAAACCTGGTAAAGGTGGACAAATCGCTCGTTCAGCTGGTGCAAGTGCTCAAGTACTTGGTAAAGAAGGTAAATACGTATTAATCAGATTAAGATCTGGTGAAGTTCGTATGATCTTATCTACTTGCCGTGCTACAATCGGTCAAGTTGGTAACCTACAACACGAATTAGTTAACGTTGGTAAAGCCGGACGTTCAAGATGGAAAGGTATCCGTCCAACAGTTCGTGGTTCTGTAATGAACCCTAACGATCACCCACACGGTGGTGGTGAAGGTCGTGCTCCTATCGGTAGACCATCTCCAATGTCACCATGGGGTAAACCTACGCTTGGTAAGAAAACTCGTCGTGGTAAAAAATCATCAGACAAACTTATCGTTCGTGGACGTAAGAAAAAATAATATAATCAACTTATTTGGGTGTGCGGCTTAAAGCTGCACGCACATAATAAGAAGGGAGGCGCCCAAATGGCTCGTAGTATTAAAAAAGGACCTTTCGTCGATGAGCATTTAATGAAAAAAGTTGAAGCTCAAGAAGGAAGCGAAAAGAAACAAGTAATCAAAACATGGTCACGTCGTTCTACAATTTTCCCTAATTTCATCGGACATACTTTTGCAGTATACGACGGACGTAAACACGTACCTGTATATGTAACTGAAGATATGGTAGGTCATAAATTAGGTGAGTTTGCTCCTACTCGTACATTCAAAGGACACGTTGCAGACGACAAGAAAACAAGAAGATAATATCTATTAAGTAGAGGAGGACATCCTAATGGAAGCAAAAGCGGTTGCTAGAACAATAAGAATCGCACCTCGTAAAGTAAGACTAGTTCTTGACTTAATCAGAGGTAAAAATGCTGCTGAAGCTATTGCAATTTTAAAATTAACAAACAAAGCTTCATCACCAGTAATTGAAAAAGTATTAATGTCCGCTTTAGCTAATGCTGAACATAACTATGACATGAACACAGATGAATTAGTAGTTAAAGAAGCATATGCTAACGAAGGACCAACATTAAAACGTTTCCGTCCACGTGCGCAAGGTCGTGCAAGTGCGATTAACAAACGTACAAGCCACATTACAATCGTCGTAAGTGACGGTAAAGAAGAAGCTAAAGAAGCTTAATTAACTTTTAAGGAGGGAATACTGTGGGTCAAAAAATTAATCCAATCGGACTTCGTGTTGGTATTATCCGTGATTGGGAAGCTAAATGGTATGCTGAAAAAGACTTCGCTTCACTTTTACACGAAGATTTAAAAATCCGTAAATTTATTGATAATGAATTAAAAGAAGCATCAGTTTCTCACGTAGAGATTGAACGTGCTGCAAACCGTATCAACATTGCAATTCATACTGGTAAACCTGGTATGGTAATTGGTAAAGGCGGTTCAGAAATCGAAAAATTACGCAACAAATTAAATGCGTTAACTGATAAAAAAGTACACATCAACGTAATTGAAATCAAAAAAGTTGATCTTGACGCTCGTTTAGTAGCTGAAAACATCGCACGTCAATTAGAAAACCGTGCTTCATTCCGTCGTGTACAAAAACAAGCAATCACTAGAGCTATGAAACTTGGTGCTAAAGGTATCAAAACTCAAGTATCTGGTCGTTTAGGCGGAGCTGACATCGCTCGTGCTGAACAATATTCAGAAGGAACTGTTCCACTTCATACGTTACGTGCTGACATCGATTATGCACACGCTGAAGCTGACACTACTTACGGTAAATTAGGCGTTAAAGTATGGATTTATCGTGGAGAAGTTCTTCCTACTAAGAACACTAGTGGAGGAGGAAAATAATAATGTTACTACCAAAACGTGTAAAATATCGTCGTCAACATCGTCCTAAAACAACTGGTCGTTCTAAAGGCGGTAACTACGTAACATTTGGTGAGTTTGGTTTACAAGCTACAACAACGTCTTGGATCACATCTCGTCAAATCGAATCTGCTCGTATAGCAATGACACGTTACATGAAACGTGGCGGGAAAGTTTGGATTAAAATCTTCCCACATACACCATATACTAAAAAACCTTTAGAAGTACGTATGGGTGCTGGTAAAGGTGCGGTTGAAGGCTGGATCGCAGTTGTTAAACCAGGTAGAATTTTATTCGAAGTTGCTGGCGTTTCTGAAGAAGTTGCGCGTGAAGCACTACGTTTAGCAAGTCACAAACTTCCAGTAAAAACTAAGTTTGTAAAACGTGAGGAATTGGGTGGTGAAACAAATGAAAGCTAAGGAAATTAGAGACTTAACCACTTCAGAAATCGAAGAACAAATCAAATCTTCAAAAGAAGAGCTTTTTAACCTACGCTTTCAGTTAGCTACAGGTCAATTAGAAGAAACTGCACGTATTCGTACAGTAAGAAAAACGATTGCACGTCTAAAAACTGTTGCTCGTGAAAGAGAAATTGAACAAAGTAAGGCTAATCAATAATTAAGTAAGAGGAGGTTACAAAAGTGAGCGAAAGAAACGATCGTAAAGTTTATGTAGGTAAAGTTGTTTCAGACAAAATGGACAAGACTATTACAGTACTTGTTGAAACTTACAAAACACACAAATTATACGGTAAACGAGTAAAATACTCTAAAAAATACAAAACTCATGATGAAAACAATTCAGCTAAATTAGGAGACATTGTTAAAATTCAAGAAACTCGTCCTTTATCAGCAACAAAACGTTTTCGTTTAGTAGAGATTGTTGAAGAGTCAGTAATTATTTAATACAAGTTTAGAGATAAGGGAGGTTTAACTAATGATCCAACAAGAAACACGCTTGAAAGTAGCAGACAACTCTGGTGCTCGTGAAGTTCTTACAATCAAAGTATTAGGTGGATCTGGTCGTAAAACAGCAAACATCGGCGATGTTATCGTATGTACTGTTAAAAATGCAACACCAGGTGGCGTTGTTAAAAAAGGTGACGTTGTCAAAGCTGTAATCGTACGTACTAAGTCAGGTGTTCGTCGTAATGACGGTTCATACATCAAATTTGATGAAAATGCATGTGTTATCATCCGTGATGACAAAGGCCCACGTGGTACTCGTATCTTCGGACCTGTTGCTCGTGAATTACGTGAAGGTAACTTCATGAAAATCGTATCATTAGCACCAGAAGTACTTTAATTAATAACAACCAATACAAATAAGGAGGTGCCCACATGCATATCAAAAAAGGTGACAACGTTAAAGTTATCGCAGGTAAAGACAAAGGTAAAGAAGGTAAAGTAATTGCTACTCTACCTAAAAAAGACCGTGTCGTTGTGGAAGGTGTTAACATTATGAAAAAACACCAAAAACCAACTCAATTAAATCCTGAAGGTGGAATCTTAGAAACAGAGGCAGCAATCCATGTTTCTAATGTACAATTATTGGACCCTAAAACAAACGAACCAACTCGTGTAGGTTACAAATTTGTTGATGGTAAAAAAGTTCGTATCGCTAAAAAATCTGGCGAAGAAATTAAATCTAATAATTAATAACAAGTTGAAAGGAGGATCCCACTTTGAACCGTTTAAAAGAAAAGTTTAACACTGAAGTTACTGAAAACTTAATGAAAAAATTCAATTATAGTTCAGTAATGGAAGTACCAAAAATAGATAAAATCGTTGTGAACATGGGTGTAGGTGACGCAGTACAAAATTCTAAAGTATTAGACAATGCTGTTGAAGAATTAGAATTGATCACTGGTCAAAAACCATTAGTAACTAAAGCTAAAAAATCAATCGCGACTTTCCGTTTACGTGAAGGTATGCCAATCGGTGCGAAAGTAACACTTCGCGGTGAAAGAATGTATGAATTCTTAGACAAATTAATTTCAGTATCATTACCACGTGTACGTGACTTCCAAGGTGTTTCTAAAAAAGCATTTGACGGACGCGGTAACTACACTTTAGGTGTTAAAGAACAATTAATTTTCCCAGAAATCGACTATGATAAAGTAAGTAAAGTTAGAGGAATGGATATTGTTATCGTAACGACTGCTAACACTGATGAAGAAGCTCGTGAATTGTTAGCTAACTTCGGTATGCCATTCCGTAAATAATTATTTAAAGGAGGCTAATTAAGTGGCTAAAACTTCAATGGTTGCTAAGCAACAAAAAAAACAAAAATATGCAGTTCGTGAATACACTCGTTGTGAACGTTGTGGCCGTCCACATTCTGTATATCGTAAATTTAAATTATGCCGTATTTGTTTCCGTGAATTAGCTTACAAAGGCCAAATCCCTGGCGTTCGTAAAGCTAGCTGGTAATAAAAAAGAGTCTGAAAGGAGGCAACAATCAATGACAATGACAGATCCAATCGCAGATATGCTTACTCGTGTAAGAAACGCAAACATGGTGCGTCACGAGAAGTTAGAATTACCTGCATCAAATATTAAAAAAGAAATTGCTGAAATCTTAAAGAGTGAAGGTTTCATTAAAAATGTTGAATACGTAGAAGATGATAAACAAGGTGTACTTCGTTTATTCTTAAAATATGGTCAAAACGATGAGCGTGTTATCACAGGATTAAAACGTATTTCAAAACCAGGTTTACGTGTTTATGCAAAAGCTAGCGAAATGCCTAAAGTATTAAATGGTTTAGGTATTGCATTAGTATCAACTTCTGAAGGTGTAATCACTGACAAAGAAGCAAGAAAACGTAATGTTGGTGGAGAAATTATCGCATACGTTTGGTAATAAAAAATAAGGAGGTGCCATAACATGAGTCGTGTTGGTAAGAAAATTATTGACATCCCTAGTGACGTAACAGTAACTTTTGATGGAAATCATGTAACTGTTAAAGGTCCTAAAGGTGAATTATCAAGAACTTTAAATGAAAGAATGACATTCAAACAAGAAGAAAACACAATTGAAGTTGTAAGACCATCTGATTCTAAAGAAGATAGAACAAACCATGGTACAACTCGTGCTTTATTAAACAATATGGTACAAGGTGTTTCTCAAGGATACGTAAAAGTACTTGAACTTGTTGGTGTAGGTTACCGTGCTCAAATGCAAGGTAAAGACTTAATCCTTAACGTTGGTTATTCTCACCCAGTAGAAATTAAAGCTGAAGAAAACATTACTTTCTCAGTTGAGAAAAACACAGTCGTTAAAGTTGAAGGTATTTCAAAAGAACAAGTTGGAGCATTAGCATCTAACATCCGTTCAGTAAGACCTCCAGAGCCTTACAAAGGTAAAGGTATTCGTTACCAAGGTGAATACGTTCGCCGTAAAGAAGGTAAAACTGGTAAATAATAGATAAACTCTAAAGAAAGGAGTATTGAAATGATCAGTAAAATTGATAAAAATAAAGTGCGTTTAAAAAGACATGCTCGTGTTCGTACTAACTTATCAGGTACAGCTGAAAAGCCACGTTTAAACGTATATCGTTCAAACAAGCATATCTACGCTCAAATTATTGATGATAATAAAGGCGTAACATTAGCTCAAGCTTCTTCAAAAGACAGCGACATTGCTACTACAGCAACTAAAGTTGAATTAGCAACTAAAGTCGGTGAAGCAATTGCTAAAAAAGCTGCTGACAAAGGCATTAAAGAAATCGTATTTGACCGTGGAGGATATTTATATCACGGACGTGTTAAAGCATTAGCTGAAGCAGCAAGAGAAAGCGGATTAGAATTTTAATTTAAAGGAGGGACAAATACATGGCTCGTAGAGAAGAAGAGACGAAAGAATTTGAAGAACGCGTTGTTACAATCAACCGTGTAGCAAAAGTTGTAAAAGGTGGTCGTCGTTTCCGTTTCACTGCATTAGTTGTAGTTGGAGACAAAAATGGTCGTGTAGGTTTCGGTACTGGTAAAGCTCAAGAGGTACCAGAAGCAATCAAAAAAGCTGTTGAAGCAGCTAAAAAAGATTTAGTAGTTGTTCCACGTGTTGAAGGTACAACTCCACACACAATTACTGGCCGTTACGGTTCAGGAAGCGTATTTATGAAACCGGCTGCACCTGGTACAGGAGTTATCGCTGGTGGTCCTGTTCGTGCCGTACTTGAATTAGCAGGTATCACTGATATCTTAAGTAAATCATTAGGATCAAACACACCAATCAACATGGTTCGTGCTACAATCGATGGTTTACAAAACCTTAAAAATGCTGAAGATGTTGCGAAATTACGTGGCAAAACAGTAGAAGAATTATACAATTAAGGAGGGAAAACTAGTTATGGCTAAATTACAAATTACCCTCACTCGTAGTGTTATTGGTCGTCCTGAAACACAACGTAAAACTGTTGAAGCTTTAGGTCTTAAAAAGACTAACAGTTCAGTAGTTGTTGAAGATAACCCTGCTATTCGTGGGCAAATCAACAAAGTTAAGCACTTAGTAACAGTAGAAGAAAAATAATCAAGGAGGTGCCGAAATGAAATTACATGAGTTAAAACCGGCAGAAGGTTCACGTAAAGAACGCAATCGTGTTGGACGTGGTGTTGCGACAGGTAACGGTAAAACAAGTGGTCGCGGACACAAAGGTCAAAAAGCTCGTTCAGGCGGTGGTGTAAGACCAGGATTTGAAGGTGGTCAATTACCATTATTCCGTCGTTTACCAAAACGTGGTTTTACTAACATAAATCGTAAAGAATATGCTATTGTTAACTTAGACCAACTTAATAAATTTGAAGATGGTACTGAAGTAACTCCAGCTTTATTAGTAGAATCTGGTGTTGTTAAGAATGAAAAATCTGGTATCAAAATACTAGGTAATGGTTCACTTGATAAGAAATTGACAGTGAAAGCTCATAAATTCTCAGCTTCAGCAGCAGAAGCTATTGATGCTAAAGGTGGAGCACACGAGGTGATCTAATGATTCAAACCCTTGTGAACTTCTTTAGAACAAAAGAGGTTCGTAACAAGATTTTCTTCACACTAGCAATGTTAGTAATTTTTAAAATAGGGACTTATATACCAGCTCCAGGAGTAAATCCTGCAGCTTTTGATAATCCCCAAGGTTCTCAAGGTGCCACTGAGTTATTAAATACTTTTGGTGGCGGAGCCTTGAAACGATTTTCTATTTTTGCAATGGGTATTGTACCCTACATCACTGCATCAATCGTAATGCAATTATTACAAATGGATATTGTCCCTAAATTCTCAGAATGGGCAAAACAAGGTGAAGTAGGTAGAAGAAAGTTAAATAACGTTACTCGTTATTTAGCAATTTCTTTAGCATTTATCCAATCTATAGGTATGGCATTCCAATTTAATAATTATCTCAAAGGTGCGCTGATTATCAATCAGTCAATTATGAGTTATTTATTAATAGCACTAGTTTTGACAGCAGGAACTGCTTTCTTAATATGGCTTGGTGATCAAATCACTCAGTTCGGTGTTGGTAATGGTATTTCTATTATCATATTTGCGGGTATTTTATCAACGTTGCCAGCCAGTCTAATTCAATTTGGACAAACTGCGTTCGTTGGGCAAGAAGATACATCATTAGCATGGTTGAAAGTATTAGGACTTTTAGTGTCACTGATACTATTAACTGTAGGTGCTATTTATGTACTTGAAGCCGTTCGTAAAATTCCGATTCAATATGCTAAGAAACAAACTGCTCAAAGATTAGGTTCACAGGCAACTTATCTACCTTTAAAAGTGAACTCAGCCGGTGTTATTCCTGTAATCTTTGCAATGGCGTTCTTCTTACTGCCTAGAACATTAACGTTGTTCTATCCAGATAAAGAATGGGCACAAAACATTGCGAATGCTGCAAATCCTTCAAGTAATGTTGGTATGGTTGTATATATTGTACTAATTATACTATTCACATACTTCTATGCATTTGTACAAGTTAATCCGGAAAAAATGGCTGATAACCTTAAGAAACAAGGTAGCTATGTTCCAGGTATTAGACCTGGTGAACAAACCAAAAAATATATTACTAAAGTTTTATATCGTTTAACTTTTGTAGGTTCTATCTTCTTAGCCGTTATTTCAATTCTACCGATATTAGCAACTAAGTTTATGGGATTACCACAATCAATTCAGATTGGTGGTACAAGTTTACTTATCGTTATTGGTGTAGCGATTGAAACAATGAAATCTTTAGAAGCTCAAGTATCTCAAAAAGAATATAAAGGCTTTGGTGGTAGATAATTTTAGGAGGGCACTTATGAATATCATTTTGATGGGTTTACCTGGCGCAGGTAAAGGAACTCAAGCAAGTGAAATTGTCAAGAAATTCCCAATACCCCACATTTCAACTGGTGACATGTTCAGAAAAGCTATAAAAGAAGAAACTGAATTAGGTAAAGAAGCTAAGTCTTATATGGACCGTGGCGAATTAGTTCCTGATGAAGTGACTGTAGGTATCGTTAAGGAAAGAATTTCTGAAGACGATGCAAAAAAAGGCTTTTTATTAGATGGCTTCCCAAGAACAATCGAGCAAGCTGAGGCATTAAATAATATTATGTCTGAGCTTGACAGAAACATTGATGCTGTCATCAATATCGAAGTTCCGGAAGAAGAATTAATGAACCGTCTTACAGGTCGTCGAATCTGTGAGTCATGTGGTACAACGTATCATCTTGTATTTAATCCTCCGAAGGTCGAAGGTATTTGTGATATCGATGGTGGTAAATTGTATCAACGAGAAGATGATAATCCTGAAACGGTAGCTAATCGTTTGAGTGTTAATATTAAACAATCTAAGCCTATTTTAGATTTCTATGATCAAAAAGGTGTATTGAAAAATATTGATGGTTCAAAAGATATTAGCGACGTTACCAAAGATGTCATTGATATTTTAGATCATTTGTAATAGATCAACTTTTAGCGGTCTATTTTAAGTGAGGCATGATTTAATCATATTAGATAGATGAGAGTGGCAATTAACGATAATTAATTCCCGTAATTTTTGTTTAACTTATAAAATTAATCACTGATAGATTCGTAACAATAAAGTTGTCTATTGACGATTACCTTACTATTGCAAAAAGGGGGAAGTTAATCAATGGCTAAACAAGATGTAATTGAATTAGAAGGTACTGTATTAGATACTTTACCGAACGCAATGTTTAAAGTAGAATTAGAAAATGGTCATGAGATTTTAGCTCACGTAAGTGGTAAAATCAGAATGAATTACATTCGTATTCTACCTGGCGACAAAGTAACTGTTGAGATGTCTCCGTACGATTTAACACGCGGAAGAATTACTTATCGTTATAAATAATCGTCACTCCATAATATAGGGAGGTATAAAAATGAAAGTAAGACCATCAGTAAAACCTATTTGCGAAAAATGTAAAGTCATTAAACGTAAAGGTAAAGTAATGGTAATTTGTGAAAATCCAAAACACAAACAAAGACAAGGTTAATAAAAGAGAGGTGTAAATTAATATGGCACGTATTGCAGGAGTAGATATTCCACGTGAAAAACGCGTAGTTATCTCATTAACTTATATATACGGTATCGGTACGTCAACTGCTCAAAAAATTCTTGAAGAAGCTAACGTATCAGCTGATACTCGTGTGAAAGATTTAACTGATGACGAATTAGGTCGCATCCGTGAAGTTGTAGACGGTTATAAAGTCGAAGGTGACTTACGTCGTGAAACTAACTTAAATATCAAACGTTTAATGGAAATTTCATCATACCGTGGTATCCGTCACCGTCGTGGTTTACCAGTTCGTGGTCAAAAAACGAAAAACAACGCGCGTACTCGTAAAGGACCAGTTAAAACGGTAGCTAACAAGAAAAAATAATAGGTAAAGGAGGCAAATTTTAAATGGCACGTAAACAAGTATCTCGTAAACGTAGAGTGAAAAAGAATATTGAAAATGGTGTAGCACACATCCGTTCAACATTCAACAACACTATTGTAACTATCACTGATGAGTTCGGTAATGCTTTATCATGGTCATCAGCTGGTGCATTAGGATTCAAAGGATCTAAAAAATCAACACCATTTGCAGCACAAATGGCTTCTGAAACTGCATCTAAATCAGCTATGGAGCATGGTTTAAAAACAGTTGAAGTAACAGTTAAAGGACCTGGTCCAGGTCGTGAATCAGCTATTCGTGCATTACAATCTGCAGGTTTAGAAGTAACTGCGATCAGAGACGTTACTCCAGTACCTCATAACGGTTGTCGTCCACCAAAACGTCGTCGTGTATAATTTATGATGGTATTGTTACAGGTCACTGAGCAAACATTTTAAATTAAGTCGACGTATATAAGGAGGATATTTAAATGATAGAAATCGAAAAACCTAGAATTGAGACAATTGAAATTAGTGAAGATGCTAAATTCGGTAAGTTCGTTGTTGAACCACTAGAACGTGGCTACGGTACTACACTAGGAAACTCCTTACGTCGTATCCTACTATCTTCATTACCAGGTGCAGCCGTTAAGTATATTGAAATTGAGGGAGTTTTACATGAATTCTCAGCAGTAGACAATGTAGTTGAAGATGTTTCTACAATTATTATGAACATTAAACAATTAGCATTGAAAATTTACTCTGAAGAAGATAAAACTTTAGAAATTGATGTACGTGATGAAGGCGAAGTAACAGCAAGCGACATTACACATGATAGTGATGTTGAAATTTTAAACCCAGAGCTTAAAATTGCAACAGTATCTAAAGGTGGTCACTTAAAAATTCGTCTAGTTGCTAACAAGGGTAGAGGTTACGCATTAGCAGAACAAAATAATACTAGTGATTTACCAATTGGTGTAATCCCTGTTGATTCATTGTATTCACCTGTTGAACGTGTGAACTATACTGTTGAAAATACACGTGTAGGTCAAAGCAGTGATTTTGATAAATTAACATTGGATGTTTGGACTAATGGTTCAATCACACCACAAGAATCAGTTTCATTAGCAGCAAAAATAATGACTGAACACTTGAATATCTTCGTTGGTCTTACTGATGAAGCGCAAAACGCTGAAATCATGATTGAAAAAGAAGAAGATCAAAAAGAAAAAGTATTAGAAATGTCTATTGAAGAATTAGACTTATCTGTACGTTCATATAACTGCTTAAAACGCGCAGGAATCAATTCTGTTCAAGAGTTAGCTGACAAATCTGAAGCTGACATGATGAAAGTGCGTAATTTAGGTCGTAAATCTTTAGAAGAAGTTAAATACAAATTAGAAGATTTAGGATTAGGATTAAGAAAAGAAGATTGATAAAGGAGGTTAACTCATGGGTTACAGAAAATTAGGTCGTACTTCTGATCAACGTAAAGCTATGTTACGTGACTTAGCTACATCACTTATTATTAGTGAACGTATTGAAACTACAGAAGCTCGTGCAAAAGAAGTTCGCAGTGTTGTTGAGAAATTAATCACTTTAGGTAAAAAAGGAGATTTAGCTTCTCGTCGTAATGCAGCTAAAACTTTACGTAATGTTGAAATCTTAAACGAAGATGAAACTACACAAACTGCACTTCAAAAATTATTTGGTGAAATCGCAGAGCGTTACACAGAACGTCAAGGTGGTTACACTCGTATCCTTAAACAAGGCCCTCGTCGCGGTGACGGTGCTGAATCAGTAATTATCGAATTAGTATAAGAATTTATATAAATACACTAACTACTTTTATATAAAGCAAATGAGTGCAACGATAATGTTTGCCACATACAAATATTGTCTAGCTCAGAGTACCCCATCAACTAAATAAAGATTTAAAGCGTGAACTCAACAAACTTATGATGGGGTGCGCGCTTTTTTATTGAATAAAATATCGGACTTATGAACAGAAATGTTTTTAAGTCCGATTTCTTTATATTTACTTTTTTGAGTGCGAATCTAAAAATATGATGAAGCTAGTTTGATCAATTTCACTAGAACTGAATGAAGTGAAAGTATTATCGTTGAATCAAACGCGACCACCCCTATATTAGTAAATCATTTATTTTATTAACGTTTATACATAATTGTTAGAGAGGAATAAAAGTCCTTATCATTAGTTGTTAAACAACACTTTAAAGACTAGAAATGAGTCAGAAAATACTAGTAATATATAGAGAACCCAGTCAATGTCATATACAGCGATTTATAAATATTGTAAAATATGATAGATACACGAATCGTAAAGGAGAGAGACAAGTGGAGGATAAGAATTCAGTTATTGTATTTAAAAATGTTTCATTTCAATATCAAAGTGATGCATCCTTCACATTGAAAGATGTTTCTTTTAATATACCTAAAGGTCAGTGGACATCTATTGTTGGTCATAACGGTTCTGGAAAATCTACAATTGCCAAGTTAATGATTGGCATAGAGAAAGTTAAATCTGGAGAAATTTTTTATAATAATCAAGCTATAACTGATGATAATTTTGAAAAGTTAAGAAAAGACATAGGAATTGTATTTCAGAATCCGGATAATCAATTTGTTGGTTCAATTGTAAAATACGATGTGGCATTTGGACTCGAAAATCATGCGGTTCCATATGACGAAATGCATAGAAGAGTCAGCGAAGCACTTAAACAAGTTGATATGTTAGAACGTGCAGATTATGAACCTAATGCATTATCGGGGGGACAGAAGCAGCGTGTGGCTATAGCAAGTGTATTAGCACTTAACCCCTCTGTCATTATATTAGATGAGGCGACTTCTATGTTAGATCCTGATGCACGTCAAAATTTATTGGATTTAGTGAGAAAAGTTAAATCAGAACATAATATTACAATCATTTCTATTACGCATGATTTATCTGAGGCGATGGAAGCAGATCATGTTATCGTTATGAATAAAGGGACTGTCTATAAAGAAGGCACAGCGACTGAAATTTTCGACAATGCAGAAGAGTTAACAAGAATAGGTCTAGATTTGCCATTCCCAATCAAAATAAATCAAATGCTGGGACACCAAACATCATTCTTAACTTATGAAGGGCTGGTGGATCAACTATGACTATACGGTTTGACAATGTAAGTTATACCTATCAAAAAGGGACACCATATCAGCATCAAGCTATTCATGATGTTAATACAGAATTTGAACAAGGTAAATATTACGCCATCGTTGGACAAACGGGTAGTGGTAAATCAACGTTGATACAAAATATTAATGCGCTGTTAAAGCCGACTACTGGGACAGTTACAGTTGATGACATTACTATTACACATAAGACCAAAGATAAATATATTAGACCTGTAAGAAAAAGAATTGGAATGGTATTTCAATTTCCCGAATCTCAATTATTTGAGGACACAGTAGAGCGTGAAATGATATTTGGACCTAAAAACTTTAAAATGAATTTAGATGAAGCCAAAAACTATGCCCATCGTCTGTTGATGGATTTAGGCTTTTCAAGAGATGTAATGTCACAATCACCATTTCAAATGTCAGGTGGACAAATGCGTAAAATAGCGATTGTATCGATATTGGCAATGAATCCTGATATTATCGTGGTTGATGAACCTACAGCAGGACTTGATCCACAAAGTAAACGACAAGTAATGAGATTACTAAAGTCACTACAAACAGATGAAAATAAGGCAATTATCCTAATTTCACATGATATGAATGAAGTCGCGCGTTATGCAGATGAAGTCATCGTTATGAAAGAAGGTAGTATAGTGTCGCAAACATCACCAAAAGAGCTCTTCAAAGATAAAAAAAAATTGGCGGATTGGCATATTGGTTTGCCAGAAATTGTTCAGTTACAATATGACTTTGAACAAAAATATCAAACAAAATTAAAAGATATTGCCTTAACTGAAGAAGCATTTGTAAGCTTGTATAAGGAGTGGCAACATGAAAAATAAATTGATTATAGGGCGATATTTACCAATTAATTCTTTTGTTCATCATCTTGATCCAAGAGCAAAGTTAATGTTTGTTTTTCTTTTTATTATATTAATATTTTTCTGTCATTCACCATTAACATATCTTTGGGTGTTTGCACTTATCTTATTCATTATGAGATTAGCAAAAATTCAATTATGGTTCCTAATCAAAGGTTTAACACCAATATTTTTCTTTTTAATCTTCACATTAATGATGCATATATTTTTAACTAAAGGTGGATATGTATTAGTTGAATGGCATGGCATCACGATTGAAACTAATGGTATTTTAGAAGGGCTATATATATCACTGCGTTTAATTGGGATTGTAATGATTGCAACAATTATGACACTATCTACAAGTCCAATTGATTTAACAGATGCGTTTGAAAGATTACTTGCACCACTAAAGATGTTTAAATTACCAGTTCATCAATTAAGTATGATAATGTCCATTGCGTTACGATTCATCCCGACGTTAATGGATGAGTTAGATAAAATCATTTTGGCGCAAAAGTCGCGTGGTTCTGAAATAAGTTCAGGGAACATTGCAACACGTATTAAATCATTTATTCCATTACTAGTGCCACTATTCATCTCAGCTTTCCAACGCGCCGAAGAATTAGCGGTCGCAATGGAAGTTAGGGGTTATGATGCCAATGTTAAGAGAACGAGCTACAGACAGCTTAAATGGCAATTGAGAGATACGATATCTTTAACCATGATTATCCCAATTGCAATTATTTTATTCGTATTAAAATATTCAGGAGTGTAAATTCATGCGTATATTAGTAGAAATTGCGTATCAAGGAAATAATTTTCTAGGTTTTCAAATTCAACAAAATGGTCGAACGGTACAGCAACAATTTGAAAAGCTATTACAACGCATGCATAAAAGACATGTGAGAATCCATCCTTCAAGTAGGACTGATAGAGGTGTACATGCGATACAGCAATACTTTCATTTCGACACAGAGCTGAATATACCTATGTCACAATGGCAATATGCAATGAACCGAACGTTACCTGATGATATTTATGTCAACAATGTAGTTACAGTCGATGACGATTTTCATTGTCGTTATGATTGTGTAGGTAAACGTTATCGCTACAAAGTATATCAAGCACAACACCGCGATCCATTTCAAAGTGGTTTGAAAACATTTATTCCTGAAACGTTGGATTTAGGTAAAATGAACAGAGCGGCGCAACAATTCATAGGTACACATGATTTTACGGGATTTTGTTCGCAAAAAACTGAAGTAGAAAGCAAAGTTAGAACATTATACCAAAGTGAAATCGTAAAGACAGATGATGGCTTTGATTATATTGTCACTGGATCTGGATTTTTATATAACATGGTGCGTGTCTTAGTTGCATTTTTAATAGAAGTTGGAAAAGGGCGACATGAAGTATCTGATGTACCAAAACTTCTTGAATCAAAGAATCGTAAGAATGTACCTTTCACTGCACCGGCTGAAGGATTATATTTAGAGAAAATTTATTTAGATGAAAATGAGTTATTAAAAGACTTTGGTAACGATATCAAAATACATCGTAAAAAATCATTACAAAATGACTGATTGCCATTGACAAAAAGCTTGTGAAATTATAAGATTATTAACGGTATTGTTTTATATCCACCCCACGATAAGCCCCGGAAACTTATTGTGTTACAAGATATATAAGCAGAAACGAACAACAGTTAACAAAATAAATGAAATTAAACGTTTTAAAAATGAAACAAATGAAATCATCTATTAGGTTATGAAACTGTTTATAGCTTGAATAGAAGCATTTATTTTTTAGGAGGACAATTATTATGCGTCAAACATTTATGGCAAATGAATCAAACATTGAGCGCAAATGGTATGTTATCGATGCTGAAGGCCAAACATTAGGTCGTTTATCATCAGAAGTAGCATCTATCTTACGCGGTAAAAATAAAGTAACTTACACACCACACGTTGATACTGGTGATTATGTAATCGTTATTAATGCATCAAAAATCGAATTTACTGGTAACAAAGAAACTGACAAAGTTTACTACCGTCACTCAAATCACCCAGGTGGTATCAAATCAATCACTGCTGGTGAATTAAGAAGAACTAACCCAGAACGTTTAATTGAAAACTCAATTAAAGGTATGTTACCAAGCACTCGTTTAGGCGAAAAACAAGGTAAAAAATTATTTGTATATGGTGGCGCTGAACATCCACACGCTGCACAACAACCAGAAAACTACGAATTACGTGGTTAATTAGAAGGAGGAAATGACTTTGGCACAAGTTGAATATAGAGGCACAGGCCGTCGTAAAAACTCAGTAGCACGTGTACGTTTAGTACCAGGTGAAGGTAACATCACAGTTAATAACCGTGACGTACGCGAATACTTACCATTCGAATCATTAATTTTAGACTTAAACCAACCATTTGATGTAACTGAAACTAAAGGTAACTATGATGTTTTAGTTAACGTTCATGGTGGTGGTTTCACTGGACAAGCTCAAGCTATCCGTCACGGAATCGCTCGTGCATTATTAGAAGCAGATCCTGAATACAGAGGTTCTTTAAAACGCGCTGGATTACTTACTCGTGACCCACGTATGAAAGAACGTAAAAAACCAGGTCTTAAAGCAGCTCGTCGTTCACCTCAATTCTCAAAACGTTAATTGTCGGACGATATATACAAAACACCTCGATATTATGTCGAGGTGTTTTTTTGCGTTTTTGCGGCGAATATGGAATGTGTAGAATATAAATGAATTTTTACCTTCCCACCATAAAAGATGAAGAACCATGAAATGTGGAGAACAATAAATAGTTGATATTCTGTTATTTTTTTGGAAGTGAAGTGATTTGAATACTTTACTCTAAACGATAAAAGGTTAAAAAAACAACAAAAAGAAAATATTACTGTCATAATTGGAAATACACCGTATTCTGCTGGTCAATCTAGTGTAAATAATGATAATAAAAAAATGAATATGAAAAATTAAATGCAAAAATAGCAAATACCTATGCAAATTTTTCAACAGCAAATTTAAAAAAATCATTATATGATTCGTATATACAGGCTTTTCGATGGGCAACTGATAGAGTTGGAAAAAAGGTATTATAGGATTTGTAACAAATGGATCATTTATTGATAGTCAAAGCACTGATGGATTTAGAAAAGTTTTATACGATGAATTTAACTATCTGTACATAATTAATTTGAGAGGCGACCAACGAACACAGGGTGAAAAATCAAGAAAAGAAGGTGGAAAAATATTTGGATCAGGAAGTAGAGCACCGATAGCTATATCTATTTTAGTTAAAGATGGAAGTTACAATCACGATATCTATTATAATGACATTGGTGAATATTTAACTAGAGAGCAAAAATTAGATACTTTAATGAAACATCAATCAATTGTGAATTTGAAAAGTTTGAATGTTTTACCCGATAAAAACAATGATTGGATTAATCAACGAGACATAAACTATGAGAATTATTTACCAATGTATGATTCCAAGGATATTGAAAATTCTATATATTTAGATCAATTTAATGGAGTAAATTCAGCAAGAGATAATTGGGTAACAAATTTTTCGAATGAAAAAGCATTAGTAAATGCAAAATTACTTGTAGATAACTATAATTCTGAAATAGATAGATTAATTGATATCTTAGATTCAAGAGAACGTATAAATTTAGTGAACAAAGATGAAACATTTATTAGTTGGACACGAGGACTTACCCAAAAATTTTCTAAAGGAAAAAATATTTCAATTAATCCAGAGAGAATTGTTAAATTTATGCATAGACCATTTACAAAAAAATGGATAGTGTACGACAAAAATATTATGGAAATGCCAAGTAGATATTATAATATAATGGAGAATACTGGACAGGTGATTTATATACAAGGACAGGGAATGAATAAAGAATTCTCGGCTATGATCACGGACATATTACCTAATTTCCAATTTATTGGTAATGGCAAAGGCTTTGCTACATACAAAGGTAAAGATAGTTTGAGGCTTGTAGATAATATTTCTAATTCTTTTAAAAAGAAAATAAATCTTAATTCAGAAGAGATAGTATATTATATATATGCAATTTTGCATCATAAATATTATGTGAACAAATATTCAAGTGATTTGAGTAAAGGTTTTCCGCGAATACCGATATTAAAGGATGTATATGGATTTGTTGAAATTGGTAGGGAGTTAGTGGAATTACATTTAAATTATGAAAAACAACTCAATTGGGATGGTGTAGAAATAATTTATAATAATATGAATCCGAATTATAAAGTTGAAAAATGAAGCACCCTAAAAAGGGCGTGTTGGATACAGTAATATACAATACCGATATTACAGTTACTAACATTCCAAATAAAGTATATAATTATATTGTGAATGGCAAGCCTGCTATTGAATGGATTATAGATCAGTACAACGTAAGCATCGACAAGAAATCTGGAATATTAGATGATCCTAATGAATTTAGTGAAGATCCGAATTACATTTTAAATCTGCTTTTATCAGTTATTACTGTAAGTATGAAAACTCTTGGATTAATAGATAAATTACCAGATTTTGAAGTATTAGATTAAGGAGAGGATATATTGACAAATACTATCAAAAAAATAATTTATTTTGATGAACTATCAGCAATGGATTTATTACAGATAGAGAAGAAAGGTAACCTTACTAAAACAGTTCAGTTGATGCATGATGAAAAAGGTAGTGCAAGTGGTGAATCTAAAGTGAACATGGAATTTGGTAAGCAAAGCGCTGTAAAACAAATTTTTGATTCTTTACTTGGGATGTCAGCGAGTGCTTCGGCTAGTGCAGGTATAAATGGAAATATAACTGGAGAGCGAGTAGCCAAAACAATTTTAGAGAATACATTAATATATGATTTTTTGGATACAGTAGAGTTTAGAAAGAAAAAAACTATTATTGATATTTCAGAGGGGTTTAAACTAAATATTCAACAAGATACGATGACATATTTCGCGACTATTACCCCCATAGCAAGTATGTTTGAAGGATCTAAACATCTAGACGAGGAGGAGCTATCATTTGATGTTTCAAAAATGAATGAAGCGATTAGAAGTATTAAAGGCTATTTTGAATTAATAGGAACAAGAGGGAATGAAAACAGAGTTTTTAGATTTAATATAGAATCTTTTAAAAATAACTATAGAATACAAGATTTAAAATTTATGAATTTAACACTCTACTCAGTACTTGTTGGTGAAATAAGCAAAGAAAATCTAAATTACGATAAAGAGTTTGATCTAAATCAAGGTGCCAAACCTAGTGGAATTGGAAAGTTTAAGGGAATTAGATCAGAAGCAACTAAAGAAGATAAATATCAAGTGTATGATGTTATTCTTGCAGGAGTGAAATAAATGGAAATTCATGTTTATACGGGACCGCTTTGTGGATTTAATGAATATATTAATTCTGAAGTTAAAGAATATCACCGCTTCATGGAATTAATCAGAGAATACAATATCATAGTGCGAGCAAGTGATACATTTGGAACTCATGATGTTGACGGTATTTTTGATACTGAGATAGAAAATCTTGTGATATTTTCAAACGACTTTGCTTCTGTAACAACTCATGTTATTACTAATTTTATAAATATCGTTACTTTAGGTAGAAATATTAAGAAAATCTATATTCAGAATCCTCCAAAAAGAGTATTTCAATCACTAAATAGTTTTCACGATTCTGAAATAATAGAAATAAACTATGAATATACAACATTAAAAAAAGATGATGTAATAAATTTTTATAAAGAGCAGATGGCTGGTTCTAAAATAATAGGTCAAACAGACGCTAAAAAACAAATGAGCATAGATTTATATAAACATACTTCCTTAGAAAATAATAAACCGACCGTAATGCTTTACTATGGTCCATCAGGTGTTGGAAAAACAGAATTAGCCAAAGAAATAGCAAAAAAATATAAAGGTAATATCACTAGAATACAATTTTCTATGATGCAGAATGATGAATCTTTTAATTATATCTTTGGAGATGAACATGCCAAAGTATCATTGTCAAAAGATTTAGTAGATCGTGAAACTAATGTTGTTTTAATTGATGAATTTGATAAGGTATTACCAATCTATTACAATGTTTTCTATCAAATGTTTGATGAAGGTATTATTGAAGATGCCAATTATAAAGTAGACGTTTCAAATTGTATTTTCATTCTAACATCTAATTTTAATAGTATTGAAGAAGCAATAGTTAATATTGGAGAACCGGTATTTTCTAGAATAGATTCCTGTATTAAATTTTTATATTTAACACAGGAAGAAAAGCAGAAAGTAATAGAAAATAAATTAAATGAAATACTATCATCTCTAAATGAAAAAGAAAAAAGAATAGTTACCGCATATAACTTGTTAGAGAAATATAAAGAGACAGAAATAGATATCGATAACATTAGGTATTTAAAGAAAATAATAACAAATGATATTTATACAATAATTTTTGAAGATGAATTATTTAATACGGATATTATAGATTAATTTATATGCTTTATATTTTTTTAGTATAAGTTATCTATTAATAAAGTACTATCTATGTAAGGTTGTAAGTAGTATAAGTTAAGAGTTTAATAATTTTAAAATTTAATTAATATATAAAGGTAAATTAAATGAATAATAGTAATTTTTTAAATGTAGAGTTAATAGGTACTAAAATAATAACAATGGAAGACTTTTATAAAATGAAGGAAGAAGAATTTTTCTTAAAATCTAAGCTACCTTTATATTTATATTCCTTCAACTATGTAGATGAATATACAATGAAATTACTTGATAGAGGAAGAATATCTATATTAAATACGAAAACAAATAAAGATTGTATATTTGACATTTCAAAGTATATACATGAGAATATTATATTCAGAAGAGATATATTTGAATTAAATGATATAAGAGATGATGATTTGAAGTATAAAATTAATGGTTACAATATTGAGGTATACTTAAGTGGTGAATTGGAGAAAATTGTAAAACATTTATTCGAAAACAAGTTTGATGTAGAGTATGGTTTTTATATTTTATTTATTAAACCAATATTTGAAATTGTTTTTTCTTCTAACTATGTTAAAGAAGAATTCAATACAAAAATCGAATCATCAGAATATAGAGAGAGCTTAGATAGTTTTAATGAAATTTTAATGAAATATCTAGAAAATGAAATAAATTTCAAAGAAGTATGGAAAAAATATATTGATGAATTATTTAAAAAATTAAATGTTCAAAAATTGTTAATTCATAAAAAAATAGAAAGTTTAATATCCTCGTATGATAAAAAAATATCTGATGATTGTAGTATGTACTCAAAAGTATTTGAACAATATAAAAAAAACGTTGTATTGGATAAAGTATATTACTCTGAAGTTTATAAATATAGTGATAATTTGATAAAAGTATTCTCTGAAGACGTTTGGAACATAATGGGGTATAAAAAATATAATGAATATTTTACAAACAGAGATGATACTACATTAAAAATTACTAATTTATATATTGGGCAATCTTTTGGTACAGAGGGTAATAGAAATGTCATTGATAGAATAGGGAAAGGTCATGAAAAATTACAAGAAATTATGACTTATCAGCCAGAAAATAGAAAGACTGTCTTAATATTTTACAAGATACAGCCTGACAATATTTATATTACAAACCAATATGGTAAAGAGGCTGTGTCTCGATTAAAAAGAATTTTAGAGCAAAGTATACCTAATAAAGAATATATTGATTTATCAGAGATATCATTAATTACATTTTTTAAACCAGAATATAATAAACAACATGTGAATGAGGAGTTTAATTCTTTATCTTCTTCGAAAATAAAGAATTTAGCCAAAGAAAATGATGGTATTATTATTTATTTAAATTTTAAGGATGTTAATTATCAACTGATAAGTGAAGGCAATACTTTTTTTTCTGCAAAACCATATTTGCATTGTGTGTTCAATAAAGATATTTTAAATATGGATAAAGTTGATATAGAAAATTTTTTCAAAAGTATAGAAGTCAAATACAGTAAATAAGATCAATTATTGAATCCACCGACCAGCAGATTTTTTTAAAAAATTAATACCCCGTTAATACCCTTTGCTTCAATTTGATGAAAATCAATGAAATTCAAAATTGAAGAAATCCTTTAATATCAAGGTGTACGACAGTCTATATAATCATGCGAAATTCTAAAATTTTCTGAACGTAAAAAAACAAATTCTTAAAGCAGCTCGTCGTTCACCTCAATTCTCAAAACGTTAATTGTCGGACGATATATATACAAAACACCTCGATGTTATGTCGAGGTGTTTTTTTGCGTTTGTGTGGGGAATATGGAATAGAGTATAAATGAATTAATGTCTCAGGTATAGAATTAATTCAACTATGAATTATTGATTTACACGTATAATTTGTACATGCTTACACAATCAAAAGTGTACATTATTAAATTGTCATTTAGCTTGCGGAGACCGTACGATAGTGTTCTAATAATAGATATTCAAGGGAAAGAGCTATCGGATGATAACCAGATGATAACTCAAGAACCATGATTTAAGAGTGTTATCAAAATAAGGAGTGACTTAATTGAAAGATTCTATATTTTGGAAGAAAGCTTTTATTCCTGTTTATTTTATTGTTGCGATGCTGGTGTTTCTACTTTTTAGGTTTTATATTAAAACAGATAACTTTTCTATATATTTAATGAGTATCTTCTTAATTTGTTTAGGAACTGCTTCTATCATTTATAACTATAAAACCAATCGATAAATATAAGTATGAAATGTATAAGTCACAGTTAGATCTAAGTCTTGCTGTGGCTTTTTATATCTCCATAAAACGACAAATTCAAGCCCGACATAAAACAGCATTTTCAGCCCACCATAAAACGACAATTTCAGCCCGCCATTGACTAAACACCACATCCCAAAAATATCGTAACAATCCTCTACATCAATCAATCCAACATCCCTCATAATCACAACGCACAAAATCTATTCATGCATTTTTGGAATACTTAGTATTACAAATAACGATTTTTATTCATCTAACAAAGGTTATATAATGTACTGAAGGCAATTTTTATGTATTACAAATCTAATCGTACATGTAAAATTTTGATAAACATCATTAATTTTGCGTAACTATCATTAGATTACAAATCACAAAGTAATTACATGTAATACACATCTATACATCACATTTGAAGGGAAATGAATATAAATGACTGATAAAAAGTACACTGCAGCCGATATGGTTATTGATACTTTGAAAAATAATGGGGTAGAATATGTTTTTGGTATTCCGGGTGCAAAGATTGACTATCTATTTAATGCTTTAATTGATGATGGTCCTGAACTTATTGTCACTCGTCATGAACAAAACGCCGCAATGATGGCGCAAGGTATTGGAAGATTAACAGGCAAACCGGGTGTAGTACTTGTTACAAGTGGTCCTGGTGTAAGTAATTTAACTACTGGATTATTAACCGCAACATCTGAAGGGGATCCTGTATTAGCGTTAGGTGGCCAAGTGAAACGTAATGATTTATTACGATTAACGCATCAAAGTATTGATAATGCTGCGCTATTAAAATATTCATCAAAATATAGTGAAGAAGTACAAGATCCTGAATCATTATCAGAAGTTATGACAAATGCAATTCGAATTGCTACTTCAGGAAAAAATGGCGCAAGTTTTATTAGTATTCCGCAAGACGTTATTTCTTCACCAGTTGAATCTAAAGCTATATCACTTTGCCAAAAAACAAATTTAGGAGTACCGAGTGAACAAGATATTAATGATGTCATTGAAGCGATTAAAAATGCATCATTTCCTGTTTTATTAGCTGGTATGAGAAGTTCAAGTGCAGAAGAAACAAATGCCATTCGCAAATTAGTTGAGCGCACGAATTTACCAGTTGTAGAAACATTCCAAGGTGCAGGTGTAATTAGTCGTGAATTAGAAAATCATTTCTTCGGTCGTGTGGGCTTATTCCGCAATCAAGTTGGTGATGAATTATTACGTAAAAGTGATTTAGTTGTTACAATCGGTTATGATCCAATTGAATACGAAGCTAGTAACTGGAATAAAGAATTAGAAACACAAATTATCAATATTGACGAAGTTCAAGCTGAAATTACTAATTATATGCAACCGAAAAAAGAGTTGATTGGTAATATTGCTAAAACGATTGAAATGATTTCTGAAAAAGTGGATGAGCCATTTATAAATCAACAACATTTAGACGAATTAGAACAATTAAGAACACATATTGATGAAGAAACTGGTATTAAAGCGACGCATGAAGAAGGAATTCTACATCCAGTGGAAATTATTGAATCTATGCAAAAGGTATTAACTGATGATACTACTGTAACAGTTGATGTTGGAAGTCACTATATTTGGATGGCACGTAATTTCAGAAGTTACAATCCAAGACATTTATTATTTAGCAATGGTATGCAAACGCTTGGTGTAGCATTACCGTGGGCAATTTCAGCTGCACTTGTGCGCCCTAATACGCAAGTTGTGTCCGTTGCTGGCGATGGTGGCTTTTTATTTTCATCACAAGATTTAGAAACGGCCGTACGTAAAAATTTAAATATCATCCAGCTTATTTGGAATGATGGAAAATATAACATGGTTGAATTCCAAGAAGAAATGAAATATAAACGTTCGTCAGGTGTAGACTTCGGTCCTGTAGATTTTGTAAAATATGCAGAATCATTTGGCGCGAAAGGTTTACGAGTTACTAATCAAGAAGAATTAGAAGCGGCAATTAAAGAGGGCTATGAAACAGATGGTCCAGTATTAATTGATATACCTGTAAATTACAAAGATAATATCAAACTTTCAACAAATATGTTACCTGACGTATTTAACTAAAATAAAGATAAATGTTAAAGAGGAGTGGGAGATTTTATGACTAATGTTTTATACCAACATGGTACATTAGGCACATTAATGGCAGGATTATTAAAAGGAACTGCATCAATAAATGAATTATTGCAACATGGTGACTTAGGTATCGCTACACTAACAGGTTCAAACGGTGAGGTAATCTTTTTAGATGGAAAAGCTTACCATGCAAATGAACATAAAGAATTTGTAGAATTAAAAGGTGACGAGTTAACACCATATGCAACTGTAACTAAATTTGTAGCAGATACAAGCTATGAAACGAAAGATAAATCTTCAGAAGCAGTTTTTGCAGAAATTAAGGAAAAGATGTTGAGTGAAAATTTATTTTCAGCAGTAAAAATTTCAGGCTTATTTAAAAAAATGCATGTACGTATGATGCCGGCTCAAGAACCACCTTATACACGTTTAATCGATTCAGCTAGAAGACAACCTGAACAAACTGAAACGTATGTCAAAGGTTCAGTCGTTGGTTTCTTTACACCAGAATTATTCCATGGTATCGGATCAGCAGGATTTCATGTACACTTTGCGAATGATGATCGTAACTTTGGTGGACATGTCTTAGATTTTGAAGTAGAAGATGTTAAAGTAGAAATCCAAAATATAGAAACATTTGAACAGCATTTTCCAATTCAAGATAAAGATTTCACTAAAGCAAATATTGACTATAAAGATATTGCAGACGAAATTAGAGAAGCTGAATAATGAATCCAGAAATATAATGACGGTTTATGAAAATTGACTTCATAATGCGCGATTTAGAAATGATAGTTTGTAAATATGATTAACCATGACTACAATAGAACAAATATATTTATAATTACGTCTAAGTAATAAAATAAATCCCTTCACTATTAGCAGTAGTGAGGGGATTTATTAGGTTCCAGATATTTGAGATTTGCTGTTATGTTTAGATTATAAATTGTGGTACACACTCATATAAAATTTACTATTGTATAGGCCAATCTGTTACTACGAGAAGCAAACAACAATAATTTACAAGTTCAATAACTAAAAAGACAAACGCCAATTTTTCAGCGCTTGCCCTATAAAACTATTTTCAAATTATTATTTAACTACAATTTGTATCTGTTTGATTGTACTTGGATCAATTGAATTTTTAGCGTCGTCATTTTTCTTTAGATTCACTACTTTTTTATTACCATCATTCAAAGTAAGCGTATAAGTTGCTGTTTGGGCATTATTAATTTTTTCTGTTGTAACACCACGTTGAGAAGCTAATTCATTTTTTACTTTACTGTCAATTTCTTGATAAAGAACATTTTTATTTTCTGGGAAGATAAAGTAAGTTCGATGTAATGCAGTAATACCATCTACTGAAATTGTGTAAGGAACAGTGTGATAACCATCCACAGTCATTTCTTTATAGCCGTTATTACTATCTGCAGATGCTTCGTGACTCGGTAATGCAGCTCCGACCGTTGATAATAATCCCAATGCTAAAGTGGCAGTAACAAATGATTTTAGTTTCATATCTCAATCTCCTTTTCGGGTTGTATGATATTACACTATTTGTATAACACGTTTCATAAAGTTTAAAACATACTTTTTGCATTTTTTATATTTTAATTTTTAGTAATAGTTTTTAACGAGGGATATGACTCGTGCATTTTGAAAAGTGGTAAGCAATGTTTTTAGTTTATAGGGATTGATTAGTTGTATATAATAATCATGAAAAGCATATAGTCGATCTTATACTTTTAATTGAGACTTATAGTGTATTTAAGTTATAGATAAATTCATTAAAATATTATGGGGGAATGAGTATGTCAAAGCGTCTATTATTGTTTGATTTTGATGAAACATATTTTAAACATAATACAAATGAAGAAGATTTAAGTCATTTAAGAGAAATGGAAAAATTGTTGGAAAAACTAACTAATAATAATGAAGTGATCACTGCTGTATTGACAGGAAGTACATTTCAAAGTGTCATGGATAAAATGGATCAAGTTAATATGACGTTTAAACCATTACATATCTTTTCTGATTTGAGTTCTAAAATGTTCACTTGGAATAATGGCGAATATGTTGAATCAGAAACATATAAAAAGAAAGTCTTGAGCGAACCATTTTTATTTGAAGATATTGAAGATATATTACGTCATATTTCTGCGCAATATAATGTCGAATTTATTCCACAAAGAGCATTTGAAGGTAATGAAACACATTATAATTTTTATTTTCATTCAACAGGTAATCACAACAATGATAGTCGTATCCTAGAAGCACTTGTCAGATACGCAAATGACCAAAACTATACAGCGAGATTTAGTCGAAGCAATCCATTAGCTGGTGATCCTGAAAATGCGTATGATATTGACTTCACACCGTCAAATGCTGGAAAATTATATGCTACTCAATTTCTGATGAGGAAATATAATATACCAGTAAAATCAATATTAGGTTTTGGAGATAGCGGCAATGACGAAGCATATTTAAGCTATCTTGAACATGCATATTTGATGTCGAATAGTAGAGATGAAGCATTAAAGCAGAAATTTAGATTAACAAAATATCCATATTATCAAGGGATAACACTGCATGTTAAAGAATTTGTTGAAGGTAAGTATGATTATTGATTAGTTGAGTGATATGTATACTTTTTAAGTGCAAATATTAATATTTAAGGGATGATTAGAAAATATGGTGAATCGACTACACTTTAGCTTTAAAAAATTATTTATATGTTGATTTATCCAATTAAGTGTAGACGATTCAGGTAGCGCAAAAATGACGCAGGAACTGGAGAAAGAATTGATACCAAAATTAATATAATAGGTTAAGTATATATGAATAAAACAAACTTTGGGGCTTATTTAAATAAAAGTAAGAGCAGGAAAATATATAAGATTTTTGATCAAAATTTGAAGCGAGAGTTTAGTTATTGGCAGTTTAGGAAACTTTTCAAATCTTATACAAGGCAGTCTGATGTACATGAATTAAAAGTGTGTACTCAAAATGATGGTACTATTGAGCAAATATGGATAGATGAAGCAAATCAATTTGGAGTGTCAGTGACTTGGAAAGATAATAGTATTATCGGATTTGTTATGCGTCCGTTAATTAATTATGATGCGATTAAGAATGAAACGACTTTAAAATACGCAGTGCCGACAACAGATTGCTATGAGATTTTTTGGGGTGGAGATAATGAATTATATAATTATCACTATTTATACCCACATCAAAGGTATGCTATTGATTTAGTTATTAAAGAAAATCATAAAACATATAAGAATCAAGGAAAAGTAAATACTGATTATTTTTGTTTTGGAAAAGATATCATTGCGCCAGCAAATGGTACAGTTGAAAAAGTAGTGAATGGGGTTCAAGACAACAGTATTGGAAGTACGAATGAATCACAGTTTTTAGGAAATTATATTGTAATTAAGCACGCAGAAAATGAGTATAGCTTAATAGCTCATTTACACCAATATTCAATCATTGTGAATGAGGGGCAAAATGTTAAATATGGTGATATCATTGGGAAGGTTGGGAATTCTGGCAATTCTACTGAACCTCATATACATTTTCAAGTAATGAATGATAAGAATATTGAAGCATGTACATCTTTAAAAATTCGATTTATAAATAATCGAGAACTTATCAAAGGGGATGTGGTCTGCGGATTACAAGCTGAATGATGGCGATACTTATAAAATCTCGACACTATAAAAATGGTATAGTGTCGAGATTTTCTTGCTTATTTAGTTAATTCAAAGTGCACGCCGGATTCATTAGAAGTCGACGTATTTTTGTTTGTAATAGAGTAACCGGTCATTGAAATTTTAGATTCAATATCTGAAGCGGAATTTGTAGATTCAGGATTATAGAAGCTACATTCATAAGTGTTATCATCTTTCTTTTTAAGTATAAACATACCTTTGGCTTTAACTTCGACTTTAGTGTTGTTAATGTCAAAAGTTTGAGTGCTATTACTATAATTAACACCAGCCCAAACCGATTCATTATCTTTCACAACGTGGAAGTCATCTTCTTGCTTAACGACAGTTACTTCATCTTTTTTTGTCTTAAAGACATCTTTAGATAAGCCTGGATACAACACATATCCATATTTATTGTCAGAATTAGAATGCTTTTGAGTTACTTCATAATACTCATCAGTTTTTTGTGTATCCTTTTGACTTTTATTTATTTCTTTCCACTTACCAGTATGACTTTCTTTTTTTACAGTTATTTTCGGTTTGTTTAAAAAATGATAACCGATGTTCTTTTTGGTATCTGTGGACTCTAAAAAGACTGAATTGTTTTCCTGATTATCAGAATTGGTTGTTTGTTTATCGTCTGTATATAACGTATACCCATTCGCTTTGCGATTTTCAATCGTTGTAACTGGATTCTTTGATGAATCAGTACTTTTAATGCCAGTTCCTAAGAAGACAATTTTATCGTTTAATATGAAATATGATTTTTTGGCAGTTAAAGTTTTGTCCTGATTTTCAAAATCCATTCCGATACTAGCATGTTGGTCATCAACTTTTGTTCCGCCAACAAAAGTTTTACTCGACTTTTTATCATCCGTATCTTTTAATATTTCATTGTCTAAAGTTGTTGTACCTGATAAACGTTTCATATCGGCTGTCACCCAGAAGTTATCATGATAGTGTTTGACATCGCTGTTATATAAATAAGACATTCCAGCACCAGTGTGCCAACCTTTTAAATTCTCTCCGTTGATACTTTCATAGCGTGCTACGTTTTTCGACGTCATACTTAAACCAAATGCAAAGTCTAAGTCTTTGTTATGATAGGTGACACGATCCATGTCATTATATATTTTAAGTTGTTGTGTTAATCCGTTTTTAGAAATACTGTTATCTGTCATTAAAGACTTCATTTTATCTATGTCCGAATATGAATTTAAATAATCATTTTGTTTATAACTTGAATCTGACTCTACTGAAGATTTGACAATCTTTTTATACTTAGCTTTTGTTGAATCATCCATGGCATCACTTAATCTCAACAATGATTTCATTACTGTTGCAGATGCTGAGTGACTGGTTTCATTTTCACGACTGATAGCTCTACCTCGTGATAAATCCATCATTTCACCTTTATAAATGAGTGGCATAAATCCGTCGTCAATCCATGACTTTAAGGTTGTATCATTTTGGGTTTTATCATTAAAAGGTGTTTCTTTTATCATCGGCATCATTTGAGAAATCCCCTCTAAGAGTACAACGCCATAAGCACCAGTGTATGGAACGTCTTGATGATCAATGTAAGAGCCATCTTTATAAAATCCATTACGTTCTTTACCAGTGGCAGAATCTTGAACGTAAGTGAAGACTTTATTAAATGAATCTATAGACTTTTTCATCATATCTTTATCTTCTTCGATAATACATTCTAAAAGTTTCACCTTAGAAATGTCTACTAGATTTCCGCCTTTAGCAAGTTCAGCTTTTCCTACAGAAGATAATATTTTGTCACTATCTGGGGCGAAAGTTTTAATAGGGGCAGTGAATTTTTTCTTTTCTTCATTTGAAAATTGATCATTCAGCAATATAAGCGTATTTGTTAATGATTTAGGTGTTCCAATTTCATAATCCCACCAATTTAAGTTGGTATTCTTGCCAGTTGTTTTAGTAAAATTCTCACTTAATTCTTTTACTTTTTTATCTGGTTCTTTTCCATATGCATTTTTATGCAGCCACTCAAGGGCATCTTTCACTTTCTTCTTATTTTCGTCAGTATTTAAAGTGGTTTTAGGATTCCTCATCGCTTCTGCGATTTTCTCAATATTACGATAGGTACGAGTCATATGAGAAGAATTAGTTTCAAGGGTTTCCGCTCCTGACCACAAGTATTTCCTACCACTTTCAGTTTTCATTTCCTTGAGTAAATTCGTCGCCTCTTTCTCTGTAGCATCAAACTTCTTCTTCATATCTGGATTATTCTCATCATACTTATCATAACCATAGTTAACGTCCAGCCATGTGTTCCTCAATTTTTCATAATCTGGCGTTTGAACATTCGTATCAGCCACAGCGATTTGATGTTTATCAACACTTCTGAATTCACCACCATTCAAAGTAATCACACCAGCCATTAATAACGTAATGGTGGATAATTTTTGCCATTTCTTTATTCTATATGTCATTGACATGTCTCCTTTTTGTGTTGCGCGTGCGCAATGAATATTATGATTAAATAATGATTCAATTTTTCAAAATTCGTTAACGTATACAAATGACTGTCTACTGTCAAACAATCCACAAAGAATGTTGATGCATATAAACAATCGATCACCCAAATTTTCCGCATCACCCAAAAATTGCAACTAAAATAATTTTCAAAAAATTAAATATTATCAATCTTAGTGATTATATCATTTTAAATATTTAAGTTATACAATTTTTAAAGTAATTAAAAACGATGAAATGTAAAATGTTAAAAAAGAGACAAATTTAAATTTGAGTAATAAAATAAGAAGTATTCAAACGAAGATGACAATATATAAAGCAACATTACTTTAGACGACCAAACATAACTGAAAGGATAGTCGCAATGAAAACTAAAGAAGTCGTAGCGCTCATGAATATATCTCAAGACACTTTAAGATATTATGAAAAGGTTGGTGTGATTCCACCAGTTAATCGAGATGAAAATGGATATAGAATATATAATGATAGTGATTTAAATTGGATTTATTTAGTGAAAAATTTGCGAAATGCAGGCGTCAGTATTGAATCGCTTATCGAATTTTGCAGGTTAGCGCAGCTTCCTAAAAATGAAAATATTCAAGCACAGCAAAAGCAAATTTTAAATAAGCAACTCGAAGAATTAAATGAAAACTTAAAGACAATTCATGATGCGAGAGATTTACTACAATATAAAATTGATAATTATGATAATCATATTGCTAAAATCAATGCTAGTGATAATTATGATGACAATGTTGAACGTCTTTGGGAGAGAAAGTAAACCTATGGCTTGCTATAGAGTTCGCTCCATGGTTTATAGTGGACATACAAGATAAAGGAGGTTCATTTTATGAATCATATTGAAATAAGTAAAGATGTAAAGATACCAGTATTAGGTTTCGGAGTATTTCAAATTCCTCAAGAACAAACAGCAGAAGCGGTTAAAGAAGCAATTAAAGCGGGTTATAGACATATTGATACAGCACAAAGTTATTTAAATGAAACTGAAGTAGGTCAAGGTATTGAAGCTTCAGGTATTGATAGAAGTGAACTATTCATTACGACTAAAGTATGGATTGAAAATGTTAACTATGAAGATACTATCAAATCAATCGAACGATCATTACAACGATTAAATTTGGACTATCTTGATCTAGTGCTTATTCACCAACCTTACAATGACGTATATGGCTCATGGCGTGCATTAGAAGAGTTAAAAGAAAATGGTAAAATTAAAGCAATCGGTGTATCTAACTTCGGCGTTGATCGAATTGTAGATTTAGGTATTCACAATCAAATTCAACCACAAGTGAACCAAATAGAAATTAATCCATTCCATCAACAAGAAGAACAAGTTGCAGCACTTCAACAAGAAAATGTTGTGGTAGAAGCTTGGGCACCATTTGCAGAAGGTAAAAATCAATTATTCCAAAATCAATTGTTGCAGGCCATTGCAGATAAATACAACAAATCAATTGCACAAGTTATTTTACGCTGGTTAGTAGAACGTGACATTGTTGTACTCGCAAAATCAGTAAATCCAGAACGTATGGCTCAAAACTTAGATATATTTGATTTTGAACTTACAGAAGAAGATAAACAACAAATTGCGACATTAGAAGAAAGTAATAGCCAATTTTTCTCACATGCTGATCCAGAGATGATTAAAGCACTTACAAGCAGAGAATTAGATGTTTAATCATAATATAACAAAGTAAATCATTTACATTACACTAACCTGAAACTTGGATGTTAAAGTCTATGTTTCAGGTTATTTTTTACTCTTAAAAAGTGAAAGGAGCAAGCAAATAAGTTATTATATATTTTTATATTATGTAATAACGTAACTAAGGTTATAATTAGATAATTAATATGTCTTGGAATTAATTATTTAATAAGTTGTATAGCAGGTGGCGATATGAGATATATACACTTTTCTATTATTACATTAATTACAGGTATCATTATGCATATTACAATGTACTTTGTACCATTTGAATCTCGGAAAATGCCACTATTTATGACGATAATTTTTACAATCTAAAAGCAGTAAAGACTCATAATATAACCAAAAACATTAATAAAAGTTTGTTAAATGATAAGGGGATGAGTATTGGTGAATTTACTCAAAAGGTTTAAGGGAAAAATCCTACCTGGAGAGATTCAAAAACTAAATGGACTATTTCCAAAAATAAAGGGCAATCACATGGTGGTTCTTATTGGAAGTTAATAAATAACAAAGGAAAAAGAATAGCTTCTTTAACTAAAGAAGGAAAAATCTTAAGGGAATAAGGTGTTGTAAATTATGTGCTTTGATATAAATAATTTGGATATAAAAAAGTTGAATTTTAGAAAGGTAAAAAACGCAATTCATTTAAGTTTAAGTGGCGATAAATACCAGTTTTTGGAGGACGGTAAAACTATCAATAATACTTATTTTTTAGCTGTATATGATAATGCAATAAACATTTTTGAAGATTTGTTTTCGCCTTCTGATTCTATAAATTTGGTTCATGTAGTATATGTTTATAGTGAACCTTATAAGAAAACAAATGTTATAAAAAAATTTACATCGTTAACAATAGATGAATTGTATTACTTTAAAGAATATAAAAAGGAGAAGGATGATAATATTTTGTGCGAGGAGTTTTCATATAAGTGTTCCATAAAAGATATAAAATATAAAAAATTATTAAAAGCTATATCCAATCAAGACTTTAAAGGGTTAGTTCCAAATATCAATCAGAATGATAATTATTCTGAAATATATATAATTAACAATACTAAAAACTTAATATATCATTTATATGATGATAGAGGTCTATGGCTAGCTTTTAATAATAATGAAGATTATGCAAGATATTCTGAAAAATATAATGATTTAATATCGGAATTTGATAATGAAGATATCTAATTTTTTAATATTCGTAGCTTTTATTTTTCTACTTATTTTATGTTTATTTTTAATCTTACAAATGACAAACCATTAAAAGTAGCATCCCAACATCAAACAAAAAAACAATTCATCAAATAAAAATCGCTACAAAACCAAGTCATTAAACACGCAATAATTAAAATTTTCCACTCATTATAATTCTGAATTCCAAATGTCGAATTCCGAAAACCAAACTCCAAATTCCAAAAACGCAACTCCAAAATTAAAAGCATTTCCCTACCATTCGGGAAATGCTTTTTACATACTGATTACTCTGTCATTAATGATTTTACAACGGAAACCATGTCGTCATGTATGACCAAAGTAGCGTCGCTATCATAAGGTGTTCGATCTTTATTGATAATAATTAAATTGTCGCCTTTAAAATGTGATATTAATCCTGCGGCAGGTTGTACAACGAGTGATGAACCTAGTACAACAAGGGTGTCAGCATGTTCAATTTTATTTAATGCCCTTATGATGGTAGGTTGATCTAACATTTCACCGTATAATACGATGTCCGGTCGAATGGCACCACCACAATTATCACAATGTTTCAAAGTTCTATCAATAACATCTGACTTCGTATAAGATTTATGACATACATTACAATAAAAACGATTTAACGTGCCATGTAATTCATCAACATGTTGACTTCCAGCGTCTGAGTGCAAACCATCGATATTTTGCGTGATGACACCTAAAGATTGTTGATTACGTTCTAATTTTGCAATCCAATCATGAACGATATTGGGCATCGTATCGACAAATAGTAAGCGCTTATGGCAGAAATTGATAAAACCTTCAGGATCATCTTCTAAATAATCACGGCTTAACAAGTATTCTGGCGAAAGCCCATCTTTTGAAATTTCATCAAATAAGCCACCCATTGAACGGAAATCTGGAACGCCACTTGCGACAGATACACCAGCACCTGTAAAAAATGTAATACGATTCGAACTATCTATAATATGTTTTAGTGTCTCTAAATCATGTTTCAAGTTAAACACCCCATCAAAATAATGAATGATTTATAACGTCTTTTACTTTTATTATAGTATATTCATTTTACGATTATCAAAAGCGCAGTTTAAACAGTTCTTTTTAAAAATGAATTATACATATAATCGAACAGTTAAATTATATTAGTTTTTACGCAATTTTTATTATAGAATAAGCATGTATATTAAAATTGATGTCTAAACATAAAGGATAATGACCCATCGCCTAAATAAAGGAGGCAATTTTACATTGAATAAACATGAACGTTTGGACGAAATTGCTAAACTAGTGAATAAAAAGGGCACGATAAGAACGAATGAAATCGTCGAAGGTTTAAATGTGTCTGATATGACAGTTCGAAGAGATTTAATTGAATTGGAAAATAAAGGGATTTTAACGAAGATTCATGGTGGTGCACGCAGTAATTCAACATTTCAGTATAAAGAAATATCGCATAAAGAAAAACATACCCGTCAAATTGCAGAAAAACGATTTATAGCTAAAAAAGCTGCATCATTAATTGAAGATGGGGATACTTTGTTTTTCGGACCAGGAACAACAGTGGAACTATTAGCAGAAGAAGTCAATCATCATACGCTCACAATTATTACGAATTGTTTGCCGGTGTATAAAATTTTGTTAGAAAAACAAACAGCACATTTTCGTGTCTATTTAATTGGTGGTGAAATGCGCCATATTACAGAAGCATTTGTAGGTGAAATGGCGAACGCCATGTTGGAAAAACTAAGATTTAGCAAGATGTTCTTTAGTAGTAACGCAGTAAATAAAGGTGCTGTGATGACATCTACATTAGATGAAGCCTATACGCAACAACTGGCACTAAGTAATTCAATTGAAAAATACTTGTTAATCGATCATACGAAAGTTGGCAAAGAAGATTTTACATCATTTTGTCAGTTAAACGAATTGACTGCAGTGGTCATGGACTATGAAGATGAAGAAAAAGTAGAAACGATTAAAACATATATTGAAGTAGTCGACTAAATTAAAAGTATAACTGCATTGTTAAAATATGTATCTATATGCTCATAAGTGAATGTGAATTTGCATTCATTTATGGGCTATTTTTTATGCAAATTTATGTCAACGGGAACCTCGACAAAGTTTTACTACAATTTCAGACGAATACCTAATTAAAACAACACCACAATATGAATGTTCACTTATTGTTTGAAAATACGTCATAAACAAACATATTATAAACATATTATGTTGATTTATTGTTTGTTTATGTTTATAATTTAAACGTAATCAAATTGAAAGCCTTTTCTCAAGATTTTCATAACCTACAAATAAATATGTCACATTTTAAGAAAGGTATTTCAAAATTAAAGTAAAAAGGAGTCTTATTATGGCGATTATTATTGGTTCAGATGAAGCTGGCAAACGATTAAAAGAAGTCATCAAATCATACTTATTAGACAATAAATATGATGTTGTTGACGTAACAGAAGGACAGGAAGTTGACTTTGTTGATGCAACTTTGGCTGTAGCAAAAGATGTTCAAAGTCAAGAAGGTAACTTAGGTATTGTTATCGATGCATTTGGTGCAGGTAGCTTTATGGTTGCTACAAAAATCAAAGGCATGATTGCTGCTGAAGTATCAGATGAACGCTCTGGATATATGACTAGAGGCCATAACAATTCAAGAATGATCACTATGGGATCTGAAATTGTTGGAGACACATTAGCGAAAAATGTCGTTAAAGGTTTTGTTGAAGGTAAATACGATGGTGGTAGACACCAAATCCGCGTAGATATGCTTAATAAAATGTGCTAAGGAGGAAAAATTACTATGAAGATTGCATTAGGATGCGACCATATTGTTACAGATACAAAAATGCGTGTATCTGAATTTTTAAAATCAAAAGGACATGAAGTCATTGACGTAGGAACATACGATTTCACAAGAACACATTATCCAATTTTTGGTAAAAAAGTTGGCGAACAAGTTGTTAGCGGTAATGCAGACTTAGGTGTTTGTATTTGTGGAACAGGTGTTGGTATTAACAATGCTGTAAATAAAGTACCTGGCGTTCGTTCAGCACTAGTACGTGATATGACATCAGCGTTATACGCTAAAGAAGAATTAAATGCGAACGTTATTGGCTTCGGTGGACGTATTATAGGTGAGTTATTAATGTGCGATATTATCGATGCATTTATTAATGCTGAATATAAACCAACTGAAGAGAACAAAAAATTAATCGCTAAAATTAAACATTTAGAAACAAGCAATGCAGATCAAGCTGATCCACATTTCTTTGATGAATTCTTAGAAAAATGGGACAGAGGCGAATACCACGATTAAGGGACGACACATATGATTTTAACTTTAACATTAAATCCATCCGTTGATATTTCATACCCATTAACAGCATTGAAATTAGATGATGTTAATCGTGTTCAAGAAGTAAGTAAAACAGCTGGTGGTAAAGGTTTAAATGTAACAAGAGTACTTGCGCAAGTAGGTGAGCCAGTCCTTGCGAGTGGTTTTATTGGCGGTGAATTAGGTCAATTTATTGCTAAAAAATTAGATCATGCCGACATCAAGCATGCATTTTATAACATTAAGGGTGAAACACGAAACTGCATTGCAATTTTACATGAAGGGCAACAAACAGAAATTTTAGAGCAGGGACCGGAGATTGATAATCAAGAGGCTGCAGGATTTATTAAACATTTTGAACAATTATTAGAAAAAGTTGAAGCAGTTGCTATTTCAGGTAGCTTACCTAAAGGATTAAATCAAGATTATTATGCACAAATCATTGAACGATGCCAAAACAAAGGTGTGCCTGTGATATTAGATTGCTCGGGTGCAACTTTGCAAACAGTTTTGGAAAATCCATACAAACCTACAGTCATTAAACCAAACATTTCTGAACTATATCAATTGCTTAACCAGCCACTTGATGAAAGTTTAGAAAGTTTGAAACAGGCAGTGTCACAACCCTTATTCGAAGGGATTGAGTGGATTATTGTGTCTTTAGGTGCACAAGGTGCATTCGCTAAGCACAATCATACATTCTATAGAGTGAATATTCCGACAATAAGTGTATTAAATCCGGTTGGTTCAGGTGATTCTACAGTTGCTGGAATTACTTCAGCAATTCTTAATCATGAAAACGACCACGATTTACTAAAAAAAGCCAATACTTTAGGCATGCTGAATGCACAAGAAGCACAAACAGGTTATGTCAATTTAAATAATTATGATGATTTATTCAATCAAATTGAAGTTTTAGAGGTGTAAAAAATGTCAAAATCGAATCAAAAAATCGCATCAATTGAACAATTAAGTAACAACGAAGGTATCATTTCTGCATTAGCATTTGACCAACGTGGTGCTTTAAAACGCATGATGGCAAAACATCAAACTGAAGAACCAACTGTAGCTCAAATTGAACAATTAAAAGTATTAGTTGCGGAAGAATTAACACAATATGCATCTTCAATTTTATTAGATCCTGAATATGGTTTACCAGCTTCAGATGCACGTAACAAAGATTGTGGATTATTACTTGCTTATGAAAAAACTGGATATGACGTAAACGCTAAAGGTCGTTTACCTGACTGTTTAGTAGAGTGGTCTGCAAAACGTTTAAAAGAACAAGGCGCAAATGCTGTTAAATTCTTACTTTACTATGATGTTGATGATGCTGAAGAAATTAACATTCAAAAGAAAGCATACATTGAAAGAATCGGTTCAGAATGTGTTGCAGAAGATATTCCATTCTTTTTAGAAGTATTAACATACGATGACAACATTCCTGATAACGGTAGTGTTGAATTCGCAAAAGTTAAGCCTAGAAAGGTTAACGAAGCAATGAAATTATTCTCAGAACCACGCTTTAACGTTGATGTATTGAAAGTTGAAGTACCAGTAAACATGAAATATGTAGAAGGCTTTGCTGAAGGTGAAGTGGTTTATACAAAAGAGGAAGCGGCACAACACTTTAAAGATCAAGATGCAGCAACTCATTTACCATACATTTACTTAAGTGCTGGTGTTTCTGCGGAATTATTCCAAGAAACTTTAAAATTTGCTCACGAAGCTGGTGCTAAATTCAACGGGGTACTTTGTGGCCGTGCTACATGGTCTGGTGCTGTTCAAGTATACATTGAACAAGGTGAAGATGCTGCTCGTGAATGGTTACGTACAACTGGTTTCAAAAATATTGATGACTTAAATAAAGTATTAAAAGATACTGCGACATCTTGGAAACAAAGAAAATAAGTTTAAAAGGGGATTAATGCTATGAATAGAGAAGAAGTCCAATTATTAGGTTTTGAAATTGTTGCATTTGCAGGGGATGCACGTTCTAAGTTTTTAGAAGCATTAACAGCAGCTCAAGCTGGAGATTTTGCAAAAGCAGATGCACTGATTGAAGAAGGAAACAATTGCATTGCGGAAGCGCATAGAGCACAAACAAGCCTGTTGGCTAAAGAAGCGCAAGGTGATGATATTGCATACAGTGTAACGATGATGCATGGTCAAGATCATTTAATGACAACAATTTTACTGAAAGATTTAATGAAGCATTTATTAGAATTTTATAAAAGAGGGTGATGACAATGATGCAAAAATTGATCGCACAAATTGAAAAAGGGAAGCCATTTTTCGAGAAATTATCACGTAACATATATTTAAGAGCCATCCGTGATGGATTTATTTCTGCAATGCCTGTCATCTTATTCTCAAGTATCTTTCTATTAATTGCATATGTGCCAAATATATTTGGTTTTAAATGGGATAAAGGCATGGAAGCCATTTTAATGAAACCATATAACTATACGATGGGGCTTGTAGCATTTTTAGTAGCAGGAACGACAGCGAAATCTTTAACAGATTCATTTAACCGTAAGCTAGAAAGTACAAATCAAATTAACTTTATTTCTACAATGCTAGCAGCGATGTGTGGATTCTTGTTCTTAGCTTCTGATCCAGCCAAAGATGGTGGATTCTTAAGTGCATTTATGGGAACTAAAGGTTTATTAACAGCATTCTTATCAGCATTTGTAACTGTTATTGTTTATAACTTCTGTGTGAAGCGCAATATTACAATTAAAATGCCGAAAGAAGTACCGCCGAATATTTCACAAGTATTTAAGGACTTAATTCCATTTTCAGCGGTAATCATCATTCTTTATGCATTAGATTTAGTCATTCGCAACAGCTTTAAATCAAATGTAGCGGAAGGTATTTTAAAATTATTCGAACCATTATTTACAGCAGCAGATGGATGGATTGGTGTCACAATTATCTTTGGTGCCTTTGCATTATTCTGGTTTGTAGGTATTCATGGTCCGTCAATTGTAGAGCCAGCAATTGCAGCCATTACATATGCGAATATCGAAGCGAACTTCAAGTTGCTTCAAGCTGGAGAACACGCAGATAAAATTATTACATCAGGTACACAAATGTTTATCGTTACATTTGGAGGTACGGGTGCAACATTGGTCGTCCCGTTCATGTTTATGTGGATGACGAAATCTAAACGAAACAAAGCGATTGGACGTGCATCAGTTGTACCAACATTCTTTGGTGTAAACGAACCAATTTTATTTGGTGCACCACTAGTATTGAATCCTGTGTTCTTTATTCCATTTGTATTAGCACCAATTGTTAACGTATGGATTTTCAAACTTTTCGTTGAAGTGTTAGGAATGAATAGTTTTAGTGTGAATTTACCTTGGACAACACCAGGTCCATTGGGCATTATCATGGGTACAGGTTTTGGTTTATGGTCATTCGTACTAGCTATTACTTTGATTGTTGTAGATATTATTATTTACTACCCATTCCTAAAAGTTTATGATAGTGAAATTCTTGATGAAGAAGAAGGACGTAAAGAAAGTAATTCAGATTTAAAAGAAAAAGTTGCAGCAAACTTTGATACGAAAAAAGCTGATTCAATTTTAGCGGCAAGTGGTGTATCAGACGATGCAGCTAAAGCTTCAAATATCACAGAACAAACAAATGTCTTAGTACTTTGTGCCGGTGGTGGTACAAGTGGATTATTAGCCAATGCACTTAATAAAGCAGCTGAAGAATATCATGTGCCAGTGAAAGCGGCAGCTGGCGGATATGGCGCACATATGGACATTATGAAAGAGTACCAATTAATCATTTTAGCGCCACAAGTTGCGTCTAACTATGAAGATATTAAGCAAGATACAGATAGATTAGGTATTAAATTAGCGAAGACTCAAGGTGCTGAATATATCAAATTGACACGAGATGGCCAAGCAGCCCTTGATTTCGTTCAACAACAATTTGAAAATTAAGAATAGGAGTTTTTCATATGACTAAAACATTACCTGAAGATTTTATTTTTGGTGGAGCAACAGCAGCATATCAAGCAGAAGGTGCGACAAATACGGATGGTAAAGGTCGCGTAGCATGGGATACGTATTTAGAAGAAAACTATTGGTACACTGCAGAACCAGCGAGTGATTTTTATAACAGATATCCAGTGGATTTAGAATTAAGTGAAAAATTCGGTGTTAATGGTATCCGAATTTCAATTGCATGGTCTCGTATCTTCCCAAATGGATATGGCGAAGTTAACCCTAAAGGTGTTGAGTATTACCATAAGTTATTTGCAGAGTGTCATAAACGTCATGTTGAACCATTTGTAACATTGCATCATTTTGATACACCAGAAGTGTTACACAAAGATGGCGATTTTCTAAATCGTAAAACGATTGACTACTTTGTAGATTATGCTGAATATTGTTTTAAAGAATTCCCAGAAGTAAAATATTGGACTACATTCAATGAAATTGGACCTATTGGTGATGGTCAATATTTAGTAGGTAAATTCCCTCCAGGTATTAAATATGATTTTGAAAAAGTATTCCAATCACATCATAACATGATGGTGGCTCATGCTAGAGCAGTAAAATTATTTAAAGATGGCGGATACAAAGGAGAAATTGGTGTTGTACACGCATTGCCAACAAAATATCCGTTCGATCCATCAAATCCTGAAGATGTTCGTGCAGCAGAATTAGAAGATATCATCCATAATAAATTCATCTTAGATGCAACATATTTAGGTAAGTATTCTCGTGAAACGATGGAAGGTGTGCAACATATCTTATCTGTTAATGGCGGTAAATTAAACATTACAGATGAAGATTATGCCATTTTAGATGCAGCCAAAGATTTAAACGACTTCTTAGGTATCAATTACTACATGAGTGATTGGATGAGAGGTTACGATGGAGAATCTGAAATCACGCATAATGCGACAGGTGATAAAGGCGGTTCTAAATACCAACTTAAAGGTGTCGGACAACGTGAATTTGATGTCGACGTACCTCGCACAGACTGGGACTGGATGATCTATCCTCAAGGTTTATATGATCAAATCATGCGTGTTGTTAAAGATTATCCTAACTATCATAAGATTTATATCACTGAAAATGGTTTAGGATATAAAGATGAATTTATTGAATCTGAAAAAACAGTTCATGATGATGCACGTATTGATTATGTAAGACAACATTTGAACGTTATTGCAGATGCTATTATAGATGGTGCAAATGTTAAAGGTTACTTTATTTGGTCATTAATGGATGTGTTCTCTTGGTCAAATGGTTATGAAAAACGATATGGTTTATTCTATGTCGATTTTGAGACTCAAGAACGTTATCCTAAGAAAAGTGCTTATTGGTACAAAGAGTTAGCCGAAACAAAAGAAATTAAATAATTATAGATATTAAAAGGCCTATCAGTCGAGTGCTGGTAGGTCTTTATTTATAGAAAGAGATAAATTAAACATGCATATACATATTTATATATTAATCAATGGGTGACACACCATTGAAAGCTAAAGAAGCAATCAATTAACAAACGTTAACGGACAACTTTCCAAAGTCATCTTAAAAGTTAATGATGTATTCAAAATCAACTAAAGGACATTTTTAATCACATCCTTTATACTTATATAAAAGACATGAATGGGAGTTAAAAGTGTGAAGAAAATTTTTGTAATTATTACGACATTGTTAGCGGTCGCTATTATTATAGGCTCTATTATTATGGTGGTGTTTAGTCAACGACAGGCACAAACATTTAAAATACAACAACAGCAATTTGTTAAAAAGCCAATTCCAACATTGTTCTTACATGGATTTGGTGGTAGTGCCAATTCTGAAAAGTTTATGGTGAAGCAAGCAGAAAAAAGAGGGGTAACTAAAGATATCATCACTGCTTACGTTTCAAAGGATGGTGCAGTGACATTTAAAGGGAAACTAAGAAAAGATGCAGTGAATCCTATTGTGAAAATTGAACTTGAAAATAACAGACAAGGCTATTTGGATAAGAATGCTGCGTGGTTTAAAAATGTACTGACTAAGTTACAATCTGAATACAATTTCGATAAATTCAACTTTGTCGGTCACTCAATGGGGAACTTAACATTTGCACAATATATGATGACATATGGTAACGACAAGTCACTGCCACAGTTAAACAAACAAGTGAATATTGCAGGGACATTTAATGGTGTTTTAAATATGAATGAAGATGTCAATGAAATTACAGTTGATAAAGATGGTAAACCAAGTCGAATGAATCAACCTTATCAGCAATTACGCGTGCTAAAAGATATTTATAAAGGTAAAGGTATCGAAGTGCTAAATATTTATGGGGATTTGAAAGATGGTACACATTCAGACGGCAGAGTGTCTAATAGTTCTTCGAAATCATTAAAATATTTACTGGGAAATAGTCCGAAAAGTTATCGAGAATCTAAATATGAAGGTGAGCCTGCACAACATAGTCAGCTTCATGAGAATGAAAATGTTGCTAATGAGTTAATCGACTTCTTATGGAAAAAATAAAGCAACTGCTAGTTTTTCTGGGGCAAAAAAGCTTGTAATATTAGAGCTTTTCAAAAATTATCTATTGTTTGAGAGTTTCCATAAAATGTCTAAGTCGTAACATTTTAAATTTATGATTATAGCAAATATAATGTGGTTGAAGTTACATGAATGAATCAGTGCTTAAGTCAAAATATAACAACTAAGAATGTATTTGCATACAGACATCACGAAGACACAATTCAAACTTAACGCTTAAGTAACAAATAAGTAAAAGTTTCAAATAAAGAAAGGTGATTAATGATGCAAAATAAACAAATTCTTTTTAACAAAATACCAGAAGGCATGCCTCAAGAGGATACATTCAAAATTGAAGAGATTGACACGCCTAAACTTGAGAGCGATGGTGTACTTGTACAAACGCTGTATATTTCAGTGGATCCATATATGAGAGGACGTATGACTAAGGCAGATTCGTATGTACAGCCTTTTGAAATTGGTAAACCGATTGTTAGCCATGTCGTTGCAAAAGTAATTGATTCGACACTCGCAGATTATAAAAAAGGAGATGTCGTTGTAGGTATGTTGCCTTGGCGAATCATTAATCATGTCCAAGCGGATCAAATTACTAAAGTTCCAACGACAGATGTACCACTTGATTTATATTTAAGTGTTTTAGGAATGCCAGGACAAACAGCATATCATGGTCTGCTTGATATTGGACAACCTAAAGCCGGTGATACTGTTGTGGTTTCAGCTGCATCTGGTGCTGTAGGTTCAGTTGTAGGTCAAATTGCTAAGATTAAAGGTTGCCGTGTAGTAGGTATTGCGGGTGGCGACAAAAAAGTAAATTATTTAACAGAGACACTGGACTTTGACGCTGGTATTGATTATAAGAAAGAGGATTTTGCAGAAGCGTTAGCACAAGCAGTACCAGATGGTATTGATGTTTATTTTGAAAATGTTGGTGGAACAGTTGGCGATGAAGTATTTAAGCATTTAAATCGTTTTGCACGTGTACCAGTATGTGGCGCAATTTCGTCATATAATCATCCTGAAGCCGATATCGGACCACGTATTCAAGGTACGCTTATTAAGAAGCAAGTAATGATGAGAGGCTTCTTGGTAAGTGAATTCGCTAATGCTTTTAAAGAAGCTAGTGAACAGCTTGCAACATGGGTTCAAGAAGGTAAAATTCAGTCACAAGTAACCATTGAAGATGGTTTTGAAAATGCGCCACATGCATTTAAAAATTTATTTACTGGCGATAACTTTGGTAAACAAGTTATTAAAGTAACGGAATAATAAAGTATACGTTTTAACAAACTAACTTTGTTAATTGACCAAAATTTAATAATTTTTTATCTAAAGTAAATTTGTTCAGCAACATGGTAGAAATAAGTCTAAAATTTAATACGAAAGTCGTCTGTAATTATTTATATATTCAAATGAAAAAGGAGTCATGATGCTGCGATATAAGCACACATGGCTTCTATTTTGTATAATAAGAAATAAGTTCATAAATGAGGTGAAACGATATGAAAATGATAGGATTTGAGAAGCCCTTTAAATTGGAAGAAGGAAATTTATTTAAAGTATACGAACAAAGAAAGCCAACGCCAGAAAACGATGATATCTTAGTCAAAGTAAATAGCATTAGTGTAAATCCTGTAGATACAAAGCAACGACAAATGGAAGTCACTCAAGCACCTCGTGTACTTGGGTTTGATGCTATTGGTACTGTTGAAGCTATCGGACCAGACGTTACATTATTTAGTCCGGGTGACGTTGTATTTTATGCTGGATCGCCAAATAGACAAGGATCAAATGCGACATATCAATTGGTGTCAGAAGCTATAGTTGCAAAAGCACCACACAACATAAGTGCTAATGAAGCGGTTAGTCTACCGCTAACTGGTATTACGGCATATGAAACGTTTTTTGATACATTTAAAATTTCTACGAATCCTGCTGAAAACGAAGGGAAGTCTGTCTTAATCATTAATGGTGCCGGTGGTGTAGGCAGTATAGCCACTCAAATTGCTAAACGGTATGGTTTAACTGTCATTACAACAGCATCACGACAAGAAACAACAGAGTGGTGTGAAAAGATGGGCGCAGATATCGTATTGAATCATAAAGAGGATTTAGTGCGTCAATTTAAAGAAATTCCATTAGTAGATTATATATTTTGCACCTATAATACAGACTTGTATTACAATACTATGATTGAACTGATAAAACCATTAGGGCATATTACGACTATCGTAGCTTTTAATGAAGATCAAGATTTAAATGCATTAAAATTAAAAAGTATAACATTTACACATGAATTTATGTTTGCGCGTCCAATTCATCGAACGCCTGATATGATTAAACAACATGAGTATTTAGAAGATATTACGAAAAATATAGAATCAGGGCATTACCAACCAACAACGACACAAGTTTTTGAAGGTTTATCACCTGAAAACTTATATCAAGCACATCAATTGTTGGAAAAACAATCAATGATTGGAAAATTAGTAATTAATATATAGATTAGTAAGTAAAGTCGCCTTATGCAGAAAATACTGTATAGGCGACTTATTTTTTGTGTCTAGCGACTATTGATTCTAAACGGAAATATGGCAACTTTGCAGGTATCAAATCAATAATGCACTAGAAAGGCATTACTTAAATACAATAAAATACTTTGTTGCTCAATGATAAATAATTTGAGTGTGTTTTATATATCATTTTTAAAAGATGAGGCATTATTAATTGTGTCTATATAAAATTACAAATGATTAAAATGTTGCAGTTATGGGTATGAACTTACCATTACACAGAAAGGGTTTGTATTTATGAAAAATAAATCAGTAAGTCTAGTGTTTTGGGTATCTTTAGTGATATGTACGATATTTGTTGCTTTTGGAGCAATATTTCCGAAACAGTTAGAAAAACTCACGCAAAACATTACTACATTTATTGCGCTACATTTTTCTTGGTATTATTTATTGCTCGTTTTAGTTATTTTATTTGTCTGTGTGTATATTTTATTTTCGAGATACGCAAACATTACATTAGGTGAAGAAGGCGAAGATCCTGAATTCTCATTGCCGTCTTGGTTTGCTATGTTATTTAGTGCTGGTATGGGAATAGGACTTGTGTTCTGGACAACGGCAGAACCAATCAGTCATGCCTTCAAATTAACGCCTATTCATAAAGCTGGCACGCAATCTGCAATTAATGATGCAATGCAGTTTTCATTTTTCCATTGGGGGATTCATGCATGGGCAGTCTATGGTATTGTCGCGCTAGTGTTTGCATATTTTAGCTTTCATAAAGGATATCCTGGCTTAGTCAGCGCTACATTGACGCCTTTATTAGGTGAAAAGGCAATGCGTGGACCTTTAGGTGGTGCCATTGATGTATTGGCAGTCATAGCTACAGTAACAGGCGTTGCTGCAACATTAGGTTTCGGTGCATTGCAAATAAACGAAGGTTTACATTTTTTATTTAATGTACCGAGTAACTTCACGATGCAAGTAATCTTGATTGTCATTGCAACCATATTATTTACTTGGTCAGCATGGTCAGGTATCGATAAAGGTATCAAAACGTTGAGTAATATCAACATGTTACTTGCTTTTGTAGTACTTATTGGTCTTTTTATTGTTGGGCCAACGCTATACATTTTAAATACATTTACGAATGGTCTAGGTAATTATATTGCAAATTTCTTTAGTATGAGTTTACGCATTCCGACAGGTGGTCAAAAATTCCAATGGTTACAAAATTGGACAATCTTTTACTGGGCATGGTGGATATCTTGGGCACCATTTGTAGGTATATTTATTGCACGTGTGTCAAAAGGACGTACGATTAAAGAATTTATTCTAGGTGTACTTTTTGTCCCGGCGTTAGTTTGCTTTATATTCTTTGCGGTATTCGGCGCGTCAGCAATTTACTTACAAGATAATCATATTGCCGATATTGCTAAAGCTGCGACAGAAACAGCAACTTTTGCGACGCTACAACATTATCCGCTAGGTTTTGTATTAAGCTTAATTACTTTACTTGTTATTATGATTTTCTTTGTTACATCAGCGGATTCGGCAACTTATGTTTTAGGTATGTTGAGTTCAAGTGGTGATATTAATCCGAAGTCATTTGTCAAAGTGAGTTGGGGTATCATTATGGCATTATTTGCAATCATCATGATTTACACAGGTGGTACTCAAGCAATTCAAAATTTATTAATCATTGCTGCGTTACCATTTTCCGTGGTCATTATAGCGATGATATGGTCGCTTATAAAATCTTTGAGTGAGGAGAAACCGAGAAATAGTAATAAGGTTTTAATTAAACATCGTGACCCAGATATTTTAGAATATCGTTCTTCAAAACATATTGACGAAAATTAATTAATAATGAGGTTTTATTTACAAAAACTAGGGAATATATTACTAAATGGTACTTCATCTTATATATTAAAAATAAATTTAAAGTTATTAATTTATTATGTTTAAGAAAAAAACTGATGGGTACATATTTAATATGTTTTTAAATTAACTTTAACTAAGGAGGTGTCGTTAGGGGTGAAACGACTTAAAAACTTTATCCTTGGCTTATTAATAGTAGTAATCGTGGGGTTCCTGTTATTCATGTATATCCAAGATGGACGTATAACTGAATATCAAGACTACTTCCTTCAATTTGAATGGTTCCAACCATTACTTATTTCACTTGCTGCACTATTGATATTAATAGGTCTTATATTAGTATTTAGTATCTTCAAACCTACGCATCGAAAACCTGGATTATACAAAGACTTCGATGATGGTCATGTTTACGTATCTCGTAAAGCTGTTGAAAAGACGGCATTCGATACGGTTGCAAAATATGATCAAGTAAGACAACCAAATGTAGTTGCGAAACTATATAACAAAAAAAATAAATCTTATATCGACATTAAAACTGACTTTTTCGTACCAAATAATGTTCAAGTTCAATCTTTAACTGAAGCAATTCGTTCGGATATTAAAAAGAATGTAGAATATTTCACAGAAATGCCAGTACGTAAGTTAGAAGTTAATGTGAGAGATCAGAAAACTTCTGGTCCACGAGTGTTGTAAGGGAGGTATATCATGGCTAACAATCATAACCAAAACGGACAAGACTCTACACAACAAGTGATTAATTTTTTAAAAGTATTTAAATGGAGAATCGTTGGTTTCCTAGCGTTTCTATTAATCGCGATATTATTCTTAACGTTAGGTTTTTGGAAAACAGTACTTATCATCGTTTTATGTTTAATTGGTGTAGGTATTGGGTATATGAAAGACCGTAAGCAAGATTTTATGAATTTTTTAAATCGATGGAGTTAATTCATCAATTTAGAATTTAATTAAAAAAATATAAAAATTAACAAGTAAAAGGAGAATCTATTATGACTGTAGATAACAATAAAGCAAAACAAGCATACGACAATCAAACTGGTGTTAACGAAAAAGAAAGAGAAGAGCGTCAAAAACAACAAGAACAAAATCAGGAGCCTCAATTCAAAAACAAATTAACATTCTCTGATGAAGTTGTTGAAAAAATTGCTGGTATCGCTGCACGTGAAGTTAAAGGTATCTTAGATATGAAAGGTGGCTTAACTGATACATTCACTAATGCATTCTCAAGTGGCAACAATGTTACTCAAGGTGTATCTGTTGAAGTTGGTGAAAAACAAGCTGCTGTAGACTTAAAAGTAATCTTAGAATATGGTGAATCAGCACCAAAAATCTTCCGTAAAGTAACTGAATTAGTTAAAGAACAAGTTAAATATATTACTGGTTTAGATGTAGTTGAAGTTAACATGCAAGTTGACGATGTAATGACTCAAAAAGAGTGGAAACAAAAACACGAAAAAAATAACGAAAACAATAACCAAGAAAGACAAGGTTTACAATAAGTTATTCGATAAAAAGGGCTTGGGACATTAAATTCTTAGGCAATGTAAAAAAGCTGATTTCTATTAATTATTTGATAGAAATCAGCTTTTTTGATATGTATTTTATAATGTACAGCTCGTTGAGCTGCTATTTTCCTTATATTAAGTGCCATTAATACAAAACCTAGCTCTCGTTTAACTTTATTTATTCCTCGAACTGACATTCGAGTGAAACCCAAAATAGCCTTCATAAATCCAAAAACAGGCTCTACATCAATTTTTCTTTGACTATAGATTTTTTTCGTTTCTGGTTCAGAAAGCTTTTGATTAATTTGGACTTTAAAGTATTCCCAATTATAATTCTTCATGATTTTCTTATTGGATTTCGAATTTGGTTTCATGCATTGATGTCTCAAAGAACATGATGAACAGTCATCACATTCATATAGTTTGAAGTCTCGTTTAAAACCATATCTATCATTACGGTATGCATATCTTTTAAAACCTATTCTTTTGTTATTAGGACATATAAATTCATCATTAAGTTCGTCATATTTCCAATTTTAAGTGTTGAAAATGTCACTTTTAAACTTTCTAGTTTTATCTTTAATAAACATGCCATACGTAATAAGTGGCGTTTTATTAAAATCATCTATAATAGCCATATAGTTTTGCTCACTACCATAACCTGCATCAGCTACAATATACTCCGGTAAATAACCGAAGGTATTTTGAATCATTGTTAAAAATGGAATTAAAGTTCTAGTATCTGTTGGGTTTTGAAATAGGTCATAGGATAAAACAAATTGAGAATTTGTCGCTATTTGTAAATTGTATCCTGGCTTAAGTTGGCCATTTTTCATATGGTCTTCCTTCATTCTCATAAAAGTTGCATCATGATCAGTTTTAGAAAAGCTATTTCTATCTTTAAGAATCGATTTTTGTTCTTCATATTTATTTTTTCTTTCGGAATAATCATCAAATTTATTTTTGAACTTCTTAATCTTAGTTCTTTTTTACGGGTCTGTTTTCTAATTTGAGTACTATCTTCGTTCTCAATAGAATGATTTAAACCTTCGATTTCTTTATCTAAATGACTACCAATTAAATCTATTTCTTCTATTGTTAAATCGCTATCTCCATCTTCTTTTATCTCTGGTATTATTTTTTCTTCAACTAAGTCACGATATAATGTTTTTGAATTTTCGTTCAATTTCGATTCGTGATTTTGAATACTTTTCTTCCACACAAATGTATACCTATTGGCATTAGCTTCTACTTTTGTACCATCAATAAGATTTTGCTTTAAACATTGACTATGAAACTGGATAAATAAAGATTCAATTAACGCATCAGTATTAGGATTCACTCTAATACGATTAATAGTTTTATAAGAAGGTGTTTGATTTTGAGCTAACCACATCATTCGAATACTGTCATGAAGTAATTTCTCTATTCTACGACCAGAAAATACAGATTGAGTATATGCATATAAGGTGATTTTTAACATCATTTTTGGATGATAGGATGTTGCGCCACGATGATGTCTGAATTTATCGAATTCGCTATCAGGTATCGTTTCAACAATTTCATTAACATATCGCGAAATATCAATTTGAGGAATTCTAACAGAAGTTTCTATTGGTAGTGTAAGTTGGATCAAGTTATAATTTTTATACATAAGGCACTTCATTAATTTAGTTTAGTGGTATTTATTAAATTATACGAAGGGACCCAACACAGAAAATTCAAATTATTGAATTAAACATTTATGTGCAAGTTTGGCAAAGTGTCTTATTTTTTAAAAGTATGTAAAAGTAAAATTACATGTTAATACGTAGTATTAATGGCGAGACTCCTGAGGGAGCAGTGCCAGTCGAAGACCGAGGCTGAGACGGCACCCTAGGAAAGCGAAGCCATTCAATACGAAGTATTGTATAAATAGAGAACAGCAGTAAGATATTTTCTAATTGAAAATTATCTTACTGCTGTTTTTTTAGGGATTTATGTCCCAGCCTGTTTTTTGTGATTTTTAATAATTTGAATATGGAAAATGTATTATTCTCTCATTTGTATAGATTGTATTTAATAAGTTAATGTAATCCTTGAGCTCACGATTAATAAAATTCTATAACCTTAATTATTTTCTCGATACAAAGGGTTATTAACTTTAATATAAGTATAATGATGTGCCTCATCTTCAAGACGCATTGTTGTAACACACTTATAATCTATAAATGGCGCGAACATGGTATCTTTAATTTCATTTATGCGATTCTCATTTACTTGATTAGATTTGTGTGTCGAAAGTACAAGTTGATCAAAAATGTTATCTAGTACATCACGAACGATATACCACATATGTCTTTCTAAGTTTGAATCATTTGATGCTTTAGAGATTGTAAGAATTAATTCGCCTAAATGGTTTTGAACGGTAGAATAAAAGGCTTTGTTAAACACAGACGTTTTTGAATCAGTAAGAATTCTTGATTTTTCATGGAAATGAGATGTACTGTATACCATTTCATTTAGTTGTGCTTTATCAATTCTTAAACCTTCAAAGTCTCTAATATACATCGTGTCCAATAGACCATCTTTCCGAAATGTTGCAATAGCATTTTGCAAGTGAGCCTCTAATGCAATGCCATATTTAGTAACTAGTGGGATTACGAGACCAAGCAATGCTTTACTATAAGTTTCAACCCACGATTTCGCCGATGATTCAAAATCAGACAATGATGCAGCTGATTGATAACGTTTAATCAATGTCACGATAGGTGATTCATTGTTAAATGGGTAGGTTGCAACTAAGCTTGAAGGAATCAATGGTGTGACTTCTTGTGGAATCATTTGGTATATATTTTTTCTAAATAATGTACCTAATTGTTCACTTCGTTCAGTTTGATAGTCTGCTTCGTCTTGCTCATTATAAAAATGAATACCAGCAACTTCATCAATAATTGTTGATGCATAGGACTTAAATATGACATCTTTCTCCAAAATATCATTTAAAATACGTGTCATTAGTGGACCATTGTGCGTCGTTTGTTCTGATAATGTACGAATCTCACCTGTAATATGAACGTTTGTCGACAATTTGATGTGTGGCGACATAGCTGGGTATTTAGGAACTAATGTTCTGAAAGATAAACCAGCATAATAATCCAACGTATGTTTTGCTTCAATGATTAATTCTTTATCTACTTCTGCTTGATAATCAGAATGTAATACGTCATCTAATTGCCATGGATGAACAATCATAATGTGATAATCATTAAAGTTAAACTTTGGCGTAAATTCATTTTCTAATTGTTTAATTAAGTCCGGAAATAGTTGATGAACAGTTGTATCATAATCTTTAGACAGTGACATAGTACGGCTTAATTTACTGTGAATCAGTACTATTTTCAACTTAATAGGTTGATTGAATTCTGAAGAATATAGGAATGTTTGTAATGCATTTAAACCTTTACGTAATTTAGCCCCAGGATGTAGCGGATGACCTTCAATAACGGCTTGCTCTGAACGCAAGTAACTATCTTCGCTATTTTCGATAATATTAAATAAAGGTGCAGAATCATGTTGCATTGACAGTGCTTGATAGCTAATTGCAAATGTCATATTAGTTGCACTGTTTATTAAATCTTGCTGAAATTGATCACTAGCAGCATTTTTTAAATCTGGTGCTTCAATTAAAATACACTCAAGAATTTCATTTGGATGGTGTACTCGTGTAATCGTATTTGTAATGTCATCTTTAATGTAGAAAGGGCCTTCAACATCAATTCGATCAAAGGCGTGTTCTCCAGTGATAGGAGCATATAATGTTTGCTTAGCTTGTGGGAACTGGATTTCTAGTATATGAGTCGTTGAGATATCTAACATAATCAAATCACGACTCAATATTTTCTTACTTTGAGTGCGCGCTTTAACTAAGTTTTCGCGATGCATTGATGTGACCAATCTCTGAGTGACTTTATCTCTTCCTTGTAAAATCATCTCTTTAAAAATATTAGCCCAATCGCTATTATGTTGTTGTAAAAATAAATATGTTTCTTGTTCTTCTTTGTTAAATTTTAATGTCTGTTCTTTAAAAATTAAGTTCAAGTTCATAATTCACCTCTATGAAATATTTTACAAAAGCAAGATAGATTTGTATAATCCATATTAATGATAATGATTCTTATTATCAACAGAATGCGGGTGTAAGTTTTATGACAAAATATTTTTTTAGCAGTTCTTTTCTACTATTTCTAGGTAATTGGATTGGACAAATAGGGCTAAATTGGTTTGTACTTACCACTTATCATAACGCAGTTTATCTGGGGATTGTCAATTTTTGCAGACTTGTACCAATATTATTACTAAGTGTGTGGGCAGGGGCAATTGCCGATAAATATGATAAAGGGCGATTGCTGAGAATTACAATTTCATCATCATTTTTAGTAACTGCAATTTTATGTGTGCTCACGTATAGTTTCACTGCAATTCCAATTAGCGTCATTATTATATATGCGACATTAAGAGGGATTTTAAGTGCGGTTGAAACACCTTTAAGACAAGCAATCTTACCAGATTTATCAGATAAAATATCTACTACACAAGCTGTATCATTTCATTCATTCATCATTAATATTTGTCGTTCAATAGGGCCTGCCATTGCTGGTGTCATATTAGCAGTCTATCATGCGCCAACAACATTTCTTGCACAGGCAATTTGTTATTTTATCGCAGTTTTATTATGCTTACCATTACATTTTAAAGTAACTAAAATACCTGAAGATGCATCAAGATACATGCCGTTAAAAGTTATTATAGATTACTTCAAATTACATATGGAAGGTCGACAAATATTTATAACATCATTATTGATTATGGCGACAGGTTTTTCATATACGACACTTTTACCAGTTTTGACAAACAAAGTATTTCCGGGGAAATCTGAAATATTTGGTATCGCTATGACGATGTGTGCCATTGGTGGTATTATTGCAACGCTAGTTTTACCTAAAGTACTTAAATATATTGGTATGGTAAATATGTATTATTTAAGTTCATTTTTATTTGGCATTGCTTTGTTAGGTGTGGTATTTCACAATATTGTCATCATGTTCATTTGTATTACATTGATTGGGTTATTTAGTCAATGGGCACGTACGACAAATCGCGTTTATTTTCAAAATAATGTTAAAGATTATGAACGTGGTAAAGTACTGAGTATTATTATGATGGATAGAGGTATGATTCCATTGGGAAGTCTATTAATGAGTATATGTGCAGATGTGTTTGGCATTGTTAGAACTTTTTCAATAATGGGAATAAGTACTATATGCATTACAATGGTATTCTATTTTATAAATAGAAAGTTGAAGTTAAAGTTGGAGGAAAGTAATCATGGTATATCTTGAATGGGCAAAGGCAGATAGAAATATTCAATATCGTGTAATTAACGCCATTATTAAAGAACGTATTTACCCCGAGCAAACATTTATTTCGCAAAAAGGATCTTTAATTGAAATTCAGTATCATATGCATGTGTTGACTATTGAAGTTGTTAGAAAAAGTGCATTAGAACGCTATGAGTTTACAGGTGATATTACTTATTTAAATAAAGGTGAAACGTCATTAATTATAACTTTAGAAGGTTTATTAGATGTGTTGAATCATGACTTTGATATCCCTATTTCAGAGCGACTACGCGAAGAGTTAATACACAGTCGAGATAGTTTAGTTGAAACATATAAGCAAATGTCTCACAGACAAACGTTAATAAGTCAAAGTTTTAAATTTTCAAGGTTACCACAAGATATTAACTTTTTTTCATGGTTACAACATGTAAAAGATAGTGATAAGACAGATGATTTAACTTATTCTGAGAGTTTGGTACCAGAGGGGCATCCAACACACCCTTTAACCAAAACGAAATTGCCCTTAACTATGGAAGAAGTACGAGCATATGCACCTGAGTTTGAAAAAGAAATCCCTTTGCAAATTATGATGATTGAAAAAGACCATGTTGTGTGCACAGCTATGGATGGTAATGATCAATTTATTATTGATGAAATAATTCCCGAATACTACAATCAGATTCGTGTGTTTTTAAAGAGTTTAGGTTTGAAAAGTGAAGACTATAGAGCGATTTTAGTACATCCTTGGCAATATGATCATACGATAGGGAAATATTTTGAAGCATGGATTGCTAAAAAAATATTAATTCCAACGCCGTTTACAATACTTTCAAAAGCAACTTTATCATTTAGGACGATGTCTTTAATTGATAAACCATACCATGTTAAGTTGCCCGTCGATGCACAAGCAACAAGTGCCGTTAGAACAGTCTCAACTGTGACTACTGTAGATGGACCAAAGTTAAGTTATGCTTTACAAAACATGTTGAATCAATATCCAGGATTTAAAGTTGCTATGGAACCGTTCGGTGAATATGCAAATGTTGATAAAGATAGGGCACGTCAGCTTGCTTGTATTATAAGACAAAAGCCTGAAATTGATGGAAAAGGTGCAACAGTAGTTAGTGCAAGTCTAGTTAATAAAAATCCAATAGATCAAAAAGTTATCGTGGATAGTTACTTAGAGTGGTTAAATCAAGGAATTACTAAAGAAAGTATTACGACATTTATTGAACGATACGCTCAAGCATTAATCCCGCCTTTAATTGCTTTTATTCAAAATTATGGAATTGCTTTAGAAGCACACATGCAAAATACAGTAGTGAACTTGGGGCCACATTTTGACATTCAATTTTTAGTGAGAGATTTAGGTGGTTCTAGAATTGATTTAGAAACATTACAACATCGTGTATCAGATATTAAAATTACAAATGATAGTTTAATAGCTGATTCTATAGATGCAGTGATTGCAAAATTCCAACATGCTGTTATTCAAAATCAAATGGCAGAATTAATCCATCATTTTAATCAGTATGATTGTGTTGAAGAAACCGAATTATTTAACATAGTACAGCAAGTAGTAGCGCATGCCATTAACCCAACACTACCACATGCAAATGAGTTAAAAGATATTTTGTTTGGACCAACAATTACTGTCAAAGCGTTGTTAAATATGAGAATGGAAAATAAAGTAAAGCAATATTTAAATATTGAGTTAGATAATCCGATAAAAAAAGAGGTGTAGTACTACATGGCACACGTTAACATAAATATATCGAAGATTAAATATAACGCCAAAGTACTTCAAACAGTTTTTCAAAGTAAAAATATGCAATTCACACCAGTAATTAAGTGCATAGCTGGTGACCGTACAATTGTAGAAAGCTTAAAAGCGTTAGGTATCAATCATGTTGCAGAATCCAGATTGGATAACATAATTAGTATTGCAGATCAGGATTTAACATATACGTTATTGCGTACGCCTGCCAAAAAAGAGATTTCAGATATGATAGAAAAAGTTGATATGAGTATCCAAACAGAATTATCTACCATACATCAAATAAATGAAGTAGCAGAAGTTTTAGGAAAAAAACATAAGATTTTATTAATGGTAGATTGGAAAGATGGCCGTGAAGGTGTTCTGACTTATGATGTTTTAGATTATATTAAAGAGATTATTCACTTGAAAAATATCCATTTTGTAGGTTTAGCATTCAATTTTATGTGTTTTAAATCTGATGCGCCAAGTGATGATGATATCTTTATGATTAATCGATTCGTCTCAGCTGTTGAAAGAGAAATAGGATATCGATTGAAAATTATTTCAGGTGGTAATTCGAGCATGTTACCACAACTTTTATATAATGATTTGGGTAAAATAAATGAATTGCGAATAGGTGAAACGTTGTTTAGAGGTGTTGATACAACGACAAATCAAGCGATCGCTATGTTATATCAAGATGCGATTACATTGGAGGCTGAGATTTTAGAAATTAAACCTCGAGTTAATACACAAACGCATGAATCATTCTTACAAGCTATTGTAGATATTGGTTATTTAGATACAAAAGTCGATAATATTTCACCTATGGATCAGCATATCAATATTTTAGGCGCTTCGAGTGATCATTTAATGCTTGATTTAAATGGTCAAGGACACTATCAAGTTGGAGATCATATATCTTTTTCATTAAATTATGAAGCACTTTCTCATTCGATGTATATGAAAAATTTACATAAGGTATATATTGATGATTCAAAGATTGATACGCTACTTCAAAATTTTGATGTGAAATCTCCTGCTATGGTAAACCACTATTAATATATTTATCAATAAGTCTAAGTTGACAAGTTATACTACATATCGTTTGCACGGTTGTATCATAATTGTTCAACTTAGATTTTTTGTATTTGTTGATTTATCAAATTAAGTGCAACAGTTCGTCACATAAAATTGCAACAGATAATATCAGCTGAATTACAGGGATAACGGTCATGCTAAATGGTGTCAATTGTATTAATGCAAAGATGATATAGCAATGATACATTATCAGTATTTTGTCTAAGGAAATGTGCTAATTGTAGTCATAATTATTAGAGGAAATATATAGTCATACATTTTAGAAATATAAAAAAGATTGAACGCTACTTGACAATGATAATTGTTATCAATAAAATAATAAATGAAGTTATACATATTAAGGAGTGGAACGATGAGAGGTCTAAAAACTTTTAGTATATTGGGATTAATAGTTGCCTTACTTTTAGTTGCAGCTTGTGGTAATACGGATAATTCAAGTAAAAAAGAATCATCAACTAAAGATACTATTTCGGTAAAAGATGAAAATGGTACAGTAAAAGTACCTAAAGATGCAAAACGTATCGTTGTATTAGAGTACTCATTTGCAGATGCATTAGCAGCATTAGACGTTAAACCAGTTGGTATTGCTGATGATGGTAAGAAAAAACGTATCATTAAACCAGTTAGAGAAAAAATTGGGGATTATACTTCTGTAGGTACACGTAAACAGCCAAACTTAGAAGAAATTAGTAAATTAAAACCGGATTTAATTATCGCTGATAGCAGTAGACATAAAGGTATTAATAAAGAATTAAACAAAATTGCACCAACATTATCATTAAAGAGTTTTGATGGAGACTACAAACAAAATATTAATTCGTTCAAAACAATTGCTAAAGCTTTAAATAAAGAAAAAGAAGGCGAAAAACGTCTTGCTGAGCATGATAAATTAATCAATAAGTATAAAGATGAAATTAAATTTGATAGAAATCAAAAAGTGCTTCCAGCAGTAGTTGCTAAAGCTGGTTTATTAGCACATCCAAACTATTCATATGTTGGACAATTTTTAAACGAACTAGGATTTAAAAATGCATTAAGTGACGATGTAACAAAAGGTTTAAGTAAATATTTGAAAGGACCTTACTTACAATTAGACACTGAACATTTAGCTGATTTAAATCCAGAGCGTATGATCATTATGACAGATCATGCTAAAAAAGATTCTGCTGAATTCAAGAAGTTACAAGAAGATGCAACATGGAAAAAGTTGAATGCAGTTAAAAATAATCGCGTGGATATTGTTGACCGTGATGTTTGGGCAAGATCTCGTGGCTTAATTTCTTCTGAAGAAATGGCTAAAGAACTTGTTGAATTATCAAAAAAAGAACAAAAGTAAGGTGGAAGTAAATGGCTATAAAAGAAATAAGTAGCCAATCTGCCATAGATCATAAAAGAAAAAGACGCACAACACTCACGTATATAGTGAGTTTGTGCTTTCTTTTTATTTGTATATATTTAAATATGGCGATTGGTTCTTCGAAAATTAATTTTAGCGATATCATTCACTATGTTACTGGTCATACAGATACGAAAGCAACGTTTTTATTGCATAATGTACGTATGCCAAGGATGATTGCAGGGTTATTTATTGGCGGTGCATTAGCGGTATCTGGTTTGTTAATGCAAGCAATGACACGCAATCCGCTAGCATCACCTAAAATTTTTGGTGTCAGTTCTGGTGCATCGTTTTTCATTGTATTTGTGACGATTATCATTCCAGCATTAGAATATTATGCATTATATTTAGGTGTGATAGGTGCATTTATAGGTGGTTTAACTGTTTATACACTTTCAGGTGCTACGAAAGGTATGACACCCATTAAATTAGCATTGGCTGGTATGGCCATCCATTTGTTTTTTAGTAGTATGACCGAAGGTATTATTATTTTGAATGAGAATTCAAACGAACAAGTGATGTTTTGGCTTGTCGGTTCATTATCCAGTATGAAGTGGGATGAAATTTTAACCATTCTACCATGGATTATTGGTGCTTTAATTGTAACGATTTTTATTGGACGTCAACTAACGATAATGGAACTAGGCGATGACATTGCTAAGGGATTGGGTCAAAATATAAATAAAGTTAGAATTATCATTGGACTATTAGTCATTATTCTTACAGGTATGTCGGTGTCAGTGGCAGGACCAATTGGATTTGTTGGCTTAATCGTACCGCATATAGTCAAACGCTATGTGAGTAAGAATTATTTAGTCATGATTCCATTAACATTTATTATAGGTGCAGATTTGTTACTACTATCAGATGTATTAAGTCGTTTAATTACATATCCTTATGAATCACCAGTAGGGATTGTTACATCATTCGTAGGTGCACTTTACTTCTTATTTATAACGATTAAAGGGGTGAAAAGAATATGATGACAACGAAAATTATACGTCGTTATAGTTTAATCACAATCCTTTTAATTGTGAGTATATTCATAAGTTTATGTGTAGGGTCTGTCATGATTCATCCGATTGATGCTATTAAGGGAATCTTTACACAAGATGATTTTATTTTAAATGAGTATCGTATACCTAGAACATTACTTGGTATTATTATCGGTAGTAGCTTGGCTATTTCAGGTGCAATTATACAAGCTGTAATAAGAAACCCGTTAGCCTCACCTGATGTTATAGGTATTTCTAAAGGTGCCAGTTTAGCTGCTGTGATTATTATTATGACCTTTCCAACAGCACCATTGTTTGTATTACCTATAGGTTCATTCTTAGGTGCCTTTGCAGTAAGTTTATTTTTATCATTTTTAATTTCAAAATATGATGTTAAAGGTTCAAAGCTTGCCTTAATTGGTTTAGCAATAGGCGCAATATGTACGGCGATTGTGCAGTTCTTATTAATCAGAAATCCACTGGAAGCAAACAAAGCGCTTGTTTGGTTGACAGGTAGTCTATATGGACATGATATGTCGAATATTTATACTATATTACCTTGGTTTTTAATAACGATACCAATCATCATTTTATTGAGTTATCAATTAGATGTATTGAATCTAGGTGATGCTGTTGCAACCGCACTCGGTTTAAAAGTTAAAACTATTAAAATGCTATTGTTAATTTTAGCAGTAATATTAGCAGGATCCGCAATTTCAGTTGTCGGTGGTATTAGCTTTTTAGGATTAATTGCACCTCATATTGCGAGACAATTAATAGGAAATAAAACATTACACGTTATTATCATGTCGGGGTTAATTGGTGCTATATTGTTAACATTTGGAGATGGTTTAGCCCGTGGCATTCATCCGCCACTGGATATTCCTGTTGGGGTTATCATTGCAATTATCGGTGCACCATACTTCTTAATATTATTACGAAGAATGAAATAACTAACATATGATTAGAGTTTAAAAAAGGTTAAGTACGAAATCAGTAATTGTACTTAACCTTTTTTGAATTCATCTTGAAAAATTACAAGAAATAGCGTATATTTAATAACTGTAATTATTCATTATTTTGCATACATAAACATTTTGAAAGATAGAATGATAAGGAATATGTTTGTTAACTGAATAGAATTCTGTATATACTTAAAACGAATACATAGAGAAATGGATTGATTTTATGGATAGCTTTTCAAGGAAAGAGATAGTTATTGGGAGACTTAAGTTTATTACGATGTCTTTAATTGGTATCTTATTATTTTTAGTACCAATTCCAGTCGAACAAGATGGACAGAAGCAAACAACGTTGCCCGTGGCATTTTTAGCAGGCGTGCTTAAAGATGTATTAGGTGGCGTAATGCCATTTTTAATTGTGACGATAATTACTTTATCGGGTATCATAACTCTGATTTGTTCAACTATTTTAAAAGATAAATTGAAACCTGACGGGCTAATGAACAATGCTTTTAACGTTAGAATTGGTTGGTTAATTTTACGAATATTAGCAGTTGTTTTTGCATGGATGACATTTTTACGAATTGGTTCAAAGGTTATTTACTCAGATGAAACGGGTGGATTATTGTTCTCAAGTTTATTGCCAACATTAGTGGCAGTATTCTTATTTGCAGCTCTATTTTTACCGCTATTAATGGAATACGGTTTGTTAGAGATGTTGGGTCCTATTTTTAGACCGGTTATGAGACCTTTATTTACATTGCCAGGACGTTCGACGGTAGATAATTTAGCATCATTTATTGGAGACGGAACTGTTGGTGTCTTAATTACAAGTAGACAATATGGTGAAGGATATTATTCTCGTCGTGAGGCAACAGTTATTTCAACGACATTTAGTGTAGTTTCTATCACCTTTGCAATTGTAGTTGCTGAAACAGTGCACATGCAAAATCAATTTTTTGCTTTCTATTTATCAGTGATAGTATCCTGCCTCGTTGCAGCAGTCATTATGCCAAGAATTTGGCCTTTAAATAAAATTCCTGATGAGTATGCTAAGGAGGTACCTGAAAGTGCGCGTACTGAGGCATTGCCAGAAGGAAAGACGGCATTGAGACATGGCTTTGATACTGCAACAGAAGTAGGTATTAAAGCACCGGGCGTTATTGACTTTTTTAAGTCAGGATTAAAAACAGTCATTGATATGTGGTTTGTTATTTTGCCTGTAGTAATGAGTATTGGTACTATTGCTACCATTATTGCGAACTACACGCCCTTTTTTGTCATATTGGGTAAACCTTTTGTTCCATTTTTAGAGTTAATGCAAATACCTGAAGCGGCACAGGCTTCTCAAACGATTATTATCGGTTTTGCCGATATGTTTTTACCTTCTATATTAATTGAAGGTGTACAAAATGATATAACTCGTTTTGTTATTGGGGCACTTAGTATATCGCAGTTAATATACTTGTCTGAAGTAGGTGGCGTCATACTTGGTTCGAAGATTCCTGTAAGCATCGGCAAATTGTTTATGATTTTCTTGATTAGAACAATCATTACACTACCAATTATTTCTTTGATGGCACATCTTTTGTTATAAATATATGTGAAAAAGGACAACTGTTAAAATTATGGGAACAGTTGTCCTTTTGTATTTGTTTATGCTGGGTGTTGAATCAATTAAAAAAATCATTCATGAAGCCCTCACCATGAATGATTTTTTTATACAATTTATTTAGTTAATTCATTGTAAACCTTTTGATCATTTTGAGTATAAATAATGTATTCGTGGTCTTCAGTATCGATAATAACGCGATTCGTTTTACCAAACGTTGAGCCGATTCTAGATACATCTTTGCTGTCTAATTTAGGAACTGCATGAATATCTTGGTCTTGTGTAATATTTTTAATTTCACTTGTAGGAATTTTGATATCAGCAACTCTCCATTGAATACGCACTTCATTATTATCCTTTTTTACTGTCATTGCCATTATTCAAACACATCCTTTAAATATTTTGTAAATACATCATAAACGATTTTGTAATCGTTTTCAAGAGTTATGTGATACTTTTTTAAATTGTGTCATACTAATGAATTTTAACCCGAAAATATGTTCGTGTTTTTGTTAGGGATGTGGTAAAATGTGAGTATTAAAGGAGAACAAATATGACAGGTAAAACACATGCTTCATGCGGCATGCTCGTTGGAGCGCTAACAACACAATATTTTCAAACGGATATTTTTTCGTCGGTTACGGTTATCATTCTAGCAACTCTAGCTAGCTTATTACCCGATATATGTCACACTCAAAGTAAGATTGGCAGAAGGTTTAAGGTAATTAGTTTTTTTGTGAGATTGATCTTTGGACATCGAACCTTTACGCATTCAATATTATTTATCGCAATCATAGCATTTTTATTGCAAATTATTCAGACGCCTAATTATTATATGGCAGCAATTATAATTGGATTAGTGTCACATGTTATACTAGATATGATAACACCAAAAGGCGTGAAATTATTTTATCCGTTACCGTTTAATGTGAAGACACCGATTCAATTTAAAACAGGTGGACTTGTAGACTTATCTTTAGCTACAGCGTTAATGGTCGGAACAGTTTATGTTTTATTTCAGCCTTTCATCAATGATATAATAAGCAACTGGAATACTAAGTTTTTATAGAAAATAAATTATTAAAGGTTACAAACTCAGCAGGAGGCATAAAATGCTAGATAAAAATCAATTAGCTAAATATAAACAAGATCATTTGTGTGAATATGAAAAAATAATGAGTAACAATGAAAAAGAAGCACTTGAAGAGAAGGTAGCGTCATTAGATTTAGATTTTATTGCCAAATTATATAACGATTTATACATCAATAAGAAAACAATAGATGATGTATCTGCAGTTTCTGAAGTGAAATATGATATTAAATCACAAATGAGTGATGATGAGATTAAGCGTTTAGAGGAACAAGGACTTCAAGCTATTAAAGAAGGACAATTTGCAGTACTTTTGATGGCAGGTGGTCAAGGAACAAGACTTGGTTACAAGGGCCCTAAAGGTTCGTTTGAAATTGAAGGTGTAAGTTTATTTGAACTTCAAGCTAACCAATTAAAAACATTGAATCATCAATCTGGACATACGATTCAATGGTATATTATGACAAGTGATATCAATCATGAAGAAACTTTAGCTTATTTCGAAGCACATAGTTATTTTGGATATGATCAAGAAGCAATCCATTTCTTTAAACAAGATAATATTGTGGCGCTTAGTGAAGAAGGGAAGTTAATTTTAAATCAACAGGGTCGTATTATGGAAACGCCGAATGGTAATGGTGGCGTGTTTAAATCTTTAGACAAGGCAGGATACTTAGAAGAAATGTCTAATAATGGCGTTAAGTATATTTTCTTGAATAATATCGACAATGTTTTAGTAAGAGTGTTGGATCCACTATTTGCAGGATTTACGGTAGAACATGATTACGATATTACTTCTAAAACGATTCAACCAAAACCAGGAGAAAGTGTTGGACGTTTAGTTAATGTCGATTGTAAAGATACAGTACTGGAGTATTCAGAATTAGATCCAGAAGTTGCAAATCAATTTAACAATGCTAATATCGGTATTCATGCATTTAAACTTGGTTTTATTTTAAACGCTGTAAATCGTGAGTTACCTTATCATTTAGCTATTAAGAATTTGAAGCAATTAGATGAGAACTTTGGTGTTATTGAACAACCAACTTTAAAATTCGAATTGTTCTATTTTGACATATTTACTTATGGAACTAGTTTTGTCACGTTACAAGTTCCTAGAGAAGAAGAATTTTCACCTCTTAAAAATAAAGAAGGTAAAGATAGTGTTGCAACTGCAACAGAAGATTTACGTAGAATGGGTTTAATTTAATGATAGGCGGTGACTATGATGTCCAAATCAACTAAAAAAAGTAATGACACAATCGTAGAAACATTTAAGGATATCATCCCTTTATCATTTGGAGAAGAAATTGGTAATGCGGCATCTCATGGTGTTGCAGCTTTGTTAACATTATTAGTGTTACCCTATGCGGCTGTGCACAGTTATATTGCACATGGTACGCTTGCGTCTGTGAGTATGTCTATTTATGTTATTTCTATCTTTATGATGTTTATTTCATCTACTATTTATCATTCTATGCAAAATGAAACACCTCATAAATATATTTTAAGGATTATCGATCACAGTATGATTTACGTAGCAATTTCTGGTACATATACGCCTATTTTGTTAACAGTTGTAGGTGGTTGGATAGGTTGGACAGTATTTATTTTATTATGGGGAACGACACTTTGGGGGATTTTATATAAATCCATAGCTGTCAAAGTTAACCAAAAGTTAAGCTTAATTGTCTATTTAGTGATGGGCTGGGTAGGTATTATCTTGTTACCAATTATTTTTATTCGCACATCATGGATATTCATATTATTCATTTTCTTAGGTGGTGTGTCTTATACAATTGGTGCATGGTTTTATGCACAAAAGAATAGACCATATTTTCATATGATTTGGCATATTTTTATTGTAATAGCATCACTATTGCATTTAATTGCAATCTTATATTTTATGTAGTCGTTTAGAAAAGCTGGGGGAAACTCCGCTTTTTTTATTACATAAATCATTCTAATAGGGGATTGTATTGTAATAGAATTATCGTTAAGATTTGAAAGTCAAAAGTGTTTATACATATGAAAACCAATTATTTGTAAATAAAATCTTATAAATAAATATATAGAAGGAGGTATTTCATGCGATTAAAGTCAATCATAACTGTTATAGCTTTAATATTAATTATGTTTATGTCAGCGATTGAATCATCTATTATTTCGCTTGCATTACCTACAATTAAACAAGATTTAAATGCAGGAAATTTAATTTCATTAATTTTCACAGCGTATTTTATCGCATTAGTAATTGCCAATCCTATAGTGGGCGAATTACTTTCGAGATTTAAAATTATTTATGTGGCAATTGCAGGATTACTTTTATTTAGTATAGGTAGTTTTATGTGTGGTTTAAGTACTAATTTTACTATGCTAATTATATCACGCGTGATACAAGGTTTTGGATCAGGTGTATTGATGTCATTATCGCAAATTGTTCCAAAGTTAGCATTTGAAATTCCGTTACGATATAAAATTATGGGCATAGTTGGCAGTGTTTGGGGTATTTCGAGTATCATTGGGCCACTTCTAGGTGGTGGTATATTAGAATTTGCAACATGGCATTGGTTATTCTACATAAATATACCGATTGCGATCATTGCCATTATATTAGTTATATGGACATTTCATTTTCCAGAGGAAGAAACAGTTGCTAAATCAAAATTTGATACTAAAGGGCTCACGCTATTTTATGTATTTATTGGATTGATTATGTTTGCTTTATTAAACCAACAGCTGTTACTTTTAAATTTCTTGAGTTTTATCTTAGCTATCGTTGTGGCAATGTGTTTATTTAAAGTAGAAAAACATGTTTCTTCACCATTTTTACCTGTGGTTGAATTTAATCGTTCGATTACTTTAGTTTTTATAACTGACCTTCTAACAGCTATTTGTTTAATGGGATTCAATTTATATATTCCAGTCTACCTTCAAGAACAACTAGGATTATCTCCATTGCAAAGTGGATTGGTTATTTTTCCTTTATCTGTAGCTTGGATTACATTGAATTTTAATTTACATCGAATTGAAGCAAAACTATCAAGGAAAGTTATTTACTTACTATCATTTACATTGCTACTAGTAAGTAGTATTATCATTTCATTTGGTATTAAATTGCCGGTACTTATAGCATTTGTGTTAATTTTGGCAGGATTAAGTTTTGGATATATTTATACGAAAGATAGTGTGATTGTCCAAGAGGAAACTAGCCCATTACAAATGAAGAAAATGATGTCATTTTATGGATTAACTAAAAATCTTGGGGCATCAATAGGTTCAACAATAATGGGATATCTTTATGCGATACAATCAGGAATCTTTGGTCCAAACTTACACAATGTGTTAAGTGCTGTTGCTGTAATTAGCATTGGGCTTATTGTTTTATGGGTCGTATTTTTTAAAGAACAGTCATCTCAATCAAAAGAATAGAATTATGATTAAAATTGATGTAGTGTAATTAAAGTAAGAAATAATAAATTTCCTAGATACTAGATAAATCGTTCAATATTTTATTAATAAGGAGGCCAATGATTGTGAATTATCTTAAACATAAGTTTTATAACTTGTTAACTACAATGATTGTTCTCTTTATTTTTGTACTTTCTGGTGCGATTTTTTTAACATTTCTAGGGTTTGGTTTATATGGATTAAGTAGAATACTTATTTATTTTAGGTTGGGTGACTTTACATATAATAGAAGTATGTACGATAACCTATTATATTATGGCAGTTATATAATCTTTGGGTACTTCATCATATTTGCAGTCGAGCATTTAATGGATTATTTTAGAAAAATGTTGCCTGAAAATGCATATTTTAGAGGCGCGACTTTTCATTTGATTTCTTACACAGTTGCAACAACGTTATTTTATTTTATTATTCATCTGAACTATGTGTATATCAATATCGATTTTTGGGTCATCATGGTTATTATAGGGTTCTTATATGTTTGTAAGCTTCAATTTTACCCTGAAAGTAAAAATTTAAATAATAGAAAATAGATATCTGAAGTTGAGGGCACATATGTGTTCCAACTTCTTTTTGTTCAATAGAAGAATCGATAATAGTGAGTCTTAGTGCTCAATTTGTGGTAAATAAGTTAAATAACCATTGTATGAGTCTGAGACATAAAATAAATTATTAGGCCCTACAATGTTATATTGTTAGTTTTTAAGTACACATTAGCTGTGCCTAATGTGTAAGAACCAATAATGATTTATTATGTAGTGCTTCTTTATTATTTGAGTACTACTCCCATTATGTTCATGGCTATACGTATTAAAGGGACAAGTGTATATCTGTTTTAAAAAGGAGGAATTATGATGGCTAAAGTTGAATTAACAACCCGGAGACGAAACTTCATAGTTGCTGTTATGTTGATTAGTGCGTTTGTAGCTATTTTAAATCAAACATTATTAAATACAGCGTTACCTAGTATAATGAGAGAATTAAATATCAATGAAAGTACATCGCAATGGCTAGTTACTGGGTTTATGCTTGTTAATGGCGTCATGATACCTCTGACGGCATATCTAATGGATAGAATTAAAACTAGACCTTTATACTTAGCGGCGATGGGGACATTTTTATTAGGTTCTATTGTTGCAGCCTTAGCTCCGAATTTTGGAGTTTTAATGTTAGCTCGTGTAATTCAAGCGATGGGTGCAGGCGTACTTATGCCCTTAATGCAATTTACGTTATTTACATTGTTCAGTAAAGAACATCGAGGTTTTGCAATGGGACTAGCAGGTTTAGTAATTCAATTTGCACCAGCAATAGGACCTACAGTTACAGGATTAATTATTGATCAAGCGAGTTGGCGAGTTCCATTTATTATAATTGTAGGAATTGCTATACTTGCCTTTGTTTTCGGTTTGGTTTCAATCTCGAGTTACAATGAAGTGAAATATACGAAATTAGATAAGCGTTCAGTAATGTATTCAACTATTGGGTTCGGGTTAATGCTATACGCATTTAGTAGTGCAGGAGATTTAGGATTTACAAGTCCAATAGTAATAGGTGCGTTGATATTAAGTATGGTTATTATCTATTTATTTATACGTAGACAATTTAATATTACTAATGCACTTTTAAATTTAAGGGTTTTTAAAAATAGAACATTTGCATTATGTACGATTAGTTCAATGATTATAATGATGTCAATGGTTGGACCTGCGCTGCTTATACCGCTATATGTTCAAAACAGTTTATCTTTATCTGCCTTGTTATCAGGACTTGTTATCATGCCTGGTGCAATAATAAATGGTATTATGTCAGTTTTTACAGGTAAATTTTATGATAAGTATGGTCCTAGACCATTGATTTATACTGGTTTTACAATTTTAACAATTACTACAATTATGTTGTGTTTCTTGCATACAGACACATCTTATACGTATTTAATAGTCGTATATGCAATTAGAATGTTTTCAGTTTCTTTACTCATGATGCCGATAAATACTACAGGAATTAATTCTTTGAGAAATGAAGAAATCTCACATGGCACGGCTATTATGAACTTTGGTCGTGTAATGGCTGGTTCACTAGGCACAGCTTTAATGGTTACATTAATGAGTTTTGGTGCAAAAATATTTTTATCTACATCGCCATCGCATTTAACTGCAACTGAAATTAAACAGCAATCCATTGCTATAGGGGTGGATATCTCATTTGCTTTTGTAGCTGTGCTTGTTATGGCAGCTTATGTGATAGCACTTTTTATAAGAGAACCTAAAGAAATAGAAAGTAATAGAAGGAAATTTTAAAATAATTATAGTAGTTGGTCTATTTAAAATAATAGGCTAACTGCTTTTTTTATTTAATAAAAAGTTTTATACTTTTAGTGATAGACTAAGCAAAAATTGTTATTTGCTATGATGTAGATGTCTTAAAATGATTAAGGGGGATTTGCTTTGTTAACGGTAGATCAAGTGAAAGAATTGGTAGGAGAAATTAAAGATCCTATTATAGATGTGCCTTTAAAAGAAACAGAAGGTATTGTTGAAGTTTCTATTAAGGAAGAAAAAGAACATGTGAGTGTTAAATTAGCAATGGCACAATTAGGTGGTGCACCGCAATTAGATTTACAGATGGCTGTTGTTAATGCATTAAAAGAAAACGGTGCGAAAACGGTCGGTATACGATTTGAAACATTGCCGGAAGAAAAAGTAAATCAATTTAAACCAAAAGAAGAAAATAAACCTAAAACGATAGAAGGCCTATTATCTCAAAATAATCCAGTCGAATTTATTGCAATAGCCTCCGGTAAAGGTGGTGTCGGTAAATCTACTGTTGCAGTAAATTTAGCCGTTGCCTTAGCTCGTGAAGGGAAAAAAGTCGGATTAGTAGATGCCGATATATATGGATTTAGTGTACCAGATATGATGGGTATTGATGAAAAGCCTGGAATTAAAGGGAAGGAAGTAATTCCAGTTGAACGTCATGGCGTTAAAGTTATATCAATGGCCTTTTTTGTGGAAGAAAATGCGCCAGTTATATGGAGAGGGCCAATGTTAGGTAAAATGTTGACGAATTTCTTTACAGAAGTTAAATGGGGAGACATTGAATATTTAATACTCGATCTTCCACCTGGAACAGGAGATGTAGCTTTAGATGTTCATACGATGTTACCTTCAAGTAAGGAAATTATTGTAACGACACCTCATCCTACAGCAGCATTTGTTGCAGCTCGCGCAGGTGCGATGGCAAAACATACGGATCATTCTATTCTTGGCGTAATTGAAAACATGAGTTATTTTGAAAGTAAAGAGACGGGTAATAAAGAATATGTCTTTGGCAAAGGTGGCGGTACTAAGTTAGCTGATGAACTTAATACTCAATTACTTGGGGAATTACCTTTAGAGCAACCATCTTGGAATCCAAAAGATTTTGCACCGTCAATATATCAATCAGATGATCGTCTAGGTAAAATTTATAGCTCGATTGCACAAAAAGTTATAGCTGCTACAAATAAATAGGTATAATATATGCTAAACGTACAAAATTACTTTTATTTTGTACGTTTTTATGTTGATTTGTTTTGGAATGCTGGTAAAATAAGTTCTTGTGTTAAGCAATAAACGCGTTGAAAAAGAAGCGGGTTGTGAACACAAAAAGTTTTTAAAAAAGTTATTGACTTTAAATTCCAAAGTTGATAATATGATAAAGTCGTCAAAAACGACGCAGTTGTTTTTAAAGAAGAATTTCAAAAGTGTAAAACTTACCATTGAAATAACTATAAAAACAATATAGAATAAATAAAGTAATCGTTCAAAAAGTTATTGACTTCAAGAAATAAATGAAGTAGAATAAAAGAGATTGAACATTAATGAACATTGAAAACTGAATGACAATATGTCAACGTTAATTCCAAAAACGTAACTATTAGTTACAAACATTATTTAGTATTTATGAGCTAATCAAACATCATAATTTTTATGGAGAGTTTGATCCTGGCTCAGGATGAACGCTGGCGGCGTGCCTAATACATGCAAGTCGAGCGAACGGACGAGAAGCTTGCTTCTCTGATGTTAGCGGCGGACGGGTGAGTAACACGTGGATAACCTACCTATAAGACTGGGATAACTTCGGGAAACCGTAGCTAATACCGGATAATATTTTGAACCGCATGGTTCAAAAAGTGAAAAGACGGTCTTGCTGTCACTTATAGATGGATCCGCGCTGCATTAGCTAGTTGGTAAGGTAACGGCTTACCAAGGCAACGATGCATAGCCGACCTGAGAGGGTGATCGGCCACACTGGAACTGAGACACGGTCCAGACTCCTACGGGAGGCAGCAGTAGGGAATCTTCCGCAATGGGCGAAAGCCTGACGGAGCAACGCCGCGTGAGTGATGAAGGTCTTCGGATCGTAAAACTCTGTTATTAGGGAAGAACATATGTGTAAGTAACTGTGCACATCTTGACGGTACCTAATCAGAAAGCCACGGCTAACTACGTGCCAGCAGCCGCGGTAATACGTAGGTGGCAAGCGTTATCCGGAATTATTGGGCGTAAAGCGCGCGTAGGCGGTTTTTAAGTCTGATGTGAAAGCCCACGGCTCAACCGTGGAGGGTCATTGGAAACTGGAAAACTTGAGTGCAGAAGAGGAAAGTGGAATTCCATGTGTAGCGGTGAAATGCGCAGAGATATGGAGGAACACCAGTGGCGAAGGCGACTTTCTGGTCTGTAACTGACGCTGATGTGCGAAAGCGTGGGGATCAAACAGGATTAGATACCCTGGTAGTCCACGCCGTAAACGATGAGTGCTAAGTGTTAGGGGGTTTCCGCCCCTTAGTGCTGCAGCTAACGCATTAAGCACTCCGCCTGGGGAGTACGACCGCAAGGTTGAAACTCAAAGGAATTGACGGGGACCCGCACAAGCGGTGGAGCATGTGGTTTAATTCGAAGCAACGCGAAGAACCTTACCAAATCTTGACATCCTTTGACAACTCTAGAGATAGAGCCTTCCCCTTCGGGGGACAAAGTGACAGGTGGTGCATGGTTGTCGTCAGCTCGTGTCGTGAGATGTTGGGTTAAGTCCCGCAACGAGCGCAACCCTTAAGCTTAGTTGCCATCATTAAGTTGGGCACTCTAAGTTGACTGCCGGTGACAAACCGGAGGAAGGTGGGGATGACGTCAAATCATCATGCCCCTTATGATTTGGGCTACACGTGCTACAATGGACAATACAAAGGGCAGCGAAACCGCGAGGTCAAGCAAATCCCATAAAGTTGTTCTCAGTTCGGATTGTAGTCTGCAACTCGACTACATGAAGCTGGAATCGCTAGTAATCGTAGATCAGCATGCTACGGTGAATACGTTCCCGGGTCTTGTACACACCGCCCGTCACACCACGAGAGTTTGTAACACCCGAAGCCGGTGGAGTAACCTTTTAGGAGCTAGCCGTCGAAGGTGGGACAAATGATTGGGGTGAAGTCGTAACAAGGTAGCCGTATCGGAAGGTGCGGCTGGATCACCTCCTTTCTAAGGATATATTCGGAACATCTTCTTCAGAAGATGCGGAATAACGTGACATATTGTATTCAGTTTTGAATGTTTATTTAACATTCAAATATTTTTTGGTTAAAGTGATATTGCTTATGAAAATAAAGCAGTATGCGAGCGCTTGACTAAAAAGAAATTGTACATTGAAAACTAGATAAGTAAGTAAAATATAGATTTTACCAAGCAAAACCGAGTGAATAAAGAGTTTTAAATAAGCTTGAATTCATAAGAAATAATCGCTAGTGTTCGAAAGAACACTCACAAGATTAATAACGCGTTTAAATCTTTTTATAAAAGAACGTAACTTCATGTTAACGTTTGACTTATAAAAATGGTGGAAACATAGATTAAGTTATTAAGGGCGCACGGTGGATGCCTTGGCACTAGAAGCCAATGAAGGACGTTACTAACGACGATATGCTTTGGGGAGCTGTAAGTAAGCTTTGATCCAGAGATTTCCGAATGGGGAAACCCAGCATGAGTTATGTCATGTTATCGATATGTGAATACATAGCATATCAGAAGGCACACCCGGAGAACTGAAACATCTTAGTACCCGGAGGAAGAGAAAGAAAATTCGATTCCCTTAGTAGCGGCGAGCGAAACGGGAAGAGCCCAAACCAACAAGCTTGCTTGTTGGGGTTGTAGGACACTCTATACGGAGTTACAAAGGACGACATTAGACGAATCATCTGGAAAGATGAATCAAAGAAGGTAATAATCCTGTAGTCGAAAAATGTTGTCTCTCTTGAGTGGATCCTGAGTACGACGGAGCACGTGAAATTCCGTCGGAATCTGGGAGGACCATCTCCTAAGGCTAAATACTCTCTAGTGACCGATAGTGAACCAGTACCGTGAGGGAAAGGTGAAAAAGCACCCCGGAAGGGGAGTGAAATAGAACCTGAAACCGTGTGCTTACAAGTAGTCAGAGCCCGTTAATGGGTGATGGCGTGCCTTTTGTAGAATGAACCGGCGAGTTACGATTTGATGCAAGGTTAAGCAGTAAATGTGGAGCCGTAGCGAAAGCGAGTCTGAATAGGGCGTTTAGTATTTGGTCGTAGACCCGAAACCAGGTGATCTACCCTTGGTCAGGTTGAAGTTCAGGTAACACTGAATGGAGGACCGAACCGACTTACGTTGAAAAAGTGAGCGGATGAACTGAGGGTAGCGGAGAAATTCCAATCGAACCTGGAGATAGCTGGTTCTCTCCGAAATAGCTTTAGGGCTAGCCTCAAGTGATGATTATTGGAGGTAGAGCACTGTTTGGACGAGGGGCCCCTCTCGGGTTACCGAATTCAGACAAACTCCGAATGCCAATTAATTTAACTTGGGAGTCAGAACATGGGTGATAAGGTCCGTGTTCGAAAGGGAAACAGCCCAGACCACCAGCTAAGGTCCCAAAATATATGTTAAGTGGAAAAGGATGTGGCGTTGCCCAGACAACTAGGATGTTGGCTTAGAAGCAGCCATCATTTAAAGAGTGCGTAATAGCTCACTAGTCGAGTGACACTGCGCCGAAAATGTACCGGGGCTAAACATATTACCGAAGCTGTGGATTGTCCTTTGGACAATGGTAGGAGAGCGTTCTAAGGGCGTTGAAGCATGATCGTAAGGACATGTGGAGCGCTTAGAAGTGAGAATGCCGGTGTGAGTAGCGAAAGACGGGTGAGAATCCCGTCCACCGATTGACTAAGGTTTCCAGAGGAAGGCTCGTCCGCTCTGGGTTAGTCGGGTCCTAAGCTGAGGCCGACAGGCGTAGGCGATGGATAACAGGTTGATATTCCTGTACCACCTATAATCGTTTTAATCGATGGGGGGACGCAGTAGGATAGGCGAAGCGTGCGATTGGATTGCACGTCTAAGCAGTAAGGCTGAGTATTAGGCAAATCCGGTACTCGTTAAGGCTGAGCTGTGATGGGGAGAAGACATTGTGTCTTCGAGTCGTTGATTTCACACTGCCGAGAAAAAGCCTCTAGATAGAAAAATAGGTGCCCGTACCGCAAACCGACACAGGTAGTCAAGATGAGAATTCTAAGGTGAGCGAGCGAACTCTCGTTAAGGAACTCGGCAAAAATGACCCCGTAACTTCGGGAGAAGGGGTGCTCTTTAGGGTTAACGCCCAGAAGAGCCGCAGTGAATAGGCCCAAGCGACTGTTTATCAAAAAAACACAGGTCTCTGCTAAACCGTAAGGTGATGTATAGGGGCTGACGCCTGCCCGGTGCTGGAAGGTTAAGAGGAGTGGTTAGCTTCTGCGAAGCTACGAATCGAAAGCCCCAGTAAACGGCGGCCGTAACTATAACGGTCCTAAGGTAGCGAAATTCCTTGTCGGGTAAGTTCCGACCCGCACGAAAGGCGTAACGATTTGGGCACTGTCTCAACGAGAGACTCGGTGAAATCATAGTACCTGTGAAGATGCAGGTTACCCGCGACAGGACGGAAAGACCCCGTGGAGCTTTACTGTAGCCTGATATTGAAATTCGGCACAGCTTGTACAGGATAGGTAGGAGCCTTTGAAACGTGAGCGCTAGCTTACGTGGAGGCGCTGGTGGGATACTACCCTAGCTGTGTTGGCTTTCTAACCCGCACCACTTATCGTGGTGGGAGACAGTGTCAGGCGGGCAGTTTGACTGGGGCGGTCGCCTCCTAAAAGGTAACGGAGGCGCTCAAAGGTTCCCTCAGAATGGTTGGAAATCATTCATAGAGTGTAAAGGCATAAGGGAGCTTGACTGCGAGACCTACAAGTCGAGCAGGGTCGAAAGACGGACTTAGTGATCCGGTGGTTCCGCATGGAAGGGCCATCGCTCAACGGATAAAAGCTACCCCGGGGATAACAGGCTTATCTCCCCAAGAGTTCACATCGACGGGGAGGTTTGGCACCTCGATGTCGGCTCATCGCATCCTGGGGCTGTAGTCGGTCCCAAGGGTTGGGCTGTTCGCCCATTAAAGCGGTACGCGAGCTGGGTTCAGAACGTCGTGAGACAGTTCGGTCCCTATCCGTCGTGGGCGTAGGAAATTTGAGAGGAGCTGTCCTTAGTACGAGAGGACCGGGATGGACATACCTCTGGTGTACCAGTTGTCGTGCCAACGGCATAGCTGGGTAGCTATGTGTGGACGGGATAAGTGCTGAAAGCATCTAAGCATGAAGCCCCCTCAAGATGAGATTTCCCAACTTCGGTTATAAGATCCCTCAAAGATGATGAGGTTAATAGGTTCGAGGTGGAAGCATGGTGACATGTGGAGCTGACGAATACTAATCGATCGAAGACTTAATCAAAATAAATGTTTTGCGAAGCAAAATCACTTTTACTTACTATCTAGTTTTGAATGTATAAATTACATTCATATGTCTGGTGACTATAGCAAGGAGGTCACACCTGTTCCCATGCCGAACACAGAAGTTAAGCTCCTTAGCGTCGATGGTAGTCGAACTTACGTTCCGCTAGAGTAGAACGTTGCCAGGCATAATATTAATCCACAGTAGCTCAGTGGTAGAGCTATCGGCTGTTAACCGATCGGTCGTAGGTTCGAGTCCTACCTGTGGAGCCATGGCTCCTTGGTCAAGCGGTTAAGACACCGCCCTTTCACGGCGGTAACACGGGTTCGAGTCCCGTAGGAGTCATTATTTTGGAGAATTAGCTCAGCTGGGAGAGCATCTGCCTTACAAGCAGAGGGTCGGCGGTTCGAACCCGTCATTCTCCACCATTTTGATTATTAAATTATATGAATAAGCTGGAGGGGTAGCGAAGTGGCTAAACGCGGCGGACTGTAAATCCGCTCCTTCGGGTTCGGCAGTTCGAATCTGCCCCCCTCCACCATCTATATATTGGGCTATAGCCAAGCGGTAAGGCAACGGACTTTGACTCCGTCACTCGTTGGTTCGAATCCAGCTAGCCCAGCCATTAGAGCCATTAGCTCAGTTGGTAGAGCATCTGACTTTTAATCAGAGGGTCAGAGGTTCGAATCCTCTATGGCTCACTACTTGCACTTTCCATTTTTGGGAAGTGCTTTTTTTTAGGTTCTCCACCAAATGTGGTGGGTATATAATTTAAAGAACTATTTTTAAAATACAACTTTTAGAGCTTTTATTATTAGGCGGCCAGTCCATTATTGGGCTTGGTTGTCTTCTTTTTTTCTCCTTTGTACAAGCTGAAAATCATCATTATACGTGCTTTAAAGTTGTTGAAATTTCTGTAACCAAAAGAAATTCACTTGATTAATTTTATCTTATTATTAATTCCTTCTATAGCACCATTATTAAATGCTGGGTAATAAATTGTATTTCTTAACATCCTTTGATGTTTTCTATAATATTTAACCACTTTCCATACACCCTTACTCACAGACTTTTTACTAACTGAATTTAAACGATTAATAAATTTAGGCCAATTACATAACCTTAGGTCTTTTCGTAATCCTTGGACAAGTTCGTAGGAGTGTCGTAGTATATCGTCTTTTGAAAGCATGAATTCTACAATGTCAGATGAGCGTTTATAAGCCTTAAAAGATTTATTCCATCTGTATTTACTAAATATGGTTTTACTAGTATCCATCAATAGGACTTTCCAGTTATTCTTAAAAATTGTATAATCAGGTCCTTTTTTATTACGGTATTCATTCATAACTTGTACACGATACTTATTAAGTTCTCTATTTAAATGTTGAACGATATGGAATCTGTCAAAAATAATAGCTGCATTAGGAAATAGGTCGCGAAATAATCGGACATAGGGTTCATACATGTCAATAGTAACCGTCTTAACTTGTTGTCGATTTTTTTAAATCGAATCGCTCGAAAATAGGCACGCAAGAATCTTGTAGTTCTATTTTCTAAAATATCTATAACATCATGAGTATCATTATCTATAAAAATGAAACTCATTGATCCAGTTACATTTTTAACGCTTTTAAATTCATCCATAGCGATGTGTTCTGGCAAACAATTAAAGGGTTTAATTCGTAATGAATTAGCCGCTTTAGTTCTAATACGACTTACAGTAGATGGAGAGATACAGTTATCTTCTGCAGTATCAATCTCTGTTTTAACTTTAGTAGCTTCTTCTATAACTTTTTGAGTAACACATCTTGAGATAAAACACGACTCATCAACAATTGACGTTTTAGCAGTAAAAGTGCCATTGCATTCTAAGCATTTAAAACGTTGTTTAGCTAAGTTGAGGTATGTGTTATACCCTTGAGTTTTAAGTAAAGTAATACGAGAAACACGCTTACCATGTTTATGAATTTGTCCTTCATTTTTAACTCCACAACAATAACAGGCCGAAGGCTTATACGTTAGTACAGCATTAACCACTGTTGCTTTTTTTCCTTTGATAATGACGTCAATTTCTTGGTTTATATATTTTATATTTTCATCTTTTATTCTTAGTAATTCTAAGGTATCATTACACATAGGCGCACTTGTCTCCTTTAGTTTGGGTTTGGTCACTTTAAATTATAGAGGCAATTGCGCTTTTTGTGTATTAAAAAAAGCAGGAAGTTTTACCTTCCCACCATAAAAGATGAAGAACCTTTTTTTATGAAGTAATAAGATAAACAGATTATATGTGTAGCTATTGCTTGATAATGGTAAGCGCATACATTATTCTTTAATTACATAGAGCAAAGGGGGACGCTTATGACAAAGACAAAAGCAATTGATATTATAGGTGCACCATCAACATTTGGACAAAGAAAATTAGGTGTTGATTTAGGACCAACAGCAATTAGATATGCTGGATTAATTTCAAGATTAAAGCAATTAGACCTTGATGTATATGACAAGGGGGATATTAAGGTACCTGCTGTGAACATTGAAAAATTTCATAGTGAACAAAAAGGATTAAGAAATTATGATGAAATTATAGATGTTAATCAAAAATTAAATAAAGAGGTTTCAGCATCAATTGAAAATAACAGATTTCCTCTAGTTCTTGGTGGAGATCATTCTATTGCGGTAGGTTCAGTATCAGCAATAAGTAAACATTATAATAATTTAGGTGTTATTTGGTATGATGCACATGGTGATTTAAATATACCTGAAGAGTCACCAAGTGGAAATATTCATGGTATGCCTCTAAGGATTTTGACAGGCGAAGGTCCCAAAGAACTTTTAGAATTAAATAGTAATGTAATCAAGCCAGAAAACATCGTACTAATTGGTATGAGAGATTTAGATAAAGGTGAAAGACAATTTATCAAAGATCATAATATTAAAACATTTACTATGTCAGATATTGATAAATTGGGGATAAAGGAAGTAATTGAAAATACAATAGAATATTTGAAGTCACGCAATGTTGATGGCGTTCATTTATCTTTAGATGTTGATGCTTTAGATCCGCTTGAAACGCCAGGCACTGGTACTAGAGTTTTGGGTGGTCTTAGTTATAGAGAAAGCCATTTTGCATTGGAATTACTGCATCAATCACATTTAATTTCCTCAATGGATTTAGTTGAAGTAAATCCATTGATTGACAGTAATAATCATACTGCTGAACAAGCGGTTTCATTAGTTGGAACATTTTTTGGTGAAACTTTATTATAAATAAATGATTTGTAGTGTATAAAGTATATTTTGCTTTTTGCACTACTTTTTTTAATTCACTAAAATGATTAAGAGTAGTTATAATCTTTAAAATAATTTTTTTCTATTTAAATATATGTTCGTATGACAGTGATGTAAATGATTGGTATAATGGGTATTATGGAAAAATATTACCCGGAGGAGATGTTATGGATTTTTCCAACTTTTTTCAAAACCTCAGTACGTTAAAAATTGTAACGAGTATCCTTGATTTACTGATAGTTTGGTATGTACTTTATCTTCTCATCACGGTCTTTAAGGGAACTAAAGCGATACAATTACTTAAAGGGATATTAGTAATTGTTATTGGTCAGCAGATAAGTATGATATTGAACTTGACTGCAACATCTAAATTATTCGATATCGTTATTCAATGGGGGGTATTAGCTTTAATAGTAATATTCCAACCAGAAATTAGACGTGCGTTAGAACAACTTGGTAGAGGTAGCTTTTTAAAACGCTATACTTCTAATACGTATAGTAAAGATGAAGAGAAATTGATTCAATCGGTTTCAAAGGCTGTGCAATATATGGCTAAAAGACGTATAGGTGCATTAATTGTCTTTGAAAAAGAAACAGGTCTTCAAGATTATATTGAAACAGGTATTGCAATGGATTCAAATATTTCGCAAGAACTTTTAATTAATGTCTTTATACCTAACACACCTTTACATGATGGTGCAATGATTATTCAAGGCACGAAGATTGCAGCAGCAGCAAGTTATTTGCCATTGTCTGATAGTCCTAAGATATCTAAAAGTTTGGGTACAAGACATAGAGCTGCGGTTGGTATTTCAGAAGTATCTGATGCATTTACCGTTATTGTATCTGAAGAAACTGGTGATATTTCGGTAACATTTGATGGAAAATTACGACGAGACATTTCAAACGAAATTTTTGAAGAGTTGCTTGCTGAACATTGGTTTGGCACACGCTTTCAAAAGAAAGGTGTGAAATAATATGCTAGAAAGTAAATGGGGCTTGAGATTTATTGCCTTTCTTTTGGCATTGTTTTTCTTTTTATCTGTTAACAATGTTTTTGGAAATATCTTTAACACTGGTAATCTTGGTCAAAAGTCTAGTAAAACGATTCAAGATGTACCCGTTGAAATTCTTTATAACACTAAAGATTTGCATTTAACAAAAGCGCCTGAAACAGTTAATGTGACTATTTCAGGACCACAATCAAAGATAATAAAAATTGAAAATCCAGAAGATTTAAGAGTAGTGATTGATTTATCAAATGCTAAAGCTGGAAAATATCAAGAGAAGTATCAAGTTAAAGGGTTAGCTGATGACATTCATTATTCTGTAAAACCTAAATTAGCAAATATTACGCTTGAAAACAAAGTAACTAAAAAGATGACAGTTCAACCTGATGTAAGTCAGAGTGATATTGATCCACTTTATAAAATTACAAAGCAAGAAGTTTCACCACAAACAGTTAAAGTAACAGGTGGAGAAGAACAATTGAATGATATCGCTTATTTAAAAGCCACTTTTAAAACTAATAAAAAGATTAATGGTGACACAAAAGATGTCGCAGAAGTAACGGCTTTTGATAAAAAACTGAATAAATTAAATGTATCGATTCAACCTAATGAAGTGAATTTACAAGTTAAAGTAGAGCCTTTTAGCAAAAAGGTTAAAGTAAATGTTAAACAGAAAGGTAGTTTAGCAGATGATAAAGAGTTAAGTTCGATTGATTTAGAAGATAAAGAAATTGAAATCTTCGGTAGTCGAGATGACTTACAAAATATAAGCGAAGTTGATGCAGAAGTAGATTTAGATGGTATTTCAGAATCAACTGAAAAGACTGTAAAAATCAATTTACCAGAACATGTCACTAAAGCACAACCAAGTGAAACGAAGGCTTATATAAATGTAAAATAAATAGCTAAATTAAAGGAGAGTAAACAATGGGAAAATATTTTGGTACAGACGGAGTAAGAGGTGTCGCAAACCAAGAACTAACACCTGAATTGGCATTTAAATTAGGAAGATACGGTGGCTATGTTCTAGCACATAATAAAGGTGAAAAACACCCACGTGTACTTGTAGGTCGCGATACTAGAGTTTCAGGTGAAATGTTAGAATCAGCATTAATAGCTGGTTTGATTTCAATTGGTGCAGAAGTGATGCGATTAGGTATTATTTCAACACCAGGTGTTGCATATTTAACACGCGATATGGGTGCAGAGTTAGGTGTAATGATTTCAGCCTCTCATAATCCAGTTGCAGATAATGGTATTAAATTCTTTGGATCAGATGGTTTTAAACTATCAGATGAACAAGAAAATGAAATTGAAGCATTATTGGATCAAGAAAACCCAGAATTACCAAGACCAGTTGGCAATGATATTGTACATTATTCAGATTACTTTGAAGGGGCACAAAAATATTTGAGCTATTTAAAATCAACAGTAGATGTTAACTTTGAAGGTTTGAAAATTGCTTTAGATGGTGCAAATGGTTCAACATCATCACTAGCGCCATTCTTATTTGGTGACTTAGAAGCAGATACTGAAACAATTGGATGTAGTCCTGATGGATATAATATCAATGAGAAATGTGGCTCTACACATCCTGAAAAATTAGCTGAAAAAGTAGTTGAAACTGAAAGTGATTTTGGGTTAGCATTTGACGGCGATGGAGACAGAATCATAGCAGTAGATGAGAATGGTCAAATCGTTGACGGTGACCAAATTATGTTTATTATTGGTCAAGAAATGCATAAAAATCAAGAATTGAATAATGACATGATTGTTTCTACTGTTATGAGTAATTTAGGTTTTTACAAAGCGCTTGAACAAGAAGGAATTAAATCTAATAAAACTAAAGTTGGCGACAGATATGTAGTAGAAGAAATGCGTCGCGGTAATTATAACTTAGGTGGAGAACAATCTGGACATATCGTTATGATGGATTACAATACAACTGGTGATGGTTTATTAACTGGTATTCAATTAGCTTCTGTAATAAAAATGACTGGTAAATCACTAAGTGAATTAGCTGGACAAATGAAAAAATATCCACAATCATTAATTAACGTACGCGTAACAGATAAATATCGTGTTGAAGAAAATGTTGACGTTAAAGAAGTTATGACTAAAGTAGAAGTAGAAATGAATGGAGAAGGTCGAATTTTAGTAAGACCTTCTGGAACAGAACCATTAGTTCGTGTCATGGTTGAAGCAGCAACTGATGAAGATGCTGAAAGATTTGCACAACAAATAGCTGATGTGGTTCAAGATAAAATGGGATTAGATAAATAAATACTGTATTACAAATGAGCCGATGCGTATGCATCGGTTTTTTGTGTTTGTAGAAATAATTTATAGTACAAACGTAAAATGATATAAACAAAATAAAAACAAAGTAATCAATATGTAATATAAAATACACTGGTACTCAATATATAATGATGATAAAATTAATTTTAATTAGATAGAGTTGCTTTGTGTTTTTAACGCAGATGCTACTACTTATCTTAACAGTTGATTAAGTGAAATCATTTAACAGCGAGAATAATCAACCAGGAGGATGACTTAATGAATTTATTCAGACAACAAAAATTTAGTATCAGAAAATTTAATGTCGGTATTTTTTCAGCTTTAATTGCCACTGTTACTTTTATATCTACTAACCCGACAACAGCGTCTGCAGCAGAGCAAAATCAGCCTGCACAAAATCAACCAGCACAACCAGCTGATGCCAATACACAGCCTAACGCAAATGCTGGTGCTCAAGCTAATCCTACAGCACAGCCAGCTGCACCTGCCAACCAAGGACAACCAGCAGTACAACCAGCAAACCAAGGTGGACAGGCTAATCCAGCAGGAGGAGCAGCACAACCAAATACACAACCAGCTGGACAAGGTGATCAAGCTGATCCGAATAACGCTGCACAAGCACAACCTGGAAATCAAGCAACACCGGCAAACCAAGCAGGTCAAGGAAATAACCAAGCAACACCTAATAATAATGCAACACCGGCAAATCAAACACAGCCAGCGAATGCTCCAGCAGCAGCGCAACCAGCAGCACCTGTAGCAGCAAACGCACAAACTCAAGATCCAAATGCTAGCAATACTGGTGAAGGCAGTATTAATACGACATTAACATTTGATGATCCTGCCATATCAACAGATGAGAATAGACAGGATCCAACTGTAACTGTTACAGATAAAGTAAATGGTTATTCATTAATTAACAACGGTAAGATTGGTTTCGTTAACTCAGAATTAAGACGAAGCGATATGTTTGATAAGAATAACCCTCAAAACTATCAAGCTAAAGGAAACGTGGCTGCATTAGGTCGTGTGAATGCAAATGATTCTACAGATCATGGTAACTTTAACGGTATTTCAAAAACTGTAAATGTAAAACCAGATTCAGAATTAATTATTAACTTTACTACTATGCAAACGAATAGTAAGCAAGGTGCAACAAATTTAGTTATTAAAGATGCTAAGAAAAATACTGAATTAGCAACTGTAAATGTTGCTAAGACTGGTACTGCACATTTATTTAAAGTACCAACTGATGCTGATCGTTTAGATTTACAATTTATTCCTGACAATACAGCAGTTGCTGATGCTTCAAGAATTACAACAAATAAAGATGGTTATAAATACTATTCATTCATTGATAATGTAGGTCTATTCTCAGGATCACATTTATATGTCAAAAATAGAGATTTAGCACCGAAAGCAACTAACAATAAAGAATATACTATTAATACTGAAATCGGTAACAATGGTAATTTTGGTGCTTCATTAAAAGCAGATCAATTTAAATATGAAGTAACATTACCACAAGGTGTAACTTACGTTAATAATTCATTAACTACAACATTCCCTAATGGTAATGAAGACAGTACAGTATTGAAAAATATGACTGTTAATTATGATCAAAATGCAAATAAAGTTACATTTACAAGCCAAGGTGTGACAACGGCACGTGGTACACACACTAAAGAAGTTTTATTCCCAGATAAATCTTTAAAATTATCATATAAAGTTAATGTTGCGAATATCGATACACCTAAAAATATTGATTTTAATGAAAAATTAACATATCGTACTGCTTCAGATGTTGTAATTAATAATGCGCAACCAGAAGTTACACTAACTGCAGATCCATTTTCAGTAGCGGTTGAAATGAACAAAGATGCGTTGCAACAACAAGTAAACTCACAAGTTGATAATAGTCATTACACAACAGCATCAATTGCAGAATACAATAAACTTAAACAACAAGCAGATACTATTTTAAATGAAGATGCGAATCATGTTAAAACTGCAAATCGTGCATCTCAAGCGGATATTGATGGTTTAGTAACTAAATTACAAGCTGCATTAATTGATAATCAAGCAGCAATTGCTGAATTAGATACTAAAGCTCAAGAAAAGGTTACAGCAGCACAACAAAGTAAAAAAGTTACGCAAGATGAAGTTGCAGCACTTGTAACTAAAATTAACAATGATAAAAATAATGCAATCGCAGAAATTAATAAACAAACTACAGCACAAGGTGTCACAACTGAAAAAGATAATGGTATCGCAGTGTTAGAACAAGATGTGATTACACCAACAGTTAAACCTCAAGCGAAACAAGATATTATCCAAGCAGTTACAACTCGTAAACAACAAATTAAAAAGTCAAATGCATCATTACAAGATGAAAAAGATGTAGCAAATGATAAAATTGGTAAAATTGAAACAAAGGCAATTAAAGATATTGATGCAGCAACAACAAATGCACAAGTAGAAGCCATTAAAACAAAAGCAATCAATGATATTAATCAAACTACACCTGCTACAACAGCTAAAGCAGCAGCTCTTGAAGAATTTGACGAAGTTGTTCAAGCACAAATTGATCAAGCACCTTTAAATCCTGATACAACAAATGAAGAAGTAGCGGAAGCTATTGAACGTATTAATGCAGCTAAAGTTTCTGGTGTTAAAGCAATTGAAGCGACAACGACTGCACAAGATTTAGAAAGAGTTAAAAACGAAGAAATCTCAAAAATTGAAAATATTACTGACTCTACGCAAACAAAAATGGATGCCTATAATGAAGTTAAACAAGCTGCAACAGCTAGAAAAGCTCAAAATGCTACAGTTTCAAATGCAACAAATGAAGAAGTAGCAGAAGCTGATGCAGCAGTAGATGCAGCTCAAAAGCAAGGTTTACATGACATCCAAGTTGTTAAATCAAAACAGGAAGTTGCTGATACAAAATCAAAAGTATTAGATAAAATCAATGCAATTCAAACACAAGCAAAAGTTAAACCTGCAGCTGATACGGAAGTAGAAAACGCATATAATACACGTAAACAAGAAATTCAAAATAGCAATGCTTCAACTACAGAAGAAAAACAAGCTGCATATACAGAATTAGATACTAAAAAGCAAGAAGCAAGAACAAATCTTGATGCTGCAAATACAAACAGTGATGTAACAACAGCTAAAGACAATAGTATTGCTGCAATTAATCAAGTTCAAGCTGCCACAACTAAGAAATCGGATGCAAAAGCGGAAATCGCTCAAAAAGCAAGTGAACGTAAAACAGCAATTGAAGCAATGAATGATTCGACTACTGAAGAACAACAAGCAGCGAAAGACAAAGTGGATCAAGCAGTAGTTACTGCAAACGCTGATATAGATAATGCTGCAGCAAACAATGATGTGGATAATGCAAAAACTACAAATGAAGCTACAATCGCAGCCATTACACCTGATGCAAATGTTAAACCAGCAGCAAAACAAGCAATTGCAGATAAAGTACAAGCTCAAGAAACAGCAATTGATGGAAATAACGGCTCAACAACTGAAGAAAAAGCAGCTGCTAAACAACAAGTTCAAACTGAAAAAACAACAGCTGATGCCGCAATAGATGCAGCACATACAAATGCGGAAGTTGAAGCGGCTAAAAAAGCAGCAATTGCTAAAATTGAAGCGATTCAGCCAGCAACAACAACTAAAGATAATGCGAAAGAAGCAATTGCTACGAAAGCGAATGAACGTAAAACAGCAATCGCTCAAACGCAAGACATTACTGCTGAAGAAATTGCAGCGGCTAATGCGGACGTAGATAATGCTGTGACACAAGCAAATAGCAACATTGAAGCTGCTAATAGTCAAAATGATGTAGACCAAGCGAAAACGACAGGTGAAAATATTATTGATCAAGTAACACCAACAGTTAATAAAAAAGCAACTGCACGTAATGAAATCACAGCAATTTTAAATAACAAATTGCAAGAGATTCAAGCTACGCCAGATGCAACAGATGAAGAAAAACAAGCAGCTGATGCTGAAGCAAATACTGAAAATGGTAAAGCAAATCAAGCCATTTCAGCAGCAACTACTAACGCACAAGTTGATGAAGCTAAAGCAAATGCAGAAGCAGCGATTAATGCGGTAACACCAAAAGTTGTGAAGAAACAAGCGGCTAAAGATGAAATTGATCAATTACAAGCAACGCAAACAAATGTTATCAATAATGATCAGAACGCTACAACAGAAGAAAAAGAAGCAGCTATTCAACAATTAGCAACAGCAGTTACAGACGCGAAAAATAATATTACAGCTGCAACTGATGATAATGGTGTAGATCAGGCGAAAGACGCTGGAAAGAATTCAATTCAAAGCACGCAACCAGCAACAGCGGTTAAATCAAATGCTAAAAATGATGTTGATCAAGCTGTGACAACTCAAAATCAAGCAATTGATAATACAACTGGTGCTACAACTGAAGAGAAAAATGCAGCAAAAGATTTAGTTTTAAAAGCTAAAGAAAAAGCGTATCAAGATATCTTAAATGCACAAACAACTAATGATGTTACGCAAATTAAAGATCAAGCAGTTGCTGATATTCAAGGTATTACTGCAGATACAACAATTAAAGATGTTGCGAAAGATGAATTAGCAACAAAAGCAAACGAACAAAAAGCGCTTATTGCACAAACTGCAGATGCGACTACTGAAGAAAAAGAACAAGCAAATCAACAAGTAGACGCACAATTAACACAAGGTAATCAAAATATTGAAAATGCACAGTCAATCGATGATGTAAACACTGCAAAAGATAATGCAATTCAAGCAATTGACCCAATTCAAGCATCAACAGATGTTAAAACGAATGCAAGAGCGGAATTGCTAACTGAAATGCAAAATAAAATAACTGAAATACTTAATAATAATGAGACTACTAATGAAGAAAAAGGTAACGATATTGGACCAGTTAGAGCAGCATATGAAGAAGGTTTAAATAATATTAATGCAGCAACTACTACAGGTGATGTAACTACTGCTAAAGATACAGCAGTACAAAAAGTTCAACAACTTCATGCAAATCCTGTTAAGAAACCAGCAGGTAAAAAAGAATTAGATCAAGCTGCAGCTGATAAGAAAACACAAATAGAACAAACACCAAATGCATCACAACAAGAAATTAATGATGCAAAACAAGAAGTTGATACTGAATTAAATCAAGCGAAAACAAATGTCGATCAATCATCAACAAATGAATATGTTGATAATGCAGTTAAAGAAGGAAAAGCTAAAATTAATGCAGTTAAAACATTTAGTGAGTACAAAAAAGATGCTTTAGCTAAAATTGAAGATGCATATAATGCTAAAGTAAACGAAGCGGATAACTCTAACGCATCGACTTCAAGTGAAATTGCTGAAGCGAAACAAAAACTTGCTGAATTAAAACAAACTGCGGATCAAAATGTTAATCAAGCTACTTCTAAAGATGACATTGAAGTTCAAATTCATAATGACTTAGATAATATTAACGATTACACAATTCCAACAGGTAAAAAAGAATCAGCTACAACAGATTTATATGCTTATGCAGATCAGAAGAAAAATAATATTTCAGCTGACACTAATGCAACACAAGATGAAAAGCAACAAGCAATTAAGCAAGTTGACCAAAATGTTCAAACTGCATTAGAAAGCATTAATAATGGTGTGGATAATGGTGACGTTGATGATGCATTAACACAAGGTAAAGCAGCAATTGATGCTATTCAAGTAGATGCTACTGTTAAACCTAAAGCGAACCAAGCTATTGAAGTTAAAGCAGAAGATACGAAAGAATCTATTGATCAAAGTGACCAGTTAACTGCTGAAGAAAAAACTGAAGCATTAGCAATGATTAAACAAATTACAGATCAAGCTAAACAAGGTATTACTGATGCAACAACAACTGCTGAAGTTGAAAAAGCGAAAGCTCAAGGACTTGAAGCATTTGATAACATTCAAATCGACTCAACAGAAAAACAAAAAGCTATCGAAGAATTAGAAACTGCACTAGACCAGATTGAAGCAGGTGTAAATGTCAACGCTGATGCTACAACTGAAGAAAAAGAAGCGTTTACGAATGCTTTAGAAGACATTTTATCAAAAGCAACTGAAGATATTTCTGATCAAACTACAAATGCAGAAATCGCTACTGTCAAAAATAGTGCGCTTGAACAACTTAAAGCACAACGTATTAATCCTGAAGTTAAGAAAAATGCTTTGGAAGCAATCAGAGAAGTGGTTAACAAGCAAATAGAAATAATTAAAAATGCAGATGCAGATGCATCGGCGAAAGAAATTGCACGTACGGATTTAGGTAGATATTTTGACAGATTTGCTGATAAATTAGATAAAACACAAACAAATGCAGAAGTTGCTGAATTACAAAATGTAACGATACCTGCAATTGAAGCGATTGTGCCTCAGAATGATCCAGATGCTAATGATACTAATAATGGTATAGATAATAATGATGCAACAGCAAATTCAAATGCTAATGCAACACCAGAAAATACTGGACAACCTAACGTATCTGAGACGACAGCTAATGGCAAAGCAGACGCTTCTCCGACAACACCAAATAATAGTGATGCGGCAACAGGTGAAACAACAGCAACATCAGCAACTGATGATGCAAATGATAAACCGCAAGCTAATAACAATTCTAGTGTAGATGCATCAACAAACAGTCCGACAATGGATAACGATGTAACTAGTAAACCAGAAGTAGAATCAACTAATAACGGCACAACTGATAAACCTGTAACAGAAACTGATAATGCAACGCCAGCAGAAAGCACAACAAATAACAATAGTACAACTACAGCAACAAACGAGAATGCACCAACAGGATCAACAGCAACGGCTCCAACAACTGCGAGCACAGAAGCAGCATCATCTGCTGATAGCAAAGATAATGCATCTGTAAATGATTCAAAACAAAATGCTGAAGTAAATAATAGTGCTGAATCTCAATCAACTAATGACAAGGTTGCACAACCAAAATCTGAAAATAAAGCTAAGGCAGAAAAAGATGGTAGTGATTCAACAAATCAAAGTATGGTTGAATCAACAACTGAAACATTGCCTTCAGCAGACATAACAGAACCAAATGTACCTTCTAATACATCAAAAGATAAAGAAGAAAGTACGACAAATCAAACTGATGCAGGACAACTTAAGTCTGAAACTAACGTTGCATCTAACGAAGCAGATAAATCGCCAAGCAAAGCTGATACTGAAGTTTCGAATAAACCATCAACATCTGCATCTTCTGAAGCAAAAGAAAAAATGACTTCAACTAATGTTAGCCAAAAAGATGATACGGCAACAGCAGATACTAATGATACGCAAAAATCAGTTGGTTCAGCTGCAAACAATAAAGCTACGCAAAACGACGGTGCCAATGCATCTCCAGCTACAGTTTCAAATGGAAGCAATAGTGCTAATCAAGATATGCTTAATGTAACTAACACTGACGACCACCAAGCTAAGACAAAATCAGCTCAACAAGGAAAAGTTAATAAAGCTAAACAACAAGCTAAAACTTTACCAGATACTGGTATGTCACATAATGACGATTTACCATATGCTGAATTAGCTCTAGGTGCAGGTATGGCATTCTTAATTAGAAGATTCACTAAGAAAGACCAACAAACTGAAGAATAAAATTTATTCAAGAATGTGAACATCTAGTTATTTCATAGGGAAATATTCCTTACTAAGTAACCAAGTCTAACAGTTAATATGAATTTGTTTTAGTAATGACCAATAGCCATTGAATAGGTGGCTGTGGCTCGAAAATAAAACAAATTATTAACGCAAAAATACTCCTTTCATACATAACACAAGTTAAGTGTCTATGTTGAAGGGAGTATTTTTTATGTTCAGAAATTTAATATTGTTAATTCAAGGGAACTACTACATTATTACTGATTGTTAACGAATAACGTTGGAAACTTCTTGTTTCAAACAAAGCTCAATAAATTATGAAAGTGAATTGTACGCTTCAATTATTTCATCGGCTAAGCCATCGTCAACTTTAGCATATTCACTTAAAAACGCTTTTAAACCGTGTTCTTTAATGTAATTATTTTTCTCAACAGTTTCTTGGTCTGCTGTATCATCATACTTCAATAACAATGCAGCTGTATTTAATAAACCAGTGCGTTCTAAATCTTTATTATAAAGATATGTTAATGGTTTTATAATTCTATCTTTAGGGCCAATTTTACGTAATGTACCTCGTCCGACACGTGTTACTTCATCAGATAAATAAGAATTGTTGAAACGATCTATTATTTTTTCAACATAACCAGCTTGTTCCGCTTCAGTAAAATCAAATTCATTAGTAATATATTGACTAGTTTCAGCTAAAACACGGCGTAAGCCAGCTTCAATTGAACTATCTTCAACTGCATCTAAAACTGTAGCTTTACCTGCAAATTTACCAGCATACGCTAAATATGCATGTCCTGTATTCACAGTTAATAATTTACGCTCAATATATGGTGTTAAATCATCAACATATTTAATATGGTTTAGTTCTGGACCATACCATGCATCTTTTTCAACAACCCATTCGTAAAATGGCTCAACCATAACGTCTAATATATTTTCATTCTTTTGTAATGGTACAATTCTATCAACTGCTGAGTTAGCAAAATGAATATTGTTACCAAGAGGGCCAGTAATATCAAGTACTGCTTTTTTCAATGTATCAGTTGCCATAATAGCATTCTCACAAGCAACAATATTAACATGGTTTGTTTTTTCTTTTAAGAAAGGCGCAAAAGATTTAGCAATAATAGGTAGTATGTTAACACCAACAGCTGTTGTAATAATATCAGCTTCTAGAATTGCTTGTTTCAACGCTTCAGAAGGTTGCATTGAATTAATTGCATCAACATTATTCACGCGCGTCGTTGTTTTAGACTCATCAGCTAAAATAACATCGTATTGATGATCATGAGCTAAAGCATTAATGATTTCTTCATTGACGTCTGCAAATGTTACTTTAACATTGTTGTCTGCAAGAATATAACCAATGAAACCACGACCTATGTTACCAGCACCAAAGTGAACTGCTTTCATTATGCATCTGCCTCCTCGAATACTTGTTTAATTTCTTCTGCAGATTTTGCTTGAACGATACGATCCACATTTTCTTCTTCGCTAAATGTAATTGCAATTTTAGATAACAAGTCTAAATGTTCGCCATCTTTACCAGCAATTCCCACGACAACTTTAACTACTTCGCCATCCCAGTCAACGCCTTCAGGGATTTGTAATAATGTTAAACCTGAGTGAATCACATTTGTTTTAGCTTCATCTGTGCCATGAGGAATTGCTAAGCCATTTCCCATAAATGTTGATACGACTTGCTCACGATCTTTCATTGCTTGAATATAAGCATCTGTTACAGCACCACTATCAACTAAGGCTTTACCTGCTTTTTCAATTGCTTCATTTTGGCTGTTAACATTTACATTTAAAAAGATATTGTCATTACTAAATAATTCGCTCATTTTGTACACTCCTAAATAAATTGTTTTTTAATTCGTTCTAAAAATTTGTTTCTTAATAATGTTTCAAGTTCCTGTGGATTTTCCATAAAAGTATCAATAGATTCTAATTTCAAACTTAAAAATTCGGACAAGTCACTTACCAGTGATGCCATAAAATCATTGTCAGAAATAAACATGGAAATCATATATTTAATTGTTTGATTGTCATTTTGAATACTAGGCAATGTTAACGGTTCTTCTAAAACTGTGATTAGAATCATAGGGTGTTTAATCATATTGTCTCTTAGGTGTGGTATTGCAACAGGATATGGACTTAATATCCATCCTGGATTGTCAATCAATCGTTGCTCTAGTAGTTCAGCGAATGACGTTGGATCGTTTATTACATCGCATTGATATAGATAATCTGCGATATATGTTTGCCACTGTTTAACTTCGGTACTAACTATTTTCACTGAATCAAGCAAAGTTAAACCCGAACGCATATGATGCAATAATTGTTCTGATTTTTCGTCACTTAAATGTTTTTCGAAAACTGAAGTTAAGTATGAAGTTTGTTCATTTTCAAAAGATGTGTTGCCATCAACATCTTTCGTTTCAACATGAACATCATCCTTATCAATCATGTTTGATGATTTATCATGCGTCTCTTGGAACGTAGACTTTGTATTTAAAAACTGTGCGACATAACTGATATCACTATCTGGTAATAATGGGTTTACCGTTAAATAGGGGGAGTCGATGTCTAAATTCACAGTAGAAATAATGCCATCATATTGACTTAAATCTAGTGACTTCAAATCGCTGACTGATGCTTGTGTAATACGCTCAATCTCACTAAAAACTTGCTCTAGACGAGTTGATAATAGACGACTAGTTCCCATACCACTGCTGCAAACGACTAATATGTTTAAAAATCGATTACCTTGGTTTTTAATCGAGCCACCAAAGTGTAAAACTATAAAAGCAATTTCACTCTCTGGAAAAATCAAATCAGGCCAACAATCATTTAAAGCTAATCTTACATTTTCAAATAGTCTTGGATATTTGAACTTAATCATGTCTGTTAACGGATTATAGGTCTCGATATTAGCTTGCAAACGATTGATTGCAGGATTAAGGTGTAGCGTCAGTCCATCTACTAAAGTATCCAAATCTGCAAATGTCATACCGGAAATCATTTCTACTTTGTTAACAAACGCTTTAATTTTGTTTTCTTCACAACGATTATTTAATGATGTATCATTAAGATTTTTTCGTTTAGCTCCACGTAAATGGATAGTAATGAAAGCAATTTCTGCCTGATTAAACGTGACGTCATATATTTGACCAAGTTTATCAGCAAGTTCGCTTGCTACTTTGTGTTCAAATGTGTTTTGTACAGAATCATAAATATCATCGTTTAATGCGACATACTCTCCATTTTTTATACGTGAAATGGAGAGCACGATATGGACAGTTAAAGTTAAATAACTTGATTCGGTAAGTTGGTAGGGTAAGGCACTTAGGTAGTCCATTAATAGTCTTTCAACATTAAAAATGCGCTCTAAGTCAACAAAGTCTTTGTGGATTTGATTTAATGAATGAAAGACAAAATGATTTTCAATTACTGAATAAACGCTAGTACTATTTAAGTTATTCACCATTAATTGACTTAAAAATTCACGTTTCTTTGATTCAGTACCTACCAAGTAAATGCCTTCGCCACGCTTTCGAGATAAAGATAGTTGGTACTTATTTAAATCAAGCTCTAAATCATCTAACATCTTTGCTAAAGTCTGGACAGAAACGCCAATTTCTTGCGCTAAACTATATTGTTTAACTGGCTCCTTGGCTTGTATCAAAGCGTATATAATAATTACTTTCTGCTCTTCAACAGATAAGTCAATGGTTTGATGTTGTGCAATCGATTGCTTCAAATCGTTTAAATCAGAATCTGTGCCAGCAATGCGTAGCCCTTTTTTGTTTGCGCGTTCTAAAGTTAATGAAAATGAAGTTAAATATGCTTCAACACCTTTTAATTCACGGTGAATAGTACGAGAGGACACCGCAAGTTGCTGAGCAATGTCGTGTATAGTGATATATTGACCGTGGTACTTAATCAATAGGGCTATCATTTCTTTTTCACGTGTACTCAATAACATGGCGGTATCCTCCATTTTTTAATTTATTTAATTATTATGCTTGATCATCTTTTTTTAGATTATTTAAAAGTTCTTCATATCTTGGTGAATTAAGGAAATTATCCACTGAAATATGGATGGCATTTGGTGTTTGTTTAATAGCACGATCAGTTAGTTTTTTCTGAGTGATAACTAATTGAGCATCTTTTGGCAATTGATTAATCGCAGTATTTGTAACTGTAATATCATTAATGCCCGCCTTTTTAAATTTATTACGTAACATGCTTGCACCCATTGCACTAGAACCCATACCCGCATCGCAGGCAAAAATAACATGATTTATATTATTGTAATTGTGTGCATCAACATCTTCAGTGTTGTAATTATCCAATAGCGCTTCAGGATCATCATCTGATGAAGATGTTTCACTAACATTACCACTAGCATTTTCTTCTGTATTAACATTTTTATCAGAAGATACTAACTTAGAAGCAACGCTTGATTTTTTCCCTTTAGTATTTTCCATTTGAGCTGTCGCAGCTTCTAAATCCTGCTTTGGTTCTCTAGTGAACTTCATAATTAAAGCAGCTACAACGAATGATACAAGTGCAGCAAGGAAGACACCGAGTAACATGTGCAAGAATTCACCTCTAGGTGCATTTAAACAGTAAACTATAAATGAACCTGGTGACGCGGGACTTTTAAATCCAAATCCTGTTGCTTGATAAGTTGCAACACCAGTCATTCCACCTAAAATAACAGCGATAAATAATAAAGGACGCATTAATACATATGGGAAATAAATTTCATGAATACCACCTAAGAAGTGGATAATTCCAGCACCATATGACGTTGCTTTTGCAGTGCCTTTTCCAAAAATCATATAAGCAAGTAAGATACCTAAACCTGGTCCAGGGTTAGATTCAATTGTGTATAAAATTGATTGACCAGCTTTTGCAGCTTGATCTGCACCAAGCGGTGTGAATACACCATGGTTAATCGCATTGTTTAAAAATACAATTTTTGCAGGCTCTACTAAAATACTTACAAGTGGAAGTAGGTGTGCATGTACTAATGCTTCAACTGCCACTGATAAAATATGCATAATAAATTTCATAAGTGGTGCTAAAATTTTAAATCCTGCAATCGTCATGATAAATCCTAAAATACCAGCAGAAAAGTTATTAAATAACATTTCAAAACCTTGCGGCGTTCTAGGTTGAATCAATTGGTCGGTCTTCTTCATTAACCAACCAACAAGTGGACCCATAATCATTGCACCAAGTAACATTGGTGTATCAGGTAATGCAACGATGACCCCCATAGTTGCTGTTGCTGCGATGATACCACCACGTAAATCATAAATTAAACGACCACCACTAAATGCGATCAATAATGGGATTAAATAAGTAATCATTGGTCCTGCTAAAGTAGCTAAATCTTTGTTAGGTAACCATCCATTATCTATAAAAATGGCCGCGATAAAACCCCAAGCGATGAAAGCGCCAATGTTTGGCATGATCATACTACTTAAGAATGATCCAAATGCTTGAACACGACGACCAATTCCTTTTTTCTCTTCAGTTTGTGACATGTTTACACCTCTTTTTTAATATATGTGACTATATATAGTGTATAGAGAGGTTACTTGTTACTCAATATAAACAAAAATCAACTTTGTCAAAATAAATGTGACAAAATTAAATAAAGTGTCATCAATGTGACAGTATAGATATTTTGAAAAAGTAAAACAAAAAAATTGTTTTAGGATTTTTAAAATTTTATTGTGAAAATATTTGCAAAACAAAACAACACCGTTGTACAATAATGATTAATGGAAAGGGGGAAAGTTCGGCAGTACAGTTAAAGCGCCTGTGCAAATAAATATTTGTATTTGAAGATTAAAGGTTAATATATGAGTGGCCTTTATAGAGTGCAATATATGTATTTGTAGACGAGGAGGATAGTGATCGAATAGATCGGCGGATGCTATCCCGGATGTGGCTCATTCGTTAGCTTATTAAGTAAAACATTAGGGTGACTTAATGGACAAAGTTAATAAGATCGCCAGAAATTGAATATAAAAAATATTAATATGGAAAGTACAGTGTGAGCAATTTGTATAGTTGTAAAAATAACTATGCTTAATTTGTTATGGATGAATGCGATGATAGCATGTTCCTATTTATATTATGAAAGCAGATTGTCAATCTAAATTATCGGCAATAAATCATAATTTACGCGTACTATTCCAATATGGAGGAAAATGTCGTTATGTGTGGAATTGTTGGTTATATTGGCTATGATAATGCCAAAGAATTATTATTAAAAGGTTTAGAAAAATTAGAATACAGAGGTTATGACTCTGCAGGTATCGCAGTAGTAAATGATGATAATACAACTGTATTTAAAGAAAAAGGTCGTATTGCAGAATTACGTAAAGTTGCTGATAGTAGCGATTTTGATGGACCTGTTGGAATCGGTCACACACGTTGGGCAACACACGGTGTACCGAATCATGAAAACTCTCATCCACATCAATCATCAAATGGCCGTTTTACTCTAGTTCATAACGGTGTTATTGAAAACTATGAAGAGTTAAAAGGTGAATACTTACAAGGTGTATCATTCATTTCAGAAACAGATACAGAAGTTATCGTTCAATTAGTTGAATACTTTTCAAATCAAGGACTTTCAACTGAAGAAGCATTTACAAAAGTTGTGTCATTATTACATGGTTCATATGCATTAGGTTTATTAGATGCTGAAGACAAAGACACAATCTATGTTGCTAAAAATAAATCACCATTATTATTAGGTGTTGGTGAAGGTTTCAATGTTATCGCATCAGACGCACTTGCAATGTTACAAGTGACAAGCGAATATAAAGAAATCCATGACCATGAAATCGTTATTGTTAAAAAAGATGAAGTTATTATTAAAGATGCAGATGGAAACGTTGTAGAACGTGATTCATATATTGCTGAAATTGATGCATCAGATGCTGAAAAAGGTGTTTATGCACACTACATGTTAAAAGAAATTCATGAACAACCAGCAGTAATGCGTCGTATTATTCAAGAATATCAAGATGCAGAAGGTAACTTGAAAATTGATCAAGACATCATCAATGATGTTAAAGAAGCAGACCGCATTTACGTTATTGCAGCAGGTACAAGCTACCATGCAGGTTTAGTAGGTAAAGAATTTTTAGAAAAATGGGCTGGCGTACCAACTGAAGTACACGTTGCATCAGAGTTTGTCTACAACATGCCATTATTATCTGAAAAACCATTGTTCGTTTATATTTCTCAATCAGGTGAAACTGCAGATAGCCGCGCCGTATTAGTTGAAACTAATAAATTAGGTCATAAATCATTAACAATCACTAATGTTGCAGGTTCAACTTTATCACGTGAAGCAGACCACACATTGTTATTACACGCGGGTCCTGAAATCGCAGTTGCATCTACAAAAGCATATACTGCACAAATTGCAGTATTATCAATCTTGTCTCAAATCGTTGCAAAAGAGCATGGTCGTGAAGCAGATATTGATTTATTGAGAGAATTAGCAAAAGTAACAACAGCAATAGAAGCAATTGTTGACGATGCACCAATTATGGAACAAATTGCTACAGATTTCTTAGAAACAACACGCAATGCATTCTTTATCGGACGTACTATTGACTATAACGTAAGTTTAGAAGGTGCGTTAAAACTTAAAGAAATTTCTTACATTCAAGCAGAAGGTTTTGCTGGTGGAGAACTTAAACATGGTACAATTGCCTTAATCGAAGAAGGTACACCAGTTGTAGGTTTAGCAACACAAGAGAAAGTTAATTTATCAATTCGTGGTAACGTTAAAGAGGTAGTAGCACGTGGTGCACATCCATGTATTATTTCTATGGAGGGTCTTGAAAAAGAAGGCGACACTTATGTCATTCCTCATGTACATGAATTGTTAACGCCATTAGTATCAGTGGTTGCATTACAATTAATTTCATACTATGCAGCATTACACAGAGATTTAGATGTTGATAAACCACGTAACCTTGCTAAATCAGTTACTGTGGAATAATTCACTTTTTTAGAATCAATCATGTATTAAAATTAAAGTATATGGCACCCTTTTAGATTAATCGACTAGAAGGGTGCTTTTTTAGGTCGACTTAGCTTTTACTTCATCTTAATTTGGCAGAAATGCGTAAAAATGAAGTGTTTTATTTATTTAAATAGTCTGACAATTAAGGGTGTTATGTTAATATGATTTTATGAGAAGTATGGAGTAGCAATAAAGGGGTGACCTCGCATGTTAATTCAATTAGATCAAATTGGGCGAATGAAGCAAGGAAAAACAATTTTAAAAAAGATTTCTTGGCAAATTGCTAAAGGTGATAAATGGATATTATATGGGTTGAATGGTGCTGGCAAGACAACACTTCTAAATATTTTAAATGCGTATGAGCCTGCAACATCTGGAACTGTTAACCTTTTCGGTAAAATGCCAGGCAAGGTAGGGTATTCTGCAGAGACTGTACGACAACATATAGGTTTTGTATCTCATAGTTTACTGGAAAAGTTTCAAGAGGGTGAAAGAGTAATCGATGTGGTGATAAGCGGTGCCTTTAAATCAATTGGTGTTTATCAAGATATTGATGATGAGATACGTAATGAAGCACATCAATTACTTAAATTAGTTGGAATGTCTGCTAAAGCGCAACAATATATTGGTTATTTATCTACCGGTGAAAAACAACGAGTGATGATTGCACGAGCTTTAATGGGGCAACCCCAGGTTTTAATTTTAGATGAGCCAGCAGCTGGTTTAGACTTTATTGCACGAGAATCGTTGTTAAGTATACTTGACTCATTGTCAGATTCATATCCAACGCTTGCGATGATTTATGTGACGCACTTTATTGAAGAAATAACTGCTAACTTTTCCAAAATTTTACTGCTAAAAGATGGCCAAAGTATTCAACAAGGCGCTGTAGAAGACATATTAACTTCTGAAAACATGTCACGATTTTTCCAGAAAAATGTAGCAGTTCAAAGATGGAATAATCGATTTTCTATGGCAATGTTAGAGTAAATATTTTGCAAATAATAAGTAATAATGACAAAATTTAATTAAGATAAAATGGACAGTGGAGGGCAATATGGATAACGTAAAAGCAATATTTTTGGACATGGATGGAACAATTTTACATGAAAATAATCAAGCATCAACGTATACGAAAGATGTCATTAATCAATTGAGAGAGAAAGGATATAAAGTATTTTTGGCAACAGGACGTTCGCATTCTGAAATACATCAACTTGTACCTCAAGATTTTGCGGTTAATGGCATCATTAGTTCAAATGGAACAATTGGAGAAGTAGATGGAGAAATTATCTTCAAGCATGGTTTATCATTGGCTCAAGTGCAACAAATTACTAATTTAGCTAAGCGCCAACAAATTTATTATGAGGTATTTCCTTTTGAAGGTAATAGAGTTTCTTTAAAAGAAGATGAAACATGGATGCGAGATATGATTCGTAGTCAAGATCCTATTAATGGCGTAAGTCATAGTGAATGGTCTTCAAGACAAGATGCGCTTGCTGGTAAGATAGATTGGGTAACTAAGTTTCCTGAAGGTGAATATTCAAAAATTTATCTATTCAGTTCTAATTTAGAAAAAATAACAGCATTTAGAGATGAATTAAAGCAAAATCATGTGCAACTACAGATTAGTGTTTCAAATTCATCAAGATTTAATGCGGAAACAATGGCTTATCAAACTGATAAAGGTACAGGCATTAAAGAAATGATTGCACATTTTGGTATTCATCAAGAAGAAACGTTAGTTATTGGAGATAGCGACAATGATAGAGCAATGTTTGAATTTGGTCATTATACAGTTGCTATGAAAAATGCACGCCCTGAAATCCAAGCATTAACTTCAGATGTAACGGCATACACGAATGAAGAGGATGGCGCAGCAAAATATTTAGCAGAGCATTTTTTAGCTGAATAATAAAATAGGTAGTTATTTATTATTTAATTTACAATAGTTGATGAGTAATGTACAAAGAGCAGTAAAGTTATTTTCTATTAGAAAATGTCTTACTGCTCTTTTGTATGCTTATAAATATTTGAATCATCTATATTTAATTGGACAAACTCTATGAGAATAAATATTGTTAAAACTAATAAGATAGGAAATTCATTGATTTTGAATAATATTTCTTGTTTTAAGGTTTAACTATTGAATTGTATACTTCTTTTTTTAGTAGCAACAGATCCGTCTTTAAAAAAATTCACACCTATTGACTGTTTTTGTTCTTGATTATATTCTCTATGAAGTGTTAATCCACTATAAAATCAACCGGTTCGTTTACATATTTCCCCAATATAATTTACTCTATAGTATACTTCAAATATATCTACTTTAAATTATCATCTCCATACTATTTATTGAATACAAGAAAATAAACATAAAAGGTGCTATAAAAGAACAAAGTGAATAAATAGTGTTAGTTTTAAATATTTTAGTGTTTTTTTCTTTGTAAATATGACATTCAAGACTAGAGTTATAAAAAAGACTAAACAGGATAATGTGGGTAAGCAAACAATGAATGCTAATGTATATAAAATAAATATCATCCTTGATTTAGTGTTGTAGAGGGCATCACGTAATTTGTGATGAATAATAATAAGTATTTGGAACTTTATTGCATTTTATCTATTTTTATTAATTGGAATCTTTATACATTCTAATGATTTAACATTATTATGAAAATGGCTTTTAGATGTTGTTTTAAAAATAAACACTTTGAAATATAACCTCTTGCTGATAGATTAAGAAAATATATTCTTGAATTTTAAGGGGGGATAATTACAATCTTAGTTCTTTTAACTGGTACTATTATCAATGAATCATAAAATTCGAAACATACGAGTTTTTAGACTATGAGAGACACATTCATTTGCATTGAGAATCATTTTTTTAGTGTATAATCTATGTAAATCGAATTAGAATATAGAGATTTTGTTTGTTCGGATGTATTTTTTATTCATACTTAATAAATTTGAAAAGCAAAAATGAGGAGATGAAAGCTAGTGAGCGTAAATGCACGTGATTTATTAGTATTACACACTAATGTAAATAGATTGGTTGGAGAAGAGATATTTGCTAATAAGTGCCTTGCTAATAATGATGTTCAAATTATGAATTCAATAAAAAAATTAATTGAAGCTGAGTTATTAACAACGACTAATGATTTTGAAGTTAGTATATATAAAAAGACAAGACCTGAATTACAAAGTATTTTAAAAAGTTTTGGTATAAAAACAACAGGTAATAAACCTGACTTAATTAAACGTATTGACGACAATTTTCATATTATTAATAACTTAGATTTACCATATGTATATATACCAATTAAGAAAGGAGAAGAAATTTTAAAGAAAACAGAGTACTTAACCTCTTTTATACAAAGTTATGGTGAAATTTCTCTTGAGCGTGCTTATTATTTGGTTGAAAACTATATAGATGAAAATTGCGATGATAAAGTTGCAGAAATATACAAGTTTGAATTTCAAAGAAAATATGACAATGGCGAGTTTGATTTTAATCATGGATATAATTTCGAATTGAATATGTTGATAGATCACTATAAAAGAGATGTAAAAGACTACGATAATGCCAGAAAGTATTCAAATATTTATCTTTACTTTGGTTTGAGAGATTTCTTAAAAAAATTAATGAGTAATTATTCATATTACGATAGTAAAGGGAATATAGATTTGAACGAAATACAAAACGATCTGAATAGATTTATCAACTCTAGCGCTTCTGGTATGTACGAGCGATTAATATATAATGAAAATTTATCCAATAATATTATGTTTGAATTATTTAAAAAGGACACACAAGATTATAGTGATTTGGAAGAACAATTGATTGAAAAGTTCATAAACTATGTAGTGTCTAATGTAAAAAAAGAAAGTAGGAGTAATACTCTTATAGAGTTATCAAAAATTTTAGAGAACGGATATACAATTGATAAAGAAGAATTTAAAAAAGAAGATGATTATCTTTCTAAGTACATATTTACTGACATAGATTATTTGAAAAAGTTAGAATCAAAAATAAACGTTGCTATTGATATTCGAAGTGGAGAAATTCATTTGGTATTAGATGATGATAGCCTTGATATATTAATACAAAATCAAAAATACGGCAATGAGTTTTGAGTCATAACTAAATATAATATGTTGAAGAGAGGTTTTATTTAAATGGCTAAAATTGGTTATGATCGTGTATCAACGAAAGATTAATATCGATACACTTAAAGAATTTGGGTGTGGGTGTGTATATAGTGAAAGAATAAGTGGTGTCAAACGTACAGAGCTTGTTAAGTGTTTAAATTATTTACGAGAGAGCGACACATTAGTTGTCTATCAACTTGATCGGTTAGGTAGAACGACAAAACTATTAATTGAATTATCACAATGATTCGATGATAACGGAATTGACTTACAAATTAGTAACATGAACATTTCAACGAAAGACACAATGGGCAAAATGTTTTTTACGATGATGAGTGCATTTTTCAGGATTAGAAGTTAATTTACTATGTGAGTGTATAAAATAGACTTAGCAGCAACAAGAGCGAGAGGCCGAAAAAGCGGGCGCCCCTCTTTACCAGAGAATAAAAAATGAGAAATTAAATTTTTATATGATGAACAAACGATAACAGGGGAAGAAATAGCTAGTTAGACAAGGGTATGTCACTCAACTGTTTATCGAGTTGATTAAGAAATGAAAAAACTTATACTATGAATTACTGTTTAAAAGTGTGCATGTTATAATATTTATTGAGCAAGTTGGATAGATGGTGGCTAATCTCTTAATAAAGGGGTGATGCCTATGGTTATAGTTGTTACTCCTAGAAAGGACTAGCATGTCTGATTTTGAAATGCTTATGGTTGTATTAACAATCATTGGTTTAGTATTGATTAGTACTCAAGACCATAAAAAATAACCTTCTATTCGCTTTGACCGGCATTTTTGAAGGCTATTTTTAAATAAAATATAAGGTCACCGTCTTTTTAACGGGCTCATTAGGGTAACATGTTTCCGAGTGTTGCCCTTTTTGTGTTTCAAGAGTTAATGATTTTCATCTTTTGCTTCTACTTGCTACAAATATATTTTAACACATTTTTCTTATGAATTGTAGTTCTGAACATAATCAGAATTAATAAAACCAACTTTCCATACAGCAGAAAATACAATTAAAAGTATAGAATGTAATCACGAATTATATAAAAAGTATTGGAGACCTCTTCATATATAGATAATTCACTTAGTTATTTTAGAAAGAAGCCCCTAACAACTAAAGTTGAAAAATAGAGGAACACAGTTGGATGCTACGCATCAACTGCATAAGAGCCCCTAACAACTAAAGTTGTAAGGGGCTCTAAAATTTATTTTGGTTGATTGTCTTCTGGTTTATCTGAAGTCATTGTTTTTGTTGTATTATCATTTAATGAATCTTGTGCTTTTTCTGTTTTTGTTTCAACAGATGTTGTCACTTTATCATTTTCTACTTTTGTATTTTTTGGTTCAGTGACAACTTTTTTATTCTTGTCAGCTGTTTTTACTTTATCTTTAGTAATTTTTTGACCACGTTTTAAGTAATATTGAACGATACCCATTAAAATGATTGCATGAATAACAACGAATAAAATAATTGTCATTACTGTATAAACTCTTATGATATTTTCTGCAACACTTTGAGAGAGTGATTGCGTATTAAATGAAATCAAGTAACCAACAGGTGTTTTAAATAAAATAATAATTAAGTTTAATAATAGTATTCCAATGAAAAATTTGAAAAATGTTTTTTGACCATTTTTCATTGCTTTAAATCCATTAGCTAAGTGTGTTTTTACTTTATCGTTAGTTGATTCAACGAAACTAGTCATAAAGTTGAAAATAGGTATTAACAATAACCAAGTAATAATTGCTTTAATCAATAAAACAACAATGATTATGATGCTTTGAGTTGTAATAGCAATACCAATCAGGTGTGTACTATCTGCATATGATGATTGTACTGAATTCATAATCATTTCTGATACTGGAGAAAATAATTTGTATAGTAATGATGTCAGAAGTGAAAGAACGATAATCATTGCTATAGATACAAGACCGATCAGAACGCTCTTTAAATAATTACCTTTTTTAAATGCAATAAATAAATCGGTAAATTTTACTTTTTCATGACTCATTGCTCGTTTCATAACATTTGTAATTCCGATAAAAATTTGAACTAAAACAAACAGTGAAACTACAGCTGCTATAAGTAATACAGCGATAACTTTTAAATATGCATCTACTGGTGGTTTTTGCCCAAATTGTGAATAAATTGCAATAGTTTGTGCATACTTAGCAAGCTGGAAATTAGCAAGTAAATATACAACTGCAATTACAGCAAATGCTATAAGTGCATATATCAATGTTATTAATAATTGTGGTTTAGCATTTTTAAATGCTGATTTAAAGTAAGTAAACAAAGTGGTGCCTCCTTTTCTTCATATAAATACAATAACAAAAAACACGTTATTTTCATATTAATATCTAATAAAAATTAATTAAAGTGACTAAAGTTAGAGAATTATAATAGTAAATTGTCAAAAATATGACTAATGTAAGAAATAATAGTTGAAAATTTGTTAATAAACATTGCATCATCAAAGACCAAACAAGTCGCCATAAAGACATAAAAAACCTACTGCCATTGAAAAGTTTAATCGATGCAATGGCAGTAGGTTAAAATTATTAATGTACATGCGCGTGATGATGAGCATGATGGTTATGTGAATGACTATGTGTTCCTGAACATATAATCGATTCATCATGTTTGTGATTAGGCGTTTCTAATTGAATAGTCATATGGTGAATATTTAAATGTAATAAATCATGCTCAATGTTTTCTAATAATAATTCACATTCTTTCATTGTCAATGTATGGTCTACAACAACATGACAACTCAATGCATTCATATCATTTGAAATTGTCCAAACATGGCAATCATGCACACTTTGTATTCGTGAATCCTTTTTAATAGTAGTTATAACTTCATCTATATCAACATCACTTGGTGTGCCTTCCATTAAAATGTTAATTGAAGATTTTGTGATACCCCAAGCACTTTTTAAAATAATAACGGAAACTAAAATACTTGCGATAGGATCGGCGATTGTCCATCCAAATGCCCAAATTAAAATAGCTGCAGTAATGGCGCCAACTGAACCTAATAAGTCTCCGATAACATGTAGAAAAGCACCACGCATATTTAAATTGTGTGAAGTGTCGCCGCCTTTAAACATAAAGAATGCAACAACGATATTGACAATTAAACCGATAATACTAATGATTAACATTTCTTTTGATTGAACTTCAGAAGGAACAAAGAAACGTTTAATCGCTTCAAAAACAATCAAAATACTTATTACAAAAAGCGTTACACCGTTAAATAACGCTGCGAGTACTTCGAAACGTTTATAACCAAATGTTTTTGTAGTTGTGGCATTCTTTTCAGCATAAATAAATGCGACAAGTGCAACACCTAATGAGAATGTGTCGCTAAACATATGGATACCGTCAGATAGTAATGCCAAGCTGTTAGCAAGGAGACCGCCGATGATTTCGATAAACATATATAGACCGATTATTAAAAACGATATAAACAATACTTTCTTATTATTTGTAGTTACATGACTATGCATATGGTCATGATGATGATGTGAATGAGACATATTATAACCCACTTTCTTTAGGATGATTCGCGTGATGTATGGCTTGCTTTAACATAGTTGCTACGTGGATGTCATCTAATGAATAAATCATTGATTGGCCTTGTCGTTTTGCTTTCACAAGATGCACACTTTTAAGTAATTTTAATTGGTGCGAGACATTTGATTGAGATAAATTCAATTGATGTGAAATGTGACCAACACTTGCTTCGCTGACTGATAACAATTCCATGATACGTATTCGATTGTAATCGCCTAATGCCTTGAAAATTTCAGTTACGCGTTCTAATGTATCTGTATTTATTTCTGAATATTGTTCTGACATTATATGACAATCCTTTCATATGAATATTTGTTCATATATTAATTTAATACGTTCCCAGTAGTATGTCAATTGATTTTTATAGTTGTAACAAGTTTTACATATCTCATAAAGTGGTATGGCATAGAGAATAATAAATAGGAGAGTGTTGTAAATGAATATTTTGGTTATAGGTGCTAATGGCGGTGTAGGTTCGTTACTAGTGCAACAATTAGCAAAAGAAAATGTACCATTTACTGCTGGTGTTAGGCAATCAGATCAACTTAATGCGTTAAAATCACAAGGTATGAAAGCAATTCTTGTTGATGTTGAAAATGATTCAATAGAGACTTTAACTGAGACGTTTAAACCATTCGATAAAGTTATCTTTTCAGTAGGTTCTGGAGGGAACACGGGTGCAGATAAAACAATTATTGTCGATTTAGATGGTGCTGTTAAATCAATGATTGCGAGTAAAGAGGCCAATATTAAACACTATGTCATGGTTTCAACATATGATTCGAGACGTCAGGCTTTTGATGATAGCGGTGATTTAAAGCCATATACAATAGCTAAACATTACGCTGATGACTATTTAAGACGTTCAGGTTTGAATTATACAATTTTACATCCAGGGGCACTTACAAATGCAGCAGGATCTGGAAAGATAGAAGCTGCACAATATTTTGATGGTAAAGGTGAAATTCCTAGAGAAGATGTTGCGACAGTATTAAAAGAAATTGTCACATCCAATCATTTTAATCACCAAGAGTTTCAAATTATTAGTGGTGATCAGGACATTAAAGATGCTTTAACTCAATTTGAAAATGAAACGGATTAATAAGGATAGTAAATATGATTTGAAGCGGGTTACTTTTTCGTAACTCGTTATTTTTTGAAAATGATGAATTATAAGTATGAATAAGTACGTATTGTCTATGCGTTTTACAAAGAATTTGAACAATGTATGGCACAACTATTAAAGTTGTTTATTAATTGGTATAATGGGCGAGTAAATTTAAAGGGAAATATGTACAAATGTAAGAGAGATATAATCTCTATGCTATAAATTTTTGAAAATGTTAAAGTACTGTAAATTTAAGTGAAGCGCTTTAATTGGCAGTACTGCAATGTTAGTAAATATGGTACAATCACTAATAGTTAATTTGAAATGTGGAAGTTAATAATACGATGTAAATGAGAACAAAATCAAAATATAATGGAACAACAACATCAGAGTTCTATTGCTTACTTAATCACAATGGAGGTGCAACAATGCCATTATTTTTACAACCAATTTTAAAAACAAAATTATGGGGCGGTCAACGTCTAAGTGAGTTTGGATATCAATTAGACAATGATACAACTGGGGGAATGTTGGTGTGTGTCAGCACATCCAAATGGTACGAGCGAGATTATTAATGGACCATATCAAGGTCAAACATTAGACCGTATTTGGTCAGAACATCGTGAATTGTTTGGTGATTTCCCAAGCAAAGATTTTCCGCTTCTAACTAAAATAGTGGATGCAAGAGAATCACTTTCTATTCATGTGCACCCTGATAATTCTTATGCTTATGAGCATGAAAACGGGCAATATGGCAAATCTGAATGTTGGTATATTATAGATGCAGAAGAAGATGCAGAAATAGTTATAGGGACATTAGCAGAGTCTAGAGAAGAAGTTGCGAATCATGTTCAACACGGAACGATAGAGTCGATACTTAGATATATTAAAGTAAAACCTGGAGAATTCTATTTTATTCCAGCAGGAACAGTACATACTATTTCTTCAGGAATATTAGCATACGAAACGATGCAATCGTCAGACATTACATATAGACTTTATGATTTCAATCGTCAAGATAATCAATATAATGATAGACCGTTAAATATTGAAAAAGCTTTAGACGTTATTCAGTACAATGCACCATTACCTAATATTTTGCCTGAAAGCGAAATTATTGAAAACCATAAGTGTACACACATTGTATCGAATGATTTCTTTACATTGGTTAAATGGGAAATTTCTGGCACGTTAAATTATATGAAGCCTAGAGAGTTCTGTTTAGTTACAGTGTTGGAAGGCGAAGGGCAAATGATTGTCGATGGTGAAATTTTCAAACTGACTACTGGTACAAACTTTATTTTGACTTCTGAAGATTTGGATAGTGTCTTTGAAGGTGATTTCACATTGATGATTAGCTATGTGTAATAGTGTAATAACAATTTAGGAGTGAATGATTTGAAGCAATTTCTATATATTGCGTTAGTATGTGGTGTGATAGCAGGTCTTGGTGCTTTCTTACATATACCGCAGTATCCGAGCATGACAATTCCACGTATAGTAGCTATTTTAGGAATTATCAGTGCTATGTTGACTTTTAAAGACAAGCAAATCAGCGCCTCATTAAAGTTTAGCGCATTGTTAATTAATGTGCTGCCATTATGCGGTACCTTTGTAGCTTCAAATTAATTGTCGATAGCGCGTTTGAATATAATACAGTGCATTAACAGAAGAAATATGATTGTGTTAATGACATTGATGAAAATAAAGCACATCAACATAACCTCTCACTTGCATAGTAGTGAGGGGGTTTTTGTTGGTTTATATAAAATGAAGTAATTAATATTTAATGAAAATTAAGACATGATAAAATTCTAACGGCAGTATAGATATTTAAAAATGTGTATCAATGGCGCTATAGAGATAAGCAAGCATAGTGGTATCATATATAAATTTGTAATTTTTATTGCATAGTGTATGCAAGCATGTTTTTTATATGCAAAATAGGTAGCTAAATATGTTAAACTGTTTGTAACAATTTTTATCATTAAGACAGATATAATAAATAAAATATAGAAAACTGATTAAAAGGTATACAGTTGCTCGTATGTGTGTCCAACTGTATTTAGAGTCGCACTTGTTGTAAAGCAAAATAGTTCGACTTACTTAGAAGTGAAAACGATAAGGGTCTGGGACGTAAATTAATGTCCTGGGCGCTACAATGTTATAGGAAATGCGATTAAAATCGCAGTGAACAAAGGGTATACAGTTGTTCGCATACGCGTCCAACTGCATAAGAAACACTAAAAGAATGTAATTCATAGTGTTTCTAAAATTTATTCAGGTTAAGGAGTATTAAGATGACAGCAGAAACGAATTATTTTTGGTTGAATTGTGGATATAACCGTTGGAATCATAATGAACCGTTAGTAGGACAAACAGCTTTATTTGAATCAGGCGCACATTTTAACCCATCTCAAGGATTTAGAGCGTTTAAAAAGGCTAAAGTAGGAGATCAAGTCATCTTTTATCAAGTTCAGACGGATACTGGACTACTTGGATGTGGTGAAATTATTAGTGTTGAAACAGGTGCACAAAATAAAATACGTGTACAGTTTCGTTTTAATGAACAATTGAAACCATTAACAGCAGATTATTTAAAGCGTAGTGAAGCTTTGGAATTTCGTATAAGTAATATGAAAGAGACATTGTTCAATCAAATCACTGCAGAAGAGTTTGATTTAATAAGTGGTCTTGGTAAAGGCGAAATTAAGATACCGCGTTATTTCTTTTTAGCTGAAACTGAAGAATTTGAACCTGGAAACCAATATACGATTTATACGCACACGTACAACGGTATTAAACGTAATGGTTATCATTTTTATACTCAGTTAGAAGAAGGCGACAATATTATTTTTTATAATCGAACGAAAAATCAATCTGTCGTTGGAATTGGAGAAGTATCAAAGCATATTCATGAAAAACCACCAATTCCTGGTAGAACAAATAGTACAGTGATTGAAGTGTCTTATGAGAAAGACATTACACCGATTACATTAAGTACATTAAATAAGCATCCTAAATTGAAAAACTTATATTTCCTTCAAGAAAATGCAAAACAGGCTATTGCAAGTATGTCACAAGCACAGTATGATGCAATTATTGAAATGAGCGATAATAATGGATTGAAATCTCCATTTGAAATGGTTCAAAAACCAGATATGCTTGAAAGTGAAAAAGAAGAAGCGTTAAAGCCATTTATTTTACTTGTTGTAGATCGAAAAGAAGAAGGCTTAAAAGCGGCTAATGACTTATTGCAAAAAGCGAATGCAAATCCTGTTATAACAACAGGTCATCCTGATTTTTCAGAAGATATGCTTTATGGCAAGTATTTACCAAATGAAACAGGGGCATTATACTATCGTGAAGGGTTTATTACTCAATTAATGCCTAAAAAGGATAAAAGTTATTTAGTTATTGATAATTTTAATCGTATAGATACAGACATTTTCCAAACGTATATTAATGTGTTAGAAGGCTATGAAGTAACATTACCACGTTATAATAAAGACGGTAATATGATTAAATGGTCACGACAAAAAGATTCTTTCTATTATTTCAATCCTAATTGGCATATTGTAGGTATTACATATGACAGTTTAGAGGAAATTAAGGAGAAATATTCAGAGCAGTTTTTAAAATACACACGTATAGTCAAAGTCAAACATGACTAATGATATATGGTAGTTTTTGAAAAGAAGTAAGGATAGGATTAAAAATTGCATAATTGCATATTTGAATAACCGCATAAAGAAAAAATGACGGGTAATCAACCATAAGAGCTAATTAAGAGCTTATGATAGATTACTCGTTTTTATTTTAATAAATAATAAAGACAGTATATGAATATAAAAGAATTTATGTTACAGAATTAAAACTTTATATGAGTTTTCCAGTGGTATGTTGAATAAGACGAATGACCAAACGCTAAGTTAATAATAAGAAATAAGATTACACTGTAGATTGAGAAATTTAAAGTAAATAAAAAATACATTATACAATAAATATAAAACTGAAAAATAAATTTTATGGCAATTTCGTGTCGCGAGGACTTATCAAGTGACAACCTTGTTTAAATGTTTTTAAATTAGGAAAAATGACTATAAGTACTATTAAAGGAGCGAATAAATTATGCCAATCGTATATTATGATGGAAACTGTATATATTGTTATAACTATGTCATTTGGTTAATTCAACATGACCTACCAAGAAATTATCAATTTGCCACGTTAAAAGGTGAAGTTGGCCAACAATTTTTTAAACAACATCCAGAAGCGGCAAATAAAAATAGTGTGATTTTACAGAAAGGTGATCGTATATATTTTGAATCGCAGGCGATTATTAAACTAATCACAGCACTACCTAATCGAACTAAATTATTGGGCGTAGGTTTATGGCTTGTACCTAAACCAGTCCGTAATTTCGGTTATCGAATGTTTGCTAATAATAGAAATAGAATGTGGAAAACAACATGGCACCAACCAAATGATTATGAAAAATCGTTCTTTTTAGATGATAATGCGAAAGTAAAACTTACTGATTGATAAAACATACTTGCTAATTGATAATGGATATATTAGATGATGAATTAAAATTTAGGCATTTAAATAGCGGAACACTTTACGATTAGATTAGAATAATTATAAAAAAGAGAGTAAAAACACTTTACAGATTAGAATTATTATAATATAATAATTAATATAAACAAGCAAGACGTAGACAATTTTAAGGAGTGTATTAAATATGAGTAATCAACAAGATGTTGTAAAAGAATTGAATCAACAAGTAGCAAACTGGACAGTAGCTTACACAAAGCTACACAATTTCCACTGGTATGTGAAAGGGCCTAACTTCTTCTCATTACACGTTAAATTTGAAGAATTATATAATGAAGCAAGCCAATATGTAGACGAATTAGCTGAAAGAATTTTAGCGGTAGGAGGAAACCCTGTAGGTACATTAACTGAATGCTTAGAGCAATCAATTGTTAAAGAAGCTGCGAAAGGTTACTCTGCAGAACAAATGGTTGAAGAATTATCACAAGACTTCACAAATATCTCAAAACAATTAGAAAACGCAATCGAAATTGCTGGTAATGCTGGCGATGATGTATCAGAAGATATGTTTATAGGTATGCAAACATCAGTAGATAAACATAATTGGATGTTTAAATCTTACTTAAGCTAATCTACAGATAAGTAATAATATAAATAAAAGCCAACACATAAATGGGGATACGCCCAGAATGTGTTGGCTTTTTGAGTTTAATCGCATTGTTAAAGAGCAATTAAAGTCAATTTAAATAAGTTACTCTGCGATTTCTAAAGCGATTTCCATCATTTGTGTAAATGAATTTTGACGTTCTTCAGGTGTAGTAGCTTCGTCACGTAAAATATGATCACTTACTGTGAAAATACCAAGTGCTTTTTTACCAGCATGAATCGCATTTAAATATAAACCAGCTGATTCCATTTCGATACCTAAAATACCCATTTTTTTCCAAGCATCATTGAATGTTGGATCGGCATTGTAAAATGTATCAGAAGATAATACGTTACCTACGTGTGTAGTAGCACCGATTTGGTCAGCGACATTTTTAGCTTTAGTTACTAACTCGAAGTCAGCGATAGGCGCGAAATGACCTGGAATATTGTATTGATCTACATAATTTGAATTAGTTGATGCAGCTTGTGCAATAATAACATCGTATAAGTTAACATTTTCTTGTAATGCGCCACAAGAACCGATACGAATGATTGTATCTACATCAAAGAAGTTGTATAACTCATATGAGTAAATACCAATACTTGGAATACCCATACCAGAACCCATTACAGAAACTTCTTTACCTTTATATGTACCAGTGTAACCAAACATGTTACGTACATCGTTAAATTGTTCAACATTTTCTAAAAAATTATCAGCAATATATTTTGCACGTAGCGGATCGCCAGGCATTAATACTGTTTTAGCAATTTTTACTCCATTTGGTTGAATATGTGGTGTACCTTTTGTCATTTGTTATCTTCTCCTTAATATTCATTAATAATTTTAAGATAACATTTGTTTCCCTTTTTTGCGAATTTTTGTACTATAGAATTAAAGAATTATAAAAATATAATCCTGATTAGCTTGTTGTCAAGTCATCGTTCATAATGAAGATATCACGTTCAATTGTATTGTTTGTTTATGGGAAATGAATTAATGTAATAGTATATGTATGCGGTTACATAAAAAGCGAACATCTAACCTGATATTTAAATGAACCTGACGCTCAATCAACTAATTTACAACCGTATTTTTATAATCAACCATAAAGGAGGAGATAGAAAATGAATAGTGCAAAATTGATTGATCACACTTTATTGAAGCCTGAGTCAACACGTACGCAAATCGATCAAATCATCGATGAAGCGAAAGCATACCATTTTAAATCTGTATGTGTGAATCCAACGCATGTTAAATATGCAGCAGAGCGACTAGCTGATTCAGAGGTGTTAGTTTGTACGGTAATAGGATTCCCATTAGGTGCATCGACAACTGCGACGAAAGCATTTGAAACAGAAGATGCGATTCAAAATGGTGCAGATGAAATTGACATGGTCATCAACATCGGCGCATTAAAAGATGGACGTTTTGATGATGTACAACAAGACATTGAAGCAGTGGTGAAAGCTGCGAAAGGTCACACAGTAAAAGTGATTATTGAGACGGTATTGTTGGACCATGACGAAATTGTAAAAGCGAGTGAATTAACAAAAGCGGCTGGTGCGGACTTCGTTAAAACTTCAACAGGTTTTGCAGGTGGCGGTGCGACTGCAGAAGACGTTAAATTAATGAAAGATACAGTAGGTGCTGATATAGAAGTAAAAGCATCAGGTGGCGTACGTAATTTAGAAGATTTCAATAAAATGGTTGAAGCAGGTGCGACACGTATTGGTGCGAGCGCAGGCGTTCAAATTATGCAAGGTTTAGAAGCAGATTCAGATTACTAATTTTATAAAAATATGTAAGCATGGGACATCGTAACCATATATAAGTATGTCGATATCAGCTTTAAGACATCATAAATGCCATGATGATTCTAAGATAATTTAATAGGGACTTTAACGTTATAACCAATCTATTTAAGAATAATAACATCGCATTGAAATTGTGATATTAAAAATGAAATCGATAGCTTGCTATAATAATTTTCGCTTGTGCTTTTAAAAATGGACTAGAGAAAGCGCAGATGCTTTGTCCTAAGCTTTTTAAGAAAAGGATGATAAAAATGAGAATGATAGACATTATTGAGAAAAAGCGTGACGGTCATACACTAACAACGGAAGAAATTAATTTCTTTATTGGCGGCTATGTTAAAGGGGATATTCCTGATTACCAAGCATCAAGTTTAGCAATGGCGATTTATTTCCAAGATATGAATGATGATGAGCGTGCAGCATTAACGATGGCTATGGTTAATTCTGGTGATATGATAGATTTGAGTGATATTAAAGGTGTCAAAGTAGATAAGCACTCAACAGGTGGTGTAGGAGATACAACTACATTGGTTTTAGCACCATTAGTAGCAGCTGTAGATGTTCCTGTTGCAAAAATGAGTGGGCGTGGATTAGGTCATACAGGTGGTACGATTGATAAATTAGAAGCAATTGATGGTTTTCATGTTGAAATAGATGAAGCAACATTTGTGAAATTGGTTAATGAAAATAAAGTGGCAGTTGTAGGACAATCAGGAAATTTAACTCCTGCAGACAAAAAATTATATGCCTTAAGGGATGTTACTGGTACTGTCAATTCAATACCATTAATTGCCTCTTCAATTATGAGTAAAAAGATTGCTGCTGGTGCAGATGCAATTGTATTAGATGTAAAAACTGGTAGCGGTGCATTTATGAAAACATTAGAAGATGCTGAAGCATTAGCGCACGCAATGGTACGTATTGGTAATAATGTGGGACGTAATACGATGGCGATTATTTCTGATATGAATCAGCCACTTGGACGTGCGATTGGCAATGCGCTTGAGTTACAAGAAGCAATTGATACGTTGAAAGGACAAGGTCCGAAAGATTTAACAGAACTTGTATTAACATTAGGTTCTCAAATGGTTGTACTTGCAAACAAAGCTGAAACGCTTGAAGAAGCGAGAGCGTTGCTAATTGAGGCAATTAATTCAGGTGCAGCATTAGAAAAATTCAAAACATTTATTAAAAACCAAGGTGGCGACGAAACTGTTATTGACCATCCAGAGCGTTTGCCACAAGCTCAATATCAAATTGAATATAAAGCTAAAAAATCAGGTTATGTGACTGAATTAGTCTCTAACGATATAGGTGTCGCTTCGATGATGTTAGGAGCGGGACGTTTAACAAAAGAGGATGATATTGATTTAGCGGTTGGTATTGTTTTAAATAAAAAAATTGGTGATAAAGTAGAAGAAGGAGAATCATTATTAACGATTCACAGTAATCGCCAAGATGTAGACGATGTTGTTAAAAAATTAGATTCAAGCATAACAATTGCTGATCATGTTGTATCGCCTACATTAATTCATAAAATCATTACAGAATAGGAGTTGAAGCTGATTGAACATACTAAGATATTTATTAGGAATAGGTTTTAGTGTAATAGGTGTATTGCATTTTACACGAGAACGACAATTTAGAAATATCATACCGAAATGTTTGCCACTTCGAAAAACAGCGGTTCTTGTTACAGGAATCTTTGAGATATTATTTGGACTTGCACTTTTAATTAAAAGACCATCTCAATGCTTGAAAAATACAATCAATCTATTCTTGCTAGCTGTATTCCCAGCTAATATCTATATGGCAGTTAAAAAGTTACCTTTAGGAGATAAACAATTGCCAACATGGCAACTATATTTAAGGTTACCTATGCAGTTCGTGTTAATGGGACTAATTAAGAAATTATAGTGGTTCTCAAATAAATCGGACAAATGTTAAAGATTTTACTTTTTCATTTGTTCGATTTTTTGACTTTGAAGCATAATAAAAAGCAGTTGGACAATGGCGATTGTAAAATCATTGTTCGACTGCTTTTCTGATTAACTTGATTGACTAAGATTTATTTTCCTGTACCGAAAACATCATGCCATTCGTTTCGTTTGTCTAGAAATGCTTGAGCGATAGTTTTAGCACCTTCTAATGAATGACTTGCTGCCCAGCCACATTGTACTTCATTACAAGCAGGCACTTCAGTAGCATTTAGCACATCATTTAAAGTTGCTTCAACAATATTTAATACATCATCATAATTATCATGATTAATAAATGATACATAGAAACCAGTTTGGCAACCCATAGGACTTAAATCAACAACTTTGTCACTATGATTTCTAATATTTTCAGCCATTAAATGTTCTAATGAATGTAGTCCGGGCATATCCATATGTTCTTTGTTTGGTTGTTTGAAACGAATGTCGTATTTGTGAATGACATCTCCGTTTAATCCTTCCATCGTTCCCGCTAATCTAATAAATGGGGCAACCACCTTAGTATGATCTAAATTGAAACTTTCAACATTCATTTTTGTCATTTTGAATTTCCTCCTATTAACTACTCAAAACTATAAAACGCTTATGATTTGTTGCATTATAAAACTTAAGTTTGTTGTAAGTTGTGTTTCTAACAATACTTAAATTGTAACAATAGGGCTTATGTTTTACAATTTGAAACTGTTTTATAAATTTATGAAAGGCTTTTAGTTATTAGAAAATTTTGTAAATAAAGAAAAACTAGATGACATCATGAGATAAAACCGATAGAATAAGTAATAATTCATTTTGAAAGAACAAAATATTGTGGATGATTAAAATGAGTGTAGGGTAAAAGGGAGATAGTAAAAAATGAGTGAAAAACAACAAATTCTCGATTATATAGAAACAAATAAATATAGTTATATCGAAATCAGTCATAGAATTCATGAACGTCCTGAACTTGGTAATGAAGAAATATTTGCGTCTCGAACTTTAATAGATCGTTTGAAAGAGCATGATTTTGAAATTGAAACCGAGATTGCTGGGCATGCAACTGGGTTTATAGCGACATATGATTCAGGACTTGACGGGCCAGCTATAGGTTTTTTAGCAGAATACGATGCTTTGCCAGGATTGGGTCATGCTTGTGGTCATAATATCATTGGAACTGCAAGTGTTCTTGGTGCAATTGGTTTGAAGCAAGTGATTGACCAAATTGGTGGTAAAGTAGTCGTTCTTGGATGTCCAGCTGAAGAAGGTGGGGAAAATGGTAGCGCTAAAGCTTCTTATGTCAAGGCTGGTGTGATTGATCAAATAGACATTGCCTTAATGATTCATCCGGGAAATGAAACTTATAAAACGATTGATACTTTGGCAGTGGATGTTTTAGATGTTAAATTTTACGGAAAAAGTGCTCATGCCTCTGAAAATGCAGATGAAGCGTTAAATGCATTAGACGCTATGATTAGTTATTTTAATGGTGTAGCACAACTACGACAACATATTAAAAAAGATCAACGTGTGCATGGTGTGATTTTAGATGGCGGGAAAGCAGCTAATATTATTCCAGACTATACACATGCTCGTTTTTATACTAGAGCAATGACGCGTAAAGAATTGGATATATTAACAGAAAAAGTAAATCAAATCGCACGTGGAGCTGCGATACAGACTGGTTGTGATTATGAATTTGGTCGAATTCAAAACGGTGTGAATGAATTCATTAAAACGCCGAAATTAGATGATTTATTTGCTAAATATGCTGAAGAAGTTGGTGAAGCAGTTATTGATGATGATTTTGGTTATGGCTCTACGGATACAGGGAACGTAAGTCATGTTGTGCCAACAATACATCCTCATATTAAAATAGGATCACGTAATTTAGTAGGACATACGCATAGATTTAGAGAAGCGGCTGCGAGTGTACATGGTGATGAAGCATTAATTAAAGGCGCTAAAATAATGGCGTTGATGGGGTTAGAGTTAATTACAAATCAAGACGTTTATCAAGACATTATTGAAGAGCATGCGCATTTGAAAGGGAATGGGAAGTAATGACAAATAATGGTAATGAGCCGAACTTAACGTTAAGTGATTTATATGACAAAGATGTTGTCTATACGTCAAGACCTTCGTATATATCGAATCCATGGTTGAAACCGGACGAACATCAATCTAATTTTTTAACTGGTAGGGAGTTATTAATAGCAAATCAATTACCTGTTATTGTTCACGAAGCTAGTGCGACAGACAAATTGCATCAGCTATTTCAAGTTATTGGTAAGGAAGTACCGAACTCAATTTATACATTTAACAATCAGCAATCTTACGAAAACTTGATCAAACAATTGGCACATAAGGAAAATAAAAAGATTTATTTTCAATATATTCATGATGAAACAATCTTGAATCAGCAATATTATGCATTAGATAAAACGTTATTTGTTGCTTTAAATAATAAAGCAAGAATACCTGAATGGACAAATGGGAAGTTTTTACCAAAAAGAAAAGTTGTAAAAATTGAGCAATTCGAAAACGAGATTAAGAATTGGGAATTCCCGTTAGTAATTAAGCCGGGAGATGATCTTCCGACAGCAGGTGGCTATGGCGTTATGATTTGTTATCATGATGCAGATTTACAAAAAGCGATAACGCGTATTAAAGAGGCAACTGCTGAAACGAATTCGCTTATTATCGAACAGAAGATTGAAGAAAAAGCGAATTATTGCGTTCAGTTTGCATACTCGGAATCGCTAGGCATTCAATATCTTGGTGCGGCAACGCAATTAACGGATAAGTACGGATTTTATAACGGAAATGAAAATACTACTAATGTACCAGAGCACGTTATAGAAGCAGGTAGACAAATTATGGAAAACGGTGTGAATCAAGGATTCTTTGGTGTAGCTGGTTTTGACCTACTCGTCGATGAGGATGATAACGTTTATGCGATTGATTTAAACTTTAGACAAAATGGTTCAACGAGCATGTTATTACTTGCTAACGAGTTGAATTCAGGATATCAAAAGTTTTATAGTTATCATTCAAAAGGTGATAACACACATTTCTTCAATACGATTTTGAAATATGTCAAAGAAGGTAGTTTATACCCGTTATCTTATTATGATGGTGATTGGTACGGTGAAGATAAAGTTAAATCAAGGTTTGGCTGTATTTGGCATGGTGATTCAAAAGAAACAGTACTGGAGAATGAACGCGCATTTTTAGCTGAACTTGAACACTATTAGAGTTCGGAACATAAGGCGCTACAATGTTGTGTTGCCAGTAGTTGACTGAATATGCGTTTGTAACAAGCTTTTTTCGATTCTAGTCAACAGTAATTAAATTTATGATATGGCAATACTTTGTAATACTAATATTAAATGGCGACTTTTATTTCACTATGTTATAAGAGTTGCCATTTTGTTGATAAAGGTATACTAAAGGTTATCGTTTTGAAATTTTTAGTAACTAGATATGTTTCGTGTTATAGACCGAATTTGTGTATACGTAAAATTTAATGCTATTGAATTTTTAAAATGAAAAACATGACATTAAATTGAATTCATAATATGTCTAATTGACTAACTTGTTGGAGTCATTTACTATTTTATGTATGACATATTTTAAAAAGTGAGGGTCAAGCATGTCTTATAAAGCATATCCATTCTTTAGAGATATATTAATAAATGAATGTATTTATTTCGCCTCTAAAAATAAAAAACTAGTACGCCTAAATTATAAAAGTGAAGCGTATGTAGGCGTTTGGACAGAAGAAAGTGTGGCCGTATCATTTTTAACAAGTCGTGATATTCCATTTGATAAAGTTGTAAAAATGGACGTTGATCGTTTTGCTACTTATGAATTAGATGAATTGTTTGATGAACAAGACCATATTATTATGAATCAAACAATGGAAGAAGAAGGGCATCTACTAAACGTTGTAGCTGTTACACAAGAAGTGATGACGGAATTAGATAAAATTAGAATCAAAGAATTTGTCCAAGATGTAGCGAAATATGATGAAGTATACGGCTTAACTAAAAAAGGTAGTAAGCAGTTTATTCTCATTAGTGAAAATGATAGCGACGAAAAAAAGCCGCATATTATGCCTGTATGGAGTATTAAAAACAGAGCGTTAAAAGTTCGAGATGAAGATTTTGAAGAGTGTGATTTAATTACGATTGAAGGTTCTGTTTTCGGAGAATGGCTAGATGAACTTAGAGATGATCATAAAGCCGTTGCGATAGATTTAAAAACTGGCGTGGTTGGTACAATTGTTTCAGCGCAAAAATTGTCTAATGAACTTACATTTTAATTGAATTGAGTTGTAAGTAATTAAGTGATAATAAATGGAACAATACGTATTCAAAACACTTAGACCATAAAATAAAAGGCCATTTATATAGCGTTTATTTAAAACAACGCGCATATAAATGGTCTTTTTCTATTTTTCTAAATATAATGCACCAATAGCACCTGAAAATGCGCCGTTTTCAACATAGTACGGTTTGCAACCGCGTAACACAGTATAATCTTCCACAACTTTGCGTAATAAAGCGTTATTATGAAATGAAGAACCGATATAAACGATATTTTCAGTTTTAAATTCACGTGCAACAGTAATGGCCATTGTCGTAACAACTTCGCCAACGACACCAATAACGGCTGCTAATTTATTGCTAGGTGTAAAATCAGCATCTAAATGATGTAGTACATGACCAAAATTAGCTGCTGTTAAATCACCGGGAATGGGTGGTTCGGTATCTTTATAAATATGTCTAACCTTTAAATCGATAGTGTTACGATCACCGTGTTGTGCCATGTCAGTTAACTGTTTATAATCAGTGATTTGACTTAGTAAATAACCGAGTCCTTGAATCATGCCTCCACCTGTACCGATACCGCCTACACGACGTTGTGATTGGCCGTCGAAATAATGTAGTGACGTACCGGTACCAACATTTGCAAAAATATAATCTGCTAAGTCATGGCCTTGCTCTTTTAACAAAATACCTAGTCCTTGAGATGCAGCATCAAACTCTACAAAAATTTGTGCAGGAATGTTGATGTTTTCAGCAATGACACCTGCATTACCTCCAGTTAAGCATAATTTTTCAATTTGCTGTTGGTTTAACCATTCCACAACTTGATCAATATTTTTAGTTAATTCAGTTTTAAAAGTACGTTGGTTATCTTGCTCTTGAACGATTTTAATTAGTGTACCGCCAGCGTCAATGCCAACTTTCATAAGATTCCCACCTCATTATTAATGTCTATCCTTAAATAATAGTATAGTAAAATGACTAAAAAACAAGTAATAATAGTAATTATTAACAAATTTGATGCCATTGCATTTCAACATTGTAAGCGTATCGCAATTAATGTTTTACAAACGTGGACGTTAAGTTATATATATTATTTTCTAGGAATTTTGAAGTTGTATAGGATTGTTAGTTAGTGACGCAATATTAAAAGTAGTTCGTACGCAGTGTATTTGTAAGTCTCTGATTAAAATGATAAGTAATGAGGAATAGTACATTAATTTTGAAATTTAAAAAATATAAATAAGTAATTTATTTAACTTAGAGCAAATAATGGTATCGTAGTGAAATAATAGGTAAAATAATATGGGGATTCATGCTTCATATATAAAAAGATAGGGGTTAAATATATGGCTAAAGAACTTTGTTTTGAAGGTATCACTTTAAAAGCATTTGATGAACAATATCGTTCAGCAATTAATGATTTTGACTTGAATGAAAGACAACAAATATATTCATCTTTACCTAAAGAAGTTATTGATGATGCAATTAATGATGCTGATAGGATTGCTAACGTAGCAATAAACGATAAAAATGAAGTGGTGGGCTTTTTTGTATTACATCGTTACTATCAGCATGAAGGTTATGATACACCTGAAAATGTCGTTTATATTCGTTCATTATCGATTAATGAAAAATATCAAGGTTTTGGATATGGCACGAAAATAATGATGTCATTGCCGCAATATGTTCAAGGTGTATTTCCTGATTTTAATCATCTATATCTAGTAGTAGATGCGGAAAATGACAATGCTTGGAACCTATACGAACGTGCTGGATTCATGCATACAGCGACTAAAGAAGAAGGACCAATTGGCAAAGAACGACTATATTACTTGGACTTAGATTCAAAACATGTTTCATCATTAAAGCTTGAAGAAGAAAGTCGTTCAGAAGTGACCAATGTACATATCATTAATTTAATGATTGATGGCCAAAAGGTTGGCTTTATCGCATTGGAGCAGATTGGTGAACGCATGAACATTGCTGCTATTGAAGTGGATAAATCATATCGCTTTAATGGTATTGGTTCAAGTGCTCTGCGACAATTGCCAACTTACTTAAGAAAAAACTATGACAACCTTAATGTGATTACGATGATTCTGTTTGGAGAGAATAATGATTTTAAACCATTATGTTTAAATAGTAATTTCGTTGAAATCGAACAAACTGATGATTATGTCGTTTTCGAAAAATATTTAAATTACTAACAGTGATTGCGAAATATGATATTGTCATTTATAATTTAGTTTTGTTACTATATATAAATGAATTCAGACGTATAAATTTAGATTATATCCTTCGAAAGGAAGTATTGGGCAATGAAAATTCAAGATTATACAAAACAAATGGTTGATGAAAAATCATTTATTGATATGGCTTATACATTATTGAATGATAAAGGCGAAACAATGAACTTATATGATATCATCGATGAATTTAGAGCGTTAGGTGATTATGAGTACGAAGAAATTGAAAATCGTGTTGTACAATTTTACACGGATTTAAACACAGATGGTCGTTTTTTAAATGTTGGAGAAAATTTATGGGGATTACGTGATTGGTATTCGGTAGATGATATTGAAGAGAAAATCGCACCAACTATTCAAAAATTCGATATTCTGGATGCAGATGATGAAGAAGATCAAAACTTAAAATTATTGGGCGAAGATGAAATGGATGACGACGATGATATTCCAGCTCAAACAGATGATCAAGAAGAACTAAATGATCCAGAAGATGAGCAGGTTGAAGAAGAAATCAATCATTCGGATATAGTCATTGAAGAAGATGAAGATGAACTAGACGAAGACGAAGAAGTGTTTGAAGACGAAGAAGACTTCAACGATTAATTTTTTGTTTGACTTTTAGTTGAAAGATGATAAAATTTTATTCGGGCTCCTTTAAATAGGACACGTGTATAAAATTTATACGCTCCCCTTACAGAATTTGTGAGAGGGAGCGTTTTTTTATTTAATTGAGTAAATCAAGAAATGATAACGCAAAAATCAAAGTTGTAAATGATATACATAGTGACATAGCAGTATGGAAACGGTAAGTAAACAGAATTTAATTTTGTCGAATTCGACAAATAAACAACTTGAATGAGCTTGCTTTAATGTTATGTTTTACGTAATTTTTACAATTGATGAGGAAGCATTCCCTTTAATAATTAGGAGGTCAAGACATGACAAAATTTATTTTTGTAACAGGTGGCGTAGTTTCATCATTAGGGAAGGGTATTACAGCATCTTCTCTAGGTAGATTATTAAAAGATAGAGGTCTAAATGTAACAATTCAAAAATTCGATCCATACTTAAATGTTGACCCAGGTACAATGAGTCCTTATCAACATGGTGAAGTATTCGTAACGGATGATGGTGCAGAAACTGACCTAGACTTAGGACATTACGAAAGATTTATTGATATTAATTTAAACAAGTTTTCAAATGTGACAGCCGGTAAAGTGTATTCACACGTATTGAAAAAAGAACGTCGTGGTGATTACTTAGGCGGAACAGTTCAAGTTATTCCGCATATTACAAATGAAATTAAAGAACGTTTATTACTTGCAGGGGAAAGTACGAATGCAGACGTTGTTATCACTGAAATTGGCGGTACAACAGGTGATATTGAGTCATTACCGTTTATTGAAGCGATTCGTCAAATTCGTAGCGATTTAGGTAGAGAAAATGTTATGTATGTTCACTGTACATTACTGCCTTATATTAAAGCTGCTGGAGAAATGAAAACGAAGCCAACACAACATAGTGTTAAAGAATTACGAGGCTTAGGTATTCAACCAGACTTAATCGTTGTAAGAACTGAATATGAAATGACACAAGATTTAAAAGATAAAATTGCATTATTCTGTGACATTAATAAAGAAAGTGTTATTGAATGTCGTGATGCAGACTCTTTATACGAAATTCCATTACAATTAAGCCAACAAAATATGGATGATATCGTTATTAAACGTTTACAATTAAACGCGAAATATGAAACACAGCTTGATGAATGGAAACAGTTGTTAGATATCGTTAATAATTTAGATGGTAAAATTACAATTGGTTTAGTAGGTAAATATGTTAGCTTACAAGATGCATATTTATCAGTTGTTGAATCATTGAAACATGCTGGATATCCTTTTGCCAAAGATATTGACATTAGATGGATTGATTCAAGTGAAGTAACAGATGAAAATGCAGCCGAATACCTTGCAGATGTCGACGGTATTTTAGTACCAGGTGGATTTGGTTTCCGTGCAAGTGAAGGTAAAATTAGTGCAATTAAGTATGCTAGAGAAAACAATGTACCATTCTTTGGTATTTGTTTAGGAATGCAACTTGCAACAGTTGAATTTTCAAGAAACGTATTAGGCCTTGAAGGCGCACATTCAGCTGAATTAGACCCAGCAACACCATACCCAATTATAGATTTATTACCAGAACAAAAAGATATCGAAGATTTAGGTGGTACATTACGCTTAGGCTTATATTCATGTTCAATTAAAGAAGGCACATTGGCACAAGATGTTTATGGTAAAGCGGAAATTGAAGAAAGACATCGTCATCGTTATGAATTTAATAATGACTATAGAGAACAATTAGAAGCAAATGGTATGGTGATTTCTGGTACAAGTCCAGATGGACGTTTAGTAGAAATGGTAGAGATTCCGACAAATGATTTCTTTATTGCTTGTCAATTCCACCCAGAATTCTTATCTAGACCAAATCGTCCGCACCCGATTTTTAAATCATTTATTGAAGCTTCATTAAAATATCAACAAAATAAATAAATTTGCTAATAAAACCGGTACTTTCATTGTTAAACATTGAAAGTACCGGTTTTTCGTATAATTTTAATATTATGTTAGTGACAAGGTATGAAATAACAATAGTGACTTTTATAATTCTAAGTCTCTTGTCATTTCAATCATTTGTGTATAAATGTCATAGTATACATAATTCAATGCCATCGCATGTGGTTGGACAATCTTATCGTAATCTTCAGTGTAGACTATAGGTCTTGGTGTAGATAAATCGATAAAATGTACGAGATGATCAGGGAAATCATCTGTTTTAGGTTTGTTGCTTATTAAGACCACATCGATATCTAAGTCGATAAGTTTTTGAATATCTAATGCAACTTGATCATTATAAAATGGTGCGAATAATAATACACGATCAGTTGAGTCAATTTCTTTAAAGTCTTTAATAGCGTCAAGTTTTCGGCTAGATTTTAAACGCTCATCACTATGTAGAATGAAACTTTCGAAAAACTGTAAATCATCATAACCTTTTACATAAACATAACCTTCGCCACCAATTGCTTGAATTAAACATTGGGCGGCCATTTGAATTTCTAAAGATTGTTTTTCTAGCCTATTAAAGATACCTATTAGTTGTGTGTTTAAGATTTTTGACATCTTTATCCTCCAATCTACTTATAAAATATTGTAATTAATGACTACATATTATGCAACGGCTTAAATTGTATAAAAATGTATACGTTTGCATTTAGTATAACTATCGCATTTTTCAAAAAATACACATTTAATCTGCAGTATTTCAATGCATTGACGCTATTTTTTTGATATAATTACTTTGAAAAATACGTGCGTAAGCACTCAAGGAGGAACTTTCATGCCTTTAGTTTCAATGAAAGAAATGTTAATTGATGCAAAAGAAAATGGTTATGCGGTAGGTCAATACAATATTAATAACCTAGAATTCACTCAAGCAATTTTAGAAGCGTCACAAGAAGAAAATGCACCTGTAATTTTAGGTGTTTCTGAAGGTGCTGCTCGTTACATGAGCGGTTTCTACACAATTGTTAAAATGGTTGAAGGGTTAATGCATGACTTAAACATCACTATTCCTGTAGCAATCCATTTAGACCATGGTTCAAGCTTTGAAAAATGTAAAGAAGCTATCGATGCTGGTTTCACATCAGTAATGATCGATGCTTCACACAGCCCATTCGAAGAAAACGTAGCAACAACTAAAAAAGTTGTTGAATACGCTCATGAAAAAGGTGTTTCTGTAGAAGCTGAATTAGGTACTGTTGGTGGACAAGAAGATGATGTTGTAGCAGACGGCATCATTTATGCTGATCCTAAAGAATGTCAAGAACTAGTTGAAAAAACTGGTATTGATGCATTAGCGCCAGCATTAGGTTCAGTTCATGGTCCATACAAAGGTGAACCAAAATTAGGATTTAAAGAAATGGAAGAAATCGGTTTATCTACAGGTTTACCATTAGTATTACACGGTGGTACTGGTATCCCGACTAAAGATATCCAAAAAGCAATTCCATTTGGTACAGCTAAAATTAACGTAAACACTGAAAACCAAATCGCTTCAGCAAAAGCAGTTCGTGACGTTTTAAATAACGACAAAGAAGTTTACGATCCTCGTAAATACTTAGGACCTGCACGTGAAGCCATCAAAGAAACAGTTAAAGGTAAAATTAAAGAGTTCGGTACTTCTAACCGCGCTAAATAATTAATATTTAGTCTTTAAGTTATTAATAACGTAGGGATATTAATTTTAAAAGAAGCAGACAAAATGGTGTTTGCTTCTTTTTTATGTCGTATAAGTAATAAATAAAACAGTTTGATTTTAAAATGAAAGCGTAAAAATGGTAAAATATATCAAAATTGATTGTGATATAATTATAAGGAAAATGAGCAATTTATGAAAAAAGTTTACGTGAAAACCGTAGAATTAAAACTAAATAATTGTCAAAACAACGTCAATATTTAGTTGAATAATCAGACTTTAGACCATGGTCAAGTGGGGAAGAACAGCATATATTAGTAAAGGTGAATGATTTGTTATTAATCAATCGAAAATAGAAAGACAAGATTTTAACGATTAAAATAAACTATTTTACAAATAAAGTAAAATTAATTTATAATGCTAATAATGCAAAAAATTAAAAAGTAATGGACAAAGGAGATAAATGATATGGCTCAAGAGGTAATAAAAATAAGAGGTGGACGCACACTAAATGGGGAAGTTAATATCAGTGGCGCGAAAAACAGTGCTGTAGCTATCATTCCTGCAACATTATTAGCTCAAGGACATGTGAAATTAGAAGGGTTACCGCAAATCTCTGATGTTAAAACTTTAGTGAGTTTATTAGAAGATTTAAATATTAAGGCATCACTAAATGGTACGGAATTAGAAGTTGATACAACTGAAATACAAAATGCTGCATTACCAAATAATAAAGTTGAATCATTACGTGCTTCATACTATATGATGGGTGCCATGTTAGGTAGATTTAAAAAATGTGTGATTGGTTTACCGGGAGGATGTCCACTTGGGCCACGTCCAATTGATCAACATATTAAAGGATTTAAAGCTTTAGGTGCTGAAATTGATGAATCAAGTACGACATCAATGAAAATCGAAGCTAAAGAGTTAAAAGGTGCACATATTTTTCTAGATATGGTTAGCGTAGGTGCAACAATTAACATTATGCTAGCTGCAGTTTATGCAACAGGACAAACTGTAATTGAAAATGCTGCTAAAGAACCGGAAGTAGTTGATGTTGCTAACTTCTTAACAAGTATGGGAGCTAATATTAAGGGAGCGGGTACATCAACAATTAAAATCAATGGCGTCAAAGAATTACATGGTTCTGAGTATCAAGTTATACCTGATAGAATTGAAGCAGGCACATATATGTGTATCGCTGCAGCATGTGGAGAAAATGTTATATTAAATAATATTGTTCCGAAACATGTAGAAACATTAACTGCTAAATTTAGTGAATTAGGTGTGAATGTTGATGTAAGAGACGAAAGAATTCGCATCAATAATAATGCGCCATATCAATTTGTTGATATTAAAACACTAGTATATCCAGGTTTTGCTACTGATTTGCAACAGCCTATTACACCATTATTATTTATGGCAAATGGTCCTTCATTTGTAACTGATACGATTTATCCGGAGCGTTTTAAACATGTTGAAGAATTAAAGCGCATGGGTGCAAATATTGAAGTTGACGAAGGCACAGCAACGATAAAACCATCAACATTACATGGTGCTGAAGTTTATGCTAGCGATTTAAGAGCAGGAGCTTGTTTAATTATTGCTGGTTTAATTGCTGAGGGTGTAACTACAATTTACAATGTTAAACATATTTATAGAGGTTATACAGATATTGTAGAACACTTAAAAGCTTTAGGTGCAGATATTTGGACGGAAACTGTATAGATTTATCTTGTTTTGTGGTATAATAATTATACTGATTAAAAAATGGTGTTCGTTTACATTCTAAATTTATTGATGAGAGGTGAAGATGATGGAAGTATGTCCGTATCTCGAAGAAACTTTTAAAATACTTGGTAGAAGTTGGAATGGATTAATCATTAATTATCTCTCAAGATGTAATGACTGTTCAGCACACTTTTCCGATATGAAAAGAGATTTGAAAACAATAACACCACGTGCTTTAAGTCTTAAGTTGTCAGAGCTTGCACAATGGGAGTTAGTTGAGAAGCAAATCATTTCTACGAGTCCAGTACAAATTATTTATGTGCTAACTGAAAAAGGTAAAGCGTTAGCAGAGGCTTTACATCCAATTGAAGCATGGGCGCAATCATATGTCGATTTAACAGATCAACGTACTGCTAAATAATTACATGACGTTTAAACATAGCATTGATTATAACTATTTCTAAGTCTTCGCATTATTTGCGATGATGTGGGAATAGTTATTTTTATTTAAAAATATAAAAAAATAGATGCAGCAAAATTTTAAAGCATTTTATTTTGAACATATTAAAAGGGAGCGTATCATAATGGAATGTAATGTTTATATCGTATGCATTACGGATAAATAATATATAAATCATTCTTGAGGAGTGAAAGAATAATGAGAGACTACACAAAGCAATACATTAATGGCGAATGGGTAGAAAGTAATAGTAATGAAACGATAGAAGTTATAAATCCAGCAACCGAAGAAGTAATCGGGAAAGTTGCTAAAGGTAATAAAGCTGATGTTGATAAAGCCGTCGAGGCGGCAGACGATGTTTATTTAGAGTTCCGTCATACATCTGTGAAAGAAAGACAAGCGTTATTAGATAAAATTGTAAAAGAATATGAAAACAGAAAAGACGATATTGTACAAGCTATTACGGATGAATTAGGTGCTCCTTTATCATTATCTGAGCGTGTCCATTATCAAATGGGACTAAACCATTTTGTTGCAGCGAGAGACGCATTAGATAACTACGAATTTGAAGAACGCCGCGGAGATGATTTAGTTGTTAAAGAAGCAATCGGTGTATCTGGATTAATTACACCGTGGAACTTCCCTACAAACCAAACATCATTAAAATTAGCAGCAGCATTTGCGGCTGGTAGTCCAGTTGTACTTAAACCATCTGAAGAAACACCATTTGCAGCTGTTATTTTAGCTGAGATTTTTGATAAAGTCGGTGTTCCTAAAGGTGTATTTAACCTTGTTAATGGTGATGGTGCTGGTGTTGGGAATCCTTTATCTGAACATCCTAAAGTACGCATGATGTCATTTACAGGATCAGGCCCTACTGGTTCTAAAATTATGGAAAAAGCCGCTAAAGATTTTAAAAAGGTATCATTAGAGCTTGGTGGCAAATCACCATATATCGTCCTAGATGACGTAGATATTAAAGAAGCGGCTAAAGCAACAACAGGCAAAGTTGTTAATAATACTGGTCAAGTATGTACAGCTGGTACACGTGTTTTAGTGCCTAACAAAATTAAAGATGCATTCTTAGCTGAATTAAAAGAACAATTTAGCCAAGTGCGTGTCGGTAATCCAAGAGAAGATGGTACACAAGTAGGCCCTATCATTAGTAAAAAACAATTTGATCAAGTACAAAATTATATTAATAAAGGTATTGAAGAAGGTGCTGAATTATTTTATGGTGGTCCTGGTAAACCAGAAGGACTTGAAAAAGGATACTTTGCACGTCCGACAATTTTTATTAATGTAGATAATCAAATGACGATAGCACAAGAAGAAATTTTTGGGCCAGTAATGTCAGTTATCACTTATAACGATTTAGATGAAGCGATTCAAATTGCAAATGATACAAAATATGGTTTGGCAGGATATGTTATTGGTAAGGACAAAGAAACATTGCATAAAGTAGCTCGTTCTATTGAAGCAGGTACAGTAGAAATAAACGAAGCAGGTAGAAAGCCAGATTTACCATTTGGTGGCTATAAACAATCTGGTTTAGGTCGTGAATGGGGCGATTATGGTATTGAAGAGTTCTTAGAAGTGAAATCTATAGCTGGATATTTTAAATAAATTTGATTTTTGAATTAAAAATCGCAATAAAACAGTGCACATGACTAATTAAGTTTTGTGTACTGTTTTAATTTTGCAATTTTTATAAATAGATTTTGTAATTAAAATAAAAATTTGCTATAGTTATTCATGTATTTAAAAGGTTGGGGATTAGCATAATGGGATTGTGCTAGCACAGTTATTTATGCATTGTCATGCCTATCTATTACTTACTAACTAAAAAATAATGAAATGGGTGTAAACTATATGCCTGAAAGAGAACGTACATCTCCTCAGTATGAATCATTCCACGAATTGTACAAGAACTATACTACCAAGGAACTCACTCAAAAAGCTAAAACTCTTAAGTTGACGAACTATAGTAAATTAAATAAAAAAGAACTTGTTCTAGCTATTATGGAAGCACAAATGGAAAAAGATGGTAACTATTATATGGAAGGTATCTTAGATGATATACAACCAGATGGTTATGGTTTTTTAAGAACAGTGAACTATTCTAAAGGGGAAAAAGATATTTATATATCTGCTAGCCAAATTCGTCGTTTTGAAATTAAACGTGGGGATAAAGTAACTGGGAAAGTTAGAAAACCTAAAGATAACGAAAAATATTATGGCTTATTACAAGTTGACTTTGTCAATGACCATAACGCAGAAGAAGTGAAGAAACGTCCGCATTTCCAAGCTTTGACACCACTTTATCCAGATGAGCGTATTAAATTAGAGACAGAAATACAAAATTATTCAACGCGCATCATGGATTTAGTAACACCGATTGGTTTAGGTCAACGTGGTTTAATAGTGGCGCCACCTAAAGCAGGTAAAACATCGTTATTAAAAGAAATAGCGAATGCAATCAGTACGAACAAACCAGATGCAAAGCTATTTATTTTGTTAGTTGGCGAGCGTCCTGAAGAGGTAACAGATTTAGAACGCTCAGTAGAAGCTGCTGAAGTCGTTCATTCAACGTTTGACGAACCACCAGAACACCATGTTAAAGTAGCTGAATTATTACTTGAACGTGCAAAGCGTTTAGTAGAAATTGGGGAAGATGTCATTATTTTAATGGATTCTATAACGAGATTAGCACGCGCTTATAACTTAGTTATTCCACCAAGTGGTCGTACATTATCAGGTGGTTTAGATCCTGCATCTTTACACAAACCAAAAGCATTCTTCGGTGCAGCGAGAAATATTGAAGCGGGTGGAAGTTTAACAATACTTGCAACTGCATTAGTTGATACGGGTTCACGTATGGACGATATGATTTACGAAGAATTTAAAGGAACAGGTAACATGGAGTTACATTTAGATCGTAAATTGTCTGAACGTCGTATCTTCCCTGCAATTGATATTGGCAGAAGTTCAACGCGTAAAGAAGAATTGTTGATAAGTAAATCTGAATTAGACACATTATGGCAATTAAGAAATCTATTCACTGACTCAACTGACTTTACTGAAAGATTTATTCGCAAACTTAAAAGGTCTAAGAATAATGAAGATTTCTTCAAGCAGCTACAAAAGTCTGCAGAAGAAAGTACTAAAACGGGTCGACCTATAATTTAATAAACATTATATAGGGGCTTGCGTTTTGAATTAATTACCTTTATAATTACACAGTATTGGGTAAAAACTCACAAATAACTCTGTTCCAGATGGTTCAGGGCAAAGGAGCTGAAAATAATGAAACAAGGAATTCATCCTGAGTATCACCAAGTAATCTTTTTAGATACTACTACAAACTTCAAATTCTTAAGCGGTTCTACAAAAACATCTTCAGAAATGATGGAGTGGGAAGATGGAAAAGAATACCCAGTTATTCGTTTAGATATTTCATCTGATTCACATCCATTCTACACTGGACGTCAAAAATTCGCTGCTGCGGATGGACGTGTGGAACGTTTCAACAAAAAGTTTGGTCTTAAATCAAACAACTAATATAGTAATCGTTAAGCTGTCTGCATCCTATAATGGAATTGTAGACAGCTTTTTTATTTATAAGCGTAGTAAGGGTATATACTTACGACTGTGTTCAAAGAAGTGACTCAATACCATGTTGTTAATACATAATGATAAATTTCCCCCTTTATTAAAGTTTGTATTGAGTAGAAACATCGCACGAATAAGAAGCAACAAATTAGAATAGCTGTATATAAATATGCAAGACAAATTTATAAAATAATTGTTCATGTACAATATCGATATAATTATGAAAAAGACATTTATGAATATTTGAAATATGATATAATAAAGCGATTATGTTTTGAAAAAGGTGGAACTCTCAATGTATGAAACTTACCATTCCGGTTGGATAGAATGTATTACAGGTAGTATGTTTAGCGGTAAATCCGAAGAACTAATAAGACGTCTAAGAAGGGGTATATACGCTAAACAAAAAGTCGTTGTATTTAAACCGGCGATTGATGATCGATATCATAAAGAAAAAGTGGTCTCTCATAATGGTAATGCCATTGAAGCGATTAATATTTCTAAAGCAAGTGAAATTATGACGCACGACTTAACTAATGTTGATGTTATAGGAATAGACGAAGTGCAATTTTTTGACGATGAAATTGTAAGTATAGTAGAAAAACTATCAGCAGATGGACACCGTGTTATTGTTGCTGGATTAGATATGGATTTTAGGGGCGAACCGTTCGAACCAATGCCTAAATTGATGGCTGTCAGTGAACAAGTAACGAAACTTCAAGCAGTTTGTGCTGTTTGTGGTTCTTCATCTAGTAGAACGCAACGATTAATAAATGGTAAACCAGCTAAAATCGATGATCCGATTATCTTAGTAGGTGCCAATGAAAGTTATGAGCCACGTTGTCGCGCGCACCATATCGTAGCACCTAGTGATAATAATAAGGAGGAATTATAAGTGTTTGATCAATTAGATATTGTAGAAGAAAGATACGAACAGTTAAATGAACTGTTAAGTGACCCAGATGTTGTAAATGATTCAGATAAATTACGTAAATATTCTAAAGAGCAAGCTGATTTACAAAAAACTGTAGATGTTTATCGTAACTATAAAGCTAAAAAAGAAGAATTAGCTGATATTGAAGAAATGTTAAGTGAGACTGATGATAAAGAAGAAGTAGAAATGTTAAAAGAGGAGAGTAATGGTATTAAAGCTGAACTTCCAAATCTTGAAGAAGAGCTTAAAATATTATTGATTCCTAAAGATCCTAATGATGACAAAGACGTTATTGTAGAAATAAGAGCAGCAGCAGGTGGTGATGAGGCTGCGATTTTTGCTGGTGATTTAATGCGTATGTATTCAAAGTATGCTGAATCACAAGGATTCAAAACTGAAATAGTAGAAGCGTCTGAAAGTGACCATGGTGGTTACAAAGAAATTAGTTTCTCAGTTTCTGGTAATGGCGCGTATAGTAAATTGAAATTTGAAAATGGTGCGCACCGCGTTCAACGTGTGCCTGAAACAGAATCAGGTGGACGTATTCATACTTCAACAGCTACAGTGGCAGTTTTACCAGAAGTTGAAGATGTAGAAATTGAAATTAGAAATGAAGATTTAAAAATCGACACGTATCGTTCAAGTGGTGCAGGTGGTCAGCACGTAAACACAACTGACTCTGCAGTACGTATTACCCATTTACCAACTGGTGTCATTGCAACATCTTCTGAGAAGTCTCAAATTCAAAACCGTGAAAAAGCAATGAAAGTGTTAAAAGCACGTTTATACGATATGAAAGTTCAAGAAGAACAACAAAAGTATGCGTCACAACGTAAATCAGCAGTCGGTACTGGTGATCGTTCAGAACGTATTCGAACTTATAATTATCCACAAAGCCGTGTAACAGACCATCGTATAGGTCTAACGCTTCAAAAATTAGGGCAAATTATGGAAGGCCATTTAGAAGAAATTATAGATGCACTGACTTTATCAGAGCAGACAGATAAATTGAAAGAACTTAATAATGGTGAATTATAAAGAAAAGTTAGATGAAGCAATTCATTTAACACAACAAAAAGGGTTTGAACAAACACGAGCTGAATGGTTAATGTTAGATGTATTTCAATGGACGCGTACGGACTTTGTAGTCCACATGCATGATGATATGCCGAAAGCGATGATTATGAAGTTCGACTTAGCATTACAACGTATGTTATTAGGAGAGCCTATACAGTATATAGTTGGCTTTGCCTCATTTTATGGTAGAACGTTTGATGTAAACTCAAATTGTTTGATACCAAGACCTGAAACTGAAGAAGTAATGTTGCATTTCTTACAACAGTTAGAAGATGATGCAACAATCGTAGATATCGGAACGGGTAGTGGTGTACTTGCAATTACTTTGAAATGTGAAAAGCCGGATTTAAATGTTATTGCTACTGATATTTCACTTGAAGCAATGAATATGGCTCGTAATAATGCTGAGAAGCATCAATCACAAATACAATTTTTAACAGGGGATGCATTAAAGCCCTTAATTAATGAAGGTATCAAGTTGAACGGCTTGATATCTAATCCACCATATATAGATGAAAAAGATATGGTTACGATGTCTCCAACGGTTACGAGATTCGAACCACATCAGGCATTGTTTGCAGATAACCATGGATATGCTATTTATGAATCAATCATTGAAGATTTACCTCACGTTATGGAAAAAGGCAGCCCAGTTGTTTTTGAAATTGGTTACAATCAAGGTGAGGCACTTAAATCAATAATTTTAAATAAATTTCCTGACAAAAAAATCGACATTATTAAAGATATAAATGGCCACGATCGAATCGTCTCATTTAAATGGTAATTAGAAGTTATGCCTTTGCTATGATTAGTTAAGTGCATAGCTTTTTGCTTTATATTATGATAAATAAGAAAGGCGTGATTAAGTTGGATACTAAAATTTGGGATGTTAGAGAATATAATGAAGATTTACAGCAATATCCTAAAATTAATGAAATAAAAGACATTGTTTTAAACGGTGGTTTAATAGGTTTACCAACTGAAACAGTTTATGGACTTGCAGCAAATGCGACAGATGAAGAAGCTGTAGCTAAAATATATGAAGCTAAAGGCCGTCCATCTGACAATCCGCTTATTGTTCATATACACAGTAAAGGTCAATTAAAAGATTTTACATATACTTTGGATCCACGCGTAGAAAAGTTAATGCAGGCATTCTGGCCGGGCCCTATTTCGTTTATATTGCCGTTAAAGCTAGGCTATCTATGTCGAAAAGTTTCTGGAGGTTTATCATCAGTTGCTGTTAGAATGCCAAGCCATTCTGTAGGTAGACAATTATTACAAATCATAAATGAACCTCTAGCTGCTCCAAGTGCTAATTTAAGTGGTAGACCTTCACCAACAACTTTCAATCATGTATATCAAGATTTGAATGGCCGTATCGATGGTATTGTTCAAGCTGAACAAAGTGAAGAAGGATTAGAAAGTACGGTTTTAGATTGCACATCTTTTCCTTATAAAATTGCAAGACCTGGTTCTATAACAGCAGCAATGATTACAGAAATACTTCCGAATAGTATCGCCCATGCTGATTATAATGATACTGAACAGCCAATTGCACCAGGTATGAAGTATAAGCATTACTCACCCAATACACCACTTACAATTATTACAGATATTGAGAGCAAAATTGGAAATGACGGTAAAGATTGGTCTTCTATAGCTTTTATTGTGCCGAGTAATAAGGTGGCGTTTATACCAAGTGAAGCGCAATTCATTCAATTATGTCAGGATGACAATGATGTTAAACAAGCAAGTCATAATCTTTATGATGTGTTACATTCACTTGATGAAAATGAAAATATTTCAGCGGCGTATATATACGGCTTTGAGCTGAATGATAATACAGAAGCAATTATGAATCGCATGTTAAAAGCTGCAGGTAATCACATTATTAAAGGATGTGAACTATGAAGATTTTATTCGTTTGTACAGGTAACACATGTCGTAGCCCATTAGCGGAAAGTATTGCAAAAGAGGTTATGCCAAATCATCAATTTGAATCAAGAGGTATATTCGCTGTGAACAATCAAGGTGTTTCGAATTATGTTGAAGACTTAGTTGAAGAACATCATTTAGCTGAAACGACCTTATCGCAACAATTTACTGAAGCAGATTTGAAAGCAGATATTATTTTGACGATGTCGTATTCGCACAAAGAATTAATAGAGGCACACTTTGGTTTGCAAAATCATGTTTTCACATTGCATGAATATGTAAAAGAAGCAGGAGAAGTTATAGATCCATACGGTGGAACAAAAGAAATGTATGTACATACCTATGAAGAACTTGTAAGTTTAATTTTAAAATTAAAAGATATTATTTGCTAGTAGGAATTCTGTATAATTAGTATATGTTAACAGTTAAATAAGTTATAATAGAGGAGTGTAGCACTTTGCTATATTCCTTTTTTATTTTTAGGAAGGGTGGGCTTTTATGAAAGATTTGACAATGTTATTAGACGAATTAAAAGATATGTCCTTTTTTAATAAAGGAGATATATGTTTAATTGGATGTTCAACATCGGAAGTCATTGGCGAAAAAATAGGGACTGTCGGTTCGATGGAAGTTGCAGAAACTATTTTTAATGCATTAGATGTTGTGAGTAAAGAGACAGGCGTTACTTTTGCTTTTCAAGGATGTGAACATATCAACAGAGCGATAACAATAGAAAAATCTCAGTATAATCCATTAACAATGGAAGAAGTTTCCGTCGTTCCAGATGTACATGCTGGAGGGAGTTTGGCAACATACGCTTTTCAGCATATGAAGGATCCGATCGTGGTCGAACATATTACTGTTCCTTGTGGAATTGATATTGGTCAAACGTTAATAGGCATGCATATTAAACATGTATGTGTACCTGTAAGGACCTCAGTAAAGCAAGTAGGACAGGCAATTGTAACTATTGCCACATCTAGGCCGAAAAAGATTGGTGGCGAACGTGCTAAATACCAATAAGTTTTTTTGAAAGAAGGGGAGATTTTATGTCTTATATCACCAAGCAAGATAAAGTTATCGCAGAAGCAATCGAGAGAGAATTTCAGAGACAAAATAGCAACATAGAGTTAATCGCATCGGAAAATTTTGTATCGGAAGCGGTTATGGAAGCACAAGGTTCAGTGTTGACTAATAAGTATGCTGAAGGCTATCCAGGACGCCGATATTATGGTGGCTGTGAGTTTGTAGATGTTACTGAAAGCATCGCAATTGATCGTGCTAAAGCATTGTTTGGAGCTGAACATGTCAATGTTCAACCACATTCAGGTTCACAAGCGAACATGGCTGTTTACTTAGTTGCATTAGAAATGGGCGACACAGTTTTAGGTATGAATTTGAGTCATGGTGGTCACTTGACACATGGAGCGCCTGTTAATTTTAGTGGTAAATTCTACAATTTCGTTGAATATGGAGTAGATAAAGACACAGAACGAATCAATTATGATGAAGTTCGTAAATTAGCGTTAGAGCATAAGCCTAAGCTTATTGTGGCAGGAGCATCAGCATATTCAAGAACAATTGACTTCAAAAAGTTTAAAGAAATCGCAGATGAAGTAAACGCTAAGTTAATGGTAGACATGGCACATATTGCAGGATTAGTAGCGGCAGGTTTACATCCAAATCCAGTAGAATATGCTGATTTTGTAACAACTACAACACACAAAACATTACGCGGACCACGTGGTGGTATGATTTTATGTAAGGAAGAATATAAAAAAGACATAGATAAAACAATTTTCCCTGGTATTCAAGGTGGACCTCTTGAGCATGTTATTGCAGCAAAAGCAGTTGCTTTTGGAGAAGCGTTAGAAAATAATTTCAAAACGTATCAACAACAAGTGGTTAAAAACGCAAAAGTTCTTGCAGAAGCATTAATTAATGAAGGATTTAGAATTGTTTCTGGCGGTACAGATAATCACTTAGTAGCTGTTGATGTAAAAGGGTCTATAGGACTTACTGGTAAAGAAGCTGAAGAGACTTTAGATTCAGTTGGTATCACATGTAACAAAAATACCATTCCGTTCGATCAAGAAAAACCTTTTGTAACGAGTGGTATACGTTTAGGTACACCTGCTGCAACAACGCGTGGATTTGATGAAAAAGCTTTTGAGGAAGTTGCAAAAATCATCAGTTTAGCATTGAAAAATAGTAAAGATGAAGAAAAATTACAACAAGCTAAAGAACGCGTTGCGAAATTAACAGCTGAATATCCTCTATATCAATAAACATACACAAAGATAGGAGTAATTTTTATGAGTAAAGTACACGTTTTCGATCATCCATTAATTCAACACAAACTAAGCTATATTAGAGATGTAAATACAGGTACTAAAGAATTTAGAGAACTTGTAGACGAAGTTGGTATGTTGATGGCATATGAAGTAACTAGAGACTTAGAGCTTCAGGATGTTGATATTGAAACGCCTGTAACTAAAATGACGGCTAAACGATTAGCTGGTAAAAAATTAGCTATCGTTCCAATTTTAAGAGCTGGTTTAGGTATGACTGATGGTATTTTAAGTTTAGTACCTGCAGCCAGAGTTGGACATATCGGTTTATATCGAGATCCCGAAACATTAAAGGCTGTAGAGTATTTTGCTAAGTTACCTCAAGATATTACTGAAAGACAAATCATTGTTGTTGATCCTATGTTAGCAACAGGCGCATCAGCAATTGAAGCTATTACTTCATTGAAGAAACGTGGCGCTAAAAATATTCGCTTCATGTGTTTAATTGCAGCACCAGAAGGCGTAGAAAAGATGCATGAAGCACATCCAGATGTAGATATTTATATTGCTGCACTTGATGAAAAGCTAAATGACAAAGCATATATCACACCAGGGTTAGGCGACGCTGGAGATAGATTGTTTGGTACTAAATAGAAGAATCGGAGATAAGTAGTTTGATGAAAAAGATTATGACCATATTTGGAACAAGACCCGAAGCCATAAAGATGGCTCCTTTAGTTAAAGCTTTGGAACAAGAAAAAATGCTCGAGCCAATTGTTGTTGTTACAGCACAGCATAGAGAAATGCTTGATTCAGTATTAAGTACCTTTGAAATCAAACCAAAATACGATTTGAATATTATGAAATCAGGACAGACACTTTCTGAGATAACTTCTAAATCAATCACTCAATTAGAACAAGTGATTCAATTAGAAAAACCAGACATGGTACTTGTACATGGTGATACGATGACGACATTTGCAGGTGGTTTAGCGGCATTTTATAACCAAGTGCCGATTGGACACGTTGAAGCAGGGCTTAGAAGTTATGATAAATATTCACCTTTTCCAGAAGAGGTGAATAGACAATTAGTTGGTGTATTAGCTGACTTACATTTTGCACCTACTAAAAATGCTGCATCGCATTTGTTAAGTGAAGGGAAATATTCAGAAAGTGTTGTTGTCACTGGTAATACTGCGATTGATGCTATGAAATATACAGTTGATGACAATTATAAATCTAACATCATGGATAAATACCATGACAAAAAATTCATTCTTATGACAGCACACCGACGAGAAAATATCGGGAAACCCATGGAAAATATATTTAAAGCGGTTAGACGCTTAATAGATGAGTATACTGATTTAGCACTGGTATATCCAATGCATAAAAACCCGAAAGTTCGAGAGGTGGCTCAAAAGATTTTAGGTAGTCATGACAGAATTGAATTGATTGAACCTTTGGACGTAGTAGATTTCCATAATTTTGCTAAAAAATCTTATTTTATTTTGACAGATTCAGGTGGAATTCAGGAAGAAGCGCCATCATTTAATAAGCCAGTTTTAGTTTTGCGAAGTGTTACAGAACGTCCTGAAGGTGTTGAAGCTGGCACATTAAAAGTCATTGGAACAAATAAGCAAAATGTGTATCAAGCTGCAAAAGAATTAATCGATGATGAGAGATTATATCATCAAATGTCTGAAGCATCTAATCCTTACGGTGATGGATTTGCTTCAGAAAGAATAGTTAATCATATTAAGTATTATTTGAATTTAATCACTGAAAAACCAAGCGATTTCTGAGGAAAATAGACTTTTTGTCTAATTGTGTCTAAATTGTGTCTAACTATGCTTATTTTTTTACAACAATTTGAATAGAATTGACACCACAAATCGCCTATATTATCATTTAGTTTGTATGAGTGGAACGGTTTTCATGATTGATATCAGTCACACGGAGGCATATAAAATGAGTCGTTTCTACAACATTTTTAAACAGTTCATTCAATATTATTTTTATCTAATAATAATATTGGGAGGATTATACCTTTATACACACCATGCATTTATCTTAGGATTAATCATTGGTGTTACTGGTTCTGCAATCAACACATGTATTTTTGAATGCTATTTAGCTAAAGCTAAAAGACCAGACACTATGCATATTTCAACTGGAAATATGTGGCGATACTTAGTTGCAATTATTGCCTGTATGATTTGGTACCTTAATAAAGCGCATGTAAGTATCATCGGTATAATTATTGGTTTAATGATTTCATATGTTGTAGTTATCATACGTCCTTTACTAAAGGTGAGCAAATAAATTAAGAAAGAGGTGAGATTATGGATCACAAATCCCCGCTCGTGAGTTGGAATTTATTCGGTTTTGATATCGTTTTCAATTTATCAAGTATATTGATGATACTTGTTACGGCGTTTCTTGTTTTTCTACTTGCTATCATTTGTACGCGTAATTTGAAAAAAAGACCAACTGGCAAACAAAATTTCGTTGAATGGATTTTTGATTTCGTGAGGGGAATCATTGAAGGTAACATGGCTTGGAAAAAAGGTGGTCAATTCCACTTCTTAGCAGTAACGCTGATTCTGTACATTTTTATAGCTAATATGTTAGGTCTTCCGTTTTCTATAGTAACGAAAGATCACACATTGTGGTGGAAATCACCGACAGCTGATGCAACAGTGACTTTAACGTTGTCTACAACGATAATACTGTTAACTCACTTTTATGGAATTAAAATGCGTGGTACGAAACAATATCTTAAAGGTTATGTACAGCCGTTTTGGCCATTGGCAATTATTAATGTTTTTGAAGAGTTCACTTCAACATTAACGCTTGGTCTGCGTTTGTACGGTAACATATTTGCAGGTGAGATACTATTAACATTACTTGCTGGCTTATTCTTTAACGAACCAGCATGGGGTTGGATTATTAGTATCCCAGGATTAATTGTTTGGCAAGCATTTTCAATATTTGTAGGAACAATCCAAGCATATATCTTTATTATGCTTTCGATGGTTTATATGTCACATAAAGTGGCAGATGAACACTAAAAATTTCAATAATTATATACAATCACAGGAGGAAATTAAATTATGAATTTAATCGCAGCAGCAATCGCAATTGGTTTATCAGCATTAGGAGCAGGTATCGGTAACGGTTTAATCGTTTCAAGAACAGTTGAAGGTGTAGCACGTCAACCAGAAGCACGTGGTCAATTAATGGGTATCATGTTCATTGGTGTAGGTTTAGTTGAGGCATTACCTATCATCGGTGTAGTAATTGCATTCATGACATTTGCTGGATAATTAACAGATAAAAGAGGTCGGGACAAAGCGCATAGGACATAATTCATGATGCATATATAGTAATATCTTTGAACTTTATTAAATAGTTGAGATATGAACGCACCATGCCTATCGCATAAATTCAGTAGGTCCTAACCTCGTCGTTTTTTTCTATATAACACTAGCGATTATTTTAATGAAAGGAGTGTCATGAACCCGTGACTGAAACAGCTAACTTATTCGTTCTTGGTGCAGCTGGAGGCGTTGAGTGGGGTACTGTGATTGTACAGGTCCTAACTTTCATCGTGTTACTTGCGTTACTTAAAAAGTTCGCATGGGGTCCATTGAAAGATGTAATGGATAAACGTGAAAGAGATATTAACAGAGATATCGATGACGCAGAACAAGCTAAGTTAAATGCACAGAAACTTGAAGAAGAAAATAAACAAAAACTTAAAGAAACACAAGAAGAAGTTCAAAAGATTTTAGAAGATGCTAAGGTTCAAGCACGTCAACAGCAAGAACAAATTATTCATGAAGCAAACGTACGTGCAAACGGTATGATTGAAACAGCACAAAGTGAAATCAATAGCCAAAAAGAACGTGCCATTGCAGATATTAATAATCAAGTATCTGAACTATCAGTGTTAATTGCTTCTAAAGTTCTTAGAAAAGAAATTTCTGAACAAGACCAAAAAGCATTGGTTGACAAGTATCTAAAAGAGGCAGGCGATAAATAATGGTAAAAGTAGCTAACAAGTATGCTAAAGCATTATTTGACGTGTCATTAGATACAAATAATTTAGAGACTATTAATGAAGAATTAACAGTTATAAATGAAGCAGTAAAAGATAAAATTGAGCAATTGAGAATGGTTGACAGTAATCCAACTCAAACAGCAGAACAACGTCGTGAGTTGATTAATGGTGTATTTACTGACATTAATCCATACATTAAAAATATGATGTACGTGTTAGCAGATAATAGACATATCTCATTAATAGCTGACGTATTCAAGGCGTTCCAAAGCTTATATAACGGACACTACAATCAAGATTTTGCAACAATTGAGTCAACATATGAATTGAGTCAAGAAGAGTTAGATAAGATTGTCAAACTAGTAACTCAACAAACGAAGTTATCTAAAGTTATTGTAGATACAAAAATTAATCCAGATTTAATTGGTGGATTTAGAGTTAAAGTCGGCACAACTGTATTAGATGGTAGTGTTAGAAATGATCTTGTCCAATTACAAAGAAAATTTAGAAGAGTTAATTAATTATAAAGAGGAGTGACATAGATGGCCATAAAAGCTGAAGAAATCAGTGCATTACTTCGCTCACAAATTGAAAATTATGAGTCAGAAATGTCCGTAACTGATGTAGGTACTGTATTACAAATTGGTGATGGTATTGCATTAATTCACGGATTAAATGACGTTATGGCTGGTGAGCTAGTAGAATTCCATAACGGCGTACTTGGTTTAGCCCAAAACCTTGAAGAGTCAAACGTGGGTGTGGTTATTTTAGGACCATACACAGGTATTACTGAAGGTGACGAAGTTAAACGTACTGGTCGTATCATGGAAGTACCAGTAGGTGAAGAACTAATCGGAAGAGTTGTTAATCCATTAGGACAACCTATTGATGGACAAGGACCGATTAACACAACTAAAACACGTCCAGTAGAGAAAAAAGCTACTGGTGTAATGGATCGTAAATCAGTAGATGAGCCATTACAAACAGGTATCAAAGCAATTGATGCTTTAGTACCAATTGGTAGAGGTCAACGTGAGTTAATCATCGGTGACCGTCAAACAGGTAAAACAACAATTGCAATTGACACAATTTTGAACCAAAAAGATCAAGGTACGATTTGTATCTATGTTGCTATTGGTCAAAAAGATTCAACAGTAAGAGCAAATGTTGAAAAGTTAAGACAAGCAGGCGCTTTAGACTACACTATTGTTGTAGCAGCATCAGCTTCTGAACCTTCTCCATTATTATATATTGCACCATATTCAGGTGTAACAATGGGTGAAGAATTCATGTTTAACGGTAAACATGTTTTAATCGTTTATGATGATTTAACTAAACAAGCAGCAGCTTATCGTGAGTTATCATTATTATTACGTAGACCTCCAGGTCGTGAAGCATACCCAGGTGACGTATTCTACTTACATAGTAGATTATTAGAAAGAGCAGCAAAATTAAACGATGACTTAGGTGGCGGTTCAATTACTGCATTACCAATTATCGAAACACAAGCTGGTGATATTTCAGCTTATGTACCAACAAACGTTATTTCAATTACAGATGGACAAATCTTCTTACAATCTGATTTATTCTTCTCAGGTGTAAGACCAGCGATTAATGCCGGACAATCTGTATCTCGTGTTGGTGGATCTGCACAAATTAAAGCAATGAAGAAAGTTGCTGGTACGTTACGTCTTGACTTAGCGTCATACAGAGAACTTGAATCATTTGCACAATTCGGTTCAGACCTTGATGAATTTACTGCAAGTAAATTAGAACGTGGTAAACGTACTGTTGAAGTCTTAAAACAAGATCAAAACAAACCATTACCAGTCGAACACCAAGTGTTGATTATTTATGCATTAACAAAAGGATATTTAGATGATATTCCAGTTGTAGATATCACACGTTTTGAAGACGAGTTAAACCACTGGGCAGAATCAAATGCTACTGAACTGTTAAATGAAATCAGAGAAACTGGTGGCTTACCAGATGCTGAGAAGTTTGACACAGCAATTAACGAATTCAAAAAAAGCTTTAGCAAATCTGAATAATAAACAAGTTTAGTATAAGGTGGTGAGATAGTGGCTTCTCTTAAAGAAATAGATACTCGAATAAAATCAACCAAAAAAATGAAGCAGATTACGAAAGCGATGAACATGGTATCAAGTTCAAAACTTCGTAGAGCTGAAAAAAATACAAAACAATTCACACCATATATGGATAAAATGCAAGATGCAATTACTGCAGTTGCAGGGGCAAGTAGCAATACAAACCATCCAATGCTAAGACCTCGTAAAATTACTAGAAGTGGATATTTAGTTATCACGAGTGATAAAGGTTTAGCAGGTGCATATAGTGCAAACGTGCTTAAAAAATTGATTACTGATATTGAAGCGAAACATCAAGATAGTAGCGAATACAGTATTGTAGTTTTAGGGCAACAAGGTGTTGATTTCCTAAAAAATAGAGGTTATGACATTGAGTATTCTCAAGTAGACGTACCTGATCAACCTTCTTTCAAATCTGTTCAAGCACTAGCTAACCATGCTATAGACTTATACAGTGAAGAAGAAATTGATGAATTAAATATATACTATAGTCATTATGTCAGCGTTCTTGAAAACAAGCCTACATCTAGACAAGTATTACCATTATCTCAAGAGGATTCTAGTAAGGGGCATGGTCATTTGTCTTCTTATGAATTTGAGCCAGATAAAGAATCTATCTTAAGTGTAATCTTGCCTCAATATGTTGAGAGTTTGATTTACGGAACAATATTAGACGCAAAAGCAAGTGAGCATGCAACACGTATGACTGCGATGAAAAATGCCACTGATAATGCAACTGAACTTATTGATGACTTATCATTAGAATATAACAGAGCGAGACAAGCAGAAATTACGCAACAAATTACTGAAATTGTTGGTGGTTCCGCAGCGCTTGAATAATATTTAAAGGAGGAAAATAGCATGGGAATTGGCCGTGTAACTCAAGTTATGGGTCCTGTAATTGATGTTCGATTTGAACATAACGAAGTTCCTAAAATTAATAACGCCTTGGTTATTGATGTGCCTAAAGAAGAAGGTACAATACAACTAACATTAGAAGTTGCGCTGCAATTAGGTGACGACGTTGTTCGTACAATTGCGATGGATTCAACTGATGGTGTCCAAAGAGGCATGGATGTAAAAGATACAGGCAAAGAAATTAGTGTACCTGTTGGTGACGAAACATTAGGTCGTGTATTTAATGTACTAGGTGAAACAATTGACCTTAAAGAAGAAATTAGTGATTCTGTTCGCCGCGATCCTATCCATCGTCAAGCACCAGCATTCGATGAACTTTCAACAGAAGTTCAAATTTTAGAAACAGGTATTAAAGTAGTAGATTTACTAGCACCTTATATTAAAGGTGGTAAAATCGGATTGTTCGGTGGTGCCGGTGTAGGTAAAACAGTATTAATCCAAGAATTAATTAACAACATCGCTCAAGAGCACGGTGGTATTTCTGTATTCGCCGGTGTAGGTGAACGTACTCGTGAAGGTAACGATTTATACTTCGAAATGAGTGACAGTGGTGTAATTAAGAAAACAGCCATGGTATTCGGGCAAATGAATGAGCCACCTGGTGCACGTATGCGTGTTGCATTATCTGGTTTAACAATGGCTGAATATTTCCGTGACGAACAAGGTCAAGACGTATTATTATTCATCGATAACATTTTCAGATTTACACAAGCTGGTTCTGAGGTATCTGCATTATTAGGTCGTATGCCTTCTGCAGTAGGTTACCAACCAACACTTGCTACTGAAATGGGACAATTACAAGAACGTATTACGTCTACAACAAAAGGATCAGTTACTTCTATTCAAGCGGTATTCGTACCTGCCGATGACTATACTGACCCAGCGCCTGCGACAGCGTTTGCCCATTTAGATGCAACTACAAACTTAGAACGTAAATTAACTGAAATGGGTATTTATCCAGCCGTGGATCCATTAGCGTCTACATCAAGAGCATTGGAACCATCAATTGTAGGTCAAGAACATTATGAAGTAGCTCGTGATGTACAATCAACACTTCAAAAATACCGTGAATTACAAGATATCATTGCTATCTTAGGTATGGACGAATTATCTGATGAAGATAAACAAACAGTTGAACGCGCACGTAGAATTCAATTCTTCTTATCTCAAAACTTCCACGTAGCGGAACAATTTACTGGTCAAAAAGGTTCTTATGTACCTGTTAAGACAACAGTTGCAAACTTTAAAGATATCTTAGATGGTAAATATGACCATATTCCAGAAGATGCATTCCGTTTAGTTGGTAGCATGGATGATGTTATTGCAAAAGCTAAAGATATGGGTGTTGAAGTATAACAATTAGGAGGAATGGATAATGAATACATTAAACCTAGATATTGTCACTCCTAATGGTTCTGTTTACAATCGTGATAATGTTGAACTCGTTGTTATGCAAACAACAGCTGGTGAGATAGGTGTCATGAGTGGACATATTCCAACTGTAGCTGCTTTAAAAACAGGCTTTGTAAAAGTGAAATTTCACGATGGAACTGAATATATTGCTGTAAGCGATGGCTTTGTTGAAGTTAGAAAAGATAAAGTTTCAATCATTGTTCAGACTGCAGAAACTGCAAGAGAAATTGATGTTGAAAGAGCTAAATTAGCCAAAGCAAGAGCAGAGTCTCACTTGGAAAATGATGACGACAATACTGATATTCATAGAGCCGAAAGAGCTTTAGAGAGAGCAAATAACCGTTTGCGTGTGGCTGAATTAAAATAGTAAATAAAGGGTCGAAGATGTGATTTCATATCTTCGACCCTTTTTTGAATTATATTGATTTAAAGATACAAAACATGAGAGGGGGGAAGGAATTGATAAAGAACCATTAAAGATTTATGATGTAGTGGTTCTTTATCATTAAACACAGCTAATGTGTATTTAAAAATAGGAATACATGAGTAAAACTCATGTATAAGAAATACTAATTTCTAAAGAAAAAGTATTTCTTTATGTTGGGGCCCCGTCAACTACTGCCAAATACAACACTATAGAGTCTAGACATTGATTTATGTCCGACTCCCAAGAATAGTTTTACTTTTTTACAATCACTAATAGATTGCTAAAATCAAAATTTCCTTCACCACTATCTACAGTCGACATTTCATTTTTTGAAATTATCTACATTTTTTCATACCAAGATATTTTATAGTTATGATATTTATGTAAAAAGAATTATATAGTAAGTTAGCTTAAACTTTACTAAAAACGGGTATTAAACTTTGTATCATTATTTAAATTTTTCATGTACAATGTAATACAGTAATCTTATGAGGTGATAAAATGGATTATATCGGACAATATGCAGTTATCCATTTAGTGTTACATGTTGTATGTATTTGTATTGCCTATTGGGCTTTACAATCAATTAGATTAGATCAATTTTTTAAAAAAGGATACGCCACTCAATTACAAGTGTGTATGATATTTGTTGCTATTTTATTAGGCACTGCAGTAAGCAATTTTATTGTAGATTTGTTACAATACTCGACGCAGGTAAAATATTTAATAAAATAAGTCTAACTCTATGATTTGTAATCAAAACTAGATATAATTAAATAATGACTTAAAATAATTTTAAAATAGGGAAATGTAAAGTAATAGGAGTTCTAAGTGGAGGATTTACGATGGATAAAATAGTAATCAAAGGTGGAAATAAATTAACGGGTGAAGTTAAAGTAGAAGGTGCTAAAAATGCAGTATTACCAATATTGACAGCATCTTTATTAGCTTCTGATAAACCGAGCAAATTAGTTAATGTTCCAGCTTTAAGTGATGTAGAAACAATAAATAATGTATTAACAACTTTAAATGCTGACGTTACATACAAAAAGGACGAAAATGCTGTTGTCGTTGATGCAACAAAGACTCTAAATGAAGAGGCACCATATGAATATGTTAGTAAAATGCGTGCAAGTATTTTAGTTATGGGACCTCTTTTAGCAAGACTAGGACATGCTATTGTTGCATTGCCTGGTGGTTGTGCAATTGGAAGTAGACCGATTGAGCAACACATTAAAGGTTTTGAAGCTTTAGGCGCAGAAATTCATCTTGAAAATGGTAATATTTATGCTAATGCTAAAGATGGATTAAAAGGTACATCAATTCATTTAGATTTTCCAAGTGTAGGAGCAACACAAAATATTATTATGGCAGCATCATTAGCTAAGGGTAAGACTTTAATTGAAAATGCAGCTAAAGAACCTGAAATTGTCGATTTAGCAAACTACATTAATGAAATGGGTGGTAGAATTACTGGTGCTGGTACAGACACAATTACAATCAATGGTGTAGAATCATTACATGGTGTAGAACATGCTATCATTCCAGATAGAATTGAAGCAGGCACATTACTAATCGCTGGTGCTATAACGCGTGGTGATATTTTTGTACGTGGTGCAATCAAAGAACATATGGCGAGTTTAGTCTATAAACTAGAAGAAATGGGCGTTGAATTGGACTATCAAGAAGATGGTATTCGTGTACGTGCTGAAGGGGAATTACAACCTGTAGACATCAAAACTCTACCACATCCTGGATTCCCGACTGATATGCAATCACAAATGATGGCATTGTTATTAACGGCAAATGGTCATAAAGTCGTAACCGAAACTGTTTTTGAAAACCGTTTTATGCATGTTGCAGAGTTCAAACGTATGAATGCTAATATCAATGTAGAAGGTCGTAGTGCTAAACTTGAAGGTAAAAGTCAATTGCAAGGTGCACAAGTTAAAGCGACTGATTTAAGAGCAGCAGCCGCCTTAATTTTAGCTGGATTAGTTGCTGATGGTAAAACAAGCGTTACTGAATTAACGCACCTAGATAGAGGCTATGTTGACTTACACGGTAAATTGAAGCAATTAGGTGCAGACATTGAACGTATTAACGATTAATTCAGTAAATTAATATAATGGAGGATTTCAACCATGGAAACAATTTTTGATTATAACCAAATTAAACAAATTATACCTCACAGACAGCCATTTTTATTAATTGATAAAGTAGTTGAATATGAAGAAGGTCAACGTTGTGTGGCTATTAAACAAGTATCAGGAAACGAACCATTCTTTCAAGGGCATTTTCCTGAGTATGCGGTAATGCCAGGCGTATTAATTACTGAAGCGTTAGCTCAAACAGGTGCGGTAGCTATTTTAAATAGTGAAGAAAATAAAGGTAAAATCGCTTTATTTGCTGGTATTGATAAATGTCGTTTTAAACGTCAAGTAGTACCTGGTGATACTTTAACGTTGGAAGTAGAAATCACTAAAATTAAAGGACCAATAGGTAAAGGTAATGCTAAAGCTACTGTCGATGGTCAACTTGCTTGTAGTTGTGAACTTACATTTGCAATTCAAGATGTAAAATAAAACAAAAAAAACATTCAAAGATTTAATGTGTTGGCATAATCTTTGAATGTTTTTTATTTTACTCTTCTAATTTTTCATCCTTTAACTTTGGTTTAGACTGCATCATTCGATTAAATGATTTTTTTAATTCTTCACCAGATAATCCATCATCAATAAGTTGTTCTAATAAACTTTCAGCATACTGTTGACGTAAAGTGTAAATATGACATTCAAATACGATAGACATTGTTGTTTTAAAATTTTTAATACTTTTCACAGTAGATTCAAATAAAGCTGGATCATTGGCTGGACGCGTGATGACGACACGAATATCCAATAACTGTTCATTGTCTTGATATTCCTTAAATGTTTCATAATGCTCATTAGAAATGACAATTTCAAGCAACCAACCCGTGCCACTTTCCTCTTTATTAATTATTACGCCATCTTCTAATTCATATTCTATAATTCTGCCGTGTTCATTCACAATTTGAAACCTTACTGCTTTAAAAGTTTTCATATTCCCACATCCCATTAGTTTAATATTTATGATTTTTGAATTATTTAGAAGATTTAAGGTCATTTCATGACTAATTTCTTTAAATATAACAAATAACGAGATGCTATAGCTATTAATTATATAAAATTTGCCATTTTGACCATTTTTAAGCTAGTAATTAAGATATAGGCATAGGAGGTGAATCACACACTACATGCTAAATAAAATCGTAATTGTCGGGAGACTGACGAAAGACGCACAAATATTTGAAAAGGAGGATAGAAAAATTGCAACGTTTTGTGTTGCAACGCACCGAAATTATAAAGATGAAAATGGAGAAATCGTCTGTGATTACTTATTCTGTAAAGCATTTGGCAAGTTAGCTTCTAATATAGAAAAATATACTAATCAAGGTACATTGGTTGGTATAACTGGTCAAATGAGATCAAGAAAGTATGATAAAGACGGACAAACACACTTTGTCACTGAATTATATGTTGAAACAATAAAATTTATGTCCCCTAAATCCCAAAATAATGAAATTCTCTCAGATAGTATTTTAGATATTGACTCTCAAAATATAGATAATCATGACTTATTAGAAATTTAAATCCAATTATCCTAAACATCCTTAATATACATTTAATCCATCCTAAATTTTTTATAGATCTAATTAACTTGAAATATACTCACTTAAAAACGACTTACATGACTAGTACTGTTGTGTAGGTCGTCTTTTTGTGTAGTTTTTCTAATAGAAAATAGACATAGATTGCAAAACGATTACATAAAAAATTGCAAATAAAAAACATTTTTACTGTCATGACAATTCTCGATAGAATCATATCTGAAATTATGGGGGATTTCGTTGTAATCACTGTGTAAAAAACAAGGCTATTTTTTTATTTTGTTGTAACCTGCACGGATTTTATAGATGTTACAGTAGTCTCTGTAAAACTTTTAGAGAAACAAATTACTTGTAGGAGGATTTTAAGATTATGAAGAAAACATTACTCGCATCATCATTAGCAGTAGGTTTAGGAATCGTAGCAGGAAATGCAGGTCACGAAGCCCATGCAAGTGAAGCGGACTTAAATAAAGCATCTTTAGCGCAAATGGCGCAATCAAATGATCAAACATTAAATCAAAAACCAATTGAAGCTGGGGCTTATAATTATACATTTGACTATGAAGGGTTTACTTATCACTTTGAATCAGATGGTACACACTTTGCTTGGAATTACCATGCAACAGGTACTAATGGAGCAGACATGAGTGCACAAGCACCTGCAACTAATAATGTTGCACCATCAGCTGTTCAAGCTAATCAAGTACAATCACAAGAAGTTGAAGCACCACAAAATGCTCAAACTCAACAACCACAAGCATCAACATCAAACAATTCACAAGTTACTGCAACACCAACTGAATCAAAATCATCAGAAGGTTCATCAGTAAATGTGAATGCTCATCTAAAACAAATTGCTCAACGTGAATCAGGTGGCAATATTCATGCTGTAAATCCAACATCAGGTGCAGCTGGTAAGTATCAATTCTTACAATCAACTTGGGATTCAGTAGCACCTGCTAAATATAAAGGTGTATCACCAGCAAATGCTCCTGAAAGTGTTCAAGATGCCGCAGCAGTAAAATTATATAACACTGGTGGCGCTGGACATTGGGTTACTGCATAAGCCATTTATGCATAGCTAATTAATAGTTATATAAGTAACTTTTAGATTGGAATATATCGGGGAATTCTCGATATGTTCCGGTTTTTTTATTTCGCAAATATATGTCATTATAGAATTATTATTTAAAGATAATAATACAACTGAGCAACAATAATTGAAAATGTTGAAACCGTTTGCTAAGATTAATTTGCAATTGAATACTAAGGAACTACTAGGGGAGCCTAATGATATGGCTGAGATGAATTGTTCAGACCCTTATGACCTGATTTGGTTAGTACCAACGTAGGAAAGTAGTTATTGAAGTGATGGGGCTAGTATAGCAACATTGCCATCAAACTACTTTCATGTTGGAAGTAGTTTTTTTATTTAGGGAGGATTTTTTACAATGGAATTTTCACAAAAATTGTACCAAGCTGCAAAGCCAATCATTAATGATATTTATGAGGATGACTTTATTCAGAAGATGTTATCCGGAGATATAGGAGCTGACGCATTACGCCATTACTTAAAAGCTGATGCTGCGTATTTAAAAGAATTTACAAACTTATATGCTTTGTTAATTCCAAAAATGAATAGCATGAATGACGTAAAATTTTTAGTAGAGCAAATAGAATTTATGGTTGAAGGTGAAGTACTTGCGCATGATATTTTAGCGCAAATTGTTGGTGAATCATACGAAGAAATCATTAAAACAAAAGTTTGGCCTCCAAGTGGCGACCATTACATAAAACATATGTATTTCCAAGCGCATAGTCGTGAAAATGCTATTTATACAATTGCTGCAATGGCACCTTGTCCATATATTTATGCAGAATTAGCTAAGCGCTCTCAAAGTGATCATAAGCTTAATAGAGAAAAAGATACGGCAAAATGGTTTGATTTTTATAGTACTGAAATGGATGACATAATTAACGTATTTGAGGCAATAATGAATAAATTAGCCGAATCAATGTCTGACAAGGAATTGGAACAAGTAAAGCAAGTATTTTTAGAAAGTTGCATACATGAGCGTCGATTTTTCAATATGGCTATGACACTAGAACAATGGGAATTTGGAGGAAAAGTAAATGATTAAACCTAAAATAGCATTAACCATTGCAGGTACTGATCCAACAGGTGGTGCCGGCGTAATGGCTGATTTAAAATCATTTCATTCATGTGGTGTATATGGTATGGGCGTCGTTACAAGTATTGTTGCTCAAAATACATTGGGCGTACAACATATTCATAATTTAAATCATCAATGGGTAGATGAACAACTTGATAGTGTCTTCAATGATACCTTACCTCATGCTATTAAAACGGGGATGATTGCTACAGCAGATACTATGGAAACGATTCGTCATTATTTAATGCAACATGAATCTATTCCATATGTAATTGATCCTGTTATGTTGGCGAAAAGCGGTGATTCATTAATGGATAATGACACAAAGCAAAACTTGCAGCATACGTTATTGCCATTAGCTGACGTAGTAACACCGAATTTACCAGAAGCTGAAGAAATAACGGGACTAACCATTGATAGTGAAGAAAAAATTATGCAGGCTGGCCGCATCTTTATTAATGAGATTGGTAGTAAAGGTGTCATCATTAAAGGCGGTCATTCAAATGATACTGATATAGCAAAAGATTATTTATTTACTAACGAAGGTGTTCAAACATTTGAAAATGAACGATTTAAAACAAAACATACGCATGGAACAGGGTGTACATTTTCAGCAGTTATAACGGCAGAACTTGCAAAAGGTAGACCATTATTTGAGGCTGTACACAAGGCTAAAAAGTTTATTTCAATGAGTATACAATATACGCCTGAAATCGGCCGTGGTAGAGGTCCAGTGAATCATTTTGCATATTTAAAGAAAGAGGGATTAGACGATGAATTATCTAAATAAAATACGTATTGAAAACCCATTAACAATTTGTTATACAAACGATGTAGTTAAAAATTTTACAGCGAATGGTTTATTAAGTATTGGTGCTAGCCCTGCAATGAGTGAAGCTCCCGAAGAAGCTGAAGAATTTTACAAAGTTGCACAAGCGCTATTAATCAATATCGGTACTTTAACAGCAGAAAATGAACAAGATATTATTGCGATTGCTCAAACGGCAAATGAGGCAGGCTTACCTATTGTATTTGACCCTGTAGCTGTTGGTGCTTCTACATATCGAAAGCAATTTTGTAAATTATTATTGAAATCAGCGAAAGTATCAGTAATTAAAGGCAATGCATCTGAAATATTAGCGTTGATTGATGATACAGCAACTATGAAAGGTACAGATAGTGATGCTAATCTTGATGCGGTTGCAATAGCGAAAAAGGCTTACGCAACATATAAAACTGCAATAGTAATCACAGGTAAAGAGGACGTTATTGTTCAAGATAATAAAGCCTTCGTATTAGCTAATGGATCTCCATTATTAGCACGAGTAACTGGAGCTGGTTGTTTATTAGGAGGCGTTATTGCTGGATTTTTATTTAGAGAAACAGAACCAGACATAGAAGCGTTAATTGAAGCGGTAAGCGTATTTAATATTGCTGCTGAGGTAGCTGCTGAAAATGAAAATTGTGGTGGTCCTGGTACGTTTTCACCATTGTTGCTTGATACGTTATATCATTTAAATGAAACAACCTATCAACAACGGATTCGTATTCAAGAGGTGGAATAATATGTTTAACCAATCGTATCTAAATGTGTATTTTATTTGTGGGACCTCCGATGTTCCGAGTCATCGAACTATTCATGAAGTATTAGAAGCAGCATTAAAGGCAGGGATTACACTTTTCCAATTTCGAGAAAAGGGTGAATCAGCTTTAAAAGGAAACGATAAACTTGTATTAGCTAAAGAATTACAGCATCTCTGTCATCAATATGATGTGCCTTTTATCGTTAATGATGATGTATCCTTGGCAAAAGAAATTAACGCGGATGGTATACATGTCGGTCAAGATGATGCGAAAGTCAAAGAGATAGCACAATATTTCACTGATAAAATTATTGGACTTAGTATTAGTGATTTAGATGAGTATGCAAAATCTGATTTAACTCATGTTGATTATATAGGTGTTGGACCAATCTATCCTACGCCGTCGAAGCATGACGCGCATATACCAGTAGGTCCAGAAATGATTGCAACGTTTAAAGAAATGAATCCGCAACTACCGATTGTAGCTATTGGCGGTATCAATACTAATAATGTGGCGCCGATTGTAGAAGCAGGTGCCAATGGAATTTCAGTCATTTCAGCCATTTCTAAAAGTGAAAATATTGAAAAGACTGTTAATCGATTCAAAGATTTTTTTAATAATTAGTTAAATTTTTCCACTTATTGTTTCATACGTACTCATTAATGTGATAGAATAAATCCTATGTGAATATAATGATAGAGGTGGAAAAATGAAGAAAAAAGCGTTACTACCATTATTTTTAGGTATTATGGTCTTTTTGGCTGGTTGTGACTATTCTAAACCTGAAAAACGTAGTGGGTTTTTCTACAATACATTCGTAGATCCAATGAAAAATGTATTGGATTGGTTGGGAAATAACTTATTAAACGACAATTATGGTTTAGCTATTATTATCCTTGTATTGGTAATTCGTATTATTTTATTACCATTCATGTTGTCAAACTATAAAAATAGTCATATGATGCGTCAAAAAATGAAAGTTGCAAAGCCAGAAGTTGAAAAAATTCAAGAAAAAGTGAAACGTGCGCGTACACAAGAAGAAAAAATGGCTGCAAACCAAGAATTAATGCAAGTATATAAAAAGTATGACATGAACCCGATTAAGAGTATGTTGGGTTGTTTACCAATGCTAATCCAATTACCAATCATCATGGGATTATACTTTGTACTTAAAGACCAACTTGTAGATGGTTTGTTTAAATATCCACACTTCTTATGGTTCGATTTAGGACGTCCTGATATTTGGATTACAATTATTGCCGGTGTTTTATACTTTATCCAAGCATATGTATCAAGTAAAACGATGCCAGACGAACAACGTCAAATGGGTTACATGATGATGGTCATTTCACCAATTATGATTATCTGGATTTCATTAAGCTCAGCATCAGCACTTGGTTTGTACTGGTCAGTCAGTGCGGCGTTCCTTGTAGTTCAAACACACTTTGCGAACATTTATTATGAAAAAGTCGCTAAAAAAGAAGTACAACCTTTCATTGAAGCGTATGAAAGAGAGCACAACGGCGGCAGCAATAAAAAAGGCAAAAACACACAAGTTGTGTCTAAAAAGAAAAAGAAATAACCTTAGCAAGTCCAAATAATGTGCACCCTAAAAGTTGAAGATAATTTTAACTTTATAGGGCGCACATTATTTTTCGCTTCAATAGCGAAACTTAGTGTCACATTATACAATATGTGATAAATAGAAACAGCAGTAAGATGATTTCAAATGTGAAAGTCATCCTACTGCTGTTTTTATTTGAAATAATATTAACGAGTTTTCAGTATGTAAAAAGTGGTTAATAACAGAGTTGTCATTCTTCATCGCAATGTCATCTTGACACAATGATTCATCAGTGTAGCAGTATATGTCGCAAATTTCCACAGCAATTCACTTATACATGTAACAGTGTGAAATAATAACGTCACAACGGCATAATACACATTGCAACGTCCCAACAACATATCATAGAATCGTAACGGCATGACATCAACACCAAACCTGGCTATAACACCATAACAGCGCAACGCCACATCATAGCACTACATCAAGTCGCATCGTAGCACCAGCACATCAAAGTAACATGGCATCAACATCAAACCGGTCTATAACACCATAACACCGCAATGCCACATCATAGCACTACATCAAGTCGCATCGTGGTACCAGCACATCAAAGTAACATGGCATCAACGCCAAACCTGTCTATAACACCATAACACCGCAATGCCACATCATAGCACTACATCAAGACGCATCGTGGTACCAGCACATCAAAGTAGCATGACATGTCACCAAGCTCCCACAACAACACATCAAAGTAACATGGCATGACACCAAGCTTCCACAACAACACGCCATTACATCGCATCATCATACTACAACTTCAATGTCTAGTCGTGACAATTCCATTCCGTAAAAAACTGTTTCAAGTACATCATCATAAAGTCGTGACGTTCTTTAGCAATCATCTTCGCCGTATCTGTATGCATTAAAGATTCTAACTTAAGTAATTTTTCAAAGAAATGTTTAATTGCAGATGGTGGCAACTGTTCAACTAAATCATCATTAATCTTATCTAGTGACATATGTTCTGTCCACATAGGTTCACCAAAGTGTCCTGCAAATTGAAATGTTCGTGCAACACCTATAGCGCCTATAGCATCAAGACGATCTGCATCCCTGACAATTTGACCTTCTAAAGATAAAGTGACATGATCATTTTTGCCATTGCGATAGCTCATATTATTAATAATAAATAAAATGTGCTCTTGATCTTCGGTTGATAGTGATAAAGAAGATAAAAATGACTTCAATTCAACATATTGTTTGTTAGCATCTACAACTTTTTCGTCAACGGTATCATGAAGCAAACATGCGAGTTCAATGACTAAAGTATCATTAACACCTTCATTTTCAGCGATTGATTTAGCTAAAGCAGTGACACGATATACATGCGCAATATCATGGCCTGTATAATCATTTTGATGAATAGATTCCATATATTTTTTGGCAGCACTAATGACGTCTGATTGTTGCATTAAAGTTACACTCCTCATATTTCTATTTTATAAGATAGGTGACAATAATTGTGAAATACCTTCTTTAAATTTAATCCAAAGACTTCGCTTAGCATAACGTGCTTTTGTTAATTCAGAAGATACTGCTAAATCATCTATAAAAGCTTGTTTTAATTTTTTGGCAATTTGTTGGTCATAAATAAAAGCGTTGACTTCGAAATTCAATGTGAAACTGCGATGGTCCATATTAGCTGTTCCCACACTTGCAATTTCATCATCTATAACAAGTGTTTTTGAGTGTAAAAAGCCATTGTCGTAGTGAAATACTTTAACACCGGCATCTAATAAGGATGCTGCATTTTTTAAAGTAGCCCAAAAAACAAACGGATGGTCAGGTTTATTAGGAATCATGATATTGACATCAACACCACCTAATGCCGCAATTTTAATAGAATCTAAAAAGGCTTGATCAGGTATGAAATAGGGAGATTGAATATAAATCGATTTTTTAGCAGATGAAATCATTTTCAAATAGCCGTATTTAATCTGTTCCCATTCTTCGTCAGGACCACTAGAAGCTATTTGAACGCCAATTGTTCCACCAGAATTTACATCTGGGAAATAACGATCATCATAGGAGATGTGGTCACGTGTGGCTTGTGAATTCCAATCTAGAATAAATCGTAATTGCAATGCATTCACTGCATCCCCGACAATTCGTAAATGCGTATCTCGCCAATAGCCGAATTTTTTTGATTTACCTAAGTACTCATCACCAACATTAAAACCACCAACATATCCAATTTGCCCATCTATTACAACAATTTTTCGATGGTTTCGATTGTTCATACGCAAGTTAATTAAAGGTAATTTTGATGGGAAAAATGCTTCAGCATGTCCACCTTTATTGCGAAACGGGCGTAAGCCTTTTTTACGCAGTCCACGAGAACCCATGTCATCATAAAGAATTTTAACTTCTACACCTTGTTCCGCTTTTTTACCAAGTTCATTTAAAATGGTACGACCTAATTCATCATTTTGAATAATATAGTACTGAAAATGAATATAATCAGTAGCATTACGGATGTCTTGTATTAGGTCATCAAATTTTTCTTGGCCGTCTGTGTATATTTTTAAATCGTTGTCTGTTGTTAAAAATGCTGCGTTATTATATAACAACATTTGAATCATTTCTTTAAATTTTACAATTTGATAATTGGAATTTGAAAAGTTTTCATTTTTTAAAGCAGCTAATTGCTCATCAACGATTAACTCTAATCCTTTTTTATCTTCCTTATCAATTTTGAAAATTTGGTCACGTTGAATTTGTCGTCCTAATAGTAAGTATAAAATGAAGCCGAATAAAGGCAAGAAAACTAAGACTAGTAACCAAGCCCAGATAGAATTGGCAGAACGTCTTTCCATGAAAATAATGGTAAAGGCGAATAATAAGTTTAAAATAAATGCACCAATAAATATTGAATTTAAAATAATATTAGAATGCTTGAGTGCAATGGATAATAACTCTATCATTTGAAACCTCCCATCGAAAATCTTAAACGAGTAGTATATCTTATTAATTGTATCATGAAGCAATTTAAATATCATGACAATTTAGTTTGAAAAACACACTTTGTGTTGACGTTGTGTTTTATGGGATATAGTATAGTAAGGAATGTAAATGAAGGAGTGAATGCTATGACTGAACAAGATAATGCACATCATTCTGAACAAATAAAAACGAATCTTAAATCACGTTTAAATCGAATTGAAGGACAAGTGAGAGCGATTAATCGCATGATTGAAGAAGATGTCTATTGTGATGATGTCCTTACGCAAATAAGAGCGACACGTTCGGCGTTAAACAGTGTTGCGATAAAGTTATTAGAACAACATATGAAAAGTTGTATTATGAATAAAGTTAATCAAGGTGCTCAGGAAGAGGCAATGGAAGAGTTATTAGTGACTTTTCAAAAATTGATTAAAGACTAAAGGAGTTTAAGATGATACATCAAAATACGATTTACACAGCGGGAATTGAAACAGAAGAACAAGTAAGTCAATTGACAGAACGCATTTCAAATATGATAGGTGTTCATCAAGTGAATATTAATATAATAGATGGTCAAGTAACTGTATCGTATGAGACACCAGCAAATTTGAATAGTATTGAAAAAGAAATCTATGATGAAGGATACAAAATTGTATTTTAGGGTATAATGTAGAGTGCGCTATAGATTTTAATTTTGAAAATAAATTAAAAATTTTGTAAATGATGTAGTAAAGGTATGTCGAATAGGGTAAGATAATATTGAAAGCGATCCAAACGAGGTGATAATAATGAAACGTCCTGAAAAGATTCAAAATGTAGTCAAACTATTGTCATCATTAGGTGTGAATATTAAAAAAACTAAATCTCGTTTAGACATTATTAATACTTTGCCAGCATCTAATAAAGTAAGTCACGAATTAAAATAATTGACTGTGATTGTGAATCACACACCGTTAAAGCTATCGTCGGACTATTCGATGATAGCTTTTTTGACTGGATTTACTAAAATGAAAGCAAGTACTATATAACAAAATCCCTCTTTAGAGTGTACATTTTACAATGTGTACTTCAAAGAGGGATTGTTATTATCGAGTAATATCTATATATGACATTTTAAATCGACGACGTAAATAGACTATATAACGTCATCTTGAAAAGTTATGATATTTGAAACTCAAAATAGTTTAAATTAATTACTTTTTGGATGGTATAAATCGACATATCGTTTTGGTTCATGATAATAAATTGATAAGACTATACCTATTCCAGTCATCATACTCCATAGCGCACTACCACCATAACTAATAAATGGTAATGGAATACCAGTGATTGGTAACAACTGAATTGTCATACCAATATTTTGTAAAATATGGAACACAAGTAAAGTGACGAAACCAACGATAAAGATTTTGTTAAATTGATCTTCAATTTTCGCAGCTAATCTTATTAGATGGAAGATTAAAAATAAAAATATTAAGATCAATATGACAGAACCGATAAAGCCAAGTTCCTCTCCAATCACTGAAAAGATAAAGTCAGTATGATTTTCAGGTATATAAACTTCACCGTGATTGTATCCTTTACCTAGTAACTGTCCAGAACCGATAGCTTTAAGTGATTCAGTTAAATGATAGCCATCACCACTACTATATGTATAGGGGTCAAGCCATGAATTGATTCGTCCCATTTGATACAGTTGGACACCTAATAAATTTTCAATTAATGCGGGTGCATATAGAATACCTAAAATGACTGTCATTGCACCAACAATACCTGTAATAAAGATAGGTGCTAAGATACGCCATGTTATACCACTTACTAACATCACACCTGCAATAATAGCAGCTAATACTAATGTAGTTCCTAGGTCATTTTGCAGTAATATTAAAATACTTGGTACTAACGAGACACCAATAATTTTGAAAAATAATAACAAATCACTTTGGAATGATTTATTGAATGTGAATTGATTATGTCTAGAAACGACACGCGCTAATGCTAAAATTAAAATAATTTTCATGAATTCAGATGGCTGAATACTGATAGGGCCAAACGTGTACCAACTTTTGGCACCATTGATAATAGGTGTAATAGGTGACTCAGGAATAACGAGCAAGCCTATTAATAATAGACAGATTAAGAAATACAATAAATATGTATAATGTTTAATCTTTTTAGGTGAAATAAACATGATGATACCTGCAAAAATTGCACCTAAAATGTAATAAAAAATTTGTCTGATACCGAAATTAGCACTGTATTGACCACCGCCCATTGCCGAGTTAATAAGCAGAACACTGAAAATTGCTAAAACAGCTATAGTGGCTACTAATACCCAGTCTACTTTGCGAAGCCAATGCTTATCCGGCTGTTGACGAGATGAATAATTCATTGCAAACTCCTTTTATACTCACTAATGTTTATATCAATTTTACATGACTTTTTAAAAATTAGCTAGAATATCACAGTGATATCAGCTATAGATTTCAATTTGAATTAGGAATAAAATAGAAGGGAATATTGTTCTGATTATAAATGAATCAACATAGATACAGACACATAAGTCCTCGTTTTTAAAATGCAAAATAGCATTAAAATGTGATACTATTAAGATTCAAAGATGCGAATAAATCAATTAACAATAGGACTAAATCAATATTAATTTATATTAAGGTAGCAAACCCTGATATATCATTGGAGGAAAACGAAATGACAAAAGAAAATATTTGTATCGTTTTTGGAGGGAAAAGTGCAGAACACGAAGTATCGATTCTGACAGCACAAAATGTATTAAATGCAATAGATAAAGACAAATATCATGTTGATATCATTTATATTACCAATGATGGTGATTGGAGAAAGCAAAATAATATTACAGCTGAAATTAAATCTACTGATGAGCTTCATTTAGAAAATGGAGAGGCGCTTGAGATTTCACAGCTATTGAAAGAAAGTAGTTCAGGACAACCATACGATGCAGTATTCCCATTATTACATGGTCCTAATGGTGAAGATGGCACGATTCAAGGGCTTTTTGAAGTTTTGGATGTACCATATGTAGGAAATGGTGTATTGTCAGCTGCAAGTTCTATGGACAAACTTGTAATGAAACAATTATTTGAACATCGAGGGTTACCACAGTTACCTTATATTAGTTTCTTACGTTCTGAATATGAAAAATATGAACATAACATTTTAAAATTAGTAAATGATAAATTAAATTACCCAGTCTTTGTTAAACCTGCTAACTTAGGGTCAAGTGTAGGTATCAGTAAATGTAATAATGAAGCGGAACTTAAAGAAGGTATTAAAGAAGCATTCCAATTTGACCGTAAGCTTGTTATAGAACAAGGCGTTAACGCACGTGAAATTGAAGTAGCAGTTTTAGGAAATGACTATCCTGAAGCGACATGGCCAGGTGAAGTCGTAAAAGATGTCGCGTTTTACGATTACAAATCAAAATATAAAGATGGTAAGGTTCAATTACAAATTCCAGCTGACTTAGACGAAGATGTTCAATTAACGCTTAGAAATATGGCATTAGAGGCATTCAAAGCGACAGATTGTTCTGGTTTAGTCCGTGCTGATTTCTTTGTAACAGAAGACAACCAAATATATATTAATGAAACAAATGCAATGCCTGGATTTACGGCTTTCAGTATGTATCCAAAGTTATGGGAAAATATGGGCTTATCTTATCCAGAATTGATTACAAAACTTATCGAGCTTGCTAAAGAACGTCACCAGGATAAACAGAAAAATAAATACAAAATTGACTAACTGAGGTTGTTATTATGATTAATGTTACATTAAAGCAAATTCAATCATGGATTCCTTGTGAAATTGAAGATCAATTTTTAAATCAAGAGATAAATGGAGTCACAATTGATTCACGAGCAATTTCTAAAAATATGTTATTTATACCATTTAAAGGTGAAAATGTTGACGGTCATCGCTTTGTCTCTAAAGCATTACAAGATGGTGCTGGGGCTGCTTTTTATCAAAGAGGGACACCTATAGATGAAAATGTAAGCGGGCCTATTATATGGGTTGAAGACACATTAACGGCATTACAACAATTGGCACAAGCTTACTTGAGACATGTAAACCCTAAAGTAATTGCCGTCACAGGGTCTAATGGTAAAACAACGACTAAAGATATGATTGAAAGTGTATTGCATACCGAATTTAAAGTTAAGAAAACGCAAGGTAATTACAATAATGAAATTGGTTTACCTTTAACTATTTTGGAATTAGATAATGATACTGAAATATCAATATTGGAGATGGGGATGTCAGGTTTCCATGAAATTGAATTTCTGTCAAACCTCGCTCAACCAGATATTGCAGTTATAACTAATATTGGTGAGTCACATATGCAAGATTTAGGTTCGCGCGAGGGGATTGCTAAAGCTAAATCTGAAATTACAATAGGTCTAAAAGATAATGGTACGTTTATATATGATGGCGATGAACCATTATTGAAACCACATGTTAAAGAAGTTGAAAATGCAAAATGTATTAGTATTGGTGTTGCTACTGATAATGCATTAGTTTGTTCTGTTGATGATAGAGATACTACAGGTATTTCATTTACGATTAATAATAAAGAACATTACGATCTGCCAATATTAGGAAAGCATAATATGAAAAATGCGACGATTGCCATTGCGGTTGGTCATGAATTAGGTTTGACATATAACACAATCTATCAAAATTTAAAAAATGTCAGCTTAACTGGTATGCGTATGGAACAACATACATTAGAAAATGATATTACTGTGATAAATGATGCCTATAATGCAAGTCCTACAAGTATGAGAGCAGCTATTGATACACTGAGTACTTTGACAGGGCGTCGCATTCTAATTTTAGGAGATGTTTTAGAATTAGGTGAAAATAGCAAAGAAATGCATATCGGTGTAGGTAATTATTTAGAAGAAAAGCATATAGATGTGTTGTATACGTTTGGTAATGAAGCGAAGTATATTTATGATTCGGGCCAGCAACATGTCGAAAAAGCACAACACTTCAATTCTAAAGACGATATGATAGAAGTTTTAATAAACGATTTAAAAGCGCATGACCGTGTATTAGTTAAAGGATCACGTGGTATGAAATTAGAAGAAGTGGTAAATGCTTTAATTTCATAGAGATTAGTCGAGGGACCTTTTACTTATAAAAATGATTTGAATTAATACTAAAAGATTACAAAGAAGAGGTGGTTTTGTGTGTAAATACAAAATTGCCTTTTTCTTTTTATGTTAAATCTATAAATTTGAAACTAAATCAAGGTTAATTCTATGTACACACTTTATATAGGAAGTAGTTTGAATGTTTATATAATGTTTTACAAAAAGATGTAGTATTATAATGTCTAATTTCACATGTGTTTCAGTAAAATTTGTTGTGGAATGTTAACGATATACGTATTTTATAAAAAATTTTTTATAATGATTATTCGAATGATGCGTAACGCTTACATCTTATCTAATGCTAGCTTTTTGACAAAAATATGACAATCAATTAATGTGATTCTAATAAATATTCGCAAATTGCTTTATTGCGATTAAATTTTTTTGGTGGTACTATATAGAAGTTGATGAAATATTAATGAACTTATATGCAAAAGTATATTGAGAAATAAACAGGTAAAAAGGAGAATTATTTTGCAAAATTTTAAAGAACTAGGGATTTCGGATAATACGGTTCAGTCACTTGAATCAATGGGATTTAAAGAGCCGACACCTATCCAAAAAGACAGTATCCCTTATGCGTTACAAGGAATTGATATCCTTGGGCAAGCTCAAACCGGTACAGGTAAAACAGGAGCATTCGGTATTCCTTTAATTGAGAAAGTAGTAGGGAAACAAGGGGTTCAATCGTTGATTTTAGCACCTACAAGAGAATTGGCAATGCAGGTAGCTGAACAATTAAGAGAATTTAGCCGTGGACAAGGTGTCCAAGTTGTTACTGTATTCGGTGGTATGCCTATCGAACGCCAAATTAAAGCCTTGAAAAAAGGCCCACAAATCGTAGTCGGAACACCTGGGCGTGTTATCGACCATTTAAATCGTCGCACATTAAAAACGGACGGAATTCATACTTTGATTTTAGATGAAGCTGATGAAATGATGAATATGGGATTCATCGATGATATGAGATTTATTATGGATAAAATTCCAGCAGTACAACGTCAAACAATGTTGTTCTCAGCTACAATGCCTAAAGCAATCCAAGCTTTAGTACAACAATTTATGAAATCACCAAAAATCATTAAGACAATGAATAATGAAATGTCTGATCCACAAATCGAAGAATTCTATACAATTGTTAAAGAATTAGAGAAATTTGATACATTTACAAATTTCCTAGATGTTCATCAACCTGAATTAGCAATCGTATTCGGACGTACAAAACGTCGTGTTGATGAATTAACAAGTGCTTTGATTTCTAAAGGATATAAAGCTGAAGGTTTACATGGTGATATTACACAAGCGAAACGTTTAGAAGTATTAAAGAAATTTAAAAATGACCAAATTAATATTTTAGTCGCTACTGATGTAGCAGCAAGAGGACTAGATATTTCTGGTGTGAGTCATGTTTATAACTTTGATATACCTCAAGATACTGAAAGCTATACACACCGTATTGGTCGTACGGGTCGTGCTGGTAAAGAAGGTATCGCTGTAACGTTTGTTAATCCAATCGAAATGGATTATATCAGACAAATTGAAGATGCAAACGGTAGAAAAATGAGTGCACTTCGTCCACCACATCGTAAAGAAGTACTTCAAGCACGTGAAGATGACATCAAAGAAAAAGTTGAAAACTGGATGTCTAAAGAGTCAGAATCACGCTTGAAACGCATTTCTACAGAGTTGTTAAATGAATATAACGATGTTGATTTAGTTGCTGCACTTTTACAAGAGTTAGTAGAAGCAAACGATGAAGTTGAAGTTCAATTAACTTTTGAAAAACCATTATCTCGCAAAGGCCGTAACGGTAAACCAAGTGGTTCTCGTAACAGAAATAGTAAGCGTGGTAATCCTAAATTTGACAGTAAGAGTAAACGTTCAAAAGGATACTCAAGTAAGAAGAAAAGTACAAAAAAATTCGACCGTAAAGAGAAGAGCAGCGGTGGAAGCAGACCTATGAAAGGTCGCACATTTGCTGACCATCAAAAATAATTTATAGATTAAGAGCTTAAAGATGTAATGTCTTGAGCTCTTTTTTGTTTTCAATAATTGATTCTCTGTAGATATCAAAGTACTAACGTTTTAAAGGTTAAATATTTAATTGGATTGAGATCTGTATGCGGTTATATCATTCTGTGTAAATATGGTTCTCCACCAAATGTGGTGAGTATATAATTTAAAGAACTATTTTTAAATTAAGAATAATCGAACATAAATAAACTTTATGAAATTTCAGTATCATGTTCTTATAAAAAACAATAGGGCTTTTTGCTGACGCTAGTGCGCGATAAATAATAAGTTGAATATAAAAAAGATCACTGCCAATCATTCGTTTAATGGCAGCGATCTTTTTTATTTAATTATTTCTCTTTCCACTGCAACATTTGATAACCAATGCGTGGATGTGTTTTAATAATATCTTTTGCGTCCTCATGACATTGTGAAAGTTTTTGTCTTAATGATGTCATATGCACTCTTAAACTAGGCATTTCAGTCTTATTAACATAGCCATATATTCGTTTTAATATCATCTCATAAGTGAGTACTTTTCCTTTATGATTTGACAATAGTTCTAACAAGCTAAATTCATTTGGCGTCAAATGTACCTCCTGATTATTAATAACAACAGATTTGGAGCCAAAGTCGATGCTTAGCAAACCGTTAGTAAATACAATGTTAGTTTCTTGATGTGACTTAGCGATTCTCTCGATGACTCGTATTCGTGCCCGAAGCTCATCAACATTAAAAGGTTTAGTCATATAGTCATTCGCACCGTTATCTAAAGCTTGAATAATTGTTTGTTCTTCTTGTCTTGCACTTATTACAATGATAGGAATGTCAGTATGTTGCCTGATTTCTGAAATCAAACATAATCCATCTTTATCTGGTAAACCTAAATCTAATAAAATGACATCTGGTTTATCAATTTGAATTTTAAAGTGTGCTTGTGTGGCATTGTCGGCTGTAGTTACATTGTAATAATCTAAAGTTAATGCAACATCAAGTAAATGTGTGATTGCGTGATCATCTTCAATTATCAATATTTTAGATTGCATTATACGTCTCCTTCGTTAAAGTCTGTATATATATTGAAATAGAATATACTGCCGTGTGGTTGGTTCGGTTTATATTGTAAGTTTGATTGATGTTTGTGTAGGATAGTCTGTACTAAATATAAGCCTAGTCCCATGCTTTCTTTTTGGTTATCTTTAAAATATTTATTTGATCCTGTGTAAAAAGGCTCGAATATCTTTTGTTGTTCTTCTAAACTAATTCCAGGTCCTTCGTCTATAACGGCAAATTCGATTTGTTCATAGCTAGCATAACGAATAGATAAATTGATTTTGGTGTCAGTAGAAGTGTGTTTAACTGCATTTTCAATCAAATTGAATAAAGCTTGTAAAATCAACTTACTGTCAATGTGTATAAACTGTAAATTTACTGAGGATGATACAGTTATACGCTTTTTTAAATGGCGACGTTCTAAAATCATATCGATTTCTTCTACTAATTCACTAACGAGATAAGGTTGCAATTTTATCTGAACATTTGATGACTGTAATTTTGTTAATGATAAAATATTTGTCACTAATAGATATAAATACTGACTTTCTTGAAAACTATGTACAAGTAATTGTTCCTTTTCTATGATAGACATATCTTTACTATGTGATACTAAAATATCTAAATTTCCCATAATTGTTGTTAACGGTGTACGTATGTCATGCGAAATTGATCTTAAAAAATTTGAATGTGTCAGTTGACGTTCAGCCTGTAACATGGATTCTCTCGTTTGTTTAAGTAACGTCACATTTTCAACGGCGAGAGAAAGTTCATTTAACATTGATTCTAATATTGATGCATCATATGGATTAATCACTTGAGAACTTTGGTAATCAATGGCTAGAATGCCTTTAATCGGAGATGTGCCAATTGGTATCAACCATTTATTAATGCCTGGAAATGTATCTGTTGTTGCACCAGCTTGTCTTTCATTTTTAATTACCCAGCTTAATGCTTGTTCATGCTGTTGAGTCGTATTATCGATATGGTTTTGCAATGGTATTGTTTTAATTACTTTCGATTGATTGATAACGTATATAGTAATTGATTGTTGCAATAATTGATTAATTTGGTATCCAGCATTTATTAGTAAGTTTTCAACTGTATAAGTTTGTTTAATCGAATCATTAAATTGAAATAATAAATCTGTACGATAAAGTTGCTTTTTAGTAATGGAGTATTGGAATTTAATTTGTTTTAATAAAGCACTCGTTAAAATACTTGTTAAAATGCTAACGATAAATGTAATAGGATAGTCAAAGCGATATACTTCAAATGTATATCTAGGTTCCGTAAAAAAATAATTAAAAACAAATACGTTAATAATTGCTGCTAAAAAGCCAATGATGAAGGACCGCGTCCAAATGGATAATAAAATGATGCCGATGAGAAAAATCATTAAAATAATCGTACTAGACTCATGCTTATCAAGTTGATAAATCCACAGTCCCATCATTACACAAATTATTTGAATCAAAATCATTTTTAACATATCTATGGCGAAACGTTTGCCTTTAGGACGATAGGGTGATTTGTTCATTTTCAATTCAACAGGTATTTGTTTGATTGGAACGATTTCGATTTTATAGCTATGTTCAAAGGACATTAAATGGTCAATTAAAGGTGTATTGAAAAAGTCTCGCCACTTATTTCTAATATGTTGTCCGATAATTAATTTGGTTACATCTTGATTTTTACACCATTCGTCTAATCCTAATGCAACGGTTTGGCTATAAACTACTTTTACTTTTGCTCCTAATGATTTTGCAAGCATGAGATGTTGATGCACTTGCTTTTGACTATCTTTATATTGCCTGTTTTTTTCGAATACATCTATATAAATAGCAGTGAACTTCGCATGTTCTTTTTGAGCAATATGGAATGCCTCTTTAATTACTGCTTCATTATAAATGCTCCCACTAATTGCCACAGCAATATGAGGTTTGAGTGACGTTTTATGGTTGTGTCGGACTTTTTCTTTATCACTCATCAAGTCGGCAACTGTTCTTAACGTCAATGTACGCAGTTCGCTTAGGTGGGCATACGTAAAGAAATTACTAAATGCTACATCTAGCCTATCCTTTTTATATACCTTGCCAGCTTTTAAGCGTTTAATTAATTGTTCAGGTGAGATATCTACGACTTCTAATACATCGGCGCTCATTATGAAATAGTCGGGTACACGTTCTTTAACATGTACACCGGTCATCAGTTCAATTTGACTACTTAAACTTTCAATATGTTGAATGTTCAAAGTGGTATGAACATCGATACCATGATTTAAAATTTCTTCAATATCCATATATCGTTTCTCATGACGATCTCTAGAAATATTCGTATGTGCTAACTCATCGATAAGTACTATTGTCGGCGATTCTTCGATTATGCGGTCGACATCTAAATATTGAAAATGATGACTACCATGTTTAGTAAAATTGGTTGTGATTTTAGGTAATTGTTCAGCTAATGCATTTGTTTCATCACGCTGATGCGGTTCAATATATCCTATTTTAATATCAACGTTACTTTGAAATAGTTCAATGGCATTTGAAAGCATCTCAAATGTTTTACCAACACCTGGACTGTAACCGATGTAAATTGTTAAAGATCCACGCTTTTTTCCTATGTTTAGCGATTCAGTGTTTGACATAACCTTCACCTCGATAGCAATATCATAATATTCTTCACAATTAAATGCTATAAAATTTATTTCTGCATACACATCTTAATGATTTCTTAATAACTAAGTTTGAAAATTAATATTTCTCTCATAAACAAGTTGTTACGATGTTGTTGTGTTGTAAGGAGGTTATGGCAATGCTCATCGTTTTATTACTGGTAGTTATTGCATTAGTTTTGTATTTATTTTATGCCTTAATTCGTAGTGAAAAATTTTAGAAATATATTAAGTGAGGGTTATCATGGAAATAATTTTGTTTCTAACAATGATGGTTATGATTACGTATGTTTTTAGTGGATATCTATATCGCGTAGCATTGGTGCAATCGTCAAGAGTAGATTTAATATTTACTAGATTTGAAAATATGTGTTTTAAAATTATCGGCACAGATTTAGAACACATGTCAGCTAAAACATATGTCAAACATTTTCTGGCATTTAATGGATTTATGGGGTTTATAACATTTGTATTGCTAATAGTTCAGCAATGGCTTTTTTTAAATCCAAATCATAATTTAAACCAATCGATAGATTTAGCGTTTAATACAGCAATATCTTTTTTAACAAATAGTAATTTACAACACTATAACGGTGAATCAGATGTGACATATTTAACGCAAATGATTGTAATGACATATTTAATGTTTACATCTAGTGCATCAGGTTACGCCGTTTGTATAGCGATGTTGAGACGTTTAACTGGATTAACTAATATCATTGGTAATTTTTATCAAGATATTGTTCGGTTTATTGTCCGAGTACTTTTACCATTATCATGTTTAATTAGTATTTTATTGATGACTCAAGGTGTACCACAAACGTTGCATGCTAATTTAATGATTCGGACTTTAAGCGGACATATTCAACATATTGCATTTGGACCTATTGCATCACTTGAATCAATAAAACATCTTGGTACGAATGGTGGAGGATTTTTAGCAGGAAATTCTGCAACACCTTTTGAAAATCCAAATATTTGGAGCAATTTTATAGAAATGGGCAGTATGATGTTACTTCCTATGTCAATGTTGTTCTTATTTGGTCGCATGTTAAGTAGACATGGTAAACGAGTACATCGTCATGCGTTGATATTATTTGTCGCAATGTTTTTCATTTTTATAGCAATTCTTACATTAACTATGTGGAGTGAGTATCGTGGTAATCCAATACTAGCGAATTTAGGCATTTATGGACCGAATATGGAAGGTAAAGAGGTACGGTTTGGAGCAGGTTTGTCAGCACTATTTACAGTTATTACGACGGCATTTACAACGGGTTCTGTTAATAACATGCATGATAGCTTAACGCCTATAGGTGGATTAGGACCAATGGTATTAATGATGCTAAATGTTGTATTTGGTGGCGAAGGCGTAGGACTCATGAATTTATTGATATTTGTCTTACTGACGGTGTTTATATGCAGTTTGATGGTTGGTAAAACACCAGAATATTTAAATATGCCAATTGGCGCCCGTGAAATGAAATGTATTGTCTTAGTCTTTCTCATACACCCAATTTTAATTTTAGTATTTTCAGCACTTGCTTTTATGATTCCTGGAGCAAGTGAAAGTATAACGAATCCGTCTTTTCATGGTATTTCACAAGTTATGTATGAAATGACATCAGCTGCTGCGAACAATGGATCAGGGTTTGAAGGACTGAAAGATGATACAACATTCTGGAATATCTCTACAGGAATCATTATGTTGCTTTCTCGTTATATACCAATTATTTTGCAATTAATGATTGCATCAAGTTTAGTGAATAAAAAATCATACCATCAAGATAAATATACAATAGCGATTGATAAACCTTATTTTGGCGTATCACTAATCGTATTTATCGTTTTACTAAGTGGTTTGACATTTATTCCAGTACTATTACTTGGTCCTATTGGTGAATTTTTAACTTTAAAATAAAGTAAAGGGATGGAAAAAATGCATCATGTAAATAAATATTTCAATCAAACAATGGTGATAGAAGCTTTGAAAATGAGTTTTTATAAGCTGAATCTTAAACAATTAATAAAAAATCCGATAATGTTTGTCGTTGAGGTTGGAATGATTTTAACGTTGATATTAATATGTTTTCCTGACATATTTGGAACTAGCTATCTATCGCGAGGTTATTTGATTACAATTTTTATCATATTATTAATAACTATATTGTTTGCTAATTTTTCAGAAGCCTTTGCTGAAGGTCGTGGAAAAGCGCAAGCTGATAGTTTAAGACAAGCACAATCAAATTTAACTGCTCGATTGATAGAAGAAAATGGTGCGTATCGGATAGTGAACGCCACAGAGTTAAAAGCCGGACAAAATATTCGGGTAGAAAATGGAGAAACAATCCCTGCTGATGGCGTTGTAATAAATGGATTAGCAACCGTTGATGAATCTGCAATTACTGGTGAGTCTGCACCTGTGATAAAAGAATCAGGTGGCGATTTTGATGGAGTCATTGGCGGTACACTTGTAACATCTGATTGGTTAGAAATACGTGTTGAGAGTGAAGCGGGTACATCTTTTTTAGATAAAATGATTGCCTTAGTTGAAGGGGCGGAAAGAAATAAAACACCAAATGAAATTGCACTTTTTACATTATTAACAACGTTAACAATTATATTTTTAGTCGTTATTGTAACGTTATATCCAATAGCATCTTACCTGCATTTAATTTTACCTATTGCGATGCTCATTGCGTTAACAGTATGTTTAATACCAACGACAATCGGTGGTTTGTTATCGGCGATTGGTATTGCAGGCATGGATCGTGTTACTCAATTCAATGTATTAGCGAAAAGTGGGCGTGCTGTAGAAGTATGTGGAGATGTCGATGTAATGATTTTAGACAAGACAGGCACAATCACTTATGGCAATCGAATCGCTAGTGAATTTTTACCAGTGAATCAACAAATGCTTGAAAAATTGATAGTCGCTGCTTATATGTCATCAATCTACGATGATACGCCAGAAGGAAAAAGTATTGTACGATTAGCGAAGCAGATGTATATAAATGAGCTGCCTAAAGACATTGATGGCACATATAAGCCTTTTACAGCTGAAACTAGAATGAGCGGAATCATTACAAATGAAATATCGGTATTCAAAGGTGCACCTAATAGTATGATAAATCTTGTCAAACAACAACAAGGCAATATTCCTCTTAATATTGAGTCTCTCTGTATGGATGTATCGAGTAAAGGTGGCACACCATTAATAGTCATTGAAAACAATGTCATGCTTGGCGTGATTTATTTAAAAGATGTGATTAAAGATGGTCTTGTAGAACGATTTACTGAATTGAGAAAAATGGGGATTGAAACAGTTATGTGTACAGGTGATAATGCTTTAACAGCAGCTACAATTGCAAAAGAAGCCGGGGTTGATAGATTTGTTGCAGAGTGTAAACCCGAAGATAAAATTAAAGTCATCAAAGATGAACAAGCGAAAGGCCATATTGTTGCGATGACAGGAGATGGTACAAATGATGCACCTGCGCTAGCACAAGCGAATATAGGATTAGCTATGAACTCAGGGACAATTAGTGCTAAAGAGGCAGCTAATCTAATTGATTTAGATTCGAATCCTACAAAGTTAATAGAGGTTGTAAAAATAGGCAAACAATTATTAATGACGAGAGGTGCATTAACGACATTTAGTTTGGCTAATGACGTAGCAAAATACTTTGCAATTTTACCTGCACTAATGATGTCAACAATTCCAGAAATGACTTCACTAAATATTATGCATTTATCGTCACCTAAATCTGCAATTATATCAGCTTTGATATTCAATGCATTAATCATTGTTGCCTTAATTCCAATTGCCATGAAAGGTGTAAAAGTAAAGGGTTACAGCATTGATAGAATCTTTATAAATAATATGTTGATTTATGGATTAGGTGGATTAATCGTCCCGTTTTTAGGCATTAAATTAATAGATATGATTGTACAATTTTTTGTGTAAAGAGGAAGGAGCCTGTACCATGAATACGATAAGAAATAGTATTTGTTTAACGATAATAACTATGGTATTATGTGGATTTTTATTCCCGTTAGCTATCACGTTAATTGGTCAAATATTTTTTTATCAACAAGCAAATGGCAGTTTAATTACGTATGACAATCGTATAGTTGGATCAAAATTGATTGGACAGCACTGGACAGAGACACGATATTTTCACGGGAGACCGAGTGCAGTTGATTATAATATGAATCCTGAAAAATTATATAAAAACGGCGTATCTTCAGGTGGAAGTAATGAATCGAATGGAAACACCGAATTAATAGCACGCATGAAACATCATGTTAAATTTGGGAATTCAAATGTAACAATAGATGCTGCAACAAGTTCTGGGTCGGGCTTAGATCCGCATATTACGGTCGAAAATGCATTGAAGCAAGCACCTCGTATTGCTGATGCTCGTCATGTATCTACTTCAAGAGTGGCCGACTTGATTCAACATCGTAAGCAGCGTGGTGTGTTAACAAATGATTATGTGAATGTGCTTGAACTAAATATCGCTCTTGATAAGATGAAAGATTGATTATAGATGAAAGGCATCATGTTGATAAAATTATAACATGGTGTCTTTTTAGCAATTCAAGCACTTTCTGCTTAATTAAATTTTTAGATGTACCTTTAGGAAGAATAAATTAGCATGAAATATTCCATATGCTATAATTATCATCATATAAAAATAAAATGAAATAGATTATAAATCCGTATAATTTTTTATTTGGGGAGAGGGGTATATGTCAGATTATACTAAGTTGACTAAGAGTCCTAAGTCAGCATTGTTGTATTACTACATTACGAATGGCTTAGAATTTATATTGAGTGTAGCTGTGTATGTCATTTTTTATTTTATATGGTTAAGATTTGAATGGCCACATTACTTACTTTATATTTTGTTGGTTTTAGGTGCTCTGAGTACATTAAAATTATTTATTAAGCCTTTATGGCAATATCATTGTCGCTTTTATAAAGTTGATCAACTAAGTGTACAATATCGTACATCATTTTTTATATATAAAGAAGAAACGAGTCGAATTGAACGTTTACAATACTTGTCGATTAAATCTAATCCAATTAGTAAAGTGCTTAATTTGTATAAAGTTGGATTTATGACTGCAGGTCATACTATTTATTTACCGATGATGTCTCATGACGATGTTAAAATAATCGAAGAGAGAACTATGTCGAATTTGAGAGGGGTTGAAAGTGATGTCTGAACCTCAAAAATTACATCCGATTTCATATTTTAATGGCATAATCAATGCTATCAAACAAAACATAGTCGTCTTTTTTATTTTCATTATCTTTCAATTGAAAGATTTTGATTATACGAATCCCGAATCATATTTATGGATAGGTATTGTATTTGTATTCTTTTTAATATCATACATTTCTCAAATTGTCGGAATTATGAACACGCGATATTGGATTGAGGATAATTATTTCATTTTAACAACAGGTATTTTTAATAAAAAGCGTAAAGAATTAAATATAAAACGTATTCAGTCCGTTGATATGACACAAGGGGTCGTCAATCAAATTATTGGTGGTGTGGATTTACAAATCAAAACACCAAGTGATGGTATTGTCTTAAGTGTTATTTCGAAAAAACAAGGTGAATATCTTGAACGATATATTGATCAATTGCAAACAGAGTTGAAGACAGAAGTGGCGCAAAAGTCTAGTGCTGAGAAGAATGACAACTGTAATCATGACATTGAAGGTAATGTGGAAGACATCGCAGAAGGTCGCTTAGATGAAGTGCAGAACACTGATAGTATGCTTAATCAGAAAAATAAACGCATTCCTATATATCAGATGAATTTTAAAGAATCACTATTTATGGCAATGACCAGTGGCGCCATTGGTGTAACGTTAGCAGCTTTAGTACCGATTTACGGGGCTGTAAGAGAGTTGATCCCATGGTCGAAGCTAAATCATGAAATTAGTCAATGGGTTCAAATTGTAAGTATTTCAGTATTAATCATCATTTTACTAGTATTAATAGTGGCATATATTATTGGAACGATTATAACAATGATAAGATTTTATGGCTTTTCGGTGATGCTTGAAAATGAGCAACTTAAAATTGAATATGGTCTCTTTAACAAGAAGAAAGTAACTGTACCAACGAAACGATTGCAAGCTGTTGTTGAACGTCAGTCATATATACGAAGATTATTTGGCTACACAGCAATACATTTTATCATCACAAGTGATTTTGAAAATAAAAAAATCGAAGATGATGACAATGATTCAGGTAGTGTGCCGATATTGCCGTTTATTAAACGAGACAAAGCATATCAAATTATCCAGAATTTAGTACCAGATTTATCTTATCAACAAGTTAATGAAGGTATGCCTTTGTCAGGTTTCCACAGACACTTTTTAATACCTAGTATTATTGTCATAGCTATGGCAGGTATAGGCTGTTATTTTTGGAATCAATTATTATTGTTATTTACGATTATAACAATAGTCATTATTGGTTTATTTGTGATCAAAGGATATCTTTATGTCAAACATGCGGGTTTTAAAATGACAGAAGAACAAATTACTATCCAGAATTTCGAGCTATTGAAACGAAATATTTATTATTTTAAAGCGCATCACATTATAGGATTTGACACTTGGCAACATACATTACTTAAACGCAACAATTTAAATAATTTTAGCTTTATTGTTGCTAAAGGTGTGGGAGCCCAATCGATTAACTTAAAATACGCAAGAAGTGAAGATGCAAATAAATTGAAATCATGGTATTTAAGAGGTGAAAATGATGAGGGATTATAATTTTATGTCACCACACGCTAAAAAAGTGATGAGGTTAAGTGCTGTGCTGTTTTGGATACCCATAGCGCTTGTACTTTTAATCGCATTTAATATTTTGAACTGGCTATTTTGGGAGATTTTAGATAACCATTTATCCATTGTTAGTAGTGTGATTATAATATTACTTGTTGCTGTTTTCACGCTTGTTATAGCGCCAGTCTATCGATATAAGCACTGCAGATATGCATTTGAAAAACACCATTTGCGTGTACGAAACGGCATTTTATTTTTGGATGAAAAGGTAATACCATATTTTCGTATTCAAAATATTGATATCGATGTTGGTCCTATAATGAGACGCTATCGATTAGCAACTTTGACCCTTTATACAGCGGGTGGTCAAGCTGAAATTGAATTAATAGATAGAAGTGAAGCACGTAGATTGAAACGATGGTTAAATAACGAGAGACATTTAGAAAACAATAAAAATGAGGAATAATCAATGATACATGGAATTGGTGTAGATTTAATCGAAATCGATCGAATACAAGCGTTATATAGTAAGCAACCAAAATTGGTTGAGCGGATTTTAACTAAAAATGAACAGCACAAATTCAACAATTTCACACATGAGCAACGTAAAATTGAATTTTTAGCTGGCAGGTTTGCTACAAAAGAAGCGTTCAGTAAAGCATTAGGCACAGGCTTAGGAAAACATGTAGCTTTTAACGATATAGACTGTTACAACGACGAACTTGGCAAACCAAAGATTGATTACGAAGGGTTTATCGTACATGTTAGTATCTCACACACTGAGCATTATGCGATGAGCCAAGTTGTTTTAGAAAAGTCAGCATTTTAAATTTGTTATACAATGATAATTAAGATCTAGTTTTAAAACGTGTGGGAATTACAGGAGGAAGTAATATGTCGGATAAATATTATAGATCTGCGTATATGAATGTAGATTTAAACGCTGTTGCATCAAATTTCAAAGTATTCAGTACATTGCATCCAAATAAAACAGTGATGGCTGTCGTTAAAGCCAATGCCTATGGACTAGGTAGTGTTAAAGTAGCACGTCATTTAATGGAAAATGGCGCCACATTTTTTGCTGTAGCAACGTTAGATGAAGCGATAGAACTTAGAATGCATGGGATTACTGCTAAAATTTTAGTCTTAGGTGTGTTACCAGCTAAAGATATTGATAAAGCGATACAACACCGAGTTGCCTTAACGGTTCCGTCTAAACAGTGGTTGAAAGAAGCAATTAAAAACATTTCTGGTGAGCAAGAGAAAAAGTTATGGTTGCACATTAAATTAGATACAGGAATGGGACGTTTAGGTATTAAAGATACTAAAACGTATCAAGAAGTGATTGAAATCATTCAACAATATGAGCAACTTGTATTTGAAGGCGTGTTTACACACTTTGCCTGTGCTGACGAACCAGGAGATATGACAACTGAACAATATCAACGTTTTAAAGATATGGTCAATGAAGCAATTAAACCTGAATATATACATTGTCAGAACTCAGCAGGCTCTCTATTAATGGATTGCCAATTCTGTAATGCAATAAGACCAGGAATTTCCCTTTATGGATATTATCCATCAGAGTATGTACAGCAAAAAGTTAAAGTACACCTTAAACCAAGTGTGCAATTAATTGCTAATGTAGTTCAAACAAAGACGCTACAAGCGGGTGAGTCTGTAAGTTATGGTGCAACTTATACAGCTACTGACCCAACTACAATAGCATTGTTACCTATTGGATATGCAGATGGCTATTTACGCATAATGCAAGGTAGCTTTGTAAATGTAAATGGTCATCAATGCGAAGTTATTGGTCGCGTATGTATGGATCAGACAATTGTTAAAGTGCCAGATCAAGTTAAAGCTGGAGATTCGGTGATTTTAATAGATAATCATAGAGAAAGTCCACAGTCGGTAGAGGTGGTAGCTGAAAAGCAACATACTATTAATTATGAAGTGCTTTGTAACTTGTCGAGACGTTTGCCGCGAATCTATCATGATGGTGATCAACGTTTTGTAACAAATGAATTGTTAAAATAATATGGTCAGTGCATATAAAATTTGTTATCATTAGAGTAATTAAAGGTCATTTAATAACTTTTGGAATCAATTGGAGGTTCTCATATGTTATCTTTTAGTCAAAATAGAAGTCATAGCTTAGAACAATCTTTAAAAGAAGGATATTCACAAATGGCTGATTTAAATCTCTCCCTAGCGAACGAAGCTTTTCCGATAGAGTGTGAAGCATGCGATTGCAACGAAACATATTTATCTTCTAATTCAACGAATGAATGATTAGACGAGGAGATGTTTATTTAGCAGATTTATCACCAGTACAGGGATCTGAACAAGGGGGAGTCAGACCTGTAGTCATAATTCAAAATGATACTGGTAATAAATATAGTCCTACAGTTATTGTTGCGGCAATAACTGGTAGGATTAATAAAGCGAAAATACCGACACATGTAGAGATTGAAAAGAAAAAGTATAAGTTGGATAAAGACTCAGTTATATTATTAGAACAAATTCGTACACTTGATAAAAAACGATTGAAAGAAAAACTGACGTACTTATCCGATGATAAAATGAAAGAAGTAGATAATGCACTAATGATTAGTTTAGGGCTGAATGCAGTAGCTCACCAGAAAAATTAGGCGTCTATTATATGTATTTTTCAGAGATAAATAAAATATTGATATAAAAGACAATAACTTTATAATAATTATAACTATTTCTAAATTCTGTACGAAGAATTTTCTTATAAACAAAGATTTTAGCAAATACCAGTTATGATATTCATATTTTTTATTATAAAAGGATGTCTTAAGTTTTTTAGGCTTTAGGTATTCCATCCTAAAGTTTTTTTAGCTTAAAAGTATCATCTACAGCAAAATTGCAAACGACAAAATTGATAAGTGCAATTAAATAAATGTTAGTAAGTGAATCATAATTATCCTTGCTTAAGCATTTGCTTTGTAAGGGAAGTGAGGAGGCAACTAATCGTGGAAGAATTTAAGCAACATTATAAGGGTTTAATTGATGAAAGTTTAACGTGCCAAGATAAAGTAGAATTGATAAAAAAGTGTGAGAAATACACTGACGAAGTGATTCGTAAGGACGTCTTGCCTGAAGACATTGTCGATATTCACAAAAACTATATATTGACGTTAAACTTAACGCGTGAAGATGTGTTCAAGACATTAGATGTCTTACAAGAAATTTGGTTATAGTTATCGAGATTATCAAAGATTGGTAGATAAACTTCAAGTTCACGATAAAGAGATAGACTTAGCTTCTAGCTTACAACAAACAATGCTTAAAACAGATATTCCACAATTTGATAGTATTCAAATTGGCGTTATTTCAGTGGCGGCACAAAAAGTAAGTGGAGATTATTTTAATTTAATTGACCATAACGATGGCACAATGAGCTTTGCTGTTGCAGATGTCATTGGAAAAGGTATACCAGCTGCTTTAGCAATGAGTATGATAAAGTTTGGCATGGATTCTTATGGACACTCACAATTACCGAGTGATGGTTTAAAACGTTTAAATCGTGTTGTTGAAAAGAATATTAATCAAAATATGTTCGTCACAATGTTTTATGGTTTATATGAAGAAATGAACCATTTATTGTATTGTAGTTCAGCTGGTCATGAGCCTGGATATATTTATCGCGCTGAAAAAGAAGAATTTGAAGAAATTTCAGTTAGAGGTAGAGTGTTAGGAATCAGTTCACAAACACGATATCAACAACAAGAAATTCCAATATACCTTGATGATTTAATTATCATTTTAACGGATGGTGTGACTGAAGCTAGAAATAGTGAAGGTACCTTTATAGATAAACAAAAACTTTTAGAATATATTAAAAAACATAAACATATGCACCCACAAGATATTGTTCAAATTATCTATGAAGCAATTTTAAAGCTTCAAAACCCAAATAAAAAAGATGATATGACTATTTTGATTATAAAAAGAGTAAATTAATTTAAAAAAGAAGATTAGAAATTATTTCGATGGGTATATAATAATTTGAAATATAAATATGGTGGATACAGCGCTTAAAATGAAGATAAATATTTTTAATAAGTAGGAGTGTAATGAAATGAATCTTAATATAGAAACAACCACTCAAGATAAATTTTACGAAGTTAAAGTCGGTGGAGAATTAGATGTTTATACTGTGCCTGAATTAGAAGAGGTTTTAACACCTATGAGACAAGATGGAACTCGTGATATTTATGTTAATTTAGAAAATGTGAGTTATATGGATTCGACAGGTTTAGGTTTATTCGTAGGTACATTAAAAGCATTAAACCAAAATGATAAAGAACTATACATTTTAGGTGTGTCAGATCGTATCGGTAGACTATTTGAAATTACTGGTCTTAAGGATTTAATGCATGTTAATGAAGGAACGGAGGTCGAATAACATGCAATCTAAAGAAGATTTTATCGAAATGCGCGTGCCAGCATCGGCAGAGTATGTAAGTTTAATTCGTTTAACACTTTCTGGCGTTTTTTCGAGAGCTGGTGCTACATATGATGATATTGAAGATGCCAAGATTGCAGTTAGTGAAGCTGTGACAAATGCAGTTAAACATGCATACAAAGAAAATAACAATGTGGGCATTATTAACATATATTTTGAAATTTTAGAAGATAAAATTAAAATTGTTATTTCTGATAAAGGTGACAGTTTTGATTATGAAACAACTAAATCAAAAATAGGTCCTTACGATAAAGACGAAAATATAGACTTTTTACGCGAAGGTGGCCTAGGTTTATTTTTAATCGAATCTTTAATGGATGAAGTCACAGTATATAAAGAATCTGGTGTGACAATCAGTATGACTAAGTATATAAAAAAAGAGCAGGTGCGAAATAATGGCGAAAGAGTCGAAATCAGCTAATGAAATTTCACCTGAGCAAATTAACCAATGGATTAAAGAACACCAAGAAAATAAGAATACAGATGCACAGGATAAGTTAGTTAAACATTACCAAAAACTAATTGAGTCATTGGCATATAAATATTCTAAAGGACAATCACATCACGAAGATTTAGTTCAAGTTGGTATGGTTGGTTTAATAGGTGCCATAAATAGATTCGATATGTCCTTTGAACGGAAGTTTGAAGCCTTTTTAGTACCTACTGTAATCGGTGAAATCAAAAGATATCTACGAGATAAAACTTGGAGTGTACATGTTCCGAGACGTATTAAAGAAATTGGGCCAAGAATCAAAAAAGTGAGCGATGAACTAACCGCTGAATTAGAGCGTTCACCTTCTATCAGTGAAATAGCTGATCGATTAGAAGTCTCAGAAGAAGAAGTGTTAGAAGCAATGGAAATGGGACAAAGTTATAATGCGTTAAGTGTTGATCATTCCATTGAAGCTGATAAAGATGGTTCAACTGTTACGCTATTAGATATTATGGGGCAACAAGATGACCATTATGACTTAACTGAAAAACGTATGATTTTAGAAAAAATATTACCTATATTATCTGATCGCGAACGAGAAATCATACAATGTACGTTTATTGAAGGATTGAGTCAAAAAGAGACAGGTGAGCGTATCGGTTTAAGTCAAATGCATGTATCACGACTTCAGAGAACGGCAATTAAGAAATTACAAGAAGCAGCACATCAATAGAATTTGTTTATTAATGATACGTTTTATAATGAAAAATCCATATAATTATCCCTTGATTATTAAATTGAAATCGAGGGGTATTTTTAATTTAATTAAGATTTTCGAATTAATACATTATTAGTGTAGTTTAATGTGTATCCACATAAATGTCGCGATATAGTATTAATAATTTAAGTGAAGAAGATATCTAATTGTCGTTTTAAATAGGTGGGTTGCTATTAGAATAAAAAAAGTAGTCTTAGATTATGAAATTTAGAAATGATGGTGTGTCATTTTCAATAATCTTAGTGCGTTTTAAAATATAGTATGACCTAATCATTCGTTTTAAATGTTTTGGAAGTGAAAATTACATTAAGTATCATATCTTAATAGAAGTATTTTAGAATATGTTAAAATAAATGAGTAAATTTAAGAAAAAGTGTGGGTTAAGTAAATGGACAATCAATTGATTAATTCAATCATAGAGAAATATCAATTTAGTAAAAAACAAATTGAAGCAGTATTAACACTGCTAGAAGAAAAAAATACAGTACCATTTATTGCGAGGTATCGAAAAGAGCAAACTGGTGGACTAGATGAAGTTCAAATAAAGCAAATTGATGACGAATACCAATATATGGTCAATTTACAAAAACGTAAAGAAGAAGTTATCAAAAATATAGAACAGCAAGGATTACTTACTGAGGAATTAAAGAAGGATATTTTAAAACAGAACAAATTACAACGTGTTGAAGACCTATATAGGCCTTTTAAACAAAAGAAAAAGACAAGGGCAACTGAGGCGAAACGTAAAGGGTTAGAGCCATTAGCGATATGGATGAAGGCACGTAAACATGAAGTCTCAATTGAAGAAAAAGCACAACAATTTATAAATGAAGAAGTGCAATCGGTTGAAGATGCTATCAAAGGTGCACAAGATATTATTGCGGAACAAATTTCAGATAATCCTAAATATAGAACAAAAATTTTAAAAGATATGTATCATCAAGGTGTGTTAACTACATCTAAAAAGAAAAATGCTGAAGATGAAAAAGGTATTTTTGAAATGTACTATGCATATAGTGAGCCAATTAAACGCATTGCTAATCATAGAGTTTTAGCTGTTAATCGTGGTGAAAAAGAGAAAGTATTATCTGTAAAGTTTGAATTCGATACGACATCAGTAGAGGATTTCATTGCACGTCAAGAAATCAATCATAATAATGTAAATCGCAGTTATATTTTAGAGGCGATTAAAGATAGCTTGAAACGCTTAATTGTCCCTTCGATAGAGCGTGAAATCCATGCTGATTTAACTGAAAAAGCTGAAAATCATGCAATAGATGTTTTTAGTGAAAACTTAAGAAATCTATTACTGCAACCTCCAATGAAAGGTAAACAAATATTAGGCGTAGATCCAGCATTTAGAACAGGTTGTAAATTAGCAGTCATTAACCCATTCGGTACTTTTATAGCAAAAGGTGTGATTTATCCGCATCCACCAGTTTCTAAAAAAGAGGCAGCAGAGAAGGATTTTGTACAAATGGTTAAAGCGTATGATGTGCAATTAATTGCAATTGGCAATGGTACTGCAAGTCGTGAAACAGAACAATTTGTTGCAGATTTAATTAAAAAGCATCAGTTGCCAGTACAATTCATCATTGTCAATGAAGCGGGCGCTTCAGTATACTCAGCATCAGAAATTGCTAGAGATGAATTTCCTGATTTTCAAGTGGAAGAAAGAAGTGCCGTATCAATTGGACGACGCGTTCAAGATCCATTAAGTGAATTAGTTAAAATCGATCCTAAATCTATTGGTGTCGGACAATACCAGCATGATGTTAATCAAAAAGCACTAGAAAATGCATTAACTTTCGTTGTTGAAACAGCAGTTAACCAAGTAGGTGTTGATGTCAATACAGCATCATCATCATTATTACAATATGTGTCTGGTCTAAGTTCGCAAATTGCTAAAAATATAATTGCATATAGAGAAGAAAATGGCGCAATAAAGCATAATAAAGAGTTAAGCAAGATTAAGCGTTTGGGTGCTAAAACTTTTGAGCAGAGTATAGGATTTTTAAGAATAGTAGACGGTTCAGAGCCATTGGATAATACATCGATTCATCCCGAAAGCTATAAAGTAACGTATCAGTTATTAGATAAACTCGGATTTGGTGGCAATGATTTAGGTAGTGATGCATTAAAAGCTAAATTAAATTCATTGGATATGGATGAACTGGCGATTGAATTACAAGTCGGTGTACCTACATTAGAGGATATTATTAAATCCTTGAAAGCACCTAATCGAGATCCAAGGAACGAGTTTGAAACACCAATCCTTAAATCCGATGTGCTATCAATTGAAGATTTACAAGAAGGAATGAAATTGAGTGGTACAGTTAGAAATGTAGTAGATTTTGGAGCATTTGTAGATATAGGTGTTAAACAAGATGGACTTGTCCATGTTTCGAAACTTTCTAAGAAGTTCGTAAAAAATCCAATGGATATTGTCAGTGTTGGTGATATCGTTGACGTTTGGATTTACAGTATTGACAAAAATAAAGACAAAGTATCATTAACGATGATTGATCCACATGAATAATGACAAACTTCAGCGAATGGTTGAGAATCTTTCGGAAGAAAAATTTGGACGTACGTTTCGACATTGTGCATATTTTAATAAAAGGTTACGTACAACAGGCGGACGTTATCTTTTAAAGTCCCATGATATTGAAATTAATCCAAAACAATATGAGCATTATGGAGAAGATGCTGTTGTAAAAATTATACTGCACGAATTGTGTCATTATCACTTGCATATTGCTGGTAAAGGTTATCAACATAAAGATCAAGATTTTAAACGATTGAGCCAACAGGTTGGAGCGCCTAGATTTTGTAACAGCATTGAAAGCTATCAACAACGGGCAAATTATGAATATTATTGCACTAAATGTCATGCAAAATATATACGTATCCGTAAAGTTGATACGAATCGTATGCGTTGCGGACATTGCAATGGAAAATTAAGAATGAAAAGACAATTGAAATAAGTACAATACAAATAGAGCTAATTCGTGTATATGTAAGATTATTTATGAGTTGTATGGAATTTATATAGAATTTATCAGTGAGTTATTTTGATTGGTAAACATAGTAATTGAATAAGAAGAAATTGTGTTTATAAAATGTTTAAAGCCGAGATTGTCGTAATTTAATACTTCGCAATCTCGGCTTTTCTACTTATGATATAGGTAATGGCATAAATTGTGGCTTGATAGGATGAAATTAAAATGATTAGATTAAAAATCTTGGCGTATTTTAGTAATAATTAATATATAAACTTTACCCAATTAAAGCTTTAAAGTAGCACAAAAGATAATTATACATTTTTCATGACATTTTGATTGAACTTTTCTATTGACTGTACAGCTTATAGTTAGTATGATTAAACACGTTCCTTAAAAAAGAACAAATTAAATAAACTTTGATTTGAAAGACAGTCAATTCTAAATTTAATTTATAAAATATGTTGACAATAAGTTCTAAATGTTTTATTATAAATAGCGTTGTGTTAACAACTGATAACACAAATTAATTTAATGTAAAAAAACGATTAAAAGTTATTGACAAATATTTTTAAACATAATATAATAAATAACGTTCTGAAAAACGAAGATGTTTTAAATGCCTATATCCGCGGTCGTGGCGGAATGGCAGACGCGCTAGGTTGAGGGCCTAGTGGGAGAAATCCCGTGGAGGTTCAAGTCCTCTCGGCCGCATCAAAATTCTTAATTTAAATAAGCGGGTGTAGTTTAATGGCAAAACCTCAGCCTTCCAAGCTGATGTTGTGGGTTCGATTCCCATCACCCGCTCCATAGATAATTTTAATGAACATTGAAAACTGAATGACAATATGTCAACGTTAATTCCAAAAACGTAACTATAAGTTACAAACATTATTTAGTATTTATGAGCTAATCAAACATCATAATTTTTATGGAGAGTTTGATCCTGGCTCAGGATGAACGCTGGCGGCGTGCCTAATACATGCAAGTCGAGCGAACGGACGAGAAGCTTGCTTCTCTGATGTTAGCGGCGGACGGGTGAGTAACACGTGGATAACCTACCTATAAGACTGGGATAACTTCGGGAAACCGGAGCTAATACCGGATGATATTTTGAACCGCATGGTTCAAAAGTGAAAGACGGTCTTGCTGTCACTTATAGATGGATCCGCGCTGCATTAGCTAGTTGGTAAGGTAACGGCTTACCAAGGCAACGATGCATAGCCGACCTGAGAGGGTGATCGGCCACACTGGAACTGAGACACGGTCCAGACTCCTACGGGAGGCAGCAGTAGGGAATCTTCCGCAATGGGCGAAAGCCTGACGGAGCAACGCCGCGTGAGTGATGAAGGTCTTCGGATCGTAAAACTCTGTTATTAGGGAAGAACATATGTGTAAGTAACTGTGCACATCTTGACGGTACCTAATCAGAAAGCCACGGCTAACTACGTGCCAGCAGCCGCGGTAATACGTAGGTGGCAAGCGTTATCCGGAATTATTGGGCGTAAAGCGCGCGTAGGCGGTTTTTAAGTCTGATGTGAAAGCCCACGGCTCAACCGTGGAGGGTCATTGGAAACTGGAAAACTTGAGTGCAGAAGAGGAAAGTGGAATTCCATGTGTAGCGGTGAAATGCGCAGAGATATGGAGGAACACCAGTGGCGAAGGCGACTTTCTGGTCTGTAACTGACGCTGATGTGCGAAAGCGTGGGGATCAAACAGGATTAGATACCCTGGTAGTCCACGCCGTAAACGATGAGTGCTAAGTGTTAGGGGTTTCCGCCCCTTAGTGCTGCAGCTAACGCATTAAGCACTCCGCCTGGGGAGTACGACCGCAAGGTTGAAACTCAAAGGAATTGACGGGGACCCGCACAAGCGGTGGAGCATGTGGTTTAATTCGAAGCAACGCGAAGAACCTTACCAAATCTTGACATCCTTTGACAACTCTAGAGATAGAGCCTTCCCCTTCGGGGGACAAAGTGACAGGTGGTGCATGGTTGTCGTCAGCTCGTGTCGTGAGATGTTGGGTTAAGTCCCGCAACGAGCGCAACCCTTAAGCTTAGTTGCCATCATTAAGTTGGGCACTCTAAGTTGACTGCCGGTGACAAACCGGAGGAAGGTGGGGATGACGTCAAATCATCATGCCCCTTATGATTTGGGCTACACACGTGCTACAATGGACAATACAAAGGGCAGCGAAACCGCGAGGTCAAGCAAATCCCATAAAGTTGTTCTCAGTTCGGATTGTAGTCTGCAACTCGACTACATGAAGCTGGAATCGCTAGTAATCGTAGATCAGCATGCTACGGTGAATACGTTCCCGGGTCTTGTACACACCGCCCGTCACACCACGAGAGTTTGTAACACCCGAAGCCGGTGGAGTAACCTTTTAGGAGCTAGCCGTCGAAGGTGGGACAAATGATTGGGGTGAAGTCGTAACAAGGTAGCCGTATCGGAAGGTGCGGCTGGATCACCTCCTTTCTAAGGATATATTCGGAACATCTTCTTCAGAAGATGCGGAATAACGTGACATATTGTATTCAGTTTTGAATGTTTATTTAACATTCAAATATTTTTTGGTTAAAGTGATATTGCTTATGCGAGCGCTTGACAATCTATTCTTTTTAAAGAAAGCGGTTGTTAGACAATGCATTAAGAAAAATTAAAGCGGAGTTTACTTTTGTAAATGAGCATTTGATTTTTTGAAAATAAAGCAGTATGCGAGCGCTTGACTAAAAAGAAATTGTACATTGAAAACTAGATAAGTAAGTAAAATATAGATTTTACCAAGCAAAACCGAGTGAATAAAGAGTTTTAAATAAGCTTGAATTCATAAGAAATAATCGCTAGTGTTCGAAAGAACACTCACAAGATTAATAACGCGTTTAAATCTTTTTATAAAAGAAAACGTTTAGCAGACAATGAGTTAAATTATTTTAAAGCAGAGTTTACTTATGTAAATGAGCATTTAAAATAATGAAAACGAAGCCGTATGTGAGCGTTTGACTTATAAAAATGGTGGAAACATAGATTAAGTTATTAAGGGCGCACGGTGGATGCCTTGGCACTAGAAGCCGATGAAGGACGTTACTAACGACGATATGCTTTGGGGAGCTGTAAGTAAGCTTTGATCCAGAGATTTCCGAATGGGGAAACCCAGCATGAGTTATGTCATGTTATCGATATGTGAATACATAGCATATCAGAAGGCACACCCGGAGAACTGAAACATCTTAGTACCCGGAGGAAGAGAAAGAAAAATTCGATTCCCTTAGTAGCGGCGAGCGAAACGGGAAGAGCCCAAACCAACAAGCTTGCTTGTTGGGGTTGTAGGACACTCTATACGGAGTTACAAAGGACGACATTAGACGAATCATCTGGAAAGATGAATCAAAGAAGGTAATAATCCTGTAGTCGAAAAATGTTGTCTCTCTTGAGTGGATCCTGAGTACGACGGAGCACGTGAAATTCCGTCGGAATCTGGGAGGACCATCTCCTAAGGCTAAATACTCTCTAGTGACCGATAGTGAACCAGTACCGTGAGGGAAAGGTGAAAAAGCACCCCGGAAGGGGAGTGAAATAGAACCTGAAACCGTGTGCTTACAAGTAGTCAGAGCCCGTTAATGGGTGATGGCGTGCCTTTTGTAGAATGAACCGGCGAGTTACGATTTGATGCAAGGTTAAGCAGTAAATGTGGAGCCGTAGCGAAAGCGAGTCTGAATAGGGCGTTTAGTATTTGGTCGTAGACCCGAAACCAGGTGATCTACCCTTGGTCAGGTTGAAGTTCAGGTAACACTGAATGGAGGACCGAACCGACTTACGTTGAAAAAGTGAGCGGATGAACTGAGGGTAGCGGAGAAATTCCAATCGAACCTGGAGATAGCTGGTTCTCTCCGAAATAGCTTTAGGGCTAGCCTCAAGTGATGATTATTGGAGGTAGAGCACTGTTTGGACGAGGGGCCCCTCTCGGGTTACCGAATTCAGACAAACTCCGAATGCCAATTAATTTAACTTGGGAGTCAGAACATGGGTGATAAGGTCCGTGTTCGAAAGGGAAACAGCCCAGACCACCAGCTAAGGTCCCAAAAATATATGTTAAGTGGAAAAAGGATGTGGCGTTGCCCAGACAACTAGGATGTTGGCTTAGAAGCAGCCATCATTTAAAGAGTGCGTAATAGCTCACTAGTCGAGTGACACTGCGCCGAAAATGTACCGGGGCTAAACATATTACCGAAGCTGTGGATTGTCCTTTGGACAATGGTAGGAGAGCGTTCTAAGGGCGTTGAAGCATGATCGTAAGGACATGTGGAGCGCTTAGAAGTGAGAATGCCGGTGTGAGTAGCGAAAGACGGGTGAGAATCCCGTCCACCGATTGACTAAGGTTTCCAGAGGAAGGCTCGTCCGCTCTGGGTTAGTCGGGTCCTAAGCTGAGGCCGACAGGCGTAGGCGATGGATAACAGGTTGATATTCCTGTACCACCTATAATCGTTTTAATCGATGGGGGGACGCAGTAGGATAGGCGAAGCGTGCGATTGGATTGCACGTCTAAGCAGTAAGGCTGAGTATTAGGCAAATCCGGTACTCGTTAAGGCTGAGCTGTGATGGGGAGAAGACATTGTGTCTTCGAGTCGTTGATTTCACACTGCCGAGAAAAGCCTCTAGATAGAAAATAGGTGCCCGTACCGCAAACCGACACAGGTAGTCAAGATGAGAATTCTAAGGTGAGCGAGCGAACTCTCGTTAAGGAACTCGGCAAAAATGACCCCGTAACTTCGGGGAGAAGGGGTGCTCTTTAGGGTTAACGCCCAGAAGAGCCGCAGTGAATAGGCCCAAGCGACTGTTTATCAAAAAAACACAGGTCTCTGCTAAACCGTAAGGTGATGTATAGGGGCTGACGCCTGCCCGGTGCTGGAAGGTTAAGAGGAGTGGTTAGCTTCTGCGAAGCTACGAATCGAAGCCCCAGTAAACGGCGGCCGTAACTATAACGGTCCTAAGGTAGCGAAATTCCTTGTCGGGTAAGTTCCGACCCGCACGAAAGGCGTAACGATTTGGGCACTGTCTCAACGAGAGACTCGGTGAAATCATAGTACCTGTGAAGATGCAGGTTACCCGCGACAGGACGGAAAGACCCCGTGGAGCTTTACTGTAGCCTGATATTGAAATTCGGCACAGCTTGTACAGGATAGGTAGGAGCCTTTGAAACGTGAGCGCTAGCTTACGTGGAGGCGCTGGTGGGATACTACCCTAGCTGTGTTGGCTTTCTAACCCGCACCACTTATCGTGGTGGGAGACAGTGTCAGGCGGGCAGTTTGACTGGGGCGGTCGCCTCCTAAAAGGTAACGGAGGCGCTCAAAGGTTCCCTCAGAATGGTTGGAAATCATTCATAGAGTGTAAAGGCATAAGGGAGCTTGACTGCGAGACCTACAAGTCGAGCAGGGTCGAAAGACGGACTTAGTGATCCGGTGGTTCCGCATGGAAGGGCCATCGCTCAACGGATAAAAGCTACCCCGGGGATAACAGGCTTATCTCCCCCAAGAGTTCACATCGACGGGGAGGTTTGGCACCTCGATGTCGGCTCATCGCATCCTGGGGCTGTAGTCGGTCCCAAGGGTTGGGCTGTTCGCCCATTAAAGCGGTACGCGAGCTGGGTTCAGAACGTCGTGAGACAGTTCGGTCCCTATCCGTCGTGGGCGTAGGAAATTTGAGAGGAGCTGTCCTTAGTACGAGAGGACCGGGATGGACATACCTCTGGTGTACCAGTTGTCGTGCCAACGGCATAGCTGGGTAGCTATGTGTGGACGGGATAAGTGCTGAAAGCATCTAAGCATGAAGCCCCCCTCAAGATGAGATTTCCCAACTTCGGTTATAAGATCCCTCAAAGATGATGAGGTTAATAGGTTCGAGGTGGAAGCATGGTGACATGTGGAGCTGACGAATACTAATCGATCGAAGACTTAATCAAAATAAATGTTTTGCGAAGCAAAATCACTTTTACTTACTATCTAGTTTTGAATGTATAATTTACATTCATATGTCTGGTGACTATAGCAAGGAGGTCACACCTGTTCCCATGCCGAACACAGAAGTTAAGCTCCTTAGCGTCGATGGTAGTCGAACTTACGTTCCGCTAGAGTAGAACGTTGCCAGGCAAAAAGTGGATGCGATGAGCCGCATTGAGACCGCAAGGTCTCTTTTTTTATGTCTAAAACGTCAAAATAAAAGCAAACACAAAGAAAGATGGCTTGGCGAAGTGAAAACGTTTGAATCTGACGAAACGAGAAATGTAAAGTATAATAAAAAGCAGTCATAAGATGATTTCAATTAGAAATCAATTTATGACTGTTTTTCTTACTATGTGTTAAATTAACAATGAATATAACATCTTATTTTCATTAATATAAATATTGGAAGGATCGAAATGATTTACACGTTGTTTGAGTTGTATTAAATCATCATGATCTTTAAGTTGAATACCAATAATGACAGTACCTGTATTTTGAGAAGATTTTTTTAAGTATTCAAATTTAGTAATATCGTCTTGAGGTCCTAATACGTCATTTACAAATTCTCTCAATGCACCTGGACGTTGAGGGAAATTTAAGATAAAGTAATGCTTCATTTCTTCGTATAGTAATGAACGTTCTTCAATTTCTTTCATTCGATTAATATCATTATTACCACCACTAATGACACAAACCACTGTTTTACCTTTAATATGATCTTTATAGTTTTCAAGCGCACTTACACTTAATGCGCCAGCAGGTTCTGCTACAATTGCTTGTTTTGAATACATATCTAAAATCGTAGAACAAACTGCACCTTCATCTACTTGAACGTAATCATCTACATTTTCTTTTGCAATTTCAAATGTAATATCGCCAACTCTAGCTACAGATGCACCGTCCACAAATTTATCGATATTAGGCAATGTGACTACCTGATTATTTACCACAACAGATTCATACATACTACTTGCACCTGAAGGTTCAACACCTATAATTTTCGTGGTAGGTGAATAGGTTTTAAAGTAAGTACTAATACCTGAAATTAAACCGCCACCACCAATTGCGGCAAATAGATAATCAAAGTTAACATTGTCAGACTTTGCTTGTTCTAGCATTTCTTTAGCAAGCGTACCTTGTCCAGAAATTGTATGAACATTATTGAATGGATCTATAAAGTTCATTTGATGTTCACTTGTATAAGTTAAAGCTTCAGCTAAACAGTGATCAAATGTATCACCAGTGAGTACAACTTCAACGTTACTATTTCCAAAGAACTTTACTTGATTTACCTTTTGTAAAGGTGTAGTGACTGGCATAAAGATAACAGCGTTTAAATTAAGTTTTTTAGCTGTATAGGCAACACCTTGAGCATGATTACCTGCACTTGCACATGTAATACCTTTACTTTTAGCTTCATCTGATAAAACAGAAATAGCGTTGTAAGCACCTCTTAATTTAAAAGAACGTACCCATTGTAAATCTTCTCGTTTTAAATAGACTTTACAATCATACTTTTGAGATAAGTAATGGTCTAATTGTAAAGGTGTTTCTTTGACAATATCTTTAAGTCTTAAAAATGCCTCATCGATATCTTTCGTAGAAACTGTTGTTTTGACTGTCATAATATTCAACTCCCTTAAAGTGATTTTTCATATTTTTCTATTAATGATTCATATTGTAGGGTGATTGCAATGTCATCTAAGCCATTTACAAGTTTATTCTTCCAAGTTTCATCAATTTCAAAATGGAAACGCTTGTCTGGTGATGACACAGTTTGATTTGGTAAATCGACCTCAATTTCAACATATTGTGCAAGATGTTCACGGGCACTTTTTTCTAAAACGATAGGCAACATCGCATTTTTAGTGCAATTCATATAAAATATGTCACTGAAACTTCCTGCAATAATAATATGAAAACCATAGTCCTTAAGAGCCCAAGCAGCATGTTCACGACTTGAACCACATCCAAAATTATCTCCAGTAATTAAAATAGAAGCCCCTTTATATTGTGGTTTGTTAGGATTGAAATCAGGATTATCTGAACCATCAGGTAAGTACCGCCATTCATCAAAAGCAAATGGACCAAAGCCACTTTTTGAAATACGCTTTAAGTGTACCTTAGGAATGATTTGGTCTGTATCGATATTGTCGTTGAAGAGAGGGACTATTTTACCTTTATATGTTGTAATAGGTTTGATTGCTGCCATTTAAACAACCACCTTTCTTACGTCCACAAATTTACCATGAATAGCTGCTGCTGCTGCCATAGCAGGGGATACTAAATGTGTTCTTGCACCTTTGCCTTGTCGTCCTTCAAAGTTTCGATTACTTGTAGATGCACAATGTACGCCCTCAGGTACTTGGTCAGGATTCATGCCTAAACACATTGAACATCCTGGTTCACGCCATTCAAATCCTGCATTTTTAAAGATAGTATCTAGACCTAATTTTTCTGCTTCTTTTTTTACTGTACGAGAACCTGGTACGACAATAGCTGTAATATTTGGATGAACTTTATTTCCTTTAACAATATGACTAGCTTCAATCAAATCTGATAGTCTAGCATTTGTACATGAACCGAGAAAAACATACCCTAAGTCGATGTCTTCAGCTTTTTGACCTGGTTCTAACCCCATATAATCATACGCACGTTGATCGTTGATATCATTGATTTCAGGGAATGGTTCACTGAAATTAACACCCATTTCAGGATTAGTTCCCCATGTCACTTGTGGTTCTAATGTTGAAACATCAAGTTCAATTACACGATCAAATATCGCGTCGTCATCAGAATATAGCTCACGCCACTTATCAACTGATTTAGCGAAGTTATCGGCAAATGGTCTCCCTTTAACATATTCAAATGTTATATCATCAGGTTGGATTATGCCGTATTTGGCACCACCTTCGATAGCCATGTTACAAATAGTCATTCGACCATCCATTGAAAGGTTTTTAATTGTTTCGCCAGTAAATTCCAAAGCATAGCCTGTACCAAAGTCAACACCATACGTTTTAATTAAATGCAGAATAATGTCCTTAGCATAGACGCCTGTTGGTAAGGTACCATTAATATCGATTTTTAAGTTTTTGGGTTTTGTTTGCCATAGCGTTTGAGTTGCGAAAACATGTTCAACTTCACTTGTTCCAATTCCAAATGCAATAGCACCAAATGCTCCATGTGTTGCTGTGTGAGAGTCACCACAAACGATTGTCTTGCCAGGCTGTGTAAGTCCTGTCTCAGGTCCTACCATGTGAACAATACCTTGTTCATCAGAACCCATATCAAAAATATGCACCCCAAAATCTATGGCGTTTTTTTGTAATGTTGTGATTTGTTTGTTTGCAATTTCATCTTTAATATTGAATATATCAATAGTAGGAACATTGTGATCGAGTGTTGCAAATGTTAAATCTGGGCGTCTTAATTTTCTGTTTTGAAGCCTAAGTCCTTCAAATGCTTGAGGAGAAGTAACTTCATGTATAAGGTGTAAATCAATGTATAATAGTTGCGGTTCGCCCAATTTCCCGTATAACACATGTCTGTTCCACACCTTGTCAAATAATGTTTGACCCATTTACATCTCCCCCTTAGTGATTCAATTTTTGAGATAGAATTTCGAAAATATCAGTAGTATTCAATTTGCCGCCTAAATCTGCTGTCGTTTGCCCATGTTCAATCATGCTATAAATATGTTGTTCTAATTCATCTGCAGCATCTGGTTGATTTAAGCTTTCACGTAAACACATCGCTAAAGATAGAATCATTCCAAATGGATTGGCAACGTTTTTACCTGCAATATCTGGTGCTGATCCATGAATAGGCTCATACAATCTTGGACCATCGTTACTAAAACTAGCAGAAGGTGATAAACCAAGTGAACCAGGAATCACTGAAGCTTCATCACTTAAAATATCGCCAAATAAGTTTTCACATACGATGACGTCAAATTGTTTTGGATTTGTGATTAAATGCATACTACAAGCATCAACAAATAAGTGATTTACTGTTACTTCTGGATATAATTGACTTACTTCATTTACGACTTTGCGCCACAATTTACTAGAAGCTAATACATTTTCTTTATCAACTGATGTTAGTTTTCCTCGTCTTGAAGCGGCCAATTTAAATGCTACGTGAACAATGCGTTCTATTTCTTCTCTTGTATAAGTAAGAGAATCTAAGGCCTCGTGATTATTAAAATGTCTAGGTTCTCCAAAATAAATACCACTTGTCAATTCACGGACTATAACTAAATCTGTGCCTTCAACGCGTTCTTCCTTTAAAGGTGATAAAGAACTAGCGCCTTTGACAACGGTAGTGGGGCGTATATTTACAAATAAATTTAAGGATTTACGCAATTTTAATAATCCTTGTTCTGGTCGATTGTTAGGATCTGTCCATTTAGGTCCACCGATTGCACCCAGTAAAATAGCATCTGCTCTTTTACACGCATTTAAGGTTTTCTCAGTTAAAGGCTCGCCGAATGTATCAATAGAGGCACCACCAAATTCGTGGTGCTCTATTTGATAATTAAAGTTATATTTATTACTTATAATTTCAAGCAATGATAGAGATCCGTTCAAAATTTCTGGACCGATTCCATCACCAGGTAGGGCAACAATGTTATAAGTCATAATTAATTACCTACCTTCTCAACATTTTCAGCTGCAAATTTAGCATGTGCTTCTACGTATGCTTTACAAGAGGCTTGTAAAATATCATGATCAATACCAAAGCCATTGACAGTCTTACCTTCAATCAATAAATTTACATGTACTTCTGCTTGGGCATCAGTACCTTCAGTGACAGAATTAATACGATAATCAATTAATTCTGTTTCTTTCTGGAAAATACGATCAACTGCATTGTAAATTGCTACGATTGAACCAGTACCAATACTTGAATCCTGGTAAATATGACCCTCTTTATCTTTAACAACAACAACAGCACTTTGAAGGCCGCTAGAGACATATTGTAGTTGCAGTGTTTCCAATTTATAAAGTGCTTGATGCTCATGCTCAGAACCTTGAATAATCGCATGAATATCTCTATCTGAAACAGATTTCTTTTTGTCCGCAATGGCCTTGAATTGTTTAAATAAATCTATTTGCGCTTCTTTATCAATGTCATAACCTAATGCTTTTAACTTCTCTGAGAAGGCGTGTTTACCAGATAATTTTCCTAATGGAAGTTCAGTCGTGCTTACACCAACAAGTTGAGGTGTCATAATTTCATATGTTTCACGATGTTTTAATACGCCATCTTGGTGAATACCTGATTCATGACTAAATGCATTTTGGCCAACAATTGCTTTATTTCTAGGCACTCGAATACCTGCATATCTTGAAATTAAATCCGATGTTTTTTTAGTTTCTTCGAGATTAAGAGCAGTTTGAGCACCATAATGATCATTTCGAACGTATAGTGCAAGCGCGACTTCTTCAAGTGCTGCATTACCTGCTCGTTCACCAATACCATTTACAGTGCCTTCAATTCGTCTCGCACCGCCTTCAATTGCAGCTAAACTATTTGAAACAGCCATTCCTAAATCGTCATGGCAATGAGCACTATAAATAATTTCATTTGAAGATGTTACAGATTCTGTTAAGGTTTTGAAAATATGTGCATATTCATCATGGTAACTGTAGCCGACTGTATCAGGAATATTAATAACTGTAGCTCCAGCGTCAACGGCAGTTTGTACACATTTCACTAAGAATGGTAATTCAGTACGCGTTGCATCTTCAGGTGAAAATTGAACAACGTCAAATAATTGTTTCGCGTATGTGACATGTTCTTTAATAGATGCTAAAACGTCTTCTTGAGACATTTTAAGTTTATGTTCAAGATGAATAGGTGATGTTGCTATAAAAACATGCACGACCGGCTTCGCTGCATCTTTTGTTGCTTCATATACAGCATCGATGTCAGATTTTTTACATCTAGCTAAACCACATACAGCCGTTGTTGTTAATGTTTGTGCAATTGCTTGAACAGATTTAAAGCTACCTGTACTTGAAGCAGGAAATCCAGCTTCAATAACATCTACACCCCATTTTTCTAATTGCAATGCAATACGCAAGCGTTCATCAAAAGTAAAATTCACTCCTGGTGTTTGTTCACCGTCTCTTAGTGTCGTATCAAAAATTTGAATATGACTACTCATATTTAACAACTCCTCATTGTAGGTCTATCTTATTTTTCAATGCTTTTAGATTTAATAAAAGGCATCATTTCGCGTAATTCACGACCAACTTTTTCAATTTGATGACCATGTTGTTCTTCGCGTAATTTATAAAATTCTTTGAATCCATTTTTATTGTCTTCGATAAAGCGATTACTGAAGTTACCATTTTGGATATCAGTTAATACAGCTTTCATATTTTCTTTAACATCTGGTGTGATAACACGTGGTCCTGAAACATAGTCACCAAATTCAGCAGTATTTGAAATTGAGTAACGTACATTTTCCATACCGCCTTCATACATCAAATCAACGATTAATTTCATTTCATGTAATACTTCAAAATAAGCTAATTCTGGTTGATAACCCGCTTCTACTAATGTTTCAAAGCCACTTTGAATTAATTTCGATACACCACCGCAAAGTACTGCTTGTTCACCAAATAAATCTGTCTCAGTTTCTTCTTTAAATGTTGTTTCAATAACACCTGCACGAGTTGCACCAATACCTTTTGCATAACTTAAAGCAATATTACGTGCTTGACCTGAAGCGCCTTGTTGAATACCAAATAGTGATGGTACAGCAGAACCTTCAACAAATGTACGTCTAACTAAATGACCCGGTCCTTTAGGAGCTACTAAAAATACATCAACATCAGCTGGTGGTTGAATAACACCAAAATGAATGTTAAAGCCATGAGCAAATGCAAGCGCATTATGTTTTTCTAAATTTGGTTCAATTTCGTTTTTGTATACATCACCTTGAATTTCATCAGGTAATAGCACCATAATTACATCAGCTTGCTTAACTGCTTCTGCAACAGGGAACACATCAAATCCATCTTCTTTAGCTTTGTCAAAAGAACGACCTGGGCGAATGCCGATGACTACATCATATCCATTGTCTTTTAAGTTTTGTGCATGCGCGTGACCTTGTGATCCATAACCTACTACTGCAATTTTTTTGCCTTGTAAAGCGTCCGTTTTTACATCTTGATCATAATAAACTGTTGTCATAATAAATTCCTCCAAATAATTAAATATTTTGTGTTTCGAAAATTCTGAAATATAACTTTGTAATAGTGGCAGATGTTAACTAGCAGCCTATGATATATCTATAACTAATTAGCGCATCATTGCCTTTGTCTTAAAATTAAGCTTCGTTATCAACAAGGTCGTAGCATTCAACCGTTAAAACATTAATTTGTTGTTTTAATTTTTTAATTAATATATGAAGTGATGTATCATCTTGAATATCGACTTGAATTTCCATGTTAGAAATCCCAGGTTGTTCAGAATGTGTAACATGTAATGTATCGATATTATATTGTAGGCGAACAAAAGCACTTGTAATTCGATTTAGCGTGCTGACTTGATCCGCAACTTGTAATTTAAGAATTCTTGTCATTATAAGCCCTCCATTTCATGATTTGATTTGCCACTCGGAACCATTGGGGTTACAGCTTCAGTAGGGGAAATACGAACCTCAATTAAAGCTGGTCCTTGATAAGCAAACGCTGCATCTAATTGTTCTTCCAGTTGTTCTGGCTTATCGATTAAGAAACCTTTGACGCCATATGCTTCTGCCATTTTCATAAAATCAGGTTGACCATTAAATACTGAGTGTGAGAAGCGTTGATTAAAGAACTTATCTTGCCATTGTTTAACCATACCTAATGTTCCATTATTGATTAGTACGATTTTGACATCTAAACCATATTCGGGTAAAAGTGCCATTTCTTGGTTTGTCATTTGGAAACCACCGTCACCGACGAAACATACGACTGTTTTATCAGGATTAGCTAATTTGGCACCAATTGACGAAGGAATACCGAATCCCATTGTTCCTAAACCACCGCTTGTAACCCATTGTCCGTGATTTTTAAATGGATAAAATTGAGCTGCCCACATTTGATGTTGTCCCACGTCTGTAGTAACAATTGCTTCACCATTTGTAATTTTGCCGATATATTCGATTGTTTGTTGTGGCTTACAAAATACTTGATCTTCTTCACCAAGTTTAAATGGGTGTTTCTGCTTATTATTTTGACAATGTTTAACCCAGTCACTGTGTTCTATAGTCTCAACATTTTTATCATTTAAACATTCTAAAAATCTTTTACAGTCTGCAATAATACCTAAATCTACATGAATAACTTTATTGATTTCTGAAGGATCAATATCTACATGTACAATTTTGGCGTTAGGTGCAAAGGCATCAGGTTTGCTTGCTAATCTATCATCGAAGCGGCTACCTAAATTAATGAGTAAATCACACTCAGTTAATGCCATGTTACTAGCATAAGAACCATGCATTCCTCCCATACCTAAAAATAGTGTATCCTCATAAGGTACAGCACCTAGACCTAGTAAAGTAGTAACTGTTGGGATTTGATGTTTATTAACAAACTGTGTTAATAATTGATTTGATTTTGATTGATTAATACCTGCGCCGGCTAATACGACAGGCTTTTTCGCTTCTTTTAAAAGTGAGATGAAAGTGTCAATGTCTTTATTTTCTGGTTCTGTAACAACTTCATAACCTGGAATATTGATTTCGTCGCATAAATCCACATTTGTAGCTAAAACACCCATATCTTTTGGAAAATCAATCACTACAGGACCTTTGCGTCCAGAATTAGCTACATGGAAAGCTTCGTGTACGATTTTAGGGATATCTTCAACACGTTTCACTTGATAATTTTGTTTTGTAATTGGTGAAGTCATAGATAGAATATCCGCTTCTTGGAATGCATCTTTACCAATGCCTGGTGTAGCAACTTGTCCAGTGAATACAACTAGAGGTAAAGAGTCGCAATGTGCATCCGTAATACCTGTCATTACATTAGTTGCACCTGGACCGCTTGTAACTACAACGACGCCAGTTTTACCAGATACACGTGCATAACCTTCTGCAGCATGAACAGCACCTTGTTCGTGTCTTGCTAAAATATGTTTGATTTTACCATCATAAAACGTGTCATATAAAGGTAGTACGGCACCACCAGGATAACCGAATAAATAATCCACATTTTCTTTAAGTAGAGCTTCTACTAGCACTTCTGATCCTGAACGCATATCATTTAAAGTTTTTTCATTTAGTTGTTCAGGTTCAAGTGATTCAGCCATTTTTAAAGGGTCAATATTTTGGTTTACTTCATGTTGAGTTTTAGACATTTTAACCATCTCCAATATAAAAATAAATTAAATTAAATTCTCAGGGACTTGCATGACGCCACCTGTATTTGCGCTAGTTACTAGGGCAGTATAACGAGCTAGATAACCTGTTTTTACTTTCGCTTTAAATGGTGTTAAAGATTCTCGGCGACGCGCTAGAACATCTTCAGGCTGGTTTACGTTTAATGTACGATTTGTTAAATCAATAGTAATCTCATCACCATCTTCAATTAAGGCAATTGGTCCACCAGATGCAGCTTCAGGGGAAATATGACCAACTGCAATACCTCTTGTGGCACCGGAAAAACGCCCATCAGTAATTAATGCAACATCTTTACCTAAGCCGCGACCAACAATAGAGGAAGTAGGTGCTAACATTTCAGGCATACCTGGTCCACCTTTAGGTCCTTCATATCTAATGACAACGACGTGGCCTGCACGAACGGTACGATTGTCTATTGCTTCAACAGCTTCATCATGCGAATTGAAACAAATTGCTTTCCCAGTAAATGTTTTGATAGATGGATCAACGCCGCCAACTTTAATAACTGCGCCTTTAGGGGCGATATTACCAAATAAGATAGATAAACCGCCTTGTGCATCATATGGTGCATCAAGAGGGTGAATGACATCAAAGTTCTTAATTTCTTTGCCTTCGTTATTTTCACGTAACGTTTTGCCAGTAACTGTGATTCTATCTGGGTGTAACGTGCCATCTTTCTTCATCAATTCATTAATAATTGCTGGGACGCCACCAGCTTCATGCACATCATGCATTGAATACGATGAACTAGGTGCTATTTTTGATAAATATGGCGTGCGTTTGGCAATAGCATTAATGCGCTCTAAGTCATAATCAATACCAGCTTCATTGGCAATGGCTAACGTATGCAGTACCGTGTTTGTTGAACCACCCATAGCCATATCAAGTGCAAATGCATCATCAATTGCTTCGCGAGTAACGATATCACGTGGTTTTAAATCATTTTTAATATTTTCAACTAATTTAAAAGCTGCTTGGCGAATCATTTCTCGTCGCTGATCACTGACTGCAAGTGCAGTACCGTTGTATGGTAATGCTAGACCTAAAACTTCCATCAAACAGTTCATTGAATTTGCAGTAAACATCCCAGCACATGAACCACAAGTAGGGCAGGCATTTTGTTCCATATCTAAAAATTCTTCTTTAGAAATCGATCCTTCTTTAAATGCGCCGACTGCTTCAAACATTGATGAAAGTGTTAATGCTTTTCCATGTGCAGATAAGCCAGCTTTCATTGGTCCACCAGAGCAAAAGATAGCTGGTACGTTTGTCCTCATGGCTGCTAAAATCATACCGGGTGTAATCTTGTCACAATTAGGAATGTAAAATACGCCGTCAAACCAATGAGCGTTAATTACAGTTTCAGCTGCATCTGCAATAATTTCACGTGATGGTAGAGAATATCGCATTCCGATATGTCCCATAGCTATTCCATCATCAACACCAATTGTATTGAATTCAAATGGAATGGCACCGGCTTCTCTAATTGCTTCTTTAGCTATATCTGCAAGCTCTCTCAAGTGAACATGTCCAGGAACAATATCAATATAAGAGTTACAAATAGCTACAAATGGTTTGTTCATATCAGTTGGACTTTTTAGCGCGCCCGTGGCATGTAAAAGACTTCTTGCTGGTGCTTGGTGATCTCCTTTTTTGATCATGTCGCTTCGCATAGTAAATTCCCCCGTAAATTTTAATGATTAATCATGTTTTATAGTAATAAAAATAAGTAATTGAAAGATAAAACATAAAAAAACGTCCCAATATTATTGGGACGTTTACAAGTCCCATTCAAACAGAAATAGGACTTAAAGCGTTTAGTAAATATTTACTAACGTTCGAGTCCTAAAGAGTATAATAAAATAATAATATTTGAAGTTGTCGGTTGATGTTCAGTATATTGATTAAGCATTTTATTATACTCCTTCCGTGAATGGTATATATCACTTTAATAGTTAGAATTGTCTAAAAATTTGATAAATTTAATTTACTATATCTGCTTTAGTATGTCAACAAATATTTTAAATTTTCTTACAATTAACTTTGAATAGATAATCTGTTTCAAAGATAAGAAATTTAAGTTGAAATTTGTTACAATATAAAGGTTAAATATAAAGTTAGATACGATTGAACAATGGATAATCATTTTTATGAATGAAAAGCATAATATAGGAGAATCAACATTGATAAAGATAAATAATTTAGATGAAATGAATCAATTTGCTATATTTTTAGTTGAGCAATTGAAAAGTGGTGATTTGATTTTACTTAACGGAGATTTAGGAGCAGGTAAAACAACGTTAACGCAATTTATAGGAAAAGCTCTTGGTGTAAGACGTACGATTAATTCCCCGACATTTAACATCATTAAATCATATAGGGGTAAAAATTTAAAATTGCATCATATGGATTGTTATCGCTTAGAAGATTCTGATGAAGATTTAGGATTTGATGAATTTTTCGAAGATCAGGCAATTACTGTTATTGAATGGAGTCAATTTATAAAAGATTTACTTCCAGCGACGCATTTATCTATTAACATTTCAACAATATCTGAAAATACAAGACAAATTGAGTTGTTCGCGCAAGGAGAACATTATGAACAAATTAAGGAGGCAATTATCCATGAATTCGCTGCTCATTGATACATCGAATCAACCATTATCAGTAGCATTGATGCAAAACGATGAAGTTTTAGCTGAAATAACTACGGATTCTAAACAAAATCATTCAGTGCAATTAATGCCTGCGATTAGTCAGCTATTTGAGCAGAGCAAAATAGCTAAACAGCAATTAGATGCGATTATTGTTGCTGAAGGTCCTGGTTCATATACTGGCTTACGTATCGGTGTTACTGTTGCTAAAACATTAGCGTATGCGTTAGATGTTAAATTATATGGTGTTTCATCATTAAAGGCATTGGCAGCAACAATCGATCATACTGATAAATTATTGGTTCCTGTGTTTGATGCAAGACGACAAGCAGTTTATACAGGCATATTCCAGTGGCAAAATGGTCAATTAGTGACTATTTTAGAAGATCAATATATGTCGATAGAGGCATTGCGAGCTTTTTTAGAAGATTTAAACCAACCATTTATTTATATTGGGAAAGATACTGTAAAATTACAAGATGAATTACAAGGTGAAGTGATTGCGCAGCTACCAAATGCATCAGTCATGTATCAATTGCTAGATAAACCTTCAGACGTACATACATTTACTCCTAAATACCATAAATTAGCTGAGGCGGAACGAAATTGGATCAACAGTCAAAAGAACAATTAAACATTAGAGAGATGACTAAAGAAGATGTGCCACAAGTCTTTGATCTTGAGCGTCGGAGTTTCAATGACAGTTCTTGGACAATTGACGCATTTTATCATGAAATAGAGCAAAATAACTTTGCGAAATATTTTGTCTTAGAATTTGAACAACAAATTATTGGTTATTTAGGTTTATGGATTGTTATCGATCAAGCTCAAATTACAACAGTTGCAATCGATGATAATTATAGAGGCTATGGTTTAGGTCAAATGCTTTTAAAATACGGAATAAACTATGCAAGTCACACTTGTGATGTGATGAGTTTAGAAGTAAGAGTTAATAATAAAGTGGCACAACATGTATATGAAAATTTAGGATTTCAATATGGTGGTAAACGTAAAAATTATTATGGTGAAGGTGAGGACGCAATGGTTATGTGGGTGAATTTAAATGACTAAAGATATATTAATACTAGCTGTTGAAACAAGTTGTGATGAAACAAGCGTTAGTGTTATAAAAAATGGCAGAGATATTTTATCAAATACAGTTTTAAGTCAGATTGAAAGTCATAAACGATTTGGCGGTGTCGTTCCCGAAGTGGCAAGTAGACATCACGTTGAAGGTATAACAGCAACAATAAACGAGGCTCTAGGGGATGCCGATGTATCAATAGAAGATATTGATGCCATAGCGGTTACAGAAGGCCCTGGACTAATTGGTGCGTTACTAATAGGTGTTAATGCAGCCAAAGCATTGGCATTTGCTTACGATAAGCCACTTATTCCTGTTCATCATATTGCAGGACATATATATGCTAATCACATAGAAGAGCCATTAACATTCCCGCTAATTGCACTTATTGTTTCAGGTGGACATACTGAATTAGTTTATATGAAGGATCATTTATCATTTGAAGTCATTGGTGAAACACGAGATGACGCAGTAGGTGAGGCTTATGATAAAGTGGCACGAACAATTGGTTTAAATTATCCAGGTGGTCCACAAGTTGATCGGTTGGCTGCTGAAGGTGAAGATACTTATTCATTCCCTCGTGTTTGGTTGGATAAAGATAGTTATGATTTTAGTTTTAGTGGGTTGAAAAGTGCCGTAATCAATCAACTTCACAATCAACGACAAAAAAATATTCCAATCATTGAAGCTAACGTAGCAACGAGCTTTCAAAACAGTGTTGTAGAGGTGCTCACGTTTAAAGCTATTCAAGCTTGTAAAGAATATGGTGTTCAGCGATTAATTGTTGCTGGTGGCGTGGCGAGTAATAAAGGATTACGTCAATCTTTAGCGGATCAATGCAAAGTCAATGACATTCAATTAACTATCCCAAGTCCTAAATTATGCACAGATAATGCTGCAATGATAGGCGTTGCCGGCCACTATTTGTATCAGCAAGGTCGATTTGCTGATTTAGCATTAAATGGGCACAGCAATATAGATTTAGAAGAGTATTCTGCAGAATAAAATAAACGTCAGTTATTAACATGATTACTATGAACATTATTGAAACTGTTCATAGTCTTCTGTCATGTGATAGCTGACGTTTTTATGTTTAAAGTTAAATGCTAAATTTTCGGGACATTATCTTTTGCTCGTTCATATATTTTTGCTGGAAATGAAGTGATTTTTAATAATTCGATGGCATTACGTGTATTTGCTTTGCCAGGCTTAATTTTGTAATCAAAATGTATGTTATTATTTTCTATTACCTCATTGAAATGGTAATTTTCATAACGTTGTTTTAAGAGTTCAGCTAACTCAATATCATGTGTTGCTGCAATAACTCTAAAGTTAGATTTTTCATGTAAAAATGATAGTACTGATTCTGAAGCGGCAATTCGTTCAGTTGTGTTGGTACCTTTAAAAATTTCATCTATAAAGCAGTATATTTTTTGATTATCTGGAATTTCAACAATACGCTTAATAGATTTTAATTCAGCCATAAAATAACTATCGCCTGATAACACATCATCGGCATTTGCCATTGACGTGAACACAATTCCAGGTTGATATACAAATTTGCTTGCGGTAACTGTTTGTATAGCCGATGCAAGAATAATGTTTATTGCTATGGATTTCATAAATGTTGATTTACCCGAAGCATTAGACCCAGTTAACAGTATATTTTGTGATAGTGAGAAATCATTGGCTACTGCATCTGCTATGAGTGGATGTGTTAACTCAGAGAATACTATGCCATCATTTGAATCATCAATTTGTGGTTCAGTATAACATTCTAGCGTTCTACGATACATTGCTAATGCATAATGATTATCTAATTCAGCTATGTAATCGAAACAATTTTTAAGCTCATTCATATGTGTTGTATAGCTTTTTTGAATTGAATGAAATAAAACATAATCAAGCATGAAAATAAGTTTAACTAGTTTAATTACCATAGCTCCGATATCTTCATCATTAACTTCAGCTAAAACACTCGTTAAATGACGTGCTGTTCTAAATTGCTTAAAATTGACTTCAGGTTGTGGAGCATGTTTAATTTTTGAGATAGTATAGCCTTGTTTTAAAACATTGGATGCATAAAAGATAGATTTTAAGTCATCCTCATATGTACGCTTTAAAGTTGCTGATAAAATGATATTAAATAGGCAACTCATAAGAAATAATAAAATACCAACTTGTGAATTAATAAATATAACTGCAAATGAGATAACTGGTAAAAACGGGCATAGAAACAATATATTTTGACGTTTTACCGGTGTGATTTGGTCTGGAAATGTTGGATAAACAGTTTTACCAATCAAAGCTAAATGATATGTTACGTTTTTTCTAAATTCAGCATTATCATTAAATAAACTAAGTAATGATTTGTTCGTAATTGAAAGCATTCCACGTAAACAGGCATATAGCTTCATTTCACCAATAGCTGTTAAATTATAATTCATCTTATGAAAGATTGCATTCATATTTAAGTCGGACCAAGTTTTATCATCAACTAATGAATGTGATTCAAATTTTTCCTTGTAGAGCTTATACTCATAGTCGAAATGTGAGTTCGGTCTGATAAAAGCTTCTAATGGAGAAATCGTTTGCCATAATGTTTCCATAGATTTTAATAGACGTTGACGACTCATGTATCGTCCAACAATTCCTATTACAGATGTAAGTAGAATAATTGCTATAACAAATATTAAAAATGTTTGATTTGTGCTCATAAGTATCCCCTTATTTATTTTTAATAATAATAAAAATATACTTCAATATTATTATTATTTCATAAAGAAAATGTCTTAACAATGAATTTTGATAAAAACAATGTCAATAGAGAACATGCGTACTTATCAACAAAGAGTGAATAACTTGTGGATAAAAGGTGTTGATAACGTCATTTATTGTGGATATCAGGTGGGAAAACAGAAAATAAATGATTGATTAGTGTTAATTTACTTGTGGGTAACTAGGATAAGTCTGTGGATAGCTATAATATCAGCGTTTTTATTGTGAATAAAAAAAATTAAAATTTGTAAAAAAATAACTCTAACTATAGCGATTTTACAGTTAGAGTTATGTATATTTTTATAGTTTTTGTTGTAATTCTTCCCATTTAGACATAGCGTGTTCTAATTTTTGTTCGCTATCTTGTTTTTGGATAGCTAATTCGTTTGCTTTTTGTGGATTGTTATACACTTCTGGTTGGGTAAATTGCTCGTCTATTTGTAAGATAGTAGTCTCTAAAGTTTCTATTTCATTTTCACACTCGGATATTTGTCGTTCAAGTTTGCGTTGTTCACGTCTTTGTTCTTTTTGGTTATGATACGACGATTGTTCCATAGACTTTTTATGTGCTTGTACGTTAACTGACTGTTCTTCTTGGTGCGCTTTCAACGCTTCCGCTTCCTCAACTTTTTCAATGTAATATTGATAATCTCCTAAATACATCTTTCCGCCATCAATTGTTAAATCAAATACCTTGTTTGCTAATTGGTTAATAAAGTAACGATCATGGGAAACAAATAGTATTGTTCCTTCAAAATGTTGGAGTGCTTGCTCTAACATTTCTTTTGAATCTATATCGAGGTGGTTGGTAGGTTCATCTAAAATAAGTACATTGTCACGTTGCAACATAAGTAGTGCTAGTTGTAAACGTGCTTTTTCACCACCAGATAAATCATTAATTATCTTTTTAACATCGTCTTGTACAAATAAGAAACGTCCAAGAACTGCTCGAATATCTTTTTCATTCATTAACGGATATTGATCCCACACATAATCTAAAATCGTTTTACTAGATTTAAATTCTGCTTGCTTTTGATCATAATAACCAATTTGTAAATTTGCGCCGAAAGTAATATCGCCATTAAGCGCTTTTTGTTGATTAGCAATAGTTTTAATTAAGGTCGATTTTCCAATACCATTTGGCCCAATGATTGCTATATGATCGCCTTTAGAGACCTCTATACTCATAGGTTTGGTAATTGCAGTTTGATAACCGATTTCTAAATTTTTTACATGCATGACGTCATTACCTGTATTCCGGTCAAAGCCAAATTGAATATTTGCACTTTTGGCATCTAACATTGGTTTATCAATGCGTTCCATTTTTTCTAAAATCTTACGTCTACTTTTTGCCATTCCACTTGTTGAAGCACGGGTAATATTTTTCTCAACAAAAGTTTCTAATCGTTTTATTTCTGCTTGTTGACTTTCATATTCTTGCATTCGTTTTTGATAATATAAATCCCGTTGCTGTATAAATTCCTCGTAATTACCAACATAGCGTTTGACATCACCTAAAGCCACATCATAAATTTGAGTAACTATTTTATCTAAAAAGTAACGATCATGGCTGATGATGACGATTGCACCTTTAAAATAACGTAGATAATCTTCAAGCCACTTTGTCGTTTCTAAATCTAAGTGGTTAGTAGGTTCATCTAAAAGTAATAAATCAGGTTCGTTTAATAGCATTTGAGCTAAAGATAAACGTGTTTTTTGGCCACCGCTAAAATCATTGATAGGTTTATTGAAATCTTCTTCACTAAAATTTAACCCGTAAAGTACTGTTTTAATTTTACTTTCATATTGATATCCTTCTAATTGTTCAAATTGATTCGATAAAGATTCATAACGGGACATATGTGTTTTATATGTATCACTATCGTAATCATTTGCATGTTTTGATAACCAATCTGTTTCTTCTTTGATTAAGCTTTCCATTCGTTTAATATGTTCAAATGGTTTTGACATTTCTTCAAAAACTGTTGCATTAGAATTTAAAGTCATTTGTTGAGTTAAATAACCTAGTTTTAAGTTTTTAATTTTTGACACATTTCCAGAATCATAGTTTTCTACGCCAGCTATAATTTTCATCAATGTTGATTTACCGGCGCCATTTCTTCCTACGATACCAATTCGTTCACCAGTTTTTACTTCAAAATCAACATCAGTAAATATATCTTCACCATCGAACGATTTTGATATATGATTGAGTTGTAAAAGTATCATTCGATCTTCACCTTTCGTCTTTCTCAAATTTTATTAACTTATGAAACAAGTCGTAATTATTACATTAATAACCATTTTACAGTATAAAACGCCGTCTTGAAACTAAGATATTTATTTTTAAAATTCAATAATGTATAATATTTAGGTATTCATTGTAATCAATTATTTGTTTTTTAATAATCTAACAATTACGCTCTAACTCGTTTGAATACATAGATATAATTCATTCAAACACGAAGGAGGAAATAGCGAATGAGTGACCAAGTTAAAATTCCTCGAGCAACTTTAAAACGTTTGCCGTTATATTATAGATTTGTCAGTTCATTAAAATCTAAAGGTATAGATCGTGTAAATTCAAAAGCGATTAGCGATGCGTTACAAATTGACTCGGCAACAATTCGTCGTGACTTTTCATATTTTGGCGAATTAGGTAAAAAAGGGTACGGATATAATATAGATAGTTTATTGGATTTCTTTAAATCTGAACTAAGCGAGAGTGACATGATCAAAATCGCAATTGTCGGAGTTGGGAACCTAGGGAAAGCTTTGCTCACATATAACTTTTCAATACATGACGATATGACGATTACAGAAGCGTTTGACGTAAAAGAAGATGTTATTGGCCAGAAAATAGGGAACGTTATTGTTAAAGATAACGATGAATTAATAACAACATTGAAGAAGGAAGAAATAGATGTTGTGATTCTAACTACACCAGAAAGAGTTGCACAGAAAGTTGCAGATGAACTCGTCCAAGCTGGTGTGAAAGGTATTTTAAACTTCACTCCTGGTAGAATTAATACGCCTTCAGATGTGCAAGTACATCAAATTGACTTAGGTATAGAATTACAGTCATTATTATTCTTTATGAAAAATTACAGTGAATAAATGTGATGTTAGCTTTGAATGATTAACCTTGTTATATCTTTAATTAATTATAGAACAGTCTGGGACTAAGTATGTCTCAGGCTTTTTCTGTTATGTTTGAAAATGAAAGGAAAAACTGTTGTGTTGATAAATATAGTATAGGTTAATAAATTAACACGTAGAGATATAATGATGAATCGTAATTAATCGCCTTCCTTATATGAATATAATATAAATATCAAAAATATTGTGTATAAGGTTGAAAACAAGAAAATCATCACCTATAATACATACTAAACTTATCGGAAATGAGAGGTTAGGATTATGTGGATGATTTTTAGTGGCTTAATTGTCGGGGGACTCTTAGGTTTTGTCATGCAAAGAACAAGATTTTGTTTAACAGGTGGCTTTCGAGATATGTATGTGCAAAAGAATAATAAGATGTTCTATGCATTATTAATCGCTATTACTATTCAAAGTATAGGATTATTGATTTTGACGGCAACAGATATTTTACAAATTCCTGCACATAGTTTTCCAATATTGGGAACAATTATAGGTTCTTTTATTTTTGGAATTGGAATAGTATTGGCTGGAGGATGTGCAACAGGTACTTGGTATCGCGCTGGTGAAGGGCTAATTGGTAGTTGGATTGCATTAGTATTATATGCTGTTACTGCAGCAATCACTAAAACAGGGATTTTAAAGCCAGTAATGGATAAAATTAATCAACCAACGAATGTAAATAGTGATATGTCTCAAACAACTGGCATTCCGTTTTGGGGATTAGTCGTTATATTAACTATAATCACCATTTTTCTAGTTGTAAGAACACTCAATAATAAGAAAGTTCGAGTTGCTGTTCCAAAACTAAAGCAACGTTATACAGGTATTAGATATTACCTTTTCGAAAAACGATACCATCCATTTATTGCAGCAATTGTAATTGGACTTATCGCACTCTTAGCTTGGCCAATGAGTGCATCAACTGGAAGAAATGACGGTTTAGGTATAACAACGCCTTCAGCAAATTTAGTACACTTTTTGATTACAGGTGAAACTAAATTTATTGATTGGGGTGTCTTTTTAGTTCTAGGAATTTTCATTGGTTCATATATTGCAGCTAGAGGATCAAGAGAATTTAAATGGCGATTGCCAGACAAGATTACAATACGAAACAGTGCCATTGGTGGCATATGTATGGGATTTGGTGCGTCAGTTGCTGGTGGTTGTTCTATCGGTAACGGTTTGGTTGAAACGGCAACGATGACTTGGCAAGGATGGATTGCGCTAGCATCGATGATAGTTGGTGTATGGACAATGAGTCATTTTATCTTTGTTCGTCCAATGAAAAAAGTACACCAACAATCTGCAAAGGTTAAACAGCAAACGCAAATAGTATAGAAGATTATTATGCAAATGATGTTGATCAAATAAAAGTGATTGGAAAAGGAGAAATAATTATGATACACGAATTAGGTACAGTAGGAATGGTATGTCCATTTCCGTTAATTGAAGCGCAAAAGAAAATGGCAACATTGCAATCTGGAGATGAATTAAAAATTGATTTTGATTGCACGCAAGCGACGGAAGCCATTCCAAATTGGGCTGCAGAAAATGGTTATCCTGTAACAAACTATGAACAAATTGATAATGCTTCATGGACAATTACAATTCAAAAAGTTTAACGTTATCATTTTAACAATAAAATAGATATTAGATTCTATGGCTACTTCCGCTAATTTAAAAGTGAGTAAGTAGTCTTTTTTTTTTTAGTTCATGAAATCATTTTTATATAGTGTGGCACATTTTATTCCAAAAGATGTAATAAAACTTAACGCATTTTTGCTTTTTATAAATTGTCAGATTATTATGAAAAAAAGGGAGTGGTAAGTATGAATCTTAACGATACGATATTTATGTTTTTGTGTACATTATTAGTTTGGTTAATGACACCAGGATTAAGTTTATTTTATGGTGGGTTAGTTCAATCTAAAAATGCGCTTAATACTGTCATGCAAAGTATGGCAGCAATTGTGCTTGTTACATTTGTATGGATAACAGTTGGTTTTACAATTAGTTTTGGGAATGGGAATTTATGGTTCGGAAATTGGGAATATACTTTTCTTAATCATGTAGGTTTTGCGACTCAAGAAGATATTAGCCCACATATTCCTTTCGCTTTGTTTATGTTATTTCAAATGATGTTTTGTACGATTGCAATTTCTATTTTATCTGGTTCAATCGCTGAGAAAATGAAGTTTATTCCTTATTTATTATTCGTAGTAATATGGACTGCTCTTGTATACAGTCCAGTAGCACATTGGGTTTGGGGCGGCGGTTGGATTAACAAACTCGGTGTATTAGATTTCGCTGGAGGTACGGTTGTTCATATTACATCAGGTGTTTCTGGTTTAGTATTAGCTATTATGATTGGAAAAGGAAACAAACATTCTGAATCAACACCACATAATCTTATCATTACGTTGATTGGCGGTATATTCGTGTGGATTGGTTGGTATGGATTTAATGTAGGTAGTGCTTTTACATTTGATAATATTGCGATGCTTGCATTTACAAATACTGTCATTTCAGCCAGTGCAGGTGCTATAGGTTGGTTAATTTTAGAATATATTTTTAAAAAGACGACAAGTTTACTTGGACTTTTACTCGGTGCATTAGCAGGATTAGTTGTCATTACTCCTGCAGCAGGATATGTAACATATCTTAGTGCAACAATAATGGCTTTAATAGGAGGTATCTGTTGTTATATTGTCATTAATTACATCAAGGTAAAACTAAAATATCATGATGCATTAGATGCATTTGGTATTCATGGTGTTGGTGGTATTATTGGTGCTGTTTTAACAGCAGTTTTCCAAAGTAAAAAAGCCAATCCTGACATTGAGAATGGCTTTATTTATACTGGTGACATACATATTATACTTGTACAAATATTATGTGTAACAGCAGTTGTAATTTTTAGTATAGTCATGACGTTTATTATTGCGAAAGTAATTAAATTAATTACACCATTATCTGTTACGGAACAAGAAACGAATATAGGATTAGACAAGATTGTTCACGGTGAACATGCTTACTTTGAAGGTGAGCTAAATAGATTCAATAAACATATTCGATATTAGAATATATTTACATAGAATATTCATTGTCCTGACATTTAACTAAAGGTTGATGTTGGGACATTTTGTTATACAAAAGTTTTATTTTGAAATCTTTTTATGAAAGAAGCAGAAATATTATTTAAAGCGGTTACACATATGCTAAAATAAGGCTAAGTGTCACAAATAATGATAGGTGAATAAGTATGAAAAATATATCTGATATTGCCAAATTGGCAGGCGTTTCAAAAAGTACAGTATCTAGATTTTTAAATAATGGATCTGTCAGTAAAAAAACAAGTGAAAAATTAACAAGAATTATAGCAGAACATGACTATCAACCGAATCAATTTGCTCAAAGTTTAAGAGCGAGACAAACACACCTTATTGGTGCCATTATACCTAGAATGAATTCATATGCAGTAGATGAAACAATCAAAGGATTGGCAAAACAATGCCAAAAATATGAATCACAATTAATTTTAAATTACACAGGTTTAAATATCGAAGCAGAAATACAAGCGCTTGAAACATTAGCACGCAGTAAAGTAGATGGTATTGTTTTAATGGCTACAGACATAACAGAGAGACATATTGAAGTCATTAATAAAATGAATGTACCAATCGTTATTGTTGGTCAACAACATGAACAACTTCATAGTATTGTGCATGATGATTATAAAGCAGGTCAAATTATAGGCGAATGGATTGGTCAACAGGGATATCAACAAGTTGAAGTGTTTAGTGTAAGTGAAAAAGATATTGCAGTTGGTATACATAGAAAACGTGGTTTACTTGACCAGTTAGCTAAATACCAAATTAAACCTAATATACATGAAACAAATTTTACTTATGTGGAAGCACAAAAAGATGTTGCAAATGTTTTGGAAAATGTGGAGCAAGTAGATGCGGTTGTTGGAGCAACTGATACGATTGCATTAGCTGCCTATAAATATTATTCTGATAAAAAAGATGTTATGAAACCACATCAAATATATGGTTTTGGTGGTGACCCAATGACACAATTAGTGTCTCCATCGATAAAAACAATTCATTATAATTATTTTGAAGCTGGCCAATGCGCGATGGAAGAGATACAACAGATGCTTAAAAAGCAAGATATGCCATATAGCGTCACAGTAGATGTTAATATTTAGACGCTGTATTTTTTAAAATAAATGTGGAACCGATACCATATAACTATAAATGGATAGGTTAAAAGTTAAAGAACGTAGGTAAAATTTGCTATAATAGAATATAAATTGTTAACAGCATAAATTATAAAAGGAGGACTGGGTAAATATTATGACCGAATGGACTAGAGAAGAACGTTATCAACGAATCGAGGACGTTGATACTGAGTATTTTAAAACATTAAAACAACAAGTTGATCAATCAAAATTTCGTCAACAATTTCATATACAACCAGAAACAGGCTTATTAAATGACCCCAACGGACTTATTTTTTATAAAGGGAAGTATTATGTTTCACATCAATGGTTCCCATTAGGCGCAGTACATGGCTTAAAGTATTGGTATAACTACACGAGTGATGACTTAATAAACTTTAAAGCTGAAGGGCCAATTTTAAATCCAGATACTAAATATGACAGCCATGGTGTATATAGCGGTAGCGCTTTTGAATATAACGGGCATTTATATTATATGTACACAGGAAATCATCGAGATAATCATTGGCAACGACATGCGAGTCAGATGATCGCACGATTGAAAGAAGACGGTTCAGTTGAAAAGTTTCCAAAGCCAGTAATTAGCCAACAACCAGAAGGATATACGAGTCATTTTAGAGATCCTAAAGTTTTTAAATATGATGAGAAATATTATGCAATCATTGGTGCACAAAATAATGATCAGCAAGGTCGATTATTACTTTATAATACTGAAGATATAATTAATTGGCATTATTTAGGTGAAATAAATACAGAGTTGGATGATTTTGGATATATGTGGGAATGCCCAGATTACTTTAATGTAGATAATCAAGATGTCATACTTATTTGTCCACAAGGTATTGAACCAAAAGGCGATCAGTTCAAAAATATTTATCAAAGTGGTTATATACTTGGAAAGTTTGATATTGAAAAGTTAACATATGAACATGAAAATTTTGTCGAGCTTGATAATGGTTTTGATTTCTATGCACCTCAAACATTTTTAGATGAAAAAGGCCGACGAGTACTAATTGGATGGATGGGGTTACCGGAAATCGAATATCCTACTGATAATGAAGGATGGGCCCATTGCTTAACAATTCCTCGTGTATTAAATGTAGAAAATGGTCAACTTAAGCAACGTCCATATCCAGCGTTGGAAAAATTACGTCACAATAAAGAGACAGCATTAGGCTACGCAAATAAATTTACTCGAAAATTACATCCGTATGAAGGTAAACAGTATGAATTAATCATAGATATTTTGGATAATGATGCTACCGAAGTGTACTTTGAATTACGTACATCTAAGACTTCTTCAACATTAATTGCTTATAACAAGCGTGAAAATAAAATAACATTAGATCGCAGCGACAGTGGTTTATTGCCGACAAATGTTGAAGGTACGACGCGTAGTACGATATTAGACACGCCATTAAAGCAATTACAAATTTTTGTTGATACATCTAGTATAGAAATTTTCTGTAATGATGGAGAACGTGTTTTGACATCTCGAATTTTCCCGACAGAAGACGCACTAGGTATTAAAACATCAACAGAATCAGGGCAAGTATATTTACAATTTACTAAATATGATTTAAAGGATGAACATAAATGAGACGTCTATTTTCAATAGGAGAAGCGTTAATTGATTTTATTCCAAATGTTACAAATGCGAATTTAAAAGATGTTCAAACATTTACGAAGCAAATTGGTGGCGCGCCATGCAATGTAGCTTGTACAGTTCAAAAGTTAGGACAACAAGCGTATATGATTACACAATTAGGTAATGATGCATTTGGAGATAGCATTATTGAAACGATATCAAGTATTGGTGTAGATGTATCAAAAGTGTATCGCACGAATGAAGCAAACACTGCGTTAGCTTTTGTGAGTTTGACTGAAGCGGGCGAGCGAGATTTTTCTTTTTATCGTAAGCCCTCTGCTGATATGTTATTTGAACCAAGTTTTGTGAATGATATTGATGTGAATGAAAATGATGTAGTACATTTTTGTTCTGTTGATTTGGTCGATAGTCCGATGAGAGATGCACATTATCAATTGATTACCAAAACATTAAATGCAAATGGTACTGTCGTATTTGATCCTAATGTAAGATTGCCATTATGGGATAACGCTGAAGATTTAAGACAAACTATTCATACCTTTTTGCCATTGGCGCATATTGTAAAAGTTTCAGATGAAGAATTAGAATTTATTACAGGTATTCATGATGAAAATGAAGCCATTCAATCATTATTTACAGGTAATGTTACTGTAGTCATTTATACGAAGGGAGCAGATGGTGCTGCCGTATATTTGAAAAATGGTATTAATCATTATCATAGTGGCTATAAGGTAAAACCTGTTGATACAACTGGGGCAGGGGATGCATTTATTGGTGCAGTTATTAGCAGGATTTTAGCAACCGATGTGTTAAATTTAACTCAGTTATTTGAAAATGAAGGTGAGGAAATTTTAGCGTTTAGCAATCGCGTTGCTGCAATAGTGACAACGAAGTATGGTGCTATTAATAGTTTGCCAACATTACAAGAGGTTGAACAAGCATTTTAAATAATTCATTTATAAAACAGTGTAGGAAACAAGTTGAATCTTGTGCTACACTGTTTTTTAAAACAAAATAAGATTCACGGAGTAGGAAATTATAGCATTTTATTTATGGAAACTGTCAATTTCAAATTTAGTATATTTTGTTAAAAATTGCGCCATAGGATTGTAGAGTGAAATAGAAATTGATAAATTATGTAGTAATAGGAATAGGTATACAAAGAGACGTTACATCATTTTTTAATTCACGCGTCATATTTAATTTTGTTAATAAAATTAAAAAGCCAGCTATACAGTGCATTTGCTAGTTATCTTGTTAAAATCCAACAAGATTTACAATTGAATACGCCGTTAACTGACTTTATTATCTTATTATATTTTTTTTAACGTTTCTCACCGATGCATAGCAGTGTTCTTTATTTTTAAAATAGACAATTCGCTCTTTCGAATCTATAGATTCAATATTATGGCGATTGACGACAAAGCTATTATGACATCTAAAGAAACGATCATCTAATTGACTCAGTTCTTTTAAATTACCATAAAATTCAATTTGACGGTTATCTAAATGGGCAATGAGTCTGTGAGATTTTGTTGATGATTCAAAAAACATAATATCATCATATTGAACATACACTGAATTACTGCCACGTTTTAATTCAATCGTTTCAACGCTATTATCTTTAGACAACAATTGTAAGCGTGTATGTGCAGTTTCTAAACAGTCTATAATTCGAGTTCTTAATTCAGCTGGATCATCTTTAAAAATAAAATCCATCGCTGCAACTTTGTAGACAAATGTTAAATAGGTAAGTTCACTGTGACTCGTAACGAAAATAATGTTACCAACTGGGTCATGCTTACGAATTTCACTGCCTAATTTGATACCATTAATATCAGTTGAAAGTTGAATATCTAAAAAGTAACAGCCTATGTCATTCATATTTTTAGCTTGCTCAAGCACCTCATAAGGATTATCAGTTGCGAGGGCAATTTCCATAGGCTTTTCTTCTATCATTATATAATTTTTAATAATGGTAACCATGTTTTCTCTTTGTTTTGGATCGTCTTCGCAAATGAAAATTTTCATACATTCACATCCTTATGGCTAGTTGTTAATAATTTCAACTTTTTGAATAAAGAAACCATTTTCGATAATTGTATCTAATAAGACATTGTCTGCATTATCAGCAATTTCTTTTAAAGTTGATAGACCTAAACCACGACCTTCACCTTTAGTAGAAAAACTTTCTTGGAACAATTCATGAATGCGTGGTATATCATCAGCGCATTTATTCATAACAATAAACGTTACTGAATTTTCACTTTCAATAAATGCAACGCGAATGATAGGGTCATCAATTTCAGTTGATGCCTCAATTGCATTATCAAGAATAATACCAATACTGCGACTTAAATCGATCATATTCAAGTTAATGCTACTTACTTCATCGGGTATTTCGATACTAATCGGAATATTCATTTCTTGTGCACGTAAAATTTTCGCAGTAATTAAGCCTTTAATTTCACGTACTTTAAGATTCTCGATACCATTTAATTTTATAGCATTCATTTGTAAATTGTCTTTCATAGGTACAATATTTTTATTGAAATAATCACGTAGGCCAGGCATGTCATCTTCTCGAATGTATTCTGAAAGTGTCGTTAAGATATTGACATAATCATGACGGAACTTGCGCATTTCGTTGTTGATAGCTTCAATCTTCAATGTATATTCATAATAGGTTTCAATTTCTTCTTGATTACGTTTATATTTCATCTCTTTAAGGAGAAATTGAGAAATAACAAATGTTAATATACTTAAAAATATAGTGATACCAATAAAAATAAAAGAATACTGCCTTATTACTTTAGCTTCATCCGAGTTTATTTGTGAATAAAAGAAAAATAATGAAAAAGTAAGCAGTAAGATAGTCGAAATAACTATTAAAAATCCTTTGTTTAGTATTAGATATGGTGTGCTAATTTTTTTGAGAACTCTATTTATTATATATGAGAATAGTATACTAATAGTCACATAAACTACAAAAAAGCTAGGGAATATTACAAATATACTATCAGAAATTTTGGTGATATATGCATATATAACTATATACATGTAGTTAGCACAGTATAGAATAATCTGCGAAGTCATAATCAACAAAATAGAATACCATTTGATTTTGACAAAATACATTATAATAATAAATGAAGTTAATATGATTAAGGACGCGCTATCAAACATTTTAAATAGAAATAACGATAATGTCGAAATTACTATGATGAAAAAATAATCAAGTTTACTGTACTTAATACCACTAATTATAGCTGGTATTGTAAACATTAATATCATTTGAGTTAATACGAATAAAACAAAATTATAACTATTTAATAATTCCACCTACTATCACACTCTCTATTTAAATTATTCGTGTAATTGTGTTAATTCTTTTGGTACTTCAACTTCATCCATTATGAAGTCACAAGTACTATAAGCTGCGATGTTACCAATGTTTTTTAAAATCCCAGTAATAAAATCAAAAAATAAGTTAAATAATGTATTCATTTTAAGTCCTCCTTAATAAAGAAAATAGGTAATAATGTAATAGCTTCTATTATGATGCCTAATTGAATGAATTGGGCAAATGGCTCTTTGATGATAAGTGTGATAATGAAAAGGGTTAAACTAACAATAATCGCATAATATTTTTTTCGTTTAATAAGTCGCACAGGAATGGGCTTCTTTTTAGTTGCTGCAGGAGCATATACTGAGATTACACCTAAAGAAATAACTGTTAAAATAATCATAATTAAAAAGTTAATATGAAAATTTACTATTACTAAAGGTAAAAGTATAAATAGTATAATACTTTCTACATAACACCAAAAAGAAGAAGGTGCATGTGCACCATGTGCATGTCTTCTTATTAAATAAAATGTTAAATTCGTAATTAACGTAAACAGAAAAATGTTTAAAATATAGGCAATAGTATACATAACAATTAATTTACCTATATTTTTAGCTAAGACCTGCATCCCTAATCGTACTTGCAAAAATTGAATATGATCTAAGTTATTTCTCTTTTGAAGATACGTGGCAAACTGGTCAATTTTATTATCAAAATAATTCAATTTTACACCACTCTCCTCACTGTCATTATACGATTTAGTACAATCTTTTATCATTATATTGCCTAACTGTAGGAAATAAATACTTAACTGTTAAATGTAATTTGTATTTAATATTTTAACATAAAAAAATTTACAGTTAAGAATAAAAAACGACTAGTTAAGAAAAATTGGAAAATAAATGCTTTTAGCATGTTTTAATATAACTAGATCACAGAGATGTGATGGAAAATAGTTGATGAGTTGTTTAATTTTAAGAATTTTTATCTTAATTAAGGAAGGAGTGATTTCAATGGCACAAGATATCATTTCAACAATCGGTGACTTAGTAAAATGGATTATCGACACAGTGAACAAATTCACTAAAAAATAAGATGAATAATTAATTACTTTCATTGTAAATTTGTTATCTTCGTATAGTACTAAAAGTATGAGTTATTAAGCCATCCCAACTTAATAACCATGTAAAATTAGCAAGTGAGTAACATTTGCTAGTAGAGTTAGTTTCCTTGGACTCAGTGCTATGTATTTTTCTTAATTATCATTACAGATAATTATTTCTAGCATGTAAGCTATCGTAAACAACATCGATTTATCATTATTTGATAAATAAAATTTTTTTCATAATTAATAACATCCCCAAAAATAGATTGAAAAAATAACTGTAAAACATTCCCTTAATAATAAGTATGGTCGTGAGCCCCTCCCAAGCTCGCGGCCTTTTTTGTAATGAAGAAGGGATGAGTTAATCATCATTATGAGACCCGCCGTTAAAATATATGAATAAGTCTAATGTTGGAAAAGGTCAAAAAATTAATCAATTTAATTAAGAAAATCATTCATTTGCAAAGGGCGAAATGGGTTCTTACTGAGTTATCTATTATAAAAAAATAAACATAGACTTATGAAAAATCTCTCATAAATCTATGTTTAGTCATGACATGTGTTAAATATTATTTCGGGCGCTTCTTATTTATACAAATCTAATTTAATACTTTTAAATACAGGTATATTTTCGCGTTGCTGTTCTACTTCATTTAAGTTTAAATCTACAGTCAAAATATCTGCGGATTCATTTAATTCTCCAACTAAATCTCCATTTGGGTTTATAACTATCGAATGACCAGCATATTCTGTGTTACCATCGAATCCAGTGCTATTAGTTCCAATGACAAACATATTATTTTCAATTGCACGTGCCTTTAGTAATGAATGCCAATGTTGAAGACGTGACATAGGCCATTGCGCCACATAAAATGCAATTTTAGCACCACTACGAGCAGGATATCTTAATAATTCTGGAAAACGTAAATCATAACAGATAAGTTGGGTCACATAAGTACCGTCAGACAATTGAAAGGGTTCAGCTACGTATTCGCCAGCGGTTAAAAATTCATGCTCTCTTAACATAGGAACTAAATGAACTTTGTCGTATTCATTAATCAGCTGGCCACTTTTATTCACACTAAAAGCTGTATTAAATATTTGATTGTTTCTAATGTTAGAAACTGACCCAGCTACGATATCGACTTTATATTTTTCAGCTAAATGTTTAATAAATGAAAAACTTTGTCCTAGATTATTATCTGCTTTTTCATTTAAATGCTCTAAATCATAGCCATTATTCCACATTTCAGGTAAAACGACTACATCTACTTCAGCATTCATATTTTTTTCGAACCATTGCGTTATTTGAGTTTCATTTTTAGAACTATCTCCAAAAACAATCGGTAATTGATAAATTTGGACTTTCATAACATCACATCCTTGATAGATCTTATATATAACTTACTAAAAGTTATGTTGAAACGCAAAAAACGAGCACAAGACATAAAATCAAAGTCCTAGGCTCTACAAAGTTATATTGACAGTAGTTGATGGGGCCCCAACATAGAGAAATTGGAACACCAATTTCTACAGACAATGCAAGTTGGGGTGGGCTCTAACATAAAGAAATACTTTTTCTTTAGAAATTAGTATTTCTTATACATGAGTTTTACTCATGTATTCCTATTCTTAAGTGCACATTAGCAGCGGCTAATGTGTAAGAACTACTACATAATGAATAACTAATGATTCTTTATCATTTCTGTCCCATTCCTAACAATATATTGATTATTTTTTTATTACGAAACGATCTTCCACTGGATTAAATGTTTTTTCGCCAGCAGCTTCACGAATATCACCAAATGGCATTTGAGCAATAAGTTTCCAACTTTTAGGAATATTAAATTCATTTGAAGTCATCTCATCAACAAGTGGATTATAGTGTTGTAATGAAGCACCTATGCCTTTAGTAGCTAATGCAGTCCAAATTGCAAATTGATGCATGGCATTTGTTTGAGTTGACCATATTGCAAAATTATCATAGTAGTTTGGCATTTGTTCTTGTAAACCACTTACAACATCTTGATCTTCATAAAACAAAATTGTACCGTATGAATGTTTGAAGTTATCAATTTTTTGTTCAGTTGGCTCGAAATCACGATTCTCTCCCATGACTTCTTTTAAAATTGCTTTTGTGTTATCCCAAAATTTATTATTGTTGTCATTTAACAAGAGAACAATTCTAGTTGATTGAGAATTAAATGATGAAGGAACATGTTTAACTGCATGTGCAATCATTGATTCTAATTCGTCATCGCTAATTGATATCGAATCTTTCAAATTATATATTGAACGTCTTTCTTCCATTGCATTGTCAAAAGTCATTGCTTTTTTATCTTTTTTAAATAAGCCCATAATTATTGCTCCTTCTTTAGTAAAGAATACTTAATAGACTAAGTATAAAATTTATACTCGTACTTGTAAAGCAATATTTACGAAAATTTCAAGAATATTAATATTCATTTTCAAATTCCAAATATAAATGCATTTTCAACGCATATTTATTATACTTAGATTAATACTTACATGAAAAAGGGAGGTGTCTCGTGAAATGTCATATCATTGGTTTAAGAAAATGTTACTTTCAACAAGTATTTTAATTTTAAGTAGTAGTAGTTTAGGGCTTGCAACGCACACAGTTGAAGCAAAGGATAACTTAAATGGAGAAAAACCAACTACTAATTTGAATCATAATATAACTTCACCATCAGTAAATAGTGAAATGAATAATAATGAGACTGGGACACCTCACGAATCAAATCAAACGGGTAATGAAGGAACAGGTTCGAATAGTCGTGATGCTAATCCTGATTCGAATAATGTGAAGCCAGACTCAAACAACCAAAACCCAAGTACAGATTCAAAACCAGACCCAAATAACCAAAACTCAAGTCCGAATCCTAAACCAGATCCAGATAACCCGAAACCAAAACCGGATCCAAAACCAGACCCAGATAAACCAAAGCCAAATCCGGATCCAAAACCAGATCCAGATAACCCGAAACCAAATCCAGATCCAAAACCAGACCCAGATAAACCAAAGCCAAATCCGGATCCAAAACCAGATCCAGATAAACCAAAGCCAAATCCGAATCCAAAACCAGACCCTAATAAGCCAAATCCTAACCCGTCACCAGATCCCGATCAACCTGGGGATTCCAATCATTCTGGTGGCTCGAAAAATGGGGGGACATGGAACCCAAATGCTTCAGATGGATCTAATCAAGGTCAATGGCAACCAAATGGGAATCAAGGAAACTCACAAAATCCTACTGGTAATGATTTTGTATCCCAACGATTTTTAGCCTTGGCAAATGGGGCTTACAAGTATAATCCGTATATTTTAAATCAAATTAATAAGTTGGGCAAAGATTATGGAGAAGTTACTGATGAAGACATTTATAATATTATTCGAAAACAAAATTTCAGCGGAAATGCATATTTAAATGGATTACAACAGCAATCGAATTACTTTAGATTCCAATATTTCAATCCATTGAAATCAGAAAGGTACTATCGTAATTTAGATGAACAAGTACTCGCATTAATTACTGGTGAAATTGGATCAATGCCAGATTTGAAAAAGCCCGAAGATAAGCCGGATTCAAAACAACGCTCATTTGAACCGCATGAAAAAGACGATTTTACAGTAGTTAAAAAACAAGAAGATAATAAGAAAAGTGCGTCAACTGCATATAGTAAAAGTTGGCTAGCAATTGTATGTTCTATGATGGTGGTATTTTCAATCATGCTATTCTTATTTGTAAAGCGAAATAAAAAGAAAAATAAAAACGAATCACAGCGACGATAATCCGTGTGTGATTCGTTTTTTTTATTATGGAATAAAAATGTGATATATAAAATTCGCTTGTTCCGTGGCTTTTTTCAAAGCCTCAGGATTAAGTAATTGGAATATAACGACAAATCCGTTTTGTAACATATGGATAATAATTGGAACAGCAAGCCGTTTTGTCCAAACATATGCTAATGAAAAAATGACACCCATACCAAAATAAACTGGAATAAATTTGAAATCATTATGTGCTAATGCAAATATTAATGAACTTACTGTTGTAGCAATAATAAATGCCACGATACGATTACCTTTAATCGCATTAAATAATTCTCCAAAGATTACTTTTCTGAATACATATTCTTCTAATAAAGGACCAATAATAGATACAAAGAAGATAAATATAGGTATTTTTCGAGCAATAATAATTAGCTTTTCTGTATTAGGACTTACTTGTTGTCCACCATAAATTTGCGTTAATACAATGCTCACTACCATTTGATAAATCATTACCAATGCAAATCCAAGCAATGCCCATGGAATGATATATTTTTTAGGTTCTTTAACTTCTAATTCTAATTTTGTTGGATTTTTAATTTTTAAATTAATTAAAATAATCGTCGTGGCGGCGATTAAAAATAGAACAAGTTGTATGTAAATGACTGCTTTAGTCAGTTCTATGCCACTATATTGTACAAATGGTAATTTTTTTACAATGAGAAGCGGTAAAAATTGAGACAATATATAAATAATAACAGTTAGCAATGATGCCCATAATCTTGTCATAATTTTCCTCCAAATATTTGTTTATAATTTATTTTATCGTAAATAACTTGAAGTTACAAAACTTAATTAAAAGGTTATGACTTGAAATTTTGACCAAATTTGATTATTATAAATGTATGTTAGCACTCTTTAATGTTAAGTGCTAAACTTTAGGTTTTTTAAGGAGGAACAATCATGCTAAAACCAATTGGAAATCGTGTGATTATTGAGAAAAAAGAACAAGAACAAACAACTAAAAGTGGTATTGTTTTAACTGATAGTGCTAAAGAAAAATCAAACGAAGGCGTTATCGTTGCAGTAGGAACTGGACGCCTATTAAATGATGGTACAAGAGTGACTCCTGAAGTGAAAGAAGGGGACCGTGTCGTGTTCCAACAATATGCTGGTACAGAAGTTAAACGAGATAATGAAACATATCTGGTATTAAATGAAGAAGATATTTTAGCAGTTATTGAATAATACAGAACTTAATTCATAAATAAATTAAATAGAACGAAAATGAAACACAACTAAACAAATGGAGGTTTATCATTTATGGTTAAACAATTGAAATTCTCTGAAGATGCACGTCAAGCAATGTTACGTGGTGTTGACCAACTTGCAAATGCAGTTAAAGTAACGATTGGTCCTAAAGGACGTAATGTTGTATTAGATAAAGAGTTTACAGCACCTTTAATTACGAATGATGGTGTGACGATTGCTAAAGAAATCGAATTAGAAGATCCATATGAAAATATGGGGGCTAAACTAGTTCAAGAAGTCGCAAATAAGACAAATGAAATTGCTGGTGACGGTACGACAACTGCAACAGTATTAGCTCAAGCAATGATTCAAGAAGGCTTGAAAAATGTTACAAGTGGTGCGAACCCAGTTGGTTTACGACAAGGTATCGACAAAGCAGTTAAAGTTGCTGTTGAAGCGTTACATGAAAATTCTCAAAAAGTTGAAAATAAAAATGAAATTGCGCAAGTAGGTGCGATTTCAGCAGCAGATGAAGAAATTGGACGTTATATTTCTGAAGCTATGGAAAAAGTAGGTAACGATGGTGTCATTACAATTGAAGAATCAAATGGACTAAACACTGAACTAGAAGTGGTTGAAGGTATGCAATTTGATCGTGGTTATCAATCACCGTATATGGTTACTGATTCAGATAAAATGGTTGCTGAATTAGAACGCCCATACATTTTAGTAACAGATAAGAAAATCTCGTCTTTCCAAGATATCTTACCTTTATTAGAACAAGTGGTTCAATCTAATCGTCCAATCTTAATTGTAGCTGATGAAGTTGAAGGCGATGCATTAACAAATATCGTGCTAAACCGTATGCGTGGCACATTTACAGCTGTTGCAGTAAAAGCACCTGGTTTTGGTGATCGTAGAAAAGCGATGCTTGAAGATTTAGCTATTTTAACTGGTGCGCAAGTGATTACTGATGATTTAGGCTTAGATTTAAAAGATGCATCAATTGATATGTTAGGTACTGCAAGTAAAGTAGAAGTAACTAAAGATAATACCACTGTTGTTGATGGTGACGGTGACGAAAACAGCATTGATGCACGTGTTAGCCAATTGAAATCTCAAATTGAAGAAACTGAATCTGACTTTGATCGTGAAAAATTACAAGAGCGCTTAGCTAAATTAGCAGGTGGTGTTGCAGTTATCAAAGTAGGTGCAGCAAGTGAAACAGAGCTTAAAGAACGTAAATTACGTATTGAAGATGCATTAAATTCTACACGTGCAGCAGTTGAAGAAGGTATTGTTGCAGGTGGTGGTACTGCATTAGTAAATGTTTACCAAAAAGTAAGTGAAATTGAAGCTGAAGGTGACATTGAAACAGGTGTAAATATTGTACTTAAAGCATTAACTGCACCAGTTCGTCAAATTGCTGAAAATGCAGGATTAGAAGGTTCTGTTATTGTAGAACGTTTGAAAAACGCAGAGCCGGGTGTTGGTTTTAACGCTGCTACAAACGAGTGGGTTAATATGTTAGAAGAAGGTATCGTTGATCCAACTAAAGTAACACGCTCAGCATTACAACATGCTGCAAGTGTTGCAGCAATGTTCTTAACGACTGAAGCGGTTGTAGCATCAATTCCAGAAAAAAATAATGACCAACCTAACATGGGTGGCATGCCAGGAATGATGTAAAACTGTTTATAGTTTTGACTAACTAGAAAATTACATTATGCACGAGTATGATTCATTCTAAGTATAAATTAGAATGCACGCAAATATATTTTAATTACGAGACGTCTTCCATTTGGTGACTAAACTTATGGGAGGCGTCTTTTTTGTATGAATTTGTGATTTTAGCATAGATATTCATAGTGGTATTGATATCTTTATGCCGTAATCGTTCTTGTATTTCTTTAATGTGTACACCTGATTCTATGAGCAATGCGCAATGTGTGTATCTGAATGAGTGCGTAGAGATATTTTTGAGTATGCTGGTACGTGACATAATGGTTTGTATCCACATTGATAGTTTTTTCATTACAATGGTTATCATTATATAATTCGTTTTTCCAATTATTTTGAACGTTTATCTTATAATCACGCAACACCTTTATTACATTTGGGTCAACGGAAATCTTACCGATAGAACTTTCAGTTTTAGGGGGAAGTATCTGATATTTCTTCTTGTTATTATTTGGATTGTAATATGTTTTAGTAATACTAATCGTGTTGTTTTCAAAATCAATATCAGACCACTTCAATGCTAGTATCTCGCCAGCACGACAGCCGGTATATGCAAGTGTGCTAAAGACTTCAAAGCTAGTTAACGGGGCGATGATGAAATAAATACTGATGATTTCTTTTTAATAGGTGATGAAGATTCTGACGAATTGATGACAGACGATAATGTCAATGATCATATTATAAAGAATCACATAGAAATGATTGTTGACAGATTAGCGACCGATAAAGAGTTTTATATTTTTGACTCCCTTATACAAGGACTTAGTTATCAAGATATTAGTAGTGCCTTAGATTGTTCAGAACAATCTGTAATATTATGGTATGAAACCATATTAGATAAAATTGTGGGGGTGATAAAATGAGTGAGTTAACTGCAAAGCAAGCACGTTTTGTGAATGAGTATATTAGAACACTGAATGTAACACAAAGTGCCATAAAAGCAGGATATAACGCAAATAGCGCACATGTGACAGCGTGTAGGTTATTGAAAAAGCCGCACATCAAGCAATATATACAAGAACAAAAAGATAAGATTATAGATGAGAATGTATTAACCGCAAAAGAGTTATTACATGTGCTAACGAATGCGGCAGTCGGTGATGAAACAGAAACGAAAGAAGTTGTAGTCAAGCGTGGAGAATATAAAGAAAATCCACAAAGTGGCAAAGTACAATTAGTCTATAATGAACATGTTGAACTGATAGAGGTACCAATAAAACCTAGTGATCGTTTAAAAGCTCGTGATATGTTGGGTAAATATCATAAATTATTTACAGATAAGCATGATATAAACGGTAATGTACCTATATTCATTAATATTGGTGAATGGGACGGAGGTGATGAGGGGTTAGATAAGGCAGTGAAAGATGTATCTAACGATAATCCTAATCATACTGTGATTGTGGATGATATACCGTTAGAAGATTATGAGTCAATTAGGTTTTTATAAATTGGGTATATATTTTATGGTGTTGCCAGTATTTATTGATAGTATCGGTTAAGACGATGAGAAGAATGAGTGAGATTTAAAAGAGTTGTAAACGCAATATCCTAATACTGATTTTCATATTGATGATTTAGGGAGGTTTTCAGGAGTAAAAGTATGATATTTTTTTCAAATTACATCAACATTTCAGATTGATTATTGTAATATATAATAAAATGATTTAAGAAAAAGGGAGAAAAATGGATAATATAAATAAAAATGAAAAATTTCGTGTTTTGTAAACAATTGCTATTACTATATCATTTATTTTAAATTTTGGGTTGTTTATTTCTCTAGCTATTTGGTCAATAAATTCGATGGGTAATAAACAATGCATTAGTTTGAATTTATTGCTTTCGGATGATACTTTCGCAGTAATTTCAGTAATGACAACTTTGGGAACTGCTATTTTAGGAGGTATAGCACCTTCAATATATGGTATTTTTACATCGCCTATAGATAAAAAAAGTAGTTTTAGGGCTATTAGCGATTGGGAGCAAGAACAAAGAAATAATGTTAAAGATCTGATGATGCTATTACCATTTACATTACTTAGTATTTTAATTGTGATTTTTATTTTTCAGTTTGCATATTCTAAACTATTTAATACGATAGCTATTATAATATTTATTATAATACTTGTTGTTATGTTTTTTTTAATTTTATTAATCTGTTATAAAATTACTGTGAAGATATGCAGATATTTTTCAAAAGAATAGAAATGATTTGTTTACGCTGAGAAACGTCCTGATTTGCAGTGAGAAATGATTTTGCGTATCTATTGTATGTAACAATAGGTACATAATATTTTTAGGGTGGGTTATATGAGCATAATTACAAGATTGTTTAATAACAGTGATTTTGAAAAATTAAATCAACTATGTAAATTATATGATGATCTAGGTTATCCAACAAATGAGAATGATTTAAAAAAGAGACTAAAGAAAATAACGAATCATGATGATTACTTCCTACTGCTTTTGATAAAAGAAAATAAAATAATTGGTTTAAGTGGTATGTGTAAAATGATGTTTTACGAAAAAAATGCAGAGTATATGAGAATCCTTGCGTTTGTTATACATTCTGAATTTAGGAAAAAAGGTTATGGAAAGAGATTATTAGCTGATTCTGAAGAATTTTCTAAACGGTTGAATTGTAAAGCAATAACACTAAATAGTGGTAATAGAAATGAAAGACTATCTGCACATAAACTATATAGTGATAATGGGTATGTTAGCAATACATCTGGGTTTACTAAACAACTATAAGTGTGAGCATTCGTATAATACGATGTAGGAACATATTTTATTGTAAATGTTGCATGTATGCCTCGTATTATGACTTATTTAAAGGGAGAAAAAAGGGCATAATTCTTCGATTGTTGGAGAAATAGACTAGATTTTCGAGATTTTCCAACAATAAATCAATGTTGGAAAACAGTTTTTGAGTGACATAATTATGACATAATAGAATTGAAAAACTAAAAATAATAGCGTTGTCTAAAAATTAAAACGCTGATTTAATAATCTTTAAAGCGTGTATTAAAGTAAGTTTTTATTAGTGCATAATGCCGGGAATGATGTAAAACTGTATATAGTTTTGACTAATTAGAAAATTACATTATGAACGAGTATGATGTATTCTAAGTACAAATTAGAATGCACGCAAATATATTTTAATTACGAGACGTTTTCCATTTGGTGACTAGACTTATGGGAGGCGTCTTTTTTATGTGCTAATTTGTAATTGAGATTCATAATGGTATTTAAATCATTATGGTGCGGGAGTTATGGTATTGCCATAATATGAGAGTGCATCCACTTCTATAAGTAATGCATATTGCGAGTGCAGGAATGAATGAGTGCTTGATTAAAATCCTTATGGGTGGTTGACATAATTAAAAGAAACCACATTTAAAATTTCTTAATCACAAGCGGTTAACTAGGTATAGTTTAGTTTTGAGTAAATCTTTTTAAAGGTGTACTTGTGCATTTTACTTAATTAAAGACATAAGACATTTAATCGGCCTAAAATAAATAAAAAACTACCTGTTTAGGTAGTTTTTTTAATGTAATAGATTAAAACACTAGTTCATTTCTTATTAAAGATGGATAGTTATTTTATAGATAAATTTGTCCTTTAGTGTAGCGGTAATTTTTAGGACTTTTTGGTGGTATAAATGTTCTTAATAAAGTTAATAGTCCTACTTTACCGCAAAGCATAACGAATATAATAATTATTTTAGTAATACCATGATATTCTGTGGTAAGGTTCATACTTAACCCTACTGTTCCGAATGCAGAAACCACTTCGAATAATAACTTGATTAATGATATGTTCGGATTAATTATCGATAATATAAAAGTAATGATGCTGATAAATAGAAATGAGATATTAATGGTAACAATAGATAGTTTTATATGTTTGTCAGATATTTCTTTATTGAATACTGAAACATTATTTTCTTTACGTATATAATTTAGTACAAAAATAAACGCAACTGCAAAAGTAGTTATTTTAATTCCTCCAGCTGCACTGAGAGGGGCACCACCAATAAACATAAGTAGCATTAACATTAATGCGGTAGATTTGTTAATGCTTGCTATATCTATACTGTTAAAACCCGCTGTTCGTGTTGTTACTGATTGGAAAAAAGAATTTCCGATTTTTTCAACTAGTCCCATATGTTGCATAGTATTAAACTGTTCTAATAAAAAGAATGTAATAGCTCCTATAATTATTAGGATACTAGTTGTAGTTAAGACTAATTTAGAATGTAAAGATAATTTACTCAATTTTTTACAATTAATAAAGTCTATCACGACAAAATGTCCAATACCTCCAAATATTATGAGTATTGAGATTGTAATAATGACAATTGGATCACTAGAATAATCTATTAAGTTATTCTTAAAAAGGGCAAATCCAGCATTATTAAAAGCTGATACTGATGTGAATAAGCTTAAAAATAAACCTTTGCCTATACCAAATTTTGGTATAAAAGATAAACACAAACAAATCATACCAATTAATTCAGTGACTAAACTATAAATAGCCAAGTGTTTAATTAGCTTAATAACACCACCAGGTTCGTCAATATTCCATGTAACCATAATCAAGAATCTATTTTTCATTGATATCTTTCTATTTAAAAATACTAGTGTCAATAGGGTTACGGTCACGATACCCAGACCACCTATTTGAATTAATAATAGTATTACTATCTCACCAAGTATATTAAACTGTGATCCTATATCAACTGGGGACAAGCCAGTAACTGTAAATGCACTTGAAGCTATAAATAGGGCATCTAAAAAAGATATTGGCTTTTTACCAGTAAAAGGTAAATACAATAAAAGTGCACCTATGATAGTTGTAGAGAAGAAAAGCATTAAATAAAAATATAAAGGTTTGTGGACTTTGTTCATTTTAATTTCATACTCCTTTATATTATAAATTAATAATTAGATAATATCATAAATGAAAATAGAAATGTTACTGATGTGTATTACTAACAGGCGTTGACTAATTCTTTTAATATTTTATAATTGAAAATGAATATCAATTGAAAAACAAAAGGATGATATTATGAAAAGATTAATTGGAATTTTATTATGTAATTTATTTATTTTGACTGCGTGTTCAGCATCTGTCGATAAAACAAGTAACTCGACAAAGACTACAGACTATAAAATTGAAAATGGTGAAACACTGAAAGTACCAGAGAAACCTAAAAGAGTTGCTGTATTAACTGGATTTTATGTTGGTGATTTTATAAAGTTAGGAATCAAACCAATTGCTGTTTCAGATATAACTAAAGATTCTTCAATTTTAAAACCTTATTTAAAAGGGGTTGATTATATTGGAGAAAATGATGTTGAAAGAGTTGCTAAAGCAAAACCAGATTTAATTGTTGTAGATGCTATGGATAAAAATATAAAAAAATACCAAAAAATAGCGCCAACAATCCCATATACATACAATAAATACAATCATAAAGAAATATTAAAAGAAATAGGCAAGTTGACTAATAATGAAGATAAAGCTAAAAAATGGATTGAAGAGTGGGACGATAAAACTAGAAAAGATAAAAAAGAAATTCAAAGTAAAATTGGTCAAGCAACAGCATCTGTGTTTGAACCAGATGAAAAGCAAATATACATATATAACTCTACATGGGGTCGTGGTTTGGATATTGTTCATGATGCATTCGGTATGCCAATGACAAAGCAATATAAAGATAAATTACAAGAAGATAAAAAAGGCTATGCTTCCATTTCAAAAGAAAATATTAGTAAATATGCTGGTGATTATATATTTTTAAGTAAACCTTCGTACGGAAAATTTGATTTTGAAAAAACACATACATGGCAGAATATTGAAGCTGTAAAAAAAGGACATGTAATTTCATATAAAGCAGAAGATTATTGGTTCACAGATCCTATTACATTAGAACATTTGAGAAGTAAATTAAAAAAAGAAATTTTAAATAAAAAATAATAGAAATAAGTTGTAAAAATTTTCTTATGCATTGGTACTAATGTTTTTAAGGAGTGATTAAATGAAGCAACTGGTTGGAATTCCCGAATCAATGTTAATTCCTTTGATAGCTCGAGCAAAAGAGTACGAAAACGAAAAACCAATAATAAAAGACGCACTATCAAAAAAAATATTTGATGGTTTAGATGATATGTACAAAAATGTTACATGTGATGACATGTCTCAAATTGGAATTAGTATACGTACTGTGATAATAGATTGTGTTACTAAGAGGCTTATCAAGGATAATAAAGATTTAATCGTGGTCAATATAGGTTGTGGCTTAGATACAAGGTTTCAAAGATTTAATAAAGAAAAAATATCATGGATAGATTTAGATGTACCAGAATCAATAGAAATACGAAAAACATTTTTTAAAGAAAGTAATAGTTATAAGATGATATCTAAATCTATGCTAGATTACAGTTGGATTGATGATGTCAAAAATTATAAATTTTTTAATAGTAAGTCAGATATATTGTTTATTATTGAAGGTGTATTGATGTATTTTGATGAGAGTGTAATGACTCAATTATTGGACACTATTATCAAAAAGATGGGAGATCATAATTTGACATTTGCGATTGAATTTTGCTCAAAAACAATTGCGAATAATACAAAGAGACATCAATCGGTATCAAAGTTATCCTCACAACCTGTTTTTAAATATGGTTACAATGATTTAAAAAAATTGAATGAAATTTTACCAAATACAATAAGAGTAATACATGAATATAATTATTTTGACTATTATAAGAATCGATGGGGCTTATTTGGATATTGTAGATTTATACCTTATTTAAAAAAAAGGTTAAACAATAAAATAGTACTTATGAAATATAAAGTTCCAAAGAGACAGAGACATTAAGTTCTTAGACAATGTAAAAAAGCTGATTTCTATAAATTATTTGATAGAAATCAGCTTTTTTCAAATGTATTTGATAATTTACAGCTCGTTGAGCTGCTGTTTTCTAGGGATTTATGTCCCATTCCTTTTACGAGAAGGTTTTTACGAGTTTTATGTAACTATTAGAAGCTATCTTTTTATATGACCATTAGTCAATATATGTATGACAAATCAGCACAATAATTTCAGTTTTACATCACTTAATCAATGAAAATGTGCTTGTTGATATTTGAATATTTACATTCAAACAATATTCATCGCTATTTCTATCAACTTAAAATTCGCAATAAAAAACTGCCAGCACGCGAATAGGGCAGCTGACAGCATCGTTCTTATTTTTCTTTTAAATATTGAATGGAAGCCTCTTTAAAAATATCAATATATTTCAGATACATATCTTTTTCAATATATTCATCGATTTGATGTGCCATTAATGGATTACCTGGTCCAAAAATGGCTAAATCAACATTGTCCTTATTATCTCCTAAGAAACTAGAGGCATCTGTTGCGCCTACAAGCGCTGAAACAAATATTTCGTCTTGTTCTACATAACTAGAAGCTACATCTTTAATCGTAGTAATTAATTTGCTATTTTTATCGCTTGTTACAGGTCGGTGATTGCTTGGAATATCGAGTGAAAGCTTATTGCTATCCACATCATTAATGATATTTTGGAAAAACGATTCTATAAAGTCGTTATCATACTCAGGAACTGGTCTTACGTTAAATTCAAGTGAAGCTTCATCTGGTACAGAGTTAAATTGTTTGCCGCCATTTATAATCGAACATACAGCTGTAAGACCAGATGCATAATTTGCATCCTCTTCAGAAATTTCTTTTCCAATCAATGATTTGAACATAGGCGCAACATCTAATTCATGTTTAGTATCTTGTTGTTTAAGCTCTGAATATTTTTCTTTAAATAGATTATAAAATTCAAGCAGTGTATCAATTGCATTGTCACCAATAAATGGAACTGAGCTATGGACAGCTTTACCAGTTGCAGTTACTTTACATGACATAGACCCCTTATGTGCATAATAAATTCCAGATCCAGTTGGTTCAGCAATAATTAAGCCATCGACATCGTCTAAATAGCCTTTATCAGCTAATAATTTGGCACCTTCTTGTTCTTTCTCTTCGCCAGCAGTAGCCAGTAATCTAATCGTTCCATGAGGCAATTCATTTTGTTCTTTTAATTCGATTAGAGATACGACCAAAGCCATTAAACCGCCTTTCATATCTGTAGTGCCTCGGCCATATAATTTGCCATCTTTTTCTGTCAGTTGAAAAGGGGGATATGACCAATTATCTTGATTTCCTGCATCAACAACATCCATATGACCACTCAATGCGAGTATAGGTGAGCCGTTACCGATTTCTGCAACGATATTGGCGCGGTGTTCATTAACTTTCAAAATTTCAGATTTAATATCGTACTTGTCGAATAAATCTGTTAAATAATTACAAACGTCTATTTCATTATTATTTTCAGTTTGTAGTTCAACAATATCTGCTAGTAATTGAATTTTTTCTTTTTCACTAAAAGTTGTCATTAAGCTCACACCTTTCAAAGTAGTATATATATTTATATAAACATAATTTTTATTCTTAAACATAATTTAAAATGCAGAAAGTAGTGTGTTATTTGATTTCGTTCTATGAAATTAACTGTCTAGTATCAACGATCTTATTAACGCTGATATCGGATATGCTTAATTTTATAGTAAATTGTATGAGAAAGATGCAGGATATTATTTAGCTAATAATTATATATAAATTTCAAATCGATGGTTATTAACTACTAAATAAAAATATTTGCTAAATTAATGACTTTGTACACACATTATTTTTAAAGAGGATAAAGTATTTAATAATATTAACAAAATCATTTAATAAATAGTTAAATATATATTCTCTGTTTTTGTGATATTATTCACATGTCGATACATATCAACAAATATCAATCATACGAAAGAAGGTTATAACAATGAAAAATAAAAAACGTGTTTTAATAGCGTCATCATTATCATGTGCAATTTTATTGTTATCAGCAGCAACGACTCAAGCAAATTCAGCTCATAAAGACTCTCAAGACCAAAATAAGAAAGAACATGTTGATAAGTCTCAACAAAAAGACAAACGTAATGTTACTAATAAAGATAAAAATTCAACAGCACCGGATGATATTGGGAAAAACGGTAAAATCACAAAACGAACTGAAACAGTATATGATGAGAAAACAAATATACTCCAAAATTTACAATTCGACTTTATCGATGATCCAACTTATGACAAGAATGTATTACTTGTTAAAAAACAAGGCTCAATTCATTCAAATTTAAAGTTTGAATCTCATAAAGAAGAAAAAAATTCAAATTGGTTAAAGTATCCAAGTGAGTACCATGTAGATTTTCAAGTAAAAAGAAATCGTAAAACTGAAATATTAGACCAATTGCCGAAAAATAAAATTTCAACTGCAAAAGTAGACAGTACATTTTCATATAGCTCAGGTGGTAAATTCGATTCAACAAAAGGTATTGGACGAACTTCATCAAATAGCTACTCCAAAACGATTAGTTATAATCAGCAAAATTATGACACAATTGCCAGCGGTAAAAATAATAACTGGCATGTACACTGGTCAGTTATTGCGAATGACTTGAAGTATGGTGGAGAAGTGAAAAATAGAAATGATGAATTATTATTCTATAGAAATACGAGAATTGCTACTGTAGAAAACCCTGAACTAAGCTTTGCTTCAAAATATAGATACCCAGCATTAGTAAGAAGTGGCTTTAATCCAGAATTTTTAACTTATTTATCTAATGAAAAGTCAAATGAGAAAACGCAATTTGAAGTAACATACACACGAAATCAAGATATTTTGAAAAACAGACCTGGAATACATTATGCACCTCCAATTTTAGAAAAAAATAAAGATGGTCAAAGATTAATTGTCACTTATGAAGTTGATTGGAAAAATAAAACAGTTAAAGTCGTTGATAAATATTCTGATGACAATAAACCTTATAAAGAAGGATAATATTGAAAGGGCGGATTACTAATGATTAAACAACTATGTAAAAATATCACAATTTGTACGTTAGCACTATCGACTACTTTCACTGTATTACCAGCTACTTCATTTGCAAAGATTAATTCTGAAATCAAACAAGTTTCTGAGAAGAATCTTGATGGTGATACTAAAATGTATACACGTACAGCTACAACAAGTGATAGTCAAAAAAATATTACTCAAAGCTTACAATTTAATTTCTTAACTGAACCTAATTATGATAAAGAAACAGTATTTATTAAAGCAAAAGGTACAATTGGTAGTGGTTTGAGAATTTTAGACCCAAATGGTTATTGGAATAGTACATTAAGATGGCCTGGATCTTATTCAGTTTCAATTCAAAATGTTGATGACAACAACAATACAAATGTGACTGACTTTGCACCAAAAAATCAGGATGAATCAAGAGAAGTTAAATATACGTATGGTTATAAAACAGGTGGAGATTTTTCGATTAATCGTGGAGGCTTAACTGGAAATATTACAAAAGAGAGTAATTATTCAGAGACGATTAGTTATCAACAACCATCATATCGTACATTACTTGATCAATCTACGTCACATAAAGGTGTAGGTTGGAAAGTAGAAGCACATTTGATAAATAATATGGGACATGACCATACGAGACAATTAACTAATGATAGTGATAATAGAACTAAAAGTGAAATTTTTTCTTTAACACGAAATGGAAATTTATGGGCGAAAGATAATTTCACACCTAAAGACAAAATGCCTGTAACTGTGTCTGAAGGGTTTAATCCAGAATTTTTAGCTGTTATGTCACATGATAAAAAAGACAAAGGTAAATCACAATTTGTTGTTCATTATAAAAGATCAATGGATGAGTTTAAAATAGATTGGAATCGCCATGGTTTCTGGGGCTATTGGTCTGGTGAAAACCATGTAGATAAAAAAGAAGAAAAATTATCAGCATTATATGAAGTTGATTGGAAGACACATAATGTGAAGTTTGTAAAAGTACTTAATGATAATGAAAAGAAATAAGTAATAAAAGTTGCCTGCTACATAGAATGTAGTAGGTAACTTTTATTTATATTTGAATAGATAGATTTATTATGACGTGCAGTGTATGAATCTTGTTTGAGTGTAGAGTAAAGACTTGTATTAATGAAAAATTAAAGTTGTTAAGATGATTTTATTAAAATGTAAGTCAATTCAAATTTTAACAATATAACTCGCTTCGTCCTTTTAGAACGAAGCAAGTTATTAGTTAGTTGAGCACTATTTACTATAGGCTTTGATTGGGTAATGATCTGAAAAATCATTGTAAACGTAGTAATATGGGAACGCATATACATCCCATGGCTTAGGTTTTTCAGTCACAACTTCATTGACTAATTGTTTTGGTTGTTTATGATCTTTATCTGTAAATATATAGTCTAAATGTTCTGGTTTACCATTAGGGTAATTATATTTCGCAATTGAATTTGATTGAGGGTCCCATGTGCTATTATGACCTGCATATAGAACATCATTTACATTCAAGTTTTTAAGCATATCTTTGAACTCTGGAGTGCCTTTATTGACATTAAGGTCGCCACCTATATATACCGTTTCATCTTTAGGGATATTTTTCTTTTTAACAAAATCACTGATTTCTTTCATTTGTTCAGCTCTAATTTTTCGATCATGTCCAGCACCACAACGTGAATCTTCAGATTGTGTATGTGTACCGATAACGTGAACGTTCTTACCATTTTTCTCTATTTTTGTATAAACAAAGCCTTTGTTGCTATCATTATCGAATCCACAACCGCTTTTGAAAACATGCTGGATTTTTTCTTTAATAGGATATTTACTTACAATCGCTACGCCACCATCTTCTGCAACAGTTGATGAGTAGCTACCTTCAGTTTTGTCCCACCCTGATTGAGAACGGCCGAGTACAGGTGTTTGATAAGGATATTCTTTTTTCACATTACTTAATAATTTGTCTGATGCACCATTATCAAATGCTTCATTGAATATTACGACATCATTATTTTTAATATAAGAAGATTGTCCGATTAAATCAGCGCGTTTATATTGCCCCCAGTTTGGATACAAAACGGTCGATAACATATAAACGTTATGACTAACTAACTTCAAATCAGTATCATCTTTCTTAGATTCGGCTTTGGCACTATTGTCAGTAAGTGCACCAACTAATAATAAATTTGCTAATGCAAGTGTTGCAACTTTTTTTAGTGAATTGGATTTTGTTTTTTTCACCATCATTATCACTCCTTTTATATAGCTTACAACAAAATAGATGCAAAATTGATTAACTAAATTTAAATTAATTATTAAATCGAATTTATATTTTTAAGTAAATGTTTTTTGAGTATAAAGATGCTGTAAATATAATCGACAAATCTAATAGGAATTAAGAAATGAATGTTGTTATGACATTTAAGTTTGAAGCTTGGTATAAACAAAACCAAACAACATTTTAGGTATTGTAAATTAATTAGTTAATCAAAATTAAAAGAACTTTTAACAGTGTTAAAAAATTATTGTTAAAGATAATTTATTATTAATATTCAGTTAATTCAAAAAATAGAGAAAGTCTGGCTATAATTAAGTTGCAAATACGAATTACACAAAAAAGGAGAGATAATTTATGAAATTTAAGTCATTGATTACAACAACTTTAGCATTAGGTGTTTTAGCATCAACAGGTGCAAACTTTAATAATAATGAAGCGTCTGCCGCAGCTAAGCCATTAGATAAATCATCAAGTTCGTTACACCATGGATATTCTAAAGTCCATGTTCCATATGCAATCACTGTGAACGGTACAAGCCAAAATATTTTATCAAGCTTAACATTTAATAAGAATCAAAATATTAGTTATAAAGATTTAGAGGATAGAGTTAAATCAGTTTTAAAATCAGACAGAGGTATTAGTGATATAGATTTAAGACTATCGAAGCAAGCGAAATATACTGTTTACTTTAAAAATGGAACAAAGAAAGTTATCGATTTGAAAGCAGGTATTTACACAGCTGATTTAATTAATACAAGTGAAATTAAAGCTATTAATATTAACGTAGATACTAAAAAGCAAGTTGAAGATAAAAAGAAAGATAAAGCAAATTACCAAGTTCCATACACAATCACTGTGAACGGTACAAGCCAAAATATTTTATCAAACTTAACATTTAATAAGAATCAAAATATTAGTTACAAAGATTTAGAGGATAAAGTTAAATCAGTTTTAGAATCAAATAGAGGTATTACCGATGTTGATTTAAGATTATCGAAGCAAGCGAAATATACAGTTAATTTTAAAAATGGAACGAAGAAAGTTATCGATTTGAAATCAGGTATTTACACAGCGAATTTAATAAATTCAAGTGATATTAAAAGTATCAATATTAACGTAGATACAAAAAAACATATCGAAAATAAAGCTAAAAGAAACTATCAAGTTCCATATTCAATTAATTTAAATGGTACATCTACAAACATTTTATCGAATCTTTCATTTTCAAATAAACCTTGGACAAATTACAAAAATTTAACTAGTCAAATAAAATCAGTACTGAAGCATGATAGAGGTATTAGTGAACAAGATTTAAAATATGCTAAGAAAGCTTATTATACTGTTTATTTTAAAAATGGTGGTAAAAGAATCTTACAGTTGAATTCAAAAAATTACACAGCAAACTTAGTTCATGCGAAAGATGTTAAGAGAATTGAAATTACTGTTAAAACAGGAACTAAAGCGAAAGCAGACAGATATGTACCATACACAATTGCAGTAAATGGCACATCAACACCAATTTTATCAGATTTAAAATTTACAGGTGACCCACGTGTAGGCTACAAAGATATCTCTAAAAAAGTTAAATCAGTATTGAAGCATGATAGAGGTATCGGGGAACGTGAATTAAAATATGCAAAAAAAGCAACTTACACAGTACATTTTAAAAATGGAACGAAAAAAGTGATTAACATAAATTCAAATATTAGCCAACTGAATCTGCTTTATGTTCAAGATATTAAAAAGATAGATATTGATGTTAAAACAGGAACTAAAGCGAAAGCGGATAGCTATGTACCATATACAATTGCAGTAAATGGCACATCAACACCAATTTTATCAAAACTTAAAATTTCGAATAAACAATTAATTAGTTACAAATATTTAAATGACAAAGTGAAATCTGTATTAAAAAGTGAAAGAGGCATCAGTGATCTTGACTTAAAATTTGCGAAACAAGCAAAATATACAGTATATTTCAAAAATGGAAAGAAACAAGTAGTGAATTTAAAATCAGACATCTTTACACCTAATTTATTTAGTGCCAAAGATATTAAAAAGATTGATATTGATGTAAAACAATACACTAAATCAAAAAAAAATAAATAAATCTAATAATGTGAAATTCCCAGTAACAATAAATAAATTTGAAAACATAGTTTCAAATGAATTTGTGTTCTATAATGCAAGCAAAATTACAATTAATGATTTAAGTATAAAACTTAAATCAGCAATGGCAAATGATCAAGGGATAACTAAACATGACATAGGACTTGCTGAACGCGCAGTGTATAAAGTGTATTTTAAAAATGGTTCGTCAAAATATGTAGACTTAAAAACTGAGTATAAAGATGAAAGAGTATTTAAAGCAACTGACATTAAAAAGGTAGATATTGAACTTAAATTCTAATCTTTAATTTTATAATAAGGCATCTCACAATCGTGGGGTGCCTTTTACATTTGTAGAGATGTGATGCTTGAATGTTTGAAGTGATTTGCCAAAAGTTATATAAATTGGTTCTATAATAAATCGGACTGATAGAAAAAGTTTTTTACTTTTCATCTGTCCGATTTTTTGATTTTGTTAGGAGAGATGTATAAAACTAATTAGGTATAGTGTTTGACAAGTTGCTGAATAAAATATATCTTATGATACTTTGAAAGAAGGAATAATTTTAAAAATAAAAAACCAATAATCCGAGTCATACTCATCAGATTATTGGTTGAAATTAATTATCTTAAGTCATCAATCGCTTTAGCAATTGAATCAAATACATGTGGGATATCTTCTTTTTCTACACAGCTAAACGCAATACGAATATCTGTTGCATTAAGTGCAATAACACCAATTGAATATTTTTCAATTAAATGTTTACGAAGTTCTTCAGGGTCAACATCATGAACTTTTATTGCCATAAAGTATCCAGAGTTAAAGTCATAGGCTTGCCAATGTGAATGATATTGATCAGCATAGACAACTTCCTTAGTGACTTCATAGCGTTCTTTTAATGTTTGAATATTTTGTTCGATTTCTTTATCGAATTGTTTATTATTTTTTAATACATGCTTAACAGCGCTTTGTGTTGGAAGAGGTCCACTAGAAATGTTACTTCGTATAAGACCTTTTACTTTGGCTTCTAATACTTCTTTAGTTGTTTGATCAGACGTTCCAAATGTCATAAACCCAACACGGAATCCCCATGCGAAAAATTCTTTTGTTGCACCATCTAAACGAACAGGTAATATTGCATTTGAATTTAAATTAGATAATGCAGTAAATAATGATTGAGTATACACATCTTCATAGAATAAACCATAGTATGCGTCATCCACAACAGCTATAACTTTTGTACCTTTATCAGCTAATGCTTTAATTGCATCGACGATGGTAGTCACTTCTTTATGCGTAGGTGTGTAACCTGTCGGATTATTAGGATAATTTAAAATCATAATGACTTTATCTTTATTGTATGATTGTAAAGCTTCTACAAGTGAATCAGTAGTATAATGCCCGTCTTTATCAAAGATAGGATATGTTTGAAGGTTTGCACCATTTCTCGTATTGAAAACAAGTTTGTAATTACCCCAATTATGCTCTGGTAACAAGATAGTGTCACCTTGATTTACAAATAAATCGCCAACTAAAGATAAACCATGTGTTAATGCATTCGTAACAATTGGTAGTGACATGTTGTCGATTGATAGCTCTGGATTGTCACGCAACATTTTTTGTTGCCATAAATCACGTAATTCTTCGATGCCTTGTGGTGGCGCATAAGGGAATATTTCATCTGGAGTTAAATCATTAAACATTGCATCTAAAGATGATGCAAACATTTTTCCGTCTTTGTTTGTCGCCATACCTATAGTTGCATTATATGTTGTACTCTTTGCTTCAGCAGATTGAGATAAAATGCCTTTTGGATAAAACATATTTTGACCTAAGTCAGATAACATTGTAAAGGCAGTTGCATTTGACTGTTGAAGTTGTTCATTTAAGCTTTGGGCTAAAGGATTCATTATTGCTTAACCTCTCTTTAAAAAAATTGTATGCCTATATATTATCTTCAATTATACCAAAGATAAAGTGTTGTTGGTGAATTAACGAATAATATGTAAAATCTGCTGCCAAAATACGAACATATGTTCTGTTTTTATGTTAGAATAGGTGTAGGTCATCCTTCAGTATGATACTTTAGTCGAACGGAGGTGTAGTGTAATGATGTGGTGGCAAGAAGGGATGATGACACTTATTACAGGTGGCTTACTAATTATTTTTCGACTTTGGTTAGAACTGAAATGGAAAAATAAAAAATGATCCTACACACATAAATAACCCCAAGTCTGCTGGTACCAGACTTGGGGTTGTGTAGTATAATTCTGTGGATACACTTAAATAATATCATTGAACACAATATATCGCAATCAATAATCATTTTGATTGAATGGTTTTGTTGCGCTATTTTAGTTGAAAGTGATTAGTACCTTGAACTTTTGAAATTCAATAACTTATTAAAAAAATTTATATTTGTTATAATGTCGATGTTGAGGTGAAATAAATTGAAACATCTAACAAAAATATTTGTAGTACTTGCAATTATTTTATTTATTATTGGTTATTATTTACAAGCAACTAATCATGAAAGCCAAGGTATAAAATTATTATTAGCAGCGATTATGTTTATGATTTGTGCTTTTATAAGTAGAAGTAATGATCGACGTAAAAATAGTAAATAGAATTGACTGTTTAAAACGATTGTTTATGTTGACGCTACGGTTGTCACGTAGAGATTAAAGACATTCGTTTTAGCAGTCTTTTTTATTGAAGTAGACAATGCAAGATTAAATGGTAGTGTCATTTCATTTTATTCAACTGCTAGTAATACAATACTCAGTGTTATTTCTGAAGACTGGTTGATAATGAGACATGCATATTTACAAAACTGTGTATATTGTGTATATTGTATATATACAGAAGTTGATAGGGGGACGTTGATGAAAATAATTTTAAAAAACAATAGTGATTTTCCGATTTATGAACAGATTAAGCAACAAGTAAAACAAAATATTTTAAAGGGACATGTTGCTCCTGGAGAGCATTTGCCGTCAATGAGAGAACTTGCCAAAGATCTTCAAGTAAGTTTGATTACTACCAAACGTGCTTATGAAGATTTAGAGAAAGACGGTTTTGTTACAACAATTAGAGGAAAAGGGACCTTTGTTAAGGAGCAAGATAGTTCTATTTTAAAAGAGAAACAATTTTTTACCATTGAAAATTTGGTTAAAGAATTGGTTAATGAAGCGCAAGCCATCGAAATGTCACTTGAGGAACTGCAGGATATTTTAACGTTCATTTATGAGGAGGAATCATCATGAATGCCATAGAATTAAGTAATGTTAATTATTCAAGTGATCAGTTTAATTTAAAGAATATCTCTTTCAAAGTTCCTCAAGGATTCGTCACTGGTTTTATTGGTAGAAATGGCGCTGGTAAAACCACAATAATAAGGTTAATTATGGATTTGTATCAACCACAAACTGGTGTTATTAGAGTATTAGAAGAGGATATGGCTCTCAATCCGATAGAGTTAAAGAATAGAATTGGGTTTGTTTACTCTGAAAATTATTTTAATGAGAGATGGACTACGAAGCAACTTGAAAAAATGATTGCCCCTTTTTATCGTAAATGGGACCATCAAGTATTTGAATTTTATCTTGAAAAGTTCGATTTACCAATCAATAAATCAATAAAAACATTTTCGACTGGGATGAAAATGAAATTATCACTAGCAGTTGCATTTTCACATCATGCTGAATTGTATATTTTTGATGAGCCTACTTCAGGTCTCGATCCCTTAGCTAGAAATGAGCTATTGGAGATAATTCAGCAAGAATTAATTGATGAAAATAAAACAATATTCATGTCGACACACATTATCTCAGATTTAGAAAAAATAGCTGATTATATCATTCACTTAAGTGACGGTGAAGTTATCTTAAATGGTTCAAAAGAACAACTGTTACAAAGATATCAAGTTGTGAGTGGTGCTATTGAGGACCTTGATGATGAATTAGCATCTCTACTTATTTATGAAGAACATAAGCGTACGGGATTTATAGGATTAACAGAACATGCGCAAGTATTTAAAGAAATTTTAGGTCATAAAGTGAATATCACTACACCTTCTATTGAGAACTTAATGGTTTATCTTGAAAAGAGAAAACCTAAATATCATGAAAACATCAAATTGATGGAAGAAGGTTTTTAAATGAAGGCATTGTTAATTAGGAATTTTAAATTACGACGATATACACTTATCATCTATGTTCTATTATTAACCTTATATCCTTTTTATATAATGCTTGACTCAACAAAGTTCTTTTACTTATTGCAATCTTTTATAAGTCCAACAATATTGATTATTTGGATTTTAGATGCTGGTCACTTATTTAGACTCAATCGTAGATTAGGTGGTAATGATTCATATTATTTTTATATGAGTTTACCAGTGTCAAAAAAACAATTGCTTAATGCCAACTATATTACATGCATTGTTTTAACATTAATTGGAACGCTTGTTATTAGTTTATATGCTTATGAAGCAGATGTGATTGAACCAAATTCAATCTATTTTTCAACTGCATATGCATTTGTCATATCTAACTTCTTGTCTATACCAATTGCATTTAGTCAATTTACAGAATTGCGTAGAGTCAAAGTGCCATATGGTATATACGTGTTTACTATTATCATTTTAGTTCCATTTTTATTTTCAATTGCAATAGTATTGGTGAATTATTTTGTTCTAAGTCAATCATCATTCCCAGATTTATATTCATATATTTTAAATATTGGTTTTCTAATTATAAGCATTGTTATACTTATTGTTAATTATTTTAAACAGCTCAATAAAATAAATACTAGAAAATTTAAAGGAGGCAGTCGATGAAATTAGAACATATTACAAAAAAATACGGCTCAAATGTCGTTTTAAATGATATTGATTTTGACTTTGGCGATAGTAGAATTGTCGGATTAATAGGAAAAAACGGTGTTGGTAAAACAACCGTTATGAAAGTAATGAATGGTAATATTATTAAATTTGATGGAAAAGTAGATATTGATAATGCAGATAATATCGGTTTTTTAATTGAGCATCCTAAATTATATGATAATAAATCAGGATTGTATAACTTGAAATTATTTGCACAAGTATTAGGTAAGGGTTTTGATAAAGCATACACAGACAAAATTATAGATGCATTTGGTATGAGACCTTATATTAAAAAGAAAGTTAAGAAATATTCAATGGGGATGAAGCAAAAGTTAGCAATTGCAGTATCTTTAATGAATAAACCTAAATTTTTAATCTTGGATGAGCCTACAAATGGTATGGATCCAGATGGCTCAATTGATGTGCTGACTACAATTAAGTCTTTAGTAAATGAACTTGATATGAGAATTCTAATATCAAGTCATAAGTTAGAAGATATTGAATTAATTTGTGATAGAGCTGTATTTTTAAGAGACGGACATTTTGTTCAAGATGTAAACATGGAGGAAGGTGTTGCATCTGACACAACGATAGTTACTGTTGATCATAAAGACTTTGATAGAACTGAAAAATATCTTGCAGAGCATTTCCAATTACAAAATGTCGACAAAGCAGACGGACATTTAATGATCAATGCACAAAAAAATTATCAAGTTATACTAAAAGCATTATCTGAATTAGATATTTATCCGAAATATATTGAAACACGTAAAAGTTCATTGCGTGATACGTACTTCAATATAAATCAAAGAGGTGATAAATAATGAGAATTTTAAATTTAGTTAAGTATGATTTTTATAGTATATTTAAAAGTCCTTTAACATATTTAGCGATACTAGTCGTATCTAGTTTGATTGCAACTCAAAGTATACTTATGGCAAATTCGATGGATAACCCGAAACATATTATTGTCTATGGATCTGTATTTGCTGCAGCAAAATGGTTATTGTTAATAATTGGATTAATGTTTGTTGTTAAGACAATTACGCGTGATTTTTCACAAGGTACAATTCAACTATATATGAGTAAAGTTAAAACACGCGTTGGATACATTATTTCGAAAACAATTTCAATTATTTTAATTTCAATATTATTTGCATTAATTCATTATGTGATTTTGATTGTTGTGCAGGCATCTAGTAATGGAAAAAATTTGGCGTTTTCTAAATATGTAGATAATTTATGGTTCTTCCTAATCTTTTTACTATTCTTTGGCTTGTTTTTATTCTTAATCACACTTGCATCACAAAAAACAGCAATGATATTTTCATTAGGTGTATTTTTAGTACTCATTGTACCGTTTATTAAACCTTTTATTACATTTATCCCAAGATACGGTGAAAAAGTTTTAGATGCTTTTGATTATATCCCTTTTGCTTACTTAACTGATAAAATGATTAGCTCTAACTTTGATTTTAGCAATTGGCAATGGGTAATTTCATTAGGTTCTATAGTGATATTCTTCATTTTGAATATCTTATATGTCGCTAAAAAAGACATTTAATAAAAATAATTTTGAGGTTGGGAATTTTAAATTTTCCCAACCTCAAAGTTTGTCTTATTGTAAATTTATTTATTTTCTAATTTATTTAGGATGGAATTATAAACTGCTTTCCAAAATGAAGCGTCAGTTTTATAGCGGTTTGATATAACTAAGTGTGTTTCTTTTTCTAAATCTGCATAGTCTGGATGATCTTTGCTCGGTAATTTATCAGCACGAACATCAGTTACAAATTTTTGGACTTCATTTGCTCTTGGTCCCCAAACTGTTTCTTGTTCGAATTGATCATTCAAGAATACGAAGATAGGAATTGCACGTGATTTACCATTTGTTAAATATTGATCGATCAGTTTTGTATCATCATCTCTATGGAACACGCGTACTTCTAAATTTAATGCTTCACTGATGTGTTTTAGAATTGGGAGATTCATCATTGCATCTCCACACCAGTCTTCAGTAATTACTAATACTTTAGAATAATTCATCTCTTTTATTTTTTTGATGCGTGAATCATCTTCTGGTAACTCAAATGATTGATAGATACTGAGAACGGTATCTTGATTTGTCTTCATTCCATCAATGTATTCATTTAAGGGTTGGCTATTTTTGAAATAAGTTTCTAAATTTGTCATTGTAAAAACCTCCTTTAGCATTTACAACATTATACCAATTTATAGTAATAAAAGGTAATGAAATAAATTAATTGCAAATTCTTTGTTAATTTTTGTTAAGGATGAAACGGGAAGCACCTTATGCTATATTTAAATAAGTACAAAGAAAGGGTGACATCAGTGCGTATTCAAAATCGCTGGGTTGTGTTTATATTATTTTTAATCTGTTCTTTTGGTGTATTAATTGGTTTATATCAATATCGTCATACGAAAACTGTGGATTTGTCTAATCTTGAAATAAACGATATTAAATTAAATGAGAAGTTTGATAAAAAAGGCTATGAAGTAAATAAAAAAATTAAGTTTGATCGTTTTAAATTTTATAACAGTAAAGCTCACCCTGATCTTACCGTTAAAGTGAGAGAAAAGGATAACATCGTTAAGGGGATAATATTAGTAAGAGATGAAAAGATACATACTAATTTTGATGGGGGAATTGGTTCGCCGATAAATAACGCGATTGAAAATCTTGGATTCGGATATAAAAGAACAAAAGTTGGCAATGATTTCTCATCGGTAAAGTATATTGATAGAGATAACCATTTAAAATTAAACTTACTTTATCAAGATTTAGAAATTAAACGTATTGAATTTTTTAGTAAATAGCTTTAGGTCTTAAAGTTATAAAAAACGAATGAATAATTTTATTGGGATGAGTGACCTATATGAACAAGATTACTTATTTAAATGAATTAGAAACAGCACTTGATGCGCTACCTAGGCATTTAAGAGATCAAAAAATGTATGAATATGAACGTTATTTTTATGAGCAAGAACTTAATGGCGTTGATGAAGGGGAAATTTTAAAGAAGTTAAAAGACCCACAAGATGTTGCAGCTGAAACAAAAGCTAGAAGTGTTATTGATTATGCTGAATCTAAACCAACATTTGAAAATATTTCAAGAGCTGTTGCTGCTTCATTAAGTTTAGGCATTCTATCTATTTTTGTCATCCTTATACCAGTATCTATAGTTGGATTATTTGTATTAGCATTATTTTTAATATCACTTTTGCTGCTGTTTTGTCCAATTATTTTATTAGCATCAGCAATATCCAGAGGAATTGTGGACTCAATTAGTAATGTATTTTTTGCCATATCATATTCAGGATTAGGATTAGTATTTATCATTGTCATATTTAAGATTTTAGAATACATTTATCGTTTAATCTTAAAATATTTACTTTGGTATATTAAAACTGTCAAAGGAAGCGTTAGAAAATGAAGAAATTCTTTTTTATTGGGCTTTTAGTGTTTGTTGTCTTTTTTACAGCAGCAACCATTATTTGGTTCAGCTATGATAAAAACAAATATGGTACTAAACAATATGATAAAACATTCAAAGACGATGCTTTTGACAATGTATCTATAAATTTGGATAGTACAGAACTTCGTATAAAACGGGGGAATCAATTTAGAGTTAAATATGATGGTGACAATGATATATTAATTAATATAGTAGATAAGACGTTGAAGATTAGTGATAAAAGGTCTAAGACAAGAGGATATGCAATTGATATGAATCCTTTTCATGAGAATAAGAAAACGTTAACGATTGAAATGCCTGATAAAATGATTAAACGTTTAAATCTATCATCTGGAGCAGGAAGTGTTAGAATCAGTGATGTTGATTTAGAGAACACAAGTATTCAAAGCATTAACGGTGAAGTAGTTATTAAAAACTCAAATCTTGACGCACTAGATTCAAAGACAAATAATAGTTCTACTTATATTAGTAAAAGTAACATTAAAAATAGCAATATTAAAGTTGTTATTGGTACGCTACAAATCGACAAGAGTCAAATTAAACAATCCATATTTTTAAACGATCATGGTGACATTGAATTTAAAAACATGCCATCAAAAGTAGATGCAAAAGCTTCTACTAAACAAGGAGATATTCGTTTTAAGTATGATAGTAAACCTGAAGACACTATACTAAAGCTAAATCCGGGAACGGGTGATAGCGTAGTTAAAAATAAAACATTTACTAATGGTAAAGTTGGGAAAAGCGACAATGTTTTAGAATTTTATACGATTGATGGTAATATCAAAGTTGAATAAATAAAGGATGTAAGCACCGATATTAGGAAGCATAATTTCTCTAATATCGGTGTTATTTATTTGTTGGCAAAAGTTAAGTCGGTATCTATATTGCCAGTAAAGTGAGTGATATTAAGGTCTTGACCATCTAACCATGATTTGAAATCTATTATTTCTGGTGGCGCATTTTCTCCCAATGTAAAATATGCAGTTAATGTTTCAGGTTGATACATTGATGTATGGATGGTGCCAGACCAGCTTTTGAATAGTTTACTGTAAATTTCATACTGAGGATTATTGAATAACTTAAATGCTGTAGTCATATCTAAATTATCATTAGTTTGTGAAATGGTACGCGCCAGTCTTTCTTTAGATTCTTTTGTATAATTACGATTTTCATGTGTTAATATTTCAAAATGATTTGTACATATATTATCATAACGAACATCTATTGATCTCGGTGTCACTTCAACAATTGCATGGTTCAATGATTTGTCCATCAGTATGTAGCTAAATGAGCTTCTGTGTGGTATTTCTTTCAATAATTGGATTGCTTCTGTTACATTTCGGCAATTTTCAAGAATTAGACGACCAATCATATAACATACAAAACCATTTGCTGGTTTCTTCCGGTGCATAAAGTTATAGCCCATAGTTAATCCTGACTCATTCATACCATCCATTCTTCCAGTTACCCTTGATACAGGACCAATTTGAGCTAAACCGCTATCTGTAGGTTGATAAAGTAAGTAGCGACCATCATAAGTTGCAGGGTGGTAATCATAATTTCTAACCATGAAGTCTTTGCCTTGAAAGACCGTGCAACCACTTTCTTTTAAATCGGTAAAACGATAATGTCCAAAGTTTAAAATAATTTGGCGTGTTGGCATTTTGAGTATACTTTGTAGTCCCATTAATTCTTCCCATATTTGAGGTGCGTATGTTTGGAATATTTGATAAGTTTCATTTACATCTATATCGAAACGTGGGACACGTTTTTTCCATTCTTTTTCTCGATTTTTTAGAAGAGGTGTTTGTTGAAGCCATTTACCAGTTTTAACACCTAACTCGAAATGTGAACCTCTAAAAGTCATGATATCTGATGTCACTTGTTGCATATCATCGGCCCCTTTCTTTTTAGTTGTAATATATTGTAAATAAATAGTAATCGTATGTATATTGAATGTCATGTTAAATAAAGTTATATTTTACTAAATGAAATATAAAATTGTTTGAGGTGATTTCTCGGTGTATAAGACTTATCAATCAGTTAAAACATATTTTTATAGATGGTGGGGATATTGAGTTAAAAACTTAAAATCATCTTATCATAAATATCAATCTTAAGTTAGCATTCACGATAATAGTCATTGTTAACATTAGCATATAAGGTCATGTCACGTTGAAACAGAGGTTCCTCGGCATTTTTGAAAATAATCATTAGCTTGCTCACTATATAATTTGATGAATATATTTCGTGAAAGTGGGTATTTATTTAATGATTATTCTATATATGATAGTATAATGAAATGTAGATAGGTATTTAATTTAACAGAGGTGAAATTGAGATGTGGAATTTTATTAAATGTGTGTTTAAATTCGTATTTAGCTTAGTTGCTATTACAACATTAGTTGCTGGTGTTGGTGTAGTAGCATTTGCTTATATCTTTAAAAAAGATTTTGAAGATATTGAAAGAAAAACTAAAGAAATTATTTCTGATATTGAAAGTAAAAATAACTAATAACATTTAGAGGCTGGGACATAAATCCCTAAAAAACAGCAGTAAGATAATTTTCAATTAGAAAATATCTTACTGCTGTTCTCTATTTATACAATACTTCGTATTGAATGGCTTCGCTTTCCTAGGGTGCCGTCTCAGCCTTGGTCTTCGACTGGCACTGCTCCCTCAGGAGTCTCGCCATTAATACTACGTATTAACATGTAATTTTACTTTGAAATACTTTTAAAAAATAAGACACTTTGCCCAACTTGCACATAAATGTAAAATTCAATAAAATGAATTTTCTGTGTTGGGTCCCTTCTTATAATTTAATAAATACCACTAAACTAAATTAACGAGGTGCCTTATGTATAAAAATTATAACATGCCCCAACTACACTACCAATAGAAACTTCTGTTAGAATCCCTCAAAATGATATTTCACGATATGTTAATGAAATTGTTGAAACAATACCTGATAGCGAATTCGATGAATTCAGACATCATCGTGGCGCAACATCCTATCATCCAAAAATGATGTTAAAAATCATCTTATATGCATATACTCAATCTGTTTAATTATGTTCAAAGCATTAAGGTAACAAGACAATATCTAAGATATCAAAGATAGAAATTTTTTGACGTTGTTGCTGATTGTAAACATAACCATCAATTTCATAATTAATAGCATCAATACGATAAATGGTTAAGCGTACTGAATCTACAAAGCCATTATTATAAAATTTAACTTCTACAGGTTGGGCATATTGTAGCGCCTCGTGTAGCCGAATGTTTAGCTCAGCCAATTGATCATCTGATAATACAGGACGTGTAATTTTGTTTTGGTCGATAATGTATTGTTGAATCGTTTCGAATTGTTCGGGTAATGTTGCAAAAGGAGCCCATTTAATCATGCCTCTTCCCATAGGTATATTGTTATCTAGTAATTCTCTTGGAACGTTACGATAATCAGTTTCTTCTTCATAACTTGTCATCCTTAATTCACCCCAATCTGATAATTACATTATACGAACATGTGTTCTATTTTGCAACAAAAATTTTGTGGAAGCATAAACGCGTTAATAATTAATGCTCGTGTAAGTAAAAAAGAGGGATTAATTAAAATCGAATAATGACATATCACAGCAAATAGTTCTTTTAAAGTAGTTAAATAGTTTTAGCTTTAAGGAAATGATAAATGATTGTTAATTCTAGCTAAAATTTAATAAAATGAAAATAAGACTAACATGGAGGGGTAAAAGTAATGACAAATGGATATATTGGTTCTTACACTAAAAAGAATGGTAAAGGGATTTATCGTTTTGAATTAAACGAAAATCAGTCACGTATTGATTTATTAGAAACAGGATTTGAATTAGAAGCGTCTACATATTTGGTGCGTAATAATGAAGTTTTATATGGAATCAACAAAGAAGGAGAACAATGCGGTGTTGCAAGTTTGAAAATTGATGACAATGGTGAATTGCATTTATTAAATAAATGTTTGTCTTCAAAAGCTGGTACAGGTTGTTATGTATCGATTTCAGAAGATAAACGATATTTATTTGAAGCGGTATATGGTGCTGGCATCATACGTATGTATGAATTAAATACGCACACAGGTGAAATTATACGTCTAATTCAAGAACTTGCACATGATTTTCCAACAGGTACACATGAAAGACAAGATCATCCACACGCACATTATATTAATCAAACTCCAGATGGTAAGTACGTTGCAGTAACAGATTTAGGTGCTGATCGTATCGTTACTTATAAATTTGATGACAACGGGTTTGAATTTTATAAAGAATCTTTATTTAAAGATAGTGATGGGACAAGACATATTGAATTTCATGATAATGGAAAATTTGCTTATGTCGTACACGAATTATCAAATACTGTGAGTGTTGCAGAATATAATGACGGTAAATTTGAAGAGCTCGAGCGTCATTTAACAATTCCTGAAAACTTTGATGGAGATACTAAACTTGCAGCAGTGCGTTTATCTCATGATCAACAATTCTTATATGTATCTAATAGAGGGCATGATAGCATTGCAATTTTTAAAGTTCTTGATAATGGTCAACACTTAGAACTAGTAACAATTACTGAAAGTGGTGGTCAATTCCCAAGAGATTTTAATATTGCCTCATCAGATGACCTTTTAGTTTGTGCTCATGAGCAAGGAGATTCAGTTGTAACTGTTTTCGAAAGAAATAAAGAAACAGGTAAAATTACGCTATGTGATAACACTCGTGTAGCATCTGAAGGTGTATGTGTCATATTTTAATCTTTAATTAATCATGATAAAAAGAAAACCATGTTTCCAAAAAATTTGTGTATACCTTGAAATTTATTGTTTTCAAGAACATCAAATTATGGAAGCATGGTTTATTTTTGTCTCAAAAATTAATTTTTAAAGAAAGCTTTGATGTATTTAAATTTACCTTTATATGGTGGTAAATGGACACCTGATTCTAATCGTGTAGATTTGAAAATGTAGCTTTTTTCATGTGTAAAAGTGTCGAATGAATATTTACCATGATAGCGTCCCATACCTGAGGCACCAACACCACCAAATGGTAATTTAGGATTCGCTAGGTGCATCAATGTATCATTAATAGCGCCGCCGCCAAATGATAGCTCGTTTATTACACGTTGTGTAGCATTTTCATCTTCGCTAAATAAATATAAACTCAAAGGTTTTGGTCTTTGGTGAATAAAGGCTATTGCTTCATCCAATGACTGATACGTTAAAATCGGTAAGATAGGACCAAAAATTTCTTCTTGCATAATTGCTGAATCACTTGTAACGTGATCTAACAATGTTGGTTCTATATAACGTTCATCCTCATCACTATGACCACCAAATACAATATTCATTTGTGCACTGTTAAGTAATGAAGTCAGACGATGATAATGTTTAAGGTTTACAATGCGGCCATAATCTGGACTTTGTTGTATATTTTGACCATAAAATTCACGCAACGTTTTTGATAGGGCTGTGATTAAATCATCTTTTACAGATTCGTGTACTAAAATGTAATCTGGTGCAACACATGTTTGGCCGGCATTAGTGAATTTCCCAAAACAAATGCGCTCACTAGCAACTTTAATATTCGCTGTTTCATCAACGATGACTGGAGATTTACCGCCCATTTCTAATGTCACAGGAACTAAATTTTCGCTGGCAGCTTGATAAACGATTTTGCCTACATTTTCACTTCCTGTAAAGAAGACATAGTCAAAAGGTAAGTGAATTAACGTTTGCGTTTCTTCAATTCCTCCCTCAATAACTTCAATGTAATTTGCATCAAATGTTTCATTGATTAACCGTTTAATCACTCGTGCAACATTAGGCGTCAACTCAGATGGTTTAATAATTGCCGTATTACCTGCTGCAATAGCACCGATTAAAGGTTCGAACACTAGTTGAAAAGGATAGTTAAATGGTGCAATGATCAAAACTGTTCCATAAGGTTCTTTTTTGATATAGCTTTTTGTTGGAAATAAATATAAAGGTGTGTCTACATTTTTTGTTTTAGTCCAGTTTTTAAGTTCCTTACGGGCAATTTTGATACTTTTCAAAGTTATGCCAATTTCAGTAGCATAAGCTTCGACTTTATTTTTTCCTAAATCTGTATATAGTGCTTCTAAAATATCGCTCTCGTATGATTTAATAGCTTTGCTTAACTTCTTTAATTGCTCTTTTCTAAAACTAATATCTTTAGTTTGTTGTGTATTGAAAAAAGCTTTACTGTCATAAAATTTTTGCTCAATGATATTCATAATGAAAAGAACCTCCTTATATGATTATTTTGGAAAAAGCGATTAATTGATTTGAATGTTGTGGCCGTTAATTTTAAATGGTCTTTCGAATTATATATGTTGAAAGTTGAAAATAGAGCGATGAATCGTGTACATAATAATATTTATAACTTTAATCATAACGAAAAAGGTAGGAAGAAAACAAAAATTTATACTCAACATCGCAAATATTTTAAGAAAATGTAAAGACAAAAGGGGAATTGTATAGAAATCACTAATCTGTGGGTTAGGGTAGCTAAAGGAATAAAAACTACTATTGAAAAAGGGTTGTAAATTAGTCAAACGTAAATAAAAAACAGTTCATTGAAAGTGAAATAAATTCTACTTTAATGAACTGTTAGTTAAATACAACATGTCTATAATTAGACAGTAATATAGTATTATTTTGTTAATGCTTCAGTGATTTGAGGTACGATTTGTTTTTTTCGAGAAACGACACCAGATAAGAAGGCCATGTCATCTTCTAATTGAACATTGAATGCTTCGCCAACTTTATCTTTTTCAGCACCTACAACTAAAATTTTAGAATCACTATTAATGATGTCAGTAACAACAAGTACAAATAAGTCATATTTTTCTTGTGCACTTACAGCTAACATTTCTTTTTCTAAATCTTCTTTACGATTTAACACTTCGTCAAGGTCAACAGCATTAACTTGTGCAATACGAGTCACATAGTCACCCATAGTAAATGATTTAGCATCCATGTTTAATAAGAATTCAACTGATTTATCAGTTGTTGAAGCACCTGCTTTTAACATATCTAAGCCGTACTTTTGAATATCAACTTTAGCAATATCTTTTAATTCTTCAGCTGCTTTAACATCTTGTTGTGTACATGTTGGTGATTTGAAAAGTAAGCTATCTGAGATAATTGCTGATAACATTAAACCGGCAATTTCAGGTTTAATTTCAAAGCCACGTTCTCTAAACATTTTGTATAAAATTGTAGCTGTACAACCAACTGGTTCAGCACGATAACATAAAGGACCAGCAGTTTCGAAATTTGCAATTCTGTGATGATCAATTACATGCTTAATTGTAGCAGAGGCAATCGTATCAGAACTTTGTTGGAATTCGTTATGATCAACTAAGATAACATCTTGACCATCTAAATCATCTGTTAATAATTCCGGAGCAGGTACATTAAATGTATCTAACGCGAATTGAGTTTCTGCACTCACATCACCTAAACGGTATGCTTTGGCTCCTGAATTACCTCGAAGTTGTTCAAATTCTGCCATAATAATCGCAGATGAAATTGCATCAGTGTCTGGATTCTTATGTCCGAAAATATATGTTTTAGCCATTGTCAAATATCTCCCTTGTAAATTGTATTCTTTATAATTATTTTAGCACGATTTAAACGTGTTGTTCTACCTCTGCACCTAATGAGTTTTTGAAATGTGCAAGTGCCCATTCATGCCCTTTTTGATTAAATGAAGCCACTCCCTCAGCAGGTACTGAAATTTTATAACCTAAGTTGTATGCAGAAATTGCTGTATGTAACACGCAAATATCGGTACATACACCAACGATTTCGACTTGATTAATACTTCTTTCTCTCAATAAACTATCAAGCGGGGTACCAAAGAACGAATCATAGCGCGTTTTATCAATGAAATGTACATTAGGTTGCGCTTTAATTGTTTCGTATAATTTACCTACTTTACCGTATAATTCTCTACCACTTGTATCTACGATATTGTGTGGTGGGAATAATTTACTTTCAGGATGATGAATGTCATGTAAATAATGTAAATCCATTAAAAAGAATATATGGTCTTGATAATAATTAAAGTCATTGATACGAGAAACAATAAAATCTTCAATATTTTGTCCAGGTTTACCGCATGTTAGTAAGCCGTCGTCTGCGATAAAGTCATATGAATAGTCAACAACTAATAGTGCGCGATGTGTCATTCAACATCTCTCCTATATAATAATAAAATAAACTCCCATCTATTCATAAATGCTAGAGTAATTTTTAACCCTAATGGTTAATATATAAATATAGATTAAGTATATAGATTAATCAACTTTTTTGGAAGAGCAAATCACGCAATCAACAAATAATATAAGAAATTTTTGCGATAGTTTTAAAATAGCTGTAATAGAATACTAAATGTGACAAACTTAGAACTAATATCAAGTGTTGATGTTTTGAATATAAAAATGCTAATAGATGGCATCACGAGATTTATGACTATCTGTTAAATCAACCTAACACGATTATAATTTGAATAATTGGTTAATATATGAGTAATTAGAAAATAGACAAAGGATGACGATTTATGTATATCAATATGAAAGATTATGGGTTAACAGGCATAAACAAAACTAAAGATACTCGAGCAATACAACGTGCGTTAAATCGTGGAAGATGTAAACCAACGACAGTTTATATACCGAAAGGGACGTATGATATTTGCAAACCATTAACGATATATGGCAATACAACACTTTTGTTAGATAATGAAACTATTTTACGCCGATGTCATTCTGGTCCTTTATTAAAAAATGGTCGTCGCTTTGGTTTTTATCGTGGTTATAATGGACACAGTCATATTCATATTAAAGGCGGCAAGTTTGATATGAATGGTGTATCGTATCCTTATAACAATACAGCTATGTGCATTGGGCATGCTGAAGATATTCAATTAATAGGTGTGACCATTAAGAATGTAGTGAGTGGTCATGCAATTGATGCTTGTGGGATTAACGGACTCTATATTAAAAGCTGTTCATTTGAAGGATTCATAGACTATAGTGGCGAACGCTTTTATTCTGAAGCAATACAATTAGACATTCAAGTACCTGGTGCTTTTCCAAAATTCGGAACGACAGATGGTACGATAACGAAAAATGTCATTATCGAAGATTGTTATTTTGGACCTTCAGAATTGCCCGAAATGGGAAGTTGGAATCGTGCTATTGGCTCACATGCAAGTAGACATAATCGATACTATGAGAATATTCATATTAGAAATAATATATTTGAAGATATACAAGGTTATGCATTAACTCCCTTGAAGTATAAAGATGCTTTCATTATTAATAATAAGTTTATTAACTGTGAGGGTGGCATTAGATATTTAGGAGTTAGAGATGGTAAAAATGCAGCAGATGTGATGACAGGAAAAGACTTAGGTTCCCAAGCAGGCATAAATATGAATATAATTGGAAATGAATTTAAAGGATCAATGTCTAAAGATGCGATACATGTACGTAATTATAATAATGTTAAACATAAAGATGTATTAATCGTTGGGAATACATTCAATAATTCGACTCAATCAATTCATTTAGAAGATATTGATACAGTGTTTTTAAGTCCTGTTGAAGCGGGTATTCAAGTTACTACAATCAATGTAGATGAAATAAAAAAGTAAAAAGTTTCGCATGACATTAGGATTAAGAATAGTAGATAATTTTTGAAAGCGCATTCATAAAACGGTATAAATATGCTATAATAAACCCAATTATCTGATAAAAGGGGTATTTTGACGGTAATGATAATACAAGATAGACAACTTTCTATACTCTAATATAGTGAGTTGAAGTAGCTTGTCATAATCATCATGAGGGGGAAATTTATGGCTTATTTCAATCAACATCAATCAATGATATCGAAAAGGTATTTAACATTCTTTTCAAAATCAAAGAAAAAGAAACCGTTTAGTGCGGGACAACTTATTGGACTAATATTAGGTCCATTACTTTTCCTATTAACATTATTATTCTTTCATCCACAAGACTTACCTTGGAAAGGCGTCTATGTTTTAGCGATTACTTTATGGATTGCGACTTGGTGGATTACTGAAGCAATTCCTATTGCAGCAACGAGCTTATTACCAATTGTGTTATTACCATTAGGTCATATACTTACACCAGAACAAGTATCATCCGAATATGGCAATGATATTATCTTTTTGTTTTTAGGTGGATTTATTTTGGCAATTGCAATGGAAAGATGGAATTTACATACGAGAGTAGCGTTGACAATTATTAATTTGATTGGTGCAAGCACTTCAAAAATATTACTTGGATTCATGGTGGCAACAGGATTCTTATCTATGTTTGTATCGAACACTGCAGCTGTAATGATTATGATTCCGATTGGTTTAGCAATTATTAAGGAAGCACATGATTTACAAGAAGCCAATACGAATCAAACAAGTATTCAAAAGTTTGAAAAATCTCTAGTTTTAGCAATTGGCTATGCAGGTACGATTGGTGGCTTGGGTACATTAATCGGAACCCCGCCATTAATTATTTTAAAAGGACAATACATGCAACATTTTGGACATGAAATTAGTTTTGCTAAATGGATGATTGTAGGGATTCCAACGGTCATTGTTTTGTTAGGTATTACTTGGCTCTATTTAAGATATGTTGCGTTTAGACATGATTTGAAATATTTACCTGGTGGTCAGACGTTAATTAAACAAAAGTTAGACGAGCTTGGCAAAATGAAGTATGAAGAAAAGGTAGTACAAACTATCTTTGTACTTGCTAGCTTATTATGGATTACAAGAGAGTTTCTTCTGAAAAAATGGGAAGTTACGTCATCTGTTGCAGATGGTACGATTGCTATTTTTATATCAATATTATTATTTATTATTCCAGCTAAAAATACTGAAAAACATCGCCGTATCATTGACTGGGAAGTTGCAAAAGAGCTCCCTTGGGGTGTATTAATTTTATTTGGTGGCGGTTTAGCATTAGCGAAAGGTATTTCTGAAAGTGGTTTAGCAAAATGGTTAGGCGAACAGTTGAAATCATTAAATGGTGTTAGTCCGATTCTTATTGTAATTGTCATAACAATCTTTGTCTTATTTTTAACTGAAGTGACATCTAATACTGCAACTGCAACGATGATTTTACCGATTTTAGCAACGTTGTCTGTTGCTGTTGGAGTGCATCCATTACTACTTATGGCACCTGCAGCTATGGCGGCTAACTGTGCATACATGTTACCAGTAGGGACACCACCGAATGCAATTATCTTTGGTTCTGGTAAAATATCTATCAAACAAATGGCATCAGTAGGATTCTGGGTAAACTTAATCAGTGCAATAATTATTATTTTAGTCGTGTATTATGTAATGCCTATAGTTTTAGGTATTGATATAAATCAACCACTGCCATTGAAATAGTAATTGCAGATTAGAACGAAAAATAAAAGGTTACATTAGCAATTGCTTGGACGAGTGGTAACGAAACGTATACCGCAGCATCGTGTAAAAACAATACAAACAAAAGAAAGTCAACCAAGGATGGATTCCTATTTTAATCCTTGGTTGACTCTTTATTTTATTTAAATTGTAGAACCTAGAAAATAAAGTTTAATTAAAAGCACCAATCATTTCTACTTTGAAATCTAAGGTTTCTAAAATAGCAATGACTTTCTTTATATCGGTTGTAATTGCAGAATCAGCCTGAACGAAAAATCGATACATACCTAATTGTGTTTTTAAAGGACGAGACTCAATCCAGGATAAATTAATATTAAACAAAGCAAATGTATTAAGCACACTTGCTAACAACCCAGGTTTATCATGCATTGGTGTAATTAAAAACATCAATGATGTCGCATTTTGATCAAATTGCTGCTGATTTTTTATAACTAAAAAACGTGTCACGTTATGTGGATAGTCTTCAATATGTGTATCAATAGGTGTAAAACCATAAGCTTCGCCACTACCTAAAGGTGCAATTGCTGCAACGCCATTTTCAATTTTAGTCAAACTTTGAATTGTACTGTCGACATAATCATAGTCAAATTGATGTTGATGTATGTAATTTGTTGTTTGACTGATTGCTGGTGCAATAGAATACACTTTTTTAATATCAGAAATGGAATCTGTTCCATTACCATATAATGCAAAGTTAATATCTAAACGTATTTCACCGTGTGCAAAGACATCTTGCTGTGCAAGTGCATCTGCCACAATGTTGATTGTTCCTTCTATAGAATTTTCAATAGGGACAACACCAATCGATGTGTCATCATCTGCAACTGCCTTGATGACTTCAAATAAATTTGACTTTGGTTGAAAAGTTGCTTCATTTTCAGAAAAATACTGACGACAAGCCAAATATGAAAATGTACCTTTAGGGCCTAAATAATATAATTGCATATGCTACACCTCTACTAACTTAATGATGGAAAGGGCACTGGTTAGCATTTGATTCTTTCTTTTTATAGAAAAAGTTTGGATCTTTTACTGTATTGTCATATCCGTGATGATAATTTGACGTCAATGTTGGAGATAATGGCGGTGCTAGCCAAGACCATTTTCCGGTAACTTGACGACCTTGTTGTGCTTCGTTACGTTCGAATAGTTCGAATTGCTTTGCAGCGGTCAAATGATCGACAATTGATACGCCTTCTTTTTTAAAGGAATGATACACAGCATAGTTCAATTCAACAAGTGCTCGATCTTTATTAAATGAATTATTTTTAAGTGTATCAAATTCAAACGCATCTGCAACTTTTTCTAGTAAATTGTAACGGTAATCATCAATAAAGTTACGTACGCCAATTTCAGTTACCATATACCAACCGTTAAAGGGTGCAGTTGGATATACAATGCCACCGATTTTTAAGTCCATATTGGAAATGATAGGGACTGCATACCATTTTAAGTTCAATTTTCTTAATTTTGGATAATGATTATGTTCAATAGGTACTTCTTTAATTAATGAAGTAGGATATTCGTAAAATTTAACTGACTCATTAGGTAATTGGTAAATCAGTGGTAACACGTCAAAATTAGTACCTTTTCCTTTCCAACCTAAGTGATTTGCTAAGCGTGTAACTTCTTTTTCAGCAGGATCACCACAATTGTCATAGCCAGCATAGCGAATTAATTGATTGTTGAAAATTTTAGGTCCATCCTTTGGAGCATATATAGTAATATACGGCTTTAATTTACCTTCATTTGTAGCCTGTGTAATATGATAAGTAATTGATGATAAGAACGATGCTTCGTCAGTAACATCTCTTGCATCAATGACATTTAACGAATCCCAAAATAAACGACCAATGCAACGATTTGAATTACGCCAAGCCATTTTAGCACCATAAATAAGTTCTTCTTCTGTATGTGTATATGTCCCAGTTTCTTTTATTTCTAGTTCAATGTCATGTAAACGTTTATTGATAATTTGCGTTTCATAATGACACTCTTTATACATGTTTTCTATGAAAGCTTGAGCCTCTTTAAATAACATTAACAACACCTCGCTTTATATTATAGTCTACATTATTAAAATACTCTTAAAAATTATGTATATGTCATTAAATTGTTGGTTGATTTTAATTAAAAGTATGGAAATTAAGGGGCTCTTATGTATATAAAAAAATGAATTATGATAAAATGTAAGAAAATATTTAGGTCGATTGGAGAGATACAAGTGTACCAATTAGAAGACGACAGTTTAATGTTACATAATGACTTATATCAAATAAATATGGCTGAAAGTTATTGGAATGATAATATTCATGAAAAAATGGCTGTATTTGATTTGTATTTTAGAAAAATGCCATTTAATAGTGGCTATGCTGTTTTTAATGGTTTAAAACGCGTCATTGATTTTATAGAACATTTTGGATTTTCAGAATCTGATTTGGAATATTTAAAGTCTATTGGCTACAAGGATGATTTCTTATCATATTTAAAAGATTTAAAATTCACAGGCAGCATCCGTTCGATGCAAGAAGGCGAATTATGCTTTGGTAACGAACCATTGTTACGCGTAGAAGCACCATTGATTCAAGCGCAATTAATAGAAACAATTTTATTAAACATTGTAAATTTCCATACATTAATTACAACAAAGGCTAGCAGAATTCGTCAAATTGCATCAAATGATAAATTAATGGAGTTTGGTACACGTCGTGCGCAAGAAATTGATGCAGCATTGTGGGGCGCTAGAGCTGCTTACATCGGGGGCTTTGATTCTACAAGTAATGTTAGGGCGGGGAAATTATTTGGTATACCTGTGTCTGGTACACATGCACATGCATTTGTCCAAACTTATGGAGACGAATATGTTGCCTTCAAAAAATATGCTGAAAGACATAAAAATTGTGTGTTCCTAGTAGATACATTCCATACTTTAAAATCTGGCGTGCCAAATGCAATAAAAGTTGCAAAAGAATTAGGTGACAAAATTAACTTTGTAGGTATTCGATTAGATTCTGGAGATATCGCTTATTTATCTAAAGAGGCAAGACGTATGCTTGATGAAGCAGGATTTACTGAAACTAAAATTATCGCGTCTAATGATTTGGATGAAGAAACGATTACGAGTTTGAAAGCACAAGGTGCAAAAGTAGATTCTTGGGGCGTTGGTACAAAGCTGATTACAGGATACGATCAACCAGCATTAGGTGCAGTATATAAACTTGTAGCTATTGAAAATGAAGATGGTTCATATAGTGATCGTATTAAATTATCAAATAACGCTGAAAAGGTTACGACGCCAGGTAAGAAAAATGTATATCGCATTATAAACAAGAAAACAGGTAAGGCAGAAGGCGATTATATTACTTTGGAAAATGAAAATCCATACGATGAACAACCTTTAAAATTATTCCATCCAGTGCATACTTATAAAATGAAATTTATAAAATCTTTCGAAGCCATTGATTTGCATCATAATATTTATGAAAATGGTAAATTAGTATATCAAATGCCAACAGAAGATGAATCACGTGAATATTTAGCACTAGGATTACAATCTATTTGGGATGAAAATAAGCGTTTCCTGAATCCACAAGAATATCCAGTCGATTTAAGCAAGGCATGTTGGGATAATAAACATAAACGTATTTTTGAAGTTGCGGAACACGTTAAGGAGATGGAAGAAGATAATGAGTAAATTACAAGACGTTATTGTACAAGAAATGAAAGTGAAAAAGCGTATCGATAGTGCTGAAGAAATTATGGAATTAAAGCAATTTATAAAAAATTATGTACAATCACATTCATTTATAAAATCTTTAGTGTTAGGTATTTCAGGAGGACAGGATTCTACATTAGTTGGAAAACTAGTACAAATGTCTGTTAACGAATTACGTGAAGAAGGCATTGATTGTACGTTTATTGCAGTTAAATTACCTTATGGAGTTCAAAAAGATGCTGATGAAGTTGAGCAAGCTTTGCGATTCATTGAACCAGATGAAATAGTAACAGTCAATATTAAGCCTGCAGTTGATCAAAGTGTGCAATCATTAAAAGAAGCCGGTATTGTTCTTACAGATTTCCAAAAAGGAAATGAAAAAGCGCGTGAACGTATGAAAGTACAATTTTCAATTGCTTCAAACCGACAAGGTATTGTAGTAGGAACAGATCATTCAGCTGAAAATATAACTGGGTTTTATACGAAGTACGGTGATGGTGCTGCAGATATCGCACCTATATTTGGTTTGAATAAACGACAAGGTCGTCAATTATTAGCGTATCTTGGTGCGCCAAAGGAATTATATGAAAAAACGCCAACTGCTGATTTAGAAGATGATAAACCACAGCTTCCAGATGAAGATGCATTAGGTGTAACTTATGAGGCGATTGATAATTATTTAGAAGGTAAGCCAGTTACGCCAGAAGAACAAAAAGTAATTGAAAATCATTATATACGAAATGCACACAAACGTGAACTTGCATATACAAGATACACGTGGCCAAAATCCTAATTTAATTTTTTCTTCTAACGTGTGACTTAAATTAAATATGAGTTAGAATTAATAACATTAAACCACATTCAGCTAGACTACTTCAGTGTATAAATTGAAAGTGTATGAACTAAAGTAAGTATGTTCATTTGAGAATAAATTTTTATTTATGACAAATTCGCTATTTATTTATGAGAGTTTTCGTACTATATTATATTAATATGCATTCATTAAGGTTAGGTTGAAGCAGTTTGGTATTTAAAGTGTAATTGAAAGAGAGTGGGGCGCCTTATGTCATTCGTAACAGAAAATCCATGGTTAATGGTACTAACTATATTTATCATTAACGTTTGTTATGTAACGTTTTTAACGATGCGAACAATTTTAACGTTGAAAGGTTATCGTTATATTGCTGCATCAGTTAGTTTTTTAGAAGTATTAGTTTATATCGTTGGTTTAGGTTTGGTTATGTCTAATTTAGACCATATTCAAAATATTATTGCCTACGCATTTGGTTTTTCAATAGGTATCATTGTTGGTATGAAAATAGAAGAAAAACTGGCATTAGGTTATACAGTTGTAAATGTAACTTCAGCAGAATATGAGTTAGATTTACCGAATGAACTTCGAAATTTAGGATATGGCGTTACGCACTATGCTGCGTTTGGTAGAGATGGTAGTCGTATGGTGATGCAAATTTTAACACCAAGAAAATATGAACGTAAATTGATGGATACGATAAAAAATTTAGATCCGAAAGCATTTATCATTGCGTATGAACCTCGAAACATACATGGTGGATTCTGGACTAAAGGCATTCGTCGTAGAAAGCTTAAAGATTATGAACCAGAAGAACTGGAAAGTGTAGTAGAACATGAAATTCAAAGTAAATGAGAATGAAACAATTGCTGATTGTTTGTCACGAATGAAAATGCAAGGGTATATGCCGGTAAAACGTATTGAAAAACCCGTGTTTCAAGAGCAAAAAGATGGCACGGTTGAAGTATCACATCAAGAAATCGTTTTTGTAGGTAAGAAAATCCAATAACATAATCCAATTTAAATAAAGACTATTTGAAGAGGAAAGGCTATTCAAAGTTTGAGTAATTTTACTTTGAATAGCCTATTTGTTTATACATGCAAGATGCTCGATCCATATTGTATGAGAAACCCCCAGCAAGCTATATAAAGCATATGCTGGGGGTTCTTAATATTTTAAAAATTATTGTTAGATTATATATATCGTCGCTTTTTCTAAAACAATCTCATCGCATGAAATTTTTTCTTCCTAGAGACCTTTAATAAGATTAATAGTTTACTTAATCATATCTAGATAGTCTTATGACTTATGCTTAATGAAAGTCATTCTAGGAGAAGTTCCCAAAGCTTCTGTGTTCATAATTGTTAGTAGTATTTTATTATCATTTGGTATAAATATTTCAATAACAATTGAGCTATTATTTTTATTATATAATGTGAGTTGTTTGTGTTCTGTATTTATATATTTGCAAATGTAATCAGAATCGTCTGAGGTACTGAGAATAAATTTTAAAGGACTATCATTTAAATCTTGAGGATGCCATTCTCCCTCAATAATATTAAGATAATACTTAGCCTCTGAATTACATTTGAATTTATCAATACTAAATAATTCAATTTGTTCCATAATATTATTTACCTTTCTAAAATACAAATTTTAATAACCATAAATAGATGAATACCATCGATAATGGTCGCCATTGGATACTGGAATAACATTGTTTTTAGCATCTTGAGTCATAAAACCATTATCCCATGGATTCCATATAATTATAACCTCTTGTCCATTATCTAATTTAGCGTTCCCAACAACTGCCATGGCATGCCCTGCGTGCATACCATTTCTTGATTCTACTCTACTACCTAAAACAGCAATTCCTTTATTATTTTTAGTAAGATTGTCAACTTCATTATATGTAGTCATTCTATTAAGAAGTTGTGGACTTCTTCCCTGAGTTTGTCCAAAATAAATCATCTCTCTTGGCGTTAAACCAGTAAATTGGAATCGTTGTCCTTGTAAGTTTGGGTGTAAAAATCTCATCACAGCTTCTGCATGATATTTGTTAGTATTATAAGTCGCATTTAGTAATTCAGACATCGTATAGCCTGCACACCAACCATTGTTACCTTGAGTTTCTCTTATCTTGAAATTCTCAAGTTTATTTATATATTGCTCGTTGTAAGTATAATTATTACTTTTAAATTGACTAGTTGGCATAGTGACAGAAGCTTTTTGCTTTAGTTGCGTTACATTATTGCCAGTAGGTATACTCTCAGTCTTTTTTAACTTTTTATCTTCTAGACGTGGTGTTTTTAGTACTAGTTTAGCTTTATGATTTTGAGTAACCACATAGTAACCTTTTGAGTTTGTCAAAATAGTAATTTGTTGATCTTTATATTGATTTAAGACTTTAGATAAAAATGGAGAAACATTGATTGTGTATTTAGAAGATGAACTAGAATACTTAGTGATTTTTGGTGAAATTGTAACTATATAATCGATATTACCTTCAGTGTTCAAAACTGGAAAATAATAATTACCATCACTCTTTTTGTTGAATTTATAAATTTTAAAAGGTTCACCAAGTGTATACGAGGCTTTCTCTTTATTATAGATTTTATCAAGTGAAGTAACATAAGAAAGATAGTCTTTTTGCGCTAAATTACGTACGTCAGTAGGAACACTCTTGTCCTCGACATTAACTTGCACATGCTTCTTATCTTTTGCTTTGATATTTGAATTGCTCTCAGCGTTTGCAATAGGGGTAACACTTAAAGAAAATATTAAACTTAAAGCTATTAATTTTGGAAAGTTTCTTTTCATATAAAAACTCCTTTATTTTATTATAAAATAATTATATTAAATTTAGTTAAGAGTTTCAATATAAAATTTTAATCTATGTTTAAAAAATAATTAATTTTTACACATTATCAGTTTATGTAATAATTTAGTAGCTTATTTACTAAATTGCAAACATCTCATTCAATAATTAATATGATCGAAAGTTTCATGAAAATATATTAGTCGATTTTGAAAGAAGCGTAGTCAATTTATGTCTTTCTATAAAAATTTACTATTAAAAAAATCTCTGCGTATTTTTCTATAATCAGTTTCGTATTTATACGATTCTGGAGTTCAATATTAATGTCTTATATTTAAAATGCCACACCTATGCAATAGAATATATATTCTTTTTGTGAGTAGAAAATTTGTTATATTAGAAGCGAATAATTTTAAAACATATTATGAAATGTAAGAAGAAATATTATGAAACTAGGAAAAGTAGATTGTTGAAAATTCCATACAATAGGAGAAGTAAAGTGAATAAATTCTGGTATTACTAAAGCTATTGATTGTCCTAATTGTAATAAAAAGTTGGATAGTGTAGTTGAGGGGAGAAAAACTAAAATGCAAAAATATATTCTCAATGGATCATTATAAATACCAATTAGATTAAAGTATTGCGAACATTTACAATTAGAAATCAGTATTAATCTGCCATAGATAATTGTATTAATGTAAAAAATAAAATAGAATGAGAATATACGGAAATTTTTTATACATTTATAACCAATTCTGTTAAACTGTGAAGAGTAGAGTTAAAAACGAACTTTTTGTTTATTTTTATTAAAAAATGTTCTGTTTTTGAAAATTCGAGTATACATACGATAGGAGTTAAAAAAATGATTGAACGCTATTCTAGAGAAGAAATGTCTAATATTTGGACTGATCAAAATCGCTATGAAGCATGGTTAGAAGTGGAAATTTTAGCATGTGAAGCATGGAGTGAATTAGGACATATACCGAAAGCTGACGTACAAAAAATTCGTCAAAACGCAAAGGTAAATGTCGAACGTGCACAAGAAATTGAACAAGAAACGCGCCATGATGTTGTAGCCTTTACTAGACAAGTTTCTGAAACGCTAGGTGAAGAACGTAAGTGGGTACATTATGGTTTAACTTCTACTGATGTTGTAGATACAGCTTTAAGTTTCGTTATTAAACAAGCAAATGACATTATTGAAAAAGATTTAGAAAGATTTATCGACGTTTTAGCTGAAAAAGCAAAAAATTATAAATATACATTGATGATGGGACGTACACATGGAGTGCATGCAGAACCAACTACATTTGGTGTCAAAATGGCATTGTGGTACACGGAAATGCAACGTAACTTACAACGTTTCAAACAAGTAAGAGAAGAAATTGAAGTAGGGAAAATGAGTGGTGCAGTAGGTACTTTTGCTAACATTCCTCCTGAAATAGAAAGTTATGTGTGTAAACATTTAGGTATTGGCACAGCGCCTGTATCAACGCAAACATTGCAACGCGATCGACATGCATACTATATTGCGACATTAGCATTAATCGCGACATCACTAGAAAAATTTGCCGTTGAAATACGTAACCTTCAAAAAACCGAAACGAGAGAAGTTGAAGAAGCATTTGCAAAAGGCCAAAAAGGTTCATCTGCAATGCCTCATAAACGAAATCCAATTGGTTCTGAAAATATCACAGGTATTTCAAGAGTCATTCGTGGTTATATTACTACAGCTTATGAGAATGTGCCATTATGGCATGAAAGAGATATTTCTCATTCTTCTGCTGAGCGTATTATGTTACCAGATGTTACAATAGCACTAGATTATGCATTGAATCGTTTCACAAATATTGTGGACCGTTTAACTGTATTTGAAGATAATATGCGTAATAACATAGATAAAACATTTGGTCTGATTTTCTCACAACGTGTCTTATTAGCATTAATTAATAAAGGTATGGTTCGTGAAGAAGCATACGACAAAGTACAACCAAAAGCGATGATATCTTGGGAAACGAAAACACCGTTCCGTGAATTAATCGAACAAGATGAGTCTATTACAAGTGTTTTAACAAAAGAAGAATTGGATGAATGTTTCGATCCTAAACATCATTTGAATCAAGTTGACACTATTTTCGAACGCGCTGGATTAGCATAAAATTAAATAAAGTAACGATTCAGATTTAATAAAATATAAATCGCTACACTTTAATAGATTAATGCGTTAAAATGACATAAAGAATAAAATTATAGGGGTTGTTTCGATATGCAAATTGAAAAATTACGAGGTGCAGCGTTAGATGAATTGTTTGATGCAATACTAACGTTAGAAAATAGAGAAGAATGTTACCAATTTTTCGATGATTTGTGTACTGTAAATGAAATTCAATCACTGTCTCAAAGATTACAAGTTGCTAAAATGATTAAGCAAGGTTATACCTATGCAACGATTGAACAAGAATCTGGAGCATCGACTGCAACGATTTCTAGAGTGAAGCGTTCATTACAATGGGGTAATGATGCTTATACAATGATTTTAGATCGTATGAATATTGAAACAAATGAATAATAAATGAACGATAAACAATGGTTATCTATCTGCACTAATAAGGTAGATAATCATTGTTTTTTCACGAAAAAATTTACAGAGTAAAAGAACTTAAATTTCATATTAAGTCTTTAGAACTCGACACTTAAAAATGCTATAATCATATGTATGTTAAAAAAGGAGTTTCGGAAAATGTATGACATTAAAAAATGGCGCCATATTTTTAAATTAGACCCAGCTAAACATATTTCAGATGATGATTTAGATGCGATTTGTATGTCTCAAACAGATGCAATTATGATTGGTGGAACTGATGACGTTACTGAAGATAATGTCATTCATTTAATGAGCAGAGTAAGAAGATACCCATTGCCTTTAGTACTTGAAATATCAAACATCGAAAGTGTAATGCCTGGTTTTGATTTTTATTTTGTACCTACAGTACTGAACAGTACAGATGTTGTATTTCACAATGGTACATTATTAGAAGCGCTTAAAACATATGGACATAGTATAGATTTTGAGGAAGTAATATTTGAAGGGTATGTCGTGTGCAATGCTGATAGCAAAGTGGCAAAACATACCAAAGCAAATACAGATTTAACAACAGAAGATTTAGAAGCATATGCCCAAATGGTCAATCATATGTATCGATTACCGGTTATGTATATAGAGTATAGTGGCATTTATGGCGACGTATCAAAGGTTCAAGCTGTCTCAGAACATCTAACAGAAACGCAACTTTTTTATGGTGGCGGTATTTCCTCAGAACAACAAGCGACAGAGATGGCAGCTATTGCAGATACAATTATCGTCGGTGATATTATTTATAAAGATATTAAAAAAGCTTTAAAAACAGTAAAAATAAAGGAGTCTAGTAAATGAATGCGTTATTAAATCATATGAATACAGAGCAAAGTGAAGCTGTAAAGACAACAGAAGGACCATTGTTAATTATGGCAGGTGCTGGTTCAGGGAAGACACGTGTTTTAACACATAGAATTGCTTATTTATTAGACGAAAAAGATGTCTCACCATACAATGTTTTGGCTATTACTTTTACAAATAAAGCTGCAAGAGAAATGAAAGAACGTGTTCAAAAATTAGTAGGTGATCAAGCAGAAGTTATTTGGATGTCAACATTCCACTCAATGTGTGTTCGTATTTTACGTCGTGATGCAGATCGAATTGGTATAGAACGCAATTTTACGATAATTGATCCTACAGACCAAAAATCTGTTATTAAAGACGTCTTAAAAAATGAAAATATTGATAGTAAAAAGTTTGAACCTCGTATGTTTATCGGTGCGATCAGTAATTTGAAAAATGAACTTAAAACACCTGCAGATGCTCAAAAAGAAGCCACAGATTATCACTCGCAAATGGTAGCAACGGTTTATAGTGGATATCAACGCCAATTGTCACGTAATGAAGCGTTAGATTTTGATGACCTTATTATGACAACGATTAACTTATTTGAGCGTGTACCAGAAGTTCTAGAATATTATCAGAACAAATTCCAATATATTCATGTAGATGAGTATCAAGATACTAATAAAGCACAATACACATTAGTTAAATTATTAGCAAGTAAGTTTAAAAACTTATGTGTTGTAGGTGACTCAGATCAGTCAATTTATGGTTGGCGTGGTGCTGATATTCAAAATATCTTATCATTTGAAAAAGACTATCCAGAAGCGAATACAATCTTTTTAGAGCAAAATTATCGTTCGACGAAAACGATTTTAAATGCGGCTAACGAAGTGATTAAAAATAATTCTGAACGTAAGCCAAAAGGACTGTGGACTGCAAATACGAATGGTGAGAAAATTCATTACTATGAAGCAATGACGGAACGTGATGAAGCGGAATTTGTAATACGAGAAATTATGAAGCATCAACGTAATGGTAAGAAATATCAAGATATGGCAATTTTATATAGAACGAATGCACAATCACGTGTACTTGAGGAAACATTCATGAAATCTAATATGCCATACACAATGGTTGGTGGCCAAAAGTTCTATGACCGTAAAGAAATCAAAGATTTATTAAGTTATTTGCGTATAATTGCCAATAGTAATGATGACATTAGTTTGCAACGTATTATTAATGTTCCAAAAAGAGGTGTAGGTCCTTCATCTGTTGAAAAAGTTCAAAACTATGCACTTCAAAACAATATCAGTATGTTTGATGCACTTGGAGAAGCTGATTTTATCGGATTGTCAAAAAAGGTGACACAAGAGTGTCTTAATTTTTACGAGTTAATCCAAAGCTTGATAAAAGAACAAGAATTTTTAGAAATTCATGAAATAGTTGATGAAGTATTACAAAAGTCTGGCTATCGAGAAATGCTTGAACGTGAAAATACATTAGAATCTCGAAGTAGATTAGAAAACATCGATGAATTTATGTCAGTACCAAAAGACTATGAGGAAAATACCCCATTAGAAGAACAGTCATTAATTAACTTTTTAACGGATTTATCGTTAGTAGCTGATATTGATGAGGCAGATACTGAAAATGGCGTAACACTAATGACGATGCACTCGGCTAAGGGCCTTGAATTTCCAATTGTCTTTATAATGGGGATGGAAGAATCTTTATTCCCACATATTAGAGCGATTAAGAGTGAAGATGATCATGAAATGCAAGAAGAACGTCGTATTTGTTATGTAGCAATTACAAGGGCTGAAGAGGTGTTATATATCACTCATGCGACATCAAGAATGTTATTTGGTCGCCCTCAGTCAAATATGCCATCCAGATTTTTAAAGGAAATTCCAGAATCACTATTAGAAAATCATTCAAGTGGCAAACGACAAACGATACAACCTAAGGCAAAACCTTTTGCTAAACGCGGATTTAGTCAACGAACAACGTCAACGAAAAAACAAGTATTGTCATCTGATTGGAATGTAGGTGACAAAGTGATGCATAAAGCCTGGGGAGAAGGCATGGTGAGTAATGTAAACGAGAAAAATGGCTCAATCGAACTAGATATTATCTTTAAATCACAAGGGCCAAAACGTTTGTTAGCGCAATTTGCACCAATTGAAAAAAAGGAGGATTAAGGGATGGCTGATTTATCGTCTCGTGTGAACGAGTTACATGATTTATTAAATCAATACAGTTATGAATACTATGTAGAGGATAATCCATCTGTACCAGATAGTGAATATGACAAATTACTTCATGAACTGATTAAAATAGAAGAGGAGCATCCTGAGTATAAGACTGTAGATTCTCCAACAGTTAGAGTTGGCGGTGAAGCCCAAGCCTCTTTCAATAAAGTCAACCATGACACGCCAATGTTAAGTTTAGGGAATGCATTTAATGAGGATGATTTGAGAAAATTCGACCAACGCATACGTGAACAAATTGGCAACGTTGAATATATGTGCGAATTAAAAATTGATGGCTTAGCAGTATCATTGAAATATGTTGATGGATACTTCGTTCAAGGTTTAACACGTGGTGATGGAACAACAGGTGAAGATATTACCGAAAATTTAAAAACAATTCATGCGATACCTTTGAAAATGAAAGAACCATTAAATGTAGAAGTTCGTGGTGAAGCATATATGCCGAGACGTTCATTTTTACGATTAAATGAAGAAAAAGAAAAAAATGATGAGCAGTTATTTGCAAATCCAAGAAACGCTGCTGCGGGATCATTAAGACAGTTAGATTCTAAATTAACGGCAAAACGAAAGCTAAGCGTATTTATATATAGTGTCAATGATTTCACTGATTTCAATGCGCGTTCGCAAAGTGAAGCATTAGATGAGTTAGATAAATTAGGTTTTACAACGAATAAAAATAGAGCGCGTGTAAATAATATCGATGGTGTTTTAGAGTATATTGAAAAATGGACAAGCCAAAGAGAGTCATTACCTTATGATATTGATGGGATTGTTATTAAGGTTAATGATTTAGATCAACAGGATGAGATGGGATTCACACAAAAATCTCCTAGATGGGCCATTGCTTATAAATTTCCAGCTGAGGAAGTAGTAACTAAATTATTAGATATTGAATTAAGTATTGGACGAACAGGTGTAGTCACACCTACTGCTATTTTAGAACCAGTAAAAGTAGCTGGTACAACTGTATCAAGAGCATCTTTGCACAATGAGGATTTAATTCATGACAGAGATATTCGAATTGGTGATAGTGTTGTAGTGAAAAAAGCAGGTGACATCATACCTGAAGTTGTACGTAGTATTCCAGAACGTAGACCTGAGGATGCTGTCACATATCATATGCCAACCCATTGTCCAAGTTGTGGACATGAATTAGTACGTATTGAAGGCGAAGTAGCACTTCGTTGCATTAATCCAAAATGCCAAGCACAACTTGTTGAAGGATTGATTCACTTTGTATCAAGACAAGCCATGAATATTGATGGTTTAGGCACTAAAATTATTCAACAGCTTTATCAAAGCGAATTAATTAAAGATGTTGCTGATATTTTCTATTTAACAGAAGAAGATTTATTACCTTTAGACAGAATGGGGCAGAAAAAAGTTGATAATTTATTAGCTGCCATTCAACAAGCTAAGGACAACTCTTTAGAAAATTTATTATTTGGTCTAGGTATTAGGCATTTAGGTGTTAAAGCGAGCCAAGTGTTAGCAGAAAAATATGAAACGATAGATCGATTACTAACGGTAACTGAAGCGGAATTAGTAGAAATTCATGATATAGGTGATAAAGTAGCACAATCTGTAGTTACTTATTTAGAAAATGAAGATATTCGTGCTTTAATTCAAAAATTAAAAGATAAACATGTTAATATGATTTATAAAGGTATCAAAACATCAGATATTGAAGGACATCCTGAATTTAGTGGTAAAACGATAGTACTGACTGGTAAGCTACATCAAATGACACGCAATGAAGCATCTAAATGGCTTGCATCACAAGGTGCTAAAGTTACAAGTAGCGTTACTAAAAATACAGATGTCGTTATTGCTGGTGAAGATGCAGGTTCAAAATTAACAAAAGCACAAAGTTTAGGTATTGAAATTTGGACAGAGCAACAATTTGTAGATAAGCAAAATGAATTAAATAGTTAGAGGGGTATGTCGATGAAGCGTACATTAGTATTATTGATTACAGCTATCTTTATACTCGCTGCTTGTGGTAACCATAAGGATGACCAGGCTGGAAAAGATAATCAAAAACATAACAATAGTTCAAATCAAGTAAAAGAAATTGCAACGGATAAAAATGTACAAGGTGATAACTATCGTACATTGTTACCATTTAAAGAAAGCCAGGCAAGAGGACTTTTACAAGATAACATGGCAAATAGTTATAATGGCGGCGACTTTGAAGATGGTTTATTGAACTTAAGTAAAGAAGTATTTCCAACAGATAAATATTTGTATCAAGATGGTCAATTTTTGGACAAGAAAACAATTAATGCCTATTTAAATCCTAAGTATACAAAACGTGAAATCGATAAAATGTCTGAAAAAGATAAAAAAGACAAGAAAGCGAATGAAAATTTAGGACTTAATCCATCACACGAAGGTGAAACAGATCCTGAAAAGATTGCAGAAAAATCACCAGCCTATTTATCTAACATTTTAGAGCAAGATTTTTATGGTGGTGGAGATACAAAAGGTAAGAATATTAAAGGTATGACGATTGGTTTAGCTATGAATAGTGTTTATTACTATAAAAAAGAAAAAGATGGATCGACTTTTAGTAAAAAACTAGATGATAGCGAAGTTAAAAAGCAAGGTAAACAAATGGCTAGTGAGATATTATCAAGGTTACGTGAAAATGATGATTTAAAAGATATACCAATTCATTTTGCAATTTATAAGCAATCAAGTGAAGATTCAATCACACCAGGTGAATTTATCACTCAAGCGACTGCAGAAAAGAGTCAAACAAAGCTTAATGAATGGCATAATATCAATGAAAAATCAGCTTTATTACCTTCTTCAACAGCAGCAGATTATGATGAAAATTTAAATAATAATTTCAAGCAATTTAATGATAATTTGCAATCATATTTTTCTAATTTCACACAAGCAGTAGGGAAAGTTAAATTTGTTGATAAAAAGCCACAACGATTAGTAGTAGATTTACCAATCGATTACTATGGACAAGCTGAAACAATTGGTATTACACAGTACGTTACTGAACAAGCGAATAAATATTTCGATAAAATCGATAACTATGAAATTCGTATTAAAGATGGTAACCAACCACGTGCTTTAATTAGTAAGACAAAAGATGACAAAGAACCGCAAGTTCATATTTACAGTAATTAATTGTAAATTAAAGATAATAAAAAGGTACCAATGTTAGTCATAATTTTGATTAACATTAGTACCTTTTTAATTTGTTAAGACTTATGAATTATTTTTCTCTAACGATGTCACGAACTTTGTTTAAGTCAGTTTCAACAAATGCACCAGGTTTTTTAGTAAGTTTACTTACAACATATGTAACGATTACACTTACAATAAATCCAGGAATAATTTCATATAAGCCGAATATTTCGTTGATATGTGCCAATGGTTTAATCCATGCAATCCAAACGATAACGACTAAGGCACCTGAAACCATTCCACTTACAGCACCGGCACGTGTCAAACCTTTCCAGTAAAGTGCAAATAGCACAAGTGGACTGAACGATGCACCAAATCCGGCCCAAGCGTTACCTACTAAGTTTAGAATTGTGTCGTTTGGATTCCATGCAATCGCGATGGCAACAATTGCTACAACTAATACAGATAATCTTCCAATCATAACAAATTCTTTTTGGTGCGTTTTAGCTTTTTCTTCACCACGAATTAATTTATAAAAGTCTTCCGTTAGTGAACTAGATGTTACAAGTAATTGTGAAGAAATCGTGCTCATAATTGCAGCTAGAATCGCAGCAAGTAAGAAACCACCTACAAGAGGATGGAAGAGTACTTGACTCATCACGATGAATAATGTCTCAGGATCTTCTAGTTTAATATGATAAGCAGGTACGAATGCAATACCTGTTAAACCAACAGCCACAGCGCCTAATAAACCAACAGCCATCCAGCTAATACCTAAACGTCTAGCTTTAGGTAGCATCTTGTGTGATTTAATAGACATAAACCTTACAATGATATGAGGTTGACCGAAATAACCTAATCCCCATGAAAATAGAGAGATAATTCCTATAAATGATAACCCTTTAAATAAATTTAAATTTGTAGGTTTCATAGCTGCTACATCATGAAACGTTCCCCAGCCGTTTAAATTCATCATAGCAACAATAGGGACCATAACCATCGCAATTAACATAATGACACCTTGGAAGAAATCTGTAATTGATACAGCTAAATATCCACCAAAGAAAGTATAGAAAATGACAATGAAAGCAACTAATATTAAACCGAAATGATAATCTAATCCAAAAGCACTTTCAAATAGTTTACCACCAGATACGAAACCAGAATGTGTATATAATGTAAAGAATACTACGATAATCAATCCAGAAATAATCTTTAACACATTATTTTTATCGTTTAAACGATTTTTAAAGAAATCTGGTAATGTAATTGCATCTCCAGCTAATTCGGTATAAACACGAAGTCTAGGAGCAACAACAAAGTAATTTATATAAGCACCTAATGTTAAACCGATTGTAATCCACATAGCTGATAGACCAGTGCTATAGACAGAACCAGGTAGCCCCATAATCATCCATCCACTCATATCTGAAGCTCCAGCTGATAATGCAGTAATATACGGTCCAATACTACGTCCACCTAACATGTACTCGCTTAGGTTACCAGTTGCTTGCTTGTAACCGTAAAAGCCAATAACGATTAGTATCAAGAAGTAGACGGCAATCATAATATAAGTTTGCCAATTGGCATCTACTTGTTGACTTAATGCTGTCCCCATTGTAAGCATGATAAACACTCCCTTTATTTAATTTATAATTTAGTTACTTGAAAACATTATACATAAAGATAAATGTTTAGAAAAGTAGGAAAATTAAATTTATTCTTTTTGAAATACTTGCATACCAATATAGAAAGCGCTTTCGTATTTTTTGGATATGAGCAAATTTTTATAATTAAAATTGCATAATCATAATATTGAATTGGGTTGTCTAATATTAAAAGAGTGTTGTTTTCATAAAAAATGATTTGATAAACGAATGATAATGTTTATACAGTTTATATGAAATTAAAGTAGCACCTCATAAATACTTAGATTTTTAATTGGAAATTTGATACAATTTAGTGATGAATGACTTAAAGGAGGCTTTTATTAATGACAAAAGTAACACGTGAAGAAGTTGAGCATATCGCGAATCTTGCAAGACTTCAAATTTCTCCTGAAGAAACGGAAGAAATGGCCAACACATTAGAAAGCATTTTAGATTTTGCAAAACAAAATGATAGCGCTGATACAGAAGGCGTTGAACCTACATATCACGTTTTAGATTTACAAAACGTTTTACGTGAAGATAAAGCAATTAAAGGTATTCCACAAGAATTAGCTTTGAAAAATGCCAAAGAAACAGAAGATGGACAATTTAAAGTGCCTACAATCATGAATGAGGAGGACGCGTAAGATGAGCATTCGCTACGAATCGGTTGAGAATTTATTAACTTTAATAAAAGACAAAAAAATCAAACCATCTGATGTTGTTAAAGATATATATGATGCAATTGAAGAGACTGATCCAACAATTAAGTCTTTTCTAGCGCTGGATAAAGAAAATGCAATCAAAAAAGCGCAAGAATTGGATGAATTACAAGCAAAAGATCAAATGGATGGCAAATTATTTGGTATTCCAATGGGTATAAAAGATAACATTATTACAAACGGATTAGAAACAACATGTGCAAGTAAAATGTTAGAAGGTTTTGTGCCAATTTACGAATCTACTGTAATGGAAAAACTACATAATGAAAATGCCGTTTTAATCGGTAAATTAAATATGGATGAGTTTGCAATGGGTGGTTCAACAGAAACATCTTATTTCAAAAAAACAGTTAACCCATTTGACCATAAAGCAGTGCCAGGTGGTTCATCAGGTGGATCTGCAGCAGCAGTTGCAGCTGGCTTAGTACCATTTAGCTTAGGTTCAGACACAGGTGGTTCAATTAGACAACCGGCTGCATATTGTGGCGTTGTCGGTATGAAACCAACATACGGTCGTGTATCTCGATTTGGATTAGTTGCTTTTGCATCTTCATTAGACCAAATTGGTCCATTGACTCGAAATGTAAAAGATAATGCAATCGTATTAGAAGCTATTTCTGGTGCAGATGTTAATGACTCTACAAGTGCACCAGTTGATGATGTAGACTTTACATCTGAAATTGGTAAAGATATTAAAGGATTAAAAGTTGCATTACCTAAAGAATACTTAGGTGAAGGTGTAGCTGATGACGTAAAAGAAGCAGTTCAAAACGCTGTAGAAACTTTAAAATCTTTAGGTGCTGTCGTTGAGGAAGTATCATTGCCAAATACTAAATTTGGTATTCCATCATATTACGTGATTGCATCATCAGAAGCTTCGTCAAACCTTTCTCGTTTTGACGGAATTCGTTATGGTTATCATTCTAAAGAAGCTCATTCATTAGAAGAATTATATAAAATGTCAAGATCTGAAGGTTTCGGTAAAGAAGTAAAACGTCGTATTTTCTTAGGTACATTTGCATTAAGTTCAGGTTACTATGATGCTTACTATAAAAAATCTCAAAAAGTTAGAACATTGATTAAAAATGACTTTGATAAAGTATTCGAAAATTATGATGTAGTAGTTGGTCCAACAGCGCCTACAACTGCGTTTAATTTAGGTGAAGAAATTGATGATCCATTAACAATGTATGCCAATGATTTATTAACAACACCAGTAAACTTAGCTGGATTACCTGGTATTTCTGTTCCTTGTGGACAATCAAATGGCCGACCAATCGGTTTACAGTTCATTGGTAAACCATTCGATGAAAAAACGTTATATCGTGTCGCTTATCAATATGAAACACAATACAATTTACATGACGTTTATGAAAAATTATAAGGAGTGGAAATCATGCATTTTGAAACAGTTATAGGACTTGAAGTTCACGTAGAGTTAAAAACGGACTCAAAAATGTTTTCTCCATCACCAGCGCATTTTGGAGCAGAACCTAACTCAAATACAAATGTTATCGACTTAGCATATCCAGGTGTCTTACCAGTTGTTAATAAGCGTGCAGTAGACTGGGCAATGCGTGCTGCAATGGCACTAAATATGGAAATCGCAACAGAATCTAAGTTTGACCGTAAGAACTATTTCTATCCAGATAATCCAAAAGCATATCAAATTTCTCAATTTGATCAACCAATTGGTGAAAATGGATATATCGATATCGAAGTCGACGGTGAAACAAAACGAATCGGTATTACTCGTCTTCACATGGAAGAAGATGCTGGTAAGTCAACACATAAAGGTGAGTATTCATTAGTTGACTTGAACCGTCAAGGTACACCGCTAATTGAAATCGTATCTGAACCAGATATTCGTTCACCTAAAGAAGCATATGCATATTTAGAAAAATTGCGTTCAATTATTCAATACACTGGTGTATCAGACGTTAAGATGGAAGAGGGATCTTTACGTTGTGATGCTAACATCTCTTTACGTCCATATGGTCAAGAAAAATTTGGTACTAAAGCCGAATTGAAAAACTTAAACTCATTTAACTATGTACGTAAAGGTTTAGAATATGAAGAAAAACGCCAAGAAGAAGAATTGTTAAATGGTGGAGAAATCGGACAAGAAACACGTCGATTTGATGAATCTACAGGTAAAACAATTTTAATGCGTGTTAAAGAAGGTTCTGATGATTACCGTTACTTCCCAGAGCCTGACATTGTACCTTTATATATTGATGATGCTTGGAAAGAGCGTGTTCGTCAGACAATTCCTGAATTACCAGATGAACGTAAAGCTAAGTATGTAAATGAATTAGGTTTACCTGCATACGATGCACACGTATTAACATTGACTAAAAAAATGTCAGATTTCTTTGAATCAACAATTGAACACGGTGCAGATGTTAAATTAACATCTAACTGGTTAATGGGTGGCGTAAACGAATATTTAAATAAAAATCAAGTAGAATTATTAGATACTAAATTAACACCAGAAAATTTAGCAGGTATGATTAAACTTATCGAAGACGGAACAATGAGCAGTAAAATTGCGAAGAAAGTCTTCCCAGAGTTAGCAGCTAAAGGTGGTAATGCTAAACAGATTATGGAAGATAATGGCTTAGTTCAAATTTCTGATGAAGCAACACTTCTAAAATTTGTAAATGAAGCATTAGACAATAACGAACAATCAGTTGAAGATTACAAAAATGGTAAAGGCAAAGCTATGGGCTTCTTAGTTGGTCAAATTATGAAAGCGTCTAAAGGTCAAGCTAATCCACAATTAGTAAATCAACTATTAAAACAAGAATTAGATAAAAGATAATTTAAATCATCAAACTATGAAGATTTAAAAAATAAACCCTTGATTGCTGACTTAGATGCAATCGAGGGTTTATTTATATCTATAGAAGTCAAATTACTTTTAACTTTATTCATTGTACATGTTAATGGTAAAAATATTAATTTTATTAATGCGTTAGCTTTAATTATATTAAGGCAAACTGTATAATAAAAAGGTATAAAACATTTTTGTATAAAGACAACATTATATTTACAACATCATTTTAAAGGTAAAATAGCATAACTGACGAAGTCTATATAATGAAGAACGGCAAAAAATGCTGAATAAATAACAAGCTTTGTACATATTGAGATAGTATTTGTTTAAGATACAAGTTGGTCTTTAACGATATTAAGAATGATGAAATAAGACTGAGCCTGGGTCATAAATTCAATGTCCTAGGCACTACAATGTTATATTGGCTGTAGTTGACTGAAAGAAAATACGCTTGTAACAAGCTTTTTTCAATTCTAGTGGGGCCCCAACATAGAAGCTGATTTTCTGTCAGCTTACAATAATGTGCAAGTTGGCGGGGCCCCCAAACAAAGAAGCTGACTTTCTGTCAGCTTACAATAATGTGCAAGTTGGGGTGGGGCCCCAACATAGAGAATTTCGAAAGGAAATTCTACAGACAATGCAAGTTGGGGTAGAACGAAATAAATTTTGTTAAATATTATTTCTGTCCCACTCCCTATTAGACGAAACAAAGATGAAGTTAAAATATATGAATTTTAAGTAGAGGGATAAGATATGAGGAAACGTGCTAGAATCATTTATAACCCGACATCAGGTAAAGAGCTATTTAAAAGAGAATTACCTGATGCCTTAATAAAATTAGAAAAAGCGGGATATGAAACGAGTGCATATGCAACCGAGAAAATAGGTGATGCCACACTTGAAGCAGAAAGAGCTATGCATGAAAATTATGATGTATTAATCGCTGCAGGTGGTGATGGAACATTAAATGAAGTAGTTAATGGTATCGCAGAAAAGCCTAATCGTCCTAAGCTAGGTGTCATTCCTATGGGTACTGTTAATGACTTTGGACGTGCATTGCATATACCTAATGACATCATGGGGGCACTTGATGTCATCATTGAAGGTCATTCTACTAAAGTAGATATTGGTAAAATGAATAATCGATACTTTATTAATTTAGCTGCAGGCGGACAATTGACGCAAGTCTCTTATGAAACACCGAGTAAATTGAAATCTATTGTTGGTCCATTTGCTTATTACATCAAAGGTTTCGAAATGTTACCTCAAATGAAAGCTGTAGATTTAAGAATTGAATATGATGGTAATGTTTTCCAAGGAGAAGCATTATTATTCTTTTTAGGTTTAACAAATTCAATGGCAGGATTTGAAAAATTAGTGCCGGACGCTAAGTTAGATGACGGCTATTTTACGTTAATTATAGTTGAAAAATCAAACCTTGCAGAACTTGGTCATATTATGACTTTAGCTTCAAGAGGAGAACATACTAAGCATCCTAAAGTTATTTATGAAAAAGCAAAGGCAATTAATATTTCATCATTCACAGACTTACAACTAAATGTAGATGGAGAATATGGTGGTAAATTACCAGCGAATTTCTTAAATCTAGAACGTCATATAGATGTCTTTGCACCTAATGATATTGTAAATGAAGAGTTAATAAATAATGATCATGTTGATGACAATTTAATCGAAGAATAAACAGAAATAGTGAAATATATAATGGCAGGTTAGGAAGCGCATAATTTTGTTCCTAACCTGTTCATTTTGGAGGTAAAATTTTGCAAGCAATAGCTAAAAATGACATAAAAACGGGAACAGTTGTTGATTTAACGCATGAAGGCCATGGTGTCGTAAAAATAGATCGCTTTCCTATTTTCATACCACAAGCTTTAATTAATGAACAAATTGAATATAAAATTATCAAAGTAAAAAAGAACTTTGCGATAGGTAAGTTGCTTAATATAAATACGAGAAGTGAGAATCGTGTTGCACCGCCATGTATATATTATGAACGTTGTGGTGGGTGCCAACTTCAACACTTATCATACGAAGCACAACTTGAAATGAAAAAGGAACAAGTGATTAATTTGTTTCAGCGAAAAGCGCATTTTGATAATTCTAAGATTAACGATACAGTTGGCATGACAGATCCTTGGAGATATCGAAACAAGTCCCAGATTCCAGTTGGTAAGAATGAACAGAATGAAGTTATTATGGGCTTTTATCGTCAAAGAAGCCATGACATTATTGACATGGAAAGTTGTTTAATACAAGATTCACAACATCAAGAAGTGATGAATGAAGTTAAATCTATTTTAAAAGATTTAAATGTAAGTATTTATCAAGAACAATTGAAAAAAGGTTTAATGAGACATTTGGTTGTAAGAACAGGATATCATACAGACGAAATGATGATTATTTTTGTAACTAATGGTAAAAAGTGGCCACAAAAAAATGCTGTTGTTGAGAAGATATTAGATGCATTTCCTAATGTGACAAGCATTAAACAAAACATTAATGATAGCCACTCTAATGTTATTATGGGACGTCAATCTATAACGCTATATGGTAAAGATACAATTATTGATCAATTAACAGATAGTACATTTAAAATAAGTGATCAGTCATTCTACCAAATTAATTCTGAACAAACAGAGAAATTATATAATAAAGCAATTGAGTATGCGCAATTGACAGGTAATGAAGTTGTATTAGATACCTATTGTGGTATTGGAACAATAGGGCTATATATGGCACCACTTGCAAAACATGTATACGGTGTTGAAGTAGTACCTTCTGCAATTGAAGACGCACAACAAAATGCGACTATAAACCAATGCAATAATACAACTTTTGTCTGTGGGAAAGCTGAAGAAGTTATTTTACAATGGAAAGCACAAGGGATTAAACCAGATGTTGTAATGGTTGATCCGCCAAGAAAGGGCTGTGACGAAACGTTTATTCAGACTTTGCTTACATTAGAACCTAAGCGTATTGTCTATATTTCATGTAATCCCGCAACACAGCAACGTGATGCATTATTATTAGCTGAAAAATATCAACTTGAAGAGGTAACACCGGTAGATATGTTTCCACAAACAACACATGTTGAGACAGTGGCATTATTCAATTTGAAATAGCGCACATGATTTGAGATAAAATTTCGCCTTAATAAGTGAAGAAAGAAGTCGTATATTAAAATTTTATTACAGCCAATTTACTTTCTTGATATGAACTTTTTAAATTAAATGTGACATTGTATACTATATTTAAAGAAGAATAAGAATGTCATGATCGGGAGGGTTGGTAATGCATAAAATTGATTTAACGACAAATAATTTTCAAATGCGAAGGTTTATTATCTTGCAACTTGTTATTGCGTTATTCGTGATTTTATTTACGTATAAGTGGGCGTTAGGTGTCACAGCGGTTGTCGATCAAAATATCATCATCAATCTTGTATATGGGTTTGCTGGATTCATTATTTTATTGATTTTACATGAACTTATCCATAGAGCATTATTTCTTTTATTTAAAAAAGATAGCAAACCTATGTTTAATATAAAAAAAGACAGAATCTTATTCCAAACAGCAGATGCTTGCTTCAACAAATGGCAATTCTCAATTATTATGCTGTCACCACTAATCCTATTAAGTACTGGCTTGCTTATTTTAATTAAGGTATTTGGTTATTCATCACTTATTTTTATGTTTAGTATGCATACCGCTTATTGCTTTATAGATATTCTGCTTGTTGCATTAACAATATCTAGTAGTTTTAAATATGTTCAACAAGATGAAGATAGTATTTATTTGTATCATCAAAAGCCGACTCAATAATAAATTTTAATATGATGATACCAACAAAATGAATTTGCTTGAATTATTTCAGATTACCTATGTTTTCTTACTCAATCGTCTTCATCATCATGCTTAAATAGCAATTGATTTTATAACAACTTGTAGTTATCTCAATATAGTTATCGCTAAGTGCAAGATTTATGTAAAAAAATCGTACACAGCGTATAATTATGTTGAGATATTTTTGTGCGTTATAAAAGTAAAAATTAGTAGGGAGGTGAGCACTTGACTGAGAGACGAATTATTCATATAGATATGGACTATTTTTTTGCACAAGTCGAAATGAGAGATAACCCCAAATTGAAAGGGAAACCAGTCATTGTTGGTGGTAAAGCAAGCAGTAGGGGTGTTGTCTCTACGGCATCCTATGAAGCACGAAAATACGGCGTCCATTCAGCAATGCCTATGTCACAAGCGCATAAATTATGTCCAAATGGATACTTTGTCACAAGTAATTTTGGTGCTTACCGAGAAACATCTGCGCAGATTATGTCTATTTTCCGAAGTTATACAGATAAGGTAGAACCGATGTCATTGGATGAAGCGTATTTAGATATTACAGAATTAGTGAGACCAGACCTTCCTGCTTCGAAAATTGCTCAGTATATTAGAAAAGATATTCTAGAGCAGACACATTTAACAGCATCTGCAGGTGTTTCTTATAACAAATTTTTAGCTAAATTAGCGAGTGGTATGAATAAACCTGATGGTATGACTGTGATTGATTATCAAAATGTCCATGATATTTTGATGACATTGGATATTGGAGATTTTCCAGGCGTAGGTAAAGCTTCCAAAAAAGTAATGCATGATAATGGTATTTTTAACGGTAGAGATTTATATGAGAAAACGGAATTTGAATTAATACGTTTGTTTGGAAAAAGAGGTCGGGGTTTATATAACAAGGCACGCGGTATTGACCATAGTGAAGTGAAATCATCAAGAGTAAGAAAATCAGTAGGGACTGAACGCACATTTGCAACAGACGTGAATGATGATGAAGAGATTTTAAGAAAAGTATGGGAATTGTCAGGTAAAACAGCTGAACGTCTAAATAAATTACAGAAGTCAGCTAAAACTGTAACGGTTAAAATTAAAACTTATCAATTTGAAACGCTATCTAAACAGATGAGTTTAAGAGATTCGGTTAGTTCTGAAGAAGATATTTATAATATTGCATATTTACTTTATAACGATTTAAAAGACCCTGATGTACCAATTCGACTTATTGGTGTCACTGTAGGTAATTTAGAACAATCAACTTATAAAAATATGACGATATATGACTTTATATAAAATAAAGCTCCCTGCAAAGTTTACATTTTTACAATGCTTACTTTTGAAGGGAGTATTTTATTTAGTCCTAGCCTTTATCTTTTAGATTTTTACCATAAATATTAGTTACATATGTTAAATTTTCATAATTTTTCAGTAGCCTAAAAGTAATCATTGCGCATGCTTTGGCATCATTCAATGCATCATGATGACCATGAAAATCTAATTGATAAAACTCCATCATATGTTTTAAACCGTATCGATACGAATCAACGGTTCTTTTAGCAAGTTGATAACTACAAAAGTAAGTTAAATTTGGAGTTGGTAAACCAATATTTTGAATGCTTTGATGTAAGACGTTCATATCAAATGCCGCGTTATGTGCGACAACAGGTAAATCTGCAATAAATTGCATCATATATGGAAATACGTAGTCAAACGTAGGTGCATTTTCAACATCTTCTGGTTGTATGCCATGAATTTTAATATTTTGTTGTGAAAAATAGTCTTGCGGATTCACAAGAGTATGAAATGTTTCTGTTATTTGACTATCAATGACTTTAACCATTCCGACAGAACAAATACTTGTACGTTTACCATTTGCTGTTTCAAAATCAAGTGCAACAAACGCATCTTGTATCATGTAGTCAATCCTTTCAATTAATTAAATGTATATATTAATAGACTTTTAGTCATTTGCTTACAAACGATACATAATATTATACGTGAAGGTATAACGTGAAATCTATCATTTGGATGTAACTCTGATTAAAAAGTAAATGATGATATGCTTTAAAATCGTCAAATTAATTCAACATCAAATTTAGAGTTATTAACATTAGTAGTTTAAAAAATAAATGACTAAAAATACAATAATTAGCCTTGAAAATGAAAAAACGCAGATCAATGATTCAGAAAATGAATCTAGTGATCTCCGTAAAGCAAAATAATATAGACATTGGGTTATTGTAAGTGACCCAAATGCCTATCATGTCGTATGATATTTATCTGTCTATTGTAGTGATGTTTAATTATTCTTCGTCGAATGTACGAGCGCCAAGTTCTTTTTCGTAAAGATATAATGCATTGCTGTCATCGCCGATACGAGTTAAATAATTGATGTGAGTTTCAAACATTGATTCTTCTTCGACTTGTTCATCTAAGAACCAGTTTAAGAATGAGATAGTTGCATAATCTTTATCTTGACGAGCGATTTCAGATAAGTTATAGAAACGTCTTGTTACTTCTTGTTCTTGAGATAAGCTGTCTTTGAAAGTTTCTAGTATGCTTGAAAAGTCAATTTTTGGTGCTGAAACTGCTCTGAATTCTGCATGTGCACCTCTGTCGTTAATATAGTTATAAATCTTTTGTCCATGGAAACGTTCTTCTTTAGCTTGTTGAATGAAGAAGTTTGCAAATCCTTCGTACGATTCTTTATCACAGTATGCTGCCATTGCCATATATGCGTGTGCTGCAAAGTACTCATGGTTCATTTGATCATTTAATGCTTCTAATAAATTTTTACTTAACATTTTGATACACCTCTTATTTGTAAATTAAAATTACTATGAATTAAACTTAGTATAACAAACTCATTCTCAATTGTAAATAATAATAATTATAATTTAATGCCTTATTTTAGCACTCTAATTGAGAAAATGTATCATTTAGCGATATTTAATTGAGAATAAATATCATTTTTAATTATCTAAATGAGAATGATTATAATTTAGAAACACTGTATCAATTTGTGATTGAGAAACTTTTTTGAAGTTGCCTTGTCATGTTATAATGATGCGAGTGGAAATTTGAGGAGGAAACACATGAGACAGTGGACGGCAATCCATCTAGCGAAATTGGCGCGTAAAGCAAGTAGAGCAGTAGGTAAAAGAGGAACAGATTTACCTGGACAAATCGCTAGAAAAGTGGATACAGATATATTAAGAAAATTAGCAGAGCAAGTTGATGATATTGTATTTATCAGTGGAACAAATGGTAAAACAACGACTTCAAACTTAATTGGACATACTTTAAAAGCAAATAATATTCAAATTATACACAATAATGAAGGTGCTAATATGGCTGCAGGTATAACTTCTGCATTCATCATGCAATCAACACCTAAGACTAAAATTGCGGTAATCGAAATTGATGAAGGTTCGATTCCACGTGTGTTAAAAGAAGTTACACCTTCAATGATGGTATTTACTAATTTCTTTAGAGATCAAATGGATCGCTTCGGTGAAATTGATATTATGGTTAATAACATTGCAGAGACAATTAGTAATAAAGGCATCAAATTATTGCTAAATGCTGATGATCCATTTGTGAGTCGTTTGAAAATCGCAAGTGATACGATTGTGTACTATGGTATGAAAGCACATGCCCATGAATTTGAACAAAGTACGATGAATGAAAGTAGATATTGTCCAAACTGTGGTCGCTTATTGCAATACGATTATATTCATTATAATCAAATTGGTCATTATCACTGTCAGTGTGGTTTCAAACGAGAGCAAGCAAAATATGAAATATCAAGTTTTGATGTGGCACCGTTTTTATATTTAAATATCAATGATGAAAAATATGATATGAAAATTGCAGGTGACTTTAACGCTTATAACGCGTTAGCAGCATATACTGTTTTAAGAGAGCTAGGGTTAAATGAACAAACAATTAAAAATGGCTTTGAAACGTATACATCAGACAATGGTCGTATGCAGTACTTTAAAAAAGAACGAAAAGAAGCGATGATCAATTTAGCTAAAAATCCTGCAGGAATGAATGCAAGTTTATCAGTTGGTGAACAATTAGAAGGCGAAAAAGTGTATGTTATTTCGCTAAATGATAACGCTGCAGATGGTCGAGATACTTCATGGATTTATGATGCAGATTTTGAAAAATTATCTAAGCAACAAATTGAAGCTATCATCGTGACAGGTACACGAGCAGAAGAACTTCAATTGCGATTGAAGTTAGCAGAGGTTGAAGTACCAATTATAGTTGAGCGTGATATTTATAAAGCAACGGCAAAGACTATGGATTATAAAGGTTTCACAGTTGCAATACCAAACTATACATCATTAGCGCCTATGCTTGAACAATTAAACCGTTCGTTTGAAGGAGGTCAATCATAATATGCATGAATTGACTATTTATCATTTTATGTCAGATAAATTGAATTTATACAGTGATATAGGAAATATTATTGCTTTAAGACAACGTGCTAAAAAACGAAATATTAAAGTTAATGTCGTAGAAATCAATGAAACAGAAGGTATTACCTTTGATGAATGTGATATTTTCTTTATCGGTGGTGGAAGTGATAGAGAACAAGCATTAGCAACAAAAGAATTAAGTAAAATTAAGACACCACTTAAAGAAGCGATTGAAGATGGTATGCCGGGATTAACGATTTGTGGAGGCTATCAATTTTTAGGGAAAAAATATATCACGCCTGATGGTACAGAATTAGAAGGGTTAGGTATTTTAGATTTTTATACTGAATCAAAGACAAACCGATTAACAGGAGATATTGTTATCGAAAGTGATACTTTTGGAACTATTGTAGGTTTTGAAAATCACGGTGGTAGAACATATCATGATTTCGGTACACTTGGTCATGTTACTTTTGGTTATGGTAATAATGATGAAGATAAAAAAGAAGGCATTCATTATAAAAATTTATTAGGTACTTATTTACATGGACCAATTTTACCTAAAAATTACGAAATCACTGATTATCTGTTAGAAAAAGCTTGTGAACGTAAGGGTATTCCGTTTGAGCCTAAAGAAATAGATAATGAAGCGGAAATACAAGCGAAACAAGTATTAATAGACAGAGCAAATAGACAGAAGAAATCTCGTTAACTCTGAACATCGCATCAATGGATTTAATATTGATAAACGATGAAGTTTAGTAATTAATCATATATGTATAAACACACACATTATTTTGGATGGAAACAACCAAATTGATGTGTGTTTTTTTGTTCTAGTGAATAATTATTATACAATGAGTATCTATCCTAGAATTATCAATAGTAATGGTGATTATGCAACATGAAAAAATGAATGATGAAAGGAATTTGACGATGAAGCCTACTAAAGTGATATTAAAAGATGCATCTTATTTACATAGCAAAACATCGATAACATTTATTTTAAAAGATGTAGTTATCGAAGAAGATAATAAAATTTATTATTTCGACACTAGTGCAACTTTCGAAGATCAAGAAGTTAAATTTGAATTTGCACTCTTTGATAGTGACATGGACAATTTGAAACATATGGATTGCGACAATCCTGTTACTGAAATATATTTTATAGAACCTGATTTACATTTTACAATTATTGATTTTAATCAAGAACTGCTTTGTATTTATATTGATTTTGATTCTGGTTTAAGGCATTCAAACATGGCAACAGAATCTGGTATTTCATTAAGGATAAATGTTGCTAAATCAGATTTTACTAAATTTATTAATGAATTAGCCTCTTTACATTAATGATTTAAATCTGATATGTAATTACAATCAAAAAAGACAGCCACATCCCTCCGTAGTTTAGGCGTGTGGCTATATTTGAGTCTGAATATTTATGCTTGTAATTTTAAAAAGGGACATGCTATATACGATAAAAAGAGGCGGGGACATAAATCAATGTTCTATGCTCTACGAAGTTATATTGGCAGTAGTTGACTGAACGAAAATGCGCTTGTAACAAGCTTTTTTCAATTCTAGTCAGGGGCCCCAACAAAGAGAAATTGGATTCCCAATTTCTACAGACAATGCAAGTTGGGGTGTGGGCCCCAACACAGAGAATTTCGAAAAGAAATTCTACAGGCAAAGCGAGTTGGGGTGGGACGACGAAATAAATTTTATGAAAATATCATTTCTGTCCCACTCCCATGGTGCCAATTAGCATAAGGTACTTAAATTAAGCATATCTGCTGTCTAGCAGTCGATAAATCATTAGAACTTCGTATAGTATATGACTTTTAATTTGATTTTCACCACTAATTTCAAGTGCTTTTATAGTCGAACGTAAAGTTTCTACAGAATCATCTTCTCTCTTAAAAGAACCATCATAAAATATATCTTTGATGCTACTACTAATTTTTAGCAATGCCATTTTTTCGTCACCTGAAAAGTTAACACGAGTATTTTTAGGCAAGTAAATGATATTTGATAAATGAGTGATAAACAAACGATTCGTATATGCACGTTTAGTTAATTGATTGAGTAATTTCCAATCACATTCTTTTTTCTTATGATAGCTTAATTCATCACGTTGATAACTTATTAACGTTTCAACTTGATTATTTAAATTGAAAATATTTTTATATGCTTTTTCGCTTTTATCAGATTGCAGTCTTGATAAGATAAGTTCTTGGCAGCGATTGTAAAATAATTTATACATCAAGGCATCTGTCTTACTTAATTTTTCTTCGACCTGACCATAATACTTAGGTGGAAACACCATGAAGTTAATTAAACCTGATGTCACGAGTCCAATAATTGCTGTCAATGTTCGAGACAAAAAGTTGAATATGTAGGCATCATGAATACCTGGAATCATAGCTAATGATGTTAGTACAGCGACATTCGTACCAACTTGCAATTTGAGTTTTGTACAGAATAAAATCGTGAACGTTGCACTCAATGCATATGTAAAAGGTGATTGATCGCCGAATAAATATGTAAATAATACTGCAAAGCCTGCACCAATTACCGTAGCAGGTAATCTACGATAACCTTTAATAAGTGATGCCTTGGCAGTTGGTTCAATTGTGACTACAGCTGTTAAAATGGCATAGATGGGTGTTAAATCTAGTGCCATACAAAAGACAGCTGTTAAAAAAATGGCAATACCAGTTTTAATTGTTCTGGCACCAATTAAATGTTTATACCATTGATCGTTCATTTTTTAACCTCTAATCATCGTAAAATCTTAGCGAGCGCTTTATAATAATAGTATCGTACATTGGAAAAGTTCATGTATGTAAAATATTTGAAATAATCATACATAAGCATTACTTTGATTTTCATATACATTAATCAAAGTTCTGGGCTCCACAATGTTATATTGTTAGTAGTTGACTGAAATAAAATGCACTTGTAACAAGCATTTTTCAATTATAGTCCGGGGCCCCAACATAGAGAATTTCAAAAAAGAAATTCTACAGGCAATGCAGGTTGGCGGGGCCCCAACACAGAAGCTGACGAAAAGTCAGCTTACGATAATGTGCAGGTTGGCGGGGCCCCAACATAGAGAAATTGGATCTACAATTTCTACAGGCAATGCAAGTTGGGGTACAACGATAAAGAAATATTTTTTCTTTATCACACTATGTCTCACTCACTTTCCAAAATACTAAAGTAACATCTTTAGTATATCAAAGAATTTTTGCTATAATAAGTTATAATTATATAAAAAAGGAACGGGATAAAATGATTGTAAAAACAGAAGAAGAATTACAAGCGTTAAAAGAAATTGGATACATATGCGCTAAAGTGCGCAATACAATGCAAGCTGCAACCAAACCAGGTATCACTACGAAAGAGCTTGATAATATTGCGAAAGAGTTATTTGAAGAATACGGTGCTATTTCTGCGCCAATTCATGATGAAAATTTTCCTGGTCAAACGTGTATTAGTGTCAATGAAGAGGTGGCACATGGGATTCCAAGTAAGCGTGTCATTCGTGAAGGAGATTTAGTAAATATTGATGTATCGGCTTTGAAGAATGGCTATTATGCAGATACAGGCATTTCATTTGTCGTTGGAGAATCAGATGATCCAATGAAACAAAAAGTATGTGACGTAGCAACGATGGCATTTGAGAATGCAATTGCAAAAGTAAAACCGGGTACTAAGTTAAGTAACATTGGTAAAGCGGTGCATAATACAGCTAGACAAAATGATTTGAAAGTCATTAAAAACTTAACAGGTCATGGTGTTGGTTTATCATTACATGAAGCACCAGCACATGTACTTAATTACTTTGATCCAAAAGACAAAACATTATTAACTGAAGGTATGGTATTAGCTATTGAACCGTTTATCTCATCAAATGCATCATTTGTTACAGAAGGTAAAAATGAATGGGCTTTTGAAACGAGCGATAAAAGTTTTGTTGCTCAAATTGAGCATACGGTTATCGTGACTAAGGATGGTCCGATTTTAACGACAAAGATTGAAGAAGAATAGTTCAACATATACTAAGACTAAAGTATGAACATCATTTAGTTCCGGAGCCTATTCATATTGGTTTCGGAACTGTTTTATAATAATTAAGAACACAATCAATGCGTCATTTCAAAAATATGTTGTAACAAAGTAGTTTTTAAGCAAACATATCATCGACATCAACGAAGATACATAGCGCATTTGGTATTTTAAAACTTATTATAAAAGGTGATAGTTATGAACTATGTTGAACGTTATATTGAACAGTTTTTGAGAGCAACAGTAAGAAATAATATCAAGCACTACCTTTTAATGCTAGATGAAAAAATGAAAAATTTAGATGATTATATGCGTTATTTAATTACTAAAAAAGAACAACTTAGCAAGTTAATTGACAGTCTAATGCTAACATTAGAAAATAAATATATTGATATTGCTGAAGCATTTCAAATTCAATGTGCAAGAGAAATCAATAATCAAGAAATTGAAAATATTAAATCAGAGTTGAATAAAGTTGAAGCATATTATGCACAAATTGAAACTCAAATTCAACAAACTTCAACTGAAAAAATAGCAACAGAAAAAACATCGTATCTAATAAATTATATGAACGCTGTGGCATAGAAAGGCGGCGAAACATGACACACAAATATATATCAACGCAAATGTTGATCATTTTTACTGCATTAATGATTATTGCCAATTTTTACTACATATTTTTTGAAAAAATTGGCTTTTTACTCGTTCTATTATTGGGATGTGTATTAGTTTATGTAGGATATCTTTATTTTCATAAAATACGTGGCCTTTTGGCGTTTTGGATAGGCGCGCTATTAATTGCATTCACATTATTGTCTAATAAGTATACAATCATCATCTTGTTCGTCTTTTTATTATTACTTATTGTGCGTTATTTAATACACAAGTTTAAACCAAAAAAAGTAGTTGCGACGGATGAGGTTATGACTTCACCATCTTTTATTAAACAAAAGTGGTTTGGTGAGCAACGTACACCAGTTTATGTATATAAGTGGGAAGATGTACAAATTCAACATGGAATTGGCGACCTACATATTGACTTAACAAAAGCTGCAAATATTAAGGAAAATAATACCATTGTTGTTAGACACATTTTAGGTAAAGTGCAGGTTATATTGCCGGTTAATTACAATATTAATTTACATGTAGCTGCTTTTTATGGAAGTACTTACGTGAATGAAAAATCATATAAAGTTGAAAATAACAATATTCATATTGAAGAAATGATGAAACCGGATAACTATACAGTTAATATCTACGTATCAACGTTTATCGGAGACGTAGAGGTGATTTATCGATGAACCACTACATTAGAACAATTGGTTCAATGCTCATCTTAGTATATAGCATGCTAGCTGCATTTCTGTTCATCGATAAAGTTTTTGTAAATATCATCTATTTTCAAGGTATGTTTTATACACAAATATTCGGAATACCAGTTTTTTTATTTTTAAATCTCATCATCATATTATTGTGTATTATTGTTGGTTCGGTACTCGCTTACAAAATCAATCAGCAAAATGATTGGATTAAGACGCAAATTGAGCGTTCAATGGAAGGCGAAACAGTTGGCATTAATGATCAAAATATAGAAATATATAGTGAAACGTTAGATTTATACCATACACTCGTACCTTTAAATCAAGAATTGCATAAGTTGCGACTTAAAACTCAAAACTTAACCAATGAAAATTATAATATTAATGATGTGAAAGTTAAAAAGATTATTGAAGATGAACGTCAAAGACTAGCACGAGAACTTCACGATTCTGTTAGTCAGCAACTTTTTGCGGCAAGTATGATGCTATCTGCTATCAAAGAAACGAAGTTAGAACCACCATTAGACCAACAAATTCCTATTTTAGAGAAAATGGTTCAAGATTCGCAGTTAGAAATGCGTGCTTTGCTGTTACATTTAAGACCGCTTGGTTTAAAAGACAAATCTTTAGGTGAGGGTATTAAAGATTTAGTTATTGATTTACAAAAAAAAGTGCCAATGAAAGTTGTGCATGAAATACAAGATTTTAAAGTGCCTAAAGGTATTGAAGATCATTTGTTCAGAATTACACAGGAAGCAATTTCGAATACATTGCGTCATTCAAACGGTACAAAAGTGACAGTAGAATTGTTTAATAAAGACGATTATTTATTGTTGAGAATTCAAGATAATGGTAAAGGTTTTAATGTTGATGAAAAATTAGAACAAAGTTATGGACTTAAAAATATGCGTGAAAGAGCTTTGGAAATTGGTGCAACGTTCCATATTGTATCATTGCCAGATTCAGGTACACGTATCGAGGTGAAAGCACCTTTAAATAAGGAGGATTCGTATGACGATTAAAGTATTGTTTGTGGATGATCATGAAATGGTACGTATAGGAATTTCAAGTTATCTATCAACGCAAAGTGATATTGAAGTAGTTGGTGAAGGCGCTTCTGGTAAAGAAGCAATTGCCAAAGCCCATGAGTTGAAGCCAGATTTAATTTTAATGGATTTACTTATGGATGACATGGATGGTGTAGAAGCGACGACTCAGATTAAAAAAGATTTACCGCAAATTAAAGTATTAATGTTAACTAGTTTTATTGAAGATAAAGAGGTATATCGTGCATTAGATGCAGGTGTCGATAGTTACATTTTAAAAACAACAAGTGCAAAAGATATCGCCGATGCAGTTCGTAAAACTTCTAGAGGAGAATCTGTTTTTGAACCGGAAGTTTTAGTGAAAATGCGTAACCGTATGAAAAAGCGCGCAGAGTTATATGAAATGCTTACAGAACGAGAAATGGAAATATTATTATTGATTGCGAAAGGTTACTCAAATCAAGAAATTGCTAGTGCATCGCATATTACTATTAAAACGGTTAAGACACATGTGAGTAACATTTTAAGTAAGTTAGAAGTGCAAGATAGAACACAAGCTGTTATCTATGCATTCCAACATAATTTAATTCAATAGTTCATATCGAATTAAGAAAAGTTACTTACGCCAATCACAATATAACATCAAATAGACACCAAAAAACAGAGGTTTTCGCAATAATCATTAGCGAAAACCTCTGTTTTGTTGGTGTTTAGTCTTTTTTAAGCTTATCAACGATTTTGTCTTTTATATTTTTATCATCTTCTGGATAGGTATCACTAGGATGTTCATCAACATGATACGTACGTTGATGTGTTGCATTACTATCTTCATCATATTCGTATCTAGTGTTCTCATTATAATGATTTTTATTATTGTCATCATGTTCTAATGCTGCTTCTTCAGGTGTTTTACCTTTAATTACACTACGCTGATGAATGATTGCATTGATTTCAGCACCGACAATTATAATAAAACTTGTGATATATAACCATAGTAACAAAATGATGATACCCGCGATACTGCCATATGTTTTAGAATAGTTACCAAAATTTGAAATATACCAACCAAAACCAAATGAACCAGCTAACCAAATAATTGAAGTAAATACTGCACCTGGTAATACTGACTTAAGCTTCGTTTTAACGTTAGGTGCAACCGAATATAACACGATAAATATGATAAATATAATAATGATTGGTAACACAATTCTAATAAGGTTAAAAATCCATTTCACTTGTTCGTCAAATCCAAGTGGACCGAATAGGAAATGACTAATTACAGAACCAAGCGTTGGTAATGCTAGAGCAACTACAAACACAACGCCCATAACTACAGTGAAGACAACACTTAGTAGTTTTAATACGATTCCATTACGGCTATCTTCTACATCGTAAGCAACATTGAAAGAATTCATAATTGCAGTCATTCCATTTGAAGCTGACCAAATTGCTAAAATCAAACCGATAGATAATAAGCCACCACTGGAGTTTTGAGTTATATCACCAATTACACTCTTAATTAGAGTAGATGTTTCAGCGGGTGCATTGCTTAACATATTAGTAATTTGACTCTGCTTAATATTGAAAAATGGTAATAATGTTAATAGGAAAAGCAACATAGGGAACATAGCAAGTACGAAATGGTAAGTCATTTGTGCTGCTAGTCCTGAGGCATCATCTTTTCCTATGCGATAGATGAGATATGATAAGAAATTAGAGTCTTTCTTATATTTTGCAGGTTTATTTAATCTTGATAAGAAGAAAACCTGATCATCTTTTTTAGGTTTCTTAGATTGGAATTGTTGAGGTTCAATATATGTACGATCAACATCAATTTTGGGATTACTTTTATTTTTCTTTTTTGACTCCTCTTGCGCTTCCTTAACAGAATTAAGGTATTTTGAAGAAGAGTGATCCTTTTTCGACATGTGCACTCCTTAACCTTTCTCTATGTAATGTTTTATAAAGTAACTATTAGTATTTATCCAATTATAAAAAAACTAAACAATGATATGCTTTAAAAATGATAATATTATAGAAATTAATTGATTTAAATCTTTCATAGGCTATTTTGATTTAAAATTAAAACAAAGGCAATACTGAAACAATGCAGTTTGGCCAATCATTGTATTATCATTTAATAATGATAACTATGAAAGGCGTACACCAAATTGTTAAGTATTGCCTTATAAAAACAAAATCATCTTAGCGTTGATTTTTTCTATTAACAAATGTTTCTTTCGCATCCTTTAATGAACGTTCTAATTCAGGATTATTACGACGAATTTCTTCAACAACATCTTTCCAGTATAAAACTTCGTCTTTAATCTTGCTGACTTTAGAAGGCTTACGAGTGCGGTTACCATTTTTTGCATCTTTAACTGATTGAACTAAAGCTTGACGTGTAGATTTATCAGCTAAACTAATTGCACCACCAATTACGGCACCAATTAAAATACCAGGAACAAATTTATTTTCCATAAAAAACTACCCCTCTTTCAAATTTGCATCTTTTACGATGTAGTCTATTAAATTATCACAAGATGATAATACCATGTCGTATACACCTTCAAAATTATTCGTGTAGTATGGATCTGGTACATCACTCTCTTCCATATTACTAAATTCTAACAGTTTGAACAATTGTCCCTTAAGATTAGGATTGATAGATTTAATATTATCAACGTTACTTTGATCCATAGCCACAATGTAATCAAAATCATCTGTCGCTTCGAATAATTCACTAATCATGCCATCAAATGGAATATTGTGTTTGTTGAGAATTTTTTGTGTACCTTCATGAGGTGGCTCTCCTAAATTCCAGCTACCAGTACCTCTTGAATGTACTTTAATATCATGAATATTTCTGTCTTTAAGTCTTTGTCGCATGATTGCTTCTGCCATTGGAGAACGACATATATTGCCAAGACAGACAAATGCTACATCTACCATTTTGATTCCTCCAAACTATGTAGTTATATCCCCATTTTATAGCGACTTTAAACAATAAGAAAGCAGATTATATAAAATTCTATTAAAGTTTATTAAATTGTGATACTTTGATAACATAACTATTATTAGAGGTGAACATTGTGGCTATGACAAATGAAGAGAAAGTATTAGCTATTAGAGAGAAGTTAAATATTGTTAATCAAGGATTATTAGATCCTGAAAAATATAAAAATGCAAATGAAGAAGAATTAACAGATATATATGATTTTGTTCAATCAAGAGAAAGATTGTCGCCAAGTGAAGTGACAGCTATTGCTGACGCTTTAGGACAATTGCGACACGAATAGGAGTGGGAATTTTGACTAATTACAAAGAAAAGTTACAACAATACGCTGAACTATTAGTTAAGGTTGGTATGAATGTTCAACCAAAACAGCCAGTATTTATTAGATCATCAGTAGAAACATTAGAATTAACGCATTTAATTGTAGAAGAAGCATATCATTGTGGCGCTTCAGATGTACGTGTTGTATATAGCGATCCAACCTTAAAACGCTTAAAATTTGAAAATGAATCTGTGGAACATTTTGCTAATCATGAGATAAAATCATATGATGTTGAAGCGAGAATGGATTACGTTAAACGTGGCGCTGCTAATTTAGCACTTATTAGTGAAGATCCTGATTTAATGGATGGTATCGATAGCCAAAAATTACAAGCATTTCAACAACAAAACGCACGCGCATTTAAAGGATATATGGAAAGTGTACAAAAAAATCAATTTCCATGGGTCGTAGCTGCTTTTCCATCTAAAGCTTGGGCGAAGAGAGTGTATCCTGAACTATCTGTAGAAGAAGCATATATTAAGTTTATTGACGAGGTATTCGATATTGTGCGAATTGATGGTAACGATCCAGTTGAAAATTGGCGTCAACACATCGCTAATTTAAGTGTTTACGCTCAAAAGTTACAACAAAAAAATTACCATGCGTTGCATTATGTATCTGAAGGTACTGATTTAACAGTAGGTTTAGCGAAAAATCATATCTGGGAAGATGCTACAAGTTATGTTAACGGCAAGGAACAAGCTTTTATTGCTAATATACCAACTGAAGAAGTATTTACAGCACCAGATCGAAATAGAGTAGATGGATATGTTACTAATAAATTGCCTTTAAGTTATAATGGCACAATTATCGATCAATTTAAATTGATGTTTAAAGATGGAGAGATTATTGATTTTTCAGCTGGAAAAGGTGAAGCGGTATTGAAAGATTTAATCAATACTGATGAAGGTTCAAGAAGATTAGGTGAAGTAGCATTAGTACCTGATGATTCACCGATATCAAATCGTAATACCATTTTTTACAATACTTTATTTGATGAAAATGCAGCATGTCATTTAGCGATTGGATCTGCTTACGCCTTTAATATTCAAGGTGGAACGGAAATGACTGTTGAGGAAAAGATTGCAAGCGGATTAAATGATTCAAATGTACATGTCGATTTCATGATTGGTAGTAGTGATTTGACTATTTATGGCATATTCGAAGATGGTTCAAAAGAACTAGTATTTGAAAATGGAAATTGGGCATCAACATTTTAATAAATGTTATTTTGAGGTGCTGAGTAGGAAATGAAACATGTATTTAAAGGTCAAATACGTGATTAAAGTATAGATTGGGAGATAAAATAATGACAAATCAGGACAGACCAATGAAATCTATGTCAGAATCAAAATGTTATAAAAATAGACAAGTTTTCCCTCAAGATACGAATCACCATCATACAATGTTTGGTGGTACATTGATGGCTAATATTGATGAAATTGCAGCAATCACAGCTATGAAACATGCTGGTGCGCAAGTAGTTACCGCATCTACAGACTCAGTAGATTTCTTAAAGCCGATTAAAACAGGGGACATATTACAATACGTAGCGATGGTTTCATACGCTGGGACTAGTTCAATGGAAGTGGTCGTTCAAATTAGAATTGACGATGTATTTAATAACAAGCATGATTTAGCTGCATTAAGTTACTTAACATTTGTTGCGTTAGATGATGAAGGCAAACCTAAACATGTACCTGGTGTATATCCAGAAGATGATGTTGAAAAATGGTTTTATGATACAGCACCACAACGTGTTGAACGAAGAAAAGCACGTCGCATTGAAAGTAAACAAACAATTGAATATTTAGCTCAAGTGCAACATATTAGAGACTAAAAATATAAAGACAGATTGTTAAGGATGAATTGAACTGTTATGTTCGAATATTCCACCTACAATCTGTCTTTTTGATTATGCACGTTTATGCTTTTAGTTAAAATTTACCCCTTTTATTATAGACTATTAGTCCTATTAAATGCCCTTTATTATTTAAGTAGAGTACTGCCAGCAATTAATTGTTTTTTATTTTATAATAGCATTAAAATATGCGGAGACTACTTATCGATAAAGTGCTTCTCCGCATAATTAAGAGTTTTTAAAATTGTATAATTTGTGGTTGTTTGTGCATATGACGCTCATTATCTTTAAAATCCATATTCGGATAGTACATATTTTTAACAAGAACATTTGGCCCTAAACAACTAAACTCGGAACAATGACAATTTAATGATTTAGCAAGATCAGAGGATAACCATTTATCAAATACATCTGTTAATTTATCTTTTTGTATATTCGAAATTGTACCTGTTTCATCTCCGAAATCAGTTACGATTACATTACCTGTAAATACATTGACATTTAAACGACTACGGCCATCCGGGTCATTTCTAGTCGTTACATTTTTAGCATTTCTTAAACGTGATAGTAACTTTTGATCTTCATCATCCTTTAAGCATGGAAACACAGGCAAAGTACCAAATAACATCCAAATATCTTCATCTCTGAAATCCAATATATCATGAATTGTCTTTTTCATTTCCGCTAGAGTTAACACATTTAATTGACTTGCAAAGTCAGCTGGATACATAGGGTGAATCTCGTGTCTGCTACATTTCATATCATGAACGACTTCTTGATGTATTTTTCGTAAATGTGGTAGCGTACTTTGATTGAGCATTGTTTCCGCAGATACAAACATTCCTTGTTCTGATAATGTACGTGCATTCGAAATCATTTGTTCATATAATTTTAACTTAGCTTTTAACGGTGGTTGCTTCTTCATTGCGCCAAAGCCAACATTTGCGAATTCATCAGTTGTTCCCCAGTTGTGTGAGATATGCATAACATCGATATATTCAGCAATATCTAAATAACGATCTTGAGGCAATGTTAGGTTTGAATTCATTTGTGTATATATACCTCGATGATGTGCATACTTTAATAGAGGTTTAACAACATTTCTAATAGACTTTTTAGAAAACATTGGTTCGCCACCTGTAATAGACATCGTTCGCAGATTTGGAATTTCATCAAGTCTACGATAAATTAAGTCCATATCTAAAGGCTCGGGGTCGACAGTTTGTAAAGTATAACCAACTGCACAGTGGCTACAACGCATATTACAAAGATTTGTAGTTGTAAATTCGATGTTACTTAAAGTTAATTGGCCATGTTCTTTAACATCGTTATATGCTTCCCATGGATCATTGTAAATGCTAACAGGTTGCTTCAATTTGACGCTATTCATCGTCTTAAACTTCCTTCTTTCTATTTGGTTCATATCGGTATGATACCACTTCGTATTATCACTCGTAACAAATTATCTCTTAATTTTAGTTAATTGAAAAGGGGATTTTTAAAAGTCAAAATAATTTGAATGTCATAAATATAGCTAAGATTATATCGCTTTAACGCAATTTCTGTTAGGATAATAATGAAAAAGAAAACAAAATAAAAGGAGTTAACTTTTTATGAATGAACAGCAAACAATCGAACAGATAAAAGCGCGTTTAAATAAGTTTATTGAGGATATCGATCATGTAAATCCTGATGAAGTACGTGTTGAAGATATAGATGAATGGATTGGATTGTTAGATCAGCTTGAAGAAAAGGTTAAATTAGTATCTAAGTAAATGCCACATAAGATGTGTTAGGGTTAGATATCGCGACAGTCGCTTAATATTTTTTATATCTTGTATGTTTAATCACTGATTTACTTGTCTATAGTAATTATATCAATGATATATAGAAAGGTGATTTTCAATGACTAAAAAAGTAGCAATTATTCTAGCAAACGAATTTGAAGATATAGAATATTCAAGCCCTAAAGAGGCATTAGAGAATGCAGGCTTTAATACTGTAGTGATTGGAGATACTGCAAATAGTGAAGTTGTTGGTAAACACGGTGAAAAAGTTACTGTCGATGTAGGCATTGCAGAAGCTAAACCAGAAGATTATGATGCATTATTAATTCCTGGAGGATTTTCACCAGATCATTTACGTGGAGATACAGAAGGTCGATATGGCACATTTGCTAAATACTTTACTAAAAATGATGTACCAACATTTGCCATTTGTCATGGGCCACAAATACTAATAGATACAGACGATTTAAAAGGTCGTACGTTAACAGCAGTATTAAATGTACGCAAAGATTTATCAAATGCAGGCGCACATGTAGTTGATGAGTCAGTAGTTGTAGACAACAATATTGTAACAAGTCGAGTACCAGACGATTTAGATGATTTTAATCGAGAAATCGTTAAACAATTACAATAGAAGTATTGTGGTTATCGATTGTTAAAATTTATATATTTTCGTTTGAAATGAAATATGGATTTTAGTTTTAATAAATGAATAACAAATAAAAGGTCGTCTCTATTGGCATTTAATAGGGATGGTCTTTTATTTTTATAAAATATAACAATATTTGACATGATTAATATTTAAAATTGCAATGATTTATCTATAATTTTTTCAAAAAACAAAAAAGTAAGTATGATGGCGTATACGATTGTAAGCCCTTGGACTGATTTTCCCAAAAAGTGTAGCCTATTTGTGATAGTACTGGTAAACTCAAGGTATATACTAAGTGAGTTTTAAAAGAAGGAGCAAACGCATGAAAAGAAGCGATAGGTACTCAAACTCAAATGAACATTTTGAGCATATGAAACACGAACCTCACTATAATACGTATTATCAACCAGTTGGCAAACCGCCGAAAAAGAAAAAAAGTAAACGAATACTATTAAAAATATTATTAACCATTCTAATCATTATCGCATTGTTTATTGGTATCATGTATTTTTTATCTACACGCGATAATGTGGATGAACTAAGAAAAATTGAAAATAAAAGTAGTTTTGTGTCAGCTGATAACATGCCAGAGTATGTTAAAGGTGCCTTTATTTCAATGGAAGATGAACGATTCTACAATCATCATGGATTCGATTTGAAAGGTACAACTAGAGCTTTATTTTCAACGATTAGCGACAGAGATGTGCAAGGTGGTAGTACCATTACACAACAAGTTGTCAAAAATTATTTTTATGATAATGATCGTTCATTTACTAGAAAAGTAAAAGAATTATTTGTAGCTCATCGAGTTGAAAAACAATATAATAAGAACGAAATTTTAAGCTTTTATTTAAATAATATTTACTTTGGGGATAATCAATATACGCTTGAGGGCGCAGCAAACCATTACTTTGGAACAACCGTGAATAAAAATAGTACAACAATGTCTCACATAACAGTTTTACAAAGCGCTATTTTAGCTAGTAAAGTCAATGCACCTAGCGTATATAATATCAATAATATGTCAGAGAATTTTACGCAACGTGTAAGCACGAACTTAGAAAAAATGAAGCAACAAAATTATATCAATGAAACACAATATCAACAGGCTATGTCACAATTAAATCGTTAAATACTTGCATTCATGTGTAAGATGCTTGGAACTATAATGTAGAAGGTTTAATTGAAATGTCATAATGATAAAGTTGAATTGTTTCTGCTTTATAAATTTTACAGATTTGCTTGTAATCACACTTTCATTTTAAAAGATGATAGTGTGATTTTTTGTTAGCATCGAAAAATATTTAAAGTTAAACATTTGCTATAGGAAGTGGCTTATTGAATAATAAAAGAGTATTGTATTAAAACTTAAGAAAGTAACGGGGTGATCCAGTGCCGAAGATTACTAAAATAGAAGTTCAAAAGAAAAACAAAGAACGGTTTAATCTTTTTTTAGACGAACAATTTGAAATGGGTATAGATATTGATACATTAGTCAAATTTAATTTAAAAAAAGGGCAACAACTTGAAGCTGCTGACATGGCAGAGATTCAAAAGTATGATCATTATCGCATAGGTTTAAATAAAGCAATCCAATATTTATCATATAAAAAGAGAACTGAAAAAGAAGTTATACAATATTTACAAAAAGAAGAGATATCAGAGCAAGCGATTTCTGAAGTGATTGAATATTGTTATCGCGAAAAGTTAATCGACCATCAAGATTATGCGGAAAGTTTAAAAAATACAATGATTCGCACGACAGATAAAGGACCTAAAATTTATCAACAAAAACTATATCAACTTGGTATAGAACCAAATATCATTGAAATATTTACAGAACTTTATAGAGAACAACAGGAACTTGATGATATTATCCAAATTGCTGAAAAAATATCTAAAACAAAAAAAGGGCCACAAAATAAAGTTAAAGAAAAAGTAATGCAATCTTTAATTCAAAAAGGGTTTGAAATGGAAACCATTCATGCTGTATTGAATGAAATGGATTTTACACAAGATGAAGCGGTTTTAGACGATTTATTACAACGAGATTTAGAAAAAATTTATAATAAAAATCGAAAGAAGTACACGCAACAGAAATTAATTTCAAAAACTATCGAAGGCCTTATGAGAAAAGGATATAAATATGATAAAATTAAAGCTAAATTAGAAGAAAGTGGTATTGCCGATGGAACAGAAGAAATTGAGTGAGATGTCTGAGCCAGAATTAAGACACGAAATACAACTTTATAAAGAGAAAATGAGAAAAGCTGAGATGAATGGTATTTTAAATGAATATGACGTTTATCAAAGTAAAGTAATTGTTGCCGAAAGTTACTTAGTAGACAGAAAAAAGATAGAAATTGGTAAAATTTATAAACTGACTGATGGCAGTAATCAATATTTTAAAGTAGAAAGATTAAAAGGTATTTTTGCGTGGGGGTTTAGATTTAATAGCGATGAACCCGAAGAAGGATTACCTATAGCGTTATTACAATTATAGAAGGATGAAAATAGATGGGAAGTTCAATTGTTTTAAAGTTACTAAAAGTAACACACTACTATAGGAATAAACAGAATAAGAAATGGTATTTACCTTTTGGATATGATGCTGAAGATATCGATTTAAACAATATTAGTTTACATATTTATCAAGGAGAAGCATTAGGTATAATTGGTGAACCTGAATCTTCCAAAGCGTTGGTAGGTCAATTGTTGGCAGGTGCAATTAAACCTGATAAAGGTAAAGTAGTTTGTACTGAAGATTTGTTCTACGGATATATTGAAGATCAATCGTTAATTCATCAAACTGTTGAAGCTTATACAGCGCAGTTAGTTCAACTATTTCCATATGAAATTAATGATCATAAAGCTGAACAGATTATTCAATATGCACATTTAGGTGATTATAAAACGAAGCCGGTTAACCATATTTCGAAAGCGGCATACGCTCAATTACTATTAAGTATTGCACGCTCATCAAAATCAAATATTATTATTTTAAATCATGTTATTGACTATTTAACACCACAATTTATGGAACGTGCGATTGAATTAACAAATGATTATATTGAAAATAATTTAACGATTGTGTCAATTGGTGATGATATTGATAAAATTTCACAAGTGAGTAACTACATAGCTTGGTTTTCACATGGTCAATTAAGAATGGAAGGGTCACTTAAACAAGTTATTCCATCTTTTAAAGAACATGAACGTGATCGATTAAGTCTAAACTCAAAAGAAGAAATTGAAAACTTTGATTTAGATTGGAAAAAGAATCGTACAAGAATACCAGAGATGACCTATAATTTCAAACGTGTTGAGCGCTATAATCATGCAAAACCGCCTAAGTTTTTAGTGCGTTTTTGGACTTTAGCCTCAGGTACTATTTTAGGCTTAGCATTGATGATGTTGCTCATTTTCAATAATATAGGAATTATTTCGATAACAGATTTTACGAATCGTGCTACGATGCAAAATGAAAATAAAGATCCATATGGCGAAAAGTTAGCTTATGGAATTGCTTTTAATGGCAGTGTGGATATGCAAGGGGATAAACAAGTCACAATTCCAAAATATAGTGTAGTTACAATTACTGGCGAAAATAGTAAAAATTATCGTGTTACCGCCGATAATAAGACTTACTATGTTAGTAAAGATAAATTAGAATATTTTAACCCGGCAGGTTTATATCAAACGCATAGTTTTAAAAAATTAGCACCATATATGAAATCAAATTATAGTAATTACTATGCATACTTTAATAGTCAATTACATAAAAAGCATAGTTCAGTTATAAAAACTTTAGTTCCTGATGATGATAACCGTTTCGTTGCATCCGTTACACAACAACCGATACAATTACTTTTCAATGATAATAATCAGTTATACGGTTTTGTTTATCCAATTGTAGATAAAAAAGAATTAAAAGATAAGTTTAATATTAACAATAACATTTGGATTACTAAAGTTGGGAATGGATATTGTATTGCCAATTTGAAAGAAGACAAATGGATTTATATTGAATTGTAGGTGTAAAGATGCTAGATAATATTATTTTATATTTTAAAAACTTACCGCATACTAAAAGGTATGTAACAGAACGTTTAAAACAAAGTTGGAAAAGTTTTCTAATCGTATTAGCTGCATGTTTAATACTTATTATTGCAAGTGAAACGCTATTTTCCTTTAGTCATTTGACCGATGTTAAAGAGGTGAGATGGTTATTTAGAATCATTGTATTGATTGTTTTTGCGGTAGTGATGTTCACAATTTATATCTCTTATCATCATTATATGAATGACTTTTTAGTTACTAAGTTATTTAATATTTCCGCAGCGACGCCAGTAGTTATTATGTCTATTTTAAGTTTTATTATGCTAGTCATTTTGACGATGATTAGTGCATTGGTTAAACCAGTAAACTTCGAAACATCATATATAGCGCTATTCTATTTTATTGTGATGGCAACTATTTTTGTAGGATTAATATCCGTTACTTTTGGTCTTATTCGACTGTTAACTGAAAAAATAAATATCATATTTTATGGGGTTTGTGTATTGTGTTTCTTATTGTTACCAATTATTTTCATACCAAATCCAAATCATGTATTTATCAATCACATCCTAATGCTAAATCCAATGTATTACATTGTTAATGGTATAGCACAATCTATCATATTTGGTATATCAAGTATGGAAAACATTCCATATCATTTTTACTTTATTTTATTCTTATGTTTAATAGCTGCAGTAAATTTCGTATTAGCAAGGTATACGACACACGCAATTTATAATAAAACATCTAAAGTGACACAAACTGATAATCAACAGGATGTTTCAAATGATAGTACAGACGAGGCGGATACTTCTTCATGATGTTTAGCTGACCTGTTGTGTAAATTAATCTGTGAGAATCAGAAACAATTAGAATATCATCTAGATATTGTTTTCCTATACTGATTTTGATATTTCGAGTCATTAAAGGTAGTTTGTTAGCAACAATATAAATTTTAGATTTTGTAAAAGCATTCATAGTTTTACATTAAAAAACCGGACAGAGTAAAAATCGTTTTGATTTTCATTCTGCCCGGTTGTTCATTTTTTATAGATTAACTTTAGTGAATAATAACTTGAAATTATTTAGCATACAGTTTACGTTGTAACTTATCTTCTGTAAATACCCAGCCAATATAAGAGTGGTCTATGACATTATCGTTTGTTACATGTGCAATTGCCACAAATGAATAATGATCATTTTTTAAATAACGCAAATCAATCAAACGAATTTCAGTAGAACCATCTGCTAACGTTGTTGTTTGCCAACGATAGATTGATGAAAAGTTTAAAAAAGTACGTATATCTTTATTACCTTTGACTTTCCATAAAATGGAGTCTGTTGATAATGTTTGACGTTCCACTTTATCACTAAACACCACATTCCTACCATATGCTTTTCCAACATAGTCATGTGCATCAGTTTGTATCGCGACACGCCATTCCATAAATTTTATTGTTGGCGCAACAAATACTTTAACAGGGTGATGCTCTTGTTGAATTGCTTTTAAAGCTTGTTGCTTAATTACGGCTCTCATTTTAAAACGAATCATGTAATAAATGATTAGTAAAGCGATTATAGGAAAGAAGACTGCAAATGGATGCAAGCCTATAACCCATAATACAATACCAATACAAAGAACTGTGAAAATAATAGGGTCAAATGTGTTAATCACACTTAATTGAATCCATTTGTTTGTGATAGGTCTAAGCGCTTGTGTACCATAAGAATTGAATATATCTACAAAGACATGTAAAAATACTGCGAGCTGAGCCCACATCCATACATGAAATGGGTTGGTTCCACTAAAGAACGTGAATATTAAAAATGTAATTAAAATTGGCCATAGTATTGTGAAAGGGATGGAATGCGTGATACCTCTATGATGCGAAATATATGTTGCATTGTCCTTTAATTTAAGAACAGTATCCCCATCAGGAATTAATGAACCAACGATAAGGGTTGTAGCTGTTGCACCAAACGTAGAAGCCATTGCTGGATCTTGAGTTGCAAGTGCTGTAAGGCCCACCCCAATTGCGATATGTGTTGCAGTGTCCATATCAGTTCACTCATTTCATAATATTATATATACTATTATAATCCAATTTCGCAAATAACTAAATTAACTTACATACTAACCATGATTTTAATGTACAATAAAAACATTATGAGTAAAGACAATTAATTTTGGTGAGGAAAGGGTTTTATAAATGTATCAGCAGTCTAGTTTTAAAGAAAATTTGATACACTGGTTTGATGAAAATCAAAGAGAAATGCCATGGCGACAAACGACCAATCCGTACTATATTTGGTTAAGTGAGGTCATGTTACAACAGACACAAGTTAAAACAGTTATTGACTATTATCATCGTTTTGTTGAACGATTTCCAACTGTGGAAGTTTTGAGTCAAGCTTCGGAAGATGAAGTGTTAAAGTATTGGGAAGGCTTAGGATATTATAGTAGAGCTCGAAATTTTCATACGGCGATTAAAGAAGTTCATGATAAATATGAAGGCTTAGTTCCCAAAGATCCTGATCAATTTAAAGCGTTAAAAGGTGTTGGCCCATACACACAAGCTGCAGTAATGAGCATTGCATATAATGTACCACTAGCAACTGTAGACGGAAATGTTTTTCGAGTATGGTCTAGATTGAATGATGACTATCGAGATATTAAATTACAATCGACGAGGAAATCGTACGAACAAGAATTATTACCGTATGTTACTACAGAAGCTGGAACGTTTAATCAAGCTATGATGGAATTAGGGGCGTTAATTTGTACACCAAAAAATCCATTATGCTTATTTTGTCCAGTTCAAGAAAACTGTGAGGCATTTGATAAAGGTACATTTGAAAAGTTACCTGTTAAATCTAAAAATGTAAGTAAAAAAGTAATTGAGCAATCCGTCTTTTTAATTAGAAATAATCAAGGTCAATATCTGTTGCAAAAGCGTAGCGAAAAATTATTGCATGGTATGTGGCAATTTCCTATGTTTGAAAGTGAGCATGCTAGACGTAAAATGACTGAAAAAATCGGTCATGACATTCAACCAGTAGAAACACCTATTTTTGAGTTGAAGCATCAATTTACTCATTTAACATGGAAGATTAAAGTATACGCCGTTTCAGGAGCAATTAACATTGAAACATTACCAGATGACATGATTTGGTTTGATTTAAGTGATCGAGATCAATATACATTCCCTGTACCTATGTCAAAGATTTATCAATTTATAAATGGGTAACATTCGATGATTGGTAATATTATCGGAAAACATAGTGACATTAATTTTAAAAAGTATAAATGATATCTTTAAATCTCATAGAATAACAATGTCAAAAAGTTAAAGTGTTGATATATAAAAGTGATGATTTTATATACTTTAAATGGGACATGTAAATCTCTGTTGTAGTACTTAGCAATATTACCGAGTTTAATTATTAAGTAGTAAAATCTTATTTCGTAAAAATATGTATTTATATAATACTATTTCTGAAATATGCTATAATTTATAATGGTTAAATTAACAGAAGGTGGTGTGGAGTATGGTCAGAGAATCCATACCTAAAGAAGGGGAAAACATTAAAATTCAGAGTTATAAACATGATGGTAAGATTCATCGCGTTTGGTCTGAAACAACAATATTAAAGGGTACTGATCATGTTGTCATTGGTGGAAATGATCATACGTTAGTGACTGAAAGTGACGGAAGAACTTGGATAACACGTGAACCGGCAATTGTTTACTTTCACTCAGAATATTGGTTTAATGTTATCTGCATGTTTAGAGAAGATGGAATTTATTACTATTGCAATTTGTCATCACCATTTGTTTGTGATGAAGAGGCATTAAAATATATAGACTATGATTTAGATATTAAAGTATATCCAAACGGAAAGTATCATTTATTAGATGAAGATGAATATGAGCAACATATGAATCAAATGAATTATCCGCATGATATTGATATTATTTTAAGACGCAACGTGGACATTCTTCAACAATGGATAGAACAGAAGAAGGGCCCATTCGCGCCAGATTTTATCAAAGTTTGGAAAGAACGTTACAAAAAAATTAGACAGTATTAAGCAAATAAAGTGTAAATACTGATTAAATCATTTATATTGACTTAGTGATGTAAAGAAGTATGATAACTTTTGCTGTCGTGTGGGGACACAGTATCCATAGATTAAATTGAATAGAATATAACATACGAATAAGACAACGTATTTAATCACATGAATATGACAGAGGTTGAGATATCTTAATTTTAAAAATGTAAATTGTAAGAAGAATTTACATCTACAAATTATGTATCCAACCTCTATTCATTTTTATGCTTATGAATAGGATAGGGCAATAGATTAGGGGGGATTGTATGATTAAACGATATTTGCAATTTGTTAAGCCATACAAATATCGTATTTTTGCAACGATTATTGTTGGGATAATTAAGTTTGGTATACCAATGCTTATACCACTATTAATTAAATATGCAATAGATGGCGTGATTAATAACCACGCACTAACGACTGATGAAAAAGTTCATCATTTAACTATTGCCATTGGTATCGCATTATTTATTTTTGTAATAGTGAGACCACCAATTGAATTTATACGTCAATATTTGGCGCAATGGACAAGTAATAAAATATTGTATGATATACGTAAAAAGTTATACAACCATTTACAAGCTTTAAGTGCGAGATTTTATGCTAATAATCAAGTAGGTCAAGTAATATCTAGAGTGATTAATGATGTTGAACAAACAAAAGATTTCATTTTAACCGGGTTAATGAATATTTGGTTAGATTGTATAACAATTATTATTGCACTATCCATAATGTTCTTTTTAGATGTGAAATTGACTTTAGCAGCACTGTTTATCTTCCCATTTTACATTTTAACGGTGTACGTTTTCTTTGGAAGATTAAGAAAATTGACACGTGAAAGATCTCAAGCATTAGCTGAGGTTCAAGGATTCTTGCATGAACGTGTTCAAGGTATTTCAGTCGTTAAAAGTTTTGCGATTGAAGACAATGAAGCGAAAAACTTTGATAAAAAGAATACTAATTTCCTAACACGTGCGTTGAAACATACAAGATGGAATGCCTATTCCTTTGCCGCAATTAATACAGTTACAGATATTGGACCAATTATTGTCATCGGTGTTGGTGCATATCTTGCTATTTCTGGATCAATCACAGTAGGTACACTTGCAGCATTTGTTGGATACTTAGAGTTATTGTTCGGGCCTTTACGTCGTTTAGTCGCATCATTTACAACTTTAACGCAAAGTTTTGCTTCAATGGACCGTGTATTCCAATTAATTGATGAAGATTATGACATCAAAAATGGTGTTGGTGCTCAACCTATTGAAATTAAACAAGGTCGTATTGATATTGATCATGTTAGTTTTCAATATAACGATAACGAAGCTCCAATTTTAAAAGATATTAATTTGAGTATTGAAAAAGGAGAAACAGTTGCTTTCGTAGGTATGAGTGGTGGTGGTAAATCAACATTAATTAACTTAATACCGAGATTTTACGATGTAACTTCTGGGCAAATTTTAATAGATGGTCACAACATTAAAGATTTTTTAACGGGAAGTTTAAGAAATCAAATAGGATTGGTGCAACAGGATAATATTTTATTCTCTGATACAGTTAAGGAAAATATTTTACTTGGTCGTCCAACAGCAACAGATGAAGAAGTAGTTGAAGCGGCGAAAATGGCTAATGCACATGACTTTATTATGAACTTGCCACAGGGATATGACACTGAAGTAGGTGAACGAGGTGTTAAATTATCAGGTGGTCAAAAACAAAGATTATCGATTGCTAGAATATTTTTAAATAATCCGCCAATTCTTATCTTGGATGAAGCAACAAGTGCACTTGATTTAGAAAGTGAATCCATTATTCAAGAAGCATTAGATGTGTTGAGTAAAGATCGAACGACACTTATCGTAGCGCATCGCTTGTCCACTATTACACATGCTGACAAAATTGTCGTAATTGAAAATGGACATATTGTTGAAACAGGTACGCATCGTGAATTGATTGCAAAACAAGGTGCTTACGAGCATTTATATAGCATTCAAAACTTATAAAGTATTAGTTGTTTGACTTCAGTACAATCTTGAAGAGAAAATTTGTAACAGGATGGTGGGGTCATAACATAGAAAAAGCAGTAAGAGATTTTCTTAATTGAAAATAATCTTACTGCTTTTTTAAATTTAATTTCGAGATTCAATATTAGTTTATCTCATTGTGGCATTAATTGATAAAATTGTTTTAATGTTATAAATCAAAGTCTTCTTCAACAATTTCAATGTCTGCATCAGATCTATGATATGTGAAAAAGCTAATTCTTATGCGGTCTAAATGCTCTAAATGGTGTCGATACTCTTCGATGGCTGCAACAATTTGCATAACATTGGCAAACGAATATTCCGTTTGATAAGGATGATTTATTAACTCATGCTGAAATGTGGACAATAAATCTTTTTTCTGCGGATTATCTAACTCATAATCAACATGTGTCACATTATAACGTGCTTTTTTAGAAAGGCTAGCTAAAATTTGCTCGTGAAAAGCAGTTAATGAATCTAAATCTAATTTGATTTGTAATAGGAAATTGTTATTAAGTAAATATAAGTCGTTTTGATAACGCGACAATTTGTTTAATACTTCATAAGCTTGTCTAGTCGTCTGAACTACTTCTCTGAAAAGTATTTTCTTTCTATTCTGTTGGTGAATATGTTTTTTTGTAATAGGACGTTCTTCGCTATAGTAATCATAAATTTTCTCTAACTTTTCGACACGTTGTTTTAAATTATGACTATCTTGTTTAATATTATTAAACTCCGTCGTATCATTTAATACTAATTTAAACCACATAAAAATATCTGAGGATATATTTAATGAATTATAGTAAATTTTTGTTTCAAATTTAGGTGGTAGAAACACAAAGTTAACTAGAGATGAACTTATGACACCAATCATTACAAGTACAAACCTGTAAAAGGCGGTAATATAGAAAGAACCGGTATGTTGTCCCATAATGATTAATGCTGTTACACTCGCCAAAGTAGCAACATGTGCTAAATTAAATTTAAATAAAATAGCAATAAGTACTATGACGGTAACACCCATAATGATAAAATTATCACTAAAAATTGTTACCATTGTAACAGATAGTATGGCACCTATAATGTTACCCAATGCTTGATCAGAAACTGTTTTAAATGAACGATAAATACTAGGTTGCATTGCAACAACAGCACTGACACCAGCTAAGGCTTTCAGACCAACATCATCCGGTAGTAAAGAAGCGATAGACATAGCTAAAATAATGGCTATACCAGTTTTAAAAATCCGAGCTCCTAGTCTCAAAAATAATGACGCCCCTTTTAAGTTTATTGAATATCTAATATTCGTATTCATTACTGTTATACACTTACTAGTTACAAAATTCAAGCTTATTTATAGTTGTTAAAATAAATCATACATAATACTGATAGCGATGTAAAACTTTAGTCAGAGATTAAAATAGTATAAATTTGTAAAATAAAAACTCACATAGTGACATATCAAGTTAAACGTTAATAGTTAACGATATAAAATGAATCTACTATGTGAGCATTTGCTTTATTTTAATTCAATTAAAAATATACTTCCTTAAAAGTTATTTCATTTGACTAAAAGCATAGTCTGCAGCTTTTAAAGTTTGTTTAATATCTTCTTCTGTATGTTCAGTTGTTAAGAACCAAGCTTCAAACTTAGAAGGTGCTAAATTGATACCTTGATTTAACATTAATTTGAAAAATTTACCGAACGCTTCGCCGTCAGAATGTTCAACTTGATCATAATGTGTGACTTTTTCATCTGTAAAGTACAATGTTAAAGATCCATAAATACGATTAATTGTAGCTGTGATATTATGTTTTTCGATTAATTTAAGTAAACCTTCTTCTAGTTGTTGGCCTAAGCTGTCTAATTTTTCATAAACACCGTCTTGTTCTAGTACTTCGAGTAATGCAATACCTGCTTTCATAGATAACGGGTTACCAGCCATTGTACCAGCTTGATATGCAGGTCCTAGAGGTGCTACTTGTTCCATAATATCTTGACGTCCACCATAGCCTCCAATTGGTAAACCACCGCCAACAATTTTACCAAATGCAGTTAAATCAGGGATAACACCTAATAAATCTTGAGCGGCACCGTAATGGAAACGGAATGCAGTAATTACTTCATCATAAATCACTAGGGTCCCATTGTTATGTGAAATTTCATTAACCTCTTCTAAAAATCCAGGTTGAGGCATTACCATTCCAAAGTTACCAACAATTGGTTCTACTAATACTGCGGCAATTTCATCACCCCAAAATTCAATTGCTTCTTTATAGGCGTTAATATCATTGAAAGGTACAGTAATGACTTCACGTGCGACGCTTTCTGGAACACCAGCTGAGTCTGGAGAACCGAGCTGAGATGGGCCGCTACCTGCTGCAACCAATACTAAATCAGAATGGCCATGATAAGATCCAGCAAATTTTATAATTTTATTTCTTTTAGTATATGCACGTGCAACACGAATTGTTGTCATGACTGCTTCTGTTCCAGAATTTACAAAGCGAATTTTCTCAAGAGATGGAATTGCATCACGTAATTTTTTGCTGAATTCAATTTCTAATTCAGTCGGTGTACCAAATAAAACACCTTTAGCAGCTTGTTCTTGAATTGCTTTAGTAATATGAGGATGTGCATGCCCCGTAATAATTGGACCGTATGCTTGAAGGTAATCAATAAATTTATTGCCATCGACATCATATAAATATGCACCGTGTCCTTCTTTCATAACAACAGGTGCACCGCCTCCTACAGCTTTATAAGAACGAGAAGGGGAATTGACACCGCCTAGAATATATTCGTTTGAAAGTTGTTGTAAACGTTCACTTTCACTAAAATTCATTTATATCAACCTCTTTTAATTTAATATTTTCATCTAATATCGTATCATAAAATTATTATAATGAAGAAAAAGGTGATTATATGTTGCAAAAAGGAGAACAATTTCCAATATTTAAATTAGAAAATCAAGACGGAACTGTCATTACAAATGATACATTAAAAGGTAAAAAGGCGATTATATATTTTTATCCTAGAGATAATACACCTACTTGTACCACAGAAGCTTGTGACTTTAGAGACAATTTAGAAATGTTCAATGATTTAGATGTTGCAGTATATGGTATAAGCGGTGATTCAAAGAAAAAACACCAAAATTTTATTGAGAAACACGGATTGAATTTCGATTTATTAGTAGATGAAGATTTTAAATTAGCTAAAGAAACTGGCGTATATCAGTTAAAAAAATCATTTGGCAAAGAAAGTATGGGCATTGTAAGAACGACTTTTATAATAGATGAACAAGGTAAAGTATTAGATGTTATCGAGAAGGTTAAGGTTAAAACACAAATAGAAGAACTTAAAAACATTTTGGGGTGACATATATGAAAGTTGTTGGGTTAAATCGTATGCGTGAAGTTGAAACTGAATTACAACAACGCTTTTCAGATTTAGATTTTAAATTTTATAAAAAAGCATCAGAAATACCTGAGAGCGACTTGGCTGATTTAGATATATTAGTTGGTTATGATGGCGGTATCAATGAGGCATTTTTACGACGTTGCCCGAATTTAAAATGGATTGCATGGTTTGCAACGGGTGTAAATACATTGCCGTTAGATTATATTGCAGATCACGGCATACTTTTAACTAATGGAAAAGGTGTTCAAGCTAAACAATTATCTGAATACATTTTAGCTTTCATTTTAGATGATTATAAAAAGATGAAACTATCATATGATAACCAACGACAACATATATATGATTCGAAAATAACTGGTAAACGCCTATCAGGACAAACAGTTTTATTTTTAGGTACAGGTGCAATTGCTACTAGAACTGCGAAGTTAGCAAAGGCTTTTAATATGAATTTAATTGGTCTGAGCAAGTCAGGTCAGAACAAAGATGAGTTTGACGAGATATATACTATCGAATCACTTGAAAGCACATTACCAAATGCTGACATTATTATAAATGCTTTACCAGAAACGCAAGAAACGATTCATTTACTAAAGAAAAAACATTTTGAATTAATGAAAGATGAAGCACTTTTTATAAATATAGGACGAGGTAGCATAGTTAAAGAAGCGCTCTTAATAGAAGTATTAAAAAGTAAAGTTATTCGACATGCATATTTAGATGTGTTTGAAAATGAACCTTTGAAACCTAATCATGAATTATATGAATTGGATAATGTAACTATAACAGCGCATATAACTGGTAATGATTATGAAGCAAAGTATGACTTATTAGATATTTTTAAAAACAATCTAGTTAATTTTCTCAATAAGAATGGTCTAATTGAGAATGAAGTTGATGCTAAAAAAGGCTATTAAATGAAATCATCATGTAAATATTGACACGCGCGCAATACTACAGTTATATTTATAGTAAGTAATAATAATTATTATATAAGAAAGATGGTGATATAGATGAGTGTTGAAATAGAATCAATTGAACATGAACTAGAAGAATCAATTGCATCATTGCGACAAGCAGGCGTAAGAATTACACCTCAAAGACAAGCAATATTACGTTATTTAATTTCTTCACATACTCATCCAACAGCTGATGAAATTTATCAAGCACTTTCACCTGATTTTCCAAATATAAGTGTTGCGACAATATATAATAACTTAAGAGTGTTTAAAGATATTGGAATTGTAAAAGAATTAACATATGGAGACTCATCAAGTCGATTCGACTTTAATACACATAATCATTATCATATTATATGTGAACAATGTGGTAAGATTGTTGATTTTCAATATCCACAGTTAAATGAAATTGAAAGATTAGCTCAGCATATGACTGACTTTGACGTAACACATCATCGAATGGAAATTTATGGAGTTTGTAAAGAATGCCAAGATAAATAATTTAACTTTGGTAGTATGACAAATTAAAAAAGCGTTAGCTTACTTCATATAAGTAAGCGTAATATTTAAGAAGTTAAACGACATGAAAGTTGTTTAACTTTTTTTATGCTTATTCTGAAAAATATTTAAATTGAAGAAAAGAATATTCTAACTACGGAAGTGGTATTAACTAATAACTAGTATCCTTTATAAATAAACATAAAAATATTCAAACGAAGGTCTACTAAATAACTATCCATAAAGTGAGTATAAGTTTGTTTGTAAAACTGAAGTAAAAAGCATAAGGAATTACACTTTAAATACATATAGTACTTACGAATAGAAAATAATCCCTTCAACAGTAATTTTTAAACAAAAATAAGTGTTGTTTTATGTTGACTCTACTAGAATAACTTGATATTATATAAAAGTCGTCAAACGGCACTAATATTTAAAAAACAAATGTTTTAAGTTGTTGATTTAAAATATTAATAAAGTGTAAATTTGACTATTGAAATTCGAACAAATACATATTAAAATAATATTTGTTGAATTAATTGAGTTAGGAAATTTATTTTTTAGAAATAAAATAATTAAAAATAATTCTTGACTTACAAAAACTTACGAGTTATAATTAAATCTTGTAAGTGACAAACGAACATTGAAAACTGAATGACAATATGTCAACGTTAATTCCAAAAACGTAACTATAAGTTACAAACATTATTTAGTATTTATGAGCTAATCAAACATCATAATTTTTATGGAGAGTTTGATCCTGGCTCAGGATGAACGCTGGCGGCGTGCCTAATACATGCAAGTCGAGCGAACGGACGAGAAGCTTGCTTCTCTGATGTTAGCGGCGGACGGGTGAGTAACACGTGGATAACCTACCTATAAGACTGGGATAACTTCGGGAAACCGGAGCTAATACCGGATAATATTTTGAACCGCATGGTTCAAAAGTGAAAGACGGTCTTGCTGTCACTTATAGATGGATCCGCGCTGCATTAGCTAGTTGGTAAGGTAACGGCTTACCAAGGCAACGATGCATAGCCGACCTGAGAGGGTGATCGGCCACACTGGAACTGAGACACGGTCCAGACTCCTACGGGAGGCAGCAGTAGGGAATCTTCCGCAATGGGCGAAAGCCTGACGGAGCAACGCCGCGTGAGTGATGAAGGTCTTCGGATCGTAAAACTCTGTTATTAGGGAAGAACATATGTGTAAGTAACTGTGCACATCTTGACGGTACCTAATCAGAAAGCCACGGCTAACTACGTGCCAGCAGCCGCGGTAATACGTAGGTGGCAAGCGTTATCCGGAATTATTGGGCGTAAAGCGCGCGTAGGCGGTTTTTTAAGTCTGATGTGAAAGCCCACGGCTCAACCGTGGAGGGTCATTGGAAACTGGAAAACTTGAGTGCAGAAGAGGAAAGTGGAATTCCATGTGTAGCGGTGAAATGCGCAGAGATATGGAGGAACACCAGTGGCGAAGGCGACTTTCTGGTCTGTAACTGACGCTGATGTGCGAAAGCGTGGGGATCAAACAGGATTAGATACCCTGGTAGTCCACGCCGTAAACGATGAGTGCTAAGTGTTAGGGGGTTTCCGCCCCTTAGTGCTGCAGCTAACGCATTAAGCACTCCGCCTGGGGAGTACGACCGCAAGGTTGAAACTCAAAGGAATTGACGGGGACCCGCACAAGCGGTGGAGCATGTGGTTTAATTCGAAGCAACGCGAAGAACCTTACCAAATCTTGACATCCTTTGACAACTCTAGAGATAGAGCTTTCCCCTTCGGGGGACAAAGTGACAGGTGGTGCATGGTTGTCGTCAGCTCGTGTCGTGAGATGTTGGGTTAAGTCCCGCAACGAGCGCAACCCTTAAGCTTAGTTGCCATCATTAAGTTGGGCACTCTAAGTTGACTGCCGGTGACAAACCGGAGGAAGGTGGGGATGACGTCAAATCATCATGCCCCTTATGATTTGGGCTACACACGTGCTACAATGGACAATACAAAGGGCAGCGAAACCGTGAGGTCAAGCAAATCCCATAAAGTTGTTCTCAGTTCGGATTGTAGTCTGCAACTCGACTACATGAAGCTGGAATCGCTAGTAATCGTAGATCAGCATGCTACGGTGAATACGTTCCCGGGTCTTGTACACACCGCCCGTCACACCACGAGAGTTTGTAACACCCGAAGCCGGTGGAGTAACCTTTTAGGAGCTAGCCGTCGAAGGTGGGACAAATGATTGGGGTGAAGTCGTAACAAGGTAGCCGTATCGGAAGGTGCGGCTGGATCACCTCCTTTCTAAGGATATATTCGGAACATCTTCTTCAGAAGATGCGGAATAACGTGACATATTGTATTCAGTTTTGAATGTTTGTTCATTCAAATTAATGGGCCTATAGCTCAGCTGGTTAGAGCGCACGCCTGATAAGCGTGAGGTCGGTGGTTCGAGTCCACTTAGGCCCACCATTAATTTAATACCTATTTGGGGGCTTAGCTCAGCTGGGAGAGCGCCTGCTTTGCACGCAGGAGGTCAGCGGTTCGATCCCGCTAGTCTCCACCATTATTTGTACATTGAAAACTAGATAAGTAAGTAAAATATAGATTTTACCAAGCAAAACCGAGTGAATAAAGAGTTTTAAATAAGCTTGAATTCATAAGAAATAATCGCTAGTGTTCGAAAGAACACTCACAAGATTAATAACGCGTTTAAATCTTTTTATAAAAGAACGTAACTTCATGTTAACGTTTGACTTATAAAAATGGTGGAAACATAGATTAAGTTATTAAGGGCGCACGGTGGATGCCTTGGCACTAGAAGCCGATGAAGGACGTTACTAACGACGATATGCTTTGGGGAGCTGTAAGTAAGCTTTGATCCAGAGATTTCCGAATGGGGAAACCCAGCATGAGTTATGTCATGTTATCGATATGTGAATACATAGCATATCAGAAGGCACACCCGGAGAACTGAAACATCTTAGTACCCGGAGGAAGAGAAAGAAAAATTCGATTCCCTTAGTAGCGGCGAGCGAAACGGGAAGAGCCCAAACCAACAAGCTTGCTTGTTGGGGTTGTAGGACACTCTATACGGAGTTACAAAGGACGACATTAGACGAATCATCTGGAAAGATGAATCAAAGAAGGTAATAATCCTGTAGTCGAAAAATGTTGTCTCTCTTGAGTGGATCCTGAGTACGACGGAACACGTGAAATTCCGTCGGAATCTGGGAGGACCATCTCCTAAGGCTAAATACTCTCTAGTGACCGATAGTGAACCAGTACCGTGAGGGAAAGGTGAAAAAGCACCCCGGAAGGGGAGTGAAATAGAACCTGAAACCGTGTGCTTACAAGTAGTCAGAGCCCGTTAATGGGTGATGGCGTGCCTTTTGTAGAATGAACCGGCGAGTTACGATTTGATGCAAGGTTAAGCAGTAAATGTGGAGCCGTAGCGAAAGCGAGTCTGAATAGGGCGTTTAGTATTTGGTCGTAGACCCGAAACCAGGTGATCTACCCTTGGTCAGGTTGAAGTTCAGGTAACACTGAATGGAGGACCGAACCGACTTACGTTGAAAAAGTGAGCGGATGAACTGAGGGTAGCGGAGAAATTCCAATCGAACCTGGAAATAGCTGGTTCTCTCCGAAATAGCTTTTAGGGCTAGCCTCAAGTGATGATTATTGGAGGTAGAGCACTGTTTGGACGAGGGGCCCCTCTCGGGTTACCGAATTCAGACAAACTCCGAATGCCAATTAATTTAACTTGGGAGTCAGAACATGGGTGATAAGGTCCGTGTTCGAAAGGGAAACAGCCCAGACCACCAGCTAAGGTCCCAAAAATATATGTTAAGTGGAAAAGGATGTGGCGTTGCCCAGACAACTAGGATGTTGGCTTAGAAGCAGCCATCATTTAAAAGAGTGCGTAATAGCTCACTAGTCGAGTGACACTGCGCCGAAAATGTACCGGGGCTAAACATATTACCGAAGCTGTGGATTGTCCTTTGGACAATGGTAGGAGAGCGTTCTAAGGGCGTTGAAGCATGATCGTAAGGACATGTGGAGCGCTTAGAAGTGAGAATGCCGGTGTGAGTAGCGAAAGACGGGTGAGAATCCCGTCCACCGATTGACTAAGGTTTCCAGAGGAAGGCTCGTCCGCTCTGGGTTAGTCGGGTCCTAAGCTGAGGCCGACAGGCGTAGGCGATGGATAACAGGTTGATATTCCTGTACCACCTATAATCGTTTTAATCGATGGGGGGACGCAGTAGGATAGGCGAAGCGTGCGATTGGATTGCACGTCTAAGCAGTAAGGCTGAGTATTAGGCAAATCCGGTACTCGTTAAGGCTGAGCTGTGATGGGGAGAAGACATTGAGTCTTCGAGTCGTTGATTTCACACTGCCGAGAAAAGCCTCTAGATAGAAAATAGGTGCCCGTACCGCAAACCGACACAGGTAGTCAAGATGAGAATTCTAAGGTGAGCGAGCGAACTCTCGTTAAGGAACTCGGCAAAAATGACCCCGTAACTTCGGGAGAAGGGGTGCTCTTTAGGGTTAACGCCCAGAAGAGCCGCAGTGAATAGGCCCAAGCGACTGTTTATCAAAAAAACACAGGTCTCTGCTAAACCGTAAGGTGATGTATAGGGGCTGACGCCTGCCCGGTGCTGGAAGGTTAAGAGGAGTGGTTAGCTTCTGCGAAGCTACGAATCGAAGCCCCAGTAAACGGCGGCCGTAACTATAACGGTCCTAAGGTAGCGAAATTCCTTGTCGGGTAAGTTCCGACCCGCACGAAAGGCGTAACGATTTGGGCACTGTCTCAACGAGAGACTCGGTGAAATCATAGTACCTGTGAAGATGCAGGTTACCCGCGACAGGACGGAAAGACCCCGTGGAGCTTTACTGTAGCCTGATATTGAAATTCGGCACAGCTTGTACAGGATAGGTAGGAGCCTTTGAAACGTGAGCGCTAGCTTACGTGGAGGCGCTGGTGGGATACTACCCTAGCTGTGTTGGCTTTCTAACCCGCACCACTTATCGTGGTGGGAGACAGTGTCAGGCGGGCAGTTTGACTGGGGCGGTCGCCTCCTAAAAGGTAACGGAGGCGCTCAAAGGTTCCCTCAGAATGGTTGGAAATCATTCATAGAGTGTAAAGACATAAGGGAGCTTGACTGCGAGACCTACAAGTCGAGCAGGGTCGAAAGACGGACTTAGTGATCCGGTGGTTCCGCATGGAAGGGCCATCGCTCAACGGATAAAAAGCTACCCCGGGGATAACAGGCTTATCTCCCCAAGAGTTCACATCGACGGGGGAGGTTTGGCACCTCGATGTCGGCTCATCGCATCCTGGGGCTGTAGTCGGTCCCAAGGGGTTGGGCTGTTCGCCCATTAAAGCGGTACGCGAGCTGGGTTCAGAACGTCGTGAGACAGTTCGGTCCCTATCCGTCGTGGGCGTAGGAAATTTGAGAGGAGCTGTCCTTAGTACGAGAGGACCGGGATGGACATACCTCTGGTGTACCAGTTGTCGTGCCAACGGCATAGCTGGGTAGCTATGTGTGGACGGGATAAGTGCTGAAAGCATCTAAGCATGAAGCCCCCCTCAAGATGAGATTTCCCAACTTCGGTTATAAGATCCCTCAAAGATGATGAGGTTAATAGGTTCGAGGTGGAAGCATGGTGACATGTGGAGCTGACGAATACTAATCGATCGAAGACTTAATCAAAATAAATGTTTTGCGAAGCAAAATCACTTTTACTTACTATCTAGTTTTGAATGTATAAATTACATTCATATGTCTGGTGACTATAGCAAGGAGGTCACACCTGTTCCCATGCCGAACACAGAAGTTAAGCTCCTTAGCGTCGATGGTAGTCGAACTTACGTTCCGCTAGAGTAGAACGTTGCCAGGCAGTTTTAAATCGGAGAATTAGCTCAGCTGGGAGAGCATCTGCCTTACAAGCAGAGGGTCGGCGGTTCGAACCCGTCATTCTCCACCATTTATTCTTACATATTGCCGGCCTAGCTCAATTGGTAGAGCAACTGACTTGTAATCAGTAGGTTGGGGGTTCAAGTCCTCTGGCCGGCACCATGGAAGAGCCATTAGCTCAGTTGGTAGAGCATCTGACTTTTAATCAGAGGGTCAGAGGTTCGAATCCTCTATGGCTCACCATTTGCGGGTGTGGCGGAATTGGCAGACGCACTAGACTTAGGATCTAGCGCCTTACGGCGTGGGGGTTCGACTCCCTTCACCCGCATATGCAGAAGTAGTTCAGCGGTAGAATACAACCTTGCCAAGGTTGGGGTCGCGGGTTCGAATCCCGTCTTCTGCTCCATTTTTATAGTGCCGGGGTGGCGGAACTGGCAGACGCACAGGACTTAAAATCCTGCGGTGAGTGATCACCGTACCGGTTCGATTCCGGTCCTCGGCACCATTTTCAATAAAAACATATGCGCCCGTAGCTCAATTGGATAGAGCGTTTGACTACGGATCAAGAGGTTATGGGTTCGACTCCTATCGGGCGCGTTAATTATACGGGAAGTAGCTCAGCTTGGTAGAGCACTTGGTTTGGGACCAAGGGGTCGCAGGTTCGAATCCTGTCTTCCCGATATACTGTAATTATTATGGGGGCTTAGCTCAGCTGGGAGAGCGCCTGCTTTGCACGCAGGAGGTCAGCGGTTCGATCCCGCTAGTCTCCACCATATTATTTACAAACTATATAAGGCGGTGTAGCTCAGCTGGCTAGAGCGTACGGTTCATACCCGTGAGGTCGGGGGTTCGATCCCCTCCACCGCCACTATTTATTAGTTGTAAAATTATATTTAGGACCTTTAGCTCAGTTGGTTAGAGCTAACGGCTCATAACCGTTCGGTCGCAGGTTCGAGTCCTGCAAGGTCCATATAATTTTGGAGGAATACCCAAGTCCGGCTGAAGGGATCGGTCTTGAAAACCGACAGGGGCTTAACGGCTCGCGGGGGTTCGAATCCCTCTTCCTCCGTTTTACTAATGGTCTCGTAGTGTAGCGGTTAACACGCCTGCCTGTCACGCAGGAGATCGCGGGTTCGATTCCCGTCGAGACCGCCATTTAATTTTATAATTAATAGCGATTTACCTATAATAATGGAGGAATACCCAAGTCCGGCTGAAGGGATCGGTCTTGAAAACCGACAGGGCCTTAACGGGCCGCGGGGGTTCGAATCCCTCTTCCTCCGCCATTATTTTTTATTATCGCGGGATGGAGCAGTTCGGTAGCTCGTCGGGCTCATAACCCGAAGGTCGGTGGTTCAAATCCGCCTCCCGCAATATTTTATAGGTCTCGTAGTGTAGCGGTTAACACGCCTGCCTGTCACGCAGGAGATCGCGGGTTCGATTCCCGTCGAGACCGCCATCATTACATTTTTATTATGGTTCAGTAGCTCAGTTGGTAGAGCAATGGATTGAAGCTCCATGTGTCGGCAGTTCGACTCTGTCCTGAACCATTTCTTAGCCGGCCTAGCTCAATTGGTAGAGCAACTGACTTGTAATCAGTAGGTTGGGGGTTCAAGTCCTCTGGCCGGCACCATTTATGGAGGGGTAGCGAAGTGGCTAAACGCGGCGGACTGTAAATCCGCTCCTTCGGGTTCGGCAGTTCGAATCTGCCCCCCTCCATTTATTATTTTTAATAGGGGCATAGTTCAACGGTAGAATAGAGGTCTCCAAAACCTTTGGTGTGGGTTCGATTCCTACTGCCCCTGCCATGGCGGCTGTGGTGAAGTGGTTAACACATCGGATTGTGGTTCCGACATTCGAGGGTTCGATCCCCTTCAGCCGCCCTTATTATTAATGGGCTATAGCCAAGCGGTAAGGCAACGGACTATGACTCCGTCACTCGTTGGTTCGAATCCAGCTAGCCCAGTTATTGGCGGCATAGCCAAGTGGTAAGGCAGAGGTCTGCAAAACCTTTATCACCGGTTCAAATCCGGTTGCCGCCTCCAGGTTTATGCGGGAGTAGTTCAACTTTTAGAACACGTTCCTTCCCGGAACGAGGTATAGGTGCAAATCCTATCTTCCGCTCCATAATTTAATAATAATGCGGGAGTATTTCAACTCTTAGAATACATTCCTTCCTGGAATGAGGTATAGGTGTAAATCCTATCTTCCGCTCCATAATTTAATATTTGCGGGAGTAGTTCAACTTTTAGAACACGTTCCTTCCCGGAACGAGGTATAGGTGTAAATCCTATCTTCCGCTCCATAATTGCTTCCAAAGGGAAGTTTTTTGTTTACCATTAAGCCGGTGTGGCGGAATTGGCAGACGCGCGGGACTCAAAATCCCGTTCCACTTGTGGAGTGTCGGTTCGACCCCGACCACCGGTATAATTAACTGTTATTTACATAACATAACGTATTAGAAACCTTGTAAAACAAGGTTTCTTTTTATTTCTCTCTATACAATACAAATAAAAGTGGACTCAAATGGCACACGCTTTAATAGACTCTATGTCAAATTGTAATGATGAGTTCAATATTGGAAGTTAAGCAACTATGCATTGTTTAACGGTTCTCCACCAAATGTGGTGGGTATATAATTTAAAGAACTATTTTTAAAATACAACTTTTAGAGTTTTTATTATTAGGCGGCCAGTCCATTATTGGGCTTGGTTGTCTTCTTTTTTTCTCCTTTGTACAAGCTGAAAATCATCATTATACGTGCTTTAAAGTTGTTGAAATTTCTGTAACCAAAAGAAATTCACTTGATTAATTTTATCTTATTATTAATTCCTTCTATAGCACCATTATTAAATGCTGGGTAATAAATTGTATTTCTTAACATCCTTTGATGTTTTCTATAATATTTAACCACTTTCCATACACCCTTACTCACAGACTTTTTACTAACTGAATTTAAACGATTAATAAATTTAGGCCAATTACATAACCTTAGGTCTTTTCGTAATCCTTGGACAAGTTCGTAGGAGTGTCGTAGTATATCGTCTTTTGAAAGCATGAATTCTACAATGTCAGATGAGCGTTTATAAGCCTTAAAAGATTTATTCCATCTGTATTTACTAAATATGGTTTTACTAGTATCCATCAATAGGACTTTCCAGTTATTCTTAAAAATTGTATAATCAGGTCCTTTTTTATTACGGTATTCATTCATAACTTGTACACGATACTTATTAAGTTCTCTATTTAAATGTTGAACGATATGGAATCTGTCAAAAATAATAGCTGCATTAGGAAATAGGTCGCGAAATAATCGGACATAGGGTTCATACATGTCAATAGTAACCGTCTTAACTTGTTGTCGATTTTTTAAATCGAATCGCTCGAAATAGGCACGCAAGAATCTTGTAGTTCTATTTTCTAAAATATCTATAACATCATGAGTATCATTATCTATAAAAATGAAACTCATTGATCCAGTTACATTTTTAACGCTTTTAAATTCATCCATAGCGATGTGTTCTGGCAAACAATTAAAGGGTTTAATTCGTAATGAATTAGCCGCTTTAGTTCTAATACGACTTACAGTAGATGGAGAGATACAGTTATCTTCTGCAGTATCAATCTCTGTTTTAACTTTAGTAGCTTCTTCTATAACTTTTTGAGTAACACATCTTGAGATAAAACACGACTCATCAACAATTGACGTTTTAGCAGTAAAAGTGCCATTGCATTCTAAGCATTTAAAACGTTGTTTAGCTAAGTTGAGGTATGTGTTATACCCTTGAGTTTTAAGTAAAGTAATACGAGAAACACGCTTACCATGTTTATGAATTTGTCCTTCATTTTTAACTCCACAACAATAACAGGCCGAAGGCTTATACGTTAGTACAGCATTAACCACTGTTGCTTTTTTTCCTTTGATAATGACGTCAATTTCTTGGTTTATATATTTTATATTTTCATCTTTTATTCTTAGTAATTCTAAGGTATCATTACACATAGGCGCACTTGTCTCCTTTAGTTTGGGTTTGGTCACTTTAAATTATAGAGGCAATTGCGCTTTTTGTGTATTAAAAAAAGCAGGAAGTTTTACCTTCCCACCATAAAAGATGAAGAACCTGTTTAACTTCTTTTTTTGGTATTACATTAATGATAATGATTATATTATCTGGGGTTATATATTTGTTTCAACTTTTCTAATAATATATTTGTAAAAGTGCTATTTTATTGTGCTTTATACCAAGTCGATTCAATTTATCTATCTTAATAGTAATATGGCTATTTTAATATTTACAATTTATTACATTATTAGTCACAGGATGTAATTAGTAGTATTTTAAAATTAACATGACATTGATTAGTGAGTAGATTGTTTAAATTTGCTTTATTCAATTTGTGGATTGTTATATTTAGATTAAATTAGCCAACTAATCATTGTTAAAGTTAATTTTCTATAATATGATGAGTTTAATGTTCAAATTGGAGGTCGTTTATGAGTAACGCAAATAATGCTGATAATAAACAGTTTTTCAGTAAGATTTTAAATTCTATTGGTGCTGGTGTTGTTATTGCACTTGTTCCGAATGCTTTATTAGGTGAAGTATTAAAAATATTTAAAAGTGGTAATGAAATTTTAGAATTAACGTATCAGTTAGTGATACTAATTCAATCATTTATGGCATTTATTATTGGGGTTTTAGCTGCTCATCAATTTAAATTTAATGGTGCAGGTGCTGCTATAGTAGGTACATCAGCTATGATTGGTTCAGGTGCTGTTGTATATAGCAATAATAGTTTTATGTTAAAAGGTATAGGTGACATTATAAATACGAGTTTGGTTGTTATTATTGCATGTCTTATATATATGGTATTACAAAACAAACTTGGATCTTTTGAATTAATTATATTACCAGTTTTAGTACCTATCGTTAGTGGGGGTATCGGTCTAATCACATTACCTTACATTCGAAAAATTACTCAAGCAATTGGAAATGTAATTCATTCTTTTACAGACTTAAATCCGTTGTTAATGTCTATACTTATTAGTGTGGCATTTTCATTATTAATGGTAACACCAATATCGTTAGTAGCGATTGCAACTGCGATTAGTTTAAACGGACTAGGAAGTGGAGCAGCAAACCTAGGTATAGTGGCTGCCTGTGTTACTTTCTTATTTGGCTCATTGCGTGTCAATTCTATTGGTGTAAATGCAGTTTTACTCATAGGAGCTGCAAAAATGATGATCCCAGTTTACTTGAAAAATTTAATTATTTCGATACCATTGACTATAAATGGAATAATTACTGGAATCATTGCTTACGTTCTTCAGGTTAAAGGAACACCATTGTCTGCTGGATTTGGATATACAGGATTAGTTGGCCCAATAAATGCATTTAACCGAATGTCAGGTGATCCAACAATGAATATTATTTTATTAGCACTTGGTTATTTTGTCATACCATTTGTATCGGCATTTATTGTTCATGAATTGTGTAAAAAATTCATTCCTATATATTCTAATGATATTTATAAATTTGAAGTTCCAAAACAATAATTTATAGCTTGATGACAAGAATAAGTTTTAATATATGATAAATATAGGCGTTACTGTCAATAAGATATTGATAGTAGCGCTTTTTTGATTGATTTTAAAATGTGAGATTTGTTCACGTATAATAGCGGATTTTTTATGTACAGTCTTTTAAAAAGAAGCTTTTCTTTATATTGATAAAAATACATTTATAAAACACTATTGCATCAAAATGTATTAATATGTATAATTATGAATATTAATTAGGGAGGGCTGTATAAATGAAGTGTTTAATTAGGTTTATATTAGTATTAGGGTTGTTAATTAGCAGTGCTATGGTGTATATCAATCCCACAGCACATGCTGAACAAGATCAAACATGGGAGAAGATTAAAGAACGCGGTGAACTTAGAGTGGGTCTTTCTGCAGATTATGCACCAATGGAATTTGAGCATACAGTTAATGGTAAGACTGAGTATGCAGGTGTAGATATTGATTTAGCTAAAAAAATTGCGAAAGATAATAATTTAAAATTAAAAATCGTCAATATGTCATTTGATAGTTTGTTAGGAGCTCTTAAAACTGGAAAAATTGATATTATTATTTCCGGAATGACTTCAACGCCTGAACGTAAGAAGCAAGTTGATTTTTCAGATTCATATATGATGACTAAAAATATCATGCTTGTAAAGAAAGATAAAGTTAATGAATATAAAGATATCAAAGACTTTAATAATAAAAAAGTAGGGGCACAAAAGGGAACTGAACAAGAAAAAATCGCTCAAACCGAAATTGAAAATGCATCTATTACTTCATTAAGCCGTTTACCAGACGTTATATTAGCATTGAAAAGTGGAAAGGTTGAAGGTGCTGTAGTTGAAAAACCTGTAGCAGAAGCATATTTAAAACAAAATCCTAAATTAGGAATTTCCAATGTGAAATTTAATGAAGAAGAAAAAGATACAGTGATAGCAGTGCCAAAAGATTCACCAAAATTATTGTCACAAATTAATAAAACGATTAAGGAGGTTAAAGATAAAGGATTAATCGATAAATATATGACTAATGCTGCAAATGCGATGAATGATGACAGTGGTTTTATTTCTAAGTATGGTAGTTTTTTCTTGAAAGGAATTAAGATTACAATATTAATTTCACTTATCGGTGTTGCATTAGGTTCTATTTTAGGTGCATTCGTTGCGTTAATGAAATTAAGTAAAATAAAAATTATTTCATGGATTGCTTCTATCTATATCGAAATATTAAGAGGAACACCAATGTTAGTTCAAGTATTTATCGTATTCTTTGGTATAACTGCTGCATTAGGACTAGACATTTCAGCTCTTGTTTGTGGAACAATTGCATTAGTTATTAATTCCTCAGCTTACATTGCTGAAATTATTCGTGCAGGTATAAATGCTGTTGATAAAGGCCAAATGGAAGCCGCACGTAGTCTAGGTTTGAATTATAGACAAACGATGAAAAGTGTAATTATGCCACAAGCAATTAAAAATATTTTACCAGCTTTAGGTAATGAATTTGTCACTTTAATTAAAGAATCATCTATTGTGTCAACAATTGGAGTTGGCGAAATTATGTTTAATGCACAAGTGGTTCAAGGTATTTCATTTGACCCATTCACACCATTAATAGTGGCAGCAGCATTATACTTTGTCTTAACATTTGTACTTACACGCATTATGAACATGATTGAAGGGAGATTGAATGCCAGTGATTAAAATAAACAATCTTAATAAAGTTTTTGGAGATAATGAAGTTTTAAAAGATATCAATCTTGAAATCAATCAAGGGGAAGTAGTAGCAATAATAGGTCCATCTGGTAGTGGTAAAAGTACATTGTTAAGATGTATGAATTTATTAGAAGTACCTACTAAAGGTCAAGTGATTTTTGAAGGCAATGACTTAACGGAAAAAGGGACACAAGTAGATAAACTACGTCAAAAAATGGGTATGGTATTTCAAAACTTCAACCTATTTCCACATAAAAAAGTTGTCGATAATATTATTTTAGCTCCTAAATTATTAAAGAAAGATAATAACGATGAATTACATAAGGAAGCATTGTCGTTATTAGATAAAGTGGGATTAAAAGAAAAAGCAGATGTATATCCGAATCAATTATCAGGTGGTCAAAAACAAAGGGTAGCAATTGCAAGAGCTTTAGCAATGCATCCAGATGTTATTTTATTCGATGAACCAACTTCAGCATTAGATCCTGAGGTAGTTGGTGATGTATTAAAAGTAATGAAAGACCTAGCCAAAGAAGGTATGACCATGGTGGTTGTGACACATGAAATGGGATTTGCCAAAGATGTAAGTGACAAAGTCATATTTATGGCAGATGGCGTTGTCGTAGAGTCAGGCACACCAGTCGAAATATTTGAACAACCGCAACATGAAAGAACACAAAATTTCTTAGCAAGAGTATTATAACAACCTAACGAAGCTTGAATATATGATACGCACCACAAAGTTATATCATATATTCAAGCTTTTTATTATTAAAATTATGTGAAATGAAACCTCAATATGAATAATGGTTGTGTTAAAATAACATAGTATTATTTTATGGGGGGCATACGATTGGATACAAAGCAATTAAAGCAAGATATCATTGACTATGCATATACAATTGGTATCGACAGTATTGGATTTACTACTGCCGATCCCTTTGATGAATTGAAGCAAAAGCTAGAAGCATATCATGCAAATGGTTATGCCTCAGGATTTGAAGAATCTGATATTGCTTTACGAACGGAGCCTAAATTATCCTTACCAACAGCAAGGTCAATCATAGCAATTGCAGTTGGTTATCCTAACAAACTGAAAGGTGCACCTAAGAGTGTTAGAGGTGATCGCAGAGGCTTATTTGCTAGAGCATCGTGGGGTCAAGATTATCATACAATTATGCGTAAACGATTAGACATGTTAGCTGCATTTATTGAATCTAAAGTTCCAGATGTTGAAATCAAATCTATGGTAGATACGGGTGTATTATCAGATAGGGCAGTAGCAGAACGTGCAGGTTTAGGATTTGTTGGTCGTAATGGCTTTGTCATCAATCCTAAACTAGGAACATGGACATACCTCGGTGAAATGTTAGTCAGTATACCTTTTGAACCTGATGATCCATTATTAGATAGCTGTGGTGATTGTACAATTTGTGTTGATCGTTGTCCAACAAGTGCATTAGTTGGAAATGGCCAATTAAATAGTCAGAAATGCATTAGTTTTTTAACGCAAACAAAAGGCTATATGCCTGACCAATATCGTTATAAAATTGGGAATAGATTATATGGTTGCGATACGTGTCAACAAGTTTGTCCGAAAAATAGAGGTATTAATACCGAACAAGATGACATCATTTTGGAACCAGAAATTTTAAAGCCAAGATTAGTACCTTTACTACGTATGTCTAATAAAGAATTCAAACAAACATATGGTCACCTTGCAGGTGCTTGGCGTGGTAAAAAGCCGATACAACGAAATGCTATTTTAGCATTGGCGCATTTTAATGAAGTGGATGCAATTCCAGAATTGAAAAAAGTTGCAACAACAGATGAAAGACCGTTGATTCGAGCAACTGCTTATTGGGCCATTGGTCAAATTCTTGGGGAAGAAGCAAGAGATTTTATCAATGCTAATTATGATCAAGAGGATGCAGAAGTTCAGAATGAAATGATAAAAGGATTAGACACAAGGAGAGAATAGTAATATGACAAATCATATCGTTTTATATCAACCAGAAATCCCAGCTAATACTGGTAACATTGCACGTACGTGTGCAGGTACAAACACACATTTACATTTAATTAAACCTCTTGGATTTAGAACTGATGATAAAATGTTAAAAAGAGCCGGTTTAGATTATTGGGAATTTGTGAATATTACGTATCATGATAGTATTGAAGCATTTTTTGAAGTCACAAATGGCGAGTATTACTTATTAACAAAATTTGGTAAAAAGACTTATAGTGATTTTGATTTTTCAAATCATGACAAAGATTTTTACTTCATTTTTGGAAAAGAAACGACAGGATTACCAGACTGGGTGAAAGAGAAATATCAAGACACAGCGTTAAGAATTCCTATGAGTGAACATATTCGTTCATTAAATTTATCAAATACTGCTGCGTTGTTAATTTATGAAGCGTTACGTCAACAAGATTTTCCGGGATTGAATTAAAATTTACTCATTTTCATTATAAAAATGATGCTTAAGTGCTATATTTAGAGTATAAGCATGTTAAAGTTAAATGGTTTGATATATTGAAAGTTAGGGTATAATAATTATTAATATCGCCGTTTTTATGTAAAATGCAAACTAAGAGGAGTGTAGAAATCATGGCAATGAACTTTAAAGTCTTTGACAATAGTCAACTTGTAGCAGAATATGCTGCTGATATTATTAGAAAGCAATTTAACAATAATCCTACTACAATTGCAGGTTTTCATTTAGATACAGATCAAGCGCCAGTTCTAGATGAATTAAAGAAAAATGTTGAAAAACATGCTGTTGATTTTAGCCAAATAAATATTTTAGATTATGACGATAAAAAATCATATTTCGAAGCGTTAGGTGTACCAGCAGGTCAAGTTTATCCAATTGCTTATGAAAAAGATGCAATCGAATTAATCGCTGATAAGATTAAAACTAAAGAAAATAAAGGGAAATTAACATTACAAGTTGTTTCTATCGATGAGCAAGGTAAGTTAAATGTTAGTATTCGTCAAGGACTAATGGAAGCAAGAGAAATTTTCTTAGTAGTGACAGGTGCTAATAAACGAGATGTAGTTGAAAAATTATATCAAGAAAATGGTAAAACAAGCTTCGAACCAGCCGATTTAAAAGCACATAGAATGGTAAATGTTATTCTTGATAAAGAAGCGGCTGCAGGTTTACCTGAAGATGTTAAAGCTTACTTTACGTCACGCTTTGCTTAATTAAAAATCTGTGAGGTATTGATTATGTCTAAAGACAAAGATCCAAAATTAAATTATCATGAAGAAGAAAACAGTATGGTAACGGATTTTGAAGATTTAAAAGAATTAGGTAAAGAAATGGAACAAATCTCTGATCAAAATGATCAAGAAAAGAATTCTGAAGAAGACAGTCAGTAAAGTATTATAATTGTGTAATATTCAGTTATTTATCATGTAAATAATGTATAGTATAGAACATATATCAAATAGGATTGATTATCTTGAATATGAAGTTAGGTAGCATTTTGTTACCTAGCTTTTTTATTATATTCATAGAAGCTGACTTTCTGCTAGTTTCAGTGTTGGGGCTGTTTCCCCAACTTACATTGTTTGTAGAAATTGAGGATCCAATTTTTCTATGTTGTGGCCCCGCCAACTTGCATGTTATTTTAAGCTGACTTTCCACCAACTTCTGAGTTTGTGGCCCGTTTCCCTAATTTGCAATGTCTGTAGAAATTAGAAATCCGATCTCACTATTTTGGGGCCTCGCCAACTTGCATGTTATTTTAAGCTGACTTTCCACCAGTTTCTGAGTTTGTGGCCCGTTTCCCCAATTTGCAATGTCTGTAGAAATTGGGAATCCAATTCCACTATGTTGGAGCTCCACCAACTTGCATGAAATAGAAGCTGACATTCCGAAGCCTCTATGTTGTGGACTGCAGTCAACTACTGCCAATATAACTTTGTAAAGCATAAAACATTGATTTGTGTACCAGACATAGTAATATATCAAAAGTTCAATTTTAAATATTAAAACACCATTTAAACGGAATTGATAATTAATTACTCCAGACATAATTGAAAGAAGTCATCTATCAGTAATATTTTTAATGAAATCATTAAACCGCGTTTCTTAATATGCCAAGATTATGATATGCTATTGAAGAATGAAATTAGAGGAGATTTATATATTTATGTTAGGAAAATACTGGATTCAATTATTGATAGCAACAGTTATTATAAGTTTAATATCAATTAAAGCTTTTCCATTGGCAATTGGGGCATTATATTTACCTGTTATTTTCAAAGTAATAAAATTACAACTCAATTTATCAAAAGGATTAATTGATGATGTTAATGCGCAAACATTCATTAAAAGTAATCAATCAGGTATTGTAATCAGTGTAATTTGTTGTTTATTAATAACAGCAATATTGTATTATACACTTGATGGGTTTTATGCGAGTTTAACAGGAGTTTTAGGTACGCTTGTTGCTCTAAATCCATATACGACAATTGTTAGTGCTGTATTATATATACTTACAGCTATTGCTACGGTTGAAGCTACTAAAACAAAGTATCGTAATTAAACTTAGTTCAATAATAACTAAATAATGATAGATAACACACTAATCGTATGACCGTATCACTGTAATAAAGGGTGAACACGTGCGATTAGTGTATTTTTATTTCAAATTATGAAAACGTTTTAATCATAAATTGCTCAATTAAATTATTTAATGATATACTACAGTTAAATAAACAGTGATAAGGGGAGAAATTGAATGTCAGTAAGAATTGAACATGATACTTTTGGAGAAATAGAAGTACCTGCAGATAAATATTGGGGTGCTCAAACAGAAAGAAGTAAACGTAATTTCCCAGTTGGTAAAGAGCGTATGCCAATCGAAGTAGTTTATGGTTTTGCACAACTAAAGCGTGCAGCAGCAATAGCTAATTTTGATTTAGGAAAATTAAGCGAGGCAAAGAAAGATGCCATTGTATACGCATGTGATCAAATTTTATCAGGTGAATTAGATGAACACTTCCCACTAGTTGTATGGCAAACAGGAAGCGGTACACAAAGTAATATGAATGTGAACGAAGTAGTAAGTTATGTTGCTAATATGTATTTAAAAGATCATCAAAGTGATGAAAGTATCCACCCAAATGATGATGTAAATAAATCTCAAAGTTCGAATGATACATTCCCAACTGCTATGCACGTTGCATTATATCAAGAGGTTGAAACAAAATTAGAACCTGCATTAAAACTTTTAAGAAATACTTTGAAAGAAAAAGAAGATAAATTTGATTCAATTATTAAAATTGGTCGTACACATTTACAAGATGCAACGCCGATCAAACTAGGACAAGAGATTAGTGGCTGGCGTTATATGCTTGACCGTTGTGAAACAATGTTATCTGAATCTAAGAAGCACATTTTAAATCTTGCCATCGGTGGTACGGCTGTTGGTACTGGTATTAATGCGCATCCTGAATTTGGTGATAAAGTGGCACATTATATTTCAGAAAATACGGGTTATCCATTTGTATCTTCTGAAAATAAATTCCACGCACTTACAGCGCATGATGAAGTTGTTCAATTGCATGGAACATTGAAGGCATTAGCAGGAGACTTAATGAAAATTGCTAATGATGTGAGATGGTTGGCTTCAGGGCCACGAGCTGGTTTGGCAGAAATTTCTATCCCTGAAAATGAACCAGGTTCATCAATTATGCCTGGTAAAGTTAATCCTACACAATGTGAAATGTTAACAATGGTTGCAGTCCAAGTAATGGGTAATGATACAGTTGTTGGCTTCGCAAGTTCACAAGGTAACTTTGAATTGAATGTTTATAAACCAGTTATTATGCATAATACACTACAATCAATTTATCTTTTAGCTGATGGTATGGAAACATTTAATAACAATTGTGCAGTGGGCATTGAACCAATCGAAGAGAATATTGATAATTATTTAAATCAATCATTAATGTTAGTTACTGCATTAAATCCACATATTGGTTATGAAAAAGCAGCTCAAATTGCTAAGAAAGCCCATAAAGAAGGTTTAACTTTAAAAGAATCTGCAATTCAAACTGGATATGTTACAGAAGAACAATTTGAAGCATGGATTAAACCAGAAGATATGGTAGATCCTCATTAATTAAATATTAATATAAAATAAAGTTTGGGCATTACAGGTAGATGTAGTGTTCAAGCTTTATTTTTTGTCTATGTCAAATTGAACTTATAAGTCTGATTTGATATAGAGCCATGAAAAGGAAAAACTTTTCATGGAGTCCGTTTTATTATAGAACCTATTTTTTATATGATGAATTGTTGTACATGTATTGGCCAAACAACCTGTGATAAAAATCTTATGATGTCATGTATTGTCCATAGATACACGTAACGCAGTTGAAAAAGACTACAAGTCATTATCCAAGGATGTTATAAAATGAATAATTACTAAAATATCAAAATATAAAATCCTAAGCATCGTAAAAAACAAAAAAACCGAACATCTGAAAAAATTAATAATTTTCCATCTATCCGATTTAAGTTGATACTTGATTTAGTTACAATGCGGTATTGCATGTTTAAATATCATGCAAAACTAATCAAATTAGTCATCCAAAGAAACGGAAATGACTTCCTTAGTCAAGGGATGCACAAACTCTATTTTGTAACTTTCAAGTTCTAATTGTCTTAACGTTGAATCACCATATAAAGGATCACCAATAACAGGGTGACCAATTTCAGCTAAATGCACACGAATTTGATGAGTACGTCCAGTATCCAACTTGATTTCAAGTTGGCACACAGCTTCTTTTATCATTTTTGAAGTTAAAATGTGTGTAATTGCACGCTGTCCAGTAGGAGACACACGTCGTTTATTCGAATGGAATTTATCTTTACCAATTGGCATATCAATCGTTTGTGGTTTTAAAGGTAAAAGTGCCTTAACATTTGCTTTGTATATCCGCGTAATATCATTGTCTTCTAACATGCGATCAAGAATTTTTTTCATTAAAGGATTTTTAGCAACAATTAATAATCCTACTGTTTCCTGGTCCAGTCGATGAATTGGTTCGACATAGTCACTATCAATAGTGTAAATCACATGATTCATTAAAGTATTGCTTTCTTTTAAATCATTAGGGTGAGTCTTAACACCTTTAGGTTTCATTACGATTGCCATATCATCGTCTTCGTATTTAATTTGTGCATAACGATAACTTGGAACATAATTACTTTTTTCATCGATGGTTGGAACAAATACATCGTCGCCAGTATGCACTTTATCCATTAATCGCGCAGGTTTATCATTAATAGTAATATCTTTAGACATATTTAAATGATGTAAATCTTTTTTAGGTACCTTAAGTTGTTGGAAAATATCTCGTAAACTTAAGTCATTAAAGTTTTCTGGTATTTTAAATTTCATAAAATCCTCCTATAGTCTTTAATATCATATCACAAATCAGTTCTCCGAAATATAACTATTGAGTAATCAAGGCCATTTTATCATGTTTACGTCTAAGATTTAAAAATATAATAACTCAATGTATAATAGTTAATACACGTAAAAATGAATTGGAGCGATTTGATGGAACAAAGGACGCGACTAGCTTTATTAAAAGAGATTGCCGAATTTTTAAACGAAGAAACTGAAATGTATAGCATGACCCAAGGTGCGTTAAAATATTTAATTGAGGGCAGTAATTTCACGACAGGCTGGATATTTTTCATCAATAGCGTAGGTGAACATGAACTTGTATCACATGTGGCTCTACCACAATCTTTGACAGCAGACCACTGTCACTATATTAAAGATGGGTCTTGTTGGTGTGTGAAAGCATTTAATCAACGTAGGCTAATGAAAGCGTCGAATATCGTCAATTGTTCTCGTATTAACTTAGCCTCTAAAGCATTTCCTAGCCAAAATGACAATATTACACATCATGCAACGGTACCACTTAAATCGGGTCAAGAACAATTCGGCATTTTAAATGTAGCGTCTCCAAATACTGAAATATATAGCGATGAAGATTTAGAGTTGCTAGAGTCTGTCGCATTTCAATTAGGGTCAGCCATCAAACGTATTTATTTAACAGACCGTGAAAAAGAAGCGGCAAAAATTAATGAACGTAATCGTTTAGCTAGAGATTTACATGATTCAGTAAATCAAATGTTATTTTCTGTAAAACTAACAGCACATGCTGCGTATGGCATGTCAAACGAATCCATCGCTAAACAAGCATTCAAGACGATTGAGGAAACGAGTCAAAATGCCGTTAATGAAATGCGTGCATTGATTTGGCAACTTAAGCCAGTTGGACTTGAGCAAGGTTTAATTCATGCTTTGACAGCATATAGTAAATTAATGCATATACAATTAAATGTAAATGTAGAAGGTTTAATCGATTTATCTAATGAAATCGAAGAAAACATATACAGAGCATTACAAGAGTGTATTAATAATGTTAAGAAACATGCTGATACGAATAAAATGGATCTTACATTAAAACAAATGAACGATATACTATATATTGACGTGATTGATTATGGTCAAGGATTTGAGATCGATAATGTTCAGATAGCTTCATCACACGGTATTAATAACATAAAACAAAGAGTTAAATTATTAAGAGGTAAAGTGACCTTTCATTCTCAGCCAACAAAGGGTACACAAATACAATTCACAATTCCTATAAAATAGCTTGATTTAAGGAGATAACCCATGAACAAAGTAATATTAGTAGATGACCATTATATTGTGCGACAAGGATTGCGATTTTTATTATCCACGATTGAAAACATAGAAGTTTTACAAGACTTTGCAGATGGAGAAACATTTTTAGAATATTTAAAAGAGCATGAGCACCCTGATATTGTGCTATTAGATTTAGTGATGCCTGGCATGAATGGTATTGAAATTACGGAATATATTAAGGCACATTATCCGGATATTAAAGTTTTGGTATTAACAAGTTATGTTGATGATGAACATGTAATTTCAGCAATCAATAAAGGTGCTGATGGTTATGAAATGAAAGACGTTGAGCCTCAGCAATTAATTGAAACTATTAGACGAGTTATGAACGGTGAAAAAATGATACATCCTAAGGCACAAGATGTATTCGAAACAGTTAGCCAAAAACCACACTACACGAATAAGTTGTCAAAGAGAGAAATTGAAGTGTTACGTGAAATGGTTAAAGGTAAAACAAATAAAGAGATTGCAGAAACTTTATTTGTATCTGAAAAAACAATTAAAACACATGTCAGTCATATATTTAGTAAATTACAAGTTAGCGATCGTACACAAGCAGCAATTTATGCAATGGAAAATAAGTTGATTTAGAATGAGCTTTTAAATATTTGTCGAAAAATAGACAATTTTTAATCTGATTTTGATGAATTTTTTATAGCGATAGGGTTTATTATACAGTTTTCTTTGTAAATTTGATATCATTATAAAAGTGTAAGTTTTATCAAATCTAGTGATTATGCATAAAATTTTACTTCATTTACTTTCGCTTCATTATAAAGTAAACTTAACTCTTGTTGACTTGATCAAAATTTAATACAAATGTGAAATTGACTCTTTTCATTTTATTAAAAATATATTAAGATGTAATCTGTGTTTCAAGAAATGTGTATTATTGCAATTTCTTGTGTCCGGATAAAATTCCCCAAACAGAAAGGTAGATAACAGAATGGATAGACAGAGTTTTACAGATTTAATTCAAACAAAATTTAAAATGGTTCGTATAGAGGCTGGTTATACGCAAGATACTATGGCGCAAACAATTGGACTTTCTAAAAAGACTTTAGTACAAATCGAAAAAGAGAGAGTATTACCAAACTGGACAACTTGTATTTCAATTTGTGCATTATTCAGAGACTCTGAAGTATTAAACAGTACATTTGGCTGTGATCCATTAGAAATCGTTCAAACAATTTCAAGAAATCATTGTGCATATCCAAACCATGCACCAACAAGTGATATTTATTGGAATAACATTGAGACTCGTAATGGGTACATTTTACAAAGTAACAAAGTAAGCAATATTTATCGTGTATTAAATCCAGATAACCAACCAATTTTCGGTACTTCTAAAATGAGAGAAGCTGAAACATACTTTAACAGAAATGCTAAAGAAGAATTAGTACATATCTAGGCCTATATACTTTTAATAAATAATAAAAGCGATGTAACACACCTGTTTCGAGAGGTGAGGCATCGCTTTTTGTATGTAAACTAATAATAAATTGAGCAGAAAGTGAAATGATTAATGAATTAAAAAATAAAAATAGTGGTATAATGAATAACTATGTTGTCACAAAGGAGTCAAAATTATGAATGCACTATTTATTATCATATTTATGATTGTAGTAGGGGCGATAATTGGTGGCATTACTAATGTAATTGCAATTAGAATGCTGTTTCACCCCTTTAAACCATACTATATATTTAAATTTAGAGTCCCATTTACACCAGGTTTAATACCGAAAAGACGCGAAGAAATTGCAACTAAAATTGGCCAAGTGATTGAAGAGCATTTGCTTACAGAAACTTTAATTAATGAAAAATTGAAAAGCGAGCAATCACAGCAAGCAATAGAATCTATGATTCAACAGCAGTTACAAAAGTTGACGAAAGATCAATTGTCAATAAAACAAATTACTTCTCAAATCGATATTGATTTAGAACAAGTATTACAAACTAATGGAAATCAATATATTGAATCACAATTGAATAATTATTATACAAAGCATCAAAACCAAACAATAGCATCTTTATTGCCAAATCAACTTGTAACATTTTTAAATCAGCATGTAGATAACGCAACAGACTTATTATGTGATCGTGCAAGGAATTATTTATCATCTGCAAAAGGCACACAAGATATTAATGATATGTTGGATACTTTTTTCAATGAGAAAGGTAAGTTAATTGGTATGTTGCAAATGTTTATGACAAAAGAGAGTATTGCAGATCGCATTCAACAAGAACTTATACGTTTAACATCTCATCCTAAAGCAAGAACAATTGTGACATCGTTAATTACCAATGAATATCAAACTTTTAAAGATAAACCATTGAATGAACTGTTAGATGCATCGCAGTTTAATGAAATCGCTGAAAATCTATCAGTGTATGTAACAACATATGCAAGCAAACAAGCGAATAAGCCAGTGGTTACGTTAATGCCTCAATTCGTTGATTATTTAGAAGGTCAACTCTCTAGCAAATTAGCAAATTTAATCATTGAAAAATTATCGATTCACTTATCTACAATTATGAAAAAAGTGGATTTACGAGGATTAATTGAAGAACAAATTAATACGTTTGACTTAGATTATATTGAAAAATTAATTATAGAAATTGCTAACAAAGAACTAAAGTTGATTATGTCATTAGGTTTCATTTTAGGTGGTATTATTGGATTTTTCCAAGGTTTGGTTGCAATCTTTGTCTAAAAAAGCGAGATGTGGTAAAGTAATATCGAACGTTTTAATAAACATCACAACAAAGGAGTGCTATAACCATGGCAGTAAATTTATATGATTATGCAAATCAATTAGAACAAGCTTTAAGAGAAAGCGAAGAATACAAAGCAATCAAAGAAGCATTCGCTAATGTAAAAGCTAACGAAGAATCTAAAAAGTTATTCGACGAGTTCCGTGAAACTCAAATTAACTTCCAACAAAAACAAATGCAAGGTGAAGAAATTGCTGAAGAAGATTTACAAAAAGCGCAAGAACAAGCGCAAGCAATTGAAAAAGATGAAAACATCTCTGCATTAATGAATGCTGAACAAAAAATGAGTCAAGTATTCCAAGAAATCAACCAAATTATCGTTAAACCATTAGACGAAATTTACGCTGACTAATATTAAAATAATATTTTTCAATCCTTTAAATAGAGGAATAGACTGCCGACAGAGTCCGAGACTTTGTGGGTAGTTTTTTTAGTTTTGATAACGGAAGTTAGAGGCTCTCTGTCAAATTGGGCAGATGCATTCAGTAACGGAAGTTAGGCTAGTAAACGTGTCCTAACTTCCTTTTTGCATTTTGAAGTGTAAAGTTTTCAACATAATACTATTAGTTCGGTCATGTATCGGACTGATGGAAAAGCGTTTCACTTTTAATGACTCATTAAGAACGGCCTGAAAATGTTTGGCGTATTAAGTGCAATGATAGTTTTGACATTTAGTTTCTAATTGGTCATTACTGCCGAGCAAATCTAGTAGAGTAATCATGTAAATCTTTAATGTGCCATTTGATTCACTAGCGGTGTTAATAACTACGGAAATTGCATTTCCGACTGAAATTTTTGAAAAATATCAACGTACGCTACAAATAAAATTTTAAACTGTTATAAATGTGTCTCAATTTCATATGTTCATCGACGATATGAAGCGTATTATGGTAAAATGAAGAAATAATAAACTTGTTAATAAATAAAACATCACGATTTGACTAAAGCACTTTATTATTGTGTAGATAATAGTTTTTTAACGAAATAAAAATGGCGACTGGTTTTAATAAATCAGCTAATGAATCACTACACCTATAAGTATGAATATAGTGATTAGAATGCTTTGTATAGTTGGATTTTGCAAAATTGATGTTAGAACCTTTAATTAAGGAGATATGGATGTATGGTTAAATTTATTCATTGTTCGGATTTACATTTAGATAGTCCTTTCAAATCTAAGAGTCATATAAGCCCTAAAATTTTTGAGGATGTTCAAAAAAGTGCTTATGAAAGTTTTAAAAATATTGTAGATATTGCATTACAACAAGATGTTGATTTTGTAATTATCGCGGGTGATTTATTTGATAGTGAAAACAGAACATTACGTGCTGAAATTTTCTTAAAACAGCAATTTGAACGTTTACAAAATGAACAAATCTTTGTTTATGTTTGTCATGGTAATCACGATCCTTTATCATCAAAGATTTCATCAAACTGGCCAGATAATGTTTCTGTATTTTCAAATAAAGTTGAGACGTATGAAGCAATTACTAAATCTGGTGAAACAATTTATATTCACGGATTTAGTTATGAAAATAGAGCAAGTTATGAGAACAAGATTGATGAATATCCATCAAGTCAAGGCCAAAAAGGCATACATATTGGTGTCTTGCATGGTACGTATAGTAAATCTTCAGTTAACGAAAGATATACCGAGTTCATTTTAGAAGATTTAAACAGTAAATTGTATCATTATTGGGCTTTAGGTCATATACATGAACGTCAACAATTAAGTGATATGCCTGTAATTAACTATTCAGGTAATATTCAAGGTAGACATTTTAATGAGCAAGGTGAAAAAGGTTGCTTATTAATCGAGGGTGACCACTTAAAATTAAAGACTAAATTTTATCCTACACAGTATATTAGATTTGAAGAAGCAACTATTGAAACGGATAAGACATCTAAGCAAGGTTTATACGAGGTCATTCAAAACTTTAAAGAACAAGTGAGAGAAGAAGGAAAAGCCTTTTATCGTTTAACGCTTGTTATTAATAGTGAGACATTAATTTCACCTCAAGATTTATTACAAGTTGAAGAAATGATTACAGATTATGAAGAAAACGAAAATCAATTTGTATATATTGATGAGTTAAAAATACAATATGCACAAAATGATGAGTCACCTTTAGTTAATGAATTTTCAGCGGAATTATTAGTCGATCAAACTGTTTTTGATAAAGCGATGTCAGATTTATATTTAAATCCAAGGGCATCTAAGTTCCTAGACGATTATGGAACATTCGACCATACAGCATTAGTTAATCGTGCTGAAGAAATATTAAAAGCTGAAATGAGAGGTGAACAAAATGATAATTAAATCACTTGAAATTTATGGTTACGGTCAATTTGTTCAACGTAAAATTGAATTTAATAAAAACTTCACTGAAATTTTTGGTGAAAATGAAGCGGGTAAATCGACGATTCAAGCATTCATCCATTCGATATTATTTGGATTTCCAACTAAAAAGTCTAAAGAGCCAAGACTAGAACCACGTCTAGGTAACCAATACGGTGGTAAATTAGTACTTATTCTTGATGATGGCTTAGAGATTGAAGTTGAACGAATTAAAGGCAGTGCTCAAGGTGATGTGAAAGTATATTTACCTAATGGTGCTGTGCGTGATGATGCTTGGTTACAAAAGAAACTTAATTATATTTCTAAAAAGACATATCAAGGTATCTTTTCATTTGATGTACTAGGGCTTCAAGACATTCATAGAAATCTAAATGAAAAACAATTGCAAGATTATTTATTACAAGCAGGGGCTTTAGGATCAACTGAATTCACGTCAATGCGCGAAGTGATTAATCGTAAAAAAGATGAATTATATAAAAAATCAGGTAAAAATCCGATCATTAATCAACAAATTGAGCAATTAAAACAACTAGAAAGTCAAATTCGTGAAGAAGAAGCAAAGCTAGAAACATATCATCGCTTAGTAGATGATCGAGATAAATCATCACGTCGATTAGAGAATTTAAAGCATAATTTAAATCAATTATCAAAAATGCATGAAGAAAAACAAAAAGAGGTTGCTTTACATGATCATTCACAAGAATGGAAGTCTCTAGAACAACAGTTAAATATTGAGCCAATCACATTCCCAGAAAAAGGTGTGGATCGTTACGAAAAAGCACGAGCGCATAAGCAATCGTTAGAAAGAGATATTGGTTTAAGAAATGAGCGTTTAGCTCAACTTAAAGAAGAAGCGACTCAATTAGAGCCAGTTAAACAATCTGATATTGACGCCTTCATTAGTTTGAATCAACAAGAAAATGAAATTAAAAATAAAGAATTTGAACTTACTGCAATCGAAAAGGATATTGCGAATAAACAACGTGATAAAGATGAATTGCAATCAAATATTGGTTGGTCTGAAACGCATCATGACGTAGATAGTTCAGAGGCAATGAAAAGTTATGTCAGTGAGCAAATCAAGAATAAACAAGAACAAGCTGCATACATTAAACAATTAGAACGTAGTTTAGAAGAAAATAAAATCGAAGATAATGCGGTTCATAGCGAACTAGATTCTGTTGAAGAAAAAATAGTTCCTGAAGAGACTTTTGAAAAGAAAAAAGAATACTCACAACAAGTCATTGAATTAAACGAAAAAGAGAACTTGTATAGCAAATTGAAAGAACGTTTCGAAATTGAGCAACAAGAAAAACAAAAACGTCAAAAATTGTTACGAACAACGTTTATTCTTTTAACATTAGTAGGTATTGGTTTAACTGCCTTCTCATTTATTTCAAACAACATGTTGTTTGGTATTATTTTCGCAGTATTAACTTTAGTATTTGTTATCGGTATCATCATGTCTAAATCAAAAGAAGTAGATTATAGCGAGGCCATCACAGATGAAATCGAAGAAATTAAAGCACAACTAGCCATTTTAGATGAAAATTATGACTTAGATTTTGATCTTGATGAGCAATATCGCATTCGTGATCACTGGCAACAAGCTTTGAAAAATAAAGATATTTTAGAAGAGAAACGTCAGTATATTGAAGGTCGTTTAAATGATGCGAAAGGGCGTCATGATGAATTACAATCGACAGTTGAGAACGTTAAGGATGAATTATACTTATCATCTAAAATTTCAAATGATTTAATTGTTGATAGTATTTCTACAATGGCGAATATTAAAGCATTAGATCAACATATCAGTGATTTAAATCAACAACGCCAGCAATTGGTTCAAGAATTAGATACATTCTACAATCATGCTGAAGCTGTTACAAAATCACAATTTGTTTATTTCAACAAATTATCTTTATTCCACGATGTGCAACAATGGTTGAAATCAGCTGAAGACACGAATGAAAAATGGCGTATTAATGCTGAAAATACCAAACTTGTTACAAATGAATTAAATCATTTAAATGCTCAATTAGAAGAAAATAATAAAGAAATTACAGCACTATTCGATTTTATCAATGTTGGTACTGAAGAAGATTTTTACCAACATCATGAAGATTACCAAACTTATACTAGTAATTTGAGTCGTTTTAATGATTTAACTAAATATCTTGAGAACCAAAACTATTCTTATGAATTAAGTTCTAGTTTAAGTGAAAAAACAACTGCACAACTTGAAGAAGAAGATCATTTATTGGCTACTCAAGTTGACGAATATAATGAGCAATATCTTGAAATGCAAGCACAAGTCAGTGATTTAAGTGCACAAATCAATCACATGGAAACTGATACAACGCTTGCTAATTTAAGACATGAATATCACAGTCTTAAAAATCAACTTAATGATATCGCAAAAGATTGGGCAAGTTTAAGTTATTTACAAAGTTTAGTTGATGAACACATTAAACAAATTAAAGATAAACGTTTGCCTCAAGTTATTAATGAAGCGGTAGAAATATTGAAGCATTTAACAGATGGCAGATATACGATGATTAACTATAATGAAGATTCAATTACGGTTAAACATGTTAATGGTCAATTATATGATCCTGTTGAACTAAGTCAATCTACAAAAGAATTACTTTATGTAGCTTTACGTATCAGTTTAATTAAGGTACTAAGACCATATTATCCGTTCCCATTAATTGTTGATGATGCATTTGTTCATTTTGATAAAAAACGTACTGAAAAAATGTTGAATTATTTACGATCATTATCAGAACACTATCAAGTACTATACTTTACATGTGTAAAAGATAATATTGTTCCATCAAAAGAAGTGATTACATTAAACAAAATAGAGGAAGGCGGGAAACGATGAGAAATATAGAGAATCTAAATCCCGGAGATTCAGTTGATCACTTTTTCTTAGTGCATAAAGCTACACAGGGTGTAACAGCACAAGGTAAAGATTATATGACATTACATTTGCAAGATAAAAGTGGTGAAATTGAAGCGAAATTTTGGACGGCTACAAAAAATGATATGGCAACAATCAAGCCTGAAGAAATTGTACATGTTAAAGGTGACATCATAAACTATCGCGGAAATAAACAGATGAAAGTCAACCAAATTAGACTAGCGACAACTGAAGATCAATTAAAAACAGAACAATTTGTAGATGGTGCACCTTTATCACCGGCAGAAATACAAGAAGAGATTTCTCATTATTTGCTAGATATTGAAAATGCTAATTTACAACGTATCACACGTCATTTATTGAAAAAATATCAAGAACGATTTTACACATATCCAGCTGCTAGTTCTCATCATCATAACTTTGCGAGTGGCTTAAGCTATCATGTATTAACGATGTTACGTATTGCAAAATCAATTTGTGACATTTATCCATTGTTAAACAAAAGTTTGTTATATAGTGGTATTATTTTGCATGATATTGGTAAAGTTAGAGAATTGAGTGGTCCTGTTGCGACGTCGTATACAGTCGAAGGTAACTTATTAGGACACATCTCGATTGCGAGTGATGAAGTAGTTGAAGCAGCTCGTGAATTGAACATTGAAGGAGAAGAAATCATGTTGTTAAGACATATGATTTTATCTCATCATGGTAAGTTAGAGTATGGTTCTCCAAAACTGCCATACTTAAAAGAAGCAGAAATTTTATGCTATATCGATAATATCGATGCTAGAATGAATATGTTTGAAAAGGCATATAAAAAAACTGACAAGGGTCAGTTTACAGATAAAATATTTGGTCTTGAAAATCGTAGATTCTACAATCCTGAATCACTCGATTAAGAATTAAAAGATATCGGACAGATGAGTATACTGAAACATGAGCTCATCTGTCCGATTTTTAATGCGAAAAAACCGAGCGGCCGTGGTATGATTTTTGAACCACGGTCGCTCGGTTTTGTGTTATTGGCTCATGCCGGATTGTCCGCCTTGTGCGCCACCTTGTTTAAGTTTTTCAGGGTTTAAGATTTTATCTTCGACAACTGATTTAATATCACGATCTTTAAAGTCAACATCGTATTCTTTTAATAGATCTTTGTATGCATCAGTCAATAATTTTGGATTTTTTTGTACTTTCTGATCGACTAATTTTTCTTTCAGGCTTTGTTTTTCACTGTTAAAGTCTGTTGGTTTATCAGCTTTAATAATATGATATCCAAAGCTTGATTTAACAACCTCTGATACTTCACCATCTTTAAGCTTAAATAGTGCTTTTTCAAAATCTTTATCAGTTTGTCCTTTAAGAACATAACCTAATTCGCCATCTTTTTTAGCTGAACCAGTATCCATTGATTCTTTTTTAGCGATTTCACCAAATTTACTTGGATCTTTTGAAACTTCTTTTTGAATTTCTTCAGCTTTTTGTTTCGCTTCTTTATCATCTAAGCCTTCTTTGTCGCTTTTCTTAGATTTAACTTTAATTAAAATGTGTGAAGCTTTCTTGCTGTCTTCTTTAATTTCAGAATCAGAGATTTTAATTTTATCTGATAGTAATTCTTTATGATAAGCAGCAGTACGTAAATTTTCTTTATATTTATCGGCTGTTAAACCTTGCTGTTGAAGGGCCTTTTCAAATTTATCTTTACCGCCGTATTGCTTTTGCATTTTTTCAATTTGTTCGTCAATCTTCTTATCATTAACTTTATTTTTATATTTATCAGCTAAAATTTTATTTAACATTTCAGTAAATGATGCATTTGCAATTTGATCTTTACCGATTTTTTTCATTGTATCTGCAACTGTTACGTCTCCAGCTTTAGAAGAAATTAATGTATTTTCTTTAGAGTCTGTGGCACTAGCGCCACAAGCGCCTAATAATAAAGCACTAGCTGTTACCGGAACGATTAATTTGTTTATCATCTTCATAGTTGAAACTCCTTTGTAAGTTAATCATCGTGAATATAACATAGTTTTATATTATCACCAATCAATAACCCATGACATCAGACTAGAGCATTAGGTTTAGGGGTAGAAATTGATGAAAATAAAAAAACAAGGTCTATATACATTTGATTGTAAGCTATTACATAGCCTAAAAACAAATAATAACACCTTGCTATAATTATTTTGTTATAAATGATATGGATTTTTAATTTTTTTCAAAATATTAATACCTGTACTATGTTCTTCTATATATTGTCCATAATTAGAAAATATAATTATTTTTAAATATAATAAATCTGTAATGGAAATACCGAAATTCAATGCCAATAAGAACATAAAATAATGTCCATATTGCGGGAATGAAATTGTTAGATAAACGAACATTGCAGATAAGATAATTAACGGCAATATTAAGTTAATGCAAAAATAAAATTTGTGTACAGGTTGATTGACGTAGGTATTATAGAATATAAGCCATTTTCTTTTAGTTAACTTATGAACTTTAAACGATTTTCTATATGGTAAGAAAAATAATAAATGTATACTTTTATGTAATGGATACGTCATAAATACAAGTAATAAAAAGATGAGAAAATGTCTATCTGATAATGGCGTATTAGATAAAAAATACATTACTTCATAACTAACTAAAAACATAATGATGGTTGCAACTGCACTCATAAATGCAATTCTAGGCAAACCAAATCGTGCATTGATATCAATTTGTCTTTTACATAAAAACATATCTTACGCCTCATCTCTTTTCAATATAAGTTAGATTATAACTAACTCAGGTTCAGTAATTCAATAGTAACATATCATGTTAGAAGAATTGTTATATAAGAAGAAAGGAGCGACGTATTGTTTGATTTGAAACGCGAAAGTGGGGATTGGTAAAATTGTCTGATTGACTAGCGTAGAAGTAGAATGCAGAACAAATTTCTGCGAACACATATTCTTGCTAATAAAGCATCACTTATGAAAAAGGCGCGTGTGACATGAGTATTTGAAAACTTGAATAATATAAAAAATGGATATGGCAGGGCATATGCAAAAGCATCTTTTGACCAACTAAGTTATACAAATGCTAAAAATATAGTGATATGTAATTATAATAAACACCAGATTAATAATTTGTGCAAGTAAGGTATATGTAATGTGTATATAAGGTTCGGCTCAATGAAAATATAAGTATGTTGTTTGTCGATAATGATTTAAGTAAAGCGTAATCAAAGTGCAAGGATAACACAATGAATCCTAAGCAATGTTTTCAATCAATTCATAAATATGATTTAAGCGAAAATCACTACAAACAATGTCTTCCTATAATTTGTAAACATAAGTTCATTTGAGTTTTAAAAAAGAGATGACAAGAAATATCTAATTTCTAATGTCATCTCGTTTATTTGGCATTTAATTTTAAAAAATAAATATGCTGTTACTAATAAAAATAGTTGTGATCGAGAACGTAACCTGCTACTTAGAAATTTCGTTTCCAATATCCTCGCCACGATTTTGTAAATTTTCGATGTGTGACTGTAAACGTTCAATATTAGGATTAATGTCAGATTTGAAGTTTCCAAGTAATGACTTAATTTCACCACCAATTGAACTACCAAATTCCGCACTTTCGTTTTTAATTTGAACACCATAGTTTAAAATGTCATTAAAACTTTGTTTAATCGTTTCAAATTCACGTTGTAGTTCTGATTTTGAACCAGTAGGGGCAGTACGATCGATCGTGTTGTTCTTGACACTTTTGTCGTCACGTCCTTGAAGTGCAACTACAAAACCAGCTGCTACGCCAACACCGATACCGAATAGAATGCGTGATGCTTTCATTTATATTCTCCTCACTTTTAACATCTGTTATCTTGATAACTCATTTTGTTTAAAATTGCTAACCTTGATGTTATCACTTCAAACGCAATTGTTATAATATTAATCATATTATACCCGTTCGAGCTTAGATTAAGCATACATTTAAAATTGTGCTTGAATTTGTTCAGCAATTTGTTGTTTTGCATCGTTATCTAAAATGTCTTCATGTGTTTCCCACTTATAACCAAATCCATCAATATCATTTTCGTATCGAGGAATTAAGTGGAAATGAATATGAAATACAGATTGATCTGCAAACTCACCATTATTTTGAATAATGTTTAAACCATCAGGATTAAATGCACGCTTAATAGCATTTGCTACTTTAGGTAATGCTGCACCGATATGTTTCATTGTTTCTTCATCAGTTTCAAAGATATTAGCAGAAGCTTTTTTAGGAATTAATAACGTATGTCCTTTAGTAACTTGTGATATATCTAAAAAGGCATAGACATAATCGTCTTCATATACTTTAAAGCTAGGAATTTCTCCAGTTAAAATTTTGCCGAAAATTGTTTCTGACATGATGACTACACTCCTTTTCAACTAGTATTACCATTCATTATAACATTGTCGCTAAAAATTCGATATTAGGACATGTGTATTTAATATGAGCATTTTATAATTTTTGGTACAATATAAGTCATGGAGGTGCCTTATGACAGTTAAAGTAGAACAGCTTACAGGTGGATATGGAAAACGCCCTGTAATTAAAGATATAAATTTTGAATTAAACAAAGGCGAAATTGTTGGACTTATTGGCCTTAATGGCGCTGGTAAGAGTACAACGATTAAACATATGCTAGGATTGCTTACACCTATGGAAGGATCTCTATCAATTTCAGATATCAACATTAATGATGACATAGAGGCTTATAGAAGAAAGTTATCTTATATTCCGGAATCACCGGTTATTTATGAAGAACTCACATTAGAGGAACACATTGAGATGACAGCAATGGCATATGATATTGATCGTGATGAAACGATGAATCGAGCAATGCCATTATTAAAGACATTCCGTTTAGAAAATGAGTTGAAAGTTTTTCCGAGTCATTTTTCTAAGGGGATGAAACAAAAAGTCATGATTATTTGTGCGTTTATCGTTAATCCCGAATTGTATATTATAGACGAACCATTCCTTGGCCTAGATCCATTAGGAATTCAATCCATGTTAGATTTAATGGTTGAAAAGAAAAACGAAGGTAGAACCGTTCTAATGAGTACACATATTTTAGCAACAGCTGAACGTTACTGTGATCGTTTTATCATACTAGACGAAGGTGAAGTCGTTGCATTTGGAGATTTAGAAGCATTGAGACAACAAACTGGCTTACATAATCAAACATTAGACGATATATATATTCATGTGACGCAAGGTGGAGATGTACATGCGTAACCAAGCTACCACATTATTTAATAAAAGATTACATGCCCTTCGTAAAGAGAAAAATTATTATAATAAGTTTATATTTAATGGTCATTTCATGGTCTTTTTACTTATTTTGCTGGGTGCATTTATTTTTGGATATGGTGAATGGTTAAAACATATTCCAACGAATATCAATTTTTCATTAATAGCAGCAGTGATTGTTGCGTTGACATCTATTTTTCCAATGCGACCACTGTTAAAAGAAGCGGATAAAATCTTTTTATTACCATTTGAAAAACACATGTCTCAATTTATGCGTCATGCGATTTTATATAGTTACTTTGCGCGCATATTAATCCAACTCATTATTGTTATTGTAATGTTCCCGTTGTTTTACAATATTAATCAACATAATGTGGCATTTTATATTTGTTTTGGAGTCAGTGCATTAATTTTTCCATATGTTGGTTTACGCTTAAGATGGCAATGGTATCAATCGGGACTTAAAACATGGCAAGTTAATTTAATATCATTCATCACCTTTGCTCTAACATATTACTTACTATTAGCTCCAAAATGGTACATCGCATTTGTGATGGTTGCTTTGCCTGTGTTAATAGAATTTTTAGTTAAAAAATATAAACCAGGCTTTTTGTATCCTTGGGAGAAAATGATTGCAATCGAACATCGACATCATATGAATTATTATAAATTTGTTAATATGTTCACCGATGTAAAACATTTGAAAGAATCTGCAGTCAGAAGAAGTTATCTAGATATACTTTTACCAGTTCCAAAGGGTAGTAAATTTAACTCTAATGCGATGTATTTATTCTTATTTATTAGAAGCTTTATAAGAGGGAGAGACGCATTTAATATTATCTTTAGGTTAGTAATTATTGCAGTTTTATTAATGGTTTGGTTATCATATCCATTAGTGACAGCAATTATTGGGTGTTTATTTGTATATATTATATTGTTACAAATGGCACAATTTTATTCACAGCAAGCATATGGCTTATGGCCTCAAGTGTGGCCTGTACCTGAAGAGAAGGTAATCAAAGGGTATGAACAGTTTTTATATAGATTAATGTTTGTTATTTGTACTGTGTTTGCAGTGACATTTATTATAAAACATATGACGTTATTCTATGTTGTACTCATTTTCTATATTGTAGGTTTATTAACGATTAGAAGTATTATTAAAAAGTTGAAATATCAGGAAACATTATTACGAGACTAAAAAACTTCCATTGGCATGTATGTTGTAAAGGTGCATGTAATGTTGAACGCCAAATGATACGGCGTTCAGATTACATTAGCATCTATACGTTAACAGCATAACCAATGGAAGTTTTCTTCGAATCTATTCTTTTATTGGGTATAGATATCTTTCAAAATAACTTGAATGTTGTCCGCTTGAACCAAAGTAATGACTTAATGCGTCTTTTGAAAAATGGTCATTAAAGGCATCAGATTGCTTAAAGTCTTCGTATGCATGTCGATCAGCAAATCCGAAATAAATTTTGTATGTTGTACCTTTAGCAGGTCTTAACAAACGATAGCTTTTAAAGCCACCAAAGTTTCTGAAATTATCGTCTACACTAATCAGTTTCTTTTCAAGTTGATATGCATGATCTTCTGTTGATGGAATGAAGATTGCACAATAGAAATGATGTTCACTGAATTCACCAATTTCTTTAATAACTTCATATATTGAAGGTGATTTTAAAACAGTCTCACCATCAGTTTCTTCAAAAATAACTGAAGTATCTGATGCTGAAAATTGGAATAGTTGATGGGTCGGGTTATTGATTTTTATCTGATGTAAAAATCCATAAGTGCCATAAGATGTATATAGTTTCTTCATATGAAAGGTCCCCCTTATGTTTTTATTTATTATACGATGATAAACTAGTCATTACCACTATTAATAATTGATTAAAATTACTATAATGAATCTTGCGAGATATTTAGAAGTAATGATACAAAATAATGGACTTTAGAATTTAAATTTACAATAAATAGTTCTATGATTAAATGTCAGTTTTATGACATTTATTTATTGAAAATACGAACGAATGAGCGATATGATAATATAGATAAGAATGATTTTAATTTAGGAGGCCTTTATGGTGCATAATAAAAACAATACAATTTTAAAAATGATCAAAGGTGAAGAAACATCACATACACCTGTTTGGTTTATGCGACAAGCTGGCCGTTCGCAACCAGAATATCGAAAATTGAAAGAAAAATATTCACTATTCGATATTACACATCAGCCGGAGTTGTGCGCTTATGTAACACATTTACCAGTTGATAATTATCATACAGATGCAGCAATTTTATACAAAGATATTATGACACCATTAAAGCCAATTGGTGTCGATGTAGAAATTAAATCGGGTATTGGTCCAGTGATTCATAATCCAATCAAAACAATTCAAGATGTTGAGAAACTTTCTCAAATAGACCCCGAACGAGATGTACCATATGTATTAGATACAATTAAACTTTTAACAGAAGAAAAGTTAAATGTGCCGCTAATAGGATTTACTGGGGCACCATTTACATTAGCGTCATATATGATTGAAGGCGGACCATCGAAAAATTACAATTTTACAAAAGCGATGATGTATAGAGATGAAGCAACATGGTTTGCTTTAATGAATCATTTAGTTGATGTATCTGTTAAATATGTAACAGCTCAAGTCGAAGCAGGTGCCGAATTGATTCAAATTTTCGATTCATGGGTAGGTGCATTAAATGTCGAGGATTACAGACGTTACATTAAACCACATATGATTCGATTAATCAGTGAGGTTAAAGAAAAACATGATGTGCCGGTAATTTTATTCGGTGTAGGTGCCAGTCATTTAATCAATGAATGGAATGATTTACCGATTGATGTATTAGGCCTAGATTGGAGAACGTCTATTAATCAGGCTCAACAATTAGGCGTTACTAAAACATTACAAGGGAATTTAGATCCATCAATTTTATTAGCACCATGGAATGTCATTGAAGAGAGATTGAAACCAATATTAGATCAAGGTATGGAGAACGGTAAACACATCTTTAATTTAGGACACGGTGTATTCCCAGAAGTGCAACCAGAGACGTTACGTAAAGTAAGCGAATTCGTACACACATATACACAAAGATAATCATAGTTTTACATTGAAGCACATGAAAGATAATTCATTTAAAGGAAGGTATTATCAATGACTAAAAAAATGGGATTATTAGTTATGGCTTATGGCACACCTTATAAAGAAAGTGACATAGAGCCATATTATACAGATATTAGACATGGTAAACGTCCATCTGAAGAAGAACTTCAAGATTTGAAAGATAGATATGAATTTATAGGTGGTTTATCACCATTAGCAGGTACAACAGATGACCAGGCTGATGCGCTAGTTTCAGCATTAAATAAAGCATATGCAGATGTTGAATTTAAACTATACTTAGGATTAAAACACATTTCACCATTTATCGAAGATGCGGTTGAACAAATGCACAATGATGGCATTACTGAAGCAATCACGGTAGTACTAGCACCACATTATTCTTCATTTTCAGTAGGATCATATGACAAACGTGCTGATGAAGAAGCTGCAAAATATGGTATTCAACTTACACATGTGAAACATTATTATGAACAACCTAAATTTATTGAATATTGGACGAATAAAGTCAACGAAACATTAGCTCAAATACCGGAAGAGGAACATAAAGACACGGTATTAGTTGTTTCGGCACATAGTTTGCCAAAAGGTTTAATCGAAAAGAATAATGATCCATATCCACAAGAACTAGAACATACTGCGCTTTTAATTAAAGAACAATCTAATATTGAACATATCGCGATTGGTTGGCAATCTGAAGGTAATACAGGTACACCTTGGTTAGGGCCAGATGTACAAGATTTAACACGTGATTTATATGAAAAACATCAGTATAAAAACTTTATATATACGCCAGTAGGTTTTGTATGTGAGCATTTAGAGGTGCTTTATGACAATGATTATGAATGTAAAGTAGTTTGCGATGATATTGGTGCGAATTATTATCGTCCAAAAATGCCGAATACACATCCATTATTTATCGGTGCAATTATTGATGAAATCAAGTCTATATTTTAATGACGAAAGAAGCGTGAAACGTTGTGACTAAATCAGTGGCTATTATAGGAGCGGGGATAACAGGTTTATCAAGTGCATATTTTTTAAAACAGCAAGATCCTAATATTGATGTAACCATCTTTGAAGCATCGAATCGTCCGGGGGGAAAGATTCAATCGTATCGTAAAGATGGTTATATGATTGAACTAGGGCCTGAATCTTATTTAGGTAGAAAAACGATTATGACAGAATTAGCGAAAGATATTGGATTAGAACAAGATATTGTTACAAATACGACTGGACAATCATATATTTTTGCGAAAAATAAATTATATCCGATTCCAGGTGGTTCAATTATGGGTATTCCAACAGATATTAAACCATTTGTTACTACAAAATTAATATCGCCACTTGGTAAATTAAGAGCAGGGTTTGATTTATTAAAAAAACCTACTCAAATGCAGGATGGTGACATTTCTGTTGGTGCATTTTTCAGAGCAAGATTAGGTAATGAGGTACTTGAGAATTTAATAGAGCCTTTAATGGGTGGTATTTATGGTACCGATATTGATAAATTAAGTTTGATGAGTACGTTTCCTAATTTTAAAGAAAAAGAAGAGGCATTCGGAAGTCTGATAAAAGGTATGAAGGATGAGAAAAATAAGCGTCTGAAACAAAGACAATTATATCCTGGCGCACCGAAAGGACAATTCAAACAATTTAAGCATGGTTTAAGCTCATTTATTGAAGCATTAGAACAAGATGTTAAAAATAAAGGTGTGACAATACGCTACAATACGTCAGTGGATGATATAATTACATCTCAAAAACAATATAAAATTGTTTACAATGATCAACTAGAAGAAGTGTATGATGGCGTATTAGTAACGACACCACATCAAGTGTTTTTAAATTGGTTCGGACAAGATCCAGCATTTGATTACTTTAAAACGATGGATAGTACGACTGTTGCAACTGTTGTATTGGCATTTGATGAAAAAGACATTGAAAATACCCATGATGGTACTGGCTTCGTAATTGCGAGAACGAGTGATACAGACATTACCGCATGTACTTGGACATCGAAAAAATGGCCATTTACTACACCGGAAGGTAAGGTTTTGATTCGTGCGTATGTAGGTAAACCAGGTGATACTGTGGTTGATGATCATACAGATAATGAATTAGTATCGATTGTACGTAGAGATTTAAGTCAAATGATGACATTTAAAGGTGATCCTGAATTTACAATTGTCAATCGTTTGCCGAAAAGTATGCCACAGTACCATGTCGGTCATATTCAACAAATTAGACAGATTCAAGCACATATTAAACAAACATATCCACGACTTAGAGTAACTGGTGCATCTTTTGAAGCGGTTGGACTACCTGATTGTATTACGCAAGGTAAAGTTGCTGCTGAAGAAGTAATCGCAGAGTTGTAAGTTAATTGTTGGATGGTGTTGGTGTAGGTGCGACGCCTTTAGATAATGTTTGATGAAATATAGTCATTTTTAAGTTATATAATGGTGGAAGTAATGTGTAAATATAGATACTTTCAGCGGGAATTATTTTTGTGAAATTGAAGCAGAGACAAAGGTTTAGCTGTTTTTGAATGATATTGAAATGATGACAATACACTTTAATTAGAAATGTCACTTTGCGATATAACATTTCTAATTAAGGTGTTTTTATTTTACAATTATAGGTAATCAGTCATTTTTTTAAAAATAGAAAAGAAGTAGTAAGTTGAAAGGAGAGAATGAGATGACAGATGTAATTATTGTACATTCTATGCATGGAAATAGTAGAAATCATTGGTATCAGTGGTTGGAGCATAACTTAACTTTAGAAGGATATGACGTAACATTATTTAATTTTGAATCCCCTGAAGCGAAGACAGTGGATCAGTGGATTGAAGCTATGACGAAACAAATTAATGTACGCAAAAAGGATACATATTTTGTAACACATGGTTTAGGTTCAATCACAGCTTTAAAATATATTGAAATGATTGATCAGCCGATTGAAGGCTTTTTCAGTATAGCGGGCTTTAAAGAAGATGCAGAAAATATAGATTTAGATATTGATTTAAGTAATGTAACCATTGATTACGATAATATTAAAAAGAAAGTTGACAATTTTTACGGATTGAGTTCTAAAAATGACAAATACGTTTCATATAAAGAGACCCAGCGTTTAATGAATGCATTAGAGGGGAACTTGCAAATCGTGGAAGATGGAGGGCACTTCTTAGAAGAGGATGGCTTCGAAACATTTACAGCGTTGCAAGATCGGATGCAAGATTACATGACACGATAGTTAGTGTATGGGTTGTGTTATGTTGTGTCAGTAGGTAGCTGCTGATTTTGAAAAATTGTTGTAATTGAGGCGTCAAGCAATGTCTTAGGGCTACAATGTTATATTGGTAGTCGCTGACTGAAAGAATATGCGGTGTAACAAGCTTTTATAATTTCTTTTTCAGAAGGTATAGGCGTTGTAAACTTTATAACTCCTATACCTTTTTAAATGCTTTAACACTATTTATGACAACTATTAGACACTTATATGATAAAAGGGAATAAGAAGCGTTTTTTTACACAAAAAACTTTGAAAATGTCGTTGACGTACACTACAAAAATGAATATACTAATATTTGTGTTCAACAGAGAACATGTTGCTACGATATTTAAGTAATTATTTAAGAGATAACATTTAAATTAAATTCAAAAAGTTCTTGACTTTAGATTTTTGATTATGGTATATTAATTAGGTAATTCAAAATAATATTAGCGCGGGATGGAGCAGTTCGGTAGCTCGTCGGGCTCATAACCCGAAGGTCGGTGGTTCAAATCCGCCTCCCGCAATACATAGTTTTTAATTTAATAGGTCTCGTAGTGTAGCGGTTAACACGCCTGCCTGTCACGCAGGAGATCGCGGGTTCGATTCCCGTCGAGACCGCCATTATTATTACCATTACGGTTCAGTAGCTCAGTTGGTAGAGCAATGGATTGAAGCTCCATGTGTCGGCAGTTCGACTCTGTCCTGAACCATTCTTAATTCATGGCGGTTGTGGTGAAGTGGTTAACACATCGGATTGTGGTTCCGACATTCGAGGGTTCGATCCCCTTCAGCCGCCCCATAATCGTTTACATTAGCGGGTGTAGTTTAATGGCAAAACCTCAGCCTTCCAAGCTGATGTTGTGGGTTCGATTCCCATCACCCGCTCCATTATTTTCTATTATTCCACAGTAGCTCAGTGGTAGAGCTATCGGCTGTTAACCGATCGGTCGTAGGTTCGAGTCCTACCTGTGGAGCCATGGCTCCTTGGTCAAGCGGTTAAGACACCGCCCTTTCACGGCGGTAACACGGGTTCGAGTCCCGTAGGAGTCATACAAGCAGAAGTGAAATATCGCTTCTGTTTTTTTATTACATATTTATTGTTGAGGAAGGTTGTCCGAGCTGGCCGAAGGAGCACGCCTGGAAAGTGTGTAGGCGTCACAAGCGTCTCAAGGGTTCGAATCCCTTACCTTCCGTAAAGGCGCTTAAATTGGTTTTACCCATTTTAAGCGCTATTTTTATTTTGGACTCAATCCCTTGATATATCTGCATTTGAGCTATTATCCTCATTTTTACACTTCTTATTTATTTATATCCATTTAAAATTTTTTAGCCACAATGTGACTAATTTTTGATGAATAATCCTAATTTTAGTCACAAGATTTTGAAGTTTAGTCACAAAACAAATCATTCAGATTTTTTTCTATAAATTTAGTTTCATTATCTTCAAATTCTTTAATCAAATGTGAATATGTTTTAAGCGTTGTATGTACATCTGCATGACCTAATCGTTTTGAAATGTAATGTTTAGCTGTTACTTAAAGAAAATCAAATATTATATATACGCTTGAAAAAATAAAATAATAATATTATAATATAATCAATCGGCATCTACGTGCGGATTATAAAGTAAAGCGTAGCATAACCAGGAGTTAGTCGATTTTTAATAAATTCGACTAAATTATTAATAAAGGCTAAAGTAATTAGTTTACTTTAGCCTTTATTGCATTTGTAATTTATAGAACTGCGAACAGGTGACTACTGTTAATTTATGTGATTAAAGTTTCAATGATATTTGATTTATTAGACCATTTCAAAAGCGCAAGGTTCTCATGTTCTGCTACAGTTTGCGGTCTTTGGAAGATATATCATTTACTATTATTAACATGATATATTCTAATTTGTTTGTGGATGGGCTGTTTGGTTTGATATCGCGGTAAATATAAGCATCATTAGTTATATTGTTGAAATCTAAGTTGAATTTATTATCATACAGCAATGTGCCAATTAGGGACATTTTTAATTTTGAACTCTACATTTTGTTGAGAGTATCTGGTTATATTTGCAAAATGGTATGAACATTTATCATCACTTATTAAGTTGTCTTGATGATTGAATGACCCAGTATTTATTCAGTTCGAGAAGATTGAGAGTGTTAAATCGTATTCGAGTATAATTTCGATTCTAGTCATACCATTTTCATAAAGTTTAGCCATTTGTAACTTAAACTATGAACTAAATAATCTTCTGACTCTTGTCAAAATAAAATCGCCTACCCAAATAGTTTAACAATATCTATTCTCATAGAATTTGTTCAACTAAGTGTAGACGATTCTGCATTATCAATAAGGCTATTCAATTTGCTATCTTAAGCTGTTTCGAAATTTTCAAATTCGTTTCATTTAATATAAACATTGATATTATCACGTCTATATATATTAAATCAATAAACCTATCTTTTCATCTAATTCGCTATAATCTATTGTACTAATATAGTTTTCATGAAGAAGATTTTTATTATGTTCATTTATTTCTTTTTTTGAGTCATTTAAAATAAAAATAAACTCATTTTGCCTGTGTCTTTTTATTTTTTTTGCTTGCATAGCATCCGTTATTTTCGACTTAATAATCATAGAATTATTAGGGTTAGAAATAGCATTGATAAATTTTTCTTTTTGATTTTTCTTAGCGCTAATAAAAAAGTCGAAATTATGAACAACACCACTGCTTCCTATAATAGGTAAATCTCTTCCGTAATAAATGTTATGTTCATCCAATTTGTTTGCAACATCTTCTGTAAATATGTTCTGTGACTTAGGATTAGAAAGTAAGTACATATCATTAACAAATATAAGGCACTGTAATAAATTATGTTTCGATTTATTAAAATTTTTAAAGTTAGTTTGAACAAAAATTTCGTGAGTTTTATCGTTATATTTAATACCGTAAGCTGAAAGGTGCTCTTCAAAAATCTTTTTACGTTTTTTTGATTTATTTAAAGAAATACCATTATTTTCTAAATCAAATATAGTATAGCCGTCATCTGTCAGTGTAATCATGTCTCTGGACTGATCGTATAAAGCGTAAATTATTAAATTATCTAAAGAATTATCTTTAAAAGGAGTATCTATTCTTACTACATTGTTTGATAAATTAGAAAACTCTAAGGTCTGATTATACCAATCAAGATATTCTTTTTTTAATTTTTTAGCATCAAATGTAGTCATATTATCCCTCCTTTATTCAAGGTCTTTTATATTATTATACTCTAAAAACGACATATACACATTATACAAGTTATAGATGTCGGGGAAATCTTTCAAGTTAATTTCATAAGCAAACCTATCCTTTTTATCATACTTATCATTATATATGTGAATATGACTTTTCGGAGCGATTGTTCCATCTGGATTATCGTGAGTACCACCGTTAATATCTATTCTAACTAGGGTGTGATAGGTATCTTTGAAAATGATTGAAATTGAAAACCTATCTTTTTCTATGTTCCCTCTTTTTATTGTTAATAAGTACTTTATTCCTAACTTAAAACTTATTATTTCTTGCCTTTCATTTATTCGACTAGCAACTATTGTTTTTAATTCATTTACATCGATATGAGTTTCTGGATATTTTAATTCATTTATTAATAATTTTACGTGCTCGTCGTCAAGACTATTTAAATCAAGTTTAGCCATGTCTGTTCCTGTATAGGCATTAATTTTTAATACTTTCTTATTTGAAAAAAGCAAAAAAGATAGGTGAGATGCATACACAACCAAAAGTGTATAATATCAATTTACTACCTCGCAATATAATTTTATACAATGTATAATAAGATTTAAAGATGTAGCTCATCAACATTTTCATAGGGGATTTTTAAAATTAAGTATTGAAAAATAAAATATTTATATTATAATATAAATAAGTCAACGACCATGCGTGGACAGTAAAACGAAGTACATGCGAATGTAGTAGCCGTTTACTATGAGACTAGGCATTATAATTGAATATCATAGTATAAATTGCCATGAGAGTAGAAGCTTCAGTTTATGAAGACTTCGAAATCATGGTTTTTTATTTTTAAAGTGAAATTTTAGTTCATAGTAAATATATATATGTTTTTAATTAGACTAAATCATAGCATTAAATTTTTTTAGATGAAGTAAGCGATATTACGAAATGATATATAGAACATTTCAGTTATAACAGTATACGAAGTAATCATCTTCGTTTAACGGACAATAGTTAATAATCAGTTAATTTTAAATTCAATTATAGATTATTTGTGATAATACAAACATTATTTTTGAAGATTTGATTAAAGTTCGTTTTTATTTTTACAGAGAAAAGATTGAGTATCGGTAATTTTATCATATTGTTCGAATATAAAGGGAACTATTTAAAGGTAATGAAGGTTGCGCCAAAATGACCGGTTTTCAGCAGCATAAATGAATAAATTGTGTCATTTTTAATATTTTATAGCATTTTATTTTTTAATGAACAGTTAATTTTATAAATAAGTGAAATAATCTAGAATAAATTTGTATTAAAAATTTATATAGAAAGAAAGTGAAACTTATGTTTAAGAAAAAATGTTAGCTGCAACTTTGTCAGTAGGACTGATTGCACCTTTAGCATCTCCGATTCAAGAATCTAGAGCAAATACTAATATTGAAAATATTGGTGATGGTGCTGAAGTAATCAAACGTACGGAGGATGTAAGTAGTAAGAAATGGGGCGTTACTCAAAATGTCCAATTCGACTTTGTAAAAGATAAAAAATATAACAAAGACGCTTTAATTGTTAAAATGCAAGGTTTTATTAATTCCAGAACTTCATTTTCAGATGTGAAGGGTAGTGGATATGAATTAACTAAACGAATGATTTGGCCATTCCAATATAATATAGGACTGACGACTAAAGATCCAAATGTTAGCTTAATCAATTACCTTCCTAAAAACAAAATAGAAACTACTGATGTTGGTCAAACATTAGGATATAACATTGGAGGTAATTTCCAGTCAGCACCATCTATAGGTGGCAATGGCTCATTTAATTATTCTAAAACAATTAGTTATACCCAAAAGAGTTATGTCAGTGAAGTAGACAAGCAAAACTCAAAATCTGTTAAATGGGGTGTTAAAGCAAACGAATTTGTTACGCCTGATGGAAAAAAATCTGCGCATGATAGATATTTATTCGTACAAAGTCCAAATGGTCCAACAGGTTCAGCAAGAGAATATTTTGCTCCTGATAATCAATTGCCACCTTTAGTTCAAAGTGGCTTTAATCCATCGTTTATCACTACACTATCACATGAAAAAGGTTCAAGTGATACGAGTGAATTTGAAATTTCATATGGTAGAAACTTAGATATTACATATGCGACTTTATTCCCTAGAACTGGTATTTACGCAGAAAGAAAGCATAATGCATTTGTAAATAGAAACTTTGTAGTTAGATATGAAGTTAATTGGAAAACACACGAAATTAAAGTGAAAGGACATAATTAATATGAAAATGAAAAAATTAGTCAAATCATCAGTTGCTTCATCAATTGCACTGCTTTTGCTATCGAATACAGTTGATGCAGCTCAACATATCACACCTGTAAGCGAGAAAAAAGTAGATGACAAAATCACTTTATACAAAACAACAGCAACATCTGATAATGATAAATTGAATATTTCTCAAATTTTAACGTTTAATTTCATTAAGGATAAAAGTTATGACAAAGATACGTTAGTACTTAAGGCAGCCGGAAACATTAATTCAGGTTATAAAAAGCCTAATCCAAAAGATTACAATTACTCACAGTTTTATTGGGGCGGTAAGTATAATGTTTCGGTTAGTTCAGAATCAAATGATGCTGTAAATGTTGTTGACTATGCACCTAAAAATCAAAATGAAGAATTCCAAGTTCAACAAACATTAGGTTATTCTTATGGCGGAGATATTAATATATCTAATGGCTTATCAGGTGGATTAAATGGATCAAAATCATTTTCAGAAACGATAAATTATAAACAAGAAAGTTACAGAACTACGATTGATAGAAAAACAAATCATAAATCAATTGGCTGGGGTGTTGAGGCGCACAAAATTATGAATAATGGTTGGGGACCATATGGTAGAGATAGTTATGACCCAACATATGGTAATGAACTGTTTTTAGGTGGTAGACAAAGTAGTTCAAATGCTGGTCAAAATTTCTTGCCAACACATCAAATGCCTTTATTGGCGCGTGGTAACTTTAACCCAGAATTTATAAGCGTACTTTCTCATAAACAAAATGATACAAAAAAATCTAAAATCAAAGTAACTTACCAAAGAGAAATGGATAGATATACTAATCAATGGAATCGACTACACTGGGTTGGAAATAACTACAAAAATCAAAATACAGTAACGTTTACATCTACTTATGAAGTTGACTGGCAAAACCATACTGTTAAATTAATCGGTACGGATTCTAAAGAAACTAATCCTGGAGTATAACTGTTAGAAATAGAGGAAGTTAAACCCGAAATTTAAGAGTTAAACAAAAAATATTCACAACATATTAAAAAAAGAAGTTACATTATTTGTTTAAACTAACAATAGTACCATAAAATTAATGACGATTTACAAATTAATAACAAATAATTATTATTAAATTCATTGATTTATTGTGTGGTAATGATTAATATGACAATTGAAGTGGGTCTTAACTTCAACTTTTAAATAGGGGGTTTTATCTTTGGAAAAAGTTCTTGATTTAGACGTGCAAGTTAAAGGAAATAACAACACTAATGATTCAGCGGGTGACGAAAGAATAACTAGCCATCTTTTTTGTAGCTTTGGTTGTGAAAAGACGGGTAGTTTTAACAGCTTCTGTTGTTAAGGATACAGCAAATAGAGCCTGAAAGGGCTCTATTTGTCTTTTTAAATATATTAAGTGCTAAAAAACGGAAACAGTTTATTAATCGCCAGGTATTTTTATAATTAGCCTTCTATATTATCAGTTGAGTGTTTCAATAAATTCTGACTTTGGTGATGGAAAGTTATACTTTTAGTTGTAATATAGTTTTCATGACTTCCTGTTAAATAAGTTAGGATTATGTAATTAGCCTCTATCTTTACATATAAGTAATGACAAGCTTTGGTTATTATATTGACCCTCTTAGAACATGTCATTTAAGAAAATAATCAAGTCATTGAAATTATATGTTTATATCCTCATCTTTAAAATAACTTCAATTATTATTTGCTAAATTTTGTATAAATAGAACAAAACTGCATAAATATCTATTAATTAATCTCAAGCAGCCATCTCCAAATTCGTAATAGTATTGATAGATAAAAATATCTAAGTATTTGTATAAATGAATTGATTAATCTATTAAAAAATTCATCAATAAATTTAAAATTATGAACTTAGATGCAAAATTATTAGTGAAAATAAATAGTAATAAAAAAACACAAAAATCTAATTATCAAAATAGTATTACTAAATTAATAAGTGTTTACAAAAAATTCACAAAATATAATTATATAATTTATTGATTTGTTGTGTGAAAAGGGATAATATGACAATTGAAGTAGGCCTTAACTTCAACTAATAATAGGAGGTTTTATCTATGGAAAAAGTTCTTGATTTAGACGTGCAAGTTAAAGCAAACAATAACTCAAATGATTCAGCAGGTGACGAACGTATTACAAGTCATAGTTTATGTACTCCTGGTTGTGCTAAGACTGGTAGTTTTAATAGCTTCTGCTGTTAAGATTACAGCAAATAGAGCCTGAAAGGGCTCTATTTGTCTATTCAAATATGTGAGGTGCTTACAAATGAACACTATTTACGAACCGTCAAGTATTTGTATGATTAGAACACCTTTATTATCAGTTGAATTTTTCAATTTATTTTTAAATACTGAACAAATTAAATATAGCGACTTACAATTAAATGCTCAGATGAAAGAATCAATCCTAACAACAACATTTAACTTATATTGTACTTTACAAGAAATAAATTTTGATGGCGATAACAAGAAGGTTAGAGATGCTAAAGAAAGTTTATTAAAATATTTAATTAGAATGTCAACACGTCCAACTCCATTTGGATTATTAAGTGGTATTAATTTGGGGCATTTTGTAAATGAACCAACACGTCTTAAAGTTGGAAATAGTATTCAAAAATATGTGAAAGTCGATGGCGAATGGTTGTATAAACTGGTTAGTTATATTGAGAGTATTGATGAATATTATCAAAATTTGAAAGTTATTTGGAATAGTAAAGCACATATTATCAATGATCGAATATATTTAAATGAACAAAGTGCTATTTATTTAAACAACAATAAAGATACATCTTTTTCCATTAAAAATAGCGAATTACTCGTATTCATCAAAACCACTGTGACGAATAATAATATTACTTTTTCAAATTTAGCTGAAAAGATAAATCAAGAATTTGAAATTAATGATATTACTAAAGTGAAAGTATATATCCATAATCTTGTCTCAAAGGAAATTATATATTCAACAATCAGACCACCGTTATCATATAGCGATAATTTAAATTATATTTTAAATAAACTTTCTTTACATAATGATGATTTTGTGAAAAAAATTAGAGAAATCCAGAAATTGATATTAGCTTATGAAAAAACTGAAATTGGATTTGGCGAGGAATTATATAAAGACATTATTCATCATATGAAGGCACTATTCAAATGTAAAAACTATCTTCAAATTGATACCAAAATTGACATGATTAACAATTATTTACATCAAGATATAGCAACAAATATATCTGAAGCAGCGTACTTATTGTGGCTTTTATCAAGAAATAATATTGGATTCACAGATTTGAAAGTTCTTCACAACCGTTTTATTGAAAAGTATGGATTTGAACAACTCGTGAATATTAAAGATTTGATTTCAGATATAACAGGTTTCGGGACAACAATTTTTCAAGAAGAAGAAACCGATGGAAATAATATTGTAATGCTTAAGCAAAAATTTTTACATGCCTTGAGAAATAACGATGAGATAGTCATAAATGAAAAAGATGTAGAGTCATTGATTAACGATAATGAAATCAATCATTATCATGCGCCAATGAGTGCAGATGTTTATGCTGAACTTTATTTAGGACGTTTTTACAATCAGTACAATGAGCTCATTGTTATTAGTCCTTTAACGGCGTCTTTTAATGCTGGCGCTACATTTGGGCGATTTCATCATTTAATTGATACTGAAACTTTAGCAAAATTAGAACATGAAAAAGGACATTATTATCAGAAGATGATATGTGATGACAATGTAGAAATGATTTCTATAAATAACATACCGAAATATCCGAGAAATCATAATGTATTAACTAATCATGACTCATACGAATATTCATTGAATTTAGGAAGTAGTAATAGTTATTCAAAGTATGAGCTTACCTTAGATGATATTTATGTTGGTGCTACCTTTAACAAATTATATTTATATTCTAGCCAACTAAATAAAAGGGTACTATTTGAATCAAACAATATGTATAACTTTTTAAAAGAATGTAATTTATATCGATTGTTACGAGAAATTTCAATGGAATCTGTGAAATGCATTGAACCTATGAATGATGTGAGTATTGATTCATTTAGTTATTCACCACGAATCAGATATAAAAATGTCATTCTTAAACCAGCATATTGGAAAATTAACGAGATGGTATTACCTTTACCTAAAAATGAAGAATGGGATCAACAATTTTTGAAATATCAAGAACAATTCAATATACCTAATATCGTGAATTTAGTTTATGGAGATAACAAGCTTCTACTAAATTTATCATTAGCTAATCATAGATATTTATTGATGAAAGAATATAAGAAGCATAAACGTGTACGTTTAGTAGAATCATTTTTACCTCAATCAAAGAATGATCATGTGTATGAAATTGTTACACCAATTTATAAAAAATCATCTTATCGAGGACCCGAAATCGAAATTCCAAAATATAAAAATACAGATATTGAATATGACAAAGACTGGTTTGCATTACATATTCATATCGATAAGCCATCGCAAGATACATTTATCATCGACAATTTGTATCCATTTGTAAAACATCTTAAAGATAAGGGAGATATAGATCAATATTTTTTAATGCGTTATATCAAACAAGGTGACATTTTAAAGTTGAGGTTATTCAGGAATGACGAAAATTACGCAGAAATATACAGCATCTTGAAGAATTGGTTACCACATGTTCGACAAACGACAGAAGTTTCAGATTATGAATTTGTATCATACGAGCCAGAATTTTTTAGATATGGTGGAAAGAACACGATTAATGAAATAGAAGCCTTCTTTGAATATGACACGAATTTAGCTGTCAATATTATTGAAAATGATTTTAAGTTTGATCGACCATATATTGTTGCTATTTCAATAATGTATTTATTTGAGATGTTTTCAATTTCTAATGAAGAGCGTATGGAAATTGTTAATAACTATGTACCTACATCATTTAAAAGTAAAGATATTAGACCTTTTAAAAATGAACTTGTAACTATATGTAATCCTGCTAATAATTTTGAATATATGGCTAAACACTATAGTGGTATTTATCGAATTTTAAAAGATGGCAACCAAATTTTGAGCAAATTAAATGAAGGGCTTAAAAAAACTTTAACTACTAAAAGGTCAAGGATTATTGGCAGCTTAATTCATATGCGCTGCAATCGAATATTTGGCATTGATAAGGATCAAGAAACATTTGTTTTATCTATTGTAAAAGAAATTGTTAAAACTCAAAAGCATTGGTGTGGTGACAAAAATGATTGATATGAATCTAATATTGAAGAAGAAGTTTCAAGAGATTTCAGAAGTAGATGATTTCATTTCAAAAGCATCTACTGAAACCGATTATTTTGAACCTTCAACTTTATCACATGGTATACCAGGTATCATTTTGTTTTTAGATGCTTATCAAAAAGTTTTCGATATTAATACTGAGCAAATTGTGCATAAGTACATCATGAAATTAGCACCATATTTACAGAGTGGTCAATATAACAATTCTTTGTTTGGTGGACTTTCAGGTATTGCATTTTCAATGGATTTAGCATCGCAAAATGGCAAAAATTATCAAAATATTTTAAATAATATTGATGGTCACATTGTAAATGAAATAGAAAATAAATTTGATCAAATATTACAAGAACCATTAAATCCATTAAATTATGATACTGTCAGTGGATTAGCTGGGATAGGGAGATATTTGCTAAATAGAGTAGATGAGAATGAATTTAATGTTAAAGCATTAAAAAGCATATTAGTATACTTTAAAGATATTCAATATTCTAAAAATAGCTGGGTAGTCCCACAAGAAAGTCAATTTTTAGAGTCTGATAAAAATTATTTTACTGAAGGTAATATCAATCTTGGCCTTGCACATGGAGTGCTAGGACCGATGTCTTTATTTGCATTATGCGTGATTAAAGGAATTACGATTGAAAATCATCAGCACATATTAAAAGACATGTACAAATTTATCATGGACGAAAAATTTTGTAACCACGAAAGATGGTTGCAGCGTTACGATTTAATTTCTGAACGTAATCATTTCAATTTTATTCGGAATGGTTGGTGTTATGGCAATACGGGTGTAATGACGACGTTGTTTTTAATCGGCCAAGCATTACAAGATGATGAAATAATTAAAATGTCTAAAAAAGTGATGCTACAAGTAGTAAATGATAAAGATGAAAATTTAATAAGTCCAACTATTTGTCATGGATTGTCATCACAAATATTAATGTTAACAATTATGAATTTGAATTTTGAATTAAATGAAGTGTCTGATTATATCACTGTATTAATAAATAAACTGATTTCTCATTATAAGGAAGATTATCTGGTGAATTTTATAGACATTAATGAAAATAAGCAAGATGTATTTAAAAGTAGGAAAGTTGGCCTTTTAGAAGGTGAATTAGGGGTCTATCTAACATTGATGACACTGAAAAATACAAAAATTCTCAATGAAAAAAATTGGACCAATGCGTTTTTAATTAGCTGAATGGAGGCGTATATCATGGGAGAAAATGTATTGATTTGTTTGTGTGGCTCAGTTAATAGTATCAATATTAGCCACTATATTATTGAATTAAAATCAAAATTTGATGAAGTAAATGTAATCGCGTCAACAAACGGTAGAAAGTTTATTAATGGTGAAATATTAAAGCAATTTTGCGATAACTATTATGACGAATTTGAAGACCCTTTTTTAAATCATGTAGATATAGCAAATAAACATGACAAGATTATTATTTTACCTGCGACTTCTAATACGATTAATAAAATTGCAAATGGTATATGTGACAATTTATTATTAACTATTTGTCATACAGCTTTTGAAAAACTTTCTATATTTCCAAATATGAATTTACGAATGTGGGAAAATCCAGTTACTCAAAATAATATTCGATTATTAAAAGATTATGGTGTATCAATATATCCAGCAAATATTTCAGAAAGTTATGAATTAGCGTCAAAAACATTTAAAAAGAATGTTGTCGCACCTGAACCATATAAAGTTCTGGAATTCATTTGAGATTAGAATATGAAAATCATAAAGCGCGCTATTATTAGTTTAATAATATTGAGTCTTTTAATATCTATTACAATGAGTAATGCATCAGCGTCAGAAGAACTATATTACAGTGTTGAATACAAAAATACAGCAACATTTAACAAGTTAGTTAAAAAGAAGTCCTTAAACGTTGTCTATAATATACCGGAATTACATGTGGCACAGATTAAAATGACGAAAATGCATGCTAATGCTTTAGCAAACTATAAAAATGATATTAAATATATCAATGCCACATGTTCAACTTGTATTACTAGCGAGAAAACAATAGACAGAACATCAAATGAGTCATTATTTTCAAGACAATGGGATATGAATAAAATAACCAATAATGGTGCATCGTATGATGATTTGCCAAAACATGCTAACACCAAAATAGCAATCATAGATACAGGTGTGATGAAAAACCATGACGATTTGAAAAATAATTTCTCGACTGATTCTAAAAATTTAGTACCTTTAAACGGTTTTAGAGGTACTGAACCGGAGGAAACAGGTGATGTTCACGATGTCAATGATAGGAAAGGACATGGCACGATGGTGTCGGGTCAAACGAGTGCTAATGGTAAGTTAATAGGTGTTGCACCGAATAACAAATTTACAATGTATCGCGTGTTTGGTAGTAAAAAAACAGAACTGCTTTGGGTATCAAAAGCGATTGTTCAAGCTGCAAATGATGGAAATCAAGTCATTAATATTAGTGTTGGTAGTTATATTATTTTGGACAAAAATGACCATCAAACATTTAGAAAAGATGAAAAAGTAGAATACGATGCGTTACAGAAAGCAATCAATTACGCCAAGAAGAAAAAATCTATCGTTGTTGCTGCAGCTGGTAATGATGGTATTGATGTCAATGACAAACAGAAACTAAAATTACAGCGTGAATATCAAGGTAATGGCGAAGTGAAAGATGTTCCTGCATCTATGGACAATGTCGTTACAGTAGGATCTACAGATCAAAAGAGTAATCTATCTGAGTTTTCCAATTTTGGTATGAATTATACAGATATTGCTGCGCCCGGAGGATCATTTGCTTATTTAAATCAATTCGGTGTGGATAAATGGATGAATGAAGGGTATATGCATAAGGAGAACATTTTAACTACTGCCAATAACGGAAGATATATTTATCAAGCTGGAACTTCATTAGCCACACCTAAAGTTTCGGGAGCACTAGCTTTAATCATTGATAAATATCATCTTGAAAAACATCCAGATAAAGCGATTGAATTGTTATATCAGCATGGGACATCTAAGAATAATAAACCATTTAGTAGATATGGGCATGGTGAGCTTGATGTGTATAAAGCATTAAATGTAGCAAATCAAAAAGCAAGTTAATAAATCAAAGGAGTTTTTGATTATGGCAAAATTAGTTACTGAAAACATTTCGAAGCGGTTTAAAAATCAAGATGTATTAAAGCATATTAATATCACTTTAGAAAATAACGAAGTTTATGGATTACTTGGTATTAATGGAGCCGGTAAAACGACACTTATGAAAATTATATGTGGCATACTTCAACAAGATTCAGGGGAAATTAAATTAGATAATAGACCAATGACACGAAATGATTTGCACAAAGTTGGTTCGCTTATTGAAACACCTGCGACATATAATCATTTAAGTGCACAAGATAATTTGAAAATTGTGTGTTTAAATGAAAGCGTTGATTTCAGCGAAATTAATAGTGTTTTAAGCTTAGTCAATTTAAATGTCGATAAAAAGAAAAAGGTTAAGGACTTTTCTTTAGGTATGAAACAAAGACTTGGAATTGCAATGGCATTAATTAAAAAGCCAGAAATTTTAGTATTAGACGAACCATCTAATGGTTTAGACCCATATGGAATCCAAGAACTTAGAGAACTTCTAAAATTATTAACAGAACAAGGTACTAGTATTATTATTTCAAGTCACATTTTATCTGAAATCCAAGTTTTAGCAGATCATATCGGTATTATTCATGAGGGTGAGCTAAAATATCAGCAAAGAAATAACAAAGATGAAAACTTAGAAGAGATATTCTTCAAAATAACGAAAGGTGATTACAAATGATACATTTAAAGATAGAAGGTATCAAATTTAAAAATTCTTTCAGTATGTATGTTTTATTAATAAGTCCGCTGGTATTTCTTTGTTTTGCTATTTTCACAGTCTTATTCGCCAAAAGTAATACGGGAACAGCGAATAGTGTGTCACCATATATAACTTTACTATTTAATATTTGGCCAATTGCTTTCATCCCGATTGTATTATGTATGGCTTGTAATTCGTTATTTAAAATTGAAATGAGAAATAAATCATTTAATTATTACTTAAGTAATAATTGGTCGATTACAAAAGAAATAAGAGCAAAGATTTTCATTTTATCAATAGCATTTTTGGTACATTGCTTTTTAGTATTTATTATTGCTTATATAGGTGACCTAATTATTAATCCACATCCGGTTAATGCTATGTTGTTATTGGTGACAATATTGTTGATGTATGTAGTATCTCTACCATTGATACCGCTCAACTTTTTATTAACTCGATACTTTGGTGTGTTCGTATCAATATTAATAAACTTAGTATTATCAGTCATTTGTGTCTTGTTTTTAACATTGAAGAGTTTATTTTGGGTGTTGCCGTGGGGGATAATGCAGAGAATCCCGCTTATTACGCTTGGTATACTACCTAATGGTTTAGTTGTAAACCATAATTCAAAATACTTTAATGATCTCAATGCCTTATATATTTCGATTATTGTTAGCATCATTATTTTCGCGATAGTAACATTTTTAAATAATAAGAAAAGTTGGCGATTAAAATGATAATTAACGAATTAAAGTCATGTAAGTTGAAATTTTCTAAGCAAGCGCTCACATTTGTACCCATTATTGTAACCATATTGTTTATATTATTTATAAATTGGTATTTAAACGTAAATTTATGGAATGGTCGACAAATAAGTTTGTTTACAGCGAGTTTTAATGCAATTACATCGCTATTAATTTCTATAAACGTCTATCAAGTTATCAATTTTGAAGAAAATATTGGTCACTTTAATCATATTTTAGGAAAAGCTAATAGGCTAAATTGGTTAAATGCATCAATGATTTTTACTTATACTATTACAGCCATATGTATTCTATTAGCATCAATTAATTTATTGTGGCATTCACATGATATGAAAATAACACTTATGTTTATAGGCGTATCATTGTTTTTCAATGTAATTATATTACTGCTACTTTTTATTTTTAGTATTTTCATTAAAGATGTAATGGCTATTGTTGTCGGAGTTTTAATGTTTATTTTTAACGTTTATTTTGGATTAGAAGTGCTTGGAGATCATTCGTGGTTCTATTTACCAATCACATATGCTACACGTTACGTTTATATGTTTATCGAAGGGAGTATACCAGTTACATTAACATTGGCAATCTATATTATTATCACGTTGCTATTAGCAGTTTTACTCTTTAAAGGATTTAATAAATGGAGCGGTAGAACAATTAAAGATTAAAGATTGGGGCTCTAACGGTAAAAGAAATTTAGTTGCGTTGAAAAGGGAGGAAAGAGAACAGTTAAATATGAATACAAAATAATTTTGTTTTCGGACAGCAGGGGTATTAGACGCGATTGACAATGTCTGTTTAATTAAACGTAATGTTTATTTAAGCGATGAATATTAGGTGAAAAGTTTTTGAATTTGAATGTAATTGAGGTTTATTGATTAGACATTTTATTGAATTGCGTGTTATTATATAAATGTAAAAATAAGACGACATGCGCGAACATGTCGTCTAAGCAAGCCAAACGCTGGCTTCTAAAATATTTTTTTAACCATTCCAACTTGCCAAAGTTAATGCGGAATGGTTTTTTTATTTTCCGCTAATTGAAATAAAAATGACGTTTTAATATATTATGGGCTAGGTGGTTTGTAAGAAAGGGTTAGTTATTAATGTTTTATGAATTAAGGAAATTTGAGTTTAAGGTTTAATCAATTGTGATTTTGTTGATGAAGCGTTTAGTTAGAGTATTTTCGCCACCACTAGTTACTCCTTCTCCCACTTTACCCGAGACTGGAGAAGAGCTATCTGAAGAATAAATAGATACTTTTTGGCCATTTTGTAGTAAACCAAGACCTTTTAACTTCTCGGTTAGAGAATTCCATGTATTTTTAGCATCTAGCTTTTTGTTAAAGTCATCGTAGACATTTTCCTTAGTTAAATCAATTTGTTTTAATCCTTTAAAGTCTATAGATTGTGTTAGATGGCCTCCATCATCATTTCCAGGAGCAGAAACGCTGCTAGAATATCCATTGCTTAATAAATAAGTAACGTTGATTGTTTCGTACTCGTTACTTAAAATAATATCAGAATCATGTAATGAATCTTTAACTTTTTTCCATAATTGACCATCTGTCATTTTTTCTTCTGCTTTAGCCGTTTTAACAACTTTATTTGTATCTAATCCTAAGTATGAAGAATGTAAGCCTGTTCCTAATGTTGTTAATACTAAAGCACTTGCTACTAATGTTTTACCTAAAAATTTTGTATTCATTTTTATTGCTCCTTTTTTTATATTGTAAACGTTTACAATGAAAATATAATAATAATTTTTTAAAAGAACAATTAACTAAATATCAAAAATGTATTAACTATCTATTAACTAAAAAATAGAATAATTTTTTAACATAGTTTTGTTGTTTTGAATTATAAAAACTAAAGTAAAAATGTTGGATGTGAAAGATTGTTGATGAGAATTTTGAGATGTAGATAAATATCAAACTAGTCTATAGGTAAAAATTTATAATTAATTTGAAAAGAATGTCTCAAATAATGTTTGAATTAGCAGGTGTCATACTAAGTAATGTTAAGTAAACATTTTATACTTTATCAGAACAAAAAAGACATGCATCAACATGTCAGTGAAACTAATCCATATTATCTTAACAACGAAATTGAATCGAACCTGAAAAACGTATTTACAAATCGCAACTACTCTATCCAAGGCAAAATCGCAAAATCTGATCCCCGAAATAACATATCTCGAAAAAAATTCCATAATTCAATCATCTTCAATATTTAACAATACATTACTAGTTCCAAATATACTCATACATACATGTTTCATTGATTGACTGCATATTGTCATAAATAATAGGGGAACTAATCGCTAATAATGTTGTTAAACACAATACATAGTAAAGTGAAAGATTATAAATACATGAATTGTTCACCATTCCGCCATATATTTTCAATCACCTAATTTCCGAATAAATATTACAATTTTAATTCAATAATTAATATTTAAGACCAAAATAATCCTAAAAAGTCAATTTTAATTGCGTGATATTGAGTTTTAAGCATATTTAAATAAATGAGTCAATTCATGTAAAATAATTTAATAAAACGTTAATAAGTGGTTAATTAATATTTAATTAATATTTTTATTTAAAATGTATATAGTAAATGTGTATCTAGATACATTAACTATAAAAATAAATTTGGAAGGAGGTAAAATATGAATAAAAATGTAATGGTTAAAGGTTTAACTGCTTTAACTATTTTAACATCTCTTGGTTTTGCTGAAAATATTTCTAATCAGCCTCATTCAATTGCCAAAGCAGAAAAGAATGTCAAAGAAATTACCGATGCAACTAAGGAACCATACAATTCAGTGGTAGCATTTGTGGGTGGTACTGGTGTAGTTGTTGGTAAAAATACAATCGTAACTAACAAACATATCGCTAAAAGTAATGATATTTTTAAAAATAGAGTATCAGCACATCATTCGAGTAAAGGTAAAGGCGGAGGAAACTACGACGTTAAAGACATTGTAGAATATCCCGGAAAAGAAGACCTTGCGATAGTTCATGTTCATGAAACAAGTACAGAAGGTTTGAATTTTAATAAGAACGTTAGTTATACAAAATTTGCAGACGGAGCAAAAGTGAAAGATAGAATTTCTGTTATTGGTTATCCAAAGGGTGCACAAACAAAATATAAAATGTTTGAATCGACAGGAACGATTAACCATATCAGTGGAACGTTTATGGAATTTGATGCGTATGCACAACCAGGTAATTCAGGATCTCCTGTATTGAATTCTAAACATGAACTGATTGGTATTTTATATGCAGGTAGTGGAAAAGATGAATCTGAAAAGAATTTCGGTGTTTATTTCACACCACAATTAAAAGAATTTATTCAAAATAATATTGAAAAATAAGTATCATCAATTCATTCGTGAAGTTGATTTTTTAAAGAGTGATTAAGAAAACGGTTACATAATTAACTAAATATACTGAATTATGTATCTAGATATCAAAATAATTAAAAGAGAGGAACTTAAAATGAACAAAAACGTAGTCATCAAGAGTTTAGCAGCATTAACAATTTTAACATCTGTAACAGGTATTGGAACAACATTGGTTGAGGAAGTACAACAAACTGCCAAAGCAGAAAATAATGTCACAAAAGTTAAAGATACTAATATTTTTCCATATACTGGTGTAGTTGCTTTTAAAAGTGCAACTGGATTTGTAGTTGGAAAGAATACTATTTTAACAAATAAACATGTGTCGAAAAATTACAAAGTGGGCGATCGTATTACTGCACATCCAAATAGTGATAAAGGTAATGGTGGTATTTATTCGATTAAAAAGATTATTAATTATCCAGGTAAAGAAGATGTATCAGTCATTCAAGTTGAAGAGCGTGCAATAGAACGTGGACCAAAAGGCTTTAATTTTAATGATAATGTAACGCCATTCAAATATGCGGCAGGGGCTAAAGCTGGTGAGCGAATTAAAGTGATTGGTTATCCACACCCATACAAAAATAAATATGTTTTATATGAGTCAACTGGCCCTGTGATGTCAGTAGAAGGTAGCAGTATTGTATATTCAGCGCATACTGAAAGCGGAAACTCTGGATCACCTGTATTAAACAGCAACAACGAATTAGTTGGTATTCATTTTGCTTCTGATGTAAAAAATGATGATAACAGAAATGCATATGGCGTCTACTTTACACCAGAAATTAAAAAATTCATTGCAGAAAACATAGATAAATAAACAAATTGACTTTAAACGAGCGTTGCAACATATCTCGAATTGTAAAGGAGCTTGAAAATGAATAAAAATATAGTCATTAAAAGCATGGCAGCATTAGCCATTCTAACCTCAGTAACTGGAATAAATGCTGCAGTCGTTGAAGAGACACAACAAATAGCAAATGCAGAGAAGAATGTTACGCAAGTTAAAGATACAAATATTTTTCCATATAATGGCGTCGTTTCATTTAAAGATGCGACAGGTTTTGTAATTGGAAAAAATACAATTATCACCAATAAACATGTATCAAAAGATTATAAAGTTGGCGATAGAATTACTGCCCATCCAAACGGTGACAAAGGAAATGGTGGTATATATAAAATTAAAAGCATTTCTGATTATCCGGGTGATGAAGACATCTCTGTCATGAATATTGAAGAACAAGCAGTCGAACGTGGACCAAAAGGCTTTAATTTTAATGAAAATGTCCAAGCATTCAATTTTGCGAAAGATGCTAAAGTTGATGACAAAATTAAAGTTATTGGTTACCCATTACCTGCTCAAAATAGTTTTAAACAGTTTGAATCTACAGGAACTATAAAAAGAATCAAAGACAATATTTTAAATTTTGATGCATACATTGAACCCGGGAATTCAGGATCACCAGTTCTAAATTCTAACAATGAGGTCATAGGTGTGGTGTATGGCGGTATTGGAAAAATTGGTTCTGAATATAATGGTGCCGTATACTTTACGCCTCAAATCAAAGATTTTATTCAAAAGCACATTGAACAATAAACAAATTTAAATATACACCATGAGCATGTGTTCAATAATTTTAATGAAAAACATCGGTCGAATATAACATAAAAAAACGTCTATATCAAAAGCATCATGAATAAACAGAGGAGCACAAAAATGAATAAAAATATAATCATCAAAAGTATTGCGGCATTGACGATTTTAACATCAATAACTGGTGTCGGCACAACAGTGGTTGATGGTATTCAACAAACAGCCAAAGCAGAAAATAGTGTGAAATTAATTACCAACACGAATGTTGCACCATACAGTGGTGTTACATGGATGGGCGCTGGAACAGGATTTGTAGTTGGGAATCATACAATCATTACCAATAAACATGTTACTTATCACATGAAAGTCGGTGATGAAATCAAAGCACATCCTAATGGTTTTTATAATAACGGTGGTGGACTTTATAAAGTTACTAAGATTGTAGATTATCCTGGTAAAGAAGATATTGCGGTCGTACAAGTTGAAGAAAAATCAACGCAACCAAAAGGTAGAAAATTCAAAGATTTCACTAGCAAATTTAATATAGCATCAGAAGCTAAAGAAAATGAACCTATATCAGTCATTGGTTATCCAAATCCTAATGGAAATAAACTACAAATGTATGAATCAACTGGTAAAGTACTATCAGTGAATGGAAATATAGTGACATCTGATGCGGTTGTCCAACCTGGCAGCTCTGGTTCACCTATATTAAATAGTAAGCGAGAAGCAATTGGTGTTATGTATGCTAGTGATAAACCAACAGGTGAAAGTACAAGGTCATTTGCTGTTTATTTCTCTCCTGAAATTAAGAAATTTATTGCAGATAATTTAGATAAATAAATCATCCATCCATACATTGATAAATGATTTTTAGAAATTAACAACAAAATCAACAATTTTAAACATCTCTGTGATTCTATTTATTCGAAATGATTTAAAAAATAAAACTTCAAAAACCTAACCTTATATTTATACGAATACTTAGAGGAGCACAAAAATGAATAAAAATATAATCATCAAAAGTATTGCAGCATTGACGATTTTAACATCAGTGACTGGCGTCGGCACAACAGTGGTTGAGGGTATTCAACAAACGGCTAAAGCTGAACATAATGTGAAACTAATCAAAAATACTAATGTAGCACCATACAATGGTGTCGTTTCGATAGGATCTGGAACAGGTTTCATTGTCGGTAAAAATACAATTGTTACCAACAAGCATGTCGTTGCAGGTATGGAAATTGGTGCACATATTATAGCGCATCCCAATGGTGAATATAATAATGGCGGATTTTATAAAGTTAAAAAAATTGTCCGTTATTCAGGTCAAGAAGATATTGCCATTCTACATGTGGAAGATAAAGCTGTTCATCCAAAAAACAGGAATTTTAAAGATTACACAGGCATTTTAAAAATAGCATCAGAAGCTAAAGAAAATGAACGCATTTCAATTGTTGGCTATCCAGAACCATATATAAATAAATTTCAAATGTATGAGTCAACAGGAAAAGTGCTGTCAGTTAAAGGCAACATGATTATTACTGATGCTTTCGTAGAACCAGGCAACTCAGGTTCAGCTGTATTTAACAGTAAATACGAAGTTGTAGGTGTTCACTTTGGTGGAAACGGCCCTGGAAATAAAAGTACAAAAGGATATGGTGTTTATTTCTCTCCTGAAATTAAGAAATTCATTGCAGATAACACAGATAAATAAATCCTTACATAGATAAATGATTTTAAAAATTAACAACAAACTCAACAATTCAAATCATCTCTGTGATTCCATTTATTCGAAATGATTAAAAAAAATAAAACTTCAAAAAGCTAACATTATAATTATACAAATACTTAGAGGAGCAGAAAAATGAATAAAAATATAATCATCAAAAGTATTGCAGCATTGACGATTTTAACATCAATAACTGGTGTCGGCACAACAATGGTTGAAGGTATTCAACAAACAGCCAAAGCCGAAAATACTGTTAAACAAATTACAAATACAAATGTTGCACCATACAGTGGTGTTACATGGATGGGCGCTGGAACAGGATTTGTAGTTGGAAATCATACAATCATTACCAATAAACATGTTACCTATCACATGAAAGTCGGTGATGAAATCAAAGCACATCCTAATGGTTTTTATAATAACGGTGGTGGACTTTATAAAGTTACTAAGATTGTAGATTATCCTGGTAAAGAAGATATTGCGGTTGTACAAGTTGAAGAAAAATCAACACAACCAAAAGGTAGAAAATTCAAAGATTTCACTAGTAAATTTAATATAGCATCAGAAGCTAAAGAAAATGAACCTATATCAGTCATTGGTTATCCAAATCCTAATGGAAATAAACTACAAATGTATGAATCAACTGGTAAAGTATTATCAGTGAATGGGAATATAGTGTCATCGGATGCAATTATTCAGCCTGGTAGCTCTGGTTCACCTATATTAAATAGTAAACACGAAGCTATTGGTGTAATCTATGCCGGTAATAAGCCATCAGGTGAAAGCACAAGAGGATTTGCTGTTTATTTCTCTCCTGAAATTAAGAAATTCATTGCAGATAATTTAGATAAATAATTAAAACTTAGACATTCACCCAATCCTGACAAAATATACTATAACTAACATTTATTAATATATATTGCATTATTTAATATGCATCAAAGCCAATCAACGATTGATTTTCACCAACTCAATTGTTGATTGGTTTTATTTATGTATGAATGAACAACTTTTTGACATCATTAAGAATATAAATGATTTTGAAAGCATTTGAAAGCTACAACATTTCTATAAAATTTTTCAATAACAATTGCGCCACTAAAACTCAAAATTTCCACCACCAACATCCAAATTATCAACATCGCAACATAACCAAATGTTATAATAAATCTATTACACAAAGAGATAAATTACTTATGCAAAGGCGGAGGAATCACATGTCTATTACTGAAAAACAACGTCAGCAACAAGCTGAATTACATAAAAAATTATGGTCGATTGCGAATGATTTAAGAGGGAACATGGATGCGAGTGAATTCCGTAATTACATTTTAGGCTTGATTTTCTATCGCTTCTTATCTGAAAAAGCCGAACAAGAATATGCAGATGCCTTGTCAGGTGAAGACATCACGTATCAAGAAGCATGGGCAGATGAAGAATATCGTGAAGACTTAAAAGCAGAATTAATTGATCAAGTCGGTTACTTCATTGAGCCACAAGATTTATTCAGTGCGATGATTCGTGAAATTGAAACGCAAGATTTCGATATAGAACATCTAGCGACGGCGATTCGCAAAGTTGAAACATCTACATTAGGTGAAGAAAGTGAAAATGACTTTATCGGGCTGTTCAGCGATATGGATTTGAGTTCAACGCGACTAGGTAACAATGTCAAAGAACGTACTGCTTTAATCTCTAAAGTCATGGTTAATCTTGACGACTTACCATTCGTTCACAGTGACATGGAAATTGATATGTTAGGTGATGCATATGAATTCCTAATCGGGCGCTTTGCGGCGACAGCGGGTAAAAAAGCAGGCGAGTTCTATACACCACAACAAGTATCTAAGATACTGGCGAAGATTGTCACAGACGGTAAAGATAAATTACGTCACGTGTACGACCCAACATGTGGTTCCGGTTCATTGTTGTTACGTGTTGGTAAAGAAACGCAAGTGTATCGTTATTTCGGACAAGAACGTAACAATACTACATACAACTTAGCACGCATGAATATGTTATTACATGATGTGCGTTATGAGAACTTCGAGATCCGTAATGATGACACATTGGAAAATCCAGCCTTTTTAGGCAATACATTTGATGCGGTTATTGCGAACCCACCATACAGTGCGAAATGGACAGCAGATTCAAAATTTGAAAATGATGAACGATTCAGTGGTTACGGCAAGCTTGCGCCAAAATCCAAAGCAGACTTTGCCTTTATTCAACACATGGTACATTACCTAGACGATGAAGGTACCATGGCAGTCGTACTCCCACATGGTGTATTATTCCGTGGTGCCGCAGAAGGTGTGATTCGTCGCTATTTAATAGAAGAAAAGAACTACTTAGAAGCCGTGATTGGGTTACCAGCCAATATTTTCTATGGGACAAGTATTCCAACATGTATTTTAGTATTTAAAAAATGTCGCCAACAAGACGACAACGTACTATTTATCGATGCATCCAATGATTTTGAAAAAGGAAAAAATCAAAACCATTTAAGCGATGCCCAAGTCGAACGTATTATAGACACATATAAGCGTAAAGCAACGATTGATAAATATAGCTACAGCGCGACATTACAAGAGATCGCCGATAACGATTACAACTTAAACATACCGCGATATGTTGATACATTCGAAGAAGAAGCACCAATTGATTTAGATCAAGTCCAACAAGATTTGAAAAATATCGACAAAGAAATCGCAGAAATTGAACAAGAAATCAATGCATACCTGAAAGAACTTGGGGTGTTGAAAGATGAGTAATACACAAACGAAAAATGTGCCAGAGTTGAGATTCCCAGGATTTGAAGGCGAATGGGAAGAGAAGAAGTTAGGGAATCTTACTACCAAAATAGGTAGTGGAAAGACTCCCAAAGGTGGAAGTGAAAACTATACAAACAAAGGCATACCATTTTTAAGGAGTCAAAATATTAGAAATGGTAAATTAAATCTTAATGACTTAGTTTATATTAGTAAAGATATAGATGATGAGATGAAAAATAGTAGAACGTACTATGGTGATGTTCTTTTAAATATTACAGGAGCATCAATAGGTAGAACAGCCATTAATTCGATAGTTGAAACGCATGCTAATTTAAATCAACATGTATGTATTATTAGATTGAAAAAAGAGTATTATTATAATTTTTTTGGACAGTATCTATTATCAAGAAAAGGTAAAAGGAAAATTTTCCTTGCACAAAGTGGAGGTAGTCGAGAAGGTCTAAACTTCAAAGAAATTGCTAATTTAAAAATCTTCACCCCAACTATATTTGAAGAACAGCAAAAAATAGGCAAGTTCTTCAGCAAACTCGACCGACAAATTGAATTAGAAGAACAAAAACTTGAATTGCTTCAACAACAGAAAAAAGGCTATATGCAGAAAATCTTCACACAAGAATTGCGATTCAAAGATGAGAATGGTGAAGAATATCCAGAGTGGGAAAACAAATTCATAAAAGACATCTTTATCTTTGAAAATAATAGAAGAAAACCAATTACTTCTTCATTAAGAGAAAAGGGGTTATACCCTTACTATGGTGCAACTGGAATTATTGATTACGTAAAAGATTATTTATTCAATAATGAAGAACGATTACTAATAGGAGAAGATGGTGCAAAATGGGGGCAGTTTGAGACGAGTAGCTTTATTGCTAATGGGCAATACTGGGTAAATAATCATGCGCATGTAGTTAAAAGTAATGATCATAATTTGTTTTTTATGAATTATTATTTAAATTTTAAAGAACTACGAGCATTTGTCACAGGTAATGCACCAGCTAAATTAACTCATGCGAACTTATGCAATATAAATCTTAAAATACCTTGTCTCACTGAACAAGATAAAGTAAGTGCATTGTTAAAATCTATAGACAATAAAATGAATAATCAAATGAATAGAATTGAGTTATTAAAAGAACGTAAAAAAGGACTATTACAAAAAATGTTTATTTAACCCTGATAACAACCTATTAATTGAAATGATAAAAATCCTATGAATAAATTGTAATATATTAATATTGAGACTATTATAATTTGGGGTTTATTTTTTTAGAAGTTTAGTGAATCGTCTACATTTAGTTGGACAAATTCTATGAGAATAGACATTGTTAAACTAAGAGGGTAGGCGATTTTATTATGACAAGAGACTGAAGAGCTTTTAGTAAATAATTTAAATTAAAATAATTAAACTTTATGAAAATGGTAAGCTTAGAAACGAAATTATACGAGAATATGATCTAACATCATTAACTTTCTCAAATTAGATAAAACAAAACCAAAATACTGAGTCATTCAATCATCAAGACATTTTAACAAGTGATGAAAAAGAGTTAATAAAATTACGCAAAGAAAAACATCGATTGATAATGTAAAATGATGATTTAAAGCAAGCAGTGCTAATTTTGAGACAAAAAATGAAGTCTTTCAACAAAATGCGTATCAATATTCAGTATCAGCAATGTGCAAAGTTCTAAAAATTTCAAGAAGTACCTATTATGATTCTAAAAAAGGAGAATATTACAACTAGATACAAAAAGCCTCAATCACAACCAAGTAACTAAAACGTAAAAATTAATTAGATTAATTATTATCTGCATAACAAATGACCATATACATCAACTAGAGACAGACTATTTAATCATTTACAATGTCCTATTCGTTTTAGACCATGTTCAAATGAATAGTGTTTATAAAATGTTGACACTGTAGTGGCATATTGTAAATTAAATATTATTATGTGATCATTTTGTTTAAATATTAGTTATAAGAAGTGAAATATTCATTTTAAAAGGAGACTTAAAACTTGAAACGATCAACGAATCAAGAAAAATTTCTTGATACACTAATTAGACTTAATACTAAGATTGAAGAACTAGGAAAGATAAATATTTTAAATAATCATATATATTCCGAATATTTTTTTAGAGACCTGTTAAATATTGTATATGGGTATTCACTTGAGAATCATAATAAAAAACAAAAAAATGCACCAGCATTTGATCTTATAGATAATACGAATAAAATTATTATTCAAGTTACCGCAACGTGTAAAAAGCAAAAAATAGAGGACACTCTAAAAAAAGAGTATTTAACAAATAAAATGGAAGAAGGTTATCGATTAAAGTTTATATTTATTGGAAATCAAAATAATAATATTAAAAATAAGAATTTTTCAAATCCACATAATATATTATTCGATAGTAAAAAAGATATTATTTTAACTCAAGACTTATGCGAAGAGTTTTTGAATTTAAACATAAATAAGCAAGATCACGCTATTGAATTATTAAAAAAAGAATTATCTCCGCTTTTATTTGAAGATTCTTTGTCATATTTAAAAGAAGAATTTATTAATGAAAAATTAGAATTTAATATATCGAATTTAGCTTCACGATATACTGCGAATAATGATGTCGATACTATTAATAATAAAATTATAGAAGGTATTTCTATTACCAATAATTTTAAATATACTAATATTTCATATCTAAAAGAATTAAAAGGTTATATCGAAAATGATATTTTAGATAAGATGAAATCAAAATACGCAAAGAATATTTATTTGAATTTCAAAAAAATATTCTCTAATTTAGAACAATCAGTCAATAATTATTTGGAACTGGAAGAAGAGTTTGAAGAAAAGAAAAAATACTTAAGTGAAATTTATGAATTGATAGACGAAATTAATATTGACCCTTATATTTTTCTGACAGAACATAATGAATGTAATATATACAAAATAAGTGAGAATGAAAAATTAGAACTTCAAACTTATATGAGTAAAATCGAAAAAGTATTATTAAAATATCAAACGTATTTAAAAGAAACATGTAAAGAATGCTTGTTTTATCCTTATTTGCTAGTTCAAGGTGAAGCTGGCATAGGAAAATCACACCTTTTAGCGCATCTATCTAAAAAACTTAGAGATGAAAATCATATTATTTATCTGTTTTTGGGACAATTTTTTACTAAAAATGAAGATCCATGGCATCAAATACTTAATGATTTAGAAGTTACAAATTCTGTTGATAATTTTTTAAGGTCAATAAGTAATAAGGCCAAAGAAACAAAAAAAAGAGCTTTTATTATTATTGATGCGCTTAATGAAGGTGAAGGTAAAAGGTTATGGGGAAATTATTTTCAAAGCTTTATCAACCATATAAAGAAGTATTCTAATATAGCTTTAATATTTTCTATTAGAACCCCTTTTGAAGATGTTATATTACCCAAAAACGCAATACAAGATAACAATATTGTAGTATTTCAGCATGAAGGTTTTAGTAAGGAAGAAAACTATAATCCAATTGTATCTTTTTGTGATTTTTATGGATTAGAGCTACCTAAGTTACCTATATTAAATCCAGAATTCAACAATCCATTATTTTTAAAACTAATGTGTGAGTACTGTGTAAATAAATTTAAGGAATTTGACCAAACTATAAGTGTTGCAGAGCTATTTACAAATGTTCTTAAGACAGTAAATATTAATTTATCTAAGGAAGATAAATTTGATTTTGATAAAAATATTAATGTTGTACAAAAAGTAATAAAAGGATTAGTTGAATTAATGAACGACTCAGAATTTAATCAACTAAATTATGAGGAATCCTATACTGTTGTTAATAATATAGCTAAAGAGTATGTTCAAAAGTCAAATAGATTTTTAGAAGCGCTAATAGATGAAAATATATTAATTAAAAATACTGGCTATAAAGGTGAAATGATTATTTATTTTTCGTATGAGCGTATGGGAGATTACTTTTTATCAGAATACCTTTTAGAGAAATATAGAAATGTTGATAAAAGAGATTTAGTAACTAAATTACAGTCAGATGAAAAAGTGACAAGGTATTTTCAAAAGGAAGACGATTTATCTTATAATAGAGGTCTTATTAATGAACTTTTTATTAAATTAGCAAATGAATTTAATATAGAGCTATTTGAAGTATTTCCACAGTTTAAAAACAATTATAACATGATATATTCTTTTATAAATAGTTTAGTATGGAGAAAAGATGGTAGCATAAGTAAACATACTAAATGCTATATATCCGATAATGTTATTCCTTATGATGCATTTAGAAATAATTTTTTAGATGTCTTATTAATAAAAATGCCTCAAAAAAACCATCCGTTAAATATTTGGGCTTTACATAAATTATTGAAACAATGCAATTTAGGAAAAAGAGATTTTTTATGGACTCAATATATATCTATAAATAATGAAAAGGTTTTTGAAATTATTAATTGGCTATTTAGTAACTATAAGAAATTAGATGAAGAAACTGCGGAAAAATATATGATTTTTTTAACGTGGATATTTTCTGCAACTAATAATAAATTAAGAGATCTCGGTACTAAATCTTTAGTAAAATTATTCAAAACATTTCCAACTAAAATTATTGGTTTATTAAAATTATTTGAAAATAACAATGATCCATATATAGTCGAAAGATTATATGCTTCTGTTTTAGGGGCGACACTTCGAATCGACATTTGTGAAATACATATAGAGATTGCTAATTATATTTATGAAGAAATATTTGATAAAGAAATGGTATATCCTCATATTTTAATGAGAGATTATGCTAGGCAAACAATTGAATATATTAGTTTATCAAAAGATATATCTAATATAAATTTAGAAAAAATTAGGCCACCTTATAAAAGTAATTGGTATAAAAAAGAATATTCGAATTTAAATATAGACGATTACATAAAATCTTTAAAAAACAAATTAGATAGCCATTTACATTTTTCTATCGATAAAATTAAAAACTCAATGACAACGGAATATGGAAGAGGAACTGGGGCATATGGCGATTTTGGCAGATATGTATTTGGTTATGCTGTACGAAACTGGGTAAAGGGTTTTAAAAGTGATCAAGACTTAAGTAATATAGCATTAATGAGGATTTTTGAAATGGGTTATGATGCAAAATTACATGGTGAATTTGATATGTGGGTTAATCGTTATGATAACTTTAATAATTCAATTGAAAGAATTAGCAAAAAATATCAATGGATTGCTTACTATGAAATTTTAGCTAAACTTGTAGATAAATTTCCTGATGTTCAATATTCTGGACTATGGGATGATTATATTAGAGATATTGATCCTACTTTACTATTACTTGAAATTGATAAAGAATCAAAAATACTAGTACCCTCACCACTTCCTTCGCATCAATCGAATGAATGGGTAAAAAATACCAAAGTTTTTGATGAAACAAAATTATTTTTAGAAATAGATATAGACAATCATAGATATATATGTTTAAGCTCAAAGTTTAATTTTGAAAAGAGAGAGAAAGAAATACCATTTGAAGATAGAGACTCATGTTATTTCTTAGCGATGGGATATTTTTATAATAAAGAAGATAGTAATGAAATTATCAAAGGTTATGAAAATAATTATGATAGAGGTATTAATATTCCTCGAGCACATAGTATATATTTATATGAATATTATTGGAGCGAAGCTTATAAAAATTATAAAGAGGGATATTTAACTGAATCAGATGGTAAATTATGTCCAGCTATTTATGAATATTTTTGGGAGTTAGATTATTCTGTTAAGGACAAATCAATAAGTTTTTATATTCCGTGTAAAGAAATAGTAGATTATTTTTCATTAATACAAACGGAAGAAGGAGTATGGAAAACTAAATTTGGTGAAACAATATGTATTAATTCTAAATTACTCGAATTTGATAATGAATGTTTACTTATTAAAAAAGAAAGTTTATTAAACTTTCTTAATACTAAAAAATTGTCTATTGGATGGAAAATATATCTAGAAAAAATTTCTCTTCGAGATAGACAAGAATGGTGGTACAATGTTTTTTATGACGATGGCAAATATAATAAGAAAATAATTAAGAATGACATGTCAAAAATTAGGCGTAATTTTTAGATTTATCTATATATTTATGCCACCGCTCAAACTTTTATAAAAAGTAAAAAAACAATATTTATATTGAACTTGTGACGTGAATTTCTAAAACACAACCAACAATCCACAAGGAAACTAGTAAATAAGTTTAAATAAGATTTCGAAAAAATGTGTAATATTATAATATGAAAATCTTTAAGATTATAGAAGAATCATACTGACTAAAAAGATTTTGAAAGTGATTAAGTATTTAAAACACGCCAATCTTAAACCGCTATTGACAAATATGAAGCGGAACCACCGTTGTTTTTCTTTTCAGGTCCAATTGAATAAATGTTATGAATAGAATGGATAAAAATATAATTATTTAAGTGTTAAAGTAAACCAAATCATGATTTAAGATTATAAGAAAGAAAAATTGACTAATGTTAAAACCAACAATCATATGGGTTGTAACGTTTATACAATCATCGTAAAACTCAATATGCTTAATTTATTCAAAATGTTCGTCAATAAGTACAATGAAAAGGAGATTGATTTTTGAATAAAAAATATCTTATGATTGTAATTATAATTTTAATATTGATTCTAGGCGGAATCTTTTTGAAGATGAAATATGACGAAAAGAAATATTATGATGAACAAAAAGAAAGAATAACGATTTATATGAAGTACAATGTGAAAGGTTATAAAAATATAAGCTTCGCTAATTTTAAAGAAAACCCAATGGATGGTTATTCTATTAGTGGTTATATAAATAATGATAAAAAGTTATCATTTACAGCTGGTATAAGATCTGTTGATGATTTTCAATTTGATACCGATATTTCTTATACAGATGAATTGGGTAGAAAATTTAATAAAAATCCTAAGTCAGTTTCTGAAATAAAAAAAGAGCAAAATACGTCCAATAAATAATTGTTCATATTGTGATGAAACAAAAATATAAGTCATTAGATGAGTTTAACTATGTTATAAATATTTGTAGTATCTATAAAAATCTCGACACTATTAAAATGATAAAGTGCCGAGGTTTTCTTACTTATTTAGTTAATTCAAAGTTTATGCCAGATTCATAAGAATTTGTGACACTTTTAATAGTGTAACCATTGATTATTACAATTTATCAAATGGTCCTTTAGAAGGTATAAATAACAAAATAAAATTAATTAAACGTACATCTTTTGGTTATGGAAGTTACAATCATTTGCGCAATCGAATATTATTATGTTCAAAACTTTACGCTCCAAAAAGTAAAAAGGAAGTTAAGCAATGTTTAGTTGCTTAACTTCGGATATTGAACGCATCAGTCCAATTTGACATAGAGCCTTTTTTAGTTCTTGATGTTTCTCTTTAAAACCTTGCATATTTTACAAAAAGAAAAATTAGCAGTATAATTAAGACAACGAAAATAAGTATTTACTTATACACCAATCCCCTCACTATTTGCGGTAGTGAGGGGATTTTTATTGGTGCGGCTATATGTCACCTATTTTGTATTGCGTCTACTTAGCCAATAAGAAAAAAACGCAATGGCACAGCCACTGATGACTGGTGCTATGATGTGAACGAAAATAAGCATCACCTTATACACCTCCTCTCTGCGTCTAAATTGACGCCTGAGAGATAGGCGACTCTACTATTATATCATCGGCAAATATACAAGCACAGTCACTTGCTTCTGATAAGTTATATGATTCTAGCTGATAGATTGAATCGTCTACACTTAATTGGACAAATTCTATGAGAATAGATATTGTTAATTTAAGAAAGTAGGCGATTTTATTATGACAAGAGAAAGAAGATCATTTAGTTCAGAGTTTAAGTTACAAATGGTTAGATTATATAAAAATGGTAAGCCTAGGAATGAAATTATACGCGAGTATGATTTCACACCTTCGACGTTTGTAAATGGCGGTTATAAAATGTAGGAAAATGGATAAAGCAACATCAAAACACGGGTACATTCAATCACCAAGATAACTTATCGGATGAAGAAAAAGAGCTGATTAAATTACGCAAAGAAGTTCAACATTTAAAAATGGAGAACGATATTTTAAAGCAAGTAGCGCTGATTATGGGGCAAAAATAGAAGTCATTCAAAAGAATGCACATCAATATTCAGTATCAGCAATGTGTAAAGTCCTGATAATACTAAGAAGTACCTATTATGATTCTATAAAAAGAAAAGATAATAAAATCACTAAAGATGATTCAAACATAGAACATGCCGTCATAAATATTTTTAATTCTAATAGAAAAGTCTTTGGTACAAGACGAATTAAAAATCATTTAAATGACAAGGGTCTCACTGTATCTGGACAAAAGATAGGTCGATCATGAAAAAATCTAGTTTCTGTTTATACGAAATCTAAATACAAAAATCATCTAAAAGAAACTAATGAAAAACGAATTAAAAATCTTTATTATTAGCTGCTGGTGTATTATTTGTTAGTCCAATTTCATTATCTTATAATTCAGATGTAGCTCATGCTGAAGATAAGTTAGACCATTCTCAAGCAAAGGTAATATATTTGAGTAACCAAAATTTATTTGATGAACTTGAGAAAAAAGGTTATAAACTGGAAGATATATTTACAAAAGAAGAAATAAAAAAATATAAAGCTGAAGACCAATTGAGAGCGGGTAAAACTCAATATGTAGAAACAGGTAAAGATACTGCAACATTATATCTTTCTTCTGCATATACAAAAACAATAGCTGCTTTAGGTGCGGGGGCTATTAGCGTTATTTCTGCACTAACAGGAGGTTTAGTTGGCGCAGGTGTTGGTGGTTTCCTTGGATCTATAGCTGCATCGAATATTGATACTAGTAAGGGAATATATATAAAATTAAAAACTAAAAAGTATGCAGCCGGGGAATACGTTCTGACAGGAGAAAAATGGGGATATCAGTAAGGGTGATTTTATGGATAGATTAAAATATTCACTTAAAGTTGGAATTTTAGCATTATTATTATTTTGTACTTTAAATTATTTAGTTCCAATGCAAAGCAATGCTTTTTCAATAATTATATATTCGGCAATTTTTGCTGTGTTACTTATGCTTTTAGTTTATATATTTTTAGGAATTTTAAAGAAATGACATGAAACAAATTAGCATTGGCTATGAAGAAATCTATGGGGATAGAATTTTTCATAGCCATTTTTTAAAAGAGCATGAAGTAAAAAATTGGAAAACCGTCAATCAAATAATTGAAAAAGAACACTTGGACAAAAATGAATATGAAGCGGAACCGCCGTTATTTTTCTTTTCAGGATCGTTAGATTAGATTCGGTTGTATAGTATAATGAAAAATATTATAATAAATTTATAAAAAAGGTATTTTATTTTGAAATCATGTCCCTTCGTTACATATAGTAGTAGAGGGGTTTTATTTTAATAATGTTTACACCTATAGTTATAAATTTATTAAATGATGTAGGTTCGATTTTTTTAGTTAGGGTGGGGAATCAATTGAAAGTTATTGAGAAAGTTCATTATGAAGATATTTTAGAATCAAAAATAGTTCGATTATTTCAGGCATTTATAAAGGACAAAATGGATCAACTTTTTATTACTTCTGAACACTTTGCTATTGACATAGACAAGCTATTATTTCAACTTAATTTAAATGTTAGATATATTAAAATGGAGGGTAATACTTCGGGTTATTTAAGTGGAAGAACAATCTATATTAATAATAATCACTCGATTAATAATACAAGATTTTCAATAGCTCGTGAATTGGGCCGTTATTTATTTAAAAATACAGACTTAATGAGAGATAGTAACGATAATAGTCTAAAGAATTTACATGAAATGATTTATGAAAGCGACGTAAATCAGTTTTCAGTCGACTTACTTATGCCTAAAAAGCAAATAGAGGCATTAGTCTATAATTTTTATGAAGTCAATAATATCAATTTAAGTTCTGGTTTATCTGAAAAAGAACGAAACAAACTATTGAACCTTATATCAACTAAGTTGGAAGTTTCGAAAGTAGCTGCTGGATTAAGGCTGTATAATTTAGGAATACATATTTGATAAATATTGTGAAAATCTAGTCGATTTATTAAAACCAAAAGAAATTTAATACAATTCAAGACCATGCAAACTCATTTATAAACATTGTCCGTTTATAGATAGGTATGCGTGGTCTATTTTATAAAATATATTTAATTACAGGTTTAAACATCTATAACAAAATCTCAACAGCAAAAAATAAATCTACATTAATCATTTATCTAGACTCAAGGAAATCTTATATTTCTATTCCTTTTAACATATCGTCAATTTTAATGAGTAATTTCTCTACTAATATTCCAGGCAAATAGGCACGTGCTTTGGTGGCTTGCATCCATGCTGGTTTTGGATTATATTCGCCAATGTACCAATCAATGACTGTTGGTTTGATCATTTGACATAATCCAGCTACACCAAATTGGCCATGGGATTCTTTTGTAATAATTGCATGTAAAATTAAATGCTCGATTAGATCACAGTACACTAAGTTTTCTTTCTTTTGAACGTCGTATGAGTACTTAAATTTGGAAATGAATCTTAGATCAGATAGATTTTGGAATTTGTCCTCGCTTATATGATGGCAATATAATCCTTCGCTAGCTCTAGTGTATTTTCCTTTTGAAATACTTTTGATTTCTCCATTTAAAAATCGCGTGTATGATTTTTCTTTATAATAATCATCGGTTACAGCGCCATATTTACTTAAAAGGTATGCTACAGCTTGCGAGTATGTAGCGTCTAATAATTGACTATATTCATTATATTTAGCTATATATTCATTTTTCTCCATTTCAATATACCTCTTTTCAAACTTTATAATATGAAATGCTTGTAATTTACAAAGAATAAAATCAATACTCACGTAGTTACATTCGACTTTTATATGTCTATTTCTCTTGTATAATACGCCAATTGATTAATATTTTGTCATTGAATTCCACATTTTTGTATTGTTTTAATAGTTCTTCAGTTCTTTGTAAACAGACTGTAACTGTGTCTTCAATTGATAAATTAAATGCCGCAAAGTCTTCTAATTCAGTCCCTTTATGAATTAAATCGACAATGCTGTCTTTCACGCCTAGGGAAGAGAGCGTTTCCAACATATAAGGTGTAAAAAGCGTATGCTCTGCGTTTTCGATTGAAATAATGCCGAGTTTAAGTTGATTAAAAAGACCATGCATAGTCATTAAGGTGTATTTCTCAAGTTGTTGTATATTCTCAAATGTTATCATAGCGTTTCTCCTAAAAATTACGATTAATCAAAGTATGCCATTATTTAACTTTAGTTTCTTCAGAATTATTTGCCCCATTATCATGTTTTTCTTCTTTATTAACAGCATTTTTATCATTTTTATCGTCGACTTTTTGATCTGGTATGTCATTTTGAATTGCTTTGTTATTATCAATGTCATGATGTTGAATGTCTTCTGACTCACCATCTGTTTCATCATGATTGTTCATACCTGGATTGTATTTAGGGCTTCTCTTTTTAAATGCTTCAAATTCTTCTTTGTCTTTTTCTGACATATCATCAAAAATATTAATAATTGTGCCATTGTGTCGATTAACAATAGCACAACGTTTTAATGGTGTGCCAACTGCATCGCGGACTAGATGTTCAACATAATATTCATGTTCATTGCTTCGTTCAAGATTTGTTTTATAATTTAATGTTTGATATTCATTAACGCCTCTTGCTTTGTAATCGTTTCGAACTATATCTTCGGCTTCTTGTGGTGTCATTTGCTTTTCTGTATTTGACTGTGTAGTGTTGTCAGTTTGTTGCGTCTTTTTATTAGTGTCATTTGATTTACTACTATTTTCTTTATGTTGATTAGCACCACAGGCAGTTAATAGTGACAATGATAATGTGATTGCAACGATAGCTTTGAATTTCATTTTTTTATCTCCTTGATTTGATTATGTATAATTAATTTTTCCGTAAAAGAAGGGTAGCCGAGCTACCCTGAAATTTTATTCTGTTGAAGCGTCGTACATGCTATCTTCATTGTGAATATTTTGGCTAGGTGGTGCTTCACTAGTGGTAGGTTTGCTATGGGGCATGGGCTCTACAGGAGCAGTTTCCTCATTAGATTCACTTTTTTCTACACTAGATTTATCACTTTTAGACGCATTCTGCTTATCCTCATCTTTACTAGACTTTTCGCTATCTTCAGAATCAGTATCCGCACTAGAAGTTGTAGCAGGTGTAGTAGCCGAAGCTTCATAACTTACATTATCGCTATTTGAACTCGCAACAGCTACTTCTGTATCTTGCTTGTCTTTTTTAGCTTTTGATGTTTTTTTAGCATCGGATAAATCAAATGTAATCTTCTTGACGCTAAATAAACTAGAAATAACTTCTAATTTTTTATCTTTTGCGTTGGCTATGTTTTCTGACACATCGAAAACAATTTTACCTTGAGCAGTGCTATCTGGATTTATACGCTGTAAGAAAAATGAATTTTCTATACTACCATTGTCACTTTGATTAGCAGACATTGAACCTGTATTATCTGCTTCAAATGTTTTATCACCGGATTTTAGCTTAAACATTGAACTATCAATTGTTAACGCTTCTTTACCTTTGTTTTTAATCGTCACATCAGCAACGACAAATATACCTTTAGCGTTTGTTGGTGCAAGAGATGGTCCTACAGATTTCATAGTTTCCACTGAATTTACAGTGACTTCAAGGTCGCCATTTTTAACAGTTTCACCGATTTTATGGGTTTTGTTCGTTTCTTTAGAACTATTTCCGCCAAGGTTACCTGTAATACCAGCTGTACAAGCTGAAATACCGATGATAATTAAAATAAATAATACTAGACAACCACCACAGCCCCAGAACCATCCTTTTTTAGATTTCTTTTGTCCGTATTGCTGGTTCTGTTGGTTTTGTTGATTTTGGAAAGCTTGGAATTGTTCCCATTGTCTTCGCTCTTCTTCGCTTTTGAATTGATTGCTCATGCCTAAAAAATCTCCCTCATTATTTACTATGTGATTAGTGCATAAAGCTAAATACAATTTGAATTCAATTCGCTTGTTGTTTAATATTTATCAGGTTCACATGCACGTTTATCTTTATCTCTATCTAAATGTGGTCGATATGCTGGATGATCGGCAGTGACACCATTCGGATATACTTGTCTAAGTTGCTTACAATTAGCAAATGATTGTTGCGTGTTTGTTTCAGTTGATGGTGAGGTCTTAGGTTGCGTGGATTGATGATGGTTACTTGATTGTTGCTTTTCTTTTAAATCATCTTTCAAGTCGTCTTGTGATTTATCTTCTGCAACGTTTGGTGTGTTAATATCATCGTCTGATTGATCTTTTGTTGTTATTTCATCAATTTCATGTTGATTATTTTCAGTATTTTCATTTGCAGGTACTTCTTCGGTTGATTGTAAATCCTCATCTGTTGCTGTTTCTGATTTTTCCTCAGGCTTATCTTCATTTTTATTTTCATCTTTTTGAGTTAATTGCGTTTTTGATGATTGATTATTAGTGGAATTGTCATTATTACTAAACATCATTGAACAGGCTGATAATAAGATTATTAATAAAATAAAAGAAATAAGGCAACCGCCGCATCCTTTTAACATGCCGCGTCTTTCAGAATTTTTAACAGATTGGTTTTGATTCTTGTTGTTCTCTGTATTCAAAGGTAAATCTCCTCTATATTTATATGTTATTTTCATGATTTACTACATAAAACCTGGATGCATTTAAGAGGGAGTTATTAAGTGTAAAACGCTTTCACTATATCACATAATCATATTTTACCAAATTAGTAGTGGAAATACTTTAATTTTTTTCAAAACTTTAAAAATATTTTTGGATTGTAGAAGTGTTAATTTAATAATTGTAAAGTTGTATTACGACTCAAAATGACACGAACATGACAACATAATTTAACAAAATAATAATTTCTATTTGCTATAATATATTGTATTTATTTTTAGAGGTGTTGCTTTTGAAAAAGTTTTTAAAATTCAAGGGGATGAAAATATGTTTAATGCTATATCTACTGATTTTTTTAAGTAGTTGTAGCACAAATAATAAAATAGTAGGCCAACGATTTGAAATACAACAACATAATGAAACAATAGGTAGTATTTACTTTTCAGCAGACTATGCACATATAAGAGGTATAGAAAAAGGCACTGCAAAATATTTCATAGACAAAGTAGGCAGCAAACGTTACTTATTTATTGAATATATTCCGGATAATGTATTGAATTGCAAGCCGGACTTTTGGAAAACGTTAAAATATAAAAAGGACAAGGTAACATATTATGTATATCTCATTGAAAATTTAGATGATGAAGTATTCCATTTAAGTGCATTACAAGACATGAACCGTATACCAATTGACATTGCAGATGATGTGGCAACAATGGGTAAATCACCACATCAAAATGACAGAATGACACTAAAATTAAATAAAAATAACTGATAATAGTAGACGAATGATATAACGATATGTATTGAGCATTATAACAATCATATCAATGCATCAATTCGTCTACTTTTTTATATTTTTAAACATAACCACTGCTAGAATGTCATAAAATCGTTATAATTATAATGTAAATGATTTTGGAGGAATAACGCATGGACTTTTGGTTATATAAACAAGCACAACAAAATGGACATCATATTGCGATAACAGACGGTCAAGAATCTTATACTTATCAAAATTTATACTGTGAAGCGAGTCTATTGGCTAAAAGACTCAAGGCTTATCAACAATCTCGTGTTGGGCTATACATAGATAATTCGATTCAATCGATCATTTTAATACATGCATGTTGGTTGGCAAATATTGAAATTGCGATGATTAATACAAGGTTGACACCTAATGAGATGACGAATCAGATGAAGTCAATCGATGTACAATTGATTTTTTGTACCTTGCCACTGGAATTACGAGGGTTTCAAATTGTATCGCTGGATGATATTGAATTCGCTGGAAGGGATATTACAACGAACAGTTTGTTGGACAACACAATGGGTATCCAATATGAAACATCGAATGAAACTGTGGTGCCGAAAGAGTCGCCGTCCAACATATTAAATACATCATTTAATTTAGATGACATTGCATCGATTATGTTTACATCAGGGACAACGGGCCCTCAAAAAGCGGTGCCACAAACGTTTCGTAATCATTATGCCAGTGCAATCGGATGTAAAGAGAGCTTGGGATTTGATCGTGACACTAATTGGCTATCTGTCTTGCCGATTTATCATATTTCGGGTCTCAGTGTACTTTTAAGAGCTGTTATTGAAGGTTTTACTGTGCGCATTGTTGATAAATTCAATGCCGAACAAATTTTAACGATGATTAAAAATGAACGAATCACGCACATTTCGCTTGTGCCACAAACTTTAAATTGGCTTATGCAACAAGGTTTACATGAACCTTATAATTTACAAAAAATATTACTCGGCGGTGCTAAATTATCTGCCACTATGATAGAGACGGCATTACAATATAACCTGCCAATTTATAATTCATTTGGTATGACTGAGACATGTTCGCAATTTTTAACAGCAACACCGGAAATGTTGCATGCACGTCCTGACACTGTAGGGATGCCAAGTGCCAATGTTGACGTAAAAATTAAAAATCCTAATAAAGAAGGTCATGGAGAATTAATGATTAAAGGCGCCAATGTGATGAATGTATATTTGTATCCAACAGATTTAACGGGTACGTTTGAAAATGGTTATTTTAATACGGGTGACATTGCTGAAATAGATCATGAAGGTTATGTCATGATTTATGACCGACGTAAAGATTTAATTATTAGTGGCGGTGAAAATATTTATCCATATCAAATTGAAACGGTAGCGAAGCAATTTCCAGGTATCAGTGACGCAGTATGTGTAGGGCATCCTGATGATACTTGGGGCCAAGTGCCTAAATTATATTTTGTCAGTGAAAGTGACATTTCAAAGGCACAATTGATTGCATATTTATCACAACATTTAGCGAAATATAAAGTACCGAAACACTTTGAAAAGGTTGATACTTTACCTTATACATCAACAGGTAAATTACAAAGAAATAAGTTGTATAGAGGATGATTTGATGAAGTTGACAGCTTTGCATTTTTATAAATATAGTGAGCCATTTAAGTCACAAATTGTAACACCGAAAGTCACTTTAACGCATCGTGATTGTTTGTTTATCGAATTGATTGATGACAAAGGAAATGCATATTTCGGGGAATGTAACGCTTTTCAAACAGATTGGTATGATCATGAAACAATTGCCTCAGTGAAACATGTAATTGAGCAATGGTTCGAAGATAATAGAAATAAATCATTTGAAACGTATGAAGCAGCACTAAAATTAGTAGATTCATTGGAAAATACGCCTGCTGCAAGGGCAACTATTGTCATGGCATTGTATCAAATGTTTCATGTACTGCCTTCATTTTCAGTAGCATATGGAGCGACAGCGAGCGGCTTATCAAATAAACAACTAGAGTCATTAAAAGCAACAAAGCCGACCAGAATTAAATTAAAATGGACGCCTCAAATCATGCATCAAATTAGAGTGTTACGGGAATTAGACTTTCACTTTCAATTGGTTATAGATGCAAATGAGTCCTTGGATCGTCAAGATTTCACACAGTTACAGTTATTAGCGCGTGAACAGGTTCTTTATATCGAAGAGCCATTTAAAGATATCTCCATGCTTGATGAAGTAGCGGATGGAACAATACCTCCAATAGCCCTTGATGAAAAGGCAACATCGTTGTTGGACATAATTAATTTGATAGAATTATACAATGTGAAAGTTGTTGTATTAAAACCATTTCGTCTAGGTGGCATTGATAAAGTGCAAACGGCAATTGATACTTTGAAAAGTCATGGTGCAAAAGTGGTTATTGGCGGCATGTACGAATATGGTTTAAGCCGCTATTTTACAGCGATGCTTGCTCGTAAAGGTGATTATCCAGGAGATGTTACACCAGCAGGTTATTATTTTGAACAAGATGTGGTGGCGCATTCAGGCATATTAAAAGAGGGGCGACTCGAATTTCGCCCCCCTTTAGTGGATATAACTCAATTACAACCATATTAATGGTTATGTTTATGTGAATGCTTGCTTGCTGACTTGTCTTTTTTTAACGGAACAGGGTCAAAGCCGCCTTTATGAAGCGGATGACATTTTAAAATACGACGGATACCTAAATAAAGGCCTTTGAAAGCACCGTGGTATTGAATCGCTTCTCTAGTGTACTCTGAACATGTTGGATAAAAACGACAAGTTGGTGGAGTGAGTGGCGAAATGAAACGTTGATAAAAATGAATCATCGCCAAGAATATCTTTTTCATAATTAATGCCTCCAACGATAGTAATTAACTATTATATTAACATACAATGTAGGGATGTGATGCGCGTGAAGTTTAGGGATAAAGATAATCGTCAAGTTAATTTGACATTTAAAAAGGATAATGAGATAGCAGATGGCAATCATGTGCTAGCTATTCCAACGTTTAAAAATCAATTGCTTTTTACCAAACATAATTTACGGGGGATTGAATTTCCTGGTGGTAAAAGGGAACGCGGGGAAAGTAGTGCTGAAGCAGTTACACGTGAATTATATGAAGAAACAGGCGCCAAAGTTAAAAATATTTATTACATAGCACAATATACCATTGAAACACATGATCAAACTGATTTTGTAAAAGATGTATATTTTATCGAAGTTGAATCATTGGTAAGCAAGAACGATTATTTAGAAACAGCAGGGCCAGTGTTGTTTAACTGTATCAATGATATTGAACTCGCACAACGGAGTTTCTTACTGCAAGATAGTACCATTTTAAAATGCGTAGAGAGGGTGCAATCACTTGGGTTTTATCAAACGTAAACGAATGCCAATTGAATATTTTACGCATCAATTCGAAGAAATTACATATTTGTCAGATGACTTACAAGTAAAAGCTTTAATGATGACACCACATCATGAAGTAAATCGCATTGTAGTTTATTTGCGAGGTGGCAAAGGTCAAGTAGGACGTGTGCGCGCAGGTAGATTAATGCAATTTTCAGATAGTCAAACTTTAGTGATTGGGCCATACTACCGAGGTAACAATGGGAGTGAAGGCAAAGACGAATTTTACCGTGGCGATTTAAATGATGTGACGCAATTATTAAGGTTGCTACATGATAAATATCCACATGCATTTATCCACATGGTTGGTTTTTCGCGAGGTGGTTTACAAGGATTGTTGACATTTCAAGACTTACCAGTAACAAGTTATACAATCTGGGGTGGTGTCTCAGATATTGATTTAATGTATGAAGAACGTGTCGATTTAAGAGGCATGCTACGAAGAATGATTGGTCATCCGAAAAAAGATCGAGCGGCATATGAGGCACGCCAAGCGATTCCAAACATTAATGAAAACAGTCCGCCAATATTAATTGTACATGGAGGGAAAGACCAGCAAGTTGGTATTCATCATGCGTATTATTTAGCGGACCAACTAGAGTTAAAAGGTGCCACGCATGAAACATTTTATCAAATGGCAGAAGGACATGTGCCAAGACCACCAGCGATGGTTGAAACATTGACTTATATTAAAGAGTTTATGAACCAAGTTGAGTCGCATAGCTAGTATGAAACGTGGTGTGCGCATGGGAACTATCAAGCTTTGAAGATGTGGTACTACATGCGTTGAATTAGGGATCGGTACTTTATATGAAGACGTGCTGCTTCCATTAAATGAGTGATGCGATTTTGGCATGAAGGTCACCTTAAATGTACATTGTTGTAATAAAATTGCCTATAAATTTTTAGCACATAAAATAAGAGGAGCCAACCATTGTTAGACTATAACAACGGTTGGCTCTTTAATTGTAAAAAGAAAACCATACGCTATGCGTATGGTTCAGAAAAGGTTCTACCATTGTCACAAAAAATGCATCTCTACGTGCTAGAATAAATATTGGTCAGCCAACCAAAATAATCAACACGAGGAGATGCTATTTAATGTCATCTGACACAAACAGTTTAGCACATACAAAATGGAATTGTAAGTATCATATTGTCTTTGCACCTAAATACAGAAGACAAGTGATATATGGAAAAATAAAAAAAGATATAGGGATTATATTGCGTCAATTATGTGAAAGAAAAGGTGTAGAGATAATTGAAGCAGAGGCATGTAAAGATCATATCCATATGTTAGTTAGTATACCACCCAAACTTGGGGTATCATCATTTGTTGGCTATTTAAAAGGAAAAAGTAGTTTAATGATATTTGATAGACATGCTAACTTAAAGTATAGATATGGAAATAGAAAGTTTTGGTGTAAAGGATTTTATGTGGATACAGTAGGTAGAAATAAAAAAGTGATTGAAAATTATATTCGTAATCAATTACAAGAGGATATCGTTGCAGACCAAATCTCAATGGAAGAATATTTAGATCCTTTCACTGGAGAGAAAAATAAAAAAAGAAAGAAAAAAGAGTAACCCTTTAGGGTTGCTGGAATAGTAGTGCAGTTGGCTGACTTGTCAGTGCCCTTTTAGGGCTGGCCAGTAAGGAAGGCTTATAGCCGCAGAACAAACCACCCGTTCACACGGGTGGTTTTGATTTAGTATTCAAATTTATTTGTTGAAGCTACCTTTTTCAGCAATATGTTCAACTTTTTCACCAAATTTTTCGAAGTTCTTTTCAAAACGTTGAATTAAATCTTCTGCTTGTGCTTTATATTTCTCTTTGTCGCTCCAAGCATTAATTGGATTTAAAATTGTTTTCGGTACATCTTCAATTTCTACAGGAATGCTTAAACCAAACGTACTATCTTTTGTATATTCTGCATTTTTCAATTTGCCAGAAATCGCTTGGTTTACCATTTGACGTGTGTAATGTAAGCTGATTCTACGTCCTACACCATATTTTCCGCCAGTCCATCCAGTATTAACAAGATAAACATCAACATCATGTAAATCGATAAGTTCACCTAATAGATCAGCGTAAACAGTAGGGTGTAACGGGAAGAACGGTGCTCCGAAACATGTTGAGAATGATGGTTCAGGTTCTGTCACACCACGCTCTGTACCAGCTAATTTAGAAGTGAAACCACTCAAGAAATGATACATTGCTTGGTCTTTATTTAACTTTGAAATCGGTGGAATAACACCAAATGCATCCGCAGTTAAGAAAATAATTGTATTTGGATGTGCTGCTTTAGATGGTACTACAATATTGTCAATGTGATTAATTGGATAAGCGGCACGCGTGTTTTCTGTATAACGATTGTCTTCAAAGTCCACTGAACCATCTTCTGCAACTACAGTGTTCTCTAAAATTGCACCATATTTGATTGCGTCAAAAATCTGTGGTTCTTTTTCTTTGGAAAGATTAATTGCTTTTGCATAGCAGCCACCTTCGATATTAAAGACCCCGTTTTTATTCCAGCCGTGTTCATCATCACCGATTAGTTTACGGTGTGGGTCAGCCGATAAGGTTGTTTTACCAGTGCCAGATAGACCAAAGAATAATGCAACATCGCCTTTTTCACCAACGTTTGCTGAGCAATGCATGCTCATAATATCTTGCATCGGTAAGAGATAATTCATTACAGAGAAGATACCTTTTTTCATTTCACCAGCGTATTCAGTACCGCCGATTAAAATGACTTTGTGTTTAAATGAAATAATGACAAAGGTTTCAGATTTAGTACCATCAACTTCTGGATCTGCTTTAAAATGTGGTGCAGAAACGATAGTGAAGTTAGGTTTAATCTTTGTAGCTTCTTCTTTTGATTCAGGTCTAATAAACATATTTTTAGCAAATAAATTATGCCATGCTAATTCATTGATGACTGTAAGTTTTAACATTGTATCTTTATCGCTACCAGCGTAGCCTTTAAATACGTATAGTTCATCTTTTTTATCTAAATAGTCTAGTACTTTATGGTATAACTTCAAGAAAGTTTCTTCATCGATAGGTTGATTAATTTCTCCCCAATCAATGTTATCTCTATATGAAGGTTCAGAGACAAAAAATTTGTCTTTAGGCGAACGACCAGTATATTTTCCAGTACTTGCATTAACAGCACCAAGTTCTGTTAATACCCCTTCGTTATTGTCTAAGATTTTATTATAAAGTTGTGTCGTCGAAAGTTGAAAATGTGACGTTGGTTTTTTCAGTAATTTGTCAATTTTAGTTGTTTCAGTGTATGTGTCTACTGACATCCTAAATCCCTCCAAAGCGATAATTTAAATGTAAGCCTTTACATTTAATTAGTATAACACATTAACATAATTAATCTACAATATTTTACTGTAAATTTATTTGTGAAAAATTGACATTAATTCATTAATTAGGTACTATTATTTTTAACGGATTCTCTTATCCTGAGTGGTGGAGGGACATGGACCCAATGAAACCCAGCAACCTCTTTTTTATAAAAGAAAGGTGCCAAACCGTTTGCAGACAAATAGGTCTGAACGATAAGAGCGAATGGACGTATTAGGCCTTCTCTCTATATTAATAGTTAGAAGGTCTTTTTTATTTAGCTCACAGAGAGAGAATTTTCGTAATATAAATTTAAAGGAGCAAACTATGTTAAATAACAAACGATTATTTACTTCAGAGTCTGTTACAGAAGGACACCCAGATAAAATCGCTGACCAAGTGTCAGATGCAATATTAGATGCTATTTTAAAAGACGATCCAAATGCACGTGTAGCTTGTGAAACAACTGTTACAACAGGTATGGCATTGATCGCCGGCGAAATTTCTACAACAACATATGTTGATATTCCGAAAGTTGTTAGAGAAACAATTAAAGAAATTGGATACACAAGAGCAAAATATGGTTATGATTATGAAACAATGGCAATTTTAACTGCGATTGATGAACAATCACCTGACATTGCACAAGGCGTGGATAAAGCATTAGAGTATCGTGATAAAGATAGCGAAGAAGAAATTGAAGCAACAGGTGCAGGTGACCAAGGTTTAATGTTTGGTTACGCAACGAATGAAACAGAGACGTATATGCCTCTAGCAATTTATTTATCACATCAATTGGCAAAACGTTTATCAGATGTGCGTAAAGATGGTACGTTAAATTATTTACGACCAGACGGTAAAGTTCAGGTCACTGTTGAATATGATGAAAATGATAACCCAGTACGTATTGATACGATTGTCGTATCAACACAACATGCTGAGGATGTGACACTTGAACAAATTCAAGAAGACATTAAAGCACATGTCATTTATCCAACTGTTCCAGAAAACTTGATTAATGAACAAACTAAATTCTACATCAATCCTACAGGACGCTTTGTAATCGGTGGACCTCAAGGTGATGCAGGATTAACAGGACGTAAAATCATTGTTGATACGTACGGTGGCTATGCACGTCATGGTGGCGGATGCTTCAGTGGTAAGGATCCTACAAAAGTAGACCGTTCAGCTGCATACGCTGCACGTTATGTGGCTAAAAATATTGTTGCAGCAGGTTTAGCAGATCAATGTGAAGTACAATTGGCATATGCGATTGGTGTTGCAGAACCAGTGTCAATTGCAATTGATACATTTGGAACAGGTAAAGTTTCTGAAGGGCAACTTGTCGAAGCAGTTAGAAAACACTTTGACCTAAGACCTGCAGGTATTATTAAAATGCTTGATTTGAAACAACCGATTTACAAACAAACTGCTGCTTATGGTCATTTTGGACGTACAGATGTCTTATTCCCATGGGAAAAATTAGACAAAGTGGAAGAATTAAAAGACGCAGTAAAATAATAAGATGAATTGAATATAGCTAAATAAAAGATTTTCGGTATATAAATGATAATATGTATCGAAAATCTTTAGCTTTTCTATTATAATTAAAGTTATTCATATATTAAAAAGGAGCGTTGTTGTGATGGATTTATCTTCACCGATAGTCATTGGACTCATTATTGCAGTAGTCATTGCATTAATCTTTTTTGTCCTTTTTTTAGTTGCCTTAGGTAGTAAGAAAAAAGTTAAGCGACAAACAGAAGAAAAGTATGAACAACAAGAACAAAACATTAAAAAGTCTCATGAAGAAGCTTTAGAGAAAGAGCGTATTCAAAATAAAAAGACAATTACAAAACAACAAGAAGATTATAATCACATGGTTAGTACAAAAGATCGTGAGATTGACGCATTAAAATTGTTCTCGAAAAATCATAGTGAATATGTAACGGACATGAGATTAATTGGTATTCGTGAAAGATTAGTTAAAGAAAAACGAATTCGACCAGAAGATATGCACATTATGGCAAATATCTTTTTACCAAAGGATGGCTTTAATAATATTGAACGAATTAGTCATTTAGTATTAACAAGAACTGGTCTTTATATTATTGATTCTCAATTGTTAAAAGGTCATGTTTATAATGGTATTAGTGGCGGTCAATTTAAAGATTTACCACCAATGGAACAAGTATTTGATACATTGGATTTAGATAAATCTAGACCGCAAACTATTGTGATGGATCAAAATGATGACAAACGTTCATTATCATTTGTAAATTATTCAGATCAAATTGAGGCGATTAAACAATTGGCTGAAGACTTACAAAAAGAATTAGGTGCCAAATATACACCAACTTCAATTTTATACTTTAATCTTAAAAATGAAGGCGATGTAACGATTTCAAATTATAATCAAAATAGTGCTGTCAAAGTGCTTGTCGGTGCTGAACAATTAGACGAGTTCTTTAACAAATTTGTATTCCATGGTCGTATTCAATACAACGTGGAAGACTTACAACAAATGATGGATAAAATTGAATCATTCAATTAAATGTTAGGCTGAAGTGATGACTATATGTTGTTACTTCGGCTTTTTTAGTTTGTCATAAATTAAACAGAATTACTTTTACAATTTGATTAATATTTGAGAGATATTACTAGAATTTTAGTGGTTGATTGCTCTAAGTGTTTTTTCTCATGTATTCAACTCAGATTTGTTATGATAACAGGGTATAATACATCAAAAAGGTGAGGCGATATTTATGGAGGTTAAAACATTTTATAATGGAAACACGATGCCACAAATTGGTTTAGGGACATTTCGTGTGGAAAATGATGAAAATTGCATGGAAAGTGTTAAGTATGCCATTGAACAAGGATATCGTAGTATTGATACCGCAAAAGTTTATGGGAATGAAGAACAAGTAGGTGCTGGCATTCGTGCCGGATTGGAGTCAACTGGTATTGCTAGAGAAGACTTATTTATTACTTCAAAATTATATTTTGAGGATTTCGGTCGTGAAAATGTAGCAGCTGCTTACGAAGCTAGTTTATCTAGATTAGGTTTAAAATACTTAGATTTGTATCTAGTACATTGGCCAGGTACGAACGAAGCCGTAATGGTTGATACATGGAAAGGTATGGAAGATTTATATAAAAATAATAATGTTAAAAATATAGGTGTCAGCAATTTTGAACCTGAACATTTGGAAGCTTTGTTGGCACAAGTGTCAATTAAACCTGTAATTAATCAAGTTGAATATCATCCATATTTAACCCAACATAAATTGAAATTATATTTGGCAGCACAACGTATCGTGATGGAATCTTGGTCACCATTGATGAATGCACAAATTTTAAATGATGAGACAATTAAAGACATTGCTCAAGAATTAGGAAAGTCACCTGCCCAAGTTGTTTTAAGATGGAATGTGCAGCATGCTGTGGTTACAATCCCTAAATCGGTGACACCAAACAGAATCTCTGAAAATTTCCAAATATTTGATTTCGAATTATCAGATGAACAAATGACGCGAATTGATGGTTTAAATCAAGATAAGAGAATTGGACCTGATCCAAAAAAATTTGAAGGCTAGATTAAAATCGCTCAACTGATGAAAAGGTTAGATGAATTGTCAGGGCTTGGGACATTAAGTTCTTAGGCAATGTAAAAAAGCTGATTTCTATTAATTATTTGATAGAAATCAGCTTTTTTGATATGTATTTTATAATGTACAGCTCGTTGAGCTGCTATTTTCCTTATATTAAGTGCCATTAATACAAAACCTAGCTCTCGTTTAACTTTATTTATTCCTCGAACTGACGTTCGAGTTAAACCCAAAATAGCCTTCATAAATCCAAAAACAGGCTCTACATCAATTTTTCTTTGACTATAGATTTTTTTCGTTTCTGGTTCAGAAAGCTTTTGATTAATTTGGACTTTAAAGTATTCCCAATTATAATTCTTCATGATTTTCTTATTGGATTTTGAATTTGGTTTCATGCATTGTTGCCTCAAAGAACATGCTGAACAGTCATCGCATTCATATAGTTTGAAGTCTCGTTTAAAACCATATCTATCATTACGGTATGCATATCTTTTAAAACCTATTCTTTTGTTATTAGGACATATAAATTCATCATTAAGTTCGTCATATTTCCAATTTTGAGTGTCGAAAATGTCACTTTTAAACTTTCTAGTTTTATCTTTAATAAACATGCCATACGTAATAAGTGGCGTTTTATTAAAATCATCTATAATGGCCATATAGTTTTGCTCACTACCATAACCTGCATCAGCTACAAATAACCGAAGGTATTTTGAATCATTGTTAAAAATGGAATTAAAGTTCTAGTATCTGTCGGGTTTTGAAATAGGTCATAGGATAAAACAAATTGAGAATTTGTCGCTATTTGTAAATTGTATCCTGGCTTAAGTTGGCCATTTTTCATATGGTCTTCCTTCATTCTCATAAAAGTTGCATCATGATCAGTTTTAGAAAAACTATTTCTATCTTTAAGAATCGATTTTTGTTCTTCATATTTATTTTTTCTTTCGGAATAATCATCAAATTTCTTTTTGAACTTCTTAATCTCAGTTCTTTTTTTACGGGTCTGTTTTCTAATTTGAGCACAATCTTCGTTCTCAATAGAATGATTTAAATCTTCGATTTCTTTATCTAAATGACTACCAATTAAATCTATTTCTTCTATTGTTAAATCGCTATCTCCATCTTCTTTTATCTCTGGTATTATTTTTTCTTCAACTAAGTCACGATATAATGCTTTTGAATTTTCGTTCAATTTCGATTCGTGATTTTGAATACTTTTCTTCCACACAAATGTATATCTATTGGCATTAGCTTCTACTTTTGTACCATCAATAAAAATTGAATTATTATCAATAAGATTTTGCTTTAAACATTGACTATGGAACTGAATAAATAAAGATTCAATTAACGCATCAGTATTAGGATTCACTCTAAAACGATTAATAGTTTTATAAGAAGGTGTTTGATTTTGAGCTAACCACATCATTCGAATACTGTCATGAAGTAATTTCTCTATTCTTCGACCAGAAAATACAGATTGAGTATATGCATATAAGATGATTTTTAACATCATTTTTGGATGATAGGATGTTGCGCCACGATGATGTCTGAATTCATCGAATTCGCTATCAGGTATCGTTTCAACAATTTCATTAACATATCGCGAAATATCATTTTGAGGAATTCTAACAGAGGTTTCTATTGGTAGTGTAAGTTGGGCAAAGTGTCTTATTTTTTAAAGTATGTAAAAGTAAAATTACATGTTAATACGTAGTATTAATGGCGAGACTCCTGAGGGAGCAGTGCCAGTCGAAGACCGAGGCTGAGACGGCACCCTAGGAAAGCGAAGCCATTCAATACGAAGTATTGTATAAATAGAGAACAGCAGTAAGATATTTTCTAATTGAAAATTATCTTACTGCTGTTTTTTTAGGGATTTATGTCCCACTCCCTTTATTTTCGACTAGTTTGGAGAATTTATTGACATTCACATTATTTAAACGGCAACAAAGATTATTGAAATTTGGTAGGCATTATATGGTGCTTAAAAATTTGCATGAAAATTAAAAAATGCTTCGTTCAGGAAGGTGTCGTAATTTACCTATTTGCTGAATGAAGCATTTTATTTTTAAATATGATAGCCAATATAACAAGCTATAAATCCAATGATGAATTGTAAAAGTGAATAATTGAGAAAAAGGTTAATATTAAATTTTGGCGTCATCATTAGTGTAAGTTCTTTGGCTAACGTTGAGAAAGTTGTTAAGCCACCTAAAAAACCGGTAACAAAGAACGCAGGGAACCATGAGATTGAAATTGATAAGCCTATAGTTAATCCAATTAAAAAACTACCAACTAGATTTACTATCAATGTTGCGATAGGTAACTTTGAAGTAAATTTATGATTAAAATAATCAGTAATGGCACTTCTAGCAATTGCGCCAAAACCGCCGCCAATCATGACTAAAATGATTGATATCATGATAAACCACCACCTAGTTTTATACCGACGTAACATAACAAAATACCAAAGACATAACTTGTTACAGCATATAGTAGTAAAGTTATAAATTGTTGATGATCAAACATATGTATTAATTCTAATTGAAATGTTGAAAAAGTCGTTAAAGCACCAAGAAAACCAGTCGTAATAGCTTTTTTTAGGGTCGGATGGTTTGAAAAAAATGCAATTGTTAAGGCTGTTAGCAATCCCATTACAAAGGCACCAGTCAAATTGGCTATCAGTGTTCCGATTGGAAAACCTCCGTCAGTATTCAGAAAAGAAATGAGGTAACGTAATAAAGCGCCTAAAGCACCACCGATAAAAATATATACATATTGCATTTGGTTCACCTCGAAAAGAAGTAGTTTGAATTTAAAAAAGAGGTTTTGGCAACGCGACGACAAAAATTGTCGATGCATTATCAAACCTCATTATATGTTATATCTTGTTGTATAACTATAGCGATTAGATGCATAGTTATGATTTCGAAAATCTAATATTTTTTATACGCAACAACGTTATCAAATTGTTTTACTCATTATAGCATGATACATTGTATTGTTTTGTATTAAGGCTACAATGACATATTAACTTTTTTAAATAAAACCGAATGTACGAACAATTGAAAAGATATGTACTAAAATAACAATTAGAATAATCCAAGGCAAACTTTTACTCGCAATTCTAATCCAATCTGCATCAGGCTTTAGTGATTTAATTGAACGATCTGCAAAAATTATAGACAAAATTAGTACAATTGAGTTAATAACACTGCAGAAAAGTATTAATTTAATAAAAGAATTAAAAAGTCCACTTAGGAAAACGTTATTTGTATTAAAGAAAAAGCTTAAAATAATCATTAAGCTAGATAAGTAAAAGTATTTTTTTGAACGAGACATGCTAGACCTCCTGGATGATTATCATTTACATATCGTATCATAAACAATCATAAAACAATAGTTTTATTAACTTGTAGACACAATGTTTGCTAAAGTCATTTTTAAAAAATATAGGCAAAAAATTAGCTATATATTATAAAAGCGTGATATAAATGTTTTATATAACAAAGAAATAAAAATCATTTTTTACAAATGGTTGTAAGAAAAAGACATGCAGATGTTGTTAAAATTTTAATAAGAATCAAGGAGGCTATATTATATGGCTAAACTAAATGTAGAAGTATTTGCGGACGGTGCAGATATTGAAGAAATGAAAGCAGCTTATAAAAACAAACAAGTGGATGGTTTTACAACAAATCCTAGTTTAATGGCTAAAGCGGGCGTAACAGATTACAAAGCTTTTGCTGAAGAAGCTGTGAAAGAAATTCCAGATGCTTCAATTTCATTTGAAGTATTTGCAGACGATTTAGAAACTATGGAAAAAGAAGCAGCAATTTTAAAACAATATGGCGAAAATGTATTTGTTAAAATTCCTATTGTAAATACAAAAGGTGAATCAACGATTCCTTTAATTAAAAAACTTTCAGCTGACAATGTGAGATTAAACGTTACGGCTGTTTACACAATTGAACAAGTTAAAGAAATAACTGAAGCAGTAACTGAAGGTGTGCCAACATATGTTTCAGTATTTGCAGGACGTATTGCAGATACAGGCGTAGATCCATTACCATTAATGAAAGAGGCTGTAAAAGTTACGCATAGTAAAGACGGCGTTAAATTATTATGGGCAAGTTGCCGCGAATTATTCAATGTGATTCAAGCTGATGAAATTGGTGCAGATATTATTACATGCCCAGCAGATGTTGTGAAAAAAGTGAATACAAACTTAGGTCGCGATATTAACGAATTATCAGTAGATACAGTTAAAGGCTTTGCGAAAGATATTCAATCTTCAGGTCTTTCTATTCTATAATATATAAATATATTTAAACCCTCATAGGCATTGTGCTTATGGGGGTTTTTCCATCATAGTTATTAATGAAGAAGAAGTCAAAATTCAGCTAAGTAAAAGCTCGAGTTATAAAAAAGTCTAAATTGATTCAACAGGAGTAGAAAAGGAAATTAGTCTTGCATATTTTAGAAAATGAATAAAAACAGTTACTATATGCAACTCAAGAATTAAATATTATTTAAGCCACATACCTATTAGAGTACAAAATATACAAGTTGTACTTATATCTAGGTATGTGACTTTTGATTTTAAGCGTAAAGTAAAAGTTTTTATGTTTGTATTAGTTCTAAATTATTTTGCACTTGATGACACGTATTTTTGAGTTTAAGTGGTGACTCAAGTTCAATAAAATAAATATCAGATAGATAATTTGAAAATAATATGAAAGGTTATCTCAAAATTATCTCCATATTATAAAGAGCAGAGCTAACAAGTTATTTAAGAAGTGCATGAATATTACAACTTCTAATCGTTTTGTTTTTATATAAATTAGGCCAAAAATCAAACCAGAATATAAGTAAGGTAAATAACCAATCCAAGTGTCAGATTCGTGTAATGATGCAAAAACTAAACTAGACACAATTAACCCTAAAAACAAGTGTTTTCTGAAGATAACCCTTATTATCATACCGCGAAAAACAATTTCTTCCACAATAGCGGGGATGATGGTAACAGTGAAAATAGAAATATAGAATGGTGTATTTCGTATTGCTTGCTCTAATTGTTGTTCATTTGCCGGTACGTCATGAAAATATAAATAAAGATTATCTAACCCATAAATTAATAGTGCACCGCCTATAATATAAATAACTTGAGACAATGTTAATTTTTTAAAAGAGAATAAATTGATTTTGAATAGCCTCAATAGAATTAAACCTACTAATACAATTAGCATGCTATAAAGTAAATGTACTTCACTGACAACTATGCCGATAAATAAAATGATAGTAATAAAAAATGCTGCCATTAAAGTTAAAAAATAATTTCCTCGTGTAACCGATAAATCATCGTAAAAAAAGTCTTTGAATTTTTGCATGCTAAATCCTTTCTTTTCATTTTTTAAAATTATTTTGAATGCAATATGATTAAGGCTAGATTCATAATATATGAAACATATTTACGATTAAAATTTATCATTGTACCTACCTAAAAAGCATTAGTTTGAAAAATTAGCAGACTGTATTTTAGCGTCAAATCACCATAAATGAAATTGTAATATGGATTTTTGTAGATTTGATACATATATTTCTGTAAAATATATAAAATACACTTTCAATTGACGCTAATGTTTAAAATTACGTCAATATTATAAAGGAGAGAAATCCTTAATTATGAATAAAGCATCATTTGATAAAAAAGTTAAAAAGCAATTATGGTTTTTGAACAAGAAGGAGAAACAAGCATTAGATCAACGATTGTCTTCTATATCTGATGATGACAGCGTTAACTTAAATAAGCCTGTTACCTTTGCTAATGCTTACTTAAGACAAAATGTATTTCGAAATAAAGAAACAAAAAGTTATAGTATGTTTGTTACATTAGTAGTGATGATGTTTGCTTATGTTGCTTTATTAGGTTTGTTTTTATTTGGGCTAATTACAAGTCTATCTGGCGTACAATTTTTCGTTAGTCCTAAGGTAGATTTATCTACAACTGTTGTTATTTTAACAATTATTGGAGCGATTTTATTAATGTTTGCTAGCATATATTTTATAAAAATTGTGACATCATACTTTACTAAGAAACTTTTAGAAATTAAATTTAATTCGAAATAGTATTTTCAATGAAGTGCTTCAAAGCTAAACTTTCATGACATTTTTTTGAAACTAGAGAAAATGGCTCATCAACTTCTAGCTGAATGCCTTCTTGAAAATGTATTAATGTTGAATTCTCTATGGCAGTCATACCAACAATATAATGTGCATTGATATAAATTTGTATCGGTGCACGTTTATGTTTTAACGGAAAAAGTATAGTTTTTGGGTTGATGTAAATAGGAACCAGTTTATTAATATTTAGTATGTTTTTTGCAGTCTCAATTAGCACACTTTGTGATGATAAATGCAATTTCGCATAATATGAAACGAGTTTGTTAATTGGAACTTTAAGAATGTAATCGCAATGTAAAAAGACACAATTTGTTTCGAGATGGTTTGAAGTAGCAGTTTGGATATAAAGTAGATATTTAGTAGAATTGTCTTGCAAATATAGTACTCCTCGTTTAATAAGTTGTTAATTTAATGGTTAAAATAAATTTATATGAAGATGTTAGGGTGTTTCAACATCATTAACACATCGACCGAAATTTCACAATAAACTAATTAAAATTATGTTGGCATTTACGCTTAACGGACATCTTAATTAATTTAATCGTTGAAAGCGATAATGACATGATTTCAGCAATTTCAAATTGCTTGTATCCTTCAAGGTATAGTTTGAGCCATAGTCTTTCTCTTTGATTTAAAAGCTTGAAGATATCTTGTAAACGAAGGTCATGTTCATTAAAGTATGTTGGTTGTTCAGTTAATGTTGGTGAATTATTCTCACATAAAATGACATCTTTTAATTGATTTTGTTGTCTGAATAAATCGATAAGGTAAAAATTTAATCGAGTGAATAAAAAAGAGGATAAAGATTGCTTGCTTGAGGGTTTATATATCTGACTCAATTGCCACATTTTTATCAAGAGTAGTTGATAATACTCATCATAATTATAGCTAATATTATATTTTTTTAAAAGATAGTGTATGATTTTCTGGTGTTTGTTGTATACGTCATTAAATTTCAAGTAGTCATTCTCCAAGTTATACGTATAACAAATATTTCCGGATAAAGTTAGAATAAAATATTTAGAAAAATCATTCATTTGCGTAATCGCTAAATTAAGTGTTAAATATAAGACATAAGTAATTAATTTAATGTGATATGATGTATTATTACTTTGCTAAATAGTAGATAGAACAAAATTTGTAATCGGGAGGTAACAATGGATTACGCACATTTAAATTTAGAACATTTTTTTGCACGAAACGACGATTTAGATGTTATAAGAGATCGCGCTGATTTCGTGATGATAAATAACTTCACTAATGAAATGATGTATCGTGATGGTCAAATTGAAGGCACGATTGATTTAAATCAGTACTATTATAAAAATAGATCAAATGCAGCAAGTTTTATTATGATGGATTATAAAAAAGAAACTAAGTAAACGAACAAAAGAATTTTTTGTTTTTTAATACGTGAATAATAAGATTATTGATATAAAGGTTTTCAAAGGTTATACAAAAAGATAAAACATTTATGATTCGTAGATCAACGTAAAGTAATGTTGATAAATGGTTTAAAACGTTTCATTTACATTACTGTTTATTTATGAATATGTAACAATGCATAGATAAAATTGTTAAACGGTTTTAATAATGTTAAACTTTATTATCGTAGTCAAACTGAATGTATAACAACAATGACCTAAGAGGTGTGGATATGAATAAACACAAGAAAGGTTCTATTTTTGGAATAATAGGACTTGTTGTCATATTTGCTGTTGTCTCATTTTTATTTTTCTCAATGATATCCGATCAGATATTTTTCAAACATGTTAAATCCGACATTAAGATTGAAAAGTTAAATGTTACATTAAACGATGCAGCAAAGAAACAAATAAATAATTATACGAGTCAACAGGTATCAAATAAAAAGAATGATGCATGGAGAGATGCATCTGCAACTGAAATTAAAAGTGCAATGGATAGCGGTACTTTTATCGATAATGAAAAGCAAAAATATCAATTTTTAGATTTATCAAAGTATCAAGGGATTGATAAAAATAGAATTAAACGTATGTTAGTAGATAGACCAACGTTATTGAAACATACGGATGATTTCTTAAAAGCTGCTAAAGATAAGCACGTTAACGAAGTTTATTTAATTTCACATGCATTATTAGAAACTGGCGCAGTTAAAAGTGAATTAGCTAATGGAGTCGAAATTGATGGCAAAAAGTACTACAATTTCTATGGAGTAGGAGCCCTTGATAAAGACCCAATTAAAACAGGTGCAGAATATGCTAAAAAGCATGGTTGGGATACACCTGAAAAAGCTATTTCAGGCGGTGCTGATTTCATTCATAAGCACTTCTTATCAAGCACAGATCAAAATACATTGTATAGTATGAGATGGAATCCAAAAAATCCAGGAGAACATCAATATGCTACAGATATTAAGTGGGCAGAAAGTAATGCAACAATTATCGCTGACTTTTATAAGAACATGAAGACTGAAGGAAAATACTTCAAATACTTTGTGTATAAAGATGACAGTAAACATTTGAATAAGTAATTTGATAAGCTACGAGTTGTTTTTATGACTCGGACATACTAAAAAGACGCTTTCTATCTTGTTTTGATAGAAAGCGTCTTTTTGCATTAGAGAAAACACATTGATTGATAATCCCACCAATGCAAGTGGGGCAGGACATCGATAAAGAATTACTTTTTCTTTAGAAATTAGTATTTCTTATGCATGAGTTTTACTCATGTATTCCTATTTTTAAGTACACATTAGTTATAGCTAATGATAAAGAACCACTACATAATAAATCATTAGTGTTTTTTTATCATTTCTGTCCCACTCTCATCGTGATTTGAAATTTTCAATTGCGATTTTAATTTCATCTCTTACACGTTGGAACTCTGACCAAGGCTTGCCTGCAGGATCATCAAATCCCCAATGTTCTTTCTTAACATTTGTTGGTAAAGAAGGGCAATTTACGTCTGCATCACTACATAATGTAACAACTAAATTTGAATTTTTAATAATATTATTATCGATTAAATCTGATGTATGATTTGATATATCAATGCCTACTTCTTTCATAGCTTCTATCGCTTTGGGATTAACACCGTGTGTTTCGATACCAGCAGAATATACATTCCAATCATCCGCTAAGATTTGTTTAGCCCAACCTTCAGCCATTTGACTTCGACATGAGTTGCCTGTACATATAAAATAAATTGTTTTTTTAGTCATAACAATCTCCTAATTAATTAAAATATGATAAGTGTTAGATACAACCCTATGAGGGTTATAAATAGTACTGGAATTGTAATGATGATACCAGTTTTAAAGTATGTGCCCCAAGAAATCTTAACATCTTTTTGTGTTAAGACGTGTAACCACAGTAATGTAGCTAAAGAGCCTATCGGTGTAATTTTTGGACCTAAATCAGAACCGATAACATTCGCATAAATTAGGCCTTCTTTTAACATGCCATGGACATTTGATTGACCAATAGCAATCGCATCTATTAAAACTGTAGGCATATTATTCATTATTGATGATAAAAACGCTGAAATGAAGCCCATTCCCAAAATAGTGCTAAATAGACCGTAATTGGAAATATATTCTAATATTTTAGCCAATATTAAAGTAATGCCAGCATTTCTTAAGCCGAATACGACGATATACATACCAATTGAAAATAATACTATATTCCAAGGTGCGCCCTTAATGACTTGCTTAATATTTACAGCATTTGATTTACGAGCCAACATTAGAAAAATAAAAGCAATGATTCCAGTGAAAATTGATACCGGAATTTTAGTAAATTTACTGATTAGATAGCCGAAAAGTAATATAACTAGAACAATCCATGAAATTTTAAATAGCTTTAAATCATTAATGGCATCTTTAGGATGCTTTATATTATTATCATCAAACGTTTTAGGTATCGCTTTTCTAAAATATAACCACAATACTATAATACTTGCTAAAAGCGAGAATAAATTAGGTATAATCATTCTACTAAAATATCGAACGAATCCTACATGAAAATAATCAGCAGATATAATATTCACTAGATTGCTCACGATTAAAGGTAAAGAAGTTGTGTCAGCTATAAAACCACTCGCAATAATAAAAGGGAATATGGCCCGCTTACTAAAACCTATATTTTTAACCATCGCTAATACAATAGGCGTTAAGATTAACGCTGCGCCATCATTTGCGAAAAATGCAGCAACAATGGCACCCAATAATATGATATAAACGAACATTTTTAAACCATTGCCTTTTGAAGCATGAAGCATGTGAATAGCTGACCATTCGAATAATCCAACTTTATCTAATATTAATGAAATAAGAATGACTGAGACAAAAGTCAAAGTAGCATTCCAAACAATACCTGTTACTTCGAAAACATCGGAAAAACTTACAACACCAGTAATAACAGCAATAAAGGCACCAGTTAGTGCGGTAATGCCAATATCTAGGCCTTTAGGTTGCCATAATACAAATAATAAAGTTACTAGAAAAATGAGTGTCGCTAAAGTTGTCATCATTAGCATTCACCAGTCTTAAGGTTATGACAAATACATCGTTGGTTAGAGGTATGAACCTTAGACAAGTTATTAATTACGGACTCAAAAATATTATGATTGAGCTGGTATAAATGTTTATTTCCGATTTTTCGTGTCGTAACTAAGTTGGTTTTTACTAATGCTTTCATATGATAGCTAAGTGTAGGTTGAGAGAATTGAAAATGTGCTAACAAATCACAAGCGCATAACTCTCCACAAGAAAGTAAATCTAGTATTTCTAATCTGCTTGAATCTGATAAAACTTTTAAAAATGTTGCTAGTTCTTTATACGTCATAACATACCTCCTAGACGTTAAATAGATTATCATCTATATAGATGAATGTCTATGTTCCTTTGGTATATTACACGATATGACTATGTAATTTAAATTTGGTTTTAGTATTAAAAGGGTATTAAAGATAAATTATAGATATTGATTTTGCAAAATATACTCTTTGTTCTGCATTGAAAAAGGTGATTAGCCATATCTTGAGTGTATGGCCAATCACCTTAGTTGAATTTATTTTGTAATCAAGGGTATTGATTAAGAAGCTTTGTTTTTACGACTAAAAATCATAAATAGAATTACTAATGAGATTAATATCTTTGCTATAAATTTCAATTTAATTCACCTCGTTAAAAATATTTTAACACAAACACTAAGGTTGATATTAAATGAAAAGTTTTAAATGGTTTAATGGTTGTGAAAGTGAAATAATAGCTTACCTTAATAAATTTTATTGGAAATACCAAATTGCTATAATTATAGGTAATAGTTTAAATATAATATTTTGAATTACAAAAGGATGGATGATATATGCGTGTAGCAATAATAGGCATGGGAACTGCTGGTGTAAGTGTATTGAGAGAGTTAGTTAAGCACCCGAAGTTTAATCAATTAGATATAGATTTATACGATGATAAAGTAAATATGGGACAGGGCGTACCATTTCAAAATGATAGTTCTGAGCTGCTAATTAATATGCCTTCGAAAAAGATGAGTTTAAATTTAGATGATGAGACTGAATTTTGGAAGTGGTATAAACAACAAACTGATTTTAATTTTGATGAACCTGCATATTTACCGAGATTTGTATTCGGACATTATATGAAATCTTATTTATCTATGTTCACGAAAAAATATCCAAATATATCAACTAATTATAATAAAGTTCAAGAGATTTATACAAATTCTAATATCGATGAAACGAATTTAACTTATTACATATGTACTACAAATTCAGGACAATCATGGCAAGCGTACGATTATGTATTTTTAACATGTGGTACATTTGCCTACCATGATCCATATAACTTAAAGGGTAAAAAAGGATATATCGCTACGCCTTATCCAACATATAATACGTTAGACGAAGTAAATGAACTGGACGATATTGCGATTATTGGTACAGGCCTTGCCAGTTTAGATGTTGTCCGTTATGTTGCTGCTCATCATCCAAAATTACCAATTACTATGACGAGTCGTTCTGCTCATTTACCAAGTGTAAGAGGTACAATGATAGACGTGACATTCAAGTACTTAACTAAAGACAAATTAAATGACATTAAAAAACATCATTTCGGCAATGCACCGCTTGATACTTTAGTTTCTTTATTTTTAAAAGAATGTGCTGAATATGACATTGATTTTAAAAAATTAGTACATAGACGTACAGGAAATCATATTGCAGATTTGAAGTATGATTTAGCGCGTCCAACAGAAATGGGCATTTTCCAAAGTATGATTGAACATTTGAAAGAGAATTTAAATTGGATATGGAATAGCTTAAGTATTGAAGACCAACATCAATTTAATCAAAAATACTCAAAGATGATTCAATTAAATTCAAATCCAATGCCTCCAAGAACTGCTGAACTAATTATTGAATTAATAGAAAATAAGTCTTTAATTTTGAAAAAAGATTTAGAAGATGTGAAACATGATGGCAAGTTGTATTATTTTTCATACAAAAACCAAGAATCAGTAGACATATATAATGTTGTCATTAACGCGACAGGTGCAAAAAGTCATTTAAATGAATTGGATCAAGATGATCAATTAATTAGAAATCTTGAAAATAGACAAATTGTACAAGCACACCCAATGGGAGGCATACAAATCATTCCGGAAACCAATCAAGTTATTAGTCCAAGGTTTGGAACATTAACAAATATGATTGCGATAGGTCAAATGACAAACGGTGTTAATAAACTACGAAACGGTGTGAAAATGATTGTAGAACAAGTTGCGCATACAGTATCTCAATTATATGATGCTTTAGAATCGAATGAGCAACAACAGCGCAGTGACAATCAATAATTTGTAACTAGAAGATAATAAAGAGAACGCTCTATAGAGACGAATTGAAGGTTTGATTTTAATGTCTGTTAGTAAGAATCATATCAATGAGATGCCTATAGTACTCAGATTATATTAAATTAAAACCGTCATTAATTGTTTTTTCAGAAAACATATAGTATCATTTTAAATGTAGTTGACATACTACGTACTCAAATAATCTATAACAATTTCATATATAATTCTTTCGGGGCAGGGTGAAATTCCCAACCGGCAGTAAATAAAGCCTGCGACCTGCTAATATGTTTCATATTAGTGGCTGATCTAGTGAGATTCTAGAGCCGACAGTTAAAGTCTGGATGGGAGAAAGAATGTTAATTATCGACAAAGATAATGTAGCGTATTTGTAAAAATGTGTACAAATAGGCTTATTTAACGATAAATTTTTCTCCTTGCATCTTAATTCATGATGTGAGGATTTTTGTTTATAGAGGTGATCATTTGAGTCAATTTATGGATTATGCGATTCAACTTGCAAATATGGTACAAGGTCAAACAGGTGTTAATCCACCCGTTGGCGCTGTTGTAGTTAAAGAAGGTAGGATTGTTGGTATTGGTGCACACTTGAGAAAAGGTGACAAGCATGCGGAGGTTCAAGCACTTGATATGGCACAACAAAATGCTGAAGGTGCGACGATTTATATTACGTTAGAGCCATGTAGTCATTTTGGTTCAACACCACCCTGTGTTAACAAAATAATTGATTGTAAGATAGCAAAAGTAGTATACGCAACAAAAGACAATTCGTTAGACACACATGGTGATGAGACGTTACGGGCTCACGGTATTGAGGTTGAATGCGTTGATGATGAACGGGCATCACAATTATACCAAGACTTTTTTAAAGCAAAAGCAAAGCAACTGCCACAAATTACAGTGAAAGTATCTGCAAGTTTAGATGGTAAACAAGCGAATGATAATGGACAAAGTCAATGGATTACTAACAAAGAGGTTAAACAAGATGTCTATAAGTTAAGACATCGACACGACGCAGTGTTAACTGGAAGACGTACAGTTGAATTAGATGATCCACAATATACTACACGTATTCAAGATGGAAAAAACCCTATAAAAGTAATATTGTCTAAGTCTGGGAATATTCATTTTAATCAGCAAATTTATCAAGATGAATCAACACCAATTTGGATATATACTGAAAATCCAAATTTAACAACCAATCAAACACATATTGAAATTATTTACTTGAAGTCTTGCGATTTAACAACAATTCTTCACAATTTATATAAAAGAGGAGTTGGAACTTTGCTAGTCGAGGCAGGTCCAACCACTACTTCAGAATTTCTCCAATCTAATTATATAGATGAATTTATTCTCTATTATGCCCCGAAATTAATTGGCGGATCTGGAAATTATCAATTTTATCAAACAAATGATGTGATTGAGATACCAGATGCGAACCAATTTGAAATTGTTCATTCCGAGTTATTAAATCAAAATGTTAAATTAACTTTACGAAAGAAGTGATGATGCATGTTTACTGGCATCGTTGAAGAAATAGGTGTCGTTAAAAGTGTTCAAATTCGTCAATCAGTCAGGACGATTGAAATTGAAGCACATAAGATTACGGCAGATATGCATATTGGTGATTCCATCAGTGTTAATGGTGCATGTTTAACAGTGATTGATTTTAATCAGACATCTTTTACTGTTCAAGTAATTAAAGGCACTGAAAATAAAACCTATTTAGCAGATGTTAAGCGACAATCAGAAGTAAATTTAGAGCGTGCCATGAGTGGTAACGGTAGGTTTGGTGGACATTTTGTCCTCGGTCATGTAGATGAACTAGGAACAGTTTCAAAAATAAATGAAACAGCCAATGCAAAAATTATTACGATTCAATGTAGCCAACATATTAATAATCAGTTAGTTAAGCAAGGGTCTATTACTGTGGATGGTGTTAGTCTAACGGTATTTGATAAGCATGATAACAGTTTTGACATTCATCTTATTCCAGAAACGAGGCGTTCAACGATTTTATCATCCAAAAAATTAGGAGATAAAGTACATTTAGAAACAGACGTTTTGTTTAAATATGTTGAAAATATTTTAAATAAAGATAAAGACCAATTATCTGTAGATAAATTAAGAGCATTTGGTTTTTAGGAGGGGTAGCATGCAATTCGATAATATTGACAGTGCTTTAATGGCTTTAAAAAATGGAGAACCAATTATTGTAGTAGATGATGAGAATCGTGAAAATGAAGGTGATTTAGTAGCGGTTACTGAATGGATGAACGATAATACCATTAATTTTATGGCGAAAGAAGCAAGGGGATTAATATGCGCACCAGTGTCTAAAGATATTGCACAACGTTTGGATTTGGTACAAATGGTTGATGATAACTCCGACATCTTTGGTACGCAATTTACAGTGAGTATTGATCATGTAGATACAACAACAGGAATTAGTGCTTATGAACGTACATTGACTGCCAAAAAGCTCATTGATCCTAGTAGTGAAGCTAAAGATTTTAATCGTCCTGGTCATTTATTTCCATTAGTAGCACAAGATAAAGGCGTATTAGCTAGAAATGGACACACAGAAGCGGCTGTTGATTTAGCTAAACTTACTGGTGCCAAGCCCGCTGGTGTCATTTGTGAGATTATGAATGATGACGGCACGATGGCGAAAGGACAAGATTTACAAAAGTTTAAAGAAAAACATCAATTAAAGATGATTACGATTGATGATTTAATTGAATATCGTAAAAAATTAGAACCAGAAATTGAATTTAAGGCAAAAGTGAAAATGCCTACAGATTTCGGAACATTTGATATGTATGGTTTTAAAGCGACATACACAGATGAAGAGATAGTTGTACTGACAAAAGGTGCAATTCGACAACATGAAAATGTACGCTTACATTCTGCGTGCCTTACAGGCGATATTTTCCATAGTCAACGTTGTGATTGTGGTGCTCAACTTGAATCGTCTATGAAGTATATCAATGAACATGGTGGCATGATTATTTATCTACCTCAAGAAGGTCGTGGCATAGGATTGTTAAACAAATTACGCGCATATGAATTAATTGAGCAAGGATATGATACAGTAACTGCAAATTTAGCATTAGGTTTTGATGAAGATTTGCGAGATTATCATATTGCTGCACAGATTTTAAAATATTTTAACATCGAACATATCAATTTATTAAGTAATAATCCAAGTAAATTTGAGGGATTAAAACAATATGGCATTGATATTGCAGAAAGAATTGAAGTTATCGTACCAGAAACGGTACATAATCATGATTATATGGAAACGAAAAAAATAAAAATGGGTCATTTAATATAGGAGGATTTTAACATGAATTTTGAAGGTAAATTAATTGGAAAAGATTTGAAAGTTGCAATCGTAGTTAGTCGATTTAATGATTTTATCACTGGAAGATTACTTGAAGGTGCAAAAGATACTTTGATTCGACATGATGTTAATGAAGACAATATTGATGTAGCATTTGTGCCAGGTGCGTTTGAAATTCCTTTAGTAGCTAAAAAATTAGCCTCATCAGGAAATTATGATGCAGTAATTACATTAGGATGCGTAATTCGCGGTGCTACGTCTCATTATGATTATGTTTGTAATGAAGTCGCGAAAGGTGTTTCTAAAGTGAATGATCAAACTAATGTACCAGTCATATTTGGTATTTTAACGACTGAAAGTATTGAACAAGCTGTGGAAAGAGCAGGTACGAAAGCTGGCAATAAAGGTGCTGAAGCAGCAGTAAGTGCAATTGAAATGGCTAATTTATTAAAATCTATAAAAGCATAGAGCACTGTTGTGAGTTCATAATCAAAGATTTATAAATGTTTCAGAACTGCCAATATAACATTTAGGAGCCTAGAACATTGATTATTGTTCCAGACTCCTAAATTATTGTTTATGTCTTGCTCTATTTACGGCATAATTTTTTAATTGTACTTAAACCTAACATAACTGTAGCTCCTAAAGCTGCAATTATGCCAACACGTTTTAAGCCAGCAGGTTTCACAAATTCTTTTACAGCAAGAGATAGGTTTTGTGGGCGTTCTGCTAATCTTCTCATAAAATACGCAAACCAATCATCGCCATAAGGTACATAAATAGTGAAATTATAGCCTTCATTTGCGATTTCTTCTGCTAACTCTGATCTAAAACCATAGAGCATTTGGAATTCCATACGATCTTTTTCAATGTGATTTTCTTTCATAAATTGTTTTACATGATTAATGATGCGATGGTCATGTGTTGCAATTGAAGTGAAATTGCGTGCGTTTAACAAACGTTGTTCAATTATTTTGATGTAATTTGCATCTACGTCTTCCTTAGATTGAAATGCAATTGATTCGTTTTCTTTATATGCACCTTTAACCAAACGTAATCGTAAATCTTGGTACTTATCAACTAATTCGTGGCTATCGTATAAATATGCTTGAATTACAGTACCAACATTTCTAAATTCGCCTTTTAAGCGATCTAAAACTTGAACAATTTGTTGCAGGCTAGCATATTTTTCAGTATCAATATTTATATGCATATTGTTGTAAGTATTTGCTTTAAGTAAAATCTCTCTTAAATTTTGGTAAGCTAATTCTAAGTCGAATTCTGCACCTAACTGACTCAATTTAACAGACATATGTGCCTTTACGCCATGTTGATGAAGCGCGTCCATAATTGTTAAAATTTGTTCTTTAGCATGATTACTTTCTTCAACTGTACCGACAAATTCCCCTAAATTGTCTACCGTAACAGCGATATTCTTGTCATTTAAGTATTCGATTGTATTAATTAACTCTGGAATTGTATTTCCGGCAACGACTTTATTGGCGCCCAAACGTGGGCCCACTTTTTTTGCTGCGTTGTTTAAAAAACTATTATTAGATAATCCGATAAAAAAATTCTTTAATAGTGCCATTGCTACTCCTCCAAACCCTTGTGTTTACAATAAGTTTAGCATGAAAAAAATATTCGAGAAAGCGTTTTCATCAAAAACAATCAAAAATAATTATGTATAATTACACTATTATTGATGTTGATTTCATTTATATATAATAATATGGACAACAATAATACTATAAATAGAAATCTACATAGTGAATTTGCTATAATTATGTTATTGAAGATTAATGAAAAAGGGGCAGTATAATAATGTGGAAGTGGGAAGCTGAAAATGATGCGAAAGGCGTCGTTGTTATTGCTCATAATATATTAGAACATACGGGAAGATATGCATATGTTATTACGATGTTAAGAAGAAATGGCTATCATGTGATTATGGGAGATTTGCCTGGTCAAGGTCAAACTTCAAGAGCTAATAAAGGACAAATTGAAAACTTTCAAACGTATCACGAAAGTTTGCTAGACTGGTTAAAGATAGCTAATGAATATAAAATTCCTACTTATGTATTAGGGGTAGGACTTGGCGGTTTGATTTTATTAAATTTACTTGAAAAAGTAGAATTGCCAATCGAGGGGATGATGTTAATTTCTCCTATGCTAGAACTTCAAAAGAATGGAAAAAATCGTAAAGATAAACTTGTTTCAAATATAGGTAAAATTTCAAAAGACACACGTTTTAATGTTGGTGTAGAACCAAAAGATTTAACACGTAATTTAGAAATTGTTGAAGAAACAGTTAACGATGGTTTAATGTTAAAAAAAGCAACGTATCATTGGTATAATACAATTAATGAGACGATGAAAGATACGATGGCTCATATTCATGACATTCAACCAATGCCAACGCTATTAATGTATGGAACGAAGGATTTAATTGTTGATACTAGGGCAATTGATGAGTTTAAAGAAAAATATCAAACACCTGAATTATATTTTAAAGCTTGGCAAGGTTTTTACCACGAGGTTCACAATGAGCCAGAACGTGATGAAGTAATGCGTTATATTCTGACTTTCTTAAATAACAGCGTCAATACAATGGGCTTTATTGTTGAAGATGACGAAATTGTAGAAATTTAATATTCTAAAAAGGTTGGGACATAAATCCCTAAAAAACAGCAGTAAGATAATTTTCAATTAGAAAATATCTTACTGCTGTTCTCTATTTATACAATACTTCGTATTGAATGGCTTCGCTTTCCTAGGGTGCCGTCTCAGCCTCGGTCTTCGACTGGCACTGCTCCCTCAGGAGTCTCGCCATTAATACTACGTATTAACATGTAATTTTACTTTTAAATACTTTGAAAAAATAAGACATTTTTCCCAACTTGCACATAAATGTAAAATTCAATAAAATGAATTTTCTGTGTTGGGTCCCTTCGTATAATTTAATAAATACTACTAAACTAAATTAAAGAGGTGCCTTATGTATAAAAATTATAACATGACCCCAACTTACACTACCAATAGAAACTTCGTTAGAATTCCTCAAAATGATATTTCGCGATATGTTAATGAAATTGTTGAAACGATACCTGATAGCGAATTCGATGAATTCAGACATCATCGTGGTGCAACATCCTATCATCCAAAAATGATGTTAAAAATCATCTTATATGCATATACTCAATCTGTATTTTCTGGTCGTAGAATAGAGAAATTACTTCATGACAGTATTCGAATGATGTGGTTAGCCCAAGATCAAACACTTTCTTATAAAACTATTAATCGTTTTAGAGTGAATCCTAATACTGATGCGTTAATTGAATCTTTATTTATTCAGTTCTATAGTCAATGTTTAAAGCAAAATCTTATTGATGATAATTCAATTTTTATTGATGGTACAAAAGTAGAAGCTAGTGCCAATAGATATACATTGGTGCGGAAGAAAGTATTCAAAATCACGAATCGAAATTGAACGAGAATTCAAAAACACTATATCGTGACTTAGTTGAAGAAAAAATAATACCAGAGATAAAAGAAGATGGAGATAGCGATTTAACAATAGAAGAAATAGATTTAATTGGTAGTCATTTAGATAAAGAAATCGAAGATTGTGCTCAAATTAGAAAACAGACCCGTAAAAAAGAACTGAAAGATGAGACAGTAGATGCTCATCTTTTTTTAGAACTTTTTTAAGGTTGAAAATGTATATCACATTTTATACACATTTGATTTGTAAGAAATGTTTTGATTTATACAAATCATATCTTGAAAAATAACCAATTTAGCCTCATTCGGTTTGATTTAATTTGTTAAATTTAAGGCTAACTAATTAATTTAGTTTAATCAATTTTCATGAGAGTTATATGTAATAAAAATTCAATGCGTATCTTTTTTGAAGAAATATATGTAGAATTGTTGCAATTTAATGGTAATATTGATATATTTTCTTTGTATATAAATTATAAAATTAATATGTAATAGAGTGATTTGTTTTATGTACTATTATCTTATTTCTAAATATTAACTCTATTGATTATTGGTTTTTATACTTATTTAATTTTATTCAACTTTGACAATTGAATAGAAAGCAAGTTTATTTACACTTGTAGTTTTATGCATAAGTTAGCACATACAAGTTTTGGGATTGTTGGGATGTTTGTTAATACTTGTATAGTAGCTAAATATGTGATTATTAATTGGGAGATGTTTAGCATGAAAAAAGTAAATAACGACACTGTATTTGGAATTTTGCAATTAGAAACACTTTTGGGTGACATTAACTCAATTTTCAGCGAGATTGAAAGCGAATACAAAATGTCTAGAGAAGAAATTTTAATTTTACTAACTTTATGGCAAAAAGGTTCTATGACGCTTAAAGAAATGGACAGATTTGTTGAAGTTAAACCGTATAAGCGTACGAGAACGTATAATAATTTAGTTGAATTAGAATGGATTTACAAAGAGCGTCCTGTTGACGATGAAAGAACAGTTATTATTCATTTCAATGAAAAGTTACAACAAGAGAAAGTAGAGTTGTTGAATTTCATCAGTGATGCGATTGCAAGTAGAGCAACAGCAATGCAAAATAGTTTAAACGCAATTATTGCTGTGTAAGTTTAATAGCATAAAAAGAGGTTTTCATTAAGTTGAAAACCTCTTTTTGTTGTTGGCATTAATTTTTCAAATGTTGACTACTCAATCCTAAATTATAAATAGTATAGCGCAGCAAATGCTTAAGAAATTTTTTCTATGGCACAAATGAATGGAGCATGATTACGTTGGTTTAAAAATTGATATTGCAAAACTTGCGCATGCTTTTGATCCAAAGTACTCAAGTAATCAAGCAATGCATGCTTCTCAATTTGTCCTTCGCTATGACCATGATATATAACAAGTACAATAATACCTTCAATTGACATTAATGATAGCAATGAATTAATAGCTTGGATTGTCGTGTCAGGCTTTGTCACGATAGATTTATCACCTTTAGGCAAATAACCTAGGTTAAAGATGGCTGCATCAATATGACCTTTATGTGCATCATTTATATGATGTTCAATATTTTCATGTCCATCTTTTATTAAAGAAACATGATTGAAATCCTTAACTTTATCACGTGTATTTTCCAAAGCTAAATCTTGAATGTCGAAACCATAAACATGTCCTTCTGGTACTTGTTCGGCTAAAAATAAAGTGTCATTGCCGTTACCGCAAGTTGCGTCTACAACAATACTTTCTGGTGTTATATGTTGTTTAATAAGTGTTTTTGAAAAAGGGAGTATACGTTCTAATTTCATTGCTTCACCTTAGACTTGTAACGCAAGCCTTGATAAGAATTTCTACGTGCTAATTCAGCATCGATGCCATTTAATACTTCCCATTTATTAACACTCCACATTGGACCTACCATGATATCTATTGGACCATCACCGGTAATTCGGTGAACGATCATTTCAGGGGGAATCACTTCTAATTGGTCCACAACTAGGTTTGTGTACTCTTCTTGAGTCATAAAAGTTAATAAACCTTTATCGTATTGTTTTACCATCGGTGTACCTTTTAACAAATGAAGTAAATGAATTTTAATACCTTGTACATCCATTTGTGCAACTTCTTTGGCAGTAGCCATCATCATGTCATAGTCTTCGCCAGGTAAGCCATTAATGATGTGTGTACATACATTGATATTATGCTTACGTAATTTTGCCACACCATCATAATAAGTTTTCATATCATGGGCACGATTGATTAAATCAGATGTTGACTGATGGATTGTTTGTAGTCCTAATTCAACCCATAAGTATGTTCGTTGATTCAAATCTGCTAAATATTCGACAACATCGTCTGGTAGACAGTCAGGACGCGTACCAATAGATAATCCCACAACACCCGGTTCTTTAAGTACAGGTTCGAATTTTTCTTTTAATACTTCAACCGGTGCATGTGTATTTGTAAATGCCTGAAAATAAGCAATATATTTTCCTTCGTGCCATTTCTCATGCATCTTTTCTTTAATTTCTTTAAATTGTACTGCGATTGAATCTGCACGATTACCTGCAAAGTCTCCGCTACCTGCAGCAGAACAAAATGTACATCCACCATGTGCTACAGTGCCATCGCGGTTAGGACAGTCAAACCCGCCATCCAATGCAACTTTAAATATTTTTTGTCCAAATTTATTTTTTAAATGGTAATTCCATGTGTGATAACGTTTGTTTTCAAAAGCGTATTGGAAATGATTGCCCATATGTCATTTTCCTTTCTATAAAAAAAGAGTTCTAAGTACAGATTTTAACATATTTTAATGTTATAGTGTTTATTATAGTTTGACAAAAAAGAGAGAGGAACTATGAAATATGAATATACCTAAATCAGTCTGGTGGCTAGTAATTGGCATGGCGTTAAATATTACTGGTTCCAGTTTTTTGTGGCCTTTAAATACAATTTATATGAAACAAGAACTTGGAAAAAGTTTAACTGTTGCTGGTTTAGTGCTAATGATAAATTCATTTGGCATGGTTATTGGAAACTTATTAGGTGGTTCACTATTTGATAAATTAGGTGGATACAAGACGATTTTAATTGGAACTTTCACTTGTCTTTGTAGTACAACGCTACTTAATTTCTTTCACGGGTGGCCTTGGTATGCTGTATGGCTTGTAATGTTAGGGTTTGGTGGCGGAATGATTATTCCTGCGATATACGCTATGGCTGGAGCAGTGTGGCCAAATGGCGGAAGACAAACGTTTAATGCGATATACTTAGCGCAAAATATTGGTGTGGCTGTCGGTGCTGCAATGGGCGGCTTTGTCGCAGAATTTAGCTTTAACTATATCTTTTTAGCCAATCTTATTATGTATGTTGTGTTTGCGCTTGTCGCGGTAACGCAATTTAATATTGAAATTAATGCGAAAGTTAAATATCCAACTCATTTAGATATTACTGGTAAAAAGAATAAAGCAAGATTTATTTCATTAGTACTAATTTGTGCAATGTTTGCAATTTGTTGGGTTGCATATATTCAATGGGAGTCTACAATCGCTTCATTTACACAATCTATTAATATTTCAATGGCACAATATAGTGTTTTATGGACAATTAACGGAATAATGATTTTAGTAGCACAACCATTAATTAAACCGATTCTCTATCTGTTAAAAGGAAACTTAAAGAAGCAAATGTTTGTCGGCATCATCATTTTTATGTTGTCGTTCTTTGTCACGAGTTTTGCCGAAAACTTTACAATATTTGTTGTCGGTATGATTATTTTAACTTTTGGAGAAATGTTTGTATGGCCAGCAGTTCCAACTATAGCCAATCAGTTAGCGCCAGATGGTAAGCAAGGACAGTACCAAGGTTTTGTGAATTCAGCTGCTACAGTAGGAAAAGCATTTGGTCCATTTCTTGGTGGTGTATTAGTTGATGCGTTTAATATGCGCATGATGTTTATCGGTATGATGCTACTACTTGTATTTGCATTAATATTATTAATGGTTTTCAAGGAGAATAATACGCAACCTAAAAAAATAGATGCATAATGAGTAAATAGAATTAACGTTATAGACTTGAAATAAATGTCGTTATAACATAATATTAATTTGTATAATTTAATTTCGTTTGGAGCTTTTCTACAGAAAGCTAGTGATGCTGAGAGCTAGTGTTAAGGACTAAATGTAAATCGTATTAATTTTAAATTGAATGAATGACATCTCTTACTATTAAAATGAGTGCACAATTTTTGTGAAATAGGGTGGTAACGCGGCAAATGTCGTCCCTATGTAAATAGAATAGTTAGAGGTGTCTTTTTTATTGAATAGGAGGAAATGTGTTGAATTACAACCACAATCAAATTGAAAAGAAATGGCAAGACTATTGGGACGAAAATAAAACATTTAAAACAAATGATAACTTAGGTCAAAAGAAATTTTATGCTTTAGACATGTTTCCATATCCATCAGGTGCTGGTTTACATGTTGGACATCCTGAGGGCTATACAGCAACAGATATCATTTCAAGATATAAAAGAATGCAAGGATATAATGTATTACATCCGATGGGGTGGGATGCATTCGGATTACCAGCAGAGCAATATGCTTTAGACACTGGCAACGACCCACGTGAATTTACAAAGAAAAATATCCAAACTTTTAAACGACAAATTAAAGAATTAGGGTTCAGTTATGATTGGGATCGTGAAGTTAATACAACAGATCCAGAATACTATAAATGGACACAGTGGATTTTCATACAGTTATATAACAAAGGTTTAGCATACGTTGATGAAGTTGCAGTTAACTGGTGTCCAGCATTAGGCACTGTTTTATCTAACGAAGAAGTGATTGATGGTGTCTCTGAACGTGGTGGACATCCAGTTTATCGTAAGCCGATGAAACAATGGGTACTTAAAATCACAGAATATGCAGATCAATTATTAGCAGATTTAGATGATTTAGATTGGCCTGAGTCTTTAAAAGATATGCAGCGCAATTGGATTGGACGTTCTGAAGGGGCCAAAGTTTCATTTGATGTAGATAATACGGAAGGAAAAGTAGAAGTATTTACGACTAGACCAGATACAATCTATGGTGCATCATTCTTAGTCTTAAGTCCTGAACATGCATTAGTTAATTCAATTACAACAGATGAATATAAAGAAAAAGTAAAAGCTTATCAAACAGAAGCTTCTAAAAAGTCAGATTTAGAACGTACAGATTTAGCAAAAGATAAATCAGGTGTATTTACTGGTGCATATGCAACTAATCCTTTATCTGGTGAAAAAGTACAAATTTGGATTGCTGATTATGTATTATCAACATATGGTACTGGAGCAATTATGGCAGTACCAGCGCATGATGACAGAGATTATGAATTTGCTAAAAAGTTTGATTTGCCAATCATTGAAGTCATCGAAGGTGGAAATGTTGAAGAAGCAGCATACACTGGTGAAGGTAAACATATTAATTCTGGTGAACTTGATGGTTTAGAAAATGAAGCGGCAATTACTAAAGCTATTCAATTATTAGAGCAAAAAGGTGCTGGCGAAAAGAAAGTTAATTACAAATTAAGAGATTGGTTATTCAGTCGTCAGCGTTATTGGGGCGAACCAATTCCTGTCATTCATTGGGAAGATGGAACAATGACAACTGTTCCTGAAGAAGAGCTACCATTGTTGTTACCTGAAACAGATGAAATCAAGCCATCAGGGACTGGTGAGTCTCCACTAGCTAATATTGATTCATTTGTAAATGTTGTAGATGAAAAAACAGGTATGAAAGGACGTCGTGAAACAAATACAATGCCACAATGGGCAGGTAGTTGTTGGTATTATTTACGTTACATCGATCCTAAAAATGAAAATATGTTAGCAGATCCTGAAAAATTAAAACATTGGTTACCTGTTGATTTATATATCGGTGGAGTAGAACATGCGGTTCTTCACTTATTATATGCAAGATTTTGGCATAAAGTCCTTTATGATTTGGCTATCGTACCTACTAAAGAACCTTTCCAAAAATTATTTAACCAAGGTATGATTTTAGGAGAAGGTAATGAGAAGATGAGTAAATCTAAAGGAAATGTAATCAATCCTGATGATATAGTACAGTCTCATGGTGCAGATACTTTGCGTCTTTACGAAATGTTTATGGGACCTTTAGATGCTGCAATTGCATGGAGTGAAAAAGGATTAGATGGGTCTCGTCGATTCTTAGATCGCGTATGGCGTTTAATGGTAAATGAAGATGGGACATTGAGTTCAAAAATTGTAACTACAAATAATAAATCTTTAGATAAAGTTTATAACCAAACTGTTAAAAAGGTAACAGAAGACTTTGAAACATTAGGATTTAATACTGCTATTAGTCAATTAATGGTATTTATTAATGAGTGTTATAAAGTTGATGAAGTTTATAAACCTTACATTGAAGGCTTCGTTAAAATGTTAGCACCTATTGCACCACATATCGGTGAAGAATTATGGTCAAAATTAGGACATGAAGAGTCTATTACGTACCAACCTTGGCCAACTTATGACGAAGCACTACTTGTAGATGATGAAGTAGAAATCGTTGTTCAAGTGAATGGTAAATTGAGAGCTAAAATTAAAATTGCTAAAGATACATCAAAAGAAGAAATGCAAGAAATTGCCTTATCTAATGACAATGTTAAAGCGAGTATTGAAGGTAAAGACATCATGAAAGTCATCGCTGTTCCTCAAAAATTAGTCAATATTGTAGCTAAATAATGTTTTAAGGAGGACTTTGAAATGAAGTCAATTACTACAGATGAATTAAAAAATAAACTTTTAGAATCTAAACCAGTTCAAATTGTTGATGTTCGTACTGATGAAGAAACAGCAATGGGATATATTCCTAATGCAAAGTTAATTCCAATGGATACCATTCCGGATAATTTAAATTCATTTAATAAAAATGAAATATATTATATTGTATGTGCTGGTGGAGTTCGAAGCGCTAAAGTTGTAGAATATTTAGAGGCAAATGGCATTGATGCCGTAAATGTCGAAGGCGGCATGCACGCATGGGGCGATGAAGGTTTGGAAATAAAAAGTATTTAAAGTAGTGACATAATTTAAAATAATATTACATTTGTAATGACACCAAGTAACGTTTCGGTTGCTTGGTGTTTTTTGGTATGAATTACTTTCTGTTACAAAACAATCTAAAGCGTTCTTGTTATGTTTTATTAAGATTTTAATTACAAAACGGAAACTAAATTGTAATAAAATAAAACTTTATTTTATAAAATGATGATGATAAAATTGAGTGAACTTAAAATATTGTACAAAATAATATAGCTATAAATATAATATAGCTATAAATATAATATGAGGGAGCGTATATTTTTAGCATAATTCTTAACAACACAGCAGAGAACAGACAACCAGGAGGAAAATGAAATGAATTTGTTAAAGAAAAATAAATATAGTATTAGGAAGTATAAAGTAGGCATATTCTCTACTTTAATCGGAACAGTTTTATTACTTTCAAACCCAAATGGTGCACAAGCCTTAACTACGGATAATAATGTACAAAGCGATACTAATCAAGCAACACCTGTAAATTCACAAGATAAAGATGTTGCTAATAATAGAGGTTTAGCAAATAGTGCGCAGAATACACCTAATCAATCTGCAACAACCAATCAAGCAACGAATCAAGCATTGGTTAATCATAATAATGGTAGTATAGTAAATCAAGCTACGCCAACATCAGTGCAATCAAGTACGCCTTCAGCACAAAACAATAATCATACAGATGGCAATACAACAGCAACTGAGACAGTGTCAAACGCTAATAATAATGATGTAGTGTCGAATAATACCGCATTAAATGTACCAACTAAAACAAATGAAAATGGTTCAGGAGGACATCTAACTTTAAAGGAAATTCAAGAAGATGTTCGTCATTCTTCAAATAAACCAGAGCTAGTTGCAATTGCTGAACCAGCATCTAATAGACCGAAAAAGAGAAGTAGACGTGCGGCACCGGCAGATCCTAATGCAACTCCAGCAGATCCAGCGGCTGCAGCGGTAGGAAACGGTGGTGCACCAGTTGCAATTACAGCGCCATATACGCCAACAACTGATCCTAATGCCAATAATGCAGGACAAAATGCACCTAACGAAGTGCTGTCATTTGATGACAATGGTATTAGACCAAGTACCAACCGTTCTGTGCCAACAGTAAACGTTGTTAATAACTTGCCGGGCTTCACACTAATCAATGGTGGCAAAGTAGGGGTGTTTAGTCATGCAATGGTAAGAACGAGCATGTTTGATTCAGGAGATAATAAGAACTATCAAGCACAAGGAAATGTAATTGCATTAGGTCGTATACATGGAACTGATACGAATGACCATGGCGATTTTAATGGTATCGAGAAAGCATTAACAGTAAATCCGAATTCTGAATTAATCTTTGAATTTAATACAATGACTACTAAAAACGGTCAAGGCGCAACAAATGTTATTATCAAAAATGCTGATACTAATGATACGATTGCTGAAAAGACTGTTGAAGGCGGTCCAACTTTGCGTTTATTTAAAGTACCTGATAATGTGAGAAATCTCAAAATTCAATTTGTACCTAAAAATGACGCAATAACAGATGCGCGTGGCATTTATCAACTAAAAGATGGTTACAAATACTATAGCTTTGTTGACTCTATCGGACTTCATTCTGGGTCACATGTTTTTGTTGAAAGACGAACAATGGATCCAACAGCAACAAATAATAAAGAGTTTACTGTAACAACATCATTAAAGAATAATGGTAATTCTGGTGCTTCTCTAGATACAAATGACTTTGTATATCAAGTTCAATTACCTGAAGGTGTTGAATATGTGAACAATTCATTGACTAAAGATTTTCCAAGTAACAATTCAGGCGTTGATGTTAATGATATGAATGTTACATATGATGCAGCAAATCGTGTGATAACAATTAAAAGTACTGGAGGAGGTACAGCAAACTCTCCGGCACGACTTATGCCTGATAAAATACTCGATTTAAGATATAAATTACGTGTAAATAATGTGCCGACACCAAGAACAGTAACATTTAACGAGACATTAACGTATAAAACATATACACAAGATTTCATTAATTCAGCTGCAGAAAGTCATACTGTAAGTACAAATCCATATACTATCGATATCATCATGAATAAAGATGCATTACAAGCCGAAGTTGACAGACGTATTCAACAAGCTGATTATACATTTGCGTCATTAGATATCTTTAATGGTCTGAAACGACGCGCACAAACGATTTTAGATGAAAATCGTAACAATGTACCATTAAATAAAAGAGTTTCTCAAGCATATATTGATTCATTAACTAATCAAATGCAACATACGTTAATTCGAAGTGTTGATGCTGAAAATGCAGTTAATAAAAAAGTTGACCAAATGGAAGATTTAGTTAATCAAAATGATGAATTGACAGATGAAGAAAAACAAGCAGCAATACAAGTTATCGAGGAACATAAAAATGAAATAATTGGTAATATTGGTGACCAAACGACTGATGATGGCGTTACTAGAATCAAAGATCAAGGTATACAGACCTTAAGTGGGGATACTGCAACACCGGTTGTTAAACCAAATGCTAAAAAAGCAATACGTGATAAAGCAACGAAACAAAGGGAAATTATCAATGCAACACCAGATGCTACTGAAGACGAGATTCAAGATGCACTAAATCAATTAGCTACGGATGAAACAGATGCTATTGATAATGTTACGAATGCTACTACAAATGCTGACGTTGAAACAGCTAAAAATAATGGCATCAATACTATTGGAGCAGTTGTTCCTCAAGTAACTCATAAAAAAGCTGCAAGAGATGCAATTAACCAAGCAACAGCAACGAAAAGACAACAAATAAATAGTAATAGAGAAGCAACTCAGGAAGAGAAAAATGCAGCATTGAACGAATTAACTCAAGCAACCAACCATGCTTTAGAACAAATCAATCAAGCAACAACAAATGCTAATGTTGATAACGCCAAAGGAGATGGTCTAAATGCCATTAATCCAATTGCTCCTGTAACTGTTGTTAAGCAAGCTGCAAGGGATGCCGTATCACATGATGCACAACAACATATCGCAGAGATCAATGCTAATCCTGATGCGACTCAAGAAGAAAGACAAGCAGCAATTGACAAAGTGAATGCTGCTGTAACTGCAGCAAACACAAACATTTTAAACGCTAATACCAATGCTGATGTTGAACAAGTAAAGACAAATGCGATTCAAGGAATACAAGCAATTACACCAGCTACAAAAGTAAAAACAGATGCAAAAAATGCCATCGATAAAAGTGCGGAAACGCAACATAATACGATATTTAATAATAATGATGCGACGCTCGAAGAACAACAAGCAGCACAACAATTACTTGATCAAGCTGTAGCCACAGCGAAGCAAAATATTAATGCAGCAGATACGAATCAAGAAGTTGCACAAGCAAAAGATCAGGGCACACAAAATATAGTAGTGATTCAACCGGCAACACAAGTTAAAACGGATACTCGCAATGTTGTAAATGATAAAGCGCGAGAGGCGATAACAAATATCAATGCTACAACTGGCGCGACTCGAGAAGAGAAACAAGAAGCGATAAATCGTGTCAATACACTTAAAAATAGAGCATTAACTGATATTGGTGTGACGTCTACTACTGCGATGGTCAATAGTATTAGAGACGATGCAGTCAATCAAATCGGCGCAGTTCAACCGCATGTAACGAAGAAACAAACTGCTACAGGTGTATTAAATGATTTAGCAACTGCTAAAAAGCAAGAAATTAATCAAAACACAAATGCAACAACTGAAGAAAAGCAAGTGGCTTTAAATCAAGTGGATCAAGAGTTAGCAACGGCAATTAATAATATAAATCAAGCTGATACAAATGCGGAAGTAGATCAAGCGCAACAATTAGGTACAAAAGCAATTAATGCGATTCAGCCAAATATTGTTAAAAAACCTGCAGCATTAGCACAAATCAATCAGCATTATAATGCTAAATTAGCTGAAATCAATGCTACACCAGATGCAACGAATGATGAGAAAAATGCTGCGATCAATACTTTAAATCAAGACAGACAACAAGCTATTGAAAGTATTAAACAAGCTAACACAAATGCAGAAGTAGACCAAGCTGCGACAGTAGCAGAGAATAATATCGATGCTGTTCAAGTTGATGTAGTAAAAAAACAAGCAGCGCGAGATAAAATCACTGCTGAAGTGGCGAAGCGTATTGAAGCGGTTAAACAAACACCTAATGCAACTGACGAAGAAAAGCAGGCTGCTGTTAATCAAATCAATCAACTTAAAGATCAAGCAATTAATCAAATTAATCAAAACCAAACAAATGATCAGGTAGACACAACTACAAATCAAGCGGTAAATGCTATAGATAATGTTGAAGCTGAAGTAGTAATTAAAACAAAGGCAATTGCAGATATTGAAAAAGCTGTTAAAGAAAAGCAACAGCAAATTGATAATAGTCTTGATTCAACAGATAATGAGAAAGAAGTTGCTTCACAAGCATTAGCTAAAGAAAAAGAAAAAGCACTTGCAGCTATTGACCAAGCTCAAACGAATAGTCAGGTGAATCAAGCAGCAACAAATGGTGTATCAGCGATTAAAATTATTCAACCTGAAACAAAAGTTAAACCAGCTGCACGTGAAAAAATCAATCAAAAAGCGAATGAATTACGTGCTAAGATTAATCAGGATAAAGAAGCAACAGCAGAAGAAAGACAAGTAGCACTAGATAAAATCAATGAATTTGTAAATCAAGCCATGACAGATATTACGAATAATAGAACAAATCAACAAGTTGATGATACAACAAGTCAAGCGCTTGATAGCATTGCTTTAGTGACGCCTGACCATATTGTTAGAGCAGCTGCTAGAGATGCAGTTAAGCAACAATATGAAGCTAAAAAGCGCGAAATTGAGCAAGCGGAACATGCGACTGATGAAGAAAAACAAGTTGCTTTAAATCAATTAGCGAATAATGAAAAACGTGCATTACAAAACATCGATCAAGCAATAGCGAATAATGATGTGAAACGTGTTGAAACAAATGGCATTGCTACACTAAAAGGTGTACAACCTCATATTGTAATTAAGCCTGAAGCACAACAAGCAATAAAAGCAAGTGCAGAAAATCAAGTAGAATCAATAAAAGATACACCACATGCAACAGTTGATGAATTAGATGAAGCGAATCAATTAATTAGCGACACACTCAAACAAGCGCAACAAGAAATAGAAAATACAAATCAAGATGCTGCTGTTACTGATGTTAGAAATCAAACAATCAAGGCAATAGAGCAAATAAAACCTAAAGTAAGACGTAAACGAGCTGCGCTTGATAGCATTGAAGAAAATAATAAAAATCAACTCGATGCAATCCGAAATACGTTGGATACTACTCAAGATGAAAGAGATGTTGCTATTGATACTTTAAATAAAATTGTAAATACAATTAAAAATGACATTGCACAAAACAAAACGAATGCAGAAGTGGATCGAACTGAGACTGATGGCAACGACAACATCAAAGTGATTTTACCTAAAGTTCAAGTTAAACCAGCAGCGCGTCAATCTGTTGGTGTAAAAGCCGAAGCTCAAAATGCACTAATCGATCAAAGCGATTTATCAACTGAAGAAGAAAGACTAGCTGCTAAACATTTAGTAGAACAAGCACTTAATCAGGCTATTGATCAGATCAATCATGCAGATAAGACTGCCCAAGTTAATCAAGATAGTATAAATGCTCAAAATATTATTTCAAAAATTAAACCAGCGACAACAGTTAAAGCAACAGCATTACAACAAATTCAAAATATCGCTACAAATAAAATTAATTTAATTAAAGCAAATAACGAAGCGACAGATGAAGAACAAAATATTGCAATAGCACAAGTTGAAAAAGAGTTAATTAAAGCTAAACAACAAATTGCTAGTGCAGTGACTAATGCAGATGTGGCATATTTATTGCATGATGAGAAAAACGAAATTCGTGAAATCGAACCTGTTATTAACAGAAAGGCGTCTGCTCGAGAACAATTGACAACATTATTCAACGATAAAAAACAAGCAATTGAAGCGAATATTCAAGCAACGGTAGAAGAAAGAAATAGTATATTAGCACAGTTACAAAATATTTATGACACTGCTATTGGACAAATTGATCAAGATCGTAGCAATGCACAAGTTGATAAAACAGCATCATTAAATCTACAAACAATACATGATTTAGATGTACATCCTATTAAAAAGCCAGATGCTGAAAAAACGATTAATGATGATCTTGCACGCGTCACTGCTTTAGTGCAAAATTATCGAAAAGTAAGTAATCGTAATAAGGCTGATGCATTAAAAGCTATAACTGCTTTAAAATTACAAATGGATGAAGAATTAAAAACAGCACGCACTAATGCTGATGTTGATGCAGTTTTAAAACGATTTAATGTTGCATTAAGCGATATAGAAGCAGTAATTACTGAAAAAGAAAATAGCTTACTGCGAATTGATAACATTGCTCAACAAACATATGCGAAATTCAAAGCGATCGCAACACCAGAACAATTAGCTAAAGTAAAAGTATTAATTGATCAATATGTTGCAGATGGCAATAGAATGATTGATGAAGATGCGACATTAAATGACATCAAACAACACACGCAATTCATTGTTGATGAAATTTTAGCAATTAAATTACCAGCTGAAGCGACGAAAGTATCACCAAAAGAAATTCAGCCAGCTCCAAAAGTTTGTACGCCTATTAAAAAAGAAGAGACACATGAATCGCGCAAAGTTGAAAAAGAACTTCCAAATACAGGTTCTGAAGGAATGGATTTACCATTGAAAGAATTTGCACTGATTACAGGTGCGGCTTTGTTAGCTAGAAGACGTACTAAAAACGAAAAAGAATCATAATTAACGAAATGACCTTAATATAACGACACTTTTTAGTGACTCAGTTATATTAAGGTCATTTTTATTTGAATGAAAAAGTTGATCTACTAAAGAGAATCGAACCAAATTTTATACTATTATTCCATTGATGCATGTGAGTAATGTCCGGCATATAATCCAGCGACATGTCCTGTTACGAGTGCACTTGTAATATTATAACCACCAGTATAACCATGTATATCTAATACTTCACCACATAAAAATAATCCCGGAACTAATTTAGACATCATTGTTTTAGGTTGAATTTCTTTAAGTGACACACCACCACCTGTGACAAATGCCTTATCTATAGGTAATGTCCCGTTCACCTTAAATACAAACCCTTTAAACATATTTACTAAGTCGTTCAATTGTTGATTTGATAAGTGATGTGATGTGGTATTTTCATCGATTCCTGCTTGTTCCAGCATGAACAGTAAGTAGCGCTCTTCAATTAGACCATGCAAACTGTTTTTAATGATTTTATCTGGTGTGTCCGATAATAATGATGTGATGTGTTGTTTTAATTGTTCATGGTTTAATTCAGGAAATGCATCGATTGCCATAGAAATGTGCTGTGTCTTTTGATTTTTTTGTTCTTTATAAACAAACTGACTACATCTTAATGCAGCTGGACCACTGATACCAAAATGAGTAAATAACATATCCATTTGATGACTGATGCGTTTTTTACCATTTTTCTTAAGTACTGACAATTCAACATCTTTTAAACTTAAACCTTTTAGACGATTGGATTTGATGAAAGGTTCAGCTGATGTAATTGGAACTTCGGTCGGGAATAACTCAGTAATGGTATGACCTAAATCTTGTGCGAACTTATAACCATCACCAGTTGAACCAGTTTGAGGGACACTTGTACCACCTGTAGCAATCACTAGCGAATGGCTTTCATAACTATTATTTTGAGTATGTACAGTGAAAGTTTGGTCTGTATTAACTTCGATTCTACTAACAGCTTCTTCTTCTTTAATCGTTACATGTTGGCGTTCGATAGTTGTCACTAATGTATCAACCACGTCTTGTGCTTTGTTGGAAACTGGAAACATACGCCCGTGATCTTCTTCTTTTAATTTAACACCCCTAGACTCAAAAAAATCTATGATGGATTCATTATCAAAAATTGAAAAGGGACTATATAAAAATTTCCCATTTCCAGGAATGTTCTTAATAATTTCAGCATATGGTAATCGATTAGTTACGTTACATCTACCGCCACCAGATATTTTGAGTTTACGACCTAGACCTTTCTTTTTTTCAATGAGTAACACACTGCTACTTTGTTCGCTTGCAGCTACTGCCGCCATTAAGCCGCTAGGTCCGCCTCCGATAATAATTGTTTGATACATATACGCTTCCTCCAAATTTGTTACTGGACATTCAATTGCTATTTTATAGTACTTTTTTAAACTTTGCTATATCTCTTGTGTTATGAGATGACAATTATGTTGAATATATTTATAATGTGAACTTCATAAAAAATGAAGATGTATGTGTATGATAAGAATGATTTTTCTACTGTTATGCGATGTTCATCTCAAATAGTAGTATAATGTTTATATGAAATTTCGTAATATTCTAATCAAAATCTAGTATTCAATGACAATGTGTTGATAATTTTGTTATGATAATTCATTGAATATACGACAATGAAATAAAGTTTTGTGATATATTCATAATAATGAAAAATGATTTTACAGAGAAACAGCTTTTAGTTTACAAAACTTTAATAAACATGAGATAGGGAGATTCGTAATGAGTGAAAGTAAAGAAATGGTGCGTGGAACCTTTTTAATTACCATTAGTATATTAATTACCAAGGTATTGGGCGTACTTTTTATCATTCCATTCAACTATTTAATTGGTGGACAAGAAAATATGGCGCCGTTCACATACGCTTATGCACCATATAATATTGCAATTGCAGTTGCGACAGCAGGTGTACCATTAGCAGCTTCGAAATATGTTGCGAAATATAATGCTATTGGGGCATATAAAGTAAGTCAGAAATTTTATAAATCGAGTTTTATTGTAATGAGTATTACCGGTGTTTTAGGTTTCTTGGTACTGTATTTCTTAGCACCTTATATTTCTGAATTAACATTAGCTAGAAACATTCATGATAAAAACGGTTGGTCAGTCGATGATATTACTTGGATTATAAGAATCATTAGTATGGTTGTTATCTTTATTCCTGTATTAGCGACATGGAGAGGGATATTCCAAGGTTATAAATCTATGGGGCCAACAGCAGTGTCAGAAGTAACTGAGCAAATTGCACGCGTGATTTTCATATTAATCGGAAGTTATTTAGTACTAAATGTCTTTGATGGCTCTATTTTATTAGCCAATGGTATTGCTACTTTTGCAGCAGCAGTTGGTGCGATTATTGGTATATTCACACTCTGGTATTACTGGAGAAAGCGTAAGCATAATATTGATCGTATGGTCGAATCTGATTACACAGATATAGATGTGTCATATGGCAAGATGTATAAAGAAATTATTGCTTATAGTATACCGTTCGTTATTGTAAGTTTGAATTATCCATTATTTAACTTAGTAGATCAATTTACACATAACGGTGCTTTATCTTTAGTTGGTATACCTTCACAGTTACAAGATATATTCTTTAATATGCTAAATATGTCAACTAATAAAATTGTAATGATTCCGACATCATTAAGTGCTGGTTTTGCAGTGAGTTTAATTCCTTATATTACAAAAACATTTGCAGAAGGTCGCTTACATGAAATGCATCATCAAATTAGAACATCTATTGGTGTATTAATGTTTATAACTGTTCCAGCTAGTATTGGAATTATGGCCTTGGCACAACCATTATTCACAGTTTTCTATGGTTACGATCCAATTGTTTTAGGTCATGACCCTAACCATGATGGTAGTCGCTTATTATTCTATTATGCGCCTGTAGCAATACTAATTTCACTATTAAGTGTAACGGCATCAATGTTACAAGGTATAGATAAACAGAAATTAACAGTTTATGTTATTTTAGCTTCTGTAGTTATCAAGTTAGCGTTAAACTATCCATTAATTATGTTATTCCATACACCTGGTGCAATTTTAAGTACTAGTATCGCATTATTATTTGCAATTGGATGTAATTTCTATATTCTTAAAAAATATGCGAAGTTTAAATTCAGCTATAGTTGGATTCATTTTGCAAAAATATTCTTGTATTCATTTATTATGATGCTAGGTGTAGAATTAGTATTTTTCCTTGCAAATCTATTCTTAGAACCTACTAAACTTGGTTACTTAATCATTATTATTTTAGGTGTTACAGTAGGTATTCTAATTTACGGTACAATCACAATTAAAACGCGTCTTGCGGACGAATTCTTAGGTGAAATTCCTGAAAAATTAAGACGTAGAGTTAGGTTTTTACGATGAGAATAGATAAATTTTTAGCAAATATGGGCGTCGGTACACGTAATGAGGTCAAACAGTTACTTAAAAAAGGCCTTGTAAATGTCAACGAACAAGTAATTAAATCACCAAAAACACATATAGAACCAGAAAACGATAAGATAACAGTTCGTGGAGAATTAATAGAATACATTGAAAATGTCTATATTATGTTAAATAAGCCAAAAGGTTATATATCAGCAACTGAAGATCATCATTCAAAAACCGTTATTGATTTAATACCTGAATACCAACATCTAAATATTTTTCCGGTTGGTCGTCTTGATAAAGATACAGAAGGGCTTTTATTGATAACGAATGATGGTGATTTTAATCATGAATTAATGAGTCCAAACAAACATGTTTCTAAAAAATATGAAGTTATTTCAGCAAATCCTATCACTGAAGACGACATTCAAGCTTTTAAAGAGGGTGTAACACTGACTGATGGCAAGGTTAAGCCTGCAATATTAACTTATATTGATAATCAAACGTCACACGTAACAATTTATGAAGGAAAATATCATCAAGTTAAACGAATGTTTCATAGCATTCAAAATGAGGTATTACATTTAAGACGTATCAAAATTGCTGATTTAGAATTGGACAGCAATTTAGATTCAGGAGAATATCGTTTATTAACTGAAAATGATTTTGACAAATTAAATTATAAATAAAAGGGAGACGATTGATATGGCAAAAGGTAATTTATTTAAAGCGATTTTAGGTATAGGTGGCGCTGTAGCAGCTGTACTTGTTACACGTAAAGATAGTCGTGACAAGCTGAAAGCAGAATATAATAAATATAAACAAGATCCTCAAAGCTATAAAGATAATGCTAAGGATAAAGCGACGCAATTAGGAACAATTGCTAATGAAACAATTAAAGAAGTAAAAACAAATCCGAAAGAATATGCTAATAGATTAAAAAATAATCCAAAAGCATTTTTCAAAGAAGAAAAATCAAAATTTACCGAATATGACAATAAGACTGACGAAAGTATTGAAAAAGGTAAATTTGATGATGAAGGTGGCGCAGCACCAAATAATAATTTACGTATCGTCACTGAAGAAGATTTAAAAAAGAATAAAAATGCATTATCTGATAAAGAATAAGATGTGAGTAGGACAGAAATGATAAGGGAGTGGGACAGAAATCATATTTTAGCAAAATTTATTTCGTCGTCCCACCCCGGCAAGGTTGACTAGAATTGAAAAAAGCTTGTTACAAGCGTATTTTCATTCAGTCAACTACTGCCAATATAATATTGTAAACTATAGGACATTTATTAGTGTTTCAGGTTCTTTATCGTTAGTCATAGCTAATATGCATATAGAAAGAAGAATACATGCGTGAAACTCATTCATAAGAAATACTAATATCTAAAGAAAACGTATTTCTTTATCTTTTCGAAATTCTCTGTGTTGGGGCCCTTACCCCAACTTGCACATTATTGAAAGCTGACTATTGGCCAGCTTCTGTGTTGGGGCCCCGCCAACTTGCATTGTCTGTAGAATTTCTTTTCGAAATTCTCTGTGTTGGGGCCCTTACCCCAACTTGCACATTATTGAAAGCTGACTATTGGCCAGCTTCTGTGTTGGGGCCCTTACCCCAACTTGCACATTATTGAAAGCTAACTATTGGCCAGCTTCTATGTTGGGGCCCCGCCAACTTGCATTGTCTGTAGAATTTCTTTTCGAAATTCTCTATGTTGGGGCCCCGGGGCGCATTTTCGTTCGGTTAATTACTGTCAATATTAAATTGTGTGCCTAGTACATTGACTTATATCTCGAGCTCTTGAATATGTGTATTTTAAATATATAAATTAAAAAAGGAACAAAGCAGCTATTTATGATTTGTGTCATATCAATAGCATCGTTTTGTTCCTTTTTATTATTTTCTGACATCTTATTGTAGTTTTTATATCTTTTCATGTAAAATAGAATTTAACTTATAGAAAAAAGGAAGTCGATTTCGAATGTGGAAAGAAAAAGTTCAACAATACGAAGATCAAATCATTAATGACTTAAAAGGATTATTAGCAATTGAAAGTGTGAGAGATGATGCAAAAGCATCAGAAGACGCACCAGTTGGTCCAGGTCCTCGTAAGGCATTAGACTACATGTATGAAATTGCACATAGAGATGGATTTACAACACATGATGTGGATCATATTGCAGGAAGAATTGAGGCAGGTAAAGGAAATGACGTATTAGGTATCTTATGTCATGTTGACGTTGTTCCTGCTGGTGATGGATGGGATAGTAATCCGTTCGAGCCGGTTGTAACAGAAGATGCTATCATAGCTAGAGGTACACTTGATGACAAAGGTCCAACAATTGCTGCTTATTATGCAATTAAGATATTAGAAGATATGAATGTGGATTGGAAGAAACGTATTCATATGATTATTGGTACGGATGAAGAATCTGATTGGAAATGTACGGATCGCTATTTTAAAACAGAAGAAATGCCAACATTAGGTTTTGCACCAGATGCAGAATTTCCATGTATTCATGGTGAAAAAGGCATTACAACATTTGATTTAGTTCAAAATAAACTTACTGAAGATCAAGATGAACCTGATTATGAATTAATAACTTTTAAATCTGGTGAACGTTACAACATGGTACCTGATCATGCAGAAGCAAGAGTGCTTGTTAAAGAAAATATGACAGATGTTATTCAAGACTTTGAGTACTTTTTAGAACAAAATCATTTACAAGGTGATAGTACTGTTGATAGTGGCATTCTAGTTTTAACAGTTGAAGGTAAAGCGGTTCATGGTATGGATCCATCTATCGGTGTGAATGCGGGTCTTTACTTACTAAAATTCTTAGCATCATTAAATCTTGATAATAATGCACAAGCGTTTGTAGCATTTAGTAATCGCTACTTATTTAATTCAGATTTTGGTGAAAAGATGGGAATGAAATTCCATACAGATGTCATGGGTGACGTGACAACTAACATTGGTGTTATTACATATGATAATGAAAACGCAGGTCTTTTCGGTATCAACTTACGCTACCCAGAAGGATTTGAATTTGAAAAAGCTATGGATCGTTTTGCAAATGAGATTCAACAATATGGCTTTGAAGTGAAATTAGGTAAAGTCCAACCACCACATTATGTTGATAAAAATGATCCTTTTGTACAAAAGTTAGTTACTGCATATAGAAATCAAACAAATGATATGACTGAACCTTATACTATAGGTGGCGGTACTTATGCGAGAAACTTAGACAAGGGTGTAGCATTTGGCGCAATGTTTAGTGATTCTGAAGATTTAATGCATCAGAAAAATGAATATATCACTAAAAAACAGTTATTTAACGCAACTAGTATTTACTTAGAAGCAATTTATTCATTATGCGTGGAGGAATAATATATGGAAAAAATTTTTTTAAATGGTGAGTTTGTAAGTCCAAGTGAAGCAAAGGTTTCATACAACGACAGAGGATACGTATTTGGCGATGGTATTTATGAATACATTCGAGTATATAATGGTAAGTTATTTACAGTAACAGAACATTATGAAAGATTTTTACGTAGTGCCAATGAGATTGGTTTAGATTTAAATTATTCTGTAGAAGAATTAATTGAACTATCTCGTAAATTAGTTGATATGAATCAAATTGAAACTGGGGCAATTTATATTCAAGCAACGCGTGGTGTAGCTGAAAGGAATCATAGCTTCCCGACACCTGAAGTAGAACCAGCAATTGTTGCTTATACAAAGAGTTATGATCGTCCTTATGATCATTTAGAAAATGGTGTGAATGGTGTTACCGTTGAAGATATCCGATGGTTACGTTGCGACATTAAAAGCTTGAACTTATTAGGAAATGTATTAGCAAAAGAATATGCTGTGAAATATAATGCAGTTGAAGCAATTCAACATCGAGGTGAAACTGTAACTGAAGGATCTTCAAGTAATGCTTATGCAATTAAAGACGGTGTGATTTATACACATCCGATTAACAACTATATTCTTAATGGTATTACACGAATTGTAATTAAAAAAATTGCCGAAGACTATAACATCCCATTTAAAGAAGAAACGTTTACTGTAGATTTCTTGAAAAACGCAGATGAAGTTATTGTTTCAAGTACTTCAGCTGAGGTTACACCTGTTATTAAATTAGATGGTGAACCAGTTAATGATGGTAAAGTTGGCCCAATTACACGTCAACTACAAGAAGGATTTGAAAAGTATATAGAGTCACACAGTATTTAAAATTCTTTCATCATATTTTTAGATTAAATTACTTAAATTTATCAACTTTCGTAAGTGAATTATGTTATAATTTAAAACGAAGCTTAAAAGTGTTGTTTAGAAAACACATATTAGTAAAAAGTGCCATTTTGTTTCTCATTTTCAGTTGAAATATAATGATAAAAATTATAAAATTTTCTATGAGTTACAAATATGATGTGCATCATATTTTACTAAGTACGTAAATGTTACAGTTCATAAATTTATGCTAACCATGAAAATGGGATAGCAATTATTTTGAAAACTAGAGTTTATCGCCTACAGAGATTCAAAAACATGTAGTTTTAGACACGGTAACATTATATGTCAAGTAAGTGACTATAGAATGTATGGTGTCAATGACAGACATTACGATTTAAATTTAGTCGTGTAATGTAGGCATTGGTTGAGGATTTACAATAATTATCTGGACATAATATTTGTACCAGTATGGTGTTATAAATTAGAATATATGGCTCTTGAAAAACCTATTTCTAGAGCCATTTTCTAATTGAAAGTGAGGTGGACGAGTTGGAGCAGTTTTATCAATTAGGGTGGACACTTGATTCAGCAGGTGGTGCATCTGGTGAAGCATATATGGCTGAACAAGATGGACAAAAGTTGTTTTTAAAACGAAATTCAAATCCATTTATTGCGGCATTATCAGCAGAAGGTATTGTGCCCAAATTAGTATGGACGAAACGCATAGAAACAGGCGAGGTTGTTACAGCACAACATTGGAAAAATGGGCGTGAACTATCTTCAAACGAAATGAAGCAAACAAGAGTTGCACATTTATTAAAGAAGATACACAATTCTAGACCTTTATTAAGTATGTTAAAGCGTATGGAAATGGAACCTATTACTCCTGAGATTATGCTTAATAAAATTAATGCCTCTTTATCAAGAGAAGTTTTAACACATCATATTGTGAGAAAATCATTAACCTATTTAGAAGAGCATATACCGAGTTTAGATTCGCGTTTTTTCACTGTTGTACATGGTGATGTGAATCATAATAATTGGTTATTATCCGATCGAGATGAACTATTTTTAGTTGATTGGGAAGGTGCAATGATTGCAGACCCGGCAATTGATATCGGAATGCTGCTTTACAACTATGTTCCACAACAACAATGGTCTGAATGGCTTGAAACATATGGTGTTCAAGAGAGCTTGAATTTAAATAAACGTATGAAATGGTATACGGTAATTCAATCTATAGGTCTTGTTCAATGGTATGAAGAGCAAAAAAGATATAAGGATATGAACACTTGGCTTAAATTCCTAAATGAAGTTATGAATAGTAACATGTTTATTTAAGAGGAGAATAAAATATGAGAGTTCGATACAAACCATGGGCTGAAGATTATTTAAAAGATCATCCTGAATTGGTTGACATGGACGGTCAACATGCAGGGAAAATGACTGAATGGTTTGATAAAACGCAACCGATACACATTGAAATTGGTTCGGGTATGGGGCAGTTTATTACAACATTAGCTGCTCAAAATCCTCATATTAACTATATTTCAATGGAACGTGAGAAAAGTATCGTTTATAAAGTATTGGATAAAGTTAAAGAGATGGGTTTAACAAATTTAAAGATTATTTGTAATGACGCCATTGAATTAAATGAATATTTTAAAGACGGCGAAGTTTCGCGTATTTATTTGAACTTTTCAGATCCATGGCCAAAAAATCGTCATGCAAAACGACGTTTAACGTATCATACGTTTTTAGCGTTGTATCAACAAATCTTAAATGATGAAGGAGATTTACATTTTAAAACTGATAACAGAGGACTATTTGCCTACAGTTTAGAAAGTATGTCTCAATTTGGAATGTATTTTACAAAAATAAATCTAAATTTACATCAAGAAGACGATGGCAGTAATATTTTAACAGAATATGAAAAGAAATTTTCGGATAAAGGGTCACGTATTTATCGTATGGAAGCGAAATTCCATTCACAAAAATAGAGCACTTATGAGGGTATGTACACATACAATCATAAGTGTTTTTTCGTACTATAATGGTTCTATAGATAAAGGTTCTATAATAAATCGGACTGATGGAAAAAGTTTTTAACTTTTCATCTGTCCGATTTTTTGATTTTGAATATAAAAAAAGCGCAATTATCTCTATAATTAAAAGTGACTAAACAAATAACTAAAGGAGATAATGCGCCTATGAACAATGTTATACTAAATACCTTTGATTTAAAAGAATAAAGCTTGCATTTTACTTGTAAATTTTAATTATTAATTTAAAATTACAGGCCGATGGTTATGATGCATTTACATATAATATGATTGCATTAATCTTTATAAGTAGTTAGAAGTGTATTAGTGTGGGGCGTTTCGTTTTTGTTCGCATTTATGAATAGTGATATGATGTAATAAACACATGCTAATTGTAATAACGAATACAGAAAGAATAGGTGATGTTATGAAAATCGGGGATATATCTATTCATTATCTAAATGGTGGCAATACAAAAATGGATGGCGGTGCAATGTTTGGTGTTGTTCCGAAGCCGTTGTGGTCAAAGCAATACAATGCAAATGAACGAAATCAAATCAATTTACCGACACATCCAATTTTGATTCAAACGGCTCAATATAATTTGATTATAGATGCAGGTATTGGTAATGGTAAATTATCTGAAAAGCAATTACGTAATTTTGGAGTAGATGAAGAAAGTCATATAATTGCTGATTTGGCAAATTATAATTTAACGCCAAAGGATATTGATTATGTGCTAATGACACATATGCATTTTGATCATGCTGCCGGTTTGACTGATCAAGCAGGACATGCAATTTTTGAAAATGCGATTCATGTTGTGCAACAAGATGAGTGGCATGAGTTTATTGCACCTAATATAAGAAGTAAATCAACTTACTGGGATAAGAATAAAGGCGATTATAGTAACAAGTTGATTTTATTCGAAAAACATTTTGAACCGGTTCTGGGTATCAAGATGCAACATAGTGGAGGTCATAGCTTTGGCCACACGATTATTACGATTGAAAGTCAAGGAGATAAAGCAGTTCATATGGGTGATATATTCCCAACTACTGCACATAAAAATCCTCTATGGGTAACGGCATATGATGATTATCCTATGCAATCGATTCGTGAAAAAGAACGCATGATACCATATTTTATTCAGCAACAATATTGGTTCTTGTTTTATCATGATGAAAACTACTTTGCTGTAAAATACAGCGATAATGGTGAAAACATAGATGCATATATTTTACGTGAAACATTAGTTGATAATAACTAAAATAAAGATGTATTACTAAACAAATTTTCAAAAATAAAAAATTGAGCCACATCCAATCTTACTAATTAGGGTGTGGCTCATTTTTAAGTTTTACGATCCAAATCAAATATGGATAAAATTCGTATTAACGCTCTACAATGTTAATGACTTCACCAGTATATGCATCTGCATAAAAATCATAATGAATATTTTGACCATTTTTAATAGTTGTAATTCCACCTTGATAAACTAAACGGTATTTATCAGTTTCAGGATGAACGAATGGTTCATAAACGATATATGAGCCTTTGACATTCATAAAATATGATTTTACTTCATTAAGTACTTTAACGGGATTATAGCGTTTACGATTAATAAATTGGATGATTGAAATGGTAGAAATAATTACAATGGCTACTGCAATTATTGTTGGAATTATATATTTCAGTTTAGTCATCATTTATGCTCCCTTGATTTCAAATTCATATCATTAGTTTACCATATTGAAGATGATATAATAACTTATAAGGAGTGAGAACTTTTATGAACATAAATAAAAAAGTAACATTACAACGAATTCAAACTTTAACTGAGCTTCATGGGGCACCAGGTTTTGAAGAAGAAGTAAAAAATTATATGACTCAGCAAATGGCGCCGTACGTAGATGAATTTATTGAAAATCGTATGGGTGGATTTTTTGGTGTGAAAAAATCTAAAAATCCAAATGCAAAACGTGTAATGATTGCAGCACATATGGATGAAATCGGATTTATGATTACAAATATCACTAAAAATGGAATGATTCAATTCACAAATTTAGGTGGTGTTGCAAATGATATTTGGCAAGGACAACGCTTAGTAATTAAAAATAGAAATGGCGATAAAATTATCGGTGTTGTTTCTAATATACCTAAACATTTTCGTACTGGTAGTGAAGGTGCACCGGAAATTAAAGATTTAACATTAGATATAGGTGCTCAAAATGAAGATGAGGTGCGTGAGCGCGGAATAGATATAGGAGATACAATTGTACCTCACACGCCATTCACACAGTTATCTGAACATCGATATAGTGCTAAAGCATGGGATAATCGTTATGGTTGTGTCTTGGCAATTGAAATACTAGAATTATTAAAAGATATAGAATTAGATGTAGACTTGTATGTTGGCGCAAATGTTCAAGAAGAGGTTGGATTACGAGGTGCGAAAGCATCTGCAGAGATGATAGACCCAGACGTTGCATTTGTAGTTGATTGTTCACCTGCCAATGACGTTAAAGGAAACCAACCATTATCTGGTGAACTTGGTAAAGGGACGTTAATTCGCATAAAAGACGGTACAATGATTTTAAAGCCTGTATTTAGAGACTATTTATTAAAGTTAGTAGAAGCACATGACATTGAACATCAATACTATATGTCACCAGGTGGAACAGATGGTGGAGAAATTCATAAAGCTAATATTGGTATTCCGACTGCAGTTATTGGTGTATGTGCACGATATATTCATAGTACAGACTCAGTATTTGATATAAGAGACTATTTTGCAGCTAGATCTTTACTTTCAGAAGCCATTTGTAATTTAGATAATAATCAAATAGAAACATTACAATATAAATAATCGGGTAATAACAACTATTATCTCTAAATAGTTATATATAATCATTAATTAAGGAGACATAAAAATGAAACAACTTGAATCAGAACAACAATTTGAATCTTTAAAACAAGGTGCTACAGTATTTGAATTCACTGCAGGCTGGTGTCCAGATTGTAGAGTGATAGAACCAGATTTACCGGAATTAGAAGCGAGATATCCTATGTTTGACTTCGTATCAGTAGACCGTGATAAATTTATGGATATTTGTATTGAAAATGGTATTATGGGTATTCCAAGTTTTCTAGTATATAAAAATGGAGAACTGCTTGGAAGTTATATTGGAAAAGAACGAAAATCAATTGAACAGATAGATGCATTTTTAGCTCAATACGTGTAATTTAGACTAGAGAAAAACGGGGTAATACTCGTTTTTCTCTGTTACTATGTGTTGATTTATTGTAAACTATTATAAGGTGCGAAATTAGGAGTGTTACATATGAATACCTTTCAAATGAGAGATAAATTAAAGGAACGTTTAAGCCATTTAGACGTTGATTTTAAATTTAATCGTGAAGAAGAAACTTTGCGTATTTATCGAACAGATAATAACAAAGGTATCACGATTAAACTTAACGCTATAGTCGCAAAATATGAAGATAAAAAAGAAAAAATTGTAGATGAAATTGTTTATTACGTTGATGAAGCTATTGCACAAATGGCAGATAAAACCCTTGAGAGTATATCATCTAGTCAAATTATGCCTGTCATTAGAGCGACTAGCTTTGATAAAAAAACTAAACAAGGTGTTCCTTTTATCTATGATGAGCATACTGCAGAAACAGCAGTTTATTATGCAGTCGATTTAGGGAAATCATATCGTCTAATTGACGAAAGCATGTTAGAGGATTTGAAGTTAACTGAACAACAAATAAGAGAAATGTCTCTGTTTAATGTTAGAAAATTGTCAAATTCATATACGACTGATGAAGTAAAAGGTAATATTTTTTATTTTATTAACTCAAATGACGGGTATGATGCAAGTAGGATACTAAATACTGCATTTTTAAATGAAATTGAGGCACAATGTCAAGGCGAAATGCTCGTAGCAGTGCCACACCAAGATGTGTTAATTATTGCAGATATACGCAATAAAACAGGATATGATGTGATGGCACATTTAACAATGGAATTTTTCACTAAAGGTCTAGTTCCAATTACATCATTATCCTTTGGATATAAACAGGGTCATCTTGAACCGATATTTATTTTAGGTAAAAATAATAAACAAAAAAGAGATCCAAACGTGATTCAGCGTTTAGAAGCAAATCGTCGTAAATTTAATAAAGATAAATAGAAATAATTGGATAAGGAGTTTTGTCATAATGAATTTATTTTACAATCCTAAATATGTAGGAGATGTCGCATTTTTACAAATTGAACCAGTTGAAGGTGAATTAAACTACAATAAAAAAGGTAATGTTGTTGAAATTACTAATGAAGGTAATGTTGTAGGTTATAATATTTTTGAAATTTCAAAAGATATAACAATTGAAGAAAAAGGTCATATTAAATTAACTGATGAACTTGTAAATGTATTCCAAAAGCGTATTTCAGAAGCTGGTTTTGATTATAAATTAAATGCTGATCTATCACCGAAATTTGTAGTTGGCTACGTTGAAACTAAAGACAAACATCCTGATGCAGATAAATTAAGTGTACTAAATGTAAACGTTGGAAATGACACATTACAAATTGTATGTGGCGCGCCTAACGTTGAAGCTGGACAGAAAGTTGTTGTTGCTAAAGTAGGTGCAGTGATGCCTAGCGGTATGGTAATTAAAGATGCTGAATTACGTGGTGTTGCCTCAAGCGGTATGATTTGTTCAATGAAAGAATTGAATTTACCTAATGCACCTGAAGAAAAAGGTATTATGGTATTAAATGACAGCTATGAAATTGGACAAGCATTTTTTGAATAATTAAGGAAGGTAGTGAAAATATGAGCTGGTTTGATAAATTATTCGGCGAAGATAATGATTCAAATGATGACTTGATTCATAGAAAGAAAAAAAGACGTCAAGAATCACAAAATATAGATAACGATCATGACTCATTACTGCCTCAAAATAATGATATTTATAGTCGTCCGAGGGGAAAATTCCGTTTTCCTATGAGCGTAGCTTATGAAAATGAAAATGTTGAACAATCTGCAGATACTATTTCAGATGAAAAAGAACAATACCATCGAGACTATCGCAAACAAAGCCACGATTCTCGTTCACAAAAACGACATCGCCGTAGAAGAAATCAAACAACTGAAGAACAAAATTATAGTGAACAACGTGGGAATTCTAAAATATCACAGCAAAGTATAAAATATAAAGATCATTCACATTACCATACGAATAAGCCAGGTACATATGTTTCTGCAATTAATGGTATTGAGAAGGAAACGCACAAGCCAAAAACACATAATATGTATTCTAATAATACAAATCATCGTGCTAAAGATTCAACTCCAGATTATCACAAAGAAAGTTTCAAGACTTCAGAGGTACCGTCAGCTATTTTTGGCACAATGAAACCTAAAAAGTTAGAAAATGGTCGTATCCCTGTAAGTAAACCTTCAGAAAAAGTTGAGTCAGATAAACAAAAATATGATAAATATGTAGCTAAGACGCAAACGTCTCAAAATAAACAATTAGAACAAGAAAAACAAAATGATAGTGTTGTCAAACAAGGAACTGCATCTAAATCATCTGATGAAAATGTATCATCAACAACAAAATCAATGCCTAATTATTCAAAAGTTGATAATACTATCAAAATTGAAAATATTTATGCTTCACAAATTGTTGAAGAAATTAGACGTGAACGAGAACGTAAAGTGCTTCAAAAGCGTCGATTTAAAAAAGCGTTGCAACAAAAGCGTGAAGAACATAAAAACGAAGAGCAAGATGCAATACAACGTGCAATTGATGAAATGTATGCTAAACAAGCGGAACGCTATGTTGGTGATAGTTCATTAAATGATGATAGTGACTTAACAGATAATAGTACAGATGCTAGTCAGCTTCATACAAATGGCATAGAGAATGAAACTGTATCAAATGATGAAAATAAACAAGCGTCAATACAAAATGAAGACACTAATGACACTCATGTAGATGAAAGTCCATACAATTATGAGGAAGTTAGTTTGAATCAAGTATCGACAACAAAACAATTGTCAGATGATGAAGTTACGGTTTCGAATGTAACGTCTCAACATCAATCAGCACTACAACATAACGTTGAAGTAAATGATAAAGATGAACTAAAAAATCAATCCAGATTAATTGCTGATTCAGAAGAAGATGGAGCAACGAATAAAGAAGAATATTCAGGAAGTCAAATCGATGATGCAGAATTTTATGAATTAAATGATACAGAAGTAGATGAGGATACTACTTCAAATATCGAAGATAATACCAATAGAAACGCGTCTGAAATGCATGTAGACGCTCCTAAAACGCAAGAGTACGCAGTAACTGAATCTCAAGTAAATAATATCGATAAAACGGTTGATAATGAAATTGAATTAGCACCGCGTCATAAAAAAGATGACCAAACAAACTTAAGTGTCAACTCATTGAAAACGAATGATGTGAATGATAATCATGTTGTGGAAGATTCAAGCATGAATGAAATAGAAAAGAATAACGCAGAAATTACAGAAAATGTGCAAAACGAAGCAGCTGAAAGTGAACAAAATGTCGAAGAGAAAACTATTGAAAACGTAAATCCAAAGAAACAGACTGAAAAGGTTTCAACTTTAAGTAAAAGACCATTTAATGTTGTCATGACGCCATCTGATAAAAAGCGTATGATGGATCGTAAAAAGCATTCAAAAGTCAATGTGCCTGAATTAAAGCCTGTACAAAGTAAGCAAGCTGTGAGTGAAAGAATGCCTGCGAGTCAAGCCACACCATCATCAAGATCTGATTCACAAGAGTCAAATACAAATGCATATAAAACAAATAATATGACATCAAACAATGTTGAGAACAATCAACTTATTGGTCATGCAGAAACAGAAAATGATTATCAAAATGCACAACAATATTCAGAGCAGAAACCTTCTGTTGATTCAACTCAAACGGAAATATTTGAAGAAAGTCAAGATGATAATCAATTGGAAAATGAGCAAGTTGATCAATCAACTTCGTCTTCAGTTTCAGAAGTAAGCGACATAACTGAAGAAAGCGAAGAAACAACACATCCAAACAATACTAGTGGACAACAAGATAATGATGATCAACAAAAAGATTTACAGTCATCATTTTCAAATAAAAATGAAGATACAGCTAATGAAAATAGACCTCGGACGAACCAACAAGATGTTGCAACAAATCAAGCTGTACAAACATCTAAGCCGATGATTCGTAAAGGCCCAAATATTAAATTGCCAAGTGTTTCATTACTAGAAGAACCACAAGTTATTGAGTCGGACGAGGACTGGATTACAGATAAAAAGAAAGAACTGAATGACGCATTATTTTACTTTAATGTACCTGCAGAAGTACAAGATGTAACTGAAGGTCCAAGTGTTACAAGATTTGAATTATCAGTTGAAAAAGGTGTTAAAGTTTCAAGAATTACGGCATTACAAGATGACATTAAAATGGCATTGGCAGCGAAAGATATTCGTATAGAAGCGCCTATTCCAGGAACTAGTCGTGTTGGTATTGAAGTTCCGAACCAAAATCCAACGACAGTCAACTTACGTTCTATTATTGAATCTCCAAGTTTTAAAAATGCTGAATCTAAATTAACAGTTGCGATGGGGTATAGAATTAATAATGAACCATTACTTATGGATATTGCTAAAACGCCACACGCACTAATTGCAGGTGCAACTGGATCAGGGAAATCAGTTTGTATCAATAGTATTTTGATGTCTTTACTATATAAAAATCATCCTGAGGAATTAAGATTATTACTTATCGATCCAAAAATGGTTGAATTAGCTCCTTATAATGGTTTGCCACATTTAGTTGCACCGGTAATTACAGATGTCAAAGCAGCTACACAGAGTTTAAAATGGGCCGTAGAAGAAATGGAACGACGTTATAAGTTATTTGCACATTACCATGTACGTAATATAACAGCATTTAACAAAAAAGCACCATATGATGAAAGAATGCCAAAAATTGTCATTGTAATTGATGAGTTGGCTGATTTAATGATGATGGCTCCGCAAGAAGTTGAACAGTCTATTGCTAGAATTGCTCAAAAAGCGAGAGCATGTGGTATTCATATGTTAGTAGCTACGCAAAGACCATCTGTCAATGTAATTACAGGTTTAATTAAAGCCAACATACCAACAAGAATTGCATTTATGGTATCATCAAGTGTAGATTCGAGAACGATATTAGACAGTGGTGGAGCAGAACGCTTGTTAGGATATGGCGATATGTTATATCTTGGTAGCGGTATGAATAAACCGATTAGAGTTCAAGGTACATTTGTTTCTGATGACGAAATTGATGATGTTGTTGATTTTATCAAACAACAAAGAGAACCGGACTATCTATTTGAAGAAAAAGAATTGTTGAAAAAAACACAAACACAATCACAAGATGAATTATTTGATGATGTTTGTGCATTTATGGTTAATGAAGGACATATTTCAACATCATTAATCCAAAGACATTTCCAAATTGGCTATAATAGAGCAGCAAGAATTATCGATCAATTAGAGCAACTCGGTTATGTTTCGAGTGCTAATGGTTCAAAACCAAGGGATGTTTATGTTACGGAAGCAGATTTAAATAAAGAATAATTATGAGTAAGGAGTTTTATATAATGACACACTATCATTTTGTCGGAATTAAAGGTTCTGGCATGAGTTCATTAGCACAAATCATGCATGATTTAGGACATGAAGTTCAAGGATCGGATATTGAGAACTACGTATTTACAGAAGTTGCTCTTAGAAATAAGGGGATAAAAATATTACCATTTGATGCTAATAACATAAAAGAAGATATGGTAGTTATACAAGGTAATGCATTCGCGAGTAGCCATGAAGAAATAGTACGTGCACATCAATTGAAATTAGATGTTGTAAGTTATAATGATTTTTTAGGACAGATTATTGATCAATATACTTCAGTAGCTGTAACTGGTGCACATGGTAAAACTTCTACAACAGGTTTATTATCACATGTTATGAATGGTGATAAAAAGACTTCATTTTTAATTGGTGATGGCACAGGTATGGGATTGCCTGAAAGTGATTATTTCGCTTTTGAGGCATGTGAATATAGACGTCACTTTTTAAGTTATAAACCTGATTACGCAATTATGACAAATATTGATTTCGATCATCCTGATTATTTTAAAGATATTAATGATGTTTTTGATGCATTCCAAGAAATGGCACATAATGTTAAAAAAGGTATTATTGCTTGGGGTGATGATGAACATCTACGTAAAATTGAAGCAGATGTTCCAATTTATTATTATGGATTTAAAGATTCGGATGACATTTATGCTCAAAATATTCAAATTACGGATAAAGGTACTGCTTTTGATGTGTATGTGGATGGTGAGTTTTATGATCACTTCCTGTCTCCACAATATGGTGACCATACAGTTTTAAATGCATTAGCTGTAATTGCGATTAGTTATTTAGAGAAGCTAGATGTTACAAATATTAAAGAAGCATTAGAAACGTTTGGTGGTGTTAAACGTCGTTTCAATGAAACTACAATTGCAAATCAAGTTATTGTAGATGATTATGCACACCATCCAAGAGAAATTAGTGCTACAATTGAAACAGCACGAAAGAAATATCCACATAAAGAAGTTGTTGCAGTATTTCAACCACACACTTTCTCTAGAACACAGGCATTTTTAAATGAATTTGCAGAAAGTTTAAGTAAAGCAGATCGTGTATTCTTATGTGAAATTTTTGGATCAATTAGAGAAAATACTGGCGCATTAACGATACAAGATTTAATTGATAAAATTGAAGGTGCATCGTTAATTAATGAAGATTCTATTAATGTATTAGAACAATTTGATAATGCTGTTATTTTATTTATGGGTGCAGGTGATATTCAAAAATTACAAAATGCATATTTAGATAAATTAGGCATGAAAAATGCGTTTTAATATGTTTATAATAGAGTAGTATGGGTATTTATTATTAATGACATTATTACATGTTAATTAGGAGGCGTTTTTAATGGATTGGATTTTACCAATTGCTGGAATTATCGCTGCGATTGCATTCTTAATTTTATGTATCGGTATCGTAGCTGTATTAAATTCTGTTAAGAAAAACTTAGATTATGTTGCAAAAACACTTGACGGTGTAGAAGGTCAAGTTCAAGGTATTACTCGTGAAACAACAGATTTACTTCATAAAGTAAACCGTTTAACTGAGGATATCCAAGGTAAAGTAGATCGTTTAAACTCAGTTGTAGATGCTGTTAAAGGTATCGGTGACTCAGTACAAACGTTAAACAGCTCTGTAGATCGTGTAACAAATTCAATTACACATAATATTTCTCAAAATGAAGATAAAATCTCACAAGTTGTTCAATGGTCAAATGTTGCAATGGAAATTGCAGACAAATGGCAAAATAGACACTACCGTCGTGGAAGTGCAAATTACAAAGCTAATAATGTAGCAACTGATGCAAATCATAGCTATACTTCTAGAGTAGATAAATAATTAATAATTAAACAAATGCACTTAAATGAGGTTGTTACTTATTTAAGTGCATTTGTTATAGGAGGATATACAAATGACGCAGCAACAAAATGATAAAAGAACATTAAAAAATAAACACACTTATCAAAATGAACCACTACCAAACCGTAAAGATTTTGTTGTTAGTTTTATAACTGGCGCGCTTGTTGGTTCAGCTTTAGGTTTGTATTTTAAAAATAAAGTTTATCAAAAAGCAGATGATTTAAAAGTCAAAGAACAAGAACTGTCGCAAAAGTTTGAAGAAAGAAAAACGCAACTTGAAGAAACGGTTGCCTATACAAAAGAACGTGTTGAAGGATTTTTAAACAAATCTAAAAATGAGCAAGCGGCATTAAAGGCACAACAAGCAGCGATAAAAGAAGAAGCAAGTGCAAATAATTTAAGTGATACATCACAAGAAGCACAAGAGATTCAAGAAGCTAAAAGAGAAGCACAAGCAGAAGCGGATAAAAGTGTGGCTGTATCAAATAAAGAATCAAAAGCAGTGGCATTGAAAGCACAACAAGCAGCGATAAAAGAAGAAGCAAGTGCAAATAATTTGAGTGATACATCACAAGAGGCACAAGAGATTCAAGAAGCTAAAAAAGAAGCACAAGCAGAAACAGATAAAAGTGCAGCTGTATCAAATGAAGAACCAAAAGCAGTGGCATTGAAAGCACAACAAGCAGCGATAAAAGAAGAAGCAAGTGCAAATAATTTAAGTGATACATCACAAGAGGCACAAGAGGTTCAAGAAGCTAAAAAAGAAGCACAAGCAGAAACAGATAAAAGTGCAGCTGTATCAAATGAAGAACCAAAAGCAGTGGCATTGAAAGCACAACAAGCAGCGATAAAAGAAGAAGCAAGTGCAAATAATTTAAGTGATATATCACAAGAGGCACAAGAGGTTCAAGAAGCTAAAAAAGAAGCACAAGCAGAGAAAGACAGTGACACATTAACTAAAGATGCAAGTGCAGCAAAGGTAGAAGTATCAAAACCAGAGTCACAAGCTGAAAGATTAGCAAACGCTGCAAAACAGAAGCAAGCTAAATTAACACCAGGTTCAAAAGAGAGTCAATTAACTGAAGCGTTATTTGCAGAAAAACCAGTTGCTAAAAATGACTTGAAAGAAATTCCTCAATTAGTTACTAAAAAGAATGATGTATCAGAGACAGAGACGGTTAATATAGATAATAAAGACACTGTTAAACAAAAAGAAGCTAAATTTGAAAATGGTGTTATTACACGTAAAGCTGATGAAAAAACAACTAATAATACAGCTGTTGACAAGAAATCAGGTAAACAATCTAAAAAAACAACACCTTCAAATAAACGAAATGCATCAAAAGCATCTACAAATAAAACTTCAGGTCAGAAAAAGCAACATAATAAGAAATCATCACAAGGTGCAAAGAAACAAAGTAGTTCAAGTAAGTCAACTCAAAAGAATAATCAAACTAGTAATAAGAATTCAAAAACAACAAATGCTAAATCATCCAATGCATCAAAAACGCCAAATGCTAAAGTTGAGAAAGCTAAAAGTAAAATAGAGAAACGTACATTCAATGACTAAGATTACTAAAATCGTTGAATAATCAATCATAGCAGTAAGCTATGTAATATATTTTTAAAAATTGAATTTCAAAATAAAAGGTAGGCATTCAGGTGCTTACCTTTTTTGATATCATCAGTTTATTTTGAAAGGCAATGCGATCATTTCATGTATTTATGTTGTTTGAAACATCGTTAGATAACAATAGTGATATTGCACATTTTAAGCTGAAGATGGAAAAATATTCGATAATCAAATAAACAATGAATTTTAGAAGGTACAATGACGTTCACTAATTTAAATATAGCTGAATGTGTTGGTGAGTGATGTTCACTATAGATTTATATTAATATACAAAGACAAAGGTTGTTAATTTTTATTAAGCGTTAGGTTGAATGTATGAGAATTTTAGATTTATAATAGAAGATAGAAACGAAAATTTTTCTTAAAAGCAGTAATGTTGACTCAAAATAAGCTATAATAATGACACTTATTTAATTGATTAACATTTGCTAATAAATATCAATATAGAATATAACTTTCCAATAATGACTGAGAAAATCGAAATGTCAGTCTCGAATCATATAATTAGAAAATTGATTATTTTCTGTCAATTTAGGGTTGAACTATACATATGATATTGTTAGAATATTTTTTAACATTATATTTTATTGCTTTAAAGTGGAATATACTTGAAATAATTAGTAGAGGTGAGTAAGGATGAGTAATAAATTAGAATCATACAGAAGTGAGATTGTATCACTGAATCATCAAATTTTAGACTTATTATCTAAACGTGGTGAACTAGCACAAAAAATTGGGGAAGAAAAATTAAAACAAGGTACACGTATTTATGATCCACAACGTGAAAAAGAAATGCTTAACGACTTAATCGATAGTAACAAAGGACCATTCAACGATAATACTATTAAGCAATTATTTAAAGAAATTTTCAAAGCCTCTACAGATTTACAAAAATCTGAAAATGAAAAACATTTATATGTATCACGTAAGTTGAAACCTGAAGATACGATTGTAACATTTGATAATGGGGGCATTATAGGAGACGGCAATAAATCATTTGTATTTGGGCCATGTTCAGTTGAATCATTTGAACAAGTTGAAGCTGTTGCTAAAAACTTACATGCTAAAGGTGAAAAATTTATTCGTGGCGGTGCATTTAAACCACGTACATCACCATATGATTTCCAAGGCCTAGGTGTTGAAGGACTTAAAATACTTAAACAGATTAAAGATAAATATGATTTAAATGTTGTCAGCGAAATCGTAAATCCAAATGATTTTGAAGTGGCTGATGAGTATTTAGACGTATTCCAAATTGGTGCACGTAATATGCAAAACTTCGAGTTATTAAAAGAAGCTGGCCGTACGAAAAAGCCTATTCTATTAAAACGTGGTTTATCTGCTACAATCGAAGAGTTTGTTTATGCAGCTGAATACATTGCTTCACAAGGTAATCAAAACATTATTTTATGTGAACGTGGAATCCGAACTTATGAAAAGGCGACACGTAACACTTTAGATATTTCAGCAGTACCAATTTTAAAACAAGGTACACACTTACCAGTCATGGTAGATGTTACGCATAGTACAGGTCGTAAAGATATCATGTTACCAACTGCGAAAGCAGCATTAGCAGTTGGTGCTGATGGAGTTATGGCTGAGGTGCATCCAGATCCATCTGTTGCACTTAGTGATGCGGGTCAACAAATGGATTTAGATGAATTCCAAGCATTTTATGATGAATTAAAGCCTTTAGCTGATTTATATAACGCTAAAAAGTTAAAATAATATTCCAAGGAAACTATAGACTACTTAACTAATATGTCATGTTGAAGTAGAATATTATCTTTGAATCGACAATTTTAAACTTACAGCCATTCTAAGAGTATATTACTTTTAGAGTGGCTATTATTTTTTGTATAGAAATAAAGGTATACTGCACTTAACGATTGTTATAATACTTCGACACTTGTTCAATTTCACAATTATTAAAGATTATGACTGATAGCAGTAATTAAAATTATAACTATGAATTATCTGTAAAATATAATAGATTCACACATTTGTTGCTGAAATGTGAACATTTTTCAACAAATGCAATTGATATTTGAAAAGGCTTTCTCAAAACATTACAATTAAAAATGAAAAAAGTTTATATAAAATTAAAATATATCGTTCGTTATCATTTAGCGTTTGTTTTTATTTCAAGCTTTTCGCTAAATTTTTCCAAACAAAAATATGTTACTGTAAATTAAAATATGGTAAACTATGAAAATGAAATGAAAACATGTTATTATAATGAATAAAACGTTTACAAGGAGGAAATTATGACAGTTACTATATATGATGTAGCAAGAGAAGCGCGTGTCTCTATGGCCACAGTGTCGCGTGTTGTTAATGGGAACCAAAATGTTAAAGCAGAAACTAAAAATAAAGTTAACGAAGTCATTAAGCGTTTGAATTATCGTCCAAATGCTGTTGCTAGAGGTTTAGCTAGTAAAAAGACAACAACAGTAGGTGTGATCATTCCAGATATATCTAATATCTATTATTCACAACTTGCTCGTGGACTTGAAGATATTGCAACAATGTATAAATATCACTCAATTATTTCAAATTCAGATAACGATCCTGAAAAGGAAAAAGAAATTTTTAATAACTTATTAAGTAAACAGGTTGATGGTATTATTTTCCTTGGTGGTACAATTACTGAAGAAATGAAAGAATTGATAAATCAATCATCTGTACCTGTAGTAGTATCAGGAACAAATGGTAAGGATGCACATATAGCATCAGTTAATATTGATTTTACTGAAGCTGCGAAAGAAATTACGGGAGAATTAATTGAAAAAGGCGCTAAATCATTTGCTTTAGTAGGTGGAGAACATTCTAAAAAAGCTCAAGAAGATGTTTTAGAAGGTTTAACTGAAGTGTTAAATAAAAATGGCCTTCAATTAGGTGATACATTGAATTGTTCTGGTGCTGAAAGTTATAAAGAAGGCGTAAAAGCTTTTGCCAAAATGAAAGGCAATTTGCCAGATGCCATTTTATGTATCAGCGACGAAGAAGCAATTGGTATTATGCATAGTGCAATGGATGCTGGTATTAAAGTTCCAGAGGAATTACAAATTATTAGTTTCAATAATACACGATTAGTTGAGATGGTTAGACCACAACTTTCTAGTGTTATTCAACCATTATATGATATCGGTGCAGTAGGGATGCGCTTATTAACAAAATATATGAACGATGAAAAGATAGAAGAACCAAATGTAGTTTTACCTCACAGAATTGAATACCGAGGAACTACAAAATAAATTCACAAAATTAGGCATTCATCTAACGACCCAAATTATATGGGTGTTGGAAGAATGCCTTTTATTTATCTTTTAAAATCGTTGCAGATTAGGTTACTTATTGACGAGTAGATTCGTACCAACTCGCTATATGTAAAGCTAATTTTTTATTTTTTTCACTAATTTCTTTTGTGCGGGGGACATAGGTATAATCATTTAAACGATCTTCCCATCTTTTAGGTAATAATTCAGATGAATAATGTTTCCATTTATTAATCCATTCTAACGGTAAATAACCACTTTGAATTGGTTGATCAATTAAACTTAAGAATACATGACTCCATGCACGTGGTACGACTCTCCAAATATTGTAGCCTCCGCCACCAAACATAATTACCTTTCCATTCGTATAAGAATCAGCTAAATATTTTACAAAATATGGAATTTCATATAATGAATGTAACGTACAATTTAGATGAGTTAGTGGATCACGATAATGTATATCGACACCATTTACGCTTAGAATAATATCAGGTTTAAAACTCTTTACGACAGGCTCAACTGTTAATTTAAAACACTCCAAAAATGATGCATCTTCTGTATACGGTTCAAGTGGGACATTTACAGTGTGTCCATAGCCGATATCTTCACCGCGCTCAGTATAGTGACCAGAGCCTGGGAAAAGAAATTTTCCGGTTTCATGGATAGAATAAGTAGTAACATGGTTATCGGCATAGAAACTCCATTGTGTACCATCTCCATGATGTGCATCGGTATCTATGATTAAAACGCGTTGATTGTATTCTTTAGCTAAGTATTGTGCGGTAATTGCAATATCATTGTATATACAAAAACCACTTGCTCGACCAGGTTGAGCGTGATGCAAACCACCACCTAAGTGACAACCATTTAATACTTTGCCTGACATAATAAGATCTGCTAAAGTTAAAGCGCCTCCAACAATTGTGGCACTATGGCGGTGCATATGCTTAAATTGACCATTCTCTTCATCATTTAATCCATATTTCTTAGCCTCATCTTCACTGATAATGCCATGTGAAGCATGCTTAATAGCTTCGACGTAATCATATTTATGAATTAACATTAATTCGTCATCTGTTGCAATTCTAGGTTGTACTATTTGTTCTGGAGACAATAAATTTGCATTCAAAAGTAGCTCTGTTGTTAATTTTAAACGCATTTGATTGAAGGGATGTTGGTCATGAAATCGATATTGTAATAACTTATCTGAATAAACATATGCAGTTTTTGATGAATGTTGTTGCATATAATCCCTCCGATATTCCAAAAATTAAAAGAAAAACCGATTCATATAACGAATATCATCAAACGCTTGTTGCTGTTCTAATGTAATGTTTTTGCCAATTCTTGCCATTAAACAATTAGCTGGATGACTTGTTATTTCTGGATCATCTGTAGCGAATATTTCAAGTCCACCAGTTGCCATTAACCGCTGCATTAATTTTTTATAGTCAAATACATCTAACTTTGAATTTTTTAAATCCCAATGCCAGTAATATTCTGTAGTTATAACGATATAATTCTCGAATTCTGGTGTAGAAAGGCTAAGTTGTATCAGCTTTTCTGCAAGTTGTAATTGCCTAAAATTGATGCTGACTTCAATTGCCCCCAATTCGATTAAATATGGAAGCTTACCTGTAGACCAGCGCTCAATTTCATCAGGATAGTGGAAAGTGACATAACCCACAATGAGTTGATCTTGGCGAGCAACATAAATTCTACCTTCTGGTAATGTTGTAATTTCTAACAAAGCTTTATACTGATCTTCAGCATCTCTAAATGCGGTTAAATGCGCATCGAAAGTAAGCGCTTTCAAATCTTCGTGTGTTAAAGGACCTTCAATAACAAATTGCTTGTCATGAATGTAATAATCTTCGGATTGATACGTCTTTAAATGATTCATATTTTCAACTCCTCAATCGACGTCGTGATTGTATTAAATTCATTATATAGAAAATTTACAATAATTAATACTAGAAAAAGGATAAAAGTAAAAATTTTGAATAATTAGAAATGTTATGTATAATATTGAGAAAGAAAGCGTTTTCACATAACAAAGGGGGAGTTTCAAATGAAAGTCGAAGTTTATAAAGGAGCGCAAGGTAAACATAACCTTAAAGATTATGAAGAAACATATAATACTTTTGATTGGAAAGACGTAGAACAAGCATTTTCTTGGAGTGAAACTGGAAAAATGAACATGGCATATGAATGCATAGATCGCCATGTAGATCAAGGATTAGGGGATAAAATAGCGTTAAATTACAAAGATGAGCACAGAAAAGAATCGTATACTTATAAAGATATGCAACGGTTATCTAATAAAGCAGCGAATGTTTTGTCTGAACATGCAGAAGTTGACAAAGGTGACAGAGTATTTATATTTATGTCGCGTACACCTGAACTATATTTTGCGTTGTTAGGTGTTTTAAAAATTGGTGCAATTGTTGGGCCGTTATTTGAAGCATTTATGGAAAAGGCAGTTGCGGATAGATTAGAGAACAGTGAAGCTAAAGTGTTAATTACTAATAAGGCATTGTTACCTCGAGTACCTGTAGATAAATTACCAAACTTGAAAAAAATTGTTGTCGTAGATGAGGATGTAGAAGACAATTACATAGACTTCATTAGTTTGATGGAAACTGCTAGCGATGAATTTGACATTGAATGGTTAAAGTCGGATGATGGTTTGATTTTACATTATACATCAGGTTCTACTGGGCAACCTAAAGGTGTATTGCATGTTCAACAAGCAATGTTAGTGCACTATATTTCTGGAAAATATGTATTAGATTTACAAGAAGATGATGTTTATTGGTGTACAGCAGATCCAGGTTGGGTTACAGGAACATCTTATGGTATTTTTGCACCATGGTTAAATGGCGCTACAAATTGTATAGCTGGTGGTCGCTTTTCGCCAGAACAGTGGTATAGTATGATTGAAGATTTTAAAGTGACGATTTGGTATACGGCACCAACAGCTTTAAGAATGTTAATGAGTGCTGGTGACGATATTGTTGAGAAATATGACTTGTCATCGTTACGTTCGATTCTATCAGTAGGTGAGCCTTTAAATCCTGAAGTTATAAAATGGGCGAAAAAAGTATACGGTTTAACGGTGTTAGATACTTGGTGGATGACAGAAACAGGTGGACATATGATTGTTAACTATCCAACGATGGACGTCAAGCTTGGCTCAATGGGCAAACCATTACCTGGTATTCAAGCTGCAATTATCGATGATGCAGGGAATGAATTACCACCAAATCGAATGGGCAACCTTGCTATAAAAAAAGGCTGGCCATCAATGATGTATCGTATCTGGAAGAATCCAGAAAAATATAAATCATATTTTATTGGAGACTGGTATGTATCTGGTGATTCGGCATATAAAGATGAAGATGGTTACTTCTGGTTCCAAGGACGTGTTGATGATGTAATTATGACAGCTGGTGAACGAGTTGGACCATTTGAGGTTGAGTCTAAATTGGTTGAACACGAAGCAGTTGCCGAAGCAGGAATTATTGGTAAACCTGATCCGGTTCGCGGTGAAATAATTAAGGCGTTTGTTGCACTGAGAAAAGGATATGAACCAACAGACGAATTAAAAGAAGAAATTCGTATATTTGTTAAAGAAGGTTTGTCGGCACATGCAGCACCACGTGAAATCGAATTTAAAGATAAATTACCTAAAACACGGTCAGGTAAAATTATGAGACGTGTATTAAAAGCTTGGGAATTAAATTTAGATGCTGGGGATTTAAGTACAATGGAATAATGACATGAATGTTATTGAAGATTTTTTTCGAAGAATAAAGGGTGACAACATATTTCATGTCAATGTTTAAATAATCGTTTACTTTACGATAAGCAATATAAAGAACTGTTAACTTGTGTCATATCATTTCGTAGAAAGCATTTGAAAATGATGACATAACAATAATGGCATATCTTTATATTGCTTTTTATTTTTAATATGATCTTTGGAAGATGATTATTTTAAATAATAGAAAAATATAGTTATCAATAGTATCAAGCGCTAAAAGTTGTATAATACAAAACTTTAATAAGTGAATTTATTGCAAAAATGAAAGCGCTAACCCGATTTAGTCGACAAGTTTTTAACAGTTCGTTATTATATGAATGTAAGTAAAAATTTCTTAGCTACAACTTACATATTATAAATGCATAAATTAAACAAAAAGGGGCGAAAAAAGTTGACTCATTTATCAGATTTAGATATTGCGAATCAATCAACACTACAACCAATTAAGGATATTGCTGCATCAGTAGGTATTTCAGAGGATGCATTAGAACCTTATGGTCATTACAAAGCTAAAATCGACATTAATAAAATTACGCCAAGAGAAAACAAAGGGAAAGTTGTTTTAGTAACTGCGATGAGCCCAACACCAGCTGGTGAAGGTAAATCAACGGTTACAGTTGGTTTAGCTGATGCATTCCATGAGTTAAATAAAAACGTTATGGTTGCATTAAGAGAGCCTGCTTTAGGACCAACATTTGGTATCAAAGGTGGTGCGACTGGTGGTGGTTATGCGCAAGTCTTACCTATGGAAGATATCAACTTACATTTCAACGGAGATTTCCATGCGATTACAACTGCAAATAATGCATTGTCTGCGTTTATCGATAATCATATTCACCAAGGTAACGAATTAGGAATCGATCAAAGACGTATTGAGTGGAAACGTGTATTAGATATGAATGATCGTGCACTTAGACATGTAAACGTTGGGTTAGGTGGACCTACAAATGGTGTACCACGTGAAGATGGCTTTAATATTACAGTAGCGTCTGAAATTATGGCGATTTTATGTTTAAGTAGAAGTATTAAAGACTTAAAAGATAAAATTAGTCGTATTACTATTGGTTACACTAGAGATCGCAAGCCAGTTACAGTTGCAGATTTAAAAGTGGAAGGTGCACTTGCAATGATTTTAAAAGATGCAATAAAACCAAACTTAGTACAATCAATTGAAGGGACACCTGCATTAGTTCATGGTGGACCATTTGCGAATATCGCACACGGTTGTAACTCAATTTTAGCAACTGAAACAGCACGTGATTTAGCTGATATCGTTGTAACGGAAGCTGGATTTGGTTCAGACTTAGGCGCTGAAAAATTCATGGACATTAAAGCGCGTGAAGCAGGATTTGATCCGGCAGCTGTCGTTGTTGTTGCGACAATTCGTGCGTTAAAAATGCATGGTGGTGTAGCGAAAGATAATTTAAAAGAAGAAAATGTAGAAGCAGTAAAAGCAGGAATTGTTAATTTAGAGCGTCATGTTAATAATATTAAAAAATTCGGTGTAGAACCGGTTGTTGCAATTAATGCATTTATACATGATACCGATGCAGAAGTAGAATATGTAAAATCTTGGGCTAAAGAAAATAACGTACGAATTGCCTTAACTGAAGTTTGGGAAAAAGGTGGTAAAGGTGGCGTTGACTTAGCAAATGAAGTATTAGAAGTCATTGATCAACCTAATTCATTTAAACCTTTATATGAATTAGAATTACCATTAGAGCAAAAGATTGAAAAGATTGTGACTGAAATCTATGGCGGTTCAAAAGTAACGTTTAGCAGTAAAGCGCAAAAACAATTAAAACAATTTAAAGAAAATGGTTGGGATAATTACCCAGTATGTATGGCGAAAACACAATATTCATTCTCAGATGATCAAACGTTGTTAGGTGCACCATCAGGATTTGAAATTACAATTCGTGAATTAGAAGCGAAAACAGGTGCAGGATTTATCGTAGCGTTGACAGGTGCAATCATGACTATGCCTGGTTTACCTAAAAAACCAGCAGCATTAAACATGGATGTTACTGATGATGGTCATGCAATTGGGTTATTCTAATAAATCATGTCAATTGTTTAATAAAGATAAGTAAATAGTTTAATAGACCGGACTGTTGGAGATGCATTATTTCAGCAGTTCGGTTTTTTGCTGTGCTAAAAATAGATTCAATTTGGCGAATCTAACGACAATGTTTGAAGGTGGTTAATTAATGTATATGAAGATAAAAAGTGGGCTTGAAGAATAGGAAAGCGATGCAATGAATATTCCATATTAAAAAAAATTAATAAAATAGGTTGCAATATTTAATTGGGATGCGCTACAATTAACACTAATAATTGATATTGATAATTATTATCAATTAAATATAATCTTATAGGAGTTGTTAACAACATGAACAAACATCACCCAAAATTAAGGTCTTTCTATTCTATTAGAAAATCAACTCTAGGCGTTGCATCGGTCATTGTCAGTACACTATTTTTAATTACTTCTCAACATCAAGCACAAGCAGCAGAAAATACAAATACTTCAGATAAAATCTCGGAAAATCAAAATAATAATGCAACTACAACTCAGCCACCTAAGGATACAAATCAAACACAACCTGCTACGCAACCAGCAAACACTGCGAAAAACTATCCTGCAGCGGATGAATCACTTAAAGATGCAATTAAAGATCCTGCATTAGAAAATAAAGAACATGATATAGGTCCAAGAGAACAAGTCAATTTCCAGTTATTAGATAAAAACAATGAAACGCAGTACTATCACTTTTTCAGCATCAAAGATCCAGCAGATGTGTATTACACTAAAAAGAAAGCAGAAGTTGAATTAGACATCAATACTGCTTCAACATGGAAGAAGTTTGAAGTCTATGAAAACAATCAAAAATTGCCAGTGAGACTTGTATCATATAGTCCTGTACCAGAAGACCATGCCTATATTCGATTCCCAGTTTCAGATGGCACACAAGAATTGAAAATTGTTTCTTCGACTCAAATTGATGATGGAGAAGAAACAAATTATGATTATACTAAATTAGTATTTGCTAAACCTATTTATAACGATCCTTCACTTGTAAAATCAGATACAAATGATGCAGTAGTAACGAATGATCAATCAAGTTCAGTCGCAAGTAATCAAACAAACACGAATACATCTAATCAAAATATATCAACGATCAACAATGCTAATAATCAACCGCAGGCAACGACCAATATGAGTCAACCTGCACAACCAAAATCGTCAACGAATGCAGATCAAGCGTCAAGCCAACCAGCTCATGAAACAAATTCTAATGGTAATACTAACGATAAAACGAATGAGTCAAGTAATCAGTCGGATGTTAATCAACAGTATCCACCAGCAGATGAATCACTACAAGATGCAATTAAAAACCCGGCTATCATCGATAAAGAACATACAGCTGATAATTGGCGACCAATTGATTTTCAAATGAAAAATGATAAAGGTGAAAGACAGTTCTATCATTATGCTAGTACTGTTGAACCAGCAACTGTCATTTTTACAAAAACAGGACCAATAATTGAATTAGGTTTAAAGACAGCTTCAACATGGAAGAAATTTGAAGTTTATGAAGGTGACAAAAAGTTACCAGTCGAATTAGTATCATATGATTCTGATAAAGATTATGCCTATATTCGTTTCCCAGTATCTAATGGTACGAGAGAAGTTAAAATTGTGTCATCTATTGAATATGGTGAGAACATCCATGAAGACTATGATTATACGCTAATGGTCTTTGCACAGCCTATTACTAATAACCCAGACGACTATGTGGATGAAGAAACATACAATTTACAAAAATTATTAGCTCCGTATCACAAAGCTAAAACGTTAGAAAGACAAGTTTATGAATTAGAAAAATTACAAGAGAAATTGCCAGAAAAATATAAGGCGGAATATAAAAAGAAATTAGATCAAACTAGAGTAGAGTTAGCTGATCAAGTTAAATCAGCAGTGACGGAATTTGAAAATGTTACACCTACAAATGATCAATTAACAGATTTACAAGAAGCGCATTTTGTTGTTTTTGAAAGTGAAGAAAATAGTGAGTCAGTTATGGACGGCTTTGTTGAACATCCATTCTATACAGCAACTTTAAATGGTCAAAAATATGTAGTGATGAAAACAAAGGATGACAGTTACTGGAAAGATTTAATTGTAGAAGGTAAACGTGTCACTACTGTTTCTAAAGATCCTAAAAATAATTCTAGAACGCTGATTTTCCCATATATACCTGACAAAGCAGTTTACAATGCGATTGTTAAAGTCGTTGTGGCAAACATTGGTTATGAAGGTCAATATCATGTCAGAATTATAAATCAGGATATCAATACAAAAGATGATGATACATCACAAAATAACACGAGTGAACCGCTAAATGTACAAACAGGACAAGAAGGTAAGGTTGCTGATACAGATGTAGCTGAAAATAGCAGCACTGCAACAAATCCTAAAGATGCGTCTGATAAAGCAGATGTGATAGAACCAGAGTCTGACGTGGTTAAAGATGCTGATAATAATATTGATAAAGATGTGCAACATGATGTTGATCATTTATCCGATATGTCGGATAATAATCACTTCGATAAATATGATTTAAAAGAAATGGATACTCAAATTGCCAAAGATACTGATAGAAATGTGGATAAAGATGCCGATAATAGCGTTGGTATGTCATCTAATGTCGATACTGATAAAGACTCTAATAAAAATAAAGACAAAGTCATACAGCTGAATCATATTGCCGATAAAAATAATCATACTGGAAAAGCAGCAAAGCTTGACGTAGTGAAACAAAATTATAATAATACAGACAAAGTTACTGACAAAAAAACAACTGAACATCTGCCGAGTGATATTCATAAAACTGTAGATAAAACAGTGAAAACAAAAGAAAAAGCCGGCACACCATCGAAAGAAAACAAACTTAGTCAATCTAAAATGCTACCAAAAACTGGAGAAACAACTTCAAGCCAATCATGGTGGGGCTTATATGCGTTATTAGGTATGTTAGCTTTATTCATTCCTAAATTCAGAAAAGAATCTAAATAATTAACTAAATATAGCATATGTATGATTAACTTTGTAGACAATGTGAAAGCAATTAATTTATAAACTATTGATTGGTTTAATGGCTTTCCTTTAGAGTAAATAAAAAGAACAGCAGTGAGAAATTTTCTAATTGAAAATAATCTTACTGCTGTTTTTAATATTTGGATTCATTGTTGTGGTTACTTTAAAAAGTGAGCATCAATTAACGCTTTTTTCGATTTAACAAATGTGATTTAATATCATATTTTAATGCGTCGTTGTATTCTTTTTCAGTGATTTGATCTTCGATTAACATACGCTTTAATACATAATGTTGTCTTTGAATACTATATTTCAAATCTTTATCCGATTTTAACGTTCCATCTTTTTCGTAGGGTGTATAGCCATATGGGCTTTGCAACAAACCGATAAGGTATGCAGATTGTGCAATTGATAAATCTTTTGGTGGAATACCAAATAGACTATATGAAGCGGATGCAATTCCGGAAATATTAGCGCCATTATAATCTCTACCGAAGGGAACTATATTTAAATATGTATATATAATTTCATCTTTTGAGAGTAGGTGTTCTAATCTAATTGCTAGGCGAAGTTCATTTGCTTTTCTACTATATGTTTTTTCGTTGGTAAGAACTTGATTTTTAACAAGTTGTTGTGTAATTGTGCTACCACCTGAACTTTGATCAGTATTAAAAATATCTTGTATCATTGCTCTTAAAATCGCCTTTGGTAAGATGCCATCATGTTTATAAAATAAAGTGTCTTCAGATGACGTTAATGCTTTAATGACATTTGGACTTGATGTTTTAGGGCCTATAATGAGTGAGTTTTGAGAATGGTTATACTCATATAATAAATTTTTGTTATTATGATCTAATAATTCATCGCCAGGTATTTGTCGAACTTTTTTTATTAAAGCATCATCTGATAATGAGTCGGACGTTTTAGTTAAATGATGAAAATATAAAGACATCGCAATCACAGCGATAGCAACGATGGCAATGAAAATCATAAATATAAAAACAATGACATGTTTGATAGCTTTATATATCTTTTCAAAATGATATATACGATGATTCAATTGATGATTGTTGTCTTGATTCGTCATCTTTAACCTCCTAAATTACGTATAGTATACCATATTTAAGCAATTTGACTTTTATTTTAACGTTAATTATAATTAGGGAAAATGCATAAAGAATAGGATAAAAGGACAAGTAATATTATTTGAAATCATCAGAGAGCTAGTGGTCGCTGTGAACTAGTGTTTTTAATAATATGAATACACCTTTATAACTAACATGTCCTACGTTTATTAATGAACGTATCATTAATAGAGTGAACATTATCTTATGATTATGTTTAAGTTTGGTGGTAACGTGCAATCGCGCCCTTACATATTTGTTGTAAGGGTTTTTTTTACGTTCAAAAAACTTTAAAGTATTTTAACAAGTATTCAATAAATAATTATAAATAGGAGGAAATAATAATGACGAATGTATTAATTGAAGATTTAAAATGGAGAGGTCTTATTTATCAACAAACTGATGAACAAGGTATTGAAGATTTATTAAATAAAGAACAAGTGACGTTATACTGCGGTGCCGATCCAACGGCAGATAGTTTACATATTGGTCACTTACTACCATTCTTAACATTAAGACGTTTTCAAGAACATGGACATCGTCCTATCGTTTTAATTGGCGGTGGTACAGGTATGATTGGTGATCCATCAGGTAAATCAGAAGAACGTGTGCTACAAACAGAAGAACAAGTAGATAAAAATATCGAAGGTATTAGTAAGCAAATGCACAATATTTTTGAATTTGGAACAGACCATGGTGCAGTGCTTGTTAATAATAGAGACTGGTTAGGACAAATCTCATTAATTAGTTTTTTACGTGACTATGGTAAACACGTCGGCGTTAATTACATGTTAGGTAAAGATTCAATCCAAAGTCGTTTAGAACATGGTATTTCATATACAGAATTCACATACACGATTTTACAAGCTATTGATTTCGGTCATTTGAATAGAGAATTGAATTGTAAGATTCAAGTAGGTGGATCAGATCAATGGGGTAATATCACAAGTGGTATTGAATTAATGCGTCGTATGTATGGTCAAACAGACGCATACGGTTTAACTATTCCGCTTGTAACTAAATCAGATGGTAAGAAATTTGGTAAGTCTGAGTCAGGTGCTGTTTGGTTAGATGCTGAAAAAACAAGTCCTTATGAATTTTATCAATTCTGGATTAATCAATCAGACGAAGATGTAATTAAATTCTTAAAATACTTTACTTTCTTAGGAAAAGAAGAAATTGATCGCTTAGAACAATCTAAAAATGAAGCACCGCATTTACGTGAAGCTCAAAAAACATTAGCTGAAGAAGTAACTAAATTTATTCATGGTGAAGATGCATTAAATGATGCAATCCGTATTTCACAAGCATTATTTAGTGGTGATTTAAAATCATTATCAGCGAAAGAATTAAAAGATGGATTTAAAGATGTGCCTCAAGTGACATTATCAAATGACACAACAAATATCGTTGAAGTCCTTATTGAAACAGGCATTTCTCCTTCTAAACGACAAGCACGTGAAGATGTTAACAATGGTGCGATTTATATTAATGGTGAGAGACAACAAGATGTTAATTATGCTTTAGCACCAGAAGATAAAATTGATGGCGAATTTACGATTATTCGTCGCGGTAAGAAAAAATACTTCATGGTTAACTATCAATAAATATAATTGCATAGCTAAATAAATTAGAGCCTACTCATATTCATTCCTAAGAATGTAATGAGTAGGCTCTTAATGTACTTTTCTGTCTGTAAATTATCTAAAGAAATCTCTATCGCCTTGGCCAGGTGATTGACGTTCTGATCGGCTTTGACGTTTTGGTTGTTCTTTTTGTTGTTTTAATTTCACTTTAACTTCTTTTGTTTTACCATCACGGATAACGGTAACAGTGACTGATTCACCAGGTTTTTTATTTTCATATAAATAGCTTCTTAAATCAACATCATCTTTAATTTTCTTGCCATCAATTTCTGTAATAATATCACCTTTTTTAAGATCAATATCACTATCAGCTTTGGCGACATAAATACCGTCTTCTCTATCAGTATGAAGTTGCTCGCGCTCTTCTTCAGGAATATCTTTCAAATTAATTAAACCAATACCAATCGAAGGGCGGTCAATTTTACCATGTTTTACAAGTTGTTCAATTGTTACTTTAACTTCATTACTTGGAATAGCAAACCCGATACCTTCAACTTGTGTCGCAGCAATTTTCATTGAGTTAATACCAACTAAATTACCATTAATATCTACTAATGCGCCACCTGAGTTACCTGGGTTAATAGCAGCATCTGTTTGAAGAACGCTAACTTTTGTATTGCCACCAGTTGTCTCAGCGTCAATCGTACGTTCGCTTGCTGAAATGATACCAGATGTTACAGAGTTAGCAAATTGTAATCCTAATGGGTTACCCATTGCGAATACGCTATCGCCAGTTTGTACTTTTGAAGAGTTGGCAAATTGAATCGCTTTAATACCTTTTGTATTTTCAATTTTAAGTACAGCAATATCAGTTACTGCATCTTTACCAACTAATTTCGCTTTAACTTGTTTTTTATTATGTAATTGGACTCTAATTTCATTTGCGCCATCAATAACATGATTGTTTGTAACGATATAAGCTGAATTGTTGTTTATTTGATAGATAACACCTGAACCTACTCCAGCTTCAGATGGTTTAGATGATTTGCCTTTTAATAAGTCGTCTACACTTGATGCTTTTTGCATGTTAATAACTCCAACAATTGTAGGGGAGACAGATTTTATCATTTCATGAACGGTACCGAATTTCTTGCTTTGACCGTCTAATTGATTGCCACCTTTATTATTTGTTGTCTGAACAGTTGAACCATCTTTATTTAAAATTGTACTATTTAATACTTTGCCTATACCAAGTACTAGAAGTGCACCAATAATTCCAGCAATCAATGCAACGATGACTGTTTTAAACCATGGAAATTTAGGTCTTCTGTATCTAGGTGTTTGGCTATGGTTTGTTGTAGAATGATCTGTATGATTAAAATCTGACATACTTAACCTCCATTATATGATTTATATATGCTTTAATTATGTCTTTTTTTTATAATTATTGCTAGTAATACACTATACAACTTTAGATGTATTTTCAGACTATCTTGTTCTAGTAAAAATATAGTGATAAAATCTAGTTGTTATAAACAAATAAGTTAAGTAGGTGGCACAATGTATTCAGTGATTAGTAAGATTTTGAATTTCATTTTAGTTAAAATGTCAAAATCATTATACGTAATCGGTAAAGATAATATTCCTAAGGATAGTAAATATGTCGTAACTTGTACGCATGAAAGTTATAACGAAGTCATTATGCTAGGTATGGCATTATATCCTAATCAAATTCATTATATGGCTAAAAAAGAATTATTCAAAAATAAATGGATTGGTAAATTTTTAACGTCTTTAAATGCATTTCCTGTAGATCGTGAAAATCCAGGACCTAGTACTTTAAAACGCCCAATCAATTTGTTGAAAGATAATAAGACAGTTGGTATCTTCCCAACAGGTTCTCGCACATCGCAAGAAGGTGCACCTTTGAAACGTGGTGCTTCAACAATTGCAATGTTAAGTAAGTCACCAATATTACCTGTTGCTTATGTTGGTCCTACTAAGATTCACGGTCTTTTAACAGGACAAGCATACATAAATATTGGCAAACCAATCGATATTAACGATTTACCTAAAGATTTAAAACGAAACGAGCGTATCGATTATATTACAAAAGAGATTGAAACACGAACAGCAAAGTTACAACAAGAATTGCATGAAATTGTAAAAAGTTTATAAAATAACTTGAGGTAGAAATATAGCTGGTTAGTAAGCCTAGGTGACTATAACGGAGTATCGAAGTAGTTATTCTAGTTACATTAGTAATCTTTATATTTCTACATTATTTTAAGAAGGATGACATTCAATGTATAAATTTTTCCAAAATTTAGGGCGTTCGTTAATGTTACCAGTTGCCATTTTACCGGCTGCAGCAATTATTGCCGGAATTGGTAATACGTTAAATGCACTTCATGCGACGCCGAAAATCGCAATGTTCTTTACTACGGTAGGTACTACGATTTTAGAGCAATTAGGTATTTTATTTGCAATTGGTGTAGCTATAGGAATGGCAAAGAAAAATGATGGTGCAGTCGCGCTTGCAGCTACGTTAGGATATTTTTTAGTTACAGTTGTATTATCACCAATGAAATTAGCGCCTTTATTAGGAATGAAAGCTTCGGAAATAAATTCAGCTTTTGAAAAGATGAATAATGGCAATGTCTTTGTTGGTATTGTAATAGGTTTAATAGCAGCTTATGCATACAATAAGTTTAGTGAAACAGAATTACCATTAGCATTATCATTTTTTAGTGGTAAACGTCTAGTTCCAATTATGACTGCATTTTACTGTACATTTTTAGTTGTCATATTGTTATTCTTATGGCCACTACTTTATTCATGGATTGTAAAATTTGGTGAATCTATAGTCGGTTTAGGATCGTTTGGAGCTTTCATATATGGTGTTGCCAATAGATTATTAATTCCTACAGGATTACATCATGCACTGAATAGTGTGTTCTGGTTTGATACGATTGGTATTAATGATATTGGTAAATTCCAAAGTGGCAAAGATGCTATAAAAGGTATTACAGGACGCTATCAAGCGGGATTCTTCCCAATCATGATGTTCGGTATTCCAGCGGCTGCGTTAGCAATGTATCATACAGCTAAAACTACTCAGAAAAAACAAGTTTACGGTTGGTTCCTAGCGAGTTCAGTTGCAGCATTTTTCGTTGGTGTTACAGAGCCGATTGAGTTTGCATTTATGTTTGTTGTGCCAATCTTATATGTTGTTCATGCGTTATTAACAGGATTATCTTTATTTATCGCAGCTACATTCCATTGGACAGCTGGATTTTCATTTAGTGCAGGTTTGATAGATTATGTGTTATCACTAATTAATCCAGTATCAAATCATCCATTGATGTTGCTTGTTCAAGGTGTTGTATTTTTCATCTTATACTATGTGATTTTCCGTGTAGTAATCCAAGTATTTAACTTGAATACGATTGGTAGAGGTGAAAATGAATTAGTTGACCCAACAGTTGTAAAAGATAATATTGCTCCTGGTGAAAATGATATTAAACAAAGTAAATATCATCAACATGCTATACAAATATTAGAAGGTTTAGGCGGTCAAGAGAATATTGTTAATTTAACCAATTGTGCAACAAGGTTGCGTCTAGAGTTAAAAGACACATCTATTATTGATAAACAGAAGATTAAAAACGCCGGTGCAGTTGGTGTTACTGTTAATGGCAAACATTCAACTCAAGTTATTGTCGGTACACACGTACAGCAGGTTGCTGATGAAATTGAAAAACATTTATAAAATTTAAACAGCTAAAGCGCAAATCTAACTTCAATAGGGTTTGCGCTTTTTTTAGTCAAATAGTAGAATGATTTATATCTGAATTTTCAGAAATGGAGTGGGGATTGTGAAGAAAATTTTATTTGATGTTGATGGCGTTTTTTTAAGTGAAGAACGTTGTTTCGATGTCTCTGCATTAACGGTATATGAATTATTAATGGATAAGTGTTATTTAGGTCTTCATTCACATATAGATTGGGAAACTTTGACTGATAACGATATACAAGACATTAGGAATCGAATTTTTCAAAAAGATAAGATTTTAAACAAATTAAAATCGCTAGGGCTGAATTCAAATTGGGATATGTTATTTATCGTTTTTAGTATTCATTTAATTGATATTTTGAAAAAGTTATCACATGATGAAATTGAGGCATTCATGTATCAAGATGAGCCTGTCGAATTGAAGTTGCAAAATATAAGCACAAACTTAGCAGACTGTTTTAATTTAAATGAACAACTACCTTTACAATTTTTGGATAATGTAAAAGTTGGTAAAAATAATATTTATGCTGCTTTGGAAGAGTTTGCAACAACAGAGTTACATGTTTCGGATGCTACTTTATTTAGTTTGAAGGGTGCATTATGGACGTTAGCGCAAGAAGTTTATCAAGAATGGTATTTAGGATCGAAGTTGTATGAAGATGTTGAAAAGAAAATAGCACGAACTACTTTTAAGACAGGTTATATTTATCAAGAAATTATTTTGAGACCAGTAGATGAAGTTAAGGTACTTCTGAATGATTTAAAAGGTGCTGGTTTCGAATTAGGTATTGCAACAGGTCGTCCTTATACTGAGACTGTTGTGCCATTTGAAAATTTAGGATTGTTACCATATTTTGAAGCTGATTTTATTGCAACAGCAAGTGATGTTTTAGAAGCAGAGAATATGTATCCGCAAGCACGACCATTAGGAAAGCCGAATCCTTTTAGTTATATCGCAGCTTTATATGGTAATAATCGCGATAAATATGAATCTTATATCAATAAGCAAGATAACATTGTAAATAAAGATGACGTATTTATAGTAGGCGATTCGTTAGCTGACTTATTAAGTGCTCAAAAAATAGGTGCAACGTTTATTGGAACATTAACAGGTTTAAAAGGTAAGGATGCTGCAGGTGAGTTAGAAGCGCATCATGCCGACTATGTTATTAATCATTTAGGTGAACTTAGAGGTGTACTAGATAATTTGTAATTTGATTGTTGTTTGACAGCATAACTTGTAGTGAATGATTGAACCAAAGGTTTCATATTGAGTTACAATGAAATTAATAATGAAAAAATGCCAAGAAGCAATGGAAGTAATCCAATGTCTTCTTGGCATTTTGAATTTACATAAATTGTTTATGACTGTACCGTCAATTCAGTTGTGAAAATTTGATTGTATTCACCAACTTGTTTAAGTTCATCAATTATATTGTTTGAAACAGGTTGATCAACGGATAAAATCATTAGCGCATCTCCGCCCGCTTCAGTTCTACCTAAAGTCATAGATGCAATGTTGATATTGTATTTACCTAACAATGCGCCAGTTTTTCCTACCATACCTGGAGTATCATTATGATATGACACAATTTGATATTGATTTGGCTTTAAGTCTACAGAAAAATTATTAATTCTAACAATTCTTGGACCGAAACCTGTAAAGACAGAAGCGCCAACTTTAACGGAATCGCTATCGTTTGATAGTTCTACCTCTAAGTAGTTACTAAAACCTGTCTCTGCTTTATTATTTTCAATATTTAATGTCACTTGTTGTTGATTTAACAACATTAGAGCATTGATAATATTGACTTCAGGACCAAGATCATCTTTTAAAATATGAGTAATAATTGTACGTGTTAATAAACTACTATCAATAGAGGCTAAGTCGCCACCGTACGTAATTTTAATAGAGCTTGGTGCATTGTACATTAATTGAATAGCTAATTCACCAACTGTTTGGCTTAAATTGATGAATGATTTTACAGTATCATCTATATTGCTTAAGTCCATTTTAGGTGCATTCACTGCATGCGTTACAGTACCATCAATTAAAATTTCGATGATTTCATTTGAAACAGAAATTGCCACTTTTTCTTGAGCTTCGACTGTTGAAGCACCCAAATGAGGTGTAACAATAATTTTATCATGTGCAACAAGAGGCGAGTCAGTTGCAGGTTCATGTTCAAACACATCGATAGCTGCCCGACTAATTTGTCCTTCGTCTAATGCTTTTATTAGCGCCTTTTCATCAATAATACCACCACGTGCCACATTGATTATTTGCAAACTAGGTTTTGCTTTGGCAAAAAAGACAGCATTAATTAAGCCTTTTGTTTTAGGTGTTAGTGGTGTATGTAATGTAACGAAATCAGAATGTTGGGCAATCTCATCAACTGTTGCCTTCGTAATGCTTAAAGATTTTGCTTTTTCATCCGTTAAGTAAGGGTCAAAAGCTAGTATTTTCATTCCGAAACTTTGCGCACGTTTAGCAACACCTAAACCAATTCTACCAGCACCAATGACACCTAATGTTTTATGATAAAGCTCAGTACCTTTAAATGCATTTCGATTCCATTCTTTATTTGTAAGTGATTGGTGTGCTTGCGGAATATTTCGTGCCATTGATAATAACATTGCCAGTGTATGTTCAGTAGCTGAAATCGTATTACCATCTGGGGCATTAATAACTAAAATACCTTTTAATGTTGCAGCATCAATATTAATATTATCTACACCAACACCGGCGCGTGCGATTACTTTTAAAGAATCAGCAGCATTTATGATATTTTCAGTAACCGTAGTTTGACTACGAACGATTAAAGCATGGTATGAAGGTATAATTTTGATTAATGCTTCTTCGGACAAGCCAGTTTGAATATCTACATTGAATTGTTCGTGATCTAATAATGCTTTGATACCATCTTTTGATATGGGATCTGCAACGAGTACATTAAATTGCTTCATGAATAACCTCCATATATTTTGATATACCTTTACCGATATAGTTAACTTTACGGTGTTCAGTTAAAATAATTTCTAAAGCAGATACTACCGATAAAATATCGAAAGGACTAATTTTCCCCATATGACCAATTCTTAAAATTTGACCTTTAAGATGGCCTTGACCACCAGCAATTGTTATTTTAAAGCGATTTTTAAGTTCATCTTTGATTATTTTCACTTCATCATTTGTATTAGGTTTGAATGCTGTAACCGTTGGAGATGCATCTTTATCATTGACTAATAAAGTTAAATCTAATGCTTTTAAGGCGCTTCTTAATGCATTTCTAATTGCATAGTGTCGTGCTATTACGTGATTGAAACCTTCTGCTTTTACGGTTTCAACGTATGCATTTACACCTCTAAATAAAGACACATTTGGTGTGAACGGTGTAGAATTGTCAGCTTGTGACGAAATGTATTTATTTAAGTCTAGATAAAATTTTGGCGTAGTTACTTCTTTGAAATGTTCTTTTGCACGGTGGCTATAAGCTACAAAAGCTAATCCTGGAGGTAACATAATTGCTTTTTGACTACCAGAAACAAGTACATCAATTTTATCTTTGTTAATGTCAACATCAACAGCACCAATGCAACTTACGCCGTCAACTACAAAATAAATATTACTATTAAATTGATTAATGGCATTTCCTAACTCGTGAATAGGGTGTAGCACTGTCGTAGATGTTTCGCAATATTGACTAAATACTGCTTTAACTTCAACATTTAAAGTTGAAAGGAAATTGATGAAATCTTTGACATCTACAGCTTCTCCCCATGTTACGTCATAAATATGCACATTTTTGTAATAAGTTTGTGCAATTTGTTTAAATCGGTTACCAAAGGCACCTGAAACAATGACAACGAAGTGATCTTCAGGGTTTACAATGTTCAACATACTAGCCTCCAAGACGCTTGTACCGCTAGATGTTAAAATAAGTACATCATTTTGACTCCCAAATATTGGCTTTAGACCTTGAAATGCTTGTTGTGCGATGTCTTCAAAATCTTTAGAACGATGACCAACCATAGGTGCTTGAATTTCTCTCATAATGGCATCAGGTACAGGGGTTGGGCCAGGTGTTAATAACAACGGTTGATGATAATACATTTATATGCCTCCTATAAATAAGATTTCACTATTTTAGCAAATTTTCTGAAAATTTAAAAGCCTAAAAAAGTGATAACGCTATATTGTCGAACAAACGTTATCACTTAACGATTTTATTTGGCCTGAATGATGGGATAGATTTTTATGTCCACATTATTTCTTACAGCATTTGAAATCATGCAATTATTATCTGCAATTGTTATCAATTTTGGTAATCGCTTTTCTAATTGTGCTATTTGATCACTTGGAATTTGAATTTGAGGATGGTGCACAATTTTTGACATACTGAATTTTCCGTTATTTAAACAAGCTGTTCCAATCGATTGTTGTTCAATTGAAATATCTGTGAACTTTGCACGTTCAAGAGTAGCTGCTAATGAGATGATATAACATGATGAAGCGGCTGATACTAACATTTCATCGGGATTTGTTCCTATACCAACACCACCTAAAGAAGCAGGTATAGAAATATTCTCTGAAAGTATGTCGCCTTGAACGTTTCCGACATTGTTACGACCACCTTGCCAAGAAGTTTGGACTTTAAAGTCATGTTGATGCAATTGCTTTAACCTCCAATATAATTGTGATAGTTTAATTTTAGAATAGTTTATCAAAGTTTAACAGAAAGGTGACTTATCAATGACTCTGAATAAACTGAAAGATGAATTACAAATTGTTTCGCACCGTGGATTGCCGAGTGATTTTCCTGAAAATACAATGGTCGGTTATCGAGAGGTAATGGGGCTCAATGTTGCTATGTTAGAAATAGATGTTCATTTGACCAAAGACCAACATTTTGTTGTGATACATGATGAAACAATTGATAGAACATCGGATGGTAAGGGGCGTATTGCTGATTACACATTATCGCAATTAAAATCATTTGATTTTGGTAGTTATAAAGATGTTGCTTTTAAGGGAGAACGAATACCCACGTTAGATGAAGTACTTTCATTATGCTTAAAGTATGATAAAAAGCTATTGATTGAATTGAAAAGTCCGAATTTATATCCAGAAATAGAATGTAAATTGCTGGCATTTTTGGAAGAAAAGAAAGTCGATGCGACACAAGTAGTTATACAATCTTTTGATATCGAATGCATCGAAAAGTTAAACACATTGGGCAGTATATATGAATTAGGTGTGCTTTGTAGTAAACGTAATTATTGGTATAAAAAGCCAAACTTTTCAAGAATTGCTCAAATTGCTAGTTATGTTAATCCTAATTATGCATTAGTGACCAGAAAATTTGTTGATAAAGCACATCATCATCAATTACAGGTTATGCCATACACAGTTAATAAATTGAAAACTGGAGAAAAATTAAGACAAATGGGTGTAGATGGATTAATTACAGATAATCCGAAATTATTTATTAAGTGAGACGATGAATGGTAATTTGATAGAGGGATGAGGATTCGTATATCGCAATTGATAATTTTAAAAACTAATGATGAAATACTAAAGATAATTAAACAAATAAGACTTGTAAATTCTAAGTTGATTGTAAAATAGGGTAGCTCCATATAATTTTGAATCTATCATTTTTAAATTAATAAAAAAAACACCCACAATTGTGGGTGTTTGTATTGAACGTATTATCTTGAGTAGTACTCAACGATTAATTGTTCGTTAATTTCAGCAGGTAATTCGCTACGTTCTGGTAAACGTACGAAAGTACCAGTTAAGCTGTCAGCATCAAAGTTTAAGTACTCAGGTACGAAATTGTTGATTTCAACTGATTCAACGATGATGTTTAATTTTTGAGATTTTTCACGAACTGAAATTGTTTGACCAGGTTTAACAGAATAAGATGGAATATCAACACGTTTACCATCTACTAAGATATGACCGTGGTTAACTAATTGACGTGCTTGACGACGAGTACGAGCTAAACCTAATGAATAAACAACAGCGTCTAAACGACTTGCTAATAAGATCATGAAGTTTTCACCGTGTACACCGAATTTTTTACCAGCGATGTCAAATGTGTTACGGAATTGTCTTTCAGTCATTCCATATAAGTAACGTAATTTTTGTTTTTCACGTAATTGTAAACCATATTCTGATAATTTTTTACGTTGGTTTGGACCATGTTGTCCTGGTGCGTAAGGACGTTTTTCTAATTCTTTACCAGTACCGCTTAAAGAGATACCTAAACGACGAGATTTTTTCCAGTTTGAACCTCTGAATCGAGCCATAATAAGACTCCTCCTTTAATTCTTTTTTGTTGTTATGAATAAACAAAAAAGAGTGTTGCATGCTTACTAAGATATATTGTTTTATGTGTCTTCACCTTATAGCGACAGTTACGTGACACGTCCGCATTGGGAACAACATAGCGCTCAATAATATACAACTGCTACTTTCGTTAATTCACACAAAGATTATTGTAACATTTTCCTGCTAACTGTCAACACTTTATTGAAAATGCTGATGTCCTTTTATGCGAGTTGCTTTTCAATAATTTTAACAATTGCTTCAAGATGTTCTTTGTCATTGTCATCAAATCGATCCGTTATAGGGGCATCGATATCTAAGACGCCGATAATTTTATCATCTTTGAAAATTGGAACGACAATCTCAGACTTACTATTAGCATCACAAGCGATATGTCCTTCGAATTGATGAACATCAGCTACAATTTGTGTACGACGTTCTGAAACGGCTGTACCACATACACCTTTTCCGATTGGAATGTGGACACAAGCGGGGTGTCCTTGGAAAGGTCCAAGTATAAGTTCATTTTGTTCCAATAAGTAAAAGCCAACCCAATTAATTTGATCTAGATTATCATTTAATAAGGCAGACATGTTACTTAAAATAGCAATCATGTGATGTTCATCTTCAATAAGGCTTGCTGCTTGTTTCTTTAATAATGTGTAGTTTGTTGGGTTAATTGTTGTCATATTTAAAACCTCTTATTTTCATAGATTTTATAATAGTATAGAATTTCGAAAATATTATGGCAATAAATTCATTTTATAATTTATCCTTAAGCAAAATTACGTTATAATAGTAATGATAAATTAGGAGGAGAAGCATATGGTGTTATATATCATTTTGGCAATAATTGTGATTATATTGATTGCTGTAGGTGTATTATTCTATTTACGTTCAAATAAACGACAAATTATTGAAAAAGCAATCGAACGTAAAAATGAAATTGAGACGTTACCTTTTGATCAAAACCTTGCACAATTATCTAAGTTGAATTTAAAAGGTGAAACAAAAACGAAATACGATGCAATGAAAAAGGACAACGTAGAAAGTACAAATAAGTATCTAGCTCCTGTGGAAGAAAAAATCCATAATGCTGAGGCTTTATTAGATAAATTTAGTTTCAACGCATCTCAAAGTGAAATTGATGATGCAAATGAGTTGATGGATAGTTACGAACAAAGCTATCAGCAACAATTAGAAGATGTAAATGAAATTATTGCGTTATACAAAGATAATGATGAATTATATGACAAATGTAAGGTTGATTATCGTGAAATGAAACGTGATGTTTTAGCAAATCGTCATCAATTTGGTGAGGCAGCAAGTCTACTTGAAACTGAAATTGAAAAATTTGAGCCAAGGTTAGAGCAATATGAAGTACTAAAAGCTGATGGTAATTATGTACAAGCGCACAACCATATAGCTGCCTTGAATGAACAAATGAAACAGCTAAGATCTTATATGGAAGAAATACCAGAATTAATTAGAGAAACTCAAAAAGAATTACCTGGTCAATTCCAAGATTTAAAATATGGTTGCCGTGATCTTAAAGTTGAAGGGTATGATCTGGATCACGTGAAAGTAGACAGTACATTACAAAGCTTAAAAACAGAGCTTAGTTTCGTTGAACCATTAATTAGCCGCTTAGAATTAGAAGAAGCTAATGATAAACTAGCTAATATCAATGATAAGTTAGATGACATGTATGATTTAATTGAACATGAAGTTAAAGCTAAAAATGATGTCGAAGAAACAAAAGATATCATTACGGATAACTTATTCAAAGCTAAAGACATGAATTATACATTGCAAACAGAAATTGAATATGTACGTGAAAACTACTATATAAATGAATCTGATGCTCAGAGTGTTCGTCAATTTGAAAATGAAATTCAAAGTTTAATTTCTGTATATGATGATATTTTAAAAGAAATGTCTAAATCTGCTGTGCGATATAGCGAGGTTCAGGATAATTTACAATATTTAGAAGATCATGTCACAGTTATTAATGACAAACAAGAAAAGCTACAAAATCATCTGATTCAATTGCGTGAAGATGAAGCAGAAGCAGAAGACAATCTGCTACGAGTACAATCGAAGAAAGAAGAAGTGTATCGTCGATTACTTGCTTCTAACTTAACAAGCGTTCCTGAAAGGTTTATCATCATGAAAAATGAAATTGATCATGAAGTTCGTGATGTTAACGAACAATTTAGTGAACGTCCAATACACGTTAAACAGTTAAAAGATAAAGTGTCTAAAATTGTGATTCAAATGAATACATTTGAAGATGAAGCAAATGATGTTCTTGTTAATGCTGTTTATGCAGAGAAATTAATTCAATATGGAAATAGATATCGTAAGGACTATAGCAATGTTGATAAGAGCTTAAATGAAGCTGAACGATTATTTAAAAATAATCGCTATAAGCGTGCGATTGAAATTGCAGAGCAAGCTCTTGAAAGTGTTGAGCCAGGTGTTACTAAACATATTGAAGAAGAAGTTATTAAGCAATAGAAACTAGTATGTAGTTATACTTAAATAATATGAGCACTCTGTCAAATTGGACTGATGAGTTTAATAATTGAAGTTAGCCAACGATACGTTGTCTAGCTTCTTTTTTATATGGATAAATGAAAGGGACAATAAATATAAATAGCAATTGTTTAAAGATAAACGTAATCAAATGTGTTGTTTTAATTAATATAAGTAGTGAAAAAAGCATAATCACACAGCTGTTTAAATAGAGTGAAATAGTCTAATTCTTATTTAATAAGTAGAAATAAGATTATTTTGCGCTATAACCTTTATTTTTTGTCGGATAATAGTATAATGCTTGAGTAAAACAATTTTAACGATTGATGATTAATGAAAGAGAAGTGTTTATTTTGATATATCTAGATAATGCGGCAACGACGAAAGCATTTGAAGAAGTGTTAGATACTTATTTAAAAGTAAATCAATCAATGTATTATAATCCGAATAGTCCGCATAAAGCTGGTTTGCAGGCAAATCAATTACTACAACAAGCAAAAACCCAAATTAATGCAATGATTAATTCAAAAACAAATTATGATGTTGTATTCACTAGTGGTGCAACTGAATCCAATAATCTTGCTTTAAAAGGTATTGCCTATCGTAAATTTGATACAGCGAAGGAAATAATTACATCCGTGTTAGAGCATCCGTCCGTATTAGAGGTTGTAAGATATTTGGAAGCACACGAAGGATTTAAAGTTAAATATGTTGATGTAAAGAAAGATGGCAGTATTAACTTAGAACACTTCAAAGAATTAATGTCAGACAAAGTCGGTTTAGTAACATGTATGTATGTAAATAATGTAACTGGACAAATACAGCCTATTCCACAAATGGCTAAAGTTATAAAAAATTATCCTAAGGCACATTTTCATGTAGATGCGGTTCAAGCATTCGGCAAAATTTCAATGGATCTCAATAACATAGATAGTATTAGTTTAAGTGGACACAAGTTTAATGGTTTAAAAGGACAAGGCGTCTTACTTGTAAATCACATTCAAAATGTTGAACCAACTGTCCATGGTGGTGGTCAAGAATATGGTGTTAGAAGTGGAACAGTTAATTTGCCAAATGATATTGCAATGGTTAAAGCGATGAAGATAGCTAATGAAAACTTTGAAGCATTGAATGCATTTGTTACTGAGTTAAATAATGACGTCCGTCAATTTTTAAATAAATATCATGGAGTTTATATTAATTCTTCAACTTCAGGTTCACCATTCGTTTTAAATATTAGTTTTCCTGGCGTAAAAGGTGAAGTATTAGTTAATGCTTTTTCAAAATATGACATTATGATATCTACGACAAGTGCTTGTTCATCTAAACGTAATAAATTAAATGAAGTATTGGCTGCAATGGGATTATCAGACAAATCTATTGAAGGTAGTATAAGATTATCATTTGGGGCTACTACAACTAAAGAAGATATAGCGAGGTTTAAAGAAATATTTATCATCATTTATGAGGAAATTAAGGAGTTGCTAAAATAATGAAGTATGATCACTTGCTTGTTAGATACGGGGAGTTAACATTAAAGGGTTCAAATAGAAAGAAATTTGTAAATCAATTAAGAAATAATGTAAATAAGTCATTAAAAGGACTTGATGGGTTTGTCGTTAAAGGCAAACGAGATCGTATGTATATTGAACTTGAAGACCATGCAGATATAAATGAAATAACATATCGATTATCAAAAATTTTCGGTATTAAATCTATTAGTCCAGTATTAAAAGTAGAAAAAACAATAGAGGCAATAAGTGCAGCGGCAATTAAATTTGCGCAGCAATTTGAAGAAAACAGCACATTTAAAATTGATGTGAAGCGTGCCGATAAAAATTTCCCAATGGATACGTATGAATTACAGCGTGAATTGGGTGGTGCAGTATTGAAGCACTTCGACAATATTTCAGTGAATGTCAAACGTCCAGATCATGAAATTCGAGTGGAAGTTAGATTAGATGCAATTTATATGTATGAAGAAGTTGTTCCGGGTTCAGGTGGATTACCAGTTGGTACTGGTGGTAAGACGTTACTAATGCTTTCAGGCGGTATAGACTCACCAGTTGCTGGGATGGAAGTGATGAGACGTGGCGTAACAATTGAAGCGATTCATTTCCATAGTCCACCATTTACAAGTGATCAAGCAAAAGAAAAAGTTATTGAATTGACACGTATTTTAGCTGAACGTGTTGGACCAATTAAATTGCATATTGTACCATTTACAGAATTGCAAAAACAGGTAAATAAAGTTGTACATCCAAGATATACAATGACTTCAACGAGACGTATGATGATGCGTGTTGCTGATAAATTAGTACATCAAATAGGGGCTTTAGCTATTGTAAATGGTGAAAACCTAGGGCAGGTAGCCAGTCAAACACTTCATAGCATGTATGCAATTAATAATGTAACTTCTACTCCTGTATTACGTCCTTTATTAACTTACGATAAAGAAGAAATTATTATTAAATCGAAAGAAATTGGTACATTTGAAACATCTATTCAACCATTTGAAGATTGTTGTACAATTTTCACCCCTAAAAATCCAGTAACCGAACCAAACTTTGATAAGGTAGTCCAATATGAAAGTGTCTTTGATTTTGAAGAGATGATTAATCGTGCTGTTGAAAATATTGAAACACTTGAAATAACTAGTGATTATAAAACTATTAAAGAACAGCAAACAAACCAATTAATAAACGACTTTTTATAAATAAAATCCTAGAGTAAATTTAAACATAAGGGGATGTTAAACTATGGATTTGAACTTAACGATGATTATAATCATAATTTTATTTGGTTTTATCGCGGCGTTTATAGATTCGGTTGTAGGGGGTGGCGGTTTAATTTCTACGCCAGCATTATTAGCAATCGGTCTACCACCATCTGTGGCTTTAGGTACAAATAAATTGGCAAGTTCGTTTGGTTCTTTAACTAGTACGATAAAGTTTATAAGGTCCGGTAAAGTGGACTTATATGTTGTTGCCAAATTATTTGGTTTTGTATTTTTGGCATCTGCATGTGGCGCATATATTGCAACGATGGTTCCGTCACAAATATTGAAACCTTTAATCATCATTGCACTTTCGTCGGTGTTTATATTCACATTACTTAAAAAAGATTGGGGCAATACACGCACGTTTACTCAATTTACATTTAAGAAAGCCATAATATTTGCAGCACTTTTTATATTAATCGGCTTTTATGATGGATTTGTAGGTGGGGGAACAGGTTCATTTATGCTTTTTGTATTGTTAGTCTTTGGTTTTGATTTTTTAAGTGCAGCAGGAAATGCTAAAGTTTTGAACTTTGCTTCTAATATAGGTGCGCTTGTATTATTTATGGTATTAGGACAAGTAGATTATGTAATAGGTTTAATTATGGCTATAAGTATGATTGCTGGGTCATATGCTGGGGCTCATTTTGCTATTAAACAAGGTGTTGGTTATGTAAAAGTATTATTTATTATTATTACTGCTATTTTAATTTTAAAAAATGCTTTTGATTATATTCAACAATTTGTATAAAATTAAATTTGCTTTTGATTAAAGCATGAAAATTGTAATCAAACCATAAATTGTCGTATGATGTAGTTAGAATTTTAAAATGCAGGAGGTCAAGTATATGACTGAAATAACATTCAAAGGTGGACCAATCCACTTAAAAGGTCAACAAATTAATGAAGGTGATTTTGCACCTGATTTTACAGTGTTAGATAATGACTTAAATCAAGTAACATTAGCAGATTATGCTGGTAAAAAGAAATTAATTAGTGTGGTACCATCAATTGATACAGGTGTTTGTGATCAGCAGACTCGCAAATTCAACTCTGATGCTTCTAAAGAAGAGGGGATTGTGCTTACAATTTCAGCAGACTTACCATTCGCACAAAAAAGATGGTGCGCTTCAGCAGGTTTAGACAATGTCATTACATTAAGTGACCACCGTGACTTATCATTTGGTGAAAACTATGGCGTTGTTATGGAAGAACTTCGCTTATTAGCTCGTGCAGTATTTGTATTAGATGCAGATAATAAAGTTGTTTATAAAGAAATCGTTAGTGAAGGTACTGATTTCCCAGATTTTGATGCTGCTTTAGCTGCATACAAAAATATTTAATCATTAAAGAGATAAATCTTAAAATGTATACATCGTGTCCATCGTTGTCAACAGCATTAAAATAGAATTGTTTTCTATGATTGCTAAGACCTATGGGCACTTTTTATTGGAGAGGGACGAATATGGCAGAACAACAAACAATTATGGAACGCTTGTTTCATACATTAGATGAAAAAGCTAAAACATTAAATAATGAAAATGGCCAAAGTTTTATTGAAAATCTTGGGCTAGCAATGGAACAAGTATATACCAATGAAAGAGGATTGTTAGAACAATCGACGTTACAAGATCGACGTAAAGCATTCCAATTTGCATATTTAAGTTTAATGCAGGAAGAAAAGATACAAGCAAATCATCAAATTACACCAGATTCAATTGGATTGATACTAGGATTTTTAGTTGAGCGTTTTATGAACAACCAAGAAGAATTACATATTGTTGATATTGCAAGTGGTGCCGGTCATTTAAGTGCTACTGTAAAAGAAGTGTTACCTGAAATTGCGGTTATGCATCATTTAATTGAAGTTGATCCAGTTTTATCACGTGTTAGTGTACATTTAGCAAACTTCTTAGAAATTCCTTTCGATGTGTATCCTCAAGATGCCATCATGCCACTACCATTAGAAGAAGCAGATATCGTTATTGGTGATTTTCCAGTAGGCTATTATCCAATTGATGAAAGAAGTAAGGAGTTTAAGCTAGGTTTTGAAGAAGGACATAGTTATTCACATTATTTATTAATAGAACAAGCAATAAATGCATTAAAAGATGCTGGATATGCCTTTCTAGTGGTACCAAGTAATATTTTTACAGGTGAACATGTAAAACAGCTTGAAAAATATATTGCAACAGAGACAGAGATGCAAGCATTTTTAAATTTACCACCAACTTTATTTAAAAATGAAAAAGCGCGAAAATCTATATTAATTTTACAAAAGAAAAAATCGGGTGAAACAAAGCCAGTTGAAGTATTATTGGCAAATATTCCTGATTTCAAAATTCCTTCACAATTTCAAGGATTTATGACAGAGTTAAATCAGTGGATGGACACAAATCGTCCTAAAAAATAATCTGTAATAGTATAGTCATAAAACTGTATGAATGATAAAATGAAAAATGAAATAGTATAAAAAGCAAACGATGGAGGATCATTACTTATGTCAAAATTAATCTTGGCTATCAATGCTGGTAGTTCATCATTAAAATTTCAATTAATTAGAATGCCTGAAGAGGAATTAGTAACAAAAGGTTTAGTAGAAAGAATCGGATTGAAGGATTCAATTTTTACAATTGAAGTCAACGGGGAAAAAGTTAAAACAGTACAAGATATCAAGGATCACGTTGAGGCAGTTGATATCATGTTGGATGCTTTTAAAGCGCACAATATTATTAATGATATTAACGATATCGATGGAACAGGTCACCGTGTTGTACATGGTGGTGAAAAATTCCCTGAATCAGTAGCTATTACTGATGAGGTTGAAAAGGAAATTGAAGAATTAAGCGAATTAGCACCGCTTCACAACCCAGCTAACTTGATGGGTATTCGTGCTTTCCGTAAATTATTACCAAATATCCCTCATGTGGCAATTTTTGATACAGCATTCCATCAAACAATGCCTGAAAAAGCATATCTATATAGCTTGCCATATCATTATTATAAAGATTATGGCATTCGTAAGTATGGTTTCCATGGTACAAGCCATAAATTTGTATCACAAAGAGCGGCAGAAATGTTAGATAAGCCAATTGAAGATTTACGTATTATTTCATGTCACATTGGTAATGGAGCATCAATTGCAGCTATCGATGGCGGTAAATCTATTGATACATCAATGGGCTTCACACCACTTGCTGGTGTAACAATGGGTACTCGTTCTGGTAATATTGACCCTGCTTTAATTCCATTTATTATGGAAAAAACAGGTAAAACTGCTGAACAAGTATTGGAAATCTTAAACAAAGAATCAGGTTTATTAGGATTATCAGGTACATCTAGTGATTTACGTGACTTATCAGAAGAAGCTGAATCAGGTAAAGCACGTTCACAAATGGCTTTAGATGTATTTGCTTCTAAAATTCACAAATATATTGGATCATATGCTGCGAGAATGCATGGTGTTGATGTTATCGTATTTACAGCAGGTATCGGTGAAAACTCAGTAGAAATTCGTGCGAAAGTTCTTGAAGGCTTAGAATTTATGGGTGTTTACTGGGATCCTAAGAAAAATGAAAACTTACTACGTGGTAAAGAAGGATTTATTAACTATCCTCATTCACCAGTTAAAGTTGTCGTTATTCCAACAGATGAAGAAAGTATGATTGCCCGTGATGTTATGACATTCGGTGGTTTAAAATAATTTTTAAATAAATATTAAGCGTCTATCTCCGCTACAATTATATGTAGGAGGTAGACGCTTTTTGTATTGTTTGAAAATTAACTAGTGTAATGTCTCTTTTCACGAATATCTTAAAGAATTAAGTAGTCGAAGAAGATTATGAAAACATTATTAAGTGAGTTTTATTTATAAACAATAAAAAACCAAGTGCAGAAAGTTGCACTTGGTTCATAATGATCAAGTAGTTATCTAATGATCATCTATATTTAATTTTGATATTTTTCACGTAATTGAGTTGTTGCAACTTGTGGTTGGAAGTCTGCTGGTAACTCTTCAGTACGAACAACTAACACGTCACATGGCGCATGACGAACGATAGATTCTGATACAGAACCAACAATAAATCTTTCCACGGCATTTAAGCCTGATGTACCACTCATAATCAAGTCTGCATTAATTTCATGTGCAAGCTTTTTAGGAATGATAGATTTAGGAGAGCCAAACTCTAGACGCGTTTCTACATCTTTAACACCAGCGTTAGTAGCTACTTCTTTATAACCATTTAATAATTCTTCTGCAAAATGCTTAGATTTTTCAGTAAATTGAGCATCATAAACTTCATAAGAAGAATACGTTCTTGAATCAATTACATTCACAATTGTTAACTTCGCATCGTTACGTTTAGCAACACCAACTGCTCTGTTAAATGCCCATTCCGCTTCATGTGAACCGTCAACTGCGATTAAAATATTTTTGTAAGTAATCATAGTAAGTGCCTCCTTGTTCTTTCTTAATTATATTTTACCACAATTTTCGGAAAAGTCAGTGTAATAACCTTTACAATTTTGTGGATTTTTGATTGCGCTTTCAAAATGTTCGCGTTAAGATGATTATGGAGGTGGATGGTATGAAAATTGGTATACCAAGGGAGATTAAAAATAATGAAAATCGTGTTGGTTTATCACCAAGTGGTGTGCACGCTTTAGTAGAAAGTGGGCATACTGTTTTAGTGGAAACAAATGCGGGTTCAGGATCATTCTTTGAAGATGTAGATTACAAAGAAGCAGGTGCTGAGATTGTTGCTGAACAAGCAAAAGTTTGGGATGTGGATATGGTTATTAAAGTTAAAGAACCACTTGAATCTGAATATCCATATTTTAAAGAAGGGCTTGTATTATTCACTTATCTTCATTTAGCAAATGAAGAAAAATTAACACAAGCTTTGATAGATAGAAAAGTAATTAGTATTGCATATGAGACTGTGCAGTTACCAGACCGATCTTTACCATTGTTATCACCAATGAGTGAGGTAGCAGGAAGAATGTCAGCTCAAGTTGGCGCAGAGTTCCTACAAAAACTTAATGGTGGTATGGGAATTCTACTAGGTGGTGTCCCAGGAGTACCTAAGGGTAAAGTAACTATTATCGGTGGTGGTCAAGCAGGAACAAATGCAGCTAAAATTGCACTAGGACTAGGTGCAGATGTTACGATTTTAGATGTTAATCCAAAGCGTTTACAACAATTAGATGATTTATTCGGTGGACGTGTACATACAATTATGTCAAATCCGTTGAATATTGAGTTGTATGTTAAACAAAGTGATTTAGTAATAGGTGCAGTTTTAATTCCAGGTGCTAAAGCGCCAAGACTTGTAACAGAAGACATGATTAAACAAATGAAAAATGGGTCAGTTATTATTGACATTGCTATTGATCAAGGCGGTATTTTTGAAACAACTGATAAAATTACGACACATGATGATCCTACATATATTAAGCATGGTGTGGTTCATTATGCAGTTGCAAATATGCCAGGTGCAGTACCGCGTACTTCGACGTTAGCTTTAAATAATGCTACGCTACCTTATGCGCTCATGCTAGCTAATAAAGGGTATAGAGAAGCATTTAAATCAAATCAACCATTATCATTAGGTTTAAATACTTACAAAGGTCACGTAACCAATAAAGGCGTTGCAGAGGCATTTGAAATGGAATATAAATCTGTAGAAGAAGCATTACAATTATAATTTGAATTTGATGAAAAGGGAATGGATTACAGCGTACTAAAGAATGACGTTATCATCTCCTTGGTTATTAAAATTAAATAATGATAAATTAAAGCTAGAAACAATGCGAAGAAATCATCGAACATGAATGATATTGATTTGATTCATTACATGTTACTGATGAACATACCTGCATATGTGTTTCTAGCTTGTTTGTTACATATTGCATTTAGACTTGGATAAAAATTTATGTCTTAGGCGCTACAATGTTATATTGGCAGTGTTTGACTGAATGAGAATGCGCTTGTAACAAGCTTTTCATTTTTATCCCACTCCTTATTTTTCGTAATGTGTTAATACTTCATATCCTTCATTAGTGACAAGTATGTCATCTTCAATTCTTACACCTGCAACACCAGGTACATAAATACCTGGTTCGATTGTAATAACCATGCCAGCTTCTAACAAATTAGAATTAGTACTTGAAACATCTTGATATTCATGTTCTTGTAATCCTAGGCCATGACCTAAGCGATGAGGGAAATATTCACCATAACCTTTTTCTGAAATAATATTTCTAGCGATATGATCGATATCTTTTAATGGTATTCCAGGTTTAATTGCTTGGATTGCAGATGTTTCTGCTTCTAATACAATATTATAAATTTCTTGTGCTTCTTTGCTAGGTTCACCAAATTTAATAGTACGTGTCATATCGCTACAATAATGCTCATAAATTACACCTAAATCAAATAGTACATATTCATTGCTTTTTAATCTGCGATCTCCTGGTGTGCCATGAGGTGATGCGGCATGATCTCCAAATAAAACCATCGTATCAAAACTCATTTCATTGACGCCATATTGTTTGATAGTTTGCTCAATATGGTTGACTACTTCACATTCAGTCACACCTTCTTTTAAATAAGAAACACCTATTTCGATACACTTATCTGCTAACTCAGCAGCTTTACGTATTTTGCTAATTTCATCTTCGGATTTAATATTTCTCAATTGTTTGATTGTTAAATCAACATCTCCGAATGAATTGACATTGAAACCAGAGATTAATTGTTTTTGGCGTGCTACTGTTAAGTGCTCGCTTTCAATTAGTAATTTATTGATTGTTTGAGGATAAAGTGAAAAAGGGTTTTCAGTGTCTAAATATCCAACGATTTCACCTGTGAAAGGTGATGCTTTGACTTCTTCGACTTCCATTTTTGGACAAAATAGTACTTGTTTACCATCTTTCTTAATCAATAATGCAAATAATCTTTCATGGGGTTCGCTACGGTATCCAGTAAAATAATATACATTCAACGGTGTTGTAATCCATGCTGCATCAGCTTGTTGATTGTTCAATTCGTCTATTATTTTTGATATTTTTGTCATTTTATAAACACTCCTCAACATAATATTACTTCCATTTTATGCCAATTATTATTAGATTTCAAAATCGAGCTAATACATTAACTAGATTTTCAATTTTTAAAATTTGAGAATTTGTTATAATTAAGTGGCAAAAGGGTACTAAATTTATATAGTAATTGATAGGAGGATGCTCAAATGAAGTTATCATTTCATGGTCAATCAACGATTTATTTAGAAGGGAACAACAAAAAGGTTATCGTAGATCCGTTTATTTCAAATAACCCTAAGTGTGATTTGAATATTGAAACAGTGCAGGTAGACTATATCGTTTTAACGCACGGTCATTTTGATCATTTTGGTGATGTTGTGGAACTAGCAAAGAAAACAGGAGCAACAGTAATTGGAAGTGCAGAAATGGCTGACTATCTTTCTTCATATCACGGTGTTGAAAATGTTCATGGTATGAATATTGGTGGTAAAGCAAACTTTGATTTCGGAAGCGTTAAATTTGTTCAAGCATTTCATAGTTCAAGTTTTACACATGAAAATGGTATTCCAGTTTATTTAGGTATGCCAATGGGTATCGTGTTTGAAGTTGAAGGAAAAACAATTTATCATACTGGTGATACAGGTCTGTTTAGTGACATGTCACTTATTGCGAAACGTCATCCAGTTGATGTATGTTTTGTACCAATTGGAGATAATTTTACGATGGGTATTGATGATGCAAGTTATGCTATTAATGAATTTATTAAACCAAAAATTTCTGTACCGATTCATTATGATACATTCCCATTAATCGAACAAGATCCACAACAATTTAAAGATGCTGTTAATGTAGGGGACGTGCAAATTTTAAAACCAGGTGAATCTGTTCAGTTTTAAATAGAATATAGATTTTACACTAAAAAACACCTCGCTAATCTATGTGGAAGTTATCGTCTGCATATTTTTAGTGGGTGTTTTTATATTCTACTGATTCAGTTACGACGTGGACGGGGGACATCAGTGGTTCTTTATCATTTCTGACCTACTCTCGTAATTTTAGTTTTATACAATTAGACATTGATTATAAATTTACTACGATATAAAAAATCCAGAACCACAGTCATAATCGTTTCTTGTATTTACTCAGTCGTTTGAGACTGCATCATGATTGAAAGATTATTTGTGATTCTGGATAAAAATTTTATTTAACGATTAATACAGGGATAGTCGCACGTTTTGCTACTTTGTGGCTGACACTTCCAAGTACAAATTTCTTTTTGTCTTCTGCTTTACGGTTACTTAAAACAACAATTTCATATTTACCGCTATTAGCATGTTTTAATAGTTCTTCTTTTGCATTACCACGAACAATTATTTGGTCATAATCAATACCATAATCTTCTAAAGCTTTGCGTGTTTTTTCCAATCGCTTGCTTCGTTCTTCAGTAAGTTTGTTTAAATGAACACCTGCTTTAATTGATGCTTGAGCATCTTGTTCGCTGATTGCGTTTAAAACTGTTACGACTGTACCTTCGCCAGCTAATTTAGACACTTCTTTTAGTGCTTTTTCATTTTTTAACTGAGTGTCTACACCAAGTAATATATTTTTATACATTAGTACATCCCTCCTCACTTACATTCTAATAAATAATAATGGATTTTTCCATTTAAAATTAAAGATTTTGTGATCTTTGTGTTTGTTGTATATTTTCAAAAAATAAAATAGGTGAAACGATCATTATTTCATTTCACTTCAATGCTTTTTATCCAAAATAAAGTTATAATGTAGTTAATACTGTTCGAAAAGAAGAGGTAAAGAATGACAAAACATGAACAAATTTTAGATTATATTGAATCGTTATCTATAGGCTCTAAAATTTCGGTGCGTAAAATCGCTAAATTTTTAAACGTATCTGAAGGGACAGCATATCGTGCAATTAAAGATGCTGATAAAATGGGCATGGTCGCAACGATAGATCGTGTTGGTACGGTTCGAATCGAAAAACGTAATCGTAATGAAATTGAACATTTAACTTTTAATGAAATTGTCAATATTATTGATGGCCAAGTGTTAGGTGGCAACAAAGGTATCACTAAGATGGTATCTAAATTTGCAATTGGAGCAATGGAACTCAAAGATATTTTAAAGTATATTGGTCCAAAGACATTATTGATTGTCGGAAATCGTGAAGATGTGCAGATTGAAGCTTTAAAAAGAGGTACGGCTATATTAATTACTGGTGGATTTAAGCCATCTAATAAAGTTATTAATTTTGCGAATGAACATGATTTACCTGTTCTATCATCAAGTTATGATACATTCCTAGTTGCAAATATTATCAACAAAGCACTTTTTAATCAGAAAATACGAAAAGATATCTTAATAGTTCAAGATATAATGACGCCATTAGATGATTTATCTGTGCTGTTTGATACGATGAAAATAGCAGATTATAAGCGTATGGCGAATCGAACTGGCCATACAAGATTTCCGGTAGTCAATGAGTCGTATAAATTAGTAGGTATTGTAACAAGTCGAGAGATGATTAATACAAAGGACGACGACGAAATAGATAAAGTGATGACGCGAAATCCTATTTATGTAAATGCTATGAGTACAGTAGCAAGTTGTGCGCATATGATGATTTGGGAAGGTATTGAATTGATTCCTGTCGTTTCGAGTAATAAAAAGACAGTGGGTGTGATTAATAGACAAGATGTTTTAAAGTCTATGCAACTTTTAGGAAGACAGCCTCAGATGGGTGAAACAATTAACGATCAAATCGCCAAATATATAACAATGAATCAAGATGGAATTACAGTAGAAGTTTCACCACTTTTAATCAATCATTACGGAACAGTAAGTAAAGCGGCATTTGTAAGTATTATAGAAGAAACAATACAATATGAAATGCGTAAATTTAAAAAAGGTAATGTCATGATAGAGAACTTAAATATCGTGTATATTAAAACAGTACCTATTGAATCACATATAACAGTGCGCTTTGGCATACTAGACGTCGGAAGAAACTTCGCCAAAATAGAAGTGAACATGCATAGTCAAAACGACAAAGTAGCGAGCGCTCTCGTGATATGCCAAATGTTTGACGAAGTATAGGAACTTAGCAGAGAAAATAGGCATAAGATAGATTTCGCACAAACGTTGGGGCCCCACCCCAACTTGCATTGTTTGTAGAAATTAGGGGTCCAATTTCTCTGTGTTGGGGCCCCTGAACTAAATAGTATGAAAATATATATATCTAAATAATTAAAACGGGCAAATAGTTTAATATGGTAGTAACAATTTTTATAATTTAGATATTTTGATATAGACTAATGCTTAAATTAAGCAACTTTTCTAAAAAAGGGAGTATGAAAATGATTAGTACTTTGAATGAAATTATGAAATGTATCGAAGACAACGATACAATTATTATACACAGACATGTTAGACCAGATCCTGATGCATATGGTTCACAACTTGGTTTAAAATACTATATTCAGCAGAAATTTCCGCAAAAGCAAGTATTTGCAGTGGGTGAAGCGGAATCATCATTAAGTTTTATTGGAGAGTTAGATAACATTGATGATAAAACATATCAAGATGCGCTTGTAATTGTATGTGATACTGCCAATGCTCCACGAATTGACGATGAACGTTATAGTACAGGTCGTAAACTTATTAAAATAGATCATCATCCTGCAGTTGATCAGTATGGTGATATTAATTTAGTTAATACGAACGCGTCATCTACAAGTGAAATCATTTACGATTTAATCTCACATTTTAATGATGAAGCAATTGTTAATAAAGATATCGCGAGCGTTTTATATCTTGGTATCGTCGGTGATACTGGGCGATTCCTTTTTAACAATACCTCAGAACATACTATGGAAATTGCTGGAAAGTTAATTGGGCATGATATTGATCATAATGCGCTTTTAAATAAAATGATGGAGAAGGACCCAAAAATGTTGCCGTTTCAAGGTTATGTTTTACAACATTTCGAACTTATGGATGATGGATTCTGCCAAGTTAAAATAACTGAAGATGTATTGGAGCAATTCGGTATTCAGCCAAATGAAGCATCTCAGTTTGTTAATACAATTGCTGACATCAAAGGCTTGAAAATATGGGTATTTGCAGTCGATGAAGGTAATGAAATCAGATGTCGATTACGTTCTAAAGGGCAATTGATTATTAATGATATTGCGCAAGATTTTGGTGGCGGTGGTCATCCGAATGCGTCAGGAGTTTCAGTGGACAGCTGGGATGAATTTGAGCAACTTGCTACAGCTTTACGCACAAAACTTAACTAATAGAAAGGGGCCATTCAATCATGGTGGCATATTTAAATATTCATACGGCTTATGATTTGTTAAATTCAAGCTTAAAAATAGAAGATGCCGTAAGACTTGCTGTGTCTGAAAATGTTGATGCACTTGCCATAACTGACACCAATGTATTGTATGGTTTTCCTAAATTTTATGATGCATGTATAGCAAATAACATTAAACCGATTTTTGGTATGACAATATATGTGACAAATGGATTAAATACAGTCGAAACAGTTGTTCTAGCTAAAAATAATGATGGATTAAAAGATTTGTATCAACTATCATCGGAAATAAAAATGAATGCATTAGAACATGTGTCGTTTGAATTATTAAAACGATTTTCTAACAATATGATTATCATTTTTAAAAAAGTCGGTGATCAACATCGTGATATTGTACAAGTGTTTGAAACCCATAATGACACATATATGGACCACCTTAGTATTTCGATTCAAGGTAGAAAACATGTTTGGATTCAAAATGTTTGTTACCAAACACGTCAAGATGCCGATACGATTTCTGCATTAGCAGCTATTAGAGACAATACAAAATTAGACTTAATTCATGATCAAGAAGATTTTGGTGCACATTTTTTAACTGAAAAGGAAATTAATCAATTAGATATTAACCAAGAATATTTAACGCAGGTTGATGTTATAGCTCAAAAGTGTGATGCAGAATTAAAATATCATCAATCTCTACTTCCTCAATATGAGACACCTAATGATGAATCAGCTAAAAAATATTTGTGGCGTGTCTTAGTTACACAATTGAAAAAATTAGAACTTAATTATGACGTCTATTTAGAGCGATTGAAATATGAGTATAAAGTTATTACTAATATGGGTTTTGAAGATTATTTCTTAATAGTAAGTGATTTAATCCATTATGCGAAAACGAATGATGTGATGGTAGGTCCTGGTCGTGGTTCTTCAGCTGGCTCACTGGTCAGTTATTTATTGGGAATTACAACGATTGATCCTATTAAATTCAATCTATTATTTGAACGTTTTTTAAACCCAGAACGTGTAACAATGCCTGATATTGATATTGACTTTGAAGATACACGCCGAGAAAGGGTCATTCAGTACGTCCAAGAAAAATATGGCGAGCTACATGTATCTGGAATTGTGACTTTCGGTCATCTGCTTGCAAGAGCAGTTGCTAGAGATGTTGGAAGAATTATGGGGTTTGATGAAGTTACATTAAATGAAATTTCAAGTTTAATCCCACATAAATTAGGAATTACACTTGATGAAGCATATCAAATTGACGATTTTAAAGAGTTTGTACATCGAAACCATCGACATGAACGCTGGTTCAGTATTTGTAAAAAGTTAGAAGGTTTACCAAGACATACATCTACACATGCGGCAGGAATTATTATTAATGACCATCCATTATATGAATATGCCCCTTTAACGAAAGGGGATACAGGATTATTAACGCAATGGACAATGACTGAAGCCGAACGTATTGGGTTATTAAAAATAGATTTTCTAGGGTTGAGAAACTTATCGATTATTCATCAAATCTTAACACAAGTCAAAAAAGATTTAGGTATTAATATTGATATCGAAAAGATTCCGTTTGATGATCAAAAAGTGTTTGAATTGTTGTCGCAAGGAGATACGACTGGCATATTCCAATTAGAGTCTGACGGTGTAAGAAGTGTATTAAAAAAATTAAAGCCGGAACACTTTGAAGATATTGTTGCTGTAACTTCTTTGTATAGACCAGGTCCAATGGAAGAAATTCCAACTTACATTACAAGAAGACATGATCCAAGCAAAGTTCAATATTTACATCCGCATTTAGAACCTATATTAAAAAATACTTACGGTGTTATTATTTATCAAGAGCAAATTATGCAAATAGCGAGCACATTTGCAAACTTCAGTTATGGTGAAGCGGATATTTTAAGAAGAGCAATGAGTAAAAAAAATAGAGCTGTTCTTGAAAGTGAGCGTCAACATTTTATAGAAGGTGCAAAGCAAAATGGTTATCACGAAGACATTAGTAAGCAAATATTTGATTTGATTCTGAAATTTGCTGATTATGGTTTTCCTAGAGCACATGCTGTCAGCTATTCTAAAATTGCATACATTATGAGCTTTTTAAAAGTCCATTATCCAAATTATTTTTACGCAAATATTTTAAGTAATGTTATTGGAAGTGAGAAGAAAACTGCTCAAATGATAGAAGAAGCAAAAAAACAAGGTATCACTATATTGCCACCGAACATTAACGAAAGTCATTGGTTTTATAAACCTTCCCAAGAAGGCATTTATTTATCAATTGGTACAATTAAAGGTGTTGGTTATCAAAGTGTGAAAGTGATTGTTGATGAACGTTATCAGAACGGCAAATTTAAAGATTTCTTTGATTTTGCTAGACGTATACCGAAGAGAGTCAAAACGAGAAAGTTACTTGAAGCACTGATTTTAGTGGGAGCGTTTGATGCTTTTGGTAAAACACGTTCAACGTTGTTGCAAGCTATTGATCAAGTGTTGGATGGCGATTTAAACATTGAACAAGATGGTTTTTTATTTGATATTTTAACGCCAAAACAGATGTATGAAGATAAAGAAGAATTGCCTGATGCACTTATTAGTCAGTACGAAAAAGAATATTTAGGATTTTATGTTTCGCAACACCCAGTAGATAAAAAGTTTGTTGCCAAACAATATTTAACGATATTTAAATTGAGTAACGCGCAGAATTATAAACCTATATTAGTACAGTTTGATAAAGTTAAACAAATTCGAACTAAAAATGGTCAAAATATGGCATTCGTCACATTAAATGATGGCATTGAAACTTTAGATGGTGTGATTTTCCCTAATCAGTTTAAAAAGTACGAAGAGTTGTTATCACATAATGACTTGTTTATAGTTAGCGGGAAATTTGACCATAGAAAGCAACAACGTCAACTAATTATAAATGAGATTCAGACATTAGCCACTTTTGAAGAACAAAAATTAGCATTTGCCAAACAAATTATAATTAGAAATAAATCACAAATAGATATGTTTGAAGAGATGATTAAAGCTACGAAAGAGAATGCTAATGATGTTGTGTTATCCTTTTATGATGAAACGATTAAACAAATGACTACTTTAGGCTATATTAATCAAAAAGATAGTATGTTTAATAATTTTATACAATCCTTTAACCCTAGTGATATTAGGCTTATATAACTTTTATCAACTAATAAATTATGATATAGTAAACTGATGGTTAGATATTTTTTAACCATCAGTTTGCGTTTATATTAGTTTTTTATGCTTATTATTTTTATGAGTTTCACTTTACATTATTGATTAATCCATAAGAATAATTAGCACAAAAAGCAGTATACATAAATTGAGTAAAGAATTTTGTCGATATATCGTGCGGAAAAATAATAACTTTTTGATATATTGGTTTTTGCTATCCATTATAATAATTAAAGGTATATCTTTAGATAGTATGGTTTAATGTATCTTTATAAATATTATTTTATTATCGTTTATCGCTATTTGTGTTACATAATCAAAACCATAAATTCTTACTCATTCAGATTTACCCAATATTTTTACTTTTATAATGTAATGCGTTTTATCCAAGTTATTTTTTAAAAATAAATATTGAATTAGGGGCTGATTTCATGTCATTAAGAGATGAAGCATTGGAAATGCACAAACGTAATCAAGGTAAATTAGAAGTTAAACCAAATGTAAAAGTTACTAATAAAGAGGAATTAAGTTTAGCATACTCACCTGGCGTTGCTGAACCGTGTAAAGATATTTATGAAGATAAAAGAAAAGTATATGATTACACAATTAAAGGAAATACAGTTGCAGTTATTACTGATGGAACAGCGGTATTAGGTTTAGGTAACATTGGACCTGAAGCAAGTATTCCTGTAATGGAAGGTAAAGCAGTATTATTCAAAAGCTTCGCTGGTATCAATGGGGTGCCTATTGCGTTAAATACAACTGATACCGAAGAAATCATTAAAACAGTTAAGTTGTTAGAACCTAATTATGGTGGTATTAATTTAGAGGATATTTCGGCACCACGTTGTTTTGAAATTGAAGAACGATTGAAAAAAGAAACTAATATTCCGGTATTCCATGACGATCAACATGGTACAGCAATTGTAACATTGGCAGGTTTGGTAAATGCATTGAGAGTTGTTAACAAAGATATTGCTAAAATAAAAGTTGTACTAAATGGTGCTGGTGCAGCAGGAATAGCCATTGTTAAATTACTATACGCGTATGGTGTAAGAAATATGGTTATGTGTGACTCAAGAGGCGCAATTTTTGAAGGACGTTCATATGGTATGAATCCTACGAAAGATGTTGTAGCAAAATGGACAAATAAAGATAAGATTGAAGGGTCTTTAGAAGAAGTCGTAAAAGACGCAGATGTATTTATCGGGGTTTCTGTAGCTAATGCGCTGTCACAAGATATGGTTAAGAGTATGGCAGATAATCCAATTATATTTGCAATGGCTAATCCAAATCCTGAAATAATACCTGATGATGCCAAAGCGGCAGGTGCACGAGTTGTTGGTACAGGACGTTCAGACTATCCTAACCAAATTAATAATGTATTAGCTTTCCCTGGTATTTTTAGAGGTGCATTAGAGGTTGAAGCTACACATATAAATGAAGAAATGAAAAAGGCAGCTGTAGAAGCGATTGCTGATTTAATCGATAGTTCTGAATTAAATGAAGACTACTGTATCCCAGGACCGTTTGATAAACGTGTAGCGCCATCAGTTGCTCGTAATGTTGCTAAAGCGGCAATGGAATCTGGAGTAGCTAGGATTGAAGTTGATCCGCAAGATGTGTATGATAAAACAATGAAACTTACAGATTTACAATAAAAATAATTAACGTTTAATTAAATTGCTTAAAAGTTAGCAATAAAGAGTCATTAAAATGATGAAAATGAAAGTTTATGATAAACATTCAACAGTCAAACGAATATAAATCAAATAAATTTAAACCCGTTTTTAACTGGTCAAGTTCAGTTTAAGGCTCTAAATGGTTAGAACAGAGGTTATTTGGAGGTTTTCCTATGTTTAAAGATTTTTTTAATCGAACAAAGAAAAAGAAATATCTTACAGTACAAGACTCTAAAAATAATGATGTGCCTGCAGGTATTATGACTAAGTGTCCAAAGTGTAAGAAAATTATGTACACAAAAGAATTAGCTGAAAATTTAAATGTGTGCTTTAATTGTGATCATCATATTGCTTTAACTGCGTATAAACGTATAGAAGCAATTTCTGATGAAGGATCATTTACAGAATTCGATAAGGGAATGACCTCTGCGAATCCATTAGATTTTCCAAGTTATTTAGAAAAAATTGAAAAGGACCAACAAAAGACAGGTCTTAAAGAAGCAGTTGTGACTGGTACAGCACAACTAGATGGTATGAAATTTGGCGTTGCTGTCATGGATTCACGTTTTAGAATGGGAAGTATGGGATCGGTTATCGGTGAAAAGATATGTCGCATCATTGATTACTGCACTGAGAACCGTTTACCATTTATTCTTTTCTCTGCAAGTGGTGGTGCACGTATGCAAGAAGGTATTATTTCCTTGATGCAAATGGGTAAAACCAGTGTATCTTTAAAACGTCATTCTGACGCTGGACTATTATATATATCATATTTAACACATCCAACTACTGGTGGTGTATCTGCAAGTTTTGCATCAGTTGGTGATATAAATTTAAGTGAGCCAAAAGCGTTGATAGGTTTTGCAGGTCGTCGAGTTATTGAACAGACAATAAACGAAAAATTGCCAGATGATTTCCAAACTGCAGAATTTTTATTAGAGCATGGACAATTGGATAAAGTTGTACATCGTAATGATATGCGTCAAACATTGTCTGAAATTCTAAAAATCCATCAAGAGGTGACTAAATAATGTTAGATTTTGAAAAACCACTTTTTGAAATTCGAAATAAAATTGAATCTTTAAAAGAATCTCAAGATAAAAATGATGTGGATTTACAAGAAGAAATTGACATGCTTGAAGCGTCATTGGAACGAGAAACTAAAAAAATATATACAAATCTAAAACCATGGGATCGTGTGCAAATTGCGCGTTTGCAAGAAAGACCTACGACCCTAGATTATATTCCATATATCTTTGATTCGTTTATGGAACTACATGGTGATCGTAATTTTAGAGATGATCCAGCAATGATTGGTGGTATTGGCTTTTTAAATGGTCGTGCTGTTACAGTTATTGGACAACAACGTGGAAAAGATACAAAAGATAATATTTATCGAAATTTTGGTATGGCGCATCCAGAAGGTTATCGAAAAGCATTACGTTTAATGAAACAAGCTGAAAAATTCAATCGTCCTATCTTTACATTTATAGATACAAAAGGTGCATATCCTGGTAAAGCTGCTGAAGAACGTGGACAAAGTGAATCTATCGCAACAAATTTGATTGAGATGGCTTCATTAAAAGTACCAGTTATTGCGATTGTCATTGGTGAAGGTGGCAGTGGAGGTGCTCTAGGTATTGGTATTGCCAATAAAGTATTGATGTTAGAGAATAGTACTTACTCTGTTATATCTCCTGAAGGTGCAGCGGCATTATTATGGAAAGACAGTAATTTGGCTAAAATTGCAGCTGAAACAATGAAAATTACTGCCCATGATATTAAGCAATTAGGTATTATAGATGATGTCATTTCTGAACCACTTGGCGGTGCACATAAAGATATTGAACAGCAAGCTTTAGCTATTAAATCAGCGTTTGTTGCACAGTTAGATTCACTTGAGTCATTATCACGTGATGAAATTGCTAATGATCGCTTTGAAAAATTCAGAAATATCGGTTCTTATATAGAATAATCAACTTGAGCATTTTTATGTTAAATCGATACTGGGTTTTACCATAAATTGAAGTACATTAAAACAATAATTTAATATTTAGATACTGAATTTTAACTAAGATTAGTAGTCAAAATTGTGGCTACTAATCTTTTTTTAATTAAGTTAAAATAAAATTCAATATTTAAAACGTTTACATCAATTCAATACATTAGTTTTGATGGAATGACATATCAATTTGTGGTAATTTAGAGTTAAAGATAAATCAGTTATAGAAAGGTATGTCGTCATGAAGAAAATTGCAGTTTTAACTAGTGGTGGAGATTCACCTGGAATGAATGCTGCCGTAAGAGCAGTTGTTCGTACAGCAATTTACAATGAAATTGAAGTTTATGGTGTGTATCATGGTTACCAAGGATTGTTAAATGATGATATTCATAAACTTGAATTAGGATCAGTTGGGGATACGATTCAGCGTGGAGGTACATTCTTGTATTCAGCAAGATGTCCAGAGTTTAAGGAGCAAGAAGTACGTAAAGTTGCAATCGAAAACTTACGTAAAAGAGGGATTGAGGGCCTTGTAGTTATTGGTGGTGACGGTAGTTATCGCGGTGCACAACGCATCAGTGAGGAATGTAAAGAAATTCAAACTATCGGTATTCCTGGTACGATTGACAATGATATCAATGGTACTGATTTTACAATTGGATTTGACACAGCATTAAATACGATTATTGGCTTAGTCGACAAAATTAGAGATACTGCGTCAAGTCACGCACGAACATTTATCATTGAAGCAATGGGCCGTGATTGTGGAGATCTAGCATTATGGGCTGGATTATCAGTTGGTGCTGAGACAATTGTAGTTCCAGAAGTGAAAACAGATATTAAAGAAATAGCTGATAAAATTGAACAAGGTATTAAACGTGGTAAGAAACACTCAATCGTTCTTGTAGCAGAAGGTTGTATGACTGCGCAAGATTGTCAAAAAGAATTATCACAATACATCAATGTTGATAATAGAGTGTCTGTGTTAGGTCACGTTCAACGTGGTGGTAGCCCAACAGGTGCGGATAGAGTTTTAGCATCACGTTTAGGTGGATATGCGGTAGACTTATTAATGCAAGGTGAAACAGCTAAGGGTGTTGGAATTAAGAACAATAAAATTGTAGCAACATCTTTTGATGAAATTTTTGATGGTAAAGATCATAAATTTGATTATAGTCTATATGAACTTGCTAACAAGTTATCTATATAAGATTTCAGGAGGAATTATAAAATGAGAAAAACTAAAATTGTATGTACAATTGGACCAGCTTCAGAATCAGAAGAAATGATTGAGAAATTAATCAATGCTGGTATGAACGTTGCACGATTAAACTTTTCACATGGTAGTCATGAAGAGCATAAAGGTAGAATTGATACAATTCGTAAAGTAGCTAAAAGATTAGACAAAATTGTAGCAATTTTATTAGATACAAAAGGTCCAGAAATTCGTACGCATAATATGAAAGACGGTATCATTGAACTTGAACGTGGCAACGAAGTTATTGTTAGCATGAATGAAGTTGAAGGAACACCTGAAAAGTTCTCAGTAACATATGAAAACTTAATTAACGATGTTCAAGTAGGTTCATACATTTTACTTGATGATGGCTTAATTGAATTACAAGTTAAAGATATTGACCATGCTAAAAAAGAAGTTAAATGTGATATTTTAAACTCTGGTGAGCTTAAAAACAAAAAAGGTGTTAACTTACCTGGCGTAAGAGTAAGTTTACCTGGTATTACAGAAAAAGATGCTGAAGATATCCGTTTCGGTATTAAAGAAAATGTTGACTTCATTGCAGCAAGTTTCGTACGTCGTCCTAGTGATGTTTTAGAAATTCGTGAAATTTTAGAAGAACAAAAAGCTAACATTTCAGTATTCCCTAAAATTGAAAACCAAGAAGGTATTGATAATATTGCGGAAATTCTTGAAGTGTCTGATGGTTTAATGGTTGCACGTGGTGACATGGGTGTTGAAATTCCACCTGAAAAAGTACCAATGGTTCAAAAAGATTTAATCAGACAATGTAACAAATTAGGTAAACCAGTTATTACAGCTACACAAATGTTAGATTCTATGCAACGTAACCCACGTGCTACACGTGCAGAAGCTAGTGACGTTGCCAACGCAATCTATGATGGTACAGATGCAGTAATGTTATCTGGTGAAACTGCTGCTGGTTTATATCCTGAAGAAGCTGTTAAAACAATGAGAAATATTGCTGTATCAGCTGAAGCAGCCCAAGATTACAAAAAGTTATTGTCAGATCGTACTAAATTAGTTGAAACTTCATTAGTGAATGCTATCGGTATTTCGGTTGCACATACAGCTTTAAACTTAAATGTTAAAGCAATTGTAGCTGCTACTGAAAGTGGTTCAACGGCACGTACTATCTCCAAATATCGTCCACATTCAGACATTATTGCGGTGACTCCAAGTGAAGAAACTGCACGTCAATGTTCAATTGTTTGGGGAGTTCAACCTGTAGTTAAAAAAGGACGTAAGAGTACAGATGCATTGTTAAACAATGCAGTTGCAACAGCTGTTGAAACTGGTAGAGTATCTAATGGTGATTTAATCATTATTACTGCTGGTGTACCAACTGGTGAAACTGGAACTACTAATATGATGAAAATCCACCTAGTTGGTGACGAAATTGCTAATGGTCAAGGTATTGGACGTGGATCAGTTGTTGGTACTACGTTAGTTGCTGAAACTGTTAAAGATTTAGAAGGTAAAGATTTATCTGACAAAGTTATCGTTACTAACTCAATCGATGAAACGTTTGTACCTTATGTAGAAAAAGCTTTAGGCTTAATTACAGAAGAAAATGGTATTACATCACCAAGTGCAATTGTTGGTTTAGAAAAAGGTATTCCAACAGTTGTAGGTGTAGAAAAAGCTGTTAAAAACATAAGCAATAACATGTTAGTTACGATTGATGCTGCTCAAGGTAAAATCTTTGAAGGATATGCAAACGTACTATAATTTATAAAAAAACGTCTTTCCATTTATCAACAATGGAAAGGCGTTTTTTGGTTCATCTGGTATTTTATGACGTAATTAATAGGTTATTTGATAATGATAGTGTATGAATGGCAATCTATATAAATGTTTATATCTTTTATACATGTACATTATCACCTTCAAACTTTCACTCATATTACTTTGGAAATTTATTATAAAATAGAAGTATGGATGTATTTCTGAAATGATACATTATTAAATAGATGAGAAAGTAAAAGTTTTGAGCCAAGTACGCAATTTAATATTATAAGTTGCATATAAAACAGGATGGGACATAAATCCCTAAAAAAACAGCAGTAAGATAATTTTCAATTAGAAAATATCTTACTGCTGTTCTCTATTTATACAATACTTCGTATTGAATGGCTTCGCTTTCCTAGGGTGCCGTCTCAGCCTCGGTCTTCGACTGGCACTGCTCCCTCAGGAGTCTCGCCATTAATACTACGTATTAACATGTAATTTTACTTTTACATACTTTAAAAAAATAAAACACTTTGCCCAACTTGCACATAAATGTAAAATTCAATAAAATGAATTTTCTGTGTTGGGTCCCTTCGTATAATTTAATAAATACCACTAAACTAAATTAACGAGGTGCCTTATGTATAAAATTTATAACATGACCCAACTTACACTACCAATAGAAACCTCTGTTAGAATTCCTCAAAATGATATTTCGCGATATGTTAATGAAATTGTTGAAACGATACCTGATAGCGAATTCGATGAATTCAGACATCATCGTGGCGCAACATCCTATCATCCAAAAATGATGTTAAAAATCATCTTATATGCATATACTCAATCTGTATTTTCTGGTCGTAGAATAGAAAAATTACTTCATGACAGTATTCGAATGATGTGGTTAGCTCAAGATCAAACACCTTCTTATAAAACTATTAATCGTTTTAGAGTGAATCCTAATACTGATGCGTTAATTGAATCTTTATTTATTCAGTTCCATAGTCAATGTTTAAAGCAAAATCTTATTGATAATAATTCAATTTTTATTGATGGTACAAAAGTAGAAGCTAATGCCAATAGATATACATTTGTGTGGAAGAAAAGTATTCAAAATCACGAATCGAAATTGAACGAAAATTCAAAAACATTATATCGTGACTTAGTTGAAGAAAAAATAATACCAGAGATAAAAGAAGATGGAGATAGCGATTTAACAATAGAAGAAATAGATTTAATTGGTAGTCATTTAGATAAAGAAATCGAAGATTTAAATCATTCTATTGAGAACGAAGATTGTGCTCAAATTAGAAAACAGACCCGTAAAAAAATAACTGAGATTAAGAAGTTCAAAAAGAAATTTGATGATTATTCCGAAAGAAAAAATAAATATGAAGAACAAAAATCGATTCTTAAAGATAGAAATAGTTTTTCTAAAACTGATCTGATCATGATGCAACTTTTATGAGAATGAAGGAAGACCATATGAAAAATGGCCAACTTAAGCCAGGATACAATTTACAAATAGCGACAAATTCTCAATTTGTTTTATCCTATGACCTATTTCAAAACCCAACAGATACTAGAACATTAATCCCATTTTTAACAATGATTCAAAATACCTTCGGTTATTTACCAGAGTATATTGTAGCTGATGCAGGTTATGGTAGTGAGCAAAACTATATGGCTATTATAGATGATTTTAATAAAACGCCACTTATTACGTATGGCATGTTTATTAAAGATAAAACTAGAAAGTTTAAAAGTGGCATTTTCAACACTCAAAATTGGAAATATGACGAACTTAATAATGAATTTATATGTCCTAATAACAAAAGAATAGGTTTTAAAAGATATGCATACCGTAATGATAGATATGGTTTTAAACGAGACTTCAAACTATATGAATGTGATGACTGTTCATCATGTTCTTTGAGACATCAATGCATGAAACCAAATTCGAAATCCAATAAGAAAATCATGAAGAATTATAATTGGGAATACTTTAAAGTCCAAATTAATCAAAAGCTTTCTGAACCAGAAACGAAAAACATCTATAGTCAAAGAAAAATTGATGTAGAGCCTGCTTTTGGATTTATGAAGGCTATTTTGGGTTTCACTCGAATGTCAGTTCGAGGAATAAATAAAGTTAAACGAGAGCTAGGTTTTGTATTGATGGCACTTAATATAAGGAAAATAGCAGCTCAACGAGCTGTACATTATAAAATACATATCAAAAAAGCTGATTTCTATCAAATAATTAATAGAAATCAGCTTTTTTACATTGCCTAAGAACTTAATGTCCCAAGCCCTAAAACTTGTTGTTATTTATTTGATTTAGCAGCGATACGTTTATATCTTAAGTACATAAATGCTAAAAGTATAAACCAAATCGGAATAAAATAAATTGCACGTCTTGTATCAACATTAATAAATAATAACCCGAACACAAAAATGAAGAATACAAATATTAAGTAGCCCATATATTTGCCACCTAATAGTTTGTACGTAGCATTTTTATGTAGATCTGGGTTTTTACGACTATAATTGATATATGCAATGATAATCAGACCCCATACAACTAAAAATAACACTGTAGAGATGGTAGTCACATACGTAAATACTTTTGTCGCATCTGGGAAAATATAGTTTAGTAATGCTGCCACAAGTAATAATGCTGATGAAGCAAAGATTGCAACATGTGGAACGCCATATTTATTCGTCTTAGAAAAGTTCGGAGGTGCTTGTTGTTGACTTGATAAACCGAAAAGCATACGGCTATTTGAGAATATACCACTGTTACATGATGAAGCAGCAGCGGTTAATACTACAAAATTAATCAAGCCCGCAGCAAACGGAATTCCGATCAATGCGAATAATTTTACGAATGGACTGTTATCAGGATCAACTTGCTGCCAAGGGATAATAGACATGATAACCGCTAACGCCCCAACGTAAAATATTAAAATTCTAATGGGTACACTGTTAATTGCTTTTGGAATTGTTTTAACTGGATCTTTTGTTTCCCCAGCTGTAACACCAATCATTTCAATTCCTACAAATGAGAATAGTGCCATTTGGAAAGACATAAAGAATCCAGAAGCACCTTTAGCGAATATGCCGTGTTCATATAGATTTGTGAAACTGGCATGCCCGAATTGAGTTTTAAATGCAAATAGAATCATGACGAAACCAACTACTATTAAACCAATAATTGTCGCTATTTTAATGATAGAGAACCAAAATTCTAATTCTCCGAAAAGTCTTGCGCTAAGTAGGTTGAATGACATTAATAACAGTACACAAAATAGTGCACTTATCCAGTTTGGAATTTCTGGGAACCAAAAGCTAACATATTTTGCCACAGCCGTTACTTCAGCCATACCTGTAATAATCCAACAGAACCAGTATGTCCATCCGGTAACAAATCCTGCAAAAGGCCCAATATATGTATTGGTTACATCTGCGAAAGATTTAAATTCAGTATTCTGTATAATGATTTCTCCTAAACCTCGCATAAACATAAATAACATAAATCCTATAATGATGTATGTTAATAGAATTGAAGGGCCGGTTAATGCAATCGTTTGACCAGCACCTAAGAATAAGCCTGTACCAATTGCACCGCCAATTGCAATTAATTGTATGTGGCGATTGCTCAGTTCCCTTTGTAATTTTTCAGCCATAATACATCTCCCTTAAATATAGATATGTTTATTATGCACTTATATTGAGATATATACAATTATTTTCGGTAAAAATGTGTAAAATTCCATGTTAATATACTTTGGTTTTTATAATCATATATAATAACCAATTGAAAATTTAATTCTATTGTAAAATTCATGGATTATTCACATCTTGAAAAAGCTTTAATGGTGCTATTTGTGGCTATTCTGTGACATTTACATAGATTTACAAAAAAATTGTTGCACATATAATGCCAGTTTTTATATTTCACAAACGAAATGCGTTTAGCTATAATATTAGTTGAAAGCCATTTCATAAAGAAACAGTAAAGGGGAAATTTATCATAGCAGAATTACAAAGAGGTTTAGAAGGGGTTATCGCAGCGGAGACTAAAATAAGTTCAATTATTGAAAGTCAATTGACTTATGCCGGCTATGATATTGATGATCTAGCTGAAAATGCGCAATTTGAAGAAGTTATTTTCCTATTATGGAACTATAGATTGCCAAACGAAGAAGAGCTTGCTCATCTAAAAGGGAAATTAAATCAATACATGACATTAAATCCTCGTGTGTATACACATTTTGAGGAGTATGTTACAGATCACGTGCATCCAATGACAGCATTACGTACGTCATTATCATATATTGCACATTTCGATCCTGATGCTGAAAATGAATCAGATGAAAATCGTTATGAAAGAGCAATGCGTATACAGGCTAAAGTAGCATCATTAGTTACAGCGTTTGCTCGAGTAAGACAAGATAAAGAACCACTTAAGCCTAATCCTGACTTAAGTTATGCGGCAAACTTCCTATATATGTTACGTGGGGAATTACCAACAGATATAGAAGTAGAAGCCTTCAATAAAGCACTTATTTTACACGCTGATCATGAGTTGAACGCATCTGCATTTACGGCACGTTGTGCGGTATCATCATTGTCAGATATGTACTCAGGTATTGTAGCAGCCGTAGGTTCTCTGAAAGGGCCATTACATGGTGGTGCAAACGAACAAGTTATGACGATGTTATCTGAGATTGGGTCAATTGAAAATGTTGATGCTTACTTAGATGAAAAATTTGCTAATAAAGATAAAGTAATGGGCTTCGGTCATCGTGTATATAAAGATGGTGATCCTAGAGCGAAATATTTAAGAGAAATGAGCCGTCAAATTACGAAAGACGCTGGTCGTGAAGAATTATTTGAAATGTCAGTGAAAATGGAAAAACGTATGGCAGAAGAAAAAGGATTAATTCCTAATGTTGATTTTTATAGTGCGAGTGTTTATCACTGTATGGAAATACCTCATGACTTATTCACGCCAATCTTTGCTGTAAGTCGTTCTGCAGGATGGATTGCTCATATTTTAGAACAATATAAAGATAATAGAATTATGCGTCCTAGAGCGAAATATATTGGCGAAACGAATCGTAAGTATATCCCGCTTGAAGAAAGAAAATAATCAATACAAATTAAAAATGAAGATGTAAAATTTGGAGGTAAAATAACTATGACTGCAGAAAAAATTACTCAAGGAACTGAAGGATTAAACGTACCTAATGAACCAATTATCCCATTTATTATCGGTGATGGAATTGGACCGGATATTTGGAAGGCAGCAAGCCGAGTTATAGATGCTGCTGTTGAGAAAGCCTATAATGGCGAAAAACGCATTGAATGGAAAGAAGTGCTAGCTGGCCAAAAAGCATTTGATACAACTGGTGAATGGTTACCTCAAGAAACACTTGATACAATTAAAGAATATTTAATTGCTGTTAAAGGACCTTTAACAACACCAATTGGTGGTGGTATTAGATCATTAAATGTGGCTTTACGCCAAGAATTAGATTTATTTACTTGCTTAAGACCGGTACGTTGGTTTAAAGGAGTACCATCACCTGTTAAACGTCCACAAGATGTTGATATGGTTATTTTCCGTGAAAATACTGAAGACATTTATGCTGGTATTGAATTTAAAGAAGGTACAACAGAAGTTAAAAAGGTAATTGACTTCTTACAAAACGAAATGGGTGCGACAAACATTCGATTCCCAGAAACTTCAGGTATTGGTATTAAACCAGTTTCTAAAGAAGGAACTGAGCGATTAGTTAGAGCAGCTATACAATATGCTATCGATAATAACCGTAAATCAGTTACTTTAGTTCATAAAGGTAATATTATGAAATTTACAGAAGGCTCATTTAAGCAGTGGGGTTACGATTTAGCATTATCTGAATTTGGTGATCAAGTATTCACTTGGCAACAATATGACGAAATTGTTGAAAATGAAGGCAGAGATGCTGCTAATGCTGCTCAAGAAAAAGCTGAAAAAGAAGGCAAGATTATCATTAAAGATTCTATTGCTGACATTTTCTTACAACAAATTTTAACTCGTCCAGCTGAGCATGATGTTGTAGCAACTATGAACTTGAATGGTGACTATATTTCAGATGCTTTAGCTGCACAAGTTGGTGGTATTGGTATTGCGCCAGGTGCAAACATTAATTATGAAACAGGTCATGCTATTTTTGAAGCAACACATGGTACAGCTCCAAAATATGCAGGTTTAAATAAAGTGAATCCATCTTCAGTAATTTTAAGTTCTGTATTAATGTTAGAACATTTAGGATGGCAAGAAGCGGCAGATAAGATTACAGATTCAATTGAAGATACAATTGCTTCAAAAGTTGTTACTTATGACTTTGCCCGTTTAATGGATGGTGCTGAAGAAGTTTCTACATCAGCATTTGCAGATGAATTGATTAAAAATTTAAAATAAGCAAAATAAAATTAGGTGAGTCTAGCAACTTTAATTGCTAGGTTCGCCTTTTTAAATGAATTGAAGTTGGCAACAGGATAGAAATAATAAAGAGTCACCAATGATTGATTATGTAGTGTTTCTTACACATTAGACAAAGCGAATATGTACATAAGCTTAGGAATAAATGAGTAAAACTCATGCATAGGTAGTGGGATAGAAATGCTATTTTTACAAAATTTATTTCGTTGTCCCAGAGTAAGTCATGCAAATGATAGAAGGAAATATAAGAAGTATTTTATTTATATGTAAAGTAATGTAAAAAATGTGTAAAGATAATGTGTAGGATGTTATTTTTATAAATAGTTCGGTTATAATGTAAATATAATTATAAGTTAGGGAGGCATACCATGTCGCAAAAAGTGTTGGTAGTAGATGACGAACATTCAATCGTAACATTACTTAAATATAACTTAGAAACAGCTGGTTATGAAGTTGTTGTCGCATTTGATGGTGATGAGGCTTTAGAAAAGGTAGAAAGTGAACAGCCAGATTTAATTATTTTAGATGTTATGCTACCTAAAAAAGATGGCATTGACGTATGTAAGACTGTAAGAACAAATAAAAATTTAGTCCCTATATTAATGTTAACGGCGAAAAATGATGAATTTGATCGGGTATTAGGTTTAGAATTAGGTGCCGATGACTATATGACTAAGCCTTTTTCACCTAGAGAAGTTGTTGCCCGTGTGAAAGCCATTTTAAGACGTTCTCAATTTGTAAAAGAAGTAGAAGAGATTGACGATGATATTACCATCGGATCGATACGTATTAGACCCGATTATTTTGAAGTATATAAGCATAATGAGTTATTGGAGCTAACACCGAAAGAATTTGAACTCTTGCTTTATTTGATAGAAAGACAAGGCAGAGTCATTACGAGAGAGCATATGTTAAATACGGTATGGAATTATGAATTTGCAGGAGACTCAAGAATTGTTGATGTACATATCAGTCATTTAAGAGATAAATTAGAAGATAATCCTAAGAAGCCACAACTTATTAAAACTGTGCGTGGCTTAGGCTATAAATTGGAAAGACCTAAAGAACAATGATGAAGTTTCACCACCGCTTAATGTTATTGATAAGCAGTATATTAATTATCAGTTTTGTTACATTAGGCATTATTATTCACGCTTCCATCACATATGTTTTATCAGAAAAACACGAACAAGCTCTAGCAACAGATGCAAGATCATATATTTATTTAGTCCAAGATAATGAGATTGATAAAGTTAAAAAAATTGTAAAACAGCAAAATATAGATTTATTGATAACTAAGCATGATAAAAAGGTGTTTAGTAGTGGCAAACTGAAAGCTATCCCAAATAGTGATAGCTATATTCAAAAAAGGGACGTTTTTATTTTTAATAAGAAGGTTAACGGTTATCATGTATGGATTAAAGGTTACAATAACGATATTACAGAAATGCATTGGACGTTGTGGAAATATCTTATTTTGACATGTTTAGTTGTACTCATTTGTCTGTATTTTGCAAGCCGTAGTTTTAAGCGTACATTAATCCGTCCCATTCAAGAAGTTACTTATGCAACACAATTGTTGGCAAATGGTTATTATCACATACGTGTACCTGAAAGTAATGTTGTAGAAACTAAAGCGCTTTTTGTGTCTACCAATGATTTAGCACGACGCCTTCAAAAGCTTAATAATGAGCAAAAAATTCAATCCAACCGTTTAAAAACAACGATTGAAAATATTCCAAGTGCTATTTTAATGATAGATCGAAATGGAAAAATCGTTGTTGCAAATAAAGCGTATTATGAACAGTTCAACATCTCGCATAATATTGAACAAGTAGGCTATCACGGCTATGTTAATACTGAAATTGAGCAATTAATTTTAGAAAGTTTTAAAGTTGAAAAACCTATTTATGAACAATTGGAAGTTGCAATAAACCAAGTCCATGCCAAGTACTTTGATATTTCATGCGTTCCGATTTTAACTAGGTCTCAAAAAAGTTTGCAAGGGATTTTAGTTGTGATGCATGATATAACAAATCTGAAACAACTTGAAAATCTAAGACGTGAATTTGTAGCAAATGTTTCACATGAATTAAAAACACCTATTACTTCAATTAAGGGGTTTGCTGAAACGCTTATTGATGGTGCAAAAAATGATGCGGAATCATTAGACATGTTTTTAAACATAATTTTAAAAGAATCAAATCGAATAGAATCTTTAGTAACAGATCTGTTAGATTTATCGCATATTGAGCAACATACAGAGTTAGATACAGACTATATGAATTTATCAGATTTAACGCGGCGTATTATTGATAATATGATGACTCAAGCCAATCAAAAAAATATTTCCATTCATACTGATATTGAAAAAGATGTCATTGTTAAAGCACAAGAAAGTAAAATTGCTCAAGTTATCACGAATTTGTTAACGAATGCAATTAACTATTCTTATGAAGATGGAGATATTAACGTTCGTGTGTATCGAGATGACTTTCGTGTCATTTTCGAAGTACAAGATTTTGGTATAGGTATTAAATTAGAAGACCAACAACGTATTTTTGAAAGATTTTATAGAGTAGATAAAGCACGAAGTAGAGATTCTGGTGGGACAGGTCTTGGATTATCAATTACAAAGCATATAGTAGAGGCCCACCAAGGCAATATTGAAGTGAATAGTCAAGTTGGCAAAGGCTCAACGTTCAAAGTTATTCTAAAAGATTATAAAGAATAAAAATTAAAGTGGTAACAGCGCGTGTATTTTTCACGAAGTTGTTGCTGCTTTTTTATTTCGTTCAAATCTCTATTGGTATTAAATTAGAGTTAATGAAGTGGAATAAATTCGGTTGTCAATTTTGTCATTTGTATATGTCGATTTGTAAGTTATAAGTAATAGATTGTTGTGAATCAAGCAATTTTATAATATATTTATTATAATAAAGAAATTTTAGTAACGCGCTTGAAATAGATGCTTAATTAAAAAGTAATAAGTTTTATTTGAACGGAAATAAATCTTAATTTAAACACTTGAATAGACAAGTGTAATCATTCGTCATAGAAAAAGACGAGGGGCGATTTAGATAAATTGTTGAAAGTAATATTAAATACCTTGTTTATCTAATTTGATTGAGGAAACATGCATAGGTGAAAATTAGAAATACATTAAAAATATTGAATTAATTTTTCGACCTACAAGTTGAGGAAAATTTAACTAGATTTGAGGATTAGCAAAGTGAAAACAATTCAATTACACAAGACAACTTTGATATTAATTGCGATATTATTGTTTTATACTTTTATGGGTATCTTACTACCACTCATGCACGATGATTTACAATGGTTTAGCAATTATAATACTGATATTTTAAAAGTAGGATTTGCATCACTTAATGGTCGCTATATCGGAAATATCTTTGAAATTATAGCTGTACATGTAAGCTGGTTACGTTGGCTTTCATATGGCCTCATTAGTATGGGCATCATTTGGATGATTATGCACATTACACGTTGTAAAGCGTGGACAAGCTATTATTTGTTAGCATTTTCTTTAATGTTAATTTTACCAAGTGCTATTTATGCAGATACATATGGCTGGTTTGCAGGATTTTATAATTATGCGACATCAACACTAATTTCACTCTTTATTATTTATTATTGTATTAATGCAATTATATATAAAGAAAAGCAGCCGGTAAGTGTTACTGTACTATTCTATGTTTTATGCTTCTTCGGTCAATTATTTATGGAGAATGTGACATTATTCCACTGTATCATTTTAATTTTAGCTTTTCTGTATGAATTTACTGCAAATCGAACACTTAATTATAAATTATTGTTTTCATTTATGATTGCTACTATAGGTACAATCATTATGTTTTCCAATCCAAATTATCGCAAAATTTTATTTGAAGGATCAGAATATCAACAAGTTTCAAATAATCAAGGTATCTTTTCAAAATTTGCAGAAATGATATCAACGTCACTTCCATATGGTGTCATTTTCAGTCAGATTATAATTTTAAGTATGATTGCAGCGCTTATTATTTATCTACTGCTTAGAAGTGATCGGTATGTACATTTAACAATATTAAAGCGTCGTATCATTATGATAGGATTTATCACTTTACCGCTTTATTATTTACTATTTTACAATCAGTTTTTATTAAATAAAAATACAGATATTGGATTGGTTGGTTTTGTGAACGTAATTGTATGTGGTTACTTTGCGTTTTCGATATTTGTAGGTATTTATTTGTCTATTAATGATCGTAAAACACAAATCACTTTATATTCCTTACTTATTGCAATATGTGTTTCGGCGTCGACACTAGTCATTGTTACTCCAATAGAACCAGGTAATTTTTTGATTGTTTATACGATACATGTAATCATTTTAATTATTTTATTAAAAGAATTTCGGAAATATAAGTCAATCAATGTTAATTTTATTAAAGGTGCATCACTAGTTTTAGCTGTGATATATCTTAGTGCATTTATTTATGTTCATTATGAACATGAAAAAAGAGTTCAGTTATTAAAACAACAAATTAAAGATCATCCACGACAAGAGGTTTATACAGTGGAATCATTGCCGTTTGAACATTATATGCATCATCCGTCACCAATCAATAAAAATTACCAAGAGTGGTTTAATAATTATGAAGAATTACCGAAAATGACCAAAGTTAAATATATTCCATTTGGTTCAGACGATTCATAACTTATTCTTACCTATAAAAATTTAAAATAGCAGCATAAAAATATTAAAAAGTAGACATAATCATGAAATGATAATGTGCATCTCAAAAGTTGGACTTTTAACCTGACTTTATGGAGTGCTCATCAAGAACAATCATGATTATGTCTTTTTTATTTTTTAGCTAAGTCTATATAGGCACTTGTTTTATTTGAAATTAGGTCGTGTATAAATACTCTATGAGATAGTTTCTTTAATTACGACATCACAGTCGAATATGCTAAAATATATATAAATTAGTTCTGGAGGTTAAAATTGTGAATAAATTAGTATTAATCGATGGTAATAGCTTAAGTTTTAGAGCTTTTTATGCATTACCTTTGTTATCAAACAAAGCAGGCATTCATACCAATGCAGTATATGGTTTTGCAATGTTACTAGAGAAGATTTTAAAAGAAGAAAAGCCAAATCATTTTTTAGTAGCGTTTGATGCAGGTAAAACGACTTTCAGACATGAAAAATATAGTGAATATAAAGGTGGACGCCAGAAAACGCCGCCTGAACTAAGTGAGCAATTTCCTTATATTCGCCAATTATTAGATGCTTATCATATTAAACGTTATGAATTAGATAACTATGAGGCAGATGATATTATCGGAACTTTAAGTAAAGAAGCAGATAAAGCGGGCTTTCAGACAATTATTATTACGGGAGACCGAGATTTAACACAACTTGCAACGGATAATGTAACCATTTATTACACTAAAAAAGGTGTTACTGATGTTGATCATTATACACCTGACTTTATTGCGGAAAAATACAACGGGTTAACACCTAATCAAATTATTGATATGAAAGGATTAATGGGAGATACTTCTGATAATATACCAGGTGTTGCAGGTGTTGGAGAGAAAACAGCAATAAAATTGCTAAACCAATTTGACACAGTAGAAGGTGTCTATGAACATTTAGATGAAATTTCAGGTAAAAAGTTAAAAGAAAAACTTCAAAATAGCAAAGAAGATGCATTAATGAGTAAAGAATTAGCAACGATTAATGTAGATAGTCCGATTGAAGTAAAACTTGAAGATACGTTAATGACTCATCAAGATGAACAACAAGAAAAAATCGAATTGTTTAAGAAGTTAGAATTCAAACAATTGTTGGCTGACATTGATCAATCAGCAAGCGTTGAAGATGCAATAGAAAAGACATTTGAAATTGAAACGTCTTTTGATAATATTGATTTTACTTCATTGAAAGAAGCGGCCATCCATTTCGAATTAGACGGTGGTAACTATTTGCGAAATAATATTTTAAAATTCTCTTTATTTACAGGTGAGAAACATATTGTAATTAATGCGGATGACATAAATAATTATGTCGAACTAGTTTCATGGTTAGAAAATCCGAATTCGAAAAAAGTCGTATATGATGCTAAAAAAACATATGTAGCATCACATAGATTGGGGATTGATATTCAAAATATTTCTTTCGATATTATGTTGGCCAGTTATATAATTGATCCATCTCGTACGATTAGTGATGTTCAATCAGTTGTTTCATTGTACGGTCAAAGTTTTGTGAAAGACGATGTGAGTATATATGGAAAAGGTAAGAAATTTAAGGTACCTGAAGATGATGTTTTAAATCCATATGTTGCTTCTATTACTGATGCAATTTACTTTGCGAAACCAAATATGGATAAACAATTAGAAGAATACAATCAGGTAGAACTCTTGGCTGATTTAGAGCTACCGCTAGCTAAGATTTTAAGTGAAATGGAAGAAATTGGTATATTTACAGATGTTCATGATTTAGAAGAAATGGAAAAAGAAATTCAAGAAAAATTAGACGTCTTGATTCGAAATATCCATGATGCAGCTGGTGAAGATTTTAATATAAATTCTCCTAAGCAATTAGGTGTTGTATTGTTTGAGACATTACAATTACCTGTTATTAAAAAGACGAAAACAGGATATTCTACTGCTGTAGATGTCTTAGAGCAATTGCAAGGTGAACATCCTATCATTGATTATATTTTAGAATATCGTCAATTATCTAAGTTACAGTCTACTTATGTTGAAGGATTGCAAAAGGTAATTAGTGATGATCAACGTATCCATACACGTTTTAATCAAACTTTAGCGCAAACTGGACGTTTATCAAGTGTAGATCCTAATTTACAAAATATTCCGGTTAGACTTGAAGAAGGGCGTAAAATAAGAAAAGCCTTTAAACCAACTTCAAAAGATAGCGTTATATTATCAGCAGATTATTCTCAAATTGAATTGCGTGTATTAGCACACATTACACAAGATGAGAGTATGAAAGAAGCATTTATCAACGGCGATGATATTCATACAGCAACTGCTATGAAAGTATTTGGTGTAGAAGCTGATCAAGTCGATAGTTTAATGCGTCGTCAAGCAAAAGCAGTTAACTTTGGAATTGTTTATGGGATAAGTGATTATGGTTTAAGTCAAAGTTTAGGTATTACTCGTAAAAAAGCAAAAGCATTCATTGATGATTATTTAGCTAGTTTCCCAGGTGTAAAACAATATATGTCTGATATTGTAAAAGATGCCAAAGCTTTAGGTTACGTGGAAACATTGCTACATCGTCGACGCTATATTCCTGATATTACGAGTCGTAACTTTAATTTACGCGGCTTTGCTGAACGTACTGCTATGAATACGCCAATACAGGGCAGTGCTGCAGATATCATTAAACTGGCAATGGTTAAATTTGCTCAAAAAATGAAAGAGACAACATATCAAGCTAAACTATTATTACAAGTACACGATGAATTAATTTTTGAAGTACCTAAGTCAGAAGTAGATTCATTTAGTGAATTTGTAGAAGAGATAATGGAAAATGCATTGCAATTAGATGTTCCATTAAAAGTAGACTCAAGTTATGGTGCAACCTGGTATGATGCAAAATAAAGTGAGGTTAATGGTATGCCCGAATTACCAGAAGTAGAACATGTAAAAAGAGGAATTGAACCCTACGTTATAAATCAAAAAATTGAACACGTTATATTTTCGGATAAAGTAATCGAAGGTAAAGCTCAAGGCAAGGAAACAATTATAAAAGGAATTGAATTAGATACTTTTAAAACTTTATCGGAAGGCTATACCATTACAAATGTAGAACGAAGAAGTAAATATATCGTTTTTCAGCTAGATAATAAACGAGAACAACGTACATTAATTAGTCATTTAGGTATGGCGGGCGGTTTTTTCATTGTAGATGAACTTGAAGATATTATGATACCTAATTATCGTAAGCATTGGCATGTTATTTTTGAGTTGTCAAATGACAAAAAGTTAATTTATTCAGATATACGTCGTTTTGGAGAAATTAGAAATGTTGCGTCTGTAGCATCTTATCCTTCATTTTTAGAAATAGCGCCTGAACCTTTTTCAAATGAAGCATTGACGTATTATTTAAATCGAATTCATCAACAGTCTAATAAGAATAAACCAATCAAACAAGTGATTTTGGATCATAAAGTAATCGCAGGTTGTGGAAATATTTACGCATGTGAAGCGTTGTTTCGTGCAGGTGTTTTACCAGATAAAAAAGTAAAAGACTTAACACACCAACAACAAGAAATGGTTTTTTATTATGTTAGAGAAGTACTAGAAGAAGGTATTAAATATGGCGGTACAAGTATTTCAGATTATCGTCATGCTGATGGAAAAACTGGTGAGATGCAATTGCATCTTAATGTATATAAGCAGCCGGTATGCAAAGTGTGTGGAAGTCAAATTGAAACAAAAATCATCGCGACAAGAAATAGTCATTATTGTCCAGTATGTCAAAAATAAAGAAAGAGTGAAATTATGCCGAAAGTTATTGGTCTAACAGGTGGAATCGCCTCAGGAAAATCAACAGTATCAGAACTCTTATCCGTATTCGGTTTTAAAGTAGTAGATGCTGATAAAGCAGCCAGGGAAGCTGTTAAAAAGGGGAGTAAAGGTTTAGCTCAAGTACGAGAAGTCTTTGGTGATGAAGCAATTGATGAAAATGGTGAGATGAATCGTCGTTATATGGGTGATCTAGTGTTTAATCATCCAGAAAAACGCTTAGAATTAAATGCTATCATACATCCTATCGTGCGAGATATTATGGAAGAAGAAAAGCAAGAATATTTAAAACAAGGATATAATGTAATCATGGATATTCCATTATTATTTGAAAATGAATTGGAAAATGCAGTAGACGAAGTGTGGGTTGTATACACTTCTGAAAGTATACAAATGGATCGTTTAATGCAACGTAATAATTTGTCATTAGAAGATGCGAAAGCACGTGTCTATAGCCAAATTTCTATTGATAAAAAAAGCCGAATGGCCGATCATGTTATCGATAATTTAGGGGATAAACTTGAATTAAAACAAAACCTTGAGAGATTGTTAGAAGAAGAAGGTTATATTGAAAAGCCGAATTACGGAGAAGAAGATTAATATTACACTATAAATAAGTCATTACTTTACGTACGCGTTGATGTATGTAAGTAATGACTATTTTTTATAAAAAAGATAAATAAATCAACGGAAAACGCTTTCAAATTTCATATAATATGCTATACTAATTCCATAAAGTATAACACATAAAGATCAAGGGGTGCTTTTAATGTCAACGAATATTGCAATTAATGGTATGGGTAGAATTGGAAGAATGGTATTACGTATTGCATTACAAAATAAAAATTTAAATGTAGTAGCGATAAATGCTAGTTATCCACCCGAAACAATTGCACATTTAATCAATTACGATACGACACATGGAAAATATAATCTAAAAGTTGAACCGATTGAAAATGGATTGCAAGTTGGAGATCATAAAATTAAATTGGTTGCTGATCGCAATCCTGAAAACTTGCCATGGAAAGAATTAGATATCGATATTGCTATAGATGCAACTGGTAAATTTAATCATGGTGATAAAGCCATCGCACATATTAAAGCAGGTGCCAAAAAAGTTTTGTTAACTGGTCCTTCAAAAGGTGGACATGTTCAAATGGTAGTTAAAGGCGTAAATGATAACCAATTAGATATAGAAGCATTTGACATTTTTAGTAATGCTTCATGTACTACTAATTGCATTGGTCCAGTTGCAAAAGTTTTAAATAATCAGTTTGGAATAGTTAATGGTTTAATGACTACTGTTCACGCTATTACAAATGACCAAAAAAATATTGATAATCCACATAAAGATTTAAGACGTGCACGTTCATGTAATGAAAGCATTATTCCTACTTCTACTGGTGCGGCGAAAGCTTTAAAAGAAGTATTACCAGAATTAGAAGGTAAATTACACGGCATGGCATTACGTGTACCAACAAAGAATGTATCGCTCGTTGATTTAGTTGTTGATTTAGAAAAAGAAGTAACTGCAGAAGAAGTAAACCAAGCTTTTGAAAATGCAGGTTTAGAAGGTATCATAGAAGTCGAACATCAACCACTAGTGTCTGTTGATTTTAATACTAATCCAAATTCAGCTATTATTGATGCAAAATCAACAATGGTCATGTCAGGGAATAAAGTAAAAGTTATTGCTTGGTATGATAATGAATGGGGTTATTCAAATAGAGTTGTAGATGTTGCTGAGCAAATTGGAGCACTTTTGACATCAAAAGAAACTGTAAGTGCAAGTTAATACAATTAATTTATAGCCTAACTCTGACTTCGGAGTTAGGTTTTTTATTTTTAATACAATAATATTGTCATGCAAATTACTTAATAAGTAACGATATAATGTTTTTTATTGTTTCATTATTTGGTTAAATGAATTAAATTGAGGGATTCTTTTTTCATCTCTAGATTTATAGTATAATTAGGCATAATCAAAATAAAGAGGGTGATGTAATGAAATGCCCGAAATGTAATTCTACACAATCTAAAGTTGTAGATTCAAGGCATGCCGATGAATTAAATGCCATTCGAAGACGAAGAGAATGTGAAAATTGTGGAACACGTTTCACTACATTTGAACATATCGAAGTTAGTCAGCTTATAGTTGTGAAAAAAGATGGCACAAGAGAGCAGTTTTCAAGAGAAAAGATACTTAATGGACTTGTGCGTTCTTGTGAGAAACGACCAGTTAGATATCAACAACTTGAAGACATAACTAACAAGGTTGAATGGCAATTACGAGATGAAGGTCATACGGAAGTGTCTTCACGAGATATAGGTGAACACGTTATGAACTTGTTAATGCATGTTGATCAAGTTTCATATGTTAGATTTGCATCAGTCTATAAAGAATTTAAAGATGTTGATCAATTGTTAGCATCGATGCAAGGGATTTTAAGCGAAAACAAACGGAGTGATGCTTAAATGGGACGACAAGCCTTCGAATTCGGCTTAAGACCAAAGGATCAATTCAAAGTTATGCAACACTTTGATTTAAATACGAATCATTTAGAGGTATTGAATCGACTGTATACACCGCTAATTGGAACGCAAGCAGTGGGTTTATATCATTTTATGACTCAATTCGTTAAAGAAAGTCATAATGAAACATTGATTCTTTCTCATTATATTTTTATGAATGAACTTAAAATTAATTTACTAGAGTTTAGACAACAAATGGACTTACTTGAAGCGATTGGATTGTTAAAGGCGTTTGTCAAACATGATGAACAAGAAACACAATTTGTTTACCAATTAATTCAACCGCCTTCAGCACATTTATTTTTTAATGATCCAATGTTGTCAATCTTTTTATATAGTGAAGTCGAGCATCGTCGATTTCATGAGTTGAAGAAATACTTTGAGTATCAACAAATTGATTTGAGTGAATTTAAACAGGTAACAAGACAATTTACTGATGTTTTTAAAGTGCCGTCTACAAAAATAGATATCGATACAAGTGATATTCCGATTAATGAACCGTACCAAGGTATCGATTTATCAAATGAATCTTTTGACTTTGAAATGTTGAGACAAATGTTAGGTAAACATTTTATTAGTCAAGACATTGTTACCAAAGATGCAAAGCGTTTAATTACACAACTCGCGACTTTATATGGTTTAACAGCAGATGGCATGAAGCATGTTATTTTAAATTCAATTACAAGTGGACAACAGTTATCCTTTGAAGAAATGCGTAAACAAGCACGCTCGTATTACTTAATGGAACACGAAAATCAAATGCCTAAATTACAGGTGAAATCTCCTGCTACATCATCTTCGGCGGGCAAATCTTCAGAAGTGAATCCAAAGCCACAAAGTGATGAATGGTTTGAGTTACTTGAACAAACGAGTCCAATTGATATGTTAGCTTCTTGGTCTGAATCAGAACCAACTATATCGCAAAAGACAATGGTTGAAGAATTAATTGAACGTGAAAAAATGTCTTTTGGCGTCATTAATATTTTGTTGCAATTTGTCATGTTAAAAGAAGATATGAAACTTCCTAAAGCGTATATTTTGGAAATAGCATCAAATTGGAAGAAAAAAGGTATTAAGACAGCTAAAGAAGCATATAATTACGCTAAAAAAGTTAATCAACCTAAAAATGAGGGTTCTAGCGGAAATTACCAAAAGCGTGGTTCATACTATGGGCAGCGTAATCGTATTTCAAAAGAAAAAACACCTAAATGGTTAGAAAATAGAGATAAACCTAGTGAAGAAGATTCGGCTAAAGATAATAGCGTAGATGATCAACAATTAGAGCAAGATCGACAAGCATTTCTAGATAAATTATCTAAAAAATGGGAGGAGGACAGTCAATAATGAAGCAATTTAAAAGTATAATTAACACGTCGCAGGACTTTGAAAAAAGAATAGAAAAGATAAAAAAAGAAGTAATCAATGACCCAGATGTTAAGCAATTTTTGGAAGCGCATCGAGCTGAATTAACGAATGCTATGATTGATGAAGACTTAAATGTGTTACAAGAGTATAAAGATCAACAAAAACATTATGACGGTCATAAATTTGCTGATTGTCCAAATTTCGTAAAGGGGCATGTGCCTGAGTTATATGTTGATAATAACCGAATTAAAATACGCTATTTACAATGCCCATGTAAAATCAAGTACGACGAAGAACGCTTTGAAGCTGAGCTAATTACATCTCATCATATGCAACGAGATACTTTAAATGCCAAATTGAAAGATATTTATATGAATCATCGAGACCGTCTTGATGTAGCTATGGCAGCAGATGATATTTGTACAGCAATAACTAATGGGGAACAAGTGAAAGGCCTTTACCTTTATGGTCCATTTGGGACAGGTAAATCTTTTATTCTAGGTGCAATTGCGAATCAGCTCAAATCTAAGAAGGTACGTTCGACAATTATTTATTTACCGGAATTTATTAGAACATTAAAAGGTGGCTTTAAAGATGGTTCTTTTGAAAAGAAATTACATCGCGTAAGAGAAGCAAACATTTTAATGCTTGATGATATTGGGGCTGAAGAAGTGACTCCATGGGTGAGAGATGAGGTAATTGGACCTTTGCTACATTATCGAATGGTTCATGAATTACCAACATTCTTTAGTTCTAATTTTGACTATAGTGAATTGGAACATCATTTAGCGATGACTCGTGATGGTGAAGAGAAGACTAAAGCAGCACGTATTATTGAACGTGTCAAATCTTTGTCAACACCATACTTTTTATCAGGAGAAAATTTCAGAAACAATTGAATTTTAAAATGATTGGTGTATAATGAATACAAATCTAAATCGTTTAAATGATTGAAGACAAGATGATCTAATCAATATTACACAGAAAGCCATTGTTTGATGAGAATATGGTTAATAAATTAGATGATTACTACTTCATTTATGGTATTTGTAATGAATACCCGGATCAAGACCGTTATCTTAAGCAGAGATATTTAATACATAAATTGTATTAGATAACTAGGGTGGTACCACGACGATCTCGTCCCTTGTATAGGGGCGGGATTTTTTGTTTTTTTCAGACATAAATGTTTGTTGGTGTCATAAATTCCCTGTTTATTGTTAATAGGTTTAATGTTAAAACGATGATTGTTGTTCAATTTTTTAACGAGGTCAGATAAAAGTATTTATAAAGCAAATAGGAGGGTTTAACATGGAACAAATTAATATTCAATTTCCAGATGGTAATAAAAAGGCGTTTGATAAAGGTACTACTACTGAAGATATAGCACAATCAATTAGTCCTGGATTACGTAAAAAAGCTGTTGCCGGCAAATTTAACGGGCAACTTGTAGATTTAACTAAACCGCTTGAAACTGATGGATCAATTGAAATTGTGACACCAGGTAGTGAAGAAGCGTTAGAGGTATTACGTCATTCTACTGCACATTTAATGGCACACGCGATTAAAAGGTTATATGGTAATGTTAAATTTGGTGTAGGTCCTGTAATAGAAGGTGGATTCTACTATGACTTCGACATTGACCAAAACATCTCATCTGATGACTTTGAACAAATTGAAAAAACAATGAAACAAATCGTTAACGAAAATATGAAAATCGAACGAAAAGTGGTTTCACGAGATGAAGTGAAAGAGTTATTCAGCAATGATGAATACAAATTAGAATTAATCGACGCGATTCCTGAAGATGAAAATGTAACATTATATAGTCAAGGTGATTTTACTGATTTATGTCGTGGAGTTCACGTTCCATCAACAGCTAAAATTAAAGAGTTTAAACTATTATCTACAGCAGGTGCATACTGGCGTGGAGATAGTAACAACAAAATGTTACAACGTATATACGGTACTGCTTTCTTTGATAAAAAAGAATTGAAAGCACATTTACAAATGTTAGAAGAGCGTAAAGAACGTGATCATCGTAAAATTGGTAAAGAGTTAGAACTATTCACAAATAGCCAATTAGTTGGTGCTGGTTTGCCATTATGGTTACCTAACGGTGCAACAATTAGACGTGAAATTGAACGTTACATTGTTGATAAAGAAGTTAGCATGGGATATGACCACGTTTATACACCAGTACTTGCTAATGTTGATTTATACAAAACATCTGGTCACTGGGATCACTATCAAGAAGATATGTTCCCACCAATGCAGTTAGATGAAACTGAATCTATGGTATTACGTCCAATGAACTGTCCACATCATATGATGATTTATGCGAATAAACCACATTCATATCGTGAATTACCTATCCGTATCGCTGAGCTAGGAACGATGCATAGATATGAAGCAAGTGGTGCTGTATCAGGATTACAACGTGTTCGTGGTATGACTTTAAATGATTCACATATCTTTGTTCGACCTGATCAAATTAAAGAAGAATTCAAACGCGTTGTAAACATGATTATTGATGTGTATAAAGACTTTGGTTTCGAGGATTATAGCTTTAGATTAAGTTATAGAGACCCTGAAGATAAAGAAAAGTACTTTGATGATGATGATATGTGGAATAAAGCTGAAAATATGCTTAAAGAGGCAGCGGATGAGCTTGGCTTATCGTACGAAGAAGCGATTGGTGAAGCGGCATTCTATGGTCCGAAACTAGATGTTCAAGTTAAAACAGCGATGGGTAAAGAAGAGACATTATCAACAGCACAACTTGATTTCTTATTACCAGAACGTTTTGATTTAACTTATATTGGTCAAGATGGTGAACATCATCGTCCAGTTGTTATTCATCGTGGTGTTGTATCAACAATGGAACGATTTGTAGCATTTTTAACTGAAGAAACTAAAGGTGCATTCCCAACTTGGTTAGCGCCAAAACAAGTTCAAATCATTCCAGTTAACGTTGATTTACATTATGATTATGCGCGCCAATTACAAGATGAATTGAAATCTCAAGGCGTTCGTGTAAGTATTGATGACCGTAATGAAAAAATGGGTTATAAAATCAGAGAAGCTCAAATGCAAAAAATACCTTATCAAATCGTAGTTGGGGATAAGGAAGTTGAAAATAATCAAGTGAATGTGCGTCAATATGGATCGCAAGACCAAGAAACAGTTGAAAAAGATGAATTTATCTGGAATCTAGTTGATGAAATTCGTTTGAAAAAACATAGATAGACAGTTGTCGCAATAAAATGCTTTAAAACTTTTATTGCGTATCAAGTTTTACAGGGTTGATTATGCGTGATGAATCCTGTATATTACAAGTTAGTTAAAATATTAAATTGAGTTAGAGGTTGCATGTTTAATTAGTAACTTGTCAGAAGTATTTATGGTACATAAGTTGAACAAGTGAAAGGTAAAGATGCCGAAATAGATATAAACCATAAATTATATCTATTGGGACAGTTTTCGAATAGGAACTGTACTGTCACAGAATGTGATGTGCTACCTTATATAGATAATTGCCAAAGTGGTTGCATATCTTAAAGGTATGTAGCCACTTTTTTACTTTTAATATCACTATGTTCTGTAAAAAAGGGTATGAAAGTGAATAAAGGTTATTTATTTCTTGGCCTCTAAAACATGGAAAGGGAGCTTATATGTCAAAAGTTCAAAATGAAAGTAACAATGTTGTCAAAAGGGGACTTAAAGATCGTCATATTTCTATGATTGCGATTGGGGGTTGTATTGGTACAGGTTTATTTGTAACTTCTGGTGGAGCAATTCATGATGCAGGTGCTTTGGGTGCATTAATAGGATACGCAATTATCGGAATAATGGTATTTTTCTTAATGACGTCACTTGGCGAAATGGCTACGTATTTGCCAGTATCAGGTTCATTTAGTACATATGCTACAAGATTTGTTGATCCATCTTTAGGGTTTGCGCTTGGTTGGAACTATTGGTTTAACTGGGTAGTGACTGTAGCAGCAGATATTACGATTGCAGCACAAGTCATTCAATATTGGACACCATTGCAAGGCATACCCGCTTGGGCATGGAGTGCGTTGTTCTTAGTTATAATTTTTAGTCTGAATTCGTTATCAGTTCGCGTCTATGGTGAAAGTGAATACTGGTTGGCATTGATAAAAGTGGTTACAGTTATTGTTTTCATTGCAATTGGTTTATTAACGATTGTCGGAATCATGGGTGGTCATGTTGTAGGATTCGAAATATTTAATAAAGGTGAAGGTCCAATTCTTGGTGGCAACTTAGGAGGAAGTTTGTTATCAATTCTAGGTGTATTCTTAATCGCTGGTTTCTCATTCCAAGGTACTGAGTTAATTGGTATTACGGCTGGTGAATCAGAAAATCCTGAACGTGCTGTGCCGAAAGCAATTAAACAAGTATTCTGGAGAATTTTATTATTTTACATTTTAGCCATTTTTGTTATCGGTATGTTAATTCCTTATGATAGTAGTGCATTAATGGGGGGTAGTGATAATGTAGCAACGTCTCCATTCACATTAGTGTTTAAAAATGCTGGATTTGCGTTTGCAGCATCATTTATGAATGCAGTCATTTTAACGTCTGTGTTATCAGCAGGTAACTCAGGTATGTATGCTTCAACTCGAATGCTATATTCAATGAGTAAAGATAAATTAGCGTTTGAAGCATTTGGTAAAACAAATAAAAACGGTGTGCCATATATGTCGTTACTCGTTACAGCAATCATTGTAGTGATAATTTTCGTATTACAAAGCCTTACAAAAGGTGCATACGAATATATCGTTGCAGCAAGTGGTTTAACTGGTTTTATTGCTTGGGTAGGTATAGCAGTAAGTCATTATCGATTTAGAAGAGCATTTGATAAACAAAATTATGACAAATCTAAATTAAAATATACTGCTAAATTATTCCCATTCGGACCATTATTTGCTGGCTTTTTATGTATTGTAGTAATTATTGGTCAAGATGTTGACTTTATTAAAACAGGAGATTTTAATTTTAGTCGCTTCTTAATTACGTATATGGGAATTCCAGTATTTTTAGCATTCTTTATTTATCATAAGCTTCGATATAAAACGAAAAAAATTCCATTAGAACAAGTAGATTTACGTCAAGACGTGTCAATGGATGAAATAAAAGGTTAAAATAAAAATAATTACAGTTATAGTGTTGACTTAAATGTGAATTGTTGATATGATTAATAACGTTGAATACGAAACGAACCAAGTAGAAGCACCCGCTTCTCACCTGTAGCGACGCATAAAGCAGTTGGCAGGTTAATCACATTACACATAACTGTGTATAAGGAAGAGCGGGTATTTTATACCTGCTCTTCCTTTTTGCTTGGTGCAAATTTCGTAAAAATTTTGGAGGTGTCAACCATAGCAAAAGATCAAACTCAAATCAATGACAAAATTCGTGCAAAAGAATTACGTTTAATCGGTCAAGATGGTGAACAAATTGGTGTTAAATCAAAGCGTGAAGCTTTAGAAATGGCTGAACGTGTAGATTTAGACTTAGTGGTCGTTGCACCGAATGCGAAACCACCAGTTGCAAGAATTATGGATTACGGTAAATTCAAATTCGAACAACAGAAAAAAGAAAAAGAAATGAAAAAGAAACAAAAAATTATCAATGTTAAAGAAATTCGTTTAAGTCCAACAATTGAGGAACATGATTTCCAAACGAAGTTGAAAAACGGACGTAAATTCTTAACTAAAGGCGATAAATGTAAAGTATCTATTCGTTTCAGAGGGCGTGCCATTACGCATAAGGAAATTGGTCAACGTGTGCTAGAAAAATATGCAGATGAATGCAAAGATATAGCAACAGTTGAACAAAAACCTAAAATGGACGGGCGTCAAATGTTTATCATGTTAGCGCCAACAGCTGAAAAATAATTAAAGCTATTACAGGAGGACTTATATTATGCCAAAAATGAAAACTCACCGCGGAGCAGCTAAACGTGTTAAAAGAACTGCTTCAGGTCAATTAAAACGTTCAAGAGCTTTCACATCTCACTTATTCGCAAACAAGAGCACTAAACAAAAACGTCAATTACGTAAAGCTAGATTAGTGTCTAAGAGCGATATGAAACGTGTAAAACAATTATTAGCATACAAAAAATAAGAACAAATACAGAAATCGGTAGGAATTACCTAAGGAGGAATTTTTTATGCCACGAGTTAAAGGTGGAACAGTAACAAGAGCGCGTCGTAAAAAAACGATTAAATTAGCTAAAGGTTACTTCGGTTCAAAACATACATTATACAAAGTAGCTAAGCAACAAGTAATGAAATCAGGTCAATATGCTTTCCGTGACCGTCGTCAACGTAAACGTGACTTCCGTAAATTATGGATTACACGTATCAACGCAGCAGCTCGTCAACATGAAATGAGCTACTCACGTTTAATGAACGGTTTGAAAAAAGCTGGTATCGACATTAACCGTAAAATGTTATCAGAAATCGCAATTTCTGACGAAAAAGCATTTGCTCAATTAGTAACTAAAGCTAAAGATGCTTTAAAATAATAACACTTATAAAAAAGAGATGGCATTGTCATCTCTTTTTTATTTTTTAAATAGCAAAATGCCACATTTAATCGCTAAAATATGACATATTTGCTAAAATGCATTTAAGAGAACAAACATTAAAGTGAGGAGTTTTATACGATGTCTAAATTTGATGAACAAATCATTGTAGTACCTAGAGAAATTATTTTTAATAATGAAAAGAATACTTTCAATGGGTTTTTAAATAAGAATAAACCAGAAGGTCAAAATATTTTTGATGCGCTAAGTCAATATGAAGTTAAGCGACGCGGCGATATGGAAGAGGATCCATCATATAAACAACTCATTTCTTATTGTTTACTTGAAAATGAGCATGGCGAGATATTAGTGTATGAACGATTATCTGGCGGTGGAGAAGCTCGATTGCATGGACAATCTTCAATAGGTGTAGGCGGTCATATGAATGATGTTCCAGGAGCAGAATCTATTAACGAAGTATTGAGAGTTAATGCACAGAGAGAATTAGAAGAAGAAGTAGGTTTAAGTGAGCAAGATTCACAAAATATGGAATATATCGGTTTTATTAATGACGATAATAATGAAGTGGGCAAGGTACATATTGGTGTTGTATTTAAAATCACTGTAAGTACGAATGATGTAGAAGCTAAAGAAACAGATACTTTACGAATAAAATGGGTTGAAAAAGGCAACATAGAGTCATATGATGATTTCGAAACGTGGAGTGCATTAATCCTTCAAGATTTATAATCAAACGAGGTGACATATATGTCAGATATTATTCAGTTTCCTAACTCTTCGAAAAAGTTATATAAAGATATAAAACGTGCTGAACAAGACCAAAACTATGACCTGATGTATGAATATATTGTGCAATATGAACGTCAATTTGAACTCACTGAAGAAATAGCAATGATGAAATGCCGTATGTTATATGAGACGGGGTCATTTCTTGAATTAAGAGAAGAAACAATTGTCTTATTGAAAACTGGCATACAACAATATGATGCATTGATGATTTATTACGTGAAAAGTTTGATTGGTTTGGGACAATATTTTGAAGCGGTAGAAGTAATTCATCAAATTATTGATGAAGTCAAAGATCACAAAACAAGAATGGCATTACATCCTCTTAAAGAATTTGCTAAGTCAAAATTAATTGAAGATGAAAAACGATTGACTCAGTCATTAGCTGATTTTGATACGTTATCAATGAGGGAACAGACGCACTTGATTTTGAAGTTAATAGACAATGGTCATTTTCAATTTCAAGAAACGGTATTATATATATTAAAATCTAATACGTACAGTTATAACCTCATTAGTTTAATGATTGAGTATTTAAGGTTCGCAAATTGTACACAAGAACTGACAATTGAAAAGTATGGTATGGATGTAACTTTTGTACCAGCTAATTTAAAAGGGCTAGAACATACAACACTTAAAGAAAAAGTTATACCTAACGTTATGGAAACATTAAATGATGGTGCTTTACATATCGCTGAAGAAGCACACCATATTATGAATAATCACTCTATCATGATTTATCCAATTGATATTGAAACTTTGTTTGAAACGAATAAATGGATTAATGCATACGAATGTTATTTCAAAAATATGTTAGGACTTAAATGTGAATTACAAAGTATCGATGCATTTAATTTTATTCAGCAATTAGATTTGAATAATAATAGTTAAATTGTTGCAAAATAATACTCAGCATTTTAATATAGTTTTGACGAAAAAAGTTGATTTACAAATATATAAACGTTGTGATTTCAATGTTTGTATAGGGAATAGACGTATGATATAATAGGGAAGTTGAAAAAATAAATTAGTTAATCATGGAGGTATATATACATGACAGCAACTTGGGAAAAAAAGGAAGGTAACGAAGGTTTATTAACTGTTACTGTTCCTGCAGAAAAAGTAAACAAAGCGTTAGATCAAGCATTCAAAAAAGTGGTTAAACAAATTAACGTACCTGGATTCCGTAAAGGTAAAGTGCCACGTCCAATTTTTGAACAACGCTTTGGTGTAGAAGCATTATATCAAGATGCTATCGACATTTTATTACCAGATGCTTATGGTGAAGCAATTGACGAAACTGATATTAAACCAGTTGCACAACCAGAAGTAAGTGTTACTCAAATTGAAAAAGGTAAAGATTTCATTTTTGAAGCAACAGTTACAGTTGAGCCAGAAGTTAAATTAGGAGACTATAAAGGTCTTGAAATTGAAAAACAAGAAACTGAATTATCTGATGATGAGTTACAAGAAGCGATTGACCACAGCTTAGGACATTTAGCTGAAATGGTCGTTAAAGAAGATGGTGTTGTTGAAAATGGCGACACAGTTAACATCGACTTTAGTGGTTCAGTTGACGGAGAAGAATTCGAAGGTGGACAAGCTGAAGGTTACGATTTAGAAATCGGTTCAGGTTCATTCATACCTGGTTTCGAAGAGCAATTAGAAGGTATGAAAGTTGACGAAGAAAAAGATGTTGTCGTAACATTCCCAGAAGAATACCATGCTGAAGAATTAGCCGGTAAAGAAGCAACTTTCAAAACAAAAGTTAACGAAATTAAATTTAAAGAAGTCCCAGAATTAACAGATGAAATTGCTAATGAATTAGATGCAGAAGCAAATACAGTAGACGAGTACAAAGAAAACTTACGTAAACGTTTAGCTGAACAAAAAGCTACAGATGCTGAAAATGTTGAAAAAGAAGAAGCGATTACAAAAGCTACTGATAATACAACAATCGATATTCCTGAAGCAATGGTTAATACTGAATTAGATCGTATGGTGTCTGAATTTGCACAAAGAATTCAACAACAAGGTTTAGATTTACAAACGTACTTCCAAATCTCAGGTCAAGATGAAACTCAATTAAGAGAGCAAATGAAAGACGATGCAGAACAACGTGTTAAAACTAACTTAACTTTAACTGCGATCGCTGAAGCTGAAAAAATCGAAGCTACTGATGAAGATATCGATAAAGAATTAGAAAAAATGAGTAAACAATTTAATATCTCAGTTGAAGATATCAAAAATACTTTAGGTAATACTGATATCATTAAAAATGATGTTCGTATCCAAAAAGTTATCGATTTATTAAGAGATAACGCAAAGTTCGTTGAAGGAACTAAAGAAGATTAATCTTCATTAAATATTAAATTACAAAAATGAGTAGCAGATGCATAGCTTATGTATCTGCTACTATTCTTTAAGCAAAAAGTTTGTATGTTAATATGTTGCATTGTAACATCCAATCTAGTATAGTCTTTAACGAATAGGGGTGTAAAAAGAATGTTTAAATTCAATGAAGATGAAGAAAATTTGAAATGCTCTTTCTGCGGAAAAGACCAAGATCAAGTAAAAAAACTTGTAGCAGGAAGTGGTGTATATATTTGTAATGAGTGTATTGAATTATGCTCAGAAATCGTCGAAGAAGAATTAGCTCAAAACACTTCTGAAGCGATGACAGAATTACCTACTCCTAAAGAAATTATGGATCATTTAAACGAATATGTTATTGGTCAAGAAAAAGCTAAAAAATCTTTAGCTGTAGCTGTTTATAACCACTATAAGCGTATTCAACAATTAGGACCAAAAGAAGATGATGTTGAATTACAAAAAAGTAACATTGCATTAATTGGGCCAACAGGTAGTGGTAAAACATTATTAGCTCAAACCTTAGCCAAGACGTTGAATGTACCATTTGCAATTGCAGATGCGACAAGTTTAACTGAAGCTGGTTATGTAGGCGATGATGTTGAAAATATCTTGTTGAGATTAATTCAAGCAGCTGACTTTGACATTGATAAAGCCGAAAAAGGTATTATTTATGTAGATGAAATTGATAAAATTGCACGTAAATCTGAAAACACATCTATAACACGTGACGTTTCAGGTGAAGGTGTTCAACAAGCATTGCTTAAAATCTTAGAAGGTACGACTGCAAGTGTTCCGCCACAAGGTGGACGCAAACATCCAAACCAAGAAATGATTCAAATTGATACAACAAATATCTTATTTATTCTTGGTGGTGCCTTTGATGGTATTGAAGAAGTGATTAAGCGCCGTCTTGGTGAAAAAGTTATTGGTTTCTCAAGCAATGAAGCTGATAAATATGACGAACAAGCATTATTAGCACAAATTCGCCCAGAAGATTTGCAAGCCTATGGTTTGATTCCTGAATTTATCGGACGTGTGCCAATTGTAGCTAATTTAGAAACATTAGATGTAACTGCGTTGAAAAACATCTTAACGCAACCTAAAAATGCACTTGTGAAACAATATACTAAAATGCTGGAATTAGATGATGTGGATTTAGAGTTCACTGAAGAAGCTTTATCAGCAATTAGTGAAAAAGCAATTGAAAGAAAAACAGGTGCGCGTGGTTTACGTTCAATCATAGAAGAATCGTTAATCGATATTATGTTTGATGTGCCTTCTAACGAAAATGTAACGAAGGTAGTTATTACAGCACAAACAATTAATGAAGAAACTGAACCAGAACTATACGACGCAGAAGGCAATTTAATTAATAATAGTAAAACATCAGCTTAATCATTGATGTGTTATAAAAGTGAAAAGCTCCAATCAAAGTTGACGCTCAAATAGTTTAACTTTGATCGGAGCTTTTTTATAATGTATACCGAAAGGTTCAAATATTATATAATGGTAGAATTGAAAGAGAATATAAAAAAGTGAGGATATAAAATGAAAGTTAATCCTAATAATATAGAATTAATCATTAGTGCAGTAAAAGAAGAACAATATCCAGAAACAGAATTGTCTGAAGTTGCACTGAGCGGTCGATCTAATGTAGGTAAGTCTACATTTATCAATAGTATGATTGGCAGAAAAAATATGGCACGTACATCACAGCAACCCGGCAAAACGCAAACGTTAAATTTTTATAATATAGATGAACAACTTATTTTTGTGGATGTTCCAGGGTATGGATATGCTAAAGTAAGTAAAACACAACGTGAAAAATTTGGGAAAATGATTGAGGAATATATAACTAAGAGAGAGAATTTGCAATTAGTTATTCAATTAGTTGATTTAAGACATGATCCAACACAAGATGATATCTTAATGTACAATTATTTGAAACATTTTGATATTCCTACTTTAGTTATATGCACTAAAGAAGACAAAATTCCAAAAGGTAAGGTTCAAAAGCATATTAAAAATATTAAGACACAATTAGATATGGACCCAGACGATACAATTGTAAGTTATTCATCAATTCAAAATAATAAACAACAACAAATATGGAATTTAATTGAACCGTATATTTCATAGTTTTTGTACGTCAAAACTTATACAAAAATTTTAAAAATAATGTAAGCACGAAACTTTTAATTAGTACACAATTGATAACATTTTTCAACGTTCATCATTTTGTCAAAAACTCAAAAGTAAATTAGAAAGATTATAATTTATTTAAGCATCGTACTTAATTGGATTTTAAATTATGTTATAATATTTGTATTGTTAGTATATATGGGGGCGTTTCAAATGCATTTTATTGCAATTAGTATAAATCATCGCACAGCTGATGTTGCACTAAGAGAGCAAGTTACTTTTAGAGATGATGCCTTACGAATTGCCCATGAAGATTTATATGAAACTAAATCTATTTTAGAAAATGTCATATTATCAACATGTAATCGAACTGAAGTATATGCTGTTGTTGATCAAATTCACACAGGTCGTTACTATATTCAACGATTTCTAGCTCGTGCATTTGGATTTGAAGTAGATGATATTAAAGCAATGTCAGAAGTAAAAGTGGGGGACGAAGCAGTAGAACATTTATTGCGTGTCACTTCTGGTTTAGATTCAATCGTACTTGGAGAAACTCAAATTTTAGGTCAAATAAGAGATGCATTTTTCTTAGCGCAAAGCACAGGTACGACAGGAACAATTTTTAATCATCTATTTAAACAGGCAATTACTTTTGCAAAAAGAGCACATAATGAAACAGATATAGCTGATAATGCTGTAAGTGTGTCTTATGCTGCGGTCGAGTTGGCGAAAAAAGTATTTGGCAAATTGAAAAGTAAGCAAGCTATCATTATTGGTGCAGGGGAAATGAGTGAATTATCACTATTAAATCTTCTTGGTTCTGGAATTACTGATATTACAGTAGTAAATAGAACAATTGAAAATGCTATGAAATTAGCAGCAAAGCATCAAGTGAAATATGATGAACTATCATCATTACCAAATTTACTTGAAAGTGCAGATATTGTGATTAGTTCAACGAGTGCACAATCTTATATCATTACAAATGAAATGATAGAAAGAATTGCAGAAAATAGAAAGCAAGATTCACTAGTATTGATTGATATTGCAGTTCCTCGAGATATTGAACCTGGTATTAGTGCCATCACAAACATCTTTAATTATGATGTTGATGACTTAAAAGGTTTAGTTGATGCAAACTTACGTGAGCGACAATTAGCGGCTGCAACAATTTCGGAACAAATTCCTACAGAAATACATGCACACAATGAGTGGATTAGTATGTTGGGTGTTGTTCCAGTGATTAGAGCTTTACGTGAAAAAGCTATGGCAATTCAAGCAGAAACGATGGACAGTATTGATCGTAAATTGCCAGGGTTAAGCGAAAGAGAACGTAAAATTATATCTAAACATACAAAAAGTATCATCAATCAAATGTTGAAAGATCCTATTAAACAGGCCAAAGAATTAAGTAGTGATAAGAAAAGTAATGAAAAATTAGAGCTATTTCAAAATATATTTGATATCGAAGCTGAATGTCCTCATGAGCAAGCGAAGCAACAAAAAGAAAGCAAGGTCAAGGAAATTTCAGCGCGACGTATCTTTAGTTTTGAATAAGCATATTAATATGGTGATAATATGCAAGAAAACCTGTTTATTCGATTCAATGAAATTATATTATTAATATACTTAATCAGTATCATTTGCTATTTTTATGATTTTGTACAAAAAAGTCATAAGATTAGAAGTTTAGGCATATATTTATTGGGGATTGTTTGGGTTTTACAAACAATCTCTTTATCTATTTTTATTATACAAACTAGACATATTCCATTAGGGTCTATTTCAGATGTATTCTATACTTTAAGTTGGCTGATTATTTCAATCTCTTTAATTCTTAACCTTATCAAAGTTTTGAATTTCTCTGTGTTTTTCTTGAATTTAATAGGGTTAACACTTTTAGGGATGAATACATTTCAACCGACACATTATACTAATAAGGTTCAGAAAATTGCTGTTGTAGACGAGTTACTGTTAGTCCATATCGGTCTAGCTGTGTTAAGTTATGTCTTCTTTGCCTTAGCTTTTGTCAATGCATTACTGTATATCATGCAATACCGTAATTTGAAGGAAAAACGTTTTGATCAAAAATACTTTAGAATTGGTAGCGTTGCTACACTTGAATCAATTGTGTTTTACTCAACGTTAAGTGGGTGGATAATTCTCATATTTAGTATTATTTTAGGTACACAGTGGGGTGTAATTTCAGTTGGTGAACGTATATTCATTGACCCGAAGGTAATACTCTCTTCAATTATTACAGTATTATATGGAAGTTATATTTTACTTAGAATCAACAAATGGTTGAATTCAAGATATTTAATATACTATAACATTATTTTATTTTGCTTAAATATGATTAATTTATTTTTTGCAACACATTTTGTGAATTGAGAAAATAATCTAGAGCAATCCGTTCCTAGGAGGAATTGAACATGCGTAAATTAGTCGTTGGCTCCAGAAGAAGTAAATTAGCTTTAACACAAAGCCAGCAATTTATTGATAAATTAAAAGCTGTCGAGCCAAATCTAGAAATTGAAATTAAAGAAATTGTCACGAAAGGCGATCGTATAGTAGATAAACAATTGTCTAAAGTCGGAGGCAAAGGCTTATTTGTTAAAGAAATACAACATGAACTTTTTGAAAAAAATATCGATATGGCAATACACTCGCTTAAAGACGTACCAAGTGTAATTCCGGAAGGTTTAACATTAGGTTGTATCCCTGATAGAGAATTACCTTTTGATGCGTATATTTCTAAAACACATACACCACTATCCCAATTGCCAGAAGGCAGTATTATTGGTACTAGTTCATTACGTCGTGGTGCACAAATATTATCTAAGTATCCTAATTTAGAGATTAAATGGATTAGAGGTAATATAGATACACGATTAGAAAAGTTACAAACTGAAGATTATGATGCGATTATTTTAGCTGCAGCTGGTTTAAGAAGAATGGGCTGGTCAGATGATATTGTAACATCTTATCTTGATAGAGATACATTGTTACCTGCAATCGGACAAGGTGCTTTAGGGATAGAATGTCGTAGTGACGATGAAGAACTATTAACATTATTAAGCAAAGTACATAATGATGAGGTTGCAAAATGTGTGACTGCTGAACGAACGTTTTTAGCAGAAATGGATGGTAGTTGTCAGGTGCCAATTGCAGGATATGCTACAATCTCAGATCAAAACGAAATCGAATTTACAGGTTTAATTATGACCCCAGATGGTAAAGAACGATTTGAATATACAATGAACGGAACAGATCCGGTTGAGTTAGGCAAAACAGTGAGTAACAAATTAAAAGAGCAAGGTGCTTATGAAATTATAAAACGCTTAAATGAACAACATTAAATAATGGAGTGACGTTTAAATATGAAGCCAGTTGTAGTTATGACACAAACAAATGACATGCAAAGTGATTTAGTATCAATTATTCACAAACCCTTTATTGATATAAAGCCACTAAATTTTGATATTCATTTGTTAAATCAACGCTATGACTGGCTTATTTTTTCATCTAAAAATGCTGTGAAATTCTTTTATAAATATCTAAAAGGAATTAATGTTGATAACATTGCTGTGATAGGAAGTAAGACAGCGCAATATTGTGAATCACTTGGCATTCGAGTTGATTTTATGCCAAACGACTTTTCTCAAGAAGGATTTTTAAAATCATTTAATCAAACTAACCAAAAAATACTTTTGCCTTCGAGTGAATTGGCGAGACCATTGTTATTAGCAGCGTTATCTAAAGATAATGAAGTTGTTAAAATAGATTTATATACTTCAGTGCCTAACAAACAAAATATACAAGATGTTAAAGAAATGATAGAACATCAACAAATCGATGCATTAACATTTTCAAGTTCGTCGGCAGTACGTTATTATTTTAATGAAGGATTTGTACCAAAATTCAAGTCGTATTTTGCTATTGGAGAACAAACAGCACGGACCATTAAATCATATCAACAACCAGTAACAATTGCAGAAATTCAAACACTCGAATCACTAATTGAAAAGATTTTAGAAAGTAGGGGCTAAAAATGAAATTTGATAGACATAGAAGATTGAGATCATCAGCGACAATGAGAGATATGGTTAGAGAGAATCATGTAAGAAAAGAAGATTTAATATATCCAATTTTTGTAGTTGAAAAAGACGATGTGAAAAAAGAAATTAAGTCATTGCCAGGTGTATACCAAATCAGTTTGAATTTACTTGAAAGTGAATTAAAAGAAGCTTATGACTTAGGCATACGTGCCATTATGTTTTTCGGTGTTCCAAACTCAAAAGATGATATAGGTACTGGTGCATACATTCACGATGGTGTTATTCAACAGGCAACACGTATTGCTAAAAAAATGTATGATGACTTATTAATTGTTGCAGACACTTGTTTATGTGAATATACTGATCATGGTCATTGTGGCGTGATTGATGACCATACACATGACGTTGACAATGATAAATCATTGCCACTACTTGTTAAAACAGCAATTTCTCAAGTGGAAGCTGGTGCTGATATTATTGCGCCAAGTAATATGATGGATGGTTTTGTTGCTGAAATTCGTCGTGGATTAGATGAAGCCGGCTATTACAATATTCCTATAATGAGTTATGGTGTCAAGTATGCATCAAGTTTCTTTGGACCTTTTAGAGATGCAGCAGATTCAGCGCCATCATTTGGGGATAGAAAAACGTATCAGATGGACCCTGCTAACCGTTTGGAAGCACTTCGTGAATTAGAAAGTGATCTTAAAGAAGGGTGCGACATGATGATTGTTAAACCTGCTCTAAGTTATTTAGATATAGTTCGAGATGTTAAAAATCATACGAATGTTCCAGTTGTTGCATATAATGTGAGTGGAGAATATAGTATGACTAAAGCAGCGGCACAAAATGGTTGGATAGATGAAGAACGTGTCGTTATGGAACAAATGGTTTCAATGAAACGTGCAGGTGCTGATATGATTATTACGTATTTTGCAAAGGACATTTGTCGCTATTTAGATAAATAAGGTTTTATATTTATGATTTTCCATAAACTGTAGGAGGAATTTACTTTATGAGATATACGAAATCAGAAGAAGCAATGAAGGTTGCTGAAACTTTAATGCCTGGTGGTGTAAATAGTCCAGTACGCGCATTTAAATCAGTAGATACACCAGCAATTTTTATGGATCACGGTAAAGGTTCAAAAATTTATGATATCGATGGTAACGAGTATATCGACTATGTACTAAGTTGGGGACCACTTATTTTAGGACATAGAGACCCTCAAGTTATTAGTCATTTACATGAAGCAATTGATAAAGGTACAAGTTTTGGTGCATCAACATTACTTGAAAATAAATTGGCGCAGCTCGTTATTGACCGAGTACCTTCAATAGAAAAAGTGCGTATGGTGTCATCTGGTACAGAAGCTACATTGGATACTTTAAGATTAGCACGTGGTTATACTGGCAGAAATAAAATTGTGAAATTTGAAGGTTGCTATCATGGTCATAGTGATTCGTTATTAATCAAAGCTGGTTCTGGGGTGGCAACATTAGGATTGCCGGATTCTCCTGGTGTGCCTGAAGGTATTGCTAAAAATACAATTACAGTTCCATACAATGATTTAGATGCACTTAAAATCGCTTTCGAAAAATTTGGAAACGATATTGCTGGTGTAATCGTAGAACCTGTTGCTGGTAATATGGGTGTCGTACCGCCGATTGAAGGTTTTTTACAGGGATTAAGAGATATTACGACTGAATACGGCGCATTGCTAATTTTCGATGAAGTAATGACTGGTTTCAGAGTCGGTTATCATTGTGCACAAGGTTACTTTGGTGTGACACCAGATTTAACTTGCTTAGGAAAAGTTATCGGTGGAGGACTACCTGTAGGTGCATTTGGTGGTAAAAAAGAAATCATGGATCATATAGCACCATTAGGAAATATTTATCAAGCGGGTACGTTATCAGGAAATCCTCTTGCAATGACAAGTGGTTATGAAACGTTAAGCCAATTAACGCCAGAGACATATGAGTATTTTAATATGTTAGGCGATATACTTGAAGACGGTTTAAAACGTGTATTTGCTAAACACAATGTACCAATAACTGTAAATAGAGCAGGTTCAATGATTGGTTATTTCTTAAATGAAGGACCTGTAACTAATTTTGAACAAGCGAATAAAAGTGATTTGAAATTATTTGCAGAAATGTATCGAGAAATGGCAAAAGAAGGTGTGTTTTTACCACCATCTCAATTTGAAGGTACATTCTTATCTACGGCACACACGAAAGAAGATATTGAAAAAACGATTCAAGCATTTGATACGGCTTTAAGTCGTATTGTAAAATAAATATACGGACAAATTGAGAGCCTGAACTTTGTTCAGGCTCTTTTTAAATGTATATAAGGCATGGGCGGCGACTTGATAGTGAAAGTCCATATATGCTTTGTAGTCAAAACTGCTAGCGGATATTGTTATCTTAACAAACGTGAAGCTCAAGCAGCAATTTAGTCATTTTATTTTTTATTGAAAGAAGTGGAAAACATGGCAATGATATATAGAAATAATTTCATTGTGTTCGTTTTATCATTTTTTATTAGTATTCTACTGTATTCATCGCACGTATTACTTCCATTTATGTTTGGTCCTATTATCGCATCAATCATTTGTGTAAAAGTTTTCAAACTTGATATTAAATGGCCATTCTTACTTAGTGAATTAGGTATTGTACTATTAGGTGTGCAAATCGGATCAACGTTTACGAAAAATGTCGTTATGGATATTAAAAACAATTGGCTTTCGATTATTGTTGTATCTATTTCGATATTATTAATTGCAATAGTAATGGCATTTGTTTTTAAAAAAATTGCACGTATTAATACAGAAACAGCTATTTTAAGTGTTATACCAGGAGCACTAACACAAATGCTGGTCATGGCTGAACAAGACAAACGTGCTAATTTGTTAGTTGTTAGCTTAACGCAAACATCACGAATTATATTTGTTGTTGTTTTAGTACCGTTCATTTCATATTTTTTTCATGATGGTAACATGCATGCGAATGGAAAGTTAACAAAAGTCTTGCCTTTATCACAAGTATTAAACATAGGGCAAATAGTTATTTTAGCGATAGCTATCTTTATAGTTTATCTAATTATGTCTAAAATAAAGTTTCCAACATTTCAATTATTAGCACCACTCATTGTATTAATTGTTTGGAATTTTTCTACAGGTTTAACATTTACACTAGATCATTGGTTGTTGAACATGGCACAACTAATATATATGATTAGAATTGGAGTTCAAATTGCGCATTTATTGTCAGATTTAAAAGGTAGACTAGCAATCGCAATTACAATTCAAAATATTATGTTGATAATTGGTGCGCTAATCATGGTTTATATCATACATTTCTTTGATAATAATCCTATTAATGAATTGTTTCTTGGTGCAGCACCAGGAGGGGTTAATCAGATAGTTTTAGTTGCATTAGCTACTGGTGCCGATGTTGCTATGATTACGAGTTATCATATTTTCCGAATCTTTTTCATCCTATTTATTATTGCACCAGGAATTAATTACTTTTTAAAATATCGTTCGAATAAGCGTGAAGATTAGAAACTATCATCCATCTAAGTTGAATTATGCTTAGGATAGAATTCATTATTAAGGTTTAAGCAAAGGTTGTACATCTATTTTTAGATTAAGATATCTAATATTAGCAGAGCATTAACTTGGAACTTTAACTTATGATTTGAATAAATTTTCACATTAAAAAACGAGACAGTCTATTAGTTAAAAATAGATGATGTCTCGTTTACTTTATGATGCTATAGCAAATTAATTATGTTTAGGCTTTGATGGACAATCTTGTAAATGTGCATCATATAAACCGGCTGCTTCTAAAAACGAAAATACTGTTACTGGACCTAAAAATTTAAACCCGTATTGTTTTAAATCTTTAGATAGTTGTGTTGCAGTATCATCAACTGTGATACGATCAGAAGCATGTTCATACTGCAAATCTTTAGGCTTACCATTTACATATGACCATAAAAATTTACTAAAACTACCATATGCTTGTTCAATTTTTAAATACCCTTGAGCTTGATTAACAATTGCTTCTAATTTTTTACGATGATGAACGATATTTGGAAAAGTCATTAAGCGGTCGATATCTTGAGCGGTCATTTGTGCTACCTTTTCTGGTTCGAAATCATAAAATGCTTCTTCATAGGCTTCTTTCTTTTTTAAAATAGTTAACCAAGATAGCCCAGCATGTTGTGATTCTAATGCTAAAAGTTTAAACAATGCCTTGCTATCATAGAGCGGTTGTCCCCATACATGATCATGATAGTCTAAGTAGACTGGATCTTTAGTACCAAATGCGCATTCATTCATTTTATTCCCACCTATACATTGACTTATTTTGTCAATCATTATACTATAAGTTAAGAGTTTAATATAGGATTTGGGAAGAGTAAGTTCAAATTATTTTAAAGAGAGCATATGATTTGGTGTGAGTATGTAAATGATTTTTACTGAAGGTAGCCCACAGAGTATCTTAGCTGAACGTGATTAATAGTAGGCTAAGACGTGTTTGAGCGTTAATCATAATCTAGAGTGCTTGAAGAGATGAAGCATTTCAAATTTCACGATGATAGTATTGGTATGATTATTCCAATTATGTTAAAAGAGTGAATTTGATATTAATCATCCTTCTTGAATATAGGTGGTACCACGGAATATCCGTCCTATTTGTATATAGGATGGATATTTTTATTTTTTTAGGAGGTATAGCAAATGGAAATGAAACCAAAATATGATCCTCGTGAAGTTGAAGCGGGACGTTATGAAGAATGGGTAAAGAATGGTTATTTTAAACCGTCAGAAGATAAATCAAAAGAAACATATACAATTGTTATCCCGCCACCAAATGTAACTGGTAAATTACATTTAGGACATGCATGGGATACGACTTTACAAGATATCATTACACGTATGAAACGTATGCAAGGATACGATACGTTATACTTACCAGGTATGGATCATGCTGGTATTGCGACACAGGCAAAGGTAGAAGCTAAATTAAATGAACAAGGAATAACTAGATATGATCTTGGTCGTGAAAAGTTTTTAGAACAGGCATGGGATTGGAAAGAAGAGTATGCGTCATTTATTCGTGCGCAATGGGCTAAATTAGGTCTAGGTTTAGATTATAGTAGAGAACGTTTTACTTTAGATGAAGGTTTAAGTAAAGCAGTTAAAAAAGTTTTTGTTGATTTATACAATAAAGGAATTATTTATCGTGGCGAACGTATTATAAATTGGGATCCTAAAGCACGTACAGCTTTATCTGATATTGAAGTAATACATGAAGATGTTCAAGGTGCGTTTTATCATTTTAAATATCCTTACGCTGATGGTGAAGGTTTTATTGAAATTGCAACAACAAGACCAGAAACGATGTTAGGTGATACAGCGATTGTTGTTAACCCTAATGACGAACGATACAAAGATGTAATCGGTAAAACTGTTATATTACCAATCGTAGGACGCGAACTGCCTATTTTAGCAGATGAGTATGTTGATATAGACTTCGGTTCTGGTGCTATGAAAGTGACACCAGCACATGACCCTAATGATTTTGAAATTGGTCAAAGACATCAATTAGAAAATATTATCGTTATGGATGAAAATGGTAAAATGAACGACAAAGCGGGTAAATATGAAGGTATGGACCGTTTTGATTGTCGTAAACAGCTAGTTAAAGATTTAAAAGAACAAGATTTAGTTATCAAGATTGAAGATCATGTTCATTCTGTAGGTCATTCAGAACGATCTGGCGCTGTTGTTGAACCATATTTATCAACACAATGGTTTGTGCGCATGGAAGACTTAGCGAAACGTTCATTAGATAACCAAAAAACAGATGATCGTATTGATTTTTATCCGCAACGTTTCGAACATACATTTAACCAATGGATGGAAAATATTAGAGATTGGACGATTTCAAGACAATTATGGTGGGGTCATCAAATTCCGGCTTGGTATCATAAAGAAACAGGCGAAATATATGTTGGAGAAGAAGCGCCAACTGATATTGAAAATTGGCAACAAGATGAAGATGTATTAGATACGTGGTTCTCAAGTGCTTTATGGCCTTTCTCTACGTTAGGTTGGCCTGATTTAGAAAGTGAAGACTTTAAACGATACTACCCAACAAATGCCTTAGTTACAGGTTACGATATTATCTTTTTCTGGGTAGCACGCATGATATTCCAAGGCTTAGAATTTACAGATCGTCGTCCATTTAATGATGTATTATTACACGGTTTAGTTCGTGCTGAAGACGGGCGTAAGATGAGTAAATCATTAGGTAATGGTGTGGATCCAATGGATGTTATTGACGAATACGGTGCTGATAGCTTGCGTTACTTCTTAGCAACAGGTTCATCTCCAGGACATGATTTAAGATACTCAACTGAAAAAGTTGAGTCAGTGTGGAACTTTATCAATAAAATCTGGAATGGGGCACGTTTCAGTTTAATGAATATCGGTGAAGACTTTAAAGTTGAAGATATCGATTTAAGTGGTAACTTATCATTAGCAGATAAATGGATTCTAACACGTTTAAATGAAACGATTGCAACAGTTACTGATTTAAGTGACAAATATGAATTCGGCGAAGTTGGACGTGCATTATATAATTTCATTTGGGATGATTTCTGTGATTGGTACATTGAAATGAGTAAAATTCCAATGAATAGTAATGATGAAGAACAAAAACAAGTTACACGTTCAGTATTGAGTTATACTTTAGACAATATTATGAGAATGCTACATCCATTCATGCCATTTGTAACAGAGAAAATATGGCAAAGTTTACCACATGAAGGTGACACAATTGTTAAAGCTTCATGGCCAGAAGTGCGTGAATCATTGATTTTTGAAGAAAGTAAACAAACAATGCAACAACTTGTTGAAATCATTAAATCTGTAAGACAATCACGTGTAGAAGTAAATACGCCATTGTCTAAAGAAATACCTATTTTAATTCAAGCTAAAGATAAAGAAATTGAAACAACTTTATCACAAAACAAAGATTATTTAATCAAATTCTGTAATCCTAGTACCTTAAATATTAGCACTGACGTGGAAATTCCTGAGAAAGCAATGACATCAGTTGTAATTGCAGGTAAAGTGGTATTACCATTAGAAGGGCTAATTGATATGGATAAGGAAATCAGCCGTTTGGAAAAAGAATTAGCTAAACTTCAAAGCGAATTAGATAGAGTAGATAAAAAGCTCTCTAATGAAAACTTTGTAAGTAAAGCACCTGAAAAGGTTATAAATGAAGAAAAACGTAAAAAACAAGATTATCAAGAAAAATATGATGGTGTGAAGGCAAGAATTGAACAATTAAAAGCATAGGAGTTAGTAACAATGAATTACCTAGAGAGCTTGTATTGGATACACGAAAGAACTAAATTTGGCATCAAACCAGGTGTTAAACGTATGGAATGGATGCTAGCACAATTTAATAATCCTCAAAATAACATTAAGGGTATTCATGTAGGTGGCACAAATGGTAAAGGCTCTACAGTTGCTTACCTTAGAACAGCTTTAGTTGAAAATGGTTATGAAGTAGGTACATTTACGTCGCCGTTTATTGAAACATTTAATGAACGAATTAGTCTAAATGGTGTGCCAATATCAAATGACGCTATTGTAGAATTAGTATCACGTATTAAACCAGTAAGTGAAATGATGGAACGTGAAACAGATTTAGGTGTTGCAACTGAATTCGAAATAATCACAGCGATGATGTTTTTATATTTTGGTGAAATACATCCTGTTGATTTTGTCATTGTTGAGGCTGGATTGGGTATAAAGAACGATTCGACAAATGTCTTTACACCGGTTTTATCAATCTTAACTAGTATCGGTCTAGACCATACAGATATTTTAGGTGGTACTTATCTAGATATTGCTAGGGATAAAGGCGCGATTATAAAGCCTAACGTTCCAGTGATATATGCTGTTAAAAATGAAGATGCATTAAAATATGTTCGTGAACGCGCAATTGAACAACATGCAAAGCCAATTGAATTAGATAGAGAAATTGTTGTTGTATCGCAAAATGATGAATTTACTTACCGTTATAAAGATTATGAATTAGAAACAATCATTTTAAGCATGTTAGGTGAACATCAGAAACAAAATGCTGCATTAGCCATAACAGCTCTTATTGAATTAAATGAACAAGGATTAATTGAATTAGATTTCAATAAGATGATAGACGGTATTGAATCAGTTCGTTGGACTGGACGTATTGAGCAGGTGCATGACAAACCTTTAATCATTTTGGATGGCGCACATAATTCAGAGAGTATAGATGCTCTAATTGATACAATTAAACAGTACCATGATAAAGAAAAAGTAGATATTTTGTTCTCAGCAATAAACGGAAAACCGATTAACGAGATGGTCAAACATTTAAGTTTAATTGCGCATACGTTTTATGCAACTGAATTTGATTTTCCGAAAGCGTTACGCAAAGAAGAAATTGTAGGTAGTATTGAAAATGATGAAATACAATTAGTAGATGACTACGTTGAATTTATAAAAAATTATCAAGGTGATACATTAGTAATTACCGGTAGTCTGTATTTCATAAGTGAAGTTAAATCAAAATTAGACTTTGAAGCATTATAAAACTAAAACTAAAATAGCCATGAAGAATCTATTTAATCAATAGGTAGAGCTTCATGGTTATTTTTTATGCTCTAAATCGTATGTGTTTATAAGGTTCAATTTCTTGCCATTATTAATTTTGCCGAGCAGTAATGGGTTGTTAAAGTATCCATCAATTATGCTTAGCAATATTGAAAAATTTAAATGAAAAAGCGGTTCAATTCTTGAAAAATAGTGTATATTTACATTTTGGTAATAACTAACTATAATTTACATAAGGAGGTTGTCATTTGGTAGTATTGTTATCTTATAGTTGCAGTTGTATTTTTAGTTTTCTATATCAATTTATATCTATAGAAGAAACGTCATTTGATTATTTACATAGAAGATCGAAATGTGATTATTGTAATTCGTCACTCAAATGGTATGAATTAATGCCGATTATTAGTTTTTTATTATTAAAAGGGCGATGTCGAAACTGTCGAAAGCGTATTTCCCTAACACATTTCTTAGGGGAAACCTTTGCTTTAATACCTATCGTCTTTATTAAGTATGATTTCACATACGTAAATGCTACGCTATTTATAACTACATATGTTTTTCTGCTTATTTTTACTATGACCGATATCACTTCTTTAATGTTAGATTGTCGCTTAATTATAATTTATTGTATCGTTTCTCTCTCGTTAAGTATGATTTATCCAGTAGCTTTTATCATTATTAGTATGACCACGCATATATTCTACTTTTTATTTCGGGCATATATTGGTTATGGTGACGTTTTACTAATATCTGCACTTTCTTTGTTTTTCCCTCTCCAATTCACTATTTATGTCATTTTATTTACATTTGTCATTGCTGGTTTAGTTGCTTTAATTACCATGATATTTAAGCCGATTAAACTATTACCCCTTGTTCCATTTATATTTATTTCCTTTTTTATCAATTCACTTTTTTATAATGATATCCATCAATTTTTAGGAGGCGTATATTTTTGAAAATTAAAGAAATGGTAACTTCAGAAATGCCAAGAGAACGTTTGTTAAGCCATGGTGCAAAAAGTCTTTCGAATACAGAATTATTAGCTATATTAATTAACACCGGAAGAAAAGGATTCTCGAGCATAGACATTAGTAATGAACTGCTTAAATCTGCTTCGAATCTGAATGAATTGAAAAAATCTTCAATTAACGATTTGATAAAAGTTAAAGGGATTGGATTACAAAAAGCAATTACTTTAAAAGCAGCATTTGAGTTAGGGGAAAGGATGGGGAGAAGAGCTGAAAATAATCGTATAAAAATAACGCAACCAAGTGATGTTGCTGATTATATGATTCCAACAATGAAAGATTTAACACAAGAACATTTTGTCATTTTATTGTTAAATTCAAAAAATGTAGTGATTAAAGAAACCTGTGTTTTTAAAGGTACATTAAATAGTTCGATTGTACATCCACGTGAAATTTTTAGTATTGCGGTGAGAGAAAATGCCAATGCAATCATCGCAGTTCATAATCATCCATCCGGTGATGTAACGCCCTCACAAGAAGATATCATAACAACAATGAGGTTGAAGGAGTGTGGTTTGATTTTAGGGATAGATTTATTGGATCATATTATAATCGGTGATAATAGATTTACCAGTCTTGTAGAAGCGGGTTACTTTGATGAAAATGATTGAAGTTGATAGAATTAATGACGTATCTTGTGTATAATACCTACGAAGTACTTTCATTGGAGGAAAAATAGTGACTCTATTTATTATTATCGGGGTTCTCGTGCCAATGGTTTATACCATGCAGTTAAATATTAAAAATGAACCTGTAACAAAGCGCAATCTTTTAATAACATTAGCTTTATCTACGTTAGGTATTTTAGTAACCGCGTTAGCAGGTGTAATCGTTACGAAACAAGCTTTTCCTTTATTAAGTGTAGCAATTGGCTCAATTTTTACTGGAATCGTTTGGGGCCTTTTACTAAGTGGTAGCTACGCGCTGATACGATTTTTATCTAACGCATTTGGGCGTAAGTAATAGTAATCTGTTCATCAAGTAGTATCCGTGCTTGAAAACAAACTAAAACTCCTAATGTGGAACTAGTTAAAAAATTCTAAACTAGTACATTAGGAGTTTTGTTATGCAGAATAAATTTAATTGTTAAATTGAAAGTGCGGTAAAAATCCACTATTTATTTGAAAAAAATCGAGCAACCAAATTAAACCTTGATATCCTAAGTAAATACATAATAAAACAAGTCCGACATAAATTAAAAATCGCAAAATAGAAAGTCCAACTCTAAAAAGGAGGATGACTAATAGTGCTATTAAAATAATTGTTAGTATACTCAATGCTACAAACCTCCTAATACGCTTTTAAATCATAACAAAATTATAAGCTATTTTAAATGAACGTGCATCAGTCCTAAGATATATCATGATTAAGGCTGAAGACTGAGGAAAATATACATAATAAAATATATAATTAGATGAAGACATTGGAGGCGAACTATGAGATTGATATTTAGTATGATTAAAAACATTATAGCAGTAATAGCAATTGTGATAATTGTTTATATCGCCTTGAAATACGCACCTTTTTTAAAAGAACAAGATTGGAATCCTGTAAATCACGATAATGATCAAATGAATCAAGTTACGCAACCCACTAATGATGCCCAACATGTTTATGTAAGTGGTGAGAAATATTCATTAAAAGAAAATGATTTAATAAAGAATGTACCATTAAGCCAAATTAAAAATGTATTTAAAATGATAGATAAACAAGAGTTTATGGCTGTGTCTGGAATGAATCGCATGGCTTATAATGATCAATATATTATAGGTCAAAGAGGAGACGAATTTATTCTTTATAAATTTGGAGATGAGTCAATGCGTGTTTACAATACTGAATTTGAAATGCAACAAGACTTAAATGAATTAGGGCAAAATTTACAACTAAAATCTGAAAATGCTTATCAATAGGAAATTATTGCATAAGAAATATATTTTAGTTATCCTGTCACTAGAATAAATTTAAAAGGTTGGTGTAGTTCAAATGGCAGAACAATCAAAACAGAAACAAGCTAATGAACAACAAAAGGCCCAGAACTTATTCGCACGTTGGAGACAACTTCAGAATTCGAACAGTGAATCCTCGAACGATACAAACAAATAATTTTAAAATTTAAATCGATTATTTAAACTACTAGTGACTGGAATGTTTGCTAGTAGTTTTTTTGTTTTTAAAATGCCACAAATTTTTTACGGAGTTGTTCATTTTCAAAGTAATTCGTAGTTAGTGCTTTATTTCATAATGGGAGTAATATAAAATAGAAAAGGATATACAATATTTTGACATAATAGAGGTGTTCTGGGTGCTTAAGTTTTTTAAAAATAACAAATTAATTGTTGTTTTATGTGCAATTATCGTTTTTATTGCATTAATTGGGCTGTCCATACGTTCACAATCTCAATCACCTCCTGAACAATATATAGGTGATTCTGTGTCTTTTGGACAACGAGTTGTGAGTTATCCAGTTAATTTTGTTGCTGGTACGATTGGGGACTTTTTTAAAAAAGGAGATTCTAAAGAATCTAAAAATAAGATTAGCCAGTTAGAATCTAAGAACCAACAATTAGAAGCGGAAAATGAAAAATTAAAAAAAGAGCTTGATTTAAAAGATATTTCAAAATTTGATCCTATTTCTACTACGGTTTTGGCAAGAAATCCGGATCAGTGGATGAATACAATTGTAATTGATAAGGGATCTAAATCAGGTATAACTTCAAATATGGCTGTGATGACATCACAAGGTTTTGTTGGAAGAGTTACTAAAGTTAATAAATTTTCTTCACAAGTTGATTTAATCTCAACTAATACACGTGCGGGTAAATTATCTGTAAATATACAACACGGTTCTAAAAATATATTTGGTTTAATTGATCGTTATGATGAAAAGAACTCAGAACTTGTAATTAGTGACATTAATAATAGAGATAATATCTCAAAAGGTGATAAAGTCGTTACAAGTGGATTAGCTGATCAACTACCAAGTAATTTATATATAGGAGAAGTGACTAAGGTTCAAAATGATCAATACGGCTTAGCTAAAGAAGTTAGGGTTAAGACTGGTGCGGACTTAACAGATTTGAGTCATGTTTATGTTGCAAAAAGAGATCCTAAAACAATTCCTGATGATGAAAGCAGGGATAAATAATGCGTACACTGTATTATTTTTTGATAGGTATTTTACTATTTTATATAGATACTGCAATTGGGCTTCTTATTCCAATGCACATAGGTAAGTTTGAACTTGTATTTGTACCACACCTTACATTTATGTATATTTTAATGATGGTAGTGTATCGTGGCTTTGGCGTATCATTATTGCTCAGCATATTTTTAGGCGTAATGACTGATGTATACTTTGGTAGTATTTATGGAGTGTACTTATTTGGCTATATATTGTTTTTAGCACTTATAGATCGATTCTTTAAAATTTTTTACAAAGATCATTCGATGTTATTCATTATTATATTAGCCAGCACCTTATTATTAGAAGTCTATGTGGCATTAATATACGGTATGTTAGGATTCATTCAATTTGATATTATTCATTTTGTAGTCTTTAGATTATTGCCAACATTAATTATGAATTTTGTACTGTTGATTATGCTTTATCCGTTGATTATAAAGTTCCTTAAAAAAACAAACAATGACATTGACATGAAACGTCGTCAATGGTAAGATGCAATAGTTGAGTAGTTATAAGTAGCTACATACAACCGCTCAAATATAGGTTCAAGAACATTTTTAATGAAGAAAGCGATTTTCCCACAGAGTGCAAACGCTTGACTCAATAACGAAATGTCACCTATGTATGGCGTGACTTATTATACAGGAGGTGCAAAGTATGTTTGCTATTATTGAAACAGGTGGAAAACAAATCAAAGTAGAAGAAGGTCAAGAAATCTTCGTTGAAAAATTAGACGTAAACGAAGGAGATACTTTTACATTTGATAAAGTATTATTTGTAGGTGGAGATTCAGTTAAAGTTGGAGCGCCAACAGTTGAAGGTGCAACAGTTACTGCTACTGTTAATAAACAAGGTCGCGGTAAAAAAATCACTGTATTCACATACAAACGTCGTAAAAATTCAAAACGTAAAAAAGGCCATCGTCAACCATACACTAAATTAACAATCGATAAAATCAACGCGTAATTATTATGATTACTGTTGATATTACAGTTAATGATGAAGGCAAAGTAACAGACGTTATTATGGATGGCCATGCTGACCATGGTGAATATGGTCATGATATCGTTTGTGCTGGAGCTTCAGCTGTATTGTTTGGTAGTGTTAATGCGATTATAGGATTGACATCTGAGAGACCAGATATCAATTATGACGACAATGGTGGTCATTTTCATATAAGAAGCGTTGATACAAACAACGATGAAGCGCAACTAATTCTTCAAACAATGCTTGTGTCTTTACAAACTATTGAAGAAGAATATAATGAGAATATTAGATTAAATTATAAGTGAGGTGCATTCCGATGTTAAAATTAAACTTACAATTCTTCGCATCTAAAAAAGGGGTAAGTTCTACAAAAAACGGACGTGACTCTGAATCAAAACGCTTAGGTGCTAAACGTGCTGACGGTCAATTCGTAACAGGTGGTTCAATTTTATATCGCCAACGTGGTACTAAAATTTACCCTGGTGAAAATGTAGGTCGTGGTGGCGATGATACATTATTCGCTAAAATCGACGGCGTTGTTAAATTCGAACGTAAAGGTCGCGACAAAAAACAAGTTTCTGTATATGCAGTAGCTGAATAATTTTGTCTAGTTAACACCAGAAGTGAATCTTCTGGTGTTTTTTACTTTTTATAAAATGTTTTTCATTATTATTTTCATTATGTTATTAAAAAATGGGAATTTTAGACGTTATACTAAATGTGCAACTGTATAAGAGCCCCTAATCACTAAACTATAAGGGGGACAAAGGAATACAGTTGCAGCGTTTAAAGAATAAACTGTACCACAATTGGTGCTGAGAAATATAAGTATTTTAAAGCAAAGATTTATAAAAGTAACTGCATAAGAGCCCCTAATTATTTACAATATATAAGGGGCTCTAATATGCTATAATTATTGGGAAAATGAAAATTATATGTAAAAGAGGTGAGATATATGTTTGTCGATCAAGTCAAAATATCTCTTAAAGCCGGTGATGGTGGTAATGGTATTACCGCATACAGAAGAGAAAAATATGTACCATTTGGTGGACCAGCTGGCGGTGACGGTGGTAAAGGTGCTTCAGTCGTATTTGAAGTGGATGAAGGTTTAAGAACGTTATTAGATTTTAGATATCAACGTCATTTTAAAGCAAGCAAAGGTGAAAATGGCCAAAGTAGTAATATGCATGGTAAAAATGCGGAAGATTTAGTATTAAAAGTTCCACCTGGTACAATTATTAAAAATGTTGAAACAGACGAAGTGTTAGCAGATCTTGTTGAAGATGGTCAAAGAGCTGTAGTAGCGAAGGGCGGTCGAGGTGGCCGAGGTAATTCACGTTTTGCAACACCTAGAAACCCTGCACCTGACTTCAGTGAAAAAGGTGAACCAGGTGAGGAATTAGATGTATCTTTAGAATTGAAATTATTAGCTGATGTAGGATTAGTAGGTTTCCCTAGTGTGGGTAAATCGACTTTATTATCTATCGTTTCAAAAGCTAAGCCTAAAATTGGGGCATATCATTTTACAACGATTAAACCAAATCTAGGTGTTGTTTCAACGCCTGATCAACGTAGTTTTGTTATGGCAGATTTACCAGGTTTAATTGAAGGTGCATCTGATGGCGTTGGATTAGGACATCAATTTTTAAGACATGTAGAGAGAACAAAAGTTATTGTTCACATGATTGATATGAGCGGTTCTGAAGGTAGAGAACCTATTGAAGATTATAAAGTCATTAATCAAGAATTAGCTGCGTACGAGCAACGTTTAGAAGATAGACCTCAAATCGTAGTAGCTAACAAGATGGATTTACCTGAATCACAAGATAATTTAAACTTGTTTAAAGAAGAAATTGGCGAAGATGTGCCAGTTATTCCAGTTTCAACAATAACGCGTGATAATATTGATCAATTATTATATGCAATAGCAGATAAATTAGAAGAATATAAAGATGTTGACTTCACAGTTGAAGAAGAGGAGTCAGTTGGCATTAACCGAGTATTATATAAACATACACCGTCACAAGATAAATTTACAATTTCAAGAGATGATGATGGTGCTTATGTGGTAAGTGGTAATGCTATTGAAAGAATGTTTAAAATGACTGACTTTAACAGTGATCCAGCAGTACGTCGATTTGCTCGTCAAATGCGTTCGATGGGTATTGATGATGCGCTTAGAGAACGTGGTTGTAAAAATGGTGATATCGTTAGAATTCTTGGCGGAGAATTTGAATTCGTTGAATAGGAGCGAAACATGATGGACAATAAAGATTATAAAAAGTTTTATTTAATTAGAGAAGATGTCTTGCCTGAATCCGTGGTTAAAACATTGAAGATTAAAGATGCCTTAAAAAGTGATCCGACATTGTCCATTTATGATGCCGTTAAACAGTTTGATCTATCTAGAAGTGCTTTTTATAAATATAGAGAAACGATATTTCCAGTAGACGATAAAATGCTTGACCATCGAGAATTTACATTAATTTTATATGTAACTGATATTGTTGGTATGTTGGCACGTGTACTAGATGTTATATCAAAGTTAGAACTATCTGTATTAACGATTCATCAAAGTATTCCAATGGAAGAAAAAGCAACAATAACATTATCACTGAATGCTAAATCTAAAGAAACTTCAGTAGAAGATGTTATTGGCGCTTTGAGAAATTTAGATTATGTATCAAAAGTAGAATTAATTAGTATGAGTATGTAAGGATGTGCCTATAATGTACGCGTATGTCAAAGGTAAGTTAACACATTTATATCCTACACACGTAGTTGTTGAAACTGCTGGTGTTGGTTATGAAATTCAAACACCAAATTCTTATCGTTTTCAAAAGCATCTAGATCATGAAGTTTTAATTCATACATCTTTAATTGTTCGTGAAGATGCACAATTATTGTATGGATTTAGTAGTGAAGAAGAGAAAGATATGTTCTTGAGTTTAATTAAAGTTACTGGTATTGGTCCGAAATCAGCTTTAGCTATTTTAGCGACAAGTACGCCTAATGAAGTAAAACGTGCCATTGAAAATGAAAATGATACGTATTTAACTAAATTCCCAGGAATTGGTAAGAAAACGGCAAGACAGATTGTCTTAGATTTAAAAGGTAAAGTGAAAATTACTGAAGAAGATAGCGATTCATTATTACAAGTAGACGCTACTTCGACGGTGCAAGATCAATTCGTGCAAGAAGCAATGTTAGCGTTAGAAGCATTAGGTTATTCTAAACGAGAGCTTGCAAAAGTTGAGAAAACGTTAAATAAAAATAAATATGACTCAGTTGATGAAGCTGTTAAGGCAGGTCTTCAATTAGTTGTATCTTAATTTTAAATAGATTAATAGGGGAAGTGTTGTCATGAATGAGCGTATGGTTGATCAATCAATGCATAGTGAAGAAACTGATTTCGAATTGTCGCTTAGACCTACGAGATTACGACAATATATTGGTCAAAATTCAATAAAAAGTAATTTAGAAGTATTTATTAAAGCGGCTAAACTTCGTCATGAACCATTAGATCATGTATTGCTTTTTGGCCCCCCTGGATTAGGTAAGACAACATTATCTAATATCATTGCCAATGAAATGGAAGTTAATATACGTACAGTATCAGGGCCTTCATTAGAAAGACCTGGTGATTTGGCTGCAATTTTATCAGGACTTCAACCTGGAGATGTTTTGTTTATTGATGAAATACACAGACTGAGTAGTGTTGTTGAAGAAGTGTTATACCCTGCAATGGAAGATTTCTTTTTAGATATTATCATTGGTAAAGGCGATGAGGCTAGAAGTATCCGTATCGACTTACCTCCATTCACTTTGGTAGGTGCAACAACGCGAGCTGGCAGCTTAACAGGTCCACTAAGGGATCGATTTGGTGTGCACTTAAGATTAGAATATTATAACGAATCAGATTTAAAAGAAATCATTATTAGAACAGCTGAGGTTTTAGGCACAGGTATTGATGAAGAAAGTGCCATTGAACTTGCTAAACGTTCTAGAGGGACTCCAAGAGTAGCAAATCGACTATTGAAGCGGGTAAGAGACTTCCAGCAAGTGAATGAAGATGAACAAATATACATTGAAACAACGAAGCACGCATTAGGTTTACTTCAAGTTGATCAACACGGACTAGATTACATTGATCATAAAATGATGAACTGTATTATTAAGCAGTATAATGGCGGACCTGTTGGTTTAGATACGATTGCCGTAACAATTGGTGAAGAACGTATTACAATTGAGGACGTTTATGAGCCATTTCTTATTCAGAAAGGCTTTTTAGAACGTACGCCACGTGGCAGAAAAGCAACACCATTAGCTTATGAACATTTTGCAAAGTCGAATGAGGAGAGAGAATAACGTGAATATTGAAGAATTTGACTATGACTTACCAGAATCATTAATTGCTCAAACGCCTTTAAAAGATCGTGATCATAGTCGTTTATTAGTCATGGATAGAGAAACTGGTGAAATGAAACATTTACATTTCAAAGATATCATTGAGTATTTTAGACCTGGTGATACATTAGTGCTTAACGATACGCGAGTAATGCCAGCTAGACTTTTTGGTTTAAAAGAAGAAACTGGTGCAAAAGTTGAAATGTTAATGTTAACTCAAATTGAAGGTAATGATTGGGAAGTCTTACTGAAACCAGCTAAGCGTATTAAAGTTGGTAATAAATTGAATTTTGGTAATGGCAAAATTATAGCTGAATGCATAAAAGAAATGGATCAAGGTGGACGCATCATGCGTTTACATTATGAAGGTATTTTACAAGAAAGATTAGATGAATTAGGGGAAATGCCACTGCCACCATACATCAAAGAACGTTTAGATGATCCAGATCGTTATCAAACAGTTTACGCTAAAGAAAGTGGTTCAGCGGCAGCACCAACAGCAGGATTACATTTTACTGATGAGTTATTAATTGAAATTAAAAATAAAGGTGTTAATATCGCATTTGTTACATTACATGTTGGGTTAGGTACGTTTAGACCGGTGAGCGTAGACGATGTGAATGACCACGAAATGCATAGTGAATATTATCAAATGACACAAGAAACAGCTGATTTATTAAATGATACTAAGTCCAAAGGACATCGCATTATATCAGTTGGTACAACTTCAACACGTACACTTGAAACAATTCGACGCGATCATGATAAATTTGTTGAAACGAGTGGCTGGACTAATATATTTATTTATCCAGGATTTGATTTTAAAGCAATTGATGGCCAGATTACTAATTTTCATTTACCAAAATCAACATTAGTTATGCTAGTATCAGCGTTTAGTAGTCGTGAAAATGTTCTGAATGCTTATAAAACGGCAGTAAATTTAGAATATAGATTCTTTAGTTTTGGCGATGCAATGTTAATTATATAAAAAGAATGTGAGGATTTTGAATATGCCTGCAGTAACATACGAACACATTAAAACTTGTAAACAATCAGGTGCGCGTTTAGGTATCGTGCACACACCACACGGTTCATTTGAAACACCTATGTTTATGCCAGTTGGTACTAAAGCAACCGTTAAAACAATGAGTCCAGAAGAGTTAAGACAAATTGAAGCAAAAATCATTTTGGGCAACACATATCATTTGTGGTTACAACCCGGAAATGATATTATCAAACACGCTGGGGGATTACATAAATTCATGAATTGGGATGGTCCGATTCTTACAGATTCAGGCGGTTTCCAAGTGTTTAGTTTAAGTAATTTACGTAAAATTACAGAAGAAGGCGTGGAATTTAGACATCATACTAATGGGTCTAAATTATTTTTGAGTCCTGAGAAATCAATGCAAATTCAAAATGATTTAGGATCTGATATTATGATGGCATTTGATGAATGTCCACCGATGCCTGCTGAATATGATTATGTAAAAAAATCTATTGAACGTACAACACGTTGGGCGAAAAGATGTCTAGATGCACACCAAAGACCTGAAGATCAAGCATTGTTCGGCATTATACAAGGTGGCGAATATGAAGATTTAAGAGAACAAAGTGCAAAGGATTTAGTAGAATTAGATTTTCCTGGTTATGCAATCGGCGGTTTGTCAGTTGGTGAACCTAAACCGGTTATGTATAAAATGGTTGAACATACAGAGCAGTTTATGCCTAAAGATAAACCAAGATATTTAATGGGTGTAGGATCTCCAGATGCGTTAATCGAATGTAGTATTCGCGGCATGGATATGTTTGATTGTGTCTTACCGACACGTATTGCCAGAAATGGTACTTGTATGACATCGCAAGGTCGTTTAGTTATTAAAAATGCAAAATTTGCAGATGATTTAAGACCGTTAGATGAGAATTGTGACTGTTATACATGTCAAAACTATTCAAGAGCGTATATACGTCATTTAATCAAGGCAGAGGAAACTTTTGGTATTCGTCTTACTACTATTCATAATTTACATTTTCTGCTAAAATTAATGGAAGATATAAGACAAGCCATTCGAGAAGATCGTCTTTTAGATTTCAAAGAAGAATTCTTCGAGCAATATGGATTAAATGTTGAGAACCCAAAAAACTTTTAAGCAAGAGGAGCGTATAAAATGCAATTTTCATTACTAATATATATAGTCGTAATTTTTGCGGTTATGTATTTCTTGATGATCAGACCACAACAAAAACGTGCGAAACAGCATCGTGAGTTGATTAATAACATTCAATCTGGTCAAAGAATTACAACTATTGGTGGTATTAAAGGTACTGTTAAAGCAGTAGATGAAACAACTGTTGTTATTACAGTTAATGGTCATGGTACTGAATTAACTTTCGAAAAACCTGCTATTAAACAAGTTGACCCTTCATAATGAGAAGTGGTATTAAAAAGGATGAAACGAATAGCGTTTCATCCTTTTTAAGTTATAAGTAGTATGTAGAATAGCTTATTTTTATTCCAAAAAAAGAAATTGTGATACATAATAATTGTTAAATTTAAATTAAATATATCTATGACTATTTTTACTCCCTGCTCTAGTATGTTAATATGTATAAGGCTAATAAATTTTGTAAGAAAGATTTAACTTGCGTTATAAAATAGTATTCAAGTATTCTAAATACATACGTAAATAATGAGGTGTTCATGTGAAGAAAAGTAGTAGAATAATTGCGTTCTTGCTTTTAGTCGTATTGTTGTTTGCCGGAATGGCTGCAACTTATAAAAGTGTTATAAAGAATGTCAATTTAGGACTTGATTTGCAAGGTGGATTTGAGGTGCTTTATCAAGTCGATCCTTTAAATAAAGGCGACAAAATAGATAAAAAAGCCTTACAATCAACAGCGCAAACATTAGAAAATCGTGTTAACGTTTTAGGTGTTTCGGAACCTAAAATTCAAGTTGAAGAACCTAATAGAATTAGAGTACAACTTGCTGGTGTAACAGACCAGAATGAAGCACGTAAAATTTTATCTTCTCAAGCTAATTTAACAATTCGCGATGCAGAAGATAAAGTAAAATTAAGCGGTTCTGATATTAAACAGGGATCTGCCAAACAAGAATTTAAACAGGAAACAAACCAGCCTACAGTTACTTTTAAAGTAAAAGACAAAAACAAATTTAAAAAAGTAACGGAAGAAATCTCTAAGAAACGTGATAATGTCATGGTTGTTTGGTTAGATTTCAAAAAAGGTGACAGCTATAAAAAAGAAGCACAAAAGAAAAACCCTAAATTTATTTCTGCAGCAAGTGTTGATCAACCAATCAATTCTGATAGCGTAGAAATCTCGGGTGGATTTAAAGGACAAGAAGGCGTTAAAAAAGCAAAACAAATCGCCGAATTGTTAAATGCAGGTTCTTTACCAGTTGACTTGAAAGAAATTTATTCAAACTCAGTAGGTGCCCAATTTGGTCAAGATGCATTAGATAAAACTGTGTTTGCATCGTTTATTGGTGTAGCATTAATTTATTTATTCATGCTTGGATTCTACCGATTACCTGGTTTAGTAGCGATTATTGCATTGACAACTTATATCTATCTAACGTTAGTAGCATTTAATTTCATTTCCGGGGTTCTAACTTTACCAGGATTAGCGGCGTTGGTATTAGGTGTAGGTATGGCTGTAGATGCCAATATTATCATGTATGAGCGTATTAAGGATGAACTTCGAATAGGTAGAACGATAAAGCAAGCCTTTTCTAAAGCAAACAAAAGTTCATTCCTAACAATTTTTGATTCTAACTTAACAACAGTTATCGCCGCAGCAGTATTATTCTTCTTCGGTGAAAGTTCAGTTAAAGGTTTCGCGACAATGTTATTATTAGGTATTCTAATGATCTTTGTTACAGCCGTGTTCTTATCAAGATTCTTATTATCATTACTTGTTTCATCAAATATATTCAAAAATCAATTTTGGTTATTTGGTGTTAAAAAGAATAAACGACATGATATTAATGAAGGTGTAGATGTTCATGACCTTAAAACTTCATTCGAGAAATGGAATTTTGTTAAATTAGCTAAGCCATTAATTGGAGTAAGTATTTTAATTGTAGTTGTCGGTTTAGTTATTCTTTATATCTTCAAGTTAAACTTAGGAATTGATTTCTCAAGTGGTACACGCGTAGATTTCCAATCTAAACAAGCAATTACTCAACAAAAGGTAGAGCAAGTTGTAAAAGATAGTGGACTTAAAGCGGATCAAATTCAGATCAATGGTAAAGACAATAAAGTAGCAACTGTTCAATTTAAAGACGATTTAACGCGTGCTCAAGATAATAAATTGAGTGATAATATTAAATCGAAATTCGGTGACACACCTCAAATTAACACTGTATCACCAATTATTGGACAGGAATTAGCAAAAAATGCAATGCTTGCATTAATCTATGCATCGATAGGTATCATCATCTATGTATCATTACGATTTGAATGGCGCATGGGTCTTTCATCTGTATTGGCATTATTACATGATGTATTCATTATAGTAGCGATTTTCAGTTTATTTAGAATTGAAGTAGATTTAACATTTATCGCCGCTGTATTAACAATTGTCGGTTATTCAATTAATGATACAATCGTAACGTTTGACCGTGTACGTGAAAACTTACAAAAGGTTAAAGTGATTACGACAACAGAACAAATTGATGATATCGTTAATAGATCAATTAGACAGACAATGACACGTTCAATTAATACAGTATTAACAGTTATTGTAGTAGTAGTTGCTATACTATTCTTCGGTGCTCCTACGATATTCAACTTTACTTTAGCATTATTTATCGGATTGATTTCTGGTGTATTCTCTTCAATCTTCATTGCCGTTCCGCTATGGGGAATAATGAAAAAACGTCAGTTGAAAAAATCGCCGAAACACAAATTAGTTGTATATAAAGAAAAGAAATCGAACGATGAAAAGATTTTAGTTTAAAATGAATTAAGCGGTATGTGAAACAATAAAGAGTTCACATACCGCTTTTTACTTTATTTAAATTTAACAAAATATATATAAATAAGTTCCCGCATTCATTTTTAAAAAATGGTATAATTAAAGTCTTGATTATTTAGATAAGTGCTTTTTATTTAAAGTAATTTTAGATATAATGTCTTTTGGAAATGAGGCGTAAATATATATGATTAAACCGAAGTATAAGTGGAAATTAACTAAACCAGCTGAATACATAAGTGATGAATTAACATCAAAATTAAAGTTAACGCCAATCGTAAAAAAAATATTAGAAAGTAAATCGATTATTGATGAACAAGCAATAGAATCCATCATTTCAGATACAGATATCAATCATGATGCACTGCAATTGAGCGATATGACTAAGACTATTGAAAGAATTAAAAGAGCGATAGCGAATGATGAGAAAATCCTAGTTTATGGTGATTACGATGCCGACGGTGTTACCGCAACTACAATTTTAGTGATAACATTACAACTTTTAGGTGCACAAGTAGGATGGCATATTCCTAACCGCTTTACCGAAGGATATGGACCAAACGAACTAGCATTTAGAAATGCTCATGATGAAGGCATAACATTAATCATAACTGTTGATAATGGCATACAAGGTCATAATGAAATTAAAATGGTTCAAGATTTAGGAGTTGATGTCATTGTAACTGATCATCATGAAATTGGTAGTACATTACCAGAAGCATATGCAATCGTACATCCAATGCATCCATCGTTTAATTATCCGTTCCAACAATTGTGTGGTGCAGGTGTTGCATACAAATTAGCACAAGCATTGATTGAAAATGTACCTGATTATTTTAAAGCATTAGTTGCGATAGGTACCATTGCGGATTTAGTATCCTTAACTGATGAAAATCGATCATTAGTGAAACAAGGATTAAAAGTCTTAAATGATCAATGTCCGACCTCTGTTAAAGCATTGCTAAAAGAAGCGGGATACAATGACAATATTGATGAAGAAACAATTGGTTTTATTATTGGACCTAGACTTAATGCTGTAGGTCGTTTAGATGACGCATCATTAGCTTGCGAATTGTTGATGACTGACGTCGAAGAAGAAGCTGCATTTTTAGCAGAACAAGTTGAACATTTTAACCGTGAAAGAAAAGATATTGTAGCAACTATCACAGAAGAAGCAATGGCTATGGCAGAAACGAAAGTTAAAAAGGGAGATTTATTTTTACTTTTAGCAAAAGAAAATTGGCATGAAGGTGTCTTAGGTATTGTTGCTTCGAAAATTGTCGAAACATTTGCTTTGCCAACATTAATTTTAAATATTGATAGGGAGCAAAATCATGCAAAAGGCTCCGCCAGATCAATTGATCAAGTGTCGATGTTTGAAATACTATCAGCACATCAAGAGTTAATCGCTAAATTTGGCGGCCATCATATGGCTGCAGGTATGACGATGGATATTGAAAATATAGAATCGTTAGCTGAAGGTTTAAATAAATGGATGAAAGAATTATCTAAAACAACTTCGTTAGATCCCGTAAAGCAAGTAGATGTATTATTAACAGAAAATGATATAACGATTAAAAATATTCGTGATATGAATCGTTTAAGACCCTTCGGAACAGATTTTTCTAGACCTATTTTTGAAATGGATGATTTATCAGTTTCTTCAGTTAAGGCGATAGGTCAACAAAAAAATCATCTAAAATTGACACTTGGTGAAAGTAATATCGCCGCGCTATTTTGGCAAAATGGACACTTAGAACCTGAGTTACAAGATGAACAGCCAATTAATATATTAGGATCTGTTCAAATCAACGAATGGAATGGTAATCAATCACCGCAAATAATTATTCAAGATATTGCGATGAATGAACAGCAAATATTAGATTATAGAAGTAAGCGAAAAAGTTTACCTTTTACAGAAAATGATGAAAATATTGTCGTGCTTATTCATCCTAAAAGTGATAAAGTAAATGCGAATGAATATTATTATGGTGAAGAAATTAAACAACAAACTGATAAAGTAGTATTAAGAGATTTACCAACGTCAATGGAAGACTTGTCTAATTCCTTGCAACAACTGCAATTTTCTCAACTTTATATAGTTTTGCAACATAATCATTCGATTTACTTCGATGGTATACCTAATATGGATATTTTTAAAAAGTGTTATAAAGCATTAATAACTAAACAAGAAACAAATATCCAGAAAGAGGGTATGTTATTGTGTCAACATTTAAGTGTGAAACCAGATACACTTAAATTCATGTTGAAAGTTTTCTTAGACTTAAAATTTGTAACACAAGAAGATGGTTTAATTCGAATCAATCAACAACCTGATAAAAGATCGATTGATTCCAGCAAAGTATATCAATTAAGACAACAACGTATGGATGTTGAAAAGCAATTATTATATCAAGATTTTTCAGAAATAAAAAATTGGATAAAGTCACAATTGTCGTGAGCAATTTAGGAGGAAATATTAATGGATTTAAAGCAATACGTATCAGAAGTTCAAGATTGGCCGAAACCAGGTGTTAGTTTCAAGGATATTACTACAATTATGGATAATGGTGAAGCATATGGCTATGCAACAGATAAAATTGTAGAATACGCAAAAGACAGAGATGTTGATATCGTTGTAGGACCTGAAGCGCGTGGCTTTATCATTGGCTGTCCTGTAGCTTATTCAATGGGGATTGGCTTTGCACCTGTTAGAAAAGAAGGGAAATTACCTCGTGAAGTCATTCGTTATGAGTATGACCTAGAATATGGTACAAATGTTTTAACAATGCACAAAGATGCAATTAAACCAGGTCAACGTGTGTTAATTACAGATGATTTATTAGCTACTGGTGGTACGATTGAAGCAGCAATAAAATTAGTTGAAAAATTAGGCGGTATCGTAGTAGGTATTGCATTTATAATTGAATTGAAATATTTAAATGGTATTGAAAAAATTAAAGATTACGATGTTATGAGTTTAATCTCATACGACGAATAATAAATAATATAATTTTATCAAATGAAATCCTTCATCAAATGTATAAGAACCAATGACTTAATTAAAAAAGTTGTTTAAGTTTTCTTAACATGAGATGTTAGGATTTTTTATTTACTGAAAATGTTAGATGATTGAGCATTATACCTTAATAACATCGTTTATTTATTTCATAAATTGTAGTATCATAGAACTAATATTTAAAAAATGAAACAGTAGATTTAGGTCGAATTTTTGTAAAAGTTTTAAAAGTAGGAATAGTATACAAATTAAACTCGCTCAAGTAAAATTAATATTACGATTAATGACGACAGGATAAATATTTATCGTCGACGGACGTATGATTGGTGTGGGACAAATACTATTCAACAAGAGTACCTAAATCATTGTTTAAGGCGAAGTAATAAATATGAATGGGGTGTATCATATAATGAACAACGAATATCCATATAGTGCAGACGAAGTTCTTCACAAAGCAAAATCATATTTGTCAGCAGATGAATATGAGTATGTTTTAAAAAGCTATCATATTGCTTATGAAGCACATAAAGGTCAGTTCCGAAAAAACGGATTACCATACATTATGCATCCTATACAAGTTGCAGGTATTTTAACAGAAATGCGATTAGACGGACCGACGATTGTCGCAGGTTTTTTGCATGATGTAATTGAAGATACACCGTATACATTTGAAGATGTAAAAGAAATGTTCAATGAAGAAGTTGCTCGAATTGTTGATGGTGTGACGAAGCTTAAAAAAGTAAAATACCGCTCAAAAGAAGAACAACAAGCTGAAAATCATCGCAAGTTATTTATTGCGATTGCCAAAGATGTACGCGTAATTTTGGTGAAATTAGCAGACAGATTACATAATATGCGTACCTTGAAAGCCATGCCGCGCGAAAAACAAATTAGAATTTCTCGAGAAACATTAGAAATTTATGCACCATTAGCACATCGTCTTGGTATTAATACAATCAAATGGGAACTAGAAGATACGGCTCTTCGTTATATTGATAATGTGCAATATTTTAGAATAGTCAATTTAATGAAGAAGAAACGTAGTGAACGTGAAGCGTATATCGAAACGGCTATTGATAGAATACGTACTGAAATGGACCGAATGAATATCGAAGGCGATATAAATGGTAGACCTAAACATATTTACAGTATTTATCGGAAAATGATGAAGCAGAAAAAACAATTTGATCAAATTTTTGATTTGTTGGCGATACGTGTTATTGTCAATTCTATTAATGATTGTTATGCGATACTTGGGTTGGTGCATACGTTATGGAAACCGATGCCAGGACGTTTTAAAGATTATATTGCAATGCCTAAACAAAATTTGTATCAGTCATTGCATACTACAGTAGTAGGCCCAAATGGAGACCCGCTCGAAATCCAAATACGAACGTTTGATATGCACGAAATTGCTGAGCATGGTGTTGCAGCACACTGGGCTTACAAAGAAGGTAAAAAAGTAAGTGAAAAAGATCAAACTTATCAAAATAAGTTAAATTGGTTAAAAGAATTAGCTGAAGCGGATCATACATCGTCTGACGCTCAAGAATTTATGGAAACCTTAAAATATGACTTACAGAGTGACAAAGTATACGCATTTACCCCAGCGAGTGATGTTATTGAGTTGCCATATGGTGCTGTGCCGATTGATTTTGCTTATGCGATTCACAGTGAAGTAGGTAATAAGATGATTGGTGCCAAGGTGAATGGCAAAATTGTACCAATTGACTATATTTTACAAACAGGCGATATTGTTGAAATACGTACTAGTAAACATTCATATGGACCAAGTCGTGATTGGTTGAAAATTGTTAAATCGTCTAGTGCCAAAGGTAAAATTAAAAGTTTCTTCAAAAAACAAGATCGTTCATCTAATATTGAAAAAGGCCGAATGATGGTTGAAGCTGAAATAAAAGAGCAAGGATTTAGAGTCGAAGATATTTTGACAGAGAAAAATATTCAGGTTGTTAATGAAAAATATAACTTTGCAAATGAAGATGATTTATTCGCAGCTGTAGGATTTGGCGGCGTGACATCCTTACAGATTGTTAATAAATTAACTGAAAGACAACGTATTTTAGATAAACAACGTGCTTTAAATGAAGCACAAGAAGTTACGAAATCATTGCCTATTAAAGACAACATCATTACTGATAGTGGTGTCTATGTAGAAGGTTTAGAAAATGTACTTATCAAGTTGTCAAAATGTTGTAATCCTATACCAGGTGATGATATTGTAGGTTATATCACCAAAGGTCACGGTATTAAAGTACATCGCACTGATTGCCCAAATATTAAGAACGAAACTGAACGACTAATTAATGTTGAATGGGTAAAATCAAAAGACGCAACTCAAAAATATCAGGTTGATTTAGAGGTAACTGCGTATGACCGAAATGGCTTGTTGAATGAAGTACTACAAGCTGTTAGCTCGACAGCCGGCAATTTAATTAAAGTTTCAGGACGTTCAGATATTGATAAAAATGCAATAATAAATATTAGTGTCATGGTGAAAAACGTGAATGATGTTTATCGTGTGGTAGAAAAGAACAAACAACTTGGTGATGTTTATACAGTAACAAGAGTTTGGAACTAGAGGTGCAAAATATGAAAGTAGTTGTACAAAGAGTTAAAGAAGCATCGGTGACGAATGATACATTAAATAATCAAATCAAAAAAGGATATTGTTTATTAGTCGGTATCGGTCAGAACTCTACAGAGCAAGATGCAGATGTAATTGCAAAGAAAATTGCTAATGCAAGATTATTTGAAGATGACAATAATAAATTAAACTTTAATATCCAACAAATGAATGGTGAAATACTATCAGTTTCACAATTTACTCTCTATGCAGATGTAAAAAAAGGTAACCGTCCAGGTTTCTCAAATTCTAAAAATCCTGATCAAGCGGTAAAAATTTATGAGTATTTTAATGATGCGCTACGAGCGTATGGTCTTACTGTGAAAACAGGTGAATTTGGAACACACATGAATGTTAGCATAAATAATGATGGTCCAGTCACTATTATTTATGAAAGTCAGGACGGCAAAATTCAATGAAAAAAATAGAGGCATGGTTATCTAAAAAGGGTCTTAAAAATAAACGTACTCTAATAGTAGTGATTGCCTTTGTCTTATTTATCATCTTTTTATTTTTATTGCTGAATAGCAATAGTGAAGATAGTGGGAACATCACGATAACTGAAAATGCTGAATTACGTACAGGTCCAAACGCTGCGTATCCAGTCATATATAAAGTTGAAAAAGGTGACCATTTTAAAAAGATTGGTAAAGTAGGTAAATGGATTGAAGTTGAAGATACATCCAGTAATGAAAAAGGTTGGATAGCTGGATGGCACACAAATTTAGATATTGTCGCGGATAATACGAAGGAGAAAAATCCTTTGCAAGGTAAAACAATAGTGCTTGATCCTGGTCATGGAGGTAGTGACCAGGGTGCTTCAAGCAATACTAAATATAAAAGTTTAGAAAAAGATTATACGTTGAAAACAGCAAAAGAATTGCAGCGTACTTTAGAAAAAGAAGGCGCAACTGTTAAGATGACAAGAACAGACGATACATATGTTTCACTAGAAAATCGTGATATCAAAGGCGATGCCTATTTGAGTATACATAATGATGCGTTAGAATCATCTAATGCAAATGGAATGACAGTTTATTGGTATCATGATAATCAAAGAGCTTTAGCAGATACGTTAGACGCTACGATTCAGAAGAAAGGTCTACTTTCTAATCGCGGTTCAAGACAAGAAAATTATCAAGTGTTAAGACAAACAAAAGTTCCTGCTGTTTTATTAGAATTAGGTTATATTAGTAACCCAACTGATGAAACGATGATTAAAGATCAATTACATAGACAAATTTTAGAACAAGCAATTGTTGATGGCCTTAAAATTTATTTTTCTGCGTAGGGCTTGCAAAAATATGTGAAAGTAGTTATCATTGATATTGAATTTTATAACTAAAACCGTTAGTATTCTTGAAATGGTAAATGAAATAGGTAGCAATCTAACTAAGATTGTGTAGGAATATAATCCATAGACTGAAAGATTATGCTGAGTAGTTTATATACATTGAACACAAGAAGAGGTGCTTTATGAAAAGTAAAGCCGTTAAACGTACGTTAAACGTTTTGAGTGGGTTTATTAAATGCACGCTTATAAAAAGTAATGATGATTACAATTAGGCATGTTTTTTAAACCAATGAGGGTGGCAACACGGATATTCGTCCCTTGTGCAGTTTCAGGCTGTGCAAGGGCTTTTTCTTTTGCTTTTAAGATTATGATTTATCGTGCAAAGTTAAGTGGTCGTATATAGTTTTAGTTTTAAAAAGGTAATTAAATAAAATAGTTTGCCGAGGGAGATGTCAAAATGATTAAAATACCTAGAGGGACGCAGGATATTTTACCTGAAGATTCAAAGAAATGGCGTTACATTGAAAATCAATTAGATGAATTAATGACATTTTATAATTATAAAGAAATAAGAACACCAATTTTTGAAAGTACAGATCTTTTTGCAAGAGGTGTTGGTGATTCAACCGATGTCGTACAAAAAGAAATGTATACATTTAAAGATAAAGGCGATAGAAGTATTACATTAAGACCTGAGGGAACAGCTGCAGTTGTGCGTTCATATATTGAACATAAAATGCAAGGTAATCCAAACCAACCAATTAAACTTTATTACAATGGACCGATGTTTAGATATGAACGTAAGCAAAAAGGACGCTATCGTCAATTTAATCAATTTGGTGTAGAAGCTATTGGTGCTGAAAATCCTAGCGTAGATGCAGAAGTATTAGCTATGGTTATGCATATTTATCAATCATTTGGATTAAAACATTTAAAGCTTGTTATTAATAGTGTAGGGGATATGGCGTCTCGAAAAGAATATAACGAAGCGTTAGTGAAACACTTTGAACCAGTAATTCATGAATTTTGTTCAGATTGTCAATCACGTTTGCATACAAATCCGATGCGAATTTTGGATTGTAAAGTAGACCGTGATAAAGAAGCGATTAAGACTGCACCTAGAATCACTGATTTCTTAAATGAGGAATCTAAGGCATATTATGAACAAGTAAAAGCTTATTTAGATGATTTAGGTATTCCATATATTGAAGATCCTAACTTAGTTCGTGGATTGGATTATTATACACATACAGCATTTGAATTAATGATGGATAACCCTAACTATGATGGTGCCATTACAACGCTTTGTGGTGGTGGCCGTTATAATGGTTTATTAGAATTGCTAGATGGTCCAAGTGAAACAGGTATTGGTTTTGCGCTAAGTATAGAACGATTATTGCTTGCACTTGAAGAAGAAGGTATCGAATTAGATATTGAAGAAAACTTAGATTTATTCATTGTTACAATGGGTGATCAAGCAGATCGATATGCTGTGAAGCTATTAAATCATTTGAGACATAATGGTATTAAAGCAGATAAAGACTATTTACAGCGTAAAATTAAAGGACAAATGAAACAAGCAGACCGTTTAGGTGCCAAGTTTACAATCGTTATTGGTGATCAAGAATTAGAAAATAATAAAATCGATGTTAAAAATATGACAACTGGTGAATCTGAAACAATTGAATTAGACGCATTAGTCGAATATTTTAAGAAGTAGAGAGGGCGTTAAAATATGAGTAAGAGAACAACTTATTGTGGATTAGTTACTGAGGCATTTTTAGGACAAGAAATTACATTAAAAGGATGGGTTAACAATCGTCGTGACCTTGGTGGATTGATTTTCGTTGATTTAAGAGATAGAGAAGGAATTGTACAAGTCGTGTTTAATCCTGCATTTTCAGAAGAGGCATTGAAAATTGCTGAAACAGTACGTTCTGAATATGTTGTAGAAGTTCAAGGTACAGTTACGAAGCGTGACCCTGAAACAGTTAATCCTAAAATTAAAACTGGCCAAGTTGAAGTACAAGTTACAAATATTAAAGTGATTAATAAATCTGAGACACCACCATTTTCTATAAATGAAGAAAATGTTAACGTTGATGAAAATATTCGATTAAAATACCGTTATTTAGATTTACGTCGTCAAGAGTTAGCGCAAACATTTAAAATGAGACATCAAATTACACGTTCTATTCGTCAATATTTGGATGATGAAGGGTTCTTTGACATCGAAACACCAGTACTAACGAAGTCAACACCTGAGGGTGCACGTGACTATTTAGTACCATCTCGTGTTCATGATGGTGAATTTTATGCATTACCACAATCACCACAATTATTTAAGCAATTATTGATGATTAGTGGATTTGACAAATACTACCAAATCGTAAAATGCTTCCGTGACGAAGATTTACGTGCAGATCGTCAACCTGAATTTACACAAGTCGATATTGAAATGAGTTTTGTAGACCAAGAAGATGTGATGCAAATGGGTGAAGAAATGCTTAAAAAAGTTGTTAAAGAAGTTAAAGGCGTTGAAATTAATGGCGCTTTCCCACGCATGACATATAAAGAAGCGATGCGTCGCTATGGTTCTGATAAACCAGATACACGTTTTGAAATGGAATTAATTGACGTTTCTCAATTAGGACGTGATATGGACTTTAAAGTATTTAAAGATACTGTTGAAAATGATGGTGAAATTAAAGCAATTGTCGCTAAAGGTGCAGCTGAACAATATACTCGTAAAGATATGGATGCTTTAACAGAATTTGTAAACATCTATGGTGCTAAAGGATTAGCGTGGGTTAAAGTTGTGGAAGATGGTTTGACAGGTCCAATTGGACGTTTCTTTGAAACAGAAAATGTTGAAACATTACTTACATTAACTGGTGCTGAAGCTGGTGACTTAGTAATGTTTGTTGCAGACAAACCAAATGTCGTTGCACAAAGTTTAGGTGCATTACGTGTCAAATTAGCTAAAGAATTAGGTTTAATCGATGAAACAAAATTAAACTTCTTATGGGTGACAGATTGGCCATTATTAGAATATGATGAAGATGCGAAACGTTACGTTGCAGCACATCATCCATTTACATCTCCAAAAGAAGCTGATATTGCTAAGCTTGGCACTGCGCCAGAAGAAGCTGAGGCAAATGCTTATGACATAGTATTAAATGGTTATGAATTAGGTGGCGGTTCAATCAGAATTCATGATGGTGAGTTACAAGAAAAAATGTTCGAAGTTCTTGGATTTACTAAAGAACAAGCACAAGAACAGTTCGGCTTCTTACTAGATGCATTTAAATATGGTGCACCACCACATGGCGGTATTGCATTAGGATTAGACCGATTAGTCATGTTATTGACTAATAGAACAAACTTGAGAGATACAATCGCATTCCCTAAAACAGCATCTGCTACATGTTTATTAACGAATGCGCCTAGTGAAGTTTCTGATAAACAATTAGAAGAACTTTCTTTGCGAATTCGTCACTAAATTTTAAAAAATCAATAAACTTTGGTTTGTTATAATTTCATTAATTTTAATTATGTGGTAATATAACATCATAAGATAGTCATCTGAGTTGTTCGTAAGTTTGCTTTTTAATTTGGGCCTAACACTCTTTGATCAAGGGAGCCCAATGGGTTTTCTTGCAGCGTACACGCCTTATATGAAGGACGTACAAAACAAGAAACAGGGCACCCACCTGTATATAACAGGCCGAATGATCAAGCTATTATAACTACGGCAATACGGACTCTATCGATACGCAAGACTTTGTCTTGCGTATTTTTATGCGTTTCTTTAAGTTTTTAATAAAGAATTAGTTGGGTTTTATAGCGTTTAATAAATGTTTCCTCGTTGAATTTTGGGAAAATAATCAAAGTGATAATGCTAAATATAAAATTTTAAGTTACTATGTACTTATGTATAAATCAGTGAAAGAGGTAAAATAATGAAACATCAATTTTCAAGAAATGAACTAGCGATTGGACAACAAGGTTTAGATTTATTGAAGCAACAAACTGTTGTCATACTTGGCGTTGGAGGTGTTGGTTCATTTGCTGCTGAAGCATTAGCAAGAACGAATATTGGTCATATTATATTAATAGATAAAGATGATGTTGATATTACAAATGTAAACAGACAATTACACGCTTTAACTACAACGGTAGGACAAAGTAAAGTTTCTTTGATGGAAGAACGTATTAAATTAATTAATCCAGATTGTAAAGTCACGCCCTTACATATGTTTTATACAGAAGAGACATATGAAGAAATTTTCGATAACTACGATATAGATTATTTTGTAGATGCAAGTGATACAATAATGTACAAAGTACACTTAATGAAAGAGTGTCTTGACCGAGGGATTAAAGTGATTTCCAGTATGGGTGCTGCAAATAAAACAGATCCAACACGTTTTACAATTTCAGATATCTCTAAAACACATACCGATCCAATGGCCAAAATTATTCGTCAAAAATTGAAAAAACTAGGAATTCGTAAAGGGATTCCAGTTGTATTTTCAGATGAAAGTCCAATTGTCATAAGAGAAGATGTAAAAGATATAGTTGGAGATAAAAATGCTATCAATCGAAAAGGACAAATGCCACCTTCTTCAAATGCCTTTGTGCCAAGTGTTGTTGGATTAATTTGTGCAAGTTATGTGGTGAATGACGTATTAAAAGATATTCCAGTTCGTCGCATTAAAGACAAAGGGCAATAATTCATTTTGAAAGGGATAATTTTCAACGTAAGGCAAGTGTAACCACACCATAAAACTAAAACTGACTAGTTCGCAAGCATAGTAGAATATGCCTCGTGTACTAGTCAGTTTTGATTTGATTATAGCTAAAATATCAAAGGTAATCGATTTAATCTTATTTTTACGGCCTTTGTTTAAGTAAGTTGTTATATATTTCTTTGAGTTGTTGTTCACTTTTAGATGTCGTTTTTGGTTCGTAATAAATTTTGTTTTTTAGTTTATCAGGTAAATATTGCTGTGAAACATAGCCATTAACATATTGGTGTGGATATTTGTAACCAATAGATCGGCCTAGATCTTTAGCACCTTGATAATGTCCATCTTTTAAATGGTTTGGAATTTGGCCCACATGACCGTTTCTAATATCGGACAATGCACTATCAATGGCACTCATTGCTGAATTTGACTTAGGTGATAAGCATAGTTCGATTACTGCTTGGCTTAGTGGAATTCTAGCTTCTGGTAAACCTAGACGTTCTGCTGATTCAATAGCAGCAAGTGTTCTCTGACCAGCATTAGGTGAGGCTAAGCCTATATCCTCATAGCTAATTACAAGTAATCGTCGAACTATTGTAGGTAAATCTCCAGCTTCAATTAATCGTGCTAAATAATGTAAAGCGGCATTGACGTCGCTACCACGGATAGATTTTTGGAAAGCGCTCATAACATCGTAATGCATGTCACCATCCTTGTCACTTACAAATGCACCTTTTTGTAAACAGTCTTTAGCATCTTGCAATGTAACATGTCGATAACCGTCTTTGTCATTATCTGCGCTTAATACAGCTAATTCCAATGCATTTAACGCACTACGAACATCACCTTGGCTTTGTGTAGAAAAGTAGGTCATGGCATCTTCATCAATTTTGGGTTGATATGTTTTCAAACCATTCTCATCATCTTCTATTGCACGAGTTAACGCTTGGCGCACATCTTCGTCATTTAAAGGATATAACTCGAAAATTTGCGCTCTTGAACGAATCGCTGGATTGATAGCATGATAAGGATTTGAAGTTGTAGCACCGATCAAGACGATTTTGCCATTTTCTAAATGAGGTAATAAAAAGTCTTGTTTAGCTTTATCTAGTCGATGTATTTCATCTAATAACAAGATAACTTGACCAGACATTTTAGCTTCTTCAACAACAAGTTGCATATCTTTTTTAGTGTTAGTTACAGCATTCAATTGTCTGAATTTATATTGCGTACTGCCCGAAATTGCTTTGGCAATACTTGTTTTGCCTATACCAGGTGGACCATAAAAAATCATTGAAGTTAATTTTTTTGTATCAACCATTCTTCTGATAATGCCTCTTGGTCCAACTAAATGTTGTTGGGAAATGATTTCATCTATATTTTTTGGGCGCATTCTCGATGCTAATGGTTCTGTACTCACATTTGTCACACCTTTCTTATACTATCTTAACTCAAAAAATGCTAAAATGGGAATATCAATATTCGAATTAAGTGAGGTTATACAATGAAAATTTCTACTAAAGGGAGATATGGACTTACATTGATGATTTCTCTTGCTAAAAAAGAGGGGCAAGGATGTATATCATTAAAGTCAATTGCTGAAGAAAATAATTTGAGTGATTTATATTTAGAACAGCTTGTAGGTCCTTTAAGAAATGCGGGGTTAATTCGAAGTGTACGCGGTGCTAAAGGTGGATACCAATTAAGAGTGCCAGCGGAAGAAATCTCAGCAGGGGATATTATAAGACTGTTAGAAGGTCCAATTACATTTGTTGAAAGTATTGAATCAGAACCACCTGCGCAAAAACAACTATGGATTCGCATGAGAGATGCAGTGAGAGATGTTTTAGATAATACAACATTGAAATATTTAGCGGAATATGTAGATACAAGTGAAGATTTAGACGGATACATGTTTTATATTTAATCGTATAAATACTATACTATAACATAAAAACTTCATATTATAATGTTTAGCGAACCTCCTTAGTGGTATATAAATATATACATCCAAGGAGGTTTCACTATGGCAGACGAAAGTAAGTTCGATCAATTTAAAGGAAATGTTAAAGAAACAGTAGGTAACGTTACTGATAACAAAGAATTAGAAAAAGAAGGTCAGCAAGATAAAGCGACTGGTAAAGCAAAAGAAGTTGTTGAAAATGCTAAAAACAAAATAACTGATGCAATTGATAAACTTAAAAAATAAGTTCAATTAAACTAATCAAATATAAGAGGAGCGATTAATATGAGTTTTATGGATAAAGCTAAAGACGCAGTAGAAAAATTTAAAAATAGCGATAATGAACAAGTTAAAAATGTAAAAGATAAGATAAATGAATATACAGGATCGAATAACGAAGAGAAAAAAGAAAATGAAGATAAAGAGAAATAAATTTCTTTAAATTTTGGATATGCTTTTCAATATTTTGAAAGCGCCCCATCAAATAAACACTTACACAGTGTAAAGTTGAAGGGGCGCTTTCATATTTGCATTAGAATTTTAAGTGAATTTGAATCATTACTAAAATAAATGATTGAACAATAAAGACATCTTTCATTCAAAATGCTGTTACTGTATATTTTTATTAATATTATGGATACATACTTTCACTTAGTTTATTTATCACATTATAAAGTGTTTTTTTCATTTATCTGATTTATAACATTCTTGAACCGACGATAAGAGTCTAATTGCATATCTTTATCATAAATATAACTTATTGCCATAATTTCGTTGACTTCACCATAAGTTTCCATAAAATCTTGAATTTTTTGTTGAACAGTATTTTCTGAACCTATTAATGATATTTTCTGTCTTTCCATAGCCATCGCGTATTCTCTCGGCGTTAATATATTTTGTAGTTCATGTGTTGGCGGTTGAACGGGCTGCATTCTGCCACGAGTGATACTAACCATTACTTGTGCCATAGATGAAGCTAAATATTGTGCTTCGTCATCATTTTCAGCAACGATTGTATTTAAACATACAATAACATAAGGTTCGTCTAATACATCAGAAGGTTCAAATAACGTTTTGTAAATTTCGATAGCTTCTTTCATTTGTTGAGGTGCAAAATGTCCAGCGAACACATATGGAAGCCCTTTGCGAGCAGCTAAATGTGCAGAATCTGTTGAAGAACCAAGAATGTATAAAGGCACATTTTTACCTACTGCTGGATAAGCACGAACATATGCTTGTTGGTGAGCAGGGCCGAAATATTGTTGTAATAATGAAACCTCTTCTGGAAATTTATAAACACCATCATGTTGATCTCGTCTTAATGCACTTGCGGTCATCATATCTGTTCCAGGTGCACGTCCTAATCCTAAATCGACACGATTTGGAAATAATGTTGCCATCGTGCCAAATTGTTCCGCAACGATTAATGGAGCATGATTAGGTAACATGATGCCTCCAGAACCTACACGTATGTGTTTCGTATGTTCTAACGTATGTTGAATTAATAAAGCAGTTGCTGAACTTACTAGGTTGGGAGCGTTATGGTGTTCAGCAATCCAATATCTTTCATATGATAATTCGTCTAAATGTTGTGCGAGATTAACCATATTATTAATTGCTGTTTGTTCATCTTCACCTTCTCGAATAGGGACAAGGTTTAATGCTGAATATTTAATCGCCATTTTTATATCGTCCTTCCTTTTTTATGATATAAGAAGTATACCAATCGAATAACCAGATAAATATTAAATTGCTCATAACCAAAATAATAGTACGTTACATTTTACAAATAAAAAAATATCTGCAAATACTAAAATTTATAAAAAAGACAAGAATAAAGCGATAAACTTAAAAAAGCCTATCGAAAAGCATGTGTAGAAAATGGTAAAATATAATTAAAAACATTATAAATAAAGTTAAACAGAAAAGTAGAAAAATAGTATGTAAGGTGCTATTATTGGAACATTGATAAAATTGTGAGGAGTGTCCAAACATGGAAATTTATGCAGATTATGCTGCGACCACACCAGTAAAACCTGAAGTAGTAGATGCGATGATGACGATTTACAATTCGCATTATGGTAATCCATCATCAATACATGCTAAGGGAAGAGATGCGCGTAAATATTTAGATGAGTCAAGACGTCAAATTGCACAATTACTTGGTGCAGATACACATGAAATTATATTTACGAGTGGCGCAACAGAATCGAATAATACGGCAATTAAAGGCATAGTAAAAGCAAATGAACAATTGGGTAATCACATTATCACATCGAAGATTGAACATCATTCTGTGTTACATGTTTTTGAACAATTAGAGCGAGAAGGTTTTGATGTAACATATCTAGATGTTGATGATACAGGTGCTATTGATTTAGATCAACTTGAAGAAACAATTACAGATAAGACGATTTTAGTATCTATTATGTTTGTAAATAATGAAGTTGGCACAGTGCAACAAATTTATGATATTCAAGATATTATTGCTGAGACAAATGCATATTTCCATGTTGATGCGGTTCAAGCAATTGGACATCTTGATGTTAAGTTTGACGAATTTGAGATCGACGCAATGAGTATTACTGCTCATAAGTTTGGCGGACCAAAAGGTGTCGGTGCATTACTAGTTAAAGACCATGTTACACTAGATTATCCTCAACTTGGCGGTGAACAAGAATTGAAACGCCGTGCAGGCACTGAAAATCTTGCGCAAATTGTTGGGATGGCTAAAGCATTACAATTAGCAGAAAAGAATCGAGACGATAACAATATTCATTTAATGAATTTAAAAGAACAATTTTTAGTTAAATTACAAGAAAGAGCGATTCCATTTGAATTAAATGGTTCAATGACGGATGCTACAGGCCATATTGTAAATCTATATTTTCCGTTTGTTGAAGTTGAAACGATGTTAACATTGTTGGATATGGCACAAATCTATGTGTCGTCTGGATCTGCATGTACAGCAGGCTCTACACAACCGTCGCATGTTTTAGATGCAATGTTCGAAGATGAGGAGCGATCAAATCATTCGATTCGATTTAGTTTTAACGAATTGACTACTGAAAATGAAATTAATGCAATTGTAGCTGAAATTCATAAAATATATTTTAAATTTAAGGAGGAGTCATAATTGTCAAATAAAGATATACGTGTTGTCGTTGGTATGTCAGGCGGTGTAGATAGTTCTGTAACAGCCCACGTCTTAAAAGAACAAGGTTATGATGTCATTGGCATATTTATGAAAAACTGGGATGACACTGACGAAAATGGCGTATGTACTGCAACTGAAGATTACAACGATGTTATTGAAGTGTGTAATCAAATTGGCATTCCGTATTACGCTGTTAATTTTGAAAAAGAATATTGGGATAAAGTCTTTACGTATTTCTTAGATGAATACAAAAAAGGTCGTACTCCAAATCCAGACGTTATGTGTAATAAAGAAATTAAGTTTAAAGCCTTTTTAGATCATGCGATGAATTTAGGTGCAGATTATGTAGCAACAGGACATTACGCACGCATACATCGTCATGAAGATGGTCATGTTGAAATGTTACGTGGTGTAGATAATAATAAAGATCAAACATACTTCTTGAATCAATTATCTCAACAACAACTTTCAAAAGTGATGTTCCCAATTGGCGACATCGAAAAGAGTGAAGTGCGTCGAATTGCTGAAGAACAAGGACTTGTTACTGCTAAGAAAAAAGATTCTACAGGCATTTGTTTTATCGGCGAAAAAAACTTTAAAACATTTTTATCACAATATTTACCTGCACAACCGGGTGATATGATAACACTTGATGGTAAGAAAATGGGTAAACATAGTGGTTTGATGTATTACACAATAGGACAAAGACATGGATTAGGTATAGGTGGAGATGGCGATCCTTGGTTTGTTGTCGGTAAAAACCTAAAAGATAATGTTTTATATGTAGAACAAGGATTCCATCACGATGCATTATACAGTGATTACTTAATTGCTTCAGACTATTCATTTGTAAATCCAGAAGATAATGACTTAGATCAAGGTTTTGAATGTACAGCTAAATTTAGATATCGCCAAAAAGATACGAAAGTTTTTGTGAAACGTGAAAACGACCATGCACTACGTGTTACTTTTGCTGAGCCAGTAAGAGCAATCACACCTGGACAAGCAGTTGTTTTTTATCAAGGTGATGTGTGTCTTGGTGGTGCAACAATTGACGATGTGTTCAAAAATGAAGGTCAATTAAATTATGTTGTATAAACAATGGCAACAATAAATTACTTATTTGAAGTTTCAACGTTGAAAATGACGAAAGACAGTTTTTGATGAGAATAATTCATGAGGATAGAGTCTGGGACATCACAATGTCCTAGGCTCTACAATGTTATATTGGCGGGACCACAACATAGAGAATTTCGTAAAGAAATTCTACAGGCAATGCCAGTTGGGGATAACGAATTTAATTTTGTTAAAATATCATTTCTGTCCCACTCCCTATGCATGAATCTAATTATGTATTCTTATTTTTAAGTACATAATAGTGGTGGCTAATGTGGAAGAACCATTACATAATAAACCGTTAATGGTTCTTAAGCATTTCTATTCCATTCCCGCTTTTTCATGAATGAAGATGATATTAGATTATATTTTATTCGTTGTTAAGTGATTCGAGACATACAATTTATCAAGATGTTATAATTGATGAGAAATGAGGTTCGTAAATGATAGATCAACAAACAATTTATCAATACATACAAAATGGAAAAATAGAAGAAGCGTTACAAGCATTGTTCGGAAATATCGAAGAAAATCCTACAATTATTGAAAATTATATTAATGCTGGTATCGTACTTGCTGATGCGAATGAGATTGAAAAGGCAGAGCGTTTTTTCCAAAAAGCTTTAACAATAGATCCGAAGAATGGCGTCGTATTTTTTAATCTAGCAAATGTATATTATAATCAGCAACGTTATCAAGAAGCTATTAAATTATATCAACAAGCATTACAAACAGAGATTGAACAAGTTGATTGTAATTATATGATCGGTATGGCGTTTAATCAGTTAGAATCATTTAAGCTGGCATTGCCGTATTTAATGACTGCTGCGGAACTAGATAAAGACAAAGATGCAGAAGTTCAATTTCAATATGGTCTTGTATTATGTCAATTAGAAATGTTTAATGAAGCCATAACTCAACTTAAACATGTATTAACGATTGATAAAAATCATGTTGATGCAAGATACAATTTGGGCTTAGCGTTATTTATGAAAAATGAAGATATTGATGAAGCAATAACTCATTTTAAAGAAGCTGTGACTATCGACCCTAAACACTTATTAAGTCAGCATGCGCTGAAAACATTCACTAAAATGAAAGAGGAGGAGTAACATGTCAGACCCTACACTATTTGATTATTCAATGATCAAAGGTACTGTTGAAGCGATATTGTTTCAAAACAGTGATAATTTTTATACAGTGCTTAAAGTAGATACTATTGAAACAAATGAAGACTTTGATACAATGCCAACTGTTGTAGGGTTTCTTCCGAATATTGTTGAAGGCGATGTCTACACATTTAAAGGGCAAGTTGTTGATCATCCACGTTATGGTAAACAATTAAAAGCAGAGACTTTTGAAAAAGAAATGCCACAAACGAAAGAAGCAATTATAAGTTATTTATCTAGTGATTTGTTTAAAGGTGTAGGTAAAAAGACAGCTCAAAATATTGTTAATACATTAGGTGACAATGCGATAAATGATATATTAGATGACCATTCAGTGCTAGAAAAAGTTTCGGGATTATCTAAAAAGAAACAGAAACAAATTGCAGAACAAATTTCAGCAAATCAAGAATCTGAAAAAATAATGATTCGTTTACATGATTTAGGGTTTGGTCCTAAACTTTCAATGGCAATTTATCAGTTTTATCTCGGCGATACACTGACTATTTTAGATCGAAATCCATATCAATTGATTTATGATATTAAAGGTATTGGTTTTAATAAAGCAGATCAACTTGCTAGAAATATTGGTATCGCTTATAACGATAATGAACGATTAAAAGCTGCGTTGCTCTATACGTTAGAAGAAGAATGTATTAAACAGGGACATACATATTTGCCTATCAATGTTGTTATAGATTTAACGGTTGATGTATTAAATTATCAAGATGAAGAGGTCATCGAACCTGAAAAATTAGACGAAATGTTGCAATACTTAAATGAGGAAAAACGACTAATTATTGACAATGAACAAGTTGCAATTCCAAGTTTGTATTATTCTGAAATCAAAAGTGTTCAAAACTTATTCAGAATAAAGACGCATACAAATAAACTTACAGAAATTGAACAGTCAGATTTACAAATGCATATTGGTGAAATAGAAGATGCGAATCAAGTGAACTATGCAGCTTCACAAAAAGAAGCTTTGCAAACGGCTATCAATTCTAAGGTGATGCTATTAACCGGTGGACCGGGAACAGGAAAAACGACAGTAATTAAAGGTATTGTTGAATTATATGCTGAGATTCATGGCTTATCATTAGATTATGATGATTATGTCAATGATGATTATCCAGTTGTATTAGCAGCGCCAACAGGAAGAGCGTCTAAGAGACTACAAGAGTCAACTGGATTAGAAGCAATGACGATTCATCGTTTAATAGGTTGGAATCAAGACACAAAGCCAGAGGATATATTAGAAAATGAAATAAACGCACGACTCATAATCATTGATGAGATGTCTATGGTAGATACTTGGTTGTTCCACCAATTTTTAAGTGCAGTTCCTTTAGATGCACAATTGATATTTGTAGGTGATGAGGACCAATTGCCTTCTGTAGGTCCTGGTCAAGTATTTAAAGATTTAATTGAATCGAAAGCTATACCACGAGTAAATCTGACTGAAGTATATCGTCAACAAGATGGTTCAAGCATTATAGAATTAGCACATCGAATGAAGTTGGGTCAGAAAATTGATATTACACAGCGTTTTCATGATAGAAGTTTTATTAACTGTCAGGCAAACCAAATACCAACAGTTGTTGAGAAGGTAGTTACTAGTGCTGTTAATAAAGGGTATACTATGGCTGATATTCAAGTGCTTGCACCAATGTATAAAGGAAATGCCGGTATTAAACGTTTAAATCAAGTTTTACAAGATATTTTAAACCCTAAAAAGAAAGACACACGAGAAATTGAGTTTGGTGATGTAGTCTTTAGAAAAGGTGACAAAGTATTACAACTTGTTAATAGGCCAAATGATAACATATTCAATGGTGACATAGGAGTTATTGTTGGTATTTTTTGGGCGAAAGAAAATGCCCTTAATAAAGATGTACTTGTTGTGGATTTTGAAGGTAATGAAATTACATTTACGAAACAAGATATGATGGAATTAACACATGCTTATTGTACATCAATCCATAAATCACAAGGTTCAGAATTTCCTATTGTTATCATGCCTATTGTTAAACAGTATTTTAGAATGTTACAAAGACCGATATTATATACTGGTTTAACTAGAGCGAAAACGAGTTTAGTTTTACTTGGTGATCCGGAAGCATTTGATATTGGATTGAAAACAAATGGTCAAGCGCGTTTAACACAATTATGTACATTGTTGAAAAATTATTTTAATTCAGAAGATGAAGAAATGCTGGAAAACACAGCAACTAATGATACAGGAGCTTCACAAACGACAATAGATGATCAAGTAGAAGCGCCAATGTCATCGAATGATAGTGAAGAAGTTATGTCTGATTCAACAAAAACAGATACAAATGTATTAACGGAAGCTACAATGTTTAAAATTGACCCAATGATTAATATGGGAGAAATCACGCCGTATGACTTTATAGAACGTTGACAACAAGCGTAAATGTAACTAAAATAGAATTAAATTCGTATAAAGATGAGTAGTTAATGATTTGTTTATCAGAGATGTACTGGTTGGTGAAAAGTACAACAAACATTAGTGAACGCTACTTTATGCACAACTGTATAGTCGAATTAAAGTGATAAATGTGTTGAATTGCATTTATAACTAGGGTGGTACCGCGATAACGTTCGTCCCTTTTGAGGATGGGCGTTTTTTATTTTTTAATAATAAAAAATGATATTGATTTATACTAGTTTTGCAAATCGACTATCTGTGTCATCAATTTTTATGGAATGGTAATTTAAAAACAGTAAATAGGATGTGTAAATGATGAAAAAGTTAAAAGCGAGTGAAATTAGACAAAAATATCTAGATTTCTTTGTTGAAAAAGGACATATGGTTGAACCTTCTGCACCATTAGTGCCAATTGATGATGATACATTATTATGGATTAATTCAGGTGTAGCAACATTAAAGAAATATTTTGATGGACGTGAAACACCTAAAAAGCCAAGAATTGTAAACTCTCAAAAAGCTATTCGTACAAATGATATTGAAAATGTTGGTTTCACAGCGCGTCACCATACATTCTTTGAAATGTTAGGTAACTTCTCAATTGGTGATTATTTTAAACAAGAAGCGATTGAATTTGCTTGGGAATTTTTAACGAGTGATAAATGGATGGGTATGGAGCCAGATAAATTGTACGTTACGATTCATCCGGAAGATATGGAAGCATACAACATTTGGCATAAAGATATTGGGCTTGAAGAAAGTCGTATTATTCGCATTGAAGGTAACTTCTGGGATATTGGTGAAGGGCCTTCAGGACCGAACACTGAGATTTTCTATGATCGCGGAGAAGCATATGGACAAGACGATCCGGCAGAAGAAATGTATCCAGGTGGAGAAAATGAACGCTATCTTGAAGTATGGAACTTAGTATTTAGTGAATTCAATCATAATAAAGATCATAGTTACACACCATTACCTAATAAAAATATTGATACTGGCATGGGGCTTGAGCGTATGGCCTCAGTTTCTCAAAATGTACGTACTAACTATGAAACAGATTTATTTATGCCTATAATGAATGAAATCGAAAAAGTATCAGGTAAACAATATTTAGTAAACAACGAACAAGATGTGGCATTTAAAGTAATTGCTGACCACATTCGTACGATTGCATTTGCAATTTCTGATGGTGCATTACCTGCCAATGAAGGTAGAGGGTATGTATTACGTCGATTGTTACGTCGTGCCGTTCGTTTTAGTCAAACGTTAGGAATCAATGAGCCATTTATGTACAAACTTGTTGATATTGTTGCAGACATTATGGAACCATATTATCCAAATGTTAAGGAAAAAGCAGATTTCATTAAGCGTGTTATAAAGTCTGAAGAAGAACGATTCCATGAAACATTAGAAGATGGTTTAGCGATTTTAAATGAATTAATTAAAAAAGCTAAAGCGACAACAAATGAAATTAATGGGAAAGATGCATTTAAATTGTATGATACGTATGGGTTCCCAATTGAATTAACTGAAGAAATAGCAGTGCAAGCAGGATTGAAAGTTGATATGACAACATTCGAGTCAGAAATGCAACAACAACGTGATCGTGCACGTCAAGCACGTCAAAATTCTCAATCAATGCAAGTTCAAAGTGAAGTATTGAAAAATATTACATCTGCAAGTACTTTTGTTGGTTATGATACTGCGACAGCTCAAACAACACTAACACACTTGATATACAATGGTGAAGAAGTTTCACAAGTTGAAGCGGGTGAAACAGTATACTTCATGTTAACGGAAACACCATTTTATGCAATCAGTGGTGGACAAGTTGCGGATACAGGTATTGTTTATAATGACAATTTTGAAATTGCTGTTAGTGAAGTAACCAAAGCACCAAATGGTCAAAACTTGCATAAAGGAGTAGTACAATTTGGCCAAGTAAATGTTGGCGCTACAGTGTCTGCTGAAGTGAACCAAAATGATCGACGTGACATTCAAAAGAACCATAGTGCAACACATTTATTACATGCAGCGTTGAAATCAGTACTGGGTGATCATGTTAACCAAGCTGGTTCACTAGTAGAAGCAGATCGTTTACGTTTTGATTTCTCTCATTTTGGTCCAATGACTAATGATGAAATTGATCAAGTTGAACGCTTAGTAAATGAAGAAATTTGGAAAGGTATTGACGTTAACATTCAAGAAATGGATATTGCTTCAGCTAAAGAAATGGGCGCAATGGCATTATTCGGTGAAAAATATGGTGATGTTGTGCGTGTAGTAAATATGGCACCATTTTCAATTGAATTATGTGGTGGTATTCATGTCCGCAATACTTCTGAAATTGGCTTATTCAAAATAGTAAGTGAGTCAGGTACAGGAGCTGGTGTGCGTCGTATTGAAGCATTAACAGGTAAAGCAGCTTTCTTATATTTAGAAGATATTCAAGAGAAATTTAATACGATGAAATCACAGCTGAAAGTGAAATCTGATGATCAAGTAGTCGATAAGTTAACACAATTACAAGATGAAGAAAAAGCATTATTAAAACAATTAGAGCAACGTGACAAAGAAATCACATCACTTAAAATGGGTAATATTGAAGATCAAGTTGAAGAAATCAATGGCTATAAAGTATTGGTTACTGAAGTGGATGTACCAAATGCGAAAGCAATTCGCTCGACAATGGACGATTTTAAATCTAAACTACAAGATACAATTATCATTCTTGCAAGTAATGTTGATGATAAAGTATCGATGGTTGCAACTGTCCCTAAATCTTTAACAAATAACGTTAAAGCCGGTGATCTTATCAAACAAATGGCACCAATCGTTGGTGGTAAAGGTGGCGGTCGTCCAGATATGGCTCAAGGTGGCGGTACACAACCTGAAAATATCTCAAAATCATTAAGCTTTATTAAAGATTACATTAAAAATCTATAATTTAAAGCCATAATATTGTATGATGATAGTGAGTTATATTTGTAATTAAAGGAGTGTCGCAAATGGAAAACTTTGATAAAACAATGAAATTCGACTATGAAGAACTTCCAACGCAAGATGTAAGAGATGTTTTAAATAATGTTTATCGAACATTAGATGAACGAGGATATAATGCCGTAAACCAAATTGTAGGTTATTTATTATCAGGTGACCCTGCGTATATTCCACGCCAAAATGAAGCAAGAAATCAAATTCGTCATATTGATAGAGATGTTATTATGGAAGAGCTTGTTTCTTACTATTTAAAAGAGCAAAATAAATAATTTATGTTACAACATAAAATTTTAGGACTCGATGTCGGTAGTAGAACGGTAGGAATTGCAATTAGTGATATAATGGGTTGGACGGCACAAGGATTAGACACACTCCGAATCAATGAAGAAAATAATGAATTAGGTATTGACCAATTAGTAGACATTATTAAAAAACATAATGTGGGTACAGTCGTAATAGGACTACCTAAAAACATGAATAATTCAATAGGATTTCGAGGCGAAGCTTCGTTAACATATAAAGAAAAATTATTAGAAGCTTATCCTTCTATTGAGATTGTGATGTGGGATGAAAGATTAAGCACAATGGCTGCTGAACGATCATTATTAGAAGCAGATGTTTCAAGACAAAAAAGAAAACAAGTGATTGATAAAATGGCAGCGGTATTTATTTTACAAGGCTATTTAGATTCACTACATTAAAAGGAGATTTTACTATGACTGAACATAATCATGATTCACAACTAGAAATTAATAACGAAGAAGAATTATTAACTTTATTCGATGAAGAGGGAAATGAAGTTTTATACCGAAAAGTTTTAGAATTTTATCATCCTGAATTCAAAAAAGAGTATGTTATCTTAGCTGAAGAAGGTGCTCAATCAGATGAAGACGATATGATTGAGCTTGTACCAATGATCAATGAACCAGATGAGTCAGGTGACGGTGGTAAGTTAGTACCAATCGAAACTGATGAAGAATGGGACATGATTGAAGAAGTTGTAAATACTGAAATGGAAGAATAATTAAAAAGATTTTACTCTTGCTAACCTTAAAGATGGGGAGGCAAGAGTATTTTTTAAGTCAAGCAATGTATAAATAATTAACGCTTATAATTTTATTGAAAATATGGTAAAATATCTAAAGTTAAATTTTATATGAATGATTCGCTTCTATAAATAAAATAGCTTTGCGTCTAACACGAAATCAGTCATTTAATTGGTTGGCAAAATTATAATCAATTGTGAAGGCTGATTTATTTTATTGTCATAATCATATTGACTTATTTTACATAAAGGAAGTTTAAAACATGGATGACCTAAATAAAAAATATTTAATAGATTTACATCAACATCAAAATAGTTCAATCGAAGTTTTGCGTGAATTTGCCGAGGTAAATGAAGTGCCAATTGTAGATCGTTTAACATTAGATTTAATTAAGCAATTAATTCGTATGAATAATGTTAAAAATATTTTAGAAATTGGTACAGCAATCGGCTATAGTTCTATGCAATTCGCTTCTATATCTGATGACATTCATGTCACAACGATAGAGCGTAATGAAACGATGATTCAATATGCTAAACAAAATTTAGCTACTTATCATTTTGAAAACCAGGTTCGAATTATTGAAGGTAATGCTTTAGAGCAATTTGAAAATGTAAATGACAAAGTTTATGATATGATATTTATTGATGCAGCAAAAGCGCAATCAAAGAAATTTTTTGAAATATATACACCACTTTTAAAGCACCAAGGTCTCGTAATTACAGATAATGTTTTATATCACGGTTTTGTATCGGATATTGGGATTGTTAGATCGAGAAATGTAAGACAAATGGTTAAAAAGGTTCAAGATTATAATGAGTGGTTAATAAAGCAACCAGGATATACAACGAATTTTTTAAATATAGACGATGGATTAGCGATTTCAATTAAAGGAGAATGACTATGACAGAATTACTTGTCACACCCAAGTCATTAAGCCATATGGAAACACTTATTGATTTAGGTGCAGATGCTTTTGTAATTGGCGAGCAAAAGTTTGGTTTAAGACTTCCAGGGGAATTCAATAGACAACAAATGACAGAGGCTGTCGCATTAGCTCACAAAAACGATAAAAAAGTATATGCGGCAGTGAATGGATTATTTCATAATTATCATTTAGATGCTGTAGAAGATTATATTAATTTTTTACATGAAATACGAGTTGACAGAATTATTTTCGGGGATCCAGCAGTAGTAATGTATGTGAAGGCGCAAGAAAATCCAATACCACTTCATTGGAATGCAGAGACGTTAGTAACTAATCATTTTCAATGTAATTACTGGGGTAAAAGAGGCGCATCAAGAGCTGTCTTAGCACGTGAGCTGAATTTGGATGAAATTATTAATATAAAAGAAAATTCAAATGTGGAAATTGAGGTGCAAGTTCAAGGAATGACTTGTATGTTTCAATCAAAGCGTATGCTACTAGGCAATTATTATACGTTCCAAGATCGCCAAATGAAAATTGAACGTCGCAATGATGAACAATCTTTATTACTTTATGATGAAGAAAGACAAAATAATTACCCAGTTTACGAAGATTACAATGGTACGCACATTATGTCACCAAACGACATTTGTTTAATTGAAGAATTAGCACCATTTTTTGAGGCGGGTATAGATTCATTTAAAATCGATGGTATTCTACAAACGGAAGAATATATTAATGTGGTAACGGAACAGTATCGTCAAGCGATAGATTTGTACAATGAAGATCCTGAAATCTATGAAGATGAGAAATTTATGTTGATGGATCCAATTGAAGAAATTCAACCTGATCATCGACCATTTGACGAAGGTTTCTTATATAAACAAACAGTATATTAAGGAGGTTAATCATGAAGACAATAGAAGAGATTAAATCAACTCCTAAAACAGTTATGAAGAAACCAGAATTATTAGCACCTGCTGGAAACTTAGAAAAGTTAAAAATAGCAGTACATTATGGCGCTGATGCCGTATTTTTAGGTGGTCAAGAATATGGATTACGTTCAAATGCTGATAATTTCACGATGGAAGAAATAGCTGAAGGTGTTGAATTTGCGAACCGTTACGGTGCCAAAATTTATGTTACGACAAATATTATTGCACATGATGAGAATATTGAAGGTCTAGAATCATATTTGCGTAATTTGGAAAAGACTGGTGCGACAGGTATCATTGTTGCAGATCCTTTAATTATCGAAACATGTAAAGAAGTTGCGCCAAAACTTGAAATTCATTTATCTACTCAACAATCACTTTCTAATTACAAAGCTGTAGAATATTGGAAAGAAGAAGGATTGGATCGTGTTGTATTAGCACGTGAGACCGGCGCGATGGAAATGCGTGAAATGAAGGAAAAAGTAGATATTGAAATCGAAGCATTTATTCATGGTGCTATGTGTATCGCCTATTCAGGTAGATGTACATTAAGTAATCATATGACTGCAAGGGATTCCAACAGAGGCGGTTGCTGTCAAAGTTGCCGTTGGGATTATGAATTATTAGAAGTTGATGATAATGGTGAACTTGATGTTTTTTATAATCAAGGTGAAGTTACACCGTTTGCGATGAGTCCTAAAGATTTAAAATTAATCGAATCAATTCCTCAAATGATGGATATTGGTGTGGACTCATTAAAAATTGAAGGACGTATGAAGTCAATTCATTATATTGCAACAGTTGTCTCAGTATATCGTAAAGTCATTGATGCGTATGCGGCAGATCCTGACAACTTTAAGATTAATCCGGAATGGTTAATAGAGTTAGATAAATGTGCAAATAGAGACACTGCACCAGCATTCTTTGAGGGAACACCTGGTTATGAAGAACAGATGTTTGGTCAACAACAATCTAAAAAATCACCATTTGATTTTTGTGGTTTGGTATTAGACTATAATGAAGATACAAAAATTGCGACTATTCAACAACGAAATAACTTTAAACCAGGTCAAGAAATAGAATTCTTTGGTCCAGAAATTGAAACATTTACACAAGTAGTAGAAGCAATTTATGATGAAGAAGGTAACAGCTTAGACGCGGCGCGCCATCCATTACAAATCGTTCAAATTAAAGTGGATCGCCCGATATATCCAAACAACATGATGAGAAAGGAAATTGGCTAATGAAAGCTACTACAATCATTGGCATAGCTGGTGGATCTGGCTCAGGAAAAACAACTGTAACTAACGAAATTATGAAAAACTTAGAAGGTCATAGTGTCGCTTTACTTGCTCAAGATTACTATTATAAAGATCAAAAGCACTTGACTTTCGACGAGCGCCTAGAAACCAATTATGACCATCCATTTGCATTCGATAATGATTTATTAATTGAAAATCTTAAAGACTTGAAAAATGGTAAAGCAGTAGAAGTACCGACATATGATTATGCTAGTCATACAAGAAGTGACATTACCATTGATTTTAAACCTAAAGATGTTATTATCGTAGAAGGCATTTTCGCTTTAGAAAATAAGGTATTACGTGATATGATGGATGTTAAAATATATGTTGATACAGATGCAGACTTGAGAATATTACGCCGTTTAACACGAGATACTAAAGAGCGTGGGCGTTCAATGGACTCTGTTATCAATCAATATTTAAGTGTTGTTAGACCTATGCATGACCAATTTATTGAACCGACTAAGAAATATGCTGATATAATTATTCCTGAAGGTGGGAGCAATAAAGTTGCAATAGATATTATGACAACAAAAATTCAGTCTTTAGTTAGCAAGCAATAGTATAATTCAGTAAAGGAAGATGACAATATGGAAAATCAAAAGCAATATCCAATGACTCAAGAAGGTTTTGAAAAATTAGAGCGTGAACTTGAAGAATTAAAAACAGTTAAGCGTCCTGAAGTTGTAGAGAAAATTAAAGTTGCACGTTCATTTGGTGACTTATCAGAGAACTCTGAGTATGATGCAGCAAAAGATGAACAAGGATTCATCGAACAAGATATTCAAAGAATTGAGCATATGTTAAGAAATGCATTAATCATTGAAGATACTGGAGATAACAACGTTGTTAAAATTGGTAAAACAGTAACGTTTGTAGAATTACCAGGTGATGAAGAGGAAAGTTATCAAATCGTTGGTTCAGCTGAATCAGATGCATTTAATGGTAAGATTTCAAATGAATCACCAATGGCTAAAGCGTTAATTGGTAAAGGTTTAGATGATGAAGTTCGTGTTCCACTACCTAATGGTGGCGAAATGAACGTAAAAATTGTTAATATCCAATAAATGATCAAATAGATTATTTAATTGCGCGATTGAAGTGTGTTAATGATACTTCGGTCGTGCTTTTTTATATTCAAAATCAAAAAATCGGACAGATGAAAAGTAAAAATTTTCCATCAGACCGAATGATAGCAGAACCTAAATTAGTGTAAGAGTTACAATATTAACTACTCCATTTTAAAAAAGCAAAATATTTCCGAGAAAACAAATTGATTATCATTTGTTATTATATGCGATTTGAATTACTTATTAAACAACTTGTGCTTCTCAATGATACAATGAAAAGGTATTCAATACTGGTTTATTGCAATACAAAGGGGGATTTAAAGTGGATGTAAGATTTATTAACGAGCAGACAATTATGATTTATTTTGAAAATAAAATATCCGAAGAGACATATCGTAATGTCACAGCAATGGTACGGTGGATACGAGAAAAAGAAATATTAGAAATTCAAGATATTGTCCCTTCGTATCGAGCAGTTCTAATATATTTTGATGAACAAGCTATAACATCTTCTAAATTAATTGAAAATTTAGAACTTAACAAATTTAATGAAAAAAATGTTCATGCTGTGAATCAAACCAATCGTATTATTAAAATACCTGTTCAATATGGTGGTACATATGGACCAGATATTGAAGAAGTAGCAAAGCATAATCGAATAACTGTTGAGCAAGTTATTGAAAAACATACAAGTAAACCTTATTTAATATATATGCTAGGATTTATGCCAGGATTTCCATACTTAGGCGGACTTGATGAACAACTACATACACCTAGACGTAATCAGCCAAGGTTAAAAATTCATGCAGGTTCTGTAGGTATTGCGAATAATCAAACAGGACTATATCCATCAGATTCTCCTGGCGGATGGCAAATTATTGGACGCACACCGTTAAAAGTATTTAGCAGCGAGCGTGAACCAATGTCAATGTACGAAGCAGGAGAATGGATACAATTTTATGCAATAGATGAACAGAAATTTATACAAATCGAAAGAGATATATCAGATGGCAACTTTAATGTTGATGACTGGGTGGTGATTGAAAATGTCAATTAAGATTTTACAACCAGGTCTCTTTTCAACGGTACAAGATCTAGGAAGAATAGGTTATGAACATATTGGATTTTCAGGCGCAGGTGCCATGGATCAATTTAGTTTTAAGGTTGCGCAGTCATTAATTAACAATGATGGTCCAGCGATTGAATATACTTTGATTGGTCCTACCATTCAATTTAATACGCAAAATACATTTGTTATAACCGGTGGTAGTATTAATGCTTCGCTAAATAATAAAACTATATCAATGAATTCTGTCATATTAGCTGAGAAAGGTGACATTTTAAAAATAGGTGCTATAACCAAAGGTGCACGCGGTTATCTTACTTTTGGTCATTCTATCAACGTACCTTCTATTGCTGAAAGTTATGCAACACATACCCGAAGCAGTATAGGAGGATTCAAAGGTAGAAAGTTATTAGCTGATGATGTAATAACAGTGAAAATAAATAATGACTTTAAAGAAAACATTGGAAAGACGATTCATTTACAGGACGATTTATTGCCAGAAAATAATATTATACACATTCTTCAAGGACCTCAATTCGAGGCATTTTCTGAAGAGGCTAGAGCGAAAATTGTAAATCATCCATATTTAATTACTGAACAATCAGACCGTATGGGCTATCGTTTGGAAGGTGACAGCGTTGCACCAATTAATCAAGCAGATATCATTTCTGAACCGGTTGCTCTTGGTAGTGTTCAGGTACCAAATGATGGTCAACCTATTATTCTGCTTAATGATAAACAAACGATAGGTGGTTATACCAAAATTGCAACTGTATGCAAATTTGATCTGCCAAAGTTAGCACAGATGAAACCACAAGATACAATTCAATTTAAATGGATATCATTCCAAGAAGCTGTAGATAAGAATCGGGAACAAATGTCTCTGTTTAATGAAATTCTTAAGAGTCATCAAAAGACTCCAATTTTTGATACATCTAGCTTGCGACATACTTCGAAAAAATTAGCAACAATTTTAAAAGGGGATTTGTAAAATGAATATTGAAAAAATCGAACAAATAATCAAATTAGTGAAGGAAAATGATGTTAAGAAATTTAAATATAAAAATTTTGAAGATGAAATAGAAATTGACTTCACTGACTCGAATCATTTGGCTGCACACAGTAATCAATCAAATCAAAGTATGAACAATAATGATTTGACAGCTTCAAAAGCGAATGATAACTCCGATGTTTCGACAAATGATTATCATGACATTAAATCACCAATGATAGGTACATTCTTTTTACAAGATAGTAAAGAATTAACTGAACCAATTGTGAATGTCGGTGACAAAGTTAACAAGGGAGATATTATAGGATATGTTGAAGCGATGAAAGTATTAAACGAGGTAACAACAGATGTTGCTGGAGAAATTACTGAAATAGTAGCTGATCATGGCACAAATGTTGAATACGACCAAGTTTTGGTACGTATTAAGTAAAGGGGGTAAGTAAATGCTTCGTTGTTTAATTGCGAACAGAGGTGAAATTGCTGTAAGGATTATAAGAGCTTGCAGAGAATATGGGATTGAAACTGTAGCAGTTTATGCAAAAGGGGACGAGCAAAGCTTGCATGTACATTTAGCAGATCAAGCTATATGTATTGGGGAAGCTAATGCTTTAGATAGTTATTTAAATATTGACCGCATCATATCTGCTGCACAAATCACTGGTGCTAATGCAATTCACCCAGGATATGGCTTTTTATCAGAATCAACAAAATTTGCTCAAACCGTTGAGGAACAAGGCATAGCGTTTATAGGGCCTACTAAAAAAACGATGGAAATGATGGGGGATAAAATAACAGCAAGACAAACAGTTCATCATGCAGGTGTTCCTGTGATTCCAGGATCAAATGGTGCTGTGAATCATGTGTCTGAAATTGAGAATCTTGCCAAAGACATCGGTTATCCAGTTGTTATCAAAGCTGCCAGTGGCGGTGGTGGTAAAGGTATACGTATTGTAAAGAAAGCTGAAGATTTAGAAAAGGCATTTAAAGAAGCTAAAAGTGAAGGAAAAAAATACTTTGATGATGATCGTGTTTATGTTGAGGCTTTTATACCTGTTGCAAAACATGTTGAAGTTCAAGTTATGGGAGATGGGCAGGATAATTATGTACATTTAGGGGAACGTGATTGTTCTGTACAACGTAAAAATCAAAAATTAATCGAAGAATCTCCTTGTGCAGCATTAACTGAAGAAAGACGACAACAAATATGTAACGATGCTGTTAAAGTTGCACGTGCAGCAAATTATAGAAGTGCAGGTACGATTGAATTTTTAGTAACTGATACCGCACATTACTTTATTGAAATGAATGCTCGAATACAAGTTGAACATACTGTTACAGAGATGCGAGCAGAACGTGATTTGGTTGCAGCACAACTGTATTTATTGGAACATAATCATTTACCTTTTTCACAAAGCGATATTCAATTTAATGGTCATGTGATAGAAGCGAGAATAAATGCCGAAAATCCTGAAAAGAAATTTCAACCAACACCAGGTAAAGTGACAGCGTTACATTTACCTCAAGGCTTTAATGTGCGAGTCGATTCTTTACTATATCACGGTTATCAAGTTTCACCATATTATGATTCTTTAGTAGCTAAAGTAATTGTAAAATCTCATGATAGAGCTTCAGCAATTGATAAGTTGAAAGTCACCTTAGATGAAATGGTGATAGATGGATTTTCTACAACTGCCGATTTTTTATATGCAGTTTTAAATTATCCACTATATCGTGATGGAGATGCAAAAGATGTTGATATTAAATTTTTAGAAAAACATCAAATTGTTAAAGGGGTGGAATTATAATGCGAGTTGATTTGAATTGTGATTTAGGCGAAGCATTTGGAAATTATTCCTTTGGTGGTGATCATCAAATTATTCCGTTAATTACAAGTGCGAATGTTGCTTGTGGTTTTCACGCTGGTGATGAAAATGTAATGAATGAAACGGTAAAACTTGCCAAAGCACATAATGTTGCAGTAGGTGCACATCCTGGTTTACCTGATTTGAAAGGCTTTGGCAGACGAAATATAGATATCTCTAACGACGAGATTTATAATTTGATGATTTATCAATTAGGTGCATTACAAGGGTTTTGTCGCATTCATCAAGTTAAAATTAATCATGTTAAACCGCATGGTGCATTGTATCAGATGGGTGCAAAAGACAGAGAAATAGCAAACGTTATAGCACAAGCTGTTTATGACTTTGATCCATCACTAGTGTTAGTAGGATTAGCAAATTCATATCTAATTTCAGAAGCAAAGAATGTCGGATTAATTACAGCTTCTGAAGTGTTTGCTGATAGACGATACGAAGATGATGGGCAGCTCGTTAGTAGAAAAGAAAGTGATGCTGTGATTACTGATACTGACGAAGCACTTAAGCAGGTTTTAAAGATGGTGAAGGAAAATAAAGTTATTTCAAAAAACAATAAGGAAGTAACGTTACAAGCAGATACAATTTGTGTGCATGGTGATGGAGAACATGCATTATTATTTGTTTCGAAAATTAGAGAAATTTTAATGAAAGAAGGCATTGATATTCAATCCTTATAGGGGGCTAAAAAAATGGGGAGAAATTTAAAGCTTAAAAAAGAAAGTGACTTTGAATTCACAAAAAATCATAAAAGGTTATTATTAGGTTCTGTATTTTTGATGGCAACTTCTGCAATTGGGCCAGCATTTTTAACGCAAACAGCAGTATTTACATCACAATTTTTTGCAAGTTTCGCATTTGCCATATTACTGTCTATCATCATTGACATTGGTGCACAAATTAATATATGGCGCATATTAGTTGTAACTGGTTTAAGAGGTCAAGAAATATCAAATAAAGTTGTTCCTGGGCTTGGTACTGTTATCTCAATATTGATTGCATTTGGTGGTCTAGCTTTTAATATTGGTAATATTGCTGGTGCCGGTTTAGGTTTAAATGCAATTTTTGGATTAGATGTAAAATGGGGCGCAGCTATTACTGCAATCTTTGCAATATTAATCTTTGTAAGTAAAAGTGGCCAAAAAATTATGGACGTTGTTTCAATGATTCTTGGTATTGTGATGATTTTAGTTGTGGCATATGTGATGTTTGTTTCTAATCCACCTTATGGTGATGCTTTTGTGCATACATTTGCGCCAGAACATCCAATGAAATTAGTCTTGCCCATCATTACGTTAGTTGGTGGAACTGTAGGTGGTTATATTACCTTTGCAGGTGCACATCGTATATTAGACTCTGGCATTAAAGGTAAGCAATATTTACCATTTGTAAATCAATCAGCAATTGCTGGTATTTTAACTACAGGTATTATGAGAACGTTACTATTCCTAGCGGTATTAGGAGTTGTTGTAACAGGTGTGACACTAAGTTCTGAAAATCCACCAGCGTCAGTTTTTGAACACGCAATTGGACCAATTGGAAAGAATATTTTTGGTATTGTGTTATTTGCTGCAGCTATGTCATCAGTAATTGGCTCAGCATACACAAGCGCAACATTTTTAAAAACACTTCATAAATCACTTAACGAAAGAAGTAATTTAATTGTGATTGTGTTTATCGTTATTTCAACAATGATTTTCTTATTTATTGGAAAACCAATCAGCCTTTTAATTATAGCAGGCGCGATAAATGGATGGATTTTACCTATTACGTTAGGTGCAATTTTGATTGCAAGTAAAAAGAAATCAATTGTTGGTGATTATAAACACCCAAATTGGATGTTCATCTTTGGTATCGTTGCAGTACTTGTTACAATATTGACAGGTATATTCTCATTCAAAGAAGTACTTCAGTTATTTTAAAAGACATTTCGACTAATAGCATCACTGTAAATGTTGTTAGTATTAGGCAAGATATATTTTGATTTCCGGTGATTCATTTATAAAGCATAATTAGATATATTTTAAGGGAGAGTGGTGCATGACAAATGTACTGCTCTTTTTGTTGTGATGAAAAATCTTTTTCTATTGATTGAGAAAATAGTTATTTATATAGTTTTTAAAGAAAAAAAGTGATAATATTTAGCTAATCTAATGAAAATTGATTTATTGGACAAAAAATACATTTTAAATGAGTAGAGGAGGCTGCAAATGGGTTACAGAACTTTAAAAAGTATTTTTCATGAACACAATGAAAGTAAAATGAAGGAAGAGTATATTAAAAGATTTAATTCTTTAGCTTCTTTCAATACTAATATTAATATCATACCTATGGAAAATGGAAAAAAAGTTAATGATTTGGAATATCCTCTATTCTTTATGGTGACTAAAAATCTATCAAAAAAACAAGAATTAATATCAATTAATAGTAGAAAAATTGATAGAGCACTTAATTCTTTACCATATGCAGCTAGAGAACAATATTTTAATGATTTATTAATCGATGAATTACAAAGTACTAATGAAATTGAAAATGTATTTAGTACTAAACAAGAGATTGCACATGCGTTAAATAACCAAGCATCAGAATTTCTTAAGTTCAGAGGCCTCGTGGATCAATATAAAGAGATAGAACTTAATAAAAAAATTAAAGTTGATAATGTAAGAGACATTAGAGCGATTTATGATAAATTAGTTTCAAATGAAATTAACGAACAAGATAAGTTAGATGGAGAGCTATTTCGTAAAAATTTTGTCGGTGTGCATGATGGGTCAACGAATAAATATATACATGTTGGGTTACAACCTGAAACCAAAATTGTTGAATTTATAGGTGAAATGCTAACATTTTTAAAATATTTTGATGCGCCTCAGCCGTTCAAAATCATGGCTAGTCATTATCTGTTTGAATATATACATCCTTTTTATGATGGCAATGGTAGAGTTGGAAGATTTATAATTGCCAAGCTCTTGAGTGATTATTATGATAATTATACTGCTTTGACATTTTCATATGTTATAAATAGAAATAAATCGAAATATTACAAGGCGTTTATGACTGCTTCAAATCATTTGAATTGTGGTGATTTGACGGAATTTATTGACACAATGCTTGAGCTATTGATAGCAGGACAAGAAAGAATACTTGATGAGTTAATACCAAAAATGGATGCGACTGAAAAATTAACGCTTTATTTAACTAGTCATTATAAACAGATAGATTATGAATTTTTGTATCTCCTTTCAATGGATAAATTGTTTGGAAATAAAAGAAATAGATTAACATTAATTGATTTAGAAAACATATTGGGAGTAGGAAGAGTAAAAATTAATAATACAATTAAAAAATATGATAACTACTTAGTTAAAATTAAAAGTAGACCAACAATTTATGAGATAAGTGATGAATTTCTAAATTCGATTATAAAATAAATATAATATGTGATCAGCTATACTTATAGTATTTGTAAGATCGCGTAATTGCTTCATTGAAAAAATATATTTGTTGAGAGTGGTGCATGACAAATGTACTGCTCTTTTTGTTGTGTATCAGTATTGTGATGTTTTAATGAGAATATTATATGAATCATTATGAAATTTAATAAAAATAAAAGAAATGATTATCATTTTTTCTTATATACTGTTAAACGGTTTGGAATTTTTAGGTATACACTGTATTGGTTGATATAACTCAACTAATAATTGCGAACAGAGTATTTCAAATTGAAAAGTATTATGAGCGTGATACATAATCAAAATTGTAGGCTCAAGAACCACTACATAATAAACCATAAGCGGTTCTTTATCATTTATGTCTCGCTCTCAAATGTAAATTAATAATTGTTTTGGGGGAGTTTGAAGTTAAATATTTAACAGGATTTATTTTAATATTATTGTTAGAAGGAATTTTTACAAATTCAGCGAGTGCAATCGAATATTCAGACTTACATCATAAAAGTAAGTTTGATTCAAAGCGTCTAAGTAATGCTAAGATGTCATTCATCAATCCAACTCAGCTTGAAAATAAAAACACAAACGATAGACTGTTGAAGCATGATTTGTTATTTCATGACATGTTCGTAAATGATGATTGGAAAAAGGATTTTAAAGTTGAATTTGAAAATGAGGCACTTTCAAAGAAATTTATAAATAAGGATATCGATATATTTGCTGGAAATTATGGATACGGATGTCATGGGGGAGCAACCAATAAAACGCAATGTAGTTATGGTGGTGTTACTTTAAGTGACAATAATAAATACGATGATTATAAGAATATACCTTGTAATTTATGGATTGACGGACATCAAACAGAAATAGAACTAACTGCAGTAAAAACGAAAAAGAAAATTGTTACTATTCAAGAATTAGAGGTTCAATTAAGAAATTATTTGAATGAGAAGTATAAGTTGTACGAACAAGGTGGCGACATTGTTAAAGGGTATGTTAAATATTATAATGATGATGAACAAAATGTAGAATATGATTTTTATAATTTAAATGGTGAGTATGGTCGTGAGGTATTAAAAATGTATGCTGATAATAAAACTATCAATAGTGACAAATTGCATTTAGATATCTATTTATTCAAATCATAATTTAATTAAGTTAATCATTAATAATCTTTGACAGTGAAATATAAAGTACCTGTCATTATGTTGTTACAAATAAAAACAGCAGTAAGGATGCTAACACTTAGAAAAGTCTTACTGCTGTTTTCTATTAGAATTATCTTTAATGCACAAAGGAATTCGATACGAAACAAATATGATTAACTGTGTAATTACAAAATAAAACTACTATAGTAAAAAGAAGATAAAGACGATGATAATAAATGCATCGAATATAATTTTCTTGATGTTTTTATCAACAACATCAGGTAAGGACATAAGTATAAATCCTAGAATTAGAGTGTAGCGACATATGTTCATAATTGTTGCTGTAAACTCGATATTAAATGAAAACTTTAAAAATATACTTATAAATAAAATGACAAACGACGCAATTGCAATAAAACTGCCGTATGTAGCTATCTTTGTTACGAGACTATTTTGATTATTTTCAGCCATTGTAAAATCCTCTTATTTCATCATTATTATTTTAAACATATCATTTTCCTGTTATTTAATAAAGTTTCTTGACACGATTGGTTGATGTAATTGATATGATTAGTTTTTGAAAAATAGACAAATTAGAAGCATCGAATTCACTGTTATGAGTTCAAAAATAATTATTTATGATACCAAGTTATTGAAAGAGCTTTTTATAAAAATAAAGCAAAAGTTTTATACAGTAATGAAAATCATGATACTTGTCGTTGTAGTGATTAAAATGTGATAAAATAACAAATGCTAGGATTTTTTAAAAGAGGTGAATCAAAAGATGATTGGTATAATTGGTGCCATGGAAGAAGAAGTAACAATATTAAAAAATAAATTAACACAATTAAGCGAAATTTCAGTTGCACATGTTAAATTTTATACTGGCATTTTAAAAGATAGAGAAGTAGTGATTACCCAAAGTGGCATTGGAAAAGTTAATGCTGCAATTTCTACGACATTATTAATTAATAAGTTTAAACCGGACGTCATTATTAATACAGGTTCTGCTGGAGCTTTAGATGAAAGTTTAAATGTAGGTGACGTTCTTATAAGTGATGATGTAAAATATCATGATGCAGACGCAACAGCATTTGGTTATGAATATGGACAAATACCACAGATGCCGGTAGCATTTCAATCAAGTAAACCTTTAATAGAAAAAGTATCTCAAGTTGTACAACAACAACAATTAACAGCTAAAGTAGGCTTAATTGTAAGTGGTGATAGCTTTATCGGTAGTGTTGAACAACGCCAAAAAATTAAAAAAGCATTTCCAAATGCGATGGCGGTTGAAATGGAAGCAACTGCAATTGCACAAACATGTTATCAATTTAATGTACCATTTGTTGTAGTTCGTGCAGTTTCAGACTTAGCAAATGGAGAAGCGGAAATGAGCTTCGAAGCATTTTTAGAAAAAGCAGCTGTATCATCAAGTCAAACTGTTGAAGCATTAGTGTCTCAATTATAAAAAGGTAAAGGTGAGTTAAATGGGTTTAGTTCGCAAGTTTTTTATGCCGAATTCATATGTTCAATCAATATTTCAAATTGATTTAGACAAGTTAGTGGACAAAGGCGTTAAAGGTATTATTACAGATTTAGATAATACGCTAGTAGGTTGGGATGTTAAAGAACCTACAGAACGTGTTAAAGCATGGTTTAAGGAAGCTAATGAAAAAGGAATCACTATTACAATCGTGTCTAATAATAATGAGTCTCGTGTTGCTAGTTTTAGTCAGCATTTAGACATCGATTTTATTTTTAAAGCGAGAAAGCCAATGGGGAAAGCGTTTGATAAAGCAATAACTAAGATGAATATCAGACCAGATCAAACTGTTGTTATAGGTGACCAAATGCTTACTGATGTATTTGGTGGTAATCGTCGAGGTCTATATACAATTATGGTTGTTCCAGTTAAACGAACTGATGGCTTTATTACTAAGTTTAATAGATTAATTGAAAGACGATTATTACGTCATTTCAGTAAAAAAGGTTATATCACATGGGAGGAAAATTGATTGTCTGACATTTTAAAATGTATCGGTTGTGGTGCGCCACTTCAATCTGAAGATAAAAATAAACCTGGTTTTGTACCAGAGCATAATATGTTTCGTGATGACGTGATTTGCAGACGTTGTTTCCGCTTGAAAAATTATAACGAAGTTCAAGATGTAGGATTAGAAAGTGAAGACTTTTTAAAATTATTATCAGGACTTGCGGATAAAAAGGGTATTGTCGTCAATGTCGTGGATGTATTTGACTTTGAAGGATCATTTATTAATGCAGTTAAACGTATTGTCGGAAACAAAAAAATCATTTTAGCAGCAAATAAATTGGATTTATTGCCGAAACAAATTAATAAACGTCGAGTTAAAGAATGGTTAAAACGAACAGCAAGAAAATATGGTTTGGAAGCTGACGATGTCGTATTAATTTCAGCTGAAAAAGGCTGGGGCATAGACGACTTATTATCATCAATTGCGAATATTCGAGAAAATGAAGATGTGTATATTGTAGGGACAACGAATGTTGGGAAATCTACATTGATTAATAAACTGATTGAAGCTAGTGTTGGTGAAAAAGATGTAGTAACAACTTCAAGATTCCCTGGAACAACTTTAGATATGATAGATATTCCTTTAGATGAAACATCATTTATGTATGATACACCAGGTATTATTCAAGATCACCAAATGACGCATTTAGTTAGTGAAAAAGAATTGAAAATTATTATGCCTAAGAAAGAAATAAAACAACGCGTATATCAATTAAATGAGGCGCAGACATTATTCTTCGGCGGTCTAGCGCGCATAGATTATGTATCAGGTGGTAAACGTCCGTTAGTTTGTTTCTTTTCTAATGACTTGAATATACATCGTACTAAAACGGAGAAGGCTAATGATTTATGGCGTAATCAACTTGGCGATTTATTAACGCCACCTGGAAATCCACAAAATTTTGATCTTAATGAGGTAAAGGCTGTTAGACTTGAAACAGGCAAAGAGAAACGCGATGTTATGATCTCTGGTCTAGGCTTTATAACTATAGGACCAGGGGCTAAAGTAATCGTTCGTGTTCCTAAAAATGTTGATGTTGTATTAAGAAATTCTATTTTATAAGGTGATTAAAAAAATGAAATTTGCAGTTATAGGAAATCCTATTTCACATTCCTTGTCGCCCGTTATGCATAGAGCAAATTTTAATTCTTTAGGATTAGATGATACTTATGAAGCTTTAAATATTCCAATTGAAGATTTTCATTTAATTAAAGAAATTATTTCGAAAAAAGAATTAGAAGGCTTTAATATCACAATTCCTCATAAAGAACGTATCATACCGTATTTAGATTATGTTGATGAACAAGCGATTAATGCAGGTGCAGTTAACACTGTTTTGATAAAAGATGGCAAGTGGATAGGGTATAATACAGATGGTATTGGTTATGTTAAAGGATTGCACAGCGTTTATCCAGATTTAGAAAATGCATACATTTTAATTTTGGGCGCAGGTGGTGCAAGTAAAGGTATTGCTTATGAATTAGCAAAATTTGTAAAGCCCAAATTAACTGTTGCGAATAGAACGATGGCTCGTTTTGAATCTTGGAATTTAAATATAAACCAAATTTCATTAGCAGATGCTGAAAAGTATTTAGCTGAATTCGATATCGTTATTAATACAACACCAGCGGGTATGGCTGGAAATAACGAAAGTATTATTAATTTAAAGCATCTTTCTCCCAATACTTTAATGAGTGATATTGTTTATATACCGTATAAAACACCTATTTTAGAGGAAGCAGAGCGCAAGGGAAACCATATTTATAATGGCTTAGATATGTTTGTTTACCAGGGTGCGGAAAGCTTTAAAATTTGGACTAATAAAGATGCTGATATTAATTCTATGAAAACAGCAGTTTTACAACAATTAAAAGGAGAATAACATATGCTTACTGGCAAACAAAAAAGATACTTAAGAAGTTTAGCACACAATATTGATCCGATTTTTCAAATTGGAAAAGGCGGTATCAACGAAAATATGATTAAACAAATAGATGATACGTTAGAAAACAGAGAATTGATTAAAGTACATGTACTACAAAATAACTTTGATGATAAAAAAGAATTAGCTGAAACATTAAGCGAAGCTACTCATAGTGAATTAGTGCAAGTGATTGGATCTATGATAGTGATTTATAGAGAATCTAAAGATAATAAAGAAATTGAATTGCCATAATAATGAAAAAGATAGTACTTTACGGCGGTCAGTTTAACCCTATCCATACTGCACATATGATAGTAGCTAGCGAAGTATTTCATGAATTACAGCCAGATGAATTTTATTTTTTACCTAGTTTTATGTCTCCATTGAAAAAGCACCATGATTTTATAGACGTTCAGCACAGATTAACAATGATACAGATGATTATCGACGAGCTTGGTTTTGGAGATATTTGTGACGATGAAATTAAACGTGGTGGTCAAAGTTATACCTATGACACGATCAAGGCATTCAAGGAGCAACACAAAGACAGTGAGTTGTACTTTGTTATTGGGACGGATCAGTATAACCAACTAGAGAAATGGTATCAAATTGAATACTTAAAAGAAATGGTTACTTTTGTAGTTGTAAATCGAGACAAAAATAGTCAAAATGTTGAAAATGCTATGATTGCAATTCAGATACCTAGGGTAGATATAAGTTCGACAATGATTCGACAAAGAGTTAGTGAAGGGAAATCTATCCAAGTTCTTGTTCCTAAATCCGTTGAAAACTATATTAAGGGGGAAGGATTATATGAACATTGAAAAAGCAAAACGGCTTGCAAAAGAGAAACTGCCAGAGAAACGTTATAATCATTCTTTAAGAGTTGCAGAAACAGCGATTAAATTGGCAGAAATTTATGATGGAGACACTAGTAAAGTAGAATTAGCAGGTGTATTACATGATTTCTGTAAATATGATGATTTAGGTAAAATGTATCAAATTGTTCGACAATACGAATTAGGTAATGATCTACTGAGTTATGGTAGTGAAATATTGCATGGCCCTGTGTGTGCAGCAATCATGGAACATGAATATGGTATCAATGATGAGGAAGTATTAATGGCTATCAAATACCATACTACTGGACGTCAACAAATGACAAAAACTGAAAAACTGATTTTTATTGCAGATTACATCGAACCTGGAAGAACAATCCCAGGAGTTGATGATATTCGAGATATGGCATACAATCAAGGTAGTTTAGATAAGACAATTTATGAAATTTCTAAACGCACAGTACTATTTTTAATACAGAAAGATATTACGGTATATAATAAGACGATTGACTGTTTAAATTATTATAACTATAGTGACGAAAGAATAAAGGATGATTAAATGAATTCACAAGAATTATTAGCAATTGCTGTGGATGCAATTGACAATAAAAAAGGCGAAGATACGATTTCTTTAGAAATGAAAGGTATCAGCGATATGACAGATTATTTTGTTGTAACGCACGGAAATAATGAACGACAAGTTCAAGCGATTGCTAGAGCGGTGAAAGAAGTAGCCAATGAACAAAATATAGAAGTAAAACGTATGGAAGGATACAATGAAGCGCGTTGGATATTAATTGACTTAGCTGATGTTGTGGTACATGTTTTCCATAAAGACGAAAGAAATTATTATAATATTGAAAAGTTATATCAAGATGCACCATTAGAATCATATAGTCAGGTTGCGTATTAATTATGTCGCAATATGCAGAAATGAGCCTAGTGTACGATCAATTGACTCAAGATCAACCATATGAAAAATGGTTTGAAATTGTAAAAAATCACTGCAAAGATGAATCAAATATTTTAGATATTGGATGCGGTACTGGTAGTTTAACAGTTCAATTAGAAGCTTTAGGTAATGTTACTGGTATGGATTTAAGTGTTGATATGTTGACTGTTGCAGCTCAAAAATCAGCAAATGTAAATTGGCTTGAAGGAGATATGACATCTTTTGATTTGCAACAACAATTTGATATCATCACTATTTTTTGTGACTCTCTAAATTATTTGCAAGATGAAACTGCAGTGATTGAAACATTCATCAATGTTTATCATCATCTGACTGATTCAGGTGTATTTATTTTTGATGTACATACTGTTTATAAAATGATGACTTTGTTTAATAATCAAAGTTATATTGATGATAAAGGGGACATTTTTTTAGCATGGGATGCTGTGCAAGGAGATTTACCTTTAAGTGTTTATCATGATATGACATTTTTCATTCGACATGAAGATGAAACATATTCAAGATTTGATGAGTCTCATTTTCAGAGAACATTTGATGAAAAGACATATTTGTCTTGGTTAGCTCAAGTTGGTTTTAAACATGTTGAAACATTTACTGATTTTAATATAGATGAACATAATGAAGATGCAGAAAGATTGTTTTTCATTGCGAAAAAATAAAAGTAAAACCACTCGCTCAGACGTGTATAAAGTTGAGGAGTGGTTTTATTGTATCAATTTTTATTACGCTATAAAGATTTTTTAACTCAATGGAAGTTATATATTCTAAGTGCTGTTGTTTTAATTATGGTATTAATTGGTTTTATATTCTGGAGACAAGATGATTATACTTCAAGAAATTTTGAAAATAAAGATACTGCTCTGAAACAAAGCACTAGTGAAAATAGTAGTTTGTCCAAAGTAGAAGATGTCCAGGTCAAAGATGGAGATAATTCCAAAAATAAGGGTCCTGTATATGTCGATGTAAAAGGTGCTGTTAAACATCCTAATGTTTATAAAATGACATCTAAGGATAGAGTAGTTGATTTACTTGATAAAGCACAATTATTGGAGGATGCAGATGTAAGTCAAATTAATTTGTCTGAAAAATTAACAGATCAAAAAATGATTTTCATACCTCATAAAGGACAAAAGAATGTTGAACCACAAATTGAAGTAAACAGTGTGCACGAAAAAAATGGGAACACAAATAATACTAAAGTAAATTTAAATACGGCATCTGTATCAGAATTGATGTCTGTTCCTGGAGTTGGGCAAGCTAAAGCTAATGCAATTGTTGAATATCGCAACCAACAAGGTGCATTTCAAGAAATTGACGATTTGAAAAAAGTAAAAGGTTTTGGAAGTAAAACTTTTGATAAACTGAAATCTTATTTCACGACATAATGGATTATTTTAATTGCAAATTTTATTTTTTGTGATTAATCTTATATTATTAGAAAATGTTACTAAATTTTAAGTATGGAAGGTGAACATCTTGGAAAGAATCAAATGGGAAGAATATTTTATGGCACAAAGTCATTTGCTAGCATTACGTTCAACTTGTCAAAGATTATCTGTAGGTGCAACGATTGTTAAGGATAATCGTATTATTGCTGGTGGTTATAATGGCTCTGTAGCTGGCGAGGTGCATTGTATAGATGAAGGATGTTTAATTGAAGATGGACATTGTATCAGAACGATACATGCAGAAATGAATGCTTTATTACAATGTGCAAAACAAGGTGTATCTACTGAAGGTGCAACAATCTATGTTACTCATTTTCCATGCCTAAATTGTACAAAGTCAATTATTCAAGCAGGTATAAAGCGTATCTACTATGCAGAAGATTATCATAACCATGAATATGCAACTAAATTACTCAAACAATCTGGTATTGAATTTAAAAAAATTCCATTTTCACCAGAATATGTTGCTAAATATCTGACTAAAGGTTAATGTTTTGCTGTTTGTCGCGTTATCAATGATTGTAGGAGTGCTTTGGAATTCTAGCAAAGTGCTCTCTACATTTCTTTTCATTTTACTTTTGTATATTACTTATCGTAAAAATAAAATCGTTTATGCCCCTATTTCTCTCTTTTTAATCATTTTCTCCGCATGGTATTTACATTATTCACAACAAGCAATATTTAATTATATCAATTATATTGAACGTAATTCTCAGTTTAATGAGCGTGCTCAAGTAATCCAAATTCAACGTCAAGGTAGTGACACATATAAAGGTAGGTTGAGTTTAAAAAATGAAATATATCCTTTCTTTTTAACAGATAAAAAGAATTTTGATTTAAAGAAAATTGAAAGTCGTAATTGTATTGTTAAAGGACAATTCAAAGTTAATGACAATAAGTTTGTAACTCTTAAATTACAAAGTATAGTTGTACAAAGCTGCCTAGAATCGAACCGGTCTAATTTAATTGAGAAACATAAACAGTTTATAATGAATCGAATTTATGATTCGGGTATTAAGTTTCCGGATCGTATTATGGCATTGATTACTGGTGACGTAAAAGAAGTTAATGAGCAATTTAAGGAACGTGTTAAAGAGATAGGTATATATCATTTGCTGGCAGTTAGTGGCTCGCATATAGCTGCAATTGTATTTTTAATTTACCAACCTTTAAAACGATTAAATTTACCTTTATTTGTCATTAAAGGAATTACAATCATTGTATTAGCTTTATTTGCTCAATACACAAATTATGCACCTAGTGCTGTAAGAGCTATAATAATGACAACTCTTGTACTGGTTATTACTAAGCAAATTAAAATAAAGGGTATTCAGCTATTAGCATTTGCATTTATAATTATGTTTATTTTAAATCCACTAGTTGTTTATGATATTGGATTTCAATTTTCATTCATCATTTCATTTTTTATTATGCTACTTTTTCCTTTTTTACAGCAATTGTCAAAGTTACAATCATTATTCATAATTACGTTTATTGCACAATTAGCTTCATTTATCGTTGCCATTCCAAGCTTTCATCAACTTCAATGGGTGGGATTTTTATCTAATTTGATTTTTGTACCGTACTATTCGATTATATTGTTTCCGCTATCTATTTTATTCTTTATTACAAGTCATTTTATTGTGGGATTAACGCCGCTAAATTACTTGGTTGACCTAAGTTTTAATTTTCATGACTGGTTACTAGACCTATTCACAAGAATCAAGCAATCACATTTTTCTGTTCCCAAGTTTAATGATTGGATATTTATAGTATTTATAATTTCTGTTTATTACATATTTTGGTTATTGGCTAAACGTAAATATATATTGGTTACGTTTTGGACTATAATTATTCTGACATTATTAATAACGTTTCCAACAAATTCACATCACAAAATTACAATGTTAAATGTGGGGCAGGGAGACAGTATTTTATATGAAGGCGGTAAGAACCAAAATGTCTTGATTGATACAGGTGGGAAAGTGATTGATGATACTAAACAACCTAGTTATTCAATTTCTAAATATCATATTTTACCAACGCTAAATGAAAGAGGGATAAATGAATTAGAGTATCTAATTTTAACACATCCACACAATGACCATATTGGTGAAGTGGAATATATTATTAGTCATATTAAAATTAAACATATAGTGATATACAATAAGGGATATAGTAGTAATACATTGATGTTATTATCGAAATTAAGCCATAAGTACAACATTAAACTTATGGATGTAAGACAAGTTAGTAGTTTTAAACTTGGAGATAGTAGTTTTCTATTTTTTGATAGTTTTATTCCAAATAGCCGAGATAAAAATGAGTATTCGATTATTACTATGATTACATATCAAAATAAAAAAGTTTTATTAATGGGCGATGCTAGTAAAAATAATGAATCTTTACTACTAAAAAAATATAACTTGCCGGAGATTGATATTTTAAAAGTAGGACATCATGGGAGCAAGACAAGTAGTTCTAAAGAATTTATAGAGATGATTAAGCCTAAAATAAGTTTGATTTCTTCTGGGAAGAACAATATGTATCATCTTCCTAATATAGAAGTTGTTAAACGATTGCAAAGGATTCGCAGTCGCATTTACAATAGTCAACAAAACGGTCAAGTTACAATTGACTTAGATGATAATTTAAAAGTTGATTCAAGCTCTTATGGAAATGCAAGTGGTTTATAGATACAGAAACATGATATAATCTATTGATGTGTCAAACGAATGAAAGGGTGTAATGAATGAGCGACAATATTGTAGCTATTTATGGAGATGTGCCTGAATTGGTTGAAAAACAAAGTGCAGAAATCATATCACAATTTTTGAAAAGTGATAGAGATGACTTTAACTTTGTGAAATATAATTTATACGAAACAGAGATTGCACCAATTGTTGAAGAAACATTAACATTGCCTTTCTTTTCAGATAAAAAAGCAATTTTGGTTAAAAATGCATATATATTTACAGGTGAAAAAGCGCCAAAAGATATGGCTCATAATGTAGATCAATTAATAGAATTTATTGAAAAATATGATGGCGAAAATTTGATTGTCTTTGAGATATATCAAAATAAACTTGATGAAAGAAAAAAGTTAACTAAAACTCTAAAAAAGCATGCAAGGCTTAAAAAAATAGAGCAAATGTCTGAAGAAGAAATAAAAAAATGGATTCAAAGTAAATTAAATGAGAATTTCAAAGATATCAAAAGAGATGCATTAGATTTATTTATTGAGTTGACAGGTATTAACTTTAATATTGTCTCACAAGAGATAGAAAAGTTGATTTTATTTTTAGGCGATAGACCAACAATTAATAAGCAGGATGTTAACCAAATTATTAATAGAAGTTTAGAGCAAAATGTATTTTTACTGACTGAATACATTCAGAAAAGAAAGAAAGAACAAGCAATTCATTTAGTAAAAGATTTAATAACTATGAAAGAAGAACCAATTAAATTACTTGCACTAATTACAAGTAATTACCGATTATTTTATCAATGTAAGATTCTGAGTCAAAAAGGATATAGTGGACAGCAAATTGCTAAAACAATAGGAGTACATCCATACAGAGTAAAATTAGCGTTAGGACAAGTAAGACATTATCAACTTGATGAATTATTGAATATTATAGATGCTTGTGCGGAAACTGATTATAAACTTAAATCATCATATATGGATAAACAGTTAATACTGGAATTATTCATTCTATCTTTATAAAAAATAAAAGTTCAAGCATGCGCTTGAACTTTTATTTAAAAAGATTATTTATTTGCAGTCATTAATTGTGATTTAATACGGTCAGCTTTGTTTGAATGTATTAAATTACTTTGAGCAGCTTTGTCTACTAACTTAACTGCTAAGCTTACTAATTCATTTTTATTATCAGCGTTATTTGAAACAGCTGTTTTAGCGTTTTTAACTGCTGTACGCATTGCACTCTTTTGTGAAATGTTGCGTGCTTCAGCTTTTTCAGTTGTTTTTACACGTTTAATTGCAGATTTGATATTTGCCATTTCTGTCACCTCCTAAAAGTGAGTTCATCTTATCAAAATTTTATTTGATTACAACAAGAAATATTTTAACAAAAGTCTAACCGTTGTGCAATCATTTATTTGATGGGGTTAGCTTAAAATTTTGCAGATTTAATAAATTGTGTTGGAAACACAATCAATACGTTTTATAATTATAAGTACGTAATTAACATATTAACATATCGCAAGTATGTATTTAAATAAAGATTGTTATAATTTCAAAGTTCATCCAAGATTATGGCGTTTGCATTTACCTATTAAAAACGTTATTATATCAAAGATGCGAAAGATAATACGGGTTTATTTTATGAAAGTGAGAAGGATAAAATGGATAATGAGCAACGCTTAAAAAGAAGAGAGAATATAAGGAATTTCTCGATTATAGCACATATTGACCACGGAAAATCTACATTGGCTGATAGAATTTTAGAAAATACCAAATCAGTTGAAACAAGAGATATGCAAGATCAGTTACTAGATTCAATGGATTTAGAAAGAGAACGTGGTATTACAATCAAATTAAACGCAGTACGTTTAAAGTACGAAGCTAAAGATGGAAATACTTATACATTCCATTTAATCGATACGCCTGGACACGTCGATTTTACATATGAAGTGTCACGTTCTTTGGCAGCTTGTGAGGGCGCGATTTTAGTAGTAGATGCGGCTCAAGGTATCGAAGCACAAACATTAGCAAATGTTTATTTAGCATTAGATAATGAGTTAGAGTTATTGCCTGTTATTAACAAAATTGATTTACCTGCTGCAGAACCTGAACGCGTGAAACAAGAAATTGAAGATATGATAGGTTTAGACCAAGACGATGTTGTTTTAGCAAGTGCTAAATCTAACATTGGAATTGAAGAGATACTAGAGAAAATAGTTGAAGTTGTGCCAGCTCCAGATGGTGACCCAGAAGCACCACTAAAAGCGTTAATATTTGATTCTGAGTATGATCCATATAGAGGGGTAATTTCATCGATAAGAATTGTGGACGGTGTTGTTAAAGCCGGAGATAAAATTCGAATGATGGCCACTGGTAAAGAGTTCGAAGTAACAGAAGTTGGAATTAATACACCTAAGCAGCTTCCAGTTGATGAATTAACAGTTGGTGATGTTGGTTATATTATTGCAAGTATTAAAAATGTTGATGATTCTAGGGTTGGTGACACCATCACATTAGCTAGTAGACCTGCATCAGAACCATTGCAAGGTTATAAGAAAATGAATCCAATGGTATATTGCGGACTGTTCCCAATAGATAACAAAAATTATAATGATTTAAGAGAAGCATTAGAAAAATTACAATTGAATGATGCATCATTAGAATTTGAGCCTGAATCGTCACAAGCATTAGGTTTTGGTTATAGAACTGGTTTCTTAGGTATGTTACACATGGAAATAATTCAAGAAAGAATTGAAAGAGAATTTGGTATTGAATTAATTGCAACTGCACCATCTGTAATTTATCAATGTGTTTTAAGGGACGGTTCAGAAGTGACGGTTGATAACCCAGCACAAATGCCAGATCGTGATAAAATTGATAAAATATTTGAGCCATATGTTCGTGCAACTATGATGGTTCCAAATGACTATGTCGGTGCAGTAATGGAATTATGTCAACGTAAACGTGGACAATTTATAAATATGGACTATTTAGATGATATTCGTGTAAATATTGTTTATGAATTACCTTTAGCTGAAGTTGTATTTGATTTCTTCGATCAACTTAAATCTAATACTAAAGGATATGCATCATTTGATTATGAATTCATCGAAAATAAAGAAAGTAATTTAGTCAAGATGGATATTTTATTAAATGGTGATAAAGTGGATGCGCTAAGCTTCATAGTTCATAGAGATTTTGCATATGAACGTGGTAAAGCATTAGTTGAAAAACTTAAAACGTTAATTCCAAGACAGCAATTTGAAGTACCTGTACAGGCTGCAATAGGACAAAAAATTGTAGCGCGTACAAATATTAAATCAATGGGTAAAAACGTTTTAGCTAAATGTTATGGCGGTGACATAAGCCGTAAACGTAAATTACTTGAAAAACAAAAAGCAGGTAAAGCTAAGATGAAAGCAGTTGGTAATGTTGAAATTCCACAAGATGCTTTCTTGGCTGTATTGAAAATGGATGATGAATAATTTTAAAAAATCAATTAACAATTTACAATGAATAAAGTTTAATAACTAAAAAGAGGGAGCCTAGGATAAATTAACGTCCTGGGCTTTACAATGTTATATTGGCAGCCATCGACAGAGTTAAAATGAGCTTATAACAATGGGGCCCCAACACAGAAGCTGACGAAAAGTCAGCTTACTATAATGTGCAAGTTGGGGTGGGGCCCCAACATAGAGAATTTCGAAAAGAAATTCTACAGGCAATGCAAGTTGGGGTGGGACGACGAAATAAATTTTGCGAAAATATCATTTCTGTCCCACTCCCTTATGCATGAGTTTTACTCATGTAATTTTATTTTTAAGGACATATTACATCTGGCTAATGTGTAAGAGCCACTACATAATAAATCATTAGTGGTTCTTTATTATTTCTATCTCACTCCCTCTAAACAAGAATAAATATTAAAATGAATCGATATATTAGACAATCATTGATTAAACGTTAAAGTTAAAAGTAAGAATAATTGCAGATAGTCCAACAGGATATAGCCGATTGGATAAAAAGTCTGAGAAGCGGGGCATTAAAATGACGGTACAAAGTGCATATATACATATTCCATTTTGTGTAAGAATATGTACATATTGTGATTTCAATAAATATTTTATACAGAATCAACCTGTAGATGAGTACTTAGATGCACTAATCACAGAAATGTCTACAGCAAAATATAGGATCTTAAAGACCATGTATGTAGGTGGCGGCACACCAACGGCCCTTTCTATTAATCAGTTGGAAAGATTACTTAAAGCAATACGTGATACGTTTACAATCACAGGCGAGTATACATTTGAAGCAAATCCTGATGAGTTAACTAAAGAGAAAGTCCAACTATTAGAGAAATATGGAGTAAAAAGGATTTCAATGGGCGTTCAAACATTCAAGCCGGAGTTATTGTCTGTTTTAGGTAGAACGCACAATACTGAAGATATTTACACTTCGGTGTTAAATGCTAAAAACGCAGGTATTAAATCAATCAGTTTAGATTTAATGTATCATTTACCGAAACAGACGATTGAAGATTTTGAACAAAGTTTAGATCTAGCTTTAGATATGGATATTCAACATATTTCGAGTTACGGCTTAATACTTGAACCTAAAACCCAATTTTATAATATGTATAGAAAAGGCTTGCTCAAACTTGCTAATGAGGATTTAGGTGCTGACATGTATCAGTTGCTGATGTCTAAGATAGAACAATCTCCTTTCCATCAATACGAAATATCTAATTTTGCATTAGATGGCCATGAATCAGAACATAATAAGGTTTACTGGTTTAATGAGGAATATTATGGATTTGGAGCAGGTGCAAGTGGTTATGTAGATGGTGTGCGTTATACGAATATCAATCCAGTGAATCATTATATCAAAGCTATAAATAAAGAAAGTAAAGCAATTTTAGTATCAAATAAACCTTCTTTGACTGAGAGAATGGAAGAAGAAATGTTTCTTGGGTTGCGTTTAAATGAAGGTGTGAGTAGTAGTAGGTTCAAAAAGAAGTTTGACCAATCTATTGAAAGTGTCTTTGGTCAAACAATAAATAATTTAAAAGAGAAGGAATTAATTGTAGAAAAGAACGATGTGATTGCACTTACAAATAGAGGGAAAGTCATAGGTAATGAGGTTTTTGAAGCTTTCCTAATAAATGATTAAAAAAAATTGAAATTTCGAGTCTTTAACATTGACTTACTTTGACCAATTTGATAAATTATAATTAGCACTTGAGATAAGTGAGTGCTAATGAGGTGAAAACATGATTACAGATAGGCAATTGAGTATATTAAACGCAATTGTTGAGGATTATGTTGATTTTGGACAACCCGTTGGTTCTAAAACACTAATTGAGCGACATAACTTGAATGTTAGTCCTGCTACAATTAGAAATGAGATGAAACAGCTTGAAGATTTAAACTATATCGAGAAGACACATAGTTCTTCAGGGCGTTCGCCATCACAATTAGGTTTTAGGTATTATGTCAATCGTTTACTTGAACAAACATCTCATCAAAAAACAAATAAATTAAGACGATTAAATCAATTGTTAGTTGAGAATCAATATGATGTATCATCAGCATTGACATATTTTGCAGATGAATTATCAAATATATCTCAATATACAACTTTAGTTGTTCATCCTAATCATAAACAAGATATTATCAATAATGTACACTTGATTCGTGCTAATCCTAATTTAGTTATAATGGTTATCGTATTTTCATCAGGTCATGTTGAGCATGTACATCTTGCTTCAGACATACCGTTTAATAATGACAAACTAAATACAATATCAAATTTTGTTACAAACAAACTAACTGAGTTTAATCAGAATTTACAAGATGATATTGTCTCTTTTGTTCAATCAGAGCAGGAAGAAATTTTTATCAATAAATTGTTAAATACGATGAATAATCATATTTCTAATCAAAGTAATAGCATTTATATGGGTGGAAAGGTTAAACTTATTGATGCATTGAATGAAAGTAATGTATCTTCAATTCAGCCCATTCTACAATATATAGAATCAAATAGAATTGCAGAATTATTACAAGATATATCTTCACCAAATATTAATGTAAAAATTGGTAATGAAATTGATGACAGCTTAAGTGATATTTCAATTGTAACAAGTCAATATCATTTTGATGAAACGTTAAAAGGTCAAATCGCTGTGATTGGACCTACAGCTATGCATTATCAAAATGTCATTCAATTATTAAATAGAATTTGGTAATGATGGATTAGAAAGTATTGGAGGACAGAAAATGACAAATAAAGACGAATCAGTTGAAAAAAACACTGAATCAACAGTTGAAGAAACAAACGTCAAACAAAATATTGATGATTCAGTTGAACAAGCTGAAGAAAGTAAAGGTCATTTACAAGATGAAGCAATAGAAGAAACGTCTGACGAGAATGTTATTGAAGAAATAGATCCAAAAGATCAAAAAATTAATGAACTTCAACAATTAGCAGATGAAAACGAAGAGAAATATTTAAGGCTCTACGCTGAGTTTGAAAATTATAAGCGTAGAATTCAAAAAGAAAATGAAATAAACAAAACATATCAAGCACAACGTGTGTTAACAGATATTTTACCAGCAATAGACAATATAGAACGTGCACTTCAAATTGAAGGTGATGATGAGACTTTTAAATCTCTTCAAAAAGGTGTACAAATGGTGCATGAAAGTTTGATTAACGCACTAAAAGATAATGGTCTTGAAGTTATTAAAACTGAAGGTGAAGCATTTGATCCAAATATTCACCAAGCTGTAGTTCAAGATGATAACCCTGATTTTGAATCTGGCGAAATCACTCAAGAACTACAAAAAGGATACAAGCTTAAAGATAGAGTATTAAGACCATCAATGGTCAAAGTAAACCAATAACTTAAATTTGGCGAAAAGACATTGTTTAAAATTAAATTAATTTAATGATTAAATGGAGGAATTTTATTATGAGTAAAATTATTGGTATAGACTTAGGTACAACAAATTCATGTGTAACAGTATTAGAAGGCGATGAGCCAAAAGTAATTCAAAACCCTGAAGGTTCACGTACAACACCATCTGTTGTAGCTTTCAAAAATGGAGAAACTCAAGTTGGTGAAGTAGCAAAACGTCAAGCTATTACAAACCCAAACACTGTTCAATCTATTAAACGTCATATGGGTACTGATTATAAAGTAGATATTGAAGGTAAATCATACACACCACAAGAAATCTCAGCTATGATTTTACAAAACTTAAAAAATACAGCTGAAAGCTATTTAGGTGAGAAAGTTGACAAAGCTGTAATTACAGTACCTGCATACTTTAACGATGCTGAACGTCAAGCAACTAAAGATGCTGGTAAAATTGCTGGTTTAGAAGTTGAGCGTATCATTAATGAACCAACAGCTGCAGCATTAGCATATGGTTTAGACAAAACTGATAAAGATGAAAAAGTTCTTGTTTTTGACTTAGGTGGCGGTACATTTGACGTATCTATCCTAGAATTAGGTGACGGTGTATTCGAAGTACTATCAACAGCCGGTGACAACAAACTTGGCGGTGATGATTTTGACCAAGTAATTATTGACTACCTAGTTGCAGAATTCAAAAAAGAAAATGGCGTAGACTTATCTCAAGATAAAATGGCATTACAACGTTTGAAAGATGCTGCTGAAAAAGCTAAAAAAGACTTATCAGGTGTATCACAAACTCAAATCTCATTACCATTTATCTCAGCTGGTGAAAACGGTCCATTACACTTAGAAGTAAACTTAACTCGTTCTAAATTTGAAGAATTATCAGATTCATTAATTAGAAGAACAATGGAACCTACACGCCAAGCAATGAAAGACGCTGGCTTAACAAACTCAGATATCGATGAAGTTATCTTAGTTGGTGGATCAACTCGTATTCCAGCAGTACAAGAAGCTGTCAAAAAAGAAATCGGTAAAGAGCCTAACAAAGGAGTAAACCCGGACGAAGTAGTGGCAATGGGAGCTGCAATCCAAGGTGGCGTTATCACAGGTGACGTTAAAGACGTAGTATTATTAGACGTAACACCACTATCTTTAGGTATTGAAATTTTAGGTGGACGTATGAATACGTTAATTGAACGTAACACTACGATTCCTACATCTAAATCTCAAATCTATTCAACAGCAGTAGATAATCAACCATCAGTAGATGTACACGTATTACAAGGTGAACGTCCAATGGCTGCGGATAATAAAACACTTGGTAGATTCCAATTGACTGATATTCCACCAGCTGAACGTGGTAAACCTCAAATTGAAGTAACGTTTGATATCGATAAAAACGGTATTGTAAATGTAACTGCAAAAGACTTAGGTACAAATAAAGAACAAAGAATTACAATTCAATCAAGTTCTTCATTATCAGACGAAGAAATCGACCGTATGGTAAAAGATGCTGAAGTTAACGCTGAAGCAGATAAAAAACGTCGTGAAGAAGTAGACTTAAGAAACGAAGCTGACAGTCTAGTATTCCAAGTTGAAAAAACTTTAACTGATTTAGGCGAAAATATCGGTGAAGAAGATAAAAAATCTGCTGAAGAGAAAAAAGACGCTCTTAAAACTGCTTTAGAAGGTCAAGATATAGAAGATATTAAATCTAAAAAAGAAGAACTTGAAAAAGTGATTCAAGAATTATCAGCAAAAGTATATGAGCAAGCGGCTCAACAGCAACAACAAGCACAAGGTGCTAATGCTGGTCAAAACAATGATAGTACTGTAGAAGATGCTGAATTTAAAGAAGTAAAAGACGACGACAAAAAATAATTAAACAATACAATTAGAATGTTGTCATGATCTGAAAAGTCAAAGTCAATAGAACATTGGCTTTGGCTTTTTATTTGGATAGTATGACATATTACGTTAAACTATATGAGTTAATTAAGAAAAGGAGAGATAGCTGTGGCCAAAAGAGATTATTATGAAGTTTTAGGCATTAGTAAGGATGCTTCAAAAGATGAAATCAAAAAAGCGTATCGAAAGCTTTCGAAAAAATATCATCCAGATATTAACAAAGAAGAAGGTGCAGATGAAAAGTTTAAAGAAATTTCTGAAGCCTATGAAGTTTTAAGTGATGATAATAAACGCGCAAGCTATGATCAATTTGGACATGATGGTCCACAAGGTTTTGGTGGACAAGGATTCAATGGCTCTGACTTTGGCGGTTTTAGTGGCTTCGGTGGCGGCGGTTTTGAAGATATCTTTAGCTCTTTCTTCGGTGGCGGCAGACAAAGAGATCCAAATGCACCGCAAAAAGGTGATGATCTTCAGTATACAATGACATTAACATTTGAAGAAGCGGTATTTGGTACAACAAAAGAAATTTCAATCCGTAAAGATGTAACATGCGAAACATGTCATGGTGATGGTGCAAAGCCTGGAACAAGTAAAAAGACTTGTAGTTACTGTAATGGCGCTGGTCATGTAGCTGTAGAACAAAACACAATTTTAGGTAGAGTTCGTACTGAACAAGTTTGTCCTAAATGTAATGGAAGTGGTCAAGAATTTGAAGAAGCTTGTCCAACATGTCACGGAAAAGGTACTGAAAATAAAACAGTTAAATTAGAAGTGAAAGTACCTGAAGGTGTCGACAATGAACAACAAATTAGATTAGCTGGTGAAGGCTCTCCAGGCGTGAATGGAGGACCTGCTGGTGATTTATACGTAGTATTTAGAGTTAAACCATCTGAAACATTTAAACGTGATGGTGATGATATTTATTACAAATTAAATGTTAGCTTCCCACAAGCAGCTTTAGGCGATGAAATAAAAATACCAACATTAAATAATGAAGTTATGTTAACAATCCCTGCTGGTACACAAACAGGTAAGCAATTCCGCTTAAAAGAAAAGGGTATAAAAAATGTTCATGGCTATGGATACGGAGATTTATATGTTGATATTAAAGTAGTAACGCCTACTAAATTAACAGATAGACAAAAAGAACTAATGAAAGAATTTGCCCAATTAAATGGTGAAGAAATTAATGAACAACCTTCGAATTTTAAAGATAGAGCAAAAAGATTCTTTAAGGGAGAATAAAGTATGAACTGGACAGAGCTTTCAATTATTATTAATCATGAAGCAGTAGAATTGGCTACCAATATACTTGAAAATCATGGATCAAATGGTGTCGTGATAGAAGATTCAGATGATTTAATTAACCAACCAGAAGATAAATACGGTGAAATTTACGCTTTGAAAAAAGAGGATTATCCAGATAAGGGAGTAAGATTGAAAGCCTATTTTAATGAAATGACTTATGATGATAAGTTGCGACAGCAAATTAAAGATGAGTTATTAAATTTAGATGAACTTGATCAACATAACGTTCAATTCAGTGAGCAAATTATTGCAGAGACGGATTGGGAAAATGAATGGAAAAACTATTTCCATCCATTCCGAGCGTCGAAGAAGTTCACAATAGTTCCTAGTTGGGAAACATATGCTAAAGAAGCGGATGAAGAGCTTTGCATTGAGCTCGACCCAGGTATGGCTTTTGGAACAGGTGATCATCCGACTACAAGTATGTGTTTGAAGGCAATAGAAACATATGTATTGCCACAGCATTCAGTAATTGATGTTGGTACTGGCTCAGGTATATTAAGTATTGCAAGTCATCTAATCGGTGTAAAACGTATTAAAGCGTTGGATATTGATGAAATGGCAGTGAGTGTAGCTAAAGAAAACTTCAGAAGAAATCATTGTGAAACGTTAATTGAAGCTGTTCCAGGTAACTTATTGAAAGACGAAACAGAAAAATTTGATATTGTAATAGCAAATATTTTAGCGCATATTATTGATGAAATGATTGAAGATGCTTATAATACTCTAAATGAAGGCGGTTATTTTATTACTTCTGGTATTATAAAAGAGAAGTATGAAGGTATACAGTCACATATGGAGCGTGTAGGTTTTAAAATTATTTCAGAACAACATGACAACGGTTGGGTTTGTCTTGTTGGCCAGAAAGTGAGTGAATAATGTGCAACGTTATTTCATAGACCAAAACGCTGATGTAAGTCAGCGTTTTTTTATTACAAAAAAAGAAGATATTCATCATATAACAAATGTAATGAGATATGATGTTGGTAGTAAAATTATTTTAACTTTTAATGATCAAACAGTTTATTTATGTGAAATTGCTGACATAACAAGTGATAAAATTGAAGTTGATTTAAAAGAAAAACAAAATATTAATACAGAATTGCCAGTTGATGTTACGATTTGCAGTGGACTAATCAAAGCTGACAAATATGAGTGGTTGCTACAAAAAGCTACTGAATTGGGTGCTTCATCATTTATAGCTGTGAGCATGGAACGTTCAATTGTTAAATTAAACGAGGCAAAAGTTGCCAAAAAGATAGAGCGTTGGCAAAAAATAATTAAAGAAGCTGCTGAACAAAGCTATCGTTTAGTGATTCCATCTATTCAATTCGAGTCGAATTTAAAATTAATTTGTGATACTATTGATAATTATGACTATATTCTTATTGCATATGAAGAGGAAGCAAAAGATGGTGAGTTAAGCAATTTCAAGCAAACTTTACAACAATTCAATGCTCAGGATAAAGTGTTGATGATTTTTGGTCCTGAGGGTGGTTTGTCAGAAAATGAAATTTCATTATTTAGTAATACTAGTACAGTTGTTGGTCTTGGGCCGAGAATTTTACGGGCAGAAACTGCGCCATTGTATGCGTTAAGTGCAATAAGTTATGAAAAAGAATTAATGGGGTGAATATTTATGTCAACAGTTGCGTTTCACACATTAGGTTGTAAAGTAAACCATTATGAAACTGAAGCAATCTGGCAATTATTTAAAGAAGCAAACTATGAGCGCGTTGACTTTGAAGCGAATGCTGATGTATTTGTTATTAATACTTGTACAGTAACGAATACGGGTGATAAAAAAAGTCGTCAAATAATTAGACGTGCAATAAGACAAAATCCTGATGCTGTAATCTGTGTAACAGGTTGTTATGCGCAAACTTCATCAGCTGAAATTATGGAAATTCCTGGTGTCGATGTAGTAGTTGGTACACAAGATAGACATAAACTATTAGGTTACATTGACGAATTCCGTAAAGAACGCCAACCAATTAATGGTGTTGGAAATATCATGAAAAATCGTAAATATGAAGAATTAGATGTCCCTTATTTTACAGATAGAACACGTGCGTCATTAAAAATTCAAGAAGGTTGTAACAACTTCTGCACATTCTGTATTATTCCATGGGCTCGTGGCTTAATGCGTTCAAGAGATCCGGAAAAAGTAGTTGAACAAGCGACGCAACTAGTGAATTCAGGATATAAGGAAATTGTATTGACGGGAATTCATACAGGTGGATATGGTCAAGATTTAAAAGATTATAACTTGGCCCAATTATTACGTGATCTTGAAACGATTAATGGATTAGAACGAATTCGAATTTCTTCAATTGAAGCAAGTCAACTTACAGATGAAGTAATTGACGTTTTAGAACGTTCAACAAAAGTTGTGCGTCATTTGCATATTCCATTACAATCTGGTTCAGATACAGTATTAAAACGTATGAGACGTAAGTATACAATGGATAGATTTTCAGAACGATTAACAAAATTGCATAAAGCTTTACCAGACTTGGCAGTTACGAGTGATGTAATTGTTGGTTTCCCAGGTGAAACTGAAGCTGAGTTCCAAGAAACATATGATTTTATCGTAAAGCATAAGTTCTCTGAACTGCATGTTTTCCCTTATTCTCCTAGAATTGGCACGCCAGCTGCAAGAATGGATGACCAAATTGATGAAGAAATTAAAAATGAACGGGTGCATAAGTTAATTACGCTAAGCAATCAACTCGGAAAGTTATATGCGTCTAAATTTGATCAAGATGTGCTTGAAGTAATTCCTGAGGAACAGGGTGACACAGAAGGTACATTAGTTGGATATGCAGATAATTATATGAAAGTACAATTTGAAGGTGACGAATCACTCATAGGTCAAATTGTAAAAGTTAAAATTACGCAAGCAAATTATCCATTAAATGAAGGGCAAGCAATTAAAGTTGTTGATTTCGCAACAAATAAATCTGATAGAGAAGTTTTAGTTTAAGTATTCCTTGATTCATACCATATGGTTCCGTATTAAAGATATAGGTTTTGTAACGTTGTTTTAACGGCTTCACAATTTACTATATAAGCAACTCTTCTCATTAAATAAATTATTAAGAGATTTTTAGAACAAAATCTAAAAGTCTTTGTGATTTTGATGTGAAATATGTTTCAAATAAAAAACAATTTACTAATTGACCATAAATTACAGATATATTATACTTATAAATGCATAGTTTTACTGTGCAATTGACTATAAAGTTCCGTTGATATTTGGAGGGAGGGAAATACAGATGTCTAAAACAGTAGTACGTAAAAATGAATCACTTGAAGATGCGTTACGTAGATTTAAACGTTCAGTTTCTAAAAGTGGAACAATCCAAGAAGTACGTAAACGTGAATTTTACGAAAAACCAAGCGTAAAACGTAAAAAGAAATCAGAAGCTGCACGTAAACGTAAATTCAAATAATTAATACCTCTGTTGACTCCCTCAACACGAATATTAATTATATAAAACAAACATCACAAGTTAGTGTCTGACACTAATATGTGATGTTTTTTTGTTGTCAATTTTTAATTAAAAAAAGTTATATAGTTTATAAATAATCAAATTGATATTCTATAGGTTCTTATAACTATAAAGTATATTCAATTTCATGTATAATTAATGTGAGGGCGAGGTGAAATTGTGAGTTATAATAATTTTTTACAAATGACAACTATCTTGGAATCAACGGCTGGAGATACTTGGGTTGAACAAGTTAGCAATATAATTGTTCAACCTATTTTTACGTTAATATTAACCTGTTTGACATTCTTAGGATTTGTATATCAACTTTACTCTAAAAAAATCAATGCAGCTGGTATTATCGCCACATTATCATTACTTATTTTATTTTTGGGATTTCTAATCCAAGGAAATGTCAATATGCATTCTATCTTAATATTCTCAATTGGCGTTATATTAGTTGTAATTGAATTATTTGTAGTTGGTGCAGTAATTGGTATTATTGGCATGATACTGATAACTATAAGCATAACAACGCTCGGTGATAATTTGCTATTTATGCTTGCGAATGTTATCGTTGCCTTGATTTTAACGATTGTAGAATGGGTGATATTAGTGAAGATTTTCAACAGAAAGATTCCGTTTTTGGATAAAGTTATCTTAAAAGATTCAACTAATTCTGAGTCAGGTTACAATTCTCATGATAACCGCTCGCACCTCGTAGGAAAGACTGCTCAAACAGTTACAGATCTTCGACCTGCAGGGATTATTTTTTGTGAAAATGAACGTATTGATGCTGTTTCAGATGGCAACTTTATTTTGCGCAATAAAACGGTAAAAATCCTTGAAGTTGAAGGAACAAGAGTAGTTGTGAGGGAAGTAGATTAATTAAAAGGAGCGATACCATGTTTAGTTTAAGTTTTATCGTAATAGCAGTTATTATAGTAGTTGCATTACTTATTTTATTCTCATTTGTACCCATTGGTTTATGGATTTCAGCGTTAGCAGCTGGCGTTCATGTTGGTATAGGTACATTGGTTGGTATGCGTTTACGTCGTGTATCTCCAAGAAAAGTTATAGCGCCATTAATTAAAGCGCACAAAGCAGGACTAGCATTAACAACAAACCAATTAGAATCGCATTATCTAGCAGGAGGAAATGTTGACAGAGTTGTTGACGCTAATATTGCTGCACAACGTGCTGACATTGATCTTCCTTTCGAACGTGCTGCTGCAATTGACCTTGCAGGACGTGACGTATTAGAAGCGGTTCAAATGTCTGTTAATCCTAAAGTCATTGAAACACCATTTATCGCAGGTGTAGCAATGAACGGTATTGAAGTGAAAGCCAAAGCTCGTATCACAGTTAGAGCTAATATTGCTCGACTTGTTGGTGGTGCTGGTGAAGAAACAATCATCGCACGTGTTGGTGAAGGTATCGTTTCAACAATTGGTTCTAGTAAGCATCATACAGAAGTACTTGAAAACCCAGATAATATTTCTAAAACAGTTTTAAGCAAAGGTTTAGATTCAGGTACTGCATTTGAAATTTTATCAATTGATATTGCTGACGTTGATATTAGTAAAAATATTGGTGCAGACTTACAAACTGAACAAGCATTAGCAGACAAAAATATTGCACAAGCAAAAGCTGAAGAACGTAGAGCTATGGCTGTAGCAACTGAGCAAGAAATGAAAGCGCGTGTACAAGAAATGCATGCTAAAGTAGTTGAAGCCGAATCTGAAGTACCATTAGCTATGGCTGAAGCATTACGTTCAGGTAATATCAGTGTTAAAGATTATTATAATTTGAAAAATATCGAAGCTGATACAGGCATGAGAAATGCAATTAATAAACGAACTGATCAAAGTGATGATGAGTCACCTGAACATTAAGTCGAGAGGTGATTAAATGAGTGTCGGTATTCTAATTTTTGTCATATCAGTGATCATTTCTATCATTACTACTATGCGCGAAAATAGTCATAAAGATAGACAAAATCAAAAGCCACCTCAAAAAACATCTACCGATAATGAACCAAAAAAAGGTGGCTTTTTTGAAGAAATTGAGCGAACGTTTAAAGAAATAAGTGAAGAATTAAATGAAGAAGAAAAGAAATCATCGAAACGAAAATATGATGATACGTTACCACCTTTATTCGATGAACTTCCAAAGGAAGAGCCTAAATCGAAACCTGTTGTAGAACCTATGGCACCTAAAAAACAACAAGAAACAAAACCGATGACAGAGAAACCAATCACAGTGCCTAAAGCAGAACCGGTGGAGCAGAAACATAGACCTTCTAGACAAGATAATTCTGACGAAATTAGACGTCAATTAGAAAAATCACTTAGAGATGATATTAAAACGATTCGTACTGACATTGATAGAGAAAAAGAAAAGCAAATTGCTAAAATGGAAAAACGTGCTAGAGATATTATTGAGGATAAATACTTATCTGAACGTACAAAACGTTTGAAATTAAAGCAGCTGCTTAATTCTCAAAATGTCGAAAAAGATTTGACTAAATCAGCGTTCCAATTTGATAAAGATGAAGTAATCAATGGTATGATATGGTCAGAAATTTTAGCTAAACCAAAACAATTATAAAATTTTTTGAAAACAAGCACTATCGTAATGGTAGTTGCTTGTTTTTTTACGTTAAGGAAAATTAAAAAACAAAGAGAATTTTTCGAGAAATATTAGTTATTTAAATTACAGCAAAAAATTGATTAGTCTAAAATTGAATCTGCTTTTATGACAAGGTGAAAAGTATAAATGATTATTTTAAATTAAAGAAAAATGAGTAAGTCAATGCAAAGATGTTTAAATCAATCAATTGCATGATATAATTAAGTAGATATTAAAGCATCATAGAATGAATATAAATGATATATGAAAAGGAGCGCGTGTATGCCTGGAATTATACAAATAGACGATATGAACCAATCTCAAGCTTTAATTGGAAATAATGATGAACATTTAAAAGCAATTGAAGAGAGTTTCGATGTTGTCATCCATGCAAGAGGACAAGAAGTTGCCGTTAAAGGTACAAAAATAGAAAACGTAGAAAAAGCGGAATCAGTATTAATCAATTTGCTGAAGGTTATTGATTTAGGTAATAATATTACAATTAAAGATGTTGAAGCAGCTATTAAAATGGCGCATAATAACACAATTCAACATCTGTTAGATTTATATGATGAAGAGATAACTAAAGATGCATTTGGTAAGACGATTCGTGCGAAAACGATGGGGCAACGTATATATGTTAATGCCATGAAAAATAATGATTTAGTATTTGGTATAGGTCCTGCTGGTACAGGTAAGACATTCTTAGCTGTAGTTTATGCAGCAAAGCAACTCCGTAAAGGTGCTGTTAAACGTATTGTATTAACAAGACCTGCTGTTGAAGCAGGAGAGTCACTTGGATTTTTACCAGGAGATTTGAAAGAAAAGGTAGATCCATATTTAAGACCTTTATATGATGGTCTATATACTGTTCTTGGGCGTGAACAAACAGAGCGATTTATTGAAAGAGGCATTATCGAAATAGCGCCACTTGCATATATGCGCGGACGAACATTAGAAGATGCATTTGTAATTCTTGATGAGGCGCAGAATACGACACATGCGCAAATGAAAATGTTTTTAACAAGACTAGGTTTTGGCTCAAAAATGGTAGTTACTGGTGACCAAACTCAAATCGATTTACCTAAAGGTGTTAAAAGTGGACTTAAGGAAGCGGTCAGTAGGTTACACAACGTTAAAGGTATAAGTATATTGAAATTAGATCAGAGCGATGTAGTCAGACATCCATTGGTAAGTAAGATCATTGAACATTATGAAGGAGAGAATTAAATGTTTACGATAGATTTTAGCGATCACACAGGCTTAGTTAAAGATGCTTGGTATAAACAAATTGAAGATTTATTAGAATTTGCTAAAAAAGAAGAGCATATAGAAGACGATGCTGAGCTTTCTGTTACATTTGTAGATAAACAAGAAATACAAGAAATTAATCGAACATATAGAGATAAAGATAAAGTTACAGATGTAATCTCATTTGCTTTAGAAGAAGATGAGCCAGAGATTGATTTTAGTGGTCTTGATATACCACGTGTTTTAGGGGATATAATTATCTGTACGGATGTAGCGCAAGAACAAGCAAACAATTACGGACATTCTTTTGAACGAGAATTAGGATTTTTAGCATTACATGGATTTTTGCATCTATTAGGTTATGATCATATGACTGAAGCGGATGAAAAGGAAATGTTTGGTCGACAAGATACAATATTAAACGCATATGGATTAACACGAGACTAATTATGAAAAGGTTTAAATATGCACTTGATGGGCTGAAAATCTTAATTCAAAAAGACTATAAATTTCTTTTACATGTGTTTGCAATGATTGTTGCTATTGTCTTTGGTCTCGTACTAAATATTAATCGGATTGAGTGGATATTTATACTCATTGCTATTGCATTAGTTCTCACTGTTGAAGCTTTAAACACTGCTATTGAATATGTTGTCGATTTAGTGACCGTTGAATATCATGATTTAGCTAAATACGCTAAAGATATTGCGGCTTTTAGTGTACTTATAGTTTCAATATTAGCATTTATTATAGGTTTAATAGTATTTTTACCACATTTTATAGCGTTATTTTAGGGAGGCATATATGAGTTATCAACCTCATTATTTTCAAGAAGTTAGAAAAGCACAACAAGAATCATATTCGCCATACAGTCAATTTAAAGTAGGGGCTTATTTAAAAACGAAAGACGGTAGAACTTTTTATGGTACCAATGTAGAAAATGCTTCTTATCCATTATCGATATGTGCTGAACGAGCTAGTTTGGTATCGGCAATTTCTCAAGGATACAGACCAGGTGATTTTGAATCAATAACTGTAACCGTAGATGCAGATAAACCGTCATCACCTTGTGGTGCATGTCGTCAAGTTTTGAAGGAATTATGTGATGATGATATGCCTGTGTATATGACAAATCATAAAGGAGATATGGTTATGATGACAGTCGCAGAGTTACTACCATTTGGATTTTCAGGAAAGGATTTAGAATAAATGACAGAACATAAATCAGGATTTGTTTCAATTATAGGTAGACCAAATGTAGGAAAGTCAACATTTGTTAATAGAGTGATCGGCCATAAAATAGCAATCATGTCCGATAAAGCTCAAACAACTAGAAATAAAATTCAAGGTGTTATGACAAGAGATGACGCGCAAATTATATTCATTGATACGCCAGGTATTCATAAACCTAAACACAAATTAGGTGACTATATGATGAAAGTCGCTAAAAATACATTATCTGAGATAGATGCAATCATGTTTATGGTTAATGCCAATGAGGAAATTGGACGAGGCGATGAATATATTATAGAAATGTTGAAAAATGTTAAGACACCAGTATTTTTAGTATTAAATAAAATAGATTTAGTGCATCCAGATGAATTAATGCCAAAGATTGAAGAATATCAAAGTTATATGGACTTTACAGAGATTGTACCTATTTCAGCATTAGAAGGGCTAAATGTCGATCATTTTATTGATGTTTTAAAGACGTATTTACCCGAAGGACCTAAATATTATCCAGATGATCAAATTTCAGACCATCCTGAACAATTTGTAGTGGGTGAAATCATTCGTGAAAAAATCCTTCATCTTACAAGTGAAGAAATCCCTCATGCGATTGGTGTTAATGTGGACCGTATGGTTAAAGAAAGCGAAGATCGTGTTCATATCGAAGCAACTATATATGTTGAAAGAGGTTCGCAAAAAGGAATTGTCATTGGAAAAGGCGGTAAAAAGTTAAAAGAAGTAGGAAAACGTGCGAGACGTGATATAGAAATGCTTCTAGGCTCTAAAGTTTACTTAGAATTATGGGTCAAAGTTCAAAGAGACTGGCGAAACAAAGTTAACTTTATTCGCCAAATTGGTTATGTTGAAGACCAAGATTAATCTTAAAAGTGGTGAAGATAATTGTTAATGCGCCAAAAAGGGATTATCATCAAAGCAGTTGATTATGGTGAATCTGATAAAATTATCACGATTTTAAATGAGCATGGTGCAAAAGTACCACTTATGGCAAGACGTGCTAAAAAAGTTAAGACGGGTTTACAAGCGCAAACGCAATTGTTTGTTTATGGTTTGTTTATTTACAATCAGTGGCGAGGTATGGGAACGTTAAATTCTGTAGATGTTATTAGTCAACATTATAAATTACAAATGGACCTTTACGTAAGCAGTTATGCCGCTCTGGCAGCTGAAACTATTGAGCGCTCAATGGATGAAGGTGACATTGCACCATATAACTATCAATTATTACAATTTGTTCTTGAAAAAATAGAATCAGGTACATCTGCACAGTTAATGTCAGTCGTAGTTATGTTAAAGTGCATGAAACGATTTGGTTTTACTGCATCATTTAATCGCTGTGCTGTGAGTGGTAATGACACACAAGCAGATTTAATAGGTTATAGTTTTAAGTTTGACGGTGCGATTTCAAGGCAAGAGGCTTCTAAAGATGTACATGCAGTTATATTATCGAATAAAACACTATATTTATTAGATGTATTACAAAAATTACCGATAGATAAAATGAATTCATTGAATATCCATCAAGAAATTATTGATGAAATGTCAGATATCATTTTAATGTTATATCGTGAATATGCAGGTATGTTTTTTAAAAGTCAGAAACTAATCAACCAATTAAAAAGATTGGAACAATAACATAAAATAATAAAAGGTATTCAAGTAGCCACATAGATGTGTTTATTTGAATACCTTTTTGAATAGAAAAGAGATACTGGCAATTTTACTAACCAGTATCTCTTTTTATAAATTATATAGCCACCACATATGGTGGAAAGTCTTTTTAATTAGAATTTTGTTTTTTCAGTTAAGAAAGCTTCTAACTCTGAGATTGGCATACGAACTTGTTCCATTGAATCTCTGTCACGTACTGTAACTTGATTATCTTCTAATGAATCAAAGTCGAATGTTACACAATAAGGTGTACCGATTTCATCTTGACGACGGTATCTTTTACCGATAGATTGTGATTCATCGAAATCGATTGAGAATTTAGAACTTAATTGCTCAAAAATCTTAATCGCTTCGCCAGATAATTTCTTACTTAAAGGTAAAATCGCTGCTTTATATGGTGCTAATGCAGGATGGAAGTGTAAAACTGTACGTGCATCTTTACTACCTTCAACGCCTTCTTCATCATATGCATCACATAAGAAAGCTAATGTTACACGATCTGCACCAAGTGATGGCTCGATACAATATGGAATATATTTTTCGTTCGTTTCTGGATCATGGTATCTGAAATCTTCACCAGAGTGTTCAGCATGTTTACGTAAGTCGAAGTCTGTACGACTTGCGATACCCCATAACTCACCCCAACCAAATGGGAATTTATATTCAATATCAGTTGTTGCATTTGAGTAATGAGATAATTCATCTTCATCATGATCACGTAAACGCATATTTTCACTGCTCATATTTAAGCTTGTTAACCAGTCACTTGCAAAAGTTTTCCAATAATTTTGCCATTCGATTTCTTCTCCAGGTTTACAGAAGAATTCAAGTTCCATTTGTTCAAATTCTCTTGTTCTGAAAATGAAGTTACCTGGAGTGATTTCATTACGGAATGATTTACCAATTTGACCGATACCAAATGGTAATTTTTTACGCATTGAACGTTGCACGTTTTTATAGTTTACAAAAATACCTTGTGCTGTTTCAGGACGTAAGAAAATTTCATTTGTAGAATCTTCAGTTACACCTTGGAATGTTTTAAACATTAAATTGAATTGGCGAATTTCAGTCCAGTTAGCAGTTTTACTTACAGGACAAACAATACCTTCATCGTCAATAATTTTTTTCATTTGTTCAAAACTTAAACCATCGGCAATGAAGTTTTCATCACCTTTAACATCTTGCATATAATCTTCAATTAATTTATCAGCGCGATATCGAATTTTACTATCTTTATTATCAATCATTGGGTCGTTGAAGTTGTTTAAGTGTCCTGAAGCTTCCCATACTTTTGGATTCATTAAGATTGCAGCATCGATACCAACGTTAAACGGTGATTGTGTAATGAATTTTTGCCACCAAGCTTTTTTAACATTATTCTTTAATTCAACACCTAAAGGACCATAATCCCATGTGTTTGATAAACCACCGTAAATATCACTACCAGGGAACACAAAACCTCTGTGTTTTGCTAATGAAACAATTGTATCCATATCTTTTGCCATAATTACCTCTCCTCATACATGAAAACGCCCCATGGAAAATAACAGCATAGTAAATATGCTTTACTTCCATGGGACGAGTTAATATTTTAAATTGTATATAATACAAAATAAGTTACGTATTTAACCCGCGGTTCCACCCAAATTAGTGTAGTCACTCGCTTTTATTTTAAAATGATTCGTTGCGCCAATCTTATTGTTAAGCTTACACTATCCTTAACTCGCTGTACGTTTATTCTAATTGATAGATTATTTAAAGGCAAGTAAAATTAATGTGTTTGTGACATGAAAGAAATATCGGTATAATAATAGGTGAATAAAAAAGGGGTGAAGACCTATAGAACTCAGTCAAAGACAAGAACGAATCATCGAAATTGTTAAAACTAAAGGACCCATTACTGGTGAACAAATAGCAGATAAGTTGAATTTAACAAGAGCAACGCTTAGACCAGATTTAGCGATATTAACAATGTCAGGTTTTTTAGAAGCGCGTCCCCGAGTTGGATATTATTATTCAGGTAAATCAAAAGGCAAATTTTTTAATGAAAAACTTCGACAATTTGAGGTTAAGGACTATATGTCTCAACCTGTTGTGCTAAGAGAGAATACAACAGTTTATGACGCTATTTGTACAATTTTTTTAGAAGATGTAAGTACATTATTTATTATTAATGAAGATAACGATTTTGTTGGTGTGTGTTCAAGAAAAGATTTATTAAGAGCTTCAATGATTGGAGCAGATATTCATAAAGTACCTATCAGTGTAAATATGACACGTATGCCTAATGTCACTTATTTAGAGGAAAGCGAATTAGTCATATACGCAGCAGATAGAATGATTGAAAAAGAAATTGATTCGATTCCAATTGTAAGAAAAAAAGATAATCAAAAGTATGAAGTAATTGGAAGAATTTCCAAAACAACAATAGCTAAGTTATTAGTAGCATTATATAAAGAATAGGTGAGAAGTAATGGAAAAAATTAAAATTATCGTAGCTTCAGATTCTATAGGTGAAACGGCAGAGTTAGTTGCTAGGGCAGGTATTTCACAATTCAATCCTAAGCAATGTAAAAATGAATTATTAAGATATCCATATATTGAATCTTTTGAAGATGTTGATGAAGTGATTCAAGTTGCAAAAGATACAAATGCTATCATTGTTTATACACTTATTAAACCTGAAATGAAGCAATATATGAGTGAGAAAGTAGCAGAATTCCAATTGAAGTCTGTCGATATCATGGGGCCATTAATGGATTTATTATCTGCTTCGGTTGAAGAAAAACCTTATAATGAGCCAGGTATCGTTCATAGATTAGATGATGCATATTTCAAGAAAATTGATGCGATAGAGTTTGCAGTTAAATATGATGATGGTAAAGATCCTAAAGGATTACCTAAAGCTGATATTGTTTTACTTGGTATTTCGAGAACTTCAAAGACACCATTATCTCAGTATTTAGCGCATAAGAGTTACAAAGTTATGAATGTACCGATTGTACCAGAAGTGACACCGCCAGATGGCTTATATGATATTAATCCAAAGAAATGTATCGCACTTAAAATAAGTGAAGAAAAATTAAATCGCATTAGAAAAGAGCGACTAAAACAATTAGGACTAGGTGACACAGCTCGATATGCAACAGAAGCACGAATTCAAGAAGAATTGAATTACTTTGAAGAAATCGTAAGTGAAATTGGATGTCCTGTCATTGATGTTTCTCAAAAAGCAATCGAAGAAACAGCAAACGATATAATCCATTATATTGAACAAAATAAATCGAAATGATTTCATTTTTGTCGAAAATTAGGTATAATAGTATAACTAATGCTTAATAGGTGATTTAATTTGCGAATAGATCAATCGATCATTAATGAAATAAAAGATAAAACCGACATTTTAGACTTGGTAAGTGAATATGTAAAATTAGAAAAGAGAGGACGCAATTATATAGGTTTGTGTCCTTTTCATGATGAAAAGACACCTTCATTTACAGTTTCTGAAGATAAACAAATTTGTCATTGTTTTGGTTGTAAAAAAGGTGGCAATGTTTTTCAATTTACTCAAGAAATTAAAGACATATCATTTGTTGAAGCGGTTAAAGAATTAGGTGATAGAGTTAATGTTGCTGTAGATATTGAGGCAACACAATCTAACTCAAATGTTCAAATTGCTTCTGATGATTTACAAATGATTGAAATGCATGAGTTAATACAAGAATTTTATTATTACGCTTTAACAAAGACAGTCGAAGGCGAACAAGCATTAACGTACTTACAAGAACGTGGTTTTACAGATGCGCTTATTAAAGAGCGAGGCATTGGCTTTGCACCCGATAGCTCACATTTTTGTCATGATTTTCTTCAAAAAAAGGGTTACGATATTGAATTAGCATATGAAGCCGGATTATTATCACGTAACGAAGAAAATTTCAGTTATTACGATAGATTTCGAAATCGTATTATGTTTCCTTTGAAAAATGCGCAAGGAAGAATTGTTGGATATTCAGGTCGAACATATACCGGTCAAGAACCAAAATACTTAAATAGTCCTGAAACACCTATCTTTCAAAAAAGAAAGTTGTTATACAACTTAGATAAAGCGCGTAAATCAATTAGAAAATTAGATGAAATCGTATTACTAGAAGGTTTTATGGATGTTATAAAATCTGATACTGCTGGCTTGAAAAACGTTGTTGCAACAATGGGTACACAGTTGTCAGATGAACATATTACTTTTATACGAAAGTTAACATCAAATATAACATTAATGTTTGATGGGGATTTTGCGGGTAGTGAAGCAACACTTAAAACAGGTCAAAATTTGTTACAGCAAGGGCTAAATGTATTTGTTATACAATTGCCATCAGGCATGGATCCGGATGAATACATTGGTAAGTATGGCAACGATGCATTTACTGCTTTTGTAAAAAATGACAAAAAGTCATTTGCACATTATAAAGTGAGTATATTAAAAGATGAAATTGCACATAATGACCTTTCATATGAACGTTATTTGAAAGAACTAAGTCATGATATTTCGCTTATGAAATCATCGATTTTGCAACAAAAGGCTTTAAATGATGTTGCACCATTTTTCAATGTTAGTCCTGAGCAATTAGCTAACGAAATACAATTCAATCAAGCACCAGCCAATTATTATCCAGAAGATGAGTATGGCGGTTACATTGAACCTGAGCCAATTGGTATGGCACAATTTGACAATTTGAGCCGTCAAGAAAAAGCGGAGCGAGCATTTTTAAAACATTTAATGAGAGATAAAGATACATTTTTAAATTATTATGAAAGTGTTGATAAGGATAACTTCACAAATCAGCATTTTAAATATGTATTCGAAGTCTTACATGATTTTTATGCGGAAAATGATCAATATAATATCAGTGATGCTGTGCAGTATGTTAATTCAAATGAGTTGAGAGAAACACTAATTAGCTTAGAACAATATAATTTGAATGACGAACCATATGAAAATGAAATTGATGATTATGTCAATGTTATTAATGAAAAAGGACAAGAAACAATTGAGTCATTGAATCATAAATTAAGGGAAGCTACAAGGATTGGCGATGTAGAATTACAAAAATACTATTTACAGCAAATTGTTGCTAAGAATAAAGAACGCATGTAGCATGTGATTTTAAAGAATAATACGAATAATGATTATGTCAAAATGTATAAGGGTAAATGATAGTTACCGCATTTAAACAACACTATTGAAAAATAAATATTGGGATTAGTTCCAATTTGTAAAATAAAATTAAAAATATGGATGAATTAATTAAGAATTTAGTTTAAAATAGCAATATTGAATAAATTTCGAATGTTCATATTTAAAATCGGGAGGCCGTTTCATGTCTGATAACACAGTTAAAATTAAAAAACAAACAATTGATCCGACATTAACATTAGAAGATGTTAAGAAGCAATTAATTGAAAAAGGTAAAAAAGAGGGTCATTTAAGTCATGAAGAAATTGCTGAAAAACTTCAGAATTTTGATATCGACTCTGATCAAATGGATGATTTCTTTGATCAATTAAATGATAATGATATTTCACTAGTTAATGAAAAAGATAGTTCAGATACTGACGAGAAACTGAATCCAAGTGATCTTAGTGCCCCTCCAGGTGTTAAAATAAATGACCCAGTTCGTATGTACCTTAAAGAAATTGGGCGTGTTAACTTATTAAGTGCACAAGAAGAAATCGAATTAGCCAAACGTATTGAACAAGGTGATGAAGTAGCAAAATCAAGACTTGCAGAAGCGAACTTACGTTTAGTTGTAAGTATTGCTAAAAGATACGTAGGTCGTGGTATGTTATTCCTTGATTTAATCCAAGAAGGTAATATGGGTCTTATTAAAGCTGTTGAAAAATTTGACTTTAACAAAGGATTTAAGTTTTCAACATATGCAACATGGTGGATTAGACAAGCAATCACTCGTGCAATTGCTGACCAAGCACGTACGATTCGTATCCCTGTGCATATGGTAGAAACAATTAATAAATTAATTCGTGTTCAACGTCAATTATTACAGGACTTAGGTCGAGATCCAGCACCAGAAGAAATTGGTGAAGAAATGGATTTACCAGCAGAAAAAGTTCGTGAAATTTTAAAAATTGCGCAAGAACCTGTTTCATTAGAAACACCAATTGGTGAAGAAGATGATAGTCATTTAGGAGACTTTATTGAGGATCAGGAAGCACAAAGTCCTTCAGATCATGCTGCTTATGAATTATTAAAAGAGCAATTAGAAGATGTGCTTGATACATTAACTGATAGAGAAGAAAATGTATTACGATTAAGATTTGGTCTTGATGACGGCAGAACAAGAACACTTGAAGAAGTTGGTAAAGTTTTCGGTGTTACACGTGAACGTATTCGACAAATTGAAGCAAAAGCACTTAGAAAATTAAGACATCCAAGTCGTAGTAAACGTTTGAAAGACTTTATGGATTAATTTATATCAATTTTAATGATTGATACCAAGACATGAATAAGCGCTTATTTATTTTTAGATTAAGATTTAACTTGAGTGAGGTTGGTACATTGAATAATGTTCAACCTCTTTTTTCATAAAGGAGAATAAAATGATTTCGTTAAATAACCGATTAACGACGGTAAGTCGATTTTTAAAACAAGGTACAATCGCGGATATTGGCTCAGATCATGCTTATTTGCCAATCTATGCAATTCAAAACCATTTATGCGAATGCGGTATTGCTGGAGAAGTTATTCAAGGCCCTTTTCAAGCTGCTGTGAAAAATGTAGCTGCAAACCAATTAGTAGATAGAATTGATGTACGTTTAGGGGATGGCTTAAGTGTTATTCAACCTGAGGACGTAATCGATAATATCACAATTTGTGGTATGGGCGGACCACTTATTGCTAAAATTTTAAAAGATGGGCAAGATAAGTTAAGTCAACATCCAAGGTTGATTTTACAAAGTAATATCCAAACTGAAAATTTAAGACAAACATTACAACAATTGAATTATGAAATAATTGATGAAATAATAATGGAAGAAAAAGGCCATATTTATGAAATTGTTGTAGCAGAATATTCTACAGAATTAATAGAGCTATCATCTGATGAATTGAAATTCGGACCAAAATTGCTGAACAACAAAAATGAATATTTTATAAAAAAATGGCAAAGAGAGTTAGAAGCACTTTATCATATTAAATCGAAACTCAATACTGAACAACATCATCAACGTTTAGCTCAAATTAATGACGAAATTGCTGTAATTGAAAGGGTGTTATAGTAATGAAAATAGCTGATTTAATGACATTGTTAGATCATCATGTGCCATTTAGTACTGCTGAATCTTGGGATAATGTAGGATTGTTAATAGGTGATGAAGATGTTGAAGTTACTGGTGTTTTAACAGCATTAGACTGTACGTTGGAAGTAGTAAATGAAGCAATCGAAAAAGGTTATAATACTATTATTAGTCATCATCCTCTAATCTTTAAAGGCGTAACATCATTAAAAGCTAATGGTTATGGTTTGATCATTAGAAAACTAATTCAACATGACATTAATTTAATAGCGATGCATACAAATTTAGATGTAAATCCGTATGGTGTCAATATGATGTTGGCGAAGGCGATGGGTTTGAAGAACATTTCAATAATAAATAATCAACAAGATGTATACTATAAAGTTCAAACATATATACCTAAGGATAATGTTGGACCATTTAAAGATAAGCTTAGTGAAAATGGATTAGCGCAAGAAGGTAATTATGAATATTGTTTCTTTGAAAGTGAAGGAAGAGGGCAATTCAAACCAGTTGGTGAAGCTAATCCAACAATAGGACAAATTGATAAAATTGAATATGTAGATGAAGTTAAAATTGAATTTATGATAGATGCATATCAAAAGTCAAGGGCTGAGCAATTAATTAAACAATACCATCCATATGAAACACCGGTATTTGATTTTATTGAGATAAAACAAACATCCCTTTATGGACTTGGCGTTATGGCAGAAGTGGATAATCAAATGACATTGGAAGATTTCGCAGCTGATATTAAATCTAAATTAAATATCCCAAGTGTCCGTTTTGTTGGTGAGTCTAATCAGAAAATTAAACGTATTGCAATTATTGGTGGTTCAGGTATTGGATATGAATATCAAGCTGTCCAACAAGGCGCAGATGTCTTTGTTACAGGTGATATTAAACATCATGATGCCTTAGATGCTAAAATTCATGGTGTGAATTTAATTGATATTAATCATTACAGCGAATATGTGATGAAAGAAGGTTTAAAAGCGTTACTAATGAATTGGTTCAATACAGAAAAAATAAATTTAGATGTTGAAGCATCTACAATTAATACAGATCCATTTCAATATATTTAAACTAAAATCTCGGGATTTCTAAATTTTGAAATTTCGAGGTTTTAATATTTTTATTTAAAATAGCACATTTATACTTTATAATAGTAAAGATGAACATATAAGGAGGCCAAATCATGGCAAAACATCCATTCGAACAATTTAATCTAGAATCTAGTTTAATTGACGCTGTGAAAGACCTTAATTTTGAAAAACCAACTGAAATTCAGAATCGAATTATTCCAAGAATACTAAAGAGAACAAATTTAATTGGTCAATCTCAAACGGGTACAGGGAAATCTCATGCATTTTTATTACCATTAATGCAGTTAATTGATAGTGAAATAAAAGAACCACAAGCAATCGTAGTTGCACCAACAAGAGAACTTGCACAACAACTATACGATGCAGCGAACCATTTAAGCCAATTTAAAGCTGGTGTTTCAGTTAAAGTTTTTATTGGTGGTACAGATATAGAGAAAGATAGACAACGTTGTAATGCACAACCACAATTGATTATAGGCACCCCTACTAGAATTAATGACTTAGCTAAAACGGGACATTTACATGTGCACTTAGCATCATATTTAGTTATTGATGAAGCGGATCTTATGATTGACTTAGGATTAATTGAAGATGTAGATTACATTGCTGCAAGATTGGAAGATAATGCAAATATTGCGGTGTTTAGTGCTACAATCCCACAACAGTTACAACCATTTTTAAATAAATATTTAAGTCATCCAGAATATGTAGCTGTCGACAGTAAAAAACAAAATAAAAAGAACATCGAATTCTATTTAATACCTACTAAAGGTGCAGCTAAAGTTGAAAAGACTTTAAATTTAATTGATATACTAAATCCATACTTATGTATTATTTTCTGTAATAGTAGAGATAATGCAAATGATTTAGCACGTTCACTAAATGAAGCTGGTATTAAAGTTGGTATGATTCATGGTGGCTTAACGCCACGTGAACGTAAACAACAAATGAAACGTATACGTAATTTAGAATTCCAATACGTTATTGCCAGCGATTTAGCATCTCGTGGTATTGATATTGAAGGTGTTAGTCATGTCATCAATTTTGATGTGCCAAATGATATTGACTTCTTTACGCATAGAGTCGGACGAACTGGTCGTGGGAATTATAAAGGTGTAGCAATTACGCTTTATAGTCCTGATGAAGAACACAATATTTCATTAATAGAAGATCGCGGTTTTGTATTCAATACTGTTGATATTAAAGATGGTGAGTTAAAAGAAGTTAAAGCGCACAATCAGCGTCAAGCAAGAATGCGCAAAGATGACCATTTAACTAATCAAGTGAAGAACAAAGTTCGAAGTAAAATTAAAAACAAAGTTAAACCAGGTTATAAGAAGAAATTTAAACAAGAAGTTGAAAAAATGAAACGTCAAGAGCGTAAGCAATTTAGTAAGCAGCAAAATAGACAAAAACGTAAGCAAAACAAAAAAGGTTAGGTGTGTTTTATGTTATTAGGATCACATGTTTCAATGAGTGGTAAAAAGATGTTAGAAGGTTCTGCTATAGAAGCGCATGAATATGGTGAAACAACATTTATGATTTATACTGGTGCACCTCAAAACACGCGCCGTAAAAGTATTGAAGATTTAAATATAACTAAAGGTCATGAAGTGATGGAAAAATATGGTTTATCTAATATTGTTGTTCATGCACCATACATCATTAATATTGCAAATACAACCAAACCAGAAACGTTTAATCTTGGTGTAGATTTCTTGCAACAAGAAATTGAAAGAACGCAAGCTATAGGGGCTAAAGATATTGTATTACATCCAGGTGCGCATGTTGGAGCTGGTGTTGATGCCGGAATTAATAAGATTATTGAAGGATTAAATGAAGTTTTAACGAATGACAATAATGTACGTATTGCGCTTGAAACGATGGCAGGTAAAGGTACAGAGATTGGTCGCTCATTTGAAGAGTTAGCACGTATTATTGATGGAGTTCATAATAACGAACGTTTATCAGTATGTTTTGATACATGTCATACGCATGATGCTGGATATAATGTTAAAGAGGACTTTGATGGCGTATTAAATGAATTTGATAAAATCATTGGAGTCGACAGAATCAAAGTTGTTCATGTCAATGATTCTAAAAATGACCGTGGCGCTCAAAAAGACCGACATGAAAATATTGGCTTCGGTTACATTGGTTTTGATGCATTAAATTACATTGTGCATCATGATAGTTTTAAAGATATTCCGAAAATCTTAGAAACACCTTATGTTGGTGAAGATAAGAAAAATAAAAAACCGCCATATAAACTTGAAATTGAAATGTTAAAACAACAGCAATTTGACCCAGAATTAAAAAATAAGGTTATGCAACAATAAAATGATAATGCTCTCTTCAAGAAATGCGATAAATAAAACTTGAAGGGGGCATATCTCTTTATTTTGTCTAATTTTGAGTCGTAAACATTACTGTTTACATATGTTACTAGGAGTTGTATAGTTGAATGCGAGGTGAGAATACGATGACACCAGTCTTTGAATTGAAAAATGTCAATTACTACTATGATCATAAAAAAGTGTTAGAAAATATAAACATTAAAATAAATAAAGGTGAATTTTTAGCAATTGTTGGACCAAATGGTGCTGGTAAATCAACATTATTGAAGTTGATTCTAGGGTTATTACCTTTACAAAGTGGTGAGATTTTTGTTGAAGGTATTGATTTTAAAAATAAGAAAACATCAATTAAATTAAGCTATGTATCACAAAAAGCAAATGCCTTTAATTCAGGTTTCCCAGCAAGTGTTAAAGAAGTTGTTTTAAGCGGATTAACAAAGACAAAACGTCTTTTCCAAACATTTAATAGCAAAGATAATGAAAAAGTGATTAAAGTACTAGAAAGACTGAATATAAGTGATTTAATTCATAAAAATATAGCAGAATTATCAGGTGGTCAACAACAACGTGTAATGATTGCTCGAGCATTGATTTCAGAACCTGCAGTATTAGTACTTGATGAACCAACGAATGGTATTGATGCAAAACATGTAAGTGAATTTTATAATACTTTAGATCAATTAAAACAAGAAGGTATCACCATTATCTTAGTTACTCATGATATCGGTGTTGTAGCAGATACTGCTACTGAAGTAGCATGTTTAAATAAGCATTTGCATTTCCATGGTACAACTGATGAGTTTAAATCACTTGATGAAGTTGAAATTTCAAAAATTTATGGACATCCTGTACGTTTTGTCGATCATCAGCATAATCGAGAATGTTGTAATTAATAAAGATTTGAGTTTATTTAAAATGGAAAGGCGTGTCACAATTGATAGATGCATTATTGAATTTTGATTTTATGAGGTACTCTTTAATTAGTGGTATCTTGATAGGTTTTATTGCGCCTCTAATCGGTGCTTTTATCGTTGTTAGACGACTATCACTTATAGCTGATGCTCTAAGTCATGTAACTTTAGGTGGTATATCTTTCGGTATGTTTTTACTTACTATTATGCCAACACTAGTATTTATTAATCCAATGTGGTTTGGAATCTTATTCGCAATAGTAGGTGCGCTTCTAATTGAAAAATTAAGAACGTCATACACTGCTTACCAAGAAATTGCTATTCCAATTATAATGAGTGCTGGTATCGCCTTGAGTGCAATCTTCATTTCATTAGCTGATGGGTTCAATCAAGAAATTGTTGGATTGCTATTTGGCTCAATAAGCGCAGTGAATATAAGTGATTTAACAACGATTATTGTCATTGCCATCATAGTTGTTCTGTTTATTACATTGTTTTATAAAGAATTATTTATATTGTCATTTGATGAGGAATATAGTAAAGTCATTGGCATTCCTAAATGGATTCAATTTTTATTTATTGTTATTGTAGCGATGGTTATTTCTGCCTCAATGCGTGTTGTAGGGATACTGTTAGTAAGTGCGTTAATCACGTTACCAATTGCAATAAGTATGCGAATAACAAAAAGTTTTAAGCAATTGATATTACTAAGTGTATTTTTAGGTGAATTATCAGTAATATTAGGCTTAGTCCTAGCTTTCTATATGGACATTTCTCCGGGTGGTGTAATTGTAGTTCTACTTGTTATTTTACTTATGATTACAATGGCTTATCAGAAAATGCGAATGAAGTTTAAAAAGGGAGCTAATATCAATGAATACAAATGATGCTATTAAAATTTTAAAAGAGAACGGTTTAAAATATACAGATAAACGTAAAGATATGTTAGATATTTTTGTCGAAGAAGATAAGTATATAAACGCAAAGTATATACAACAAGTTATGGATGAAAATTATCCTGGAATTTCATTCGACACAATATATAGAAACCTGCACTTATTTAAAGATTTAGGAATTATTGAAAATACAGAACTTGATGGTGAAATGAAGTTTAGAATCGCTTGTACAAACCATCATCATCATCATTTTATCTGTGAAAAGTGTGGAGATACAAAGGTAATAGATTATTGTCCAATAGATCAGATAAAATTATCACTACCTGGTGTTAATATTCACAAACACAAACTTGAAGTTTATGGTGTATGTGAGTCTTGCCAAGATTAATATAAAGAAATGAGATTTATGCACATTTGGTCCGATGTATGCATAAATCTCATTTTTTAAATTATAGAAGATAAAGGTTCATTTCATACTCCGTTCGTATGATTTTATGGCAAATCTGTTAACTTTTTATATACAAAATGTTTAATTATTTTTGATTTGAGTTATATTAAATGAGTAGAGAAAATAATAAGTAGTAGAATTTAAGCAAATTCTTTGTTGAACCAGTCACTGCTTGTTATTATTTACTTACAGACATTTTAGGAGGATGATTATTTATGGCTTTTGAATTACCAAAATTACCATACGCATTTGATGCATTAGAACCACATTTTGACAAAGAAACTATGGAAATTCACCATGACAGACATCATAACACGTATGTTACGAAATTAAATGCTGCAGTAGAAGGTACAGATTTAGAATCTAAATCTATTGAAGAAATTGTTGCTAATTTAGACAGTGTACCAGCTAACATCCAAACTGCTGTACGTAATAATGGCGGTGGACATTTAAACCATTCATTATTCTGGGAGTTACTTTCACCAAACTCAGAAGAAAAAGGTACTGTAGTAGAAAAAATTAAAGAACAATGGGGTTCTTTAGAAGAATTTAAAAAAGAATTTGCTGACAAAGCAGCTGCACGCTTTGGTTCAGGTTGGGCTTGGTTAGTCGTAAACAATGGCCAGTTAGAAATTGTGACTACACCAAACCAAGATAATCCATTAACTGAGGGTAAAACACCTATTTTAGGTTTAGACGTATGGGAACACGCTTATTACCTAAAATATCAAAACAAACGCCCTGACTACATTGGCGCATTTTGGAATGTAGTTAACTGGGAAAAAGTTGACGAATTATATAATGCAACAAAATAAAGTATGATTACTTGTTCGGTCTCTTAAATGAGACCGTTATTTTTTTGTCAAAAAGATAGAAATAATTTCTAAATTCATATATGATTTAAAGTGAAAGACTTTGAATAGAGGTAGGTAGTTTTGTTAAAAAGACTAAAAGAAAAATCAAATGATGAAATCGTTCAAAATACAATTAACAAGAGAATTAACTTTATATTTGGTGTGATTGTATTTATTTTTGCAGTACTAGTACTACGTTTAGGTTATTTACAAATCGCACAAGGCTCACATTATAAACAAATTATAAAAAATGATGAAAACATTACAGTGAATGAGTCTGTGCCAAGAGGTCGTATTTTAGACAGAAATGGGAAAGTTTTAGTTGATAATGCTTCTAAAATGGCTATTACATATACTAGGGGTCGAAAAACAACACAATCGGAAATGTTGGATACGGCTGAAAAGTTATCAAAGCTAATCAAGATGGATACTAAGAAAATTACAGAACGTGATAAGAAAGATTTCTGGATTCAGTTGCATCCTAAAAAAGCAAAAGCAATGATGACAAAAGAACAAGCTATGTTAGCAGATGGAAGTATTAAACAAGATCAATATGATAAACAACTGTTATCGAAAATCGGAAAATCACAATTAGATGAATTGTCTTCTAAAGATTTACAAGTTTTAGCTATTTTTCGAGAGATGAATGCAGGAACAGTTTTAGATCCACAAATGATAAAAAATGAAGATGTCAGTGAAAAAGAGTATGCAGCAGTTTCTCAGCAACTTTCCAAATTACCAGGTGTTAACACGTCTATGGATTGGGATAGAAAATATCCATATGGCGATACTTTAAGAGGTATATTCGGAGATGTATCGACACCTGCTGAAGGTATTCCAAAAGAATTGACAGAACATTACTTATCCAAAGGATATTCACGCAATGATCGTGTTGGAAAATCTTACCTAGAATATCAATATGAAGATGTATTGCGTGGTAAGAAGAAAGAAATGAAATACACAACGGACAAATCTGGTAAAGTTACATCTTCAGAAGTGTTAAATCCTGGCGCTCGCGGTCAAGATTTGAAATTAACGATCGATATAGATCTTCAAAAAGAAGTAGAAGCATTATTAGATAAACAAATTAAGAAGCTTCGCAGTCAAGGTGCCAAAGATATGGATAATGCAATGATGGTTGTACAAAATCCTAAAAATGGAGACATTCTTGCGCTTGCCGGAAAGCAGATTAATAAGAGTGGTAAAATGACTGATTATGACATTGGTACGTTTACTTCTCAATTTGCGGTTGGATCTTCTGTAAAAGGTGGAACATTATTAGCCGGTTATCAGAATAAAGCTATCAAAGTTGGAGAAACAATGGTCGATGAACCATTACATTTCCAAGGTGGTTTGACAAAACGATCATACTTCAATAAAAACGGGCATGTAACTATTAATGATAAGCAAGCTTTGATGCATTCATCAAACGTATATATGTTTAAAACAGCATTAAAATTAGCGGGAGACCCTTATTATTCTGGTATGGCTTTACCTTCAGACATAAGTTCACCTGCCCAAAAGCTAAGAAGAGGATTAAATCAAGTAGGCTTAGGTGTGAAAACAGGGATAGATTTACCAAATGAAACAAGAGGTCAAATCGAACCATTAACAAATAATCCAGGTAATTATCTAGATTTATCAATTGGTCAATATGATACCTATACACCATTACAATTATCACAATATGTTTCAACTATAGCGAATGATGGTTATAGAATACAGCCACACATTGGATTAACGATTCATGAATCAACTAATAAAGATGAGGTTGGTCCACTCAAGAAGAAAATTAATGGCACTGTCTTGAACAAGGTTAATAATACTGAAAAGGAAATCAAACAAATTCAAGAAGGATTCAAAATGGCATTTAATGATAAAGATGGTACTGGATATGTTAGTTTTAAAGATACAGTAGTACCTACTGCTGGTAAAACGGGTACCGCAGAAGTGTTCCAAAACGGAGAGCCAAGAGTTAACTCTACTTATATAGGATACGCGCCAATTGATGATCCAAAATTAGCGTTTTCAATTGTATATACAAATCAGCCTGTACCACCACCATGGTTAACAGGTGGAGACTTAGGTAGAGATGTAATTAACTACTACTTTAAGCAGTTAGGTAAAGATGATAAAAATAAAGACAAAGACAAATAAAATTTAACCTGACGATTGTGTAGCGCATGGTTGTAAAATTTTAACTTTGCAAATATTATAGATGTTGGTATAATAATAAAGTCGTATTTAGAAATGATAAGGAGGAATAACCATGCGCGTAAACGTAACTTTAGCTTGTACGGAATGTGGTGACAGAAACTACATTACAACTAAGAACAAAAGAAATAATCCAGAACGTGTTGAAATGAAGAAATTCTGTTCACGTGAAAACAAACAAACTTTACACCGTGAAACAAAATAATCATTAAAATTAAATTTAAATTAACAATAAAAAAGGTGAAATCTCAAAATAAGAGGTTTCACCTTTTTAATTATGCACACGTATGAAATGATAAAAGATTTTCAATTGAAATAATAAATTTTAGAATTGTCGCATAATTCATCATGACAACATAATGACATGTATTGTTATTAACGATATAATAGAATTGAATAAAGTGGGTGATAATGTGACTAAAAATGAGATTAGAAAATACATTTTACATAAAATGAAGAATTTTAATAAAGCTGAAAAGCGAAAAGCAGACACATGGTTAAGAAATCAATTTTTTGCAACTGAAGAATACAAAGAAGCAAACGCAATTGCGCTAGTTCTTTCTTTTAATCATGAAGTAGATACTTTTTCTATTATTGAACAAGCCTTAATGGATCATAAACGTATTTTTGTACCGAAAATGGATTATTTAAATCATCAAATGACTTTTAAAGAGATATTTAATCTCAAAGATATTGATGTCGATAATAAGGGGATTTACTATCCAACTTCAAAAGGTGAAACAACGAATAACCTAGATTTAATTGTTGTTCCTGGTGTTGGATTTCAAGACGATGGATATAGAATTGGGTATGGTGGTGGCTATTACGACAGGTTTTTAGCTAATTATCAGACAAAGACAATAAGCTTATTATACGATTTTCAAATAACATCATTTGAACCGGAATCATTCGATCAACCAGTCGATAAATTGATTATATATCAAGCAGCATAGTGGAGGACTAAATGAACATAGACAAACAATTTTGGAAAACAATATATTATTGGATTAGGTACTTGAATTTTGATATTGTCAGTAGGGAAAAAGATGACCAAGAAATTTGGTTAGCCCATAAAAGAAAAAAACAAGTAGTCATTTTTAAACAACATATCAAGTCTACCCAAGAAATACGTTTTGACAAAGCGAAAGTGCTTGAACACAAAGATGAAATAGCAAATTTTATTTCTTTCGAACCACAAAGTTTTGAATTTTATTATTTTACAGAATCGGAATTTTCAGAAGAACAATTAAATGAAGTTTCGCCAATTAGAATTAAATTCAATGTTATAAGACACACAAAAGATTTGATAAAGCATATGCCGAATATATTTTTGGCTAGACTTATTTCAGAAGATAATGATAAAAAGACATATATGTTCTATAAACGCAAAGTATTAACCGATAACTTTTTAGATAAATATATGCAGAAATTTTCACCGGCAACATACACAATAATATTTGTAAATGTCTTAATATGGTTATGTATGATTTTATATTTAAATAATTTTTCGGATGTAAAATTATTAGATGTTGGCGGGTTAGTGCATTTTAATGTCGTACATGGTGAATGGTATCGAATTGTTACATCGATGTTTTTACATTTTAGTTTTGAACATATACTTATGAATATGCTTTCATTATTTATTTTTGGTAAAATAGTCGAAGCAATTATTGGTTCATGGCGGATGTTAACTGTATACTTTATTGCAGGGTTGTTTGGAAACTTTGTATCACTATCATTTAATACGACTACAATTTCAGTTGGGGCTAGTGGTGCTATATTTGGTCTGATTGGATCAATTTTTGCGATGATGTATGTTTCAAAAACATTTAACAAAAAAATGTTAGGACAGTTATTAATTGCATTAGTGATATTAGTTGGTGTTTCTCTGTTTATGTCAAATATAAATATTGTGGCGCATATTGGAGGATTCATTGGTGGTTTATTAATAACTTTAATTGGCTATTACTATAAAGTGAATCGTAATATTTTTTGGATTTTACTAATTGGTATGCTTGTTATATTTATTGCACTTCAAATTAGAATTTTTACAATTAAAGAAGATAATATTTATAATAAATTGATCAAAGATGATATGACTAGTGGTAATTATGATAATGCTCAAAATATTGCGAAGCAGACAATAAATAAAAATTATGCCGATGATCAAACATATTATTTAAGTGGTATGATTATGGCTACTATCAATTCTAAGTCCGAAGGTATGACAGAATGGGAGCGAGGACTTAGAATGTTTCCTAAATCAGGTTTATTAAATTTTGAGTTAGCGATAGCAAATCGTTCATTAAATGATGATGAAAAAGCATTAAAATATGTGCGTAAAGCATTAAATGCAGACCCTAAAAATACAGATTATATTAACTTAGAAAAAGAGTTGACTAAATCAAATGAGTCGAAAAATAAATAACTTTTATGATGTACAACAGTTATTGAAAAGTTACGGATTTCTAATATATTTTAAAAATCCAGAAGATATGTACGAAATGATTCAACAGGAGATTTCATCATTGTATCAATATGAACTGTTATCTAAGGAAGAATATTTGAAATGTACGTTGATAATTAATCAGAGAAGGAATGAACAGAAATGACAAAAATTATTTTAGCAGCTGATGTAGGCGGGACGACTTGTAAATTAGGTATTTTCACACCTGAATTAGAACAATTACATAAATGGTCTATTCACACTGATACATCTGATAGTACAGGATATACACTTTTGAAAGGAATTTATGATTCGTTTGTTGAAAAAGTAAATGAAAATAATTATAATTTTTCAAATGTACTTGGCGTAGGTATTGGTGTACCAGGTCCTGTTGACTTTGAAAAAGGTACAGTAAATGGAGCAGTAAACTTATATTGGCCAGAAAAAGTTAATGTACGTGAGATTTTTGAACAATTCGTTGATTGTCCAGTGTATGTAGATAATGATGCTAACATAGCTGCTTTAGGGGAGAAACACAAAGGTGCTGGTGAAGGTGCCGATGATGTTGTTGCCATCACACTTGGTACAGGTCTAGGTGGAGGAATTATTTCAAATGGTGAAATCGTACATGGTCATAATGGCTCTGGCGCAGAAATAGGTCATTTTAGAGCAGACTTCGATCAACGATTTAAATGTAATTGTGGTCGTTCTGGATGTATTGAAACAGTTGCTTCAGCGACAGGCGTTGTTAACTTAGTTAACTTCTACTATCCGAAGTTGACGTTTAGATCTTCTATATTAGAATTGATTAAAGAAAATAAGGTTACAGCAAAAGCTGTTTTTGATGCGGCAAAAGCTGGTGACCAATTCTGTATTTTCATTACTGAAAAGGTTGCAAACTATATTGGATATTTATGTAGTATTATTAGTGTTACAAGTAATCCGAAATATATCGTTCTAGGTGGAGGAATGTCTACTGCAGGACCTATTTTAATTGAAAATATTAAAACAGAATATCATAATTTAACATTTGCACCTGCTCAATTTGAAACTGAAATTGTACAAGCGAAATTAGGTAATGATGCAGGTATTACAGGAGCAGCAGGATTAATCAAGACCTATGTATTAGATAAAGAGGGGGTAAAATAATGGCTATTGTTGATGTGGTTGTTATTCCAGTTGGAACGGAAGGTCCGAGTGTTAGTAAATATATTGCAGATATTCAGAAAAAACTTCAAGAATATAAAGCAATGGGTAAAATTGATTTTCAATTAACACCAATGAATACTCTAATTGAAGGTGAATTAAGCGATGTATTAGAAGTTGTGCAAGTGATACATGAATTACCTTTTGATAAAGGTTTAAGTAGAGTTTGTACAAATATCCGTATTGATGACCGACGAGACAAATCTAGAAAAATGAATGATAAACTAACATCAGTACAAAAACATTTAGAAAATAGTGGTGAAAACCTATGAGGATTTCAAGCTTAACTTTAGGCTTAGTTGATACTAATACGTATTTCATCGAAAATGACAAAGCTGTTATTCTGATTGACCCTTCAGGTGAAAGTGAAAAAATTATTAAAAAATTAAACCAAATAAATAAACCGTTAAAAGCTATTTTATTAACACATGCACACTTTGATCATATCGGAGCAGTCGATGATATAGTTGATCGATTCGATGTCCCGGTTTATATGCATGAAGCAGAGTTTGATTTTCTAAAAGATCCCGTTAAAAATGGGGCAGATAAATTTAAGCAATATGGATTACCAATTATTACAAGTAAGGTAACTCCTGAAAAGTTAAACGAAGGTAGCACAGAAATAGAAGGATTTAAGTTTAATGTGTTACACACACCTGGACATTCACCAGGAAGTTTAACATATGTGTTCGATGAATTCGCAGTTGTTGGAGATACATTATTTAATAATGGAATCGGACGTACAGATTTATATAAAGGTGATTATGAAACGCTAGTTGATTCTATTCAAGATAAAATATTTGAATTAGAAGGCGATTTACCTTTATTCCCTGGACATGGTCCATATACGACGGTTGATGATGAACAATTAAATCCATTTTTACACGGTTAAATTGAAGTAATAAAAACACCTCCTACGTGATTATATGTAGGAGGTGTTTTTTTGAAGATTCTATTTCAAGAAATAATTAATAAAGCGATAGAAATGAAAGCGAGTGATGTACATTTTATTCCAGTTAAAAATGAAGTAAGTATTAAATTTAGAATTAATGATAACTTGGAGCAGTATGAACAAATTGGGAATAGCATTTATCAAAAGTTATTAGTTTATATGAAGTTTCAAGCTGGGCTTGATGTTTCTACACAGCAAGTCGCACAGAGCGGTCGATATAGTTACCTTTTCAATAAAATATATTTTTTGAGAATATCAACTTTACCATTGTCACTTGGCCAAGAAAGTTGTGTTATCAGAATTGTACCTCAATTTTTTCAACCACAGAAATCAACTTATAAATTCAATGATTTTAAACACCTCATGAATAAGAAACAAGGATTACTATTGTTTAGTGGACCAACTGGTTCAGGAAAGAGTACATTAATGTATCAAATGGTCTCATACGCGAATAAAGCCTTGAATTTAAATGTAATTTCTATAGAGGATCCTGTAGAGATGCAAATTCCTGGTATCGTCCAAATTAATGTGAATGATAAAGCTGGCATAAACTATGTAAATTCGTTTAAAGCTATTTTAAGATGTGATCCTGATGTTATTTTAATAGGTGAAATCAGAGATAAAGATGTTGCCAAGTGTGTTATACAGGCTAGTTTAAGTGGTCACCTTGTTCTGACTACATTGCATGCAACTGATTGTAAAGGTGCTATTTTAAGGCTATTAGAAATGGGCATTTCTGTACAAGAATTGATACAGGCAACTAACTTAATTATAAACCAACGACTTGTAACTACTATTAAGCAACAGCGACAATTAGTATGTGAAATTCTATCTCAGCAACAACTCCGATATTTCTTTTCCCATAATCATTCATTACCATCATCATTTAAGAACTTAGAAGATAAACTTGATGATATGACAAAAGCAGGTGTCATTTGTGAAACTACAATGCATAAATACATTTAAACTACATTCTAAGAAGCGACAATTAAGTAAGGCCCAACAAATCGACTTACTTTCAAATTTATGTAATTTGTTGAAATATGGTTTCACTCTGTATCAAAGTTTTTAATTTTTAAATCTTCAAATGACATATAAAAATAAGCAATTAGGTACCACCATTCTAAGTGAAATTTCAAATGGTGCACCATGCAATCAAATATTATCACTGATAGGTTATAGCGATACTATCGTCATGCAAGTATATTTGGCAGAAAGATTTGGCAATATTATAGACGTTCTAGAAGAAACCGTAAATTATATGAAAGTGAATAGAAAGTCAGAACAACGATTGTTAAAGACACTGCAATACCCCTTAATACTAGTTTCTATCTTTATTGCTATGATTATTATATTAAACCTCACAGTAATTCCACAGTTTCAACAATTATATACTTCTATGAATATTCAACTATCTTCTTTTCAAAAAACATTGTCTTTTTTCATTACCAGCTTACCTACTATAATTGTAGTAATGCTCATAATAGTATCTATGTTGGCTATTATTATGAAATTAATTTATAACAATTTAAATATGCTCAATAAGATAAACTTTGTGATGAAACTACCGCTAATATCAGGCTATTTCCAATTATTTAAAACTTATTTTGTAACTAATGAATTAGTGTTGTTTTATAAAAATGGTATTACACTTCAATCAATAGTAGACGTTTATATTAACCATAGTAGTGATCCATTTAGACAGTTTCTAGGTAAATACTTATTAACTTATTCAGAAATGGGATATGGTTTGCCTCAAATTTTAGAAAAACTAAAATGCTTTAAGCCTCAATTAATTAAGTTTGTGCTACAAGGTGAAAAGAGAGGGAAGCTAGAAGTAGAACTAAAGTTATATTCGCAAATATTAGTAAAACAAATAGAAGATAAAGCGATAAAACAGACTCAGTTTTTACAGCCTATTTTATTTTTGATTTTAGGTTTATTTATTGTCGCAATTTATTTAGTAATTATGTTACCAATGTTTCAAATGATGCAAAGTATAAAATAATGGAGGTTAATATATGTTTAAATTTCTTAAGAAAACTCAAGCGTTTACATTGATAGAGATGCTATTAGTGTTATTAATCATCAGTTTATTATTAATTTTAATCATTCCAAATATTGCTAAACAAACTGCTCACATACAATCAACAGGTTGTAATGCACAGGTAAAAATGGTTAATAGTCAAATTGAAGCGTATGCATTGAAACATAATAGAAATCCATCGTCTATTGAAGACTTAATTGCAGATGGTTTTATAAAAGAAGCACAAAAGACATGTAAATCAGGAGAGACAATCACAATTAGTAATGGAGAAGCAGTTGCAAATTAGAAAGCAGTCAGCATTTACTATGATTGAGATGCTTGTGGTAATGATGTTAATCAGTATATTTCTACTTTTGACAATGACATCTAAAGGATTAAGCAATCTTAGAGTAATAGATGATGAGGCAAATATCATTTCTTTTATTACTGAATTGAATTATATTAAGTCGCAAGCTATAGCAAATCAAGGATATATCAATGTTAGATTTTATGAAAACAGTGACACTATTAAAGTAATAGAGAATAATAAAATACGATTTCTAAAATTAAAAGTAGGCAAAATAATTAATGTTGCAAAAGTTGATATTATTGCCTTTGATAAAAAAGGGAATATCAATAAATTTGGTAGCATAACAATTTACAATAACAATTCAATTTATAGAATAATATTCCATATTGAAAAAGGAAGAATTCGTTATGAAAAGCTATAAGTGTAAAGGTTCATTCTTAATAGATAGTATGGCTGGATTTTTGCTAATTGGATTGATTACATTACTATTGATACCAATGATGAATCAAATGCAAGCGAGTATAAACCATAAACTACAAACAATTGATGCTTCTAAAGTAATTTTGACGACTGTATCTAAAATTAATAAAGAAGAACTTAAGAAGGGGGTAACTATAGGGAAGTATGATATTAAGCAAAGTGACCAACAAATTTGTGCTATTTCAAAAAATACCACTTCTTATCAAAAGACATGTATACAGTATTAATGTCAAAGCTTTTTCGCTCATTGAAATGTTAGTAGCGATGATGGTTATAAGTATAACTTTACTAATTGTTCCAGACTTAATTAGACTTAGTAAAACTTTTCTAATTGAAAGTAGGGATTTAACAACTGTAGATTTCGAATTTTTCTCAAGAGATATTCTAGATGATTTTAAAGGAGTAGATAGAAACGATATTGAAATTAGGCAACACCGTATCATTTTACATAAAGGTGAAGAAATGATCGAATACAAATTAATTAATAATAAAATTATTAAAGTTGTAAATGACAGAGGAAATATAACAATGATTAATAATGTTACAGCATTTACTGCAAATATCTACTATAAATCCATTATTAAAATAACGATAACAGTTAAAGTCGGTACAAATGTGCAGACTAAAACTATTTATGTATAACTTACTAGTATTTAAATGAGTACTATTAAAAAGGATGTGAAATAATTTATTAATTTTGATTTATATAAAGAAAAAGGATATGTTACGCCGTTCTTATTGATGCTAACAGCAATTTATTTTTCCATTTTCACTTTTTATATCAGTCAATATAGTTTAAAATTAAAGACATTATATAATATTGAAACTGACTATAACTATAAGATTGTTTTGTTATTGAAAGAAGGGAAAACGCATGAATCATGATAAATCACCAATAATTTTAATTGGTTTCATGGGTACCGGTAAATCTACGATTGGTAAATACGTTGCAGATGAGCAAAATTTATCATTTATTGATATAGATTCATATATCGAAGAGAAGTATAAGTTAACAATACCAGAAATATTTTGTAAACATGGTGAACAATATTTCAGGAATTTAGAGTTCACATGTTTGCAAGAATGTATTAACACTGCAGATATAATTGCTACTGGTGGTGGTATTATTGAGAGTGAAGAGGCATTTAATTTTTTGAAAAATCAAAAAAACATTATTTGGTTAGATTGTAATATTGATATTATATATAGTCGAATCAATGATGACCCACATCGACCTAATGCAAATAATAAGACAATCAAGCAGTTAAATGACTTGTATTGCTCGCGGAATTTAAGATATAATGAAATCGCATTCAAGAAATTTGATAGTCATTTGCTATCAATTTCAGAAATATATTATGAATTGCTAAATTTAATAAAAGCGAGTGATCAGTATTAGAGAGAATAGAGCGTTAAGACTCTATCGCCGAAGGTGCAAGTAATTTATTACGAAACTCTCAGGCAAAAGGATAATACTGTAACGCGTTCCTGAATTGGTGATTTATAAACAGGGTAGCGATTGCTATCCTGTTTTTATAATTTTAAGGGGGTATTTCAATGTCAAGTGATTTAAAACAAACACCTTTATATCAAAATTATGTTGATAGAGGTGCAAAAATTGTGGAATTCGGAGGATGGGCGATGCCTGTTCAATTTTCAAGTATTAAAGAGGAGCATAATGCTGTTCGATACGAAATTGGCCTGTTTGATGTTAGTCATATGGGTGAAATTGAAGTAACAGGTAAAGATGCTAGTCAGTTTGTGCAATATTTATTATCAAATGATACTGATAATTTAACTACTTCAAAAGCATTATATACTGCTTTATGTAATGAAGAAGGCGGTATTATTGATGATTTAGTAATATATAAATTAGCTGACGACAATTATTTATTAGTTGTTAATGCTGCTAATACTGAAAAAGATTTTAATTGGATTTTAAAACACAAAGAGAAATTTGATGTTGAAGTACAAAATGTATCAAACCAATATGGTCAATTAGCAATACAAGGACCAAAAGCTAGAGATTTAATTAATCAATTAGTTGATGAAGATGTAACTGAAATGAAAATGTTTGAATTTAAACAGGGTGTCAAATTATTTGGAGCAAACGTCATTTTATCTCAGTCAGGTTACACAGGTGAAGATGGGTTTGAAATTTATTGTAATATCGATGATACTGAAAAAATTTGGGATGGTTTATTAGAGTATAATGTTATGCCATGTGGGTTAGGCGCTCGTGATACATTAAGATTAGAGGCTGGATTGCCATTACATGGACAAGATTTAACTGAATCAATTACACCATATGAAGGTGGTATCGCTTTTGCAAGTAAACCATTAATTGATGCTGATTTTATTGGTAAATCTGTATTAAAAGATCAAAAAGAAAATGGTGCACCAAGAAGAACAGTGGGATTAGAATTACTTGAAAAAGGAATTGCAAGAACTGGTTATGAAGTTATGGATTTAGATGGAAATATTATTGGAGAAGTAACTTCAGGAACACAGTCTCCATCATCAGGAAAATCAATTGCACTTGCAATGATAAAAAGAGATGAGTTTGAAATGGGTAGAGAGTTGCTTGTTCAAGTTCGTAAGCGTCAATTAAAAGCGAAAATTGTTAAGAAAAATCAAATTGATAAATAATTAAAAAGGGGTGTGCATTGTGAGTCATCGTTATATACCTTTAACTGAAAAAGACAAGCAAGAAATGTTACAAACAATTGGTGCAAAATCTATAGGAGAATTATTCGGTGATGTACCAAGTGACATTTTATTAAATAGAGATTTAAATATTGCTGAAGGCGAAGCGGAAACAACGTTACTTAGAAGATTAAATCGCATTGCAAGCAAGAATATCACTAAAGAAACGCATACATCATTTTTGGGTGCTGGTGTTTATGATCATTACGCGCCATCAGTTGTGGATGCTATGATTTCAAGATCAGAATTTTACACAGCATATACGCCATATCAACCGGAAATTTCTCAAGGTGAATTACAAGCCATTTTTGAGTTCCAAACTTTAATTTGTGAATTAACAGATATGGATGTAGCAAATTCTTCTATGTATGATGGGATGACTAGCTTTGCTGAAGCATGTATCTTAGCATTTAGTCAAACAAAGAAAAATAAAATTGTAGTCTCAAAAGGTTTACATTATCAAGCATTACAAGTACTTCATACTTATGCTAAGACGCGTAAGGAATTCGAAGTAGTGGAAATCGATTTAGATGGCACTGTTACAGATTTGAAAAAATTAGAAGCAGCAGTGGATGATGAAACAGCAGCTGTTGCAGTACAATATCCAAACTTTTACGGTTCAATTGAAGATCTTGAAAAGATTCATAGCTTTATTGAAGATAAAAAAGCATTATTTATCGTATATGCAAATCCATTAGCATTGGGATTACTTACACCTCCAGGTTCATTTGGTGCAGATATTGTTGTAGGTGATACTCAGCCATTCGGAATTCCTGCTCAATTCGGTGGGCCACATTGTGGATATTTTGCAACGACGAAAAAGTTAATGCGTAAAGTGCCAGGTAGATTAGTCGGTCAAACACAAGATGATGAAGGTAATCGTGGCTTTGTATTAACATTACAAGCACGTGAACAACATATTCGACGCGATAAAGCGACATCTAATATTTGTTCTAACCAAGCATTAAATGCTTTAGCGTCATCAATTGCAATGTCAGCACTTGGTAAACAAGGTATCTATGATATTGCAGTTCAAAATATAGAACATGCTAACTATGCTAAACAACAATTTATTAAAAAAGGTTTTGAAGTATTAGATGGTACATCTTTCAATGAGTTTGTAGTCAAATTTGACAAACCAATTCAACAAGTTAACGAGGAATTAGTGAAGTACAATATTATCGGTGGTTTTGATTTAGGTGTTGTTTCAGACGACTTTAAAAATCACATGTTAATAGCTGTAACTGAATTAAGAACAAAAGATGAAATCGATACATTTGTAGAAAAGGCTGGTGAGTTAAATGACTAGTAAATCAAGTCCATTAATTTTTGAAAGATCTCGTGAAGGCAGATATGCATATTCATTACCAAAAAGTGATATTAAAACAAATTCTGTTGAGTCATTGTTAGATGATAAATTTATTCGTAAAAACAAAGCGGAGTTTCCTGAAGTTGCTGAACTAGACTTAGTACGTCATTATACTGAACTTTCAAATAAAAATTTCGGTGTAGACAACGGATTTTATCCATTGGGTTCATGTACGATGAAGTATAACCCTAAAATTAATGAAAAGGTTGCTAGAATACCAGGATTTAGTGAATCACATCCATTACAAGATGAAGATCAAGTTCAAGGTTCATTAGAAATTATTTATAGTTTGCAAGAAGAATTAAAAGAAATTACTGGTATGGATGAGGTGACATTACAACCAGCTGCTGGCGCACATGGTGAATGGACTGCATTGATGATATTTAAAGCTTACCATGAGAATAATGGTGAAGGTCATCGTGATGAAGTCATTGTGCCAGATTCTGCGCATGGTACGAATCCAGCCTCAGCTTCATTTGCAGGATTTAAATCAGTTACTGTAAAATCAAACGAACGTGGCGAAGTTGATATTGATGACTTGAAACGTGTTGTAAATGAAAATACAGCAGCTATTATGTTAACTAATCCAAACACTTTAGGTATTTTCGAAAAAAATATTATGGAAATCCGTGAAATCGTCCATAATGCTGGTGGTCTATTATATTATGATGGTGCGAATTTAAACGCTATTATGGACAAAGTTCGCCCAGGAGATATGGGATTTGATGCTGTTCATTTAAACTTGCATAAAACATTTACTGGTCCACATGGTGGTGGCGGTCCTGGTTCAGGTCCAGTCGGTGTAGTAAAAGAACTAGCAAGTTACTTACCAAAGCCAATGGTTATTAAAGATGGCGACAAATTTAAATATGATAATGACATTAAAAATTCTATCGGACGTGTAAAACCATTTTATGGTAACTTTGGTATTTACTTAAGAGCTTATACGTATATTCGAACTATGGGAGCAACTGGACTTAAAGAGGTTTCTGAAGCAGCGGTTCTTAATGCGAATTATATTAAAGCACGTTTATCTAAACACTTTGAAATACCTTATAAACAATATTGTAAACACGAGTTTGTGTTAAGTGGTGTGCGTCAAAAAGAATTTGGTGTACGTACTTTAGACATGGCTAAGCGATTATTAGATTTCGGTGTACATCCACCAACAATATACTTCCCATTAAATGTTGAAGAAGGTATGATGATTGAACCGACTGAGACAGAGTCTAAAGAAACACTTGATTATTTTATCGATACATTAATTAGTATTGCTGAAGAAGCTAAAAATGATCCTGATAAAGTGCTAGAAGCACCACATACAACTGTGATTGATCGATTAGACGAAGCTACAGCTGCTCGTAAACCAATATTAAAGTTTGAAAATCTTAAACAGGAAAAATAAAGTATTAAACACATATTCCGAGAATTATTATTCTAACTTTGTATGAAGATTTAAGGATAATGGTTTCAAAATCAATTGAAAAAGACAATTTCTATTTAAACAAGAAAACTAAACCGAAGTAATAACTCTTAGGGTTTGGTATTATTCTTTCATAGAAATTGTCTTTTCATTTTTTAGATTGCGGTAATTGAATCGTATTGAAAATGAGCTGAACTTTCTTTATTATGCTGAAACTAAGTTTAATGATCAGTGAAGCTAGAGAAATATAGTAACAGACTTTGTTAAAAAATTAAAATCTGAGTATTGTTATTGATGATCAATTAACACTCAGATTTTATTAAATCGTATATTAAATTTACAAAAACTATTTTTTAGACTTTATTTTTCCAGTCCATTTTTTATAGCCGCCTTTTAACATATAGATATCTGTATATCCATTCTTTTTCAAAATACGAGCGGCTCTATAGCTAGCAATCCCATTGGCATCACATAAGTATACCGGTTGATCTTTTCTTAATCCTTGGAATCGTTGCCTGAACATTGTCATAGGAATATTGCGAGACCCATTAATGTGACCGTAGTCATAGTCAACTTTCTCTCTAACATCGATGACTTGAGCTTTTCTAATCCCATTATGGAATTCATTTTGATCTAATTCTTTAACAGCTCGCTTGTTAAGAATTTGTTGAACAATCATATAAGCAATAATTGCTATAACTAAAATTATTGCGATGTACAAACTAGCACTCATCTTGCATCCTCCCTAATTAAACGATAATATAATTATAAGACTGTTAGGTCAAATTATCAAAATATTTCACTAAAGAATTGCAATTATTATTCATTTAGTTAAATTGATTAATTAGCGAATCAAATATTATACATTTTGCTGATAGGAGTTCTTGAATATGACTGAAACTTGGAATTTTATTAATACAGGAAGTAAAGACCCATATTATAATATGGCAATGGATGAAGCGTTATTAAATTTTGTCTCTAGAGGTGAAATTGATCCAGTTATACGTTTTTACACATGGAATCCTGCAACATTATCAATAGGGTATTTCCAAAGGCTACAAAAAGAAATTGATATTGATAAGGTTAAAGAGAAAGGTTTTGGTCTCGTAAGGCGTCAAACTGGTGGCCGTGGGGTGCTACATGATAAAGAGTTAACTTACAGTGTGATTGTGCCTGAATCGCATCCGAATATGCCTTCTACAGTTACAGAAGCGTACAGAGTGATTTCACAAGGATTATTAGAAGGATTTAAAAACTTAGGATTTGATACTTATTTTGCGGTACCTAAAACGCCTGAAGAGCGTCAAAAATTAAAACAACCTCGAAGTTCAGTGTGTTTTGATGCACCAAGTTGGTATGAGCTAGTTGTTGAAGGCCGTAAGATTGCTGGGAGTGCTCAAACGAGACAAAAGGGCGTAATCCTCCAACACGGTTCGATTTTACAAGATATTGATATTGATGAACTGTTTGATATGTTTATTTATAAAAATGAAAGATTAAAATTAAAAATGAAAGAGGCATTCGTTGAAAAAGCAGTTGCCATCAATGATATTTCAGATGAACACATTACTATTAGTCAAATGGAAGAAGCTTTCGAGAAAGGTTTTAAGAAAGGTTTAAATATAGAATTAAAGCCACTTGAATTAACAGAAGCTCAATTGGCAGAAGTGGAAGAATTAACTGAAAAATATCGTTCAGATGAATGGATGTTTAGAAAGTAGTTTTTAGAATAAAAAATGGAAGCACGTAGACTATTTTACCTACAAGTGCTTCCGTTTTTTTATCTATTTTCTTCTTTGATTTCTTTTATACTTACGCATTGCTTTGCGATATTTGCGTTGGTCTTCAGTTAAGATGAAGAAATAATAAATCAGATAAATAATACCAGCTATTACAGCAAAGCTGATTAACATTCTGACGATTGAAAAAATAAAGGCATCTAGATTCATTACTAATCCAATCGCAGCAATAATAAGTACAAGATAAAATATTATATTACGCATTAAAAGACTCCTATCATGATTTTGCATTTAAGTTTAATTTTGACAACGCTTGTTGTCCTTTTGTAAGTTGTTTTTTATCTTTATTTTGATAGCCATTTTTAATATCATCAAATGCATGATTCAAATCAGAGTTTAATTTATCGATATTTTTAGACGTTTTTTTATCATCATCACTAAGTGATAAACCATCGATAGCATCTTTGTATGAAGTGTGAGCACTTTGAATATCATTAGAAATTTGATTTAATTTCGATTGAACATTCTTATCGCCTTTGTTTTTACTTACATCTTTCTCAATATCGTTATAGGATTTCAAAGCTTTAGCAACTTTGTCGTAGTATGTTGATGTAACATTCATCAATTTAATTTTCGTATTATTAGATGCAGTTTTTTTACTGTTTTCTTTATCCTTTTCAAGCCCTTTAATTTTAGATTTAGAATCACTAATTTGTTGATTAAGTTCTTGAATATCTAGTTTGAGTTGATGATTATCTTCTCTTAAATCTGTTGTTTTTTCTTCTAATGGTGCTAAATTTTGTGATCCACATCCAGCTAACAATAATGTTGCGCCAACAATTGAAACCAATTTTTTCATTACTATCTCCCTAAAATCAATATCTATTATTTTTTATCCTTATTATGATATTATTTTAATGTATAAAGTTGAAATGCACAAACGTTTCACTAGGAGGTAATAAGATGAGCAGAATAACACAAGTGCATCGTATTTTAGAACAAAAACATTTAGATGCGATTATCATTCTTTCGGATTACAATAGAAGATATTTATCAGGTTTTACTGGTACCAGTGGAGCACTTATCATATCTAAAGATAAACAATATTTGATAACAGACTTTAGATATATTGATCAAGCAACTAAGCAGGCGCCAAATTATGAAATTATTAATCGTAAATCTACTATTATTGGTGAGATTAAAGAATTGCTACACCAAGAAAATTTTGAAAATGTAGGTTTTGAGGGGCATCATGTAAGTTATGATACATACCTTGAATTAAATAAAAGCCGTATATCATTAATAAGCATTTCTAATACTGTAGATAAAATTAGAGACGTCAAAGATGCTGACGAAATTGCTTTAATTCAAAAAGCAGCTAATATTGTTGATGAAACATATGAATATATTTTAACTGTTGTAAAAGCAGGCATGACTGAAAAAGAATTAAAGGCAATATTAGAAAGCAAAATGCTAGAATTAGGAGCAGATGGACCATCATTCGATACGATTGTAGCATCTGGTCATAGAGGTGCATTACCACATGGTGTTGCAAGTGATAAAATTATTGAAAAAGGCGACATGATTACATTAGATTTTGGCGCGTATTATAACGGCTATTGTTCAGATATTACTAGAACATTTGCTATTGGAGAACCAGATCCTAAACTGAAAGAAATATATCAAATAGTACTTGAATCTCAAATGAAAGCAATTAATGAGATTAGACCTGGCATGACTGGTGCAGAAGCTGATGCCATTTCAAGAAACTATTTAGAGTCAAAAGGGTATGGAAAAGAATTTGGACATTCACTAGGACATGGTATTGGTTTAGAAATCCATGAAGGGCCAATGCTGGCTCGTACGATACAAGATAAACTTCAAGTTAACAACTGTGTTACAGTAGAACCTGGTGTTTATATAGAAGGTTTGGGCGGTATAAGAATAGAAGATGATATTTTAATTACAGAAAATGGTTGTCAAGTCTTTACTAAATGCACAAAAGACCTTATAGTTTTAACATAAGCGTGTAAAATGAGGAGGAAACTGAATGATTTCGGTTAATGATTTTAAAACAGGTTTAACAATTTCTGTTGATAACGCTATTTGGAAAGTTATAGACTTCCAACATGTAAAGCCTGGTAAAGGTTCAGCATTCGTTCGTTCAAAATTACGTAATTTAAGAACTGGTGCAATTCAAGAGAAAACGTTTAGAGCTGGTGAAAAAGTTGAACCAGCAATGATTGAAAATCGTCGCATGCAATATTTATATGCTGACGGAGATAATCATGTATTTATGGATAATGAAAGCTTTGAACAAACAGAACTTTCAAGTGATTACTTAAAAGAAGAATTGAATTACTTAAAAGAAGGTATGGAAGTACAAATTCAAACATACGAAGGTGAAACTATCGGTGTTGAATTACCTAAAACTGTTGAATTAACAGTAACTGAAACAGAACCTGGTATTAAAGGTGATACTGCAACTGGTGCCACTAAATCGGCAACTGTTGAAACTGGTTATACATTAAATGTACCTTTATTTGTAAACGAAGGTGACGTTTTAATTATCAACACTGGTGATGGAAGCTACATTTCAAGAGGATAATCTCTAATTTGTTAACAAATAGCTTGTATTCACTATACTGATTTAACGTAAGATATTCTAAATAAGTCTCATAAAGCTATTGCCTAAAATGATTATAGGTTATATGCTGATATGAGGCTTTTTATTTTTAAAATAATTTTTAAAATATAAAACGAATCGTCTAATTGGTAGTGAAAAAACATAGACATGAGTAAAGGTATATATCTACATATCATATTGTTGAGGATAAAACATAATAGCTAATAAAAATAACATTGATATGTTTAACTGAATGCATAAAATTTTTAATCAAGAGTTAAGATGAGTCAATGTTAAGTAATAAATACACAAGTGTTTTTAATTTAAAATGTGGTTTTATTATAACTTTGGGATAGACTTATAATGTCGCCAGCAATATGAACATGCTTGAATTGAAGAGTTGTCTCAAGTAAAATAGACGGGTAGATGAAAACAAACTGAAGGAGTCAGTAATAATGAACTTTAAAGAAATCAAAGAATTAATTGAAATTCTGGATAAATCAACTTTAACGGAAATCAATATTGAAGATACTAAAGGCAAAGTGACGCTTAAGAAAGAAAAAGAAACTGAGATTATCACGCCACAAATCTCACAAATGCCAGTTGAAGCTGCGGCAATGCCTATGCCTCAAGCACAATCAACTGATAGCAATAAAACTGAAGCTCCAAAGCCAACTTCAGATAATCACAAAACAATTAATGCACCTATGGTAGGTACATTTTACAAATCGCCATCTCCAGACGAAGAAGCATATGTGCAAGTTGGGGACACTGTTTCAAATGAAACAACAGTGTGTATTTTAGAGGCAATGAAACTATTTAATGAAATTCAAGCAGAAATTTCAGGTGAAATTGTTGAAATCTTAGTAGAAGACGGACAAATGGTAGAGTATGGCCAACCGTTATTTAAGGTGAAATAATGAAAAAGGTTTTAATTGCAAACCGCGGTGAAATCGCAGTTAGGATTATTCGCGCTTGTCGTGATTTAGGCATCCAAACTGTTGCAATCTATTCTGAAGGGGATAAAGATGCGCTACATACTCAAATTGCTGATGAAGCATATTGCGTAGGTCCCACTTTGTCTAAAGATTCATATTTAAATATTCCGAACATCTTATCTATTGCAACTTCTACAGGTTGTGATGGCGTTCATCCGGGTTATGGCTTTTTAGCTGAAAATGCTGATTTTGCAGAATTATGCGAAGCATGCCAATTGAAGTTCATTGGACCAAGTTATCAATCTATCCAAAAAATGGGTATCAAAGATGTTGCTAAGGCAGAAATGATCAAAGCCAATGTTCCAGTTGTTCCTGGTAGTGACGGTTTAATGAAAGACGTCTCAGAAGCTAAGAAAATCGCCAAAAAAATTGGCTATCCGGTCATCATTAAAGCTACTGCTGGCGGTGGCGGAAAAGGTATCCGTGTTGCTCGTGATGAAAAAGAACTTGAAACTGGCTTCCGAATGACAGAACAAGAAGCTCAAACTGCATTTGGTAATGGTGGACTTTATATGGAGAAATTCATCGAAAACTTCCGCCATATTGAAATCCAAATTGTTGGGGACAGCTATGGTAATGTAATTCATTTAGGAGAACGTGATTGTACAATTCAAAGACGTATGCAGAAATTAGTGGAAGAAGCACCTTCCCCAATTTTAGATGATGAAACACGTCGTGAAATGGGAAATGCCGCAGTTCGTGCAGCGAAAGCTGTAAATTATGAAAATGCGGGAACAATTGAGTTTATATATGATTTAAATGATAATAAATTTTATTTTATGGAAATGAATACACGTATTCAAGTAGAACATCCTGTAACTGAAATGGTAACAGGAATTGATTTAGTTAAATTACAATTACAAGTTGCTATGGGTGACGTGTTACCGTATAAACAAGAAGATATTAAATTAACAGGACACGCAATTGAATTTAGAATTAATGCTGAAAATCCTTACAAGAACTTTATGCCATCACCAGGTAAAATTGAGCAATATCTTGCACCAGGTGGATATGGTGTTCGAATAGAGTCAGCATGTTATACTAATTATACGATACCGCCATATTATGATTCGATGGTAGCGAAATTAATCATACATGAACCGACACGAGATGAAGCGATTATGGCTGGCATTCGTGCACTAAGTGAATTTGTGGTTCTTGGTATTGATACAACTATTCCATTCCATATTAAATTATTGAATAACGATATATTTAGAAGCGGTAAATTTAATACAAACTTTTTAGAGCAAAATAGCATTATGAATGATGAAGGTTAATAGGAGGTCAATCCATGGTCAAAGTAACTGATTATTCAAATTCAAAATTAGGTAAAGTAGAAATAGCGCCAGAAGTGCTATCTGTTATTGCAAGTATAGCTACTTCGGAAGTCGAAGGCATCACTGGCCATTTTGCTGAATTAAAAGAAACAAATTTAGAAAAAGTTAGTCGTAAAAATTTAAGCCGTGATTTAAAAATCGAGAGTAAAGAAGATGGCATATATATAGATGTATATTGTGCATTAAAACATGGTGTTAATATTTCAAAAACTGCAAACAAAATTCAAACGTCAATTTTTAATTCAATTTCTAATATGACAGCGATAGAACCTAAGCAAATTAATATTCACATTACACAAATCGTTATTGAAAAGTAATGTCATACCTAATTCAGTAATTAAATAAAGAAAAATACAAACGTTTGAAGGAGTTAAAAATGAGTCGTAAAGAATCCCGAGTGCAAGCTTTTCAAACTTTATTTCAATTAGAAATGAAGGACAGTGATTTAACGATAAATGAAGCGATAAGCTTTATTAAAGACGATAATCCAGATTTAGACTTCGAATTTATTCATTGGCTAGTTTCTGGCGTTAAAGATCACGAACCTGTATTAGACGAGACAATTAGTCCTTATTTAAAAGATTGGACTATTGCACGTTTATTAAAAACGGATCGTATTATTTTAAGAATGGCAACATATGAAATATTACACAGTGATACACCTGCTAAAGTCGTAATGAATGAAGCAGTTGAATTAACAAAACAATTCAGTGATGATGATCATTATAAATTTATAAATGGTGTATTGAGTAATATAAAAAAATAAAATTGAGTGATGTTATATGTCAGATTATTTAAGTGTTTCAGCTTTAACGAAATATATTAAATATAAATTTGATCAAGATCCACATCTCCAATCTGTATTGATTAAAGGTGAGCTTTCAAATTTCAAAAAGCATTCAAGTGGTCATTTATACTTTAATGTGAAAGATAAAGAAAGCGTTATAAGTGCCATGATGTTCAAAGGTAGTGCTTCTAAATTAAACTTCGAACCTAAAGAAGGAGATGAAGTCTTATTAGAAGCACGTGTTTCTGTTTTTGAACGTCGTGGAAACTATCAAATTTATGTAAATAAAATGCAATTAGATGGTATAGGGAACTTATATCAAAAATTAGAAGCATTAAAGAAAAAATTAACTGAAGAAGGTTGTTTTGATAAAGCGAATAAGAAATCAATACCTAAGTTTCCTAAAAAAATTGCAGTTTTAACAGCGAGTACAGGTGCCGCAATTCGAGATATCCATTCAACGATAAATAGTCGTTTTCCATTAGCTGAACAAATACAAATTAGTACTTTGGTTCAAGGTGAAAAAGCAAAAGACGACATTATTGAAAAAATTGAATATGCAGATAGTTTAGGTGTAGATACCATTATTGTAGGTCGAGGCGGTGGATCCATAGAAGATTTATGGAATTTCAACGAAGAAGCTGTCGTCCGTGCAATATATAATTGTAAGACACCGATTATATCAGCAGTTGGTCATGAAACAGACTTTACATTAAGTGATTTTGCTGCAGACATCAGAGCTGCGACTCCAACTCAAGCTGCTGTTATTGCAACACCAGACCAATATGAATTGCTGCAACAAATACAGCAATATCAGTTTACATTGACTCGTTTCATCAAGAAACATTTAGAACAACAACGTAAACATGTTGAACATTTGTCATCGTATTACAAGTTTAAACAACCAACTTTATTGTATGATCAACAGATACAACGTCGAGATGATTTAGAAAAGAGACTGAAACAACAAATTCAGGCAACTTTTGAACAACAGAGACATCGATTAATGCTGTTGCAACAACGTTATAATTTAAAAGCATTACTAAGTAGTGTTAATCAAGAACAACAAAATAATCTTCAATTGACAAACCAACTTGTTAAATTATTGAATTCTAAGATATTAAGTTATAAAAATGATTTGAAAAATAAAGTAGAAAACTTAAACAATTTAAGTCCAACTAATACAATGTTGCGTGGATATGCAATTGTTAATAAAAAAGACGAAGTCATTACGAGTACTAAAGATTTAACAGAAAATGATCAATTGACGTTAACAATGAAAGATGGCTTAGTAGATGCAAAAGTTACGAAAGTAAGGTGTAATAATGACTAAAGAAACGCAAAGTTTTGAAGAAATGATGCAAGAATTAGAGCAAATTGTTCAAAAATTAGATAATGAAACAGTATCTTTAGAGGAATCATTAGATTTATATCAACGTGGTATGAAACTATCAGCAGCTTGTGACACAACTTTAAAAAATGCCGAAAAAAAGGTGAATGACTTAATAAAAGAAGAAGCTGAGGATGTAAAAAATGACGAATCTACCGATGAATAAATTAATAGATGAAGTCAATAATGAATTATCGGTTGCGATAAATAAATCAGTAATGGATACTCAGCTAGAAGAAAGTATGTTGTATTCATTAAATGCTGGAGGTAAACGCATCCGACCAGTTCTGTTATTACTCACTTTAGATTCACTAAATACCGAGTATGAGTTAGGTATGAAGAGCGCAATTGCACTAGAAATGATTCATACATATTCACTTATTCATGATGACCTACCAGCGATGGATAATGATGATTATCGACGAGGAAAATTAACAAATCATAAAGTATATGGTGAGTGGACTGCGATATTAGCAGGTGATGCTTTATTAACTAAAGCATTTGAACTTATTTCAAGTGATGATAGATTAACTGATGAAGTAAAAATAAAAGTTCTACAACGGCTGTCAATAGCAAGTGGTCATGTTGGAATGGTCGGCGGTCAAATGTTAGATATGCAAAGCGAAGGCCAACCAATTGATCTTGAAACTTTGGAAATGATACACAAAACAAAAACAGGAGCATTATTAACTTTTGCGGTTATGAGTGCAGCAGATATCGCTAATGTCGATGATACAACTAAAGAACATTTAGAAAGTTATAGTTATCATTTAGGTATGATGTTCCAGATTAAAGATGATTTATTAGACTGCTATGGTGATGAAGCAAAGTTAGGTAAAAAAGTGGGCAGCGATCTTGAAAATAATAAAAGTACGTACGTGAGTTTATTAGGGAAAGATGGCGCAGAAGATAAATTGACTTATCATAGAGACGCAGCAGTGGATGAACTAACGCAAATTGATGAACAATTCAATACAAAACACTTATTAGAAATCGTTGATTTATTTTATAGCAGGGATCACTAAAAGCAAATATATCGATTAGCAACAATTGTAAAGTTTGAAATGTCTCAAAAGGCATATTCAACTGACGTTGTTTGTTAATCGATTTTTCTCATGTTGAAACTTAAAATTATGTTGAAGACTTTCATTTAAAAAATAGAATTTTCAATTTCTATACGACAATATTCGTATCTGTGATATCAATGTGATTTTAATTAAATATGTTCAAACAATTGACGCTTATTAAATCTAATAATTAGCAAGTTTATTACACATATATTCATTTTTATACATATTTTAAGCAATTGTTATGCGTAATATGAAAAATATTTATAAATAGATAACCAAGATAGATAAACCATGTTTACCCTTTTTACGTAAAGGTGTTTAGTAGTCGTAAATCAGTGCATGTGTTAAAATAAATGTATAAATATTCGTAATCAGAGGTGTTTACTGTGCCCAAAAAATCGGTTAGGCATATAAAAATTAGAGAAATTATTTCAAATGAACAGATAGAGACACAAGATGAATTAGTTAAACGATTAAACGATTATGATTTAAATGTCACTCAAGCAACTGTTTCTCGTGATATTAAAGAACTACAACTTATTAAAGTACCTATACCTTCAGGTCAATATGTTTATAGTTTACCAAATGATAGAAAATTCCATCCTTTAGAAAAATTGGGACGTTATTTAATGGATTCCTTTGTTAATATAGATGGTACTGATAATTTACTTGTTCTAAAAACATTACCTGGTAATGCACAATCTATTGGAGCTATATTAGACCAAATCAATTGGGAAGAAGTACTAGGCACAATTTGTGGTGATGATACTTGTTTAATTATTTGTCGAAGCAAAGAGGCAAGTGATGAAATCAAGTCAAGAATTTTCAATTTGTTATAAGGATGCGATGAGTTTATGTTACAAACCTTATCAATCAAGCAATTTGCTATTATTGAAGAATTAGAAATTCAATTTTCTGATGGTTTAACTGTTTTAAGTGGTGAAACGGGTTCAGGTAAGTCAATTATTATAGATGCAATTGGACAATTAATTGGAATGAGAGCTTCATCTGATTTTGTAAGACATGGTGAAAAAAAGGCTGTCATCGAAGGTATATTTGATATTGACGAGAGTAAAGATGCTATACATATATTGAAAAATATGGATATTGATGTAGATGAAGATTTTTTATTAGTTAAACGGGAAATTTTCAGCTCTGGTAAAAGTCTTTGTAAAATTAATAATCAAACAGTTACTTTACAAGATTTACGAAAAGTTATGCAAGAATTATTAGATATTCATGGCCAACATGAAACGCAGTCTTTGTTGAAACAAAAATACCATTTAACATTATTGGATAATTACGCAGAATCACGTTATCAAGATTTGTTGGATAAATATCACCAAACTTTTCAAAATTATAAAGCCAAAAAGCAAGAGTTAGAAGATTTAGAATCAGCAGACCAAGCATTGCTACAGCGTTTAGATTTAATGAAATTCCAATTAGAAGAATTGTCTGAAGCACATCTAAAAGAAGGCGAAATAGAGCAACTTGAAATAGATATTAAACGCATTCAAAACTCTGAAAAATTAAGCTTAGCGCTTAATAACGCATATATGACATTAACGGATGAAAATGCTATCACTGATCGTTTATATGAACTAAGCAACCATTTGTTAACAATAAACGATATAGTTCCAAACAAATATGACAAATTAAAAGAAGATATTGATCAATTTTACTACATTTTAGAAGATGCAAAACATGAGTTATATGATGAAATGGCTAATACAGAATTCGACGAACAAGTGTTAAACGAGTATGAATCTCGTATGAATTTGCTGAATAATTTAAAACGTAAATATGGAAAAGATATTTCAGAATTAATCGCATATCAAGAAAAGCTTAATAATGAAATCAATAAAATTGAAAACTATGAACAAAGTACATCGCAGTTACGAGAAGAAATAAATGCATTGTATAATCAAGTTATAGAGGTTGGACAAGCGTTATCAAAGCAGCGTCGTATAGTCGCTAGGGAGTTAAGAGACCACATTGTATCGGAAATTCAAAACTTACAAATGAAAGACGCAAATCTTGAGATTTCATTTAAAAAATTAGAAGAACCGAATATTGATGGAATCGAATTTGTAGAATTTTTAATCAGTCCAAATAAAGGGGAACCATTAAAAAGTTTAAATAAAATTGCGTCAGGTGGAGAACTTTCTAGAATTATGTTAGCGTTAAAAAGTATTTTTGTTAAATCGAGAGGTCAAACTGCAATTTTATTCGATGAGGTTGACTCAGGTGTATCTGGACAAGCTGCACAAAAAATGGCAGAGAAAATGCGAGATATAGCAGAATATATACAAGTTATTTGTATCTCTCACTTACCACAAGTTGCATCGATGAGCGACCATCATTTATTAATTTCGAAATCATCAAAAGATGATCGTACAACAACACAAGTTCAAGAGTTAATTAGCGATGATAAAGTAGATGAAATTGCACGAATGATTTCAGGTGCAAGTGTTACTGATTTAACTCGAGAAAATGCAAGAGAAATGATACAACACAATCAAAGACGTAGATAATTTCCAAAGTGTGTTGAATACTCATTTATGGATTTATTTATGTGCATTCAAACTAAATAGACAATCATGTAAAATAGGTAATTAATGGACATGAAAACTATGTATTAATAAATTTTCAATGGATATATATCATTAGTTAGGAGTAAGAACATGTCAGAGAAACAATATGATTTAGTCGTTCTCGGTGGAGGTACTGCAGGATATGTTGCTGCGATACGTGCGTCTCAATTAGGTAAAAAAGTGGCAATAGTAGAACGACAACTATTAGGAGGTACTTGTCTCCATAAAGGTTGTATTCCTACTAAATCGCTGCTTAAATCTGCTGAAGTATTTCAAACAGTAAAACAGGCAGCAATGTTTGGCGTTGATGTCAAAGATGCTAATGTTAATTTTGAAAATATGTTGGCACGAAAAGAAGACATTATTAATCAAATGTATCAAGGTGTAAAGCATTTAATGCAACACAATCACATTGACATTTATAATGGCACGGGACGTATTCTAGGTACATCTATATTTTCACCTCAAAGTGGCACAATTTCTGTCGAATATGAAGATGGTGAATCAGACTTATTACCCAACCAATTTGTATTAATTGCAACTGGTTCTTCGCCTGCAGAGTTGCCATTCTTATCATTTGATCATGATAAAATTTTATCTAGCGATGATATATTATCATTAAAGACGTTACCATCAAGTATTGGTATTATTGGTGGTGGTGTTATCGGAATGGAATTTGCATCATTGATGATAGATTTAGGTGTTGACGTAACAGTTATAGAAGCAGGTGAAAGAATTTTACCAACTGAAAGTAAACAAGCTTCACAACTATTAAAAAAATCATTGTCAGCACGTGGTGTTAAATTCTATGAGGGAATAAAACTTTCTGAAAATGATATAAATGTTAACGAAGATGGTGTTACGTTTGAAATTTCCTCAGACATAATTAAAGTAGATAAAGTGTTGCTATCGATTGGTAGAAAACCTAACACATCAGATATTGGTTTAAACAACACTAAAATAAAACTTTCAACATCAGGACATATTTTAACGAACGAATTTCAACAAACTGAAGATAAACATATTTATGCAGCTGGTGATTGTATAGGAAAATTACAATTGGCACATGTTGGATCAAAAGAAGGTGTTGTGGCTGTTGATCATATGTTTGAGGGGAACCCAATCCCAGTAAACTATAACATGATGCCTAAGTGTATTTATTCACAACCTGAAATTGCTTCTATCGGTTTAAACATTGAACAAGCAAAGGCAGAGGGAATGAAAGTTAAAAGTTTTAAAGTACCATTTAAAGCAATTGGTAAAGCAGTGATTGATAGCCATGACACAAACGAAGGGTATAGCGAAATGGTGATTGATCAATCAACTGAAGAAATTGTGGGTATTAATATGATTGGTCCACATGTAACAGAATTGATTAATGAGGCATCACTGTTACAGTTCATGAATGGCTCGGCATTAGAATTAGGACTAACAACACACGCACATCCTTCCATCTCTGAAGTGTTGATGGAATTAGGATTGAAAGCAGAAAGTAGAGCTATTCACGTATAAATAGGAGGATTTAACATGATTGATTATAAATCATTAGGCCTTAGCGAAGAAGACCTAAAAGTAATATATAAATGGATGGATTTAGGTAGAAAAATAGATGAAAGACTGTGGTTATTGAACCGTGCAGGTAAAATTCCATTTGTTGTAAGTGGTCAAGGACAAGAAGCAACTCAGATTGGGATGGCATACGCATTAGAAGAAGGTGATATTACAGCGCCTTATTATAGAGATCTAGCTTTCGTTACTTATATGGGTATCTCAGCGTATGATACGTTTTTATCAGCGTTTGGAAAGAAAGACGATGTTAACTCTGGTGGAAAACAAATGCCATCACACTTTAGTAGTAGAGCTAAGAATATTTTGTCTCAAAGTTCACCGGTAGCAACTCAAATACCCCATGCTGTTGGTGCTGCTTTAGCTTTAAAAATGGATGGTAAGAAGAAAATTGCAACAGCAACTGTTGGTGAAGGTAGCTCAAACCAAGGTGACTTCCATGAAGGTTTAAACTTCGCGGGTGTACACAAACTTCCTTTTGTATGTGTCATTATAAATAATAAATATGCAATTTCAGTACCTGATTCATTACAATACGCAGCTGAAAAATTATCGGATAGAGCACTTGGTTACGGTATACATGGTGAACAAGTAGATGGTAATGATCCATTAGCAATGTATAAAGCGATGAAAGAAGCAAGAGATCGAGCTATTTCTGGTCAAGGTTCAACTTTGATTGAAGCAGTAACAAGTCGTATGACAGCTCATTCATCAGATGATGACGACCAATATCGTACGAAAGAAGAGCGTGAAACGCTTAAAAAAGCAGACTGCAATGAAAAGTTCAAAAAAGAGTTGCTTTCAGCTGGCATTATCGATGATGCTTGGTTGGCAGAAATAGAAGCGGAGCATAAAGACATCATCAATAAAGCGACAAAGGCTGCTGAAGACGCGCCATATCCAAGTGTCGAAGAAGCCTATGCATTTGTGTACGAAGAAGGGAGTCTTAACTAATGGCTAAATTATCTTATTTAGAGGCGATACGCCAGGCACAAGACTTAGCATTACAACAAAATAAAGATGTGTTTATTCTTGGTGAAGATGTTGGTAGAAAAGGTGGCGTATTTGGTACTACTCAAGGACTGCAACAAAAATATGGTGAAGACAGAGTTATCGATACGCCATTAGCTGAGTCAAATATTGTTGGAACTGCCATTGGTGCAGCTATGGTAGGTAAAAGACCAATTGCAGAAATTCAATTTGCAGATTTTATTTTACCTGCGACAAATCAAATTATTAGTGAAGCTGCGAAAATGCGTTATCGTTCAAATAATGATTGGCAATGCCCATTAACGATTCGTGCACCATTTGGTGGCGGTGTTCACGGAGGACTATATCATTCACAAAGTATTGAAAGTATATTTGCTTCATCGCCAGGTTTAACAATTGTTATTCCTTCCACACCGTATGATGCTAAAGGGCTTTTATTATCATCTATCGAATCAAATGATCCAGTATTGTACTTTGAGCATAAAAAAGCTTATCGTTTCTTAAAGGAAGAAGTGCCAGAAGAATATTACACTGTACCTTTAGGAAAAGCAGATGTGAAACGTGAAGGTGAAGATTTAACAGTATTTTGTTATGGATTAATGGTCAATTATTGTTTACAAGCAGCGGATATTTTAGCTGCAGACGGTATCAATGTTGAAGTCGTTGATTTACGAACTGTTTATCCATTAGATAAAGAAACAATTATTGATCGTGCTAAACATACAGGTAAAGTTTTACTTGTAACTGAAGATAATTTAGAAGGTAGTATTATGTCAGAAGTGTCAGCGATTATTGCAGAGCATTGCTTGTTCGATTTAGATGCACCAATCATGCGTTTAGCTGCTCCAGATGTACCATCTATGCCATTTTCTCCTGTATTAGAAAATGAAATTATGATGAATCCAGAAAAAATCTTAAATAAAATGCGTGAATTAGCAGAATTCTAGGGAGGGAAAGTCATGGAAATAACAATGCCTAAGTTAGGTGAGAGTGTTCATGAAGGCACCATTGAACAATGGTTAGTTTCTGTTGGTGATCATATTGATGAATATGAACCATTATGTGAAGTTATTACAGATAAAGTGACAGCTGAAGTCCCTTCCACGATATCAGGAACAATTACAGAAATTTTAGTTGAAGCGGGGCAGACAGTAGCTATTGATACAATTATCTGTAAAATTGAAACTGCTGATGAAAAGACAAATGAAACAACTGAAGAGATACAAGCAAAAGTGGATGAGCATACTCAGAAATCTACTAAAAAAGCTAGTGCAACAGTGGAACAGACATCTACTGCTAAACAAAATCAACCACGTAATAATGGTCGCTTTTCACCTGTTGTATTTAAACTCGCTTCAGAGCATGACATTGATTTATCACAAGTTGTAGGTAGTGGATTTGAAGGTCGTGTAACTAAGAAGGATATAATGTCAGTTATTGAAAATGGTGGTACCACAGCTCAATCTGACAAACAAGTTCAAACAAAATCAACATCAGTAGATACATCAAGTAACCAATCATCTGAAGACAATAGTGAAAACAGCACAATACCAGTAAATGGTGTGCGTAAAGCAATTGCGCAAAATATGGTTAATAGTGTAACAGAGATTCCACATGCATGGATGATGATTGAAGTAGATGCTACAAATCTTGTGAATACGAGAAATCATTATAAAAACAGCTTTAAAAATAAAGAAGGATATAATCTAACGTTCTTTGCTTTCTTTGTAAAAGCTGTAGCAGATGCTTTAAAAGCATATCCTTTATTAAATAGTAGCTGGCAAGGAAATGAAATTGTCTTACATAAAGACATTAATATTTCAATTGCTGTTGCTGATGAAAATAAATTATACGTACCTGTGATTAAGCATGCAGACGAAAAGTCAATCAAAGGTATAGCTAGAGAAATTAATACTTTAGCAACGAAAGCGCGTAATAAGCAATTGACAGCTGAAGATATGCAGGGCGGTACATTTACGGTAAATAATACTGGTACATTTGGTTCAGTATCATCAATGGGTATTATAAATCATCCACAAGCAGCGATTTTACAAGTAGAATCAATCGTTAAAAAGCCAGTAGTAATTAATGATATGATTGCAATTCGTAACATGGTTAATTTATGTATTTCAATTGATCATCGTATTTTAGATGGTTTACAAACAGGTAAATTTATGAATCATATTAAACAGCGTATCGAACAGTATACTTTAGAAAATACAAATATATATTAGTGATAACATAGATGCATCTATCGACAACTTGTTTTATCTTGTTCTTGTCGATGGATGTATTATTTTTTGGCACTAAAATATGTGCAATATATTCAAAAAAGATAAAGAACAATAATCAACATGGTTGAATGCATTTTTGCAGTAAAGTCAAAATAAGACATCATACTTGAAACATATTAATGAAAACATGTGAACAAATTAGTTACCATGATTTTAAGCACAATAATGTTTGGTATATTGTTAAAATTGTGTCTAAATATAGGTGTGATTCAGATTAGTTTATTGAACAATATGTTATTAATTAGTAGAATGAGGATAGTTTAAATATAAAGGGATAGGTGATTGAACTTATGGACATGAATTTCGATTTATACATGAACGGTGTTGTAGAACAAGCAAGGAATGAAATTGAATCTGCGGGATATGAGCAATTAACTACTGCAGAAGATGTTGACAAAGTTCTTAAACAAGATGGTACAACACTAGTTATGATCAATTCTGTATGTGGTTGTGCAGGTGGTATCGCAAGACCAGCAGCATCACATGCTTTACATTATGACGTATTACCTGATCGTCTAGTGACAGTATTTGCTGGACAAGATAAAGAAGCGACACAAAGAGCGCGTGAATACTTCGAAGGTTATGCGCCTTCAAGTCCGTCATTTGCATTAGTAAAAGATGGAAAGATTACAGAAATGATTGAAAGACATCAAATCGAAGGTCATGATGTGATGAACGTAATTAATCAATTACAAACATTATTCAATAAATATTGTGAAGAAAGATAAGAGGCGCTAACCCATGTTAAAGTTAAATCCTTACAAGATTGGATTTAGAACAATAAAAACAGCAGTGGGTATGACTTTAGGTGTAATTATTAGTAAGCTGTTAGGTTTAGATAATTATGCTTCAAGCGCCATATTAGTCGTATTATGTATTAAACATACAAAAGTACATTCGCTACAAGCGATTATTTCAAGATTAGTATCATGTTTTTTAGTATTGTTTTTAGGTTCAGCAATATTTAGTTTATTAGGTCAGAGTCCAATTGTACTCGGTATTATCGTATTGTTATTTATACCATTAACTGTCGTATTAAAAGTACAAGAAGGTGTCATTACGAGTTGCGTTATATTACTTCATGTTTTTAATGCAAAATCAATTGATGCACATTTAATTGTTAATGAAACATTATTACTGTTAATTGGACTAAGCATTGCATTTACAATGAATTTAATGATGCCAAGTTTAGACAAACAACTAGACGAATACAAATGTAAAATTGAGCAACAAATTGCTGATATTTTTAGTAAATATAGTTATATTTGTGAAAAATATGAAGATACCATTGCGATTGAATTTGAAGTGTTACTTTTAAATATTAAAAAGGCGAAGTCTATCGCGTTCCGAGATGTTAAAAATCATTTTGTTAGAAACGAAAATTCATACTATCATTATTTTGATATGCGAGAAGAGCAAGTGGAATTGTTAATGAGAATGAAACCGCTCATCGAAAGTATCTGTCATAAAGATCCGCTTTTAAATGATGTTGCGTCACTGCTGAAAGAAATTGGTCTAAATGTGAATAGTAATGACTATACAGCAATGCGTTTACACAATTTGTATGAGACGCGTTTGAAATTGGATGAACTGCCATTGCCAACAACACACAAAGCGCTTAACTCGAGAGCAAGTATTATTCAAATATTAAATGAATTAGAAGAATATTTACAAATCAAATCGCAATTTGGTTCATTGAAAATGCATAGTGAAGTAGCTTAAAAAATAATCCATCCGTATGACCCATGTTTGAAAGTAATCGTTGCAATACGATAACTTATTAATACATGCGTTTATAATGGATGGATTTTTAATTGTATGATTTTGTATAGGTAGTTGAGATATAGTTTATAAAATTGGAATGATACTCGTTAATAACAATGCTAATACAACTGATACAAGCATAACGATAATGATAATTCTTAAAACTTTATTTTGCATTTTGTGTGCCTCCAAATGAATAACCTTTGTATTAATAATTACGACATAAGATATAAAACTTTTAACTTGAGACGATATAACTAGCAATCATCATAAAGGAATATAATAAAAAACATGAGTAAGTTTGCTTATGTCATTTTCCTCATTATACGATATCTTTGAAAAATCAATCAATATATTTTTGACAAAGCTTAGTTTGAGTTACAATAATTATATATAATAAATTGAAAATAATATGACACAATTTACAAACCTGATAAATCTGTGTAACGTCAATTACTGTAACATTTTATTTCATCAATTTTTACCGTTTGGCGTACATGAAAATTTTGATAAAAGGGGTTCCATTATGATTAATGAGCAAAGATTACTTAATACGTTTTTTGAACTTGTACAAATCGATTCTGAGACAGGGAATGAATCAACAATCCAACCTATTTTAAAAGAAAAATTCATAGCATTAGGGTTAGATGTTAAAGAAGATGAAGCGGCTAAACATCCTAAATTAGGTGCCAATAATCTAGTGTGTACAATGAATAGTACTATCGAAGAAGGCGAAGTACCTAAATTATATTTGACGAGCCATATGGATACTGTTGTACCCGCAATTAATGTAAAGCCAATTGTAAAAGATGACGGCTACATATACTCTGATGGTACGACTATTCTAGGTGCAGATGATAAAGCAGGATTATCAGCGATGCTTGAAGTTTTGCAAGTGATAAAGGAACAACAAATCCCACATGGACAAATTCAATTTGTGATTACTGTTGGAGAAGAATCAGGTTTAATTGGTGCTAAAGAATTAAATTCAGAGTTGTTGGACGCGGACTTTGGTTATGCTATTGATGCAAGTGCTGATGTCGGTACTACGGTTGTAGGTGCACCGACGCAAATGTTAATTTCAGCTAAAATTTTTGGCAAAACGGCTCATGCAAGTACGCCAAAAGAGGGTGTTAGTGCTATTAATATTGCGGCGAAAGCAATTAGTCGAATGAAATTAGGACAAGTTGATGAAATAACTACTGCCAATATTGGTAAGTTTCATGGCGGTTCAGCTACGAATATTGTTGCAGATGAAGTCATTTTAGAAGCAGAGGCACGTTCTCACGATCCAGAAAGAATAAAAACACAAGTCAAACATATGACTGATGTGTTTGAAACTACTGCATCAGAATTAGGTGGGAAAGCAGTAGTTACAGTGGAGCAAAGTTATCCAGGATTTAAAATTAATGATAATGAAGCGGTTGTTAAAATTGCACAAGAAAGTGCTCGTAATTTAGGATTATCTGCAAATACAATTATTTCTGGTGGCGGTTCAGACGGCAGTATTATTAATACATTTGGTATTCCTTCAGTCATTTTAGGAGTGGGTTATGAAAAAATCCATACAACAAATGAGAGAATGCCGATTAAATCATTGAACTTGCTTGCAAGTCAAGTGTTAGAAATAATCAAAATAGTTGCGCGACATTCGAAATGATTTAGTGTAGTGTATGTCTATTTTGTGATACAATACTAATGAAAAATCAACAAGTGAGGTAAGTAATATGACACAACAAATTGGAGTTATTGGTTTAGCCGTTATGGGTAAAAACCTAGCTTGGAATATTGAATCACGCGGATATAGTGTATCTGTATTTAACCGCTCAAGTGAAAAAACTGATTTAATGGTTGAAGAATCAAAAGGGAAAAATATTCATCCAACGTATTCATTGGAAGAATTTGTTAATTCTTTAGAAAAACCACGTAAAATTTTATTAATGGTTCAAGCAGGTAAAGCTACGGACGCAACGATTGATAGTTTGTTACCTTTATTAGATGATGGAGATATTTTAATTGATGGTGGTAATACAAACTATCAAGATACTATCAGACGTAATAAAGCATTAGCACAAAGTGCAATCAACTTTATTGGTATGGGCGTTTCTGGTGGTGAAATTGGAGCGTTAACTGGTCCGTCATTAATGCCGGGTGGACAAGAAGAAGCTTATAACAAAGTTGCAGATATTCTTGATGCAATTGCTGCAAAGGCAAAAGACGGTGCTTCATGTGTTACTTATATTGGACCTAATGGTGCTGGACACTATGTGAAAATGGTACACAATGGTATCGAATATGCTGACATGCAATTAATTGCAGAAAGTTATGCTATGATGAAAGAATTATTAGGCATGTCTCATGAAGACATTGCTCAAACGTTCAAAGACTGGAATGCTGGTGAATTAGAAAGTTATTTAATTGAAATCACTGGTGATATTTTCATGAAATTAGATGAAAATAAAGAAGCATTAGTTGAAAAAATTCTTGATACTGCAGGTCAAAAAGGTACAGGAAAATGGACTTCAATTAACGCATTAGAATTAGGTATTCCATTAACAATCATTACTGAATCTGTATTTGCACGTTTTATCTCTTCAATCAAAGAAGAGCGCGTAAATGCTTCTAAAGAATTAAATGGTCCAAAAGCATCATTTGATGGTGACAAGAAAGACTTTTTAGAAAAAATTCGTAAAGCATTATATATGAGTAAAATTTGTTCTTATGCACAAGGTTTCGCGCAAATGCGTAAAGCAAGTGAAGATAATGAATGGAATTTAAAACTTGGTGATTTAGCTATGATTTGGAGAGAAGGTTGCATTATCCGTGCACAATTCTTACAAAAGATCAAAGATGCTTACGATAATAATCCAGGATTACAAAACTTATTGCTAGATCCTTACTTTAAAAACATCGTTACTGAATATCAAGATGCGTTACGTGATGTTGTCGCAACTGGTGTTCAAAATGGTGTACCAACACCTGGTTTCTCATCAAGTATTAATTACTATGATAGTTACCGTGCTGCTGATTTACCTGCAAACTTAATTCAAGCACAACGTGACTACTTCGGTGCTCATACGTACGAAAGAAAAGATAAAGAAGGCGTATTCCATACACAATGGATTGAAGAATAATATTGATTAAAGGATAGTTGAAAGATACTATCCTTTTTTATATCTTTTGATAAATATAAAAGAGAGTGTGATAGAGTAGCTACAACCTATAAAAAATTACACAAGTATTATCCTTGACCTTAAAAGCATCCCGCCATATTTTTAAGCATTTTGTGAAGTAATAAAATATTTACTGTGTTATGATAGCATGTACTATAGAGAAATAGAGGTACTATTTTATGGAAAAGTTAAATCAAGTTATGTTATATGTTGATGATGTCGAAAAAGCGAAAGCATTTTGGACAGAAACTTTAGAATTTGTTGTTGTAAGTGAAACACCGTTAGCTGAGGACTATGTTGCAGTTGAAGTATCACCTACCAAAGATGCTGAAACGTCATTGACGATTATGGCAAAAGAATTTATTGAAAAGCATAGCCCGGAAGTGAACCTAGGAACACCATCTTTAATGTTTAAAGAGAAAAACTTTGATGCATTATACTCAAAATTAAATGATTTAGGTTTAACTGGGCATGATATAGTAGAAATGAATGGTCAACGTGTATTTAATTTTCAAGATGGCCAAGGTAACTATTTTGCAGTTAGTGACTAAACAATCGATTTTAATATTTATACAAACCTTTATATTGATTTTCGGATTGAATTTCAGTATGAAGGTTTTATTTTTATCGTTTTATGCAATCGTTTGCACAAATCTTTTGACTTTTTTAGAAAGTGTGACTAAACTGGTATTATACAGTGGTTGGAAGCGTTTTCCGATGCAGAAATTAACAGGAGGTGATTAAATGGTTACGATTAAAGATGTTGCACTAAAAGCCGGTGTTTCTCCTTCGACAGTTTCAAGAGTTATAAAAGGAAATCAACGTATTAGCGAAGCGACAATTTCAAAAGTGAAGAAAGTTATGGAAGAATTGAATTATTTTCCTAATACCGCTGCTAGAACTTTAATTACAAACCAAACATATAAAATTGGTTTAGTGTTAAAAGGGTCTGAGGAGCCTATTCGACTGAATCCATTCTACATCAATGTATTGCTAGGAATTTCTGAAACGTGTAACCAGCATGGCTATGGTACACAAACGACAGTCTCAAATAATATGAATGATTTAATGGATGAAGTTTATAAAATGATTAAACAACGAATGGTTGATGCGTTTATACTGCTCTATTCAAAAGAAAATGATCCGATTAAACAAATGTTAATTGATGAAAGCATGCCATTTATTGTGATTGGTAAGCCTACATCGGATATAGATCATCAATTTACACATATAGATAATGATAATATATTAGCTTCTGAAAATTTGACACGACATGTTATTGAACAAGGTGTAGATGAATTAATATTTATTACAGAAAAAGGAAATTTTGAAGTTTCAAAAGATAGAATTCAAGGATTTGAAACGATAGCTTCTCAAAATAAAATTAATTATCAAATTATTGAGACTAGTAATGAAAGAGAAGTTATTTTTAATTACATGCAAAATCTACATACGCGTTTGAAGGACCCAAATATTAAACAGGCAATCATTTCGTTAGATGCTATGTTACATTTAGCGATTTTAAGTGTCCTATATGAACTTAATATTGAAATTCCGAAAGATGTAATGACAGCAACGTTCAATGATTCTTATTTAACCGAAATTGCGTCACCACCACAAACCTGTATTGACATCAAGCCTCGAATGTTAGGTCAACAGGCTGGTGCAGCAATTTTAAATATATTGAAAAACAAAGCACAGGATGTTATTGAACTCGTCATTATAGATACAGAATTAAAAATAAGAAAATCAACACAGCGATAGCAAAGGAGTTTTAAAATGAATAAGCAATGGTGGAAAGAAGCAGTAGCATATCAAGTATATCCAAGAAGTTTTAATGATAGTAATCACGATGGTATTGGGGATTTACCTGGAATGATTGATAAATTGGACTACTTAAAAGATTTCGGTATCGATGTCATTTGGCTCAGTCCAATGTTTAAATCACCTAATGATGACAATGGTTATGATATTAGTGACTACCAAGAGATTATGGATGAATTTGGAACGATGGAAGACTTTGATCGTTTATTAAAAGGTGTTCATGATAGAGGCATGAAGCTTATTTTAGATTTAGTTGTAAATCATACATCTGATGAACATCCTTGGTTTATAGAATCCAAATCTAGTAAAGACAATCCCAAACGTGATTGGTACATTTGGCAAGATCCAAAGCCAGATGGCTCTGAACCTAACAACTGGGAAAGTATATTTAATGGATCTACATGGGAATATGATGCTAATACTGAGCAATATTATTTCCATTTATTCAGTAAAAAACAACCTGATTTGAATTGGGGTAATCCGGAAGTTAGAGATGCTGTATTTGAAATGATGAACTGGTGGTTTGATAAAGGCATTGATGGATTTAGAGTAGATGCAATTACGCATATTAAGAAGACGTTTGAAGCGGGTGACTTACCTGTACCTGAGGGTAAAACATATGCCCCAGCATTTGATGTAGATATGAATCAGCCAGGTATACAAACTTGGTTACAAGAGATGAAAGATCGCTCATTAAGTAAGTATGACATTATGACTGTTGGTGAAGCGAATGGTGTAAGCCCTGATGATGCTGATGACTGGGTCGGGGAAGAAAATGGTAAATTTAATATGATATTCCAATTTGAACATTTGGGACTGTGGAATAGTGGTGATTCTCACTTTGATGTAAATTCGTATAAATCTGTATTAAATAGATGGCAAAAACAACTTGAAAATAAAGGTTGGAATGCGTTGTTTATTGAAAATCACGACCAACCACGACGTGTATCGACGTGGGGTGACGATGACAAGTATTGGTATGAATCAGCAACAAGTCATGCAGCTGTTTATTTCTTGCAACAAGGTACGCCATTCATTTATCAAGGTCAAGAAATTGGTATGACGAATTATCCATTTGAAAGTATTGAAACGTTTAACGATGTTGCTGTTAAAAATGACTATCAAATAGTGAAAGCTCAAGGTGGAGATGTAGACGCTTTACTTGCGAAATATAAAGATGAGAACCGAGATAATTCTCGCACACCAATGCAATGGGATGATACGTTAAATGGAGGATTTACAAATGGTGAACCGTGGTTCCCAGTGAATCCGAATTATAAAACTATCAATGTTGCACAACAATTAGAAGATGAGCATTCAGTATTACAATTTTATAAAGATTTAATTCAATTAAGAAAGTCTAATGATGTATACGTATATGGTCAATTTGATTTAGTAGATGCTGAAAATTCACAAGTTTTTGCGTACACGAGAACATTAAATGAAAAGCAAGTTCTTATTGTAGGTAATCTTACTAACCACGAAGCAGAATTAACTGTACCATTTGATTTAAGCCATGGAGAAGTAAAGCTATTTAATTATGATGCCAAAGTTAATTTAAAACAGTTACGTCCATATGAAGCATGTGTTATCGAACTAAATTAACATATTAATATGCCCCCTAATAGAATCTAAGGCCATTTGTAGACCTATAGATATATTAGGGGGCTTCTTTGTTTTTTATTATTTAATCTTCGTCATAAGGACTCTGTTTAACAGGAATCCAAAGCTGAATTTTAGTGAATGGGTCATTAAATGAAATATCGAGAGGGTACACTTCAACATATAAATCATTTCGTTCATATGGCAATGTTAACTGCAAACTTGATTCAATATAGTACCAAGCTTCATTAGTTGCATAATCAATTTCACCTTGTAAATTGAATTTCGCACAATGTTTGCCAGGTAAAAATCGACTTTCTAAGTGTGCAGGATAACGTTCACTTGGTACACCTACAAATATTTCTAAACCATTTTCAAGAGGACAACTAATAACAAATAGTTCAAATGGACTAACGTCATTATATCGTCGTAACTCTTTAATTTTACCATCAATGAGCAAGTCTTCTAAAAAATCCGGAACATTAAAAGGATGTGACAAATACTTAGTGTCTATAAATCGTGCATATCCAACCAATGAAATATCATCTGTCTCTTCTAATCTGTATGGATAAGGTGCTCTCTCAGTAGTTGATAATTTGATATATAATCGCTCTTGAATTTGTAATTCATCTTTTTTAGTAGAGGCTTGAATAGGTGATACGCCGTGAAAATCACTAAAATCATTTGCAAAATCATTTGAATTTGCATAGTGATATTTTTTAGCGATATCTACAAGTCGTGTAGCACCATTAATCACATCATTTGCAGCGAGTGTCATTTTACGCGCGCGTGCATAAGCTTCTGGAGATAAGCCGACAATCATTTTAAATGATTGATCAAGATGGTATGGCGAAAGACCAACGTAATCACTTAATTCTTGCAAATTGAAAGGCTCTAATAAACGATCTTCAATATAAACAATTGCCTGTTGTATTTGCTTGATAACGTCCAAAACTTTCACTCCAATTAATTCAATCATTTATTTTTATTCTACATTATTTCTATAAATTATACACCCATTTGTTCAATGATTATTAAAATAGTTTTGGGCATTGTAAAATATAATTTCATAATATAGTCTAGAAAAAAAGCGAATGATAGAACAATTGATTTACTTGATTCGTAATCAATCCTTGTCATTCGCTCATTTATTTTTGTTTAACATGTGCGTTTTAATTCAATTATTGAATATCGTCCCACCAATGGTTACCATCACGAGCAAGTAGTAAATCACTTTCTAATGGACCATTAGTACCTGATTCATAGTTAGGGAATTCTGGATCAACCATATTCCATTCATCTTGAATTGCATCAACAAATTTCCATGTTGATTTTAATTCTTCCCAGTGCGTGAAGTTAGTGGCATCACCTTTAAGACAATCAAATAATAGATTTTCATATGCATCTACAGTATTCATTTTATCTTGAGCGCTCATTGAGTAAGACAATTGGACAGGTTCTGTTTCGATACCTTGTGTATTTTTCTTAGCATTTAGATGTAAAGATACACCTTCATTAGGTTGGATATTGATTACTAATAGGTTTGAATCTAACAGTTTATCAGTTTCATAGTATAAGTTCATTGGTACTTCTTTAAATTCAACGACAACTTGAATTGTTTTAGATTTCATACGTTTACCAGTACGAATATAGAATGGTACACCAGCCCATCTAAAGTTATCAATTGTTAATTTACCTGAAACAAAGGTAGGTGTGTTAGAGTCATCTGCAACGCGATCTTCATCACGGTATGCTTTAACTTGTTTACCATCGATATAGCCTTCGCCATATTGACCACGAACAAAGTTCTTTTTAACATCTTCAGATTGGAAATGACGCAGTGATTTAAGTACTTTTACTTTCTCAGCACGGATATCTTCACTATTTAAACTAATAGGTGCTTCCATAGCTAATAATGCAACCATTTGTAACATGTGGTTTTGCACCATATCTTTTAGCGCGCCACTTGATTCATAATAACCACCACGATCTTCAACACCTAGTATTTCAGAAGATGTAACTTGGATGTTTGAAATATATTTGTTATTCCATAATGGTTCAAACATCGCATTCGCAAAACGTAATACCTCGATATTTTGAACCATGTCTTTTCCTAAATAGTGGTCAATACGATAAATTTCTTCTTCTTTAAATGATTTACGAATTTGATTGTTTAATGCTTCGGCTGATTTTAAATCACTACCGAATGGTTTTTCGATAACAAGGCGTTTAAATCCTTTTGTATCAGTAAGACCAGAAGATTTTAGATAATCAGAAATAACGCCAAAGAATTGTGGTGCCATTGCTAAATAGAATAGTCGATTACCTTTTAATTCAAATTGGCTATCTAATTCATTACTAAAATCTAGTAATTCTTGATAGCTTTCTTCATTACTAACATCATGTCTATGATAGAAGACATGTTCCATAAACGCGTCAATTTTGTTTGTATCTTTTACGTGCTTTTGAATTGATGATTTTACTTGATTACGGAAATCATCATTAGTAATGTCACGACGTCCAATACCGATGATGGCAATATGTTCATCTAAATTGTCTTGTTGGTAGAGATGGAATATTGATGGAAACAACTTACGATGGCTTAAGTCACCAGTTGCACCAAAGATTGTGATTAAACATGGGATGTGTTTGTTTTTAGTACTCAAGATTAAAACCTCAATTCTTAATTAGATATATGATTTATTATTATAAGATAATCCATTCAGTAGGTCATACAATATGCTCGACTGTATGCAGTGTCTTAAATGAAATATCGATTCATGTATCATGTTTAATGTGATACTTATTAATGATAAGTATAACGTAATTATCAAAATTTATATAGTTATGTCTACGTTAAAGTTAGAAAAATTAACTAGCAAAGACGAATTTTTAACAGATTTTGATTCAAGTATAAATTAAAACTAAATTGATACAAATTTTATGATAAAATGAATTGAAGAAAAGGAGGGGCATATATGGAAGTTACATTTTTTGGAACGAGTGCAGGTTTGCCTACAAAAGAGAGAAATACACAAGCAATCGCCTTAAATTTAGAACCATATTCCAATTCCATATGGCTTTTCGACGTTGGTGAAGGTACACAGCACCAAATTTTACATCATGCAATTAAATTAGGAAAAGTGACACATATATTTATTACTCATATGCATGGCGATCATATTTTTGGTTTGCCAGGATTACTTTCTAGTCGTTCTTTTCAGGGCGGTGAACAGAAGCCGCTTACATTGGTTGGACCAAAAGGAATTAAAGCATATGTGGAAATGTCTATGAATTTATCAGAGTCACATTTAAACTATCCAATTACATATATTGAAATCGATGATCATCTGACATATCATCATGATGGTTTTACTGTAGAGGCGCATTTACTTAATCATGGTATTCCATCATATGGATATAGAGTAATGGCACCTGAAACTACAGGTACAATCAATGTTGAAGCGTTAAAAAACATTGGTCTTGAACCAGGTCCTAAATATCAAGAAGTAAAATCTCATGATACATTTGAACATAATGGTCAAGTTTATCAATCAAAAGATTTTAGAGGTGAGTCCAAACAGGGTCCAGTTGTAGCAATTTTTGGTGATACAAAACCATGTTCTAATGAACGTGTGATTTCTAGAGATGCTGATGTGATGGTACATGAAGCGACCTATATAGATGGTGAAAAGCATTTAGCCAACAATTATCATCATAGCCATATTGAAGACGTATTTGCATTGATAAAAGAAGCCAATGTTAAACGTACGTTGATTACACATTTGAGCAATCGCTATAATACAGAAGATATAAATGAAATTTATCAAACATTGATACAAAATGAAGATACACCTAATTTTAATTTTGTAAAAGATTTTGATAGTTTTAAAATCTAATGACAAAGTAATAAACAATGCTTGCCAAATAACAATAAATTATAAAAATAACCCGTCAAACACAGTGCTTGCGATGATGCATACATGTGTTGGCGGGTTTGTTTTTATTGGTCTTCTATATTAGAAAGTTCAATACTACGGTCGACGGCAGCGTTTAGACAATCTTCGAAAATAGATACTAAATCATATTGTGACAATGTATCAAGGCCAGCTTGTGTCGTACCACCTTTAGAGGTAATATTTTTTCTTAATTGAGCCATGCTCAAATCTGAACGTTCAATCATCTTACTTGTACCTATAATAAGGTTGCGTATAGATTCTTCAACTTGTTCTTTTTCTAGACCAAGTTTCGTACCAGCTTTAACATATTGCTCGAATACATGATATAAAAATGCTGGGCCGCTTCCGGTGATAGCTGTTACTTGATGTAAATGATCTTCTGATACTTCAATTACAGAACCAAATGCTTTAACTAAATCGTTAATTTCATCTTTAGATTTAGGGTCAAAGTTGTTTGAAAAACTAATGCCAGTAACAGAGTGTCCAACTTGCGCATTTGTGTTTGGCATAATTCTAGCAACTGGATTTTGGCATTCTAATTGTTGTTTAATATAATCAATCGGAATACCTGCCATAATTGAAATGAAGCAATTGTCTTTTGTAATATGTGGTTTGATGCGTGTTGCTAGAGCATCAAAGTCATGTGGTTTGGTACCTAAAAATACATAATCTGCATCTTTTAATAATGTCGCATCATCATAACTATAGTTAACACCTAGTTTTTCAGCGAATGCTTTTAAAGCTTGTTCATTAGATTTATTTGTTAAATATATATCATTGGCATCTAAGTTGCTTGAGTTAATAATTCCTGTAAATATAGCTTGTGCCATATTACCAGCTCCATAAAATACGAGTTTCATTAACGTCACATCCCTTTAGTTTTTGATTTGTATGTTATATTTTCTTATTATTGTATATATATTAGGAAAGATAATCAACTTGTCTCAATTATGTAAAGTTGATAAATTGCATTCTATATAATTGAAAAGGAAGGTTAATTGATGAAAGGACAACATTTTATAGTGACTGGTGGTACGAGTGGTTTAGGTTTATCGATTGTCCGAAAGTTACTAGAAAATAAAGTGCATGTAACGTTGTTGGTGCGTGATGTTGATAAAGCAACTAGAATCTTTGAACAGGAATTGGGGAAAACTATAAATGTTATTCCTTGTGACTTAAATGATTTGAAGTCGATACAGGCACTGCAATTTGAAGACAATACATCATTCGATGGATTCATTTATAGTGCAGGTTTAGGTTATTTCAAATCTATTTCAGACCATAGTTTTTCAGAAATGATTGAAACGTATCAGCTTAATTTAATTAGTTTTAATGTTTTATATACTGTGTTGAGACCATATTTAACATCTAACGCACATATTGTAGGTATTTCAAGTCAAGCTGCATTTTCCACACAAGCAAATGCTGCACATTATGGGGCATCGAAAGCAGGGTTTTATGCATTAATGAATGCTTTAAGACTAGAGTCACCAAACTTACATATCATGACAGTTAATGTTGGCCCGATTGATACACCTTTTCATCAAAAAGCCGACCCATCAATGAAGTATGCTAAAAAGATGGGGGAAATTATGCTTGATGCTAATCAGCTTGCAGAAGATATCATTTATGGCATTAAAACAAAACAATTGGAAATTAATCGGCCTAAATGGATGCATCATGCGTTGAAAATGTATCAAATTGCGCCTAGATTTTTTGAACGATGTTTCCCTAAATTATTTAAAAATAAAGCATAAATAGGTGGGATGGCAATGAACTGTCAATCGGAGAGTGTGGTAAGACTTTGTGTACGATATGCGGAACAACTATCAGTATTTGAAGAATTTACAGTGCTGGATATTTTAGGCGATATTTCTGTAGACCAAATTTCAGACGGTACATTATATTATACTTGTGAAAAATTCAAACTACTTGTGTTGCAAGGAAATGTGCTGGGTGTACAAATAATAACTAATAATGATGAATCAACATGCGAAGTGAAATATAGAAAGATGTTTTAATAAAATTATTAAGAGATGAAGTGGCAGAAGTTTGCTTAAGGCAATGCCGCAAGGCGAAATTACTAAATACTGATGCGTGAGGACAACGCTTTAATTTCTATCATAAGTGAGTAATCATAATCATAAATTATAGCGAATTGTACATAAACAACAGCAGTAAGGCATTTTTATAATGAAACGCCTCATGCTGCTGTTTTTATTACTGAAAATGACTTCTACACTAAATGATTGGTATATTCCAAATCCTTTACACGAGCTCTTGCTGTTTTAATCTGATCTAAACTAACTTTAGTATGATAGTTTTCAATATTTTCTTTTAATTGGTCGACGCTACTTGCACCTACAATGATGGAACCAAGCACGTCATGTGATGTTAAATAACTAAATGTCAATGCAGATAAATTACTTTCAATTTCTTTAATAGAGGCTATTGTTTCACCCAATTCATCATGAGAATAATCAAAAATACCATCTTTAAATTTATTGTCGAGCACATTAACACTGTTTGAAGTTAATAATCCTTTAGACACAGGTCCTCTTGCCAATACTTTAACATCATTGTTGTGAATTGCATCTAATAATGATTCTGGACGATTATCAATCAAATTGAATTGAGACATTATCGTTTCGATTTGACTATGTTTTAAATAATAATCAATTACATTTGGGCGAATAGAAGAAATACCGTAAGCACGTATAATTCCTTCTTGTTTCAATTCATCAAATGCGCTTATTGTTTCGTCTAATGGGTCATCAATGGTTCCGCCATGAAGTTGATATAAATCGATATGATCGATACCTAAACGCTTTAGTGAACCTTTAACTGCCTCTTTAATATAGGATTTACTCGGATCCCATGTTGTACTGCCATCTTTTGTTAAACGATTGCCTACTTTTGTACCAATAAAAATATCATCGCGTTGTTGATATTTAAGAAGTGCCTTACCAACAACTGATTCATTTATACCTTTATCGTACATATCTGCTGTATCAAAATAAGTGATACCATTTTCAACAGCACAATCTATAATTTGTTCGGCTTTTTTTAAATCTGTACCTAAACTCATGCAACCTAGACCTAATTCAGATAATGAAATACCACTTTTTAATATATTTTTTTGCATGTCTGTTCTCCTTTCGATACACTTTAGCTAACAAGCATAGTGTATCAATATATAATATGAATTTAAAGGAACGTGATTATAATGGATTTAAATGAAAAAACAATTGATCGAACAGTTATTTATAATGGCAAAATTGTAGATGTAGAAATTCATACAGTGACATTACCAAACGGTGAAACGTCAACAAGAGAATTAGTTTATCATAATGGTGCAGTTGCTGTTTGTGCAGTGACACCTAAAAAAGAAGTCGTATTAGTGAAACAGTATCGTAAACCAGTAGAAAAACCATTGCTAGAAATTCCAGCTGGTAAATTAGAAGATGATGAAGATAGAGTCGAAGCGGCAAAACGTGAATTAGAAGAAGAAACAGGATATATTGCCAAAGAGTTAACACATGTTGTAGATATGTATGGTTCACCAGGTTTTTGCGATGAACAATTATCAATATATTTTACGGATAATTTAGAAGAAGGTACAGTTCACTTAGATGAAGATGAATTTGTCGAAGTCATTAAAGTTCCGATTGAGAATGTTAAATCGATGCTAATGAATAAAGAAATAGAAGATGCGAAGACTATCATTGCATTGCAACACCTATTATTAAATTATAATCATTCTAAATAACAAATGAGAAAAGCTTGCATTTTATTGAGAAAACTGTTAGTTTTAATTGTAAAGTTTGAAATAATTTGTAATGATTTTAATTATTAGTAGGGGAGTGGACATCGTTGGAAGAACGATTAAATCGCGTTAAGCAACAATTACAACAATCATCATATAAGCTAACGCCACAACGCGAAGCTACTGTTAGAGTTCTAATTGAAAATGAAAAAGATCATCTAAGTGCTGAAGACGTATATCTGAAAGTAAAAGATAAAGCGCCTGAAATTGGCTTGGCGACAGTATACAGAACGTTAGAGTTGTTAGCTGAACTAAAAGTTGTCGACAAAATTAACTTTGGTGATGGCGTCGCTCGTTTTGATTTAAGAAAAGAAGGCGCAAAACATTTCCACCATCATTTAGTATGTATGGAATGTGGTCGTGTAGATGAAATCGATGAAGATTTGTTACCAGAAGTTGAAAATCGAGTTGAAAATGAGTTCAATTTTAAAATTTTAGATCATCGTTTAACTTTCCATGGTGTGTGTGAAACGTGCCAAGCTAAAGGTAAAGGATAGTAAATTGCGTAGGTTAAATTAACCTTCGCTTTTTTTAGAGGTGTGGTTATGGAAACAATTATTGAAGAATATTTGCGTTTTATACAAATTGAAAAAGGACTAAGTTCTAACACAATTGGTGCTTATAGACGTGATTTGAAAAAGTATCAAGATTATATGACTGAACATCATATCTCGCATATTGATTTTATAGATCGACAATTAATTCAAGAGTGTTTGGGGCATTTAATAGACCAAGGGCAATCTGCTAAATCTATTGCGCGATTTATTTCAACAATCCGTAGTTTTCATCAATTTGCTATAAGAGAAAAATATGCGGCGAAAGATCCAACGGTATTATTAGATTCACCAAAATATGACAAAAAATTGCCTGACGTTTTAAATGTTGACGAAGTGTTGGCTTTATTAGAAACGCCAGATTTAAATAAAATTAATGGATATCGTGATCGTACGATGTTAGAACTTCTGTACGCAACGGGAATGCGTGTATCTGAATTGATACATTTAGAGTTAGAAAACGTGAACTTAATAATGGGATTTGTACGCGTATTTGGTAAAGGCGATAAAGAAAGAATTGTACCATTAGGCGACGCAGTCATTGAGTACTTAACTACTTATATTGAAACGATTAGACCGCAACTTTTAAAAAAGACTGTTACTGAAGTCTTATTTTTAAATATGCATGGTAAACCTTTATCACGACAAGCAATATGGAAAATGATTAAACAAAATGGTGTAAAGGCAAACATTAAAAAGACGTTAACGCCACATACGTTACGCCACTCTTTTGCGACACATTTATTGGAAAATGGCGCAGATTTAAGAGCAGTGCAAGAGATGTTAGGTCACTCTGACATATCTACTACCCAACTCTATACACATGTTTCGAAATCTCAAATTAGAAAAATGTATAACCAATTTCATCCTAGAGCATAAAGTGAACAATAACTCAAAAGTCACAATACACATGACTAAAAATGTCTGTGCTATTGTGGCTTTTTTAAATTGGTTGATTAATTACGTCTATGTTTTCTTAATTGAATCGCTTCTTCTTTTGCTGCAATCACTTCTGAACGATCACGGCGCATGTGATGGTCTACAATAAAAGGATCTGTTGCTGTTTCCTGATTATAATCATAGTCTGGATAGTTGGCCTTGATGATGCGTTCAAAGACTGGAGTTATTGGTAATATAACAGATGAAAAAGGCTTTGCTGCATTCAATTTTGCAATCTGTTGCTCAATTAACAACTGATAATCATTTAAATTAAGGTATAACGCATCTCTATCTTTAGCATTTTGTATTATTTCTTTAGATTTATTAAAAGACTTATAGGCGCCTTTTAAATTATTGCGGCGATAATGGTAACAAGCAGTTGCAAACAAGATTAAACTAACAACTGCATCTTGCTTACTGTAGTTATTTTCAGCTTTCCATGCATCTTCTAAAATGTCATGACATAGGAAATAATGTTGCTTAGTATGAAATTGATAATAGAAATTTATCAGTGCCTGTTGCATTTTGTTATCACCCCAATTTAAAAGTAAGTTATTTTCATGCTATAATATTTTAGAGAATTATGCACATATGACGCAATACGAGGTAGATATTATGTATGAAGTTAAATTAGATGCTTTCAATGGACCATTAGATTTATTGCTGCATCTTATCCAAAAATTTGAAATAGATATTTATGATATTCCTATGCAAGCATTAACAGAGCAGTATATGCAGTACGTTCATGCAATGAAACAGCTTGAAATTAATATTGCAAGTGAATACCTAGTATTAGCGTCAGAACTCTTAATGATTAAAAGTAAGATGCTATTACCACAATCAACATCAGATATGGATGTTGATGATGACCCACGGGAAGATTTAGTTGGGCGTTTAATAGAATATCAAAATTATAAAGAATATACTGCTATTTTAAATGACATGAAAGAAGAAAGAGATTTTTATTTTACAAAAAGACCGACAGATTTATCTCATTTGGAAACAGATGAATCTTGGGATCCAAATCATACGATTGATTTAACTGAATTAATTGTAGCTTATCAAAGAGTTAAAAATAGAGTTGAGTTAAATACACCTAAATCTGTTGAAATCCGAAAAGAGACATTTACCATTCAACAAGCTACAGAACAAGTGACATCGAGATTGAAAGATAAAGATCATTTTAACTTCTTTAGTCTGTTTACGTTTTCTGAGCCAATTGAACAAGTAGTCACTCACTTTTTAGCTATTTTAGAGATGTCAAAAGCAGGAATAATTAATATTGAGCAACAACGTAATTTTGAAGATATTAACATTATTAGAGGAGTGAACTACCATTTTGGATAATCATGGTATATTAGAGTCGCTTTTATTTACAGCTGGCGATGAAGGTTTAGATGAAAAACAACTATTAGAAATATTAGATATGTCGAAAGACCAACTCGTTGAATTAATTGAAAATTATTCATCACATGGATTAATGATACAACGATTTGGAATGACGTATGTTTTAACGACTAAAAAAGAAGCGGCAACGTATATTGAACAATTAATTGAACAAAAGTCACAAATGAAATTATCACAAGCAGCAATGGAAGTACTATCAATTATTGCTTATAACCAGCCATTATCAAGAAGTGATATTGAATTAATTCGTAGTATCAATTCAGATGGTGCAGTTAAGACATTGATTGCCAAAGGACTAGTTGAGGCTAAAGTGGTTAATGAACAGCGTAGCCAACAGTTAATTACTACTGATTTATTTTTAAATGTATTTGGTATTTCCAATATAGAAGATTTGCCGACAACTGAAGAAGACGATGAAGAAATGGATGCTTTTTTCAGTAATCTAGTCAATCAAAAAGGAGAAAATAATGACTAAAGAATTAGAACGATTACAAAAACGTATAGCTAATAGCGGTTATACTTCAAGACGTAAGGCAGAAACTTTAATTTCTGAAGGAAAAGTGAAAGTGAATGGTACGACTGTCACTGAATTAGGAACAAAAGTGAAGCCATCAGATACGATTGAAGTTGAAGGTATTAAAATAGAACTAGAAGACAAAATTTACATTTTATTCCATAAACCAACTCAAGTGATAACAAGTGTATCTGATGATAGAGGACGTACAGTGGTTACAGATTACTTTAAAGATATAGAAGCACGTATTTATCCTGTTGGTCGTTTAGACTATGATACTTCTGGATTGTTATTACTCACAAATGATGGTGAATTTACTAATTTAATGACACATCCAAGATATCAAATTAAGAAAAAATATGTTGCGAAATTAAAAGGTTATTTAATGAGAGAAGAAGTGAAAGCGCTAGAAAAAGGTATTGAATTAGAAGATGGTATGACGCAACCGGCTGAAGTGAAAGTTAAGAAACAAGATAAAGATAAAAACACAACATTGGTTGAAATTACAATTACAGAAGGTCGTAATCGCCAAGTCAGAAGAATGTTCGAACATTTTGGTCATCAAGTGACGAAACTGTCTCGTATTGAATATGGGCCTTTAAATGTTGTCGGTTTGAATGCTGGTGAAGGACGTGTATTGACGCCTCATGAAGTAAAAGTGATGCGTCATTTAGCAGAACATGGGAAATAATTAAATAAAATATGTATTTATCACAAAGTTTGAGAATTTTTTCACAAAATTTTAGGTTTTTAATAACTGTATGCGCTTTCCTGTGATATAATACTTTTGTAAAGAAAAGCATGTGTGGGAGGTATGACCTGTATGTCGAACGAAATACTTATCGTAGATGATGAGGATAGAATCAGAAGATTACTTAAAATGTATTTAGAAAGAGAATCTTTTGAAATCCATGAAGCAAGTAATGGCCAAGAGGCTTATGAACTTGCAATGGAGAATAATTATGCTTGCATACTACTAGATTTAATGTTGCCTGAAATGGATGGTATCCAGGTGGCAACTAAATTGCGTGAACATAAACAAACACCGATTATTATGTTGACTGCTAAAGGTGAAGAAACAAACCGTGTTGAAGGTTTTGAATCTGGTGCAGATGATTATATCGTCAAACCATTTTCACCAAGAGAAGTAGTCTTAAGAGTTAAAGCACTTCTAAGAAGAACGCAATCTACAACTGTAGAACAAAGCGAACCTCACGCACGTGATGTGATTGAATTTAAACATTTAGAAATAGATAATGATGCACATCGCGTACTTGCTGATAATCAAGAAGTTAATTTGACTCCTAAAGAGTACGAATTATTAATATATTTAGCTAAAACACCAAATAAAGTATTTGACCGTGAACAATTATTAAAAGAAGTTTGGCATTATGAATTCTATGGTGATTTAAGAACAGTTGATACTCATGTTAAACGACTTAGAGAAAAGTTAAATCGTGTGTCTAGTGAAGCTGCGCATATGATTCAAACAGTCTGGGGCGTTGGGTATAAATTTGAGGTTAAATCTAATGATGAGCCGGCTAAATAGTGTCGTAATTAAACTGTGGTTAACTATTATTTTAATAGTGACGACAGTTTTAATTTTATTAAGTATTGCTTTAATTACCTTTATGCAATACTATTTCACACAAGAAACCGAAAATGCCATAAGAGAAGATGCTAGACGTATAAGTTCACTGGTCGAACAATCACATAATAAAGAAGAAGCAATAAAATATAGTCAAACATTAATTGAAAATCCTGGTGGGTTGATGATTATAAATAATAAACATCGTCAATCAACGGCTTCACTTTCTAATATTAAAAAGCAAATGTTGAATGAAGTAGTCAACAACGACCATTTTGACGATGTGTTTGATAAAGGTAAATCTGTTACTCGAAATGTAACGATTAAAGAAAAGGGCTCATCTCAAACATATATTTTGTTAGGCTATCCAACAAAAGCACAGAAGAATAGTCATAGCAAATATAGTGGAGTCTTTATATATAAAGACTTGAAATCAATCGAAGATACAAATAATGCTATTACGATTATCACCATAATTACGGCTGTTATTTTCTTAACAATTACAACAGTCTTTGCGTTTTTCTTATCGTCAAGAATTACAAAACCTTTAAGACGTTTAAGAGACCAAGCTACACGTGTATCTGAAGGGGATTACTCTTATAAACCTTCTGTCACAACGAAAGATGAAATTGGTCAATTATCGCAGGCATTTAATCAGATGAGTACAGAAATCGAAGAGCATGTCGACGCATTATCCACATCTAAAAATATTAGAGACAGCTTAATTAACTCTATGGTAGAAGGTGTCCTAGGTATTAATGAGAGTCGACAAATTATCTTATCTAATAAGATGGCGAATGATATTATGGACAATATTGATGAAGATGCTAAAGCTTTCTTATTAAGACAAATAGAAGATACTTTTAAATCAAAACAAACTGAAATGCGCGATTTAGAAATGAATGCACGATTCTTTGTTGTGACCACAAGCTATATCGACAAGATTGAACAGGGAGGTAAAAGTGGTGTTGTTGTGACAGTTCGTGATATGACTAATGAGCACAATCTAGATCAAATGAAGAAAGATTTCATTGCTAATGTATCACATGAATTACGTACACCGATATCATTACTTCAAGGTTATACTGAATCAATTGTAGATGGTATTGTTACAGAACCGGATGAAATAAAAGAATCGCTTGCCATTGTCCTTGATGAATCGAAACGTTTAAATCGTTTAGTTAATGAATTGTTAAATGTCGCACGCATGGATGCTGAAGGGTTATCCGTAAATAAAGAAGTTCAGCCTATTGCAGCGTTACTAGATAAGATGAAAATTAAGTATCGCCAACAAGCTGATGATTTAGGTCTAAATATGACTTTTAATTATTGTAAGAAGCGTGTTTGGAGTTATGATATGGATCGCATGGACCAAGTACTAACGAACTTAATTGATAATGCATCACGTTATACGAAACCTGGAGATGAAATTGCAATTACTTGTGATGAAAATGAAAGCGAAGATATTTTATACATTAAAGATACAGGTACAGGCATTGCACCAGAACATTTACAACAAGTATTTGATCGTTTTTATAAAGTTGATGCAGCGAGAACGCGAGGTAAACAAGGTACCGGTTTAGGTTTGTTCATTTGTAAAATGATTATCGAAGAGCATGGTGGTTCCATAGATGTTAAAAGCGAATTAGGGAAAGGCACAACATTTATTATTAAACTACCAAAACCAGAATAAAATTGAATATAGTTATTTCAGAACGCATGTTATTGATTAGAGACTCTAATTTATAGCATGCGTTTTTTGATTGATGTGGGGAATTTTGTATGTGGATTAGAACTTAGGGTTTTTGCGAATATCAACTATTAAATATATTACTAATTTATACAAAAATATAAAGTTTGATAAAGTTATTTATTTGATTATAAAAATAGGGTAAAATATAGATATATTGTATTAATTAAATTATTCGAGGTGTCATATGAAAAAATTCATTGGATCAGTTTTAGCTACGACATTAATTTTAGGGGGATGTTCCACGATGGAAAATGAATCAAAAAAAGACACAAAAACAGAAACAAAATCTGTACCAGAAGAAATGGAAGCTTCAAAATATGTAGGCCAAGGCTTCCAACCGCCTGCAGAAAAAAATGCGATTGAATTTGCGAAGAAGCATCGTAAAGAATTTGAAAAAGTAGGTGAACAATTCTTTAAAGATAACTTTGGACTAAAAGTTAAAGCTACAAATGTTGTAGGTAAAGATGATGGTGTAGAAGTTTATGTGCATTGTGAAGATCATGGCATTGTATTTAATGCAAGTCTACCTTTGTACAAAGATGCCATCCATCAAAAAGGATCAATGCGCAGTAATGACAATGGTGATGATATGAGTATGATGGTGGGTACAGTGCTGAGTGGCTTTGAATATCGAGCGCAAAAAGAAAAGTATGATAACTTATATAAATTCTTCAAAGAAAATGAAAAGAAATATCAATATACAGGCTTTACAAAAGAGGCAATTAACAAGACACAAAATGTCGGATATAAAAATGAATATTTTTATATTACATACTCTTCTAGAAGTTTAAAAGAATATCGAAAGTATTATGAACCACTGATTCGAAAAAATGATAAAGAATTTAAAGAAGGAATGGAACGAGCAAGAAAAGAAGTGAATTACGCTGCAAATACAGATGCTGTTGCTACACTTTTTTCTACTAAGAAAAACTTTACTAAAGACAATACAGTAGATGATGTAATCGAACTAAGTGATAAATTATATAATTTAAAAAATAAACCAGATAAATCTACAATCACAATACAAATAGGGAAACCCACTATTAATACTAAGAAAGCCTTTTATGATGATAATCGTCCAATAGAATATGGGGTGCACAGTAAAGATGAATAAAATTAATGATAGGGATTTAACAGAATTAAGTAGTTACTGGGTTTATCAAAATATTGATATAAAAAAAGAATTTAAAGTTAATGGAAAAAGGTTTAAACAAGTAGACAGTTATAATGATGATAAGAATAGTAATTTGAATGGTGCTGCTGATATTAAAATATATGAGTTATTAGATGATAAAAGTAAACCAACTGGTCAACAGACAATAATTTATCAAGGAACATCTAATGAGGCAATTAATCCAAATAATCCATTAAAATCATCGGGGTTTGGAGATGATTGGCTCCAAAATGCTAAATTAATGAATAATGATAATGAAAGCACAGATTATTTAAAGCAAACAGATCAATTATCAAATCAATATAAAATAAAGTTAGAAGATGCAGATAGATTATCAAATAGTGATTTTTTAAAAAAATATAGAATGGAATCAAGTAACTTCAAAAACAAAACCATTGTGGCGGATGGCGGTAATTCGGAAGGCGGTGCAGGAGCAAAATATCAAGGAGCGAAACATCCGAATGAAAAAGTTGTTGCTACTGACTCAGCAATGATTCCTTATGCTGCTTGGCAGAAATTTGCTAGACCACGCTTTGATAATATGATTAGTTTTAATAGTACCAACGATTTATTAACATGGTTACAAGATCCATTCATCAAAGATATGCCAGGAAAACGCGTTAACATTAATGATGGTGTGCCCAGGTTAGATACTTTAATAGACAGCCATGTAGGTTATAAAAGGAAGTTAAATAGAAAAGATAACACATACGATACTGTACCACTAATCAAAATAAAGTCGGTAAAAGATACAGAAATTAAAAATGGAAAAAAAGTAAAAAAGACTATTAACATAACATTAGATATGGATGGGCGAATTCCAATAAATGTTTGGACAGGAGATTCGATTGCACGTTCTGGAAGAGGAACTTTAATTAAACTTAATTTAGAAAATCTTGATGCGTTGAGTAAACTGATTACTGGTGAAACAAGTGGTATGTTAGCAGAATGCGTAATCTTTTTAAATGAAAGTTTTAACATCTCAGAAAATGAAAATAAAAATTTTGCAGATAGAAAGAAACAATTATCAGAAGGATTTAAGGATAAGATTAACTTATTTCAGTTAGAAGAAATGGAAAGAACTTTAATTAGTAAAATAAACTCACTTGAAGAAGTTGCAGATGAAACAATAGAAAGTATTAGTGCTGTTAAACACTTATTACCTGATTTTGCATTGGATGCATTAAAAGAAAGAATTAATGAGTTGTTTAAAGGTATAAAATCTTTTATAGAAAAAGTGTATGATAGTATAGATAATGAAATTTTAGAAATTTTCAAAAATATAGATCACGACTTCAGAGATGGAGTATCTGAAGAAATGATGAAACATTTGAAAGTAGTGAAACAGAATATAGACCAAATAAAAAATCAAAATGATATTTATGGTAGGCAAATTGCAGATATTAGAAGTATTATGAAACAACAAGATGCAACAATTTTAGATGGAAATTTTCAAATTAATTGTAGCGGCGAAAATATGGTACAGGGTCTAGTTATACCTTCTAATTATTTAGGAAGAAAAATGAAAATATTAAAAGACCATATCGATGATGGTATTAAAAAAATAGCAGACTATGTTCAAGGTATATATGATGAATATGCATCGAAAATTGTCGATGTAATAAAATATTTGATTAATACAATTCCCAAAATACGTAAGAATTTAAGACATGCAATTGAAATGTTAAATGTAAAAAAGAAAGAATTTTTGTCCCTGATTCCTAATGTAACTTGTAATTATATTAAAACTAAATTAGAAGAATTAGATAATACTTTAGGCAAATGGGAGCCTTTTCTTAATGATTTAAAAGCAGTGTCACCAATTTTAGATAACCATTTAGATGATATTGTTAAGAACATGAAGCCTTTGATTGTACAAATGATATTTGAACCATCACATTATGACGATATGTTTATTTTAAACACACAAGCTCATGCGCGTCTTGATCAAATGGCACAACAGTTTGAAGTTGTTTGTAATGGCTTGAACGAAAATGAAGGACAAGCAATTCAAACGATGGATCAATCTGCCTCTCTAATACGGTCAAACTTAATTCAAGTTAAAGAACAATTAGAAAAACTAGCTGTATACTAATTAATTTATTAAATGCTACTTGTTTTCATTGAGAATAAGTAGCTTTTTCAAACATAAAAGTTTTACAAACACATAAATGGGTGATGAGCTATGTTTAAAAGAACTAAACTAATCTTAATAGCAACATTACTGCTATCAGGATGTTCAACTACCAATAACGAATCTAATAAAGAAACAAAATCAGTGCCAGAAGAAATGGAAGCTTCAAAATATGTAGGTCAAGGCTTCCAACCACCTGCAGAAAAAGATGTGGTTGAATTTGCGAAAAAGCATAAAGATAAAATTGCCAAACGAGGCGAACAATTTTTTATGGATAATTTCGGTCTAAAAGTTAAAGCTACCAATGTTGTAGGTAGTGGAAAAGGCGTAGAAGTATTCGTGCATTGTGATGACCACGATATCGTATTTAATGCGAGTATTCCATTTGATAAATCAATAATTGAGAGTGATAGCTCATTAAGAAGTGAGGACAAAGGCGATGATATGAGTACTTTAGTTGGTACAGTGTTGAGTGGCTTTGAATATCGAACACAAAAAGAAAAGTATGACAATTTATATAAATTTTTCAAAGATAATGAAGAGAAATACCAATATACAGGCTTTACAAAAGAAGCAATAAACAAGACGCAAAATGTCGGATATAAAAATGAATATTTTTATATCACTTACTCGTCAAGAAGCTTAAAAGAATATCGTAAGTATTACGAACCATTGATTCATAAAAATGATAAAGAATTTAAAGAAGGAATGGAACAAGCCAGAAAAGAAGTGAATTACGCTGCTAATACAGATACAGTAACAACATTGTTTAGTACAAAGGAAAATTTTACTAAAGACAATACAGTTGATGATGTAATTGAACTGAGTGATAAACTATATAATTTTAAAAATAAGCCAGAAAAATCTACAATTACAATTCAAATAGGAAAGCCTACTATTAATACTAAAAAAGCCTTTTATGATGATAATGATCCAATAGAATATGGAGTGTATCGTAAAGATGAATAAATTTTTTTTAAAATGCTTTTTAATATTCTATATAAACACATAAATGGGTGATGAGCTATGTTTAAAAAGGCGAAATTAATCTTAATAGCAACGCTACTGTTATCAGGATGTTCAGCGATGAATAATGAATCAAAAAAAGACACAAATACAGAAACAAATACAGAAACAAATACAGAAACAAAATCAGTACCAGAAGAAATGGAAGCTTCAAAATATGTAGGACAAGGCTTTCAACCACCTGCAGAAAAAGATGCGATTGAATTTGTGAAGAAGCATCGTAAAGAATTTGAAAAAGTAGGTGAACAATTCTTTAAAGATAACTTTGGACTAAAAGTTAAAGCTACAAATGTTGTAGGTAAAGATGATGGTGTAGAAGTTTATGTGCATTGCGAAGATCATGGCATTGTATTTAATGCAAGTCTACCTTTGTACAAAGATGCCATCCATCAAAAAGGATCAATGCGTAGTAATGACAACGGTGATGATATGAGTATGATGGTGGGTACAGTGCTGAGTGGCTTTGAATATCGAGCGCAAAAAGAAAAGTATGATAATTTATATAAATTTTTAAAAGAAAATGAAAAGCAATATCAATATACAGGTTTTACTAAAGAAGCAATTAACAAGACGCAAAACGTCGGGTATCAAAATGAATATTTTTATATTACATATTTATCAAGAAATTTAAAAGAATATAGAAAATATTACGAACCATTGATACATAAAAATGATAAAGAGTTTAAAGAAGGTATGCAACGAGCTAGAAAAGAGCTAAACTATACTGCTAATACAAATACTGTAGCAACGTTGTTTAGTACGAATGATGAAAGGAATAGAAAAGAAAAGATAAATAATGTAATAGATTTATCCGAGAAAATTGAAAGAACAAAAGATATGCCAATCAAGAATACTATAACTACTCAATTAGGAAATAAACTTATTGGCACAAAAAAAGCTCGTTTTGATGATAAGAAAGTAGTGTCGTTTGGAGCATTTGAAGATGAATAAAATAAATGATAGAGATTTAACAGAATTGAGTAGCTATAGGGTTTATCAAGACATCAATAAAGATAATGACTTTACAGTTAACGAAAAACGATTTAAGCAGGCAGATGTATTTGAAGATTTATATAGAGAGAAACTAAAAGACACAAATAAATTAAGAGAGTATAATTATTTACAAAATGAAACTTTTAAAAGCGCATAAATAGGTGATGAGATATGCTTAAAAAAGCAAAATTTATCTTAATGGCAACGATACTACTATCAGGATGTTCAACTACCAATAACGAATCCAACAAAGAAACAAAATCTGTACCAGAAGAAATGGATGCTTCAAAATATGTAGGACAAGGATTCCAACCACCTGCAGAAAAAGATGCGATTGAATTTGCAAAGAAGCATAAAGATAAAATTGCTAAGCGAGGCGAACAATTTTTTATGGATAACTTCGGTCTAAAAGTTAAAGCTACAAATGTTATAGGTAGTGGCGATGGTGTAGAAGTATTCGTGCATTGTGATGACCACGACATCGTATTTAATGCGAGTATTCCATTTGATAAATCAATTATTGACAGTGATAGCTCATTAAGAAGTAAGGATAAAGGTGATGATATGAGTACTTTAGTTGGTGCAGTACTCAGTGGGTTTGAATATCGAGCACAAAAAGAAAAATATGATAAATTATATAAATTTTTCAAAGATAATGAAGAGAAATATCAATATACAGGATTTACAAAAGAAGCAATTAATAAGACGCAAAATAGTGGTTATGAAAATGAATATTTTTATATTTCGGCCATACCTTATAATTTAGCTGAGTATAGAGACTATTTTGAACCATTGTTAAACAAAAGTGACAGTGAATTTTCAAAAGAATTGTCAAATGTTAAGAAGCAATTAAAAGATAAGTCTAAAGTTTCGGTAACTACTACTCTATTTAGTAAAAAAAAGAACTATACTAAAAAAAGTAACAGTGAAAATGTAATAAAAATGGCAGAAGAAATAAAAAAAGATAAAGAGATACCAAACGGTATAGAGCTTAGTATAAAATTTTCGGACAATAAAATAAATACGGTTAAACCAAATTTTAACGGTGAAAGCACTTCAGAATATGGTGTGTTTGATCAAGAATAAAATTAATGATGAAAATTTAACGGAGAATAGTGTATATTGAGTAGATCAAGAATAAAAAGATAATTCTACTATTGTTGTGAAGGCAAATAAGTAGAAGATTTTAAGTGTAATTTCTGGTGATTTAAATAATAATATAAATGGAAGTACTGATATAAAACTTTTTAACCTACTAGATTCTTATAATTTGCTTTCCATTTTATGACGATTTTTACTCAATTGAGTGATAGAATCAAAAAAGCCATCTCAAAAATTAATCAAGCAAACAACATTCCAAACAATGCTCGCAAATCACCAATGTATCACTCTCCAATTACGTAACTATGATTTAATTTAAGCATAGTTATTGAGGTTTTGTGATATATAGTATAAAATTAATGAGAATTAAATTTAATAATGTAAAATTCATCTTCGGGGTCGGGTGTAATTCCCAACCGGCAGTAAATAAAGCCTGCGACCTGCTAGTATGTATCATATTAGTGGCTGATCTAGTGAGATTCTAGAGCCGACAGTATAGTCTGGATGGGAGAAGATGGAGGTTTTTTGTTGTGCAATAATCCTCCTATTCTTACGAGATGAATGGAAGGAGAAAATTGAATATGCAACAAAATAAACGTCTTATCACAATAAGTATGTTGAGCGCGATTGCGTTTGTGTTAACTTTTATCAAGTTTCCTATACCATTTTTGCCACCATACTTAACTTTAGATTTTAGTGATGTACCGTCACTACTAGCTACATTTACGTTTGGACCAGTTGCCGGTATCGTAGTTGCACTGGTTAAAAATTTATTGAACTACTTATTTAGTATGGGCGATCCAGTTGGACCATTTGCTAACTTTTTAGCAGGCGCAAGTTTCTTATTAACTGCTTACGCCATCTATAAAAATAAACGTTCAACAAAATCTTTGATTACTGGATTAATCATTGCAACAATCGTTATGACTATCGTGTTGAGTATTTTGAACTATTTCGTTCTATTACCTTTGTACGGTATGATATTTAACTTAGCTGATATCGCAAATAATCTTAAAGTAATCATTGTTTCAGGAATTATACCATTCAATATTATTAAAGGTATCGTTATTTCTATTGTATTTATTTTACTATATAGAAGGCTTGCGAATTTCTTGAAAAGAATTTAATCAAATTAAAGCAAAATAATATACACATAATAATAAAAAGCAGGTGACTATCAATAAACGATAGCTTGCCTGCTTTTTCTATAGAACATTTGTCTAAAAAATCAATTATTCAAATTTTAAAGCGTCCCCATCAAATGATTCGTCTGCAATTTTAATAGAATCTGTAGGGCATCCATCAATTGCATCTTCCATATCTTCATATAATTCCTCAGGTACTTCTGCAGTACCTTGGTTATCGTCAAGGATTACGAAAGCAATACCTTCGTCGTCGTAATCATATATATCTGGCGCTGCTGCACCGCATGCACCACATGCAATACAAGTATCCATATCAACGATTGTATATTTTGCCAATGTCTTCGCCTCCTTTGATAAAAATGCTAAAATAGTAATGTGACTAAAATTTTAGACAGCATCATTTTTATTTTCAAATTATCCGTTTTACAGAGTGAGGGTTAAATTTGCAACACATTATAAAAACAGCATTACAACAAACATTTAACTATAAAACAAATAAAAGTATTTACAATATCTTAGTTGGTAAGAAATCTCACCAAACCTTTTTTGACGCTTGTAGTCAACAACAGTTGTCATTATATCACAGTTTACCACTATTAAAATATCCGTCTTTTGAGCTATTTTTAGAAAAAATCAATGAATTTAATGCTGAAATGGAAATCATGTTGCATCCTAGATATACATTTGAAAGCATGGGGCAAACATTTCAAGCAATTCAACTATTAGTGCAAACCATGTCTAATACCAAACAACATGTTTTTCATTTTGTACCAATCTCTCAAAATAATAAGATACAAGAAACTGTAAAGATTGTCTATAACTACATTAAAGAAAACCAATTACAAATTGATTTTGAAAATGAACTACATAACTTGTTTAAAGCAATAACTTTAAAAGGGCCATGTTACTTACATTATTATTTGCAAGGCTATGATGAACCAATGTATACGAGACAGCAAGTTAGTTTAATAGAAAAGCTATCTCAACAGCAATTGTTTGAATACGAAATGAATAATTTAGTGACAATGATGTTTGAATTAGAAAGTGGAGAATATACTATTTTATCAAAAATAATAATGAAACCTACATTATTAAATCAAACTTATATTACTTATACAAAATTGCTTGAACAATTCACGATGGAAGATATAGCGGCTCAACAACAAGTTAAAATCAATACTATCGAAGATCATGTACTTGAAATCTTAATCAAAGGTTACATGTCTAATTACGATGATTATGTTGAACTAGAAGATCAACTCCAGTTTTTGAATTTTTATCAACAGCATCGTGGCGAACGATTAAAATTTTACAAAGAACAATTTGACACGTTATCATATTTTCAATTAAAAGTATTAATCGTTGGATTTGAAAGAGGTGATCTGAATGTTGCATGATATTTTACGAAACAAATTTGGATTCGAGAGTTTTAAACCGGGACAACAGGAAATTATAGAAAGTATAATGTCTCAACAACACACTCTAGGTATACTTCCAACTGGAAGTGGAAAGAGTTTGTGTTATCAAATACCTACGTATTTATCAGGTAAGCCGACATTAATTATCTCACCGTTAATATCTTTAATGGATGACCAAGTTATGCAGTTGAAAATAAATGGAGAAAAACGTGTAACATGTATTCACTCTGGTATGGATGAAATTGAGAAAAAGCATAATATTAAATGTTTACGACATAGCCGCTTCATCTTTCTAAGTCCAGAATTTCTCCTGCAACCGTCAAATTTTAAATTAATATCTATGATAGACTTTGGCATGATTGTTCTAGATGAAGCACATTGCCTATCTGAATGGGGATATGATTTCAGACCACATTATGCTCTAATAGGAAAAGTAACAAAGCATTTTAAAGAAGCGGTTGTCTTAGCATTGACAGCAACTGCACCACCGCATTTACAAGATGATTTGACGGAAATGTTAGCGATTCAATTCAATGTTATTAAAACTACAATGAATCGCCCAAATATAAGCTTTAAGCATCTTAATTTTCATGATGATGAAGATAAAATTGAATGGTTGCTGCCGTTTCTACAACAGTCGGGACCAACGATTATTTATGTCTCATCGAAAAAGATGTGTCTGAATTTAGCGCAACTTATTTATGATTCAGGTTTTCTTACAGGTATTTATCATGGTGATATGAATTATCAAGAGCGACACACAGTTCAACAACAATTTTTAAATAATGATATTCCGATTATAGTCGCAACGAGTGCTTTTGGTATGGGAATTAATAAAAAAGATATTCGCACAATCATTCACTTTCATCTTTCAACAAGTCCTTCTAACTACATTCAAGAAATTGGCCGTGCGGGTCGCGATGGTGAACTAAGTCAGGCAATTAGTTTATTCCAACCGGACGATAAATATATTTTAGAAACGTTATTATTTGCAGATATGATAACAGAAGAAGATGTACAAAATTTCGAAATAGGAGAATTTTTAGCTCCCGATAAACAAGCCGTTTTGACAACGTTGCAATCATTCTATAGTATCGGCGCCTTGAAACAGATATTTAAGCAATCATTTAAACGAAAGCAATTAGGATTCTTTCGCATGATTGGCTATTGCAAATTGGATCAATGTAGACGGAAGTATTTATTAGAATTTTTCGGTGAATATCCACCGGCACAAGATCGATGTTGTGACAATGATTCTAATATAACTGATATCGCAATTTTAAATAAGAAGAAGGTAATTAGAAGTATTGGATTTGATGAAAAGTTGCAAAATTTATTTCTCAGATAGTATTACTTTACTAAAAGAAAATTGACAAGCTATAATTAGTGTATACACAATTGAAAAATGATTGAAATAATTTTGAAAAATATACATAAACATATGTCATGTGGGTATATTTTATGTAAAATCATTGTAATAGAATAGAAAGGAAGATGGCTATGTCTAATAATTTTAAAGATGACTTTGAAAAAAATCGTCAATCGATAGACACAAATTCACATCAAGACCATACGGAAGATGTTGAAAAAGACCAATCAGAATTAGAACATCAGGATACAATAGAGAATACGGAGCAACAGTTTCCGCCAAGAAATGCCCAAAGAAGAAAAAGACGCCGTGATTTAGCAACGAATCATAATAAACAAGTTCACAATGAATCACAAACATCTGAAGACAATGTTCAAAATGAGGCTGGCACAATAGATGATCGTCAAGTCGAATCATCACACAGTACTGAAAGTCAAGAACCTAGCCATCAAGACAGTACACCTCAACATGAAGAGGAATATTATAATAAGAATGCTTTTGCAATGGATAAATCACATCCAGAACCAATCGAAGACAATGATAAACACGATACTATTAAAAATGCAGAAAATAACACTGAGCATTCAACAGTTTCTGATAAGAGTGAAGCTGAACAATCTCAGCAACCTAAACCATATTTTACAACAGGTGCTAACCAATCAGAAACATCAAAAAATGAACATGATAATGATTCTGTAAAACAAGATCAAGATGAACCTAAAGAACATCATAATGGTAAAAAAGCAGCAGCTATTGGTGCTGGAACAGCAGGTGTTGCAGGTGCAGCTGGTGCAATGGCTGCTTCTAAAGCTAAGAAACATTCAAATGACGCTCAAAACAAAAGTAATTCTGGCAAGGCGAATAACTCGACTGAGGATAAAGCGTCTCAAGATAAGTCTAAAGATCATCATAATGGCAAAAAAGGTGCAGCGATCGGTGCTGGAACAGCAGGTTTGGCTGGAGGCGCAGCAAGTAAAAGTGCTTCTGCCGCTTCAAAACCACATGCCTCTAATAATGCAAGCCAAAACCATGATGAACATGACAATCATGACAGAGATAAAGAACGTAAAAAAGGTGGCATGGCCAAAGTATTGTTACCATTAATTGCAGCTGTACTAATTATCGGTGCATTAGCGATATTTGGAGGCATGGCATTAAACAATCATAATAATGGTACAAAAGAAAATAAAATCGCGAATACAAATAAAAATAATGCTGATGAAAGTAAAGACAAAGACACATCTAAAGACGCTTCTAAAGATAAATCAAAATCTACAGACAGTGATAAATCAAAAGAGGATCAAGACAAAGCGACTAAAGATGAATCTGATAATGATCAAAACAACGCTAATCAAGCGAACAATCAAGCACAAAATAATCAAAATCAACAACAAGCTAATCAAAATCAACAACAGCAACAACAACGTCAAGGTGGTGGCCAAAGACATACAGTGAATGGTCAAGAAAACTTATACCGTATCGCAATTCAATACTACGGTTCAGGTTCACCGGAAAATGTTGAAAAAATTAGACGTGCCAATGGTTTAAGTGGTAACAATATTAGAAACGGTCAACAAATCGTTATTCCATAATATAACTATATAAATTGTAACTGAACTGCTATATACAAACGTGCATATTATAAGTATCTCTAAATATTTTGGAGAACTTAAATTGCGCTTATAAGTATGTAGCGGTTTTTTCATTTTTCAAAGTTTGTTATTTAACAAGGTCTTGTCTCGAATATTGGCATATCAATTTAACTTTTTAAATAGTCATCAAAAAGATAAAACACCACAATCAACAAATTTAACGAGGAAGAATAAAAAATAAATCAACATATTAAATTGTAGTGTTATTCAACTCCGTAGCTAACAATTCTCTATTCACATTAAACAAATTGTCAAAAATATATCATAAATCTTCAAGCACAGACTTAGCGCATCAATCACTGAACTGTTATAATAGTTTGGGATTAAAGGAGGCCGAAACAATGCAAAAAGTTGAAAGTATCATAATTGGTGGAGGGCCATGCGGATTAAGTGCGGCTATTGAACAAAAAAGAAAAGGTATTGATACCTTAATTATTGAAAAGGGTAATGTCGTTGAATCAATCTACAATTATCCTACTCACCAAACATTTTTCTCATCAAGTGATAAATTAAGTATTGGGGACGTACCGTTTATCGTTGAAGAAAGTAAACCAAGACGTAATCAAGCGCTAGTTTATTACCGAGAAGTTGTAAAACATCATCAATTAAAAGTAAATGCATTTGAAGAAGTATTAACTGTTAAAAAAATGAATAATAAATTTACTATTACTACGACGAAAGATGTTTATGAATGTCGATTTTTAACAATCGCGACAGGCTATTATGGTCAGCATAATACATTAGAAGTTGAAGGTGCGGATTTACCTAAAGTGTTCCATTATTTTAAAGAGGCACATCCGTATTTTGATCAAGATGTTGTAATTATCGGTGGTAAGAATTCGGCTATCGATGCTGCTTTGGAGTTGGAAAAAGCTGGTGCTAACGTGACGGTTCTATATCGTGGTGGAGATTATTCGCCTTCAATTAAACCGTGGATACTTCCAAATTTCACAGCATTAGTAAATCATGAAAAAATTGACATGGAATTTAATGCTAATGTTACCCAAATAACTGAAGATACTGTGACTTATGAAGTAAATGGTGAAAGTAAAACGATACACAATGATTATGTATTTGCGATGATTGGTTATCATCCCGATTATGAATTTTTAAAATCTGTAGGCATTCAAATTAATACAAATGAATTTGGAACAGCGCCTATGTATAATAAAGAAACATACGAAACAAATATCGAAAATTGCTATATTGCAGGTGTAATTGCTGCAGGGAACGATGCGAATACCATTTTTATTGAAAATGGTAAATTCCACGGGGGCATTATTGCTCAAAGCATGCTAGCTAAGAAACAAACGCCCTTAGAATCATAAAAATAAAGGTCTATGTACTAAATAACTTAGTTTTACAACGACTGACATTCATGATATGTCAAATGAGGTTGATGACTATTGATTGTACATAGACCTTTTTATGTTACGTATTCATTATAATTCAAAATATGATTTGATTTCAGCTTTATCTAAATTGTTGCTTAACGCGACTAATAATTTTAATCTTGCTTTTGGACCATTCAAGCCGTTAGAAAAAATAAAACCTTGTTGTGCGAGTTGGTAACCACCACCATCGTATGCGTAAGTTGGACTCACAATACCATTAAAGGAACGTGAAACTAGCACAATAGGTATATTTAAAGATACTAATTGTTGAATGCCTTCTAATGCGCTTGGAGGTATGTTGCCTTGTCCTAACGCTTCAATAACCATACCATCGATACCTTCTCGACTATAAAAACTAAAAATGTCACCTGGCATACCCATATATGCTTTTACTAATGGTACATTTAGTTTGTCATTGACATTTTCCAATGCTTGTTGGCGATATGGCATATGATGGAATTGCACACGATCCTTTGTCAATACACCTAGCGGACCATGATTTGGACTTTGAAATGTGTTTGTATTAGACGTATGTGTTTTGGTAACATTACGCGCCGTATGAATTTCATCATTAAATACAACCATCACGCCTTTATGACGGGCCTTTTCATCAGAGGCAACGCGAATAGCGGAAATATAATTATATAATCCGTCAGAACCAATTTCATTAGACGAGCGCATTGCGCCAGTAATAACAACAGGTTGCTCGATACCTAATATTAAATCAAGTAAAAAGGCAGTTTCTTCTAACGTATCGGTACCATGCGTGATAACGAAACCATCATAATATTTATTTGTTACTGCTTCTAAAATAATATCCTTTAATTGTTTAACATGTTGGATTGTCATATGAGGTGATGGTACATTAAAAGGATTTAATTCATCTATTTGTGCATATTGATTTATGACATCTTGATGCATTGAAATAGGGTTGATATCATTTGTTACTACTTTATTAGATTGGTCTTGTGACATACTAATGGTGCCACCAGTATGAATAACAAGTAGATGTTTCATATATTTCCTCCTATATTTAATTTACCTAATTATGATAAAATATTATTCATAAAACGACAAGGAAGGGAAATGACGCATGAAAGCCATTAATATTGCATTAGATGGTCCAGCTGCTGCCGGAAAAAGTACAATTGCGAAACGTGTAGCCAGCGAACTATCAATGATTTATGTCGATACAGGAGCAATGTATCGTGCATTAACATACAAATATTTAAAATTAAACAAAACTGAGGACTTTGCAAAACTAGTTGACCAAACAACATTAGATTTAACTTATAAAGCAGATAAAGGTCAATGTGTCATTTTAGATAACGAAGATGTAACAGACTTTTTAAGAAATAATGATGTGACGCAACATGTTTCATACGTTGCATCTAAAGAGCCAGTACGTTCATTCGCCGTTAAAAAACAAAAAGAGTTAGCTGCAGAAAAAGGTATCGTAATGGATGGTCGCGATATCGGAACTGTAGTGCTACCAGATGCAGATTTAAAAGTATATATGATTGCATCAGTTGAAGAGCGAGCAGAAAGAAGATATAAAGATAATCAATTAAGAGGTATCGAATCAAATTTTGAAGATTTAAAACGTGATATTGAAGCTCGTGATCAATATGACATGAACCGTGAAATATCACCATTAAGAAAAGCAGATGATGCAGTGACATTAGATACGACAGGCAAGTCGATTGAAGAAGTTACTGACGAAATTTTAGCGATGGTGAGTCAAATTAAATAATCTAATAAGTCATAACTATCTATTTGTAATGTGCAACGCTTAACGCATATACAAAATGAATGTGCTGATAATGATTTACTCAAATTAAAAGGTGATTTTTATTCAATGATGAATGAAAGTTGCCTTTTTATTTTTGGTAAAAGTTAATGCGTCAGTGAATTGTGTAAGTTTTTCAAAAAGTAAAAAGAAATAATAAAGGTGAATTATTAGAATTCCAAAAATAATTCATTACATTCATAAAGCATTTTACAAATGGTAAGAAAATGAGTGTTACAAATCTAAATATTGCAAAAGAAGCTGATTTAGTCACAAAAAATGTCCTATGTAATAATTCGAGAAAGATGCACTATATACGGTCTTCTTACTATTCAAATGTAAAAGTTGCTTATTTGCGTGGCTTTTTGTTTTATAAAAGTATAAAATTTTACTATAATATATCTTGTAGAGAACAATGAAATGACAGACTTATAAAACAAAATAGTAAGCTATGCTAATTTTTATACAAAAAATATGTATAAACATAGCAAACTGTATTACTTTGATACAAAAATGGTTGTAATAAATATTTATCGATATGACGACTTGAATATGATAAAGTGACATATTTATGTATATGACTATTTCGCAAAATGTAATCGAGGTAGAATTTCTTGACAATTCTGTCAGTTTATAAGATGTTATAAATATGTAGTGTATAAGGAGGCAAACAAGATGACTGAAGAATTCAATGAATCAATGATTAACGATATTAAAGAAGGTGACAAAGTCACTGGCGAGGTACAACAAGTTGAAGACAAGCAAGTTGTTGTTCATATCAACGGTGGTAAATTTAATGGGATTATTCCTATTAGTCAACTATCTACGCATCATATTGATAGCCCAAGTGAAGTTGTAAAAGAGGGCGACGAAGTTGAAGCATATGTCACTAAAGTTGAGTTTGATGAAGAAAATGAAACTGGAGCTTACATCTTATCTAGAAGACAACTTGAAACTGAGAAGTCTTATAGTTATTTACAAGAAAAATTAGATAATAATGAAATCATCGAAGCGAAAGTAACAGAAGTAGTTAAAGGTGGTTTGGTTGTTGATGTAGGACAAAGAGGTTTTGTTCCGGCTTCACTAATTTCAACAGACTTCATTGAGGATTTCTCTGTGTTTGATGGACAAACAATTCGTATTAAAGTTGAAGAATTGGATCCTGAAAATAATAGAGTCATTTTAAGCCGTAAAGCAGTTGAACAAGAAGAAAACGATGCTAAAAAAGATCAATTATTACAATCTTTAAATGAAGGCGATGTTATTGATGGTAAAGTAGCGCGTTTAACTCAATTTGGTGCATTTATAGACATTGGCGGTGTTGATGGTTTAGTGCATGTATCTGAACTTTCTCACGAACATGTTCAAACACCAGAAGAAGTAGTTTCAATTGGTCAAGATGTTAAAGTTAAAATTAAATCTATTGATAGAGATACAGAACGTATTTCATTATCAATCAAAGATACGTTACCAACACCTTTCGAAAATATTAAAGGTCAATTCCACGAAAATGATGTCATTGAAGGTGTCGTAGTAAGATTGGCAAACTTTGGTGCATTTGTTGAAATTGCACCAGGTGTACAAGGACTTGTACATATTTCTGAAATTGCACACAAACACATTGGTACGCCAGGTGAAGTGTTAGAACCTGGTCAACAAGTAAATGTTAAAATATTAGGTATTGATGAAGAGAATGAAAGAGTATCACTATCTATTAAAGCAACATTACCAAACGAAGATGTTGTTGAAAGTGATCCTTCTACGACTAAGGCGTACTTAGAAAACGAAGAAGAAGATAATCCAACAATTGGCGATATGATTGGTGATAAACTTAAAAATCTTAAACTATAATTTAATATTTAATAGTCAACTCCACATGTTTATGATTGCATGTGGAGTATTTTTATGTAACAAAATATACTCGGAATGATAACGTGGACAAATTTAACTAAGTGTTTAAAAAGATAAAGTTTTAAGTGCTGATTTTTATCATTACAGTAATAAACTCATTTTGAATACACAGTCTCATGTGATATTATTAAAAAGATATAAGAAAGAGAGGAAGTTAGCTTATGACTAAACCTATAGTAGCTATTGTAGGTAGGCCTAATGTAGGTAAATCTACAATTTTTAATAGAATAGTTGGAGAACGTGTTTCGATTGTGGAAGACACGCCAGGTGTAACACGAGATCGTATTTATTCTTCAGGTGAATGGTTAACACATGATTTCAATATTATTGATACAGGTGGTATTGAAATTGGTGATGCACCATTCCAAACACAAATTAGAGCGCAGGCAGAAATCGCCATAGATGAAGCGGATGTTATTATTTTTATGGTTAACGTGCGTGAAGGATTGACACAAAGCGATGAAATGGTCGCTCAAATTTTATACAAATCTAAAAAACCGGTCGTATTAGCGGTTAACAAAGTAGATAATATGGAAATGCGTACAGACGTGTATGATTTCTATTCATTAGGATTTGGTGAACCGTATCCGATATCAGGGTCACATGGTTTAGGTCTTGGTGACTTGTTAGATGCAGTTGTTTCTCATTTTGGTGAAGAGGAAGAAGATCCTTATGATGAAGATACAATTCGACTATCCATTATTGGACGACCAAACGTAGGTAAATCAAGTTTAGTAAATGCTATTTTAGGTGAAGATCGCGTTATCGTTTCTAATGTTGCAGGGACAACGAGAGACGCTATTGATACAGAGTATAGTTATGATGGACAAGATTATGTTTTAATCGATACTGCTGGTATGCGTAAAAAAGGAAAAGTATATGAATCAACTGAGAAATATTCAGTATTAAGAGCTTTAAAAGCGATTGAACGTTCAAATGTTGTTTTAGTGGTCATAGATGCAGAACAAGGCATCATTGAACAAGATAAACGTGTTGCAGGATATGCACATGAACAAGGTAAAGCAGTCGTGATTGTCGTAAATAAATGGGATACTGTGGAAAAAGATAGTAAAACGATGAAGAAATTTGAAGATGAAGTACGTAAAGAATTCCAATTTTTAGATTATGCACAAATTGCTTTTGTGTCTGCTAAAGAACGCACAAGATTACGTACATTATTCCCTTACATCAATGAAGCAAGTGAAAACCATAAAAAACGTGTTCAAAGTTCAACTTTAAATGAAGTTGTTACTGATGCAATTTCCATGAACCCTACACCAACAGACAAAGGTAGACGTTTGAATGTCTTTTATGCAACACAAGTTGCTATAGAACCACCGACATTTGTTGTATTTGTTAATGATGTAGAATTAATGCATTTTTCTTATAAACGCTATTTAGAGAATCAAATCCGTGCCGCTTTTGGTTTTGAAGGTACACCAATTCATATTATAGCTCGAAAGAGAAATTAACGATTGGGGGATAACAATGACTAAAATTACCGTTTTTGGTATGGGAAGTTTTGGGACAGCCCTTGCCAATGTTCTTGCAGAAAATGGACATGATGTTTTGATGTGGGGTAAAAATCAAGATGCTGTTGATGAATTAAATACATGTCATACAAATAAAAAGTATTTAAAATACGCGAAATTAGATGTTAACATCATCGCTACTTCAGATATGACCAAAGCAATTCAATTTGCAGATATTTACTTAATGGCTTTACCTACTAAAGCAATGCGAGAAGTTGCTTCTCAAATTAATGATAAGCTGACCTCTAAAAAGACTTTTATACATGTTGCTAAAGGTATTGAAAATGGGACGTTTAAACGTGTGTCAGAAATGATTGAAGATTCTATTTCACCTGAATATAATGCAGGTATTGGCGTGTTGTCAGGGCCAAGTCATGCGGAAGAAGTTGTAGTCAAGCAACCAACTACAGTTGCTGCTTCATCAAAAGATAAAAGTGTAAGTAAATTAACGCAAGATTTATTTATGAATGATTATTTGCGTGTGTACACGAATGATGACTTGATTGGTGTTGAACTTGGTGGTGCATTGAAAAATATCATCGCAGTAGCAAGTGGTATCGTAGCTGGAATTGGCTACGGTGATAATGCAAAAGCTGCATTAATGACTCGTGGCTTAGCGGAAATTAGTAGATTAGGTGAAAAGTTAGGTGCCGATCCTATGACATTTCTAGGTTTAGGTGGTATCGGTGACTTAATCGTTACTTGCACATCAACACATTCTCGGAATTTCACATTAGGATATAAACTTGGACAAGGTGAATCAATGGATCAAGCATTATCTGAAATGAATATGGTTGTTGAAGGTATTTATACAACTAAATCAGTTTATCATTTAGCTAAAGAAAAAAATGTGGATATGCCAATTACAAATGCATTATATAGAGTATTATTTGAAAATATCTCAGTAAAAGAATGCGTAAAAGATTTAATGGAGCGCGATAAAAAATCTGAATAAAATGTGTATTATTACACATATACGGCTAATAATTACGTAAAATGAATAGAAATGGCTTAAATTCAACGTTTTTGCCACATAAATGATTGCGATTTATGTAATGCTTGTGTTAAAGTTTTACCATAATGATATAAACATATCATTATCAAACCTCAGGAGGTGAATGTCTAATGAACAAAACAGATTTAATCAATGCAGTTGCAGAGCAAGCTGATTTAACTAAAAAAGAAGCTGGTTCAGCAGTAGATGCTGTATTCGAATCAATCCAAAACTCACTTGCTAAAGGTGAAAAAGTACAATTAATTGGTTTCGGTAACTTTGAGGTACGTGAACGTGCTGCACGTAAAGGTCGTAACCCTCAAACTGGTAAAGAAATTGATATCCCAGCAAGTAAAGTTCCAGCATTCAAAGCTGGTAAAGCATTAAAAGATGCTGTAAAATAATTTTACTTAAAAAGCCCTGAATAAGGGCTTTTTATTTTGCTTTTAATACTTACAACCTGTACATAAATTGTAATGTTCTTCTAAGTTTTTAATCTTTGGAACATTCATTGTTTAAGCGTTCAAAATATTACATGACATAATAGTTTTGATAAAAATAGCAACTACAAAATATACATATGAATATTGAGATTAATTGTTAGCGTTGAATTTACTTAAAAGGTAACCATGTCTACTATAGTATTTTACGTTATTTAAAAAGATGAATAATGTAAATGAAGTAAAGGTTATTATGAGAATTACAAAAGCTACATAAATTACTGTTAGTTTAAATTGAAATTTAAAAATGATAAGTAATCTTAATGCTTCAAAAGATTTTAATTTCTTACATATAATGTTAATATGAATAGTGATAATATCGTGAGGTGTAGACATGGAAACAACTGTTAGCAAATTGGAAAGACAAATAGAAGAAAGATTAAAGGGCGTATCAGAATATGAATCCATTAATATTAATCATCGGTTAGGTAAGTTACTTGATTTATATGATATTCCAGATGTTGCCAAAGTGGCATGCCTCACAATTGACACATCAATGAGACACCTTGATGACATTACATATAATCATTTGTCTAAACATTCCATTTTGATTGGAGATTTAATTAGTGCACATTTTTATACGCTACTAGCAGAAATCAATGATTTATCATTTCAAAATGAAATTAGTAAAGCAATTGTTGAAATTAATGAATTGAAATCTTCATTACATCATCAAGCTTTAAATGATTATGAAATTTCTCAAGCAATAGTAAAAATTGAAACACTTTTCCCATATATTACGTTATCTCATTTCGGTATCAATATTGATGAGTCGGAAATATATAATTATTTATTTGAAGATATGTCTGATTACTATCCATCATACTTCAAGAAATATAATCAAAGTGAAGTAAAGCATTACTTACACGATATCCAAAAAAGTTATTTAAAAAGTAGAGGTAATTAAGCATGGCTGACAATAAAGCAAATAAAGAGCAAGTACATCGCGTTTTTCAAAATATTTCAAAAAAATATGATAGATTAAATAATATTATTAGTTTTGAGCAGCATAAAGTATGGAGAAAACGCGTCATGAAAGACATGGGTGTTAGAAAAGGGACGAAAGCATTAGATGTTTGTTGTGGTACTGGTGATTGGACAATCGCATTAAGCAAAGCTGTAGGACCAACAGGTGAAGTTACTGGTATTGACTTTAGTGAGAATATGTTAGAAGTAGGAAAAGAAAAAACTGCTTCAATGGAAAATGTTAAACTTGTTCATGGTGATGCAATGGAATTGCCGTTTGAAGACAATTCTTTTGATTATGTAACAATTGGGTTTGGATTAAGAAATGTGCCAGACTATTTAGTCGCGTTAAAAGAAATGAATAGAGTACTTAAACCAGGTGGTATGGTGGTATGTCTTGAAACGAGCCAACCAACTTTGCCAGTCTTTAAACAAATGTATGCACTATACTTTAAATTTGTTATGCCTATTTTTGGAAAATTATTTGCAAAATCAAAAGAAGAATATGAATGGTTACAGCAATCTACGTTTAATTTTCCTGGAAAAGAAGAGTTGAAGCGCATGTTTGAAGAAGCAGGTTTCATAAATGTAAGAGTACGTAGTTTTACAGGGGGCGTTGCTGCAATGCACCTTGGCTATAAAGAAAAAGATAATACCAAAGGTGATTAACGTGGCAAAGTTAAACATGAACAATGAAATTAAGAAAGTGGAACAACGACTTGAAAAGGCAATAAAAAGTAAAGATTCTGTATTAGAACAGGCATCATTACACTTATTGTCTTCTGGTGGTAAAAGAGTACGCCCAGCATTTGTTATTCTGAGTAGCCAATTTGGCAAAGATGAACAAACGTCTGAACAAACGTATCAAGTTGCAGTCGCATTAGAGTTAATTCATATGGCAACACTTGTTCATGATGACGTTATTGATAAAAGCGACAAGCGTCGAGGCAAGTTAACCATATCAAAGAAATGGGATCAGACAACTGCTATTTTAACTGGGAATTTTTTATTGGCATTAGGACTTGAACACTTAATGGCCGTTAAAGATAATCGTGTACATCAATTGATATCTGAATCTATCGTTGATGTTTGTAGAGGGGAACTTTTCCAATTTCAAGACCAATTTAACAGTCAACAGACAATTATTAATTATTTACGACGTATCAATCGCAAAACAGCACTGTTAATTCAAATATCAACTGAAGTTGGTGCAATTACTTCTCAATCTGATAAAGAGACTGTACGAAAATTGAAAATGATTGGTCATTATATAGGTATGAGCTTCCAAATCATTGATGATGTATTAGACTTCACAAGTACCGAAAAGAAATTAGGTAAGCCGGTCGGAAGTGATTTGCTTAATGGTCATATTACGTTACCGATTTTATTAGAAATGCGTAAAAATCCAGACTTCAAATTGAAAATCGAACAGTTACGTCGTGATAGTGAACGCAAAGAATTTGAAGAATGTATCCAAATCATTAGAAAATCTGACAGCATCGATGAGGCTAAGGCAGTAAGTTCGAAGTATTTAAGTAAAGCTTTGAATTTGATTTCTGAGTTACCAGATGGACATCCGAAATCACTACTTTTAAGTTTGACGAAAAAAATGGGTTCAAGAAACACGTAGTATTTATGAAAAGTATTGAAAGCGCTTTACCAACCTGTTAATATATAATAGTAATATACATAAACCTATTAAACACAGGGGGATACATAAAGTGGAACGTACATTTTTAATGATTAAACCAGATGCAGTACAAAGAAATCTAATTGGTGAAGTAATTTCAAGAATTGAAAGAAAAGGACTAAAACTTGTCGGTGGTAAATTAATGCAAGTACCAATGGAACTTGCTGAAACACATTATGGTGAACACCAAGGTAAACCATTTTATAATGATTTAATTTCATTTATTACATCAGCACCAGTGTTCGCAATGGTAGTTGAAGGTGAAGATGCAGTTAATGTATCTAGACATATTATTGGCAGCACCAATCCTTCAGAAGCTTCACCAGGATCAATTAGAGGTGATTTAGGTTTAACTGTTGGTAGAAATATCATTCACGGTTCAGATTCATTAGAGTCTGCTGAACGTGAAATTAATCTATGGTTTAATGAAAATGAAATTACTAGCTATGCTTCACCACGTGATGCATGGTTATATGAATAAAATATAAACTGTAAACCTTTACGATTTATTTATAAAGGTAGAAAGGGTTTTGTTATGTGGTTAGTCATTATGATTATACATAACAAGGCCCGTTTTTTATGTTGTAGTAAATTACTTGAAAAATTTTATAGTTTTTTGGTAACACGTATTAAAAAGAGAGGAATATTCTTTATCAAATGAAACTAAACAGAGAGAAGGGGTTGTTAAAATGAAGAATATTATTTCGATTATTTTGGGGATTTTAATGTTCTTAAAATTAATGGAATTACTATATGGTGCTATATTTTTAGATAAACCACTTAATCCTATAACAAAAATTATTTTTATACTGACTCTCATTTATATTTTTTATGTATTAGTAAAAGAATTGATTATATTTTTGAAGTCAAAGTATAACAAAAGCGCTTAACATATGTATATTTTAATATCATAATTTTTTTAAACGGACTGATTAACTTTATTAATAATTAACAGTTCGTTCTTTTGTATTAAGAAATGTAGTCAGTATATTATTTGCTAAAGTTGCGATACGATTATATTAAAACGGCTAATCATTTTTAATTAATGATTATATGATGCAACTGTTTAGAAATTCATGATACTTTTCTACAGACGAATATATTATAATTAATTTTAGTTCGTTTAATATTAAGATAATTCTGACATTTAAAATGAGATGTCATCCATTTTCTTAATTGAGCTTGAAAACAAACATTTATGAATGCACAATGAATATGATAAGATTAACAACATATTATAATGTTATCGTGGAAGTATGAAAGGAGCGAGTGTGTATGAGATACCTAACATCAGGAGAATCACATGGACCTCAATTAACAGTTATTGTTGAAGGTGTACCTGCAAATATAGAAATTAAGGTTGAGGATATTAATAAAGAAATGTTTAAGCGTCAAGGCGGTTACGGACGTGGACGTCGTATGCAAATTGAGAAAGATACAGTAGAAATAGTATCAGGCGTTAGAAATGGTTATACATTAGGTAGTCCAATTACTATGGTTGTAACCAATGATGACTTTACGCATTGGAGAAAAATTATGGGAGCAGCTCCAATAAGTGAAGAAGAACGTGAAAATATGAAACGTACTATTACAAAACCAAGACCTGGTCATGCAGATTTGGTTGGAGGTATGAAATATAATCATCGTGATTTACGAAATGTGCTAGAGCGATCATCTGCTAGAGAAACAGCAGCTCGAGTTGCAGTCGGTGCCTTATGTAAAGTGTTATTACAACAGTTAGATATCGATATATACAGTCGTGTTGTTGAAATAGGTGGAATTAAAGATAAAGATTTTTATGATTCAGAAACATTTAAAGCAAATCTTGATCGTAATGATGTTCGTGTAATTGATGACAGTATCGCACAAGCAATGCGAGATAAAATTGACGAAGCTAAAAATGAAGGAGATTCAATTGGCGGTGTCGTTCAAGTTGTAGTTGAAAATATGCCTGTTGGTGTAGGTAGTTATGTGCATTATGATCGTAAGTTAGATGGTAAGATTGCACAAGGTGTTGTCAGCATAAATGCTTTTAAAGGTGTAAGCTTTGGTGAAGGATTTAAAGCAGCTGAAAAGCCAGGTAGTGAGATTCAAGATGAAATTCTATATAATAGTGAAATTGGTTATTATCGTGGATCTAATCACTTAGGTGGTTTAGAAGGCGGTATGTCAAATGGAATGCCAATTATCGTTAATGGTGTAATGAAACCAATTCCAACGTTATATAAACCATTAAATTCAGTAGACATTAATACTAAAGAAGACTTTAAAGCAACAATTGAACGTTCTGATAGTTGTGCTGTTCCTGCAGCAAGTATCGTCTGCGAACATGTCGTAGCATTTGAAATAGCAAAAGCATTATTGGAAGAATTCCAATCAAATCATATTGAGCAACTTAAACAACAAATTATTGAGCGCAGACAATTAAATATTGAGTTTTAACAACAAGAACAATTGAGGTGTAATCATGAAATTACAAACAACATACCCTTCAAATAATTATCCAATATATGTTGAACACGGTGCAATTGACCATATTAGCACGTATATTGATCAGTTTGATCAAAGTTTTATATTAATTGACGAGCATGTAAATCAATATTTTGCTGATAAATTTGATGATATTTTATCATATGAAAATGTACATAAAGTTATTATTCCAGCTGGTGAAAAGACGAAAACATTTGAGCAATATCAAGAAACATTAGAGTATATTTTATCCCATCATGTAACTCGTAATACAGCAATTATTGCTGTTGGTGGTGGTGCAACTGGTGATTTTGCTGGGTTTATTGCGGCGACACTTTTACGAGGCGTGCACTTTATACAAGTGCCAACGACTATACTAGCGCATGATTCTAGTGTTGGCGGTAAAGTGGGTATTAACTCAAAGCAAGGTAAAAACCTTATCGGTGCATTTTATCGTCCAACTGCTGTGATTTATGATTTAGTCTTTTTAAAGACGTTACCATTTGAGCAAATATTAAGTGGCTATGCAGAAGTTTATAAGCATGCGTTATTGAATGGTGAATCAGCGACGCAAGATATCGAACAGCACTTTAAAGATAGAGAGATATTACAGTCATTAAATGGTATGGATAAATATATTGCTAAAGGTATTGAAACGAAGCTGGATATTGTTATTGCAGATGAAAAAGAACAAGGTGTACGTAAATTTTTAAATTTAGGTCATACATTTGGTCATGCTGTTGAATACTATCATAAAATACCTCATGGTCATGCAGTGATGGTTGGCATTATCTATCAATTTATAGTTGCGAATGCTTTGTTTGATTCTAAGCATGATATTAATCATTATATTCAATATTTAATACAACTCGGCTATCCTTTAGACATGATAACTGACTTGGATTTTGAAACGTTATACCAATATATGCTAAGTGATAAAAAGAATGATAAGCAAGGTGTACAAATGGTCTTGATTAGACAATTTGGAGATATCGTTGTACAACATGTTGATCAACTAACATTACAACATGCATGTGAACAATTAAAAACATATTTTAAGTAGGTGAATGAAATGGTAAATGAACAAATCATTGATATTTCAGGTCCGTTAAAGGGCGAAATAGAAGTGCCGGGCGATAAGTCAATGACACACCGTGCAATCATGTTGGCGTCGCTAGCTGAAGGTGTATCTACTATATATAAGCCACTACTTGGCGAAGATTGTCGTCGTACGATGGACATTTTCCGACTGTTAGGTGTAGAAATCAAAGAAGATGATGAAAAATTAGTTGTGACTTCCCCAGGATATCAATCTTTTAACACGCCACATCAAGTATTGTATACAGGTAATTCTGGTACGACAACACGATTATTGGCAGGTTTGTTAAGTGGTTTAGGTATTGAAAGTGTTTTGTCTGGCGATGTTTCAATTGGTAAAAGGCCAATGGATCGTGTCTTGAGACCATTGAAACTTATGGATGCGAATATTGAAGGTATTGAAGATAATTATACACCATTAATTATTAAGCCATCTGTCATAAAAGGTATAAATTATCAAATGGAAGTTGCAAGTGCACAAGTAAAAAGTGCCATTTTATTTGCAAGTTTGTTTTCTAAGGAACCGACCATCATTAAAGAATTAGATGTAAGTCGAAATCATACTGAGACGATGTTCAAACATTTTAATATTCCAATTGAAGCAGAAGGGTTATCAATTAATACAACCCCTGAAGCAATTCGATACATTAAACCTGCAGATTTTCATGTTCCTGGCGATATTTCATCTGCAGCGTTCTTTATTGTTGCAGCACTTATCACACCAGGAAGTGATGTAACAATTCATAATGTTGGAATCAATCCAACACGTTCAGGTATTATTGATATTGTTGAAAAAATGGGCGGTAATATCCAACTTTTCAATCAAACAACTGGTGCTGAACCTACTGCTTCTATTCGTATTCAATACACACCAATGCTTCAACCAATAACAATCGAAGGAGAATTAGTTCCAAAAGCAATTGATGAACTGCCTGTAATAGCATTACTTTGTACACAAGCAGTTGGCACGAGTACAATTAAAGATGCCGAGGAATTAAAAGTAAAAGAAACAAATAGAATTGATACAACGGCTGATATGTTAAACTTGTTAGGGTTTGAATTACAACCAACTAATGATGGATTGATTATTCATCCGTCAGAATTTAAAACAAATGCAACAGTTGATAGTTTAACTGATCATCGAATAGGAATGATGCTTGCAGTTGCTTCTCTACTTTCAAGCGAGCCTGTCAAAATCAAACAATTTGATGCTGTAAATGTATCATTTCCAGGATTTTTACCAAAACTAAAGCTTTTAGAAAATGAGGGATAATATAAAATGGAAGATATCTATAAATTAATAGACGATATCAATCTACAAAAACTAGAAAATTTAGACTCTCGTGTTAATGAAGCAATAACTACTGACAACGATGACGCATTATTTATTCTAGGAGAGACACTTTACAATTTTGGATTAATGCCACAAGGTTTGGAAGTATTCCGCGTGTTATATCACAAATATCCAGACGAAAGTGAATTGCTGATTTATTTTATTGAAGGTTTAATGTCTGAAAATCAAACTGACGAAGCGTTAGAATATTTAAGTTATGTTGAACCATCACCTGAAAAGTTGATGTTAGAAGCAGATTTATATCAACAAATTAATATGATGGAAGTTGCTATTGATAAATTACAAGAAGCACTTGAACTAGAGCCAAATGATCCAATAATCCATTTTGCATTGGCTGAAATGTTATATTATGATGGTCAATATTTACGTGCTACCTCTGAATACGAAACCGTTTTAGAAACTGGTGAATATCAAGTTAATGGTGTAAACTTATTCTCTCGTATGGCAGATTGTAGTTTACAAAGTGGTAACTATAGTGATGCGATTCGCTTATACGATGAAATTAATGAAGATGAAATGACTTCAGAAGATTATCTCAAAAAAGCCATTTCTTACGATAAAAATGACATCACTCAAGAAGCAATTAAAATAATGACTACATTACTTTCTAAAGATCCTGATTATATTCAAGGCTACTTGTATTTACAATCATTATATGAAAATGAAAAAAATTATCCAGATGCCATTGAAACGGGTAAAGAAGGATTACGACTAAGTCAATTTTATAAAGAGTTAATGTATACAACTGGATGTTTGGAAATAGAACACGGCGATGCTAATGAAGGTGTATTATTGTTAAAACAAGCATTAGAGGTTGATAATGCTTACCAAGAACCTTTATTGATTTTAAGCGATTTATATCGTAATGAAGAAGATTATGAAGCAATCATTGAATTATTAACATATGTAGATGAAGAAGATTTGGATCCTACATTCATGTGGCATTTAGCGTTCGCCTATGGTCAAGAAGAGCGAGATAAAGAAGCTCAACATTTCTTTGAATTAGCATATCCAACGATGAAAACAAATATTGATTTTATGAGTGATTATTATTTCTATTTAATTGAAATTGGTCAAAAGGAACAAGCAATTACTATTTTAAATCAATTGTTGGAACTAGAGCCAAGTAACGAAAATTGGCATGACGAATTATCAAGATTGCAATCTTAAAATGGGGTATTTGATGTCAGAGACACTCAATCAAATTAAAGAAAGTTTTATTGAATATTTACTTTTTCAATATCGATTTAAGTCGCGTATTGCAGTTTGGGTGCTTAACTATATAAAAGTGAATGAGGCGAAATTGGCAAACATTCATTTTGTAGATACAAAAATTAATCATCATGAAACATTAGAAATTGCAGAAGTGGGAAGTCACGCTTCTGCAATTCAATTTACTAAGCGTAATATAAAGTTAATGAATACAAATGAAATATTTGATTATATCGCTAATCATAACTGTGCTTTTGATATTCAAATTCACTTCGCAAACGTGTCAAAGCGTGAGCAAAGGCTAGATGATTTAATAGTTGCTCAACTAACGGAATCGCCCAGTTATCAAACTTATCTTCATGACTTAAATAGTATGGCTATAGATCGGCATAAACATGCGTTATTAATAGATTACTTGTTACACAATATTGATTTAAGTTTACAGATGAATGAAAAGCAACGTTTTTATCAACTAACGCAAATTTTAAATACACTCAAGCTAGTAAATAAACATAATCAATTTGAGGACTTAGCAGATGACAATTAAAGCATTTTGGCAATATACACTTTATCAACGTTCTTGGTTAATGATGCTACTCATTTGTAATATATTAGGGATGATTTATGGTTATATATGGTATGGTGAACAATTAAGTCATACGCCCTGGCATTTTAAGATTTTTGTTCCAGATAGCCCAACTGCAATATTATACTTAGTTATTTCTATCTCATTGATATTAATTCAAAAACAAAATAGTATTATCGATGCACTGGCATTTGTAACATTATTCAAATATGGGATTTGGGCAGTTATAATGAATATATTATTTATTATTGAACAAGGTGATATTACAGTAAATGGTTTGGTATTAATGTTTTCCCACAGTATAATGGCTGTTCAGGCAATTTACTTCTATCCTAGGTTTAAACGTTCTATGATTGGAATCAGTGTAGCGATGATTTGGGTGTTTTTGAATGATTATATTGACTATTTTCACCTTCAATTTCCATATTATGATTTTATAACTACACATGTGTGGCAAATTGGTGTATTATCATGTTGTCTAAGTGTTTTTGGACTTTTGCTTTATATTGAATTAAACAAATTATTAAAGTGTAAATGATTTGATAAAAACGGCAAATGACAGTAAAATATTTATAAAGGAGAGTGAGTTTATTGTCTTCAATTTTTACTATGATAATTTATTTCGTAATATTAATGGTGCTTCCTTTATGGGCACAACACAAAGTTAAATCTAACTATGAGAAATATTCACAAGTTAGATCAACTAGTGGTAAAACGGGTCGTGAAGTTGCATTAGAAATTTTACATGCAAACGGTATTTATGATGTCGAAGTTGTTAAAGGTGAAGGATTCTTAACAGATCATTACGATCCTAAAAAGAAAGTTGTTTCACTATCTCCTGCAAACTATGACAGACCATCAGTTGCTGGAACTGCAATTGCAGCCCACGAAGTTGGTCATGCCATTCAAGATCACCAAGGATATTGGTTCTTAAGATTCAGAGCAGCATTAGTACCTGTTGCAAACCTAGGGAGTTCATTAAGTTATATGATCATCATGTTAGGTATTATCTTAACAGCGATAGGTAGTGCATTTGGTTCAACTGCTTTATGGATTGGTGCTGGTTTAATGTCATTAGCGGTATTATTCTCAATTGTTACGTTACCAGTTGAGTTTGATGCGAGTTCAAGAGCGATGAAACAAATTACGGCATTGAACATTGTAAATGAAAAAGAATACAAGCATGCGCGTAAAGTATTATCTGCAGCAGCAATGACTTATGTTGCAGCAACTGCAGTCGCTGTAGCAGAGCTTGTACGTATTATTTTGATTGCGCGTTCAAGTGATTAATCTTATAGATTAACAATTAACTTAAATTAGACACTTATTAACTAGCTAATCACATTTTTGTGTGGTTGCTAGTTTTTTTGTGCTTATTTTTCTAATGGTAGATTATTCACTATATTATTTTATTGTAGTGGTACGTATCATAAAGTTATAATCCCAATTTCAATTGATTTAATTTAGTTAGGAATGCATTACATTTATATAAACTGAATTATTAAACTTCTAAAATAAACAACTTGTCATCTAGTTTAGCTAGAGTCAGTAGATTGCACTAAACATGCATGAGACTTCAAATTGATATATACTATATTAGAAATGCAATATAAGGAGAACGTAGAAATGAAATCAATGGTAGAAATGCAACGTGAAGTTGATGAATATATTGGACAATTTAAAACAGGATATTTTTCACCATTAGCTAACTTAGCTAGATTGACTGAAGAAGTGGGCGAACTTGCACGTGAAATAAATCATACCTATGGTGAAAAAAAGAAGAAAGATTCAGAGGAAGCAAATACGATTAAAGCAGAATTAGGTGATAATTTATTTGTGTTGTTATGTTTAGCGAATTCAATGGGAATAGATATGACAGAGAGCTTTAATGAAACAATGGAAAAGTTTAATACAAGAGATAAAAATCGATTCGAAAGAAAGTGAATTTAAAAATATATGCTTTATTTGGATTTGATTAAGATTAAAAACATCCATCAATGAATTGCATCGCATGAAATTATATTATTTTTAAAGTAAGTATAACTAGATGAATGATTATATATACAACACCTGTTTTTAGATATATGAAATTATAAACTCAACATTACTATAAACTTAAATTTAAACAATTATCTACGCATCGAGAATAATAGAGAGAAATAGAAAGAAAGGATGGGCAAGCGAATGAAGATAGGTATAACATGTTACCCGTCCATGGGTGGTTCTGGAATTATTGCCACAGAATTAGGAATTAAATTAGCAGAGCGAGGTCACGAAGTACATTTTATCACTTCAAATATCCCGTTTAGAATAAGAAAACCATTACCGAATATGATTTTTCATCAAGTTGAAGTGAATCAATATGCAGTATTTCAGTATCCACCGTATGATATTACGTTAAGTACTAAAATCGCTGAAGTTATTAAAGAATATGATCTTGATTTGTTGCATATGCACTATGCTGTACCTCATGCAATTTGTGGGATTTTAGCTCGTGAGATGTCAGGTAAAGATATAAAAATTATGACAACGCTACACGGTACTGATATTACTGTTTTGGGCTATGATCATTCACTCCAAGGTGCAATTAAATTTGGCATTGAAAAAAGTGATATTGTGACAAGTGTGAGTAAATCTTTAGCACAAGAAACACATGAAATTATTGAAACTAACAAAGAAATTATACCGATTTATAATTTTGTACGTGAAAATGAGTTTCCAACTAAACATAACACAGCATTAAAATCACAATTTGGTATAGCACCAGATGAAAAAGTGTTAATACATGTATCGAATTTTAGACAAGTAAAACGCATAGATACTATTATAGAAACATTTGCAAAAGTACGTGAAAAGATACCTAGTAAATTAATTTTACTTGGAGATGGTCCTGAATTAGTGCCAATGCGTCAATTGACGAAAGAGTTAAACGTAGAAGAGGATGTTTTATTTTTAGGGAAACAAGATTGCGTAAGTGAATTTTACCAATTATCTGACTTAGTATTATTATTAAGTGAAAAAGAAAGCTTTGGACTAACTTTACTTGAGGCTATGAAAACAGGCGTCGTTCCAATTGGTTCAAATGCCGGTGGAATTAAAGAGGTTATTAAACATGGTGAAACTGGATTTGTCGTAGATGTGGGTGATTGTGATTCAGCGAGTGACTATGCTATCCGATTACTTGAAGATAAGGTGTTATACAACAAACTTCAGAAAAACATGCTAGCAGATATTGCTGAACGTTTTGGATCAGAACTTATTACAGATCAATATGAGTATTATTATCAAAAAATGCTAAATGAGCATAACAAAAGTAAAGGCGAGTAATAATATGGATAAATCATTATTTGAACAGGCAAGGCCTATATTAGAACAAATTCAAGACAATGGTTTTGAAGCATATTATGTAGGTGGCTCTGTAAGAGATTATGTCATGGGAAGAAATATTCATGATATAGATATCACAACAAGTGCAACGCCGGATGAAATAGAATCTATCTTTAGTCATACGATACCTGTAGGTAAAGAACATGGCACGATAAATGTAGTTTTTAATGATGAAAATTATGAAGTGACAACATTCCGGGCTGAAGAAGATTATGTCGATCACCGTAGACCAAGTGGTGTTACATTTGTTCGTGATTTATACGAAGATTTGCAACGACGAGATTTCACGATGAATGCGATAGCAATGGATACAGCATACAAATTGTATGATTATTTTGATGGTCAACAAGATATTAATAATCGAATAATAAGAACTGTAGGTATAGCTGAGGAACGATTCCAAGAAGATGCTTTACGTATGATTCGATGTTTAAGGTTCCAGTCACAATTATCATTTGATATTGCAACGGAAACATTCGAAGCGATGCGTATACAAATGGCAGATATTAAATTTTTATCAATTGAGCGTATAGTGATTGAACTAACTAAATTAATGCGAGGTATTAATGTTGAAAAGAGTTTTAATCATTTAAAATCGCTGAAAGCATTTAATTATATGCCGTATTTCGAACATCTTGATATGAATCAAATTAATGTAACTGAAGCAATTGATTTAGAATTGTTGATTGCTATAGTATCAGTTAAATTTGATATTAATTACTCATTGAAGCCTTTAAAGCTAAGTAACCGACAAGTAAAAGATATCAATCAATATATTCAAATTATGAATGCATTACCAAGTATTATTACAAAAGAACAATTAAAAATGTTTGTTTATGATTATGATACGCATCTCATTAAAAATGTAATGGTTGCAGCAGACGTGTTAAAGGCAAATGATATTCAAGGACATGAACCATTAATCGTTAACCTTCAAACGATTGATGAAACATTACATCGTTTACCTATGCATAATAGAAAAGACATGATGGTTAATGGCGGTGTACTTATGGCACATTTAAATGCCAAAAGTGGTCCGTGGTTAAAAGATGTGCTAAGACAAATTGAGATAGCGATTGTAACAGGTAAAGTAAGCAACGAAGAAACTGAAATTTTGAAATGGGTGGATAATCATGTCAAAATATAGTCAAGATGTACTTCAATTACTCTATAAAAATAAACCGAATTATATATCTGGACAAAGCATTGCGGAATCACTTAATATTTCACGCACTGCAGTAAAAAAAGTGATTGACCAATTAAAGTTAGAGGGATGTAAAATAGATTCAGTAAATCATAAAGGGCATTTATTACAACAGCTCCCAGATATTTGGTATCAAGGTATAATAGACCAATATACAAAAAGTTCTGCTTTGTTTGATTTTAGTGAAGTATACGATTCAATAGATTCTACACAACTTGCTGCGAAAAAGTCACTTGTTGGAAATCAATCTTCATTTTTTATCTTGAGTGATGAACAAACGAAAGGTCGTGGGCGATTTAATAGACATTGGAGTTCTTCAAAAGGGCAAGGACTTTGGATGTCTGTCGTGTTAAGACCTAACGTTGCATTCTCAATGATATCTAAATTTAATTTATTTATTGCATTAGGGATAAGAGATGCGATTCAACATTTTAGTCAAGATGAAGTCAAAGTGAAATGGCCGAATGATATATTTATTGATAATGGTAAAGTGTGTGGTTTCTTAACTGAAATGGTTGCTAATAATGATGGTATAGAAGCAATAATATGTGGTATAGGTATTAATTTGACGCAACAACTAGAAAACTTTGATGAAAGTATTAGACATAGAGCAACAAGTATACAATTACATGATAAAAATAAATTAGATAGATATCAATTTTTAGAGATATTACTTCAAGAAATTGAAAAAAGATATAATCAATTTTTAACGTTACCTTTTTCTGAAATTCGTGAAGAATATACTGCAGCTTCTAATATTTGGAATAGAACGTTGCTATTTACAGAAAATGATAAACAGTTTAAAGGACAAGCAATTGATTTAGATTACGATGGCTATCTAATTGTTAGAGATGAAGCGGGTGAATCACACCGTTTAATTAGTGCAGATATAGATTTTTAACACTAAAGCAAGGAGAGATAGCTATGGGTATGGCAACCTATGCCGTTGTGGATTTGGAAACAACAGGCAACCAATTAGATTTTGACGATATCATTCAAATTGGTATAACGTTTGTGCGCAATAACCAAATTATTGATACATATCATTCTATGATTAGAACAAATTTAGAGATTCCGCCGTTCATTCAAGCGTTAACATCCATTGAAGAAAATATGCTACAACAAGCGCCATATTTTAATCAAGTTGCACAAGAAATCTACGATAAGATAAAAGATTGCATTTTTGTAGCTCATAATGTAGATTTTGATTTGAATTTTATTAAAAAGGCATTTAAAGATTGTAATATTCAATATCGTCCCAAAAAAGTTATAGATACACTAGAAATCTTTAAAATAGCTTTTCCTACAGATAAAAGCTATCAATTAAGTGAATTAGCAGAGGCACATGGTATTACCTTAGCAAATGCCCATCGAGCTGACGAAGATGCCGCTACTACTGCTAAATTGATGATATTAGCTTTTGAAAAATTTGAAAAGTTACCGTTAGATACTTTGAAGCAATTATATTATTTAAGTAAACAGTTGAAATACGATTTGTATGATATTTTCTTTGAGATGGTTAGGCAATATGATGCAAAGCCATTGGATAAATCGTACGAAAAGTTCGAACAGATTATCTATCGTAAGCAAGTTGATTTTAAAAAGCCGACAACAAATTATAATGGCAGCTTGAAGTCTTTATATAGCAAAGCTGTAGATCAACTTGGCTTAACATATCGACCGCAACAATTATATTTAGCGGAAACTATATTAGATCAGCTCATGCATAGTGAAAAAGCAATGATTGAAGCATCACTAGGCAGTGGTAAATCATTAGCATATTTACTTGCGGCCTTGATGTATAATATTGAAACTGGGAAGCATGTCATGATTTCTACCAATACTAAATTACTGCAAAGTCAATTGTTAGAAAAAGATATTCCAGCAATGAATGAAGCGTTGAATTTTAAAATTAATGCACTATTGATTAAAAGTAAAAGTGATTACATTTCATTGGGGCTTATTAGTCAAATTTTAAAAGATGACACAAGTAATTACGAAGTGAATATCTTGAAAATGCAATTGCTGATTTGGATTACAGAGACGCCGTCCGGAGATATACAGGAATTAAATTTAAAAGGTGGTCAAAAGATGTATTTTGACCAGAAAATTGAAACATATGTACCGGCACGTCACGATGTTCATTATTATAATTTTATTAAGCGAAATGCACAGAACATTCAAATTGGTATTACAAATCATGCACATTTAATTCATTCTGATGTTGAAAATTCAATATATCAATTGTTTGATGATTGTATAGTGGATGAAGCACATCGCTTACCAGACTATGCCTTAAATCAAGTGACAAATGAGTTGAGTTATGCTGATATTAAATATCAGCTTGGTTTGATTGGTAAAAACGAAAATGAAAAATTGTTAAAGGCAATTGATCAACTGGAAAAGCAGCGAATTTTGGAAAAATTAGATATTGCACCAATTGATATTTTTGGCTTGAAGGCTAGTATGAATGAGATTCATGAGTTAAATGAGCAATTGTTCTCAACGATATTTACGATTATCAATGATTCTGATGTTTATGATGATGATATTCATCGCTTCCATAATGTATTTACTTTTGAAACAAAAGACATTTTGAAGGATTTACATGCGATTATCGATAAGTTAAATAAAACGCTAGAAATATTCAATGGCATTAGTCATAAAACAGTTAAATCATTACGGAAACAGTTGTTGTATTTAAAAGATAAATTTAAAAATATCGAACAAAGTTTAAAAGCTGGACATACTAGTTTCATTTCGATTAAAAATTTATCTCAAAAATCAACAATACGTTTATATGTGAAAGATTACGCTGTAAAAGATGTATTAACGAAACAAGTATTGGAAAAATTTAAATCACTCATTTTTATATCTGGTACTTTAAAATTTAATCATTCGTTTGAAGCTTTTAAACAGTTATTCAACAAAGATGTTCACTTTAATACATTTGAAGTTAACACGTCGTTACAAAGTGCAAAAAATACAAGTGTATTTATACCGAGTGATGTAGCATCTTATCAATATAAAAATATAGATGAGTATGTAGCATCGATTGTAAGCTATATTATTGAATATACGACTATAACGTCATCAAAATGTTTAGTCTTATTTACGAGTTATAAAATGATGCATATGGTACAAGATATGCTAAATGAATTGCCAGAATTTGAAGATTATGTTGTATTAACACAACAGCAGAACCAAAATTATAAAATAGTACAACAGTTTAATAATTTTGATAAGGCCATACTGCTTGGTACGTCAACATTTTTTGAAGGTTTTGATTTTCAAGCAAATGGTATTAAATGTGTGATGATAGCGAAGTTACCGTTTATGAACAAGCATAATGCAAAATATTGGCTTATGGATTCTGAATTCACTTCAACTTTCAAGGAATATGTATTACCTGATGCAGTTACACGTTTTAGACAAGGACTTGGAAGATTAATTAGAAATGAAAATGATCGCGGCATAATAGTTTCATTTGATGATCGACTCATAAACAGTAATTATAAAAACTTTTTTGAACAAACACTTGAAAATTATCGTCAGAAAAAAGGCGACATTCAACAGTTTGGAAAATTATTAAGACAAATTCAAAAAAAGAAAAAGTGAAATACAAAGTAAAATTCTTGTGACATGACATGTGCTATGTTCTGTTACAAGAATTTTTGTTTGGTCGTCAAAATTTGAGTTTTATAATTAAACTTGAATGTTAGCACAAAAAACGACCTTCATACTAATAATATTGAGGCTTTATTATATATTTTGTCTGAAACTGATGATTGTATTGTCTTAATATAAATTAATGTTCAAATCTGTGCGTAAATCATTACCATTTACACGTTATCTTTTAGTCTAGTTCTAGAACTTGAAAGCGGATTTTGTTAAAATGAATGAGTATTGTATAACGAAAAAATAAATAGGAGAATGGTTATGAAAACAACGATTAAACAAGCGAAAGATCATTTAAACCAAGACGTTACAATTGGTGCTTGGTTAACAAATAAACGTTCAAGTGGTAAAATCGCCTTTTTACAATTACGTGATGGAACAGGCTTTATGCAAGGCGTAGTAGTTAAATCAGAAGTTGATGAAGAGGTATTCAAACTTGCGAAAGAAATTACTCAAGAATCATCTCTATACGTTACAGGCACAATTACAGAAGATAATCGTTCTGACTTAGGATACGAAATGCAAGTGAAATCAATTGAAGTTATTTCAGAAGCGCATGACTATCCGATTACACCTAAAAATCATGGTACAGAATTCTTAATGGATCACCGTCATTTATGGTTACGTTCTAAAAAACAACATGCTGTAATGAAAATTAGAAATGAAGTTATTCGTGCAACGTATGAATTTTTCAACAAAGATGGATTTACAAAGGTTGATCCACCAATTTTGACAGCAAGTGCGCCAGAAGGTACAAGTGAATTATTCCATACTAAATACTTTGATCAAGATGCGTTTTTATCTCAAAGTGGTCAGTTATACTTAGAAGCTGCAGCAATGGCACACGGAAAAGTATTTTCATTTGGTCCAACTTTCAGAGCTGAAAAATCAAAAACACGTAGACACTTGATCGAGTTCTGGATGATTGAAGGAGAAATGGCTTTCACAAATCATGCTGAAAGTTTAGAAATTCAAGAACAATATGTAACACATGTTGTAAAATCAGTTTTAGAAAATTGTAAACTAGAGTTGAAAATTTTAGAGCGTGATACATCAAAACTTGAAAAAGTTGCGACACCATTCCCTAGAATTTCATATGATGATGCAATTGAATTCTTAAAAGCAGAAGGCTTTGATGATATTGAATGGGGCGAAGATTTTGGTGCGCCACATGAAACAGCCATTGCTAATCATTATGATTTACCGGTGTTTATTACTAATTATCCAACTAAAATTAAGCCTTTCTATATGCAACCAAATCCTGAAAATGAAGAAACTGTATTATGTGCAGACTTAATTGCACCTGAAGGATACGGTGAAATTATTGGTGGATCTGAACGTGTGGATGACTTAGAATTGTTAGAACAACGCGTTAAAGAACATGGATTAGACGAAGAAGCATATAGTTACTACTTAGACTTACGTCGTTATGGTAGTGTGCCACACTGTGGATTTGGTTTAGGTTTAGAGCGTACAGTAGCATGGATTTCTGGTGTTGAACACGTTCGTGAAACAGCGCCATTCCCAAGATTATTAAACCGTTTATATCCATAAGTTTTAGGGTCGTTACTTAAAATATATATTATGATAATAAAAAGAATCGTCCAGCCTATATTAATAGCTGGGCGATTTATTCTTGGAAAATGAAGATTGATAACGGCTTATATTAATCATGAACAAACTTTTGTTTAGTAACTATATTTGGAAAATAAATAGTTCATCTGATTATCCATAAAGTTCATTGTTAAAATCTAGTGTTAAAAAATACTGTTATTTAAAATTTGTTTGCTACTAGTTAAATATATTAAGCATTTTAGTCGAAAATTAAAGAAAATGATTTATACTATTAAGTAATGGTTAAATTTAAAAGGGGGCACGAACATGGATAAATATCAATTAAAAGCAAGACCTGTAGTGATACGAAGAGAATTATTAGACCATTACAGTGACTTAGGTTTAGATGAGCAAGATTTAGTCATTTTGCTTAAATTGATTTATGCTTCCGAAACATCAAATAAACAGCCTTCAATTGAATTGCTTCAGAAGGGCTCAACTATGCAACCACGTGATATTACAATGGTTATTCAAAATTTGATACAACGTGAATTGCTAGAATTACAAGTTCAAAAAGATGAAGAAGGTAGATTTACCGAATATATGAATCTAGATCCTTTTTTCGAAAAATTAAGTCATATATTGAAGCAACAAAGTATGGAAACGAAAGAGCTAAATAGTAAAGAAAAATTTAAACAATTATTTAGAGTTTTAGAGGATACATTTGCAAGGCCGTTATCTCCATATGAAATAGAAACGTTAAATCAATGGATTGATGTTGATAAACACGATACTGCAATTATACAAGCGGCATTAGACGAGGCGAATAGTTTGAATAAACTTAGCTTTAAATATATAGATCGTATTTTACTTAATTGGAAGAAAAACAATGTCAAAACAATTGACGATTCTAGAAAAATAAGAGAAAAATTCAATAAACCGAAAATGACGCACACAGTTAAAACGGTACCTAAATTTGATTGGTTAAACGGGGAGAACCTTGATGGTAAGTAAGAAAAAAGCATTAGAAATGATTGATGTTATAGCAAATATGTTTCCGGATGCAGAATGTGAATTAAAACATGATAATCCGTTCGAATTAACTATTGCTGTATTATTGTCAGCGCAATGTACAGACGTTCTAGTAAATAGAGTAACAACTGAGCTGTTTAAAAAATACAAAACGCCTGAAGATTATTTGGCAGTCAGTGATGAAGAACTTATGAATGATATTCGTTCTATCGGTCTGTATCGTAACAAAGCTAAGAATATTAAGAAACTTTGTCAATCTTTGATTGATCAATTTAATGGAGAAATACCACAAACACATAAGGAATTAGAAAGTTTAGCAGGTGTAGGACGTAAAACTGCTAATGTAGTCATGAGTGTAGCATTTGATGAACCTTCATTAGCTGTTGATACGCATGTAGAACGTGTTTCTAAACGCTTAGGTATTAATCGTTGGAAAGATAATGTGAGACAGGTAGAAGACCGTTTATGTTCTGTCATACCTAGAGATAGATGGAATAGGAGCCATCATCAACTCATTTTCTTTGGAAGATACCACTGTTTAGCCCGAAAACCTAAATGCGATATTTGTCCACTATTAGAAGATTGTAGAGAAGGACAAAAACGTTATAAAGCTAGTTTGAAAGAAGCGTGATAACATGACAAATATTACAAAAGAGGTATTTGATAATTTAGAACAAGAGATTGATTTATTTGCCAAAAATAAGACATTAGGTTCTAGTGAAGCAAAGCCCTACTTGGATGAATACCATAGTAAAATTATTGATTATTTTAAGCAGGTTAATGACATAACTGGCAATATTGATTTTGATAAATTAAATCAATATCCTGTTGTGCCAATGAATTTTAAAGAAAGATATGATTATATGATTGAACGTAAATATCATTTTATGGGCTATCGACAAATGAAGACCTTTAAAACTGAATTGATTAAAATGAATGCTAGTTATCAAACAAGGTTAAAGAATAAGCAGGTATAGACAAGATTGATCATTTCCTAATGTTGAAAATATATAAAACTAATTCATGCACACATATTTATAATTATGTTAGGTGTCGTGTCATTACAACGTCTTAATATAAAAACTGTCCATCTACATCATAATGGATATCTTGAGATATGCTTTAAGATATCTATTTCGAATCGTAGGTGGATTTCTTATATCTATGATTGTGAAAATATGTTGCAAACATGTTGATATTTCACTGATTAACGTACACAGGGAATTAATAAATATATCAATTTAAAACAGCGTCTAAGATGACTATGAGAAAATATAATCATAATTTTAAAAATGGGAACAACCACTTATTCAAATTCAATAATTTTACATAGCTAAAGATGTGAATATGAAAAACTATTTAGATGTTTCAAAATGTATGTGAATGACTGATTTTACGGTTTCTACTAATATAGCAATAGCGTATGAATACTTATAAAAAAAGCAGGAAGTTTTACCTTCCCACCATAAAAGATGAAGAACCTAAAAAAATCCTCGGCTACACCATAAATATGGTATAACTGAGGATTTTATGTTGAGTGGATTAGTTGAATATACCTGTTAATCCACCGCTGTTTCTAGATTGTTGAGATCTAGTATTGTTATTTGATTGTGCAGTACCACTGCTGTTTGCTGATGTGTCACTACCACCGTGTGTACTACGATTTGTAGTGTTGTTATCTTGACTACCAGAAACATTGATTGATGGGATACTACCACTTACTGAGCTAGGACGTTTAAAGTCTTCGCCATCTCTAGATGAAATTTTTGACATCACATTTTCATATAAGAACTGTGGATATTCTTGTTGGCTATGTCCCACAAATGAGTTTTCACCATATTGTTTAACTTTACTGAAGCCCATCCACACTGACATAGTGTATTGAGGTGTAAAGCCGTTAATCCACACGTCTTTCGCTGCATTATCAGGTAAATTATATTGTGAATAAGTTTCAGCACCGTAAGTACCAGTACCTGTCTTAGCACCCATATTTACTCCAGATACACCATGGCCATATGCAGAACCATATGGTTTAAATGTACCTTTTAGCATCTCAGCTAACATGTATGCAGTGTAATCACTCATCGCTTTATGGCTAGTATGATCGTATTCGATTGTTTCACCATCACGAGTAACTACTTTTTGAATTGAATGCGCGTTGTTATAAGTACCACCGTTAGCGATTGCAGCAAATGCTGATGCTAATTGTGTTGGTGAGAATTCTGAAGCAGAACCACCAAGTACTTCAGATGGACCAATATCGCCTTCGTAGTTTAAGCCAAGTTTGGCAGCGAATTTCTTAGGTGCATCATTACCAGCATTTTGCTTAACTGATTGCCAAGCTTTTAAAGCTGGGATATTGAAACTTTGTCGTAAAGCATCATAAATAGATACAGTACCGTGACTCTTCGTATCATAGTTTCTAAATGTAGAACCATCAACTTGATATGAAGATTCATCTTGAATCGCATGGTTTGTTGCCCATTTCATATTTTCAATGGCAGGTCCATACGCTAAGAAAGGTTTTAAAGATGAACCAGTAGGGTGAGGATCTGTTGCTTGGTTTCTGTTAACGACGTCTTTGAAATCACGTCCACCAGATATAGCAACTAAACCACCAGTTTTACTATCAAGAATTGTTGCACCAACTTGTTGGTCTTTATTCTTGTAGAAGCTACCATTATCAACATCATTTTGTAATGTTTTTTGAACATCTTTATCCATGTTTGTATAAATTTTAATACCACTTTGTAATACATTACCTAAATTTTCATCTTTGAATGCTTTATTATTCATTAATTCAGATTTTACAAAGTTAACGTATGAATTATACTCAGAATCTTGATTTGTATCAATGTTTTGACGTTCTTCAGGAGTACGATTTACTAAGTTCGCTTTTAAATCGATTTTCTTAGCATCTTCCCACTGTTTATCTGTAATGCGTTTATGATAATGCATTAAGTATAAAACAGTGTTTTTACGATCTTCAGCAGCTTTTGGATGATCATAAATATTATAGTTGTTTGGAACCTGAGGTAAACCGGCTAAATAAGCTTCTTCCGCTAAGTTTAAATCTTTTAAATCTTTATTAAAGTAATACTTAGCAGCAGCTTTAATACCTGTTACGCCATCAGAATAGTAAATTTTGTTTAGATATACTTGGAAGATATCATCTTTACTATACTCTTGTTCTAAACGATATGATAAGTATGCTTCTTGAGCTTTACGTCCAATAGATTTATGTTGTGATAAAAATGCATCTTTAACAACTTGTTGTGTTAATGTTGAGGCACCTTCAGAACCAAATCCACCAGTCAAGTTCTTACCAATTGCACCGAATAAACGTTTATAATCAAGTGCGCCATGTTCGTAGAAACGATTGTCTTCAGTTGCAAGTACTGCGTCTTTCATTGATTTCGGCACGTCTTTTAAATTTACATGCTCATGTCTTTGGCCATTATCTAATGTTTTAACAAGTTCTCCGTTCTTGTCATATATCTTTGCAGGAATCGGATCTTGTAATTTAGCTTCGGTAAAAGCAGGTGCTTTCCAAGCATAATAAGCAAACAATAAGATACCTAGTAAAAGAACAACGAAAAATGCAATAATCATGAAGCCAATAATCTTAATAATCGTTCTCTTCACATTTCTATTCTTTTTTGAGTTGGATTTCCCACCATTATTACCGTTTTTCTTAGGCTGAGAAGATCCTTTGTTTTCCGTCATACGCGGTCCTCACTTTCATCTAATATCAACTTATCAACTGCTTTTAGATAGTCTAATCTTGGTTGATACTGATAAGGAATATGGTAACCATTTTTTCGTATTTCATCAACTGTTATAGACTTTTTAATATTATCTTTATATCTCTTCCAAAATACTTCGAATTTTGAATAGGGTAAAAGATAAACTTCATCTAGCGTTTTAAAACGAATCATTAAAAACACAATACCTTTTTGTTGATATGCATTTTTCATATGTTCGACTTGATGGTCATGAATATTATTTAAAGGAAAGGACGTCTTGTTTTTAGTTTCCTTTGCTTCAAAATCAATATAATAACCTTGATAAACGCCGTTGTAATCAGTTGTTGAAGGTGTACGAAAATAAGCTTCGTTAATCACAGCTTTACTCCGCTTAGGATAGTTGACATTAACTATTTGTACTGGCGTAGGCTTTTTGTGAATAACTGCAATGTCGCTTTTAAGATAAAACGTATTTGAATGTTCGATATCTTTTTCAAGTGACATACCACGTCCACCATACTCAATATTACTAAAGGCAGCGGTCTTTTTCCCTCCGTCTATAGCACTATTTTTACGATATGGTTTACCATTTGGATAATTCATAAATTTCACCACACAAGTTTGGTAGTAAACGTTGTTTATTATACACAACATTATAGTGAAACACCAAACTTAAATTAGTATAAATGCGAAAGACACAATACACCAAAGCTTATTTTAACGTGATTTCAGCATTAACACAATAATATTATAATACATTTACCGTTAATGTTGGAATTTTACACACAATTTTAATTAATTGAAAAGTTTTGCTTATAAAAATGAATACTCATTACAATATTTTTGAATTTTGTTATAAAAGTCAAATCATGATTAGTAATTTTTATTTTTGAGGCAAGTACAAGTATGTGTTGTTAATCAGCAGAGGTGTATTTGATTTAAATGATTTTATTAGATTAAAAGTATTTTCATCGTATAACAACATACACGATAAAATTTTGTATTTATATAGGAAGTTTTTAGATTTACTTGATTTAACAGATAACACATTTGAAAAAATAGTTAAATCAAATTATATAGAGTGTTAAAACATGACGAATACAGTATATTGTGATAAATTAAAAAATGTAGGAGGCGTCCTCATGAATGATGTAGTCGAATCACTAATTTATGAAGTTAACAACATGCAACAAAATTTTGAAAATGTGAAATCACAACAACAAGATCATGATTTTTACCAAACTGTAAAGCCATATACTGAACATATTGATAGCATACTCAATGAGATCAAATTACATCGTGAATTTATTATAGAAGTACCTTATATGAATTCAAGGAAATTTGAGCTACTGATTGCTAACATTGAACAACTTTCTGTCGAATGTCATTTTAAGCGAACAAGTCGAAAGTTATTTATAGAAAAGCTTAAAAGTGTTCAATATGATTTACAAAATATATTAGATGGCGTAACAAAAGAGGGTACTGATGGTTAAAACAGTTTATGTAACAGGTTACAAATCATTCGAATTAAACATTTTTAAAGATGACGCACCTGAAGTACATTATTTAAAACAATTTATAAAACATAAAATTGAACAACTGTTGGATGAAGGATTAGAATGGGTGTTAATACAAGGGCAAATGGGTATAGAATTATGGACTGCAGAAGTTGTTATTGAATTACAACGAACATATGATTCGTTAAAGTTTGCTGTAATTACACCGTTCCAAGGACATACAGAAAAGTGGAATGAACATAATCAAAGTAAGTATGCCAACATAATTAAGCATGCAGATTATGTTGATAGTATTTTTCATACGTCGTATCAAGGTCCTTTTCAATTTAAACAAGCAGATCAATTTATGCTTGAACATTCGGATCAAACATTGCTCATTTATGATGAGGAACAAGAGGCGAGTCCTAAGTTCTTCAAGCAGATGTTAGTTGATTTTATGGATAAAACAAACTATACTTGTGATATTGTGACGTTCGATGAATTAACAGCATTCATCAATGACTTACAGTGGTCTGAAGATCAAAGTTTCTAATGAGGTGGAAAAAATGTCAGATGTTTCATTGAAATTATCAGCAAAAGATATTTATGAAAAAGATTTTGAAAAAACGATGGCTCGTGGCTATAGAAGAGAAGAAGTAGATGCATTTTTAGATGACATTATTGCTGATTATCAAAAAATGGCCGATATGAATAATGAAGTTGTAAAATTATCAGAAGAGAATCATAAACTTAAAAAAGAATTAGAAGAATTAAGACTACGTGTAGCAACATCAAGACCTCAGGACAATAAAAGTTTTTCTTCGAATAATACAACAACAAATACATCTTCAAATAATGTAGATATTTTAAAACGTATTTCAAACTTAGAAAAAGCTGTATTTGGTAAATAATTACTAAATACAAAAGTTTAACTGTCTTACTAATAATGACTATGTTATAATTTTAAAAGTGATATTTTGGGTAATCGCTATATTATATAGAGGAAAGTCCATGCTCACACAGTCTGAGATGATTGTAGTGTTCGTGCTTGATGAAACAATAAATCAAGGCATTAATTTGACGGCAATGAAATATCCTAAGTCTTTCGATATGGATAGAGTAATTTGAAAGTGCCACAGTGACGTAGCTTTTATAGAAATATAAAAGGTGGAACGCGGTAAACCCCTCGAGTGAGCAATCCAAATTTGGTAGGAGCACTTGTTTAACGGAATTCAACGTATAAACGAGACACACTTCGCGAAATGAAGTGGTGTAGACAGATGGTTATCACCTGAGTACCAGTGTGACTAGTGCACGTGATGAGTACGATGGAACAGAACATGGCTTATAGAAATATCACTACTAGTTTAGCTCTCCTAGATGATGGAGAGCTTTTTTCATGAAAAGAACACTTAAAATTAACGCCTTGTCTTGATATAATGACACTGCCTTGTTTTAAAATAGTAAGCGGATGCGTTAATGTATCAGCGATTAAATTTGTTGGAAATGTATAAAAAACACAAGCTAAGAATAAAATACCTGTATAAAAGGAGAATCATATATGTTTCAATTACTTGCAGTTTGTCCGATGGGATTAGAAGCTGTTGTTGCTAGGGAAATTCAAGAATTAGGCTATGAAACAAATGTTGAAAATGGTCGTATATTTTTTGAAGGAGACGCAAGTGCAATTGTAAAGGCAAATTTATGGTTGCGCACAGCAGACCGAATCAAAATTGTTGTTGGACGTTTTAACGCAACAACGTTTGACGAATTATTCGAACAAACCAAAGCGCTCCCTTGGGAATCTATAATTGATAAAGAGGGTAACTTCCCAGTTCAAGGTAGAAGCGTTAAATCAACACTACATAGTGTGCCAGATTGTCAGGCGATAACTAAGAAAGCTATTGTTGAACGATTACGTCGCGCATATAACGAAAAAGGTTGGTTAAATGAATCAGGTGCCAAATACCCTGTTGAAGTTGCCATTTTAAAAGATAATGTATTATTGACTATCGACACATCAGGTTCTGGTTTGAACAGACGTGGTTATAGATTAGCACAAGGTGAAGCACCAATTAAAGAAACGTTGGCAGCAAGTTTAATCCGTCTTGCAAACTGGAAAGGTGATACACCTTTAATTGATCCATTTTGCGGTTCGGGTACAATAGCTATAGAAGCTTGTTTAATTGCTCAAAATATCGCACCTGGTTTTAATCGCGAGTTCGTATCAGAGCAATGGAACATCATGCCAGCAAATATTTATGATGATTACCGTGATGAAGCGGATAAGATGGCTGATTATGATAAAGAAATCGAAGTATATGCTTCTGATATCGATCCAGAAATGGTAGAGATTGCTAAGCGTAACGCTGAAGAAGTTGGGTTGTCTGATATTATTAAATTTAGTGTAAAAGATGTCAATACATTAACAATTGATACAGAAGAACCGGTGGCGTTAATTGGAAATCCTCCATATGGTGAACGTATTGGTGATCGTGAAGAAGTTGAAGAAATGTACCGTTATATTGGTAAACTAATGAAACAACATCCATTTTTATCTACATACATTTTAACAAGTAATAAAGAATTTGAATATTTAGTAGATCGTAAAGCAACAAAGCGACGTAAGTTATTTAATGGATATATAGAATGTACTTATTATCAATACTGGGGTAAAAAGACAGAACGTAAAACTATTGAAAACTAAAGTGTTTCTAATGCGTGACTAAAATTAGTAATAATTAAGTTCTCATGATAATAGGTATTTTTGAAAAATGGAGGAGTCTATAAATGGGTAAAAAAATGGGTCTAGGTTTATCTATTGCATTGGTTGTTATTGGTATTGCCGTTGTATGTTTAATGATTTTTTCTAGTCAAAAAACGACTTATTTTGGTTATATGAATAGTAATACAAATGCAGAAAAAGTTGTCAGTGAAAAAGATGGATTAGTCAAACATAATATCAAAGTAGAACCATCTAATGATTTCAAGCCGAAAAAAGGAGACTTTGTAAAATTAGTTTCTAAAGATGATGGGAAGACATTTTATAAACAAGAGATTGTTAAACATGATGACGTCCCACACGGTTTAATGATGAAAATTCACGACATGCATATGAATTAATAAAAAAGCATCTATAACGTAATTTTGAAGAAGTAGAGTTATCTTCTTATGCGTTTTAGATGCTTTTTTATCTTCAAATTCAAAAAATCGGACAGATAAAAAGTAAAAACTTTCCATCAGTACGATTTATTATAGAACCCGTTTTAAGTAATTAGAGAGACGAGAATCATTTTGTAAATTTCGTCAGTTCAAAACTTTAAGTGCATTATTGTTTAGCACGACGATCTTTAATATATAATATTAATTCAATTATAAATACAAGGATAAGTGATAATCCAAATAATGGCATTAATAATCCTAATACAATTAAACATATTATGAGTGATATAGATGCTGGTTTTTTTACGCGATGTGGTACTTTTACTGCAGTATTTTTTGTACGCTTTATCCAAGAGACAAACCCCATGCCAATGGCTACTAATAAAGCGATACATACAAATAAATTAATGATTTTATTTAAAATGCCGAATAAATGACCTTCGTGAAGCGGAATGCCCCATGTAAACCATTTAGCAATAATACCGTAGTCATCATATTTAATCGTACCTAGCTTTTTACCGCTATATTGATCGAAATAAAGTGTTTGTTCCTTGTATGGTGATACATCTAGCCCAGTAACACCTGAATTACTAGTATTAGATACAATAAAGGTACCATTTTTATCACTTGGATATACGATTGAAAACGGCTTTTTAATACCAGCTTTTTGCGCCTGTTCAACGACCTTATCAATAGATATTTGATAATCTAATTTGGTTTGAGGCATTGCTGCATTACCATGATGACCACTTGAACCTTTTTCGGATGAAGCTGGCTGTTTATTTTTACGTGTAGCCCAAGGTAATTCGTTCAAATCTGATTTAGGTGGATTAATCGCTAATTCACCTTGACCAAGGTCACCGTTTGTGTCCATCATACCGGCAATTTTACTGCCCATAAAACCAGACCATGGCAATCCAGTTAAGACTAATACAAATACTGGAATTGCAATGATAACTCCAATCATTGCGTGCCACTTTTGCCAACGAAGTGCCTTACTTTTGTTAGAAATTAAATGCTTCTTAATGAGTAAATAAGTACCAGATAAAATCATGAATATCATCCAACATGCGGTTAACTCTACTAAATAATTAATAATAGTATTTTCAGTAAACAAAGAACTATGTATACTTCGCATCACATTAGAATACGTATGTTTCGCATTTTGATCTGCAACAAATTGATTGTTATGATCTAGAAAGACGTAACGTTGATTTCCTGCCATATCACTCAGTGTAATTCGTTTGTTATATGGTTCATCAAGTATGCTAACTTTACTTACAAAGAATCCTTCATATTGTTGTTCAACTTGATGTACTGCATCATTTAATGTTTGATGCGTTTTTACATCACTGTCACCAAAAAACTCATTCTTATAAATATTATTTTCAACTTCTGGAAAGAACAAGTAACCAATGCCCGAAATGGTTAAAGTGATTAACAGTGGAGCAATAAATATTGCTGCATAGAAATGTAATCTTTGTAATGGATTAAATGTATTTTTCATATTTCCCTCCCAATTGGCTATTATACGGTGTCAATTCTGTGATGTGTGTGAACAAACTGTGACAATATTTATTTTCTAGAAAAATTTAACGATGATTTGTGATTTTTAGAAAAATGAACTTTTAAGTTGGAATGTTTGAAGAAAATTGATTATTCGTATGTTTTATCAAGCAGCTATGATAAAATTTAAACATAATACAATGCGAGCCATTTAACGATCTATGTTTAAATGGACATCGATATTGTATGAATTCGTTGTAACAAGCAAGCATTTCTATGTGAACGAACCAAAGGGGAAAGTAACATGATTAATAAAGAACAATTAGATCTTTTATATAAATTAAAAAAAGAAGTTGAAAAGTCGCGAAATGAAGCACTTTTACATACAATTAACCAAGTAATTAAGAAAGTATATTTGCAGCAATATACATGTTCGTTCGTTGGACATTTTTCTGCAGGTAAATCGACACTGATAAATTTATTAATTGAACAAGATATCTTACCAAGTTCACCTGTACCAACGACAAGTAATACTGCTATTGTGTCAGTTTCAGACAATCACGATATTATTGCTAATTTGCCGAATCAAACGTATGCCAAATTATCTAATTATGATGAAGTAAGGGAAATGAATCGCCAAAATGTCGACGTTGAATCTGTAGAAATTAATTTTCAATCAGCTAAATTTGAAAATGGGTTTACGTTGCAAGATACACCAGGTGTTGATTCAAATGTTGCATCACATCAGTCAATAACAGAACAATATATGTATACAAGTAATATGATATTTTATACGGTTGACTATAACCACGTTCAATCTGAACTTAACTTTAAGTTTATGAAGCATATAAATGATGTTGGAATACCTGTTGTGTTTATCATTAATCAAATTGACAAGCATCAAGACGATGAATTGTCATTCTCTACGTTTAAATCTCGAGTTGAAAAATCAATTGCAGATTGGGGTATTAAATTAGAACGCACCTTTTATGTATCTAAATTTGATCACCCTGAAAATGAACTTGAAGTATTATCAAGTTATCTAATTTCATTAGATCAACATAGAGAGACAATAGAGGATTATACATCAAGAACGGTTGAATACATTACCGAAGCTCAGCTAGATTACATTCAGTCTGAAATTCAGGAAGTACTAGAAGATTTAGGTATCGAAGAAGCGGAGTTTGAACAAGCATTTTTAAATAGTCAACAACATCAAGCAATTAGTGAAGAGGCACAACTTTTAAATAATCCAGATGAATTAATGGCATTTTTAAAGAATAAGCGTAAAAATATTTTAGAAAATGCATACATTATGCCGCATAATATGAGAGAAATGTTACGAAGTTATTTGGAAAGTATGTCTCAAGACTTTAATGTTGGCGGATTTTTTAATAAAAAGAAGAAAAAACTACAAATTCAACAACAGCGATTATTAACAGCGACAGATGCGTTACAAGAACATGTTAATCAACAAATTCGTCAACCAATGCGAGAAGATATGTCATTTGTTACGCGTTTTATCAATAAAAAAGAAGCTTCAGATAAAGTATTAAATCAGCATTATGACGTTAAGCCAGAAATGATTGAAGGTTTATATCAACCACAAACATCAATCAGCAATACTTATGTACTTACATTTTCAGACGAAGTGGTTAAAGCCATTAAGAAATATGTTGAACAACAATCAACACCAATTTTTAAAGAAATAATAGAAAATGTGCAGGCAGATGAATTACCAACAGAAGAAAGTGATGATTTAAAAGAATATCAACGTTATACAGAATTAAATGAGCTGCGTCAGTCATTGACGACTAAGAATTATCGTCACTACTATATTCATTTAGATGAATCTCTAGATAAATTAATAGGTCGACAAGAGACAACATATCAAGTGGCTACTGATAATGCTCAGGATAATCGTGATAATCAGCAGCTAAATCAAAATACAGCTACAACAAATATGTCTATAGATATTCAAAAAGCGCTTGATATAATTTCGGATGTGCCTTTGTTCAAGCGTACAAAGCAAGATATCCACGAAACATTAACACGTATAGATAATAAATTAATAAAAATAGGTGTATTTGGAACATTTAGTGCTGGTAAAAGTAGTTTGATAAATGCATTATTAGGCGAGCATATTTTAGTCAGTTCTCCAAATCCTACTACAGCAGCTACTACAGAAATATCTTATGGAGACGAGAGTTATATAACGCTAAAATCACAATCGCAATTATTAGATGAAATTAATGCAGTAGTTGAATACCAAGATATGTCTTATTCGACTATAGAAGACTTTATTAATTCAGATTTAGAAAAGTTAAAATCACATTTAAATAAAAATCAACTCGCTTTTATTCAGGCAGTTGAAAAACATTATAAATTGTATGTCAATATGTTGGAAAATGGAGAAAAACATGCCATTAATCAACAGGAATTGAAAAAGTGGAGTGCAGAAGATGAATATGCAACATTTGTTAAGACAGTACACATTGCATTAATGCATGATTGGTTAAAAGGTAAAATAATTGTTGATTCATTAGGGCTACACTCAAATAACCAAAGGCATACAAATGAAACCGAACAAATTTTAACTTCTTCAGACTTAATATTGTATGTAAGTTATTTTAATCATTCATTTACTGATAATGACAAAGCGTTTATAGAACACATGAAAGATATGAACCAGTTGAATGAAAACCAAGCATTTAAAATGGTAATTAATGCTGCTGATTTAGCAGAAAGTCAAGATGATCTTGAAGCAGTTGAAACATATGTATCAGATGCATTAAGACAAGTACACTTACAATCAGACATTTTTGCTGTATCAAGTCGAAATGCATTGCAAGCTGAAGATAAGGGCATTGATCAATTAAAACAAAGCATACAACAATTTGTTGATGTTGAATCTAAATCAATTTTAGAACAACAAATGATTCATCAGCTTCAACAAATGGATCGTTCTTATGTAGAGATGATTACAGAATTTGAAACAAATAAAGCTGATATTTCACGTCGCCAACAAAGGTTAACAGATTATAAAGATAAACAGCGTTTACAACATCAATTAATTGATGCGACGTTACAACATACAGACAACGAAGTTGAAGAACAAGTTTATCATTTAAATGCCCGTTTAAAACTACAACTACTTGACGATGTTAAATCAGTGTTTAATTCTCAAATGACGCAAAATAGTGATTTTAATGAAGAAAAGAAAGTGTCTACGAGAGTATACTTAGATCAAATTCATCAACGATTGTTTTTAGAGCAATCTTTAATTACAGAACGTATAAAAAAATACTTTAATAAGCAACTCACTGAGCAAATTGCACCAATCGTTCAACAATTAGCAGATTTACATGTCATTATTAATCCTCAGTTTAACTTTGAATCAGCTAATATAGAGCAACCATTATTGCACATCGATTTCAACGATATGCTAAATGCATTGCCTAAACAATTAACAAAACGTAAAATTTTGAATCCAAATGGGCAAAGAGATATACATGAATCAATTTGTCAAAGTACGTTAGGATTATTACAACCACAAATGGGATTATTGAGGCAACAGCTTGAATTATATGTAAAGCAAATGGCTGTAGAAGCTGAATCGCAATTTGAAAGTTTTGAAGCTAATATTCAAACGCAAATAAACGATTTATTAGCATTTGATTTAGATACAACACTTATCAATCAATTGAAAGATAAACATCAACAACTGAAAACTATTTTATATTAAGAAAGAAGGAACGTTTTAAATGCCTAATAAAATATTACTTGTAGATGGTATGGCGCTATTATTTAGACATTTCTATGCTACAAGTCTTCATAAACAATTTATGTACAATTCACAAGGTGAACCTACAAATGGAATACAAGGATTTGTGCGTCATATCTTTTCGGCAATACATGAAATACGCCCTACACATGTAGCTGTATGTTGGGATATGGGACAATCAACTTTTAGAAATGATATGTTTGATGGTTATAAGCAAAATCGTTCTGCACCACCAGAAGAATTGATACCACAATTTGATTATGTTAAAGAAATTTCAGAGCAATTTGGCTTTGTAAATATTGGCGTTAAAAACTATGAAGCGGATGATGTTATAGGTACATTAGCACAACAATATTCAACTGATAACGATGTCTATATTATTACGGGCGACAAAGATTTACTGCAATGTATTAATGACAATGTTGAAGTTTGGCTAATTAAAAAAGGTTTTAACATTTATAATAGATATACATTACATCGTTTTAACGAAGAATATGCCCTTGAACCACAACAACTAATCGATATTAAAGCGTTTATGGGTGATACAGCAGATGGATATGCGGGTGTTAAAGGTATTGGCGAGAAAACGGCTATTAAGTTAATTCAGCAATATCAAAGCGTTGAAAATGTGGTTGAAAACATTGATGCATTATCAGCTGGGCAACGTAATAAGATTAATGACAATTTAGATGAACTATATTTATCGAAGCGACTGGCTGAAATTCACACACAAGTACCAATTGATAGTGAAGCGCTTTTTGAGAAAATGTCATTTGCAACAACGCTTAATCATATTTTATCAATTTGTAACGAACATGAATTACATGTTTCAGGAAAATATATTTCATCCCATTTTTAAAAAGTATAAGATTTTATGAAAAATTAAACCAATTAAGTATAAAAAGACTATTTCTATCGATACAAGGTAGAAATAGTCTTTTTGCGTATTTGGATATGTCAGAGTGAATAAATAAGCCGAATTTTGATAGATACATATTTGATTAATCAATAGAGTATAAAGAATTATATTTCATCCAAATAAATTACCATACACTACAAAATAGTACAGTTACAACTTTATTAATCTAAAAAACATATTTGATTAATTAGTTTTTGAGTCAATGTATTAATACAACTATAAATCAAATGGAGTATAAGAAATAAATATAGTGGTATAATTGCACATAATATTTAAGAATAAGAATAATATATTAAATATTTATTAACAAATTATAGATAAAATATGAATAATTAATTAATGGTATTTACATATTCATAACCAAAGGATAAAATAATTGTGAAATTATTCACAAATGAAAGAGGAGTGTTGCAAATGTTAGTTGCAGTAGTCAAAGAATTAAAACAAGGTGAAGGACGTGTAGCTTGCACACCCGAAAATGTGCGTAAGTTAACGGATGCAGGACATAAAGTAATTGTTGAAAAAAATGCTGGCATTGGTTCAGGATTTTCTAACGATATGTATGAAAAAGAAGGCGCTAAGATCGTAACTCACGAACAAGCATGGGAAGCTGATCTTGTTATCAAAGTAAAAGAACCTCATGAAAGCGAATATCAATATTTCAAAAAGAATCAAATTATCTGGGGATTTTTACATCTAGCATCTTCAAAAGAAATAGTAGAAAAAATGCAAGAAGTTGGTGTAACTGCGATTAGTGGTGAAACCATTATAAAAAATGGAAAAGCAGAATTATTAGCGCCAATGAGTGCTATAGCAGGTCAACGCTCAGCAATTATGGGAGCTTACTACTCTGAAGCACAACATGGTGGTCAAGGTACTTTAGTGACTGGTGTACATGAAAATGTGGATATACCTGGTAGTACATATGTGATTTTCGGTGGTGGAGTAGCAGCAACAAATGCAGCAAATGTTGCCTTGGGACTAAATGCTAAAGTAATCATTATCGAGTTAAACGATGACCGCATTAAATATCTTGAAGATATGTATGCAGAAAAAGATGTCACAGTAGTCAAATCAACACCAGAAAATTTAGCAGAACAAATTAAGAAAGCAGATGTATTTATTTCTACAATTTTAATTTCAGGTGCGAAACCGCCAAAATTGGTTACTCGTGAGATGGTTAAATCAATGAAAAAAGGTTCAGTATTAATCGATATAGCTATTGACCAAGGTGGAACTATTGAAACAATTAGACCAACTACAATTTCTGATCCAGTGTATGAAGAAGAAGGTGTGATTCATTATGGTGTACCAAATCAACCAGGAGCAGTCCCAAGAACTTCAACAATGGCATTAGCACAAGGAAATATTGATTATATATTAGAAATTTGTGACAAAGGCTTAGAACAAGCAATTAAAGATAATGAAGCCTTAAGTACTGGTGTAAACATTTACCAAGGACAAGTGACAAATCAAGGATTAGCTTCATCACATGACCTAGATTATAAAGAAATATTAAATGTTATCGAATAGATAGTAATTTAAATGAAATTGAGTGAAATGAATATTTTAAATATAGCATTATAGTTTGGACTAAAAATTTACAAAACGGAAGGATGTAATTATTATGACAACCAACACAGTTACATTACAAACAGCACATATTGTAAGTTTAGGAGATATCGAAGAAGCTAAAGCAAGCATTAAACCATTTATTCGTCGAACACCTCTAATTAAATCAATGTATTTAAGCCAAAGTATAACTAAAGGGAATGTATTTCTAAAATTAGAAAATATGCAATTCACAGGATCTTTTAAATTTAGAGGCGCTAGCAATAAAATTAATCACTTAACAGATGAACAAAAAGAAAAAGGCATTATCGCAGCATCTGCTGGGAACCATGCACAAGGTGTTGCTTTAACAGCTAAATTATTAGGCATTGATGCAACGATTGTAATGCCTGAAACAGCACCACAAGCGAAACAACAAGCAACAAAAGGCTATGGGGCAAAGGTTATTTTAAAAGGTAAAAACTTTAACGAAACTAGACTTTATATGGAAGAATTAGCGAAAGAAAATGGCATGACAATCGTTCATCCATATGACGATAAGTTTGTAATGGCAGGCCAAGGAACAATTGGTTTAGAAATTTTAGATGATATTTGGAATGTGAATACAGTCATCGTACCAGTTGGCGGTGGAGGATTAATTGCAGGTATTGCCACCGCATTAAAATCATTTAACCCTTCAATTCATATTATCGGTGTTCAATCTGAGAATGTTCATGGTATGGCTGAGTCTTTCTATAAGAGAGATTTAACTGAACATCGAGTGGATAGCACAATAGCAGATGGTTGTGATGTAAAAGTTCCTGGTGAACAAACATATGAAGTAGTTAAACATTTAGTAGATGAATTTATTCTTGTTACTGAAGAAGAAATTGAACATGCTATGAAAGATTTAATGCAGCGTGCCAAAATTATTACTGAAGGTGCAGGCGCATTACCAACAGCTGCAATTTTAAGTGGAAAAATAAACAATAAATGGCTTGAAGATAAAAATGTTGTTGCATTAGTTTCAGGCGGGAATGTTGACTTAACTAGAGTTTCAGGTGTCATTGAACATGGACTGAATATTGCAGATACAAGCAAGGGTGTGGTAGGTTAAAACATTTAATCTTAAAAATGAGGTGTAATTATGTCAAATGGTAAAGAATTACAAAAAAATATAGGTTTCTTCTCAGCGTTTGCTATTGTTATGGGGACAGTTATTGGTTCAGGAGTATTCTTTAAAATATCAAACGTAACAGAAGTAACAGGAACAGCAGGAATGGCCTTGTTTGTATGGTTCCTAGGCGGCATCATTACCATTTGTGCGGGGTTAACAGCAGCAGAACTTGCTGCTGCAATCCCTGAAACAGGTGGCTTAACGAAGTATATAGAATATACATACGGTGATTTCTGGGGCTTCCTATCAGGTTGGGCGCAATCATTTATTTATTTTCCAGCTAACGTAGCAGCATTGTCTATCGTATTTGCGACACAGCTAATTAATTTATTCCATTTATCTATAGGTTCGTTAATACCAATAGCAATCGCATCTGCGTTATCTATTGTGTTGATAAATTTCCTAGGTTCAAAAGCAGGCGGAATTTTACAATCAGTTACTTTAGTAATTAAACTGATTCCAATCATCGTTATTGTAATTTTTGGTATTTTTCAATCTGGAGATATCACTTTTTCATTAATTCCAACTACAGGTAATTCAGGAAATGGCTTCTTTACAGCAATTGGTAGTGGTTTATTAGCAACTATGTTTGCATATGATGGTTGGATTCATGTAGGAAATGTTGCGGGGGAACTTAAAAATCCTAAACGCGATTTACCTTTAGCGATTTCAGTTGGTATCGGTTGTATTATGGCTGTGTATTTATTAATTAACGCTACATTCTTATTAACGTTGCCAATAGAACTACTTGCTGGTAATTTAAATGCAGCTTCAGATACATCAAAAATATTATTTGGTGAAAATGGCGGTAAGATTATTACAATCGGTATATTAATTTCTGTTTATGGTACGATCAATGGCTATACTATGACTGGTATGCGCGTACCATATGCAATGGCTGAAAGAAAATTATTGCCATTTAGCCATTTATTCGCAAAATTAACAAAATCTGGCGCACCATGGTTTGGCGCAATTATACAACTTATAATCGCTATCATCATGATGTCAATGGGAGCATTTGATACAATTACAAATATGTTAATCTTTGTTATTTGGTTGTTCTATTGTATGTCATTTGTTGCGGTAATAATTTTAAGAAAACGTGAACCAAATATGGAACGACCATATAAAGTACCGTTATATCCGATCATACCTTTAATTGCTATTTTGGCAGGATCATTTGTATTAATTAATACACTGTTTACACAATTTATATTAGCAATCATTGGAATTCTAATAACAGCACTTGGTATACCAGTTTATTACTATAAAAAGAAACAAAAAGCAGCATAAGGTAAGATAACTAGCATTGAGAATAAATGGATGGACTACTAATAAATTTAAAGTTTTACACATTAAAATCAAAAACCATTCAATTATTCTATGGAACAGACAAATTTCTGTTATGGAATTTGTCTGTTTTTCAAAAGTATAGGGAGGCAAATAGAGATGGAAAAGCCGTCAAGAGAGGCATTTGAAGGCAATAATAAGTTGTTAATAGGAATTGTTCTAAGTGTAATAACGTTTTGGCTATTTGCACAATCATTGGTTAATGTTGTACCAATACTTGAAGATAGTTTCAATACAGATATTGGAACGGTTAATATCGCCGTTAGTATAACTGCTTTATTTTCAGGAATGTTTGTAGTAGGAGCAGGTGGTCTTGCTGATAAATATGGCAGAATTAAACTCACGAACATTGGTATTATCTTAAATATATTAGGTTCATTATTAATCATTATTTCAAATATTCCTTTATTACTTATTATAGGAAGATTAATTCAAGGACTTTCAGCAGCATGTATTATGCCTGCAACTTTGTCTATTATTAAGTCATATTACATTGGGAAAGATAGACAACGCGCTTTAAGTTATTGGTCAATTGGCTCATGGGGCGGCTCTGGTGTTTGTTCATTTTTTGGAGGTGCAGTTGCAACGCTTTTAGGTTGGCGTTGGATTTTCATCCTATCAATTATAATTTCATTAATTGCACTGTTTCTTATTAAAGGCACACCTGAAACTAAATCTAAATCGATTTCTCTAAATAAATTTGACATTAAAGGTCTGGTTCTTTTAGTCATTATGCTCCTCAGTTTAAATATTTTAATTACTAAAGGATCAGAATTAGGTGTAACCTCACTTCTTTTTATTACTTTATTAGCTATTGCAATTGGATCTTTTAGTTTATTTATAGTTCTTGAAAAGCGTGCTACAAATCCTTTAATCGATTTTAAATTATTTAAAAATAAAGCTTACACAGGTGCAACAGCTTCAAACTTTTTGTTAAATGGTGTTGCAGGAACATTAATAGTAGCCAACACATTTGTTCAAAGAGGTTTAGGATATTCTTCATTGCAAGCAGGAAGTTTATCAATCACTTATTTAGTAATGGTACTAATTATGATTCGTGTTGGTGAAAAGTTACTTCAAACACTCGGATGCAAGAAACCAATGTTAATTGGAACAGGAGTTCTTATTGTCGGAGAATGTCTCATTTCATTAACTTTCTTGCCAGAAATATTCTATGTCATTTGTTGTATTATAGGTTATTTATTCTTTGGTTTAGGACTAGGGATATATGCTACACCATCAACAGATACAGCAATTGCAAATGCACCGTTAGAAAAAGTAGGCGTTGCTGCAGGTATCTATAAAATGGCTTCTGCATTAGGTGGAGCATTTGGCGTCGCATTGAGTGGTGCAGTATATGCAATCGTATCAAATATGACAAACATTTATACAGGTGCAATGATTGCATTATGGTTAAATGCAGGTATGGGAATATTATCATTCGTTATCATTTTGTTACTTGTGCCTAAACAAAACGACACTCAATTATGATAATTGAGAATTAAATTGAAATCATACAAGTCGCTACAATATTAAACAAAAATATAAACCGATTCTTATGTGTCATTATTTTAAATGAACATAGGGATTGGTTTTTTATTACTCTTTTACGCTACTTTATTTATAATTATTATAAATTGTCACAAATTCAATTTACCTTACAATATATTTTGTGTTATTATATTCTGGAGCATAAATAAATTGTTCAACACATAGTTGTAATGTGTTTCAATACTTTTTGGATAGATTGCGAAATTGTATTGAATCGTCATCGTTTTAAATTTTTAAATGAGAATGGAATGAGCATTACAATACACAAGCAATCAAAAGTAAATACATTCACAACACAACAGAGACATAACAACAAGATAAGGAGTGAACAATAGCTGTGAATTATCGTGATAAAATTCAAAAGTTTAGTATTCGTAAATATACAGTTGGTACATTTTCAACTGTCATTGCGACATTGGTATTTTTAGGATTCAATACATCACAAGCACATGCTGCTGAAACAAATCAACCAGCAAGCGTGGTTAAACAGAAACAACAAAGTAATAATGAACAGACTGAGAATCGAGAATCTCAAGTACAAAATTCTCAAAATTCACAAAATGGTCAATCATTATCTGCTACTCATGAAAATGAGCAACCAAATATTAGTCAAGCTAATTTAGTAGATCAAAAAGTAGCGCAATCATCTACTACTAATGATGAACAACCAGCATCTCAAAATGTAAATACAAAGAAAGATTCGGCAACGGCTGCGACAACACAACCAGATAAAGAACAAAGTAAGCATAAACAAAACGAAAGTCAATCTGCTAATAAAAATGGAAACGACAATAGAGCGGCTCATGTAGAAAATCATGAAGCAAATGTAGTAACAGCTTCAGATTCATCTGATAATGGTAACGTACAACATGACCGAAATGAATTACAAGCGTTTTTTGATGCAAATTATCATGATTATCGCTTTATTGACCGTGAAAATGCAGATTCTGGCACATTTAACTATGTAAAAGGCATTTTTGATAAGATTAATACGTTATTAGGCAGTAATGATCCAATAAACAATAAAGACTTGCAACTTGCATACAAAGAATTGGAACAAGCTGTTGCTTTAATTCGTACAATGCCTCAACGTCAACAGACTAGCCGACGTTCAAATAGAATTCAAACGCGTTCGGTTGAGTCAAGAGCTGCAGAGCCTAGATCAGTATCAGACTATCAAAATGCAAATTCATCATATTATGTTGAAAATGCTAATGATGGTTCGGGCTATCCTGTTGGTACATATATCAATGCTTCTAGTAAAGGGGCGCCATATAATTTACCAACTACACCATGGAATACATTGAAGGCCTCTGACTCAAAGGAAATTGCTCTTATGACAGCGAAACAAACTGGAGACGGGTACCAATGGGTTATTAAGTTTAATAAAGGACATGCTCCACATCAAAATATGATCTTTTGGTTTGCATTACCAGCAGACCAAGTGCCAGTAGGAAGAACTGACTTTGTAACAGTTAATTCAGATGGAACAAATGTACAATGGAGTCATGGAGCAGGAGCAGGTGCAAATAAACCACTTCAACAAATGTGGGAATATGGAGTAAATGATCCTCATCGTTCACATGACTTTAAAATAAGAAATAGAAGTGGCCAAGTAATATATGACTGGCCAACTGTCCATATTTATTCTTTAGAAGATTTATCTAGAGCGAGTGATTATTTTAGTGAAGCTGGAGCGACACCTGCTACTAAAGCTTTTGGTAGACAAAATTTTGAATATATTAATGGTCAAAAACCTGCTGAATCACCGGGTGTTCCTAAAGTTTATACTTTCATCGGTCAAGGTGATGCAAGTTATACAATTTCATTTAAAACACAAGGTCCAACTGTTAATAAATTGTACTATGCAGCAGGTGGGCGTGCTTTAGAGTACAATCAATTATTTATGTACAGTCAACTATACGTCGAATCAACGCAAGACCATCAACAACGTCTTAATGGTTTAAGACAAGTGGTTAATCGTACATATCGCATAGGTACAACTAAACGTGTAGAAGTGAGTCAAGGAAATGTACAAACGAAAAAGGTATTAGAAAGTACAAACCTAAATATAGATGATTTTGTTGATGATCCTTTAAGTTATGTTAAGACGCCGAGTAATAAAGTGTTAGGATTTTATTCGAATAATGCAAATACTAATGCTTTTAGACCGGGTGGAGCCCAACAATTAAATGAATATCAATTAAGTCAATTATTTACTGATCAAAAATTACAAGAAGCAGCAAGAACTAGAAACCCAATAAGATTAATGATTGGTTTCGACTATCCTGATGCTTATGGTAATAGTGAAACTTTAGTTCCTGTTAACTTAACGGTATTACCTGAAATCCAACATAATATTAAATTCTTTAAAAATGACGATACTCAAAATATTGCTGAAAAACCATTTTCAAAACAAGCTGGGCATCCAGTTTTCTATGTATATGCAGGTAACCAAGGGAATGCTTCCGTGAATTTAGGTGGTAGCGTAACATCTATTCAACCATTACGTATTAATTTAACAAGTAATGAGAATTTTACAGATAAAGATTGGCAAATTACAGGTATTCCGCGTACATTACACATTGAAAACTCGACAAATAGACCTAATAATGCCAGAGAACGCAATATTGAACTTGTTGGTAACTTATTACCAGGGGATTACTTTGGAACGATACGTTTTGGACGTAAAGAACAATTATTCGAAATTCGTGTTAAACCACATACACCAACAATTACAACGACAGCTGAGCAATTAAGAGGTACAGCATTACAAAAAGTGCCTGTTAATATTTCGGGAATACCGTTGGATCCATCGGCATTGGTTTATTTAGTTGCACCAACAAATCAAACTACGAATGGTGGTAGTGAGGCAGATCAAATACCATCTGGTTATACGATACTTGCGACTGGTACACCTGATGGGGTGCATAATACAATTACTATACGACCGCAAGATTATGTTGTATTCATACCACCTGTAGGTAAACAAATTAGAGCAGTAGTTTATTATAATAAAGTAGTTGCATCTAATATGAGTAATGCTGTTACTATTTTGCCAGATGACATTCCACCAACAATCAATAATCCTGTTGGAATAAATGCCAAATACTATCGAGGCGACGAAGTCAACTTTACAATGGGTGTCTCTGATAGACATTCTGGTATAAAAAATACAACTATTACGACATTGCCGAATGGTTGGACATCAAATTTAACAAAAGCGGATAAGAATAATGGCTCATTATCTATTACAGGTAGAGTGAGTATGAATCAGGCATTTAACAGTGATATTACATTTAAAGTGTCAGCGACAGACAATGTCAATAATACGACAAATGATAGTCAATCTAAACATGTTTCAATTCATGTAGGTAAAATTAGTGAAGATGCTCATCCGATTGTATTAGGAAATACTGAGAAAGTTGTAGTAGTCAATCCGACTGCTGTATCTAATGATGAAAAGCAAAGCATAATTACTGCCTTTATGAATAAAAACCAAAATATAAGAGGATATTTAGCATCAACTGATCCAGTAACTGTCGATAATAATGGTAATGTCACATTACATTACCGTGATGGCTCATCGACAACGCTTGATGCTACAAATGTGATGACATACGAACCAGTTGTGAAACCTGAATACCAAACTGTCAATGCTGCTAAAACAGCAACGGTAACGATTGCTAAAGGACAATCATTTAGTATTGGTGATATTAAACAATATTTTACTTTAAGTAATGGACAACCTATTCCAAGTGGCACATTTACAAATATTACATCTGATAGAACTATTCCAACTGCACAAGAAGTTAGTCAAATGAACGCAGGCACGCAGTTATACCATATAACTGCTACAAATGCGTATCATAAAGATAGTGAAGACTTCTATATTAGTTTGAAAATCATCGATGTGAAACAACCAGAAGGCGATCAACGTGTATATCGTACATCAACATATGATTTAACTACTGATGAAATCTCAAAAGTAAAACAAGCATTTATTAATGCAAATAGAGATGTAATTACGCTTGCCGAAGGTGATATTTCAGTTACAAATACACCTAATGGTGCTAATGTAAGTACTATTACAGTAAATATTAATAAAGGTCGATTAACGAAATCATTCGCGTCAAACCTAGCTAATATGAATTTCTTGCGTTGGGTTAATTTCCCACAAGATTATACAGTGACATGGACGAATGCAAAAATTGCAAACAGACCAACAGATGGTGGTTTATCATGGTCTGATGACCATAAATCTTTAATTTATCGTTATGATGCTACATTAGGTACTCAAATTACGACGAATGATATTTTAACAATGTTAAAAGCAACAACTACAGTGCCTGGATTGCGAAATAACATTACTGGTAATGAAAAATCACAAGCAGAAGCTGGCGGAAGACCTAACTTTAGAACGACTGGTTATTCACAATCAAATGCGACAACTGATGGTCAACGTCAATTTACGTTGAATGGTCAAGTGATTCAAGTGTTAGACATCATCAACCCTTCAAACGGTTATGGTGGGCAACCTGTTACAAATTCAAATACTCGTGCAAACCATAGTAACTCAACTGTTGTTAACGTAAACGAACCGGCAGCTAATGGTGCTGGCGCATTTACAATTGACCACGTTGTAAAAAGTAATTCTACACATAATGCAAGTGATGCAGTTTATAAAGCACAGTTATACTTAACGCCATATGGTCCAAAACAATATGTTGAACATTTAAATCAAAATACAGGAAATACTACTGACGCTATTAACATTTATTTTGTACCAAGTGACTTAGTGAATCCAACAATTTCAGTAGGTAATTACACTAATCATCAAGTGTTCTCAGGTGAAACATTTACAAATACTATTACAGCGAATGATAACTTTGGTGTGCAATCTGTAACTGTACCAAATACATCACAAATTACAGGTACTGTTGATAATAACCATCAACATGTTTCTGCAACGGCACCAAATGTGACATCAGCAACTAATAAGACAATCAATTTATTAGCAACTGATACAAGCGGCAATACAGCTACAACTTCGTTCAATGTAACAGTGAAACCTTTGCGTGATAAATATCGAGTTGGTACTTCATCAACGGCTGCTAATCCTGTGAGAATTGCCAATATTTCGAATAATGCGACAGTATCACAAGCTGATCAAACGACAATTATTAATTCGTTAACGTTTACTGAAACAGTACCAAATAGAAGTTATGCAAGAGCAAGTGCGAATGAAATCACTAGTAAAACAGTTAGTAATGTCAGTCGTACTGGAAATAATGCCAATGTCACAGTAACTGTTACTTATCAAGATGGAACAACATCAACAGTGACTGTACCTGTAAAGCATGTCATTCCAGAAATCGTTGCACATTCGCATTACACTGTACAAGGCCAAGACTTCCCAGCAGGTAATGGTTCTAGTGCATCAGATTACTTTAAGTTATCTAATGGTAGTGACATTGCAGATGCAACTATTACATGGGTAAGTGGACAAGCGCCAAATAAAGATAATACACGTATTGGTGAAGATATAACTGTAACTGCACATATCTTAATTGATGGCGAAACAACGCCGATTACGAAAACAGCAACATATAAAGTAGTAAGAACTGTACCGAAACATGTCTTTGAAACAGCCAGAGGTGTTTTATACCCAGGTGTTTCAGATATGTATGATGCGAAACAATATGTTAAGCCAGTAAATAATTCTTGGTCGACAAATGCGCAACATATGAATTTCCAATTTGTTGGAACATATGGTCCTAACAAAGATGTTGTAGGCATATCTACTCGTCTTATTAGAGTGACATATGATAATAGACAAACAGAAGATTTAACTATTTTATCTAAAGTTAAACCTGACCCACCTAGAATTGACGCAAACTCTGTGACATATAAAGCAGGTCTTACAAACCAAGAAATTAAAGTTAATAACGTATTAAATAACTCGTCAGTAAAATTATTTAAAGCAGATAATACACCATTAAATGTCACAAATATTACTCATGGTAGCGGTTTTAGTTCGGTTGTGACAGTAAGTGACGCGTTACCAAATGGCGGAATTAAAGCAAAATCTTCAATTTCAATGAACAATGTGACGTATACGACGCAAGACGAACATGGTCAAGTTGTTACAGTAACAAGAAATGAATCTGTTGATTCAAATGACAGTGCAACAGTAACAGTGACACCACAATTACAAGCAACTACTGAAGGCGCTGTATTTATTAAAGGTGGCGACGGTTTTGATTTCGGACACGTAGAAAGATTTATTCAAAACCCGCCACATGGGGCAACGGTTGCATGGCATGATAGTCCAGATACATGGAAGAATACAGTCGGTAACACTCATAAAACTGCGGTTGTAACATTACCTAATGGTCAAGGTACGCGTAATGTTGAAGTTCCAGTCAAAGTTTATCCAGTTGCTAATGCAAAGGCGCCATCACGTGATGTGAAAGGTCAAAATTTGACTAATGGAACGGATGCGATGAACTACATTACATTTGATCCAAATACAAACACAAATGGTATCACTGCAGCATGGGCAAATAGACAACAACCAAATAACCAACAAGCAGGCGTGCAACATTTAAATGTCGATGTCACATATCCAGGTATTTCAGCTGCTAAACGAGTTCCTGTTACTGTTAATGTATATCAATTTGAATTCCCTCAAACTACTTATACGACAACGGTTGGAGGCACTTTAGCAAGTGGTACGCAAGCATCAGGATATGCACATATGCAAAATGCTACTGGTTTACCAACAGATGGATTTACGTATAAATGGAATCGTGATACTACAGGTACAAATGACGCAAACTGGTCAGCTATGAATAAACCGAATGTGGCTAAAGTCGTTAACGCAAAATATGACGTCATCTATAACGGACATACTTTTGCAACATCTTTACCAGCGAAATTTGTAGTAAAAGATGTGCAACCAGCGAAACCAACTGTGACTGAAACAGCGGCAGGAGCGATTACAATTGCACCTGGAGCAAACCAAACAGTGAATACACATGCCGGTAACGTAACGACATACGCTGATAAATTAGTTATTAAACGTAATGGTAACGTTGTGACGACATTTACACGTCGCAATAATACGAGTCCATGGGTGAAAGAAGCATCTGCAGCAACTGTAGCAGGTATTGCTGGAACTAATAATGGTATTACTGTTGCAGCAGGTACTTTCAACCCTGCTGATACAATTCAAGTTGTTGCAACGCAAGGAAGCGGAGAGACAGTGAGTGATGAGCAACGTAGTGATGATTTCACAGTTGTCGCACCACAACCGAACCAAGCGACTACTAAGATTTGGCAAAATGGTCATATTGATATCACGCCTAATAATCCATCAGGACATTTAATTAATCCAACTCAAGCAATGGATATTGCTTACACTGAAAAAGTGGGTAATGGTGCAGAACATAGTAAGACAATTAATGTTGTTCGTGGTCAAAATAATCAATGGACAATTGCGAATAAGCCTGACTATGTAACGTTAGATGCACAAACTGGTAAAGTGACGTTCAATGCCAATACTATAAAACCAAATTCATCAATCACAATTACTCCGAAAGCAGGTACAGGTCACTCAGTAAGTAGTAATCCAAGTACATTAACTGCACCGGCAGCTCATACTGTCAACACAACTGAAATTGTGAAAGATTATGGTTCAAATGTAACAGCAGCTGAAATTAACAATGCAGTTCAAGTTGCTAATAAACGTACTGCAACGATTAAAAATGGCACAGCAATGCCTACTAATTTAGCTGGTGGTAGCACAACGACGATTCCTGTGACAGTAACTTACAATGATGGTAGTACTGAAGAAGTACAAGAGTCCATTTTCACAAAAGCGGATAAACGTGAGTTAATCACAGCTAAAAATCATTTAGATGATCCAGTAAGCACTGAAGGTAAAAAGCCAGGTACAATTACGCAGTACAATAATGCAATGCATAATGCGCAACAACAAATCAATACTGCGAAAACAGAAGCACAACAAGTGATTAATAATGAGCGTGCAACACCACAACAAGTTTCTGACGCACTAACTAAAGTTCGTGCAGCACAAACTAAGATTGATCAAGCTAAAGCATTACTTCAAAATAAAGAAGATAATAGCCAATTAGTAACGTCTAAAAATAACTTACAAAGTTCTGTGAACCAAGTACCATCAACTGCTGGTATGACGCAACAAAGTATTGATAACTATAATGCGAAGAAGCGTGAAGCAGAAACTGAAATAACTGCAGCTCAACGTGTTATTGACAATGGCGATGCAACTGCACAACAAATTTCAGATGAAAAACATCGTGTCGATAACGCATTAACAGCATTAAACCAAGCGAAACATGATTTAACTGCAGATACACATGCCTTAGAGCAAGCAGTGCAACAATTGAATCGCACAGGTACAACGACTGGTAAGAAGCCGGCAAGTATTACTGCTTACAATAATTCGATTCGTGCACTTCAAAGTGACTTAACAAGTGCTAAAAATAGCGCTAATGCTATTATTCAAAAGCCAATAAGAACAGTACAAGAAGTGCAATCTGCGTTAACAAATGTAAATCGTGTCAATGAGCGATTAACGCAAGCAATTAATCAATTAGTACCTTTAGCTGATAATAGTGCTTTAAAAACTGCTAAGACGAAACTTGATGAAGAAATCAATAAATCAGTAACTACTGATGGTATGACACAATCATCAATCCAAGCATATGAAAATGCTAAACGTGCGGGTCAAACAGAATCAACAAATGCACAAAATGTTATTAACAATGGTGATGCGACTGACCAACAAATTGCCGCAGAAAAAACAAAAGTAGAAGAAAAATATAATAGCTTAAAACAAGCAATTGCTGGATTAACTCCAGACTTGGCACCATTACAAACTGCAAAAACTCAGTTGCAAAATGATATTGATCAGCCAACGAGTACGACTGGTATGACAAGCGCATCTATTGCAGCATTTAATGAAAAACTTTCAGCAGCTAGAACTAAAATTCAAGAAATTGATCGTGTATTAGCCTCACATCCAGATGTTGCGACAATACGTCAAAACGTGACAGCAGCGAATGCCGCTAAATCAGCACTTGATCAAGCACGTAATGGCTTAACAGTCGATAAAGCGCCTTTAGAAAATGCGAAAAATCAACTACAACATAGTATTGACACGCAAACAAGTACAACTGGTATGACACAAGACTCTATAAATGCATACAATGCGAAGTTAACAGCTGCACGTAATAAGATTCAACAAATCAATCAAGTATTAGCAGGTTCACCGACTGTAGAACAAATTAATACAAATACGTCTACAGCAAATCAAGCTAAATCTGATTTAGATCATGCACGTCAAGCTTTAACACCAGATAAAGCGCCGCTTCAAACTGCGAAAACGCAATTAGAACAAAGCATTAATCAACCAACGGATACAACAGGTATGACGACCGCTTCGTTAAATGCGTACAACCAAAAATTACAAGCAGCGCGTCAAAAGTTAACTGAAATTAATCAAGTGTTGAATGGCAACCCAACTGTCCAAAATATCAATGATAAAGTGACAGAGGCAAACCAAGCTAAGGATCAATTAAATACAGCACGTCAAGGTTTAACATTAGATAGACAGCCAGCGTTAACAACATTACATGGTGCATCTAACTTAAACCAAGCACAACAAAATAATTTCACGCAACAAATTAATGCTGCTCAAAATCATGCTGCGCTTGAAACAATTAAGTCTAACATTACGGCTTTAAATACTGCGATGACGAAATTAAAAGACAGTGTTGCGGATAATAATACAATTAAATCAGATCAAAATTACACTGACGCAACACCAGCTAATAAACAAGCGTATGATAATGCAGTTAATGCGGCTAAAGGTGTCATTGGAGAAACGACTAATCCAACGATGGATGTTAACACAGTGAACCAAAAAGCAGCATCTGTTAAATCGACGAAAGATGCTTTAGATGGTCAACAAAACTTACAACGTGCGAAAACAGAAGCAACAAATGCGATTACGCATGCAAGTGATTTAAACCAAGCACAAAAGAATGCATTAACACAACAAGTGAATAGTGCACAAAACGTGCAAGCAGTAAATGATATTAAACAAACGACTCAAAGCTTAAATACTGCTATGACAGGTTTAAAACGTGGCGTTGCTAATCATAACCAAGTCGTACAAAGTGATAATTATGTCAACGCAGATACTAATAAGAAAAATGATTACAACAATGCATACAACCATGCGAATGACATTATTAATGGTAATGCACAACATCCAGTTATAACACCAAGTGATGTTAACAATGCTTTATCAAATGTCACAAGTAAAGAACATGCATTGAATGGTGAAGCTAAGTTAAATGCTGCGAAACAAGAAGCGAATACTGCATTAGGTCATTTAAACAATTTAAATAATGCACAACGTCAAAACTTACAATCGCAAATTAATGGTGCGCATCAAATTGATGCAGTTAATACAATTAAGCAAAATGCAACAAACTTGAATAGTGCAATGGGTAACTTAAGACAAGCTGTTGCAGATAAAGATCAAGTGAAACGTACAGAAGATTATGCGGATGCAGATACAGCTAAACAAAATGCATATAACAGTGCAGTTTCAAGTGCCGAAACAATCATTAATCAAACAACAAATCCAACGATGTCTGTTGATGATGTTAATCGTGCAACTTCAGCTGTTACTTCTAATAAAAATGCATTAAATGGTTATGAAAAATTAGCACAATCTAAAACAGATGCTGCAAGAGCAATTGATGCATTACCACATTTAAATAATGCACAAAAAGCAGATGTTAAATCTAAAATTAATGCTGCATCAAATATTGCTGGCGTAAATACTGTTAAACAACAAGGTACAGATTTAAATACAGCGATGGGTAACTTGCAAGGTGCAATCAATGATGAACAAACGACGCTTAATAGTCAAAACTATCAAGATGCGACACCTAGTAAGAAAACAGCATACACAAATGCGGTACAAGCTGCGAAAGATATTTTAAATAAATCAAATGGTCAAAATAAAACGAAAGATCAAGTTACTGAAGCGATGAATCAAGTGAATTCTGCTAAAAATAACTTAGATGGTACGCGTTTATTAGATCAAGCGAAGCAAACAGCAAAACAGCAGTTAAATAATATGACGCATTTAACAACTGCACAAAAAACGAATTTAACAAACCAAATTAATAGTGGTACTACTGTCGCTGGTGTTCAAACGGTTCAATCAAATGCCAATACATTAGATCAAGCCATGAATACGTTAAGACAAAGTATTGCCAACAAAGATGCGACTAAAGCAAGTGAAGATTACGTAGATGCTAATAATGATAAGCAAACAGCATATAACAACGCAGTAGCTGCTGCTGAAACGATTATTAATGCTAATAGTAATCCAGAAATGAATCCAAGTACGATTACACAAAAAGCAGAGCAAGTGAATAGTTCTAAAACGGCACTTAACGGTGATGAAAACTTAGCTGCTGCAAAACAAAATGCGAAAACGTACTTAAACACATTGACAAGTATTACAGATGCTCAAAAGAACAATTTGATTAGTCAAATTACTAGTGCGACAAGAGTGAGTGGTGTTGATACTGTAAAACAAAATGCGCAACATCTAGACCAAGCTATGGCTAGCTTACAGAATGGTATTAACAACGAATCTCAAGTGAAATCATCTGAGAAATATCGTGATGCTGATACAAATAAACAACAAGAGTATGATAATGCTATTACTGCAGCGAAAGCGATTTTAAATAAATCGACAGGTCCAAACACTGCGCAAAATGCAGTTGAAGCAGCATTACAACGTGTTAATAATGCGAAAGATGCATTGAATGGTGATGCAAAATTAATTGCAGCTCAAAACGCAGCGAAACAACATTTAGGTACTTTAACGCATATCACTACAGCTCAACGTAATGATTTAACAAATCAAATTTCACAAGCTACAAACTTAGCTGGTGTTGAATCTGTTAAACAAAATGCGAATAGTTTAGATGGTGCTATGGGTAACTTACAAACGGCTATCAACGATAAGTCAGGAACATTAGCGAGCCAAAACTTCTTGGATGCTGATGAGCAAAAACGTAATGCATACAATCAAGCTGTATCAGCAGCCGAAACCATTTTAAATAAACAAACTGGACCGAATACAGCGAAAACAGCAGTCGAACAAGCACTTAATAATGTTAATAATGCGAAACATGCATTAAATGGTACGCAAAACTTAAACAATGCGAAACAAGCAGCGATTACAGCAATCAATGGCGCATCTGATTTAAATCAAAAACAAAAAGATGCATTAAAAGCACAAGCTAATGGTGCTCAACGCGTATCTAATGCACAAGATGTACAGCACAATGCGACTGAACTGAACACGGCAATGGGCACATTAAAACATGCCATCGCAGATAAGACGAATACGTTAGCAAGCAGTAAATATGTTAATGCCGATAGCACTAAACAAAATGCTTACACAACTAAAGTTACCAATGCTGAACATATTATTAGCGGTACGCCAACGGTTGTTACGACACCTTCAGAAGTAACAGCTGCAGCTAATCAAGTAAACAGCGCGAAACAAGAATTAAATGGTGACGAAAGATTACGTGAAGCAAAACAAAACGCCAATACTGCTATTGATGCATTAACACAATTAAATACACCTCAAAAAGCTAAATTAAAAGAACAAGTGGGACAAGCCAATAGATTAGAAGACGTACAAACTGTTCAAACAAATGGACAAGCATTGAACAATGCAATGAAAGGCTTAAGAGATAGTATTGCTAACGAAACAACAGTCAAAACAAGTCAAAACTATACAGACGCAAGTCCGAATAACCAATCAACATATAATAGCGCTGTGTCAAATGCGAAAGGTATCATTAATCAAACTAACAATCCGACTATGGATACTAGTGCGATTACCCAAGCTACAACACAAGTGAATAATGCTAAAAATGGTTTAAACGGTGCTGAAAACTTAAGAAATGCACAAAACACTGCTAAGCAAAACTTAAATACATTATCACACTTAACAAATAACCAAAAATCTGCCATCTCATCACAAATTGATCGTGCAGGTCATGTGAGTGAGGTAACTGCTACTAAAAATGCAGCAACTGAGTTGAATACGCAAATGGGTAACTTGGAACAAGCTATCCATGATCAAAACACAGTTAAACAAAGTGTTAAATTTACTGATGCAGATAAAGCTAAACGTGATGCGTATACAAATGCGGTAAGCAGAGCTGAAGCAATTCTGAATAAAACGCAAGGTGCAAATACGTCTAAACAAGATGTTGAAGCGGCTATTCAAAATGTTTCAAGTGCTAAAAATGCATTGAATGGTGATCAAAACGTTACAAATGCGAAGAATGCAGCTAAAAATGCATTAAATAACTTAACGTCAATTAATAATGCACAAAAACGTGACTTAACAACTAAAATTGATCAAGCAACAACTGTAGCTGGTGTTGAAGCTGTATCTAATACGAGTACACAATTGAATACAGCGATGGCTAACTTGCAAAATGGTATTAATGATAAAACAAATACACTAGCAAGTGAAAACTATCATGATGCTGATTCAGATAAGAAAACTGCTTATACTCAAGCCGTTACGAACGCAGAAAATATTTTAAATAAAAATAGTGGATCAAATTTAGACAAAACTGCCGTTGAAAACGCGTTGTCACAAGTTGCTAATGCGAAAGGTGCCCTAAATGGTAACCATAATTTAGAGCAAGCTAAATCAAATGCAAACACTACTATAAACGGACTTCAACATTTAACAACTGCTCAAAAAGATAAATTGAAACAACAAGTGCAACAAGCACAAAATGTTGCAGGTGTAGATACTGTTAAATCAAGTGCCAACACATTAAATGGTGCTATGGGTACGTTAAGAAATAGCATACAAGATAACACAGCTACGAAAAATGGCCAAAACTATCTTGATGCTACAGAACGTAACAAAACAAACTATAACAATGCTGTTGATAGTGCTAATGGTGTCATTAATGCAACAAGCAATCCAAATATGGATGCTAATGCAATTAACCAAATCGCTACACAAGTGACATCAACGAAAAATGCATTAGATGGTACACATAATTTAACGCAAGCGAAACAAACAGCAACAAATGCCATCGATGGTGCTACTAACTTAAATAAAGCGCAAAAAGATGCGTTAAAAGCACAAGTTACAAGTGCGCAACGTGTTGCAAATGTAACAAGTATCCAACAAACTGCAAATGAACTTAATACAGCTATGGGTCAATTACAACATGGTATTGATGATGAAAATGCAACAAAACAAACTCAAAAATATCGTGACGCTGAACAAAGTAAGAAAACTGCTTATGATCAAGCTGTAGCTGCTGCGAAAGCAATTTTAAATAAACAAACAGGTTCAAATTCAGATAAAGCAGCAGTTGACCGTGCATTACAACAAGTAACAAGTACGAAAGATGCATTGAATGGTGATGCAAAACTGGCAGAAGCGAAAGCGGCAGCTAAACAAAACTTAGGCACTTTAAACCATATTACGAATGCACAACGTACTGACTTAGAAGGCCAAATCAATCAAGCGACGACTGTTGATGGCGTTAATACTGTAAAAACAAATGCCAATACATTAGACGGCGCAATGAATAGCTTACAAGGTTCAATCAATGATAAAGATGCGACATTAAGAAATCAAAATTATCTTGATGCGGATGAATCAAAACGAAATGCATATACGCAAGCTGTCACAGCGGCTGAAGGCATTTTAAATAAACAAACTGGTGGTAACACATCTAAAGCAGACGTTGATAATGCATTAAATGCAGTTACAAGAGCGAAAGCGGCTTTAAATGGTGCTGACAACTTAAGAAATGCGAAAACTTCAGCAACAAATACGATTGATGGTTTACCTAACTTAACACAATTACAAAAAGACAACTTGAAGCATCAAGTTGAACAAGCGCAAAATGTAGCAGGTGTAAATGGTGTTAAAGATAAAGGTAATACGTTAAATACTGCCATGGGTGCATTACGTACAAGTATCCAAAATGATAATACGACGAAAACAAGTCAAAATTATCTTGATGCATCTGACAGCAACAAAAATAATTACAATACTGCTGTAAATAATGCAAATGGTGTTATTAATGCAACGAACAATCCAAATATGGATGCTAATGCGATTAATGGCATGGCAAATCAAGTCAATACAACAAAAGCAGCGTTAAATGGTGCACAAAACTTAGCTCAAGCTAAAACAAATGCGACGAACACAATTAACAACGCACATGACTTAAACCAAAAACAAAAAGATGCATTAAAAACACAAGTTAACAATGCACAACGTGTATCTGATGCAAATAACGTTCAACACACTGCAACTGAATTGAACAGTGCGATGACAGCACTTAAAGCAGCTATTGCTGATAAAGAAAGAACAAAAGCAAGCGGTAATTATGTCAATGCTGATCAAGAAAAACGTCAAGCGTATGATTCAAAAGTGACTAACGCTGAAAATATCATTAGTGGTACACCGAATGCGACATTAACAGTCAATGACGTAAATAGTGCGGCATCACAAGTCAATGCGGCTAAAACAGCATTAAATGGTGATAACAACTTACGTGTAGCGAAAGAGCATGCCAACAATACAATTGACGGCTTAGCACAATTGAATAATGCACAAAAAGCAAAATTAAAAGAACAAGTTCAAAGTGCAACTACATTAGATGGTGTTCAAACTGTTAAAAATAGTTCTCAAACGTTGAATACAGCGATGAAAGGCTTAAGAGATAGTATTGCGAATGAAGCAACAATTAAAGCAGGTCAAAACTACACTGACGCAAGTCCAAATAATCGTAACGAGTACGACAGTGCAGTTACTGCAGCAAAAGCAATCATTAATCAAACATCGAACCCAACGATGGAACCAAATACTATTACGCAAGTAACATCACAAGTGACAACTAAAGAACAGGCATTAAATGGTGCGCGAAACTTAGCTCAAGCTAAGACAACTGCGAAAAACAACTTGAATAACTTAACATCAATTAACAATGCACAAAAAGATGCGTTAACGCGTAGCATTGATGGTGCAACAACAGTAGCTGGTGTAAATCAAGAAACTGCAAAAGCAACAGAATTAAATAACGCAATGCATAGTTTACAAAATGGTATCAATGATGAGACACAAACAAAACAAACTCAGAAATACCTAGATGCAGAGCCAAGTAAGAAATCAGCTTATGATCAAGCAGTAAATGCAGCGAAAGCAATTTTAACAAAAGCTAGTGGTCAAAATGTAGACAAAGCAGCAGTTGAACAAGCATTGCAAAATGTGAACAGTACGAAGACGGCGTTGAACGGTGATGCGAAATTAAATGAAGCTAAAGCAGCTGCGAAACAAACGTTAGGTACATTAACACACATTAATAATGCACAACGTACAGCGTTAGACAATGAAATTACACAAGCAACAAATGTTGAAGGTGTTAATACAGTTAAAGCCAAAGCGCAACAATTAGATGGTGCTATGGGTCAATTAGAAACATCAATTCGTGATAAAGACACGACGTTACAAAGTCAAAATTATCAAGATGCTGATGATGCTAAACGAACTGCTTATTCTCAAGCAGTAAATGCAGCAGCAACTATTTTAAATAAAACAGCTGGCGGTAATACACCTAAAGCAGATGTTGAAAGAGCAATGCAAGCTGTTACACAAGCAAATACTGCATTAAACGGTATTCAAAACTTAGATCGTGCGAAACAGGCTGCTAACACAGCGATTACAAATGCTTCGGACTTAAATACAAAACAAAAAGAAGCATTAAAAGCACAAGTAACAAGTGCAGGACGTGTATCTGCAGCAAATGGTGTTGAACATACTGCGACTGAATTAAATACTGCGATGACAGCTTTAAAGCGTGCCATTGCTGATAAAGCTGAGACAAAAGCTAGTGGTAACTATGTCAATGCTGATGCGAATAAACGTCAAGCATATGATGAAAAAGTTACAGCTGCCGAAAATATCGTTAGTGGTACACCAACACCAACGTTAACACCAGCAGATGTTACAAATGCAGCAACGCAAGTAACGAATGCTAAGACGCAGTTAAACGGTAATCATAATTTAGAAGTAGCGAAACAAAATGCTAACACTGCAATTGATGGTTTAACTTCTTTAAATGGTCCGCAAAAAGCAAAACTTAAAGAACAAGTGGGTCAAGCGACGACGTTGCCAAATGTTCAAACTGTTCGTGATAATGCACAAACATTAAACACTGCAATGAAAGGTCTACGAGATAGCATTGCGAATGAAGCAACGATTAAAGCAGGTCAAAACTACACAGATGCAAGTCAAAACAAACAAACTGACTACAACAGTGCAGTCACTGCAGCAAAAGCAATCATTGGTCAAACAACTAGTCCATCAATGAATGCGCAAGAAATTAATCAAGCGAAAGACCAAGTGACAGCTAAACAACAAGCGTTAAACGGTCAAGAAAACTTAAGAACTGCGCAAACAAATGCGAAGCAACATTTGAACGGCTTAAGTGACTTAACTGACGCTCAAAAAGATGCAGTGAAACGTCAAATCGAAGGTGCAACGCATGTTAATGAAGTAACACAAGCACAAAATAATGCGGATGCATTAAATACAGCTATGACGAACTTGAAAAATGGTATTCAAGATCAGAATACGATTAAGCAAGGTGTTAACTTCACTGATGCCGACGAAGCGAAACGTAATGCATATACAAATGCAGTGACGCAAGCTGAACAAATTTTAAATAAAGCACAAGGTCCAAATACTTCAAAAGACGGTGTCGAAACTGCGTTAGAAAATGTACAACGTGCTAAAAACGAATTGAACGGTAATCAAAATGTTGCGAACGCTAAGACAACTGCGAAAAATGCATTGAATAACCTAACATCAATTAATAATGCACAAAAAGAAGCATTGAAATCACAAATTGAAGGTGCGACAACAGTTGCAGGTGTAAATCAAGTGTCTACAACGGCATCTGAATTAAATACAGCAATGAGCAACTTACAAAATGGTATTAATGATGAAGCAGCTACAAAAGCAGCGCTTAATGGTACTCAAAACCTTGAAAAAGCTAAACAACACGCAAATACAGCAATTGACGGTTTAAGCCATTTAACAAATGCACAAAAAGAGGCATTAAAACAATTGGTACAACAATCGACTACTGTTGCAGAAGCACAAGGTAATGAGCAAAAAGCAAACAATGTTGATGCAGCAATGGACAAATTACGTCAAAGTATTGCAGATAATGCGACAACAAAACAAAACCAAAATTATACTGATGCAAGTCAGAATAAAAAGGATGCGTACAATAATGCTGTCACAACTGCACAAGGTATTATTGATCAAACTACAAGTCCAACTTTAGATCCGACTGTTATCAATCAAGCTGCTGGACAAGTAAGCACAACTAAAAATGCATTAAATGGTAATGAAAACCTAGAGGCAGCGAAACAACAAGCGTCACAATCATTAGGTTCATTAGATAACTTAAATAATGCGCAAAAACAAACAGTTACTGATCAAATTAATGGCGCGCATACTGTTGATGAAGCAAATCAAATTAAGCAAAATGCGCAAAACTTAAATACAGCGATGGGTAACTTGAAACAAGCGATAGCTGACAAAGATGCTACGAAAGCGACAGTTAACTTCACTGATGCAGATCAAGCAAAACAACAAGCATATAACACTGCTGTTACAAATGCTGAAAATATCATTTCAAAAGCTAATGGCGGCAATGCAACACAAGCTGAAGTTGAACAAGCAATCAAACAAGTTAATGCTGCAAAACAAGCATTAAATGGTAATGCCAACGTTCAACATGCAAAAGACGAAGCAACAGCATTAATTAATAGCTCTAATGACCTTAACCAAGCACAAAAAGACGCATTAAAACAACAAGTTCAAAATGCAACTACTGTAGCTGGTGTAAACAATGTTAAACAAACAGCACAAGAGTTAAACAATGCTATGACACAATTAAAACAAGGCATTGCAGATAAAGAACAAACAAAAGCTGATGGTAACTTTGTCAATGCAGATCCTGATAAGCAAAATGCATATAATCAAGCAGTAGCGAAAGCTGAAGCATTAATTAGTGCTACGCCTGATGTTGTCGTTACACCTAGCGAAATTACTGCAGCGTTAAATAAAGTTACGCAAGCTAAAAATGATTTAAATGGTAATACAAACTTAGCAACGGCGAAACAAAATGTTCAACATGCTATTGATCAATTGCCAAACTTAAACCAAGCGCAACGTGATGAATACAGCAAACAAATCACGCAAGCAACACTTGTACCAAACGTCAATGCTATTCAACAAGCGGCGACAACGCTTAATGACGCGATGACACAATTGAAACAAGGTATTGCGAATAAAGCACAAATTAAAGGTAGCGAGAACTATCACGATGCTGATACTGACAAGCAAACAGCATATGATAATGCAGTAACAAAAGCAGAAGAATTGTTAAAACAAACAACAAATCCAACAATGGATCCAAATACAATTCAACAAGCATTAACTAAAGTGAATGACACAAATCAAGCACTTAACGGTAATCAAAAATTAGCTGATGCCAAACAAGATGCTAAGACAACACTTGGTACACTAGATCATTTAAATGATGCTCAAAAACAAGCGCTAACAACTCAAGTTGAACAAGCACCAGATATTGCAACAGTTAATAATGTTAAGCAAAATGCTCAAAATCTGAATAATGCTATGACTAACTTAAACAATGCATTACAAGATAAAACTGAGACATTAAATAGCATTAACTTTACTGATGCAGATCAAGCTAAGAAAGATGCTTATACTAATGCGGTTTCACATGCAGAAGGTATTTTATCTAAAGCAAATGGCAGCAATGCAAGTCAAACTGAAGTGGAACAAGCGATGCAACGTGTGAACGAAGCGAAACAAGCATTGAATGGTAATGACAATGTACAACGTGCAAAAGATGCAGCGAAACAAGTGATTACAAATGCAAATGATTTAAATCAAGCAATGACACAATTGAAACAAGGTATTGCAGATAAAGACCAAACTAAAGCAAATGGTAACTTTGTCAATGCTGATACTGATAAGCAAAATGCTTACAACAATGCGGTAGCACATGCTGAACAAATAATTAGTGGTACACCAAATGCAAACGTGGATCCACAACAAGTGGCTCAAGCGTTACAACAAGTGAATCAAGCTAAGGGTGATTTAAACGGTAACCATAACTTACAAGTTGCTAAAGACAATGCAAATACAGCCATTGATCAGTTACCAAACTTAAATCAACCACAAAAAACAGCATTAAAAGACCAAGTGTCGCATGCAGAACTTGTTACAGGTGTTAATGCTATTAAGCAAAATGCTGATGCGTTAAATAATGCAATGGGTACATTGAAACAACAAATTCAAGCGAACAGTCAAGTACCACAGTCAGTTGACTTTACACAAGCGGATCAAGACAAACAACAAGCATATAACAATGCGGCTAACCAAGCGCAACAAATCGCAAATGGCATACCAACACCTGTATTGACGCCTGATACAGTAACACAAGCAGTGACAACTATGAATCAAGCGAAAGATGCATTAAACGGTGATGAAAAATTAGCACAAGCGAAACAAGAAGCTTTAGCAAATCTTGATACGTTACGCGATTTAAATCAACCACAACGTGATGCATTACGTAACCAAATCAATCAAGCACAAGCGTTAGCTACAGTTGAACAAACTAAACAAAATGCACAAAATGTGAATACAGCAATGAGTAACTTGAAACAAGGTATTGCAAACAAAGATACTGTCAAAGCAAGTGAGAACTATCATGATGCTGATGCCGATAAGCAAACAGCATATACAAATGCAGTGTCTCAAGCGGAAGGTATTATCAATCAAACGACAAATCCAACGCTTAACCCAGATGAAATAACACGTGCATTAACTCAAGTGACTGATGCTAAAAATGGCTTAAACGGTGAAGCTAAATTGGCAACTGAAAAGCAAAATGCTAAAGATGCCGTAAGTGGGATGACGCATTTAAACGATGCTCAAAAACAAGCATTAAAAGGTCAAATCGATCAATCGCCTGAAATTGCTACAGTGAACCAAGTTAAACAAACAGCAACGAGCCTAGATCAAGCAATGGATCAATTATCACAAGCTATTAATGATAAAGCTCAAACATTAGCGGACGGTAATTACTTAAATGCAGATCCTGACAAACAAAATGCGTATAAACAGGCAGTAGCAAAAGCTGAAGCATTATTGAATAAACAAAGTGGTACTAATGAAGTACAAGCACAAGTTGAAAGCATCACTAATGAAGTGAACGCAGCGAAACAAGCATTAAATGGTAATGACAATTTGGCAAATGCAAAACAACAAGCAAAACAACAATTGGCGAACTTAACACACTTAAATGATGCACAAAAACAATCATTTGAAAGTCAAATTACACAAGCGCCACTTGTTACAGATGTCACTACGATTAATCAAAAAGCACAAACGTTAGATCATGCGATGGAATTATTAAGAAATAGTGTTGCGGATAATCAAACGACATTAGCGTCTGAAGATTATCATGATGCAACTGCGCAAAGACAAAATGACTATAACCAAGCTGTAACAGCTGCTAATAATATAATTAATCAAACTACATCGCCTACGATGAATCCAGATGATGTTAATGGTGCAACGACACAAGTGAATAATACGAAAGTTGCATTAGATGGTGATGAAAACCTTGCAGCAGCTAAACAACAAGCAAACAACAGACTTGATCAATTAGATCATTTGAATAATGCGCAAAAGCAACAGTTACAATCACAAATTACGCAATCATCTGATATTGCTGCAGTTAATGGTCACAAACAAACAGCAGAATCTTTAAATACTGCGATGGGTAACTTAATTAATGCGATTGCAGATCATCAAGCCGTTGAACAACGTGGTAACTTCATCAATGCTGATACTGATAAACAAACTGCTTATAATACAGCGGTAAATGAAGCAGCAGCAATGATTAACAAACAAACTGGTCAAAATGCGAACCAAACAGAAGTAGAACAAGCTATTACTAAAGTTCAAACAACACTTCAAGCGTTAAATGGAGACCATAATTTACAAGTTGCTAAAACAAATGCGACGCAAGCAATTGATGCTTTAACAAGCTTAAATGATCCTCAAAAAACAGCATTAAAAGACCAAGTTACAGCTGCAACTTTAGTAACTGCAGTTCATCAAATTGAACAAAATGCGAATACGCTTAACCAAGCAATGCATGGTTTAAGACAGAGCATTCAAGATAACGCAGCAACTAAAGCAAATAGCAAATATATCAACGAAGATCAACCAGAGCAACAAAACTATGATCAAGCTGTTCAAGCCGCAAATAATATTATCAATGAACAAACTGCAACATTAGATAATAATGCGATTAATCAAGCAGCGACAACTGTGAATACAACGAAAGCAGCATTACATGGTGATGTGAAGTTACAAAATGATAAAGATCATGCTAAGCAAACGGTTAGTCAATTAGCACATCTAAACAATGCACAAAAACATATGGAAGATACGTTAATTGATAGTGAAACAACTAGAACAGCAGTTAAGCAAGATTTGACTGAAGCACAAGCATTAGATCAACTTATGGATGCATTACAACAAAGTATTGCTGACAAAGATGCAACACGTGCGAGCAGTGCATATGTCAATGCAGAACCGAATAAAAAACAATCCTATGATGAAGCAGTTCAAAATGCTGAGTCTATCATTGCAGGATTAAATAATCCAACTATCAATAAAGGTAATGTATCAAGTGCGACTCAAGCAGTAATATCATCTAAAAATGCATTAGATGGTGTTGAACGATTAGCTCAAGATAAGCAAACTGCTGGAAATTCTCTAAATCATTTAGATCAATTAACACCAGCTCAACAACAAGCGCTAGAAAATCAAATTAATAATGCAACAACTCGTGATAAAGTGGCTGAAATCATTGCACAAGCGCAAGCATTAAATGAAGCGATGAAAGCATTAAAAGAAAGTATTAAGGATCAACCACAAACTGAAGCAAGTAGTAAATTTATTAACGAGGATCAAGCGCAAAAAGATGCTTATACGCAAGCAGTACAACACGCGAAAGATTTGATTAACAAAACAACTGATCCTACATTAGCTAAATCAATCATTGATCAAGCGACACAGGCAGTGACAGATGCTAAAAACAATTTACATGGTGATCAAAAACTAGCTCAAGATAAGCAACGTGCAACAGAAACGTTAAATAACTTGTCTAACTTGAATACACCACAACGTCAAGCACTTGAAAATCAAATTAATAATGCAGCAACTCGTGGCGAAGTAGCACAAAAATTAACTGAAGCACAAGCACTTAACCAAGCAATGGAAGCTTTACGTAATAGCATTCAAGATCAACAGCAAACGGAAGCGGGTAGCAAGTTTATCAATGAAGATAAACCACAAAAAGATGCTTACCAAGCAGCAGTTCAAAATGCAAAAGATTTAATTAATCAAACTAACAATCCAACGCTTGATAAAGCACAAGTTGAACAATTGACACAAGCTGTTAACCAAGCTAAAGATAACCTACACGGTGATCAAAAACTTGCAGACGATAAACAACATGCGGTTACTGATTTAAATCAATTAAATGGTTTGAATAATCCGCAACGTCAAGCACTTGAAAGCCAAATAAACAACGCAGCAACTCGTGGCGAAGTAGCACAAAAATTAGCTGAAGCAAAAGCGCTTGATCAAGCAATGCAAGCATTACGTAATAGTATTCAAGATCAACAACAAACAGAATCTGGTAGCAAGTTTATCAATGAAGATAAACCGCAAAAAGATGCTTACCAAGCAGCAGTTCAAAATGCAAAAGATTTAATTAACCAAACAGGTAATCCAACACTCGACAAATCACAAGTAGAACAATTGACACAAGCAGTAACAACTGCAAAAGATAATCTACATGGTGATCAAAAACTTGCTCGTGATCAACAACAAGCAGTAACAACTGTAAATGCATTGCCAAACTTAAATCATGCACAACAACAAGCATTAACTGATGCTATAAATGCAGCGCCTACAAGAACAGAGGTTGCACAACATGTTCAAACTGCTACTGAACTTGATCACGCGATGGAAACATTGAAAAATAAAGTTGATCAAGTGAATACAGATAAGGCTCAACCAAATTACACTGAAGCGTCAACTGATAAAAAAGAAGCAGTAGATCAAGCGTTACAAGCTGCAGAAAGCATTACAGATCCAACTAATGGTTCAAATGCGAATAAAGACGCTGTAGACCAAGTATTAACTAAGCTTCAAGAAAAAGAAAATGAGTTAAATGGTAATGAGAGAGTCGCTGAAGCTAAAACACAAGCGAAACAAACTATTGACCAATTAACACATTTAAATGCTGATCAAATTGCAACTGCTAAACAAAACATTGATCAAGCGACGAAACTTCAACCAATTGCTGAATTAGTAGATCAAGCAACGCAATTGAATCAATCTATGGATCAATTACAACAAGCAGTTAATGAACATGCTAACGTTGAGCAAACTGTAGATTACACACAAGCAGATTCAGATAAACAAAATGCTTATAAACAAGCTATTGCTGATGCTGAAAATGTATTGAAACAAAATGCGAATAAGCAACAAGTGGATCAAGCACTTCAAAATATTTTAAATGCAAAACAAGCATTAAATGGTGATGAACGTGTAGCACTTGCTAAAACAAATGGTAAACATGACATCGACCAATTGAATGCATTAAACAATGCTCAACAAGATGGATTTAAAGGTCGCATCGATCAATCAAACGATTTAAATCAAATCCAACAAATTGTAGATGAGGCTAAGGCACTTAATCGTGCAATGGATCAATTGTCACAAGAAATCACTGACAATGAAGGACGCACGAAAGGTAGCACGAACTATGTCAATGCAGATACACAAGTCAAACAAGTATATGATGAAACGGTTGATAAAGCGAAACAAGCACTTGATAAATCGACTGGTCAAAACTTAACTGCAAAACAAGTTATCAAATTAAATGATGCAGTCACTGCAGCTAAGAAAGCATTAAATGGTGAAGAAAGACTTAATAATCGTAAAGCTGAAGCATTACAAAGATTGGATCAATTAACACATCTAAACAATGCTCAAAGACAATTAGCAATCCAACAAATTAATAATGCTGAAACGCTAAATAAAGCATCTCGAGCAATTAATAGAGCAACTAAATTAGATAATGCAATGGGTTCAGTACAACAATATATTGACGAACAGCACCTTGGTGTTATCAGCAGCACAAATTACATCAATGCAGATGACAATTTGAAAGCAAATTATGATAATGCAATTGCGAATGCAGCACATGAGTTAGATAAAGTGCAAGGTAATGCAATTGCAAAAGCTGAAGCAGAGCAATTGAAACAAAATATTATCGATGCTCAAAATGCATTAAATGGAGACCAAAACCTTGCAAATGCCAAAGATAAAGCAAATGCGTTTGTTAATTCGTTAAATGGATTAAATCAACAGCAACAAGATCTTGCACATAAAGCAATTAACAATGCCGATACTGTATCAGATGTAACAGATATTGTTAATAATCAAATTGACTTAAATGATGCAATGGAAACATTGAAACATTTAGTTGACAATGAAATTCCAAATGCAGAGCAAACTGTCAATTACCAAAACGCTGACGATAATGCTAAAACAAACTTCGATGATGCCAAACGTCTAGCAAATACATTGCTAAATAGTGATAACACAAATGTGAATGATATCAATGGCGCAATCCAAGCAGTCAATGATGCAATCCATAATCTTAATGGTGATCAACGACTACAAGATGCTAAAGACAAGGCAATTCAATCTATTAATCAAGCTTTAGCTAATAAGCTAAAAGAAATCGAAGCTTCAAATGCGACGGATCAAGACAAGCTTATTGCGAAAAATAAAGCAGAAGAATTGGCAAACAGCATCATCAACAACATTAATAAAGCAACAAGTAATCAGGCTGTATCTCAAGTTCAAACAGCAGGCAACCACGCGATTGAACAAGTGCATGCCAATGAAATACCAAAAGCAAAAATTGATGCCAATAAAGACGTTGATAAGCAAGTTCAAGCATTAATTGACGAAATTGATCGAAATCCAAATCTAACAGATAAGGAAAAACAAGCACTTAAAGATCGTATTAATCAAATACTTCAACAAGGTCATAACGGCATTAACAATGCGATGACTAAAGAAGAAATTGAACAAGCCAAAGCACAACTTGCGCAAGCATTACAAGACATCAAAGATTTAGTGAAAGCTAAAGAAGATGCGAAACAAGATGTTGATAAACAAGTTCAAGCTTTAATTGACGAAATCGATCAAAATCCAAATCTAACAGATAAGGAAAAACAAGCACTTAAAGATCGTATTAATCAAATACTTCAACAAGGTCATAACGACATTAACAATGCGATGACAAAAGAAGCAATTGAACAAGCAAAAGAACGTTTAGCGCAAGCATTGCAAGACATCAAAGATTTAGTGAAAGCTAAAGAAGATGCGAAAAATGATATTGATAAACGTGTACAAGCTTTAATTGACGAAATCGATCAAAATCCAAATCTAACAGATAAGGAAAAACAAGCACTTAAAGATCGAATTAATCAAATACTTCAACAAGGTCATAACGACATTAACAATGCGCTGACTAAAGAAGAAATTGAGCAGGCAAAAGCACAACTTGCACAAGCATTGCAAGACATCAAAGATTTAGTGAAAGCTAAAGAAGATGCGAAAAATGCAATAAAAGCCTTAGCTAATGCGAAGCGTGATCAAATCAATTCAAATCCAGATTTAACACCTGAGCAAAAAGCAAAAGCGCTCAAAGAAATTGACGAAGCTGAAAAACGAGCACTACAAAACGTTGAGAATGCTCAAACTATAGATCAATTAAATCGAGGATTAAACTTAGGTTTAGATGACATTAGAAATACACATGTATGGGAGGTTGATGAACAACCTGCTGTAAATGAAATTTTTGAAGCAACACCTGAGCAAATCCTAGTTAATGGTGAACTCATTGTACATCGTGATGACATCATTACAGAACAAGATATTCTTGCACACATAAACTTAATTGATCAGCTTTCAGCAGAAGTCATCGATACACCATCAACTGCAACGATTTCTGATAGCTTAACAGCAAAAGTTGAAGTTACATTGCTTGATGGATCAAAAGTGATTGTTAATGTTCCTGTAAAAGTTGTAGAAAAAGAATTGTCAGTAGTCAAACAACAGGCAATTGAATCAATCGAAAATGCGGCACAACAAAAGATTAATGAAATCAATAATAGTGTGACATTAACACTGGAACAAAAAGAAGCTGCAATTGCAGAAGTTAATAAGCTTAAACAACAAGCAATTGATCATGTTAACAATGCACCTGATGTTCATTCAGTTGAAGAAATTCAACAACAAGAACAAGCGCATATTGAACAATTTAATCCAGAACAATTTACGATTGAACAAGCAAAATCAAATGCAATTAAATCGATTGAAGATGCAATTCAACATATGATTGATGAAATCAAAGCTCGTACTGATCTAACAGATAAAGAGAAGCAAGAAGCTATTGCTAAGTTAAATCAATTAAAAGAACAAGCAATTCAAGCGATTCAACGTGCGCAAAGCATCGATGAAATAAGTGAGCAATTGGAACAATTTAAAGCTCAAATGAAAGCAGCTAATCCAACAGCAAAAGAACTAGCTAAACGCAAGCAAGAAGCTATTAGTAGAATTAAAGACTTTTCAAATGAAAAAATAAATAGTATTCGAAATAGTGAAATTGGCACAGCTGATGAAAAACAAGCAGCAATGAATCAAATTAACGAAATTGTGCTTGAAACAATTAGAGATATTAATAATGCGCATACATTACAGCAAGTTGAGGCTGCATTGAACAATGGTATTGCTCGAATTTCAGCAGTACAAATTGTAACATCTGATCGTGCTAAACAATCGTCAAGTACTGGAAATGAATCTAATAGCCATTTAACAATTGGTTATGGAACTGCAAATCATCCATTTAACAGTTCGACTATTGGACATAAAAAGAAACTTGATGAAGATGATGACATTGATCCACTTCATATGCGTCACTTTAGTAATAATTTCGGTAATGTTATTAAAAACGCTATTGGTGTGGTGGGTATCTCTGGTTTACTAGCTAGTTTCTGGTTCTTCATTGCCAAACGTCGTCGTAAAGAAGATGAAGAGGAAGAATTAGAAATAAGAGATAATAATAAAGATTCAATAAAAGAGACTTTAGACGATACAAAACATTTACCACTTTTATTTGCGAAACGTCGCAGAAAAGAAGATGAAGAAGATGTTACTGTTGAAGAAAAAGATTCGCTAAATAATGGCGAGTCACTCGATAAAGTTAAACATACGCCGTTCTTCTTACCAAAACGTCGTCGTAAAGAAGATGAAGAAGATGTGGAAGTTACAAATGAAAACACAGATGAAAAAGTGTTGAAAGATAACGAACATTCACCACTCTTATTCGCAAAACGACGCAAAGATAAAGAGGAAGATGTTGAAACAACAACTAGTATTGAATCTAAAGATGAGGACGTTCCTTTATTATTGGCTAAAAAGAAAAATCAAAAAGATAACCAATCCAAAGACAAAAAGTCAGCATCAAAAAATACTTCTAAAAAGGTAGCAGCTAAAAAGAAGAAAAAGAAAGCTAAGAAAAATAAAAAATAATTTGTTTCTTTGATAAATAGAGGAGCACCGATTGACATCACATCAGTCGGTGCTCCTTTTATTTATTCTTTTTAATTAATTTATACAATGCCTGTTGAGCGTGTTGATTCGCTTCTTTGTTTTGTTCTCTCGGTATCCATTTAACAAATAATAAATCAAAATCTTTTTCAAATATTTCTATTTGATCAAAATAAGGTTTGAAATTTGCGTTTTTCACATAACCAGCTTCAATGCTATCTGCAATTAGCTTTGAGTCTGTATATAATAGTGCGTTTTGAACATTTAATTCACGTGCATGTTCTAGTGCATAAATACATGCAGCCCATTCTGCAGTGTGGTTATCCATTTCGCCTAACTCATGTGTATATGTATAATGCTGCTCATCTTCTTTGATTACAATGGCACATGTACTTATGCCTGGATTTCCTTTCGTCGCAGCATCAAAATTTATTTTCGCCATAATAAACCTACTTTCTATTCAATACTTAGTTAAAGTTACTATTACTGTAATACAAAATATGTTGGGTAATCCATTAAAAAACACGCATCACTTAAATAAGTAACACGTGTTTAAAATACTCGCTGATTCAAAGATGATTTTCTAATACGTAGTACTGTAATATACTTCCTAAAAAAATCATCTTCAGGCTGGGACATAAATCAATGTTCTATGCTCTACGATGTTATATTGGCAGTAGTTGACTGAACGAAAATGCGCTTGTAACAAGCTTTTTTCAATTCTAGTCAGGGGCCCCAACACAGAGAATTTCGAAAAGAAATTCTACAGGCAATGCGAGTTGGGGTGTGGGTCCCAACACAGAAGATGACGAAAAGTCAGCTTACAATAATGTGCAAGTTTGGGATGGGCCCCAACAAAGAGAAATTGGATTCCCAATTTCTACAGACAATGCAAGTTGGGGTGGGACGACGAAATAAATTTTGCGAAAATATTATTTCTGTCCCACTCCCTTAAAACTTATTCTTTTGTGTAGTAAGTGCGTTAATAGCCTTGATCTAACTTATCAATCTTACCTTTACGATAAAATGATTTAGCAATATATCCAAATGGTACATTGAAAACTGTTGAAGCTAATTTTAATACGTACGTTGTAATAAATATTTCAAATACAACTGTACCAGGTAAACTTCCGATAAATGCGATAGCTACAAATAAAGCTGTATCAATTATTGAGCTTAAAAATGTACTACCATATGCACGGATGAAAAACGTTTTATCAGAACTAAATACTTTTTTAATTAGTGAAAAGATAAATACATCAATATGTTGACCAATAATATATGCGACGATTGAGCCTAAAGCAATGCGTGGCACAACATCAAAGATTGCGTGTAATGCTTTTTGTGCCATATCTTCTGGTGCAGGAATAAAATGTAATGACAATTGCATAACAATAATCATAATTAATGTTGATGAAAAGCCTAACCAAACTGCTCTTTTTGCAACTCTACGCCCATAAATATCGTTTAATATATCTGTTGCTAAATAAATAGAAGCAAACATGACATTACCTAAAGTTGCTGAAATACCAAAGATTTCTACAGTTTTAATCACTTGTATGTTGGCAATGATTGTGCCAATTGCAACCCATGCAATTAAACCTTGTTTACCAAAAAAGCGATACATAAGTACCATAAGCACGAACGTTGCAATAAACGTAACTAGTCCTAAAATTTCATTATACATATTAAAATGTCCTCCTAAATTTTGATCATGCGGGTGTTTAGAAACCGCTCAATAAATAACTAACTCATTTTACTGAAAAATCGTTTGCGATGCAATAGCATTTGAATATAAATACATTTTACGTATAGAATTATAAAAGGTTTCATTCAAATCTTAGGGTCAAAAATGTTATAATATTTTTATGTCAAATTTAAAACAGTAACACTTATTTACAAGGTTGCAATATTTTGAAGTAATAAAGGAAGTGTCGCGTATTTTAACTTTTTCAGAGCAAAATGCACTCGCGAAAATAGATGATTTAATGAATACTTATTGCAATCAATGTCCAATCAAAACTCGTCTGCGTAAATTAGAGGGGAAAACGAAGGCGCATCATTTTTGTATCAATGAGTGTTCAATAGGGAAAGAAATAAAACAATTAGGAAATGAACTTCAATAGGAGGAAGTCAAATGAAAATTATATCTATATCAGAAACACCGAACCACAACACAATGAAGATTACACTTAGTGAAAGCAGAGAAGGTATGACATCAGATACGTATACTAAAGTTGATGATTCACAGCCAGCATTTATTAATGACATCTTAAAGGTTGAAGGCGTTAAATCAATTTTCCATGTTATGGACTTTATTTCAGTAGATAAAGAAAATGACGCAAATTGGGAAACAGTATTGCCAAAAGTAGAGGCTGTATTCGAATAAATTTTTCATCAACTAGTATTCGGGGGGAATAAAGTATATGGAAATTTTACGTATAGAGCCAACACCAAGTCCAAATACAATGAAAGTTGTTTTGTCATATACAAGAGAAGACAAGTTATCTAATACTTATAAAAAAGTAGAAGAAACACAACCAAGATTTATAAATCAGTTGTTATCTATAGATGGTATCACTTCCATTTTTCATGTCATGAACTTCTTAGCTGTTGATAAGGCACCAAAAGCTGATTGGGAAGTCATATTACCTGATATTAAAGCTGCTTTTTCTGATGCGAATAAGGTTTTAGAATCTGTAAATGAACCTCAAATTGACAATCATTTTGGTGAAATTAAAGCTGAATTATTAACTTTTAAGGGTATACCGTATCAAATTAAGCTAACTTCTGCTGACCAAGAATTAAGAGAACAATTACCACAAACATATGTTGACCATATGACTCAAGCGCAAACAGCACATGACAATATTGTTTTTATGCGTAAATGGCTAGATTTAGGAAATCGCTATGGAAATATTCAAGAAGTAATGGATGGTGTCCTAGAAGAAGTGCTAGCTACCTATCCAGAATCACAGTTACCCGTATTGGTAAAACATGCTTTAGAAGAAAATCACGCAACTAATAATTATCATTTCTATCGACATGTCTCTTTGGATGAATATCATGCAACTGATAATTGGAAGACTCGATTACGAATGTTAAACCATTTTCCAAAGCCGACTTTTGAAGATATACCGCTGCTTGATTTAGCTTTATCTGATGAAAAAGTACCGGTTAGACGTCAAGCGATTGTATTATTAGGTATGATTGAAAGTAAAGAAATTTTACCGTATTTATATAAGGGGCTTCGTGATAAAAGTCCTGCTGTAAGAAGAACAGCAGGGGATTGCATAAGCGATTTAGGGTATCCAGAGGCACTACCAGAAATGGTGCTACTATTAGATGATCCACAGAAAATCGTTAGGTGGCGTGCTGCTATGTTTATCTTTGATGAAGGTAATGCAGAGCAGCTTCCCGCACTAAAAGCCCATATTAATGACAATGCGTTTGAAGTTAAATTACAAATTGAAATGGCCATATCTCGTATTGAAAACGGAGATGAAGCACTTGGTTCAGTATGGAAACAAATGGCAAACAGAACAATTTAATTGGAGGAATTAAATATGAATGCATATGATGCTTATATGAAAGAAATTGCGCAACAAATGCGTGGCGAATTAACTCAAAATGGTTTTACAAGTTTAGAAACGAGCGAAGCAGTATCGGAGTATATGAACCAAGTAAATGCTGATGACACTACTTTTGTAGTTATTAACTCTACATGCGGCTGTGCAGCTGGATTAGCAAGACCAGCTGCAGTAGCAGTTGCAACACAAAATGAACATAGACCTACAAATACAGTTACAGTTTTTGCTGGGCAAGATAAAGAAGCAACTGCTACAATGCGAGAATTCATTCAGCAAGCACCATCTAGTCCTTCGTATGCTTTATTCAAAGGTCAAGATTTAGTTTATTTTATGCCTAGAGAATTTATCGAAGGTAGAGATATTAATGACATTGCAATGGACTTAAAGGATGCCTTTGACGAAAATTGTAAATAGTACACATAAATAAATATAAAGGTTAACACATTTTATAATATTAAAAATGGTGTCTGTCATTGAAAATAGAGAATATAGTTGTATTCTATTTGTTAAATAAAGTCCGTTTTTACCAACTATATTTTCTAGAAATTTAACTGTTTTAATAGGACATCAAACATAATATTCAAATCATGTGTTAACCTCTTTTTTAAAATTTTTTAGCATTAAAGTTATAGATTTGGGTAAACAATTACCAATTGGAAACATATATCACGTTACGATGGGGTAGGTACTTAATCAGCATTTTATAAATAAAGTAACGGAATTCATGATATTAATATCATATTCCTAAAATGAGTGATAACAAAATGCTACATAAAGTTAAGTTATATCAAACTAAATATACATACTATAAATAATGAAAATGAGGTGTTATCGCATATGTTGAATTCATTTGATGCAGCATATCACAGTCTTTGTGAAGAAGTTTTAGAAATAGGAAATACACGAAATGATCGCACAAATACAGGTACGATTTCGAAATTTGGTCATCAACTTCGCTTTGACTTATCTAAAGGATTTCCACTATTAACGACAAAGAAAGTTTCTTTTAAATTAGTAGCAACCGAATTATTATGGTTCATTAAAGGAGATACAAACATCCAATACTTATTAAAATATAATAATAATATATGGAACGAATGGGCTTTTGAAAATTATATCAAATCAGACGAGTATAAAGGTCCAGATATGACAGATTTCGGGCATCGTGCATTGAGTGATCCTGAATTTAACGAACAATATAAAGAACAAATGAAACAATTTAAGCAACGTATTCTTGAAGATGATACATTTGCGAAGCAATTCGGGGATTTAGGAAATGTTTATGGTAAACAATGGCGAGATTGGGTTGATAAAGATGGTAATCATTTTGATCAACTTAAAACAGTAATTGAACAAATTAAGCATAATCCAGATTCAAGGCGACACATCGTATCTGCATGGAATCCAACAGAAATTGATACAATGGCACTTCCGCCTTGTCATACCATGTTCCAGTTTTATGTCCAAGATGGTAAGTTAAGTTGCCAGTTATACCAACGTAGCGCAGATATCTTTTTAGGTGTGCCATTTAATATCGCAAGCTACGCTTTATTGACACACCTTATTGCCAAAGAATGTGGACTTGAAGTGGGTGAATTTGTGCATACATTTGGAGATGCACATATTTATTCAAATCATATTGATGCGATTCAAACACAATTAGCACGTGAAAGCTTCAATCCTCCAACATTAAAAATTAACAGTGACAAGTCTATTTTCGACATAAATTATGAAGATTTGGAAATTGTTGACTATGAATCACATCCAGCAATAAAAGCTCCAATAGCAGTGTAGTCATTGCATAGTTAGCTAACCATATAGACATCAAAATGACATCATAGTATTTTCAAGTGCAAAAAAGTACTTTTTTGTGTTAAACGTTTTCATAAATTATGCAAAATCATTATTTCTATCACACTTTATGATAAAAATTGTGTTAAATTAAAGATAACTTAGTAATAAAAAATGAAATGATAGAAGAAGGAGGATAATTATGACTTTATCCATTCTAGTTGCACATGACTTGCAACGAGTAATTGGTTTTGAAAATCAATTACCTTGGCACCTACCAAATGATTTGAAGCATGTTAAAAAATTATCAACAGGTCATACTTTAGTAATGGGTCGTAAGACATTTGAATCGATTGGTAAACCACTACCGAATCGTCGAAATGTTGTACTTACTTCAGATACAAGTTTCAACGTAGAGGGCGTTGATGTAATTCACTCTATTGAAGATATTTACCAACTACCGGGCCATGTTTTCATATTTGGAGGGCAAACATTATTTGAAGAAATGATTGATAAAGTGGACGACATGTATATTACTGTTATTGAAGGTAAATTCCGTGGTGATACGTTCTTTCCACCTTATACATTTGAAGACTGGGAAGTTGCCTCTTCAGTTGAAGGTAAACTAGATGAGAAAAATACAATTCCACATACCTTTCTACATTTAATTCGTAAAAAATAAGGGGGAAAACGACCATGACAAAACAGATTATAGTAACAGACTCAACATCCGATTTATCTAAAGAATACTTAGAAGCAAACAACATTCATGTAATTCCTTTAAGTTTAACTATTGAAGGAGCTTCATACGTTGACCAAGTAGATATTACATCAGAAGAATTTATTAATCATATTGAAAATGATGAAGATGTAAAGACAAGTCAGCCAGCCATAGGTGAATTTATATCTGCTTATGAAGAACTAGGAAAAGATGGCTCTGAAATCATAAGTATTCATCTTTCTTCAGGATTAAGTGGTACATATAACACTGCTTACCAAGCAAGTCAAATGGTAGATGCTAATGTAACTGTTATTGATTCAAAATCTATTTCTTTTGGTTTAGGGTATCAAATACAACACCTAGTAGAGCTTGTAAAAGAAGGTGTCTCAACTTCTGAAATAGTTAAAAAGTTAAATCATTTAAGAGAAAACATTAAATTATTTGTAGTTATAGGGCAATTGAATCAATTAATTAAAGGTGGCAGAATTAGTAAAACAAAAGGTTTGATTGGTAATCTTATGAAAATTAAACCAATTGGTACACTAGATGATGGTCGCTTAGAGCTTGTGCACAATGCGAGAACTCAAAATTCTAGTATCCAATACTTGAAAAAGGAAATTGCTGAATTTATAGGAGATCATGAAATCAAATCCATTGGTGTCGCACATGCTAACGTCATTGAATATGTTGATAAATTGAAGAAAGTTTTTAATGAAGCTTTTCATGTGAATAATTACGATATAAATGTAACTACACCAGTTATTTCTGCACATACTGGTCAAGGTGCGATTGGCCTCGTAGTCCTTAAGAAGTAAATTTAATCTTTTCAGTGTTAATTACTTCCATTTCAATCCTTTATAGACTAAATTTATAATTAGATAGATAGAGGAGGTAATTCATATGACAAAAGAATATGCAACATTAGCAGGAGGATGTTTCTGGTGCATGGTTAAACCATTTACATCATATCCAGGCATCAAGTCAGTCGTATCTGGTTATAGTGGCGGTCATGTTGACAACCCAACTTATGAACAGGTATGTACGAATCAAACCGGCCATGTCGAAGCAGTACAAATTACGTTTGATCCAGAGGTTACTTCCTTTGAAAATATATTAGACATATATTTCAAAACATTTGACCCAACTGATGATCAAGGGCAATTTTTCGATAGAGGCGAAAGCTATCAACCAGTCATTTTCTATCATGATGAACATCAGAAAAAGGCTGCTGAGTTTAAAAAGCAACAATTAAATGAACAAGGTATTTTCAAGAAACCAGTGATTACACCTATTAAACCATATAAAAATTTCTATCCAGCTGAAGACTACCATCAAGATTATTACAAAAAGAACCCGGTACATTATTACCAATATCAACGTGGTTCAGGTAGAAAAGCGTTTATAGAATCACATTGGGGGAATCAAAATGCTTAAAAAAGATAAAAGTGAACTAACAGATATAGAATATATTGTTACACAAGAAAACGGCACTGAACCACCATTTATGAATGAATATTGGAATCATTTTGCTAAAGGAATTTATGTAGATAAAATTTCTGGTAAACCTTTATTTACATCTGAAGAAAAGTTTCATTCTGAATGTGGATGGCCTAGCTTTTCCAAAGCGCTTGATGACGATGAAATTATAGAATTAGTCGACAAATCATTTGGTATGTTGAGAACTGAAGTGCGTTCAGAAGAATCAAATAGTCATTTAGGACATGTCTTTAATGATGGACCTAAAGAAAGTGGCGGCTTAAGATACTGTATCAATTCCGCTGCAATTCAATTTATTCCATATGAAAAGTTAGAAGAATTGGGTTATGGCGATTTAATATCACATTTTGATAAGTAGGAGTGGAAAGTATGTTTAAAAAATTATTCGGAAAAGGCAAAGAAGTTCAGAAAGATATCGCAATTTATGCACCATTAACTGGAGAATTCGTGAAAATTGAAGATATTCCAGATCCTGTATTCGCACAAAAAATGATGGGCGAAGGTTTTGGTATTAATCCAACTGAAGGAGAAGTTGTGTCTCCAATTGCAGGACGTGTTGACAATGTCTTTCCAACTAAGCATGCGATTGGGTTAAAAGCAGATAACGGATTAGAATTATTAGTTCATATCGGTTTAGACACAGTTCAATTAGACGGTGAAGGATTTGAAGTGTTAGTGTCTAGTGGTGACGAAGTTAACGTCGGAGATCCATTAGTAAGATTCAACCTTGAATATATTAATAATAACGCTAAATCTGTAATTTCACCAATTATAATTACTAACACTGATCAAGCAGCTTCAATTAATATTTATGATGAAAATGCTGTGATTAAAGGTGAAACAAAAGTGATTGATGTGACAATGAACTAATGAAAAACTATTCGTTTTATCAATTTGTCATGACAGTTCGTGGTCGACACGACGATAAAGGTCGTCTAGCAGAAGAGATATTTGACGATCTTGCTTTCCCAAAACACGATGATGATTTTAACATACTGTCTGATTATATTGAGACACATGGTGATTTCACATTGCCAATGTCTGTATTTGATGATTTATATGAAGAATATACGGAATGGCTAAAATTTTAATATAATTTTTAATAATAATAGTTAGAACCAGGGTGATGCAATTCGTTATCCTGGTTTTAATTTAAAATAAACTAAGTTGTGACTAAAAATTAATCAATTATAGTGAAATATGGTGCGCTATCTTGCATAAATTGATATGATTAACTACACAGAATTTAAAAGTACATAATACATAATAAGGAAGTGATACAATGGATGATAAGCAACACACATCTTCATCCGATGATGAACGCGCTGAAATTGCAACAAGCAATCAAGACCAAGAAACTAATTCATCGAAACGCGTTCACTTAAAACGTTGGCAATTCATATCAATATTAATTGGTACAATCCTAATAACAGCTGTCATCACAGTTGTTGCATATATTTTTATAAATCAAAAAATAAGTGGTTTAAACAAAACTGATCAAGCAAACTTAAATAAAATTGAAAATGTGTATAAAATCTTAAATAGTGATTATTACAAAAAACAGGACTCTGACAAGTTAAGTAAAGCTGCAATTGATGGCATGGTCAAAGAATTAAAAGATCCTTATTCTGAATATTTAACAAAAGAACAAACGAAATCCTTTAATGAAGGTGTTTCAGGTGATTTTGTAGGTATTGGTGCAGAAATGCAAAAGAAAAATGATCAAATTATGGTTACTAGTCCTATGAAGGGATCTCCAGCAGAACGTGCTGGCATTCGTCCTAAAGATGTCATTACTAAAGTAAATGGAAAATCAATTAAAGGTAAAGCATTAGATGAAGTTGTCAAAGATGTTCGTGGTAAAGAAAACACTGAAGTCACTTTAACTGTTCAACGAGGTAGTGAAGAAAAAGACGTTAAGATTAAACGTGAAAAAATTCATGTTAAAAGTGTTGAGTATAAGAAAAAAGGTAAAGTTGGAGTTATTACTATTAATAAATTCCAGAATGATACATCAGGTGAATTGAAAGATGCAGTTCTAAAAGCTCACAAAGATGGTTTGAAAAAGATTGTTTTAGATTTAAGAAATAATCCAGGTGGACTACTAGATGAAGCTGTTAAAATGGCAAATATTTTTATCGATAAAGGAAAAACTGTTGTTAAACTAGAAAAAGGTAAAGATACTGAAGCAATTCAAACTTCTAATGATGCGTTAAAAGAAGCGAAAGACATGGATATATCCATCTTAGTGAATGAAGGTTCAGCTAGCGCTTCTGAAGTGTTTACTGGTGCGCTAAAAGACTATAATAAAGCTAAAGTTTATGGGTCAAAAACATTCGGCAAAGGTGTCGTACAAACTACAAGAGAGTTTAAGGATGGTTCATTGTTAAAATATACTGAAATGAAATGGTTAACGCCAGATGGTCATTATATTCACGGTAAAGGCATTAAACCAGACGTTACTATTGACACACCTAAATATCAATCTTTAAATGTCATTCCTAATACGAAAACATTTAAAGTTGGAGACGATGATAAAAATATTAAAACTATTAAAATTGGTTTATCAGCTTTAGGTTATAAAGTTGATAATGAATCAACGCAATTTGATAAAGCTTTAGAAAATCAAGTTAAAGCTTTCCAACAAGCGAATAAACTTGAGGTAACTGGTGAATTTAATAAAGAAACGAATAATAAATTTACTGAGTTATTAGTTGAAAAAGCTAATAAACATGATGATGTTCTCGATAAGTTGATTAATATTTTAAAATAAGCGATACACACTACTAAAATTGTATTATTATTATGTTAATGACACGCCTCCTAAATTTGCAAAGATAGCAATTTAGGAGGCGTGTTTATTTTTATTGACGTCTAACTCTAAAAGATATAAATTAGACATTTACAAATGATGTAAATAACGCAATTTCTATCATCGCTGATAACAATTCATGGTTTAATATGCAATGAGCATATACTTTTTAAATAGTATTATTCACTAGTTTTAACAATCAATTAATTGGTATATGATACTTTTATTGGTTATTTTTATCCCATAGTGTGATAATTACTATTTTTCATTCATAATAAAGGTTTAAAGCATGTTAATAGTGTGTAAGATTAACATGTACTGAAAAACATGTTTAACATAATGATATAAGGAGTGACGTACATGATCCGTCTAGGTAAAATGTCAGATTTAGATCAAATCTTAAATCTAGTAGAAGAAGCAAAAGAATTAATGAAAGAACACGACAACGAGCAATGGGACGATCAGTACCCACTTTTAGAACATTTTGAAGAAGATATTGCTAAAGATTATTTGTACGTATTAGAGGAAAATGACAAAATTTATGGCTTTATTGTTGTCGACCAAGACCAAGCAGAATGGTATGATGACATTGACTGGCCAGTAAATAGAGAAGGCGCCTTTGTTATTCATCGATTAACTGGTTCGAAAGAATATAAAGGAGCTGCTACAGAATTATTCAATTATGTTATTGATGTAGTTAAAGCACGTGGTGCAGAAGTTATTTTAACGGACACCTTTGCGTTAAACAAACCTGCACAAGGTTTATTTGCCAAATTTGGATTTCATAAGGTCGGTGAACAATTAATGGAATATCCGCCATATGATAAAGGTGAACCATTTTATGCATATTATAAAAATTTAAAAGAATAGAGGTAATATTAATGACGAAAATCGCATTTACCGGAGGGGGAACAGTTGGACACGTATCAGTAAATTTAAGTTTAATTCCAACTGCATTATCACAAGGTTATGAAGCGCTTTATATTGGTTCTAAAAATGGTATTGAAAGAGAAATGATTGAATCACAACTACCAGAAATTAAGTATTATCCTATTTCGAGTGGTAAATTAAGAAGATATATTTCTTTAGAAAATGCCAAAGACGTATTTAAAGTATTGAAAGGTATTCTTGATGCTCGTAAAGTTTTGAAAAAAGAAAAACCTGATCTATTATTTTCAAAAGGTGGATTTGTATCTGTGCCTGTTGTTATTGCAGCCAAATCATTAAATATACCAACTATTATTCATGAATCTGACTTAACACCAGGATTAGCGAATAAGATAGCACTTAAATTTGCCAAGAAAATATATACAACATTTGAAGAAACGCTAAACTACTTACCTAAAGAGAAAGCTGATTTTATTGGAGCAACAATTCGAGAAGATTTAAAAAATGGTAATGCACATAATGGTTATCAATTAACAGGCTTTAATGAAAATAAAAAAGTTTTACTCGTTATGGGTGGAAGCTTAGGAAGTAAAAAATTAAATAGCATTATTCGCGAAAACTTAGATGCATTATTACAACAATATCAAGTGATACATTTAACTGGTAAAGGATTAAAAGATGCTCAAGTTAAAAAATCAGGATATATACAATATGAATTTGTTAAAGAGGATTTAACAGATTTATTAGCAATTACGGATACAGTAATAAGTAGAGCTGGATCAAATGCGATTTATGAGTTCTTAACATTACGTATACCAATGTTATTAGTACCATTAGGTTTAGATCAATCCCGAGGCGACCAAATTGACAATGCAAATCATTTTGCTGATAAAGGATATGCTAAAGCGATTGATGAAGAACAATTAACAGCACAAATTTTATTACAAGAACTAAATGAAATGGAACAGGAAAGAACTCGAATTATCAATAATATGAAATCGTATGAACAAAGTTATACGAAAGAAGCTTTATTTGATAAGATGATTAAAGACGCATTGAATTAATGGGGGGTAATGCTTTATGAGTCAATGGAAACGTATCTCTTTGCTCATCGTTTTTACATTGGTTTTTGGAATTATCGCGTTTTTCCACGAATCAAGACTTGGGAAATGGATTGATAATGAAGTTTATGAGTTTGTATATTCATCAGAGAGCTTTATTACGACATCTATCATGCTTGGGGCTACTAAAGTAGGTGAAGTCTGGGCAATGTTATGTATTTCATTACTTCTTGTGGCATATCTCATGTTAAAGCGCCACAAAATTGAAGCATTATTTTTTGCATTAACAATGGCATTATCTGGAATTTTGAATCCAGCATTAAAAAATATATTCGATAGAGAAAGACCTACATTGCTGCGTTTAATTGATATAACAGGATTTAGTTTTCCTAGCGGTCATGCTATGGGATCAACTGCATATTTTGGAAGTGGTATCTATCTATTAAATCGATTAAATCAAGGTAATTCAAAAGGTATTCTTATAGGGTTATGTGCAGCTATGATTTTATTGATTTCCATATCACGTGTATATCTAGGTGTACATTATCCAACAGATATTATTGCCGGCATTATTGGTGGATTATTTTGCATTATTTTATCAACGTTATTACTTAGAAATAAATTAATAAATTAAATAGTAAAAAAACAAAAGCAGTAAACCTAAAGTGTCGTAAGGGTTTACTGCTTTTATAAAACGTTGTTATAACGTATATTGTCTTTTACGGGCATATAAAAGGGGAATATTTGAAAATGACCAATCCAACAAGAACGAAACGTTGTGGGGGGGATGTTCTATGTGGTATTGATAATCATTTTCAACTACTATTATACATTAGTGAGAATCATTGTCAATTAGAAACTAAAACTTTTTTTGAATATTTTTTAAGAATAGTAAATAAAACGCATGATTACGCTATTTTAGAAAATAAAAAAATTTGTATTTCTCATTAGAATTAGAATATTTAAAAGTGATGAGGTTTAAACATTATATTGTTTACATACTCCTTTTGAATTCATACATTATGAAATGTTACTTCCAAGTTCAAAATCGCACATTGAAATGATGTGTGAAATGTTTAAACTACGGTCATTTTGTGAAAATAAAGATAATAACTATTCATTTTACAATAGTGAAAAGTCAGTATATGACAACAATTAATATTGCGGTAAGGCCTTGTGTTACAGTATTCTATATTTAAGTACTGCAATCAGAATTAACAGAATGCCATTAACTGATTATTAAATATTTGAGTTAATAAATAATTAATGATTGTAGCTTGAAAAATTTAAAACATGGTTATTGATTTGTGATAAAATTTAAACGTAAACAAACTAATTTAAAAAGCAACTATTGTATAGAAAAATACAAAATTTAAAATATATTACCTTATTAGAAAAAGTCGTAATATGAGGTGTACAAATGACGCAAATTTTAATAGTAGAAGATGAACAAAACTTAGCAAGATTTCTTGAATTGGAACTCACACATGAAAATTACAATGTGGACACAGAGTATGATGGACAAGACGGTTTAGATAAAGCGCTTAGCCATTACTATGATTTAATCATATTAGATTTAATGTTGCCGTCAATTAATGGCTTAGAAATTTGTCGCAAAATTAGACAACAACAATCTACACCTATCATTATAATTACAGCGAAAAGTGATACGTATGACAAAGTTGCTGGGCTTGATTACGGTGCAGACGATTATATAGTTAAGCCGTTTGATATTGAAGAACTTTTAGCAAGAATTCGTGCAATTTTACGTCGTCAGCCACAAAAGGATATTATCGATGTCAACGGTATTACAATTGATAAGAACGCTTTTAAAGTGACGGTAAATGGCGCAGAAATTGAATTAACAAAAACAGAGTATGATTTACTATATCTTCTAGCTGAAAATAAAAACCATGTTATGCAACGGGAACAAATTTTAAATCATGTATGGGGTTATAATAGTGAAGTAGAAACAAATGTCGTAGATGTTTATATAAGATATTTACGAAACAAGTTAAAACCATACGATCGTGACAAAATGATTGAAACAGTTCGTGGCGTTGGGTATGTGATACGATGACAAAACGTAAATTGCGCAATAACTGGATTATTGTTACCACGATGATTACGTTTGTCACGATATTTTTGTTTTGTTTAATTATTATTTTTTTCTTGAAAGATACACTGCATAATAGTGAGCTTGATGATGCAGAACGAAGCTCAAGCGATATTAATAATTTATTTCATTCTAAGCCTGTTAAAGATATATCTGCATTAGACTTGAATGCATCTTTAGGTAATTTTCAAGAGATAATTATTTATGATGAGCATAATAATAAATTATTTGAGACATCGAATGATAACACAGTGAGAGTTGAACCAGGTTATGAACACCGTTATTTTGACCGCGTAATAAAAAAACGCTATAAAGGCATTGAATATTTAATTATTAAAGAACCAATTACAACGCAAGATTTCAAAGGGTATAGCTTGTTAATTCATTCACTAGAAAATTATGATAACATCGTAAAATCATTGTATATCATTGCGCTGGCATTTGGAGTGATTGCAACAATTATAACTGCCACAATCAGTTATGTATTTTCAACACAAATTACTAAACCGCTTGTCAGTTTATCAAATAAAATGATTGAGATTCGACGAGATGGTTTTCAAAATAAATTGCAATTAAATACAAATTATGAAGAAATAGATAATTTAGCAAATACGTTTAATGAGATGATGAGCCAAATTGAAGAATCATTTAATCAACAAAGACAATTTGTTGAAGATGCGTCACATGAATTACGAACACCATTACAAATTATTCAAGGTCATTTAAATTTGATTCAGCGATGGGGAAAAAAAGACCCAGCAGTATTAGAAGAATCGTTAAATATTTCTATTGAAGAAATGAATCGTATCATAAAATTAGTCGAAGAATTACTTGAATTGACTAAAGGAGATGTAAATGACATTTCTTCTGAAGCACAGACCGTGCATATTAATGATGAAATTCGCTCGCGAATACACTCATTAAAACAATTGCATCCTGATTATCAATTTGATACGGATCTGACATCTAAAAATCTAGAAATTAAAATGAAACCTCATCAATTCGAACAATTATTTTTAATCTTTATTGATAATGCAATCAAATATGATGTGAAGAATAAGAAAATTAAAGTTAAGACAAGGTTAAAAAATAAGCAAAAAATAATTGAAATTACAGATCATGGAATTGGTATTCCAGAGGAAGATCAAGATTTCATTTTTGATCGCTTTTATCGAGTGGATAAATCTCGTTCAAGAAGTCAAGGCGGTAATGGACTCGGATTATCTATTGCTCAAAAAATCATTCAATTAAACGGAGGATCGATTAAAATTAAAAGTGAAATTAACAAAGGAACAACGTTTAAAATCATATTTTAATCATGACTGAGACGTCAATCAAAGTCATAGGATCAATTTTTTAAGTACACATTAGCTGTGACTAATGTATAAGAACAACTATAAAACAAATAAACAGTGGTTCTTTATCATTTCTGTTGTACTCCCAAAATTTACAATAAAATACATCTATAAACCTAGAAGAATCAACGCTTTTGTTGATTCTTCTTTTTAGCAGATAAATAGGTAAATCTACTTTAACAAATAACTAAATAGTGATATTATTACATTGTAAGCGTTTCAACATTTTTGTGGAGGGTGTAAAATGACTAACGAAAGAAAAGAAGTTTCAGAGGCTCCTGTAAACTTCGGTGCGAATTTAGGTCTAATGTTAGATCTATATGATGACTTTTTACAAGATCCATCATCTGTACCAGAAGATTTACAAGTCTTATTCAGCACAATTAAGAATGATGACTCAATTGTACCAGCTTTAAAAAGTACAAGTAGTCAAAATAGCGACGGCACAATTAAGCGTGTCATGCGTTTAATTGATAATATTCGCCAATACGGGCATCTTAAAGCCGATATTTATCCTGTAAATCCTCCAAAAAGGAAACATGTACCTAAATTAGAGATTGAAGACTTTGATTTAGATCAACAGACTTTGGAAGGTATATCAGCAGGAATTGTTTCAGATCACTTTGCCGACATTTATGATAATGCTTATGAAGCAATTTTAAGAATGGAAAAACGTTACAAAGGACCAATTGCATTTGAGTATACACATATTAATAACAATACCGAACGTGGTTGGTTAAAAAGAAGAATTGAAACGCCATATAAAGTAACGTTAAATAATAACGAAAAAAGGGCACTATTCAAACAATTAGCGTATGTTGAAGGGTTTGAAAAATATCTTCATAAAAACTTCGTTGGTGCAAAGCGTTTTTCAATTGAAGGGGTAGACGCACTTGTACCGATGTTACAACGTACTATTACGATTGCTGCGAAAGAAGGTATTAAAAATATACAAATAGGCATGGCTCACCGTGGACGTTTAAACGTTTTAACGCATGTCTTAGAAAAACCGTACGAAATGATGATTTCAGAATTTATGCATACAGATCCAATGAAATTCTTACCTGAAGATGGTAGCTTGCAGTTAACTGCTGGATGGACTGGTGATGTGAAATATCACCTTGGTGGCATTAAAACTACTGATTCATACGGTACAATGCAGCGTATTGCACTGGCTAACAATCCAAGTCACTTGGAAATTGTTGCACCTGTTGTTGAGGGGCGTACGAGAGCAGCACAAGATGATACACAACGAGCTGGGGCTCCGACGACTGATCATCATAAAGCAATGCCAATTATTATACATGGCGATGCTGCTTATCCTGGTCAAGGAATTAACTTCGAAACAATGAACTTAGGAAACTTGAAAGGCTATTCTACGGGTGGTTCATTGCATATTATTACTAACAATAGAATTGGATTTACTACAGAACCAATTGATGCACGTTCAACAACTTATTCTACAGATGTGGCCAAAGGTTATGATGTGCCAATATTCCATGTCAATGCAGATGACGTTGAAGCTACTATTGAAGCAATTGATATTGCAATGGAATTTAGAAAAGAGTTTCATAAAGACGTCGTTATTGATTTAGTAGGTTATCGTCGTTTCGGACATAACGAAATGGATGAACCATCAATTACTAATCCAGTTCCTTATCAGAATATTCGCAAACATGACTCTGTTGAATATGTGTTTGGTAAAAAGCTTGTTAATGAAGGTGTCATTTCAGAAGATGAAATGCATTCATTTATAGAACAAGTCCAAAAGGAACTAAGACAAGCTCATGATAAAATTAATAAAGCTGATAAAATGGATAATCCAGATATGGAAAAGCCTGCAGATCTTGCATTACCGTTACAAGCAGACGAACAATCATTTACTTTTGATCACTTGAAAGAAATAAATGATGCATTGTTAACATATCCGGATGGCTTTAACATTTTGAAAAAGTTAAACAAAGTTCTTGAGAAGCGTCATGAGCCGTTTAATAAAGAAGATGGTTTAGTTAATTGGGCACAAGCAGAACAACTTGCATTTGCGACAATTTTACAAGATGGTACACCGATTCGCTTAACTGGTCAAGATAGTGAACGTGGTACATTCAGTCATAGGCATGCCGTGTTACATGATGAGCAAACAGGTGAAACATATACACCTTTACATCATGTTCCTGATCAAAAAGCGACATTTGATATACACAATTCTCCGCTTTCAGAAGCAGCAGTAGTTGGTTTTGAATACGGCTATAATGTGGAAAACAAAAAAAGCTTCAATATTTGGGAAGCACAATATGGTGATTTTGCAAATATGTCACAAATGATTTTTGACAACTTCTTATTCAGTTCTCGCTCAAAATGGGGAGAACGTTCAGGATTAACATTATTCTTACCTCATGCATATGAGGGTCAAGGGCCTGAACATTCATCAGCAAGATTAGAGCGATTTTTACAATTAGCTGCTGAAAATAATTGCACAGTTGTCAACTTATCTAGTTCAAGTAATTATTTCCACTTATTGCGTGCACAAGCGGCTAGTTTAGATTCTGAACAAATGCGACCATTGGTTGTTATGTCACCAAAAAGCTTACTGAGAAATAAAACAGTTGCAAAACCAATTGATGAATTTACTTCTGGTGGATTTGAGCCAATTTTGACAGAATCATATCAAGCGGATAAGGTTACAAAAGTTATTTTGGCAACTGGTAAAATGTTCATTGATTTAAAAGAAGCATTAGCTAAAAATCCAGACGAATCAGTATTACTCGTTGCGATTGAAAGATTGTATCCATTCCCAGAGGAAGAGATTGAAGCATTACTAGCACAATTGCCAAACCTTGAAGAAGTGTCATGGGTACAAGAAGAACCTAAAAATCAAGGTGCATGGTTATATGTCTATCCATATGTTAAAGTGCTAGTTGCAGATAAATATGATTTAAGTTATCATGGCAGAATTCAAAGGGCTGCTCCAGCTGAAGGCGATGGAGAAATTCATAAACTTGTTCAAAATAAAATTATAGAAAATGCATTAAAAAATAACTAGGGGGAAATAAGTCATGCCAGAGGTTAAAGTTCCAGAATTAGCAGAATCTATTACAGAAGGTACCATTGCAGAATGGTTGAAAAACGTAGGGGATAGCGTAGAAAAAGGTGAAGCTATTCTTGAATTAGAAACTGATAAAGTTAATGTCGAAGTTGTATCTGAAGAAGCAGGTGTATTATCTGAACAACTTGCAAGTGAAGGCGACACTGTAGAAGTTGGACAAGCAATTGCTATCATCGGCGAAGGTAGTGGCAATGCTTCTAAAGAAAATAGTAACGACAATACTCCACAACAAAATGAAGAAACAAATAATAAAAAAGAAGAAACAACAAATAATTCGGTAGATAAAGCTGAAGTAAATCAAGCAAATGATGACAATCAGCAACGTATTAATGCTACGCCTTCTGCGCGTCGATATGCTCGTGAAAATGGTGTGAATCTTGCTGAAGTAAGTCCGAAAACAAATGATGTGGTTCGTAAAGAAGATATTGATAAGAAACAACAGGCACCGGCATCAACACAAACAACACAACAAGCATCTGCAAAAGAAGAGAAAAAATACAATCAATATCCTACAAAACCAGTGATTCGTGAAAAAATGTCACGTAGAAAGAAAACAGCTGCCAAAAAATTATTAGAGGTATCTAATAATACAGCTATGTTAACAACATTTAACGAAGTTGACATGACAAATGTTATGGAATTGCGTAAACGTAAGAAAGAACAATTTATGAAAGATCATGATGGTACTAAATTAGGATTTATGTCATTCTTTACTAAAGCTTCTGTAGCAGCTTTGAAAAAGTATCCAGAAGTTAATGCAGAAATCGACGGCGACGACATGATTACGAAACAATATTATGATATTGGTGTAGCTGTTTCTACAGATGATGGATTATTAGTACCATTTGTAAGAGATTGTGATAAAAAGAATTTTGCAGAAATCGAAGCAGAAATTGCTAATTTAGCAGTTAAAGCACGAGAGAAAAAACTTGGCTTAGATGATATGGTTAATGGTTCATTTACGATTACAAATGGCGGTATTTTTGGATCAATGATGAGTACGCCAATTATCAATGGTAATCAAGCTGCAATCTTAGGCATGCATTCAATTATTACAAGACCAATTGCGATTGATCAAGATACAATCGAAAATCGTCCAATGATGTATATTGCATTAAGCTATGATCATAGAATTATTGACGGTAAAGAAGCAGTTGGATTCTTAAAAACAATTAAAGAATTAATTGAAAACCCAGAAGACTTATTATTAGAATCTTAATCCACAACACAAAATAGTTTACTATTCCTAAAAGCGGGATTAAATCAATAACAAACAGCAGTAAGATTATTTCCTAGTCGAAATATCTTACTGCTGTACTTTATTTTTATAATGATTCGTATTAAAATGTGGGTTTAATTTTGACTACTTAAAAAATATATCATTTCTATTGAAATAGACTCACAATAGAAATATAGGTAGAATAGCGTGTTTCAATATGCTAATGAATGCATTTTAGATAATAACAAACGATGAAATATATGAATTCTATAAGCGCCTTTAGTTAATTTAAAATCATCTGAACATGATGTAAATTCGCTTTATGGACACGACATATATATGTTTTTCATGTCCTACAAAAAACGAAATATTCAATTGCTATATACAGATATTCATTAATGACACACTCAATAGCAACCATAACAATATTATGTTACCTATTTAAATGAAATAGTTCTTTTAAAGAAATACATTTTTCACATATTAATCTATAATCAAAATCAACTGACCGATATTCTATAATTTATGATTAAAATAAGTTATAATATAATAGTAAAGATAAAGATAGAGGTGGCTATAATGTGTGGACTTAGAAGTATAACATTAGGTACAACAAATATAGAACAGACAAAACATTTCATGGTTGACATATTAGGATTAAATTATGAAGAACTTCTTGAAAACTCAATTCGTTTCGGCGATGCAGATATAAGCCCAGGAACAAGACTTCAATTTATACAAGTTCCAAGTGAGCAATTAGAAGAATCTCACTTTGTGGGTATTGGATTACGTACACCAACTGACTCAGGTTTAGAGGAGTATGCGGAAATATTATCGAATAAGGATATTCCATTTACAACAGTTAAAGAATTAAATGGCAATAAATATTTCAGTCTCGAAGATAACAATGGTCATATTTTCTCAATATATTCAAACGAGAATAATTATGGCGTTGGTTTAGGTATGCCTTCTTTTGAGAGTGCGGTCAATCCGTTACATCAAGTGCAAGGTTTAGGACCAGTGATTCTTAAAGTGAATCATGTAGATATTACAGGTCAAATTTTAACAAATATATTCGGACTTGAAGTATTTGCAGAATACCAACCCTTCGACAATGCTGACTATCATGTCCAAGTATTCAAAGTTGGAACGGGTGGTCTAGGTGGCGAAATACATTTAATGCCTGTAGAAACCGAAATGACAATGCCGGAATATGGCGCAGTCGATCAAGTTGAGTTTGAAACGAAAGATGCAGATTTCTTTAATCAAGCGAAATCGCGCTTAGATGAAGTGGAAATACCATATCAAACGCTTGAGCAAGATGATATTGAATCAATTAGAATTACTGAAAACAGTGGATTATCGTTTATATTCACTTTACAAAAATAATTTTTTTACGATAGCGAGGACAAAATTTATGTTACATGAAACTTGGAAAGAACGTACACCAATCAAGAAAGTAGAAGTCATTAATACAGATGCAAAGAAATTTACAGTTTCTGACATGTTAACGGTTGGCAAACAATATGATGTTATCAACGAAACTGAAGAATATTATCAAATAATAGATAATTCTGGATTAGTTGGCGGTTACTATAAAACATATTTCAAAGAAGTTTAAACGCATAATTATTGAAATGAAGCCTAATATGAGATTTTCAATTAGTAAATTTGGTAAAATATAAACAATTCGCATACTAAGCATTGCGTTTTATATCAGAATAGAATAGTAAACTAAGGCATTTGGAGAACTTATTCCATGTCTTAGTTTTTTAATTTATTTAAAGGAGAACGTTTTAAAATGGCACTAAAACATTATAAGAATTCAGATTCAACAGTTTTCAATGATGCGAAGGCATTATTTGATTTAAATAAAAATATTTTACTTAAAGGTCCAACAGGTTCAGGGAAAACAAAGTTGGCAGAAACATTAAGTGAAGTTGTTGATACACCCATGCATCAAGTCAATTGTTCTGTTGATTTAGATACAGAAAGCTTATTAGGCTTTAAAACAATTAAAACAAATGCGGAAGGTCAACAAGAAATTGTCTTTGTAGATGGTCCAGTTATTAAAGCTATGAAAGAGGGGCATATTTTATATATTGATGAAATAAATATGGCTAAACCTGAAACATTGCCTGTATTAAATGGGGTCTTAGATTATCGTCGTCAAATTACGAATCCATACACTGGTGAAGTAATCAAAGCTGTACCAGGATTTAACGTTATAGCAGCGATAAATGAAGGTTATGTTGGTACTTTGCCAATGAATGAAGCACTAAAAAATCGCTTTGTTGTTATTCACGTTGATTATATTGATGGGGACATTTTAAAAAATGTGATTAAAGAGCAAAGTTTATTACAAGATGATAAACAAATCGAACAAATTATTAAGTTTAATGAAGATTTACGTACTATGTCTAAGCAGGGACAAATTTCTGAAGAAGCCGCTAGTATCCGTGCATTATTAGACTTGTGTGATTTAATCACTGTAATGCCAGTTGAACGTGCAATTAAACGTACAATTATTGATAAATTGGAAGATGAACGTGAACAACAAGCAATATATAATGCTGTAGAACTAAACTTTTAAAGAGGGATAAAACATGAGTGATCGTTTCATAAAATTTAATGACGAACAGTTAGATGCCAAGCAAGTAATGATGTTGCAAGACTTAGCTCGACTCTTATTAAAAAATGAACAAACACAAGTTAAAATCCAAAAATTCCCTTACTATAATCCTGTTCAAAATGTTTTGATTACGAGTTGGTTTTGGTCACATCGACCAAGCCATATCGAAATGGCTGGTTTAAAAACAGATGTTATGTTAGCTGCTTACGGTTATCATATGATGGATGTACAAATTGTAAATGAAGTAGTACAAGATAAAACTTTTAAACACCCTAAATTTTATCAACAACTTTTTAAATTATTAGAAGATATGCGCGTATTAAATTCTATTAAAGTTGAGCGCCCAAGTACTGCTAAATTAATTGATCTTCGCTTAGATACACGTATATCATATACGGAATCTCAAATTAAAGTGTATCGTACTAAAACACAATATACAGATTTATTATTTTTGTATTTAGAACATGCATTTTTAAGCCAAGATTTCTTTGATATACCATCTATACATTCAGATTTAGATGATATTTTAGTAAATATGTTCTTATATTTACCTAATTTTTTCCAAAATCAAAATTCTGAAGATAATATGTATCTGGCTCAAAGAATTATGTATCAAGTAGATGATATTTTAAAAGAAGATATGCTAAACGAATATTATTACTTACCTAAAACACTATATAATACATTAGCTAGTCCAGAGTTTGATGATTTAAAGAGAACTGATGCAAGTCAAGTCGATGGGCAAGATGATACTTCAGAAGATGATGATAACGAAAGTGAAAAAGCTGACTCTAAATCTGCAGATAGTGAGTCAAAAGGTGGCGCCTATTTAGAAATGGAGCTTCACGAAGGACAAAATAGTGAAACATTAGGTAATGATGAAGCACGTGAAGGCGATGCTACAGATGATATGACTGATATGATGACCAAAAAGGGCAAAGGATCAAACGATACGCTAAATCGTGAAGAAGGCGATGCTGTTGGTCAAAGCCAAGCATTTCAACTTGATGGTGTGAACAAAAATGTAGAAATAAAATGGCAAATTCCTGAAATTGAGCCACAATATGTTTTAGAATATCAAGAATCGAAACAAGACGTACAATATGAAATCAAAGACTTAATTCAAATTATAAAGAAAACGATTGAACGAGAACAACGAGATGCACGTTTTAATTTAACAAAAGGGCGATTACAAAAGGATTTAATTAATTGGTTTATCGACGATCAATATAAATTGTTTTACAAAAAACAAGATTTAAGTAAATCATTTGATGCGACATTTACATTGTTAATTGATGCGTCAGCAAGTATGCATGATAAAATGGCTGAAACGAAGAAAGGTGTAGTGTTATTCCACGAGACGTTAAAAGCATTGAACATTAAACATGAAATTTTATCATTCAGTGAGGATGCCTTTGATTCAGACGAGCATGCACAACCAAATATCATTAATGAAATTATTAACTATGATTACTCAACCTTTGAAAAAGATGGCCCACGTATTATGGCACTTGAACCTCAAGATGATAATCGTGATGGTGTTGCTATTAGAGTTGCAAGTGAACGATTAATGCGTCGAAATCAACATCAACGATTTTTAATCGTATTTTCAGACGGCGAACCGTCTGCATTTAATTATAGTCAAGATGGTATTATTGATACGTATGAAGCTGTAGAAATGTCACGTAAATTTGGTATTGAAGTATTTAATGTATTTTTGAGTCAAGATCCAATAACTGAAGATGTTGAACAAACAATTCATAATATTTATGGTCAATATGCTATTTTCGTTGAAGGTGTTGCGCATTTACCTGGACATCTCTCTCCATTATTAAAAAAATTACTACTTAAATCTTTATAAATAAATTTAAAATATGAGTTTATATGAAATTGTGAATAAAAGTCATCAGTTACTATTTAAAAAGTGGATTTGAAGAATTTTATTTTCTGACATAATTTGATTTAAACAACACATGTGTTTTGTTTCTGCTATGTACAACATATTTCATATAGACTCTTTATTATTTTTTGTGCTAAAATATTTACTTGTAAATTATTTCGTGTTTTAAAAAAAGGAGTAACTCTATGAATAAAAATACATGGGTCATTGGGTTTACGCTCTTCGCTATGTTTTTTGGCGCAGGCAATCTAATTTTTCCTCCTAATCTCGGATTGGATAGTGGTCAATTTTTCTGGCCCGCCATTTTAGCGTTTGTTCTAACTGGGATTGGTTTACCATTATTAGGTGTGATTGTAGGTGCACTTGATAAAGAAGGATATATTGGCGCATTAAATAAAATTTCACCTAAATTTTCAATATTGTTCTTAATCATCATTTATTTGACTATAGGACCACTTTTTGCAATACCTAGAACTGCATCTACATCTTTTGAAATGACAATTACACCAATTATACATAGCAATAGTAGTATCGCTTTATTTATATTTACGATTATCTACTTCATAGTCGTTTTGTATATTTGTTTAAATCCATCTAAGTTAATCGATCGTATTGGTTCATTATTAACACCATTATTATTGATTACTATTTTAGCGATGATTATTAAAGGATACTTAGACTTTAGCGGTAATAGTGCTGGAAAGGGCAATGAAGCACTATATCATTCTAATTTTTCAAGTTTTGCTGAAGGCTTTACACAAGGCTATTTAACAATGGATGCCATTGCAGCAATTGCTTTTTCAATGATTGTTGTTAATGCAGTAAAACTAACAGGCATTACTAAAACAAATCAAATATTCAAACAAACTTTGACTGCTGGTTTAATTGCAGCCGTAGCTTTAATTTTCATATATATTTCATTAGGTTATATTGGTAATCATATGCCAGTAAGTGACATGACGTTAGATCAATTGAAATCCAAAGATCGAAACATTGGGACATATTTATTAACGACAATGGCTTCAACAGGATTTGGTTCATTCGGAAAATATTTATTGGGCATCATTGTGGCGCTGGCATGTCTAACTACAGCATGCGGGCTTATTGTTGCAGTTTCTGAATATTTCCATAGAATCGTACCTAAAGTATCATACAAAGCATTTGTATTAGTTTTCATTTTAATGAGTTTTATTATTGCTAACCAAGGTTTAAATGCTGTTATCTCAATGTCAATTCCGGTATTAAGCATTGTATACCCAGTAGCAATAACTGTTGTATTATTAATTTTAATTGCCAAATTCATACCGACAAAACGCATTTCACAACAAATTCCAGTTATTATCGTATTTATATTGTCGATTTTCAGTGTTATTAGTAAGTTAGGTTGGCTGAAAATTAACTTTATAGAATCATTGCCTCTAAGAGCGTATTCTTTAGAGTGGTTCCCAGTAGCAATTATTGCAACGATATTAGGCTATCTAGTCGGCATATTTGTAAAACAAGATCCAATTAAATATCAACAGGAATAACGAATAATATAAAAGAGGTTGGGACATAAATCCCTAAAAAAACAGCAGTAAGATAATTTTCAATTAGAAAATATCTTACTGCTGTTCTCTATTTATACAATACTTCGTATTGAATGGCTTCGCTTTCCTAGGGTGCCGTCTCAGCCTCGGTCTTCGACTGGCACTGCTCCCTCAGGAGTCTCGCCATTAATACTACGTATTAACGTGTAATTTTACTTTGAAATACTTTAAAAAAATAAGACACTTTGCCCAACTTGCACATAAATGTAAAATTCAATAAAATAAATTTTCTGTGTTGGATCCCTTCGTATAATTTAATAAATACTACTAAACTAAATTAACGAGGTGCCTTATGTATAAAAATTATAACATGACCCAACTTACACTACCAATAGAAACTTCTGTTAGAATTCCTCAAAATGATAATACGCGATATGTTAATGAAATTGTTGAAACGATATCTGATAGCGAATTCGATGAATTTATATGTCCTAATAACAAAAGAATAGGTTTTAAAAGATATGCATACCGTAATGATAGATATAGTTTTAAACGTGACTTCAAGCTATATGAATGTGATGACTGTTCATCATGTTCTTTGAGACATCAATGCATGAAGCCAAATTCGAAATCCAATAAGAAAATTATGAAGAATTATAATTGGGAATACTTTAAAGCCCAAATTAATCAAAAGCTTTCTGAACCAGAAACGAAAAAATCTATAGTCAAAGAAAAATTGATGTAGAGCCTGTTTTTGGATTTATGAAGGCTATTTTGGGTTTCACTCGAATGTCAGTTCGGGAATAAATAAAGTTAAACGAGAGCTAGGTTTTGTATTAATGGCACTTAATATAAGGAAAATAGCAGCTCAACGAGCTGTACATTATAAAATACATATCAAAAAAGCTGATTTCTATCAAATAAATAATAGAAATCAGCTTTTTTACATTGCCTAAGAACTTTAAGGAACTTAATGTCCCAAGCTCTTTTTTGTTATATCTAATTCGTAATTTATGATTGTTTATTCGGTCCTTTGATGTTCACTAAATGTGACTTTAAATCTTGTTCTAATTGTTGTAATTCTTTTTCAGCTAATTGTCGTTCTTCGCGACCGTGTTGTTGAATAATTAATGTTTCTTCAATTGTCTCAATAATGTTACGCTGTGTACGTTTCAATGTATCAAGATCAACAATGCCACGCTCATTTTCTGTTGCAGTTTCAATCGCATTTTGTTTCAACATTTCAGCATTTGCTGTTAATAAATCATTAGTTGTATCAGTGACAGCTCGTTGTGCAGCAACTGCATTACGCTGTCTCATTAATGTAAGCGCAATGGCCATTTGATTTTTCCATAGTGGAATACTTGTCAAAATTGAACTTTGTATCTTCTCGGCAAGTGCTTGATTAACATTTTGAATCATACGAATTTGTGGCGCAGTTTGCAAAGCTATTTGTCTTGAAAGCTGTAAGTCATATATGCGTTTATCTAGTCTATCTATAAATTGCTGCATATCTGCAACTTGTTGAATATCCATTTGATTAGTGGATTGCTGCGCTTGCTGTTGCAATTGTGGTAGCTTTTCATTTTCTAATTGCAACTTTTTTTGCTGTGCAGCAATGATATGCAATGATAAGTCATCAAAGTATTGTTTGTTTTTATCATATAGCGTATCTAATAATTCAATATCTCTTGTTAAATGTGTTTGATGTTTCTGCAGTTGAATCGTTATGCGATCGACTTGAGCACTAACTGATTGCATTCTTGAAAAGATTTCATTGATAGACGACTTTGCTCTGCTAAAAATTCTTTTTAACATAGATGGTTTATCAGTATTTAACTCATTTGGATTAACTGACTTTAGTTTTGACATTAGATCTGACAAAGTATCTCCAATAGGACCAACATCTTTACTTTGTACTTCATCCAACATTTGATGTGAAAATTGAGACATTTGTTTCTGTAAATCAGAACCAAACGCTAATAAACCTTCATTGTCTAAAGGGTTAATTTGTTTACTGATTGTGTCTACCTGTTTTTGTTGTTCAATTGTTAACTTTTCTTTTTGAATAGTAGTATTCGATAATTCTTTATCGCTTATAAAATCATCTAGTGGATGGCTTTCTTTGAAACTTTTATTTTCAGTCATCAATCATCTCTCCAATAGTTGCTATTTTACATCAATCTTGATGATGTTTTTGATGTAACTTATTTAATTCCATTTCAATATCTAAACGTTCATAATCATCTTCGTTGAGACGCTTTAAATCAGCGATTAATGTTCGTTTGACCTCATCCAAAGTAATTCGTGTTTGTTCTAACTTTTGCTGTTCATTAATTGATTTTTTGGGCATTTTTGCTAGACGTGTATATGCATCAACCAAATTTAAAGCATTATCAATATGAGAATAAAAAAAGCCTTCAACTTTATAAAATGATGCAGGTCTCTGTCTAACTGTCGTATAAATAGAACGTGAAATTTGGTATATATCATTAATCTGCCTAAAATCTTTAATTGATCTTATATTGACATACGTTTTTAAAATACCTCTAAGTTTTTGGTGTGTATGATTTAACTGATTTCGAATATAGCGATAGTCTTTTCTAGTCAAACCAATTTCGTTTAAATATTTGCGTGAAGTGAGTTTTTGTATCGGTAGGTATGTCATTAAAAAGCCAACAATACCAATAGACATATCAATTAAAAAAGATACATCAAGTGCAATCATCCCAAATATGCTTGTTAAAAACGCTACAGGAATTCCCACTAACACCCCAAATATATGAGAAATATTATATCTCACTGTCATCTTCCTTTATTTAGCATTTTATATTGATCGAAAATCCGATAATTTTTGATTTAGTTCTAACTCTTCAAGTTGATGGCTTGTTACATTTGATGCTGGTGAGGCACCTTCAATTACACCTTGAATAAATCTCTCTATATCTGCGTCATCCCCTTGTGCATATATCTCTACATAGTCATCTACATTTTGAACAGTACCGACAATGTTATAGTTCATTGCAATGCGTTGTGTAAAATATCTAAATCCGACGCCTTGAACGCGTCCGAATACTTGTAAATGTATATGTCTCATTTTTACCACCTCATAATGTTATTATACGTAGTTTTACTTAAAAAAACTAATAATTACTATAGTTACTACTTTGTTTGTTTCAAGTCGTCAAACTTGATTTTCAGAGGATAAAGGTATAAAAATAAGTATAGAGTTTTTGAAGTATGGAAGGGGTCTTTAATAATGTGGACAGTTACCAAAATTAGAGCCGATTATGAGGGATGGTGGTTATTCAGTGACTGGCCAGAAAACATTGTTGAAAAATATCAATATCAAGATTTTGATGACATGTTTAAGCACTATCAACAATTGATTAATCAATGTAAAGTTCAGTTCGATAACTATGTCACAGGCAAATATAATATTTATGCATTTTATAATAATTGTGACATGAACTATTGCGAAGATTGTGAAGAGGATTTACAAATATTTTATAGTTTCATTGTTTTACAAAATAATGAAGTATATTATAAACTACCAATAATTGATTAAATGAATATTTTTTATTATTGTATTGCAATTTGGTAATAACTGCACTATAATACAAGTTAAGCAGATGATTATTCCATATTGCAAAGAATATTTGAGTGAAATTTGCATGTATTTTTTGTAATATGCGAATAAGCATATTGAATGAATTTTAGTCTTGGAGGTTTCAGATTATGAAACAAGGTACAGTTAAATGGTTTAACGCTGAAAAAGGATTCGGCTTTATCGAAGTTGAAGGAGAAAATGACGTATTCGTACATTTTTCAGCAATTAACCAAGATGGTTACAAATCATTAGAAGAAGGTCAAGCTGTTGAGTTTGAAGTAGTTGAAGGCGACCGCGGTCCACAAGCTGCAAACGTTGTTAAACTATAATTCTTAGATTTGAATCATTGATTTTAACTAACACCTTACCAAGAAGTAAGGTGTTTTTATATGCTTATTACAAATACTTAACGCGATGAGTTTCTCAACCAAATTGAGAACTCTTTTTTTATATCACCAACATTGTTTGCAATAGAAAAATATATTTATATAATATAATTATGGTGTACAACGACGAGGTGATTTTATGAAATATCTTATCCTTAGTTTAGTTGCTAATTTATTAGTTTTCGGTGTATTATCTGCAATTGGATTAAATATTAATATTTTAGCAGCAATGATGATTGTATTAGTGATTCCGATAATGATTTCTGGGATACTATTTTTCAAAACTAATATTGATAAAACATACATATTTTTTAACATCATATTTATCGACTTTTATTACTATATTTACAATGTACATTTAATGACTTTGCCAAAGTTTAATAATTATATTAAAGCAGAGATGATGGAATTAGAAGATATTGATGTATTAATTACAAGTAAAGATTTTGGATTTGATGAAATTCTGTTTTATACATTATATTTGTTGTTAATTCTTATCGTTTTATATTATTTGAAAAAGCAAGTAAAGCATAAAATCTAATTTCATGATGCTTGTTTAAAGTGTGGTATGTATATGATGCTTTAAATTAGTTGAATAGGGCTAACTAAATATAAAGGATTAATGACAAAAAGAAATAAATACTTTCTAACTAAAAATGTGCTGTTCTTCCTTTTTTAGAGTATATGTCCAAGCATGTTTTCTACAGTCATCTATAATGCATAAAAATTCCCCGAGTCACAGTATAATTTTCTGTGCTTCGGGGATTACTTTGTTTATTTTTATTTTGTATCATTAATAATGAGTTGTCTTAACGATTGTCGCTTTATAACTTCACGTGCTTTGCCATCTTTTAAGAAAAACACAGAAGGCTTTTGCATTTGATTGTAATTGGATGCCATAGAGTAATGATATGCACCAGTTGATAATATAGCAAGATAGTCTCCACGTTTGACTGATGAAGGTAATTTAGCGTCTTTAATAATGATATCACCAGACTCACATAATTTTCCAGCTATAGTTACACTGTCATCTGCTTCTTCATTTCTATTAACAAGCAATGCTTGATACTTTGCGTCATAAAGTGCAGTTCTGATATGATCACTCATACCGCCATCGATTGAAACATATTTATTAATCTCTGGAATTTCTTTAATGGTTCCAACTTCATATAAAGTAACGCCAGCTTCACCTACAATTGATCGTCCCGGTTCAATACCTATTTCTGGTGCATCTATACCTAGAACTTTAATTTCGGATTTTATTGCGTCTGTAATATCTTTAATACCACTTTCGATAGGGAAACTTTCGTCACCTTCAACATATTTAATACCAAAGCCACCACCAAGGTTTAATAATTCAACTTGAATGCCTTGCTCTTTAAGCCAACGTAAAACAATTTTAGCAGTTTCAATAAATGCTTCTGTACCTTCAATCTGTGAACCAATATGACAATGTACACCTTTTAATTTTAAGTGTTTAGATTGTTGGACTTTGTCAATTGCTTTTTTAGCTAAGCCATATTGAATTGATAATCCAAACTTACTATCTTCTTGCCCAGTTTGAATAAATTCGTGTGTATGTGCTTCAACACCTGGATTAACTCGTAATACAACTTGAACCGTATCATTAGCATAGCGGTCTATTAATTCAATTTCTTCTAATGAATCTATAACAAAATAACCGATATTATTTTCTAAAGCATACCTAATTTCATGTTTCGTTTTATTGTTACCATGGAAATGGATGCGACTCGGTTCAAAACCTGCTTCTAAAGCTGTATATAATTCACCTTCAGAAACAACATCTAACTGTAAATCTTCCTCAGCTACAAGTTTGACCATTTGAATGCAAGTAAATGCCTTTGAGGCGTATGAAATATTGTATTTTAATCCACTATCTTTAAATGCGCGATGGTAACGGCGCATCTGTTCTCTAATTTGTAGTTCATCATAAACAATGGTAGGTGTACCAAAGCTTTGTGCAATCGTTTTTAAACTAATACCATCCATTGTTAATTCGCCATTTTGATTATATTTAACAGTCATTTGAAATGTACTCCTTTTTTAAAGAATCATGATTCATAGCACTTAATTGTTCAGAATTTGCACCAACACCTTTAAAGGTATATTCATCGATGCGGATATCATTATTATAAAGAATAACTTCATCTTGTGCATGTACATTGCCATCTACTTCAACAAACATATGGCTCATCATTAATGCACGTATCGGGTAGCGTTTACCATTGATAAGTGCTTCATGTTTAGCACGAGTTCTTAAAATTCCATCGCCATAACCGATATCAACTACAGCTAATTTTGTATTGTTTTTAGTCACTTCAAAGGCAAAGCTATAACCGCAATAATCACCAGCTTGTACTTCGCGCACTTGAATAACATGTGCTTTTAAAGTTAATGACTGAACTATATCATGTTGATTCAGTGAACTATATGGTCTTGAACCGTATAACGCAATACCTACACGCGCATGTGTATGGTGGGGTAGTAATATTTGTCCTTCCCGATAAAAACTCGCACTATTTTGAGCATGGATTAGGTCGAACTGATAACCTTCAGATAAAAGTGCTTCAACAATTTCCATCCATTGTGAACGTTCAACATTATAATCTGACACATCGAATTCATCAGCATATCCAAAATGGGTCCATAAACCACTAATAATCATTTTTGCATTTTGATTATGATGGTGATCTTTCAATACTTCTTTAATTTCGTTTAAATCTTTAAATCCAGACCGATGTAATAAATTTTCAAATTCTAAGTGAACATGAATACCAGCTAAATCATTTTTATGGTTATAGTAATATGTCAACGACGGCAAAGTCATGTGTATTTGATGTTCACGGACTAAATCAAACTCGTAAACTGCATTCATTAAAAAGATTGTTGCATCTGGAGCAAGTTGTCTAATTTGAATTGCTTCTCGTAGTGATGTTGTGCTAAATGTATCTATACCTGCATGGATAAACTGAGTTACAGCAAATTCTAGGTCATAGTGATATGCATTATTTTTAACAACTGCCATTAATGGCTGATTGTTTTTGACTGTGATTGCATTTTGTAAAAATATTTTCTTATTTACAGACCATGTTGCTGTCAATGTATTACACCTCTTTGTAATTATTTAATAAATTTTCGTAAAAATTAACCACGTTTATTAACACTTTTTCATCAAAATTTAAATGTGATGTGTGCAAACCAGTTACAAAACCTTTATCTTCATTTCGTGTTCCTATAAAAACAAAGTAAGCTGGAGCTAGTTGTTGACCATAAAAACTAAAATCTTCCCCAAATAAGAATGGCGTTGGTTTGTCATAGACATTTAAATCAGCTTTTATTAAGGCGTCCTCTATTTGAGTACGTAATTTCGGACTATTGATTGTAGGGGGATAACCTTCTGCAAATTTAACTTCACAATCTACATTAAACAGAAGCTTGACACTTTCTGCTATCTTGTGCATTTGATTTTTAACGATTGTTAAATCATCAATATCATATGTACGAATAGTACCTTCTAAATAGCCATTACTTGGTACAGTGTTAATCGCTTCACCAGCTTTAAAATGACCAATATGAACAATATTTCGTTTCAAACCGTTAAGGTGAAATTGTTGAATTTGTGATATTTGAGTTAATACATGTTGTAATGCTTCACCACAAGAATGACCTTGTTCTTTATCAGCAACATGACTTGACAGGCCTGTTAAGAAAAAGCGATACTCTGTTGCGCTGGCCGTAATTTCTTCATCTCTTATCACTGCAATGCCTTCATCAGCAAATGGGTTAACATGAATACCAAATACCGCTTCAATTGGATACTTATCAAAGGCACCGGCTTTTATTAATCGATTTGCACCGCCACCAGTTTCTTCTGCAGGTTGGAAAATGAAAACGACATTTTGCGGTAATTGACCTGCATCTTGCATGTCTTTGCAACGTTGTACAAAAAGCATTAATGCAGTTGTATGACCATCATGTCCACAAGCATGCATCACATGATCAGATTGACTGCGATAAGGCACATCATTTTCCTCTAAAATAGGTAACGCATCAATATCAGCTCTATACGCTATCGTATGTGAGCCATTACCTTCTAAGTATGCAATGACGCCAGTTTCCAATGGGCAATCGTATTTAATATTTAAACTATCTAAAAACGCTTTAATATAAGCAGTTGTTTCAAATTCATGTAAGCTTAATTCAGGATGTTGATGTAAATGACGGCGATGTTTCGTAACAAATTCTAATTCATTCATAATTATCAATCCTTTGTGTTAAATTACTATATAAATAGTGTAACGTATTTCGAAATTTGTGATCATAAGTTTATTCAATGCTAAACAATAAGGTTGAGACATAATCGTATCTCAACCTTGAAATTATTATACGTTGACGTCACTAGTCATTCAGTTTTCTTAATGCTGCTACAATCTCTTTTTTAGTATCTTGTACTTCAGAAGCTTGCTTAATCACTTTTGCAGGTGTACCAGCAACAACTGCACCAGCTGGTACATCTTGTGTCACAATCGCGCCAGCTGCAACAATAGCACCTTTACCAACACGTACACCTTCTAAAATAACTGCATTTGCACCGATTAATACATCATCCTCGATTATAACCGGTGAAGCACTAGGGGGTTCAATCACACCTGCTAATACTGCGCCAGCCCCTACATGTACATTTTTACCAGTTGTAGCACGACCACCGAGAGTAGCATTCATATCAATCATTGTACCTTCGCCAACGACTGCGCCAATATTAATTGTTGCGCCCATCATAACGACAGCACCATCTTCAATAATGGCTTGTTCTCTAATAAACGCACCTGGTTCAATTCGTGCATTCGTATTTGTTAAGTCTTTTAATGGAATAGCAGAATTGCGACGATCCATTTCAATTTCTATATCTTCGAATTGACTACCATATGCTTCGTAAAAAGGTTTCCAATCATCCGCTTCACAAAAGATTACTTTAGATTGTTCTGAACCAAATACTTTAAAACTTTCTGGATATGTGATGCCTTCAAAATTACCATTTAAATATACTTTTATTGGTGTAGACTTTTTAGCATCACTTATATATTGAATAATTTCTTCAGCTGTTAAATGTTGTACCATAAAATAATCGATCTCCTTTAATATGTTTATAAGTTGTCAAACGTATAAAAGCCGTTTGGTTTATTAACTAAGCGTTCTGCTGCTTGTATTGCACCATTCGCAAAAATATCTTTTGATTGTGCACGATGCGTGATTTGAATCGTTTCATCAGTGCCAGCAAATAGAACTTCATGTTCACCGACAATCGTACCTCCACGAATAGAATGTATACCAATATCTTGTGGCTGGCGTTTTTCATTTAATTCATGTCTATCATACACAGGTGTTACATTTTCTTTCAAAGATACGATCACATCATACAATTTTTCTAACGTACCACTTGGTGCATCTACTTTTTTATTATGATGTGCCTCAGTCAATTCGATGTCGAAATCATCAAGTAGGGGAACAGCAGCTGCTAAAATTTTAGTCAATGCATGAACGCCATAACTCATGTTCGCGCTGAAAAACACAGGCATATTTTGACTCAATTCATCTAACTTATTAAGTAGTTTTTCTTTCTCGCCAGTTGTTGCCACAACTAATGGCAAATGAAAATCTTCATCTAATAAAGGGAAAAGCAGATTTGGATTTGAAAAATCTATTGCAACATCGGCACCTTTAACATCTGCAATATGTTGATATTGTTGATATGGCGTTGTTGCTTTCGGTGTATTTTCAATGACCCCAACGATTTCATGTCCTTTTTCTTCTGCTAATCTAGCAACGCGTTGATTCATTGCGCCATAGCCAATTAGTAATATTTTCACTCATTTTCACCCGCTTTAAATGTGTCATATGTTTCACGAAGCACTTTAGTATCTGTATCTTCTAGGCTAACCAATGGTAGACGTAATTCATAATTTCCAAATCCTAAATAACTTGTTAGAGCTTTAATAGGAATTGGGTTAATATCAACTGATAAAGCTGATAACAGTGTGCCGATTGGTTTAAATTGATCTTGAATATCTAATCCACTTTGTTGAGCATCGTATAACGCTTGAAATTCTTTAGGAATGACATTGGCAATAACAGAGATAACCCCTTGACCGCCACGTTGATAGTATTCGACGACGTTGTCATCATTGCCACTATATAATGCAAATGAATTTGTATCAATGCGCTTTTTCACTTCTTCTAAATACTCAAAATCATTCGTAGCATCTTTTAAAGCAACTATATAAGGATGTTGACTTAATATTTCTACAGTTTCTGGTTCAATTGTCATGTTCGTTCTTGAAGGAACATTGTACAGCACGACTGGTAATTTCACAGCATCTGCAATCGCTTCAAAGTGTTTGACTAAACCACGTTGGTTCGTTTTGTTGTAGTAGGGCGTAATTAACATAATTGCATCAGCCCCTAAGGCTTTAGCTTGGATTGAAGCTTGGATTGACTTTTCAGTATCATTAGTGCCAGTTCCTGCTATGACAGGAACACGTTTATCTACAAGATCAATAACTGTTTTTAGAATGCGTTCTTTTTCATCTGTTGTTAAAGTAGGGCTCTCAGCAGTAGTTCCATTAACGATGATTGCTTGGGCATTATTTTCTAGTAAAAAATTAACGTGTGTTTTCAAAGCTTCAATATTAACTTTGTTATTTGTAAAAGGGGTTGTAAGTGCAACGCCAACACCCTCAAATAAATGTGTCATTTTAATTCGCTCCTTTTAAACGCATAACTTGTTCCAATACTTGTACAGCATTTAATGCAGCACCTTTTAATAAATTGTCTGATGTACACCATACATGGAAAGTATTTTCTAATGAATCATCTCTACGTATACGGCCAACAAACACTTCATCTTTATTAGTAGAATTGATTGCCATTGGATATTCATTGTTCTCTGGATTGTCTACTAAAACAACGCGGTCATCTTGATCAAATAACGCTTTAATATCTTCTGCTGTTGTTTCTTTGTCAAGCGTTACATCAATTTCAACACTATGACTATCTTGAACAGGCACACGTGCGCATGTTGCTGTTACTTTTAAGTCTGGCGCATTTAAAATTTTTCTCGTCTCATCAATCATTTTTTGTTCTTCTTTTGTATATCCGTTTTCTAAAAACACATCAATATGCGGTAACACATTATTATAAATTGGATGTGGATATGCTTCTGGTGCTTTACCATTTACACCTTCAGCTAAATCTTTCTTACCTTTCATCCCTGAACCTGATACAGCTTGATATGTTGTATATGCCACTCGTTTTAAACCATAAGCATCTTGCAATACTTTTAGAGGTACAACAGATTGAATCGTAGAGCAGTTTGGATTGGCAATGATACCTCTTGTAAATGTAGGTTCATTGACTTCCGGAACGATTAAATCAATATCTTCTGCCATACGCCATTGACTTGAATTGTCTATAACGATTGCACCAGCTTTTTCAAAAAGTGGGGCAAAGTGTTCGCTTGTACCGCCACCAGCACTCATTAATACATAATCGAAATGTTCACTTGCACGAGCATCAGTTAATTCTTGAACTGTATATGTTTTTCCTTGAAATTCAACTTCTTGCCCTGCAGAACGTGCTGATGAAAATAATACTAATTCATCGAAAGGAATATTTTTACGATTTAATGTCTCCAACATTTTTGTACCTACTAATCCTGTTGCACCCACAACTGCTAACTTTGTCATAACTTGTCACTCCATTTTATAATAATTTCCAATTTTTAGAATATTTTAACAATCATTTTACCATTAAATGTTAAATGCGTCATATAGTTTTTCTACCGCTTGTTGCCCATTAAAATCATCAATGACGTATGAAATACTTATTTCAGATGTTGTTGTTTGGTAGAAAGGTATATTATTTTCAATTAATGTCAAAAATGCTTTTGATGCCACACCTGACATATCACGCATGCCTGAGCCAATTAATGAAATTTTGACATAATGCTCATTGATTTTATAAGCTAATGCTTCATATTGATTCTTTAATGTTTCAAGAATCATAGAAATTTGATGAAAATCACTATCTTTAATCGTGAAGGATAGTTGTAGCCCATCCAAGTTGACGATTTGTGAAATCATATCAACATTTACAGCACCTTCTTCAAGTTCCGTAAATAGTTGGGTAAGTAGCTGATTGTCAGGTAGGGGATAACTAATTGTTACATGCATCATATGTTTATCCAAAGCCACACCAGTAACTGCTTTTTTCTCTAATATTTCTTCATTTGACATAATCCATGTTCCTTTCACGTTCGATAAAGTTTTTCCTAAATATAAAGGGATATTATAGTTTTTAGCTAATTCAACACTTCTTGTTTCAAGTACACCAGCACCTAAAGCGCTCATTTCCATCATTTCTTCATATGAGACGATGTCTAGTCGTTTAGCCTTTGGTAAAAGTCTTGGGTCAGTGGCATACACACCATCAACGTCGGTATAAATTTCACAAGGTATTTGATTACTAACAGCAAGTGCCACAGCGGTCGTATCAGAACCACCTCTGCCTAAAGTTGTTAATTCCTGATGTTCATTGATGCCTTGAAATCCAGCAACTACTAAAATATCGTTTTCTTGAAAGGCTTGTTCAAATGTTTGAGGATTAATTTGAGCAATTTTACTTTTTAAATGATGGCCAATGGTTTTAATACCCGCTTGATAGCCAGTCATTGCTTTGGCATTCATACCGATATCATTTAATACCATTGATAAATAAGATACAGTTTGTTGCTCTCCGGTTGTCAATAATAATGCCAGTTCTTGTTGTTTTGGTGCTTTAGTCAAGGTTGATACATTCGTCATTAATTGATCTGTTGTGTTACCCATAGCACTTACAACGACAATTAATTGTTCATCTTGATTGACTCGCTCCTTTAACATTTCAGCGATCCTTTTTATTTTTGTAAAATCACTGACGGATGATCCGCCAAATTTCAACACACTTCTTGTTACCATATAATCCTCCTAATTGTTAGGAAGGGCACACAATAATAAAAAAAGAACAAGTTCGGAATGCGAACTTGCTCTTAATCTATATACAAGTGATGCACTCCATTATTTTTAAATAATGACAAACTCTCAGCTCTTAACCAAAAAGTCCAACAAATTATAACTGCTATTATAATTGCTTCGGCATCGCACCCTTTCAAATTTAGCTGTTAGCAGACAGTAATCTAAACTTTACTCATGATTGATGCGCCTCATCAAAATATTATTAAATTGGTATGTGTTCATTATACATATGACAAATATGAATGTAAACCGATAATTTAGATTTTTTGGAATAACCTGAAAATTCAAGTTATAGCGTTGCTTATATTTTAAAAGGTGGTGATAATGAGACTTTTTGAAAAATAAAATTCAAAATACTTATAGCATAATCAATATGCACATTAAATAAATGTACTCTTTTAATGCGTTGATAACTGTATTTGTAATTTAGAGAAGGGGTGTTCACTATGCTGATGTGTTAAAAAATAAAATAAAAAGGACACCTCGATGCTATAAATATTAGCATCGAGACGCCCAGTTAATGTCTATTAAATTGAATATAGTCTCGGACATGAATCAATGCCCTAGGCCCTGCAATGTTATATTGACAGTAGTTGACTGAATGAAAATGACTTTGTAGCTAGCTTTTTTCAATCCTTGTCGGTGCAACACATAGAGAAATTGGATTCCTAATTTCTACAAACAATACAAGTTGCGGAATAAGTCCCAATATAGAAGGTGACAGTAAGCCAACTTACAATAATGTGCAAGTTGGTCGGGCCTCAATACAGAGATTTTCGAAAAGAAATTCTACATATTATGTTTATTTTAAAACGCCGATTTCTTGTAAATATTCTTCATATGGAATTTCTTTTGAAACGCCACCTTGTTTATTTAAATCGATAACACGGTTTGCGATTGTATTGATAAATTCAAAGTCATATGAAGTAAAGATAATAGAACCTTTGAATGATTTAAGTCCATCATTAACAGCAGTAATACTTTCTAAGTCTAAGTGGTTTGTTGGTTCATCAAGTAAAAGAACGTTTGCACTTGATAACATCATTTTACTTAGCATACAACGTACTTTTTCTCCACCTGAAAGTACACTAGCTTTTTTCTTAACTTCTTCTCCACTAAATAGCATACGGCCTAAGAAGCCGCGTAAAAATGTTTCAGTTTGCTCATCTTCTGGTGCGTATTGTCTTAACCAATCTACAAGGTTCATATTAACGCCCTCAAAGAATTCTGAGTTATCTTTAGGGAAGTAACTTAATGACGTTGTTACACCCCATTTATATGAACCTTCGTCTGGTTCCATTTCACCGGCTAATATTTTAAGCAATGTGGTTTTCGCAATTTCACTATCCCCAATTAAAATTGCTTTATCATTTGGATTCATTGTGAATGAAATATTATCTAATACTTTTTCACCGTCAATCGTTTTAGATAGATTTTGAACGATTAGTAAGTCATTACCGATTTCGCGCTCAGGTGTGAATTTAACGAAAGGATATCTTCTTGATGATGGTTGAATATCATCTAATTCAATTTTCTCGAGTTGTTTTTTACGACTTGTTGCTTGTTTAGATTTAGAAGCGTTAGCTGAGAAACGAGCAATAAAGTCCTGTAACTCTTTCATTTTTTCTTCTTTTTTCTTGTTTTGTTCTTGAGCCATCTTTTGAGCTAACTGACTAGATTGATACCAAAAATCATAGTTACCAACATAAACTTTAATTTTACCGAAGTCTAAATCAGCGATATGAGTACATACATTATTTAAGAAATGACGGTCATGCGATACTACGATAACAGTATTATCAAAGTTAATTAAGAAATCTTCTAACCAACTGATTGCTGGAATATCGAGACCGTTAGTAGGCTCATCCAGTAATAGTACGTCTGGTTCACCGAATAAACTTTGCGCTAATAATACTTTAATTTTTTGGTTGTTTTCTAATTCAGCCATTTTTTTATCGTGTAAAGTTGGATCGATACCTAAACCAGATAAAAGGTTAGCAGCATCAGCTTCAGCATTCCAACCATTCATTTCTGCAAATTCACCTTCAAGTTCAGCAGCACGGATACCATCTTCATCACTGAAATCTGGCTTCATATAGATTTCATCTTTTTCTTTCATAACCTCATAAAGACGTTCGTGACCTTTAATTACAACATCAAGCACGCGTTCATCTTCATAAGCATAGTGGTCCTGTTTTAAAACAGCTAGACGTTCATTTTTCCCTAATGAAACATGTCCTGTTTGAGAATCTAATTCACCAGATAATATTTTTAAGAATGTTGATTTACCTGCACCATTCGCACCAATTAATCCATAACAATTACCTTCTGTAAATTTAATATTTACATCTTCAAATAGTTTACGATCTCCAAAACGTAAACTCACATCAGTTACTTGTAACATGCATTTTCTCCTTTTTTTCATTCGATATTCTAACGGAAGAATTATATCATATTATCGTCACAGTTTCGACCTCATATAAGTTGTAATGATAGAATGACTCACACATGTTATAATAATAAAGAATACAAGAATCGAAGGAGAATAACATGGCATTAGACAAAGATATAGTAGGTTCTATAGAATTCCTTGAAGTAGTAGGGTTACAAGGTTCAACTTACCTTTTAAAAGGACCAAACGGTGAAAACGTAAAGTTAAACCAATCAGAAATGAACGATGATGATGAATTAGAAGTAGGTGAAGAATATAGTTTCTTCATTTATCCAAACCGTTCAGGTGAATTATTTGCAACTCAAAATATGCCTGATATTACGAAAGATAAATATGACTTTGCTAAAGTACTTAAAACGGATCGCGATGGGGCACGTATAGATGTTGGATTACCCCGTGAAGTGTTAGTACCATGGGAAGATTTACCAAAAGTGAAATCACTATGGCCACAACCTGGTGATTATTTGCTAGTTACATTACGAATTGACCGTGAGAATCATATGTATGGACGTTTAGCGAGTGAATCTGTTGTAGAAAATATGTTTACACCTGTACACGACGATAATTTAAAAAACGAAGTCATTGAAGCCAAACCTTACCGCGTATTACGAATTGGTAGCTTTTTATTAAGCGAATCAGGTTACAAAATTTTCGTACATGAATCAGAACGTAAAGCTGAACCAAGATTAGGTGAATCTGTTCAAGTTAGAATTATCGGGCATAATGATAAAGGTGAGTTAAATGGTTCATTTTTACCACTTGCACATGAACGTTTAGACGATGACGGCCAAGTCATCTTTGATTTACTAGTTGAATATGATGGTGAATTACCATTCTGGGACAAATCAAGCCCTGAAGCGATTAAAGAAGTATTCAATATGAGTAAAGGTTCATTCAAACGTGCAATCGGTCACTTATATAAACAGAAGATTATTAATATAGAAACAGGTAAAATCGCTTTAACTAAAAAAGGTTGGAGTCGAATGGACTCAAAAGAATAATCATTTTTACACGTGTCGTAGGATGCGTGTTTTTTTTATTCAATATTAAATCGGACAGATGAAGTAGTTTTTTAAACATTCCTTTCAAAGTAAAAAATTAAATAATTCAAACGAATAGGCTGGGACATTAAGTTCTTAGGCAATGTAAAAAAGCTGATTTCTATTAATTATTTGATGGAAATCAGCTTTTTTGATATGTATTTTATAATGTACAGCTCGTTGAGCTGCTATTTTCCTTATATTAAGTGCCATTAATACAAAACCTAGCTCTCGTTTAACTTTATTTATTCCTCGAACTGACATTCGAGTGAAACCCAAAATAGCCTTCATAAATCCAAAAACAGGCTCTACATAAATTTTTCTATGACTATAGATTTTTTTCGTTTCTGGTTCAGAAAGCTTTTGATTAATTTGGGCTTTAATGTATTTCAAAGTAAAATTACATGTTAATACGTAGTATTAATGGCGAGACTCCTGAGGGAGCAGTGCCAGTCGAAGACAGGGGCCCCAACACAGAAGCTGACATATAGTCAGCTTACAACAATGTGCCGGTTGGGGTGGCTGAGACGGCACCCTAGGAAGGGACCCGTCATCAAAAATTCTATTTATAGAATTTTACAGTAATGTGACAGACGGGCAAAGCGAAGCCATTCAATACGAAGTATTGTATAAATAGAGAACAGCAGTAAGATATTTTCTAATTGAAAATTATCTTACTGCTGTTTTTTTAGGGATTTATGTCCCAGCCATTTTTGTATTCATATTTAAATTTCGATAATTTTTCAGGAAGCATTTTAATTTTACTAATGAAGCAATATTTTTTAGATTAACAAAAATTAATATTTACATTTTCTTAACAATTTTTTATGTAACATTTACAGTTTCTAAAAATGAGGTTAATAATTCAAGGTTAAGATAAAGATGTAATCAATACAAATACTATTTGTTGTTCATACAGGGAGGATATTTCAATGAAAAAATGGCAATTTGTTGGTACTACAGCTTTAGGTGCAACACTATTATTAGGTGCTTGTGGTGGCGGTAATGGTGGCAGTGGTAATAGTGATTTAAAAGGGGAAGCTAAAGGTGATGGCTCATCAACAGTAGCACCAATTGTGGAGAAATTAAATGAAAAATGGGCTCAAGATCACTCGGATGCTAAAATCTCAGCAGGACAAGCTGGTACAGGTGCTGGTTTCCAAAAATTCATTGCAGGAGATATCGACTTCGCTGATGCTTCTAGACCAATTAAAGATGAAGAGAAGCAAAAATTACAAGATAAGAATATCAAATACAAAGAATTCAAAATTGCGCAAGATGGTGTAACGGTTGCTGTAAATAAAGAAAATGATTTTGTAGATGAATTAGACAAACAGCAATTAAAAGCAATTTATTCTGGAAAAGCTAAAACATGGAAAGATGTTAATAGTAAATGGCCAGATAAAAAAATAAATGCTGTATCACCAAACTCAAGTCATGGTACTTATGACTTCTTTGAAAATGAAGTAATGAATAAAGAAGATATTAAAGCAGAAAAAAATGCTGATACAAATGCTATCGTTTCTTCTGTAACGAAAAACAAAGAGGGAATCGGATACTTTGGATATAACTTCTACGTACAAAATAAAGATAAATTAAAAGAAGTTAAAATCAAAGATGAAAATGGTAAAGCAACAGAGCCTACGAAAAAAACAATTCAAGATAACTCTTATGCATTAAGTAGACCATTATTCATTTATGTAAATGAAAAAGCATTGAAAGATAATAAAGTAATGTCAGAATTTATCAAATTCGTCTTAGAAGATAAAGGTAAAGCAGCTGAAGAAGCTGGATATGTAGCAGCACCAGAGAAAACATACAAATCACAATTAGATGATTTAAAAGCATTTATTGATAAAAATCAAAAATCAGACGACAAGAAATCTGATGATAAAAAGTCTGAAGACAAAAAATAATAAGACGCAATTTCAAATGTGTCTTGAAACATGATTTTGATGGTGAATCATTATTTAGAGTACAAAGCTTGATTTATCGAGACGCTGATTTTGACATTCAGTTAGTCTACAAGCTTATCAACTTAAAATAGTGGTTCATCATTATTTTACAAATCTAATTATTTTGGGAGTAATAGAAAGAGGTTTGATTATGACTTCATCTACTAATGTTAAAGCTTTAATCGAAAAAAATAATAATAAAAAAGGAAAGCATAATGACAAAATTATACCAGTTATTTTAGCCGCAATTTCAGCGATTTCCATTTTAACAACACTAGGTATATTAATCACATTGCTTTTAGAAACCATCACTTTTTTCACCAGAATTCCAATAACTGAATTTCTATTTTCTACTACTTGGAATCCTACCGGTTCAGACCCTAAGTTTGGTATCTGGGCATTGATAATAGGGACTTTAAAAATCACAGTTATTGCGACTATATTTGCAGTTCCAGTCGGGCTTGGTGCAGCAATTTATTTAAGTGAATATGCAAGTGACCGTGCACGACGCATAATTAAACCGATATTAGAAATTTTAGCAGGAATACCAACAATTGTGTTTGGTTTCTTTGCATTAACCTTTGTTACACCAGTATTAAGATCTTTCATACCAGGTCTTGGAGAGTTTAATGCTATAAGTCCCGGCTTAGTTGTCGGTATTATGATTGTCCCTCTCATCACAAGTTTGAGTGAGGATGCAATGGCATCTGTACCAAATAAAATTCGAGAAGGTGCCTATGGACTTGGAGCAACTAAATTAGAAGTAGCAACTAAAGTCGTACTTCCCGCAGCAACATCAGGTATTGTAGCTTCAATCGTTCTCGCGATTTCAAGAGCAATTGGAGAAACGATGATTGTATCATTAGCGGCAGGTAGTTCGCCAACAGCTTCATTAAGTTTAACAAGTTCGATTCAAACAATGACTGGATATATTGTTGAGATAGCGACAGGTGATGCAACATTTGGATCAAATATTTATTACAGTATTTATGCTGTAGGGTTCACACTATTTATCTTTACCTTAATCATGAATTTACTTTCTCAGTGGATTTCTAAGCGTTTTAGGGAGGAGTATTAATATGGAAACGACAGATAATAATAGACAATCACTCGTCGATCAACAACTTGTCCAAAAACATTTATCATCCAGAACGGTTAAAAATAAAGTGTTCAAACTCATATTTTTAGCATGTACATTATTAGGACTTGTCGTACTTATTGCGTTGTTAACTCAAACATTGATTAAAGGGGTAAGTCATTTAAATTTACAGTTTTTCACTAATTTTTCTTCTTCAACACCATCTATGGCTGGCGTTAAAGGCGCGTTAATCGGTTCACTTTGGTTAATGTTAAGTATCATTCCATTATCAATCATCCTAGGAATAGGTACAGCTATATACTTAGAAGAATATGCGAAAAACAACAAATTTACTCAGTTTGTTAAAATCAGTATTTCCAATTTAGCTGGTGTACCATCAGTTGTATTTGGGTTATTAGGTTATACTTTGTTCGTTGGTGGTGCAGGGATTGAAGCCTTGAAAATGGGTAACAGTATATTGGCAGCAGCGCTAACAATGACCTTACTGATATTACCAATTATTATTGTTTCAAGTCAGGAAGCAATTAGAGCTGTACCTAACTCAGTACGCGAAGCTTCTTACGGCTTAGGTGCTAATAAATGGCAAACGATAAGACGTGTTGTCTTACCAGCAGCGTTACCTGGTATTTTAACTGGATTCATTTTGTCTCTTTCAAGAGCACTGGGAGAAACAGCGCCACTTGTGCTAATCGGTATACCGACTATATTATTGGCAACACCTAGAAGTATATTGGATCAATTTTCAGCATTACCTATCCAAATATTTACTTGGGCGAAAATGCCTCAAGAAGAATTCCAGAATGTTGCATCGGCAGGCATTATCGTTTTACTAGTTATCTTAATCTTAATGAATGGCGTTGCGATTATTTTACGTAACAAATTTAGTAAAAAATTCTAATTTAAACAATCAATCTCATTTATCTATTAAAAAGGGAGTTTTAAATATGGCGCAAACACTTGCACAAACTAAACAAATATCTCAAAGTCATACGTTTGATGTCTCACAAAGTCATCATAAAACACCAGATGATACAAACTCACATTCTGTTATATATTCAACACAAAATTTAGACTTATGGTATGGCGAAAATCATGCATTACAAAATATTAATTTAGATATTTATGAAAACCAAATTACTGCCATTATAGGTCCATCTGGTTGTGGCAAATCAACATATATTAAAACTTTGAATCGAATGGTTGAGTTAGTACCTTCTGTGAAAACAGCTGGTAAAATATTATATCGAGATCAAGACATTTTTGATCAAAAATATTCTAAAGAACAATTACGTACAAATGTGGGCATGGTCTTTCAACAACCTAATCCATTTCCAAAATCAATATACGATAATATTACTTACGGTCCAAAGATTCACGGTATTAAAAATAAAAAAGTTCTTGATGAAATCGTTGAGAAATCATTACGTGGCGCTGCAATTTGGGATGAATTAAAGGATAGGTTGCACACAAATGCATATAGTTTATCCGGTGGGCAACAACAACGTGTTTGTATCGCGCGTTGTTTAGCAATTGAACCTGAAGTCATTTTAATGGATGAACCGACATCAGCATTAGATCCAATCTCAACATTAAGAGTAGAAGAGTTGGTTCAAGAACTAAAAGAAAAGTATACAATTATTATGGTTACACATAATATGCAACAAGCAGCTCGTGTATCAGATAAAACTGCATTTTTCTTAAATGGTTATGTCAATGAATATGATGATACTGATAAAATTTTCTCTAACCCATCAAACAAGAAAACAGAAGATTATATTTCAGGAAGGTTTGGTTGATATATAATGGCAATAATTAGACAACGATATCAGGAGCAACTTGATGATTTAATAAAAGAATTACGTCGGTTAGGTGCAAATGTCTATGTGAGTATTGAAAATGGTATAAAATCATTAAGTATTGACGATAGAGGCTTTGCACGACAAACAGTTAAAAACGATAAACATATCAATCAATTAAATTATGATATTAATGAGCGAGTTATCATGTTAATTACAAAGCAACAGCCCATTGCGAGTGATTTGCGTATGATGATTTCTTCATTAAAAATCGCCTCCGATTTAGAAAGAATAGGAGATAATGCCTCGAGTATTGCCAATATTCGATTGCGTACAAAGATTACAGATGATTATGTGTTAACCCGTTTAAAGACAATGGGTAAATTAGCTATGTTAATGTTAAAGGACTTAGATCAAGCATTTAAAAAGAAAGATACCGTATTAATAAGAGAAATAATTGAGCGTGATGAAGATATCGATGACTTATATAGTCATATTATTAACGCAACGTATCTTATTGATAACGATCCATTTGTCGCTGCACAAGCTCATTTAGCAGCAAGACATTTAGAACGTATTGGTGATCATATTATTAACATCGCTGAAAGTGTTTATTTTTATTTAACAGGTACACATTACGAACAATAACTTAAAGTTATTACTATAAAATCCCTTACGATAAATATATATTTCTATTATTCATAAACCCTCAAAAAAACCAAGATTCTCACAATTAGTAATGTGAAAATCTTGGTTTATATTGTTCTACTATAAATTGTCTCGCATCTTAGTTATTTGCTTGCTCAATTTCATCTGTTAATTTTTCAACTTCATCGACTAAATCAGAAATATATTGAATTGTAGATTTAAGTGGCTGTTCTGTAGTAATGTCTACACCTGCAATGTTTGCAAGTTCGACAGGTGATACACTACCACCTTTTTTCAATGTTTCTAACCAAGCATCAACAGCTGGTTGGCCTTCATTTTTAATCTTTTGAGAAACGACAGTTCCGATTGTTAAGCCAGCAGAATACGTATACGAATATAATCCCATATAGTAATGAGGTTGACGCATCCATGTTAATTCAGCACCCTCAGTCATGTCTACTGCATCTCCAAAAAATTGTTTATAAACATTTAGCATTATTTCATTTAATGTCGGCGCATTTAAAGATTCACCTTGATCTACTTTGTGATACACTTCACGTTGATAAGCAGCTTCTAATAAATGGGTAACCATATTATGATAATATGTTCTAGATAAAATTGAGCCAATAACCCAACGCTTAAATCTTGGATTATCACTTGTGTTAAATAAATAATTGGCCATCAACATTTCATTCATTGTAGAAGGGGCTTCAACAAAGTACATTGATGCTTCTGATTCAAGATATGGTTGATGTTTTTGAGCTAATGTAAAATGACCTGCATGACCTAATTCATGTGCTAAGACAAATGCTTCAGCCATTTTACCAGTCCAAGAAATAAACACATATGAATGTGTAAAGTATGGACTTGCACAAAATGCGCCTGTATCTTTACCTTTATTTTGTGCAAAATCAATCCATCGCTGATCGTATGCTTCACGTAACATGTTTGTATAGTCATCACCTAAAACACTTAACGCACCGAAAATATAATTTTTTGAGTCTTCAATTGAAATCTCTGGTTCATAATCAGGGTCTACAGAAATCTTCAAGTCTTCAAAACGCATGTTATCTAATCCGTGAATACGTTGTAAAAGTTTAGCATATTTCTGCATAACTGGTGCCAAGTCACGCATAATCATATCGATTTGACGGTCAAACATATCACGCGTTACTTCTTGACTATGTAATAAATAATCGATGACTGATTCAAATCCACGTAAATCAGCTTCAATTTTTTCTTGTTGTACTTGCATATTATATGTAGCCGCGGTAGTATGCTGATATTTTCGAATCCCATCGCTAAACGATTTGAAACTTTTACGTCTAAACTCAGGATCTTTATTATCTTCATAATCATTTTCAAACGTAGCATAGTCGACAGGGTACGTTGTACCATCATGTTCAAATGAATCGAATGTAATATCTAGCATTTTTGTCGTGCCGTATAAATCGTAAGGACTGTTTAGCGTAGGTGATAAAGTTGCTAATACTTGTTCTACCGACGCAGATAATTGGAATGGCTTTTGTTTTATTAACTGTTTAATATAGTGTTGATATGGACATGATTCTTCTAATTGTTGAAGTATTTCTTCTGGTAATTCAAGTATTTCTGACTCTACAAATGATAATTGGCTAACAATTTTACCGTATGTAGTAGATAATTTAGCGCTCAATACTTGTGCCTCGATATTACTAGTATCTACACTTAAACGTAGTTCTGCATAATTACTTAAGCGATCTAAGGCAATTAAAATATTTTCTAATTCAGCTAAAGCAGTATTAATTTGTTCGATTGAATTTAATGTTGTTGCATATGTATGATGAAATTGATTTGCTTGTTGTACTAGAGCGTCAATACTTTCATAATATTGTTGATCATCTTTAAATAAGTCTACTAAATCCCATGTTTCTGAAACAGGAACATCTTCTCTTAAAGGTAAACCTTGAGACATATAATCACTCCTTTGGTATAATACATTCATTATACATAATTTTGTCTCCTAAACGATAATGTTACGATTTCCATGTCGCAAGGAACAATGATTTTTCTATTAGTAGATAGAATATTGCTTGAAACTGACTGCTATTGTTTAAGTTTTTAAAAATTTATAATAAAATGTATACAAGGAAAGTAATGAAATAAAAGGAGAATGAATATGACATTATTCGATATGCCTAATTATTTATGGATCACAACATTAATAATGATTTTATTAACAATATTCTGTTGCTTAGTTTTAAATAAATGGTTTGTATCTGCAGTAATTACATTTGTTATATTAGGTGTGCTTGCATTTTTTATTCCAAATTTTCAAGATATAAAATATCAACCATTATTAGGATACGCTGCATTTTTAGCGATTATGAGTTTATTAATTAGTTTTCTATTATGGTATTTTACTAGAAATTGGCGTAAAGAAAGAAAAGCGCGTAAATTAGAAAAGCAAATTGAAAAATACGGCTATGAGGGCGCTGAACTTCGCCGTAAAGATAAAAAATAATATTCGACAACTATATGCACAAAATCATCGACTTTTAAGTTACACTGCAGTAACAATTATTTCGAAAGAGATGGAATACAGTGCTATAGTTGTTTTTGTTTTGACTTTTTTATATTTTACATGGTTGACTTGATTCAAAATATTATATTTTATAATGATTTTGTTAAAAAATTAAATATACTTCAATTTCTTTATGGATAATACTATAATGAACGTTAGTTCTTAATATGTAAGTTGCATATACATGCGCCATTCTCATGTAAAAAGAAAGTGTTAGTAACTTACACAAGGAGGGGGACTATTATGTTCATAATAAAGTCTATGTTGTATAGACTGATGCAAATGATAGTTGTTTTATTTGTTATTTCTACACTTACATTCATTTTAATGAAATTATCACCAGGCAATCCTGTTGATAAAATATTACATCTTGATGTAGCACAAGTGTCGACGGAACAAATAAATGCAACCAAAGATAAATTGGGATTAAATGATTCTTTATTGGTACAGTGGTGGCATTGGATGAATCATTTATTACATTTTAATTTAGGAAAAAGTTTTGAATCAAAAGAACCGGTAACACAGATATTATTCAACTATGCACCCATAACATTACTCATATCATTTTCAACATTAGTAGTGTCGTTATGCATATCTATACCGCTCGGCATTATAGCAGCCAAACGATTTCATAAGTGGACGGATAAAGTGATTAGAGTGATCTCAACACTATCGATTAGTTTACCAGCGTTCTTTATCGGTATTATTTTATTATTTATTGTCACAAATTTAATGAATATAGATAGCGTTATACTAAGTCAGTTTATATTACCTGTAATCACGCTATCTTTAGGTATGTGTGCATACATCATTCGTTTAGTGCGTTCTAATTTATTGATGTTATTGCAAAGTAATATCGTACAAGCATCAAGATTACGCGGTATGAATGAACGTTATATTTTAATTCATGATTTACTAAAACCAACAATTTTGCCGATTATCCCATTACTAGGGATTTCACTTGGCAGTCTAATAGGTGGTACTGTAGTGATTGAAAATTTATTTGATATACCTGGTATTGGTTATCTATTAATGGATAGTATTAAATCTCGAGATTATCCTGTTATTCAAGGATGCGTGTTATTTATTGGCTTCTTCGTTGTTATTATCAATACGATTGCTGATTTATTAACGTTATTACTTGATCCGAAGCAGCGTTTACAATTAGGAAATCCAAAAATCAAAACCAATACACCATTGATATCAGAAAGTAGTGACCGTCATGCATAAAATATTTTCAAAGAATAACCTGATATTTTTTGTATTCGTTGCATTTATTTTTGTGGTAATTGTACTGCAATTCTTTGTCAGTAGTGAAAATGCAACCAAAGTCAATTTATCACAAACTTTTGAACCTATTAGTTGGTTGCATTTATTAGGAACTGATGATTATGGGAGAGATTTATTTACCCGAATTATTATCGGTGCACGTTCAACATTGTTTGTTACTGTTTTAACATTAATAGCTATCGTTGTCATAGGTGTTACACTAGGTCTATTTGCCGGATACAAAAAAGGGTGGATTGAACGATTAGTGTTAAGGTTTATTGATGTTGGTCTAAGTATTCCAGAATTTATCATCATGATTGCTTTAGCAAGTTTTTTTCAACCATCTTTATGGAATTTAGTTATCTCAATTACATTAATAAAATGGATGAATTACACAAGGTTGACTAGAAGTATAGTTAATAGCGAAATGAATAAGCCTTATATAAAAATGGCACAATTATTTCATGTACCAACAAGAACAATATTAATACGTCATTTAACACCTAAAATTATACCGGCTATTATCGTTTTGATGGTCGTTGATTTCGGTAAAATCATTCTATATATAAGTTCACTATCATTTATTGGGTTAGGTGCACAACCGCCAACACCAGAGTGGGGCGCTATGTTGCAACAAGGTCGTGATTTTATTTCGTCTCATCCAATTATGTTGATTGCACCTGCTTCAGTCATTGCTATAACTATTTTAATTTTTAATTTAACCGGTGATGCACTAAGAGATAGATTGCTGAAACAACGGGGTGAATATGATGAGTCTCATTGATATACAAAATTTAACAATAAAGAATACTAGTGAGAAATCTCTTATTAAAGGGATTGATTTGAAAATTTTTAGTCAACAGATTAATGCCTTGATTGGAGAGAGCGGCGCTGGAAAAAGTTTGATTGCTAAAGCTTTACTTGAATATTTACCATTTGATTTAAGCTGCACGTATGATTCGTACCAATTTGATGGGGAAAATGTTAGTAGATTGAGTCAATATTATGGTCATACAATTGGCTATATTTCTCAAAATTATGCAGAAAGTTTTAACGACCATACTAAATTAGGTAAACAGTTAACTGCGATTTATCGTAAGCATTATAAAGGTAGTAAAGAAGAGGCTTTGTCCAAAGTTGATAAGGCTTTGTCGTGGGTTAATTTACAAAGCAAAGATATATTAAATAAATATAGTTTCCAACTTTCTGGGGGCCAACTTGAACGCGTATACATAGCAAGCGTTCTCATGTTGGAGCCTAAATTAATCATTGCAGACGAACCAGTTGCATCATTGGATGCTTTGAACGGTAATCAAGTGATGGATTTATTACAGCATATTGTATTAGAACATGGTCAAACATTATTTATTATCACACATAACTTAAGTCATGTATTGAAATATTGTCAGTACATTTATGTTTTAAAAGAAGGTCAAATCATTGAACGAGGTAATATTAATCATTTCAAGTATGAGCATTTGCATCCGTATACTGAACGTCTAATTAAATATAGAACACAATTAAAGAGGGATTACTATGATTGAGTTAAAACATGTGACTTTTGGTTATAATAAAAAGCAGATGGTGCTACAAGATATCAATATTACTATACCTGATGGAGAAAATGTTGGTATTTTAGGCGAAAGTGGCTGTGGTAAAAGTACGCTCGCTTCATTGGTTCTTGGCTTGTTTAAACCTGTTAAAGGAGAGATTTACTTAAGTGACAATGCTGTGTTACCGATTTTCCAACACCCTTTAACTAGCTTTAACCCTGATTGGACGATTGAGACCTCATTAAAAGAAGCGTTATATTATTACAGAGGTCTAACTGATAATACTGCTCAGGATCAATTATTATTACAACATTTATCTACTTTTGAGTTAAACGCGCAATTATTGACTAAATTACCAAGCGAAGTGAGTGGCGGACAATTACAAAGATTTAATGTCATGCGTTCGTTATTAGCACAGCCTCGCGTTTTAATATGTGATGAGATAACTTCAAATTTAGATGTTATAGCTGAACAAAATGTAATCAATATATTAAAAGCGCAAACGATTACGAACTTAAATCATTTTATCGTTATTTCTCATGATTTATCCGTGTTACAACGCTTAGTTAATAGAATTATCGTTCTTAAGGATGGCATGATAGTCGATGATTTTGCAATAGAGGAATTATTTAATGTTGATAGACACCCTTATACAAAAGAATTAGTGCAAGCATTTTCATATTAGTTATTTAAGAATGCGATAATTCTAGACTTGTTATAAAATATAGATAAATCAAGTATTTTAATCTAGACACTTATCTATTTTATTTTCTTTATTTAAAAATAATAATAAAAAGGAGTATCATTAATGGGATTACTTGATATTGCAAGTATTCGTTCTATAGAAAGAGGCTTTAATTATTATCAAAGTGAATGCGTCATTAACTTAAAATCATTTTCAGAAACGCAGCATGAGGCTGAAGTAAAGGGCAGTGGCAACAAAGTATATCGTTGTTATATTGATATGGAACATCCTAGAAAATCCATATGTAATTGTCCTCATGCTGATGGAAGACGAGTGATATGTAAACATATGATTGCATTACTCTTTACAGCTAGTCCAGAAGCAGCAAATAAACATATAATGATGTTAAACGAAGTTGAAGAAGACTATCAATTACGCAGAAATATGTGGATTGATAGTCTTAAAGAAATGATTAATGATATGAGTGAAGAAGAACTCCGCGATGCATATTTAAACATGTTAATTGAACATGGAGAAATGGCAGAATTATTTGGATTAGATGAAGAGGAAGAAATGTTCGAGGACGAATTTTATTAAAATAGCCCCTATCGATTGATAATGATTATCATTTGATAGGGGTGTTTTTATTTATATGATTTTAAGACTTTGCAAATAGCTTGTGCATTATTATTGATGTGTTTGATTTTATCAAGTTTCAATATTGCGTGTGTGTATGCTTCTGATGGTCCTATAATATAGCCACTACTAGCATGTTGTAACATGACAATATCATTGTGGTCATTACCAAATGCTATATATTTAACATCTGCATCAAATATATATTGTAATGCAGTATATTTGTTAATATTTTGCGCTGTTATATCAATGTTATACTCATTTGAATGGTGAATCATTTCCAATTCTTGATGGTATTTATCTAGCTCGTCTAATATAGTTGTAATTTGTGCCGGGTCTATATTTAATAAAATAATCTTGATTGGCGTGTCGATATTTGCAACATCAATACAACTGGCCAGCTTATGTGGATCTAAACGCTCAAAAATCGCGTTCTCAGCGTCAAGTTGTGCAGCATAATTCCAATCATCATCAATAATATAATCTAACTCATACTTTTGAATTATTTTGAAGATATGATGATATGTATCAGTATGAATTGGTTTGATAACAGAAATCTTTGATTGCTGTGAAATCATAGCACCATTTGCGCCAATTAATGTGTGCTGATGAAATACTGATGGTAAAACTGGCAACAAATCACGAATCGGACGTGCTGATGCAAATATAAGTTCATGACCATCATGTTGTAATTGTAACAATGTATCAATAATAGTCTGGTCAATTAATCGGCCGTCAAAACAAAGCGTACCATCAATATCAAAGACAAATCTCATCAAATCACTCCAAACAATATAATACCATGATTATAGCATAAGTAAGTTATGTGACGATATTAGATAATGATTATGATGTAGGGTACCTTTTGCGTTACACACATATAACTTCCTATAATATATATTATGTAAACTAGAATGTGAAATTCCATAAGGGGACTTATATAACTGTATGTTTGTGTAGTGTTTATGTCAGTAAGCTAAATTTACATTCATGTTATGTTTCATTAAACCAATTACTCACGTTTTGGTGCATATTAAATCTTTTATATCGATCATACATCTATCATCATTTTTATTTCTAAAATACAAACTGAATACTTTGCTAGAATTTGTTACAGCAATCATTGCTCATGCATTTTATAAATTACAATTAGACAAATATGACATTTGATATCACACACTTGCAAACACACACATATATAATCAGACATAAATTGTTATGCTAAGGTTTATTCACCAAAAATATAATACATATTGGCTTGTTTTGAGTCATATTGAATGAATTAAAAAGTATACTCAACTCAATCATTTACAAATAGGTTGTGCAATTCATATTTATATTTATTGCAATCACTTGTTAAACTTGTCATTTAATATATCATTATTCGAGGCTTTATTAAAAAACATATAAAAAAGAGCCTATAGTATCAATAACTATAAGCCCTAACATCATTTACATCTATTTCTTTAATTTTTTACGTAATTTATCCAATGTTGTGAACAACCAATATTTCACTTTATGAATTGGTTTATAGAAATCCCCTATTAATTCTTCGATTTGTACATTAAATCCACGTTTAAAGCGGTATACGCCATAATCTTCACTGTTTTCCGTAAAATCACCTGATAAACCATAGAAATTATAACGATCATAGCCATTATCGAAGCAATAGTTAATCATAAACCAATGCATCATGTATGGTCCCATAAATTGATTATATTTTTCTGATGAACCACCAGAGAAATAATTCACTTCATATGCATTTGCAAAATAAACGCCAGAAGCAAGGTTTAGAATTGGGCCGTCCGTTTTGCTCAATTCACTTGCATTCAATAATTCATGCTGATCATGATCAATTTGCTTATCTAATTCTGCAATTTTCTTCATTTGCTTATCTGATTTGTTTTCTTTCGCCATCATTTGATCACGACGATTTTCTTTGTCATTCAATTCCTGTTGCAACTTTAACACATATTCATCAAGGTCAATATATGCTAATGGTACTAATACTTTATCTCCATATGTGTCAATAAAGTTATAAAAATAATCATCTGTTTTTGATACAAATCCAGCACGCTCTTCAGTTTCACGATATAAATCTAAGAAAAGATTGAACTCATCACGTTCAAGGAATCTGACTTTAACACCATAGTTTATCGCTTTATTAATATTACGTTTACGTTGACTATCAAATGTCTTTTTCAATGTTTCGGGTGTTTTACCTTCAAGGTTTAATACGCCCATCCATCGTACTTGGCTCGATGTATCATACTCAGTTGTAAAGCCATGATGCTCGTAACCATGTGATTTAAACAAGTTTACTAGGGCATCATTTTTCTCGCGACCTTCAAATGGCACGATATCTTTATCATATAGATGATATAACCAATACGGATCTAATTTAACATATAAACATTGATGTTGCTGTAAATATTTATCTAACTCTTTTAAATAATAATCAACTAATCCTAAATCTGAAAAATCCATTACTGGACCACGATTCGAATAGTAAACATAACTTCCCATAGTAGGAATTTTAGAGAAAAGGCTTGCTGCAATTACTTTGTTATTGTCGTCTTTAATACCTAATAAAACTACTTCAAAGCCATCATTCTCACGGGTAACTATATTTTCTTTTACTTGGAAATAATGACTTTCCAATGATGGATTTTGTACAAAGTTGTCAAATTCGGTAACAGTTAACTCTGTAAATTTCATGTTTTGATAATTCCCTTCCTAAAAAATTCTGTCTTTAACTTTTTTAAGTGCGGTATATGCTGCGTAAACAGGTTTATTAATTGGTTTAATAAAGTCACCAACATATTCAATAATTTCAGCATTGTAACCTTTTTTGAATTTAACTACACCAGCATCTTCAGCATCTTCTGTAAATTTACCACTAACACCATAGAAATTATAACGGTCAATGCCATGATTTAATGCATAATTAATCATTTCCCATTGCACTGCATAACTTCCGGCAAAATGACGGAATGCATTTGATGTACCACCAGCATAATAAACAACTTCAAATGGATTGATAAAGAAGAAACCAGCAGAGATAGGTAATTCATTACCATGTTCTTCTTGTAGACGTTTACCTTCTTCAATCTTTTGCTCATTTGCATCAAGTTGTTGTTGTAAGTTATCTCGCTTGTTATGTGCTTTTTTATTTTCAGGACGTTTTTCAATATCCTTTAACGCTTTATTTAAATCTTTATTTAAAATATCACGCTCTTCGTTTAGTTCTTTAATATATTCATCAAAGTTGATATACGCTAAAGGTACTAACACACGGTCTTTGTAATATTTTAAGCGATTGTAGTAAAATTTGTCATCACGATCAGCAAAAGCTTTTGATTCTGACGTATCTTCCATAAATGATCTAAAAATTGGTAGTTCTTCTTCAGATAAAAATCTTACTTTAACACCATTCTTTTTAACTTTTTTCGTGTTTCTTTTTCTAAGTCCATCCATATTTTTAATGATGTCATCTGCTGTTTTATCTTTTAAATCTAACACTGAGTGATAACGAATTTGTAGCACAGGATCAAATCCTTTATGGAATCCAGTATGTTCAAATCCTAAGTTACTCATTTTATCAAAGAACCAATCATTACCAGCATTACCTGTAATCTCGCCATCATGATTCAAGTATTGATATGGTAAATATGGATCGATATGTAGGTATAGACAACGATGTTTTTTAACATATTTTGATAATTCATTAAAGAAAAAGTGTACGAGTTCTTGATTTTCATAATCAATCACTGGACCGCGATTTGAATAAAAATACTTGAACACTTTCATAACAGGTACAGCAGTAAGTAAGCAAGCTGCAATGACCTCGTTATTATTGTTTTTTATTCCCACTAAATGTGTTTCATAACCTTCAGCAAGCTTTAACTCATAGTGGCCAACAGTTTGCGTGAAATGACTGTATGGCATGCTATCTGTAAAGGCACCAAACTCTTTAGCTGTTAAATTTGTAAACTTCATTATCATTACTCCTATTTGTCTCTCGTTAATTAATTTCATTTCCGTATTTGCAGTTTTTCTATTTCCCCTCTGCAAATGTCAAAAATAATAAATCTAATCTAAATAAGTATACAATAGTTAATGTTAAAACTAAAACATAAACGCTTTAATTGCGTATACTTTTATAGTAATATTTAGGTTTTTGAATACAATTTCAAAAAAAGTAATATGAACGTTTGGGTTTGCTCATATTACTTTTTTTGAAATTGTATTCAATTTTATAATTCACCGTTTTTCACTTTTTCAAACAGTATTCGCCTAATTTTTTTAAATCAAGTAAACTTAATTATTCAATGTTTGTTGGATAGATTGTAAATATTTAATGATTTCCTCACGCGTGTTAGATTTAAATCGCTTAACGATTTCGCTACCAATGACAATGCCATCTGCAACCTCTTTTATATCTGCAACATGTTGTGGTGTTCTTATACCAAATCCTGCGACAACTGGCACATTGGCTATCGCTTTAATTGACTCAATTTTTCGTTTTAATTCTGGATGAAACGCACCGTTTTGCCCTGTTGTCGCATTCATCGTCACAGTATAAATAAAGCCTTCCGCATGGGATACGATATCTTTTATACGTTTGTCATCAGTAGTCATCGCAACTAACGATATGATTTTGACGCCATAGTGACTAAATTGTTGTTTTAAACGCTGCGATAATTCATATGGTAAATCAGGAATAATTAAGCCGTAGACACCAGTATCTCGACATTTTTCAAAAAACGCTTGTTCTCCATAATGACAAATAATATTATAATACGTCATTAATACATAGTTACACTTAATTTGATCACCATGTTTTTCTAATTGATTGAAAATATAATCTATCGTGATGCCTTGTTTAATCGCTTGTTGACCTGCTTCCATGATAACTGGACCATCAGCAACCGGATCAGAGAAAGGTACTCCAATTTCAATTATATCTGCACCATTTTCACTCAACAATGTTGCATTTTCAATCAAATCTTTATTGCCCATAATATAAGGTATAAATAATTTAGTCATTTGCAAGACCTCGCTCTACCATATATTGTCTAATTGTTTCCATATCTTTATCGCCACGTCCAGAAATAGTTACTACAATAATATCTTCTTTCGACATCGTAGGCGCTAGTCTTTCAACATAACTCAGTGCATGTGCACTTTCAATTGCAGGTATAATACCTTCATGTTTTGTAAAGTTGATTAAAGCATTCATTGCTTGTGTATCACTAGCATTTTCAAAAGTTACTCTACCAATGTCGTGGTAATAAGAATGTTCTGGTCCAATACCAGGATAATCAAGTCCTGCTGAAATAGAATGTGCTAGTTGCACTTGCCCATCTTCATCTTGAATTAAATACATTTTAGTACCATGTAATACGCCAGGTGATCCTTTGCCAATTGCAAGTGCATGTTTATCAGTATCATCGCCTTGACCTGCGGCTTCAACACCGTATAATGCAACATCATCTTTAATAAATGGATAAAATGTACCGATTGCATTTGAGCCACCACCGATACATGCTACAATTGCATCCGGAAGTCGACCTTCTTTCTTCAATATCTGTGATTTTATTTCTTTACCAATCACACTCTGAAAATCTCTAACAATCGTTGGGAACGGGTCTGGACCTAATGCAGAACCTAATAAATAATGTGTATCATCTACATGACTTACCCAATATTGCAATGCTTTATTAACTGCATCCGATAAAGTCCCTTGACCATCTTCAACTGCCACAACCTTTGCACCAAGTAATTCCATTCTAAATACATTAAGTTGTTGTCTTTTAATATCTTCACTTCCCATAAAGACAACAAGTTCCATATCAAATAATGCAGCAACCGTAGCACTAGCTACACCATGTTGACCCGCACCAGTTTCAGCAACAAGCTTCTTCTTGCCCATTCTTTTAGCAAGCAACGCTTGACCTAACGCATTATTAATTTTATGGGCGCCTGTATGATTTAGATCCTCTCGTTTCAAATATATTTTAGCGCCACCTAGGCTTTCAGTATATGATGCAGCATATGTAAGTGGTGTCGCGCGTCCTACATACTCTGATAAATAGTATTCCAGTTCTCTTTGAAACTCTGGGTCTGCTTTTGCCTCTTTATAAGCTTTTTTCAACTCAATAATTGCTGGCATTAATGTTTCTGGAACATATTGCCCTCCATATTCACCAAAGAAACCTAATTCATCTGCTTCTGTTTGTATTTGTTTATTCATTGTCTCTATCTCCTTTCACAATATTTACAATTGCTGTCATTTTTTCTATATCTTTTCGCCCATTTACTTCTATACCTGATGCAAGATCATAACCTTGATGTGATAATTTAAGTTGATTAACTGTTTGAATATTTTCAGAGTTAATGCCTCCTGCTATCAAATAAGGTATGTCTTTTATGTGCTTCAAAATAGTCCAGTCATATGTTTGACCGGTACCACCATACGACACTGAGGGTGTGTCGATAATAAATAAATCTACGAACCCTTTATATTTATTTATGTTTTGGATTATGTTTTCATCTGCAGCTAAAGCTTTAGTGATTTTAATGCTTGAATATTTCTTTTTAATTTCCTGTATAAAATCAATAGATTCTGTGCCGTGTAACTGTATTGTGTTAATTGACGTATTGCTTAATACGTGTTCAATTGTTGTTAAATCAGGATTTACCATGACACATACTTTATCGATATGATTTGGAACAGCAGACGCTAACTTTTTTATTTGGGTAATTGTTTGATGCCTTTTACTTTTTTCATAATGGATGAAACCTATCGCATCAATAGGTAATTGACTGGCCGCTGTAACATCCTTTATTGATGTAAAGCCACAAAATTTCAATTTCATCATGACTTCACCTTTTGCATTTTCAGTTGTGGTAAAAATTCAGATAGATTGTCACAACGCATAAGCGCCTCACCTATTAGTAAGCCATCGATACCACTATGCAAGATTTTTCTTACATCAGATGCATCGTGAATACCACTTTCAGAAATATAATAATGATTTGTTTTTTTATTTTCTAAAATAGTATTTGTATGTTCCACATTTGTAACAAATCGTTTTAAGTCCCTGTTATTTACACCAATCAATTTAGCATTAACCTTATAGGCACGTTCTAATTCATGGCGATCATGTACTTCAACTAACACTTCTAGATTTTGCGATATAGCGTAGTTATATAAATCTTTCAATTGTTTATCAGATAAGATGTTAACGATCAATAAAATCATAGATGCACCAGCTTGTTTAGCAACATCAATTTGAAGCGGGTCTATAATAAAGTCTTTGCATAATACGGGTAATGTTGTTTTTGTCGTCAATGCTTGTAATCTTTCAAAACTACCACCAAAGTACTTTTCATCAGTTAAAATGGACACGGCATTTGCACCATATTGGTCATAATCTGAGATTTGTTGCGATAAATCTCGTTCAGGTAAGTCATTAACTGTAGGACTCTTCGATTTAATTTCTGCAATAATTGCTAGCTTTGGTTCTTTCTCAATTGCGTTTATAAAAGATTTTTTATTCTGAATCTTCACACTTTTCAAGGTATTAAGTTTGTCTTGATAATAGCCATTTTGTAAAAGTGACTGTTTATATTTAACAATTTCTGATAAAATCGTCATATTATTCACCTCTCATTTGATGGTATTTTTCCAATGCTTCACCATTATCAATCAATGTAGTTGCAAGTTCTATGCCTTCTGCGATGGTATCCACTTTCTCTGCAACATAAAGGCTTAAACCCGCATTTAGTAAGACAACATCACGTCGACTTGACTGATCTTTACCATTCAAGATATTAAGGGAGATTGCTAAATTTTCTTCAGGTGAACCGCCTTTAAAATCACTATTCGGCGCATGTTTCAAACCATAATCAGTCGCATTTAATGTGTAATTTTTGATTTCTCCATCTTCAGTCAATTCATATATCAAATTATCACCAGATAGTGTTGCTTCATCCATACCATTTGCACCATGTAAAACGATTGCACGTTTTCTACCTAAATCTTTAATCGTTTTAGCAACTAACTTTAACTTTGTAGGATCAAAGACGCCTACCATTTGATACGTTAAGTGATATGGATTAATTAATGGACCCACAAGGTTTAATATTGTAGGCTTTCCAATCATTTTTCTAACTGGTTGCATATACTTCATGATTGGATATGATTCAGTTGCACCAATGAATACAAGGTCTTTTTCATTTAATTGGTTAGGTGTATCATCAACAGTTGTTGTTTGTATGTTCATTTGATTTAACAAATCCGTACTACCTGAATTTGAGGTAATACTTTTATTACCATGTTTTATAACTTTTACGCCAGCACTTGCTACAACAAAAGCAACAGTCGTTGAAATGTTGAAACTATTTGACTTGTCACCACCTGTGCCGCACACACACATAGCCCCTTCATAACATGGTTGATGTGGATACATTGTATTAATTAAGCTACGTACAATATATGTTAATTCTTGTTGTTGGATTTCTCGCTCCGAATAGGAACTAAGTAATTCATATTTAATATCAGTTCCAATACTAGGAGAAATAAGTATATCGATTAGCTCTTTAATGTCGCTTTCAAGTAATATAGTTTCAGTTTTTATTCTTGTTAGTAATGTCATGGTTTTCATCCTTCCTTCACTAGATTAATGAAATTTGTAATTATTTTGACACCATAGTCTGTAGCAAATGATTCAGGATGGTACTGAATACCATAATGCGGTCTTTCTTTATGCTCGAATGACTGTATACAATCTTTGGTACGTCCAGTAATTTTCAATTCTTCTGGAAAATTGTCAGGGTTACTTATTAATGAATGATATCTCATAATTGAAAACTGTTCTGGTATATCTTGATATAACAGATGTTGATGATGCGATATAACCTTTAGTGTATCAACTTTGCCGTGCATAACCTTGTCGCCTTTAATGACTTCTCCACCGTAGTAACAAGTCAGTGCCTGAGCCCCTAAACAAATACCTAAAATGGGTTTGTGTTGATAGGTTGATATGATTTTCATTAACTGTTGATCGTCTAATGGATGCCCTGGACCAGGAGATATAATAACAGCGTCCACCGATTGATTCAGCACATTATCATCATCAGGGTATTGAACAATGACGTCAGTATGTTGAGCAACAATATCCACTAGGTTATATGTAAAGGAATCATAATTATCTACAACTAAGATCATGGGCTCACCTCCAATAAGCTTTTAGCTTTCAATTTCGTTTCATTCAGTTCTTTTTCAGGAATAGAATCATATACAACGCCACAACCAGCTTCTACGTTGATATACTGCTCATCTATCATCATCGTTCGAATTGCTAATGCAAAATCTAAGTTATGATTACAATTTATGTATCCAACACCACCACTATAAACGCCCCGTTTATGTGGATATTGTTCATATATTCTTTCAATTGCACGTAATTTTGGTGCACCTGAAACGGTACCTGTTGGTAATAAATTCGCAATAACTGTCATTGGCGATAAATTTTGATTTATTTTACCTGTGACTTCACTTACGATATGCATAACATGTTCATATTTTTCAATAACCATTAATTTAGTAATTTTTGAGGTACCGATTTTACTTACTCTATGAATATCATTACGTCCTAAATCAACTAGCATACGATGTTCGCTGCATTCTTTTGGATCATTAAGTAGTTGTTTCATATTCTCATTATCTATTTGTGTCGTCTCACCACGTTGAATCGTACCTGCAATAGGATTAGTTGTTACAATTTGATCTTTGACACTTACGAAACTTTCGGGAGAACTACCGACAATATATGGTTGATCGATATTAAGATAATACATATATGGACTTGGGTTTTGTCGTTTTAAATTTTGATACAGTTGAAACGAAAGTTGATTTAAATGCTGACTAGCATGATGCGCATATTTGTAAATTCTTGATGGCACAACTTGGAACATATCCCCTTCTGTTATTTTCTCTTTGAAATACTGAATCATTTCGATAAATCTTTCTTCAGAAATGTTTGATTGAATTTCTTTAGTTTTAAAATCAAAATCTTGTGTAGGCATGAATGGTTGGATTTTAGTTAAGTCTTCGATAGACTTAATAACTCGATTCTCAAGATCTGATTTTGTTGAATTTGAAAATTGATTCGTCGCGATGATATATAACTCATCTTTGTAATGGTCAAATACATAAACTTGTTCAACCATATATAACCTTACATCGTGCTGCTTGTGATCTTCTAATTGTATTGATTGCAATTTAGGAAATTCATGTCTTACTAAATCAAAGCTACACGTCCCAACATATCCAGATATAAATGGTAATGACTTAAGTTGCTCATCTTGAATATTATGGTAGTCTTCATTTATTTTAGTCGTTAAATAATGGTACGGTCTTTCAGTGATTTGATACGATTCTTTTAAAGTACTTACTGATAATACATCATTATCTAAAGTTAAAGTGCCATAAATATCAAAAATAACAACTGAATAGCGACCTTTAGTTTGTTGTTGATTTGTACTTTCCAAAATGATCTTCTTGGAATGAAGTTGTGCTAAAACTTCGGGCGTTACATTTGCTTTTATTTTTTTATAAAATATATCCATTCTATACGCTCCTTTCAAAAAAGCGCCAGCATCCTTATCAATATAAAGGACGCTGACGCGTGGTACCACCTAAATTAACCGAATATTCGAAATATTCATAGTTCACTCTTTACTATATATAATTTTTCTGTTGCAGACAAAACCCAATTTCATTAATCTCGGTGTTAGTTCACATCATCCACTAACTTTCTGTTGCTACCTTTAATTAACTACTACATTTTGTCTAAATAAAAAGACACCACATAACGCATATACCTGTAAGGACGCGTTACCGTGGTGCCACCTTAGTTAACATAATTCATGTTCACTTTCAAAACTCATTCAATTGTTTTCCAAAGTCCAATTCACAAGATATGGCGTGCTAATTCCCATCACCCATTAGCTTTCTATTTGCTACGTTTCATATCTGCTACTATTTCTTTAGAAAATTCTAATTATTTTTATAGTTCATTATATTACATAGGTCGTTCACATTTGTCAACACTAATTGTTTACTCAATTGGTGATAAGCAATATGCATATAGTAATTTCTCTGTCGCTTTAATAGAATCAATATGTGTTCGTTCCATTGCATGAGATGATTCAATGCCAGCGCCAAATAAACCATGTCTGATATCCGCACCAGCATGTAAAGCTGCTGAAGCATCTGAACCATAATATGGATATATGTCTACTTTATATGGAATGTTATTTATTTTGCAAAGATTAACTAGGTGCGATTTCAATTGCTTATGATATGGACCTGAAGCATCTTTGGCACAAATAGAAACTGTATATTCATCCGATGCTTGACCGTCTCCCAACGCGCCCATATCTAATGCAATATATTCTTTGATTTTCGAATCAATTGATGCATTTGCACCGTAACCTATTTCTTCGTTATTAGAAATATAAAATTGCGTTGTATGTGGTAATATTATTTGCTCTTCTTTTAATTTCTTTAGTAATTGTAGTATCATCGCTACGCTAGCTTTATCATCTAAATGACGAGATTTAATAAAACCTGATGACGTGATAACTGTACGTGGATCAAAGCTAACAAAATCACCTACTGAAATACCTAAACTCTTTGTATCTTCTTCTGATGTAGTTACTTCATCAATTCTTATTTCCATATGCTTTTGATCTCTAGGTATTTCATGATTATTTCTATATACATGAACACTTGTTTCATGCAGACAAATTGTTCCTGTATATATTTGACCAGCATCAGTTTTAATTTGGCAATATTCACCCTCAATCGCGTTATACGTGAATCCTCCAATTAATTCTATTGCTAAGCGACCATCTTCTTTAATTTCTTTAACCATTGCACCTAAAGTATCAACATGAGCAGTAATACAGCGTTGTACTTCATCATTTTTGCCTGGCACTGTTATTAATAACGCACCTTTATTTGTTAGTGTTGTTTGATAACCCAAGTCTTTTGCATATTTTTCGACAAATTGAATTGCTTCTTCTGTGTCTCCTGAAGGACTATTAATACCTGTTAATGTTTTAATCATTTCTAATATTGGTTCCATTGATTTACCCCTCCGTTGCCATTGTGTTACTATACTCTTTATTGTAGATGATTTATCTCCGTTTATCTATTAATGCTATTATCGATTTTTATTTACTATTGCACTGTGTCAACAGCTCATTTACAATGTTATTATTCTGAAAATTTCGAAATAAGGTGATTTATATGACAACAGTTTTATTTGTTGGGCTTGGATTAATTGGTGGAAGTCTTGCTAGCAATATAAAATACCATAACCCTAATACTAATATTATTGCATACGATGCAGATATTTCTCAGTTAGATAAAGCTAAATCAATCGGCATTATTAATGAAAAATGTTTAAATTATAGTGAAGCTATTAAAAAAGCCGATGTAATTATTTATGCAACACCTGTTGCTATCACAAATAAATATCTTAGCGAGCTTATAGATATGCCAACTAAACCTGGTGTTATTGTTTCTGATACTGGTAGTACTAAAGCAATGATACAGCAACACGAATGCAATTTATTAAAGCATAATATTCATTTAGTCAGTGGTCATCCAATGGCTGGTAGTCATAAATCTGGTGTACTAAATGCTAAAAAGCACTTATTTGAAAACGCTTATTATATTTTAGTCTACAATGAGCCAAGAAATGAGCAAGCAGCAAACACGTTAAAAGAACTGTTATCACCTACTCTTGCTAAATTTATTGTAACTACTGCTGAAGAACACGACTACGTAACAAGCGTCGTAAGTCATTTACCTCATATCGTTGCATCTAGTTTAGTTCATGTTAGTCAAAAGAACGGTCAAGAACATCATTTAGTTAATAAACTTGCAGCTGGTGGTTTTCGTGATATCACTCGTATAGCTAGTAGTAATGCACAAATGTGGAAAGATATCACCTTGAGTAATAAAACGTATATTTTAGAAATGATTCGACAGCTAAAAAGTCAGTTTCAAGATTTAGAAAGACTAATTGAAAGCAATGATTCTGAAAAATTGTTATCATTTTTTGCCCAAGCTAAATCGTATCGCGACGCACTACCCGCTAAACAACTAGGTGGACTAAATACTGCGTATGATCTATATGTAGACATTCCGGATGAATCAGGTATGATAAGTAAAGTGACTTATATCCTGAGTTTACATAACATATCTATAAGCAACTTAAGAATCTTAGAAGTACGCGAAGATATATACGGTGCTTTAAAAATTAGTTTCAAAAACCCTACTGACCGAGAACGCGGTATGCAAGCATTGAGTGATTTTGATTGTTATATCCAATAATTATTAAGTCTCTTTTGATAAATTCCATGTATTCTTAGATATTATTGTGAAAATCTATTGTGATATATGAAATATTTATCTTTAGAGACTTATTTTATACGAATCACAGTTATATATTACTTAAACCGTATAGTCATTACATTTTATGTCCAGCCATTAAACCTAATCTGCCGTGTTTTGTACCTGCTTCTGTAAACGATACTGCTTTGGACACAATACCTTTGCCGTATTTCAAATGTAATTGGTCTATCGTTTTAGCTAGACATTCGTCACGTTTGCGTTGGTATTCATCTTCAAACAGACTTAACTGTCGCTCATCCTCATTAATAAATTGACTCAAAGATATACTTAGCGTACGATATAGTGCTTGTTTATTACATAATTTATCTGCGAAATGCATTACTACTTTATAAATATCTTTTTCTAAGTTTGTTGGATCTTTCAAAGTATATTGCTTATGTACACCGCCTTCATCACTATAGCCAAAGGCAAAATGTATCGTTCTTGCCACTTTTTTTCTTGCTCGAACTCTGCTAGCAACATCTTCAATTAACTCTTGCATTACTACTTTTGCTTCATCAAAATGATAATCTCTCATTAATATTTGACTTTTGCATATCGATGGATTGCTGATCTTGTGCTTTTCACGTACTTTACTCTGATCTATCCCATTCGCATGTAGATGCATATCAACACCTAAAATACCGAACTCTTTTTTTAAAAATTTATATGGATATTTCGCTAAATCTCCTATAGTAAAAATTCCTCTTTTATTCAATTTGGCTTCTGTTCGACGATTAATACCCCAAAAATCTCGCAAGGGCTGAATTGGCCATAATTTCGTTGGTACATCTTGATATCGCCATTCAGCTATACCATTTTGACTATGCTTCGCTTCAACATCCATAGCAATTTTACTTAATAACATATTAGAACCAATGCCCACAGTACAATAAATGCCTGTTTCTTCATAAATTTCACGTTTAAGTCTTTCGCAAAATGCATGTACTGTAGAACTAAATCTATGATAGCTATCAGTAACATCCATAAAAAATTCGTCAATACTATATTGGTGTAAATCTTCAGGTGGAATATAACGCAATGCAATCTTAGAAATAGCAACTGAAACATTAAGATATTTACGCATACTTGGATTGATAATGTAAATATCATTTCTATGTGGTATTTCAAACAATCGCGACCCTGTCTTGATGCCTAATTCTTTTAATTTAGGTGTCGCAGCCAATATTACAGAACCCTGACGCTTAGTATCTGCAACAACAGCTAGCTTTGTTTCTAATGGATCTAGCCCCTTTTCAATACAAGAAACACTCGCAAAAAAACTTTTTTGGTCAATACATAGAACATCCCTATCTTCTAATAAATGATAATTATACACTGTTATTCCTCCCTTACTTGAATCTTATTATATACGAACACGTGTTCTATTTCAACTATTTTAGAACAAATGTTCTGTTATTTTGCAAATGAATTTTTAAGTATTACATGATATACTCAAATTAATAATGATTAGGAGGTTTGGATGATGCCAATCGTCAATGTAAAATTATTAGAAGGTCGTTCGGATGAACAATTAAAAAATTTAGTTAGCGAAGTAACTGACGCCGTAGAAAAAACAACGGGGGCAAATAGACAAGCAATTCACGTTGTTATAGAAGAAATGAAACCAAACCATTATGGTGTGGCTGGCGTAAGAAAGTCAGATCAATAATTCTTCATAAGATGCATGCCAATTAATTCTTTGAAAACGAACAAGGCGACTTCTATCTGAGTATGATAGAAATCGCCTTGTTTATTTTTAATCTTCATCTAAAAAGTCTTTAATAGCTTGTTTATTTGTGTTTTTATTAATCTGTAATGCACTACCATCAGTATTTGTATTGACATCTTCGTATGAGTTCTTGATTGGCACAGTCAATGACTTAACATCTTTTTCACCTCGGATACCAAAACTCAAACCTGTTTGGAAAATCCCTGAATCAGGAATGTTTGTATTCACATAGCCTCTTAAAATACCTGCAACTTTTGGTAATTTAACAACTGTTCTAAAATTAACCATTTCTTTTTTCAATGTTTGCATCACTTGTTGCTGACGTCGCACGCGTCCGAAGTCACCTTCAGGGTCGTGACGGAATCTTGCATAACCAAGTAATTCTTTACCATTCAACCTATGGTTACCCTTTTTCAAAGATACACCAATATTTTTCGACATATCTTTTTCGACATTAATTGGTACACCTTCAGGCATTAATTCATCAATCATTTTCTCAAATCCAGTAAAATCAACTACTGCATAATATTCAGGATTAATTCCTAAATTTTTATCAAGTGTTTTTCTAAGTAGCTCTGGACCACCTAAAGCGTATGCTGAATTAATTTTGTGTTTTCCATATCCTGGAATATCTGCATAAATATCACGCATGACAGACATCATTTTCATCTTTTTATTGATAAAGTCATATTGAACAACCATGATAGAATCTGTTCTTGATTGTCCACCTTGTGCTTTATCTGCACCGAGTACAAGAATAGAAATTTTACCATCATTTTTTACTGGTCCATTAAATTGATGTACTTTAACATCTTTCGCATGTTTCTTGGCATATTCTACACCGCTATTGTAACTATGTACAATATATACAACTAATGCGATAAGTAAAATTACAACAATCAGAAGAATGATAGGTAATTTCCTAATTTTCTTCTTCTTTTTTCGCTTAGGCGCCGAAGTGCGATGTTCACTTTGACGTCTATATTCGTTGTCATTAGTTTCTTTATCCATATTTACCTACCTTATATCTTCAAAAATAGATTTTTGTGTACTATAATAATCACATATTAACGTTATATAAAAACAATTCAAAAAGCAAGTGATTTCTTAATAAATCGTACTAAGGTCTAATGAAAGGATGTCAAAAATGAATATTAATACAGCTTATTTTGCCGGAGGTTGCTTTTGGTGTATGACGAAACCATTTGACACCTTTGACGGCATAGAAAAAGTAACTTCTGGATATATGGGCGGACATATTGAAAATCCTACTTACGAACAAGTAAAATCAGGTACGAGTGGTCATTTAGAAACTGTTGAAATTCAATATGATGTTGCATTATTCTCATACAATAAGTTATTAGAAATATTTTTCTCAGTCATTGACCCATTAGATACAGGTGGTCAATATCAAGACCGTGGTCCTCAATATCAAACAGCTATTTTCTACACTAATGATCATCAAAAAGAACTCGCTGAGACTTATATCGAGCAGCTTAAAAATACGATTAATGCTGATAAGGCAATTGCAACAAAAATATTACCAGCGTCACAATTTTACAAAGCCGAAGACTATCACCAAGATTTTTATAAGAAAAATCCAGAGCGCTATGCAGAAGAACAAAAAATACGCCAAGAATACAAAAATAAGCAATAACATTTATACTTGATGAAACTGATTGGACTGATAATAAAAGTTAGGCGACTTAACTTTAGCTCATTTCAATATTAAAATACGGTACAGATAGGAAACTTAAATATTCTTATCTGTACCGTTTTTTATAAATCATTCTTTATAGAAACCAAAAAATCCAAGCGCATCAGGCATAACTGTATACCTCTTAGCACTTGGATTTTAATTATTTGTGACGTATTACACGCATTACTTTAGAAAGTGATTCCCAAAGCGAATTATCTTTACGATAAACTAAAAAGCGTGGTTCCCAATTCGGATTATATTTAGATTTATAACGACGTAATCCTTGGAAACGATATAGACCGTTGAAATGTTCAAAGACACGGCCTGCAAGTCGTTCTCTTAAATATGAATAATGCAATTGACCAACGTTCGATAACGTTGCCATACCCATATTAAATTTTGTATAACCTTGTTCTTTACTCCAAAGTAACATATGCAAGTATAGACCATCCATTAATGGTAAATCTAACTCTGGCAACCATCTAATTAAATCGACTGAAATGGCATCATTAAAGTATGTTGGCATTAAACTACAAAATGCAATTACTTCATTTTCTTCATTTCGCATTACACCAATTGGCGCTTTAGATAAGTATTCTTCATTAAATTCACCAACAGAGAAATGCATTTCCTGACGATTATCTAGCCATAAATCACTTACATGTTGAAGTTCATTTATAAATTCAGTTGAAAACGGTGGTTCAATAATTTCGAACGAAATATTAAGTTCATCGAATTTATTTAAAGTCGCTCTAAATCCACGGCGTTTTTTACCTGAAGTTGAAAATTGCGTTAAATCAATAATTGCTTCTTCACCTAATTTGAAAAATTGGTTACCGAAATTATGATATAAAGGCATGTGTTGATCTGTAACTTGATAGAATATAACATCATAGCCTAAATACTCAGCGTAATTATAGAATGCTTCTAACAATTCATCAAAGGCATTTTCATCACCTAACGGATCTCCAAGAACCACTAATGAACTTGCTTTATAACGATACATTAAAAATGCTGTTTTATTTTCATTAGTGAAAAACTGCTTGTCACCACTATATATCAAGTGACTCAAATAATTACCGCCGTACTGATTAATAATCTCCTCGCAATCTTCAATTTTAGAAGAAATACGTACTTTGCTAAATTGATAATCAAACAACCATGCAATCATACCTATGATGATAGCGATGATTAAAATCGTAAGCCAGAAGTAATAGCGCAATACAGATGTATGCATTTCAATCGTATAAATATCTAATGCATATAACGTTCCAGCAATAAATATATGGTTAACATATAAAATAAATAAACTGAATAAAAGCATTGCAACTATATTTCTCATTCTTACTGGGCGTTTCAACCTACGTGCTCTACGGAAAGCTACAATAAGCAGAACAAAAATAATAGCTAACCATGTTATTAAAATATATGAAGCGTAAGTGAAGAATGTCGCCACTGTGATTAATAAAATTGAAATCATAGCAAAGATAATGGCACGTCTACTTTGCTTATAAATACCAACTACATTCAGTAAAAGTAATAAACAAGCACTAGTATGAATTGCCAATAGAATATAATACGTTAAGTGATTTCCATCATATAAAGCATCGTAAACAATCGTTAAGTTATTTACAAAAAAGATCATACTTGTAAAGAATACTAAAATTGCTAATGATAATGATGGAATTTTAGCAATAATATCCTTTTGATAAGACATTAAAAATGACGTAACATCTTTAGCAGGAATAAAGTATTTAGATCCCTCAATGTACTTCTTAGCTGATGTACCAAATTCAAATGATGATAAAATTAATGCAATAATTACCGGTACAAAATAGTACGCAAAACGATATAGAAGTAGCATTAATAATACTTTTTCCTCAGGGACACCTAAAGTTTTAAATCCTAGTAATACAACTAAATCGAAAGCGCCGAAACCACCAGGAATAAAGCTGACTAAACCTGATAATGCAGCAATGATAAATATTGCAATAAAGGACATGAATGATACATGAGCGTCAACAATTACACCACAGAAATATAATACAACTGCAGCTGCTAACCATTCAACACACGACACTAAAGTGCAGTACAATCCTACAAAACGATTGTTTTTATCGGGTGGTCTAACCATTGAATAAATAATGAATAATGGTAAGAAAAATGACACTACATATAATACCCATCTTACCCATGTAATCTTATCTAAGATTAAAGATGCATCGAAAACATGGAATACAATTAGCAATGATAATAAGCTTAAACCTGTCAACATTGAAATAAGTATTAAGGATATAAAGTGAACTAATTTCTTTTTATCATGCGTATAGTTTTTATAAACCATTGCTCTAACGCCTGCACCAATAAAGCCACCGAAACCTACAATCGCATTCAATGCATTGATGATATAACTTACTCTTAAAACTTTGCCTAAGGATATATCCATTTTTAAAGCTCTAGATAAAATCACATCATACATTGATAGAATAACAAGCGATGCCCCACCACCAATAAATAGTAACACTAAGGACATACGGTTAATCTTACTAAATTCAACCAACGTATCTTTAAAGTTAATACCAGATAACTCCCGATACAATGTGATTGCTACAAAAATAAATAAAGCTGTAGCAAACGTAATTTTTAAGATTGAAAATATTTTGTTTTTAACTTCCTGATTCATTTTTTCACATCAATTCTAATTATTTCTGTTATAAATCAAAATATATCATATAAACCATAAAAATAGCATATCATTTACCTTTGATTTATATAACACTTTTGTCATATTGATATCTGTATTAAGAAGTAAATAGAAAATATTTCTATCTCAAACAGAACAATATGGTTATCTATACTGATTCATATTTAACATAAAGAAAATGATGAATCAATACTTATGAAAAATATTATTAATTAACAGCCGATTATGAGTGCTTCTTAATATATTAAAAATACCACTTATTTTTATTTTCGACATAATAATGAAGTACTAATCAAGTGGCAAATACTCGTTTCATTATGCATGTGCTTTATAAACGGCTAAACTTTCGTAAAAATTTATAAGCTAAACATGTGCTGATAATCATAAATGTAACTGCCCAACATTATAAGCACCATAAAAAATACCAACAAACATATAGTCATTGGTATTTTTTATTACTTATTCAACTATTTTATTACTTTCTTTAATATCATATTCACCTACATCATTACCATAGAAACGATTGTATCGACGTTTAAATAATTGGAATAAATGAGTAACTAATACTTTTAAAATAGCATATCCCGGAATACCTAAAATAACGCCTACAATACCAAGCAATTTGCCTGCACACAGTAAAATGAAAATGATTGTAAGTGGATGAATCTTAAGTGTTTTACCCATGATATTTGGTGAAATGAAGTGCCCTTCAACAAATTGTACTAAAGTCCATACTACTGCTAATTTTAAGAGCATCCACGGCGATGTTATAGCAGCTATTACAATAGCTGGAGAAATCGCTATAGTAGGCCCTAAATATGGTACAACACTTGTAACTGCCGCAATACTAGCTAATACTAAGCTATATTTCAACCCGATAACCGAATAACCGATAAACAACAGTATACCGATACAGAATGAAACGATAATTTGTCCTTGAATGTATGAACCAACTTGAACACTCATTTTTTCAAGTAGATCATGAAAATCTTTTCGGAATTTCGGTGGCATAATATTCGTTGAAAATTCTTTGAAGTGATGTCCATCTTTAAGCATAAAGAATAGTACAAATGGTGTTGTGACAATCACAACGCCAATATTAGCAATCGTTTCTGCAAACGTTGCAATTTTAGACCCAAAGCCATCTGTAAATTCACTTAACATAGATGGTATTTTCTTAGGTAAAGAATTTAACCAATCATTAATTTGACTATAATACGAAGAGAAAAACGTATTATTTGCTATTTTATCAATAGAATTAATTAATTTTTCTAGATATTGCGGTGAATTTTTAACTAAACTATCTACTTGCGAACCAATAATAGGTATCAATAAATTAACAATTAACGTAATAACACCTACTACAGCTAGATAAATAATAGAAATACCTGCAACTCTTGGTATTCTATAACGTTCCATCATATTTACGATTGGGTTAAATAGATAGAATAGAATTAAAGAGACGATGATAGGTGCTGCTATCGTCTTAAAAACGATGATAAAAGGATCAAAAACATATGATACTTTTTCGAAAATAAAAATAACAATACCCAACAATACTAGCGCTATTAATGAGAAGACTAAATCATTCCCACCAACAAACTTCATATACCGTGATTCGGTAAATTTTAAAAAATTCTTTCTTATATTCTTTTCATTTTCATTCAATTATAGATTCACCACCACTTAAAATATTCATAAGATGTTGTATAAAAACAGTCCACTTATGTAAAATTACTAACATCAATGATACCATACAAATACCCTTTACAGTAACGAAACGCCCGTGTAATACACTTAATTTAGGATTGATTAATCCTTTCTTCAAAATGATGAATGTGTAATGTTAAATATATAATTTCAGACTCACTGATATTAACATCAAATTGTTTTTGTATCATAGTTAAAATTTTATATGCTGTGTTATAGCAAATCGGATAGTGATTTTTAATCATAGACACAAAATCATCTTGTGCATGTATATATTCTTTTCTTCTTAATCGGCGAATTAAAAATTGTACGTGCCTTATAAAACGTTGGTATTGTAATGATTCCTTATCAACAGTTGTCACAAGGTCTGATTCAATGATATCTATACCTTTTTTAATAACATTATTGATCAAGGTCATCTCATGCATAGATAAATCTTCTGTATTAGATGCAATATGTAATGCAATAAATCCTATCTCATCTTCAGGAAAATGTACATCTAATGCTGCATTTAACTGATCAATCACCTGTTTAGCAATATGATATGCATCACTATATAACTGCATAGTTTCCATAACAAATGGATTGCTAATAACTTGATTTTGTTTTAAGCGTTTATAAGCAAATATAATATGATCCGTTAATGAAACTACAAGTTGTTTTGAATCAACATTCATCGCAGTATTAGAAATAAAATTCAACGAATCAATAATTACTTGTAATACATTATCATCAGCGATTTCAACTAAACTTTTATAATGTGCTTTTTGTTGCTCACTTTCTAATTTATAAATTTTCTCTATTGTAATAGTTTGGTCGTTTAACGCCATTCCCTCTTTTTTGTTAAAACCAATACCTTTACCGATTAAAATAACTTCTTGATCATTATTAGTACATACTACGACATTGTTGTTCAATGTTTTAGTAACAATATATTCTCCCATTATCATCACCTATTTTTCTATTATTAAGATTATATATCGGAAATGTCTAACTTGAAAGTATAATAATTTAAATACTTGTGTTCTATTACACGCCTATCCTATATGATATATCTTAATTTAATTTCGATGTCTCTCAAAGTGGAATAACTATAATAAAAAAATCTGACTCCCATATTTACAAATAATTCTATTTATTTATATATTATCTGAATTAATACTCAATACAAACTAAAACGTACTATTAAATTGTGCAAAGCTAAAACAAATTTATATTCATCTATCCAACAATATGTCTTATCAATGGTATAGTCTTTGCACACCAATGGAGGAAATAAATCTCAACCTTACTATATTAATATATAATCAAATCTTAGATTAACTAGTGTAATGATACAGATGATAATTGAGTACAAATTTAAAACCCTGAGATTTTCGCTTTAATTTGAAAACCTCAGGGTTTATTTGATTTTTATATAATGAATCGTTACATTAAAAATATTTATTTATCAGAGTTCTTATATTTGTTAGCGCCCCAAGCACTAATTCCAAATAAGTTAATTTCTAAGTTTTCAGGTTTAAAGACAGGGTTCTTGCCTTCTTTTTTCTGCTTTTGATAATCTTTCATCAATGCAAAAGCTACATTGGACAGTCCTATAATGGAAATAATGTTTACAATTGCCATTAAGCCCATAAATAAGTCTGCCGTATTCCATACTGTTTCTGTTTTTACAACTGCACCGACAAAGACAAGTACTACAACAAGACATCTAAAGATAAATAATATTACACGGTTTGTTGATAAAAATTCAATATTAGATTGACCGTAATAGTAATTACCTACAACAGATGAAAATGCAAACAGTGTAACTGCTATTGTTAAGAAAATACCTCCAGCAGAACCTAAATGCTCATTAAGTGCTGATTGAGTAACTGCAACACCTTGAGGTGCGTTATCACCAAATTTCAGTCCTGAATATAGTAAAATCATGATTGCAGTTGCTGTACAAACCAACATTGTATCAAAGAACACACCTAATGATTGGATTAAACCTTGCTTAACAGGGTGTGGTACGGCAGCAGTTGCCGCTGCATTCGGCGCAGAACCCATACCAGCTTCGTTAGAGAATAAACCACGTTTGATACCTTGAAGAACCGCAGCACCTACAGCGCCACCAGTTACTTGTTCGATACCAAATGCACTTTTAATAATCGTACCTATCATAGGAACAATTTGATCTAAATTAAATAGCAATATTACTAAAACCATACCAATGTAAATGATAGCCATAATCGGTACAATTAACGAAGATAACGTAGCAATACTACGTACACCACCAAATATAATAATAGCTGTTACGATTGCTAAAATAATACCTGTGATTACTGGACTAATATTATATTGCGTATTTAACGACTCCGCAATTGTATTAGATTGCACTGTGTTAAATACAAATGCAAATGTAATTGTAATTAAAATCGCAAATACGATACCTAGCCATTTTTGATTTAAACCTTTAGTAATATAGTAAGCTGGACCACCACGGAATCCACCATCTTTATCATGTACTTTATAAACCTGAGCCAAAGTCGCTTCTATAAATGCACTCGCTGCACCTATAAATGCAATAACCCACATCCAAAATACTGCACCTGGACCGCCTAAAACAATCGCAGTCGCAACACCAGCAATATTACCAGTACCAACTCTCGAACCAGCACTAATCGCAAATGCTTGGAATGGCGAAATACCCTTCTTACCATCTTCTAAAGTTTCTGGACGTTCTACTAAAGCTCTAAACATTTCAGGTAACATTCGTAATTGAACGAATTTAGAACTAATCGTAAAGAAGAATCCAGCTGTCAATAATAGACCAATTAAATATTGAGACCATATTAAATCGGTACCAACATGGACAAATTCTTTAAACCATCCAGGTATTAAACTATCGAAATCTTTCAAAATAAACCCCTCGCATCCTCTACATGAATCATGTACCTTCTATAAAATTAGACCGAATTGAACCTTCAGTAAATATAGAGATACATCATCATTTCTTATACAATACAAGAGATTTATATTAGTTTGGTCAAAGTATATCGCTAATTTAACGATAAGTACTTGGTCAGCATTTAATATAAATCCCTTGAATTTAGTCAAAATTTAACATTACTGTATTTTATCATTTAATTTCGTGATTGCATATAGTTTTTAGCTAATATACATGTCTATTACTTCACCAAAATCATCTGTATCTACAATGAATGAGCCATTTGTATATTGTTCAGATTTATGAATATCATTAATTAAACCATGTTCTTCATTTGATTTTGAATATAATGTATATTGACTATGTTCACCTGTCACTACATGTGCAGCTACAATACGATGTGGATTTTTCTTTAATTCTTTTAATAAAGTTATTCCACGTTGTGCTCTTTTAGCAACTTGTAAGATTTTAAAACTAATACGTTTTAACGAGCCGCGTTGTGTGGCCATCAATATAGTATCATTTTCAGAAACACCTTCTGTCATAACAACGAAATCTTCAGCTTTAAGATTTATTGATTTAACACCAGCTGCCCTTAATCCGGTATCTGATAGTTCACTTGTATTATACGTTAATGACATACCTTTATTAGTAATGACGGTAATTAATTGATCTTTTTCAAAGCGCATAACACTAATCAAATCATCATTTTCTTTAACTTTAGTAGCAATTAAAGGTTTATTAAAACGCGTTGTTTTAAATAGAGGCACTGTACTTTTCTTAATCATGCCATTTTGAGTCGCAAAAACATAAAATGCATCTGTATTAAAGTCCTTTTCATTAAAGACATTAATAACCACTTCATCTTCTTCGATAGGAACTATTTGTGATACATGTTGTCCCAATTCTTTCCAACGAATATCTGCTAATTTATGAACCGGTATAAATAGATAACGACCTTTATTTGTAAATACTAGTACGGTATCTTGCGTATTTACTTCTTGATGTTTAAGTAAACTGTCACCATCTTTTAAACCAATATCTTCAACACCGCTAGCATTAAAGCTACGAATAGAAGTACGTTTAATATATCCATGACGTGTCATACTTAAAATAACTTCTTCACTAGGCACCATAACTTCTTTGTCAATTTTAATTTCTTCAATTTCTGCTTCAATTAAAGACAGTCGTTCAGATTTGAATTTCTTTTTAATTTCATTCAATTCTTCTTTTATGACATTCAATAATGCATCATGGTTATCAAGAATATGACGTAATTGTTTGATTAATGCTTCAAGTTCTTTATGTTCACCTTCAAGCGCAACTATGTCAGTATTTGTTAAACGATATAACTGTAACATTACAATTGCTTCAGCCTGTTCTTCTGTGAACTCGTATACTTCGATAAGGTTTTCTTTAGCGTCACGCTTGTTTTTAGAGCTACGAATCAATTCGATTACTTTATCTAAAATTGACAACGCTTTAATCAAACCTTCAACGATATGCATACGTTTTTCTGCATTATCTAATTCAAACTTCGTTCTATTTGCAACAACCTCAATTTGGTGATTCAAATAACTATCTATAATTTGACGAATACCCATCAATTTTGGACGACCATCACTAATAGCGACCATGTTGAAATTATATGAAATCTGTAAATCAGAGTTTTTATAAAGATAATTTTTGATTGATTCACTGTTCACATCTTTTTTCAATTCAATTGCTATTCGTAAACCAGTTCTATCAGTTTCATCACGTACTTCAACGATACCATCGACTTTTTTGTCAGCACGTAATTCATCGATACGTTTTACTAAGCTACTTTTGTTCACTTCATATGGAATTTCAGTAATAATTAACTGTTTACGTCCATTGCGTAAAGTTTCTTCTTCAACTTTAGAACGAACTATAATTCTACCTTTACCTGATTCATAAGCTTTTTTAATACCATCAATACCTTGAATAATACCACCAGTTGGAAAATCAGGACCTTTAATATATTTCATTAATTGATTGACTGTAATATCCGGATTATCAATATATTTAAGTGTTGCTTGAATCACTTCAGCTAAATTATGTGGTGGTATATCTGTCGCGTAACCTGCAGATATACCTGTAGAACCATTCACTAGTAAGTTAGGAAATCTTGATGGCAATACCATTGGTTCGAGTGTCGTATCATCATAGTTTGGAATGAAAGAAACTGTCTCTTTATTAATATCACGTAATAACTCTTCAGCTAGTAAGCTTAACTTAGCTTCAGTGTAACGCATTGCCGCTGGCGGATCATTATCGATACTACCATTATTACCATGCATTTCTATTAAGACATGTCGTAACTTCCAGTCTTGACTTAAACGGACCATTGCTTCGTACACTGAGGAGTCTCCATGTGGATGATATTGACCAATAACATCACCGACTGTTTTCGCACTTTTACGGAAATTTTTATCGTGTGTATTACCACTTGAATACATTGCATATAAAATACGACGTTGTACTGGTTTTAAACCATCACGAACATCTGGCAATGCACGCTCTTGAATAATATATTTACTATATCTTCCAAAGCGATCACCTAAAACATCTTCAAGTGATAAATCTTGAATTATTTCACTCACTAGATTTCCTCCTCATCAAATTGATCATTTTCAAGCACTTGTACTTCAGAATTATCTAAAATACTTTGGTCCTCTTGCATACCAAACTCAACATGCTTTTCAATCCATTCACGTCTAGGTTGTACTTTGTCACCCATTAATGTTGTTACACGTTTAGATGAACGCACTTCATCTTCAACTTGTACACGAATTAAAGTTCGTGTTTCTGGGTTCATCGTCGTTTCCCATAATTGTTCAGGGTTCATTTCACCCAAACCTTTGTAACGTTGTAACGTGAAGCCTTTACCAAGTTCTTTTTGCAATTTATTAAGCTCTTCGTCTGTCCAAGCGTATTCAACTCGCTTTGTTTTGCCTTTACCTTTTTCCAATTTATAAAGTGGAGGTAAAGCAATAAATACACGACCTGCTTGAACAAGCGGTTTCATATATTTGAAGAAGAATGTTAACAATAGCACTTGAATATGCGCACCATCAGTATCAGCATCAGTCATAATAATTACACGATTATAATTACTATCTTCAATTTTAAAGTCAGTACCAACGCCTGCCCCGATTGTGTGGATAATTGTATTAATTTCTTCATTTTTAAAAATATCTTCTAGACGTGCTTTCTCTGTATTAATTACCTTACCACGTAATGGTAATATCGCTTGGAATTTGCGGTCTCGTCCAAGTTTTGCTGAACCTCCCGCAGAATCACCTTCGACTAAATACAATTCATTTTTTTCAGTGTTTTTACTTTGTGCAGGTGTTAATTTACCAGATAGCAAAGTGTCTTTACGCTTGTTTTTCTTACCTGAACGAGCATCTTCACGAGCTTTACGTGCAGCTTCCCTTGCTTGTTGTGCTTTAATCGCTTTTTTCACAAGTGATTTAGACAATTGTCCTTTTTCTTCTAAATAGAATGGCAATTTGTCTGCAACAACTGAATCAACAGCACTTCTAGCTTCAGAAGTACCCAATTTAGATTTCGTTTGTCCTTCAAATTGCAATAATTCTTCTGGAATACGAACAGACACAACAGCTGTTAAACCTTCACGAATATCATTACCATCTAAGTTTTTATCTTTTGTTTTAAGTTCATTAATACGACGTGCATAATCATTAAATACACGTGTCATTGCTGTTTTAAAACCAACTTCATGTGTACCACCATCTTTAGTACGTACATTATTTACAAAACTTAAAATACTTTCTGAATATTGATCATTATATTGGAAAGCTACGTCTACCTCTATACCATTTGCTTCACCTGAAAATGTAGCCACGTCATGCAAAACTTCTTTTCCTTCATTGACATAACTAACAAACTCTTTGATTCCTTCTTCATAATGGTAATGCTCTTGACGCTCTTTACCACTGCGTAAATCATTAAGCGTTATTTTTAAATTTTTCAATAAGAACGCAGACTCTTGTAGTCGTTCACTTAAAACATCAAAATTAAATGATGTAGATGCTTTAAAAATTGTGTCATCAGGTTTAAATGTTACTTTGGTACCTGTTTTCTTAGTTTTACCTTTTTTCACTAAACCAGAAGATGGCGAACCACCGTTTTTAAAACTTTGATGATATATATTACCATCTCGATGGATTTCAACTTCAAGCCATTCACTCAATGCATTTACAACTGAAGCACCAACACCGTGAAGACCACCTGAAGTTTTATAGCCGCCTTGTCCAAATTTACCTCCTGCATGTAAAACAGTAAAGATAACTTCGACTGTCGGTTTACCTGATTTATGTATACCTGTTGGCATACCACGTCCATTATCTTCTATAGAAATACTACCATCTTTATTAATTGTTACATCTATTTCGTTACCGTAACCATTCAATACTTCATCGACGGAGTTATCGACAATTTCATATACTAGATGATGTAATCCCCGTTTATCAGTTGATCCAATATACATACCAGGTCTTTTACGAACTGCTTCTAACCCCTCTAAAACCTGTATTGAATCATCTGAATAATTATTTTGTTTATTCATTGCCAATGATTTCGCCTCCTGCAAACGTACGTTCGTTTTTAAAACTATACAATAGTTATTCTTATATAAATCAGCGTAAAATGCAAGTATCAATTAACTTTCATAGCTTAATTCCATATATTAATCCCCGTTTTTAAAATTTTTAGCCGTAATTTAAATGAATATGATAAAATAGTCCTAAGATATTAAAGGATGTGTAATATTTATGATGATAATCGTCATGTTACTACTAAGTTATCTTATCGGCGCTTTCCCAAGTGGATTCGTAATTGGAAAATTATTTTTCAAAAAAGATATTAGACAATTTGGTAGTGGTAATACTGGCGCTACTAATAGCTTTAGAGTATTAGGTCGTCCTGCAGGATTCTTGGTAACATTTCTAGATATTTTCAAAGGGTTCATAACTGTTTTCTTCCCTTTATGGTTACAAGTTCACGCAGATGGCCCTATTAGTACTTTTTTTACAAATGGTTTAATTGTTGGCTTATTCGCTATACTTGGACACGTTTATCCTGTTTATTTAAAATTCCAAGGTGGCAAAGCTGTTGCAACTAGTGCAGGTGTCGTCTTGGGAGTCAATCCGATACTTTTACTAATACTTGCAATTATCTTCTTTATTGTATTGAAGATTTTTAAATATGTTTCTTTAGCAAGTATCGTTGCAGCAATTTGCTGTGTGATTGGCTCGCTTATCATTCAAGACTATATTTTATTAGTCGTTAGTTTCTTAGTTTCAATCATATTGATAATTAGACATCGCTCTAATATCGCAAGGATTTTTAGAGGCGAAGAACCTAAAATAAAATGGATGTAACAATTTTTTGACATTAGTCCATCATTGCATATTTTTTTGCAGTTGATGGATTATTTTATTTTTGCAAAAACAATTTTTTTAACTTAAAATTCAACTATACTTAGTTTTTTTACAAGAACATTTGAGACCGAGACATAAATCAATGTCATAGGCTCCACAATGTTATATTAGCTGTAGTTAACCGAACAAAATGCGCTTATAACTAGGTTTTTTCAATTCTGGTCGGGGGTCCCAACATAGAAGCTTATGGAAATTCAGCTTACAATAATGAGCAGGTTGGGGTGGGCTCCAACGCAGAGAATTTCGATAAGAAATTCCACAAATAATACAAGTTGGCCCACTCCCATTCTGTAATAAATATAGGAGGTCATTGTTATGCAAATAGAACTTACTGATGCAGCAGTAACTTGGTTTAAAAATGAACTTGAGTTGCCTGAAAATAATAAAGTGCTCGTGTTTTTTGTAAGATATGGTGGCGAATTCCAACTCAAGCAAGGATTTAGTCCTGCTTTTACAGTTGAACCAAAGGAAGATGTTGATATTGGCTATGAACAACAATATGACGATTTAAATGTTGTCGTAGCGGAAAAAGATTTGTGGTACTTTGAAGATGACCACATTATTGTAAATGTAGTTGATCACGAAGATGAAATTTCTTATTCCACAAAATAACTAAAATAAAACGAACTTGTTTACACATTCTGATGTGTCCTGAACCTCGGAAGTTGTACTTTGGTTTAGCACATCTGATGTTGTATGAACAAGTTCGTTTTTGCTATATATTAGCTTATCTTCACGCTAATTACATTAATGTTAACGTATTGGCTATTTTTTATAGATTAATTGTTAATATTGCCTCTCCAAACATTTACAGTAACTTATAAAGAATCAATACCATCCATTATCTCTACTGTTTTCCCTTCATTATTGAGCGTTTGCACTTTACTATAAGCTTCATGCCAATCTGGGAAATAACGATCCAACCGTATAGGCTTAAAAGTATCTTCTTTAATGCAAATCAATTCTGTGGAACCTGTAGTTGCAAGTTCACCTTTTTCATTAAAAATCTCATATTTATACACTGAACGTAATCTCGAATATTTTTCAACCCAAGTTTTAACTTTAACTTTTTCTGGATAAAAAATAGACTTTTTATAATTGACATTGAGGTCAGTCACAGGTGAAATGATTCCTTGTTTTTCCATATCAGCATAACTAAAACCTAACTTCGATATATAATCCAACCGCGCAACTTCAAACCAAGTTGCATAATTCCCGTGATAAATTACACCCATCTTATCAGTTTCAGCATAACGCGCTTCTATTTCTGTAATACTATATATCATTTTAAGCCTTCTTTCAGTTTAACTTTATATCTCATTCTAACATAAAATACAAGAAGAGGCCGGCCAAGAACACAAAGGTTTTGAACCGACCTATTATATCATAAAGTTTATAGAAGTATTTTTGAGCACTATCAAAGTGCCTCAAATACCGATTAAAATTTTACTGTGATATCTATTTTTTATTGCGCTAATTTATTTCTTAAAACCATTTGTAAAATTCCACCGTGACGATAGTAATCCATTTCAACAAGTGAGTCAAAACGAACCATAGCGTCAAATTCTACCAAATCACCATCTTGCTTCTTAGCAGTAACTTTGACGTAGTCATGTGGTTGAACATTTTCATCAATATTAACAGAAATTTCTTCTGTACCATCTAGACCAAGAGAATCAGCTGATTCACCTTTTTTAAACTCTAATGGTAATACACCCATCATAACTAAATTTGAACGATGGATACGTTCATAACTTTGTGCAATAACTGTTTTAACACCTAATAAGTTTGTACCTTTTGCTGCCCAGTCACGAGATGAACCCATACCATAATCGTTACCAGCTAATACAACTAAACCTGTACCATCTTCTTTATATTTCATTGCAGCATCAAAGATAGGCATTACTTCATTTGTTGGCCAATAAGTTGTAAAACCACCTTCAGTACCTGGCGCTAATTGGTTTTTAATACGTATATTAGCAAACGTACCTCGAACCATTACTTCGTGATTACCACGTCTTGAACCATATGAATTAAATTCACGAATAGGCACTTGATGATCTTGTAAATATTTACCAGCTGGCGTATCTTTACCAATTGCACCTGCTGGAGAGATGTGGTCAGTTGTCACAGAATCACCGAATTTACCCATAACACGTAAACCATTTAATGGAACAATCGTACCCGGTTCTTTAGATAATCCTTGGAAGAATGATGGATTTTGAATGTATGTTGAATTAGGATCAAAGTCATATAGAGGTTGATCAGTTACATCAATCTCATTCCATAATTCGTTGTTATTGTATACGTTATTATATTCTTCAATAAATAATTCAGGTGTTACAACACTATCAACGGTATCTGAAACTTCTTTAATTGATGGCCAAATATCTTTCAAATATACATCTTCACCGTCATTACCTTTACCAATAGGTTCATTTTGTAAATCAATATCAACCGTTCCAGCTAATGCATAAGCAACAACTAACTGTGGTGAAGCTAGGTAATTGGCTTTAACAAGAGGATGGATACGACCTTCAAAGTTACGGTTACCAGATAATACAGATGTCACTAATAGGTCCTCATCAGCAATCGCTTTTTCAATTTCTGGTAATAAAGGACCTGAATTACCGATACAAGTTGTACATCCATAACCAACCAAGTTGAAGCCTAAATCATCTAAATAAGGTTGTAAGCCAGCATCTCTTAAATATCCGGTAACAACTTTTGATCCTGGTGCTAGAGAAGTTTTAACGTATTCAGGAACTTTCAAGCCTTTTTCAACTGCTTTTTTAGCAACTAAACCTGCACCTAACATTACATAAGGGTTAGATGTATTTGTACATGATGTAATTGCTGCTATTGCAATATCACCTGTTTTCATTGTAGCTTTTGATCCATCTTTAAAGTTAATTTCAGCTTTCTTATCAAATTCACTTTTATCTAAACCGTGTCCTTGGTTGCCTGCTGGAGCTGTTACAGAATTTTCAAATGATGATTTCATATCACTTAAGAAAATTAAATCTTGAGGACGTTTTGGTCCTGAAAGCGATGCTTCAACTGTTGATAAATCCAATTCGATAACATCTGTATAATTAGGATCTTCTTTCTCAACATCAAAGAACATATGGTTTTGTTTCAAATATTCTTTTACTAGCGCGATATGTTCGTCTGATCTACCAGTTAACTTCATATATTTAAGAGATTCATCATCAACTGGGAAGAATCCGCAAGTTGCTCCATACTCTGGTGCCATGTTTGCAATTGTAGCACGGTCTGCTAGTGGTAAATGTTGTACACCTGGACCAAAGAACTCCACAAATTTACCAACAACACCTTTTTTACGTAGCTCTTGAGTTACTCTTAACGCTAAATCAGTTGCTGTTGCGCCTTGTGGTAATGAATTTACTAGTCGTACACCAATAACCTCTGGAATTGGGAAATAAGAAGGTTGTCCAAGCATTCCAGCTTCAGCTTCAATACCACCAACACCCCATCCTAGTACGCCAATACCATTTATCATTGTTGTATGTGAATCAGTACCAACTAATGTATCTGGAAATGCAGTTTTTTCACCATCTACATCACGAACATGTACAACACTTGCTAAATATTCTAAGTTAACTTGGTGAACTATTCCAGTTGCAGGAGGAACTGCATTGTAATTATCAAATGCTTTCGTTGCCCAATTTAAAAACTGATAACGTTCATAGTTACGTTCAAATTCTAATTTCATATTACGTTCAAGAGCTTCTGGATTTGCATAGCTATCCACTTGAACTGAGTGGTCAATAACTAAATCCACCGGTACTTCTGGATTAATTTTAGTAATATCTCCCCCAACGTCATCCATTGCTTTACGTAAAGAAGCTAAATCAACTACGGCTGGTACACCTGTGAAATCTTGTAAAATAACACGAGAAGGTTTAAATGGTACCTCGCCTTCATTTCCATCTTTTCCAAACTGACTTAAAGCTTTAATATGATCGTCTGTAATTACAAAATCATCTTCTTGACGAAGTAAAGATTCTAACAAAACACGAATTGAATAAGGTAAATTGGAAACTTTAGTAATACCTTGCTCTTCTACAGCTTTTAAATCATAGTAAGTATAACTTTGGCCATTCAAGTCAAAATGTTTTTTTGATTGCTCTTTAAAATTTGCAGCCATTTAATGATCCCCCTTGATACATTTTTATATTTATATGCCTTGATTAAATTGTATTATTATATTTATTGATAAACAACTCATCATGCTTAGAAAACGCTTAATTTAGGTTTTGACTTTTTAATCAGAGTATATAAGCAAAACTTATCATACAGGTAAGGTGTAATAAGTATTTTTTATTAATTGAGAATAATTATCAATTTCGCGAATGATTCAATTCAATTTTTAAACGTATTATTTCATTGAGCAGAAAGAAAATTATGGCACCAAACTTTAATATTTTTTTCAATGTCATTCTTTTGATGGGAGTGGGACAGAAATGATATTTTCGCAAAATTTATTTCGTCGTCCCACCCCAACTTGCATTGTCTGTAGAAATTGGGAATCCAATTTCTCTTTGTTGGGGCCCATCCCCAACTTGCACATTATTGTAAGCTGACTTTTCGTCAGCTTCTGTGTTGGGGCCCTCACCCCAACTCGCATTGCCTGTAGAATTTCTTTTCGAAATTCTCTGTGTTGGGGCCCCTGACTAGAATTGAAAAAAGCTTGTTACAAGCGCATTTTCGTTCAGTCAACTACTGCCAATATAACTTCGTAGAGCATAGAATATTGATTTATGTCCCAGCCTGAGTTAATTTTCTATAAAAGTATATTTAATTTGCGTTTATACCGTCAAACTTCACTTTAGCTTTGTCAAACCCCTTTCTATTAAGTTTTCAGAAATAAACCTATCTTAAAATATAAAAAAATCGAGAATTCGTAGTTTAATAACGAAATTCTCGTTCTTATCCTTTTGAATATACTCAATTTTCCACAAAAACAAACAAGTAGTATATCTGTTCTAGCTACTAGAATGACATACTACTTGTTATTAAAATACTTAACTAAACTTTATTAGTTATCTTTTTTCTCTATATTTCTACGTGACTGACGCTTTTCAAGAATGTCAGATTCATAATCTTCTTGTTGACTCTTGATATATTCTTGTAAGCGATGTTTATTCGGAGTCAATGTTAAACCTAGGAATTTACGTTCCTGGTTCGCATCCTTGTAGAAACTTACCATCATGAGTATGACGACAAAGGAGAATGGGAATGCACTTATAATTGCAGCACTTTGAATCGCATTTAAAGCTTCAGCGCCGTTACCGCCACCAGCTAATAAAAGTACAAATGCTATTAAGGCCTGTGAAATTCCCCAAACAACTTTTACCATACTAGATGGATTTAATGAACCAAATGTTGTTTGCATTCCTAATACAAATGTTGCTGAGTCAGCAGATGTAATAAAGAATGATGCAATTAATAATAATGCAATCAACGATAAAACAATGCCAAATGGCACATGATTAAACACTCCAAATAGCTGTGTTTCAGGAGTCATATCAAAAATTTCTTTGTGTTTCTTACCTGTCTCGATGCCTAATACACCAAAGACACTAAACCAAACAAAACTAACAATTGCTGGAACTAGCAAGACACCAGAAATGAACTCTCTAATTGAACGTCCTTTTGAAACTCGTGCAATAAACACTCCAACGAATGGACTCCAACTTAACCACCAACCCCAGTAATAAAGTGTCCATGAAGACATCCATTCACGTTTTTGAGGATTTAAAGCTGCTGTATCAAAACTATTAAACAAGAATGTGTTTAGTAAACTACCCGTAGAGCTAGTTAACATATTTAAAATAAGAACAGTTGGTCCAACAATTAAAGCAGCTACCATTAAAATAGTACCTAAACCAATGTTCAAGTTACTTAAGTATTGAATACCTTTACTTAATCCAGACCATGCACTTGCTATAAATAAGATAGTAACAACAATGATGATAATCGCTTGTACAAACGTATTGTTTGGAACATTGAACAAGTAATGTAAACCACCATTAATTTGTAGAGCACCCATACCTAACGAAACGGCTACCCCAACGATTGTCGCAAATACAGATAAAACGTCAATAAAAATCCCAATAGGACCTTCTACTTTATCACCTAAAAGAGGACGTAAAGTTCTAGATAATAAACCTGGTTCACCTTTACGGAATTGCGAATATGCCAACGCTAACGCAACAACACCATAAACAGCCCAAGCATGGAATCCCCAATGGAAAAATGTTGAACGTAGAGCTTCAGTATAAGCTTCAGTAGTTTTGGGATCTGCTGTAGGTGGCGTAGCAAAGTGCGCCATCGGTTCAGCTGCACCATAAAACACCAAACCTATCCCCATACCAGCACTAAACAACATAGCAAACCATGAAATTGTATTAAACTCAGGTTTGTCATTTGGTTTACCTAGTTTAAGTTTTCCAATAGGACTAAAAATAAGGAATATACAGAAGAACACGATAATCGTAGTAAGAATAAGATAATACCAACCTAACTTTTCTGTAATCCACATTTTAATATTATTGGTAACATAGTTGAATTGTTCAGGTAAAAATGCACCAAGTAATACGACTATAGCAACAACAATTGCACTATAGATGAAGACTGGTGAATACTTCTTTCCATTTGGATTCTCTGGTGAAGAAGAATTCATAATTAATTACTCCCTTCAATTCTATATTTAATTTTATGTAGTAGAATAAAAATATTATCTAAACATTTTATTCAATAACTCACGCACCTTTATAGGATAACAAAGGTCTTTGCGATAATCAAATTTTCTTGAATAATCTATTTTCTAATTTTTTTATTTGTTGTATAATTGAGGTTACATTTAAAAAAGAGAGGTTGAGTGTAATGTTAAAAGAATTCAAAGAGTTCGCCTTAAAAGGTAACGTCTTAGATTTAGCAATTGCTGTTGTGATGGGTGCAGCTTTCAACAAGATTATATCTTCATTAGTAGAAAATATCATTATGCCATTAATTGGTAAAATTTTCGGATCAGTTGATTTTGCTAAAGAATGGTCATTCTGGGGTATTAAATACGGTTTATTTATCCAATCTGTTATCGACTTTATTATCATCGCGTTTGCTTTATTCATCTTTGTTAAGATTGCAAATACATTAATGAAGAAAGAAGAAGCCGAAGAAGAAGCAGTTGTGGAAGAAAATGTTGTGTTATTAACTGAAATCAGAGATTTATTACGTGAGAAAAAATAATTTTTAAATAAAAAGAGATGGGCTAAGGTTGTTCTATACATTCCAAAGTACCATCTCTATTTTTTATGTTTTAATTTCTTTTGAATCTTGTTGAACTCTGATATTGATCTGATTTCACTTCTAAAACTAAAGGTATTCTATTTTTCAATTCGCTCACATGTGAAATAATCCCAACCATTCTACCAGTTGATTTAAGATTTAATAAAGTGTCTAACGCTGTTTCAAGCGTTTCTTGATCTAATGTACCGAATCCTTCATCAATAAATATTGATTCTAGTGAAATACCTCCTGATTGCTGCTGTACAATTTCGCTTAACCCTAAAGCTAATGCAAGCGACGATTGGAAAGTTTCTCCACCTGATAACGAGCTAATATGTCTAGACTTATTTGAATGCAAATCAAATACATCAATTTCTAGGCCACTAAGACCATGAGAAACCGCTTCTCGCCTAATTAGTTGGTATCGATTATCTGACATTGTTGCTAATCTCAGATTTGCTTGAGCAATAATTTGATCTAAATAGTAAATTAAGACAAAGTTTTCCAATGTAAGATTTTTGTTATTCTTACCACTGACAATTTCAGCCAATTGAAATATTTCTTGTTGATCCTTTAATTCTTGATTTAAGTAATTAATATGCGAAACTATAGATTGTGTTTTATTAATATTATTTTGACATTGATAATGAACAGCAGAGTATTCATCTATCAGTGTATTCATCTTTCCTTTTTTTAGCTCATATTCATCTTTTAATTTATCAGAGTCCAATAACTCTTTATCCTTAGTTAATGATTCTAACCTAGCTATTTCCATTTCAAATTCATGATAACGTTTTTTATAAGTATCCCTTTTCTGCTCTAATTCCTCTTGCTCGCCCCTCCAGGCTATTATTTCATCTATATCATTGTCATCAGTTAAATTCAGCCTCGACATTTCCATTTCAATAGACTGTTCATTCAATTCTAAGTCATTATTGTAAGTTTCTAGTTGATTTTCATAATGATTTAGATTATTTTGCTCAATTAACTTTCTTTGAGACAATTGCATTAACTTATCTTCAATCTCCTTTGAGAGTTCTTGATGCTGATTCACATCTTGAACATACTTCTTATAATCCACCTCAAAATTAGTGATATTATTATATTTCGAGAGTGTTTCAAATTCAGTGATGAGATCTCGACATAATTTCAACTCAGATTCATTTTTATTTAGACGCAATTGTTTATTATGAATTTGCAACGTTAGATTATCTTTTTCTTCTTTCATTTGTTCTATAAATTTATTAAGATCTCTTTGATTATTCAATGCATTTTCATTTTCTAGCAGACGCTTATTCAATACTTCAAGTGAAAAATCACTTTGCGTTTTAATATTAATATTCGATATTTTTTCATTAACAAATTTAATTTCAGAATTATGCACAGCAATATTCGATTTTATAGCGTGGATATTTGCTTCAATTTCTTTAATTTCATTTTGACGTTTAGCAATACTGTCAAAATCAATATGATGCCCTAAATCCTGAATTTCATTACCACATATCGGACATTGATCTCCAATATTTACAGCAGATTTAATTTCACTTATAAAGCTTTCTTTATCATTTAAGTCCAATTTTGTTTTATCGTAGCGATCTAATTTTATTTCGAGATTCTTCAATATAGATGTTTCTTCATTAATTTGATTCTCTAACTCTTGCTTACTACCTAATAGTTTATCTAATTCAGCTTTAGCTTTTTCATTTTCTTTAATTATATTAATTTCATTATTTATGTTCGTTATCGTATTATTTAGTTCGATAATTTTCTCGTAATCACTTTGGTTATTACCTATTGAATCTTCGACCGTTTCTAAACCTTTAATTAGATCATTTAATTCATCACCTAATTGTTCACCCTCAGTTCTCAAGCGTTCAATATTGAGATAACTTTGTTGATACTTATTAATATCGTTAAATAATACTCTAGTTTTATCAATAAAAGAGATTTTACTTTCAATTAAATCTCCATTTTCTTCTAACATTTTTTTCTCTTTGTCTATGTTTCGCTTATCACAATCAAGATTCAATATTTTATTATTGGTTTTAGAAATATCTTTTTTGCTATTAGCAATTTTAGTTTCAATTTTTTCTCTATTTTCAATATAATTCAATAGGTTTGTAATATCTTGTAACAACTTTAACTTAGCTTCAATTCCCTCTATTTCAGGTTGTTGTTCGTTCAATTGAACGAAATCAATTTTATTTTTGTTGAGTTGATTAATATTATCTTTTAATATATTATTTTCTAATGTTTTCTTTTCTATTATTTCAAATTCTTTAATAGCAGTTTCTTTACTTTCATTTACAGATGCTAGTATTTCTTTCGACCTAGCTTGTAAAAGTGGTATATTTTCAATCAATTTGTCTATCTGTTGAGTGGCAACCTCTAATAAGCCTTTTATATTGTCATCATCAAATGATTCAATTTCTTGCCATAAAAGGTCAATTTGTTGATATCTATTCTCGATTTGAGCTTTTTCTTTTTTTACTTCTTCTTTTAATATTTCTCGTATAGCTTCAAATTTTTCACTGTCAAACAGTGTTCTTAATATCCCTTGCTTTTCACGACTGTTTGATATTAAAAAGCGTTTGAATTCACCTTGAGGCAAAATAAACAATTGTCGGAATTGATCTGCATTTACTCCTAATAATTCAATAATGAATTGGGTACCTGAAATTACTTTACTTTCTCTAATTTCATACTTGCCATCCACCATCTCAAATACATCAAATTTAGCGTTCGTTTTTGTTGTATTACCTTCTTTGATATAAGGGCCTTGTCTATGCACTTTATAAATTCGATGATTTAATTGAAATTCAAATGTTACTGACATCGGCTGTTTACCATCAGCGAAATGACTTCTCAAATCATTTTCTTCTCTTTGTTCAGTTGATGCTTTACCAAACAAGGCATAAGTCATTGCATCAAAAATCATTGTTTTACCCGATCCAGTCTTACCACTTATTAAAAACAATTCATTATTATCAATTTTAGAAAAATCAATTTCTTCTTTTAAAAAGGGGCCGAAATTATTCAACTTTAAATGTAATGGTTTCATTCATTAATCCTCCTTTCTCAATTCGTTTTCTAAAATATTTTTTATCTTTTTAGATTGGATATCCGATAATTCTTTATCAGTTATATGTTTATAAAACATTTCGATAATTGACATGTCATCTTTTTCACTTATTTCTATAGCATTATTTTCTTCATTGTAATTAAAAGTTTCATTCGTCAGCGCTAAAGTATTAGGATAAATTTGTTTTAAACTCATCATTGGATCAGTAATATGAGACATATTTTTAAGTTTAAAATGTAAATAATTATCTTTATTTTTCACATGAACTTTTTCATTAATAACATCATTATATTCGCCTGAGATAATTTCCAATTGTCTAAGTGGCTTAAGAGGAATAAATACATCGTTAATAATGCCATCATTAATTGTTACACGTCTATACCCTTTAGCTTGACCCGCTTCCGAAAATGAATACTGCAATAAGGAGCCACTATATTTAATTTTGTCGTCTTCTATACTAAATGGATGATGCAAGTGACCTAGCATGACATAATCAAATATATCAAAAACACCTTTCTGAACTGATTCAACCGTTCCAATAGTTAATGGTCTTTCAGAATCAGATGTCTTTCCACCTTGAACAGTCAGATGACTAATTAAAATATTGACGGCATCTTCATCAATTTCCGGTGCTATTGTTTCAATACAGCGCGTAATTCCCTGTTGATGTGTTTCAATGGTGTCATCTTCAAAGTAGTGTTTCATTTCGCTCACAGTAGCATAAGGGAGTGTATAAAAATTAACCCCATTTATCTCTATTGGTGAATTAATCGATGTAAAATCTGTTCTTATAAATAACTGATTATGTTCAAACCAACTCGCCCCATAGTTTAACCTCTCTTTACCATCGTGATTTCCACTAATAATAATTATTGGTATACGCAGTTCTAAATTTAACTTTCCAATCGCTTGTTCTAATAACATGATTGCATCTTTACTTGGATATGTTGTGTCATATAAATCTCCAGCTATCACAATGATATCAGGTTCTTCTTCTTTCATTTTTTCTACGAACATATCTAAAATATACGCTTGATCTTCTAAAAGCTGTTTGCCATTTAATATTTTCCCTAAGTGCCAGTCTGCTGTATGTATAATTTTCATTACTGCCTCCATATAGAACATTTGTTCGCTTTTATTTTAATATAATCATTTCACCTTTTCAAGTAAAATTAAAACCACTCATTGACTGATTTAGAAGTCGATCACAAGTGGTTTTAAAAGTAATTAATTGATTAATGTTTTCTTTAGTTTTTTGTATTTATATAGCATTGCTGCTCTCCAAGGAACAATCATACAGAATGCTAATAAAAAGAACATGCCGCCTAATTCTCCAGGATCTATTTCATTACTAATGAATATTTTCATCACAGTACGAATGATAAGTAATGAAATCAAAATAACTGGAAATGCTTTAGATCGTTTCATATAAATTTCTGTACCTTTGACTTCAAATCGAGAAGTCCAAATTAGAACTGTAGAAAAAAGCAAACCAATTATAAAGGCTTCTAGCATTTCCGATCCTGTTAGCCTAAAATATGGAACGACGTACATCAATGCACCGGTCGCCATAAAAAACGGTGGCAAAACTATTTTTTTCTCATTTACCGGATAATTTTGAGCTTTCATACGAATAACTATAACTATAGTTCCCATAAATAAAGCTACAATGATTGAAAATATTAAATAGAGCACGCAGACACCTTCTCGTTAAATAAACTCTCTGTAAATCATACAAAATGAATTATAGCATTTCTCAGTCTATTCGTCATTTTGTTAACTTTAATTTTAATAAACATATTTATTCTTATTAATTTGATTATAAAAAGAGGCCATTTCCATATCTGGAAAATAGCCTCTATCAATTGCGAATTTACTTTTTCGCACTCTTCATATTTTGATCCATATTTTTATTCATCATCGTCATCATTTGATTAATTTTCTTCTGAGAAGGTTTTTGACCCATTTGCATCATCATCATACGAAGCATTTCTTCGTTGATTGGTGGGTTTTTCTTCAAGTAGTCCATCATATATTTTCTAGCTAAAAGGAAACCTCCAATTAAACCTAAAATTAATGCAGCTACTATAAAAATAATTGCTAACCAAGTTGCCATTGTTTCACCCGCTTTCTTTATCCTACTGAATTTTACTAAATTCATCACATTATTTCAAGAACTAGTTTATTCAAGTATTTTAATATCGATACTAAAAATAATATCAAAAATCATGCTGTTATAACAGAGCTTTTAAAGATTAATCTGAAATAGTATACTTTCATAACTTATCACTTATGATGTAGTTTAAGTGCTATACTCTAAATTTCAACACTTTAAAAGAAGCCTAAGATTATGCATCCTAGACTTCTAAACATACTCGCTTTATAAATTATTCTTATAAGCTCATAACTTGGTTTAAGATATTTTCTTTTGTAAATCCATATTTTTCAACTACTAAATCGCCAGGTGCACTTGCGCCAAAGCCGTCAATAGCAATAACTTTACCTGCAGTACCTACATATTTATGCCATCCAAGCGGTGAAGCCATTTCAATCGCAACACGTTTTGTTACGCTTGATGGAATAACTGATTCTTTATATTCTTCAGATTGTTGTTCAAATGCATTCCAGTTAGGCATTGAAACAACACGTACTGATTTACCTTGTTTTTCAAGATCTTTAGCAGCTTCAACTGCAAGACTAACTTCTGAACCTGAAGCTAATAATAGGAATTCTGGTGTCTCTTCAGAGCCATAAACTGTATAGGCACCTTTTCGAACGCCTTCTTCAACTACATCTTCTGGTACATCTAATACCGGTAAGTTTTGACGTGTCAATACTAATGAAGTAGGTGTAGATTCAGATTCTAAGGCAACTTCCCATGCTACTCTTGTTTCATTACCATCAGCAGGACGGATAACATTCATATTTGGAATGGCTCTTAATCCAGCTAATTGCTCAATTGGTTCATGAGTAGGACCATCTTCACCTACTGCAATTGAATCATGTGTGAAGATGAACGTTGCATTTAATCCCATAATTGATGATAAACGTAACGCTGGTTTTAAATAATCACTAAATACGAAGAATGTTGCACCATATGGATGTAAACCTCCATGTGCAGCCATACCATTTACAGCAGCACCCATAGCAAATTCACGTACACCAAACCACACATTTTTACCTTCAGGTGTTTCAGAACTATAATCAGTTGCATCATTTACATTGGATTTGTTTGAACCAGCAAGGTCTGCTGATCCACCAAAGAATGAAGGGACAGTTTTACTGATTGCTTGAATAACAGTACCAGAATCAGCACGAGATGCACCATTATGACCCAGTTCAAAACGTGGTAATTCATCCTTATAATTTTTAGGCAATTTACCACTAATCGCTAATTTAAATTCTTCTGCTAATTCAGGATATGTTTCTGCATATTTTTCTAATAATGAATTCCATTGAGATTCATCTTCATTAGCACGTTTTAACATAGTATTTTGGAAAATTTCGTATACCTCTTCTGAAACATTAAAACGTTTTTCAGGATCTAAACCGTAATTTTCGAATGTTAATTTTCTTTCAACTTCACCTAAAGGTGCCCCATGAACACCATTAGTTCCTGCTTTATTCGGTGAACCAAATCCGATTGTTGTTTTAACTTCAATAATCGTTGGTCCTTCTTGAGATTTAGCTGTAGTAATCGCTTTATCAATTTCTTCTAAATCATTACCATCTTTAACTAGTAAGTAATTCCAACCATATGCTTCAAAACGAGCTTTTGTGTTTTCAGAAAAAGCTTTGTTTAATTCGCCATCTAATGAAATATCATTTGAATCGTATAAAACAACTAATTTACTTAATTTATTATGTCCAGCAAATGAAGCTGCTTCATGCGATATACCTTCCATTAAATCACCGTCAGAAGCTAATACATATGTGTAATGATCTACAACATTATATCCTTCTTTATTAAATTTCCCTGCTAGGTGATCTTCTGCTAAAGCTAATCCTACTGACATAGCAAAACCTTGTCCAAGTGGTCCGGTAGTAACTTCTACACCATCTGTATGTCTGTATTCAGGATGACCTGGTGTTTTAGAACCCCATTGTCTAAATTGCTTTAATTCTTCTAATTCTAAACTACCAGAAACATGTAACAAGCTATACAATAATGCTGAACCATGCCCTGCAGATAATACGAAACGGTCTCTATTGAAGTAATCTTTAGATTGTGGATTAAAATTCAGATGACGTGTCCACAAAGTGTAAGCCATTGGGGCAGCTCCCATAGGTAATCCTGGATGACCAGAATTCGCTTTTTCGATTGTGTCGATACTTAGTGCACGTAGCGTATCAACAGCTAATTGATCTTTTTCATTAAACATCTTGTGTATCTTCCCTTCTTCAATTTTATCAAATACATTATAACTTATTTTAAAATAAAAAGATAAGTAAAATACTTATTTCAAGTTATAATGTCAGAAAATTCTTTACAGATTTGTGATTTAATTTTTATTATCTCTTTTTTGTTGTATCTCTTTAATTTTTTCAGGTGTTACATCATTACCTTCTGGATCAATTACTTTAGTATTTTCAATTTGTTGTTTAAACCCTTTTCTAAAACTCTCAAGATAAGCTTTTCTTAAGGCTGTTTGCTCCTTTGCTTCTTCTTGAGTTAATCCTACTTCTTTTTTCTTTTTAGCTAACTCGTTAATTCTTTCGATATTCAAATCAGAATTACTCAATTAAAAAACCTACCTTCAATTTGTTTATTCAATCATTATAATACTTTAACAAAATATAACAAATTTAAGATCAGCAAAAAAGTAATAAAAAACGCTATTTCGCAAAAATAGGCAAAATAACGTTGTGACAATGTATCAATTTATTAAAGCGAACACTTTCCCATCTCTTTGTTCGCTATTGTTTGTAGGGTCTTTATGTTCGTATGCTTTATTTATCGTATTGTTCTTAATTTGATGGTCAGTCATTTCGTACACTTGTTCCGAGTGAGCACTAATGTTCGCACTTAACAAGAATATTGCAAAGGCTGCACTTGAAACTAAAAATATGATGATATATGTTGATACGTTTTTATATTTATTGTAAAACATCATTTTCACTCCTAGAACATTTGTTTGTATTAGTAATTTATCAGAACTTATGTTCTGTGTCAATATTTTAACGAACAAATGTTTGTTTTGGTTTCAAATTAATGATATACTGTATTTAAATTAATTTAGGGAGTGCCTATATATGAGAGAATTAACAAAACGACAAAGCGAAATATATAACTATATTAAACAAGTTGTTCAAACGAAAGGTTATCCGCCTAGTGTTCGCGAAATTGGTGAAGCAGTTGGCTTAGCATCCAGTTCAACTGTTCATGGTCACCTTTCACGTCTTGAAGAAAAAGGCTATATAAGAAGAGATCCAACGAAACCACGTGCTATAGAAATTGTAAGTGATCAAACAAATGATAATATTAATATGGAAGAAACGATTCATGTGCCAGTTATTGGTAAAGTCACAGCAGGTGTTCCTATTACCGCAGTAGAAAATATTGAAGAATATTTTCCATTACCTGAACACTTAACATCGACACACAATAGCGACATATTCATATTAAACGTCGTAGGCGACAGTATGATTGAGGCTGGTATATTAGACGGAGACAAAGTAATTGTTCGCAGTCAAACCATAGCAGAAAATGGAGACATTATTGTTGCTATGACTGAGGAAGATGAAGCAACTGTCAAACGCTTCTATAAAGAAAAAAATCGTTATCGATTACAACCTGAAAATAGTACAATGGAGCCAATTTACCTAGACAATGTTGCTGTAATTGGGAAAGTAATTGGTTTGTACCGCGAAATGTAATATTTTAAACCGTTATATATTATCGTAATTGTTAAGCCCTCATTTTTATAAATTTTGGACCTCTTGAAAAAGTTACGTTTTCAAGAGGTTTTATTTATTCTAATCTAAATTCAGTTCAAACAGAAATTGCGAATTGTTAGATAATCTCATTCTTTAATATAAATTTTGAATTACAGATTTCTGCAAAATGTTACACAAATTAAAACTCGCCCCCGTAATAATTTACAGGAGCGAGCCATTATTATTTTTTTCTTTCTTTTTTATTAAGTATATCTTTGACGCGTTCAAGTATATCCGCATCTTTTGGTTTATCTGTTGTCATCATGTTTATCTACTTCCTTACAGACAAACATTACCCTTTAATCTCATGCCAAAAACATTAACCAGTATAATTTTCTGTCCAAAAAGGTTGTTTTTCATCATTAAAATCAACACCAACACCTAATATTTTAAACGTATCATTTAAAATATTTTTTCTGTGACCAATAGAATTCATTAATCCTTGATGTGCATAGATACTACTAACTTGACCATATGCTAAATTCTCTCCGGCTGAGTTAAATGTAATACCATCTTTTTTCAATCGATCAAATGGTGATTGACCTTTTAAATTTGTATGATCAAAATAATGATTGTTGGCCATATCTTTACTATGCTTACGTGCAGTTTCAGAATTCTGTTTAGAATACTTCAATGTAGATAATTGATGTTGTTTTCTTTCAGCATTAACTAAATCAAAATTTTGTAGTTCAAAACTATCTGCAAGCGATTTCGATGGTGCTCCATATTGTTCTTTTAATCTATTTTCCATAGCATCACTTACTTGTAAAACAGCTGTTACATTATTACGTCGATGCTTATCATAAAATACCGTCGTATAAATGTGATTTTTATGGAAAACATCATATTCTTTATTATTTTGTTCGTAACGCACTCTACCTTTAACAATCTCTGTTTCTGGTTCGCCTAATCTTTGCCTTACAACCGATTTAGGTGTATTGTATTTAATTTTTGATTTTGAAGTGATTATATTTTGATTTGTATATAACGCATTAACTTTATCTTTCATGTAACTTATCATTATAAAATTATTGTAATCGTCATCATAATACGTATACCACTTCGTACCATATTCATTAAATGTCACTCTTTTTGGTTTATTTAATGTTTTCTCAACATCTGATTTCGACATGTTCATTTGTATATTATTAAAGGCAAATTGTTGTTTCTTCGGTGTATCCAATTTATTTTCCGCAGAAATTGTTTCTTTATTGATGTGAATGTCAATATATTGTCTTACTTCATTTTGTAAATGAATGAATGGTTTAAATTCTGTTATTGGCGCAATGATAATAATTGATAAAAACGCAACAACAGTTACTATGAATTTTTTAATTTACATCACCTACTATAAATATTAATCTCTATCACCGTTGAAAATAGAGTTTCTAACAATAACATAATCTACAGTACGTAATGATTTCAAGTCTTTTCCACCGGCATATGAAATTGAGCTTTGTAAATCTTGTTGCATTTCTTTTAAGGTATCCATTAATGAACCCTTATGTTCTACAAACATTTTTTTACCTTCTACATTTTTATGTTCGCCTTTTTGAAATTCAGATGCACTACCAAAATATTCTTTATACTGTTTACCATCAAGTTCTACAGTTTCACCAGGTGATTCTTCGTGTGCCGCAAATAATGAACCAATCATGACCATTGATGCACCAAATCTAATTGATTTAGCAATGTCGCCATGCGTTCTTATACCACCATCGGCAATCAAAGGTTTACGAGCTGCTTTACTACATATGTTTAATGCCGCTAACTGCCAACCACCAGTACCAAAACCTGTTTTAATCTTTGTAATACAAACTCTACCAGGACCTATACCGACTTTGGTAGCATCAGCACCAGCATTTTCTAATTCTCTAACACCTTCTGGCGTACCAACATTACCAGCAATAACAAAACTATCAGGTATATGGGTTTTTATATGTTTAATCATGTTTATCACTGAATCTGAGTGACCATGCGCAATATCTATTGTAATATATTCGGGGATTAATTTTTCTTGAGCTAACTTTTCAATAAAATCAAATTCCGCTTTCTTTACACCAACTGAAATAGATGCAAATAAGCCTGAATTTTGCATATGTTTTATAAAAGGTATTCTTGCTTCTTCATCAAAACGATGCATGATATAAAAGTAATCATTTTCAGCAAACCATTTCGCTAATTTCTCATTCATAACTGTTTGCATATTTGCAGGAACTACAGGTAGCTTGAATTTTTTCGGACCAAATTGGATAGTTGTATCACATTCAGACCTACTTTCAACTATGCATTTATTAGGTATTAATTGAATATCTTCGTAATCAAATATTTTCACTTTAAATAGCCCCTTTAAAAACTAATTATTTTTAAATGCAAATTAAAAACCGAATGTTTCCTTATTAATATGAGAAAACATTCAGTTTATAGCATTCGTATATACTGTACATTGTTTTATTGATATTGTAAATGGGCTAAAGTACGAAATTTGATTTTACCAACTTGATTTTTTAACACCTGGAATTTGTCCTTTGTGCGCATGTTCTCTAAACGCAATACGAGACATTTCAAATTTACGTAATACACCTCTAGGTCTTCCAGTTACTTTACATCTTCTAGTTAAACGTGTAGGTGATGAATCTCTTGGTAATTTTCTTAACGCTTCGTAATCACCTTTTGCTTTTAACTCTTTACGTAATTCGTAATATTTATTTACTAACTCTTCTCTTTTTCTCTCTTTTGCTATTTTAGATTTCTTAGCCATATATAGTTACCTCACTTTTTATCAAATCGTAATTATTACGATTTATATAATAACACAATCCTCACATAATTCAACAGTAAAGTTTCATTTCTTTGTTAAATCATTTTCTAAACCATCATATTTAAGATTAAAGTGTATTATCGAACATTTATAAAACATACCCAGAACTACTTCGTACTTATTAAATTCCGCTTTGAAATTTTAAATTCTACTATATTAAATACTCTTTCAAGCATTCGCTAACAAAGTGACTTTATAAAATCAGTAATCTATTTCCTTCTATAAATATTCTCAAATTTTAATAAAGTAACAACTAATATAATCATATATTGTTCTACCGATGAAACTCAATCCATTAATCACTCTTCACAAAAATTTCATAAAAAAGCGAGCTCCCCAATATAATAGGTAAGCCCGCTTTATTTTCAAATCGTCGTATTTGAATGATAAGAATTACTTAGTTTCACGATGTAACGTATATTTGTTTAATCTTGGGCAATATTTTTTCATTTCAATACGCTCAGGATTATTACGTTTATTTTTAGTAGTGATATAGTTACGATCGCCACATTCTGTGCATGCTAATGTTACGTTTACGCGCACGTTAAACACCCTCTCTTGTTAGGAATCTTTACGATTTATTATGATATCATAAACTGCTCAACTACGCAATATAGAAACTACATATCAAATTTATTTTTCAAAGTTTTCGTATGTTTCATCATTTTCAGTTTCAAGATCAATAGAATTTATATCAATACCTAATGCTTTTGCAACACCTTTACCATATTCTGGGTCAGCTTTGTAACAATGACGAATATGACGTCGTTTAACATCATCCGTTACGCCTTCCATTGCATTTGCTGTATTTGTAAAAATTCTTTCTTTAGCGTCCTCTGATTGTAATCTAAACAATTTACCTGGTTGTTCAAAATAATTATCATCATCTTGACGTTGATTATATTCATAGCCGTATCCATCAGTTGGGAATGGTGGCTTTTTATATTCAGGTTGAGAATCAAATTTACCATGGTTATTTGGATAATAATGTGTTCCTCCACCTTGGTTATTGTCAACTACGCGCATTTGACCATCTCTACTAAAAGGACAAATATTTTCAATACCAACACCTTTAGGTTGGTTTACAGGAATCTGCCAATGATTAACTCCTAATCGATATCTTTGCGCATCGCCATATGAGAATAAACGCCCTTGCAGCATTTTGTCTGGAGAAAAATCTAATCCTGGAATAATATTAGTTGGTGCAAACGCAGCTTGTTCAACATCCATAAAGTAATTATCTGGATTTCTATTTAATTCAAACTCTCCAACTTCAATTAGAGGATACTCATCGTGATACCATACTTTTGTTAAATCAAATGGATTATCTTTATGGTTTTTAGCTTGTTCCTCAGTCATTACTTGAATATACATTGTCCATTTTGGATAATCACCTTTTTCAATGGCTTCGAATAAATCGCGTTGAGATGAATCACGATCTGTAGCTATAATTTCAGCAGCTTCTTCATCAGTTAAGTTTTCAATACCTTGTTGCGTTCTAAAATGGAATTTAACCCAAACACGTTCACCAGAATCATTATACATAGAGTATGTGTGAGAACCGAACCCATGCATATGACGTAAATCTTTAGGAATCCCTCTATCTGACATTAAGATCGTTACTTGGTGCAATGCTTCTGGAAGACCCGTCCAGAAATCCCAGTTATTTTGTGCATCTCTCATATTTGTTCTAGGATCTCGTTTCACCGCACGATTTAAACTAACAAATAACTTTGGATCTCTAAAGAAGAATACTGGTGTGTTATTCCCTACTAAATCCCAGTTCCCTTCTTCAGTGTAGAACTTTAACGCAAATCCTCGAATGTCACGCTCCGCATCAGCAGCACCACGTTCTCCTGCTACAGTAGAGAAACGGGCAAACATTTCGGTTTGCTTACCTATTTCAGAGAATATTTTAGCATTCGTATATTTTGTTATATCTTTAGTTACAGTAAATGTCCCAAATGCACCAGAACCTTTGGCATGCATTCGACGTTCTGGTATTACTTCTCTATCAAATTGAGACATTTGCTCTAAAAAGTAAATATCTTGCATTAAAAGAGGTCCCCTAGGCCCTGCTGTCATACTATTTTCTCGGTCTGATACTGGATGCCCAAAAACACCAGTTAACTTTTTGTCTTGTTGTGACATAGTCATCCCTCCACAATTTATAATAATTATAATTTAATACATATTATAATTTAACCCCATCAAAATTACAATTAAACATGCTCAAGATGATTAAAAAATCAGAAAATTTTAATTTTTTCGCTTTACAGTACTAAATAGTTATTGAATAGTACACTTAAAAAGCTTACAATAATGGGTATATTTAAATAGATGGGAGACTAAATATGGAAGATAATAAAATGAACCGTAGTCTTAACTCAAGACACATTTCCATGATTGCTATAGGTGGTGCAATTGGGACTGGTCTATTTGTAGCTACTGGTAATATCATTTCTCAAGCTGGTCCTGGAGGCGCTATACTCGCTTATCTTGTTATTGGTGTCATGCTATATTTCTTAATGTCATCAATTGGAGAGTTGGCAACATTTTATCCAGTATCAGGTTCATTCAGCTCTTATTCAACACGCTTTATTGACTCATCTCTTGGCTTTACCATGGGATGGTTGTATTGGGCATTGTGGTCATTAGTTACAAGTGTTGATGTCATAGTAGCGTCAAATGTGCTTTATTTCTGGGACACATTTAAATTTTTCCACCCCATTACTTGGAGCTTAATCTTTATTACAATTTTACTATTATTAAACATTTTTTCTGTAAAATCATTTGGAGAAACTGAGTTTTGGTTATCATTGATTAAAGTGTTAACAATTATCGTATTCGTTATTTTTGGCTTTTTAATGATTTTCGGTATCTTAGGTGGTCATACATATGGATTTGAAAACTATACAAAAGGCCAAGCACCGTTTGTTGGTGGTATCTCTGGTTTCTTAGGCGTATTATTAGTCGCCGGATTTTCGGTTGGTGGTACAGAAGTAGTAGCAGTAACTGCTGGTGAATCAGATGACCCTAAAAAGTCTATGCCTAAGGCAATTAAACAAGTATTTTGGCGTATTCTTTTATTCTATGTCTTATCAATTGCAGTAATTGGTGCAATTATTCCGTACACAGATCCATCATTATTAAGAGCAAGTAGTTCAATAAGTCAAAGCCCATTTACAATTGTATTCGATAGAGTAGGCATAGCCTTTGCAGCATCAGTAATCAACGCGGTTATTTTAACTTCATTATTATCCGCTGCAAATTCAGGTGTTTATACAACAGGCAGAATGTTGTATTCCTTAAGTTCAGACAAAAAAGCACCCCAATTTTTAAGTAAATTAAACAAGACAACTAAGTTACCTTTAAGAGCATTATTAACTACTTATGCAGTCGTTGTTATTGTTATTATTTATGCAAACTTTAATTCAAATGCCGTTTTTAATTTACTTGAAATTATTGGTTCAATGATTATAGTTGTTTGGGGATCAAGCATTTGGTCACAAATACGATTGCGACAAGCTATTAAAAAACAAGGTCAAGACCCTAATAAGGTCCTACCATATAAAGCACCTTTTTATCCATTAGGACCAATCATTGTCATCACTACACTATTATTCTTGCTATTTGGTGGCTCAGTTGAATATATTTTAAAAGATCAATGGTTAAATGCTTTTAAAAACTTTTTACCTTTAATCATTCTAGCGTTGATTTACTTTATTCATAAAATCATTCACAAAACAAAATTTGTAAAGCTAGAAACAATTAATTTAAAACCACACGATTATGACAATCAAAAATAAATAAATTCTCATACGGCAGATGCTTTAGATTATCTATAGCATTTGCCGCTTTTTAATGGTGTAAAGCAGATATACTTTAATATCTTTTTCTAGTATAAAGTGTATTAACTAGTATTCTGTTTATATTTTATTATTACCATGTTACCATTCTTTATTTTAGATATTTTGCATATCGTGTATAATATAGATAACAATAACTTTTCAGGGGTGAAATTCAATGATTGGACAAACAAATTTATTTGATGATGTACTAAAGCAAGATGAAAGATTTGTTATTGTAGTTCAAGCATTAGAAGAAAAGAACGGACAATTATTAAAGAGAACTTTAAGGGAATATCCCGGTTTAAACCATAAACAAATGAATGATTTATTTATGCACTTAAAGGAATTATTTTCCGAAGAATCATTTGCTGAAAACCAATCAGCGTTCAGTATTACAGTTTATACAAATTTAGATTATACTGCTGACCAAATATATGCTCATGTAAAACGTTTCAGAGGTAAGCATGACTGGACACAAACAGCTAAATAAAATCAAGATGCTTGCAGTGATTTTAACAATTAATGTTAGATTGTCACTGCATTTTTTAATGCATTCGTTATTATTCAGAATGATCAAATTTATTTATCTACCTTCCGTGACTAGTTAATACTTGATTTATTCAAAAAATATACATTTACTCTATTCGTTTGATATCATTACTAATCTAAAATATGTATTTCAAATCCTCCATAGTATAACTGAAGTCATTTTCACAAAAATAAAAAGCCTTAACCACAAGATATCTTATTCAAATATCATGTGTTAAGGCTTATTTTAAAATTTATAACAATTTTTTGAGCGCATGTGGAATACCATTTTCATTATGATCCAACGTAACTTCATTTGCATATTGCTTAAGTTCATCTGATGCATTCCCCATAGCAATAGCTAGACCTGCGACTTCAAACATTGATTTATCATTCATACTATCACCAAAAGCAATGACTTGATCCACCGAATATCCCAATTTGTGACATAACGCTTTAATTGCATTACCTTTTGAAACGTCTTTGGCCATAAATTCTAAGAAGAATGGCTTACTTGTCGTAGCATCTACATTATCATTGAACACACCATTCAAATCAATTCTAGCTTCTGTAATATTCGCTACATAATCTACACCCATGACCTTGGGTACATCGCCTTGAATATACGCTTTGATATCATCAACACGTTTCATCGGTAAACCTGTTAATTCTGCTTCAATATTCATATACTCATGTTCGCTGTCGTAAATAATTTGACCATCATGATATGTAAGAACGAAAAAGCCTCTATCTCGACAATAATCTACAATTTCATCGAAATCTTGCTTACCAATCGATTTACTTACTTCTACTTCTTCATTAGTCATGTTAATCGTTTTACTACCGTTATAACTAATAATATAGCTATGATGTTCAGGTAATTTTAAATCTCTAGCAGTTGGAATCATACCTTCAGTAGGTCTACCAGATGCTAGAACAACATAATAACCTTCATCTTGAATTGCTGTTAAATAATTTGCAGTTTCTTCTGATATCACATTATCTGAATTTAGCAATGTGTCATCCATATCTAAAACGACAACTTTATAATTTGTCATATCGCATTAAATCTCCTCTCTATTCTGCATTTAATACTATTTTACAATATAAAGCGTCTATTGGTATACAATTCGTTCTTTAACACCACTGATATTAATATCGACCAATTCAGAATGGCATGATACTACCTGACTATTTAAAGAGCGAACCAATTCCCCACTATTTTCTTTACGACTAAATATTAAAATAGTTGGTCCAGCACCACTAATTACAGTTGCATAGGCATTATGTTGACTAGCAATTGTTTTCACTTCATCAAATTCAGCAATTAAATGCTGACGATACGGTTCATGAAAGCCATCTTGTTGCATGAGTTTACCTGCTAATTCATAATTGTGCTGTGCTAATGCACAAATCATTGTATTACTAATTGCACTACTTTTAACCGCTTCACTATGTGTTAATTTTTGTGGTAAAGCACGTCTTGATGCTTCTGTTTTTAGTTCATAAGTTGGTATCGTTACAATCACATCCACGTCTGGTATGTCGATATGTGCAACTGACGTTTCTTTCGAGACATCATTATAATATCCAGCGATTAAACCACCATAAATGGTCGGCGCAACATTATCAGGATGTCCTTCGATTTCAGTCGCTAATTGTAATACCTCATGTTTAGACAGTTGGATATCACCAAAATAATTTGCGATATATATAGCTCCTACTAAAGCAGAAGCTGACGAACCTAACCCTCTTGCCAATGGAATATCACTTCTCATTTCGATACATAAATTAGGCAAGTCAACACTATATTTAGAAGCAACTTGTTGTGCTACATGATAAATAAAGTTTGTTTCGTCAGTAGGCAATTGCTTAGATGCATCATCATGGAAAATATATTCCCATTTTGTCCCTGATGTTTCCTTTACAGACAGATGCAAAAATTTATCTAAAGCCATACCTATAGAATCAAAGCCAACTCCAAGGTTGGCTGTTGATGCAGGAATTGTTAACTCCAAAACATTCGACATGTTATAAAGCTCCTTTAATATAATCGATAATGCTATCTTTATCATTTGGCAATGGCTTTATCGGATTATCTAGTAGTGAAATAGCAGTATCAGGATCTTTTAATCCATTACCAGTTAAAATAGCAACTACTTTTTTACCTTGAGGTAATTTACCTTGTCTATGCAATTTAATTAAACCTGCAATAGAAGCATTACTCGCTGGTTCACTAAAGACACCTTCTTTAGTTGTCATTAACTGATATGCTTCTAGAATTTCATCATCAGTAACACTATCTATTAATCCATTTGATTCTTTAAGAGCATTAGTCGCCTTATCCCAACTAGCAGGATTACCAATTCGAATAGCAGTTGCAATCGTTTCAGGATTTTTAATGACTTTATTTTGAACAATTGGTGATGCGCCTTCAGCTTGGAAGCCAAACATTTTCGGCAATTGTGATCCTTTAGCTTCATGATATTCTTTAAAGCCTTTCCAATATGCAGTAATATTACCTGCATTACCTACAGGAATCGCTAAAATATCAGGTGCTTCACCGTCTAATTGTTGTACAATTTCAAATGAGCCTGTCTTTTGTCCTTCGATTCTAAATGGATTGACAGAGTTTACAAGCTCGATTTCGCCACTTTTTGCAATTTCTTTTACAATTTCTAAAGCTTCATCAAAGTTTCCTTCAATAGAAACGATTTCTGCACCATACATTACTGCTTGCGACAATTTACCTAATGCAATTTTACCTTCTGGTATTACGACGATAGCTTTTAAACCTGCTCTCGCTGCATATGCTGCTGCAGACGCTGATGTATTTCCAGTCGAAGCGCATATTACAATTTTCTTACCTTGCTCTTTTGCTTTTGTCACAGCCATTACCATACCGCGATCTTTAAATGAACCTGTCGGATTGGCACCTTCATACTTCACATATAAATCTATGCCTAGTATTTTAGACATATTTTCACAATGAATGAGTGGTGTATTTCCCTCGTTCAATGTTAATTTTGGTGTATTTTCATTTACTGGTAAATGTGCTTTAAACTCTTCTACTAATCCTTGCCATCTTCTCATTATAATTAAACTCCTTCTACTGGGTATACTTTGTCAACTTCGTATCCATGCTTAGTGATTAATTCTTCCGGTGATGATTCCAATCCAACTATAACAGCGGCATATGATTGATTATCGTAATTTGCAACTCTTAATGATCGGTGAAATGGTAATATTGCCTTTAACTCATTTTCAAAATTTTCAATTGAACCTTTGACATGATTCACTACTACAAAGAAATTGGATTTTTCTTTAATATTAATTTCTGCATCTGAATCCATCATTTCCCGTGTTTTATCTGTCTTTAATTCAAAATGTGGTGGCAATGTGTGTAAATCTGATTCAAAGAATAATGCTACATTCAATAAATCACTGACAACGGCACTACCTGTTGCTAAACTGCCTGCTCCTTTTCCATAAAACATCGTGTCACCAACGGCATCACCAATAACATAAATCGCGTTATATTCATCCTCTACAGCTGCTAATTGATGCTTTTTATCAATTAACGTTGGTTCTACCGATGCATTAACTTTGCCATTTTCATATATTCCCTTACCAATCAATTTAATTTTATACCCCAGTTGATCGGCTACATTAATATCAGTTAAAGTTACGCCACTAATTCCTCTTCGTTTAACGTCGTTTAATTTAATGACTTGGTTAAATGATAAATATGATGTAATGACAACTTTACGCGCTGCATCTACCCCTTCTACATCATCAGTTGGATCCGCTTCAGCAAAACCAAGTCTTTTCGCTTCATCAAGTGCTTCCTCAAATGTCGTTTGCTCTTTAGTCATTTTAGATAAAATAAAATTAGAGGTACCATTTAAAATTCCCATAAATTTTGAAATATTATTCGCATTCAAACCATTATTTATGGCATTTACGATCGGAATACCACCTGCTACACTCGCTTCAAACTTTAAAGCTACACCATTTTCTTCTGCTAAATCTTCTAAAAGTTTAAGATGTACTGCTAATAAATCTTTATTTGCGGTAATAACATGTTTTTTATTTTTAAGTGCTGTTCTTAACCAATCTACAGTTGGTTCAATTCCTCCCATGACTTCAACGATAATATCTAATGAATCATCATTTAAAATTTCATTAACATCTTCAGTTAAATGATATTGGCTAATATTTAGCGGTCTCTTTTTAGATTTATCTCGAACAAGAATATGCTTTATGACAATATCTTTATTTAATGTATCTTGAATTTGCTGTCGGTTCTCTTCGATGATTTTAACAACACCAGATCCGACAGTACCTAATCCTAATAATGCTATATTTAATTTTTTCATTTTATGTACCTCCGTTTGTGCTTTTGAGAAAAACAAATGTATTATTGAAAAACACTAGATGATAGTATAGTATAGAATTATTCTTTATTTTTGTAAAGTTCGTAATATTCAAAATATAAATACATAATATCATTCTTACTTACAAAACTGAATACAATTTTCTGATTTTTTAGAAAGGTTGGCATGCACTATGAAAGTTTCCAAATTCGGTGGTAGCTCCGTCTCCAATGCTACTCAAATTAAAAAGGTTTTAAATATTGTTAATTCTGATCCAGAGCGAAAGATTGTTATCGTTTCTGCTCCAGGTAAAAGACATGATAATGATATTAAAACAACTGATTTGTTAATCAGATTATATGAAAAGGTCATTAATCATCTTGATTATCATGATAAAAAAAGAGAAATTATTCAGCGTTATGATGATATTGTAAAAGAATTGCAAATGGATGAAAGTATTTTACGGACGATAGATGTGACTTTGGAACATTATATAAATCAATTAAAAAATGAACCAAAGAGACTATTAGATGCATTACTTTCTTGTGGTGAAGATTTTAATGCGCAATTGATAGCTTTATATAATAATAGTCAAGGTATACCAACAAAATATATATCACCGAAGGAAGCGGGTATTTTTGTTACTGACGTCCCACAAGAAGCACAAATATTAGATAGTGCTTACTCTGAAATTAAAAAATTAAGAGATTATGATGAAAAACTAATTATCCCAGGATTTTTTGGCGTATCTCATGAAGGATATATAGTTACATTTCCACGTGGCGGATCAGATATAACTGGCGCCATCATATCAAGTGGTGTTAGAGCCACAATTTATGAAAATTTCACCGATGTGTCTGGTATTTATAAAGCTAATCCAAATATCATCAAAGATCCTGAATTAATCGAAGAAATCACTTATCGAGAAATGCGTGAATTATCTTATGCTGGTTTTAGTGTTTTCCATGATGAAGCCTTACAACCACTTTATAAAGATCGCATCCCTGTGGTGATTAAAAATACGAACCGCCCTCAAGATAAGGGTACATTTATAGTGCATGATAGAGAAATAAATGCGAAAAATGTGATTAGCGGTATAAGTTGTGATAAAGATTTTACCGTTATTAATATCAAAAAGTATTTAATGAATAGACAAGTCGGCTTTACTAGAAAGATATTAGGTGTCTTAGAGGATAATAATATTTCATTTGATCATATGCCTTCAGGTATTGATACTATCAGTATCGTTATGCGTTCAAAACAAATTCAAAATAAAGAAACAAAAGTATTAAATGAAATTCGTCAAAAATGTGATGTTGATGAGCTAAGTATTGAGCATGATTTAGCAATATTAATGATTGTCGGCGAAGGTATGAATAAAGTCATCGGTACTGCAAATAAAATTACACATGCCTTAGCTGAATCAAAAATTAACTTAAAAATGATTAACCAAGGTGCTTCGGAAATCTCGATGATGTTTGGAATTCATGTAGATGATGCTGAAAAAGCTGTATTATCTACATATGAGTTTTGCTATCACGGGGTTGCATTAAAAAACTTGTGTGATAAAAACTAATATAAAAGCAATTCGTAACACATGTATTCAACTGCGTTATGAATTGCTTTTTCTTAATTATTTATTGTTCTCTGGATTGCATCCTTAATACGTTGCTCACCTACTACAAATTTTAAAATAAAAAATTGATAGTAGCTTAATGCATCTATGACTCGTTTATAATTGGAATAATGATGATACTGATGGTGTTGCATTAGATCATACATTAGAACGATCTCCGGTTTAATATAATCCACATCCCAATTTAAACTATGGAAGTATATGTTACTCTTAGGTATACGTATATTCGGATCCAATCTAAAAATCCATTCATCGTTTACTACATCATAAACGAAAATACTCATTATTGTTGTATCATCATATTGCACATAAACTTTTGCAATTTTTGAAAGTGATAAATCTTCTTTAGCTATTGCTTGATCTTGCTTATCTATGTATAGTAACGCATATGATTGCGGAATAACTTTCACAATATCACTTAAACGCTTACGTTCCACGCATATTTCAACAATAGAAGGTAATTTTAATTCATCATTTAAGAAAAGCTGCATGGCAACTTCACCGTGAAATTTAAATAATTGCGATGATGTTTTCATTAAATTGTCCACTAATTGTTCTTTAGCATTCATTTCATTCACTCTCAAATACACCTCCTAAGCAAGCGCTTTCACAAATATCATTATACATTTTAAAATTAATGAATTCAATCTTCAAAATACTATGAGTGACCTAATTCTGTCATTTAAATGACCGTTATAACATAAATTCGACATAAACTTGAATTCACGAATCTTTCACGTCATATTCATTGAACATCAATATCTGTCAGTTTATAATTTGATTATAACAATGATGAACTAAAATCAACTAATAAAAATGTGGGAAATTGAATAACAATTAATCTTTATTAATTATTATTGTATACAAAGTTAAAGAAGTCAAAAAGGATTGGTGAAAAAATGTCTTTTTATGTTGTACTTATCATTATCATTGTAGCATTAATTGGTATATTAGTTTTAAATCAAAGGTATAGTAATAGTAAAATAGATACCGAAGTTTATGCAAGAAAGCAACTTATTAAAAAGAACAAAGCATTAAGTGCAGAAAATGCTGAATTAAGAAGTCAAATGCTGAGTTCTAATAATGATGTTGGCCACCATGCATACAAAAATGCTAAAAGAGAATTACGCAAGATTTTAGATAGCTATCTCGAAAATGGTAAATTAAAATATTACGATATTATCGTTACAAGCAATTTAGCTACTAAACATCCGTTTTTCGAGTATGCACGTTCATTTGATTTTATCATTGTTTCAGATATCGGTTTAATAAACGTTGATGTAAAAAGCTGGGGTGAAAAAACATTTTATCACTTTGATGTACCTGATGAGCATGATACAGAAATAAGCAATAGTAATATTGAAAAAGTTGTCGGTCATTACATTAGCCAGCAATATCATGATCAGTTTAATTCATCAAGAAAGTCTATCTATACTTTTACAGAAACAGTTCAACCAAATCGTGTTATTTATGATTTTTATGATTATGATCCGTATCAATTAGCAGCAAATAATGCGAAAGCATTAAAGGATCATATTGAACAAAACTTTAACTTTAAAGTCCAAAGTACCGGTGTTATTTACTTTAGTGATGGTACAGTTAATATCATTCAAGGTTCTGAAGAAAGAGATAAATATGTTGATACAGTTTCAACAAAATCTTCGTTACGACGTATTATTAGCGAAGCCATAGAGCTATCTAAACACCCTTTAAATAAAGAACAGGTTGATCAAATCACAGCTATATTCAAGTAAAATCAAAGGCATAATAATCCATTACGCTCGATACGCACTATGGTTATTATGCCTTTAAATTATTTCTATATATAAATTTATGGTAATAATAAATCGATGCTTCAAGTATATTTTACTTTAATATATATAATCACCTATTTAATTATTTACTCCAAATATTTAATTTCTGTTGTTTAGCTTTATTTTGTGCTTCTATAAATACATTTCTATATTTGCCATTTGGTGAAAAATACTTCTCTCTAGCAAGTCCCTTTTCCACTAATTCCTTATTGTACATACGATCTTTACTTATCCATACATACGCCAATGTTCTACCATAGCGATCTTGTTTTTCTTTATCATATTCTAAATAAACATCTTGATTTGTTAATGTCTTCTTACTATAATTTGATGCTTCTTTGCCAAATGGTTGTACAGGCGTATTCGGTTTCACCGTTTCTGGCGTATCAACCCCTATAAGCCTAACTTTAATTTCTTTACCATTTTGATTTGCAATAAATGTATCACCATCCACAACTCTTTGAACATGTACTTTATCTTTACCATTTAAATCTTGTACAGTTTCATGATTCGTCCCCTTTTTGAAAGGACCCGTATGATTCATAAATTGAAATGCTAATACACCTACAATAATGATGGCTACCACAATCATAGCAAGCGATTTATTTGACTTCATATTGCCACCTACTTCTCTTTTTTCATTCCGATTAATCATATAAAAGTTAAGAAATATCGTCAATAGCCATATCTACATATTTCAATATTTTGGAAAGCTATAGCATGATATAATGTTATTGTTAAGGAGTGAAAATAAATGAACATTTCAAATGAAAATACAGTCACATTAATTGCAGTAATTATCGCAATTATCATTGGTATTTTCCTACAAATATTTTTCAAATTACCATTAATAGTGACGGCAGTACTATCTATTTTATTGGGTATCTTTGTAGGCTTTATCGTTTACTTGATTGTTTCGTTTTATAATAAGCGAAAAAATTAGTTAACAAATCTAAATTGCGAGTACCAAAATAAAAGTATTGAGTAAGATTTTGATTATTGACTCACTTTCCAAGTCTCTTAAATCAAAACACTCAATACTTTTTTGTTTGTATTTAGATCCAGCCTTTTTCATTTGCCTTTTTCCAAGCATCAAAACGATTATCTGCAAATAATTTATCAATTATAACAGATGTATAATTTCTAACTGTTCCATCTGTCAAAAATAATTTTTCACTTATTTCTTTACTACTTAAACCATTGCCAATTTCCCTTAATACAATTTGTTCTTTGGGCGTTAATGGGTTTTTATCTACAAAAAATGAAGTCATCAATGTGGCGCTATATTCTTTCTCTCCGTTATTTACTTTATTAATGGTTTCCACCAATTCTTCTATAGAACGTTCTTTTAAAACATATGCATCCACATCATTCACAACTGCTTTTTCAAAGTATCCCGGTCTTTTAAAAGTTGTTACAATAATCACTTTAATATTCAAATGCTTTTTTCTAATTTCCGCTAAAACTTCAAGTCCAGTCATGCCTGGCATTTCTATATCTAAAATAACAACGTTAGGATTATATTCTTCAATAAGTTTCATTGCATCGAGACCATTATCAGTATCTGCTAAAATTTCAAAATCACCATGTAGTTTAATTAATTGAACCATTGCCTGTCGTAACATATTTTGATCTTCTGCAATAATTAAAGATGTCATGCTATTCCTCCTGTTGAGATTTCAATGATTATTTTAGTTCCATTTGTTGAGTCGACTGCTAAAGTTCCATTTAAATGTTGTACACGCTGTGAAATACTTTTCACCTCACAATCACTATCGATACCTTTGCCATCATCTTCAATCATAAGCAGTAATTTATGATTGTTTACAGTTTTTAATTTACCATGAACTTTTGAAGCATTTGCATGTTTAATAACATTATTTATCGCTTCACGCGTAATCATAACTAACATAGATTGTTTAGTAGGACTTAATACTTGCGCTAATTCTTTATTTTCAAATGTAAAATCAATATCAGCATCTTTTAAAACTTTACGTATACTATCAATCTCTTCAATAAATGATGGTAATTTTACATCATCAATAATTTCTCGAACTTTGTTCAATGATTCACGAGATAATTTATTAATTGCTAATAATTCAGCTTTTACTTTTTCTACATCAGCATCTATTAGTTTATAAGCTAATTCTGATTTTAATGATAAACTTGCAAACACATGCCCTAACGTATCATGTAAGTCTTGACCAATTCTATGTCGCTCTTGTTCAGCAATTAATGTATTAATATGTCTATTTTTTTCTGCTATTTCTTTTTGATATTCACGGTTTTTCATTTTTTTAAAATTATCTAGCATTATTAACGATATAACGACATAATAAACCATCATTGCAACAAAATAGTTGTTATACAATAAGTACGTTATTATTGTACATATAATCATTGTTAGTATGAAAAGATTAGTTGCCGTTTTTTTAACATTATTTTTAAAAGTAAATGGAACGGCAAAAGCACTATAAAAGAAAAACAAACTTAGCATTGGATGTACACTGAAAACAAAATAACAAATAATAAAATAATGAATAATCAACAAAATGTAAAACATTAATGTATTAAGTCTATTATTTACTATAACTAATATAAGATACGACAACGAAAAGACAATGACTGATATAATATACAACCATTTGGGACCATATACTTCATTAAAAAATATACCGGCAATAGGAAAAATCAGATAAAGTATAGACGATATTTCAGCAATTGAAGTATCTTTTAAAAATTTCATATTTTATTCCGCCCTTTTAAAATGACTAATACAATATACTGCTATTATACTCCCTAAAGCATACAAGAGTATTATAGCAAATGATATTAAATTGATATGATGATTTGAAGCAATATCTACACCTAGTTTACGCAAATGATAGCTCGGTAAAACATGAGCAACATGTTGAAGCCAATTTGGAAATGTGTTTATCGGAAACCACAATCCACCTAATACTGCTAAACCAATTGTTACGATATTAGCTAAAGCACTTGTTTTTTGAATATCATTTAACAAAGAAAATAATATGCCAAAAGTTATTAATAGAGACGCACCTAACCATAAAAATATTCCTGACTCTAACCATTGAACTGCACTCATTGCAACACCTTTATAAAAATGTCCAACCATAAAAATAACTAATATCGCTATTGCAAATTGCAGCATAGTTTTCACTACTTTTGAAATATAATAACTAGTAAAAGTAAATGGTGTTACCATTAATCTTTGGCGCCATTCATTTTGTTTTTCATTAATAATATCTAATGGAAAAGTTAGTAAACTAAAACTTAACAAACTATAAACCGTCATACTATACATATACTCTTTATAAAATTTAGGTTTAACATCTTCCGGCAATTCCAATATCGAAGTAAATAATATATAGAATATAACAGGAAATAAAATAGATAATATTAATGTTGTTTTTTTACGCATTATAACTTTAAATTCGATTTTCAAGTAACTTAGTATCATAATTAGATCCCCTTTGCTTTTTATTGTTGAAGTATGAATCAACAATTGAGACTTTTTGTATTTCAATATCATCCAAATTAATATGAAGTTGTTGAAGATATAAAATCGTATCATTTACATTTGAAGTAATAATTTTGATAGTGCCATTATGATTTTTTTGAATAACTAAATCATCTTTATCTAGTTTTAACTTTCTTATATATTCATCGGATAACGTAATCTGAGATTGCTGATTGGTTCTAATATGTGACGTTGAATCATTAAGTATTATTTCTCCATTTTCAATGAGAATAATTTTGTCTGACATACGTTCGACTTCTTCAATATAGTGCGATGTATAGAGTATCGTTCGATTATCTTCTTTTAAATTTTCAATAATTGACCAAAAATATTCTCTAATTTCTATATCCATAGTCGATGTTGGTTCATCTAATAAGATCAATTGTGGTTGTCCGATTAAAGATAATACAAAATCGAGTAATCGTTGTTGACCACCAGAAAGTTTATTTACAAATTGGTTCAGTTGACTAGAATCAAATTTCGTCAGTTCTATTATTTCTTCCAATGGTAATGGATTTTCGTAAAATGATTGATATAAGTTGATAATCTCAATAACTTTTAATTGATCTGGAAACATCGTTTTTTGGAACATTATACTGCGATTTTCACTTTGTAATAACTTGTCTTTATCAAATATCTCACCAGAATTAGCATTAACATTACCAATTAATATATCAATTAACGTTGACTTTCCAGCACCATTTTTTCCAATTAAAGCGATACATTTACCTTGTTCAATATCGAACGAAATATTTTTTAGAACACATCTTTTATTAAATGACTTGTTGATATTAGATATTTGAATCAATTTAATCACCTCTATTTTTTTCTTAATTTAATATTAGTAAATTTATTAGATTTAAAATAGAACACTTTGTCATAGATTTGAAATGACAAATGTCATTATTAGATTTACATAATATATTTATCGTTATTTTAATTTTGGGCAAAATAAAAAGAGCCTCTATAATCGAGACTCCTTACAAATAAATTATAAAATTGGCGAAACTAATTTTGCTAACGATTCTTTGAATTTAACAGACAGCGGTCTATTGGCATATGATTCTTTGGTTAGTTGTTTTGATTTTGTAATATCATGTTCATAAGCCACCCTTAAATCTTTAGCAAGATTTTCATCATATACAAAGGCATTTACTTCAAAATTTAATTCAAAACTTCTAAAGTCCATATTTGCTGTGCCCACTGATACGATTTCATCATCAATTAAGCACATTTTAGAATGTATAAATCCATTTTCATACGTATAAATTTTAACACCACTTGATAATAAGTCAGAGGCATTTGAAAATGTCGCCCAATATACTAATGGATGATCTGGCTTACATGGAATCATTAAATGTACATCTACACCTGATTTAGCAGCAATTTTAATGGCATTTATATATGAATTATCCGGAATGAAATATGGTGATTGTAAATATACAGATTTCTTTGCACTCATAATCATTTTTGTATAACCGTATTCAATTTGATGCCAGTCACTAGCCGGGCCACTTGCAGCTATTTGAATTGGTGAATTGCCCAATGGTCCGTTCTTTTTAGGGAAATACTTAACATCATATTCAAATTGTGGACGGTGCGCTTGCGAATTCCAGTCTAAAATAAATCGCAACTGCAGTGCATCAACCGCATCCCCTTGTATACGTAAATGCGTATCTCTCCAATATCCTAATTTTCCTAATCCTAGATATTCATCACCAATGTTAAATCCTCCGACATAACCTAGTTGACCATCGATTACGATGATTTTTCTATGATTTCTATTATTCATTCTGAAATTCAATAACGGTAATTTTGAAGCAAAAAATGCTTCAACTTCTCCACCTAACGATTTAAAATGATCAAAATTTGCCATCTTAACATTTTTAGATCCAACATCATCATATAATATTTTTACTTCTAGACCTTGTTTCAATTTTTCTTCTAAAGCATGTAAAATTCTTTTACCTAAACCATCTAAAGCGAAAGTATAGTACTCTAAATGGATATATTCTTTTGCATTTTTAATATCTTTTAAAACTTGATCATATAAATCATTTCCATCAATGAAATGATCAACTTTATTATTTTCAGTTAAAAAACCATCTTGATCCATCAAAAGCATACGTACTAAATCATGATGTTTTTGAACTTGTTTGTTATCAGTACCATAATTACCTTTATCAAAGCTTTCTATTTGTTGTTTTAAAAGTCCATCGAAATCCGTTAACACGTTACCATTGTTTTTATTCAATTTGCGTGCCGAAACGGTTCTACCAAAAAACAAGTAAAGAATAAAACCAATCAATGGTAAGACAAAAAGTACAAATAGCCATGCCCAAGTTGAACTCGCTGTACGCCTATTTCTTTCTAAAAAGATAATAATAAAAGCCAATACTAAATTAATGATGAATCCAATGGCTAAAATAATAGTAAATAACGTTCCTAAATCGTTTGAAAATGTAAATCGCATAGTCTTTTCTCCTATAAAGAAAGGCACAAAAAAACATTTTGCACCTTTCACGTCATATTATTTATTCACAGATAAAGTTAAAATTGCATTGAATTCTTCTTCATTATTTGGGAATGTTCTTTCTTCTATTTCTTTAATAGTAATATTTACTAATTTTAAATTTGTAGCTTCTTCAGAACTTAAAAAAGCATTAATGTTTTTTTCTAATAACTCTAAAGTCTCAGCTGTAAAAGTTTTAAGTTTAATTTGTTCCATTTAAATCCCCTCTTTTCTCTATTTCCTAAATCATAGAACTTTTAACAGTAAAATTCAATCATTAATACATGTGTTCCAGCATGAAAAGTCGCTGTGATAAAAAATTAATTAATTTTCATAATGTATTGTTTGATGTATAATATATTTATTCAACTTCGCGATAATGCGATACAAACTTTAACCATTCATAATACATTTTAAATATCGAACTAGTTTTGAAATTGGTTTATCTTATTAAAATGTTGATATTAGTTTTAGGGGGAAATGTAGTGATTTCATTCGAAAATGATTATTTAGAAGGTGCTCATGAAAAAGTATTAAAACGATTAGTAGATACAAATCTTGTACAAGCTTCGGGATATGGCTTTGATCAATTCACAGCTCAGGCAATTGAAAAGATTAAAGATACAATTGACTGTCCAAATGCTACAATTCGTTTTTTAGTAGGTGGAACACAAACCAATCAGGTTGTTATTAATTCAATGTTAGAAAGTTACGAAGGGGTCATTTCAGCAGACACTGGTCATGTTGCTGTGCATGAGGGCGGTGCAATTGAATATAGTGGACATAAAGTAATTACTATACCCTCTAAGGAAGGAAAAGTTAGTGCTTCAGATGTTGAAACTTACATGGAGACATTTAAAAGTGATTTTAAAAAGGACCATATGGTATTCCCAGGAATGGTATATATTTCTCATCCTACAGAATATGGCACATTATACTCTAAATCAGAATTGGAAGAGTTATGCAAAGTATGTAAGCAATATCAGCTTCCATTATTTATGGATGGTGCACGATTAGGGTATGGATTGATGAGTGACCAATCAGATATGACTATTAAAGACATCGCTAAATATTGTGATGTATTTTATATAGGTGGTACGAAGATAGGTGCATTATGCGGGGAAGCCATTGTTTTTACGAAAAATAATGAACCGAAACAATTTACCACTCGAATCAAGCATCACGGTGCCCTTTTAGCAAAAGGACGGTTAACAGGCATACAATTTTTAGAATTATTTACGGACAATTTATATTTTAATATAAGCAGACATGCTATCGAAATGGCAAATAAGATGAAAGACGGGTTTAAAAATAAAGGCTATCGTCTTTACTTTGATTCTCCAACCAATCAACAATTTTTTATTTTAAGTAACGAGAAAATAGCAGAGTTAGAACAAAAAGTTAAATTTGCTGTTTGGGAAAAATACGATGATCAACATCGTGTTGTTAGATTCGCAACCAGTTGGGCGACAACCGAAGAAAATTTAAATAAACTATTAGAATTAATCTAATAATGCTGTTATATGTCATCTGGTAAATCATTTATTAATTAATTAAGATCAGTTGAGTAGATGTGTTTATTTATATATGAAACTGCTCATTTGTAGCCGTTGATGATATAAAATTACATTATTCCAAAACAAGGTACTACAGATTATTGAGTATCTTGTTTTATTTTATATATTTAAAAATGTTAATTTGTGCTGTATTTACTTTAATTTGACGACATTTGAGAAGTATTATGATGGTTGTAGTTATTTTATGAAAGTAATGTATTAACAATCGAATTACTAAGTCTATATTGGTAGGAATATCGATGTTTAGTTTAAATGGAATGCACTATTTAAGTTTTTAATATGGAGATGTTTGTGACTTTTCGATGATTAAGATTTTTATAGGTGTGCATCATTTCAAATAAACTTTGTGTTTAAAATTGAGCTTAGGAAATCGATAGGTTTAGATGAGGATATTGTTGAAGTTATGTGTCTTGTATCCTTAGTTGTTATAAAAGCGCAAAAAATAGCACCGCTTTCTCTTTATCTGTGTAGAAAGGATGCTATTATTGTAAAACAATAGTTTTAATTTTATTTTCTGATATATCATATGTAATTCTACCTGTATCAATTTCTATCGAATTATAACCATCAAAATTATCAACTTTATCATCAAAGTCTATCACTTTTCCAATTAATATTTTATTATTAGTAAGCGTTAATTTGACTAATTTGCCTATGTATGACTGTAAATTCATATTTAATCACTCCTTTTTAATATACGGAACTACATGAAAACCAGTTTTAGAATAATGAACCTTACCTAATTTCGTTTCAATATATTTACCATTCACATAAGATTTACCTATTATCTTTTTATAATCTATAACTTGTTTTATTCTAAAATTCCCTTCATCATCAAACAAAACTGGAATATCAATAAATTCTTTTTTAGTCATCTTTTCACTTTCATTAGAATCTATTATAGTATAACTTGGTAATAAAGATGAATTATTTTTCTTATTATTATATTCATTTGTGCATAAAATATGACGCTTTTGCTTAACATTATTCAATTTCATCGTCATTTTACCATTACTTATCATTTCAAGCATTTCTTTTTTAGCTTTTTGTAGAAAGGATGCTATTTTGTAATTATTTTAATAATCTAATACTTTTTATCTCAGTTTCATCAAACGAATAAACAGCAAAATCAGTCTGTATATCTACAACAAGATTTCCTGTTTCGCTCTCGAATTCATTTTCATAGTCAGTTACAAACCCTTCGTATTCTTCATTATTCAAAAGCGTGATAATAACATCTTTACGATATGCATCTTCAATTCTCAATACTTTTCACCTACTTATCAATATAAGGTACTATATGAGCACCTGTCTTCGAATAATGCACTTTTCCCTTTCTGGTTTCAATATACACATTTTCGATATGTATTTTTCCAATAATTTGATTAAAATTAATAATCTCTTTCAAATCAAATCGCTCATCACTTAATATTAGATTGCCTGTTGACATTTTTTCTCTTAACAATTCATTCAATAAATCTATAGAAAGTATTGTATAGCTAGGCAATTTCTTATTATTTAAAATGGCTCTTTTTTTATTTTCATTATATAGGTGATGACCTAACATATATCTATTTTATTTTCCGCAATTTATTTCTATTTTTATTTTACCATTTTTAATCATTTCTTTCATCTGGTTTTTAGCTTTTTCCTGTAATTATGCTTCTTTTACTTCTACTTGATATTTACCTTCACGCTCTTTAAAGAACTTGTCCCGCCAATTGCCAACATGTGGCACTGTGGTACTTCTACACCAAGGATGCATAGGTGGCGCATTCACACCTGGTATCATATCTTTAACTTTAAATATTTTTCCGTTAAGTGAATGACATAATTTAGATGTTTTACTATCTATTTTGGCAACATATTTATATTCGCCATCTTCACCAAGTTCTTTTAAATATGTTAACTTTTGTGCTTCTGCATTTTCAGTAAATAGTTAAAAAAGCGTATAAAAATAGCACCACTTTCTCTTTATCTGTCTAAAAAGGATGCTATTTATCTTTTGAATTTGAATTCTTTTTCGCTTTTTCTATACTTTCAAATTCTTCAACTAATTCTTTAAAAGATTCACTCAATTCTTTTGCAGTTACATTTCCATCTAATTGTGAATCTAACATAATTAAAATCATCTCACTTTATATTTAATCATATTTATACTATAAAGTTTTTTCAATAATTTTTCAATATGGCTATCATTAATGATATTAATATGCGTAAAATATTTAGCACAAAATTTACTCACTATTTTACCATGAAACCTATTTGACTTGGTAATAAATTTTACTTGTCCCTTATTAGTAACGATTGTCATTGATTTTATTGATGGATGCTTAAAAAATGTAAATAAATCATATTCTGAAAATCCTGACTGTCCAGGATGGTTATGTAACATAACAATTGAATTCGGTTTACTGTTAAATAATAATTCGGTTGCTTGTTACCCTGGCACAAAAGATACACTATCTTGATTGACATATACTTTTGTAAATTTACCATCTTTTAACAAATAAGCTACTTCATTGCTATCATTGTTTTCCATGAGATATACCTCCGTTTATAGTCTGTCGACTGATATTCCATACTTGCTTTTAAAATGTCATCAGCACGTTTTGGACAATAAAAAATAACCTTCACATTTGAAGGTTAAAATTTTTAAAGTAAACTTTCTTTATCCCCATGCTACGAGTTCAGATTCAGGAAATAGCCCTTTACTAGTATTTATGTATATTCTGTCTATGGCATGAATAAAATAATTATCTCTTGTATTTTTTTCTAAACTAGATTTTTCAGCATTGATAACTTCAAGACTATCTATATCCATTTGAATAATACCAGGCTTAATATTTTCATCATTATTAGGAAAATATTTATATGTAACACTTTTATCATTAATTTCTTTTATTTTTAATATTAGCAATCATTTCCACCTCTAATTAATTAAAATACTATAATTATATTTTATTTCTGTAAGTTTATGTGCCTCTATATAGTGTAAATTATACTTATTCATTAGATAGTGTTCAAGAGCTTCATGTTTCTACATTATTATATCCATTTTTTTAATATTTTTCCCTTCTCTTAAACGTTGCCAACTTTGAGCCATATAAAAGTCAGGATCAAATTGTTTAAATCCACTTTCTAATAAATACTTATTTTCAAATATATGTTCATAAACTCTTTGAATTAAATTTTTATTTATATTAGTATTTTTAGCAATTTTAGAAATCTCTATCTGTTTATCTCGATTTCTAACTGAATTATAATAAATTTGAGCATGTCTGTTCCTTTTGATACCGTATTCATCACTTTTATTATTAAGTGCACCTGATTCAATAAAACAACCTTCTACTTGATATTTACCTTCACGCTCTTTAAAGAACTTGTCTCGCCAATTGCCGACATGTGGCACTGTGGTACTTCTACACCAAGGATGCATAGGTGGCGCATTCACACCTGGTATCATATCTTTAACTTTAAATATTTTTCCGTTGAGTGAATGACATAATTTAGATGTTTTACTATCTATTTTGGCAACATATTTATATTCGCCATCTTCACCAAGTTCTTTTAAATATGTTAACTTTTGTGACTCTTCTTTTTCAACGAATAATGAAAAAAGCATATAAAAATAGCATCGCTTTCTCTTTATCTGTGTAGAAAGGATGCTTTAATACCATGCTATTTTATAATTTTCGGGAAATTCTTGCTTCTCGATAAAGTCTCTTACTACAGAAAAAGACTTATTACGATATAACATAAAATATTCTTCATTTTCTATTTCAGATAATGAGAAATCTATAACCTCTGCATCTTTTTTATTAAAAGTTACTGAACCTTTACCGTTACTTATATCATCTTCAGGTATATATTCATATATTATAACCTGTTCATCTTCTTTCAATTTTATTAATGTAAGCATTTAATCCACCTTCTTTTTTATAAAAATTGAATAATCGTATTTTTTTGATACAATTTTATGTGCATAATCATAGTTGAAATTATACTTATTCATCAAATAATGTTCAAGCGCCTCATGACGCAGCAGTATTAAATCTTGTTTTTTATTGTTTTTCCTTCTCTTAAACGTTGCCAACTTACTGCGATATTATATTCTGGATAATAACTTAAAATCGAATAATTCACTTTGAACATAACAACTCACTCCTTGTATAGTGGTGAAGCAAGTATTATTATTAAATTGTAGGAGGGAAAGTCCCTCCTGACTGATTAACGCTCGAATGTCCATTCAATCTTTATAAAGTAGAGATTTATTAAGATTAACAATTTGGTACATTTGAGCTTTTTTATTTCCTTCACTCGCACCTTCTTAAACTTATATGTTCATTATACAAATATAAAAAGCTATAACAATTTAATGAAAATGCCCCCTTCGAAGTCGACATTGAAAAAATGAAAACTTTGAAGGGAGCATTTCAAGACGATCCATTCCAATCTTTTTTATCATTTAAAACTTAACACTTATTTTCCCTTATTCGATGCTAATTTCGTGCAATAAATTCTAAATGAAACGACATACTCCTTTTTCACAAATTGGAATCTACTATTTTTGTATTTTAATTATTATAATATCCATTCACCATATGATTTTTATTAATAGTTAAATCAAATAAACATAGCTTGATTAATTTATACATTAGTTAAATTACAAAACTTTATTGGCATATTCATATAATTTTTCTGTTGTATTCAGGGTTAGATTATCTACTTCGCGTTTGCCCTGTCTTAATTGTGAAAGTACGTATTGAGAAACTCCAGTTTTTTTAGAAATTTCATATCCTGTTAAATTACTTTCAATTAATTCAATTATTTTTTTCTTGTATTCTGACATTTTTTCATCTCCATATCTGTACAATGTTTTCTGCTTTTTTTCGAAATTCTGTGAACTTAACGTATTTTTTATCTATAAATGATTTTATTATTTTTCTATTCATTAATGGCTATCATCACTTCATAATAGTTAAATTTTATATTTTCAATTTTTGTTTCTACATATTAACGACTTTTCATCATCAATTACTTTGTCAAAGATAAACGATTTGTCTTGTATACCTTACGCCTTTTACAAAACTTCAATGTTTAGTATTCATTGAAGTTTACAGCCACTTCTAAAGTTTAACCTTTTATGTATTTTTATTAGATTAGTGTCTTTCAATATTCAAACTACTAACTCCAGTAGTCTATTAAATTTGAGATATTGAGATATCTTTAGAATTTAATTTTTCCGGAGTCATATAGACTTCTCAAATACTATACATTTATTTCATAATTTTGAACCCTAATATTACTAAAATAATTATAAACGTCCCTATTAAAAATTCTATTTTCTCTTTTTTATTTGTTTTTCGCACTTTAATAGTCATCTTCATTTTACTAATGGTGAGAAAGTAATATTTTATTCAAAGAATATGACTTCATATTAAATCAAACCTCACATTCTTATTAGATTGCAAATTCAATAGTCCTACCAGAATTGAAATCAAAACATTCAAACTATTTTATCGTTTTAACTTCCTCGACCATTTTCACCTCCTTATAATCTATATAAATTATGTTTACCACACGATTCTTTACACTCGAAAAATTAATTTTGTTAAGAAACATTTAGCCATGTAACTTTGTAATAAAAACATTTTCAAATAAATGTACCAAAAACTTTCATGAAATAAAGTATACTTTTCAAATCTATTAATTTTAGAATCATAAAACCAAATGCTATATTACAATATAATTATCACAAATCATCATATATGCCAATTACACAATTTAATATAAAAAATTGTCAATGAAAAATTATGTGCATAAACATTATTACAAAATATGTATAGTATAGAATACTGCATTAAAGTTAACTTATTTACTGTGTTCAGCCTTTTATATCATCGCTTAAAGATCATTCAAGATTTAATGGCAATGATAATTTCATAATATGCATTTTTGATTATTTAACCATGTACAATTTCTAAAACTAAGAGATTATCTTATTGAGGTGGACAAAACGTGGACAGACAACCATGAAATCATTAGAAATTTAATTTCTTGTCCACCTAACCTAACAAAATATTTTTGTTAACATTCTGTTTTATTTTCTAATGTTCTTTGATATTCATATAACTTGATTATCGTTTTAAATTTAGCTTCTTTTATTTTAGTTTTACCTACCTTTAAATCAGTAACTGTTTGACGTGGTACACCTGAGTTTTTTGAAATACTATATGGTGTATTGTTAGTTAATAACTTTTCTATTTCACTTATAATAGTTTCAATCTCATTCATTATTAATCACACTCTCTTTCTATTTATAATTATAATAATCCTAATGCAGTAACTACGTTTAGCAATACATTGTTTTTTTCTAGTTGCCAAACTAGTTAATTCATAAACTAATACCTAATAGTATTGGCGTTTTTTTTATATATTGATAAAATTTCTTGTCTCCATCTATTCTATATTATATTATTTGATAATTTTTTATTTATATTCACATTAAGTTATCCATATTTAATATACTTTAAAATTAGATGACTTAAAAGGCTCACTCCATGATATTTCAAAAATATGGCCTTATTTTAATCTTCAATCATTATTTCTAATTGTTTTTGGTAATTATAGAGTTTTTCCGCTGTTTCTAAAGTTAAATTATTCACTTTTCTTTTCCCGCTTCTTAATTCACTTATACCACCATAAGAAACATCAGTGTCTTGATTAATTCTATAATTAGATATTGATTTATCATTTAGTAATTTTTCTATTGTATTATAAATTTCTTTAAACTGGTTCATAATTTTTGTCAAAATGAAAGAATAATTTATTTTTTTCTAGTTAAATTAATAATAAATAATATTAAAGTTGCAATGTTAAGATAGAGAGTTAATTTTTTCCTTAATTCTCTTGTCATAAATACCACCTCCCTATTTAATGTGGTAAAGGTCTTTTGCCCTTTACCTTTTTAAAAGAACGATTTGATAAAATTAAGTACTTGAATTATTAAGCTCGTCACAGCTATTCGAAATTTAATTTTGCTATTCGTTCTTTTTCTTTAACCATTCTTATCATTTTTTCTCCTTTCCTCTTTATAGTTATTTAACATTCCACAAATTGGGGTAAGTGACATGTTGAACTCCCATATCCACTGGCAAGATTTATAATTTGTAATTCTAAAGTATAATAGCCTATATTTTTCAAAATCTCTTTTTTTATGATTAACATCCCTCTAAGTGCACCTAAAGGTTTTTATGTAATGTATTAAATATTTCCATTTATACATATACATCTTGTATAAAAAGAAAGAACTCCATATATACTCAAAAGGTATACTGAAGCTCTATATATTATATAAAATTATTATACTATTTTGAAAAACATAAGTAAATCACTAAACATGATTTCTTTCACTTTTAGAAAACTTTTAATACTATAAAAGCACCCACTCAGTCACTAGTTTGGGCAGTTATTGTATGCCTATTGAACTCAATGCTTATATTACAATACCTTTTTCGCATATTCATATAAGATCTTTGCATTCTTTAAGCTTAAATTTTCTATTCTTCTTTCTCTACGGCGCATAGCATTAATATTACCGTAACTTATCCCAGTATCTTTATTAATTTGATAACTCGATATCTCTTTGTTTTCTATCAATTCTTTGATTGTATTGAATATTTCATCATAGCAATTCATAAATTAGATGAGGCGAAATTTTTAATTTTTTAGAATATCAATAGTAGTATAACTAAAATGAAAATACCGATCGATAAACAAAAAGATATTTTTTGTTTTGTTTCTCTTTTCATATAGTATTACCCCCTTAATAATGCGTAGTAAGGTCCCTCTTTTCGGGGTCTTACCTTAGAACGTTCTGCAAATGAATTCGATGAGAAGTAATATGAATATGGCTATTTTCAAGTAATACTCAACGTTTTCGCGACGTTCTTTTATCGCCTCATCTCATCACCTCCAAATATATTAAAATTCATGTGAACTAAAATATAAAATGGTCTTCCCCAGCTTTAAAAAAATAAATACATAAAACATTTACTTGACCAAAACTTGACCAAATCCATTTTTTAACAAAAGTGGTCAAGTGAAATCCCATCTTTCCAAATCAAAAAAGAGCTAAAGCAAAATGCTCTAGCCCTTGATATTACTGATTTCCCATCATTGTTTAGCGTATTAATATTGCTTCATGTACTGATCTCTTTCCCATTCAGAGACTTGAGTTCTGTAGTAATCCCATTCAATTGATTTTGAATTAATAAATTGATTATAGATATGATTTCCTAAAGCTTTTTTAATAACTTCATTTTCACGCATTGCTTTTAATGCAGTATAAAGTGTTGAAGGTAAGTCTTGAATGCCTACTGCTTCACGTTCTTCACGGTTCATTTCGTAAATATTTTGGTTAACTGGTTCTGGAACTTTTAATTTATTTTTAATACCATCTAGTCCAGCTTCTAAGATTGCAGCTAACGCCATGTATGGGTTTGCAGCTGGATCTACTGAACGTACTTCGATACGAGTAGATAATCCTCTTGAAGATGGTACACGGATTAATGGTGAACGGTTTTTACCACTCCATGCAATATAACATGGTGCTTCATAACCAGGTACTAAACGTTTATATGAGTTTACTAACGGGTTACATACAGCAGTAAATCCGCGTGCATTTTTAAGCACACCTGCTGTAAATTGATATGCAGTTTCCGTTAAGCCCATTTCAGTATTTGGATCAAAGAATGCATTTTCTTTACCTTTGAATAATGAAACGTTAAAGTGCATACCGCTACCATTCACACCGAATAATGGTTTAGGCATAAATGTTGCGTGTAAATTATGTTTACGTGCGATTGTTTTAACAACCAATTTAAATGTTTGGATATTATCACATGCTGTAACAGCATCTGCATATTTAAAGTCAATTTCATGTTGACCAGGGGCAACTTCATGGTGACTAGCTTCAATATCGAAGCCCATATCCTCTAATTCTAAAACAATATCACGACGACAGTTTTCACCTAAATCTGTAGGTGCTAAATCGAAATATCCACCATCATCATTAAGTTCTAAAGTTGGTTCCCCTTTTTCATCCAACTTAAACAAGAAGAATTCTGGTTCAGGTCCTAGGTTAAAGTCTGTGAAGCCTAAATCTTCCATTTCTTTTAATACACGTTTTAAGTTTGCACGAGGATCCCCTTCAAATGGTGTTCCATCTGTTTTATATACATCACAAATTAAACGTGCAACTTTACCTTGTCCAGCAGTCCATGGGAAGATTACCCAAGTATCTAAATCTGGATGTAAGTACATATCTGATTCTTCGATACGTACGAAACCTTCGATAGAAGAACCGTCAAACATCATTTCGTTATCAAGTACTTTTTCTAATTGGCTTACAGGCACTTCAACATTTTTAATTGTTCCTAAAATATCAGTGAATTGTAATCTTAAATATCTTACATTTTCCTCTTCTGCAAATTTACGAATGTCGTCTTTAGTGAAAGTACGTTTTGGCATTTTAAAATCCTCCAAATTTTATTTAATAAATCGGGATAAATCACCACGATTTATTGGCAAAGTTTCTCCAATAGGCTTTTGCGTGGCATCTACAATCATCTTTTTTCTTATCTCTTGTTCATCTGTTGTTAAATGCTCTTGTGAGTCATAAATGATTTGTTTAATCCCTTTGATATTAAATCCTTTTTCTAATAATGATTTAATTTCTAGTAATCTTTCCAAATCATTGAGTGAGAACAGACGTTTTTGACCTTCTGTTCTTTCAGGTTTGATGAGTTCATGTGTTTCATAGTAACGTATTTGCCTTGGCGTTAAATCCGTTAACTTACTTACTACACTCATAGAGAAGACAGCCATATTTCGTCTGATTGCATCATTCGATATCATTGTTCCTCTCCTCTACTTTTGAACTTGTTAATAACTTATCATAATTTTTTTAGGATTTCAAAAATATGTCAGGTTTTCTAACATAAAGCTTAAAACATTGATATAACTGCGATTTCGACTTCTAAAACGACATAAAACAATCTACAGCTAAAATATTTTTTCAATTTTTAAAAATAATCTGATAAATCTCCGCAAAAAATTTCACCCAAAACACATTATCATTTAGGGTGAAATTTAATCTATTATATAAGTCCTTGTTCTTTCAACTGATTAACAGCTCTTGTCACAGCAATTTTAACGTGTTCATATGTTAATCCTCCTTGAACATATGCTTCATAAGGAGGACGAATAGGTCCATCTGCAGATAATTCAATCGATGAACCTTGAATAAACGTACCAGCTGCCATAATAACATCATCTTCGTAACCAGGCATATAACTAGGTTCTGGACTAAAATGTGCATTAATTGGGGATGCGTGTTGAATACTTTGACAAAATGAAATCATTTGTTCTTTCGTTTCAAATTTAACTGTTTGAATTAAATCAGTTCGTTTTTCGTAGTACTTCGGCGTTGTGTTCATATTCATTTTTTCTAAAAATAAACTAGTAAACAATGCACCTTTAAGACTCTGACTGACAACGTGTGGTGCTAAAAAGAAACCTTGATACATTTCAAGCAATGCATTTAATGATGCACCCGCTTCTTTACCAATACCAGGTGCTGTCAATCTATAACCACATCGTTCAATTAAATCTTTTCTACCAGCAATGTATCCACCAATCTTAGCTAAACCACCGCCAGGGTTTTTAATTAATGATCCTGCTATTAAATCGGCACCACATTCTATAGGTTCACGTCTTTCAACAAATTCCCCATAACAGTTATCCACAAATATTAAAATATTAGGATGCACGTTTTTCAACCTAGTAATTACCTTTTCAATTTCATCTAGCGGAATTGAAGGTCTTTGATCATAGCCTTTCGAACGTTGAATCGCTATTACTTTGGTGCGCTCAGAAACCCCATCTAACACACTTTCAATATCGATCTTACCTTCTTTAAGTGCAATATCTTTATACGATACGCCATGCTCCATTAAACTTTCAATACCATTTCCGTTTACGCCAATGACTTCAAGTAAAGTGTCATATGGACTACCCGTTATATAAATTAATTCATCACCATGTTTTAATAAACTTTGTAATGCAATAGTAATCGCATGCGTACCTGAAATAATTTGCGGACGAACAATTGCATCTTCTGCTTTAAATGCCTGCGCATATATTTCTTCTAAATGATCACGTCCAAAGTCATCATACCCGTATCCTGTTGATCCTTGTAGATCACTTTCGGTTGCTTTGACATGATGAAATGCATTTAATACTTTTTCTTGATTAATATATGCTGTTTCTTCAATTTCTTTAAAATATGGTGCTAACGTTGATTCGACGTCAGCTACTATCTTACTTATATCTTTCATTTGAATTTCGTCCTTTTATTATTTTTTAAATCCTTTTATACGATAAACATTTTCAATTTCATCATATTTAAGTTCAGTCACTAATGTATGTTGTTTTAGAAAATATAATCGATCTGCATTATTCGTCGCAATTGTCTCATCATAATAAGTTAATTGCCTTTTGATTTCATCAATAAATAACGTCTTAACAAGTAATTTATCACCATCATTTTTAGAAGAAACAAAAACATTAGGCAAATCACTTGCTGGACGATTTGATGCATGATCACATAAGTCCTTTTTATTAAAAATAACTATTTGAGAAATATGACTCATATCTAATTGTTTGATTAAATCATTAACTGTGTCATACTGCGTACGGTATTCAGGATGGCTACTATCTACGACATGTACTAATAAATCTGCACCTTTAGCCTCTTCTAAAGTTGATTTAAAAGCTGCAATTAACGTCGTAGGTAGTTTCTGTATAAAACCAACAGTATCTGAAATAATTAAATTAAATCCATCATTTATTTGAATTTGTCGTGTTTTAGGATCTAACGTTGCAAATAATTGATCTTTTTCATACGTCTCTTCATTTGCTAAAACATTAAACCATGATGATTTACCAGCATTTGTATAACCAACTAAAGCTACTTGAAACACCTGATTTTGATTTCTTTTATTTCGATATCTTTCGCGATGTTCTTCTACCGTCCGCAATTGATGTTTAATTTCATTCATACGAGTTCGAATATGTCTGCGATCCATCTCTAACTTCGTTTCACCAGGGCCTCTAGTTCCAATACCGCCACCTAAACGAGAAAGGCTTTTACCATGGCCTTGCAATCTAGGTAATAAATAATCAAGTTGTGCTAGCTCTACTTGCAATTTACCTTCTTTACTTCTTGCTCTTAATGCAAATATTTCAAGAATCAACTGAGTTCTATCAATAATTTTTACACCTAAAGCTTCATTTAGTGATTTGGATTGTGCAGTCGTTAATTCATCATTTGTGATGACTACATCAATATCTTTGAACTCAATAAATGCTTGAATTTCTTCAATTTTACCTTTACCAACATAATATTTGCGATCTACACGATCTCTGTTTTGAGTAATTTGACCCAACACTTCAAGTTGGCAAGTCTCTGATAAAGATGATAATTCCTCCATTGTAGACTCAAAATTAAATTGCTTATCATCTTGAGCATGTACACCGACTAAGACAGCTTTTTCTAGTTTATTTTTAGTATCATGAATTTGTTGCTGAGCCATGTTATACATCTCCTTAATAAAATCCTACTCAAAGTATTCTATCATAGAGTTTTAGTAAAGACTATTACACGATTTTGTGGTACATTTTAAGTAAATCGAAAGGATGATACAATGGAGACAATTTATGATTTTGTAGTAGAAACAAATAAAGGTGTTACTTACAAATTAGATGCATATAAGGGTGACGTTATGCTAATTGTTAATACAGCTAGCGAATGTGGCTTTACTTCACAATTTGAAGGTTTGCAATCATTATACGAGAAATACAAAGATCAAGGGTTTGTAATTCTAGGTTTCCCTTGTAATCAATTTGGTGGCCAAGAACCTGGTTCAGGCGAAGAAGCAGCTCAAAACTGTAAATTAAACTATGGTGTTACCTTCCCTATGCATCAAAAAATAGACGTAAAAGGGGAACATCAATTACCTTTATTTAGATATTTGACTGCGGCACAACACGGATTCTTTAATGAGAAAATCAAATGGAATTTCACTAAGTTTTTAGTGGATCGCGAAGGTAACGTTGTTAAACGATTTGCACCTCAAAAAAAACCTGTTCAAATCGAAAGAGAAATAGAAAAATTATTATAAAATATACTAGCTCATAGCAAATAAAACGCTTCATATAAAGTCGTATCATATATTGACTCGACCTTTATATGAAGCGTTTTTATTACAAACATTCCTCTATTGTATCTTGTCATTTGAACATCATTTAATTGATGTCACATATGACTTTATTTCTATATCTATTTATCATACTTCAAACGTTATGTACACGAGTCATTAAATCGTGCCCATATGATTACAACTTATTCTTCACTTTCAGTAGATGCTTGACCTTCAGTTTCTACTGTATAAGTGCTGATCGCATGTTTGTAAATCAAGTGTTGTTTGCCTTGAGAATTTAAGCTTACGACATACTTGTCGTATTCTTCAATAACACCTTTCATTTGGAAACCGTTTAGAAAGAATACAGTTACTTCAGTTTGGTTTGCTTTAAAATTCTCTAGTGCTTTGTCTTGGATGTTTTCGTTTGCAATCATCTGTCGGACTCCTTTTACTTAATCTGGGTTGTAATCTCATCTAACATCATTTGAAGTGACATATTTTCTTTATCTAACCAATGAACACTCATTTTATTCTTGAACCATGTCATTTGTCGTTTTGCATATTGGCGTGAATGTTGCTTTAAATCATTGACAGCATCTTCATAAATCATTTGTCCGTTAATCACAGGTATTAATTCTTTATATCCAATAGCTTGCATACTTTGGCAAGATTCATAGCCTTGTTCAACAAGTTGTTGCACTTCTCTAAATAATCCGTGATCCAACATAATATCAACACGTTTATTTATTCTTGAATATAATGTTTTACGCGACATTTCAATCCCTAATAATAATGTATCATAATTTTCAGTAAATTGTTGCACTTTCTTGCGATTACTCAAAAGTTTTTTTGTTTTTAAATAATATTCAATAGCGCGCAACACTCTTTGGCGGTTGTTAGGGTGAATATTTTCTGCAGAAACCGCATCAAATTGAGCTAAATAATCGTGTAGTTGCTGATTATCTAAATGTTCTAATGCAGATAACTTTTGTTTAACTATGGATAATTGTGCAGGTGTAACTGTTTCATCTTCTAATTCATAATTATATATTAATGATTGAATATATAAGCCTGTTCCACCTGCTATGATTGGAACTTTACCTCTATTCGTTATATCAGTAATTAAATCTTCTGCTAATCGCTTGAATTCATATGCTGAAAATGTATCATCAGGATTCAAGATATCAATTAAATGATGTGGAATACCATCCATTTCTTCAGGTGTTACTTTTGCAGTTCCAATATTCATATGTTTGTAGACTTGCATAGAGTCACCGCTTATGATTTCACCATTGATACGCTTCGCGAGTTCGATGCTAAGCTCTGTTTTACCTGAAGCAGTTGGCCCCACAATTACTACAATAAAAGGCTTATTTTTATTCATATTTAATTCCACTTTCTTTATTTTTTATAAAATTGATTCAACCATTTAAACAAGTCTTCCCAAATTTTGTCATGATCTTTTTCAAATAACACTTCATGACGTTTATGATGATAAAGATTCACTTTAACATTTTTAATGCCAGCTTTTCTATATATATTCGCCAATTTTAAAATCCCTTTACCATAATCACCTAAAGGATCGTCATATCCTGAAACTAATAATATAGGCATGGCATGATTTAACATTTTCATATTTTTTAATTGTGATGTATGTAGCATATAATAGGCTGTTTGATATAATAATTGATTTGACACATTAAATCCACTATATGGATCTTTAATAAAGTTATCTACTTCAATTGGATTACTAGAAATCCAATCACTTTGTGTACGTAATGGACGTATTTTTTTATTAAAACTATTTGATACTAACTGGTTAACCCATTCAACTCGTTTCTCAGCACCATAAATTTTTGTAATCAGTTGTAACACTTTAACGGTTGGTAAACCTTTCCATAATGAATACATACCAGTACCACTTAAAATTAGACCATCAACATATTGCGGATATGTTTCTACAAACAATCTAGCTATAACGGATCCCATTGAATGTCCGATTATAATGTATGGTTTATCAACATTGCCTCTCACTGTTTGCGCTACTTCAAAGGCATCACCGATAACTCGTTTCATATCATCGTAATGCCCTCTTGTTGATTCATCAATATTAATACCATGTCCTCGATGATTATGACGTATCACATCGAAGCCATGCTTTGAAAGTGCATGTGCTAATTTATCGTAACGTTCCATATGTTCAGCCATACCATGAAATATATGAATAATTCCTTTTGAATCTACATCTGTAAAATTCACTTTAACTTCAATATTCGTATTATCTTGTACAGTTAATTTAAATTGTTTTTCAGTCATCATCTCACACCTTTAATAACAACGCTTTTATATTCGCTTTTATTATTATCATACATTTAGTGATGCATAGTTTCAATTGACTAATGTATCTCGTATAAAAAAACTGATGCCCTTAAAACAGGACACCAGTTTATGATTGTACAAATTAATTATTCTTTAACTGCTGGTTGATTATTTCCATGTTGCGCTTCTTTAATTGCTTGCTCAACTTCTTCAGTATATGCTTCAATTTGAGCTGGAGAGTAATCAAGCATATCTGCCATAATATCGATGACAGCATCTTTATAATCTAATACATCTTTAATATTGAAATACATTTTACCAGAACGACGAACTAAGAAATCGTTAGGTTTGTATACCATTTCTTGTTGAATACTATAAACAAGTTCTACATAAATTTCTAATGGTAACTTGCTATCATGGTATTGAGATGTTTGCGCAATGTTGAACAATTCATCAACATTTGAACCATATTTAGATGCTAAACGTCTTGCAACATCTTCATCAATGCCGAATCCTTTAGCTACATCTACTTTTTGCTCTACAAACGCATCAAAGTTCTTGCTACCACCTACATCGCCACCTGAAATTGCCAGACCTTTTGTATTACATGGACTAAATGTTAAACCGTAGTCTTTTTTCAAGCGTTTAGATACTAAATCAACAATGTCTTGAGCCATGTGACGATAGCCTGTTAATTTACCACCTGCAATAGTTAATAAACCTGATTTACCTTCCCAAATTTCATCCTTACGAGAGATTTCAGAAGGGTCTTTGCCTTCTTCGTAAATTAATGGTCTAATTCCTGCCCATGTTGATTCAATATCTTCATCTGTAACATTAACACTAGGGAACATGTAATTAATCGCATCGATTAAATAGTCTCTGTCTTCTTGTGTAGTTAATGGTGAAGATTTGATATTGTCATAGAATGTATCTGTAGTACCTACATACGCTTTTCCTTCACGTGGAATTGCAAAAATCATTCTTCCATCTTTTTCAGTATCAAAGTATACTGCTTGACCTAATGGGAATTTTGATTGATCAATAACAACATGTACACCTTTAGTTAAACGTAATTTTTTATTATTGCGTGCATAATCACCACTTCTAACATCATCAACCCATGGACCTGCTGCATTAACCACTTTTTTAGCCTTAATTGTATAATTTTCATTAGTTAATTTATCTATAACTTTAACACCATTTACTTGTTGATTTTTATCATAAGTGAAGTGTTCAGATTTAGTATAGTTGATAATTTCTGCGCCTTTTTCAGCAGCACGCTTCATAACTTCAATAGTTAAACGCGCATCGTCAGTACGATATTCAACATAGTAACCGCCGCCTTTTAGACCTTCTTTTTTAACTAATGGTTCTTTAGCTAAAGTTTCTTTTTTAGATAACATTTTTTTACGTTCAGACTTCTTAACACCTGCTAAACGATCATACATTCCTAAACCAATTGATGTTGAGAATTTACCAAATGTTCCACCTTTATGCATTGGTAAAAGCATCCACTCTGGAGTCGTAACATGAGGCCCATTTTCATAAACAATCGCACGTTCTTTACCAGTTTCGGCAACTACTCCAATTTGGAATTGTTTTAAGTAACGCAAACCACCATGGACTAATTTTGTAGATCTTGAGCTTGTTCCTTGTGCAAAGTCTTGCATTTCAACTAATGCAACTTTCATTCCTCTTTCACTCGCGTCTAGTGCAATACCTGCACCTGTAATACCGCCACCAATAATTACTAAATCATATTCATCATTTCTTAAATTCTTTTTAATATGTTCTCTCTTAAAAGTAGACAATGCCATTCCAAAACGCCTCCTAAAAAATGTAAAAACGAGAGACTTGTCCCACATAAACAATCCTTCAATTGTACATGTTCGAACAAATCTCTCGCTTCTCGATTCAAATATTAACTTAAATTGATTGTATCACAATGTTTATACAAAAGTCTAATCTACAAGTTTATTCTGTTTTAAAAACTTGTGTTGCTTCAACAGCTTTTTTCCAACCTCTATATAATTTTTCTCTTTCGCCTTCATCCATTTTCGGATCGAATTTTTCTTCTAATTTCCAGTTTTTAGCGATATCATCTTTACTCTCCCAGAATCCAACTGCTAAACCTGCCAAAAATGCAGCACCTAAAGCTGTAGTTTCTTGAATTTCAGGTCTTTCAACAGAAGTATTAACAATGTCTGCTTGGAACTGCATAATAAAGTTATTTTTAACTGCACCACCATCGACACGTAAACTTTGGACATCAATACCAGAGTCTTTTGACATTGCTTCCATAACGTCACGAGTTTGGTAACATAGTGATTCTAAAGTTGCACGGATAAAGTGCTCTTTTTCAGTTCCACGTGTTAAACCGAAAATCGCACCACGTGCTTCAGAATCCCAATATGGTGTTCCTAAACCTACAAAAGCTGGAACAACATAAACACCCTCAGTAGAGTCAACTCGTGTCGCATAACTTTCTGATTGTGGTGCTGAATTAATCATTCTTAATCCATCACGTAACCATTGGATTGCTGAACCCGAAACAAAGATGGAACCTTCAAGCGCATAATTTACTTTTCCATCAATACCATAAGCAATTGTTGTTAATAAACCACTTTCAGATTTAACCGCTTTGTCACCTGTATTCATTAACATGAAGCCACCAGTTCCATATGTGTTTTTCACGTCACCACGTTCGAAGCAAGCTTGTCCAAATAATGCTGCTTGTTGATCACCAGCTACTCCAGCGATTGGTACTTCTTGACCATAGAAGTGGTAATCAATTGTCTTACCATATACTTCACTCGAAGCTTTAACTTCTGGCAACATATTTTTAGGTACTGTAAGTAGTTCTAATAACTCATCGTCCCATTCTAAATCATGGATATTAAACATTAATGTACGACTCGCATTTGAATAATCAGTAATATGCGCAGCTTTTCCTGATAATTTCCATACTAACCAAGTATCAATCGTTCCAAATAATAGATCGCCATTTTCTGCTTTTTCTCGTGCACCTTCAACATTGTCTAGAATCCATTTAACTTTTGTACCTGCAAAATACGGATCTAAAAGTAATCCTGTCTTATCTCTAAATGTTTGTTCATATCCTTGTTGTTTTAATTCTGAACAAATTGATTGTGTTTGACGTGATTGCCAAACAATTGCGTGATAAATTGGGCGGCCAGTATGTTTGTCCCAAACAACCGTTGTTTCACGTTGGTTTGTAATACCGATACCTGCAATTTGATCAGCTCTAACATCATTTTCATTAATTACTTCCGTCATTACAGCTAACACAGATGTCCAAATTTCATTTGCATCATGTTCAACCCAACCTGATTGTGGAAAATATTGCTTAAACTCACGTTGTGCTACCCCTGCAATTTCCCCTTTTTGATTGAATAAAATCGCTCTTGAGCTTGTTGTTCCTTGGTCTATAGATAAAATATATTTTTCCATTAGTAGTATCTCCTTTATTAAAAAATAATCGCTAACCCATTGTACAAAATCTGTTAAATTTTGGCGAAAAAATAGCATAATCCATGAATCAAACATGTTAAATTATGCTATTTACGTTTCTTTTTATTTTAGTAAATTGATTCGATATCACCTTTTTTTGATGATTTATTTAAAATGTAACCTAAAATCAAAGTAATAATAACTACAACAATTGCAATTGCACAACCAATATTAAATGTATGTTTATAAAATACAGCGTATACCACTGCACCTAATAAACCACCGGCAATTGGTCCTAAGATAGGAACGATTGCATATGACCAATTTGAACCACCTTTACCAGCTATTGGTAAAATCGCATGTGCAATTCTCGGACCTAAATCACGTGCTGGGTTGATTGCATAACCAGTAGCACCGCCTAAACTTAATCCGATTGCAACAATTAATGCTCCGACAATTAAAGGATTTAAACCATCGGCAATTTTGTTTACACCGATAAATAAAATACCTAAAGTTAATGCCATTGTTCCGATAATCTCACTTAAAAAGTTGGCAAAGTAATTCTTAATAGCCGGTGCTGTAGAGAAAACACCTAATTTCGCGCCAGCTTCTTCTGTCGCTTTCCAATGTGGCAAGTACATTAACCATACAATTGTTGCTCCGACAATTGCACCTAACATTTGAGCAACAATATAACCAGGAACTAATGACCAATCAAAACTTCCGTCTAATGCAAGAGCTAAAGACACCGCTGGGTTTAAATGTGCACCTGAGAATTGACCGACAGCAAACACACCCATTGTAACCGCTAATCCCCATCCAGCTGTGATGACAATCCAATCAGCACCATTCGCAGCACTTCTCTTTAAATTGACATTGGCACAAACGCCACCACCAAAAAGGATTAAGATTGCAGTTCCTAGGAATTCTGCTAAATATACATTCATATTAAATGTCCTCCCAAAAAGACAAAGAGATTCCTACACTAGCAGTTTGGCTCGTAGAAATCTCCCGTCTCTATTCTATGTATTAACTTTTATTATATTTGTTATGATACTATCGATATGAAAGCGTTGTCAATGGTTTTTGTAAAAATTTTGTCAAATTTAATTTTTCAAGTCTTTATAAAAGTAGTTTAATTTGAAAACTAGAAATACCAATCCTAACTAATTTATTTATGACGCTCTTTTGTTTAATTGACATTCTTCAGCCATATTTTTTATGACTAGTTGCATTTTTTACTAATAAACACCTCTAAAACTTTAATGATTTTAATCGTTTTAGAGGTGCTAATTATTTTATTTGATTATTTTTTGTTTGATACCTACTGCATATCCCATATGAAAACGGCTTTTTTATTATGTTATATGACTAAATCTCGTGAAAAATGAAATTTTTGCAGACTTATGATTTACCAAAGTTTATCATAACTAGTAGTTACATATTTCGCTCCATTTTTAACAGCTTCATTGACTTCATCTATTGTATTAATTAGGCCACCTGCAATGACTTGTGTGTTTGTTTCTTTCTGAATATGATGAATCGCTTTACTCGCAACACCTGGAAGTACTTCAACAAAATCAGGTTCAACTTTTTTTATCAAATCTATACTGCGTTTCAATGCTTGACTATCAATAATAAATACTCTAAAAATCGTTAAAGTATTTAATGATTTAGCTTTTTTTATTACTTTAGATTTAGTCGATACGATACCTTTTGGCTTGTATTGCTGAATAATAAATTCACTTGCAAATTCATCGTGGCTTAAACCTTTTATCAAATCTATATGAATAAAACACTCTATATGATTTTGCTTCAGCAATTCCATAATACTTTTTATATGTCCTATATGCATATCTAGAAGCACACACATTTTATAGTCTGTTTTAATCAGTTTCTCTAAATCTTTAATGTTTCTTATAGCAGGCAATATGTTGTTATTCACTTGATTCATCCTCTCTACATCACACGCTTAAATAATTTTTCTAATTCGTATTTTGAAAAATTAATGATTATTGGACGACCATGTGGACATGTAAATGGATCTTCCGCTTCTCTTAATTGATCAATTAAATCAGACATTTCATGTTTTTGTAAATAATGATTCGCTTTAATGGATTTTTTACATGACATCATGATTGCTACATCTTCACGTAATTTTTTGATATCTACTTTTTTCTCTTCCAAAATTAGCTCAATCATATCTTTAATAATTTCTTCTACTTCATCTTTAGGGAACCAAACTGGATAGCTACTTACAATATAATCATGACCACCAAAATGTTCTAACATGATACCTACTTGTTGAAGCTCATTTTTATATTGATCAATGACTAATTGTTCATCTTTTGAAAAATGAAATGTTAACGGGATTAATAAATCTTGTACTTCATTGGTAACCTCACCTATTTTATCTCGAAAATATTCATATTTTATTCTTTCTTGAGCTGCATGCTGGTCAATCATGTACATGCCAAATTCATTTTGAGCAATAATATACGTTCCATGTACTTGTCCAACAATTTCCATATATGGAATTCTTCGTTTAGGGTCTTTACTTTTTGTTCCTTTAATATCGTTTACATCATAATAATCATCAGACGCTTTATTCTCATAATTTTGCACAGTTGTACCATCATTTGAATCAAATGTTTGATCCATTTCTTGTAAAATTTCTTGTTGTTTTTTGAAGTAGTCTTCATCTTTTTCACGTGTATTATTATAACCAGAAGATTCATCATCAGCTATTAAACTTTCAGATGTTTTCGTTACGAATGGATTATATGAATCTTCTTTTATAACTATCTCATCGTTTTGATTTTCTTCCATAAATGGCTTACTGTTACTTTCTTCAGATGAAAACGTCTTCTCTTGGTTATTCTCTGTGTTTTGTCTTTGTTCAAATTCGATTTTTTGTTGTTCGAATGAATGTAATACTTTATTTTTTTTTGGCACATAATCCAAGTTATTTTTAGGAATTAATATACGGTCTTTAAATGCTTCTTGTATTTTGCTCACAATCAATTGGTATAGTTGCTCTTCTTTTGATAAACGCACTTCTAGTTTTGTTGGATGAACATTTACGTCTACTAAGATTGGATCCATTTCAATATTAATATAACAAATCGGGAACCTACCTATTGTTAAGAGTGTATGATAGCCTTCTAAAATCGCTTTATTTAGCATAAAGTTTTTAATGTATCGTCCATTAATAAAAATAGAAATATAGTGCTTATTACTTCTAGAATGTTCAGGCTTTGCAACAAAACCTTCAATGTGATAATCACTTGTATCTCCAGATATATGTACTAAATCTCGTGCAACTTTCATCCCATAAATCTCTGCCATCACTTCATTAGTTCGTCCTGAACCATTTGTACTTAACATTGTTTTGCCATCTGAAATGAGTGCTATTCGAATGTCCGGATGGCTCATTGCCATTCTGTTGACAATATCTGTTATTTTACCTAGTTCAGTGTATAAACTTTTAATATATTTTAAACGTGCTGGTGTATTATAAAATAATGATTCTACAAGTATATCTGTTCCTTTTTTCGCTTTTGCAGGCTTATGATTTAATATTTCACCATTTTCTACATATATTTCATTTCCATTAGCATTATCCGTGCAAGTCTTCAATGTTACTTTAGCAACTGATGAAATACTGGCTAGTGCTTCACCACGGAATCCTAATGTCCTAATATGAAATAAATCTTCATCTTGATCTAATTTACTAGTCGCATGTCTATGAAATACTAATCCTAAGTCTTCCGCTTCAATTCCGCTTCCATTATCGACTACGCGAATAGATTGGACGCCAGATTCCTCTACTTCAATGCTTATTTCTGTAGCGCCTGCATCTATAGCATTTTCCAACAGTTCTTTCACAACAGAACTCGGTCTTTCAACTACTTCACCTGCTGCGATTTTATTTGCTAATGAGGTTTGGAGTTCTTTAATTTTCCCCATTTTGCAACACCTCTATTTTAATTGATTTTGTAATTCACTTAACTTCACCAATGCCTCAATTGGTGTCATATTAGATAAATTCAAATTTTTAATTTGTAGTTCAATCTCGCTTTTTTGATCATTTTCAAACAAATCAAATGATGCTTGTTCAAAGTCTTTTTGAGATAAAGTATCAGTTGTTTCTTCAACACTTAAGTTTAAATTTTCTTGATTAATTTCAGGTTCATTTTCGACCATTTTTAAATTTGATATCGATGATTTTTTACCAGCAGACGCTTCAAACTCGCTTAGAATCACTTGTGCTCTGCTAATAACTTTTTCAGGTAAATCAGCTAATTTCGCAACTTGAATACCATAACTATCGTCAACTGCACCATCTTTGACTTTATGCAAGAATATAAGTTCACCTTTATATTCATTAGCAGCGACGTGAACATTTTTTAGACTTGGTAATGCTTGATCTAATGTTGTCAATTCATGATAATGTGTTGAAAATAACGTTTTAGCATGTGATGTTTCAGCTACATACTCTATCATTGCCTGCGCTAAAGCTAAACCGTCATACGTTGAAGTACCACGTCCAATTTCATCGAAAATAATCAAACTATCCTCTGTTGCATAAGTTAATGCCTTTTGTGCTTCTAGCATTTCTACCATAAACGTACTCTTACCTGAAACCAAATCATCTGCCGCACCTATTCTAGTGAATATTTGATCAAATATAGGTAACACTGCCTCTTTACAAGGGACATAAGCTCCCATTTGGGCCATTATACTAATTATGGCAACTTGTCTCATATATGTCGATTTACCAGACATATTCGGACCTGTAATTAAATATATAAATGTTTCATTATCTAATCGACAATTATTAGGCACATAGTCATTATAATCCATTACTCTTTCCACTACTGGGTGCCTAGATTCCACTAATTCTAATGTTTTATTTTCACTAAATGAAGGCCTAGTGTAATTATATTTTTGAGCAATTTCTGCAAAGCTCTGTAAACAATCTAGCTCTGAAATAATTTTAGCTTGTTGTTGTAAACGTTCAGTATATTTTTTAACTTCTTCACGTAGCTGAACAAATAATTGATATTCTAATTCGATGGCTTTGTCTTCCGCACCTAAAATGATATCTTCTTTTTCTTTAAGTTCATCAGTTATAAAACGTTCAGCATTCGATAACGTTTGCTTCCTCATATAACCAAATTCACTTGGTTCAAAATTTTGCAAGTTGGCACGTGTTATTTCTATAAAATAACCAAACACTTTATTAAAGCTTATTTTCAATGATTTTATTCCTGTACGTTGTCTTTCTTTGGCTTGTAATTCTGCTAACCATGTTTTTCCGTTTTTTGAAGCTTCAAGATATTCATCTAATTGCGTATTAAAACCAACTTTGAATAGTCCGCCATCTTTAACTGAAATTGGTGGTTCTTCTACTAAACTCTGTTCTAATATATCAAGTAAATCATCAAGGGGTTCTAGTTGATTAACTTGTACAAGAGTATTCTGATTCATAGAATTTAGTAATGCTTTAATATTCGGTATTTCAGAAATGGAATGTTTAAGTTGAATTAAATCTCTCGCATTAACATTTCCGTAACTAACACGCCCAACAAGACGTTCAATATCATACACTTGATTAAGATATGTTCTTAAGGTGTCTCTTTCTATGAAATGAGCACTAAATTCATCAACGATATCTAATCGTGCTTCAATTTGTTCTTTACTTATTAGTGGTCTATCTATCCATTGTTTTAAGCGGCGTGCTCCCATTGGTGTTTTCGTTTCGTCCATTAGCCAAAGTAGCGTTCCTTTTTTTGATTTTAATCGAATGCTTTCCGTTAACTCAAGGTTTCTCTTAGCATAAAAATCCATTTTCATATAATCTATAGCTGCATATTGAACAACATCCTCGATATGCGATAAATCACGTTTTTGTGTATGATGAATATAATCTAGCAATAATTGTGTCGCTTGATACATTAATTTATGTTCAGTTTGATTCACACTATAGATTTCTGATGATAACGTTTCCCTGACTGTTATTGTTTCTGTCACCATATTAATTTGTCTTTTTAAATTATCGGAAATATTGTCATTGATAACAACTTCGTTAGGGTTTATCGTCGTAATTTCATTTAATAAAGTCGCTTCATCATTAAAATGTGTAACCTTTAATTCGCCAGTAGAAACATCACAGTAACTAAGCGCAATTTCAGGTTGATTCATAACAAAACTTAAAATATAGTTATTTTGTTTATCATCTACACCACCTTGCTCCATCACAGTTCCTGGAGTCACAATTCTTACTACCTCACGTCTAACCATACCTTTCGTTTGTTTCGGATCTTCCATCTGTTCACAAATAGCTACTTTATATCCATTATTAACAAGTGTATCTATATAACTATCTGCAGAATGATACGGAACACCACACATCGGAATTGGATTTTCTTTTTTAGCATCTCTTTTAGTTAAAGTAATTTCAAGTACACGTGATGCCTCCTTGGCATCTTCATAAAACATTTCATAGAAATCACCTAGTCTAAAAAATAATAAGCAATCTTGGTATTCTGATTTTATTTTTAAATATTGCTGCATCATTGGTGTAACATTAGACATATTATTTCTTCACAACCCTTGTCTCTTTTTAAAATTTGTCTTTACAATATATTCGTTTGTAAGCTTTTTAATTATTAATTATTTAACTTATACATTTTAACATACTTACTTTTACAAACCTATTCATACCATATAATCACGAAGCATCTTAAATGTATAAGAAAACGCCTCAAACCTAATAAAATGTGTCAATAGCATGTTTAGAATTAAATTAAAATTCTAACATTCAAGACATTTAATTAAGTAAGGGCGTTCAATATTAAAATGAACAATGACTCTGTTTGAAATCATATATCATAAAATTATTTTATAAACCTTTGAAGAATACCACGTTTTTTTAGAGTAATTAATAAGAAATAACTTATAATAGATCCGATAGCACTTGAGACTATGAACGTAATCATTAACGGTTTAATGAAGAAGTCTTGAAGCCCAAGGAAATATGCTAATGGTATACAAATTAAACTTCCGATGACACCAGTTCCAAGTACTTCACCGACCGCGGCCATAAATATATGTTTACGATATATGTAAAACATACTAGCCAATAAAACTCCAATCATACTACCCGGAAATGCAAAAGCTGTACCAGTACCAAAAAGAACTCTTAAAATTGATGATATAAGCGCTTGAGCTAATCCATACCAAGGACCTACTATGACCGCACTTAATACATTTACAAAATGCTGTACTGGTGCTGCCTTAACTGGTCCTAGAGGAATGATGATAATACTGCTTAATACAACATTTATTGCAATTAAAAGTGCAGTTATAGCCAGTTTTCTTGATTTCATATGATTGTTCTCCTTTTTGTTTGTAATTAATCACTATGCTTGGCTTTATTATGGTCATTTAAACGTGTTTCCATTGTTGATACAAACATTTTCAATAATTGATTCGCTTCATATTGTGAAGTTTGAAACTGTTCAACTATGGGCAATGTATTTATTTCTGCTTCTATACTCTGAATGGTATGTTCCGACTGTTCTAGCGCATTTTGTTTCCCGTAATTTTGAAAGTTTACTGCTTGTTTTTGATGCTTTTTTAACATATCCATTTTAGTCTTTATCGTTTGGTTCTGATGAATCTGTGCTTCAATTTGTTGATATGTTTTGATAGTATCCAAATTTTTAATTTTATTTGCAATATTATCCGCTTGGTTCAACACGTCATCTTTATTATACATTTATTGAATCACCATTTCCGGCTCTACTTCCTTTATAAAACTGCCATTTAATGAATACTGTTTAGCTTCATCTATTCGTACTTCCACTAGTTTACCAATCATTTCTTTAGGCGCTTTGAAATTAACTAGCTTATTTTTATCAGTGTAGCCAGCAAGAACCTGATCATCTTTTTTACTACTTCCTTCACAAAGTACTGTTACAGTTTGTCCTTCGTACTTACTCATAGCTATTTGTGAATAATGACCAACTTTTTTATTCAAACGTTGCAATCGTTCCTTTTTGACATTTAAAGGTACATTATCTTTCATTTTAGCAGCAGGCGTACCATCACGTTGTGAATACAAGTACGTATATGCATGTTCAAAACCAACTTCATCATACAGAGTTAAAGTTTCTTCAAATTGTTCCTCTGATTCATTTGGATACCCTACAATAATATCTGTAGTTAATGCTACATTAGGAATTCTATCTTTGATTCGTTTTACTAAATCCAAATAACTTTCTCGTGTATATTTTCTACCCATTATTTTTAATACTGCATTATTTCCAGATTGAACTGGCAAGTGGATATGCGGAACGATATTACCACCCTCTGAAATAACATCAATCATGTGATCTGTAAAGTCCCAAGGATGACTTGTTGTGAAACGAACTCTTGGAATCGCTATTTTAGAAATTGCTTGTAAAAGATCTCCTAAGTCATATTCTATATCCTGTAAATCTTTACCATAAGAATTTACATTTTGACCTAAAAGCGTTATTTCTTTGTAACCTTCACGAGCAAGTTCACGTACTTCATCTATAATGTCTTCAGGTCTACGGCTTCGTTCTTTACCTCTTGTAAATGGAACAATACAATATGTACAAAACTTATCACAACCATACATAATATTGACCCATGCTTTAATGTTGCCTTCACGGACTTTTGGAAGATTTTCAATAACGTCTCCTTCTTTAGACCATACTTCAACAACCATTGCTTTAGATAAGTATGCTTCTTCTAAAATTTCTGGTAAATGATGAATATTATGTGTACCAAATATCATATCTACATTTTGATACGATTTTAAAATTTTATTCACTACTGACTCTTCTTGTGACATACAACCACAAACACCGATTAAAATATCAGGTCGTTCTTTTTTCAAATGCTTCAAATTACCTATTTCACTAAACACTTTGTTCTCGGCATTTTCTCTAATCGCACATGTATTAATTAAAATAACATCTGCAGTGTTAATATCAGTCGTTGCTTGATAGCCTAATGCTTCAAGTATACCAGCAATGACCTCAGTGTCATGTGCATTCATTTGACATCCATATGTTTTAATTAAAAATGTACGCTCGTTCCCCATACCGCGATATTTTTCATCAATTTGGAAATCTCTATTATAACGAACTTCTTGTTTACCTCTTTTTTTCGCTTCTTTTAAATTAGGCGGCTGATAAACATGTTCAAAATATTTACTATAATCTTTTTCTGCTTTCTTATCTCTCTCAGCTAAAACATCTACAGAACTTGCTTTTCTTTGTTCTTCGTTCACTTTACAAAATCCTTTCTATTTGCCCGTATCATTTAATAATTATATTAAATTTAACTATAAAGTGCAAAAACAGTTAAAGTTATACGTCATCTCTAACAAGCCAATTCAAATCCAGTTTACTTCACTTTTAATGTTATTCATCATATTTTTCAGTTAAAGTTTCAATAGTGATGCCATCTGGCACATGATAAAACTTAACTTGGCTAATAATACTTGGACATTCAAGTTCCACCATTCGTTCATTTAATGATTGTATTAAAATTAAACATTCATTCATATTTCCTTGTACTGTCGTTTCTAACGGACCTACTCTAAAATGCAAACCAGATTCGTCAATTATTTTAATCGCCTCGTCTACGTAAGGTATAACATTGTCATTGTTTGGTGTTTTAGGAATTATTTGTATACTCATTAATGTGTCTTTCATTTTTAAAAACTCCTTTATTTTTTGTAATAGTAAAAAACTGAGTAGCATAAATGGATCTGTTATAAATACATTTATACGACTCAGTTTTAATTATTAAATAAATTGTTCAGTTAATGCATTGAAGGTGTCTTCAGTAATTTTGATATCTCTTTTAGCAAGTGGTGTATCATCTAACTCTTTAATTTGAGATTCATATGATGGTGTTTCTTTATCTTGATAAACAATACCAGTTACTAAAGATTCATGTTCAATAACAGTTTTAGTCGCTAATTGTTTATCTGTAGAATCATAATTTTCAATGTCATCAACACTTGTTAAATGTTCTTTAAACCAATCGTATGTGTTAATTTTATTATAAGTCACACATGGTGAAAAGACATTAACGAATGAAAATCCATCATGATTAATTGCATCTTCAATTAGTTTTGTTAATCCTTTAATATCGCTTGAAAAACCTTGGGCTACAAATGTGGCACCAGATGATAATACTAATTCTAAAGGCGCAACATTTTTTTCTATATTACCTTTTGGCGTTGTTTTAGTAACAAATCCTACTGCTGATGACGGCGATGTTTGTCCCTTTGTCAAACCATAAATTTGATTATCCATGACTATATACGTCATGTTCATATTTCTTCTTAAAGCATGGATTGTATGCCCCATACCTATAGCATAACCATCACCATCTCCTCCCGATGCAATAACAGTTAAATCTTTATTCGCCATTTTTACACCTTGAGCTAAAGGTAATGCACGTCCGTGAATAGAATGAACGCCATAAGAATTAATATATCCTGAAAGACGGCCAGAACATCCTATACCGGTGATGATAGCTACTTCTTCAGGTTCTAACCCTATATTTGCGGCTGCTTTTTGAATTGCAGCTTGTACTGAGAAATCGCCACATCCGGGGCACCAGTTAGGCTTAACATTATTTCTAAAATCTTTAAATGTCGCCATCTATACCATCTCCTTTATTTCAGTAGCAATTATTTTGCCTTTTTCTTCGATTTCATGTGGTAGGAAAGGTGTCCCATCATACTTTGTATAATTTTCAATCTTATCATGAATATTGACATTCATTTTTATAATACTAGCCAATTGTCCTTGATAATTGTGCTCCACTACAACGACTTTCTTCGCTTTATTAACTGCATCTTGAATAACGCTTGTTGGGAATGGATGCAATTGTCTAATTTGTATAGTGTTAACTTTTATGCCTTGTTGATTCAAACGGTTACTACCTTCTTGAATTGCACCTTTTGTAGAAATAAAACCGATATAAAGAATATCTGCATCCTCATGTTGTAAGTTAGCTTCTACTGGCGATTCAATTAGTAACTGCTCAATTTTACGCATTCGTTTTTCCATTTGTTGTTGTCTATTTGACGCAGATTCACTAGGTTTACCTTCTTCATTGTGTTCCACACCAGTTATATGATGAATACCTCCTTTAACACCGGGGATAGGTCTAGGAGAAACACCATCGGATGTTAACGCATAACGCTTGAAATAACCTTTATCATCTTCTTCACGTTCAATATCAGATTGAATGATTTCACCACGTTTAATTTCAATACGATTATAATCTAATTTTTCAACAGTTTGTTTACCTAAAGATAATTGCAAATCACTTAGAACTATAACAGGGCATTGATATTGTTCTGCTAAATTAAATGCTTCCATAGTTAAATAAAATGCATCTTCTGCATCTGTTGGTGCTACAACAATTTTTGGAATATCACCATGTGTACCATAAATCATTTGCATTAAATCTGACTGTTCTTGTTTCGTAGGTAATCCAGTAGAAGGTCCACCTCGTTGGGTATTAATAATGACTAATGGCGTTTCAGTCATACCAGATAATCCAATTGCTTCCATCATTAAAGATAAACCTGGACCAGCACTAGCCGTAAACGCTCTGACTCCACCATAATTTGCACCAATAGCCATAGTTACAGCAGCAATTTCATCTTCTGTTTGAATAACCGCTCCGTTTACTTTAGATATATTGGCAATCATATATTCCATAACTTCAGACGCAGGTGTAATAGGATATGCCGCCATAAATTGTGAACCTGCAGCAATTGCACCTAATCCAATGGCATCGTTACCAATCATATATAGATGTGGTAGTGCATCTGTTGACTCTAATTCAAAGTCCCCGTAGATTTCAGGTAAGCGAGATTGCATTAATTGATAACCTTCGTTTAATGCTTGGATATTGACTTCAACTACCTTGTCACCTTTTTTAGAAAACATATTAGTAATAAGTTCTTCAAATGTATTTGTATTCAAATTCATCAATGCGCTAGTAGCACCTATTGCAACCATGTTTTTCATTAATGCTGTACCTAATTCTTTAGCGGTTGCTGTAAAAGGTAATTCAATAAGCTGTGCATGACATCCTTCTGGTTTCACAGGTTTAGCCTTGGCATCAGCTAAAATAATACTGTCTTCTCTCATTTCATGATGGTTAACATCAATTGTTTCTTGGTCAAATGCAATCAAAATATCTAAATCATCACTAATTGCATGAACAGGCGTCGTAGAAACTCTAATTTTATTATTCGTATGTCCACCTTTGATACGACTTGAAAAATGTCTATATCCATATAAATAATATCCTTTTCTATTCATAGCCGTAGCGAAGATTTCCCCAGTTGATTCAATACCTTCGCCTTGTTGACCGCCAACTTTCCACGATAATTGTGGTTTCATAGTTATATGCCTCCTATGGATATATTTCATATTAAATGATAACAAAAAGAACCACCGATTTACTATGTAAACAGTGGTACTATATTAAATTCATACTAATGGACGATAGGGTCCAATTCGAATGTTTACTTACGTAATTTTAAAATGTTGAAAATGGATGGTCATCATTTATCAATATACGTTCGATGTGCTTTGTTTTACCTTCTTTGTCTAAATCAATAACAACACCAGATAATACACTTCTACCTTCATTTGGAACAACATGTCTTTGTGGCAAACTAGTGATAAAACGCTCAATTACCTCTGTTTTATTTATTCCTAAAATGCCATCATAAAAACCTGTCATACCAACATCCGTTATATACCCTGTCCCCTTTGGTAAAATACGTTCATCTGCTGTTTGAATGTGTGTATGCGTTCCAACAACAGCGCTAGCTCTACCATCTAAATGCCATCCCATTGCATACTTTTCAGAAGTTGTTTCTGCATGAAAATCAACAAATATAAACGGAGTTTGTTCTTGTGCTTCCTTGACTAATTGATCTGCCTTTTTAAAAGGATCATCAATATCTGGCATAAACGCTCTTCCTTGCAGATTAATAACTGCAAGTTTAATATCATTAATTTGTATAAATCTCATACCAATTCCCGGCGCTTCATCCGGAAAATTCGCTGGTCTTACTAGTCGTTTTGCTTCATCTATAAAATCATAAATTTCACGTTGACCATATGTGTGATTACCCATAGTCATGAAATCTACACCATTTCTTAGTAATTGTTTATATATTTTTTCAGTCAAACCTTTACCATGTGCTGCATTTTCAGCATTTACAATTGTAACTGTTGGTTTATACTTTTGCTTCAGTTGAGGTATGTACGTTTCAATTGCGTCTCGTCCAATTTTACCTACGATATCCCCTATAAACATTATTCTCATGTTTTGTTCATCCTCTCATAAATACTAGTTTAATTCATACGTTCTAATATTTAAAGTAAATATTAAATTCTTTGAATTATTTTTCTTCAATTATAGAGAGACATTACTTTGTCTGAAAACTTCAATATGTTAGTATTAAGACATCAAAATAAATAGGAGTTGTAAATAAATACATGTCTATTAATATTGATCCAGAAAAATTTGCAGAATTAGTGGTTATGTCTAACCCATCAAAATTCGAAGATGCAGAGGATATAGCTAAAGAAAGTTTAAAGCTTTACATTAATGCATATCGTTTAGCAGAGAGATATTCAACAATTGCAACAAATTGTTATGATACTGCAGAAGTTATAAAAGAATTAAAGAAAACAGATTTACAATTAAAATAACTCAACTTAGAAATAAATCCTAATTAATATTGCAGAAGAGAAGATGTGTTACATCTTCTCTTCTTTTTTATTGGATAGAAAACCAATCATCTTTATAGGTTTACATAATATAAATATAGTAATTACGAAGCCTAAAACATTTTTATTAAAAGCAATAACTTCTTATTTAATATAAGGTCCGTCTTACTTTCAAATAACTACTGTTTAATATAGTTATTACCGATAAAGTGCTGTCTAACTAGATTAAGACTACAACTTAAAAAAGCTCCCTCACTAATTTGTGAGGGAGACAAAAATTATTTCGCATATTCTACTGCTCTAGTCTCTCGAACAACTGTCACCTTGATATGACCAGGATATTGTAATTCATCTTCAATCTGATTTTTAATATCTCTAGCCAATCGATAAGATTTTAAATCATCAATTTCTTCAGGAGATACAATCACTCGGATTTCTCTACCTGCCTGAATCGCAAATGCTTTTTCTACACCATCATAACTTTCTGATAACGTTTCTAAACGTTCTAATCGACGAATATAATTCTCTAATGTTTCTTTTCTTGCACCTGGACGAGCCGCAGACAATGCATCTGCAGCAGCAACAAGGATAGATATAATAGATGTAGGTTCAACATCACCATGATGAGAATGGATTGCATTAATAACTGTTTCATTTTCACCATATTTTTTCGCTAATTCTACACCGATTTCAACATGACTACCTTCTACTTCATGATCAATTGCTTTACCAACATCATGTAAAAGTCCAGCTCGTTTCGCTAATGTCTCATCTTCGCCTAGCTCAGCAGCTAACATACTAGCAAGATGCGCAACTTCAATTGAATGTTTAAGTACATTTTGACCGTAACTCGTACGATAGTTTAAACGCCCTACAATTTTTACTAAGTCAGGATGCATATTATGTGCGTTCACTTCAAATGTAGCTTGTTCACCTGCTTCTCTAATAATATCGTCTACTTCTTTTCTAGCTTTTTCGACCATATCTTCAATTCTACCTGGATGAATACGTCCATCAGATACTAAGTTAACAAGTGCTGTTCTAGCAATTTCTCTTCTTATTGGATCAAAACCAGATAATATAACCGCTTCTGGTGTGTCATCAATAATTAAATCAATGCCAGTTAAAGTTTCAAGTGTGCGGATGTTTCGTCCTTCTCGTCCAATGATTCGACCTTTCATCTCATCATTAGGTAAGTTAACTACTGATACCGTTGATTCACTTGTGTGATCTGCTGCTAATCTTTGTACTGCTGTAGCTAATAATTCTTTTGCTGTTTTATCAACTTTTTCTTTAGCTTCTTTTTCTTTTTCTTTAACAAGTACTGCAATATCTTGTGACAGTTCTTCCTCTACTCTTTGAAGTTGCTCATTAATAGCTTCTTCTTGAGTGAGACCGGAGATGCGTTCTAATTCTTGTTCATGCTTCATTATTAACGTTTGAACACTACTCTCTTTTGCATCTACTTGTTGTTGTTTTTCTTCAATTTTTGATTCTTTTTGCTCTAAAATCTCATCTTTTTTATCTAATAGATCAGATTTGCGCTCTAAGTTTTCTTCTTTTTGAAGAAGTCGGGTTTCTTGTCTTTGAAGTTCGCTACGTCTTTCTCGTAGTTCTGCTTCAGTTTGTTCTCTTAGGATTTGGTTTTCTTCTTTTGCCTCAAGTAATTTCTCTTTTTTGATATTGTCAGCTTCTTTATGTGCTTGATTTACAATATCTTCGGCAGTTTGTCTAGCTTGTGATTGCTTTTGAAGCAACAAATTTCGGGCAACAACATACCCTCCAACAACTCCTAGAATGATCCCCAGCAAAATGAGTAGGAGGCTTAATAAATTCACACAAACACCTCCTTTTCTAGGGTTTGCTCTTTATATGAAATTCAATATGACTTTATGAAATTATATATAAATCATACAAATTAATTGTACGGTTTATAGGAGATAAGTGTCAAGTTATCAATTTGCACTTTTGCACTATATTGAATGCTATTTCTACTATTTTCTAAAGTTTTGAAGCTCGATTATAAAACTATTGATAATGTAATAATAAATAAAATAAAAAACCTTATAGTCTCGATTTGTAGTGTATCCCATAAAGTTAGATATTATTCTAGCTTTATGAGATGAATATCACTTTCAATCAATCCTATAAGGATATTTGCTAAGTTTAACTATAGATATAAATTTGTGTACTATTCTTCGTCAAATAATGACTTTGGTGCATCTTCTGTTTCTTCAACATCACCATCAGATATACCTAATTTTTCTCTCAATTTACGATCAATTTCTTCTTTAATTTGTGGATTTTCTTTCAAGTACATTTTAACATTTTCCTTACCTTGACCCATTCGTTCGCCATTGTAAGAATACCATGCTCCTGATTTATCAACGATGTCGTTTTCAACACCTAAATCAATAAGTTCACCCTCTTTAGAAATACCTTGTCCATACATAATATCAACTTCAGCTACTCTAAATGGTGGTGCCACTTTATTTTTAACGACTTTAATTTTAGTTCTATTACCTACAATTTCTTGTCCTTGTTTAAGCTGTTCTGCACGACGTACTTCTAGTCTTACTGAACTATAGAATTTTAATGCACGTCCACCTGGTGTAGTCTCTGGATTACCGAACATAACACCAACTTTTTCACGAATTTGGTTGATGAAAATAGCAGTTGTATTTGATTTAGAAATAGCACCTGAAAGTTTACGTAACGCTTGTGACATTAAACGAGCTTGTAAACCAACGTGAGTGTCTCCCATTTCTCCTTCAATTTCAGCTTTAGGTGTTAAAGCAGCAACTGAGTCTACAACTACAATATCAACTGCACCACTTCTAACAAATGCTTCGGCGATTTCAAGACCTTGTTCACCATGATCCGGTTGCGATAAATATAAATTATCGATATCTACGCCTAATGCTTGAGCATATTCTGGATCTAAAGCATGTTCAGCATCGATAAATGCTGCCACCCCGCCATTACTTTGTACTTCAGCAATAGCGTGAAGCGCTACTGTTGTCTTACCAGAACTTTCAGGACCATAAATTTCAATAATTCGTCCTTTAGGATAGCCACCTACACCTAGCGCATTATCTAATGTAACTGAACCAGTTGATGTAGTTGAAACTCGGCGACCTATATTGTCACCCAACTTCATTACGGCACCTTTACCGAAAGATTTCTCCATATTTTTAATTACTGTATCTAAAGCTTTTTGACGATCGTTATCCAAAGCGAGACCTCCTAATTGAAATTGCTATCTTTTAATTATCTTACCAATACTATACAAGGATTCAAAATAAAATACAAGTGTTTTGCGAATATTTGTTCGTATAAAATCTTGAAATCAAAACGCAAAAACGAACAAACGTGCTTATATTTTTATCGATAATACAATTAATTTGTTGTTCTAAGCCAATTTAATAATCTTATGAGCGCATAATTTTGACTTCTGTTCTTTAATAAATTTCTAGATTTAGACATTTTAAATTGCTCAGTTTTAAATTCAAAGTTATTATCATAGCCTATATGAACTACACCATCATACTCTAATAGAATAATTGCTGATGACACATTAAACAATTTATTAACAAATTGCACTGCATCTTTTAATTGCTGCTCAATAGGTTTATTAATATCAACAAAGTTTTCATTGTGATTAATCATACCCTTTAGAACATCGTTTAAATCCACTTCTTTCAATCGATGATATAAAGCACCATTAGTAATACCATCATATATTACAAAAGGTTCATGAATTTTCTTTATTACAGCTTGCTCAATTAATGTGTCATCTGAACCATAATAATATTCTCCAATACGATCAAGAATTTCTTGTTTAACAGGTTGAATCAATGATTGTGCTTGTTCTTTTGAGTCGGCATTTGCAGTCAATCTAATATATACTTCATGACTTCCCGCCAAAGGCGCAATCGTAGGATTAGTCTGTTTATCGATAAGATCTATTAATATTGTTTCTACTTTAGATTCACCTATTCCCGCAAATCTTAATAGTTCAGAATGTATAATTCGATTATGGTTTATAAAATGTGACAACAATTCATTTTTCACCATTGGTTGCATTTCTTTCGGTGGACCTGGTAATAAAATAATTTGTTTGTTTTCAAAATTCACCATCATTCCTGGAGCCATGCCATGATGATTTGTTAATACAGTTGAACCTTCAATTACTAAAGCCTGTTGTTTATTATTAGGTGTCATTTCTTGTCCTTGTTCCTCAAAATAGCTTTCAATATATTTTAAAGAAGGCTCATCAATAACTAAATCTTTACCAACAATCTGGGCCACTGTATGCTTCGTTAAGTCATCTTTCGTAGGACCTAAGCCACCTGTTAAAATAACAGTATCATATTTTTCTAGCGCATGACGTACACTTGATTCTAAACGTTTTTTATTATCTCCAATAACTTTATGTTCTAATACATTTTGTCCAATTTCATTAAATACTTTAGATAGAAATTGTCCGTTGGTATTAGCGATTTGACCTAGCAATAGTTCTGAGCCTACAGCAATAATGGCAATTGACATTTATATCCCCCTTGTATCGTTTAATTCATTTTTTCATGTATTTCATTTAAAAATTCACATCAATTTTAGATTCAATGTATCAGATGCTACTACAGATTTTCCCTAAAAAAATGAACAAATATTGTTTTACAATATATCATTATAAACAATTGCGTGGCTAATTTCTAAAATTGGGATTAAAAAAACTAGATTCCATATGAAAATGAAATCTAGTATAAACAAATATTTATTTTTGTTTAAAAACATCTCTACCTTTATAAAAGTATTCAATACCAGATAAGATAGTAAAAATAACGCCAATGTATAATAAAATTTGTCCTAATGACAAACCAATCAATGTTGCCAATGGATCACCTAATAACAACCAAGTAATTGCTACCATAGTAACTGCTGTTTTAATTTTACCTAATTGACCAGCTGCACTTACGAATCCTTGTTCAATTTGTAGTAAACGTAAACCAGTTACGGCAAATTCTCTGGCAATAATAATGATTGCTACTACAGAATTTGTTAGTCCTAGTTGCACAAGTACAATTAAAGCACTTGCAACTAATAATTTATCCGCTAATGGATCCAAAAATTTCCCCATATTTGTAACTAAATTCCATTTTCTAGCTAAATAACCATCAACAAAATCGCTAAGGGAAGCCAATATAAAAATAAAACCACTGATTAATAACTCAATTCTTATTTCATATCCTCCTAGAAATGACACATTGCCAAATCCAAAATCAACTAACGCAAACAATATAAAAACTGGTATTAACACTACTCTAAAAACCGTAATCTGGTTCGGAATATTCATTATACATCCTCATTTCTCACTAATTTATTTCTGTTAAAATATTAAAACTAACATGATCCATAACAATAAAGTTATTAAAACTGTAATACCCATGATTACTAATAATTGTATTGGCTCTTTTGATTTACTCTTATAATCTAAGTCTTTATTATTATTGAAAACTGTAATTACTTCGTCCCATTCGGCTTGGTTCGATGGAATTTCATCTTGATGAGCTTGAATTAATTGGTTAGGTTCAATATTTACTACGCTTGCATATTTTCTAATAAATCCTTCGCTGTAATTTTTATTCGGTAGTTGATCGAATTCATTATTTTCAATATGCACTAGCATTTCACGTTTAATTCCAGTACGTTGCTCTAATTCTGTTAAAGTCATTCCTAACCTTTCACGTCTACCTTTTAGCGCTTCACCGACCGTTTTCAATTCATAGCCTCCTTACACTTACTCGAAGAAACCAAAACCACCACCAAACGGATCTCCAAAATCTAAATTATTCTTACTTTGGACTGTCTGTTTCTTCATTTCTTCGTAATGTATTTCTTGATTTTCATTTTCTCTCAATTCGATAATATAGTCAAAATCTTCCATTGTACAAGTACTTGTTTCAACAAATAAATCTGGATGTTCAACGACTTTGATTGATGGTAACGTCATAACTTCGTTAACAAGCTCTTGATGTTTTGGATTAGATTCTCTGGCAGTAACTGCACCATCAATAATGTATACATGATTGGCATCATATTCCCCTTTAATTAGAGAGCTACGTACAGTTTGTTTTATTAAAGTAGAACTAATAAATAACCATCTCTTATGTGCACAAACACTTCCCGCAACAATTGATTCAGTTTTACCAACCCGTGGCATACCTCTAATGCCAATCAACTTATGACCTTCTTCTTTGAACAATTCAGCTAAAAAGTCTACTAACAAGCCTAAATCTTCACGCTCAAATCGAAAGGTTTTCTTATCTTTTGCATCTTGCTCAATATATCTTCCATGTCTTACTGCAAGACGGTCTCTTAATTCTGGTTTTTTAAGCTTTGTTATTTCAATTTCATTTATACCACGAGCTATTTGCTCAAAACGTTCAACTTTTTCAAGATTGTCTGTTTTAATTAAAAGGCCTCGTTTACCTTGATCAACACCATTAATTGTAACAATACTTATACCTAACATACCTAATAAACTAGATACATCACCTAAAAGACCCGGTCTATTAATTTCAATTTCGTATTCTAGGTACCATTCTTTTTTCTCTGCAACTGTCATGGTGAACCTCACCCCTTGTTTAATTAACAAATTATGATTCATTGTAATATTCATATTATAACATCAATCATAAAAACATTTGCTCATAAAAATAGTTCTATATTTTAAATATACCAAGCACCATTAACTTTCTGTATAGTTCCAGTAACACTTCTAGCATTTGGGTGATATAAATAGGCGCATGTATGAGCAACCTCACTCGGTAAAACCAATCGCTGTTGTGGTAATTCAGTTATCATTGCTTGAAGTTCATCTTCTTGCCACTCACTTGCCATATTACCGGCTACAAATCCAGGTGCGATAGCATTTACTGTCACTGATGTTAGTGCAAGCTCTTGACTAAGCGCCTTAACGAAACCTAATTGTGCACTTTTCATCGCCGAATAAATAGTTTCCATACTAGCTCCTGTCTCACCCCAAATTGATGAAATTACAATAATTCTTCCATTGGCACTTTGACGTAAAACATCAACGAAATATCTACATAATCGAATTAATTGCAAGACATTTAACTGATAACATGCATCAATATCATGGTCTTTCATATCTTGTAAAACACCATATAAAGACTGACCACTTGCATATATTAAACAGTCTAATGATTTAATGTCACCAAATGTTTTGTCAATATCAATTGTTTGAGATAAATCCGCTTGTATAAAACGAACTTTATCATCATTAAATTTGCTAGTTAATTCATTTATATCAGTACGATAATATTGCACATAAACTTCAAATCCATCAGTTAATAATTGTTTGACTATCTCAGAACCAATTGAACCAGAACCACCTAATACTAATGCTTTCATTACTTTTTAATCTCCAAACGACTATCGACTTGCTGATCTAAATTTAAATATAACGATGACGTTTCGTTAATACTATCTAACGTGATATTTTCAACAATGTCTAACATGTCAAACACGCTAACACCTTCAAAATACAATTTAGTATATTGATTAGCAATATATTCAGGTGAGTTTAAACTTGATATGAATTCACCTATAAATTGCTTTTTCAAAAGTTCAAATGCTTCTGCATCTTGGAAATTGCCTTTTTTATCACGCAACTCATCTAATAATAATTTTTTTAATTTATCTGGTTCTTCAGTAGCACTTGTCACGATTGAAAAACTATACGTCGGCTCTAGTACAAATTGATAACCAAATGTATCATCGATAAGTCCTTCGTTTAATAAATTCTGATAAAAATCTGTTTCTTCCCCAAAAATTAACTCAAAGAATAATGACATTTCTAAATCACGTTGTACATATTTTTGAGGCGCTTCTTGTAATGGTTTATTTTTAAAACCAAGCATTAGTCTTGGTGATTGAATTTTCATAGATTCAGTAACAAATGCTTCTTTAACATCCTCCGGTTCATCAACAAGTCCTCGTTCGATTTTGGGTTGGTTAACTTTATTACGAGCATCCTCGTGTTGTTTTACTATTCGACATATTGCTTCAGGATCCACATCGCCAACAACAAATAAAACCATATTTGATGGATGATAAAACGTTTCATAACATAGATACAAATCATCTTTTGTAATATCGTATATACTTTCTACACTACCGGCAATATCAACACGTATTGGATGTTGTTGATACATTGCACGCAATGTATTAAACATTAATTTATATCCAGGTTGCTCTTGATACATTTTTATTTCTTCTGCAATAATACCTTTTTCTTTATCAACAGTTTCTTTTGTAAAATAAGGCGTTTCAACCATTGTAAGTAAACGTTTAATGTTGTTTTCAATATTATCAGTTGCACTGAACAAGTAGCTTGTACGATCAAAGCTTGTAAACGCATTTGCTTGTGCGTTATCTTCAGCAAACGCAGTAAATAAGTCTTCTTCTTCTTTTTCAAATAATTTATGTTCTAAAAAGTGAGCAACTCCATCAGGTACAGTAACAAATTGGTCTTGTCCAAGGGGTTTGAATTGATTATCTAATGAACCAAATTGTGTAGTGTAAGTGACAAATGTCTTTTGAAAACCTGGTTTGGGGATAATAAATAATCGTAAACCATTTTCTAATTCTTGTTCGAATACTCTTTCGTCTATTAATTCATAATAACGCTCTTTCATTATTTATCCCCTCCTTTTGTCAACACATAGATTGTATCTAAAAATGCTTTTTCAGCAACAGAAACAATATCTTCGCGACTTACCTTCTGTATATCATTTATAAATGTTTCTTTGCTTTGTGGTTGCTCTAATAATATTTGGTTATGCATAATCTCTATAATACTTTTCGGACGATCTTCAGATTCATATCGATGAGAAATGATTACTTTTTTAGCTAACTCTAATTTTTCTTCAGTGAAATCTCCTGCTTTTATTTTTTCAAATTCACTTATAATAGTGTCTTTTGCAGTTTCGTACTTATCACTTGAAACCCCACTCAAAACAAATAAATAGCCATTTTTGCCATCAATTTGTGAATGTATAGAGTACGCTAAACTTTGCTTTTCTCGCACTTCATTAAATAAAACAGATGAAGGATCTCCTCCAAACATCATGTTAAATACAACAAAGGCAGCATATCCACTTTGTCCATATTGTGTTGGAAAACGGTATCCCATATTTAATTTAGCTTGATCCACGTCATCATATTCAACAATATAATCAACTTCTTCATCGTGTAAATGATGAGTAGAATGTTGGAATTGATGTTTATCGAATGGTTTAAGTGCAAATTTTTCACGTATTTGTTTCTCAACACTTTCAGGTTCTACATTGCCGACAACATAAACAGAACATTGATCATTATTAATCATTGATTGATATGTATGATATAGTGTTTCAGCAGTAATATGTGGGATTTGTTCTAGTTGTCCTGTAGATAAGTATTTATATGCTTCATTTTCAAACATATGGTCGAGTAATTTTAAAAACGAATATTGTGCTTTATTATCTACCATTGCTTCTATTTTTTTGGCTAATAATGTTTTCTCTTGGTTAACAAAATTATCATTGAATGCTTTATTTTCAATTAATGGATTCCAAATGATTTCTTGTAATAAATCTAATCCTTGATTAAATAATGATTCACCGTTTCTTAAATAACGTTCATTAACAATTTCTAATGAAAATGTAATGACATGCTGATCTTTGAATTTTGAAATTGTACTATTCACATACGCACCATATAAATCGGCTAAGTGATTATTAAACGACTTATCGGTTGGCCATTTCTTAGTTGCTCGAACTAATAATTTGCTTAATAATGATCTAGCTGTTATTGTGTCATATTCTAAAGGTGCCATAAATTTAAAAACTATAGTAGTTGTTTTAAATTTAGTTGTTGGTGAAACTTTGATATGTATATTTGGTTGAGATTGTCTACTCAAATATATAGCCTCCTCTATATCTTCTTACATCTATATTTTTCTAGTGATTTTAAATTGAACTAAGCTATTTTTCATATAATTTAATGAATACAAAATAGGTTCATCTGATTCATTATAGTGCGTAATTTTTAATAAAATCAAACCTTCGTGTGGCGAAGCATTCAGTACTTCGGATATTCGAGGTTCATAATTTACCGCTTCAATTTCTGTATCAGCATAACAAATATTATGATTACTTTGTTCTTTTATCGCACTTAGAATCGATCCATTGCTCATTTGATACTCTGTACATGTTAATTCTTTTTTAGCAATTTTATCTAAACAATAGACGACCGGTTCTCCATCGGCAGTTCGTAATCGTTCTATAATGGTTACTGGATATCCTTCTTCAACGCTCAACAAATTTGCATCTAACATAGTTGCTGGTTGCTCATCAAAATTTAAGTATTCAGTTCCGCATTCAAATCCTGCATTTTTAATCATTTGCCCAATACTTATAAGTTCATTCAATGGATAAAAGAAAGGGGGCAGTGACTTAACACTTGTGCCCTCTTCAAAATTATCTTTAATGACTTGTTCAGTAATCAATGCCTGAATTGCTTCATAAACATCGTCGGTTTTTACATTTAATTCTCTGGCAATTGATAAATTACTTGGAAGTTGGTCACCATATTCCAATTTATTTTGCTTAATCAAATTTAAAATGTATTGTTTAACGTTATATACCGCATTCATTTCTGACATTTTTTTACACCTCGTCATTATTAAGATCTATTAAAACTTGTCTAGGCTTGCTTCCTTTTTGTGGACCGATTACCTGATTGCGTTCTAAATCATCCATCAACCTAGATGCTCTATTATAACCAATTCTAAATTGGCGTTGTAACAATGATGTACTTGCCTTTTGTTGTTCAACAACAAACAAATACGCTTCATCATATAAAGCATCTTCACTTTTCATTTCCGATTTATCCACTGGTGCATCTGGTTCCATTTCTTTTACATAATTTGCCTGTTGTTGTTCTACTACATAATTTACAACATCTTGCACCTCTTGGTCACTTAAAAACGCCCCTTGAATACGTGTTTGTGATGAGTCACCATTTCCAACGTATAACATGTCACCTTTACCAAGTAACTTTTCTGCGCCGCCAGTACCAATAATAGTTCTTGAATCTGTTTGAGAACTCACAGCAAAAGCTATTCTAGATGGAATATTATTTTTAATGATACCTGTAATTACATCCACAGAAGGTCTTTGTGTCGCTACAATTAAATGTATACCTGCTGCACGTGCCATTTGTGTAATACGTTGAATCGCATTTTCAACTTCTTTACCAGCTACCATCATTAAATCTGCAAGCTCATCTACAATAACAACGATATAAGGTAATTCTGGTTGCTTCTCATCTAATTCTTGATTTTGCTTACGGATTAATTCGTTATAACCTTTAATGTTTCTAGTTGATGAATGTTGGAATAAATCATAACGTCTTTCCATCTCAGCTACAATTTTTTCTAAAGCTTGAGCAGCTTTATGAGGATTTGTAACAACCGGAATTAATAAGTGTGGAATTCCGTTATAAACATTTAGTTCAACCATTTTCGGATCGATTAACATAAGTTTAACTTCATGCGGCTTAGCATTTAATAAAATACTTGTAATAATACCATTTATACAAACAGATTTACCACTACCCGTCGATCCTGCCACCAATAAGTGTGGCATTTCATTTAGTGGAACAGTAATTGGATCACCTGATATATCTCTTCCTAATCCAACTTCTAGTTTATTATTAGACGGGAATTTTTCATCTAAAACTTCTTTTAGTGAAACTAATGAAATTTTCTCATTTGGCACTTCAATACCTACTGCAGAACGACCAGGTATTGGCGCTTCGATTCTAACATCTTTTGCTGCTAAAGCTAATGCAATATCATTATGCAAGTTTACAATTTTACTCACTTTAACCCCTTGAGCTGGTTGAATTTCATATTGAGTTACTGCAGGACCAATTTTAATTTGTGTCACTTTTGCATTTACCCCAAAATCTTTTAATGTATTCTCTAGTACTTGTCCTTTACGTTGCACTTCAGCTTTAGATGTTGCTTTTTGTTTTGCAGGTTGATTAAGTAAAGTTAACGGTGGAACAACATACGATACATTCGTAACTTCACCAGCTTCTTCAATAGTGTTTTCACTTTCAACACTGTTATGAGTTTGTTCTGTTAATTGTTCTTGCTGATCTGCTTGATGATGATTTACGATGTTATTCGAACTATTCTCTGCATCAAACACTCGTTTTTTTCGACTTGGTTGACTCTGGCTTTTACTTTCATTTTCAGTATGCCCATAAATTGGAATATCTCTTTCTTGAGGCACTTCCGTAAAATCACTCACATCTTTTATTTGTGGCTGTTCATTTTGACGTGCCTTTTGTTCTTCTTTAAGTCTTGCTTTTTCTTCACGCTTCAATTGTTTTTCTTGGTTTCTTTCCGACATTTTTTCATTAAATGAACCAAACCAAGCTTTTATATTTTCCAGTGCAACTTTTGCAACTTCACGATGTTGATGGTTTGTTAATAAAATAACACTTGAGCATAATAATAAAATAGTAATAATACATACACCAAATAATGAAATTAAAGGTACGCTTAACTCTAATAAATAAAAGCCTAATACACCGCCACCAAAATTTGGGAAATGACTGTGTTGGTATGACTGATACACATAAGAAAGTACAGGTTCTCTTTCAGCTTTGATACCACTATTAAAATGAAAAACTAACTGTGATACAAATAGCAATGCAATTTGCAATACAATCGAACCAGCCGTTCGTCTAGTTTTAGGAATACGTTTAGAGTATGTAATAAAACCAGTTGCTAAGAGTACTAAAATATATGTTAAATATCTACTGTACCCAAATAAATAATTAAAGAAGCTGTCAATTAGACGACCTATTATTCCTAATTGGAAAACACCCAACACCATTAATACAACTACTAAAATAGCTATGACATAACGTATCGGATTATCATTCTTCTTTTTCCTCGAATTTGTTCTTTTTTTTGATGTTGTTTTTTTCTTAGCTGTCGATTTCTTTTTTGCTTGTGCCAATTGACGCACCTCCTTATGTTGCCTTAGTTAAAACGACGTTATTATATATAATTTCCTATTTGATGTTTAGAATATGTAGTCCAAACAGACGATGAAAGAGGTTAGAACAATATCATCTATGTATCAATTTACTTAAGATAACAGATTAATCGTTACCCCTTCAATTGACTATCATAAAATATAAGTAAATTGTCCATGACAACCATTATATTTCAGTGACTTGTTCTGACCTCTTTTATGTTAATGACTTTTTGATTAAATTTCAGAAATTACTGGAATAATCATAGGACGACGTTTTGTACTTTCGAATAATAGTTTACTAATTTGATCACGCATATTTTGTTTAATTTCAGACCATTCTATGCGTTTTTCTTGTAAACCAGCCTCTACTATTTCACGTACTTTCTCTTCTGCTTCACGTAATAAGTCTTCACTTTCACGTACATATACAAACCCACGAGATTGAATTTCAGGTCCCGCAGCTATACGTCTATTTTTAGGATCTAACGTTACAACAGCAATAAAGATACCATCTTCTGCTAAAAGATGACGGTCTCTCAACACGATATTTCCTACATCCCCAATACCAATGCCATCTATTAAAATATTTCCTGAATTTACCTTTTCATTTAATATCATATCTTTACCGTTGTAATTAATGACATCTCCTTTTTCCACAAGGAAAATCTTTTCTGGTGCAACACCTGCTTCAGCTGCTAGCTTCGCATGTGCTATCTGCATTTTAAATTCACCTTGTACAGGAATAAAGTATTCAGGTTTCATAATATTAATCATCATTTTTAATTCTTCCATGCAACCATGACTTGAAGCATGAATCTTTTTGTTATTTGGAATAATATGTGCGCCAGCACGTACAAGCTCATTTAATGTATTCGCAATGATAACTTCCATATTAGCAGAAGCCGTAATTGCTAAAAATACAGAATCGCCTTCTTCGATATTCATAATTTTATGCTTATGTTGCGCCATTTGACTTAAGGCTTCTACAGGTTCTCCTTGCATACCAGTAGCTATAATTATCACTTCATTTTTAGGATAATTATCAACTTCTGTTATAGGAATTAGCAAATCTTTAGGAATGTCGAAATACCCCATTTTACGAGCAATATTAAATGAACTTTCAAGTGATCTTCCTAAAAATGACACTTTACGATTTAGCTTGCTAGCAATATTTAAAACTTGCTGAATACGTATAAAGTTCGAAGCATAACATGAAACTATCAAGCGACCTCGCACTTTTGCAAAAGCATCATACATATGATGTTCAATCACATTTTCCGGAGTATTATATCCAGGTTTCTCTGCCTCAGTAGAATCACTGATTAAGACAAATACGCCTTCTTCACCAATCTCTGCCATACGTTTAATATCTGGTGCATAATGTCCATGTAAACTTTGGTCAAACTTAAATTCACCTGTATACACAATGGCACCATATGAAGTGTGAATACAAACACCTAAACTATCAGGAATACTGTGTGTCGTATTAAAGAAACTAATATTCACGTTTTTGAATCTCATAATTGAATCATTATTAACTGTATAGTAGCGAACTTTTTTATCAATATTACGGGCTTTCATATTTTCTTTAATTAACGCTATTGTCAATTTAGATCCATATACTGGTGCATCTAATTGTTCTAAAACATAACTCACTGCACCAATCGCGTGCTCATGTCCGTGTGTAAGGAATATACCCTTCAATTTATCTTTATTTTCAAGTACGTATGAAATGTCTGGTATAACAATATCAATACCTAGCATTTCGTCTTCTGGAAACATAAGTCCAGCATCTAACATAAACATTTCATCGTCTACTTCAACGATATACATATTTTTAGCAATTTCGCCAACACCGCCTAATGGTATAATGCGAATATCTTTATTCTTTTTCTTTATTAAACTCAAAATCTTACCTCCTAAATTTGTTACCCGTCCATATATAAACTCACTATTCATTATAAGTTAAAAAACACTTGATGTACACTATTAATCACTATACATACAGGATAATTAACAGTTGCACACAAAATAATAAAGCGTTTTAAAATGTTCAATACAACAAATTCAAAACGGGTCACTTCGTAAAAAGTGGCATAAAAAAATCACATGACGATACATTGTCGTCATATGACTTTAAATATTATTCTTCTAATGCTCTATGTGAAGCATTTACTCGACCTTGTTTATCAATTTCAGTAATCTTAACTTCAATTGTGTCACCGATTTTTAATACATCTTCCACTTTTTCAATTCTATTTTTTGAAATTTGTGAAATGTGAAGCAACGCATCTTTACCTGGGAATAGGCCTACAAACGCACCGTATTTTTCAATACGTTTAACAGTGGCTTGATAAGTTTGACCTACTTCCGCTTCACGTGTAATTTCCTCAATGATTTCACGAGCACGATTTATCATAGCTTGATCAACAGCACCAATAAAGATAGTACCATCTTGTTCAATATCTAATTTAACACCTGTTTCATCAATAATTTCGTTAATTTTTTTACCACCAGGTCCGATAACATCTCTAATCTTATCTGGTTTAATTGTCATAGTTACAACTTTTGGCGCGTAAGCACTTAATTCAGTACGTGGTTGATCAATTGTTTGTAACATATGATTCATTATTTCTAAACGACCACGTCTCGCTTGTTCTAGAGCCTCTTCGATAATTTCACGCGTTAAACCGTCAATTTTAATATCCATTTGGATTGCTGTAATACCTTCTTTAGTACCAGCGACTTTAAAGTCCATATCACCTAATGCATCTTCCATACCTTGGATATCAGTTAAAATCGTATAGCTATCTTCACGTGTAACAAGGCCCATAGCAATACCAGCAACTGGTGCTTTAATCGGTACGCCCGCATCCATTAATGCTAATGTTGATCCACAAATTGACGCTTGAGATGATGAACCATTTGATTCAAGTACCTCACTTACAATACGAATTGTATATGGGAAATCAGCAGTATCAGGAATAATATATTTTAATGCTCTTTCACCTAACGCACCATGTCCAATTTCACGACGACCTGGCGCACGTACTGGACCAGTTTCACCTACTGAAAAATTCGGGAAGTTGTAATGATGCATGAATCTTTTTTCTTCTTCAGGTCCTAAACCATCAATTAATTGATAATCGCCTAAAGCACCTAATGTTAAAACTGAAAGTGCTTGAGTCTGACCACGTGTAAATAGACCTGAACCATGCGTTCTAGGTAAAATACCAACTTCAGAATCTAATGGACGGATTTCATCAGGTTTACGGCCGTCTGGTCTAATTTTTTCATCTGCAATTAAACGTCGAACTTCTTCTTTCACTAATTCATTTAAAATTGCATAAACTTCTTTAATAAGTAATTCATTCTCTGGATCTTCTTCATCGATAAATTCATTGACGATTTCTTCTTTTAAGTTATCAAGATTTTCATCTCGTTGTTGTTTATCAAATGTTAAAACTGTTTCTTTAAGTCCTTTTTCTTCGGTTAAAGATTTTACACGTTCAACTAGCGCTTCATCACGCTCTGCTGGAATAAATTCTTGTTTAACAGGTTGAATGTGGTCGACGATTTGTTGTTGGAAATCAACTAAACGTTGAATCTCTTCATGACCAAAGAAAATCGCCTCTAACATTTCTTGTTCAGTAATCTCACTAGCGCCTGCCTCTACCATGTTTACCGCATCTTTATGACCAGCTACTTCAAGGTCTAAACGAGAAACTTCTTTTTCTTCTACTGTTGGGTTAATGATATATTTACCGTCAATATAACCCACATTTACACCGGCGATTGGCCCTTGGAATGGAATATCCGACACACTAAGCGCCATAGATGAACCAATCATTGCAGCCATTTGTGGTGAACAATCAGGATCTGCACTTAATACCATGTTCATAATTTGAACATCATGCTTATATCCTTTAGGGAATAAAGGTCTAATTGGTCTATCAATTAATCGCGCAGTTAATGTTGCATCGTCACCAGGACGTCCTTCTCTCTTTTTAAATCCACCAGGAATTTTACCCGCAGCGTACATTTTTTCTTCATAGTTCACTGTTAATGGGAAGAAATCTCCATCACGAGGTTCTTTTGATGCAGTTGCCGTCGATAACACGACTGTATCTCCATAACGAACCAATACAGCGCCATTTGCTTGTTTAGCTAATTGCCCTGTTTCAATCGTTAAAGATCTTCCTGCCCATTCAGTTTTAAAAACTTTCTTTTCTTGAGACATTATAAATCTCCTCTCTTGAATCTAATAGTTATATCATATCATTTATTATCGTATTTTAATATTAGTTATAAAATATTGAATTGGAAAAAAAGAGAGCGGGATATCCATCTATTATTTACAAAATAGACTTATCGTCCCACCCTTATCAGTATAAATATAAGTTATATTTTTTAAAAAAACATACTTTATTTTTAATATCTTGATTATTACTCTAGGTGTACTTATATCATCTTTATCTCATTGTAACCTTATTATTCACTCAATATTAGCTTAACATATAATAAATGTTAATATTTGTAAAAAGCTTTTTTAATATAAATTAAGGTTGGAACATAAATATGCCCCAACCTCAAAGACGTTATATTAAGATTAACGACGGATACCAAGTGATTTAATTAATTCACGGTAACGTTGAATATCTTTACTACGTAAGTAGTTTAATAAATGTCTACGACGACCTACCATTTTTAATAATCCACGACGTGAATGGTGGTCTTTTTTGTGTGTACGTAAGTGTTCGTTTACTGCGTTGATTTCTGCAGTAAGTACAGCGATTTGTACTTCTGGTGAACCAGTATCAGTTTCGTGTACACGGTATTCTTTAATGATTTCGTTTTTACGTTCTTGTGAAATTGCCATAATCAATTTCCTCCTTAAAATGTTTGAATACTCCTTAATCCGAGTTAGGCGTTGGAGATTCGACCTACTAAGAAAAAGGTGTGGTATAGATTGTTTATATAACTATACGCAACTCTAGATATTATAAGCTACTTCATCACCAAAATCAACTGCTAATAAATATTTAGCACGCGATTTATCATCGTTCATTTGTTTAACTAATGGGTCGATACCATCAAATTTAATCTCAGGACGTAAGAAATGATGCCAATTCACGGTCACTCGTTCACCATAAATATTATCCTCAAAGTCAAAGATATTCACTTCGATGACAACTTCTGCTTTGTTAGGATCATGAAATGTTGGCTTTACACCTATGTTAGCTACCCCTCGATATAATTTATTTTCAGTGCCGATTTCAATACTAACAGCATAAACACCTTTACGAGGTAACAAATAATCATCACTAGGTTGAATGTTAGCTGTTGGGAAGCCAATAGTTCTTCCCCTTTTTTCACCTTGCACTACAGTGCCTTTAATAGAATATATATAGCCTAAAGCATCATTCGCTTTTTGCAACTCACCATTGATTAAATCTTGACGAATAGAAGTTGTAGAAATTTTTTCATTTTCAATTTCTTGTTTACTCACAATTGTCGTATTAAACGCATCATATTCTTGAAGTACAGTCATATTACCTTTTCCAAATTTACCAAAAGTAAAATCAAAACCAGCAATGACTTCTTTTACATTATTTTTAATTATATAATTTTCAACAAAATCTTCTACGCTCACATTAGCAAACCTAGATGAAAAATTAACCACTATACAATAATCAATATCATGTTGGCTAATTTTTTCGATTTTATCTGAAAGTGGCGTTAAATACGTTGTTCGTTTTCTTTTAGGATTCAACACGACAGACGGATGCGGATCAAATGTCATCACCGCTTTTTTTAAACTGCGTGCCTCAGCTATTTCGTTTAATATATCAAAGACTTTGTCATGACCTTTATGCATGCCATCGAAAAATCCGAATGCCATTGCAACATCCTCTGTAATATACTGTTTAGATTGTATAGGATGTGTCACTTCTATGACTTTCATAAATTCTATCTCCTTTAATTAAAGACTTTTTTAGGTTTAATTTCTGATTCTTTTGTAGGGTGTACCATATAAATTGCTAATACTTTTTCTGAATCATCATCAATAAATACAATTTGGTCTTTAATTTTGTTATCAAATTCATTTTTATTAAATTTCTGCCCATTTAAAATACGTTTTTTTATGTGCGAATCTTTAATTTTAATGCTTGGCAAACCCTTTAATCCATATTCTAAAGGAAACAATTTATTTTGCAATGAATCCTGCTCATGAAGTTCTTTTATTTGTTCTAATGTAAGGCTATCTTTCAACACAAATCCACCAGACTCGATTCGTGTTAATTTCGACATATGTGCCGGAAAGCCTAATTTCACACCAATATCAGTTGCTAGCGTTCTAATATATGTACCTTTACCACAGATGACGCGTATTTTAAAATGACACTCATTTTCTTTAAAATCTAATTCAGATATACGCCCAATGTCTTTAATATTAACTTTACGCTTTGGTCTTTCAACTGTTTCATTATTACGCGCATATTCATATAATTTTTTACCATTTACTTTGACGGATGAGTACATCGGCGGAATTTGTTCAATGATACCTTTAAAACTTTCTAACAATCGGTCAATATCGTCCTTATTAAAATCTGCTGAGTGTACACCTTTTGTTTCCAATGTATCACCCGTTTGATCTTCAGTCGTTGTACTTCTTCCTATCGATACAGTTGCTTCATAAGCTTTGCCCATATCCATAACATAATCACTAACTCTCGTTGCATTACCTATACATACCGGTAACACGCCTGCAACTTCGGGATCAAGCGTACCCGTGTGACCTATTTTTTTAGTTTTTAATATTTTACGCAATTTGAATACAACGTCATGACTTGTTAAACCGCGCTCTTTATATACTGGTAATATCCCATTATACATATAGTCACCTTCTTTTTTAAAATATATTTTAATAGCGTATCAACTAAATTTATTCATAAAAAAACTGGAAAATGTTAACTATTTCTACACATCTATGTATTAACTGTTTAATGTTAATATACCGATATTAAGAAATTATCAAACATTTTCCAGATACCTAACACTAAATTATCTATCTTGTTTGTGTAAATCTTGAATCATTCGTTCAATTTTATTACCATATTCGATTGATTGATCATATTCATACATTAATTCCGGCATAATACGTAATCGCATTCTAGAACCTAATTCAGACTTAATGAAGCCTTTTGCTTTATCAAGTGCTTTAAATGTATTTTCTACTTCTTTATCGTTACCTAATACAGTTAAAAATACTTTAGCCTGCGATAAATCATTTGTTAAAACAACATCTGTAATTGTAATAAAACCAACTCGAGGATCTTTGACTTTATTGTTGATGATATCCATTAATTCCTTCTTCATTTGTTCACCAACACGCTCTGCTCTCATACTGCTCATTCTTGTCACCTCTTTATCTTTAAGTTCAATTGTTATTTGCATTTTTTAGTGTAACAATGCTTAAACAATTATTTTAGCTCACACGTTATTTTAATAAATTAAGCCTATAAAATCAAATAAAGTTTGCCGTAAGATAGGCATTTCAACAGAAAATTTTCCAATAATAGTCGACATTATATTTTGTCATTAAAAATCATTCTAGGCCACCACAAAATTTTATACAAAATCATGTCCATATAACGTAACTTTTAATAGGTAATCTATTCTAATAAAAAACCAAAAGCTAGTATCAAATATGCTCCCTATAAAGTAGACACTTAAAAAGTGCAATATTTATAGGGAGCATATCAATCTTAACTATACTTTTAGCTTGTAATTTATTTAATTAACGCTTAATTTCAACCATTTCAAATGCTTCGATAACATCGCCTTCTTTAAGGTCATTGTAGTTTTCAATTGTAATACCACATTCATAACCTTTTGCAACTTCCTTAGCATCATCTTTGAAACGTTTAAGTGTATCTAATTCGCCTTCATATTGAACAATACCATCACGAATAATACGTACACCAGCATTTCGCGTAATTTTACCTTCAGTAACATAACATCCAGCAATAGTACCAACTTTAGAAACTTTGAATGTTTGACGAACTTCAGCTTGTCCGATAACTTGTTCTTCAAATTCTGGATCAAGTAAACCTTTCATCGCTGATTCAATTTCTTCGATAACATTATAAATAACTCTGTGTAAACGCATATCAACATTTTCAGCTTCTGCAGCACGTTTTGCACCACTGTCTGGACGAACATTGAAACCAATGATAATACCATTTGAGGCATTAGCAAGTGTCACGTCTGACTCATTAATTGCACCAACCGCTGTATGAATGATACGAACATTTACGCCTTCAACATCAATTTTCATTAATGATGCAGCTAAAGCTTCAACAGAACCTTGAACATCACCTTTAATAATAACGTTTAAATCTTTCATTTCACCTTGTTTCATTTGTTCAAACAGGTTATCTAATGAAACATTTTTACTTTCTTGACGTTGTTGTATAATGCTAGCTTCGTGTCTTGATTCACCAATACGACGAGCTTGTTTTTCATCACTAAATACAACAAAGCGATCCCCAGCTTGTGGCACATCATTAATACCTGTAATTTCAACAGGCGTTGATGGACCAGCCGTTTTGATTCTTTGACCTAAGTCATTAACCATTGCACGGATACGGCCGTAAGTATTACCAACTACAATCGCATCACCAACATTTAATGTACCGTTTTGTACTAATAATGATGCAGAAGGACCACGTGATTTATCTAATTCAGCTTCGATAACTGTACCAACAGCACGGTTTTTAGGATTTGCTTTAAGTTCTTGAACTTCTGCAACTAATCCTATCATTTCTAATAAATCGTCGATACCATCACCACTTAATGCAGAAAGTGGAACGAAAATTGTTTCGCCGCCCCAATCTTCAGGAATTAAACCATATTCAGTTAATTCTTGCATAACTCGATCAGGATTTGAAGTTGGTTTATCAATTTTATTTACTGCAACAATAATTGGTACTTCTGCTTCTTTAGCATGGTTAATTGCTTCAATTGTTTGTGGCATAACACCATCGTCAGCTGCTACTACTAAAATAGTAATATCTGTTACTTGTGCACCACGCGCACGCATCGTTGTAAATGCAGCATGTCCCGGTGTATCTAAGAAAGTGATTTTTTTGCCATCGTTTTCAATTTGATATGCACCAATATGTTGAGTGATTCCGCCTGCTTCACCTGCTGTAACTTTTGTATGACGAATTGAATCTAATAAAGTCGTTTTACCATGGTCAACATGTCCCATAATTGTTACAACTGCTGGTCTCTCAATTGCCTCTGGATCATCTTTTTCGTCTTCGAAATAGATTGATAAGTCTTCTTCATTAATCACAACTTCTTCTTCAACCTCAACGCCATAATCATCGGCAATTAATTCGATTGTTTCTTGATTTAATGATTGATTGATATTAGCAACAATACCAAGTAAGAATAATTTTTTGATAATTTCTGATGATTCAACATTTAATTTATCCGCAAATTCGCCTACTGTAATACCTTCTTGATATGTCACTTTTGATGGTATTTCTTTTGGAGCAGCTGGTTGATTTTGTGGTTTATTATTCTTGTTATTTTTCTTATTATTTCTATTATTCTTTTTATTGCCTTTGTTGCCTTTATTATTTTGTTGTTGATTCTTTTTGTTATCTTTTTGTTGCCCTTTATTTTGGTTTTGATTGTTTGATTTTTGGTGATTATTTTGAGTGCTTTGTTTATTGTCGTTCTTTTGTTCTTTTTTGAACTTTTTATCTAATGCTTTAATTTGGTCATCTTCCAAAGCTTGCATATGATTTGAAACCTCAATATTCATGCTTTTTAACTCATCTATAATCTCTTTACTCTTTAGATTTAATTCTTTCGCATATTCGTAAATTCTTTGTTTACTCATATAATCACTCCTTATGATATTCATCTATCATTGATAGCAACTTTTTAGCAAAGCCTGGGTCAGTAATCCCTACATTAACACGCTCACCTTTTCCAAGTGCTATTCCCAATTCATTTCGATTTCCAAACTTTCTGAATGGAACTTTGTAACTCTTACATTTATCTGTAATTAATTTAGCTGTATTATCAGACGCATCATTTGCAACAATAACGAGCTTCAAATTTCCTTTTTTAATCTCATTAACAATGACTGATTCACCTGTTTTTACTTTACCAGCTCTCATTGCTAATCCTAAAAAGTTTAATATTTGATCTATACTCATTTTGGGATCTCTTCTCTATAAATTAATCTAATAATTTCTTTGTAAACAGGATCCAATTGCTCTTTAGATGCTTTAAAATATTTTTCTAAAATTTCTTTTTGTTGTGCTTTTTCAACCATAGCAACATCTTTAGAAACATATGCGCCACGGCCTTGTTTCTTTCCAGTAACATCCGCAAAGATTTCGCCTTCTTTATTAACAACAACACGAATCATATCTTTTTTGGGATGCATTTCATTTGAAAGAATACATTTTCGCATCGGAATTTTTTTCTTTTTCATAGATACTTCACTCCAACCTATTATTCAGATTCTTTCTCTACATTTGTTTCAACTGAAACATCATTTACCTCTTCGGTTGATTCTGTTGTGTCAGCATCTTCTAAAGCAACATCTTCTTCAGTTACTTTTTCAGCTTCAACTACTGGATAGATACCCGCTTCACGCGCATCTGTTTCTGATTTAATATCAATTTTCCAGCCGGTTAATTTAGCAGCTAGACGTGCGTTTTGTCCTCTTTTACCAATCGCTAATGACAATTGATAATCAGGAACAACAACTACTGTAGATTGATTTGTTTCATCAACAATAACTTCTAAAACTTGAGAAGGGCTTAAAGCATTTTTTACAAATACTTTTGGATCTTCATTCCATTGAACGATGTCGATTTTTTCACCACCTAGCTCTTCAACAACAGCTTCAACACGTGCGCCTTTAGCACCAACACATGCACCAACAGCATCTATATCATTGTTTTCAGAGAAGACACTAATTTTAGAGCGATCGCCAGCTTCACGTGCTACTGATTTAACAATTACAGTACCATCGTAAATTTCTGGAACTTCTTGTTCAAATAAACGTTTTAATAAACCTGGATGGCTACGAGAAACATAGATTTGAGGACCTTTTGTCGTTTGTTCCACTTTGTTAACATATACTTTGATACGTTCGTTAGGAATATATTTTTCGTTAGGACTTCTTTCTGCTTCAGATAAAACAGCTTCGATACGACCTAAATTCACATATACATAACGATGGTCAACACGGTCAATAATTCCAGTAAGTATGTCTTCTTCTTTGTCTATAAATTCTTCAAATAAAATTTCACGTTCAGCATCACGAAGACGTTGCATTACTGCTTGTTTCGCTGCTTGAGCACCTACACGACCAAAATCTTTAGGTGTTACATCTTCTTCGTATATATCACCAATTTCATATGCAGGGTTTTTAACAAGCGCTGTACTTAAATCCACTTCATCTCTGTCGTCAAATACTTCTTCAACAACATCTTTACGAGCGATAACTTTGAAAGTACCTTGATCCATATTTAATTCCACACGGACATTTCTTGCACTATCATAATTCTTTTTGTATGCAGTAATTAAAGCTGCTTCAATAGCATCAATTAATACTGCTCTAGGAATCTTCTTTTCTTTTTCTAAATACTCAGTAGCTAATAATAATTCATTACTTGACACGTTTTTTCCTCCTCATCACGTTAAATCATAACTGCGTGACGTGCTTTTGCTATTTTGTCTCTCGGTATCTCTATATCTTTCGTTCTTGCTTTGATTTTAACTTGTACTACAATTGTTTCATTATTGACTTCTTGTAAAATGCCTAACCATTCCTTTTCACCTTCAATTGGTACATATAAAGAAACAAATACAGGTTTAGTTATTGCATTTTGGAAATCTTGTTCTTTTTTAATTGGACGTTCTGCACCAGGTGACGCTACGTCTAAATAATACATTTCAGGAATAGGATCATTTGCATCCATAGCTTCACTTATTTTTTCAGAAGCTAGCGTACAATCATTTAAATCTACGCCACCTTCTTTATCAATAGAGATTCTAAGAAAATGATCTCTACCCTCTTTGACATATTCAACGTCTACAAGTTCAAAATTCAAGTCTTCCATAATTGGTTTAACAATCACTTCTACTTGTTCTGTAATTTTACTCATACAGGCCTCCCTTTTTGGCAAATAGAAAAGAGCGGGAATCTCCCACTCTTCTGCCTGAGTTCACTAATTTTTAAGCAACTTAATTATAGCATAAGTTTATGCTTGAAACAAATGACTTCACTATTAATCAGAGATTCTTGTAAAAGTTTGTTCCTTTATTTCACCATTACATTTGAATAGACTCGTAAGACATTGAAAAGAAATACGGGCATAATTTTGTGTCCAGCAACAATTTTGTATTTCTTTGACTACGCCATACGCATTAAATAAATACCTTGATTATTTCATTTTACATATCAAATATCGAAAGTTGAGCTTTATCTGGTAAATTCGGTAATGAGCCTAACTCATCTAAATACTCAATAATTTTCTGAGATAATCCAGCTTTTTTGTTTAAATCTTCTTTTGATAAAAATGGGCCATCGTCACGAGCTTCAACAATTCGTTTCGCAACGTTTTCGCCAAGCCCAGGCACTGATATGAACGGCGGAATAAGTGTATCGCCTTCAATGATAAATTCGAACGCCTGACTCTTTTCTAAACTAATCGGTTGCATTCGATAACCTCGATGCGCCATTTCATTCATAATTTCCAAGACTGTTAATACGTCTTTTTCTTTTTTACCTAGATCCATATAGCGAGAATACATGTCTTTTACAGTATTTCGAATGCTTGTTTTATCTTTAATCATCGTGATTAAATCAAAGTCTGACGCACGAATTGTAAAGTAAGATGCATAGTAATAAAGTGGATGATGTACTTTGAAATATGCGATACGTACTGCCATTAAAACGTATGCTGCTGCATGGGCTTTAGGGAACATGTACTTAATTTTAAGACATGAATCTAAATACCAATCTGGCACTTCATTTTCTTTCATCGTTTCAATCATTTCTTCAGTTAAACCTTTACCTTTACGTACTGACTCCATTATTTTAAAAGCCATTGATGGTTCTAAACCAGCATACATTAAATAAACCATGATATCATCACGACAACCAATTACACTTGATAAATCACATATACCGGTTTTAATTAATTCTTGAGCATTGCCTAACCACACATCTGTACCATGAGATAATCCTGAGATTTGAACTAATTCAGAAAATGTTGTTGGCTTTGTATCTTCTAACATTTGACGCACGAATCCTGTACCGAATTCTGGTACCCCAAATGTACCTGTTTTACATAAAATTTCATCTTCAGTAACACCCAAACTTTCAGGTGTACTAAATATCTGCATAACTTCTTTATCATCTACAGGTATTGTTTTTGGATCAATTCCTGATAAATCTTGAAGCATACGAATCATTGTTGGATCATCGTGTCCAAGTATATCAAGTTTTAATACATTATCATGAATAGAATGGAAATCAAAATGTGTCGTCATCCATGCTGAATTTTGATCATCGGCAGGATATTGTATCGGCGTAAAATCATAAATATCCATGTAATCAGGTACTACAATAATACCCCCTGGATGCTGTCCAGTTGTACGTTTAACACCTGTACATCCTTTAACGAGTCGATCTATTTCAGCACCTCTTTTGTGGATACCTTGATCATTCAAATAACCTTTAACATAACCAAAAGCAGTCTTTTCAGCAACAGTACCAATTGTACCTGCACGGAATACTTTATCCTCACCAAATAATACTTTTGTGTAGTTATGGGCATTCGGTTGATATTCACCACTAAAGTTTAAGTCGATATCAGGAACTTTATCTCCCTTAAATCCTAAAAATGTTTCAAACGGAATATCTTGTCCTTCTTTAATAAGTGGCGCTCCACAAGTTTCACACGTCTTATCAGGTAAATCAAATCCTGATCCTACTGAACCATCATTGAAAAATTCACTCGTTTTACAGTTCGGACAAATATAGTGTGGCGGTAACGGGTTTACTTCAGTAATCTCAGTCATTGTCGCTACAAAACTAGAACCTACTGAACCACGGGAACCAACTAAGTATCCATCATCTAATGATTTTTTAACTAAACGTTGCGAAATTAAGTAAATTACCGCAAATCCATTACCGATAATACTTTTTAATTCTTTTTCTAATCGATCAATTACGATTTGAGGCAGGTCTTCACCATACAGTTTACGCGCATTTGCATAACTTAGTTCTCTAATTTCTTCGTTAGCACCTTCCATACGCGGTGTGTATAATTCATCTTTAATAGGAACAACACGTTCAATTCGATCTGCTAATTCGTTTGTATTTTTCACAACAATTTCATGCGCTTTTTCTTCACCTAAAAAATGAAACTCGTTTAACATTTCATCTGTAGTTCTAAAATGTGCTTCCGGTAAAGTTGAGCGATTAAGTGGATTGCCGGGTTGTGATGCTATTAAAATTTTACGTGCGATACCATCATGTTCAAACAAATAGTGTGCATTTCCTGTCGCAATAACAGGTATACCCGCTGTGTCACCTGCATGTATTAAACGTTGATAAATTTCATGTAATGTTTCAGTATCTCTAATAAGCTCTCTATCAATTAAATCTTGATAAAGTGCCGGTGGTTGAATTTCAATAAAATCATAATATTTGGCAATTTTTTCAACTTGACTCTGGTCCTTCTGCATAACTGCCGTAAATAATTCACCTTCATCACACGCTGTACCTACCAATAATCCCTCACGATATTCATCTAACAATGAACGTGGAATTCGAGGTGTACGGTAGAAATACTTCACCAATGATGCACTTACAATTTTAAATAGATTTTTAAGACCTTGTTGGTTTTGTACAATTAATGTGACATGACTAGGTCTTGCACGTTTATATGCATCTTCATTACTGAGTTTTTTGTTGATTTCGTTATGATTTAATACGCCTAATTCTTTCATTTGTTGAACCATTTTTATGAAAATGTAAGCTGTTGCTTCTGTATCATAAATGGCACGGTGATGTTGCGTTAATTCTACGCCATATTTTTTAGCCAAGAAATTCAAACCATGTTTACCATATTCAGTATTAATCGTACGAGATAATTCTAAAGTATCGATAACACCATTCGTTGATGGTCCAAACCCAAGACGTTCATATCCCGTATCGATGAAGCCCATATCAAACGAAGCATTATGCGCTACGAATATCGCATCGCCAACCCATTCTTTAAACTCTGTAAGTACTTCTTCAATCTCAGGGGCATCTACTAACATATCATCAGTAATATGCGTCAAATTGATAATCGTTTCCGATAATCGTTCATGCGGATTACTAAACCTTTCAAACTTATCGATGATTTCACCGTTATGAACTTTCACAGCTGCAAGCTCGATGATTTTATCATACTGATTTGATAAACCAGTTGTCTCAACGTCGAACACAACATAAGTAGCATCTTTTAATACGACATCTTGTGGTTTGTATGCAATCGGAACACCATCATCAACTAACATACCTTCCATACCGTATATCATTTTAATGCCATGTTTTTCCGCTGCTGCGTGAGCATCTGGAAATGCTTGCACAACATTATGGTCTGTAACCGCAATGGCTGGATGTCCCCAGTCTGCTGCCTGTTTAACATACGCACCAATATTGGGTATACCATCCATTTGGCTCATTGCAGTATGCAAGTGGAATTCTACACGCTTTTCTTCAGCCTTATCTTTTTTTGTCGCTTTTTTAATCTCTTCAATATCAGACATCATCATAACTAAATCTCTAATAAATGTATCTTCTTCAATACGACCTTGAGCCCTAACCCATTTACCAACACTTAGCGCTTTAAAATGTTCTAAATCATCTTTGTTTTTACGAGTAAACATTTTTAAAACTAAAGAGTCCGTATAGTCAGTCACTTTAATTTCTACGATATGGCGACCACTTTTAAGTTCTTTTAAGTTTATATCAAAAATGACACCCTCTATTGCAACTTTAAACTCTTCCTCAATAATAGATTCAATTGGTTTAATATTTTCAATTTGAATCGGCTTACCAATTTGACACTTATCGACAGCACTTTCGTTGTTATCTTGTTGTTTCGCTTTTTCAGCTTTCATTTTTTCAAGTTTCTCTGTTGCCAATCGTGCACTTTGTTCGTCTTCTTCTTGAATATGTGCTTCTAAAGAAGCTAAGTTTTGTTCTTGATCATTATCATTTGTTTCGAATATGATTTTATCGATATCAAAACCACAATTTCTAAACGCTTTGATAAGACTTCCATTACATGCCTTATCAAAATGATTACGTTCAATGTCATTTGATACCATTACTTTTAATACTTTTCCAGACATAATAAGCTTTTTCTGTTTCAATTGACCTTTAACTTTTGGAGATAAAGCTGTTTGGTCAATACAGTGCCCAAAGTATTTAATTGCATGTTCATCTTGATTCGTGCCATTTGTTACCGTAAAACGACATGTAACGTTGGCGATATCTTTAAACTCTTGCTCTATTGCATTTATAAATAATAAATAATCTTCATGAGCTAAGAATTGTGGTAATGTAATATGAAATTCCCATGTTCTGTTTTTGTTAGAAACATCTATACGTGTCAGTTCACCTGAATTTAAAATTTCAGCATCTAATTGATTTGAAATTTTAATTTGATCAGCAAGCACTTTAAATTTTTGTTGCTCTGTCATTGCCAAGACAATTACCACCTTAAATAGAAATTACTTTTACGTGTTCGAACAATATTTAGATTATGTGAGCATAGTAATGATAGAAAATTAAATGCTTTATATTTGGCTAATCATTATATTGTTAAAACAAATTTATCTTTAATTATACTATGTCTTCAGTCATTTTTCATCGAATAATCATTATATCAAAAATAATAAGAGCAGGACATAAGCATCAGATTTCTTTCAGCTTTTTCCTACTCTTATAATTCATTCGATCTTAATTATTTTAAGTTATCATATTTATTTGTAATGACAGTCATTAAGTCATCAATGTGAACTTCTTCGCTATCACCTGTTAAACGTTCTTTAACTTCTACAATACCTTCCGATGCACGTTTACCAACAACAATTCGCAGTGGTAAACCAATTAAATCGGCATCATTAAATTTAACACCTGCACGTTCCTGACGATCATCGTACAACACATCAAATTTAGTATTAAATTCAGCATATAGTGCATCTGCTAGTTCTCGTTGATCATCTTTCTTAGGATTAATAGAAATTAAATGTAAATCAAACGGAGTAACTGATTTAGGCCAAACAATTCCATTATCATCGTGATTTTGTTCAACAATCGCACTTAGCGTTCTAGAAATTCCAATTCCGTAACAACCCATAATTAAAGATTGAGCTTTTCCTTGGTTATCTAAGAATGTAGCATTCATTGATTCTGAATACTTAGTACCCAATTTGAATACTTGACCAACTTCAATACCTTCAGCAAAATGTGCAACGCCTGAACCATCACTTAACTTTTCGCCTTCTAAAATAAAACGGAAATCGCCATATTCATCAACGTTGAAGTCTCTACCTACATTTACATTAATTAAGTGATAACCATCTTCGTTAGCACCGACAACTAAATTATTTAAATCTTGCACAAAATTATCTGCATAAATTTTGATTTCTTTATCAATTACAGGACCTAGTGAACCAGGATTTGCACCAACTAAATTAACAATTTCGTCTTGTGTTGCTAATTCAATATTATCTGTGCCGAAATAAGATTTTAATTTAATGTCATTAATTTCATGATGGCCACGCACTAAAACCATAATATATTCGCCATCAACTTTGAAAATCATCGTTTTAACGATTTCATCTACTGGTCTACCTAAGAAGTCTGCCAATTCTTGCGCAGTCTTAACATTTGGTGTTTCAATTTTTTCTAAAGGTTGCACAGTAGTATGCTTATGATTTGGTTCGTAAACGACTTCTGCTTTTTCGATGTTAGCAGCATAATCACTTTCTTTACTGTAAACGATTGTATCCTCACCGATAGCACTTAATGCCATAAATTCATGTGTATGGCTACCGCCTATAGCACCTGAATCTGCAACTACTGGTCTTGCGTTAATGCCAACTCTCTCAAAAATACGGCTATACGCTTGATACATATCTTGATACGTTTGATCTAATGATGCCTCGTCAGCATGGAATGAATATGCATCTTTCATAATAAATTCACGCCCACGAAGTAAACCAAAACGTGGTCTCTTTTCATCACGGAATTTAGATTGAATTTGGAATAATGTCATCGGTAATTGTTTGTATGATTTCAATTCATTTCTTACTATTGATGTAACTAATTCTTCATGTGTTGGACCTAATGCAAATTGTCTTCCATGTCTATCTTGTAAACGCATTAATTCTGGGCCATATGCACCCCAACGTCCTGATTCTTCCCATAATTCAGCTTGTTGTAACGCTGGCATTAAAATTTCAACAGAATCGATACGTTCCATTTCTTGTCGCACAATTGCAGTAATATTATTTAACACACGTGTTGCTAGCGGTAAATAACTATAAATCCCACTTGTACTTTGTTTTATCAAACCCGATTTCAATAATAAACGATGACTTTGTGCTTCTGCTTCTGATGGCACGTCACGCATCGTTGGTATAAAAACTTTGGATTGCTTCATAATTATTTATCCTCCTAAATTATAAGAAATATCGTCGAATATCATTCCACGTTACTAATATCATTATAACGACCATGAAAATGGCACCAATAGCAATAATCGTTGTTTCCGCTTTTTTATTAACTGGTTTTCTGAAAATCGCTTCATATATAACAAATAAAATACGACCACCGTCTAGTGCAGGAATAGGAATTAAATTCATAATACCTAAGTTTACACTTAATAACGCAGTGTAACCAATTAAGCTAATGATACCCGCTTTAACAACTGAGTCGACGTTATGATAAATACCAACCGGACCATTTAACATATCAAATGAGAATCCGCCCGTAAATATACTAGCCAACATACCTACTACAGCTGTAAAAATATAAGTACTACCGATTAAAAAGCTTTTAAATCCGAATACAATTGGTTTAAAAAGTGTATGTTCACTCGCTGGTTGGAATCCGAGAACATACTTCGTCTCTGAACTTACTTTAGTCAGTTTTTTTTCAGTCTTTTTAGGTGTTAATTCAACTGACTTTGTTTTACCATCACGTTCAAATTTAACAGTCGTCTTATTATCTTTAACTTTATCTAACGCCTTATCAACATCATCAAATTCAGATATTTTATATTTGCCAATTTGGACGATCTTATCACCTTTTTGTAATCCTGCTTGTTGAGCTGGATACTTATCTGCGACTTGTTCTACAGTAGACGTAGGCGTGCCTTGATAATATGCAAGACCAATAAATAGGACTAAAGCTAATATAAAGTTAAATAACGGTCCCGCAAATAATGTTAAAAATTTCGGCCATGGCTTTTTATGTGCAAATTGTCTGTCTCTCGGAGCAATTTGAACTAAGCTACCATTTTCAACAAAGAAAGACTTTCTAGCAATTTTAAAATGATGTCTTTCATTATCATAAGCAGTGATACCTTCTATGAATAAGTCATCCTTAAAATCACATTTTTTAACTTCGATCGCTTCAATTTGTTGAAACTTATGATGATCATCTAATATGATATGTGTTATTTCATTTTCTTCATTAAGTTTAATTTTAACGTTCATACCGGGCTCGACTGGTGGCTCTTCTAAGCCATCTCCTGCCATACGAACATATCCACCAACAGGCAATAACCTAATAGTGTAAAGTGTTTCATTTTTTCTAAAACTAAAAATTTTTGGCCCCATACCGATCGCAAATTCTGGACACATAATGCCTGCTCTTTTCGCAAAAAACATATGGCCATATTCATGAACAGTTACTAGTACACCAAAAACAATAATAAATGCAATTATTGTAACTAAATAGCTCACTCGCTACACCTCGATTGTTTATAAATTTCTTTTATTTTAAAAATGATTGCTGTATACGTAACATAAGTCATTATAATATGATACTGACAAATCACAAAATATAACGTCTAATTTTCAAAGTTAATATTGCGTATAATTTTCAAAGTTAATATTGCGTATAATTTTCAAAAGGAGTTCTGAGATTCATTAAATTATCTCAGCAACTCCTCTTTACGTTTATTGATTTGTTCTCAGCATTAAGATTGTATTAATAAAATATTTAATAATGGTAACACAAACATAAAGCTGTCAAATCGGTCTAAAATACCACCGTGTCCAGGTAGTATTCGACCTGAGTCTTTAACGCCGAAATGACGCTTAAATCCTGATTCCACTAAATCACCTAATTGACCAAATAAACTTAAAATCAATGTCACTCCAAGTAATATCCATACATTCATATTGAAATCTACAAAATATAACATTGCAAGTGGTACTATCAAACTACAGAACAAGCCACCTATGAATCCTTCGATTGTTTTATTCGGACTTATTACTGGCCAAAGCTTATGTTTACCCATCATTTTACCAAACAAGTAAGCCCCTGTATCTGTAAGCCAAACAATTAAAAAGGCATATAATATGTAATGTAATCCTTCTGATCTCGTTTCATAAAAGAACATAAAACCAATGCCTACATAAGCCACAGACATTAAGCAAAATGCAGCATCCATAAAACTAAATCTGTTTTTAGATAAGACAGTATAACTTAATACAATAAAGCTCATTGCAATTAAACTTTTTAATTGAATTACTTGTACCCATGGCCCTGCATGTTGTGGCAACATAATGATGATAAGACCAACTGCACTAATTAAACCAGGAACTGAAACAAATTTAATCATATTCATATTCAACAATTCTTTTAATGCAATCAATGCTAATATATTAGCAAATATCATTAACACAAGGCCGCCTTTTAACAAGATAGGCAAGAATACGATTAAGGCAATAATAGCTGTCAGCGTTCTAACTTTCATACTATACTACTCCTCACTCAATCCGCCAAAGCGTCTTTGACGTGACTGATAAATTTTTATACATTTAATTAATTCATCTTCGTCAAAGTCAGGCCATAATTTTTGATTAAAGATAAATTCACTATACGAAACTTGCCAAATCAAGAAATTACTTATTCTTTGTTCTCCTGAAGTACGAATTAACAACTCTGGATCAGGATAGTCTTTTGTCATTAAATGATTGTTTATATATGTTTCATCTATGATATCACTATTTAAACCTTGTTGATGAAGCTCGTCAAACATATTTTTAATACTATGAACAAGTTCTGCTCTGCCACCATAATTAATTGCAAATATTAATTTTAAGCCGGTATTATTAGCTGTCTTTTCTTTAGCATTATTAATTGCTTCTATCGTTGATTTTGGCAACTTATCAGTAAATCCAATTGTTTCAACTTTGACATTTTTTTCAATTAGTTCCGGTAAGAATGTCTTTAAGAAATTGACAGGCAAATTCATAATATAATTTACTTCACTTTCAGGTCTTGACCAATTTTCAGTGGAAAAGGCGTATAAAGTTAAGTACTTAACACCAATATCACTAGCTACCCTAGTAATTTTTTTTATTGTTTGCATACCTTCGTAATGACCTTTAATTCTAGGCATTTTTCGCTTCTTAGCCCATCGCCCATTACCATCCATAATAATAGCGATATGTTCAGGTATATTAGACGAGTCTAATTCTTCATTATAATTATTTATAGTGTTCTTTTTATTTATTAGCTTTTTAAACATGGTCTTTCCTCCGAGCCTGATCATCTCTGTCATATAGTATAAGTTACTAAACAATCATTATCATTTTATCATACTCATTTAATGCATTGAATAAGCAAATAAAAAAACTGTACCAAAGTCTGACTCGGTACAGTTTACACCAGAAATGTGACATACATACTGAGGTTAAAAATTACATAACTTTATTATAGCAATATACCTAATGCCTATTATTTATAAAGTATATGTTTAATTAACTTGTTTAAACACCATTTTTATGCTCATTGTGAATTTAAATTATCACATGCATCTTTGATTTAATTAAACATGCCCATTTTAAATGTTACATTATCGTTTAATACTGGCATTTTAATATGTCATTGTATATTAGTTTTATACTGACATAATATCTTTTTCTTTATCAGCAATCATTTGATCAATTTCTTTTATTGAATTGTCTGTTGCTTTCTGAACATCTTCAGTGCCACTTCTCAACTCATCTTCAGTAATGTCGCCATTTTTTTCATCTTTTTTCAACTGATCATTCATATCACGACGAATATTTCGAACAGATACTTTAGCTTCTTCACCAATTTTCTTAACATCTTTAACGCGCTCTTTTCTACGTTCTTCTGTTAAGGCAGGTACAGCAATACGTATCACTTCACCATCACTTGTTGGGTTAACACCTAAGTTAGCTGCTATTATCGCTTTTTCGATGTCAGCTACAGAAGTTTTGTCGTATGGAGAAATAACAAGTAAACGTGCTTCTGGAACATTGATGCTTGCTAATTGTTGTACAGGTGTTGGTGCACCATAGTAATCAACTGTTACGCCGTTTAATAAATTTGAATTAGCTCTTCCTGCACTGATGTTAGCTAATTCACGTGATAAGCTTTCGATTGATTTTTGCATTCTTGATTTAGTTTCATTAATAATGTCACTCATTATTTTACACCTCTAAATTTATTTTGTAATTAACGTACCTATCTTTTCACCCATAACAGCACGTTTAATATTTCCTTCTTCCATAATAGAGAAAACAGTTAACGGAATGTTATTATCCATACAGAATGAGGATGCTGTTGAATCCATTACTTGTAAACCTTCTTGAAGCATTTGAATATGCGTTAAATGTTCATATTTTACCGCATCTTTGTTTACTTTAGGATCTGCAGAATATACACCATCTACATTATTTTTGCCCATTAAAATAACATCTGCTTCAACTTCTGCAGCACGTAATGCCGCTGTAGTATCTGTAGAGAAGTATGGGTTTCCAATACCTGCAGCAAAAATAACTACGCGTTTCTTTTCTAAGTGTCTAATTGCACGACGACGAATATAAGGTTCAGCCACTTGCTTCATTTCAATAGATGTTAATACTCGTGTATCACAATCCAATTGTTCTAAACTATCTTGTAATGCTAAGGCATTCATTACAGTTGCAAGCATACCCATGTAATCAGCAGTTCCACGGTCCATACCTAAGTCACTACCTGTTTTACCTCTCCAAATGTTTCCGCCACCAACGATTACTGCGATTTCACAGTCCATTTTAGCAACTTCAGCCACTTGCTCAGCAACACTTTTAATAATTACTGGATTTATGCCAAATCCTTTTTCTCCAGCTAACGCTTCACCACTTAGTTTCAAAACTACACGTTTATATTTAGAAATTTGAGCCATTTTCTTATCCTCTCTATCGTGAATATATGTAACATATACAAGTAAAGAAGACACAGTTGTCGTTTTATTAGAATGATTTACATTTTAATAAAGCAACATTAAAGGTGTCTTCTTCCTTGTTTTACTTTATGACAGATTATTTCATTTGTCCTTTAACTTCATCCGCAAAGTTTTCTTCGCGTTTTTCCATACCTTCGCCTACTTCATAGCGTACGAAGTCAACAAGTTTTCCACCTTTTGTTTTTAAGAAAGCTTCAACTGTTACATCAGGGTTTTTAACGAAGTCTTGATCTACAGCACAAATTTCTTGTAAGTATTTACGTAAACGTCCTTCCACCATTTTTTCAACGATGTTTTCTGGTTTACCTTCATTTAATGCTTGTTGTTTTAAAACTTCTCTTTCGTGGTTGATTTCTTCTTCGCTAACTTGTTCAGAAGAAACATATTTAGGGTTGATTGCAGCGATATGCATAGCAACGTCTCTTGCTGCTTCTTCGTCAGTTGAACCTTCAACAACTGTTAATACACCAATGCGTCCACCCATGTGTAAGTAAGCGCCGAAAGCATCGTTATCAGTTTTAGTTCTGATAGCAAAACGACGAACACTTAATTTTTCACCGATTGTTGAAATTGCTTCTTTAATTCTTTCATCAACTGATTTACCATTTGGTAAAGTTGTTTCCATTAAAGCTTCAACAGTTTCAGCTTTTGTATCTAATACTTGATTAGCGATTTCTTTAACTAACTCTTGGAAACCTTCGTTACGAGCAACAAAGTCTGTTTCAGAGTTGATTTCAACGATAACTGCGTCGTTACCTTTAGTTTCTACATGTACTAAACCTTCAGCCGCAATACGGTCTGCTTTTTTAGCTGCTTTAGCAATACCTTTTTCACGTAGGTAGTCAATCGCTTTATCGATGTCACCATCAGTTTCAGTTAGCGCTTTTTTACAATCCATCATACCCGCGCCAGTTTTTTCACGTAATTCTTTAACAAGTTTTGCTGAAATAGTTGCCATTCATTATTCCTCCAATAAGTTATCATTTTATATATTATGATTTTAGCATTATTATAGGCAAGATTGCCAATACTCTAATTGAATATTTGTAATTTGCCTCGATTTTCTTTTTAAAAAAGGTGATAAGCATTAATATCTTATCACCCATTTAAACTATATCTAAGTCAGATTCAACAGTTGATTATTCTTCAGTTGCTTCTGTTTCTTCTGATTTTTCTTTTTCATCTAAATCGATGTTTTGTTCTGCAGCTACTTCTTCATTAGAAACGCCTTGTTGACCTTCTAAGATTGCATCTGCCATTTTAGCAGTTAATAATTTAACCGCACGGATAGCATCGTCGTTTGCTGGGATAACGTAGTCAATTTCGTCAGGATCACAGTTAGTGTCAACGATACCTACGATAGGAATATTTAATTTACGAGCTTCAGCAATTGCATTACGCTCTTTACGTGGGTCAACTACGAATAATGCTTGAGGCATTGATTTCATATCACGAATTCCGCCTAAGAATTTGATTAAACGGTCGTATTCTTTTTTAAGTTCTACTACTTCTTTTTTAGGTAATACTTCGAATAAACCATCTTCTTCCATTTTTTCAATTTCAGAAATACGTTTGATTCGTTTTGAGATCGTTTTATAGTTAGTTAATAATCCACCTAACCATCTTTGGTTAATGTAGAATTGACCAGCACGTTCTGCTTCAGATTTAACTGATTCTTGTGCTTGTTTTTTAGTTCCTACGAATAAGACTTGTCCACCATCTTCTGAAACTTGTTTCAAGAAGTTGTATGCCTCGTCTACTTTTTTCACTGTTTTTTGTAAGTCGATGATATAAATACCATTTCTCTCAGTGAAGATATATTTTTTCATTTTTGGGTTCCAACGACGTGTTTGGTGACCGAAGTGAACACCCGCTTCTAGTAATTGTTTCATTGAAATTACTGCCATTATAAATTCCTCCTATTGGTTAATTACCTCCATAGCAAACTATTGTAAAGACAATATATAAATATTGCACCCTTTACACAATCACGTTTGATATGTGTGTATTGGCTTTATAGCCGAAAATAAATATAACATAATGCCGTGTCTAAAGCAAATGTTTTTCAAGCATTTTTCCATAAATTTAAAGGTAATTCTATCAAGTTAATGTGAAATATCAATTTGATTGAAAATTAGACAAAAATAAAGAAATGACTTCAACATAATCATCAAAGTCATTTCATTGACTACCGCCAAGATAACATCGTCACGACTAGGACATTGAATTATGTCCCAGACTCATCGACTTATTTACTTTTTTCTAATTCATCTAAGAATTTTTCTTTTTTAACTTTAATGAAAGTACCTTTCATTCCTAAAGAACGTGATTCAATTACACCAGCACTTTCTAATTTACGTAGTGCATTTACAATTACAGATCTAGTAATACCAACTCTATCTGCAACTTTTGATGCGATTAATAGGCCTTCCGTACCGCCAAGTTCTTCAAAGATATGTTCAATCGCTTCTTTTTCAGAATAAGATAATGAATTAATTGCCATTGTAATAGCAGCTTTATCGCGCGCTTCTTTTTCTACTTCACTATGCTTCTCACGTAAGATTTCCATACCAATAACTGTAGCAGCATATTCACCTAGTACCAAATCATTTTCATTAAAATCATCATGTACTCGACCAAGTACTAATGTACCTAATCTTTCCCCTCCACCTAAAATTGGGAAGATAGTTGTACGACTATCTATGAATAATTCTCTGTTTTCAGGTGGGAATACTGTTAATACATTGTCGATATCAATATTTGATTCTGTTTGTTTAACTTCCATTAATCGTTCTGTATATTCACTTGGAATATGTCTTTCTTCCAACATTTGAATAATTCTTTGACTTTTTAATAATTCATTTAGACTCGATCCTAAAATTTTACCTCGACGCGATACAATAAATACATTTGTTACAGTTACGCTACTAATCGTTTGTGCTACATCTTTAAAATCAACCGCAATACCTTTGTGTTTTTGAAGTAACGTGTTTAACTCTCTCGTTTTAGATAATAAGCTCATGAATTTTTCTCCTTTTGTATATTTTTATAGAATAAATGCACTTAAATCTTTATTTGTTGAAATTGATTTTAATTTATCATCAACATATTGTGGGGTAATATCTACAACTGCATTCGGCATACTTGGTGCTTCGAATGATAAATCTTCTAGCATCTTTTCTAAAATTGTATGAAGTCGACGTGCACCAATGTTGTCTGTATCTTGATTTACTTGATAAGCAATCTCAGCTAAGCGAGTAATTGCTTCATCGGTAAAGTTTACAGTAACTTCTTCTGTTTGAAGCAATGCTTCATATTGTTTAATTAATGACAATTTTGGTTCTGTCAAAATTCTTACAAAATCTTCTACCGATAAACTATCAAGTTCAACTCTAATCGGAAAACGACCTTGCAATTCTGGTATCAAGTCACTCGGCTTAGATACATGGAAAGCTCCAGCACCTATAAACAGCATATGTTCAGTATTCACAGTACCATATTTGGTTTGAATAACGCTACCTTCAAGTATAGGTAAAATATCTCTTTGAACACCTTGTCTTGAGACATCTTGACCACTATTATGATTATTCGTCGCAACTTTGTCGATTTCATCTATAAAGATGATACCCATTTGTTCTGCTAATTCAAGCGCTTCTTGGTTAGCGCTTTCTTGATCAATTAGTTCATCCGCATAACTATCAGCTAAGATTTTCCTTGCCGTCTCAACAGCAACTTCTCGCTCAACTTTCTTTTTAGGCATTAATTGATTCATCATCTCTTGCATTTGCTGATTTTGATTTGTACCTAGCATACCTAAAGCACCAGGATCTTGTTCGACTTTAATTCTTACCTTTTCTTTTTCAAGTTTGCCTTCTTCTAGCTGTCTCTTAATTTCAGAACGTTTTGTTTTAATTTCCTCAGTAGGTGGTTCTTCTTCATCTTCGTTATTTTGTCCGAAATTTGGAATTGCACCTCCGAAAAGTGACTCTAAAGGATTATTCGTTTGAGACGCTTTCTTTTTCATACTTGGAACTAATAACTTAACAAGTTTTTCATTGGCCTTAGCTGTTGCTTCATCTTGTACCAATGATTTTTTCTGCGCCTTGACTAATCTTACTGAAACATCAACAAGATCTCTAACCATACTTTCAACATCTCGTCCTACATAACCTACCTCAGTAAATTTAGTAGCTTCTACTTTTATAAATGGCGCGCCGACAACTTTGGCCATTCTTCTTGCAATTTCAGTTTTACCAACGCCGGTTGGTCCAATCATCAAAATATTTTTAGGTGAAATTTCTTGCTTTGATTCCTCATCTAATAAACTTCTTCTGTATCGATTACGTAGGGCAATTGCCACTTTACGTTTAGCATCATTTTGTCCAACGATGTATTCATTTAATTTAGATACGATTTCTTTTGGAGTTAATCTTATTCCAGCTGTATCCATTAATTTCATTCCTCCGTCTTTTAACTAAAATTAATTGCTCGTAATTATTTATCGTGCTCTGATTATTATAGTGTTTCGACAACAATATTATCGTTGGTAAAGACACAAATATCAGCCGCTACTTTCAAGCTCTCATATGCCATTTCTTCAGCAGACAAATGCGATGCATGGCGTTTCAATGCACGTCCTGCGCTTAATGCGTAGTTGCCTCCTGATCCAATAGCGATAAGGTCATCATCTGGAGCAATAACTTCGCCAGTTCCACTGACAACTAAAATAGCATCTTTATCCATTACAATTAGCATAGCTTCTAATTGACGTAATTGTTTATCGCCTCGCCATTCTTGTGCCAATTCAACAGCAGCTCTTTCTAAGTTACCACTAAACTGTTGTAATTTTGTTTCGAATTTTTCAAATAACGTAAACGCATCTGCTACACTACCTGCGAAACCAGCTAACACTTTACCTTCATATAAACGTCGCACTTTTCTTGCCGTTTGTTTCATGATGACTTGTTGACCAAGCGTTACTTGCCCATCTCCAGCCATAGCTGCTTTCCCATTATGTCTTACAGCATAAATTGTTGTTGCATGTAATGTTGTATTACTCATGTTTCATTCTCCTTTTTCGCTCGAGGATGTGCATTTAGATACACTTTTCTTAATTGTTGGTTAGATACGTGTGTATATTTACCAGTTGTTGACAAATTAACATGACCTAATAACGATTGTACTGTTCTTAGGTCTGCACCTTGATTCAATAAATGCGTTGCAAATGTATGTCTGAGCTTGTGGGGATGAATCTCACTTACGCCTGCTGTTCGTTTAACAATATCATTTAAAACATATCGTACACCGCGTTCAGTGATTGCTTCACCCTTCATATTTACAATAAGAAAATCATGATTGCATGACTGAATTGGTTTGAAATGTTCTAAATAATTTTCGATGCTTTGTCTACAATAAGCACCAAACGGTACAAAGCGCTCTTTGCTCCCTTTTCCTAATACGGTAACACCATTCGCGTAAAAATCTATATCTTGTTTTTTAATATTTACTAATTCCGAAACACGGATGCCTGTAGCATACAACAATTCAAGAATAACTCGATCCCGTAAATTTTTTGAAGTGTCCTCTTCTACAGTTTTGAATAACGCTTCCATTTCTTCTTCGTAAAAGAATTGCGGAAGATATTTTTCTTTTTTCGGATGTACTAATTGAACAAATGGATTAATAATGTTCTCATCAAGCGTCATCCAATATTCATAGAAAGTTCTTAACGTTGAGATTTTACGAGAAACAGATGTTCTTTTCAAATGATTTGAATATAAATAGCTCAAATAATTTCTAGCATCTCTGTATTCAAAAGTATTCAACTCTAAATGTTCTTGTTCTAAAAATTGATTAAACTGAATTAAGTCATCTTGATATGATTTCAATGTGTGTTCCGAAAAATTCCGTTCAACTTTCAATGTATTTAAAAACGCATCTTGAATATGATTCAATACATTTACCCTCCATCAATAAGAATTGTAGCATATACAGCAAAGGGCTTACAGTAATTTGATAATCAATTCTAAATCTTTTGAGAATTAAATAATTGTAACTAATCGGAAAACCTGTTAATTAGAATACCTCTTTTTTAAATTAATTACTAAAAGTCTTTATTAATAGCCTTGCCATTTATTATTTCATTGCCTTTTAAATAAAGTTTATTTAAAACATTCTCTTACATGTTACATCAATCAACTTATTGCGTGTTATTTATTTAGATATTTTTTGAATGCGAATTCTAAATTGTCAGAAATACGTAACAATTCCAAAATTAAAAAGACTAGGATAAGTATTTTCCATTTAGAAAGTCATTACTTACTCGTTGATGACTTAAGAATGAATAGCATATCTAGTCTTTCTAACTATTTTATAAAGTTTTTTTGAAATTTTCTAAGTAATCCAAAGCTCTATTAGCTTGTGCTTCATAGCGTTCTTTTTTATCTTTAATTCTAGTTTCTAAAGATGGTAATAACCCGAAGTTAGCATTCATAGGTTGGAAATTCTTATTGTTTTTAGCATGAGAAATATAGTAAGCCATACTTCCAATCATTGTTTCTCTCGGAAATACTACCTCACCCTTGCCTAATATTTTATGCGCAAGATTGATACCTGCAACTAAGCCGCTAGCTGCGCTTTCTACATAACCTTCAACACCAGTCATTTGTCCCGCAAACTGTATGTTTGGTTGTGAAATCAATTCATATTTCTCGTTTAATACGTCCGGTGAATTAATGAAGGTATTTCTATGCATCACACCATATCTAACAATATCAACATTTTCTAAGCCTGGAATTAATTTAATGACTTCTTTTTGAGCTCCCCATTTTAAATGCGTTTGGAAGCCAACAATATTGTAGAGTGTACCAGCAGCGTCATCTTGTCTTAATTGAACCACCGCATAAGGACGTTTCCCAGTCTTTGGATCTTCTAATCCTACTGGTTTCATTGGTCCAAATAGTAATGTCTTGCGTCCGCGTTCTGCCATTACTTCAAAAGGCATACAACCCTCGAAATATTTTTCTTTTTCAAATGAATTTACAGGCGCAACTTCAGCTTCTAATACTGCATCATAAAAGCGATTAAATTCATCCTCAGTCATAGGACAGTTTAAATATGCAGCTTCACCTTTATCATAACGGGACTTTAAGTAAACTTTATCCATATCAATAGATTCTTTTTCAATAATTGGAGCAGCCGCATCATAGAAATAAAGTTGATCTTTACCAGTAATGTCCACTATTTCTTGCGCAAGGGTTTCTGTAGTAAGTGGTCCTGTTGCGATAATTGTGTATCCATCTGGAATGGCATTAATTTCTTCATTAATAACTGTGATATTTTCATGATTTTTAAGTGTTTCAGTAATATAACCTGAAAAATCGTGTCTATCAACTGCTAATGCACCACCAGCTGGAACTCGTGCCTTATCAGCCGCTTCAATAATTATAGAATTCAATCTTCTCATTTCTTCTTTTAAAACACCCACACCATTAGTTAAAGCATTTCCGCGTAATGAATTGGAACATACAAGTTCCGCAAATTTATCAGTATGGTGCGCTGGTGTTTGTTTAACAGGTCTCATCTCTATTAGATTAACTTTAATTCCTCTTTCAGCTAATTGATATGCCGCTTCTGAACCGGCAAGACCAGCACCTATTACATTTACAGTTTGAGTCATTTCTATACTCCTTTTATTGTCATTTATGTCTTTTAATTATGTTGTTATGTTTATATTATCCGCACTTATTTAGATTAATCCTTTACTATCTTTAAAATAAGATTCACTAATGATTCTATTTAACAATCTTAAAATGTATCTAGGAAATAAAAATATTATTTCTGCGCTGCCTCTTTATAATCGCAATTTGAACATATTACTTGTGTTGTCTTGCCTTTTTTATTTTCAACAAGATATTGGTTACATTTTGGACAATCTCTTCCAATCGGCTTATCCCAAGAGATAAAGTCGCATTCAGGATATTTCGAACATCCATAAAAGACACGATTCTTTTTAGATTTTCTTTCTACGACGTCACCATCATTACATTTTGGACATTTAACACCAATAGACTTAACTATCGCTTTTGTATTACGACAATCCGGGAAGTTTGAGCAAGCCATGAACTTACCATAGCGTCCCATTTTTATAACCATAGGAGAACCACAAATTTCACAGTCTTCACCGGCTGGCTCATCTTTGATTTCAATCTTTTCCATCTCTTCTTCAGCACGTTCAACATCTTGTTTAAAGCTACTAAAGAAACCGTCGATTACTTTCCTCCATGTAATGTCGCCTTCTGCAATCTTATCAAGTAACGTTTCCATATTCACTGTGAATTCCACATCAATAATCTCTGGGAAGTATTCTTTCACTTGTTCATGAACTATTTCTCCCAACTCAGTAGGAACAAAACGCTTACTTTCTAATTTGACATAGTTACGCTTTTGAATCGTATCTATTGTCGGTGCATAAGTTGATGGTCGCCCAATTTTCAATTCTTCTAGTGTTTTTACTAATCTCGCCTCAGTATATCTTGGAGGTGGTTGTGTATAGTGTTGAGCTGGTTCAATTTGAGTTGCTGTGACTTTATCACCTTGCTCTAATTTAGGCAGTTTATTTTCCTTTTCGCTATCACTATCATCTTTAGTTTCTACATAAAGTGTCATAAATCCTTTAAACTTGATTGTTTGACCATTCGCTCTAAATTTAATGTCACCTTGTGTTATGTCTAATGAGACTGTATCAAGTATTGCTGGAGCCATTTGACTAGCAACAAATCGTTCCCAAATTAATTTGTATAATCGGTATTGGTCTTTCGTCAAAAATGACTTCATATCATCTGGCGTACGCATAGTACTTGAAGGTCTAATAGCCTCATGGGCATCTTGGTCACCTTGTTTCCCTGATGCTTTACGTTTAGAAGTGTAAGATTCACCGTATTTATCAGTTATATACTGTTTTGCTTCAACTTTGGCAGTATCTGAAATACGTGTAGAATCGGTTCTCATATATGTTATTAAACCAATCGTACCTTGTTTTTTCAAATCTATACCTTCATATAATTGTTGTGCGACCATCATTGTTTTTCTTGCTTTAAAGTTTAATTTACGTGCCGCCTCTTGTTGTAATGTAGAAGTTGTAAATGGGTTTGCTGGATTACGCGTTTTTTCTTTTTTAGTCACGTTTGTAATTTCGAATTGATCTCCATCTAATGCAGCTGTAATTTTCTCAACATCTTTTTTCGTTTTTAGTTTAAAAGGTTTATTTTTATAATGAAGGAATTTAGCATTGAATTTTGATTTTTTGTATCTAAATTCTCCTTCAATAGTCCAATATTCTTCTGGTTTAAAGTTTCGAATTTCATTTTCACGGTCAATGACTAAACGAAGTGCAACAGATTGAACTCGACCCGCTGACAACCCTTTTTTTACTTTTTTCCAAAGAACTGGCGAGATGTTATAGCCAACTAATCTATCTAATATTCGACGCGCTTGTTGTGCATCGACTAAGTTCATTTCAATTTCTCTAGGATTTTTAAAACTTTCTTTAACAGCGTCTTTAGTTATTTCGTTGAAAACAACGCGATTTTCTTTAGAATCTTCAAGCTCTAAAATTTTTGATAAATGCCAAGCAATTGCTTCACCTTCACGGTCGGGGTCACTTGCGAGAAAGACGTTTTTCGCTTTTTTTGCATGTTTTTTCAATTCTTTTACAACAGGACCTTTTCCGCGTATTGTTATATATTTTGGTTCGTAATTATCTTCAGTGTCGACACCCATTTGACTTCTTGGTAAGTCTCTGACGTGTCCCATTGAAGCTATAACTTTATATTTCTTACCTAAATACTTTTCAATGGTTTTTGCTTTTGCAGGCGATTCAACAATGACTAAATTATCTGCCAATGTCATTTCCCCCTCGCTAATCTAATTACTAAAGATAAATGATAAACGCTTAATTTTGCTTTTGTCAACGTTTTATATCTAAACAAATCATTTTCCCTGTCTATTTTTTATAGATTTTATTAAAAAATAAATTACAAAGGGAAACAAAAGAAATATGAAGCAACTCGTTATTTTTAGTTTTAAATATAGTAGTCTTCAAATATATCATTAGCGTTTAATACTACCTTAGCACCTTCTTGGATACGTAATAAATTACCTTTTGTCATAGGATTAAACATAGATCCAGGTAAAACATAAACATTTCTATTTTGCTCTAATGCAAAATCTATCGTGATGTGACTGCCACTTTGTTCCTTAGCCTCAGTAATTAAAACCCCTTTTGACAAACCGCTGATAATTCTATTGCGCTCAGGAAATCTATATTTAGCGATTGGTGTATGTGGTGGATATTCAGATATAACTAAACCTTTTTCTTCTATTTTATTTCTTAATGCTAATGTACTTTTGGGATAATGTGTTTGATGGCCAAAGGCTAAAACTGCAATTGTAGGGAGATTGTATTTTAAAGCTATTTGATGTGCCATTGCATCAGCTCCTTGAGCAAGGCCGGAAACAATTGTTAAATATTTGCTTTTATCATTTGATAATAAAAATTCTAAAGACTGTTGGGTATAACTTGTAGAATCTCTTGCACCTACTACTGCCAAATGATGCATATTATTTATTAATTTGATGTTCCCTTTATAGAAAAGAAGTAATGGAAATTGATATATTTCTTTTAATAGCACTGGGTATTCAGAATCCATATATGTAATGTAACTTACTTTTAATTTCTGCAGTTCTTTAATAATATCGTTATGATCAAGTTTTATAAAAGCATAGTATTTACGTAATAAATGAACATTTTCTTCCCTATTCACCCATTCACATAAATAACTATCTTTTTTTCTTCCCTCCTCTTTAATTACATTAGGATATGCCATTAAAAATTGATGAATTTGTTTAGTCGAAAAGTGTGCCCAGTATAACTTAAGCAAAAATAGTTTAATCAATAAATCAACTCCTTTTTGTAATCATACAAAATCATATTCTATTTTTGTTTTACATTTCTAATACAAAAACATTGTCGATGTAATGTTATTTTAAGGAGTAAAAATACTGACTTAAAAAGTGAAAAGTATGTTGGAAAGAATTTAAAATTTCAATTTCCAACATACTTTATAATTAAACCTTATAAATAAGTTTTGCAAATTTATATAGAATTGGTCTTACTGGTTTGATGAAATCACCAATTAATTCTTCAACATGTGCATTAAAACCCTTTTTAAATTGTTGAACACCAAAATCATCCGCCTCATTACTAAAGACGCCTGTTATTCCATAAAAATTATACCTATTAATATTATGTGATTTTGCATATTTTATCATATGCCATTGTAGATGATATGCACCCATATACTGATTATATTTCGGATTTGATCCACTTGATAGATAATAAACTTCATCATCAGTACATATAAATAAAGCAGCAGCTAAATCCAAAACAGGTCCATCTTCAAATATTAGTTCTTCGGTTTTACTAATTCTATTATTAATACTAGATAATTGCATATTTAACTGATTTAATTTTGATTTATTTTTTTTAGAATTTGGATTTTCATTTAATGCTCTGTTCACAGTCATCATTTCATTTTCGATTTTCAATAATTGTATTTTTAATTTATCTTGATATTCATTAAGATTTATACAAGCTATCTTTAACATTGCCTTATCTTTATATATTTCTTGCATTCGTTTAAAATAATCTTCATTCATGAAATGAAAACCATGTTTTTCTTCAGCCATTTGAAACAATTTATAAAATCGATTTGTTTCTTCAATAGATAAATCTTCAACCTTAACACCAATCTCAATAGTCTTTTTTATATTTCTTCTAGTTTGGTATTCCATTTCTTTTAAAAGTTGATTCTCATCTTTATCTTTTAAATCCAATACAGAAATCCACCTAATTTGACTTTTATTTGAATATCCTGTTGTATAACCTTGATGGAGATACCCAATTTTCCCTAGCATCTTTACTATCACTGAATTATTATAATTCTTTATTATCCTACCATTTGCATCTCTTAAATTCTCTATTAAATATGGATCAACAAGAATAAATACTCCTCTATTTTTATAAATGAATTTAGATAATTCTTTAAAAAAGTAACAAACTAATTTAGCATCGAAATAATCAAGTAAAGGACCTCTATGAGAGTAGAAATATTTGTAGAATTTAAAAATTCGTGCCTCTGTTAATAAACATGCAGCTATAACTTCATTTTTATCATTCTTCACTCCCACAATATGTGCTTCATGATTTATTTTATTTCTATAATTATATAATTCTATAGACTGCGTATAATGTTTGAAGTGCTTTTTGGTGTAGTTGGTAAATTCTTCTTCACTTAAAGTTGAAAATTTCATATTTCAATGTCCTGCCTTCGATTTAAATTATGCTTTTTTAAATGGTCTAATAAAAATCATATCATTTTCATAATTATGAACAACTTTATGTGCAACCTCTGCTTTACGCCATCCACCATTATTCCAGTTTTGATCTAAACTTTGGAACTTCATTAATTTTCCATCATAATCACCATTTAAGACAATAGCTGTATGACCATATCCTCCACCAAATCTTCCACTAAAAACCACTAAGTCCCCAGGTTCAGCTTTGAAAGTTGGTGTGTTGTGATAAATTTTAGCTTCACTATTAAAATTATTTGCATATGGTATATCTTTAGCTCCATATCCTTTTAATCCATGACCATAAAGATGATTCCAATATACATTAACTAAATCGAAACATTGCCATCCATAACTACCGTCGAAATCCCATCCTCTATTCTCTAATGTTTTCAAATAATTTAATGTACTGCTATTACTATTACTTTTATTATTTGAAGACACTGTTTTTGGTTTTGGTTCTACTAATGGTGTCATTGGCACTTTTAATTTTTGACCAATAAATATTAAATTAGGATTTGCTATATTATTTGTATTTTGAATATTTGAAACTGTAGTTTTGTATTTTAATGCTATAGCACTAAGTGTGTCTCCTTTTTTTACAGTATAGATTTGTGTTTTTGGAGCTTCTCTAAAACTGTAGTAACCAAAGTAATTATTAGTAACTTTATTCGTTTTCTTCTGATTAGAATTTTGAGCTTCCAAGTTTGCAATTTTAATTTCTTTAGTAAGTTCATTGTTATTAATAACTAGATTGTTACCTTGGCTTGAGTTTTTCGGAGTATTTGAAATCTTTATATCTTGATTAATTTCATTTCCGTTTGAAATTGCTGATTTGTTGTCTAACTTTAAACTTGTGTCCGATGTTTTAACAGCACCTTCATTTTTTATTTTGTCTTTTGTCGTATTTTTATTAGCATTTAACTCTGATTTCGCGAATACATTTTGCTCATACCCTCTTGTAAAATCTTTAGATTTATCAATTTCATCTGCATATGCTTTGTTCGACATACCCAATGCCAAAAACATACCTATTGAAATTGACAAAATTCCAATACTAACTTTTCTAATTGAATAGCGTACTTTACTTTGTTGTTTATTCATGATGAAACACTCCTTACAATAATATACAAACATTATAACATAGTGCGCTATATATTTTAATTAAAATTTTCTTTGTTTTATAAAGCTATTGTAGGAGGTAAAATAATTAACTTGTCTTTCCAAAATATGAAAAGTGTACTAAAATTCATCGCACGACAAATAGCCCATTTCCGATACTTTTATAAAGTATGGAATGGGCTATAGCCATTTATATCATCTTTTAACTTTATTTATTAACAGTTAATAATGATTCATAAATACCTGCTTCTTTAGCAGCTTCAATTAATGTTGAACCAATTTCTGAAGGTGTTGCCGCTGTTTTCACACCACAACTATTTAATGTTTTAATTTTCTCTTCAGCAGTACCTTTACCACCTGAAATGATTGCACCAGCATGTCCCATACGTTTTCCAGGAGGTGCTGTTTGTCCACCGATAAAGCCTACAACTGGTTTTGTCATATTCGCTTTAATCCATTCAGCTGCTTCTTCTTCAGCCGTACCACCGATTTCACCAATCATAACAACTGCTTTCGTTTCGTCATCTTCATTGAATGCTTTTAAAACATCAATAAAGTTTGTTCCGTTGACTGGGTCTCCACCAATACCAACAGCTGTAGTTTGACCAATACCTTCTTCAGTCAATTGGTGCACTGCTTCATATGTTAATGTACCTGAACGAGATACTACACCAACATGACCTTTTTTGTGAATATAGCCAGGCATAATACCAATTTTACATTCATCTGCTGTAATCACACCTGGACAGTTCGGACCAACTAAACGTGTTTTTCTACCTTGTAAGTAGCGTTTAACTTTAACCATGTCTAATACAGGAATATGTTCAGTGATACAAATAACCATATCTAAGTCTGCATCAGCTGCTTCTAAAATTGAGTCTGCAGCAAATGGTGCTGGAACGTAAATGACTGAAACCGTTGCCCCAGTTTCATTTTTAGCTTCTTCAACAGTGTTGAAAACAGGAACGCCTTCAACAACTTGACCACCTTTACCAGGCGTCACACCTGCTACTATTTTCGTACCATAATCAAGCATTTGTTTTGTATGGAAAAGGGCAGTAGACCCTGTAATACCTTGTACCATTACTTTAGTATTCTTATCTATAAATACACTCATCTTAGTGCTCCCATCCTTTCCTTATGCTTCTTTGACTAGTTTAACAATTTTTTGTGCACCTTCAGCCATTGTTGCTGCTGGTTCAATTGCTAATCCTGAGTCTTTTAAGATTTTTTTACCTAACTCAACATTTGTACCTTCTAGGCGTACAACTAGTGGTAAAGTTAAATCTACTTCTTTTACAGCTTCAACGATACCTTCTGCGATAACATCACATTTCATAATGCCACCGAAAATGTTTACAAAAATACCTTTAACATTTTCATCACCTAAAATGATTTTAAATGCTTCAGTTACTTTTTCTCTAGTAGCGCTTCCGCCTGCATCTAAGAAATTGGCTGGGTTTCCACCGAAATGATTAATCGTATCCATTGTTGCCATGGCTAAACCTGCACCATTAACCATACATCCGATGTCACCATCTAATGCAATGTATGATAAATCATGTTTAGACGCTTCAATCTCTTTCGGATCTTCTTCTTCTAAATCACGTAATTCTACAACATCTTTATGTCTGAATAATGCATTATCATCAAAATTAATTTTAGCATCTAATGCCAATACATCACCATCAGCTGTTGTAACTAATGGGTTGATTTCTACGATTGAACAATCTTTTTCAATGAATACATTATAAAGTGCTAATAAGAATTTAGCAGCTTTGTTAACAGATTCTTTAGGAATATTAATATTAAACGCAATTCGTCTTGCTTGGAATGGTGAAAGTCCGATTACTGGATCGATAGTTTCTTTGAAGATCTTTTCAGGAGTCTTCGCAGCAACTTCTTCAATCTCAGTGCCCCCTTCTTCAGACGCCATCAATGTTACTTGGTCAGTCGCACGATCAATAACGAATCCAACGTAATATTCTTTTTGAATAGCACAACCTTCTTCGATATATAAACGCTTAATTTCTTTACCTTCTGGACCAGTTTGATGTGTCACCAAAGTTTTCCCTAATAATTCTTTTGCATATGTTTCTACCTCAGATAAAGATTTAGCAATTTTTACTCCGCCTGCTTTACCTCTACCTCCAGCATGAATTTGTGCTTTTACAACATAAACATCAGAATTTAATTCTTTTGCTTTCTCCACCGCTTCTTCAGCAGTAAATGCTACTCGTCCTTCTGGAACTGCAACGCCCATTGAACGAAATATTTCTTTACCTTGATACTCGTGGATATTCATCTTCCATCCTCCTGTTACTTAGGTTAAGTTCCCTTACAATTATAAAAAATGTAAGCGCTATTGTAAACTTAAATGCTACTTTTTTATCATTTAATTGAATTTTACGATTTACAGTAACGATTTTATAGGTTCAAAGCTTTTTCTATGCTCTTTCATAATGCCAATATCATCGATTGCTAGTAAATGTTGTTTGGTACCGTAACCCGCGTTTTTTTCAAAACCATATTCAGGATAATCTTTAGATAACTGTGTCATATAATCATCACGAAAAACCTTTGCCATGATACTTGCAGCTGCAATGGACACACTTCTTGCATCACCCTTGATTAAAGATACTTGAGGCAGTGCATTATCAAGCGTCATCGCGTCTATCAATAAATGCGTTGGTTGTACTGATAATCCATCAATAGCTCGCTGCATGGCGATTTGAGTAGCTTTATAAATATTAAATTCATCTATTTCTTCAGCTGTCGCGATCCCATATGCAAAAGCAGTAACTTCATTTTTTAGTGCTTCATTTAATTCTAGACGTTTCGTAACAGGTACTTTTTTCGAGTCATCAAGGCCCAAATAATTGTGATTTGAATTTAAAATTGTTGCGCATGCAACGACTGGACCTGCTAAAGGTCCTCTTCCAACTTCATCAATCCCACAAATAATAGCATTAGGATGCTCTTTTAATATTTCATTTTCAAAGTAAGTCATTTCAACATACTTTTCTTTTAAAGCTTGTTCTTTTTCTAACGCTTTTCTGCGCCTAGCTATGGCATTTTGAACACCTTTTCGCTCATCTAAAAAGCATTCATGATTTTCTAATTCTTCTATTGTATTAACCGCATTAATCAACTGCGTAACTTCTTTAATTGTTAGCGTCATTTGCTAATTCCTCAGTCATATCTTTAAAAATATCAAAACAATAATTTCCTATTTTAGCATTTCGAATATCATAAATAATCAGTTCAATGACTGCTTCGTAATCAATTTCATTACCACGTCGAATTAAGCCACGTTTTTTCCCTATCGCATCAAACCACGCTATGATTTCTGCATCTTCAGGAACTTCAATATTATAATGTGACTTTAATCGCGCTAAATCATTTTGAATTAAAAAGTTTAATCCATAGATGGCAACTTCATCTAAGTGCACAATACTATCTTTTATCGCACCAGTTAAACTCAACTTCTTACCGACTTCTTCATCTTCAAATTTAGGCCAAAGTATCCCTGGTGTGTCTAATAGTTGTAATGCATTACCAACTTTAATCCATTGTTGTTGTTTGGTCACACCTGGTTTATTACCAGTCTGCGCAATACTACGCTTTGCCAGTTTATTTATTAATGTGGATTTACCAACATTTGGAATTCCAACGATCATTGCTCTTATCGCTCTAGGTTTAAGTCCTTTCGCTTTTTCGCGTTCAAATTTTTCAGCAGTCGCCTTAATTGCTGCAGCTTCCACTTTCTTTAAATTTTTACCGTGCTTAGCATCCACTGATACAGGATAGTATCCTTTATCAATAAAAAATTGTTCCCATTTTGACATCTCATTTAAATTAGACATATCTTTTTTATTTAATATAACAACACGTGGTTTTTGGTTAATAACTTCATCTATCATAGGGTTTCTTGAACTATATGGAATTCTTGCATCTACTAGTTCAAACACTACATCTACTTTTTTTAATTGTTCACTTACTTCTCTTTTGGCTTTCGCCATATGTCCTGGATACCATTGAATAACCATTCAATTCACCTTACTTTCGTCAATTCTTTTCTCATTATTAAAATCTATAACCTGTTAATTATAGAACAAATTCATTAATTCAACTATATTTATTTTAACATTGTCACACTTCTTAACAATGCTTTAGATTTAGGTATAAGTGATTATTTCAAGTTTTCTACAATTAAAAATCATCATTTGTTAAATCTAAGTTACTTATTAAGTGACATTCATCTTTATCAGTATGACATTTTTATTATTCAATATATTTGTTTAATGATAAACTGAAAATGATCCAAAGTTTAAGTAACTATGATAAGGTATCTGTTCCACAGTCATCTTCGTCTTTACCTATCAAGAACCTCATTAACTTTAGTTTCAGTTAAACTTAATTTTAAATTTGAAAGTTGAGGATAATGTTGTGTTAAAAAAGTGGCTAAATTCAAACGTCAAACAATTCTTTGTTATAACTTTCATTAGTGTAATATTAACGCTTATTTTATTTTCTACTCATATCTATGATTATATTGTGAATGGTACTGTTTTTAGCGGGGCTGGAGATGGATTCCGTCAAATGATGCCATTTCAAATGTATTTGTATGAACATCTACGTAGTTTTTCTAGTTTATATGATGCATCGTTTGGATTAGGTGGCGATTATATGAAAGGACTATCATATTATTATTCGCTGTCACCTTTAATGTGGCTAAATTTTCTATTCATTAAAATAGGAGAAACGGTTGGTATATTTAATCCGACGACAATACATTTTTGGCCGACAAACCAACTTATTATGGCTATGATACGAGCTATCATAACATTTGTCGTGACCTTCTACTTATTTAAAATATTACACTTTAAACGCTCAGCAAATATGATCGCTACGATTTTATACGGCATGTCAACTGTCGTTATATACTTTAATTTTACTTGGTCATTTTATGGAAATTTATTATATTTATTGCCATTATCGATTCTTGGTTTGGAAAGATATTTTCAACAACGCAAAATCGGTATTTTCATTGTTGCGATAGCCTTAACACTATTTAGCAATTTTTATTTCAGTTATTATCAAGCTATTATTATAGGTTGCTACTATTTATATCGACTCATTTTCACTTACAAATATGACATTGTCTCTAGAACACAAAAATTAATTTGCGTCATATCTGCTACAGTTTTGAGTGTGTTATCAAGTGTATTTGGTTTATTCACTGGCATTTCTGCGTTTTTGGAAAATGACAGAAAGCAAAATCCCAATGTTGATATACCGTTTTTGACACCACTTGATTATCATTATTTTTTCTTTAGCGATGGATTTTATATTACGATTTCAATTCTTACTATCGTTGCATTATTGTCATTCAAACTGTATCGTTTTTACTTTTATAGACTTTTCGCAATAGTAACATGGATATTATTTATAGGTTCATTATCACAGTATTTCGACAGTGCTTTTAATGGTTTTTCATTTCCAGAAAGGCGTTGGGTGTATATCTTAGCACTATCATCAAGTGCTCTTTGCGGATTGTTTATTCAACATTTATCAACATTAAATATGAAATATTATTTAATCAGAACAATACCCGTATGCATCATCGCAATACTTTATGTATTACTATCACCGACACACCCACTTGCACTTATAGTAGGTATTATCCTGCTAATAGTGCTTGCCGTTATTTTAAAATTTAGTTTATGGCGTTATAAAAAATTAACCGTTGCAATATTAGTATTAATCGTTATGATTCAACAAATCGTCATTTTAGATAACAACAAAAACATGGCAATCAAACCTTATCAACAATCATTATCAACGTTGAAACAACATGATTACCATAGTAACTATGTAAACCAGCTTATAAAAAAGATAAATCAAAATGCAACAGGCTCATTTAATCGCATTGATTATATGTCAGACTATGCATTAAATTCACCATTTATATATCATTATAATGGCATTTCATTATATTCTAGTATTTTTAATGGAGACATTTTAAAATATTATGACAAGACACTCCAAATTAATATGCCAATCGATAAAAACAGCACTTATAGATTACTTGGCAATCGTCAAAATTTACTATCACTTTGGAATGTTAATGATCGAATTAGAGTGAATCATGATGACAACTTACCATATGGATTTAAAATTAAGTCTGAACACAAAGACAATAAAGTTCGTTGGATTCATTCTAAAAATACCATCCATTATCCAAGTGCACATATTACAAATAAGGTCTTTTCCAATAAAGAATTAAAATCTCCATTAGATAAAGAACAAGCAATGTTGCAAGGGATTGTTTCTAACAATATTAAAGATGTTAATACACATTTTAAAGCCAATAAAAATTTACTATCAGATTCAACAATTAAATTAAATAGTGCAGCCTGGCAATCTCCTACAAAACATTTATTACAAGTTAAACAAAATAATGGTGGTCTAACTGTACAGTTGCCAAAATCAGTTTCTAATCAATTTAAAGATTTGTATTTTGAAATGGATTTAGAATTACTTTCGCCGGATAAAGCTCATGATGTTAAAGTGAATGAATATACACAAGAAAGAAATAAACTCACTTATAAATATCGACGCGTTGTAACACCCGTAACGATACGCATTAAAGCTCCAGATAGAATTAGATTATCATTGCCTAAAGGTAAGTATCGAGTAAATTTAAAAGGGATATACGGCGAAGATTATACCACGCTTAAAGACGCTTCAAATTCATTAGAAGCTGTCAAAGTTAGTAAGACAAAGCATGGTTATACTATTACTAAAAATAAAAATTCATCTGGGTATATTGTTTTGCCAACAGCATATAATCAAGGTATGAAAGCGACATCAGGTGATCAAAGTCTTAAAGTTGAACAAGTAAATGGTGTTATGACCGGCATTAAAGCACCTAAAAATATAACAAAGATTCAATTGAGCTATACCCCACCATACTATTATTTACTTATAACAATTACTATATTTGGCATTATATGTAGTATTATTTTCACGAGATGGGCAAGACAAAAATAATGTTGCTACGCATATATTTAATAAATCTACTAAGTCCTTTTCAATGGCACTTAGTAGATTTTTGTTTATATAACCATTTTGAGCAAACACGTTATGAATAGAGAAGGAATAAACAATTACATTATCAACTTTACATTAACTAAACAGCAAAAAAAGCCATCTATATCACTCCATAAAAGTGACCTAGATGGCTTTATTGTTTGAGTCGAATTTGACTCATACATAGCTTTGTTTAAATGCTGATTAACGAATTTCTTGGATTCTAGCAGCTTTACCACGTAAACTACGTAAGTAATATAATTTAGCACGACGTACTTTACCACGACGTTTAACTTCGATTTTTTCAATTTTTGGTGTGTGTAATGGGAATGTACGTTCCACGCCAACACCTGATGAAATTTTACGAACTGTAAACGTTTCAGAAACGCCACCGCCACGACGTTTAATTACAACGCCTTCGAATACTTGGATACGCTCACGAGTACCCTCAATGATACGTACGTGTACACGTAAAGTATCACCAGGACGGAAACTTGGTAAGTCTGTACGTAATTGTGATTTAGTTACTGCTTCGATTAATTTGTGATTTGTCATTATAAATTCTCCTCTTCAACCTATGTTCTTGCCTCGACAAATATATAGCAGCGGATCATAGTGATTTTAGTGTTTCCACACTCAGATTATGTTAGCACAATACTAACCTTTTTTCAATCCTATTTTATATCTTTCTAATATTTGCTTATCTGCATTAGTTAATGGATATTTTTCAATTAAGTCAGGTCTTTTATTATATGTGCGGATCAACTTTTGCTCATGTCTCCATGCATCAATATTGGCATGATTTCCAGACAATAAAACATCTGGAACTGTTAGACCCTTAAATTCACGCGGACGTGTATATTGCGGAAACTCTAATAACCCATCTGAAAATGAATCGTCTTGATGTGACTGTTCATTACCTAAAACACCTGGAATCAGTCTAACAATAGCATCAGTCATGGTCATCGCTGGCAATTCTCCACCAGTTAAAACATAGTCACCCATTGATATTTCATCTGTGACAAGATGTGTTCGGATACGTTCATCGTAACCTTCATAATGTCCGCATATGAAAACGATGTGGTCGGCCTTGCTTAATTCAACAGCTTTCTGATGTGAAAATGGCTCGCCTTGTGGACACATTAAAATAACGCGTGTTTGTTCTGTGACATCTAAGTCTTCCATCGCATTAAAAACAGGTTCAGGCTTTAACACCATACCTTGTCCGCCACCATACGGATAATCATCTACTTGGTTGTGCTTGTTAATTGCATAATCTCTAAAATTAACCGTATTGATTTGTAATTTATTGTTTTCTTGGGCACGTTTCATAATTGAATGATTTAAAACACCATCAAACATTTCAGGAAATAAAGTTAAATAATCAATTTTCATTAATCCAACAATCCTTCCATTGGCGTGATGATAATTTTTTTATTTTCAACATCCACTTCTTTTACAACATCAGCAATATAAGGAATCAAATATTCTTTAGATCCTTTAATCACCCACACATCATTCGCACCTGTTTCAAATATATTAATTACACGACCTATTGGTGTTTCTTGATCATCAAAAACTGTACATCCTATAATATCTGAATAATAAAATTCATTTTCCTCAAGTACGATATCTTCATGATCACGCTCTTGATAAATAGAACTCCCTTTTAAATGCTCAATATCATTAATATTATTAATACCTTCAAATGTAAGCATATGAAGCCCTTTATGCACTCTATGTGACTTAACAGTATATTCAAGGTCGTTATTGTTATGCACAACTGTCAGCACTTGACCGGGTTGAAAACGAACGTCTGTAAAGTCTGAATTGGATTTTACTTTAATTTCACCTTTAATACCATGTGTGTTAACAATTTGACCAACTTCAACTCTCATTCTATTACCTCCAACTCTATGCTTTGAACACTTCTATTTTAATTGAAAATAATTCAAAGAAAAAGGGCACCATTATGGTACCCAATACGTTCTATATTACTAACATGTGATATTCCCAACGTATCATTGAGTAATAACTGTCAGTGTAAACGAGTTATTCTTATTGTTAGAACAATTTTACGCTAAATTACTTAGCTTTCTTTTGTTCGTCAAATTTTTTCATAATACCTTCTTTTGATAAGATATTGTGAACTGTATCAGTTGGTTTCGCACCATCATTTAACCATTTTAAAGCTAACGCTTCGTCAACTTTAATTTCTGGAGCATTAGCGCTCGTTGGGTTATAAGTACCGATTTGTTCGATGATACGTCCGTCACGTGGAGAACGAGCATCTGCTACTACGATACGATAGAATGGATTTCTTTTTGAACCTAAACGTGTTAAACGAATTTTAACTGCCATTTATAAAATCTCCTTTAAGTCATGTTTTAATTTTTATTTTCTACAAGAAATAATATTAACAGGTGTATGAATGTTTGTAAAGAGTTTTTTCTTTACCAGGAAAATTATTGAACCTTTTTCTTACAATAATAACTATGTGATTACTAAATTAGACTGTTAATAGGTTATAAAAATTCATAGTAAATTTCACCACCTACGTGTTAAGTTAATTTATCTCGTAAGGACATGAATGGTACCACTTCTACCGCACACGTTCCCCCAATATAACTTATTAATATTAGCAACAATAACCTCATGTTCTAGCAAATCAGCAATTTCAGTTTTTAATTATTATTGTGTATCTAAAAATATGCACCCCATAAAGTTATATTCTTTAGTATAACTTTCGGGATGCACATCTCATTGCAACAAAAATCAGCGTGTTATATTAAACATTAAAACGGTAAATTCATACCTTTTAACATATTTTGCATTTGATTGCGTTTACCTTTTTTACCTTTACCGCCACCAGTGAACTGTTTCATCATTTTCTTCATATCGTTAAATTGTTTCATCAAACGATTGACTTCTTGTAATGAACGACCAGACCCTTTAGCAATACGCTTTTTACGTGATACATTCAATGTGTCTGGATTGTTTCTTTCAGCCGGCGTCATTGACTGGATAATCGCTTTAATATGATCAATTTGCTTTTCACTCATATTAAGCTTATCTAGCCCTTTCATTTTATTCATACCTGGAATCATTTTCATAATATCATCCAGTGGTCCTAGATTTTTCACCTGATCAAGTTGTTCTAAAAAATCATCTAAAGTAAACGATGACTCACGCATCTTTTTCTCTAAATCTTTTGCTTTTTCTTGATCCACATCTTGTTGCGCTTTTTCAATTAAACTTAACACATCACCCATACCTAAAATACGTGATGCCATACGTTCAGGATGGAATAGCTCTAAACCATCTAACTTTTCACTCATACCAACAAATTTAATTGGTTTTTGTGTCACCGAACGAATAGATAAAGCTGCACCACCACGTGTATCACCATCTAATTTAGTTAAGGTAACACCTGTGACATCAAGTTGATCGTCAAAAGATTCTGCAACATTGACAGCATCTTGACCCGTCATTGAATCGACAACTAACATAATTTCGTTTGGTTTAGCAATGTCTTTTACTTCTTTTAATTCGTTCATCAATGCTTCATCGATGTGTAATCGACCTGCTGTATCAATGATTACAAAGTCTAAATGTTCTTCTTTAGCATGTTTTAATGCATTAGTTACAATTTGTTGTGGCTTTACTTGATCTCCTTCACTGTATACAGGAATATCAATTTGTTTCCCTACTGTTTGTAATTGATTTATCGCTGCTGGACGATAAATATCTGCTGCAACTAACATAGGTTTTTTGTTGTATTTTTTACGCATCAATAATGCTAATTTACCTGCAGTTGTTGTTTTACCAGCACCTTGTAAACCAACCATCATAACAACAGTAGGTGGTTTATTTGACATATTAATCGACGTATTTTCTCCACCCATCAACTGCGTTAATTCATCTTGAACTATTTTAATAACTTGTTGCCCTGGTGTTAATGATTGCATTACATCGGAACCTAATGCGCGTTCTGATACTGTTTTAATAAATTCTTTTACCACTTTAAAGTTTACGTCAGCCTCAAGTAACGCTAATCTTACTTCACGCATCATTATCTTTATATCAGCTTCAGTAAGTTTACCCTTACCACGCATTTTTTGCATCGTCGCTTGCAAGCGTTCTGATAACCCTTCAAATGCCATATCGATGTCCTCCCTCAATTTATATCTATTCTAAGTCTTCTAATTGTTGAATATAACGTTGTATTTGTTCTGGATTACTTAAATGTTGTTTCATTTCATCATATATTTCTCGGCGTTGCTCAAATTTCTGGTATAATTCCAATTTCTTTTCATAATCTTCAACTAAATCGCCAGTTCTTCTTATATTATCATAAACTGCTTGTCTACTCACATTAAAAGTATCTGCGATTTCACTTAAAGAATAATCTTCAAGATAAAATAATTCCAAATAATTACGTTGTTTATTCGTCAATAAGGATTGATAAAAATCAAACAAATAATTCATTCGTAACGTTTTAACTAAATCATTTTGACCCATGATTATCGTCCTTTTCTTCTGTTACAATTTGATCATTTTCAACTGTTGTTATTTCTTCATTTTGTTCAATCATATCAGCGAATAAGCCGTAGACATAACTTTCAGGGTTAAATGGTTGTAAGTCATCTAATTGCTCACCTAAACCTACATATTTAACTGGGATGTGCAATTCATTACGAATGGCTAATACGATACCACCTTTGGCTGTACCATCTAATTTCGTTAATACAATACCTGTAACATTTGTTACTTCTTTAAAGTTTCTAGCTTGTGACAACGCATTCTGACCAGTTGTAGCATCTAAACATAGTAATGCTTCATGAGGCGCATCTGGCACTGCTCGATTAATTACACGCTTAACTTTTTCTAATTCTTGCATTAGATTTGTTTTATTTTGTAAACGTCCAGCGGTATCACAGATTAAAATATCAACACCTTTGTTTTTAGCGGCATTAATCGCATCATACATAACAGCAGCTGGATCAGAACCTTCACTTTGGCTAATTACGTCTACACCAACACGTTCGCCCCAAACTTTCAATTGATCAATAGCACCCGCTCTAAAAGTATCGCCCGCAGCTAACATTACTTTTTTACCTTCCATTTTATATCGGTAAGCTAATTTTCCAATTGTTGTTGTTTTACCAACACCATTCACACCAACCATTAAAATGACATTTAAACGACCATCTTCTAAGTTCATAGCTTCTGAATTATCATCTTCTTGATGGTAAATCTCTACGATCTTTTCAACAATGACTTCACGCAAATCTTCAGTATCTTGAATATTACGTCGTTGTGCTTCCATACGTAATTCTTCAGTTAACGTCATCACTGTATTAAAACCGACGTCTGCAGTGATTAACATTTCTTCTAAAGCTTCAAAAAAGTCTTCATCTACTTTACGATATCTCGCTATCAAATTATTTAATTGTTCTTGGAAATTTTGACGAGATTTTTCGAGTCCTGCTTTAAATTTAGCACCCATTTTTTGAGCTTCAATTTCTTCAAAATCTTCAATTGATATTAAGCCATCGTCATCAAAATCCGCTTCACTCAACTTGCGTGGCTTCTTTTTCACTTCAGCATTTTCTGCTAAATCATTTGCGTCCTGCGTTGAACCTTCAGAATGTGTATCTTCTAATTTGTCTTGACCTTGTTCTTCTGTTAAGGATTTAACTTCTTCATTTTCTTTATTTGTTGCAAACTTATCTTTTAAGCGTTTAAAAAAGCTCATTATTGCTCCTCCTTCAACACATCATCTATTGTATTTAAATTCACACTCACAAGTTTAGTAACACCTGATTCTTGCATTGTTACACCGTATAACCTATCTGCAAATTCCATTGTTCCTTTACGGTGTGTAATAACAATGAATTGTGTTTCGTCTGATAACTCATTTAAATATTTTGCGTATCTAATAACATTTGCTTCATCTAGTGCAGCTTCAACCTCATCTAATATAACAAAAGGTGCAGATCTTACTTTTAAAATTGCAAATAGTAAAGCAATAGCAGTTAATGCACGCTCACCACCACTCAGTAACGATAAATGTTGCAACTTTTTACCCGGTGGTTGTACCACAATATCAATACCAGCTGTTAAATAATCGGCTTCAGTTAATTGCAATTCTGCATCGCCTCCACCAAACAATTGTTTGAACACAGCTGTAAAATGTCCTTGAATAGCATGGAAAGTTTCTTTAAATCTTTCAGTAACCTCTTGATCCATTTCACTTATAATTTGCTCTAATGTTTCTTTAGCTTTACGAAGATCTGTACGTTGTTCACTTAAAAATGTATAACGTTCATTTAACTCTTCAAATTGTTCAATTGCATTTAAGTTTACAGGACCTAGTTCATCAATCGACATCTTCATTAACTTAACTTTTTTACGTAATGCGTCAATCGATTCATCACTCGTATATTCAGATTTCGCACGTTCAACAGTCAATTGATATTCATCATTTAAATGATCTATCGCATGATGAATTAATACATCTAGCTTTGATTGTTCAGCTTTAATATCTTGGTAGTGATTTTCGATAGCTAAAATATCTTGGTGACAAACTTGTAGTTTAGCTTCTTGCGCATCGATTTGTTCATTCAACTCAATACGTTGTTGTTTCAATTTATCTAATTCATCTGATAAGCGTGTTCTCGTTTCTTGTTGACCATTAATTTGATCTTTAATATTTTGAAAAGCTTGTTCGCCCATCACTTCATCCGAATTAAAGAATGCAATTTTTTCTTTAACATCTTTTAATTGATGTTTAGTTTGTTGATTTTGATTATTTAATCGATCTATTGTCTGTTGTTGTGTTTTAATACGCTCTTTAACCACAGCAAGATCAGATTGTTTCTGATGTAAGGTTTGTTGTGTTTTAGTAACGCTTTCCTTACCTTCTTTAGAAAGTTTTGTGTAGCGTTCAATTTCATCTTCTAGTCGTTTTAAAGATGCTTTAATACTTTCTAGATAAGTTTCTTTTTCACTCAAAGTTTGTCGACTTTTGTCACTCGTATAACCATCATTTTTTTCAAATTCGAATTCTTCATGATCATTTTTTATTTGTGTTTCTTGTGTAGTTAATCTATCGAGCTCCATTTCAAAATGATGCACTTGCTCTTTAAGTGTATTATGCTTTTGACTTTTTTCAAAATACAGTTCACTTAATTGATCACTTTTTATCTTCAACTCTTTAAATTGTTGTTCAAATGATTCTGTTTGACGCAAGTAATCTTCTAATTGGTGTCTCATTGTTGTCAACTCGTCTTTTTGAGACAGAATACTTTTTGACTTACGAGCGCCACCACCAGTCATAGAACCACCAGGATTTACAATATCACCTTCCAAAGTAACAATACGAGTTCGATATTTAATCGCACGTGCCAATTCATTTGCATGCTTTAAATGATCAACGATAATCGTATTACCTAATAAATTCCCGATAATATTTTGATATTCTGGTGCTACTTTAACTGCTTCCGAAGCGATACTAATAAATCCGTTTGCCTCTTTAGCAATAGATTTAATATCAGTCGCTACCACTCTACTCTGTATAACATTTAATGGTAAAAACGTCGCACGACCTAAATTACGTTCTTTTAAAAATTGAATAGCCTGGCGTCCATCTTTTTCTGAATCTACAATGACATGTTGTAATGAAGCACCTAATGCTGTTTCAATTGCCTGAGTTAATTTAGATGGCACATCAATAATTTCCGCAACTGCACCATAAATACCCTTTAATTCTTTATTTTTAGCTTTCAAAATATGTTTGACGCCATTGAAAAAATAAGTATATTCTTCCTCTTGCGTTGCCAAACTATCAATACGTGTTTTCATTTTTTCGGTATATCGATATGCTTGATACAATTTCTCTTCGTATTCATTTTGTGCTTTTTTTGTATCAGTGAGGTCTTTTTCTATATTTTTAATTTCTTTATCTACAGCAGAAAGTTCTTTGTTGGTCTGTTGATATTCTTTTTTTGTCGTTTTTATTTGACCCTGAATATCTTTCAATTGCTCAAAAACTTCAACTAATCGAGAATCTAGTCTTGATTTTTTAGCCTCATTCTCTTCTATAGTATGCTTTAAAAAACGAATATCATTGTTAACATCTGATTGCTCTGACATTAATGTATAGTATTCGTTTTTAATTTCTTCCAATTTTTCATCATGTGCTTCGTCTGAAACATATAGTTGTTCTTCAAGTTCACGAATGACAGCATTGAGTTCTTTTTGTTTACTTTTCAGAGACTTATAAGTATCTTGAGCTTCAGAAATCTCATTTGATATATTTTCTAAAAGCTCCATTAAATTTTCTTGTTCTTCTTCATATCGTGCATTTGTTTCAGATTGATTTTTCTTACGTTCTTCCAAAACATTTAATTGTCCCGTATATTTTTCAAAGGCTTCCGTAGCTTTTACTAATTGATAATTAAGCGATTCAACATCATTATCAAGTTGATGACGTTTACCTTTATATTGTTGAATTTGTTGGCTTAAACGTTGCTTGTCAGCTTCTTTATTTGCTTGTTGGCCTTGTAAATCATTTAAACGTTGATCTAATTGTCTATTGTCATTTGTATATTGATCAATATCGTGCACTGTAACTACAATGTCACTATGTTTCATTTGATGTGAAAGTGTCTTATATTCTTTAGCTATAGCTGCCTCCTCTTTTAGAGGTTCTACGCGACCTTCCAAATCATATAAAATGTCTTCTACTCTCGTTAAATTATCTTCTGTTTGGTCAAGTTTATTTAATGATTCAGCCTTACGTTTTTTATATTTAAGTACACCAGCCGATTCTTCAATAATTTGACGTCTATCAATTGGTTTAGCATTTAGTATTTCATCAACTCTACCTTGCGAGATAATGCTATACGCTTCTTTTCCCAATCCAGAATCTAAAAATAAATCGGCAATATCTTTTAATCTTGCACGGTCATTATTTATGTAGTACTCACTTTCACCACTTCGATACAATCTTCTTGTTACAATAACTTCGTTTTCATCAACACTGAGCTTTTTAGAATGATTATCTAATCTTAACTGTACTTCAGCATAATTTTGAGCTTTGCGATGTTCTGCACCTGAGAAGATAATATCTTCCATTTTTGAGCCACGTAATGATTTAGCCGATTGTTCACCCAACACCCATTTAATAGCATCTGTAATATTACTTTTACCGCTTCCATTTGGACCAACAATTGCAGTTACACCTTTATCGAATTGAACATTGGTTTGATCTGCAAAAGACTTAAATCCAATGGCATCTATTGATTTTAAATAAACCATCCTAAACTCCTTATCACAATTTTAAAGAACACATGTATACGATATTTTAGTATTTGTATATTAAATTTCGAAGTTGTTCCATAAAATATTAAAAATTCTTCCTTAAATCCTAAATCGAACACCTATATGTCGTATCATATAAATTTCTATTTAATTTGTTTTAATTGCTTATAGGCACTTTCAGCAGCACGTTGTTCTGATTCTTTTTTCGTTTTCCCTTTACCTTCAGCTATTGCTTCCCCTTGCAGAATAACTTCTGAAGTGAATAGACGATGATGTGCCGGTCCCTCTTCTTTTATTAAATTATAGGTTACATCACCTTTATTTTGCTGGTGCACATATTCTTGGAATTGTGTTTTAAAATCTACCACGCCTAATAACTCATTTTGTTCTACATGTGGGAAAATGACTTTCTCAGCAAATTTCCAAACTATATCTAGTCCTTGATCCAAATACAATGCCCCAATAAATGCTTCGAATGCATCTGATATTAATGATGGTCTTGTACGTCCCCCTGTTTTCTCTTCACCTTTACCAAGTAAAATCATTTCGTTCAATCCAATTTTATTCGCAAATATTACAAGTGAGGGCTCACATACAATAGTGGCACGCATTTTTGTTAAATTCCCTTCTGGCAAGTTGGGATGTTTATCAAATAAATATCGTGAAACCGTCAATTCTAATACCGCATCACCCAAAAACTCTAAACGCTCATTATGGTCTAAACGATTCATATTAAAATCATTAATAAAACTCGAATGCGAAAATGCTTGTTGGTATAAATCAATATTTTGATAAGTAAAGCCTAACTCTGTCATTTTAGTATCAAAGCGCTTTCTAAAACGATTAACTATCTCACTTTTCTTTTGTTTAGACATTATTTTATCTCCTTTATGTGTTGCTCTTGAATCATCTTTAATTTTACGTTAAAACTATTGATAATTAAAGAAAAAAACTGAGTCGACAATACTGACGACCCAGATGTAAGATTTATTATTTTTCAAGACTGTTAATAAATTTAACAGCATCACCAACAGTGTTGATTTTTTCAGCTTCTTCATCAGGAATTTCAGTACCAAACTCGTCTTCTAATTCCATTACTAATTCAGCGATATCAAGTGAGTCAGCGCCTAAATCATCTTTGAAAGATGCATCTTCAGTTACTTTATCAGCGTCTACACCTAAACGGTCAACGATGATATCTTTTACTTTATCGAAATTTTCCACGTCGATTCACCTCCTTTAAAAATGCCTATACATAGACTACTATATTTTCCCATTTTAAATTCTAAAAAACAAGTAGAAATTTTAGAAACACTTATCAATTTATTGATTAGTGTTTCTTAGGGAGAAATTCTGGAACCTTATCTAGGTTGCTTAGAATTTCCCCCGCAAAGTTGACTAGGTCAGACAATTCTCCATTGGATGACCAGTCAACCACTGCGTCAATGAGCTTTAGCTCAAATATATTACATGTACATTCCACCATTTACATGGATTGTTTGACCTGTAATATATTTTGCTTTGTCTGATGCTAAGAACGCTACTGTATTAGCAATATCTGTGTCTTGACCAAAACGTGCTAACGGAATTTGAGTCAACATTTGTTCTTTAAGCTCATCACTTAAAGCATCTGTCATATCAGAAACAATAAAACCAGGTGCAACTGCATTTACAGTGATACCACGAGATGCTAATTCACGCGCCGCAGATTTAGTTAAACCAATAACACCTGCTTTTGTTGCAACATAGTTTGCTTGTCCCGGATTACCTACTGCTCCAACAACACTTGATAAATTGATGATAGCACCACTACGTTGTCTTAACATTTGTGGTGTTGCTTTTTGGATACAGTTAAATACACCTTTTAAGTTTGTGTCAATAACATCATCCCACTCTTGTTCTTTCATACGCATTAATAAATTATCGCGAGTAATACCTGCATTATTTACTAAAACATCTAAAGAACCAAATTGGCTAACTACTTCTTTAATCATTGCTTTAACTTCATCAGCATCGGCAACATTTGCTTGAATCGCAAAACTGTCAACACCTTTAGCTTTGATTTCTTCGACTACTGCTTCAGCTTTCTCTTTGCTGCCTGCATAGTTTACTGCTACATTATATCCTTCTTCTGCTAATTGTAACGCAATACTACGTCCAATTCCTCTTGATGCACCTGTTACTAAAGCACTCTTAGTCATTTTCATTCCATCCTTTCACATCTTCTAAAGTTTGAATTGATGTTAACTTAACATCTCTATTTATTTTTTTAATTAAGCCAGATAAAACTTTTCCAGGACCAATTTCAATAAAATGATCAACACCTTGGTCTATTAGCCATTCTGTTGAGTTAATGAATTGTACTGGTGAATATAATTGCTTGACCATATTAGATTTAATTACTTCTTTGTCAGTTTCACCTTGCGCATTTACATTTTGAACTACAGGAAACTTAGCATCACGCCATTCAAATTGATTAATGTAACTTGAAAAATCTTCTTCAATCACTTTCATTAGCGATGAATGGAATGGTCCAGATACTGCTAAAGGCATGACACGTTTTGCACCTAATGATTTACCTTTTTCTACTAGCTCATCAATTAAAGCTTTGTGACCTGAAACAACAATTTGACCTGGGCAATTAATGTTTGCTGGTTCAATTATTTTGTCATCAGATGATAATGACTTACAAATTTCATCGACTTTATCAAAATCTAATCCCAATACTGCAGCCATGCTTCCTACACCAGTAGGAAATGCTTGCGCCATTAATTGACCACGTTTTCTAACAATTTTAACTGCATCTTCAAATGATAATACGTCAGCTGCAACTAAACTTGAATATTCACCTAAACTATGCCCCATAGTAAAATCAGGATTCAAATTTTTTAGCGCTGCTAATAATGCCGAACTATGCGTCAATAAAGCTGGTTGTGTGTTTTCAGTTTCACCCAATTTACCTTCTTCATCAGTAAACATTGTCTCTAAAATATCAAAGTCTAATGTGTTCGCTGCTGAAGTTAAAATTTCAGTTGCTTGATCATTGTTGTTAAACAAATCTTGCGCCATACCAACTTTTTGGGCACCTTGTCCCGGAAAAATAATTGCTGTTTTACTCATTTGATTCACCTACAGTCTCTTTCATTGTTTGTACAATATTTTGTTCTCCTGCGATTTTCGCTTGTCTAATTGCAGAATAAAAAGCTTTAGCATTTGAACTACCGTGTGCTTTAACTACAGTACCTTCCAATCCTAATAATACGGAACCACCGTATTCTGAGTAATCCATCTTTTTAGCGAATTCAGCTAAATCTTTCTTCAATATTGCACCTGCTAATTTATTTTTAGTACTACTCATAATCGTATCTTTTAACATTTTACCGATTGATTTTGCAGTACCTTCTAAATTTTTAAGGACCATGTTCCCAGTATAGCCATCGGTAACTACAACATCTGTATCGCCATCCATTAATGTCTTCGCTTCAATATTCCCAACAAAATTCAATGAATGATCATGATTTAATAACTCATATGATTTTTTCGTTAAACTATTACCTTTAGCTGGCTCGGTTCCTATATTTAATAATGAGATTTTCGGATTATCAATACCTCTAATTTTTTGAGCATAAATATCCCCTAGTTGCGCATACTGTAATAAGTGTTCAGGTTTAGCATCAGCATTTGCACCAACGTCTAAAAAGACAAAACCTTTTCCATCAATCGTTGGCAATGTTACTACTAAAGCCGGTCTAGCTACACCTTTAATACGTCCAACAATGAATAAACCAGCTGACATTAAAGCACCAGTATTACCTGCTGACACACATCCATCTGCTTCACCAGATTTCACAGCTTCAGCCATTTTTACCATTGAGCTATCTTTTTTACGTTTAATCGCTCTAACAGGCTCATCTTCCATTTCAATCTTTTCAGAACAATGTCTAAATTCGATTCGTTCATGGTTCAGATTATACTTTTTTTCGTCACCGAAAAGTATAATTTCTAGATCTTTAAAGTCTTCAACAGCCTTTTGTACGGCTTCTAATACGATATCAGGCGCATTGTCGCCACCCATCATATCAATTGCTAATTTAACCATAATTTTATCCTCGCTTATCATAAAACATTTTAAAATTTCCTTTGAAAACTAATGTATGTTTAACATATGACTTTACTTCGACGTAATAATGTTTTGCAGTTTGATTTACAACTCGTGCTTCTGCTCTTACCGTATCATTTAATTTTACTTTTTCAATAAATTGAATGCTACTCTCATGAGTTAAAACTGTTGGTTGCTTAATTAGCGCAACACATAACGAATTTGCCTGAGCAAACAGCACATGACCACGCGCAATTCCAGTTTTATGAAAAACAGAATCCGATGTAATATCTAAAATTGATTGCGCTTTAACATTTGGATTGACTTGAATCAAATCACCAATAAATTCTTGTTCTTCAATAGAACTTATTTGGTCATAATTCTTTTCAGCAACTAATTTAATACGCTTCCTTAATTCTGGTATGTTTAAATAAGTGCGATCTAAACGAATTGTTTGTATACTCACTTGAAATAAGTCGCTTAGTTCATGGTCTGTGATGAAGGGATTGCTATCAATTTGTTGTCTGATTGCTTCTCTACGTTTATCTTTCTTTAGTTTCAACGTCTCACCCCTCATTTTTTAGTACCTAGTCTTAAACATTCCTCACATATCATAACACTTTCTATTTAACCGACTCAACAAATAACTGTAATATTTAGCTATTATTTAGTCGAAAATTTATAAATTGTTAAAATACCACTTTACATTTAAATAGTTCAAGTGTCATATCACTCAATTAACGAAGTGTTGCACTCAAATTGACAAATCAGCATGGCAATTAGTCAAAACTACGATGTAATAAATTTTCTTCAACAAAATGACGTAAATGTTGATACGTATTTTCAAAGAATACGCCAGATTGAATAAGTTCAGCTGCTTCATCACGAGCAACTTCTAACATACGATAATCTTCAACTAAATTGGCAACTAAGAAATCTGGCAATCCACTTTGTTTAACACCAAAGAAATCTCCAGGACCACGCATTTCTAAGTCTCGTTCACTCAATTCAAATCCATCCGTTGTTTGTGTCATAATTGTCATTCTTTCAATTCCTGTTTCTGTTTTAGGGGATGCAATTAAAACACAGTAACTTTGCTGGTCACTTCTACCTACACGACCGCGTAACTGATGTAAAGTTGATAATCCAAAGCGATCCGCATCATAAATCATCATAAAAGTTGCATTCGGTACATTAACACCTACTTCAACAACAGTAGTAGAAACTAAAACATTTATCTCATGATTACTAAACTTTTGCATGACCTCATCTTTTTCATCGGCAGATAACTTACCATGCAATAACCCTACACGGGAAACACCATAATACTGTTGTAAAGACTCGTACAATGCGACAACATTTTGAACATCTTCGAGATGCTCAGAACTTTCTATTAGCGGGCAAATGACATATGCTTGACGACCTTTTTTCAACTCTGAGGTCATTTGCATCAAAACTTTATCGTATTGCTCATGCTTTGCCCAAGTAGTAATGATAGGTTTACGACCTTTTGGTAATTGTTTAATTGAAGACACATCCATCTCACCAAAAACTGATATTGCTAGTGTTCTTGGTATCGGCGTTGCTGTCATAAATAACACATTCGTCATTGCACCTTTTTCTCTTAAAAGCTGGCGTTGATTCACACCAAATCGATGTTGTTCATCTGTAATTACTAAACCAACATTATGGAAAATCACATCATCTTGAATCAAAGCATGGGTTCCAATTAAACAATCAATCGTACCATTTTCAAGTTGTTCTAAAAGTATCTTTCGTTTCTTACCTTTTACTGACCCAGTTAACAATGCAACGTTCATAGAATCTCCAAATAAAGCCATTAAACTTTCAGCATGTTGCTCTGCTAAAATTTCAGTTGGTACCATCAATGCTGATTGATAACCAGCAGTTTTTAACGCATACATACAAATTGCAGCAACTACTGTTTTTCCTGAACCTACATCACCTTGAAGTAATCGATGCATACGTATTGGTGCTTTTAAATCTCTAAAAATTTCATTAACACTGGATTTCTGTGCTTCAGTTAGTTCAAAAGGTAAACGATCAATAAATGATTTAACTTGGTCTATGTCATAATCAATTTCAATTGCTTCGTCAGATGACTTTTCTAATCTATTTAGCCATTGCATACGTAATTCGAATAAAAACAGTTCAGTAAATGCATAGGTTCTACGAGCACGTAATAAATCCTCTTTACTTTTAGGATGATGTAATGTGTTCAAAGTAAAGTCCAAGGTCTCTAATTTATATTTTTCTCTTAGTTCATCAGTTAACCATTCATGAATTGTCACATCATTTAACGCTTGTCTAATTTGGTCTCGTATTTGCTTTTGTTTAATACCTTCCTTAATACGATAGACTGGTTCTAATTGAACATCTGCGTTTTCTTGAGTTTGTGTCCCTTGTGAATTAAAGAAAACCCTATTACCAGTAATTTCCTGTTTAACCCTATTCCACTTACCTTTAACAGTTATAGTTTGATTTAATTCGATTTTCTTTTTTAAATACGGTTGATTGAAAAAAATACATTTGACAGCAATATTATTTACCATTAAATGAACGGTTAATTTTGATTTATTTCTTCCAAAAAATGCAACTACTGGAGCTGTATATACTTGTCCTTCTATCGTAACGTTAGATTGATCTTCTGCTTGATTCAAATCAATCACTGTATTATCTTCATATCTAGTTGGCAAATAAAGAACAAGATCTTCCACTGTATGAATATTTAGTTGTTGCAATACTTCTATTTTCTTAGGACCTATACCTTTTAATTGTAAAAGAGAATATGGACTTTCTATTAAGTTTACTTTAGCCAAAATAAATCACCTATGTTTTATTTGATTTTACGTATCATTTAGTATGTTATTTATTTTATCATGACTAAGTTGAACATGACATTGTTAGCAACTCGAGAACGATACTTTTAACCCGCAATATCACTAAAATAGCAAAATAAAAAACTACCAACTGATGATTTATCATTGGTAGTTTTTTATTTTAAATTTTTATTCTACTGAAAAGAAATATTGATAAATTGGTTGTCCACCTTCATGAACTTCCACTTCTACATCTGGATATTGCTCTTCGATCCAGTTTATCATGTTATCTGTAACTGCTTGCTCTGCATCTTGACCAATAATCACAGTCAATATTTCACTATCTTCTGCTAACATCTCATTTAACAACTCAGTAACCGTTGTTAATTGATCACTTTGGCTGCTTACAATCTTATCTTCAATCAAGCCCATAAACGCGTCTTTTTTAATCTCAACGCCATCAATTTTCGTATCACGAACAGCGTACGTTAATGAACCAGATTTAACGTTATTTACTGAATCAGCCATTTGCGCTTTATTTTCTTCAAGTGTTGCGTCCACATCATATTGGAATAGTGCGCTTATACCTTGAGGAATAGATTTCGTTGGAATAACAACAGCTTCTGCATCAACAATACTCGCTGCTTGTTCACTTGCCATTAAGATATTTTTATTATTCGGTAAAATAATTGCACGTTTACATTTTGATTGTTCAATGACTTTAACGATATCTTCTGTAGAAGGATTCATCGTTTGTCCACCACTAATGATATGTGTGGCACCCATTGATTTAAATATCTCTGAAATACCTTCACCCATAGAAATAGTAATAATTGCTGTTTCAACCGTTTCCATTTTCGGTTTAGCTGTGTGCTGTTCTTTTCGAATCACTTCACGGTGCTGTTCTCTCATATTTTCAACCTTAAGTTTAATTAATTCACCATATTGTTGACCATAATTAAACACTTTACCTGGGTATTCGGTATGCACGTGAACTTTCACAATTTCTTCATCATTAATGACTAATAAAGAATCACCAAATTGACTCATATCTTGCCTGAATTCTTGTTCATCAAAGGCTTTTTTATTCTTTCCAAAACGAACCATCATTTCAGTACAATAGCCATAAATAATATCTTCAGTATTAATTACACCATGGAAATCATGTTCATCATGTACAAATTCATCTTTATCTATCTTTGCAACTTTGGCTTCAACTTTTTCACCTTTAAGCGCTTTTAAGAATCCTTCGTAAACGCATAACAAACCTTTACCGCCACTATCAACAACACCAACTTCTTTAAGTACAGCTAATAAGTTTGGTGTGTTTTCAAGTGATTCATTGGCTTTTACAATAATGTACTCCATTAATTCTATACAATCTTCAGTATTATTTGCTTTTTCTATTGCAGCTTGCGCAGCATCTTTTGCAACTGTAAGTATTGTACCTTCAACTGGTTTCATAACAGCTTGAAAACTTTCAGCTAACAATTTTGAATTAATTTCAGATTCACTTTCAATATTTTTACAAAATCCTCTGAATAATTGTGACAAGATGACACCAGAGTTACCTCTTGCACCCATTAGTAAACCTTTCGAGAATGTTTTACCTAATTCGCCGATATTTTTCGACAAATTATTCTCTACTTCTTCGCGACCTGAAGTCATAGTAAGATTCATATTTGTTCCTGTATCACCATCTGGCACTGGATACACATTCAAAGAATCTACCAAATCTGCATTGTTAGATAAATTTTGTGCCCCTTGTATAATCATATCGGCAAATAATTTACCATTAATTTTGCTAATCATTTCAAGTTGTCCTCCTAAGCTTTCTTGCCTGTATTATTCACACGTACACCTTGTACATATATATTGATTGAATTTACTGATACATTAAGTGATTTTTCCAAAGTATATTTCACTGTTGATTGTACATTATTGGCAACTTCAGATATTTTCACACCGTAACTTACAATAATGTACATATCTATATCCACTACGCCATTATTTTCAGTTACTTTGATGCCTTTAGCATAATTTTCATGTCCTAGTATTTCCGCAATACCATCTCTAACTTGTTGTCTAGATGCCATACCTACAATACCATAACATTCAACGGCCTTTCCACCTACAACCGAAGCAATCACTTCGTTTGAAATATCAATTTTACCGTAATCATTTGAAATCTCTAATGTCATATCTTTGTCCCTCCTAAATTTCAAAGTTTATTATTCGTTTTCCCTAATCACTTTTAAAATTTTACCACTTAGTGTAGTCATAAACGCTTTAAGTTTCATTGATTATTTTTATAAAATATCAATGGTACAACTTATCAGAATGACTTACGCTTAAATCACCTATTATATTTTGAGTAAACTGAATTTACACTCATGACGATTATCTATAGGCGTTTTCTTTTAATAGATGTAGTATCATTAAATAAAAATTTTAAATGTTTCATTCACTTATTTCTCTAAAATATCATACTACATAACTTCACAGTCTACAATTATATCACAAAACTCAGTATTTTTGACTTTTATGTGAAAATTATTCATTGTTTTTCAAATGAAACTATGCTATCTTAATTAAGTATATAAGTAGTTATGTGTATTTATATTTATTAAAGGAGGTACTCATATGGGTAAACAATGTTTCGTAACAGGTCGTAAAGCTTCGACTGGTAACAGACGTTCACACGCTTTAAACTCTACTAAACGTAGATGGAACGCTAACCTTCAAAAAGTTAGAATCCTAGTTGACGGTAAACCTAAAAAAGTTTGGGTTTCTGCACGTGCTTTAAAATCTGGTAAAGTAACTAGAGTTTAATAAATATATTGCACATAAAAAATGTGACCTTATGTGGAGGACACATTTACTTAAGAACTAAGAGCTCAACCTCTTAGTTCTTTTTTTGTTACCAAACAATACATAATGGTTCATAGTGAAATTCGAACTATCAATATAATTTGGTTAATACGTTTAATAATGGTTCTCTGTCAAATTGGACTTATGGGTTCAATATCGATTTTGGCACATAAATCAATGTACTAGGACCTACAATTTTCCTTTCAATAATAAATCACGCCATAATCTTCATTAATTACAGCGTGATTCATCTATTATTATGTTATAAATTCTATCTATAAACGTCACTTTATTAAATAACTCATGCACTTTATTAAAAATCCTCACAAATTTGAATATACTTAATTTAAATCTGTACTTCTAATTTGCAAAATCAACCCATCATGTACAGTTACTTTCGCTTGCAAAGACTCAATTTCATTTGAAATAGTTAAAGTAGAACCTATATTAAGCATTTGTCTAGCTAAATTATATTTAAAACCTGCTAGAGAAAGTTCTACATCATCAGTCATCGGTATAAATGAAATGTACGGATAACTCTTATCTTTTTCAACTGTATGTTGACCTTTAGGCAATAATTCAATTTTATTTTGTTGATCGATAACTTCTATATGAACATCATGTTTATAATATGCTTTTTTCAATAATAACTGAATTGCCCCAAAAAAGTGATCTAATCGTCCGCCTGTTGCACCATAAATTGTAATACTATCAAATCCAAGTGCAACAGCTTTATCAACCGCTAAAGCTAAATCCGTATCAGCTTTTTCAGCTTGAACTGGTTTGATTTGTAACTGTTCTGTTAGAAGTTGGCGTTCTTCTTTACTGACTGAATCAAAGTCTCCCACTGAGAAAAAAGGGATAATTTGATGCTTCAATAAAATCAAAGCACCTCTATCAACGCCGCCCCATTTACCTTCATTACTTTTGGCCCAAATATCTTGCGGCAAGTGTCGATCAGAACATAATAAATTTATATGCATATACACTCAACCTTTCAATGCTTGTGTGACTTTTTTATAATCCTCTTGTTTAAAGAAAAATGAACCTGTTACTAGCATTGTAGCACCATTTTCAACACAAACTTTCGCTGTATCGGTATTTACGCCTCCATCAACTTCAATATCAAAGTTTAATTGACGTTCCATTTTAATAGCATTAAGACCCGCTATTTTTTCTACGCATTGATCAATAAATGATTGACCACCAAACCCTGGGTTAACTGTCATCACTAGTACATAATCAACAATGTCTAAAATAGGTTCAATTTGTGATATTGGTGTACCAGGATTAATTACTACACCAGCTTTTTTATCTAAATGTTTAATCATTTGAATAGCACGATGAATATGAGGCGTTGATTCGACATGAATTGAAATCATATCGGCACCATGTTCTGCAAATGATGCAATATACTTTTCTGGATTTTCAATCATCAAATGTACGTCTATAGGTAATGTTGTGCCTTTTCTTACTGCATCTAATATTGGTAAACCAATAGATATATTAGGCACAAATTGACCATCCATAACATCAAAATGAACTCCGTCGACGCCTGCTTCTTCAAGTCGTTTTAATTCATGTTGTAAATCCAAAAAATCAACAGATAATAATGATGGATATAGTTTTGTCATTTAATATCTAACCTTTCTATTTGAAATTTCATTAAATAGTTGTAAATAATGGTCGTATCTAAATTGCGCAATATTCCCTATCTCTAATTGATGCTTAACATTACAATTAGGTTCTTTGATATGATTACAATTCCTAAACTTACATGTTTCACCATATCGATTTAATTCAAGAAAATAATCTTTTATTTCATCTTTATCTATATGATCAAAATCTAAAGCACTGAATCCAGGTGTGTCTGCAATATAACCGTTTTGACGTTCGAATAGTTCGACATGTCTTGTAGTATGCTTTCCTCGATTTAATGATTTTGATATATCATTTGTCTCAAGATTAAGTTCTGGACGATAATGATTTAAGAAAGTGGACTTACCGACACCTGATTGACCACTAAGTACTATAAGTCCAGCTGGCCAAGCTTCTACAATTTTTTTTCGATCATCATCATTTCCAATAAATTCAGTCTCATAGCCAATATTTTCATATATTTTCAACAACTCATTTATTTCGAACTGCTTTTCAATTGGTGTTTTATCTTTTTTAGTCACCAAAATTCTCGCATTTAACTGATACGAATGTGCAATAACTAAAAATCGATCTAATAATTGCGTTGAAAAATTTGGCTCGACAGCACTCATTACAATTACTAGTGTATCTATATTACTTACAGGTGGTCTTTTCAACTCATTTTCCCGCTCAAACACTTGATGAATATAACCTTCGTTAATGTTTTGAACTTCAAATTCCACTATATCACCAACTACCGGTGAAAATTTTTTCTTTCTAAATAATCCTCGTGGTTTTGTATTGAAACGTTCGCCATTAACGTCTACTTGATATACCCCACTAATTGATTTCACTATTCGACCTGTCTTCAAAATGGCACCTCTCGATTAATTTTACTGCATTTATTATATCAAAGACTGGAAAATTAATATATAAATGATCATTTCAAATGATATAAATATTGTGAGAGTGATACAGAATTGATAGACAATGCTCACCTGTATATGATGACATGAAGCATTTTAAAACTACCGCAATCTCAACATAAAAATACCGAGACTTCCAAATAGAAACCTCGGTACATTTACTTCAATTATATTTATACATCATCATAGCTGACTTCTTTTTCAGCTACAGTTTTACCGTCAACTTTAACAATATAACTTGCTGTTTTTCCTTTTTCAATTCTTAAAGGAATGTCTATACGTTGATCACTAGTAATATCGAAACTACCTTTTTCAGTTGAACCGTCATTATCTTTATCTTTAATATAAACTTTAACTTTTTGTGACTTATCATTTTTACCAGTGTATGGTACATCTACCGATTCAGTTGTCGTTTTGACATCTGATGAGTCACTTTTTTTACCTTTAGAAACAACAAATGAAATCGTTGACCCCTCATCTACTGATTTTCCTTTAGGAGATTGAGAAATCACATCACCCTCATCAATATCGTCACTATACTCTTCCTTACTTTCAACTTTAAACCCTTTTTCTTCTAAGGCTTTTTTAGCTTTGCTAAAGGATTTATGTTCAAAGTCTTCTACATAAACTTGCTTAATGCCTAAAGATTCATATAGTTTAATATTAGAATCATGAATAGCGATTTCAGTATTTGCGGTTACACTTTGATTTGCAATGTATCCTTTTGGCGCTTGATTATTATATACTTTTTCAATCGTAACATCTTTAAGACCTAACGATTTTAATTTCTGCAAGGCTTCCTCCTTAGGTAAACCAATGACATTTGGCATTTTAACCTTTTCAGGGCCCTTTGATATAACAACATCAACACTGTCACCACGTTCAACACGTTCACCAGTATTAGGAGTTGTCTTAATAATTTCATTTTCAGGATATTTATCACTATAACTTCTAGAAATTTTACCCAATTTCAGGTTGTTTTTATTGAATATTTGCTCTGCTTCTTTTACAGATTTCCCGATTACATCAGGTGTCTCTTCGTATTTATTACCAAACATTGCCATTGCCACAAAAGAAACAAGTGCAATCATTAACAACGAAAAGATTAGTGATAAGAGCACAATCTTTCGTGTTGATTTCTTTTTAGGTTTTGGTTCGTACACCGTACCTTCTGGCTTTTGGAATTGCTGATGATGAGCAGGCCCATTTACAATAGGTACTTGCGTCGTTTCACGTTTAGGTTGATTCGACTTATGTTCACTAATATGCTTTGCTAGATCTTCTTTTTTCAAAGGTACCGCTATCGTTTTCATTTTATCGAGTTCATAGACATCTTCATTCGCTCGATTTTCATGTAAAACACTACTCAAATCATCTTTCATTTCTTGAATTGTTTTGTAACGATTCGCTTTGTCTTTTTCTGTAGCGCGTAAAATGACATTACTTAAAGATTGCGGAATATCCTTACGTACATCTGTTGTCACATTTGGCACAGAATCCTGAATATGTTTAATCGCAATGCTAACTGCAGTTTCTCCATTAAAGGGTGGTTCACCAACAAGCATTTCATATAACACAATACCTATAGAATAAATATCTGTACATTCATCCGTTGCCTCACCTTTTGCTTGTTCTGGCGAAAAGTACTGCACAGTACCTAACACATGATTAGTCTGAGTTAAAGACGTCTCACTTAAAGCTTTAGCAATTCCAAAATCAAATATTTTCAACGTTTTATTGCTGTCAATTAATATATTTTGTGGCTTAATATCTCTATGTACAATACGCATATCATGCGCATGTTTAATGCCATCCAATATTTGATTCGTAAAATTAATCGCTGTGTCAACACTTAATGGCCCATGACTTTCAATATACTCAGACAAAGTCGGACCTTCGATATATTCCATTACTAAGTAGTAACAGTCATCTTCTTCATCAACATCGATCATACTTACTATATTTTGATGTGATAGCTGTGATGAGTTATGTACTTCTCGTTCAAAACGTTTTAATGTTTCTTCTTTTTCTCTAGGTGGTATAAAAATCGCCTTAATTGCAACTTTAATGTTAAGTATCGTATCTTCAGCAAGATAAACGGTACTCATGCCACCGCCGCCAAGCTTATCTACAATTTTATATCGTTCATTTATTATTTTACCTATCATACTTTATCACCTTCAATAGCCGCGAGTATGAAAGTAACGTTATCTTTCGAATGGTTATCTAATGCCAATTGCATTAATTGATCACCATGATCTTCTATTGTACCTTCTTTTACTAACAAACGCTTAATTTCATTGTCTTTAACATAATCAGTTAATCCATCTGAATTTAATAATAAATAATCATAAAAATTTAATCGCTTAATAAACAAATCTGGACTCACACGTTTATCTGTGCCCATCACCTTCGTAATAATATTACGTTGTGGATGTGTAAATGCTTCTTCCGGCGTAATTTGACCCGTTAAAACAAGATGATTAACAAATGAGTGATCACTAGTAATTTGTTCAATTTGTCGACTATTAATAACATAGGCTCTAGAATCACCGACATTTGCTATCACAACTGATTTTTCAAAAACAAGTGCACAAACACATGTTGTACCCATACCTTTATATTCTGCATTTTCTTGTGCATAGTGATATAACTGAAAATTTATATCTTTTATATTATTACGCAACCAATTTTCAGCTTGATGTTGTTCTATAAGATTTTCCGCTTCAAAACGGGATTTCAACTCATCTGTAACAAATTTACTTGCAACTTCTCCTGCTTTATGGCCACCCATACCATCACACAGAACTAAAAGTTGTTGATTAGTTTGATTATAAAAAATACCACCCGCATCTTCATTCTTATCTCTATGTTGTCCAGTATCAGTAAAAAATTGTGCCTCTAGCATTTGTCTTTACCTCGTTTCTACTTGTCGTTCCTTTGCTCTTAATTGACCACAAGCTGCGTCAATATCCGAACCTTGTTCACGACGTATTGTGGCATTAATTCCTAGTCTCTTTAATTCTTTTTCAAATTTAAAGATATCATTTTTAGCCGTTTTCACATAATTTCTTTCTGGAACATGGTTGACAGGAATTAAGTTAACATGGCAGTTTAAGCCTTTTATTAAATGTGCTAATTCTCTTGCATGTTCTAGTTGGTCATTCACACCACCAAACAGACCATATTCAAAAGTAACACGACGATTTGTTTTTTCTTGATAATATTGAATTGCTTCGATTAACTTCTCAACATTATATGCACGGTTAATTGGCATCAAGCGTGATCGCACTTCATCTTTTGCGGCGTGTAAGCTTACAGCAAAATTAATTTGAATATCTTCATCCGCAAAGTCATATATTCTAGGAATGATACCTGATGTTGATACTGTAATGTGACGTGCACCAATATTTAAACTGTTATCATCATTGACGATTCTTAAAAAGTCCATCATTTCATCATAATTTTCAAATGGTTCACCGATACCCATTATGACAATTTGAGATACGCGCTCTTCTGTAGCATCAAGGGCTTTTTGAACTGTTAAAACTTGTGAAACAATTTCGCCAGCTTCAAGGTTTCTTTTTAAGCCGCCAAGTGTAGAAGCACAAAACGTACATCCGATGCGACAACCTACTTGTGTCGTTACACATACTGAATTTCCATAATCATGTCTCATTAAAACAGTTTCAATTGTATAGCCATCTTGTAATTCAAATAAGAATTTAATTGTACCGTCTTTACTTTCTTGTTTTACTACAGTTGTTAAAGTTGTAACAGTAAAGTTATCTTTTAAAAGCTGTCGTAAGTCTTTCGATAAGTTCGTCATTTCATCAATCGAATCTACTCTTTTTTGATATAACCATTCAAAAATCTGTTTCGCTCGAAATTTTTGTTGCCCTTGTTCAACGAGCCAGTTTTGCATTTCGTCAAATCGCAATGAATATATTGATTGCTTGTCAAAATTTGGAAGAAATTTATTCTTCTTTTTCTTTTCAGCAGTTATCATTCCTAATTGTCCTTTCTTTTTATCTTAGTGATAAAGAATCCATCTGAATTAAAGTCTTGCGGCATGATTTGTAACGTTTTGACCAACTCTCCAGTTATCGGATGTTGAAACGGTTCAAATTCGAAGTTTTTATTATTTTTCAAAAACGTATAAATCACGTTTTCATTTTCTAGTTGCTCAATTGTACATGTTGAATAGATGATTTCTCCACCTATTTTTACATTGTTTTTTACATTTTCCAATATTTCAAGCTGTAATTCAACTAGTGACTCAATATGTTGTTTGCTTTGAGTATACTTAATCTCCGGCTTATGTCTCATTACACCTAATCCGCTACATGGTGCATCAACAAGTATCTTATCGTATGTTTTATCATAAGGTTTTGTCGCATCATGTTGAAAAGCTTTAATATTTGTTAATCGTAATTTTTTTATATTAAAATTAATTAAGTCTATTTTGTGATCATGTATATCTGAAGCGTCAACTTGCCCTTCTGGCATTAAAACTTCAGCAATGTGACAAGCTTTACCGCCAGGTGCACTACATGCATCTAATACGTGATCATGTCGGTCTACATTCATAATGTGTGCAACAAACATTGAGCTTTTATCTTGAATTGAAACGAATCCATCTTTAAATGAACGAGAATGAATAATTGGTTGTCCTCCTATATGGAGACAATAAGGTAAGTCATGATCTTTTTCAACGTCATAACCTTCGTCTTGCAACTTTTCAATAATATCATCTAATGATGCTCGCGTCAGGTTGGCACGCACAGTTGTTGATGTCGTTTCTAAAAATGACTGTAAAATTTTTTCAGTTTCTTCGAGACCATAATGTGTTGCCCAATGATCTATAATCCACTTCGGCATACTATACTCGATTGCCATTCTTTTTTTAGGATCTGCAATTTCATTAAAATCAGGTAAGTCACTACGCATCATTGTACGTAAAATACCATTTACGACATTACCATTATGATAGCCACCGCGTTCTTTTGCTATTTCAACTGCTTCATTAATAATGGCATGATTTGGAACTTTATCTAAATAAACATATTGATAAATACTCATCCATAATAATTGCCTAACCCATGCCTTAATCTTTGTTTTCACAAAAGGCTTTAAATAAAAATCTAACGTATATTTTCTTTTAACGGTTCCGTAGACAATTTCTGTAAATAAAGCCTTATCCATTGCATTTAATTCATTTTCTGACAACACTTCATTGATACGCAAGTTACTATACGCACCTTCATTTAATATATCTTGAATCGTGTCAAAAGCAAGACTTCTCACGTTTTCTATCATATAAGTTTCTTCCCTACTAGTGTGTTTTGCGCACCACTTAAATAATTGGCAGCTAACATTCTCTTTTTCCCAGCTAATTGCATATCTTTAATTGCAACAGCTTCATTATCATTTGTAGCAACAATAATGGCTTTTTTAGTCGTTTCTATAATGGTTCCAGGCTCGTTTATCTTATTAGTCTCAACGAGTTCAGCATCGTATATTTTCAAGTTAGTGTCATCCATAGTTGTATAAGCAACTGGCCATGGTGATAATCCACGAATTTGATTAAACACTTGTCTTCCTGGTTTATTCCAGCTAATTCGCTCATCTTCGCGTCGAATATTGGAAGCAAATGTTGCTTGCGTATCATCTTGAGGTACGCTTTCATTTGTGCCCTCTATAATAGATGGTAAAGTTTCTTTTAATAAATCTGCCCCTAATACACTTAATTTATCATGCATCGTACCGACATTATCATTTTCTTCTATTTTAATTGCTTGTTGCGAAATAATATTACCCGCATCTAATTTTTTAACCATATACATAATTGTTATGCCGGTTTCTTGTTCACCATCGATAATTGCCTGATGAATTGGTGCACCACCTCTATACTTCGGTAACAATGATGCATGTACATTAATTGCCCCAAGATTTGGTAATGCCAACAATGATTCAGGTAATAATTGTCCAAAAGCAGCAGTTACAATTAAATCTACATCTAATTGAAGCAATTGTTCTAATTCTTCTGATCCACTTAATTTTTCAGGTTGATATACAGGTAAATCATATTTCATTGCAACTTTTTTAACTGGTGGTGGTGTCATAACACGTTTACGTCCAACAGGTCGATCTGGTTGCGTTACGACTGCAATGACATCATGTTCTGCAATAAGCATTTCTAAAACAGTTGTTGAAAAGTCTGGTGTACCCATAAATATTATTTTAGTCATTTATAAAATATGCCTCCACTTCTTTATCTGTTAAAATACGGTCCGCACGTTCTGTAAAAGGGATACCGTTCATTTGATCTATAATATGCAAAATCATTCTTGCTACATCTTCATGTGCAGTTAGTTCAACTTTGTTCCCATTGACGTCATAACTTTCGACAACTATCATTTTACTTCTTGTCACTTCGCCGTAAACATCTGGCAATGTAATTGAACCTTCTAAGTCTGTTATTGTTTCATTTGATTGACTAATAATTTTCGGATTAACAAGTTGTAATAATCCTTCCATTTCCATATCAATAATTGCCACTTGCAATGACTGATTAATTTGAGGTGCACATAAGCCAGCAGCTTCTTGTGCATACATTGTATCTTCTAAATCTTGTAATAATCTTTTTAACGAATCATCAAATGTTTTAACTGCTTGCGCTTTTTTCGTTAAAATAGGATGCGATGCTGGTACTAACTTTTTAATCGCCATAACTCTTACTCCTCAATAAAATTCATCAAACTATTATAACGTAAATATATTAAAAATGCGACCTTACATCATAGAATGTATATTTTTCAATTTGAAGATTGTCATGTGATTCATTACGTATATTTCACACGTAAAATAATACAATGCAACTGAAATGTAATCCTAAATTTATTGTAAGGATTGAATAACTGAAATTTAGATGATTGGGAATGCTTAAACTAGAATGTTTGAACTAAAAGTGGGTATAATAAAAAGAGAAGCTAATGTCATTATAAGCAATTCAACTGGAGGGAAAGAAATGCAAGTAAACAAAGTTATTTATATTTTATTAGCATTGTTCTTAGGTAGTTTTGGTATTCATAAATTTTATGCCGGCAAGAATATGCAAGGTATTCTACACTTAATATTCTGTTGGACAGGTATCCCACACATTTTAGCAATTATTAGTGCAGTGATTACTGTTTTCAAACCTGCTGATGAACAAGGTAATGTCACTTTATAAATTGATAAAAATAAATCCCGATGACAATCATTTATTATTTGCGAATCATAGAGTTATAGTTATTACGAACTCTATGTGATAAGCAGTAATGCTGATTGTTTATCGGGATTATTATTGCGATTATTTAATGTAGTACACTATTTATTTTTCACACAGTAAATACTATTTTAAAGAATCATCTGACGCTGTTTCATAGTTTGATTCATACTCTTTAATATATTTACTTAAAACAACAAAATGTGCGTTACCAAAATCACTAGATGCATTTAAGAAATCCATATGTACTAAATTTAAAACTTTTGGATCTGGATTAGACTTGTCTTCATAATTTTTTGGTGAAAAAGTGAAATAGGCCAATGCCGGCAACACTTCATCTTTAGTATCCTTTGATCCATGTGTCATAAATGAAACGCTTGTTAAAGGTACTCCGAAAGATTTGATTTGAGCTACGCTATATGGAACTGGTTTTGGATGATCAAGTTTAGTTAGCTGACTTAATTTTTTTAACTTAGAATAATCGTCATATTTAATTGCATCATCTTTATGTATTACGTAAGATCCTGGTTCGACTGATGCATAAACTAACTTTCCATCTTTATATTTTGTCATAATTTCTGCGTAAAAAACAGGTGTGTTTGAATTGCCAATTTTCTTTCCATCTGGATCTACATACCAATAATCAACTTGTTTTACATCATCGTGTGTTTCAATCACTTTCCTTTTTATACCTTTCTTACCTTTAAAGAATGCATCAACATCTTTTATTGAAGATCCTTTTGAATCTTTAGTAAATCTATAATCTGCAAGTTCCACTTTACCCATTAATTCTTTGTAATCTTTCCATCCTTGAATCCCTTTACTATTCGTAAACGACTTTTCTGTCATTAATGGATCCAACTTATCAAGAGATGGCGCATCTTTAATTCCTTTCATTTTCTTCTCTATTTCTTCATATTTCTCTAAATCTGGATCTTTCTCTTCTTCCGATTCTTTTTTTACAGTTTCTTGTTTTGATTCTTCTGATTTCTTTGATGATAATTTATGATTCCCACCAAAAGAACAACCTGCTACGACTAAAAGCATAATTAAAAGTAAACATCCCAGTGTCTTTTTCATAAACTTTCTCCTCTTAAGTTATTTTGTTTGAATCAAATAAACATACATAAATTTAAAAAACTTATTTATATTGATATTTTACATTAACCATCAATATTTTTAAATACTTTAATTGATAATTTAAGAAAATTGTTTTGTCTAATAATTTAAGTAGTTAAAACATAGATAGATATAAAATAGTTTATAGCCATTAATTTATAAGTTTAAAATTCGCACTATTTCAATTTGCCATTTAAAAATAGTTTGTTTAATCATTAGTACTTTTATTCATCAGTAAGTATGGCGCTTGCATTAAAATCAGAATTCGTAAATGAAAATACTAATAAATTCCTTATCAAACCAAAATCACGTAAGTTATAAAGCCATATAAAAAGACAGAATATAAACTGCTAATTTAAATAGTTAACAGTTGTATATTCTGCCCTTTTTCTGTACTTAAAGTAAATATTCAAACACTGGTTCAAATACTCGTACATACTGAACTTGTTTCTAATAATTAGTAATGTTACATCATCATCTGTGGATCAATATCAATCTTCAATGCTAATTTTTCTTTTATAAATTTTTCATGGTAATAGTCATCTAAAAACTGAATGGCTTGTAATAATCCAGGTTCACTTTTATATTTCACTAAAATTTGGAATCTAAATTCATTGTTGATTCTCGCAAGTGCTGCCGGAGATGGACCTAGTACAAGCGCTTTTTCTGTTAAATGCTGTAATAAAATTTTATGAACATGCTGCGATGCTACCATAACCTTCTTCATTTCTTTATGTGAGATTGTGAAATTAATCAAATAATAATACGGTGGATACTTTCCTAATTTACGATATTCCATTTCCTGACGATAAAATGTTAAATAATCATTTTTTTGAACATCCAATATTGAATAATGATCTGGATTATACGTTTGAATGATGACTTGACCTGCCTTTTCATGACGACCAGCTCTACCAGCCACTTGCGTTAATAGTTGATAAGTACGTTCGCTCGCCCGAAAATCAGGTAAATTTAACATTGTATCTGCATTCAGCACACCAACTAAAGTAATATTTGGATAATCTAATCCTTTCGCAATCATCTGAGTACCTAGTAAAATGTCACCGTTACCTTTTTCGAATTCAGTCAATAACTTTTCATGTGCACCTTTCTTTGAGGTTGTATCTACATCCATCCTAATTATGCGCGCATCTTCAAATTCTTGTTGCAATAGTTCTTCAACTTTCTGAGTACCAGTACCTACTTGTCGAATGTGTTCACTCTCACAATTTGGACATTGATTCGGTGGCGTCTCTTGGTAACCACAATAGTGACATTTTAATAAGTCTGTCGTTTTATGATACGTTAATGAAATATCACAGTTTGGACATTGCGGTACATATCCACAATCCCGACATAACATAAACGATGCATAACCACGTCGATTTAAAAATAAAACAACTTGTTCCTGTCGATCTAATCTTAATTGTATGGCTTCACGTAAATCTTTTGAAAACATTGACCGATTACCTTCACTCAATTCTTCACGCATGTCTACTATATCAATTTCAGGTAAAGCTTGTTGGTTCACTCTGTTTGGTAATGATAGCAAATGATAAACGCCTTTTTCAGCTCGTGCATAACTTTCAAGACATGGTGTTGCACTTCCTAAAATGACTGGACAGTGATGATATTCACTTCGCCATTGGGCAATTTCTCTAGCGTGATATCTCGGATAATCTTCTTGTTTATATGTAGATTCATGTTCTTCATCAATGATGATTAACCCTAAATTTTTGAAAGGTGCGAACACACTTGACCTTGCACCAACACTTACTCTCGCACGACCATCCCTAATTTTTTGCCATTCATCATAACGTTCCCCATTAGATAAGCCAGAATGTAATACAGCAACGTCATCACCAAATCGACGTTTGAAGCGTAAAACCATTTGCGGTGTTAGAGCGATTTCAGGAACTAACATCATCGCCTGTTTTCCTTGGCTTAAAACATCTTCTATCGTTTGTAAATATACTTCTGTTTTACCTGATCCCGTCACACCATGAAGTAAAAATGTTTCTTGCTCTTGGCTTACAATTTTAGCTTTAATCGCTTCATATGCTTTATATTGGTCTTCTGTTAATTGCTGTTTTGATTCTTGTTCGAAAACACGATCTTTAAATGGGTCTCTTTCAACAACCGCGTCATATTTTTCAACATAACCTTTTTTGATAAGTCCATCTAAACTGGATTTTGAAAAGCCCATATCCTCAATATCAGTTAAAAATATTGTTTTATGTTGTTCTTCAGACAAGTAAGCATACAAATCGTATTGTTTAATAACTTTCTCCAACTTAGCTAATACTTCATCAGGATGATACCCTTCAATGACACGAACAGCACGCTTGGTTTTTTTAGTTATATTTTGTGTGAGAATCGTTTTTTCTTCAACGATATCATCTTTTAACAACTTCATAAGCAATTGAATATCATTATTTTTTTGCGCATCTTTATAATAATAGTAACCATGCTTATCAAATTTTTGTAATAAAGCTGAAGGTAGCTCTATGTCATCTTTCATCTTAAATGCTTTTTTATACTTCGCTTTAATAGCACTCGGAAGCATCACTTCTAGCATAGAAATACGTTTAATGACATGAGTTGAACCCATCCACTCACTTAAAGCTATTAATTCTGATGTTAATTCTGGTTGTATATCTTTCACTTCTATGATTTTTTTTAACTTCGAAACGTCAAGTTGTGCATCAGGTTCTGCTGTTACTTCCATTACATAACCTTGAATCGTTCTTGGTCCAAAAGGTACAATTACACGCACACCAGGTTGGATGACAGATTCGAGTTGTTCGGGAATTATATAATCAAATTTATAGTCAACGCTCTTCGACGCGACATCGACTATGACTTTCGCTATCATTATTGCCACCTAGTTTCTAGTTCATCTAAAATTTGTGCAGCTAATACTACTTTTTTTCCTTTCTTGATATTTACTTTTTCATTATTTTTAAAATGCATTGTCAATTCATTATCATCAGAACTAAATCCGATAGACATATCCCCAACATTATTTGAAATAATCACATCTGCATTTTTCTTGCGTAATTTTTGTTGTGCATAATTTTCAATATCTTCAGTCTCTGCTGCAAAGCCTATTAAATACTGTGATGTTTTATGTTCACCTAAATATTTAAGAATGTCTTTAGTACGTTTAAAAGATACTGACAAATCACCATCCTGCTTTTTCATCTTATGTTCTAATACATCAACCGGTGTATAGTCAGATACGGCTGCTGCTTTTACAACAATATCTTGTTCGTCAAATCGGCTTGTCACTTGTTCAAACATTTCTTCAGCACTTTGAACATGAATAACTTCAATATCTTTTGGATCCTCTAGTGTTGTAGGACCAGCAACTAACGTCACGATAGCTCCTCGATTTCGCAATGCTTCAGCTATTGCATAGCCCATTTTTCCAGAAGAACGATTGGATACAAATCTGACTGGATCGATAACTTCAATAGTTGGTCCTGCTGTAACCAATGCGCGTTTATCTTGAAATGAACTATTAGCTAAACGATTACTATTTTGAAAATGAGCATCAATTACAGAAACGATTTGAAGCGGTTCTTCCATACGTCCTTTAGCAACATAACCACATGCTAGAAATCCGCTTCCTGGTTCGATAAAATGATACCCATCTTCTTTTAAAATATTAATATTTTGCTGCGTACGTTTATTTTCATACATATGCACATTCATAGCAGGCGCAATAAATTTCGGTGTCTCTGTTGCTAGCAACGTTGATGTCACCAAATCATCAGCAATACCTACACTCAATTTTGCAATTGTATTTGCCGTTGCAGGTGCAACAATGATTGCATCTGCCCAATCACCTAATGCAATATGCTGTATTTCTGAAGGATTTTCTTCTATAAAAGTATCTGTATAAACAGCATTTCGACTTATTGCTTGAAATGCTAATGGTGTCACAAATTTTTGTGCGTGATTCGTTAACATAACGCGAACTTCATACCCAGATTGTGTTAACTTACTTGTCAAATCAATTGCTTTATATGCCGCAATGCCACCTGTAACGGCTAATAATATTTTCTTCATATTCAATCTCCCTTAAATATCACTATGACATTTACGCTTTACATCATCATATGCGCACAAATGCTCATTACTTTTTTATAGATACAAATTTAGTATTATTATAACATCAATCATTGGATAAACTAAAAAAACACACCTACATAGGTGCGTTTGATTTGGATATGCCTTGACGTATTTGATGTACGTCTAGCTTCACATATTTTTAATGGTCGAAACTATTCTTTACCATAATAATCACTTGAAATAACAGGGCGAATTTTACCGTCAGCAATTTCTTCTAACGCTCTACCAACTGGTTTAAATGAATGATATTCACTTAATAATTCAGTTTCAGGTTGTTCATCAATTTCACGCGCTCTTTTCGCTGCAGTTGTTGCAATTAAATACTTTGATTTAATTTGTGACGTTAATTGGTTTAAAGGTGGATTTAACATTATTTTTTAGCCTCCAAAATCATTTTTCTATACTTAGCTTCTACGCGCTCTCTTTTTAAGTGCTCAGCTTCTACAATACATTGAATTCTATTCTTCGCAAGTTCTACTTCATCATTAACTACAACGTAATCGTATAAATTCATCATTTCAACTTCTTTACGCGCTTCGTTAATACGACTTTGTATTTTCTCATCAGATTCTGTTCCTCTACCTACTAATCGCTCTCTCAAGTGTTCTAAACTTGGAGGTGCTAAGAAAATAAATAGCGCATCTGGAAATTTCTTTCTAACTTGCTTTGCACCTTCTACTTCAATTTCTAAAAATACATCATGACCTTCGTCCATTGTATCTTTAACATATTGAACTGGTGTACCATAATAGTTGCCTACATATTCAGCATATTCTATAAATTGGTCATCTTTGATTAAAGCTTCAAACGCATCCCTAGTTTTAAAAAAGTAATCTACGCCATCAACTTCACCTTCACGCATTTGACGTGTTGTCATTGAAATAGAATACTTATATGATGTACTTGGATCTTCAAATATTCGTTTTCTAACAGTACCTTTACCTACTCCAGATGGTCCTGATAAAACGATTAACAATCCTTTTTCATTATCCATGCCTTACGACCTCTCTAAGCTAATCTTCTATTATTTAAATATGATATCACATTGTTCTTTATATTGTATAGCATATTTGAAATTGCATGCCATAATTTCTATTAAGTCTAACAATATCGTTATATTGCACGATTAATTTTAATTAAATAAATTGAATTGCAAACTTTTAGATAATGTAAAATGTATGGCATAATGTATGGTTCAATAACTATACTGAAAAGTTACAATCATGTTAAAATGAAACGAATGATATGAAGAAGGTGGAAGATAAATTATGGCTTATGATGGCTTATTTACAAAGAAAATGGTTGAGTCTCTACAATTTTTAACAACAGGACGTGTTCACAAAATCAATCAACCTGATAATGACACGATACTAATGGTTGTACGTCAAAATAGACAAAACCATCAATTGTTATTGTCAATCCATCCAAACTTTTCAAGATTACAATTGACTACTAAAAAATATGATAATCCATTTAATCCACCCATGTTTGCGCGTGTTTTTAGAAAACACTTAGAAGGTGGTATTATCGAATCGATTAAGCAAATTGGTAATGATCGTCGCATTGAAATCGATATAAAGAGTAAAGATGAAATTGGCGATACTATTTACCGCACTGTCATCCTTGAGATTATGGGTAAACATAGTAACTTAATTTTAGTAGATGAAAATCGCAAAATAATTGAAGGATTTAAACACTTAACACCAAATACGAATCACTATCGTACAGTAATGCCAGGATTTAATTATGAAGCACCACCTACTCAGCACAAAATAAATCCGTATGATATTACAGGTGCAGAGGTGTTGAAATATATCGATTTTAACGCAGGTAATATTGCTAAACAATTATTGAATCAGTTTGAAGGATTTAGCCCTTTAATTACGAATGAAATCGTTAGTCGTCGTCAATTTATGACTTCATCAACATTACCAGAAGCATTTGACGAAGTAATGGCAGAAACCAAGTTACCACCTACTCCTATTTTTCATAAAAATCATGAAACAGGTAAAGAGGATTTCTATTTTATAAAGTTAAATCAATTTAATGATGATACAGTTACATACGATTCATTAAATGATTTGCTTGATCGTTTTTATGATGCGCGTGGCGAACGTGAACGCGTTAAACAACGTGCGAATGATTTAGTTCGATTTGTTCAACAGCAGTTGCACAAATATCAAAATAAATTAGCGAAGTTGATTGAAGAATATGAGCAGTCTAAAAATAAAGATACTGAACAGTTATATGGTGAATTGATCACTGCTAATATATATCGAATTAAGCAAGGCGATAAAGAAGTGACGGCATTGAATTATTATACGAATGAAGAAGTTGTCATTCCTTTAAATCCTACAAAATCCCCATCAGCAAATGCTCAATATTATTATAAACAATATAATCGTATGAAAACGAGAGAACGTGAATTACAACATCAAATTCAATTGACGAAAGACAATATAGATTATTTTTCAACAATCGAACAACAATTACATCATATTTCTGTCCATGACATTGATGAAATTAGAGATGAATTAGCAGAACAAGGCTTTATGAAACAGCGTAAAAATCAAACTAAGAAAAAGAAAGCGCAGATTCAATTACAACATTATGTATCAACTGATGGCGACGATATATATGTTGGTAAGAATAACAAGCAAAATGATTATTTAACAAATAAAAAAGCTAAAAAAACTCACACATGGTTACACACAAAAGATATTCCTGGTTCACATGTCGTTATATTTAATGATGCACCAAGTGATACGACAATCAAGGAAGCGGCTATGTTAGCAGGATACTTTTCAAAAGCTGGTAATTCTGGACAAATACCTGTTGATTATACATTAATTAAAAATGTGCATAAACCATCAGGTGCAAAGCCTGGGTTTGTAACATATGACAATCAAAAAACTTTGTATGCTACACCTGATTATGAACTTATTCAAAAAATGAAACAATCATAATCAAGTTGTCGACAAATAAACACCTCACAAAAGAAAGTAGTCCTTTCTTATGGTGAGGTGTTTATTTATTATTTAATGCGTTCATTGAAACGAAGTATCGTGTTTTTAAATAACGTATCATCATTTAAGTTACAAATTATCTTTGTGATTTTAAAAATGAGCGAAACTAAAATGCTAATGTGTACTTAAAATAGAAATACATAGGTAAAACGCATGCATAAGAAAAAGTGTTTCTTTATCATTCAACGCTGTGCGAATCCTTTTACTCAGGTAATGCTAATTGAAAACTTACTCCAAACTTATCTTGAACCCAAGCAAACTCTCTGTATGGTGGCATATTCGTTTTTGGCATTAAAATGGCACCTTCATCTTTTAATCCATTAAATAGTCGTTCCATTTCAATAGTATCTTTTACTGTAACAAATAATGAAATCGCAGGATTCATTGGTAATTCTGTGCCACTATTAGCATCAATCGCCATGAATACTTGTCCATTTAATGTAAATATTGAGTGTTGTACAGTCCCGGGATCACCAGGTCCATTTTCACCATACTTAGCCATTGTTATAATCTCACTATCTTCAAATAAGCTTGTGTATAGTTTAACAGCTTCTTCAGCTTGGTTATTAAACATTAAAAATGTCGTGATTTTTGGAATATCCATGCTATGCCTCCTATAGATTGAACTTCTATAACTACTATTATCTTAACATAATTAAAATGACAAAAGCGCGTCGTACCGTTATGTGCACGAATGACAAACGTCTTATTGGCCTGTTGATTAAATCACATAGTTAACGATAAAAATTACGCAAGATTAAAAATATGATACATATGTTAATAAATGATACTTATCATAGGTATTAATGTTTTGACTTATTGTCAAATTTGATTACAATTAAAATTAAGTTAAAGGAGGGACGTTATGTTACATTATGTGATTCCAGTATTAGTCCTATTACTCGTATTCTTAATTGGTTGGATTTTAATAAAGTTAATTATCCGCTAATAAATTTTTTATATAATAAAAGCTATAGTGTTTGTAATATTCGGATGTGGTTAAGCAGCCCCTGATATTAAACACTATAGCTTTTTTGTTTTTAAATTTGTCCTTGTTTACGTAATATATCCTTTACATGTTTAAATAAATCATCATTATGATCTATAGTTGTTTTATTTTTTATATGTTTTTGCTTCGTTGAACTTTCGTCGACATCGTGACTACTAGATAGATTGGAATCATTTGAATGATTGATAAATTCGTTACAATGTTTTATCTTCCCATATAAATCATTAGATGTTTTGTCATTCATTTGTTGAATTCCTCCTTCTAGTGTCTATATTATGCTAAGTTGTCTCTCCATTCAACTAATGTTTGGATATCTTCACTAGAAATTTTACCTTCATTTTCAGCTACTTCAATTAATTCATTGTAATCACTTAAAGTGTAAAAAGGTAGTTGAATATTGCTAAATGTATCATCTGCTTTTTTCAAACCGTAAGTAAAGATAGCTACAACACCTAATACTTCTGCACCTGCTAGTTTTAAGGCTTCAACTGCTGTGACTGAAGATCCCCCTGTCGAAATTAAATCTTCTATCACAACTACTTTTTTACCTTCACTTTTAGCACCTTCGATTTGATTTTGCTTACCATGACTCTTATTTGATGAACGAACATAATTCATTGGTAATTTTAATTTTTCAGCAATAAAAGCTGCATGTGGAATACCAGCTGTTGCAGTACCAGAAATAACTTCTACTTCAGGAAAGTGTTCTTTAATTAAGTTAATTAAACCATCGCGGATTGCGCCTCGAACTAAAGGATAACTTAACGTAACACGGTTATCACAGTAAATCGGTGATTTAATACCTGAACTCCATGTATATAAATCATTTGGTGATAATGTTACAGCTTCAATATCTAATAATGATTTTGCAATTTCTTTAGCCATTATACTAACCAACTTTCTTTAATTTTATGATAACTTTCGACTGGATTGTCACTTTGTGTAATCGGTCTACCGACTACAATATGCGTCGAACCAAGCTGTCTTGCTTCTTCCGGTGTCGTAATACGGTGTTGGTCATTTTGAGATGCACCTTTAGGTCTAATACCTGGTGTTACTTTTAAAAATGATGTACCTAACTTTTCAGTCAACATACGACTTTCAAGAGGTGAACAAACAACGCCATCTAAACCAGCTGCATTTGCTAACTTGGCATAATTTAAAACGGCCTCTTCAATCGATGTTTGTATATTTTGTTCGTGTCGTAACATGTCTTCTGTTGTTGACGTAAGCTGTGTTACTGCAATAATTTTTGTATCTTGATTATGTTTTCTTAATCCTTTAATGGCCTCAGACATCATTTTTACGCCACCAGCAGCATGAACATTTACCAGATCAACATTCAATTTAGCTAGTCCTTCCATCGCCTTACCAACTGTATTAGGAATATCATGCAGTTTTAAATCTAAAAATACATCATGGCCTCTTTCTTTTATCTCATTAATTAATTGAGGACCTTCTTGATAAAAAAGTTCCATACCTACTTTTACGAATAATGATTCATCAAATAAATCTAAAAATTGATTTACTTTTTCTTTTGATTCAAAATCTAATGCAATAATTGGTAAATCTTTCATCATATATGTCTCCCTTTATATTAAGAAATTCATTAAAATAATGAGGCTGTAATATAAACTTCTTTAAGTAAATGGTTAATTACAGCCCCACCGATACAGTTTGATTGATTTACATTTGACGCATTGTAAATGTCATACTTTCAATTACATTCGTTAAGGCATTAGCTGTATCTAAAGATGTCAAACATGGAATACCATTTTCAACTGTAGTACGTCTAATTTGGAAGCCATCCCTTTCTACTTCTTTACCTTTAGTCATTGTATTTATAACGATTTGAACATCACCATTTTGAATACGTGTTAATAAATCATTTTCGCCACCAATTTTGCCTACTACTTCTGCAGGTATGTCATACTCAGCTAATTTATTAGCTGTTCCAGACGTTGCTAAAATTTTATAGCCAACTTCATTTAAGCGTTGTGCCAATTTAACAACTTCCTCTTTATCTTTGTCACTGACGGTCATTAATACTGTACCGTGATCTTTAACTTCAACGCCACTACCTGTTAACCCTTTGAATAACGCCTTTTCTAATGTAGTATCTTTCCCCATCACTTCACCTGTTGACTTCATTTCAGGTCCTAAAGTAATATCAACATTTTTCAATTTATTAAAACTAAATACTGGTGCTTTCACAAAGACACCCTCAGCATATGGTTGAACCCCTTCTTGATAACCCATATCTGTTAGTTTTTCCCCAATGATTGCTCGCATAGCTAATTGTGCCATTGGAATATCAGTAATTTTACTTAAGAATGGTACCGTTCTACTAGAACGTGGATTTACTTCTAAAACATACACACCATCGTGAGCTATAACGAATTGAATGTTGATTAAGCCAATGATGTTTAAACCTTTAGCTAATTTTATAGTATAGTCCTCAAGTGTTGCTAACTCGTCTTCTGTCAAAGTTTGTGGTGGATATACAGCGATTGAGTCACCACTATGCACACCAGCACGTTCAATATGTTCCATGATTCCTGGAATAATGACCGTTTCTCCATCACAAATCGCATCAACTTCAATTTCTTTACCAGTTAAATATCTATCGACTAGTACCGGATGTTCCGGACTCGCTTTTACAGCCTGGGTCATATAGTTTTCTAACTCTTTGTCATTGTCTACAATTTCCATTGCGCGACCACCTAATACATAAGAAGGTCTTACTACAACCGGATATCCGATTTCTGCAGCATTCGCTAATGCTTCCTCAGGTGATGTAGCTGTTTTCCCTTGTGGCTGTGGCACGTTAATTTTTCTTAATAGTGCTTCAAATTCTTTTCTATCTTCAGCACGATTTAGATTTTCTAGTGAAGTACCAAGTATTTTAACACCATGTTTAGCCAATTTGTCTGCTAAATTAATCGCTGTTTGTCCTCCAAATTGTACAACGACACCTTTAGGTTTTTCTAAATTAATGATATTCATCACATCTTCTTCAGTTAAAGGTTCAAAGTATAATTTGTCAGAAATTGAGAAGTCTGTTGAAACTGTTTCTGGATTGTTATTCACAATTATCGCTTCGTACCCTGCTTTTTGAATTGCCCAAACGGCGTGAACTGTCGCATAGTCAAATTCTACACCTTGGCCGATTCGAATTGGTCCAGAGCCTAATACTAAGATTTTTTCTTTGTCAGTAACTATGGATTCATTTTCAGTTTCGTATGTACCATAATAATATGGTGTTGAAGATTCAAATTCAGCTGCGCAAGTATCAACCATCTTGTAAACAGGTTTAATATCATTTTCCATACGCAATTGATATACTTCTTCTTCCGTCATATTAAAGCGATGCGCTATTGTTTTATCACTAAATCCATAATCTTTTGCATATTTAAGATATTCTAAATCACCTTGATGCTCTTTTAATTGATGCTCAATATCAATAATGTTTTGGAACTTGTGTAAGAAGAAGTAATCAATCTGAGTCATATTATGAATTTCTTCTAATGTTGTGCCTCTTCTAATTGCTTCGCCGATGAAAAATAATCGTTCATCATCTTGGTGTGAAATACGTTCTTTAATATAATCAAGATCGAAGCTTTCACCATTTGGTAATCCTAAGTGATGCACACCATACTCAAGTGATCGAATTGCTTTTAACAATGATTCTTCGTAAGTTCGACCAATGGCCATAACTTCACCTGTTGCTTTCATTTGTGTGCCAAGCTCTCGTTCTCCTTTTTCAAATTTATCAAAAGGAAATCTTGGTATTTTTGAAATCACATAGTCTAAAGTTGGTTCAAACGCTGCATAAGATGTTCCTGTAATTGGATTTAACATTTCATCTAATGTTAGACCAACCGCGATTTTAGCAGCTAATTTTGCAATAGGATATCCTGTTGCTTTTGAAGCTAACGCTGATGAACGTGATACACGCGGATTTACTTCTATAATATAATAATCGAATGAATGGGGATCTAATGCTAATTGAACATTACAACCACCTTCGATACCTAAAGCTCGAATAACTTTTAATGAAACATCACGTAACATTTGATACTCAACATCTGATAATGTTTGACTAGGAGCCACAACAATTGAATCGCCTGTATGAATACCAACTGGATCAATATTTTCCATGTTACATACAACGATGGCATTATCGTTTTTATCACGCATTACTTCGTATTCGATTTCTTTAAAACCTGCGATAGATTTTTCTAATAAACATTGCGTTGCTGGACTATAATGAAGACCATTTGAGACGATTTCATGTAATTCTTCATCATTATGACAAATACCGCCTCCGGTACCACCCATCGTAAATGCCGGTCTAACAATTAGCGGGTATCCCACTTGCTCTTTGAATTTAAAGGCTTGCTCTACTGTATTTACAATGTCACTCTCTGGTACAGGAACGTTTAAATCATTCATTAATGTTCTAAACATTTCACGGTCTTCTGCTTGTTGAATTGATGTTAGCTCAGTTCCTAATAATTGGACGTTATTATCTTGAAGCACACCACTTTCGTGTAGTTGAATCGCCATGTTTAAACCTGTTTGACCACCTAAAGTTGGAAGTAAAGCGTCAGGTTGCTCTTTACGTATAATTCGCGCTATAAAATCATGAGTTAACGGTTCGATATATACTTTATCCGCAATTTCCTTATCAGTCATGATTGTCGCTGGATTTGAATTTACAAGAATAACTCGATATCCCTCTTCTTTTAAAGCTAGACATGCTTGTGTTCCAGCATAATCAAATTCAGCTGCTTGACCTATGATAATTGGCCCAGACCCTATTACTAAAATTGTTTTGATATCATTACGTTTAGGCATTGATATGACGCTCCTTTTCCTTAAAATTAGTCATCATTGCTACAAAATCATCAAATAGATAGTTTGAATCTGACGGTCCTGGATTTGCTTCAGGATGGTATTGAACAGAAAATGCTGGTAATGTTTTATGTTTTAAACCTTCTACAGTACCATCATTTAATGCAAGATGAGTAACTTCTAAATCAGTACTTTTTAACGAATCTATATCTATTGCATATCCATGGTTTTGACTCGTAATATCAACTTTTCCAGTCTCTAAATTTTTAACTGGATGGTTCGCACCACGATGACCAAACTTCATTTTAAATGAGCTTGCTCCTTGAGATAATGCAAAAAGTTGATGTCCTAGACAGATACCAAAGAACGGAATTTTCCCTAAAATTCCTTGAATCATTGGAATCGCACATTCTACAACTTCAGGATTACCTGGTCCGTTTGATAGCATAACGCCATCTGGAGCCATTGCTAAAATTTCTTCGGCAGTAGTTGTATATGGTACAACTGTGACGTTACAACCTCTGACGTTTAATTCTCGAACAATATTTTGCTTCTTACCAAAGTCTACAAGTACGACACTTAGATCCTTACCTGTCGAAACATACGGTGTTTTAGTCGAAACGATTTCTACTTCGTTTTTAGGTAATTCTACTTGTTGTAAATGTTTGACAAGTTGATCAATATCTTCTTTTCGATCAGTAAAACCAGCTTTTAACACACCGTGTTGTCGAATTTTACGCGTAATACTTCTTGTATCAACACCTGCAATCCCTGGAATTTGATGCAATTCTAAAACGTCATGAAGTGTCTTTTGCTGTCTAAAATTACTTGGATGCGCACTCGCTTCTTTCACTACAATACCGTTTAATGTAGGTACTAATGATTCAAAATCGTCTCTATTGATACCATAATTACCGATTAATGGATACGTAAAAGTAATGATCTGACCTGTATATGATGGATCTGAAATAGTTTCTTGATAACCTGTCATCGCTGTATTAAATACAATTTCTCCTACAGTTAAGTTATCAGATCCTAAACGGTAGCCTTCGTAAAAAGAACCGTCTTCTAACACTAGATAACGTTTGCTTTGCATATTATTTATCCCCCTCAAATTTAACTTCGCCTTCAACCATTGTTAAGATCGGATTTCCATAAACTTTATAGCCGATAAATGGTGTATTATCTGCTTTTGATAAGAAATCTTCTCCTTTAATTTCTTGTTCACTATCTAAATCAATGATTGTTAAATCTGCATAACCATTTTCTTTTAATGTGCCGTATTCTAAATTAAATGTCTCACATGGTTTAATTGTTAAGTAATCTACTAATTGTTGTAATGTCCAATCACCATTTTTTACAAAATGCGTATATAATAATGGGAATGCTGTTTCACTACCAACAATTCCGAATGGTGCTTTTTCCATTGGTTGTGCTTTTTCATCACGTGCATGTGGTGCATGGTCTGTTGCGATACAGTCAATTGTACCGTCTAGTAACCCTTCTAACAAAGCCTCTCTATCTTCAGTACTTCTCAATGGTGGATTCATTTTATAAATGGCATTATTACCAGGAATATCATCTTCTGTTAACAATAAATGGTGTGGTGTAACTTCAGCTGTAACATGAATGCCTGCGCGTTTAGCGTCACGAATGACTCTAACACTTTCTTTAGTAGAAACATGACATACATGATAATGACAACCTGCTGCTTCAGCTAATAGTACATCTCTTGCGATTTGAACAGATTCACAAATGTTTGGAATACCTGGTATACCTAACTCTTTACTGCGTTTCCCTTCATGCATTGCACCACCATAGATTAATGAATTATCTTCACAGTGTGCTACGATGGCTTTGTTTACTTTTGCAGCTTCAATCATGCCTTCATACATCATGCTTGCAGTTTGTACTCCTACACCGTCATCTGTAAACGCAAAGGCACCTTCTTTTACTAGTGCTGGGAAATCAACCAATTCTTTACCTAATTGACGTGTTGTAATTGAAGCATAAGGTAATACACGTACTTGAGCATTGTCATCGATTAATTTTTGTAAAGCTTCAAAATGTTCTACAGAATCTGGTACCGGTCTTGTGTTAGGCATTGGACATACAGTTGTAAATCCGCCTCTAGCAGCAGCTTTAGTACCAGTTTCAATTGTCTCTTTATATTCACCACCAGGTTCACGTAAATGAACATGAACATCGACAAATCCAGGTGACACAAAGTGACCTTTCGCATCTATGATGTCAACACCATTGCTTGGTTCAATTGCAGGTGCAATTTGTTTAATTACCTTACCATCAATTAAAATATCTGCTTGTTGTAATTCGCCATTTTGTAATACTTTACCGTTTTTAATTAATTTCATCATTTTCGTCCCCTTACCTATTTTAATAATTCATCAATGACTGCCATTCTTAAGTAAACGCCATTTTCCATTTGCTTAAAAATTCTTGATTTTGAAGCTTCTACTAAATCGCTTTGTATTTCTACTCCTCTATTCACAGGTGCCGGATGCATAACAATAGCATGTTCTTGTAATTTGTTATAGCGTACTTCATTTAAGCCATGCTTTTGATGATAATCATCTGCTGCAAATCTAGTTTCTTCTGCAAGCCCATGCCTTTCATGTTGAATTCTTAATAACATAACTATATCTACTGTTTCTATAACATCATCTATATTTACATAAGGTGCTTCTAAAGAATCATCAATCCAAGCATTTGGGCTATTAAACATTACGTTTGCACCTAATGCTTTTAAACTATGGTAATTACTACGTGCGACACGTGAATTTTTAATGTCTCCACAAATCAATACATTCAAGCCTTCAAAATATCCATATTCTTCATATATCGTCATTAAATCAAGTAAACTTTGTGTTGGATGTTGTCCACTACCATCACCAGCATTCGCAATTGGGATGTTAATATTCGCTAATTTTTCATAGTAGTTATTAAACGGATGTCTAATGACTAATAAATCACAGCCAATACTTTCTAAAGTTTTACATGTGTCATATAAAGATTCACCTTTTGAAACAGATGATGTTGATGTTTCAAAGCTAATCGTTTTTAACCCTAGCTTAAGTTCTGCCATTTCAAAACTACATTTTGTTCGAGTAGAATTTTCAAAGAATAAATTTGCGACATATTTCCCTTCAAAGTTTGGTAGTTGACGTTCACCAGATTTAAATTGACTTGCCTTTTGGATAAGTTTGTATATTTGATCTGTAGATAAATGTTCCATTGATAATAAATGATTCATAAAAGCGCCCTCCTTAATTTGTAAATCTTAATTGTTTTGTTTTTTCTCTTTAGGTAAGATTAAGTTCAAAATAATTCCTGAAAGTGCAGCTAATGCCATCCCCTCAATTTGAAGGTTGATACCAATTTCTTTTAAGTTAAATACTAAATTACCGATACCTACAACTAAAATTACAGAAGCTATAACTAAATTTCGATTGTTCGCAAAATCTACTTTGCTTTCAACTAACATTCTTAAGCCACTTGCTGCAATAATACCGAAAAGTAATATAGATACTCCTCCCATAACTGGTGTAGGTATAGAAGAAATTAATGCAGTGAACTTACCAATGAATGCTAAAACAATTGCTATAACTGCTGCACCACCAATGACGTAAATACTGTATATTCTGGTAATCGCTAATACACCGATATTTTCACCGTATGTTGTACTTGGTGGTCCACCAATAATACTGGCAAACATTGTAGAAACACCATCACCAATGATTGATTTATCAAGTCCTGGCTTTTCAAAGAAGTTTCTACCTACGATTTTATTCAATACCATTTGGTGCCCAATATGTTCACTTACTGTTACGAACACAATCGGAATCATTACAAGTACAAGTCCTAAGTGAAATGAAGGTACATAATCTTTAAATGGCAGATAAATATGAGGGAAATCTATCCATTTTGCTGACATAATTGCATCAAATTTCACAATCCCCATAAAAATCGCTACCACATAACCTACGATAATACCTACAAGAACTGGAATTAAAGATAGGAATCCTTTAAAAAATCCTTGAACGACTATTGTTACAAGCAAGGTTATCATTGCAACAATTAAGAAACTGATATTGTAACCTTTCATATCTCCAGGATTTTCATACATTGCCATATTGACTGCAGTAGGCGCTAAGCTTAAACCAATTACCATGATGACTGGTCCAACAACAACTGGTGGTAATAATTTCATTAACCATGCTGTCCCACTTAATTTGATTAGAATCCCGATGATGACGTACATAACACCACTCATGAATAATGCTACAAGCATGTCTCCTAAGCTATGCGTACTTAATCCCGTGATAATTGGCGTGATAAATGCAAAGCTAGATCCCAAGTATGCTGGTATTTGCGCCTTCGTTATTAAGATATAAAGTAATGTACCGATTCCCGAAGCTAGTAACGCTGCTGATATTGGTAGTCCTGTTAAGAATGGTACTAGTACTGTTGCGCCAAACATCGCAAATAAATGTTGTAAGCTTAAAAATGCCCATTGCGCTGGTTGTGGTTTTTCATTTACATCTAGTACGGGTTTTACTGTTCGTTCAAACATTTCATCATTTTGCATAATATTCATTTCCTCCGATAATAAAAAAATCTCTTTACATCAGTATATGTAAAGAGACAAAAAGTGTGACAAGTTGCTACAAGTCATTTTCGTCCATAGAAATTGACTTATAGTTGTCGAACATGAGGGTATTATTAGATAAACAAGCATATGAAAACTTATTTATCATTCAACTCCCCCACCTTTTTCAGTCTCTCGTACTGAATTAAAAGGGGTATTATTTAATTATAACTGCATTTCTTTGATCCATTTCTTCTAAATAGACACTTACCGTTTCCTCTTTAGAAGTAGGTATATTTTTACCAACAAAATCTGCTCGAATTGGTAACTCACGATGTCCTCGATCAACCAAAGCAGCTAAACCAATTTTAATAGGTCTAGCATTTAGCAAAATAGCATCAAGTGAAGCACGAACCGTTCGACCAGTATACAGCACATCGTCAATAATGATGACTACTTTATCTGTAATATCTGTGTCGATGTCTATTGCGTCTTTTGTCGTAAGTGATGACATGTGCTCTATATCATCTCTAAAGTATGTAATATCAATTGTTCCAGTAGGTATACGTTGTTGCTCAATTTGATGAATTTTATCTTGTATACGATTCGCTAAATATTCACCTCTTGTTTTGATACCTAAAAGAATTAAATTATCAGTACCTTTGTTATACTCCAAAATTTCGTGAGCGATTCTCGTCACTGTACGTTGTATTGCGGCATCATCCATTATGATACGTTCAGACATATTCTCACCCTTTCAAAATTTAGAAACAAAAAACCTCATGTCTTTAATATCGACATGAGGTTTAGTATATACAATCAGCCTATTTACATAGAAGAATCGTAGTATTACTACTTATTCTTGCATATGTGAAAGTGTTATGATCATTTTAGTATATATCTATATTTTCATGTCTTTGACGTCTCTCTGGACGCTCAATTAAAGACTCTTTATGTTGTACTTAAACTGTTATAAGGATAATACTAATCAGGCGCTTTGTCAATCTATATTGAAAAATTAACCATACTCAGTAAAAATGTTAACCTTAATCTATTTTATAATGTGTTTTCATTTAAAAAAAACGAAAACGATAAACACTTATAGTTTACATAATAATGTTATCGTAATTATAGCACGACACAATTATGCATCTCTTTTTCGAATTGTATCTAATAAATCTTCAAAGTCTTGTGGTAATTCAGCATGTCTTTCAATATATTCACCTGTTACTGGATGTTCGAATCCAATAAGTCCAGCATGTAGAGCTTGACCACCAATATCCAATGTCTTTTTCGGTCCATACTTTGGATCACCAACTAATGGGAAGCCAATATATTTCATGTGAACACGGATTTGATGCGTACGTCCTGTTTCAAGTTGACATTCAACAAGCGTATAATCTTTAAAATGTTCTAGTACGTTAAAATGTGTCACTGCTTCCTTACCATCATCAACAACAGCCATAGATTGACGATCATTTTTGTTTCTACCAATTGGCGCATCGATTGTACCGTAATCATGAGGAATATTCCCGTGAACTAAAGCGATATATTTTCTTTTAACAGATTTATCCATTAATTGTTCTACAAGCCCACGATGAGCAATATCATTTTTAGCAACCATTAATAAACCAGAAGTATCCATATCTATACGGTGAACAATACCTGGACGAATTTCTCCATTAATACCTGACAAATTTTTAATTTGATACATTAAACCATTAACTAATGTATTGGTATAATGCCCTGGTGATGGATGAACTACCATGCCTTTCGGTTTATATACAACTGCAACATCGTCATCTTCATAATAAATATCTAAATTTAAATTTTCAGGTAGAATATCAGCTTCAACCACTTCTTTTTCAGTGACAACTATATGATCATTAAGTTTCACTTTATAATTAGATTTAACAACTTTATCGTTTGCAACGACTAAACCTGCTTTAATCCAATCTTGTATCTGGTTACGAGACCAATCATTATTTAATTCAGGCAGCAACTTATCTACACGCATACCTGTTTGTTCTTTATCTGTAATGTTAAATTCATAAGTCTCCATTACTTAACCTCCTTCTCCTTTTTATTGGAAGTATCCTTTAATAAGGCAATAATAATTAATATTACACCAATTGTTAAACTTGAATCTGCGATATTAAATATTGGAAAATCATAACCAAAAATATTTGTATCAATAAAGTCAACAACTTCTCCTGTTAAAATTCTATCAATAAAGTTTCCAAGTGCACCTGCAAAAAGTAAACTAATAGCAACTTGCATAAACAAATTATATTGAGCATCTTTAATAAAGAAATATACTAAGGCTATTAATATAATAATGGTAATAATAAAGAAAAATGTCATTTTTCCACTCAATATTCCCCATGCAGCACCATTATTTCGATGTGATGTTATGTTTAAAAAGTGCGGTATCACTTCAAATGAATCTCCAATTTTCATTGTAGTAGCTATAATATATTTAGTAACTTGGTCAAATATAACGACAAATACTGCTATTAAAATGGAAGTGCCAATAAAATATTTTTTGTGCATTTTCGTTCCTCCAATCAATCGTCCATGAGACAACTCTTTATATTATAGCTTACACCTGCTAATAAAAAAAGTAAGCATATTACATTAAATCTAATGTTACTAACTCAATACTTGATAAACTACTATGTTTTGACATTAAATATGAACTTAATTATTCATTTATCATATTTAAGATGACATTAAAAATTAGGAAAGCAGGCTGGAACATAAATCCCTAAAAAGACAGTAGTAAGATATTTTCTAATTAAAAATTATCTTACTGCTGTTCTCTATTTATACAATACTTCGTATTGAATGGCTTCGCTATGCCCATCTGGCACATTACTGTAAAATTCTATAAATAGAATTTTTGATGATGGGTCCCTTCCTAGGGTGCCGTCTCAGCCTCGGTCTTCGACTGGCACTGCTCCCTCAGGAGTCTCGCCATTAATACTACGTATTAACATGTAATTTTACTTTTAAATACTTTAAAAAAATAAGACATGAATCGTCTACACTTAATTGGACAAATTCTATGAGAATAGATATTGTTAATTTAAGAAAGTAGGCTATTTTGAGTTTCACTCGAATGTCAGTTCGAGGAATAAATAAAGTTAAACGAGAGCTAGGTTTTGTATTAATGGCAATTAATATAAGGAAAATAGCAGCTCAACGAGCTGTACATTATAAAATACATATCAAAAAAGCTGATTTCTATCAAATAATTAATAGAAATCAGCTTTTTACATTGCCTAAGAACTTAATGTCCCAGCCTCCTTCATAACTTGTATAAAAAGATCATTAAAAACGATTCATTATATGGTTCGTCCATTCAAAGTATATACTAATCTTCAACTTCGATATGATTAAAGCGATAATAGATACCATCCGGACCTTGTAAATTTAAATGTGTTGTTTCAGGATAATGAAAGTCAACAATTGCTAATCCATACGTATCAAAATTTTCTACACGTTTCGTTGCTGATACCCAATCATTCATGGCCAAATGTTGATAATAGCCATTCGATGCTAAAAATATTGAATAATCATCCATATATGCCGATTGCTCTAATCCAAAATAATCGAGGTAGTACTCTTTTACCTCTGATAAATGAATTGTCTTAATATGCAATGCACCTATAATAGCGTCATCTGGAATACCTAACCATAACAATTTTGTTGCATGACTCACTAATCTCGGTACATTTAATGGTCTAATATCAATTTTTACTAAATTATTTTGCCTCGTCCATTGCGCTTCGTCTTTATCAACATAAAATTTAAAACCGTTTCCTTCCGGGTCTTCAAAAAATAATGATAACGAAGCAGGCTGTATACCTCCGTTAACTGGAATATCATATTCGCTTAAATGAATTAGTAAATTAGCTAAATCACTAATTTGAGGTAGTTTAATTGCGATATGAAACAGTCCCGCTTCGGACATTAAAGGTTCACGTCCATTTTGTAATTCAACAAGTGTAATGACATGATTATTTTGACCTACTTCATATTGTATCGATGTTAATGTCTCATTTATAATATTTAATCCTAATATGTCCTCATAAAATGGCTTTAATTCATTCTTATCTCTCACATTTAAAGTGATACCATTGACAAAGTTTGCGTTACTGTTATGATACATTCAATTAACTCCTATCAAATTCAATATCTGTGCTTACTTTTACTTAAAATTATCGCGAACATAATTGAGAATAGCAACTATAACGCATTTATATGCCTCAGAGAATTTGTACCATTCCTGAATAATTTTTATTTTAGTAAATCGCACATTTTTTACATATATGACCGGTAACTTGGTCATTTTTTTATTCACAAAAAAACTCTCTTCATCATGTCAACAAAAACTACAACATGATTATGAAGAGAGCTTTAATTTATATCATCTGTATGAGTACTTTATACAATTTCAATTATACAAGTGATTTTACAACTTGTTGGCATCGTGGACATAGATGCGTCAATTCATCAACAGCACCAAGATCCTCTGAATAGTTCCAACATCTTTCACATTTTTCACCATCTGCATGTTCGATGACAATATCACCATGTTCATAAGCTGTTGCCTGATCGTCTAACTTATCTACAACTTTAACTTGTGACACGATAAATAATTGATGTAATGCATCAAATGAAGTTAAGAATTCAGATGCATTAAATTTATCGTTACTAGCAATCGTAACTTTAGCTTCTAATGATTTACCAATAACTTTTTCATTACGAGCAGTTTCTAATGCACGGTTCACATCATCACGTAAATTCATAAATGTACGCCATTTATCCAATAAAGCTTGATCTACTTCTACAACTTTAGGCATGTCTGCTAAGTGAACACTTTCTTCTTTAACATGTGGTGTATGAGACCAAACTTCTTCAGCTGTATGCACTAAGATTGGTGCTAACAACTTCGTCATATCAACTAAAATTTGATATAACACTGTTTGCATACTACGACGGATATGAGAATCACGTTGTTCAATATATAAAATATCTTTACCGTAATCCAAATAGAAATTACTTAACTCAACATTGATAAAGTTTTGAACTTCTTGATAAATATTTAAGTAGTCAAAGTTTTCATAGTTGTTAATCGTACTTGCAGTAAATTCACGTAAACGATTTAGCAAGTAACGATCCACTTCTAATAACTCTGATTCAGGAATGCTATCTGTGTCAGGATTGAAATCGTTAATGTTACCTAACATAAATCTTAATGTATTTCTGATTTTACGATAAACATCAGATGTTTGTTTTAAAATTTCATCAGAAATTCTAACATCAGCTAAATAGTCCGTACTACTTACCCAAAGTCTCGCAATATCAGCACCTTTTTGTTTAACCACTTGGTCAGGTACAATCACATTACCTAAAGATTTACTCATTTTCTTACCTTCACCGTCCATAACAAAACCATGAGAAAGTAAGAATTTATAAGGTGATACTCCTCTTGTAGCAACTGAAGTTGTGATAGAAGAGTTGAACCAACCACGATATTGGTCACTACCTTCTAAATACATATCCGCTGGGAAACTTAATTCCGGTCTTGTTTCCAACACGCCACGGTGTGATGAACCAGAATCAAACCAAACGTCCATAATGTCTGTTTCTTTAGTAAATGTACCGTTAGGGCTGCCTGGATGTGTAAATCCTTCTGGTAGTAAGTCTTTCGCTTCTCTTTCAAACCAAATATTTGAACCGTGTTCTGCAAATAAATCAGCAACATGATTCACTGTTTCTTTCGTCATGATAATTTCGCCATTTTCAGCATAAAATACTGGTAACGGTACACCCCACACACGTTGACGAGAAATAACCCATTCGCCACGGTCACGAACCATATTGTAAATACGTGTTTTACCCCAATTTACTTTGAAGTTTGTATTTTCGATTGCATCTAAAATATCTTGTCTTACTTTACTGATTGAGGCAAACCATTGTGGTGTAGCACGGAAGATTACAGGTTTTTTTGTTCTCCAGTCGTGTGGATAGCTATGTGTAATAAAGTCTAATTTTAATAGTGCACCTTTTTCTGTTAATAAATCAGTAACGGCTTTATTAGCTTTATCATAGAACATCCCTTCAAATTGGCCGCCTTCTTCAGTAAATACACCTTTATCATCGATTGGACTAATTACTGGCAATTCATATTTTTGACCAACAATATAGTCATCTTCCCCGTGACCTGGTGCTGTATGTACACAACCTGTACCAGCATCTGTAGTAACATGATCACCATTAATCACTAACGATTCTCTGTCTAAGAATGGATGTTGTGCTACAACATACTCTAATTCTTTACCTGTGTATTCTTTTTCTAATTTGATTGATGCTTTATCCCAATCCAGTGCTTCTGCTACAGCGTCAGACAAGGCTTCTGCAATAATATATTTTTCGCCATTTACATTGTATTGACCATATTTTAATTCAGGATGAACGGTAATCGCAACATTTGATGGAATTGTCCATGGCGTTGTTGTCCAGATAATAAATTTAGCATCTGCATCAACGACACCTTTGTCATCTTTAACGTCAAATGCAACGTAAATTGATGCTGAACGTTTATCGTGATATTCAATTTCTGCTTCTGCTAATGAAGACTCACTTGAAGGAGACCAATAAACTGGCTTTTTACCTTTATAAATTAAACCTTTATCTGCCATTTCTCCAAAAATACGAATTTGTGCAGCTTCGTATTCAGGTTTTAATGTAATATATGGATCATTAAAGTCACCACGAACACCTAAACGTCTAAAATCTTTTTTCTGTAATTCAATTTGTTCTAAAGCAAATTCTTTACATTTCTCACGGAATTCAGCTGTTGACATTTTCTTTCGGTCAACACCTTTTTTCGTTAATGCTTGTTCAATTGGTAAACCATGTGTATCCCAACCTGGTACGTATGGTGCATAGAACCCTTGCATAGTTTTATAACGTACAATAAAGTCTTTTAAAATTTTGTTCAAGGCATGTCCCATATGTAAGTTACCATTCGCGTATGGTGGGCCATCATGTAAAATGAATGTTTCGTTACCTTTATTTTTTTCTAACGCTTTATGGTATTGATCTTCTGCATCCCATTTTTCTTGAATTTGCGGTTCCTTGTTTGGTAAACCACCTCGCATTGGGAAATCTGTTTTAGGCATTAATAACGTTTCTTTGTAATCCATTTTTTTCACTCCTTAAAAATTTAAAAAACTCTAAGTTAAATTAAAAGGGACGATTGCTCGCGGTACCACCCTTATTAACTCAACTTAGAGTTCTCTCATTACATTATTTAAATATTAAAAAGCCAGTGATATAACATACATGCTTTTACTAGGCTCTCACCATTACCTAATTCGCTGTGAAAAGTTAAATGTATATTACGCGTCTGTCTTTATTTAATTCTTACTTCTTAGTTGTTTCTGAATCATTGGATTGTTGATTATTGTCTGGTGTATTTGATGCATTATTTTGTGCATTTGCTGCAACTTCATCTGGCTTTAAATCATTTTCATGCAAATGATGAATATTTTCAAGCGTCACTTGTTCAGCGTCTAAATCATAATTCAACAAGTAATCCCAATCTTCGTTTTTTAATAAGTCTAATTGCGCTTCAACTAACATACGGAAACGCGATCTAAATACTTTTGATTGACGTTTCATATCTTCAGTCTGGAATGCTAAACGGCGTGCTTTTTCTACCGCGTCACCAACCATTTGATTAGCTTGCGCTTCTGCCTTAGCTATAATCGCTTCAGCTTGTTTCTCTGCAGCTTGCTTAGTTTCTTCACCAGCTTTTTGAGCTTGTATCAAAGCATCACTTACAGATTGATGCACGTCTTGATAAGACTTAATATTAGTATCTCTCTCTTCGATTACTTTTTCAAGTTGTTTTTTATCTTCTTTAAGACGTTCAATTTCAGTGCTTAGTTGCTCCAAAAAATTAGCAACTTCAGTAGGTTCTAAACCATTCTTTACACGTGAAAACTCTTTATTCTTAATTTCATTTGGTGTAAAAGGCATTTGTTATCCTCCTTAAATCATTACTATTTGAATAATGTTCTATAGGTAATGTGCGTTTTATCTTTTTTAGTTTTACCACCTAAGTCAGTAATGTGTGCTCTACCAAAACCTTGGATGGATATTAAATCATTTGCTTGTAATTGAAAATCTGCTGAATCAACAATAGTGTGATTCACTTTAACACGTTTTTTTTCGATTAGTTGTTTCGCAATCGTACGTGATTTACGTATCATTTCTTTAATAACAACATCTAACCTTAAAGAACTAACTGTTGCACTTTCATTTTTCCAATTCTCATTAGATTGTATCATATCTGTTACTGGAATAGTATAAAGTTTAACTGATGCGCCTTTAATACGTTGTAATTCTAACATAATAAATGATTCCAATCTACTTGTCAAAACAAATTGAATTCGTTCATTCACAATTATATCTCCAACTTGTTCGCGTTCGATACCTAAAGACATTAATGTCCCTAAAATATGTTGATGTTTTAAAGTGACGAATTTTTCAGGATAATCTATTTCCATTAAAGTTAATTCAAAGTCGCTTTCTTTAGGTTCATAATAGTTCGGCGAAATGATTGCTCTTTTTCTTTCAGCATTAGGTCCACCATAAAAAGATACGTTTAAATCTTCATAACTGCCACAAATCACTTCCAATATATATTGCCCTCTTGGATCTAAAAAATGCGTTAATACTGGTGCATAATGCTGTTCCGCTTGATCACATTTATCCGTTAGCTGATCAATTAATTCGTATTCTTCCTGTCTAAAGTGTTGATAAATATCTATGTTAATCACTACCTTAAAAAAATTATAAAATACCATCTATTGCCCTTATATTCAGAAAAATACATATCAAAAACGAGGCTAAAGTATCATGTACCCTTGCCTCGTTATGTCGCTTAATTTATTGTAATTGAATTAAAATCCAATTAAAGATTTGGAGTAACCCTTTTTGGAATAATACTAAAACGATAATTGCAGCGATTGATGATATGTCGATAATTCCAATAGGTGGAATTACTTTTCTAAATGGTTGTAAGAAAGGTTCATATATTTTCGCTAAAAAATAACCTACCTTAGTTTCTCTAATACTTGGTACCCAAGATGTAAAGAAATATATAATCATGCCGAAATAATAAATTTCAACAACAAAAAGGATGAATTTAAATATTGTAGCTAGCACATTTATATCCATATGTTAACTCCTTAGTCGAATGAATGTTCCATATTTTCAATATGGTCTGTAATGCTTCCAGCTACTTCCACATTATCAGGCGTACATAAGAAAATATCAGTACCTACACGTTGGATATCTCCACCGATTGCATAAACAGTACCGCTTAAAAAATCAATAATTCTTTTCGCTGATACTTTATCAATACGTTGTAAATTGACAAGTGTCGCACGGCGGTTTTTAAGCTCATCAGCAATATCTTGTGTATCTGAAAAAACACGTGGTTCGAATAAACACATTTTTGAACTTTCTTGTGATGCATTGTTTGGTGTAGCATTGTTCATAGTTACAACATTACGTGAATTATTTTTTGAATAATTAGACATACGGTTATTCCTTTCTTCTGACGTTGTTGTATATCTTGATGCAGATTTTTGAGGGACTGATTTGATTGCGTTTTGTTTTGTTGTTTGTTGTGACTGCTCTTTTGCTGGCGCTTCATTTACCTGTTGTTGTTTGTCAGGTACTTCTACTTCCTCTTCATCATCTATTACAAAAAATCCACTAAATAAATCTTTTAAAGCCAAGTGGCTCACTCCTCTTCTCCTACAAGTTTAGTCCCAATTCTAACAAACGTCGCACCTTCTTCAACTGCAATAAGATAGTCATTACTCATTCCCATTGATAATTCATCACAAGGCGCATATTCTAAATTGAGTCGTTGTATTTCTTCTTTTTTCAAACGTAACTGTTTAAATAACGATCTAATATATGCTTCATCATCTGTCAATGGTGCCATCGTCATTAAACCTACAATTTCGATTTTGTCATATTTTTTAAGATCATCTATAAACTGATCAACATCTTCTAAAGCAATACCATGTTTAGAAGCTTCTCCCGAAACGTTCACTTGCAAGAAACATTTAATTTTATGTTCTGCACGTTTGTTAATTTCTTTGGCTAAGCTCAATCGATCTAAAGCATGGAAATAATCTACGTCGTTTATAACGTCCTTAACTTTTCGAGATTGTAATGATCCTATAAAATGGATCACCGCATCTGATGGTAATGCTTCTTTCTTTTGAAAAAAGCCTTCCAATCTATTCTCACCAAAATGTCTTATTCCAGCCTCATACGCTTCTTTAGCTCGCTCTATTGTAACATATTTTGTAACTGCAATCACGTTTGGTTTTGTTGAAAAATTATTTTTTTCACTTTTGTCATTAATTTGTGTTGAGATTTGTTGTAAATTATCTTTCACACGCAAACATATCTCCTCCTTGTTTACTGTTGACCAATGAATGCTAACATGCGTCCTGTTTGACCTTTTTCTAATCGATAAGAGAAAAATAATTCTAAATGTTCAGATGTAGCATACGCTGTCGTATAAATATTTTCTTTAGGAACACCATAATAAATTAATAATGCAGCATTGGCTTTTTTCAAATCAATACCATGACGATCTCGTCCTCTAGTTTCAATATAGTTGGCACTATCAATTGGCAATGTTTCAAATTTATTTTTAATATCATCATTAATTTCATAACTTGATGATGTAGATGGTCCAATAACGACATGTAAGTCTTTCAAATCAAAGTTCACATGTTTTAGCACTTCTTTTACAATTTCAGTATAGGTACCACGCCAACCTGCATGCGCCAATGCAATAAAATGATGTTTTGTACTATAAAAATATACTGGTACACAGTCTGCATAACACATCGTTAATAAGACATTACTATCATATGTGTACATCGCATCAATACCATGAAGCGCATCAGTTAAAGTGTCTATATTTGTGCCTATATCATCCTTTGTAATACAAGCGACTTTATTTTCATGTGTTTGAATGGGAAACACCCAATTTTTTCTATCAAACGCAATTTCTTCAGCTAATTGCAATTGATGTTGAGTAATATTATATGGGCGATCATCAATATATCTCGCCATATTAAAAGCATTTTTAGGATAGTCACTTAAACCATCTCCTCTAGTTGTAATACCTAGAGTAATACCTTGTTGTAATAACTCTTCATATATTAAATGATGCGGTTGCTTTTTAAAATTATCATTCACTCGATCGTCACCATCATTTCATTTAAATTATCTTCGTCTAACTGTACAAAGTTAATAATTATATAATATAACATTTATGTTTAAAGTTAAAATGTTGCGCAAATAATTTTTGACTTAATTTTCACACGATACTTAAACACTTTTAATAACTTTGAAAAACTTAAATGTCCTTCTACATGTTCTAAAAATTAGTAAAAAAATCATCAGATATGTTATCTGATGATTTGTGTTGAATTATTTGTGTATATATATTAACCGATTAACGTCTTGTTCTTCTTGAACGTCTTTCTTCTCTATTTCTAATGAAGCTAGGAATATCATCTTCTTTAGTTGTATGTGTTCTTTCACTTACACTATCAGTTGCTTGTGCATTTGATGAATTTGAAGTGAATGATTCATCTTTAGAAGTTGCATTGCTAGAAGTATTTACGCTTGTTCCGAATCCAGTGCTACCAGATTTACGACCATGTGATGTTGGTTTGTCATCAAAACCAGTTGCAATAACTGTTACAACAATCTCATCTTGTAATTCAGGATTAATAACTGTACCGAAAATCATATTAACGTCTTCATCTGCAGCATCTTGGACAATATCAGCAGCCTCTTGTGCTTCAAATAATGACAATGACTCGCCACCAGTAATATTCATAAGCACACCTTGTGCACCAACGATAGATGTTTCAAGTAATGGAGAAGAGATTGCTTTTTTAGCAGCTTCTACCGCTCTATTTTCACCAGAAGAAACACCAATACCCATTAATGCAGAACCTTGGTTAGACATAATTGTCTTAACGTCTGCAAAGTCTAAGTTTACTTCACCAGAAACAGCGATTAAGTCTGAGATACCTTGTACACCTTGGCGTAACACGTTGTCAGCTTCTTTAAATGCTTCCATCATTGGCGTAGATTTGTCAACGATATCTAATAAACGGTCATTTGGTATAACGATTAATGTATCTACTGCAGCTTTCATAGCTTCTACTCCAGCAGCAGCTTGAGTTTGACGTTTACGTCCTTCAAAACTAAATGGACGAGTTACAACACCAACAGTTAATGCGCCCATTTCTTTTGCAATTTTAGCAACGACTGGTGCTGCACCAGTACCAGTTCCGCCACCCATACCAGAAGTAACAAATACCATGTCTGCACCTTGGATTGCATCTTCAATTTGTTCACGAGATTCCTCTGCAGCTTTTTTACCGATTTCAGGATTAGCTCCTGCTCCTAAACCACGTGTTAATTTTTCACCGATTTGGATTTTAGATTCAGCTTTAGATAAGTTTAAAGCTTGACCGTCTGTGTTGATAGCGATAAATTCAACATTATTCATTCCGTGGTCAATCATTCGGTTTACGGCGTTGTTACCGCCACCACCTACACCAATGACCTTTAAAGTCGCTAAATGATTAAATCCTTGTTCAAATTCTAACATTTAAATTTCCTCCTAGTTTTATTGGCCAATAATCATTCAAATAGAGATTTCATTAGTTTTTTGAATTTACTTTCTTCTTTATCTTTATCTTTGTCTTGAACATGTTCATGATTCTGTTTATGTTCCTGATGATTATCTTCTGATTGATAAATTTCTTCATCTGTTGACTCTACTTCATTTTCATGAGTATCTTTTTTGTTTGTTTTACGTTTAAACCAATCAAATCCGCCTAATTTAGATTCGTTATCTTTGTCTTTCACATCAATAACATCTTCTTCAGTTTCTTCATTATCATGATAATTAATTGTAACATAATCTAATAACTCATCAAAAGCGATACTACTAGAAATTGTAGAAATTGCTGAAGAAAATTCAGGTTTTCTAATTCCCATTTGTGATGGCGTGTGAATTCTAACTTTTTCACTTACCATATCTGATAATAATTCTTTTACGCCAAGTAAGTTTGCAGATCCACCAGTTACAATAAACCCACCATTTACTTTTGTTAATCCTAAATCTTGTAAAACATCAAATACTTCGAAGAATATTTCTTCTACACGCGCTTCAATAAAGTCACTCAAATCTTTTTGAGTATACTGTACTGTTTCATCACTATCAACCTGTTCAACAGTGAAGATATCTTGATCTGAAGCAGAATCATAGAATGCATGACCATATTGGTGTTTAACTTTTTCAGCAGTTTCATAAGAAGTGTTTAATCCTTGTGCAATATCGTCTGTAATATCACGCCCTGCCATTTCGATAGAATCAGCATCTACTAATTCACCGCGTTCATAAAAAGCAACTTGCGTAACGTCTTCACCAATATCAATGACACATGCACCTAACTCTTTTTCAGTAGCTGTTAGGATTGAACCATAGTTATATGCATCAGAGTAAACATCTAATACATCAACACCACATGCTTCTACGCATTTAATCATATTAATTAAAATCGATTTTTGAATAGCAATTACGCCTGCTTCAACCTTTAATGAATGTCTGGCAATTAATTCTTTAGGGTCTGAAACCTCATTTTCTTTATCGACTATAAAACGAATCGGGAACACATTAATTACTTCTGTTTCTTGCACATCATTTTTTTCTCTAATACCTTCTAATACTTTTTCGATATGTGAACCGTTGATTTCTGTATCCTCATAAAAGTCGATTTCATTTGATTCATCATAAACTTCCGTTCCAATGATAGGTAATTTCAGGAAAACTTCTTTAATATCAACACCCGAAGCGATTGATGCCTTTTTAATTGTGTCTTTGATTGCTTGTCGCGCAATATCAAAATCATCAATTAAACCATTTTTTATACCGCTCGTGTAGGTTTGTCCTGTACCTATCACATTTATACCATTGTGAAATTTCTCGCCTACTATTGTTTTTACGCTTGATGATCCAATATCAATACTTACGTAGTAATGTTCTTCCATAGATAGGCACCTCCTGACAAATTACTATTAAAAAAATACACTATCCTTAGTTTACAATACGTTGAATGGCTTGTGAACTATAAACATAGACAATATCAAAATTTTTTAATTATTCTTACTTGATTGTTTGTTAATTTTGTTTAAAACGCTTTGTAATTCTTCTTTTGCTTGATTTTCCTCTTGAGATGATTTAGTCACATTTTTATCGCTTTCTGATTGACTAGACGTGTTTCCACGGTATGGGATAAATGAAGCACCGACTGATAAATCAATATAGCCTCGTGTTTTTAGTTTACCCGAACTATCCCTTGATAATGATTGTGACATCTGCGGATAATATTTCATTTTCTTAGATATCGTCGAAATATCACCGATTACTTGAAGTCCATCTGTCGTAAACAATTCAATTCTGCTTTGTTTGTTTTTACTTGGGGCGTATGTCACTTCGGCAATATATCGTCTAACTTCAGGTGTCATTTCAGATAACGCCTTAATCATATCATCTTCTTTTGTACCTTTGAAACCATCCATGACAGGTGCATCATTAATTTTGACATCATTTGAACCTTTAAGCAATTTACCATTTTCTAATAAAGGTAAATATTTACCTTTATATTTCACTAAAGCAATAATTTCATTTTCTGTGATATCTACGTTTAATGTGTTTGGTAATTGCTTGTGTATCTCAACACTTTTGATTAATGGATTCTCTTCGAGATCATTAATAGCATTTTTTTTACTAAACGTATACATCCTTGAATCATTTTTAACACCTAAAACTTTGTTTATCTTTGAAGTACTAACGTGATTATTTCCATTTATATTTACATGCGCAATTTTACTAAGTGGTGAAAACATGTAAATTAATATAACAGCAATCAACAATACCAATATTGTAATAACACTGTATTGGATTCGCTTTTGTCGCTTACGTCTTAACTTCCGCTTTTCTTCAAGTGTTAATGGCTTTAATTGTGTTACTTTACTTTTTCGTTCTTTTTTCGTTACTGTTTCCTCATCAATCGAGTCGCTATTTTGTTCTTTAGGAGCTGATTGAGGTTGTTCGTTGTCGACTGAAATTACATTCGATTCATTTTGGTCGTCAATTTCTTGATTATATCTATAATCCTCATTTTCAATATTAGAGTCTGTAGAATCATCGATATTATTATCATTCGCATGACTAGAAGCAGAATCATTATTTTTATCATTGCTTTCTTCTTTTTTGAAGTCTTTATTTATCAAGTAAATTTCTTCATCAAAATCAGCTTGTTGAGATGTATCATCTTTATTTTGATTAGAAAAATGTGTAGCCTTTGATCTTTTTCTTTGCCGTCTTTTCTTAGATGTATTCCTCGTAAATAATTCTAATTCATCTTTATCTTCATTTGATTCTTGTTGATCGTTCTTCGTTTTATCATCCATCAATACTCACACCCTTTAATAAGATGGTAAATGGGCACGGAATCTTTCAATAAATTTCTCTCCACGCTCTTCAAAAGTACTATATTGATCCCAACTCGCACAAGCAGGTGACAATAATACAACATCATTTGGTTCTATAATATCTTGTACTTTATCAACAGCGTCTTCGACATTGTTCGCTTCAATGACCGATTTCCCTTGACTATTACCTAGTTTAGCAAACTTAGCTTTCGTTTGTCCGAATACAACCATCGCGCGAACATTTTCCATATAAGGAATGAGTTCGTCAAATTCATTCCCTCGATCCAAACCACCACATAACCAAATGATTGGTTGATTAAATGAATTTAAGGCAAACTGTGTTGCTAGCGTGTTTGTTGCTTTGGAATCATTATAATATTTATTAGTTCTATTAGTACCAACATATTGCAATCTATGCTCTATTCCTGAAAATGTAGTTAAACTATCAATAATTGCTTTAATAGGTACACCAGCTAAAATACAAGCAAGCACAGCTGCTAATATATTTTCTAAATTATGTTCACCAGGCAATACTAGATCTTCAGTGTTAATAATACGAACACCTTTATAAACGATAAAACCATCTTTAATATAAATACCATCAACTTCTTGTTGAGTTGAGAAATACAATGTCTTAGCTTTTAATTCTTCCGACTCTATCACTTGTCTTTGATGATAATTACAAATCAAATAATCCTCTTCCGTTTGATTTTTATATATTTGCTTTTTAGCATTTTGATAGTTTTCTAAATTTTCATGGTAATCTAGATGCGCCGAATAAATGTTAGTAATTATAGCAATGTGTGGTTTATACTTTTCGATTCCAAGTAACTGGAATGACGACAACTCTGTAACTAAATAATCTGTAGGCTTTACTTCTTGTGCTACTTTAGATGCAACATAACCAATATTGCCGGATAATCTTCCAGTTAAGCGACTTTTTTTAAACATATCTCCAATTAGAGAAGTAACTGTCGTTTTACCATTTGTACCCGTTACAGCTATGATTGGTGCTTCAGAGATTAGATAACTTAACTCAACTTCTGTTAAAATTTTCAAACCTCGTTTCACTGCTTCATCAATAATAGATACTGTATAAGGTATTCCAGGATTTTTAACAATTATTGGATTATTATCAAGCAACGTTAATGGATGACTTCCACTTACAACAGAAATGCCCATAGATTCTAAATCTTTTGCATGAGCATCTTGTGATAAGTCTTTTCCATCATTGACAGTTACATTCGCACCTAATTTACTTAATAATTTAGCTGCTTCATAACCACTTTTTGCCAAACCGACAACTAATACATTTTTATTTTCTAACCCTGTATAATTAAGCATCTTAATGCACTCCAATCCATAAACCGATTAAACCTGAAATCAGACCAACAGCCCAAAATACTGTAACTACTTTCCATTCGCTCCATCCTATCAATTCAAAATGATGATGAATCGGACTCATTTTAAATATACGCTTTCCAGTCAATTTAAAGCTAGCGACTTGTAACATAACAGATAATGTTTCAATTACGAATACTAAACCTATAAAAATTAATGATAATTCCTGATTAAGCATGATTGAAATGGTAGCAAATATACCACCTAAAGCTAAGCTACCTGTATCTCCCATAAACACTTTAGCAGGGTTAATGTTATATGGTAAAAATCCTAAAAGTGCAAACAACATAATGATACAGAAAATACCAATTGCCGTTTCTCCTAACACAAAGCTCATGATGGCATACATTGTAAATCCGATAATTGACAGTCCAGTTGCTAATCCATCTAAACCATCTGTTAAATTTACTGCATTAGAAAAACCTACTTGCCAAAAAACAATGAAAATAACATATGCAAATGATAGTGGGATTGCTACATTCGTAAATGGAATATGTATGCTCGTAGAAAAATTCACCAAATGAAACACATTACTTAAAACAAAGAATATAATCGCAATACCAATTTGCGCCAAAAACTTCTGTTTACTTGTTAAACCTTGGTTATTCTTTTTAACAACAATAATATAATCATCTATAAAACCAATTAACCCAAAACCAATCGTCACAAATAATAACAGTATGATTGGATTAGCTTGATCTACAAATATAATAGCCACCAAAGACGTTATCACAATACTTAATAGAAATGTTAGTCCACCCATCGTTGGTGTACCAGTCTTCTTCATATGGCTTTGTGGACCTTCTTCTCGAATACTTTGACCAAATTTCATCCTTTTTAATGTAGGTATTAAAACAGGTACCAAAACAAATGTAATCACTAGCGCTAATAACGCATATACAAAAATCATAACTATCTCCTCTTCTTAATCCAGACTTTTTTAACCACTAATATATTATCAATTTTTCAATTAAATAAACAAAGTTGTAATCAAAATTTATAATTTTTCTTTTTTACGGCATAAGAGGCCAGTATAAAAAGTTTGCCTATAACAAACAAGTTAATCTGACCTCGTCTACCTTAAAATTCTCTATCAACACTTATTTATAAAGATTAAATGAAGATGTTGTTTTCTATCACAGCATTACTTTAGTAAAAACAAATAGTGACAATACATCCTAATTTAATGTAGCCATTCTTGTTAGTCCGACTTATCCTTGTCAGTTTTACTGTCAGATTTCTTCTTATCATCTGAATTTGAATCAGAATTATTCGTCGAATTGCTGTCTACATTCTCTGATGAAAATTCTACGTCTATTTTATCTTTTTCAGTAAGTTTTTGTCCCTTACTAATTGATTGGTGGGACACAAAACCGCTACCTTTTAAATTTACTTTAATATTTGTTAGGTTTTCAAAAGCAATGACATCTTCTTTCGTCCATCCTGACATGTCAGGCATAGTTAAGTCTCCATCTGTTAATAACAGTACTTTACTATGAGGTAAGACTTTATTCCCTGCTTTTATAGATTGTGCTTTTATTTGTGTGCCAGAACCAATAGTAACTGGTTCTAATGATTTTGCACTCACATTATCAATAGCTTTTTGTTTGTCTTGACCTTCAACATCTGGCACTTTACTATACTCTGCATTAGATGTGTCATCTTTTGATTTACCTACATTTAAATATTTCAAAGTATTTTCCATTATTGGTTTAAACGCTTTACTAACACCTAATTCATAAGCTTCTTGGTCATTTTTTTGTGCCAAGCTCATACCAGCGTATACAATAACTTTAGGATTTTTCTTCGGCGCGTCACCCATAAAACTTACAAAATATGGGTTTGGACCTTTAACGTATCCACCACCATTAGGTGCAGCGACTTGTGCTGTACCAGTCTTACCTTCGACCTCATAACCATCAATACGATAGTTTGCAGCGTGACTCTTCTTACTATTCACAACTAAATCCAATTGCTTTTCAACTTTTTCAGCAGTATCTTTTGTTATTGGTTTGCCTGCGATTTGTTTTTGCCCTTTATAAAATTGTCTTTTACTAACAGGATTTTCAACGCTATTCACAAACCATGGTTTTAACATATTACCATCATTAAAGAACGCTGATTGCGCTTGTAACATTTGAACAGGTGTTACTGTTGTCGATTGACCAAATGATGACGTTTTTTGTTGCAACTCATTACTCCATCCAATTTGACCAGGTGCTTCTCCATCAAACATACCTTTAGTTGATTTTCCAAATCCAAATCGTTCATACCAAGATTTCATTTTGTCTGCACCAACTAAATCTTGTAAATGCATCATCAATGTATTAGATGAATAAGTAAATCCGAGTGACATTGGGATTTCACCCCAACCGACTCTATTCCAGTCTGAAATACGTGAACCCATAATATCTCTATGTCCAGATTTATATTTCTTATCAGGATCAAAAGCACCTTCTTGAATAGCAGCTGCTAACCCATATGATTTAAATGTTGATCCAGGCTCGTATGTGTTTTGATAAAGGTCATTTGCCCACTTTTTACCAAAGTCTTTACCAGTTTCAGGATTAAATGTTGGTCGCTGACTGTATGCTAAAATTTCTCCAGTTTTGGCATCCATGACAACCGCAAATAAATCTTTCGGCTGGTATCTTTCAACCATGCCATCTAAAGCTTCTTCAACAAATACTTGAATATTTGAATCGATTGTTAAATGGACATCATCACCACGTTTAGGCTGCTTCTCTTTTTTAGTATTTGGTGCGATATATCCCCAAATATCATGAATATATCTCAATGATCCTTTAGATCCACTTAAATAACTATCAAAAATCTTTTCAACTCCAAGTGCACCTTTAAGTTCACCAGTATCCGGATTTTTCTGAGCTCTACCAATTAAGTGTGATGCAAAATTGCCATTTGGATAAAAGCGTTCTGTTTCAGGCAATAAAGAAATACCAGGCAAATTCATTTTCTCTATTTTCAATTTGTCCTGATACGTTAAATTTGTTCCTTTGCGTCCAAATTCAATTTGGAAAGCTTTCTTTTGACTAAGTCTCTTTTCAATTTCCTCTGGCTTCATATTAATGACTGTAGATAATTTCTTTGCAGTCTCTTTTTTATCAACTACATGCCTAGGTTTTTTAGAATTGGCACTCGCCTTTTTATCTATTACTGCAACAAGTTTATATCTTTCTACATCTTCTGCTAGCACTTTACCATTACGATCATATATCTTTCCTCGTTCTGGTTGTTGTGCATTCTTAACTAAATACTTTTCATTTGCCTTCATGACTAAATCTTGACCATTAGAATGTCCAGTAATCATGATATATGAAATTCTTAAAACCAATATAAAAAAGAGCAGTCCGAATAAACCAACAAGTAGGACTGCCCCTATTTTATTTTTTTTAATTTTAATTTTTTGCTTCGCCATTACTACGCACTACCTTTACATTATCGTTCTCAAGGCTCATCCCCTGTTTCTTAGCCTTTTCGTATATGCGTTCATAAGAAGAATTCTTTTTGATTTCAGATTGTAAAGCACTGTTTTCACTTGATTGTTTATCTATTTTATAATCTAAATCTGCAATCTTTCCTCGCGTATCATACGCATCCATTTTTAAAGATAGCATATAAATACTTAACATAGCAATTACAGTAATCAAAGTTATGTATAAAACTTTTTCAAATTTAGTTAATTGTACAACCACTTTTCTCGAAACAGTCTTCTTTTCGGGCTTAGTTTGTGGTTGTTGCTTCGGTATACTATTATAAACTTGTTCGTCATATGGTTGGTACACTTTTTCTACAGCCATTATAAATTGCTCCTTATTTAAGTATTTCAGCTACACGTAATTTCGCGCTTCGTGCTCTGTTATTGTCATCTAAATCTTCTTCTGTAGCGGTAATCGGTTTACGATTAACACGCTTTAACTTAGGTGTATATGCTTCTGGTATAACTGGTAATCCTCTTGGTACCTCTGGACCTTTTTCATATTCTTGGAACACCTGTTTACATAAACGATCTTCTAAAGAATGGAAAGTGATTACCGAAATCCTGCCATCTACTTTCACTAATTCAATCGCTTGTTCTATTGAATCTTCAAAAGCTGACAATTCATCGTTTACTGCAATTCGTAGTGCTTGAAATACTCGTTTTGCAGGATGTCCGCCTTTTCTTCTTGCTTTTGCAGGAATACCTTCTTTTATAATGTCAACTAATTCTAATGTTGTTGTTATTGGTTGTTGTTCGCGATGTGCTTCGATTCTTCGAGCTATCTGTTTTGAAAATTTCTCCTCGCCATAGCGATAAAAAATCTTCACTAACGCTTCATATGACCAATTGTTAACAATTTCATATGCTGTTAGTTCTTGTGTTTGGTCCATACGCATGTCTAATGTTGCGTCATGGTGATAACTGAATCCTCGTTCTGGAATGTCGAGTTGTGGGCTTGAAACACCCAAGTCGTAATAAATTCCATCTACTTTTTCAATGTTTAAGTCTTTTAATATTTGAGTTAATTCACGGAAGTTGCTATGAACAAAAGTCACCTTATGCAAATGATCCTTTAATACCTCTTTAGCATTATCAATTGCAGTTTGGTCTTGATCGATTGCTATTAATCTTCCGTCGTCATTTAATTGATTTAGTAAATAAAGGGCATGTCCCGCTCCACCTAGCGTACAGTCAATGTACACACCATTTTCTTTTACATTTAAATAATCAATGGTTTCGTTTAACATAACGCTGATATGATGAAACACTTCAATTCCTCCATTTTAAAAATCAAAATCTATTAAATCTTCAGCAATATCTTCGAAACTTTCTTCAGATTCTTCATAGAAATCATTCCAAGTTTCTCTATCCCAAATCTCAATACGATTTGAAACACCGATTACTGTACATTCTTTAGTTAAATTAGCGTATTTCCTCAAGTTTTGAGGGATGTTAATACGCCCTTGCTTATCAAGTTCTACTTCAACAGCACCAGAGAAGAACATACGCATAAACTTACGTGCGTCTTTTTTTGTCATAGGTAAGGTTTTCATTTTCTCTTCAATCTGTTGCCATTCGTCTAGAGTGTAACCGAATAAACATTTATCAAGGCCTCTTGTGATAATAAAACGCTCATTTAAGTCATAACGAAACTTGGACGGTATAATCATACGTCCTTTTGTATCTAATTGATGATCGTATTCTCCCATGAACATTTTTTATCACCTCACCTTATATATAATTTACCACATCTCCCCACTATCCACCACTATTTATACAAAATTTGTGAAATTTATTTTAAAAAACAAAAAAATGCCCGATTTATCATTAAGATAAATCGGGCTAAACCCTTGGTATATTAAGGTTTTATAATAATATGATCAAAAGTGTAAGAAAGTGGTGGATAGGTGGAGGGCTTGAACACATCTGTCCCAAAATCATTCAAAATTTGAAGTGGATTCCATATTCTTTCTTGTAATCCTCCCATTGGATGGAGTGTTTCTTGAATTTCTCTAAATTGCTTCATACTGATGTCGTTTTCTCTTTCAATGTTTAAAAGATAACGTTTTAACAAATAATCATACTGTTGTATATGAATTTCATTATTTTTATTCACAAGGTTAATATTATTTTGATTCCCCGCCACTTCATCTAATAAGTCTTTGTTTAGACGACGCTGTTGTTCAATCATACCTTCTACCTTTTCAATAAATTGATGTGATGCTTGTTCTCTAATAAACTTACTTCTTTCTCCTTCAACACCATCGACTAACACTTTTTCTAATGGAATATTGTATTTCGAAAGTAATTTTTCTATACGGTCATTTAAATAAGTAATTCTAAGCCTTGGCATCACGATAGGCATTTCAACATCAAATAGTTCAAATACATCTTTTAGTTCAGCCCAGTACTTAATTTCACTCGGTCCTCCAACAAATGCCACCGTGTTAAATAACCATTCTTCCATTAATGGTCTTGTCACTACATTATTAGAAAATAATTCAGGTTGATTTTCCGCAATATTTATAATTTCTTCCTTTATATATGTCTTATCTGTTTTATTTAATTTAAAATGCTTACCATCATACGAAACTAATTGACGCATATTTTCATCATGTAAGAATAAATGAACATTTGTATCTGTTTGTATCATCGCATTCAAGCCTTGATTTTGAGTACGTTGTTGTGTTGCTCTAAAAGCATCATCAAGCAACTGATGTTTTTTCAAAATCTTTTTAAACATAGGCGCTTCCATTTTTCTTAACGGCTCAAACTGCGCATCTATAAATAGAACGCCATATGCTTTAAATGTTTCATGCAGTAGTGCTTTAAACATATCAGTCCACGAGTCATATTGGTCAATAATTCTGTCACAAATCTCCAGTAGACCTTGTGTATGAACAGTTTCTTTCATATGAATGAACATCGTTTTTAAAGTTTGTTTCAACTCAGCCTTATCAGGATAATATCTAGAGACAGTCGTCTCTGGCATCTCCATTGTATGATATTTAACCTTATGCAGCGACCCATGATTTTCGTTATAAACAAATGTATGATTCACTTCATCGAAATCATGATCTTCTCCTGCAATCCAAAAAACTGGTACTACTTGTTGCTTATGTGTATCCGTTAATTCCTTAGATAAAGTAATGATTGAAAATATTTTATGGAATGTATACAATGGTCCCCCGAAAAGCCCTGCTTGTTGTCCACCAATCACAACTTTTGAACCATTAGCTAAATGTTGTATGTTTAATTCTTGTTCACTTGAAAGCTTGAAAGCTTTAAATCACTCATATATTCACGAATAACATTCGCTAATGCCGCTTCTCTTCCATTATTTTCTTTAGACATCCTTTTTTCAAAACTAGTTTGTTGAGCTGCATCATATTGAAATAATCCTGTTATTACAGGGTCACTGCTCTTTATTTTTGGTATAAACTGATCTTTTTCATTTAAACTAACTACTTTACAGTCCATGTTTTTTCTCCTTAAGTACGCGATTACAAACTATAGTATAAAGTCTATACCGGTGATTGACAATTTTACGGCTTGAAAATCAATTTAATCATGGAAAATTTATAATATTCATTGTTTTACATTTTCAAATCAATGAAAAACACAAGTGGTTTAATGTATAATAATAGTAGTAAACAAATAAGGGGTAGATAAATATGAGTGAAATCAAACGTCTTGAAATTAATTACAAAACTGACGAATTATTCGAAAACTTTAGAGCGTTTGGCAACAAAGACTTATACATGGTCAATGAGTTAAACGGTCAAATGATTGATGCAAGTTCAGATTCACCATTTTATGGCATATTTGTCGGAGATCAATTAGGAGCTAGAATGGCATTACTAAAAAAAGGTGATGTCGAAGAAATCTACTTCCCAGATTTTGAAGATTATATATTATTATGGAAGTTAGAAGTATTACCAAAATATCAAAACAGAGGGTACGCTTCAGAATTGATTGATTTTGCAAAGAGTTTCAATATGCCAATTAAAGCCATTGGCAGAAATGATTCTAAGGATTTCTTTTTACATCATGGATTTACAGATGTGGAAGCTAAAAATATAGAGGGACATGATGTCTTATTGTGGAAACCATAAGATAATAATATTCGACACTACGAGCATGAAAATGCATCTTTTCGTAGTGTCTTTTTTACAATTACTTTCTTAAGCTAATATAAGTAAATCATTTTCAAATTATTTGTCTTAACGTACAATATCATTTAGTTGTTTCCATGAATTAATTTCATAATCAGGTATAATTCCTGGATTATGATCAAATCCTCTAAAATTAAACCAGCAAGTAGCTATACCCGCATTGATTCCACCTAGAATGTCAGATGTTAAAGAATCTCCAACTATAATCGAGTGCTGTCTTTCATCCTCACCAATATCATTAAAAACATAATTAAAAAATTCCGGATTAGGTTTTTGATATCCTGTTTCTTCAGATATAAATATCTTTTTAATATATTTATGCAACGGCGTCTGATTTAACCTTCTCTTTTGCGTTTCGGTTACACCATTAGTAACAATATATAAATCATGTCTTTTCGATAATTCGACAATTGTTTCTAATGTTTGATCAAAGTATTTAACTTTAGCTTCTGCTAATCCATTTCTAAATAACACATCTGCACGATGCCCATCAACTTCCATTTGATGATGTTTGAAGTAATTCACAAATCGTTCTGATAATACTTCAGACTTCGTTAATTTATTTTGTTGAAAAGCTTCCCAATGTTGGTGATTGATTTTTTTAAATGTTAAAAAATCATCCTTTGTTGCTTTATGATTAAAAACATTCGCCATATAGTGAAACGCCCATTCTTCTGCATCATAAAAATCAACAATTGTATCATCAAAGTCTATCAAAATATTTTTATATCCCAATTTCCCCATCTCCTATATTGTCTATGTATCTAAATCTTAACAGAGGCTCAAATTTCTGCAAATAAAATAAACTGAGTGCATAACATTAAAGTATGCTCACCCAGTTTATTTTAAAGAATATTAGTTATTATATTAGAATCCAAATAATTTACCTAGTAAACCCACACCGTTAGCAACGATGTCTACGATACTTGTGCCTAATTTCACACTATCATGTTGTTGTGCAGCTTGCACAGTATTTGCGATTGCTTCTGCTAGTCCAGTCATTTAAATCTCTCCCTCACCTTTGAAATAATACTGATTACTTACATAACATATTGAAATTAGAATCCGAATAATTTACCTAATAAACCTACGCCATTTTCAACGATGCTCACAATGCTTGTGCCTAATTTTGCGCCATCATTATTAATTGCTGCAGTTACGGTATCTTTAATTGCGTTAAATAAACCTTCCATTGAAAACACTCCTTAAAATTTAAATTTGAAGATAACAAAAACGTGCGTAGCTTTTAAATCACCGAAATGTTATTCGCTTAACGTTTTGTTGTTGTTATTTTAAAATAAATTTGATGCAATTAGTTTGTTTATCCGCACAACATCTTATAATGTACTTAACTGTATTTTAAAGAGAAAAGAAATACAGTTAGGCATTCAAAACTGTATTTAACACAATTAAGTTGCCTGAATTCGTATTTAAGTCTTATTGAACCTTTTTAGATAAATAGCTCTATAATAGTGAAAAATATAAACATTTTTTATTTACAAGGTATTGCTAATTTAAGTTCATTTAGATATAATAATTCTTGTGTTGTTAAACGTGTCCTGGTAGCTCAGCTGGATAGAGCAATGGCCTTCTAAGCCATCGGTCGGGGGTTCGAATCCCTCCCAGGACGTTTATAGGTATTTTTATACGCATTACCAAACAAAAGAGTTCCGTGATTACGGGGCTCTTTTTGTTTTGAATTTCAGTAATATAGTATGATGCGTCACCAAAACGTCCCCCGCATAAGCCCCGAAAATACAGTAATTAAAACAAGCATGCTTATTCGTTATAGAATTTTTTGACACACAATTGACACGCGTCTGACACTTGTTTATACATTTTTAATTAAGTAATTTTGTGCTCAAATTTCATCTATACTGCACCTGAACTACACCAACACTACACCAAGATTTTTAACACTCACCATTTGCATGCGTAGAGATTTTTATTATTATATTATTCCTATAGATTTTGATACTATTCAAAATTTTAGGGACTTTTCAGGGGCCCGAAATCCTATAATTATAATTATATACATCTAAAAAAAATAACCACGTCCATCGAGACGTGGTTTTTTAATTATTTAACTCACTAATTATTCTTCTTAATTTTCATTGCTAAATATACTATTGGCAAATTTATAAAGTAGTTCAGCGTTTTTCAATGACATATTGTCTAATGATCTTTCATTTTTTCTCATTCTGTGTATTGTGCTTTGTGGAACTCCTGTTTGTTTCGATATATGTAAACTGCTCAAATCACTGTCTAATAGTTTTTGAATTTGATTTCTCATTTTGTACACCCCCTTGTAAATCTTCAATCATCATTTAAATTAAATAATTACTTTTCCACATATTCCAATATTTAGGTTGCAAAGCATACCTCAAATATCATTAATTTTGAGATTTAAATGTCAATTATGTGTCTATCAATCCAATATACATACTCTAATAACGTAATAGTACACACTCTTCTTATTAATTGGCCATAGCTATCATGATATAATTAGTGAAGAAAATCACATAAGAAAGGTTGTAAATCATGAGACTTCAAAAAGCACCTCTAGTAACGTCAGGACTAGTCTTAGGATTATTAGGCCTGGGTAATCTATTAAAAGACTTATCTCTTACTTTAAACGCTGTTTGCGGAATCTTTGCTTTCTTGATTTGGATTCACCTTTTATGTACTATGATCAAATATTTTAATAATGTGAAAGAACAATTAAACAGTCCTCTAGTTTCATCAGTGTTCACAACATTTTTCATGTCTGGCTTTTTAGGTACTACTTATTTAAATACATTTTTTAGTAACATAACTTTTATCAATAGCTTAATAACGCCTATTTGGATTTTATGCCTTGTGGGAATTATGACGCATATGATTATTTTTTCAATAAAATATTTAAAAGATTTTTCACTTGAAAATGTTTATCCTTCGTGGACTGTACTTTTTATTGGTATTGCTATCGCAGGATTGACGGCACCCGTTAGCGGATATTTTTTCATAGGTCAATTAACAGTAATATATGGCTTTGTAGCTACTTGTATTGTCTTACCTATAGTTTTCAAGCGATTAAAAGCATTTCCATTGCAGACGTCAATCAAACCGAACACATCGACAATTTGTGCACCATTTTCTTTAGTCGCTGCAGCATATGTTATAGCTTTTCCTAAGGCGAATGCTTTTATCGTAATTATATTTTTACTATTAGCTCAAATATTTTATTTTTATATCATTATACAATTGCCTAAATTACTAAAAGAACCTTTTTCGCCCGTATTTTCAGCTTTCACATTCCCTTTAGTAATCTCAGCAACTGCTTTAAAGAACAGTTTGCCTGTACTTATGTTTCCAGACATTTGGAAAGGTCTTTTGTTTATCGAAGTGTTATTAGCCACTGTAATAGTACTTAGAGTCTTTATAGGATATCTTCACTTCTTTTTAAAAAAGGAAAAACAAGATAAATTTCTTCGTAATGCGTCTCAGTAACACTATTACCAAGAATTAACACGTATATTTAATAACTAAAAAGAGGCAGGTAATCTTGCCTCTTTTTAGTGTATATCAATGCCTCTTTGATTTAATATGATCTTATCAATGATACCTTCTGACTAAAGCTGTAGTAACTATACTAGAACGTCTAGTTCATAAACACGTTTCACTCTAACCTTTATTTAAATAATATATAAGCAGCAAACGCCAAGGCTAATATACCAATAAAATAATTAATAAAGATTTTTATTTTAGTCTTTGTAATAGTTGACAAATTTTATCACCTCTAAATATCGATAAATTAAACACCGTTATTTTTCCTTTGCCTATCTTTTATCATTTCAGAAGGTACTCCGAAAATAAACATCAGAATAAATAATATAATTGGCAAATGTGGTATGTTTTCTAGCAAATACCATCTTAAATTCCAATCAAACACCATATTTGCATACGCCACAAAATATTTACTAAATAATAATACTACGCATATTCCAGTTAGTGTATCTAAAACCTTTGTCAAATGTGTCATTTATAGCCATCCTTTATATATGCTATTTTCACAACCATATGTATCATGTGTTACAAAAACTGTTTACAGCAAATACATATTTACCACGATAAATATAATATACCATAGATCTAACATTACATTAAAAACAAATTTTAAAAATATCATTATTAAATAGAGCATTGTATCAATTACTTACTAGTGTTATCATTACCGTCATTATTTTCTTAATCAAAAATAATAATGCACCTCGCTTAGTTTAGTATTTCTACAAACCTACGAGATGCATAAAACCCCATTAGTATTTTTTATAATATAGCATTTCAAATTATGAATAAATTAGTACTTGCGTAATTAGTACTCCGCCACCGAAAATCAATACAAAAGCAACTACCGGCCATACAAATCGGAACCAATGTGAATATCGCATGTTTAACATTTGTAGTGTGGCCATAACAAGTCCAGTCGGCGCTAAGAATAACATCGCATATTGACCAAATTGATATGTCGTAACGATGACGAATCTTGGTATACCTACTGTATCAGCTAGTGGTGCAAAGATAGGCATTGATAATACCGCTAAGCCAGAAGATGATGGCACGATAAAACCTAAACAGAAGAAAATAAATAGTAATACGATGATAAATAATGGTCCACTCATATGTTGAACTAAAGATGATGAAAAGTGTAAGATTGTATCTGAAATCATACCTTCATTCAACACTAAATTAATACCTCGAGCTAAACCAATAATTAAAGATACACCTACTAAACTTGATGCACCATTGACAAATGCATCTACAGTTCCTTTTTCTCCCAATCCAGATTTACCTGTCCCAGCAATAAACATTATTATAATTGTAAATATTAAAAATGCTGAAGCCATAACTGGGAACCACCAACCTTGCGTCATAACTCCCCATACCATAATTGGAAATGGTAGTACAAATAATGTAAGGATTATCTTCTTACGCAAAGTAAAATGGGCACTATCGTCATCTTTTAATACAGACCATTGCTGTTCAAAAGCATCTTTGTCTTCATAAGAATATGACGCTTTAGGATCGTTTTTAATTTTTTTACAGTACCAATATAAATAACTAATAACAAAAATCGCACCGACAATACAAGCACCTATTCTCCAATACAAGCCATCCGTAAAAGTTGTACCAGCGGCATTAGAGGCAATTACAACCGAGAACGGGTTAATAGTTGAAAATGTACTACCGACAGAGCTGGCAAGGAATATGGCACCAACTGAAACGATAGAATCGTATCCTAACGCTATAAATATAGGGACTAAAATCGGATAAAATGCTACAGCTTCTTCTTCAATACCACATAATGTCCCGCCGATAATCATTAGTATTGATACAAACACAATTAGCATAAATTCATGCCCTTTTGTTTTCTTCGTTAAAGCTAACAATCCCGATTCAAAAGAACCACTGGCTTGAACTACGCCAATAAGTCCCCCTAGTACAAGAATGAATACCATGATATCGACCGCTTCTATCGTACCTTCAACCATGCTACTTGTTATTTGTTCTGGTCCAGCTGGATGTTGCTTTAATCTTTCATAAGTATTCGGAATTGATACCGGCTTATTAATTGCACCTGATTTAAATTGTTCAATCTTAATTTTAACCCCCATTTTGTCTAGTTCCTGTTGCGTACCCGGAACCTTTTTCACTTGGTTATGAGGGTTAACTATCTTTAGTTCTTGGGATGAAGGTTCGTAAGAAAGTTTAGAATATGCACCAGCAGGAATAACCCATGTTGCTATAACTGCAACAACCGTTAAAATGAATAAAATCATAAATGCACCTGGCATTTTTAATTTAAATCGTTTTTTCTTTTCACTTTCATTAATTGTATTTTCCACGGTTTCATCTCCTTCGACATTTAACCTAGCATTTCTACCTTAAAGATTTTATAAATATAAATTAAGAAAGTGCACCCCGCATCAAAATAGAGGCATTATTTTCAGGGGGTGCACATAAATAATAAAAATCATGCATTTGACATATAGTAATTGAAAAGCGTTTCAATTCAATTACTTTTTAATCACAGTACCTACTTTACCCTCTAAGGCAGCATCTAATTCATTTAATGATGTTATAAGCACACTTCCTTTTGGATTGTTTTCAATAAATGATATGGCTGCTTCAATTTTTGGTAACATACTTCCTTTTGCAAATTGATTTTCGTCTATATATCGTTTTAATTCATCAACATTTGTTGTTTTCAAAGGCTGTTGGTTTTCAGTGTTAAAATTAATATATACATAATCAATTGCTGTTAAAATAATCAATTGATCGCATTGAATATTAGCACCCAACAACGCACTTGTTTTATCTTTGTCTATAACTGCATCAATACCTTTAAAACCATCATGTTGCTCTCTAATTACTGGTATACCTCCACCACCAGCAGCAATAACGAGTGTATCATTTTTAATAAGTGTTTTAATACTCTCTAATTCAATAATAGAGATGGGTTGTGGTGAAGGAACAACGCGTCTATATCCTCTTCCAGCATCTTCAACAAATATAAATCCTTTTTCTTTTTGAATTTGTTCAGCTTCTTCTTTGTTGTAAAATAACCCAATTGGTTTTGAAGGATTGTTAAATGCCGGATCATTTTCATCAACTTCAACTTGTGTCACTAGTGTTACCACTTGTTTATCCATTCCAATAGAATGCAATTCATTTTGTAAGCTTTCTTGTAATTGATAGCCGATGTAAGCTTGACTCATTGCGCCACATTCAGCAAATGGAAATGCCGGACCTTGGTTATGTTCTGCAGCATAGTTAAGTCCCAAATTAATGCTTCCAACCTGTGGTCCATTACCATGACTAATAACAATCTCATGTCCTTTTGTTATTAATCCTACTAATGATTTCGCAGTATTTTTAACAAGCTCGAGTTGTTCTTGAGGTGATTTTCCTAAAGCATTACCACCTAATGCTACTACTATTTTCGCCATCATATTCACTTCCTTATATCATTTAAAATTCACCCAATGTAGCAACCATGACTGCTTTGATTGTATGCATTCTGTTCTCAGCTTCTTGGAATACAACTGAAGCTTTACTTTCGAATACTTCATCTGTAACTTCCATTTCTCGAATACCATATTTTTCAAAAATTTGTTGACCTATTTTCGTATCAGCATTATGGAAAGATGGTAAGCAATGCTCAAAAATAACATTTGGATTACCAGTTTTATCCATTATTTCTTTATTTACTTGATATGGTTTCAATAATTCAAGTCGTTCTTTCCATACTTCATCAGGTTCACCCATTGATACCCAAACATCAGTGTAAATTACATCCGAACCTTTTACACCTTGGTCAATATCATCTGTGATTAATATGTTGCCACCATTTTCAGCGGCAATATTTTTACAGCGATTTAATAATTCATCTGTTGGATTTAATTCTTTTGGACAAACTAAATGGAAGTTCATACCCATAATGGCAGCACCTTGCATTAATGCATTTGCAACGTTATTACGACCATCTCCAACATATGTAAAGTTAATATCTGCATAATCTTTTTTTAAGACTTCTTTTGCTGTTAAGAAATCAGCAAGAACTTGAGTAGGATGATCTTCATCAGTTAAACCATTCCACACTGGTACGCCTGAATACTCAGCTAAAGTTTCTACTGTTCTTTGTGAAAAACCACGGTATTCAATGCCATCATACATTCCACCAAGCACACGTGCAGTATCTTTAGTTGTTTCTTTTTTACCCATTTGTGATCCAGTTGGGCCTAAATAAGTTACATTTGCACCTTGATCATGCGCTGCAACTTCAAATGCACATCGCGTTCTTGTAGAATCTTTTTCAAATAACAGTGCAATATTTTTATTTTTTAACATAGGCTTTTCAGTGCCAATATATTTAGCACGTTTTAAATCCTCGGAGAGTGTTAATAAGAATTCTACCTCTTGTCGTGAAAAGTCTAATAAAGTTAAAAAACTTCTGTTTCGTAAATTTTTCATTAATAACAACTCCTTTTATTTTAGTTACACCTAAATTGTAAGCGCATACAAAATAAACACAACCTACTATTAAAATTTGTAATATTTTATCAATAATTAAATGAACATTTTATTAATATTAAATTTAAGTAGTAGGAAATAATTAAAATAAGTACTACATTTAAAGTATAACTATTTTTCAAGTAGTTAGAAAATTCAATTATCAAACAATTTAATACAATTGATTAGAGAATAATTCTAACGTATCGTTTTTAATATATAACTCCCGCCTACTTTATTAGATACTGTTTCTGTCCAAAACTTAAAAATGATAAGTTTTGCTTAAATAACACTACTAACTGTTTAAGTTTATTTAACATAGTTTTAGCTTTTATTTAATTCCGAATCGGTGTAATAGCTTATATACTTTGGGTAATTCACGCAAAGGAGATTTTCATATGAAAAAGAACATCATGAATAAATTAGTTTTATCAACAGCATTGTTACTTTTAGAAACTACATCAACACAACTTCCTAAAACACCAATCAGTTTTTCATCTGAAGCAAAAGCCTATAATATCAGTGAAAACGAGACTAATATCAATGAACTAATCAAATATTACACTCAGCCGCATTTTTCATTATCTGGAAAATGGTTATGGCAAAAGCCCAATGGTAGCATTCATGCAACATTGCAAACGTGGGTTTGGTATAGTCATATTCAAGTGTTTGGATCCGAGAGTTGGGGAAACATTAATCAGTTAAGAAATAAATACGTTGATATATTTGGAACTAAAGATGAGGACACAGTTGAAGGTTACTGGACTTATGATGAAACATTTACTGGTGGTGTTACGCCAGCAGCTACTTCATCTGATAAGCCTTATAGACTATTTTTAAAATATAGTGATAAACAACAAACTATCATCGGTGGACATGAATTTTACAAAGGAAATAAACCAGTATTAACTTTAAAAGAATTAGATTTCCGTATTCGTCAAACATTAATAAAAAATAAAAAGTTATATAACGGAGAATTTAATAAAGGTCAAATTAAGATAACTGCTGATGGAAATAATTACACGATTGATTTAAGTAAAAAGTTAAAATTAACTGACACAAACCGTTATGTTAAAAATCCTCGTAATGCAGAAATTGAAGTCATACTCGAAAAATCTAACTAACCTATTACCTTTTGTAAATGCGGATAATTTCAATTATCTAATTAACCCCTTTTTATAATTAAACATTCCAACAATACTCAAAGGAGAAATTCGAATGAACAATAACATCACGAAAAAAATTATTTTATCAACAACATTGTTACTATTAGGTACAGCATCTACACAATTTCCTAATACACCTATCAATTCTTCATCTGAAGCGAAAGCTTATTATATAAATCAAAACGAAACTAACGTTAATGAGTTAACTAAATATTACTCGCAAAAATATTTAACCTTCTCTAACAGTACGTTATGGCAAAAAGATAACGGTACGATTCATGCAACGTTGTTACAGTTTTCTTGGTATAGTCATATTCAAGTTTATGGACCTGAAAGTTGGGGCAATATCAACCAATTAAGAAATAAAAGCGTTGATATTTTTGGCATAAAAGACCAAGAAACCATTGATTCTTTTGCATTATCTCAAGAAACGTTTACTGGTGGTGTTACTCCTGCAGCAACATCTAACGATAAACACTATAAACTGAATGTAACATATAAAGATAAAGCAGAAACGTTTACTGGCGGATTTCCAGTTTATGAAGGCAATAAGCCTGTTTTAACTTTAAAAGAATTAGATTTTCGTATTCGTCAAACATTAATTAAAAGTAAAAAATTATATAATAATTCTTATAATAAAGGACAAATTAAAATAACAGGTGCAGACAATAACTACACAATAGATTTAAGTAAAAGGTTGCCATCAACTGATGCAAATAGATATGTTAAAAAACCTCAAAATGCAAAAATTGAAGTTATCCTCGAAAAATCAAACTAACAATAATAATGGAGTTAATAAAAATAATCGCAAATACTATATTGACTTCGCTCACATTTAAATTTCTTATTCCTCGTATCATGATTCCTCTGAAAGGAGATGTTCTAATGAGTAAGAACATCACGAAAAATATAATTTTAACGACAACATTATTACTATTAGGTACTGTATTACCTCAAAATCAAAAACCAGTATTTAGTTTTTACTCTGAAGCTAAAGCTTATAGCATTGGTCAAGATGAAACTAACATCAATGAATTAATTAAATATTACACACAGCCTCATTTTTCATTTTCAAATAAATGGCTATATCAATATGATAATGGAAACATTTATGTTGAACTTAAGAGATATTCATGGTCAGCACATATATCTTTATGGGGCGCTGAAAGTTGGGGAAATATTAATCAGTTAAAAGATCGTTACGTAGATGTGTTTGGACTAAAAGACAAAGATACTGATCAGTTATGGTGGTCTTATAGAGAGACATTTACAGGTGGCGTTACACCAGCCGCAAAACCTTCTGATAAAACTTATAATCTTTTTGTGCAATACAAAGATAAACTACAAACGATTATTGGTGCGCATAAAATATACCAAGGCAATAAACCAGTATTAACATTGAAAGAAATCGATTTCCGTGCACGAGAAGCGTTAATAAAAAATAAAATATTATATAACGAAAATCGTAATAAAGGTAAGCTTAAGATCACCGGTGGCGGTAATAACTACACTATTGATTTAAGCAAAAGATTACATTCAGATCTAGCAAATGTTTATGTTAAAAATCCTAATAAAATAACTGTTGACGTCCTCTTTGATTAGTATATGAAGGTGACTTATACTTCATGCACTTTAATTCCAAATCAGATTATTTAAATGATAATTTTTAAAGTGTATGATGTATATAATAGGTAAAATTTTCTATATATTTAAATGGAATTGGGAGTAGGAATGTGACAGAAATAGTATTTTATAAAATTTATTTCGTTGTCACTCCCCAACTTGCACATTATTGTAAGCTGACTTTCCGCCAGCTTCTATGTTGGGGCCCCGCCAACTTGCATTGTCTGTAGAATTTCTTTTTGAAATTCTCTATGTTGGGGCCCCGCCTATAATTGAAAAATGCTTGTTACATGGGCATTTTCATTCGGTCAACTACTACCAATATAATATTGTAGAGCCTAAGACATTGATTTATTATGTCTTAGGCTCTATTCCTTCATTTAATGATTAAATTATTATAGCAATACTTTATTGTCCCATGATTAGTGTTCTTTTAATGAGACATAGTAACTATAAAGTTTAATAATCGTTCTAAATCTAGCATCTTCTAGTTTGGTTTTCCCATTTCTTAAATCTTGTACTGTTTGATATGGAACTCCTGAATTTTTCGAAATTTTATAGCCTGATTCAGACTCAAACAAAGATTGAAGAGAGTTTATAATATTATTCAACTCTGTCATTTTTAATCCCCTTTCTTGAATTAACAATATACAATGTTGTTATTAAAACAGTCAGTGTATGGATGATTTCATTTCCTAAAAATATATTCAGCCATATAATAATAAGAAATACGATATAAAATAGTTTCATTTTAATCCCCTATCATATTTTTATTAATCAAATTTCAATAAGATTCATAATTAAAAGCTAACCTATACTCAAAATTTTCTTATAATGCCTCTAACTAAAAACCTACATTTTATTTTACATATAATATTTTACACTATATTAAAAATACATACGATACTTTTTCGTTATCTATTAGATATTTCTATGTAATGGCAAAATTTATTCCCGACGAAATTCCAAACATAATTAATACCCTTTTTCTCTATTTCTATTTATTAATTTACACTAGTTAATATATAGTTAATTTTTATTTAATAGTTAATTAATTGATTTAATTCTAAGATATTTGTATTTTTATATTGTAATCGATTACATTTTTAAATCAAACAAATCATTAGTTTTAAAGAAATTAATCAATAAAATTAGCTATGTCTTTTCCTTGTTTCATAAAGAATTTATTCAACTTTGACTAACCCTCGAAATTGAAATGCTTCCTTTCAAATTTTAAATAAAAGTTAAAAACATATTCTTAAAATAATCACTCATCATCACTCAGTAATTTATCAGTTGCTACATTAAATATACTAATATAAACGATTATAAATATTTGATATGTCTCAACTGCAATATTCTAAATTGACATATTGATTATTGTTTCCTCAAATCGTTTTAAAAAATAGAAGGATGATGAAAATGAAAACACGTATAGTCAGCTCAGTAACAACAACACTATTGCTAGGTTCCATATTAATGAATCCTGTCGCTAATGCCGCAGATTCTGATATTAATATTAAAACCGGTACTACAGATATTGGAAGCAATACTACAGTAAAAACAGGTGATTTAGTCACTTATGATAAAGAAAATGGCATGCACAAAAAAGTATTTTATAGTTTTATCGATGATAAAAATCATAATAAAAAACTGCTAGTTATTAGAACGAAAGGTACCATTGCTGGTCAATATAGAGTTTATAGCGAAGAAGGTGCTAACAAAAGTGGTTTAGCCTGGCCTTCAGCCTTTAAGGTACAGTTGCAACTACCTGATAATGAAGTAGCTCAAATATCTGATTACTATCCAAGAAATTCGATTGATACAAAAGAGTATATGAGTACTTTAACTTATGGATTCAACGGTAATGTTACTGGTGATGATACAGGAAAAATTGGCGGCCTTATTGGTGCAAATGTTTCGATTGGTCATACACTGAAATATGTTCAACCTGATTTCAAAACAATTTTAGAGAGCCCAACTGATAAAAAAGTAGGCTGGAAAGTGATATTTAACAATATGGTGAATCAAAATTGGGGACCATATGATAGAGATTCTTGGAACCCGGTATATGGCAATCAACTTTTCATGAAAACTAGAAATGGCTCTATGAAAGCAGCAGATAACTTCCTTGATCCTAACAAAGCAAGTTCTCTATTATCTTCAGGGTTTTCACCAGACTTCGCTACAGTTATTACTATGGATAGAAAAGCATCCAAACAACAAACAAATATAGATGTAATATACGAACGAGTTCGTGATGACTACCAATTGCACTGGACTTCAACAAATTGGAAAGGTACCAATACTAAAGATAAATGGATAGATCGTTCTTCAGAAAGATATAAAATCGATTGGGAAAAAGAAGAAATGACAAATTAATGTAAATTATTTGTTCATGTACAAATAAATATAATTTATAACTTTAGCCGATAACTTCAGAAATGATGTTTTTCGGCTAATTTTTATACTGAATTTAGTTTAATTAACTTATGATATTTTTAATTTAAACTATCTACTTGATTTGCTTTCCTGACTTAAAAATTAGACTAAACATGACACTATATGAGGTAATTTTTAAAATAAGAAATTTGAATTCCATGTTGTCAAACCCTTTATATAAAAGTTTTGAAATTGTTCAAAACTTTTTGAACACATTATGTGTTAATATATTTGCAGAATTATTTTAAAATCGTTTTAAAACTATACTGAAATAAGAAATTTAAAAGTATAATTAGTACATATAATTGAAAAAGATTTCTAGAAATACAATTAATGTTCATCTAGATATTGTACGAAGTTGTATGAATAAGTTAAACTTAAGTTGAATCAATTTAAATGTTCAAGGAGGTTAACAAATGGTTTTTAATGATTGGGAAATTAACGTTGTATACTCAGGAGAGCATGAGGTTGTAACAAACGAAAAGAGTTTATTTGTCATTGACGAATTTTACGATGTTGCAATCGCAATCTATTATTTAGATGGAAAATTAAAAGTAGCTCATGTCAACTATGGTTCTGATTTTACAATTGACGTAGCTAATAAAGTTTTTGAATTGAATATTCAAAATCCAAATGTTGATGAGCATTAAATATTAAAAAGCATTTAGAATCATAAAGAGCATACTATATATAGCCTTTTACATGTAAAGCAAATGAAAATTAGATAATCTAATTATTTCAACATTAAACAATATATCATTATAAAGAAGTTTTTAAAATAGAAGTATAAGGTGGTGAACAAAAATTAACATTGTGTATAACATTATAGTATATATAGCATGCATGATTAATTTCGGATTAATTATAGTCCCATTATTAACAACAAATGATGCGGATTTTGTATGGACTTCTTCATCATTAATATATATGATTCTTCTTACGTCGATTATCCTAATAGTTTATATTAAAACTAAAGATAGCTTACAGTTAACGATATTTATACTTAATATAGCCTTAATTATTCTATACTGTGCACCATTACTATTCATTTATGTATTCTAGTGCTTCATTAATATTTTAATGCATCAGTTTAAGTAAATTCCATTTGGAAAATAAAAAGCAAATATCATCATCAAATTAACATATTTAACGTTATACTTTCATAAAATTTGAAACAATTGAACATCCTTACTTTAGCTTTATATCTTTATTTCAAGTCATGTTTTCAACTATTTTAATGAATTAAACATATATTATAAGGAGTCAACATCATGAATAAACATATAAATAAAAAAGCCGCAAAACTACTTGAAGATTATAAAAAGGTTCAACAAAGAAAATCGAAAGAAACTGATAGAGGTTGTTTGAAAAGTGTCATCATGCTTATCGTCTTATTTTTCTTAATTATTTTTGGTATTGTGGCATGTTCTACAAACGTAAACTTTTTCTTCCAGTAAAAGAGTGAGATAGAAATGATAAAGAACCACTAATGATTTATTATGTAGTGGTTCTTTATCATTAGCTGTAGCTAATGTGTACTTAAAAAATGAATACATGAGTAAAGCTCATGCATAAGAAATACTAATTGCTAAAGAAAAAGTATTTCTTTATCGATGTCCTACCCCAACTTGCATTGTCTGTAGAAATTGGGGTTCCAATTTCTCTATGTTGGGGCCCCGCCAACTTGCACATTTTTGTAAGCTGACTTTTCGCCAGCTTCTATGTTGGGGCCCCCGCCAACTTGCATTGTTTGTTGGAATTGGTGATCCTATTTCTCTCTGTTGTGGCCCCGCCAACTTGCACATTTTTGTATGCTGACTTTTCGCCAGCTTCTGTGTTGGGCCCCACCCCAACTTGCATTGTCTGTTGAAATTGGTGATCCAATTTCTCTATGTTGGGGCCCCGCCAACTTGCATTGTCTGTTGGAATTGGTGATCCTATTTCTCTCTGTTGTGGCCCCACGAGTATTGAAAAAACTTGTTATAAGCTTATTTTCATTTAGTCAACTACTACCAATATAGCACTAGAACTGGAAATGATAATTTAATATTGTACACTTTTGATTGTTTAAACATGTACATATTTTAAAAAATAGGAGAGCAAAGTAAATAATTGATATAGTTATTTTGAGAGTAATCCTAGGAACTATTGTATTTATATTTGTCTCCCCTACTTTTAAATGTCATTCATTATACATAAGCATTTTGATATAGAATTTATCACATATGCAAATTGAAAACAGGTTAAGACCATTTTTTGTCTCAACCTGTTTTATTTATTATCTATTTATAATTTCATCAATTTCTTTGTATATTTTTTCTAATGCAACTTTAGCATCAGCCATTGATACGAAATCATTTTTCTTAAGTGCCGCTTTAGCTCTATATTCATTCATCATAATCGTACGTTTATAATATGGATTTAAGCTTCCTGCAGCTAATGCATATACATTCGATTTGTTAAGTAAAGTTCTTAATTCTTCTGCTATGCGTTTATCATGAAACTGACTTTCAGTTAAATATTTGTCCAGACTACTTGCATCTGCTTTATTCCCTTCTATAGTTGCTATCCCAGTTGATGATAAAAGTAATGCTAATGTTCCTGTTAATATATATTTTTTAAATTTCATTATAAGCTCTCCTTAAAATTGATACTTACTGAGTATATAGTCAATTTCAGGACAATTACATTAACCTGTCATTAAATAGATTACTTTTTTCATTAACAAAAATTAACATAACATTTAATTAATTATTTCCAGATAACAGCAACGATTGAAGTTTTATTTAACTAATCCTTGTTTTAATACATTATCAATTCGCTCTTGTAAGACCATTTTCTTCACTTTGTATTCAAACGAAACTAAGTTGACTGCCTTTTGTGCTTTTCTGTGTGCACTGACAGTATGTGTTTTTTCAAATTCTCTCACAAGATTTTGAGCTTGAATCAATTTTTGTTCTTTTTTAATAGTTGCATCAGTTTTCGCTGCTGGTTTATTAAATTGTGGACGTGCACCATATTCGAATGTACCATCGTTAAATTCTAAAATATTATAGTCATGTTTGAATTTAATATATTTAGGTGTTGAGTTAAATTTTGGTCTAGATTGATATTTAAAAGTACCATCATTGTACTCTACGATATTGTGATTAATACTCACTGGTTTCTTTTCTCTTGGACCGTATCCTTCGCTCGCATCTGCTGTTGACGCAATTGTAGTTGTAGTAATACCTATTGCCGCTAATGTTAATAAAGATTTTGCTATCAATTTATTTTTCATGTTAATTATCCTCCAAATTATTATCTTACATTTATTAAGTTATCCTATTTATACAACTTTTGAAATTAACTAATTATTAATTAACTATAAACACTTTATAATATAGACAAAATATAGCTATCTATCTTGTGACTCATCAGCACTTATACACTAGTCAAAAAATTCATGCCTCTACTTTTTCGAATTTCAAAAATAAAACCACACAACAAAAAAGACACCATTTGAATGTTGGTGTCTGAAGGTATAATCTCATAGATTTTATTTGTAACTTCTCATTCTATAGTTAAATATTGTGACCCAGCTAATGATTAACGTTGGTAGAATTACTAAATTCAAATTAGACACGTCAAAAAAGACAGATTGGAAATTGTCGATATTAATATCATTAATGTCCATTTTTTCATTTACTGCTTGATAGATCGCAAAGTAAACTAAGAACCATTGAATTAAATGCTCTAAAACGACAACCTCTGTCAAATCGACATTCTTTTTTCTAAAAAGTAATCTAACTATAAATAATTGGAATATACTTGAAATCAAGATCAATATAATACCCATTAAGAAAAAACTACCAAAATCAATTGTGATAAATTGAATAATACCATAAATAATTACGGCAGATATTGCCAGTGAAATATATCCTATAAAGATAAATACCACACCCATAAAGAGTGTCTTTAAGAACAGAAAAGGCTTCTTTCTATTTGTAACCAAATAGCTCAATATACAAAGTAGTAATAGAATTGTTAAAATTTTAATTATCATCGTTTGACCTCAATATATTTATTTATATCTTTATTATTGACCACGAAAAATAACAATCACTTAAGTGATTGCCAATAATACTCAATGCCTACTCTATAGTAATCTTGGCACGTGATTTTACACTATTTTATCTATTTAAAAATGTAAGTGTTGAATTATGTTTACTTCGAAAATGCATAATTCAATTAAATAGTATAATTTTTAACTTATATATTAATCATAACATATCAACCATAATTAGAATATATCTCTTATTTCTTTATAAGTAAAATTATACATATTAATTACTTCTCTACTATGAATCATTTCTTTGTTTTATAAAAAATATATATCAAAACAGCTATATGTATAACAATTTGGAGTGTTTGTCTATCCAACTTAGCAAACAAAATGTAGAGAAATGTAAATATCGTTTTAGCAATAAAAATTATTCAATCATAGTTGAGTGACGTTTACTACTATTATTATACTATCAACAAATTCAATAATACCTCAAATAAAAATAATACCATCAAATTCATCATTATTCTTTTTCGATTGCATTAAACCTTATTAATTTGCACTTAATTTTAATTAATGAAGTGTTAACTGGTAAATGTATGAAACCGTTTGTAAAATAGCAGTGTACTCGCATTAGTAAGTACAAATTTATTTTACAGGGAGAACTTATTATGAAAAAAAATATCACAAAAACTATTATCGCATCTACAGTAATCGCTGCAGGTCTTTTAACTCAAACTAATGATGCTAAAGCTTTCTTTAGTTATGAATGGAAAGGTTTAGAAATCGCAAAAAATTTAGCAGATCAAGCTAAAAAGGACGATGAACGTATTGATAAGTTAATGAAAGAGTCTGATAAAAATCTAACTCCTTACAAAGCTGAAACTGTTAATGATCTGTACCTTATTGTTAAAAAATTAAGCCAAGGTGATGTGAAGAAAGCAGTTGTCAGAATTAAAGATGGTGGTCCTAGAGATTACTATACTTTTGACTTAACTCGTCCTTTAGAAGAGAACAGAAAAAATATTAAAGTTGTTAAAAACGGTGAAATCGACTCGATTACTTGGTATTAAAAAACATACTGAATTAAATAGTTGTACGCCAAACGTTAGAAAACAATGCTAACGTATTGGCGTGCTTTTTTATTTTAAGTAACTTCCAATTTATTTAGCATCTTTACGACTGTTTAATAAAGCACGTATGATTAACACGGTTGCCACTATATCCGTTACAATTTTTATGATTGTTAATACATTCGATTTCCTTTTCACAATAGCCACCTCGCTTGTTCAAAACATAAACAACTATTGCATTCACTTTTAAGTAATTATTTATATTATTTATCCCAATAAGCTCACCATTCAAATAAACACAATATTATAAAATAATTATACCTTTGGATATAGCAAAAAGCCACACTCTATAGCATGGCTTCTATCAATTATTTTAAAGTATTATATTTTAAAACTAGATCGATTTGTCTTTGTAATTTTTTCTTTTCATAACTGTGTTGGAAATGAATTAAATTAACAGCTCTTTGTGCTTTACGGTGTGTTGCAACAGTTCTTGTACGTTTGAAAAAGTTTACAGCTTTTTGTGCATCCACAACTTTTTTATTTACTTGTTTTTTAAAGTTTGTTTGATACTGATCATATTTTTTAGCAGCTTCAACGTTTTTAGTTTGTGCATGAGATTCACCGGCAAACGTTGATACCGTTAAACTAATAGCAGCTATGCTTAAAATTGATTTCCCAATAAAATTCTTTTTCATAATTAATAACACCTATCCTCAAATATTTATTTTGTATATATTTATAATAATAGACAGATACAAAAAACTACATTAACTATTTATTAACTAAACATTAATATTTGTGTCACTACATTTCTGAATTTCAAGAATTTTGCTACTCCATATTTTAACCATCAAATTATTGATATAATTTATGACTTTAGAAATCCTTTTAAATATGTATACGATTCATGATTTTAACTAAAATTTCAAATTTCCTGACTTCTTGGAATCTTAATTTTATACTTTTTAATAATACACTTTTAACCAAATAATCAACATGATTCAACCATATAGGGTTATCAACAATCACATTCTCCAAAATTACAATTCTTTTCATAACATAAATGTGTTATTCATTCCAATTATCTTATAAAATTGTCAGAAATACTTTTAAACAAACATTGATGACACGACCTCCTAGTTAAATCAGTCTATAAACTAAAAAAAGCCATAGCTACTTCTATTTAAAAAGTAGTATGACTGATTGTTTCGTGATGTCGATTTTTGAAATTGATGGTGCCATGTAAAGTTTGATCATCAATAATAACTTCAGCATATGTTTCTTCCATTGAACTTCTAGATTGAGATATACTTCCAGGATTAATAACATGAACACCATTAATATACTCATATTTTGCCACATGTGTATGTCCATAAAATGCAAACAAACAACCTAATTCAAGTCCTTTTTCAGCTAATAAATCTCTTGTTCGATTGACTTGATATAAATGTCCATGAGTATAAAATGCTTTCACGTCATTATATTTTGCGACCGCTTCATTTTCAAATTCTGGGTAAAAATCACAATTGCCTTTTACTCTATTAAATAAGCTAAGTTCCGTATCATCATACGCGAATTCTGAATCTCCTAAATGTAAATATACATCTGCATCTGGGTGCATTTCATAAATTTGATATAAAACGCCTGATTCAGTATGGTTATCACTCACAATAATCCATTTAGACATTTTTATCACCTTCAAGAAAAGCTTGAAGTAAATTAATCGCATTTCGTCTATGACTAATTTGCCCTTTTTGTTCTTTTGAAAGTTGAGCCATGGTTTTATCTAATTTCGGTACATAAAATATCGGATCATATCCGAAACCATTTTCGCCATATTTTCCATCTGCAATTTCACCTGAAACAGTACCTTTAAATACTTTTGTTTCCATATCAGGGCCACTCATACTTATGACACAAACAAATTGCGCACGACGATCAGTTGTATTACCAAGCTTATTTAATAATTTTTCAATATTTGCTTCATCGCTTTTATTTTCACCAGCATAACGTGCAGAGTATATACCTGGCTCACCATTTAATGCAAAAACTTCTAGTCCACTGTCATCAGCTATGACCGTTTTATTCAATGCTTTTGCAGCAGCTTCTGATTTTAATATAGCATTTTCTTCAAATGTTGATCCTGTTTCTTCCACATCAAAATCTGGTATTAGTTCTGAAATACCTATTACGTGGTAATCTGGAAATATTACTTTAAAGTCATTTATTTTCCCTTGATTATTCGATGCAATAACAATCTCTTTCATTAAAAATCCTCCTAGTCATTCACTGATATACGTTCCACATTGACAGATAAATTTAACCACTCTTTGATAATGTTAGTAATGTGAGTAGGATCACCTGTTGCAAAAAATCGATGATCTGGATGTTCAGTATAACTTGCATGTTCATTACTAAATGTTAGCAATGCACTAACTTCACGAGCCGTTTCTAATCCAGACGAAATCACTGTCTTTTTACCACCAAAATAATCATAGATAGGTTTATAGAGCAATGGATAGTGGGTACATCCTAAAATGACAGTATCAGACTCACTATTACGCCAACGTTTCAGTGTTTGATGAATGACAATGCTTGTAATTGTTGGATCACTATATCTCATTTGTTCTACAAGTGGCACAAAACCTGGACAGGCAACGCCATGTACCTCTACATGTGGATTGATACGTTTAATATGCGTACGATATGCTTCAGATTTAATTGTGCCTTCCGTTCCTAGTACTAATACATTTTGATTTCTAGTAGTCATTATTGCTGTTCTAGCACCTGGTTCAATTACGCCAATCACTGGGATTGATAAGGTCTTTTGTAAATATTCTAAAGCTACAGCAGTTGCTGTATTACAAGCAATCACGAGCATTTTTATATCAAATTCCATTAATTTACGAGCGATTTCAACTGTATATTGTTTTACTTGTTCTCCTGGTCTTGGCCCATATGGACATCGTCCAATATCACCTAAGTAATAAATCGTCTCATTTGGCAACTGACGCATAATTTCTTTAGCTACTGTCAAACCTCCGACACCAGAGTCTATTACACCTATTGGTTTATTCATATTCGGTCATCCTTACTTTTAATTTAATTTTTAGTTTATCATAACTAAGCATTGGATTTTAGTATTATGCACTGTGTTTACCATTTTTGTCATTATAATATTTATTTTAAATCAGCCCACTATCATATTGTCATGTAATCTGCTTATTAAAAAAATCCCTTCCAAGTTATTGTGTATCTCCATTCAATTTAATTTTGAAAGGAACATAACATTTTAACTCAAAAGGGATTAATTTTTATTCTACTTCATGGTCTGAACCAAAGAATGATTTAAACATGTGGAATGTTGTTTCTCTGTTCATTGCTGCAATGGATGTTGTTAATGGAATACCTTTAGGGCAAGCATTAACACAGTTTTGTGAATTACCACACTGCTGTAAGCCACCAGTACCCATTAATGCATTTAAACGTTCATCTTTAGTCATAGATCCTGTTGGGTGCAAATTAAACAAACGAACTTGCGAGATTGCTTGTGCACCAACGAATTTATTATTTTCAGTAACATTAGGACAAACCTCTAAACATACACCACATGTCATACATTTAGATAATTCATAAGCTGTTTGACGTTTTTTCTCTGGCATACGTGGTCCCGGACCTAAATCATACGTTCCATCAATTGGGATCCATGCTTTCATACGTTTTAAGTTATCGAACATTCTAGAACGATCAACTTGTAAGTCACGGATAACTGGGAAAGTATTCATTGGCTCTAAACGAATAGGTTGTTCTAATTGATCAACAATCGCAGAACAAGATTGTCTTGCACGACCATTGATAACCATAGAACATGCTCCACATACTTCTTCTAAGCAGTTCATATCCCAGACAACAGGTGTTGTTTTTTCACCTTTAATATTAACTGGGTTACGTCTAATTTCCATTAAACAAGCAATGACGTTTAAATTTTCACGATATGGAATTTCAAATGTTTCTTCATAAGGCTTAGAATCACTTGTATCTTGTCGTTTAATAATTAATTTTACTGTTTTTTGTTTCGGTTTAGATTGTGTTTCATGTTGTGGAGTGTTTTTCACTGATTGTTCAGTCATTATTTTTTACCCCCTTTAGACTTACTTGTGTAATCACGTTTACGAGGTGGTATTAAACTCACATCGACGTCATCATAAGTAAACTGCGGTTTTTCAAATGCGCCTTGGAATGAGGCCATTGTCGTTTTTAACCACTCTTCATCATTACGCTCTGGGAATTCTGGTTTATAATGGGCACCGCGTGATTCGTTACGGTTATATGCACCAATCGTAATAACACGTGCAAGTACTAACATGTTCCATAGTTGACGGGTAAAGAATACCGCTTGGTTACTCCAAGTTTGAGTATCTTCCATATCAATATCTTCATAACGTTTCATCAATTCAACAATCTTTTTATCTGTTTCTAACAGTTTTTCATTTTCACGAACAACAGTTACATTTGCTGTCATAATTTCACCAAGTTCACGGTGTAATTTATATGCATTTTCTGTACCGCGCATAGCTAATAATTTATCAAAACGTTCTTGCTCTTCAGCTTTACGCTTTTCAAAAATACTTTCGTCCATATCAGTATATGATCGATCAATATTTGAAATATAATCAATCGCGTTTGGACCTGCTACTGTACCACCATAAATCGCTGATAACAATGAATTGGCACCTAAGCGGTTACCACCATGTTGAGAGAAGTCACATTCTCCAGCTGCAAATAACCCTTTAATATTTGTCATTTGATCATAATCTACATATAGACCACCCATTGAATAGTGAACAGCTGGGAAAATCTTCATTGGTACTTTGCGTGGGTCATCACCAGTGAATTTTTCATAAATCTCAATGATACCACCTAGTTTTACATCTAACTCATGTGGATCTTTATGTGACAAATCAAGATATACCATGTTTTCGCCATTTATACCTAATTTTTGGTTAATACATACATCGAAAATTTCACGCGTTGCGATATCACGAGGTACTAAGTTACCATAATCAGGATATTTCTCTTCTAAGAAGTACCAAGGCTTACCATCTTTATATGTCCAAATTCGTCCACCTTCACCACGTGCTGATTCACTCATTAGTCGCAGTTTATCATCACCAGGGATTGCAGTAGGATGAATTTGAATGAACTCACCATTAGCATAAATAGCGCCTTGTTGGTAAACAATGGAAGCCGCTGATCCTGTATTAATCATTGAGTTTGTTGTTTTACCGAAAATAATACCAGGGCCACCCGTTGCCATAATAACTGCATCTGAACCAAATGTTTCAATCTCAGCAGTTGTCATATTTTGTGCAACGATACCTCTTGCACTATCATCGTCACCTTTAACTATGCCAAGGAATTCCCATCCTTCATACTTCGTAACTAATCCATCTACTTCATATGCACGAACTTGTTCATCCAATGCATATAATAATTGTTGTCCAGTTGTTGCCCCTGCATATGCTGTTCTGTGATGTAATGTACCACCGAAACGTCTAAAATCTAATAGACCTTCATTTGTTCTATTGAACATTACGCCCATACGGTCTAATAAATGAATAATTTTAGGTGCTGCCTCTGTCATCGCTTTAACAGGTGGTTGGTTTGCAAGGAAATCGCCACCATACACTGTATCATCAAAGTGAATCCAAGGAGAATCGCCTTCCCCTTTAGTATTGACCGCACCATTAATGCCACCTTGGGCACAAACAGAGTGCGAACGCTTTACTGGTACAACTGAGAACAAATCTACATGTGCACCTTTTTCTGCCGCTTTAATTGTTGACATTAAGCCCGCTAGGCCACCTCCGACAACAATAAGATGTTTCTCTGCCATAAAAATTTCACTCCCCTAAATTTTCAATCTATATTTGTTAAATGCGATGTATTACATAAAGGCAATAATTGCAGTAACACCAATATACGAAATAACTAAAAATACGATTAATGAAACCCATGTAAATACTCGTTGTGATTTTGGAGATTGAAGTCCACCCCAAGTAACTAAGAATGACCATAAGCCATTTGCAAAGTGGAACACAACAGCAATAATACAAATAATATAAAATATTGCCCATCCAGGATGTTGCAATGTTTCGTGCATTAAATCGTAATTCACTTCTTTGCCGTAAAATGCTTTTTGTAAACGTGTTTGCCATAAATGGATACCAATAAAGATAAATGTTAAGATACCACTCACTCTTTGGAAGAAGAACATCCAGTTTCTAAAAATCGAGTAATGTCCAACATTTTCTTTTGCTGTAAATGCAATGTGTATACCAAACAAACCGTGATATAACAACGGAATGTATATAAATAAAAATTCTACAATAATTAGAAATGGTAATGATTCCATAAAGTTAGATGCCTTATTAAACGCTTCAGCACCTTGTGTTGCTTGGTGATTCACTAATAAATGAACGACCAAAAATGCACCTATTGGGATAATACCTAATAACGAGTGAATACGTCTTAGATAAAATTCATTTTTTGATTGAGCCAAAAGGAGTCCCCCCTGTGAACGAATATTTAATTTATTGAGCTATTTATATTAAACGTACGCTTAACCCCCTAAAGTGATATCGTTTCTAGCGTTGTCATTATCATTAAGCGAAACATTTTAAAGACAAATACACACTGCACGATCACCAAACTGCATGTCGAACAATGTAACATTTGGATTCGATATTTAAAATTGCTTGTGATGATAAACTTTCTCATTTAGAAAACGCTTCCACGTACATTCAAAAAAATAACTTTGTTAACCATATTGTAACATTATTTCATATATTTTGGGGCATGAGAATGATTCTCACGCCCAGTAATTTATTTATGCAATTGTTCATGTAGGTTCTTTGCGACGTTTTCAGGAATACCTATATTTTTAAAATCTTCAAGTGTAGCTTCCTTCATTTTCTTGATTGAACCGAATGAACGCAATAATAATGTTTTACGTTTGTTACCGATACCATCTATATCATCAAGTATTGATTTCAAGCCTGTCTTTTGACGTGTTTGTCTATGAAATGTGATTGCGAATCTGTGAACCTCATCTTGGATACGGTGCAACAAATAAAATGCCTGGCTATTTTTCTTCAGTGGTACAATTTCTGCACTAGCGCCATATAATAATTCAGATGTTTGGTGTTTATCATTTTTCTGCAAACCTGCAACAGGGATATCAAGACCTAATTCGTTTTGTAGCACATCAATAACCCCGTTCATATGTCCTTTACCACCATCTACTATTATTAAATCAGGTAATGGTAATCCTTCGTTTAAAACGCGAGAATATCGTCGTCTTACTACTTCTCTCATTGATTTGTAATCATCTGGACCTTTAACCGTTTTGATTTTATACTTTCTATAATTTTTCTTATCTGGTTTACCGTCGACAAATGTAACCATTGCTGACACTGGATCCACACCTTGAATATTAGAATTATCGAATGCTTCAATTCTAATTGGTGTTTGAATTCCCATTTGTGTTCCAAGTTCTTCAATAGCTTTAATCGTTCTGGACTCATCACGTGATATTAATTCAAATTTATTATTTAAGGATACTTTAGCGTTATGTGCAGCTAGGTCAACCATATCTTTTTTGGGACCTCGCGCGGATTGAACGATTTTAGTGTCCACAACAGATTGAATCATTTCTTTATCCAAATTACGTGGTACATGAACTTCCTTAGGTAAAATATGTTGGTTTAAGCTATAAAATTGTCCAATAAATGTATAAAATTCTTCTTCTTCTGTTTGCTGTAATGGAATCATCGTTGTATCTCGCTTTATCATATTACCTTGTCGTATAAAGAAAACTTGGATACACATCCATCCTTTATCAACACTATAACCAAAGACATCACGAATCGTTTTATCTGATGACATAATTTTTTGTTTGTTTGTCAGATTTTGAATATGTTGAATTAAATCTCTATATTCTTTAGCCCGTTCAAAATCAAGTGATTCACTTGCAGTTAACATTCGCTCTTCTAAACTTTTTAAAATTGTTTTGTCTTCCCCATTCAGAAAATCAGTAATTTCCTTCGTCATTTGTGCGTATTTACTCAAATCAACGTCATATACACATGGTCCTAAACATTGTCCAATATGGTAATAAAGACATAATTTATCTGGCATCTTATCACATTTGCGATATGGATATATTCTGTCTAATAACTTTTTAGTTTCTTGAGCAGAATATGCATTCGGATACGGTCCGAAATATTTGCCAGTACCTTGTTTTACAGTTCTCGTCACTAGTAGTCTAGGATATTTCTCCTTCGTAATTTTAATAAATGGATAACTTTTATCATCCTTTAATAATATATTATATCTTGGTTGATATTGTTTAATCAGATTCAATTCCAGTAAAAGTGATTCTGTTTCACTTGACGTGACAATAAACTCAAAGCGACGTATTTCACCAACCAGTCTCGTTGTTTTAGCATCATGAGCACCCGTAAAATATGATCGCAATCGATTTCTTAGCTTTTTAGCTTTGCCAACATATATCACTTGATCATTACGATCTTTCATTAAATAGCATCCTGGTTCCATAGGTACGACATTTAATTTATTTTTAATTCGTTGCTTATAGTCTTCCAAAAATATCCCCCCTTCTAATTTTAAAATGAATGATGCTACAAAAGTGCTTCAAATTTATCACCACTAATTCTAGTTAATAATCAACATCTTCGAGTATGACTTTTCATGCACATCATGTAATATTGAACATGGTTTTATCAAACCAACTGCTACAAATCTATCAGCATGCTAGATTATCATTTAACGTTCATAGATTTATTAATCCCACCATTCTCAAGTCGTAAACAATATGATGACTTATCATTCAACTTTTTATATTAAAAACACAAACAAAAACTGGAGCAATTCATTAAAGAAATGCCCCAGTCGTCATTGGTTGTAACTTATAAATGTTTATCTAAAACTTCAGCTAAGTTTTCTTTTGGTTGGAAACCAACAACTTTATCAACTGGTTGACCGTCTTTAAAGACGATTAATGTTGGAATACTCATCACTTCATATTTAGCTGCAGTTGATGGATTTTCATCAACATCTAATTTTAAAATGTCAGCTTTACCTTCATAGTCAGCTGCTAATTCTTCTAATACCGGAGCGATCATTTTACATGGACCACACCATGTTGCCCAAAAATCTACTAGTTGTACACCAGATTCTACTTTTGAATCAAAATCTGCATCTGTTACTTTTACGATTGCCATAAATGCCAATCCTCCTTAATTATTATTATGATGTTCAAATTATATCAGATAACATGCTTCATGTATTTCTATTTGCTCAATTTTTATGCTTATTTCAAATAACATGTTTGAAATGTATTCTTGTTGCTTTACATTATTTTAACTGCAGCTATTTAATTTATCAAATTATAATTTATTTTAGTGTTGCAACGGTAACGCCAAATCCACCTTCGCTTGGCATACCACCTCTAAAGTCACTAACACTTTTATGCTTTTTCAAATGTTGTTGTACACCTTTTTGAAGTGCACCTGTACCTTTACCATGAATGATATAAACTTGTTCGTAATTACTTAAAACGGCTTGATCTAAATATTGATCTAGTTCAATTAAAGCATCCTCATAACGATAGCCTCGTAAGTCAAGTTCAGTTTTAATTGTTTGACGATTTTGACGTGTAACCATTTTCGTTGGCTTAACTTTTTCTTTTTGTTTTTTCTCTAAATCTTCAATAGGTAACTTCATTTTAATAATTCCCATTTGAACAATTGCTTCTTCATCATTGACAATTTCTAAAACTTCACCCTTTTGACCGTAAGATAATACTTTTACTTCATCACCAGCAACAATTTTATCGTATTTTTGCTTTTGTACATTTTGCTTTATAGATTTCGCTTCATAATGATCATCTAATCGTTTCTTCTTATCAATCAATTCATGTTCTTTAACATCTGCACCTTTTTGTTCACGCAATTGTCTTAAGTCTTTAATAATATCGTCAGCTTCTTTTGTTGCAGCCTTAATCTTCTGATTTGCTTTTTCTTTCGCTTCCTCTATTAGAGACTTTTCATAATTTTGGAATTGTTGATACTGCTTAGATAAATCATCATGCACTTGCTCCGCTTCTTTTACAAGACGGTCCAGTTCTAACCTCTGTGTCTCTACACGTTTGTAATTACGCTCTAATGATTCAATCATTTCATTTATTTCTTTTTCATCAGTACCAATCATCGTCTTAGCCTTATTAATAATATTCAAACTAAGACCTAACTTTTTAGAAATGTCAAAAGCATTTGAACGACCCGGCACACCCATTAATAACTTATACGTTGGACTCAAAGTATCTACATCAAATTCTACACTCGCATTCATAACGCCTTCTCGATTATAACTATATGCTTTAAGTTCAGGATAGTGCGTCGTTGCCATTACTAGAGAACCAATTTTTCTAACATGATCTAAAATGCTCATTGCTAATGCAGCACCTTCACTCGGATCTGTACCTGCACCTAATTCATCAAATAAAACTAAACTATGTTTGTCTGCATGCTTTAAAATTTCAACTATATTCGTCATATGAGATGAAAAAGTTGATAATGATTGTTCTATTGATTGTTCATCTCCGATATCGCAATATACATTTTTAAATACACTTAACTGACTACCATCAAGTGTGGGAATCAACAATCCTGATTGAGCCATAACAATAATTAAACCTAATGTTTTTAATGTTACAGTTTTACCACCTGTATTCGGTCCTGTAATAATTACCGTTTCAATATCTTCCATAAATTCGATGGTATTAGCTACAACAGTCTCACGATTTAATAATGGATGGTATGCTTTAGGTAAATATACAGTACGGTCCTCTTTAAATATCGGCTTTGTTCCTTTAATACTTCTACTATATCTCGCTTTTGCGATTAAAAAATCTAACTGACCCATGACTTGTTCTGCCACAAGTAGTGCATCTTTGTCCGCAGCCACATAACCAGTTAGTTGCGTTAAAATGCGTTCTTTTTCAATTGCTTCGTCATGACGTAATCGACTAATTTGATTATTCATTTCAACAACTGATGATGGCTCAATATACAATGTTTGTCCTGAAGCAGATTGATCATGTACAATCCCATTAAAATCTTGTCGATATTCAGCTTTGACAGGTATAACGTTTCTTTCATTCCTAACTGTTACAATAGCATCTGATAATTTTTTCTGATTTGCTTGGCTTTTAACAATACGGTCCAAATTTTGTCTAATACGTTGATTCGTGCTAGAAATTTTACTTCTAATCCCTTGCAATTCATAACTCGCATTATCATATAAATCATACGTATCGCATGTTTCATTTATTTGTTGAAAAAGATCAGTTAACACAGGTAATTGATTCATCTTGTCATCTAATATTGGGTATTTAACACCTTCATCTTCTTCAACCAATTGATTATAAAATGTCTTGAATTGATTTTGTACTTGAATTAATCTTTTTATCAAGTTAAGCTCTGATACATTTAAAACGCCGCCAATATCAGCGCGATGAATGAATGCTGATACTTTAGATAAGCCACTCAAGCTTGGTAAACGATGCTTATTATAGATTTGAGCAATCTCATCCGTTTCTTCCATTTGAAAAACAACCGTTTCAAAATTAGTAGCTGGCATCATTTGATTGACCTTTTCCAAGCCTAAGTCACTAATAGTTTCATTGGCAACGAGTGATTTTATTTTTTCAAATTCTAAGACGTCTAATGTTTTTTGTCTCATAAAATCCCTCTATTTCTTAAGTTTTGTATTATTTTCAATAAAGTCTTTAAAAGCTTCACGCGATAATGCGTTAATCACTCTATCTTTTGTTACAAATCCTTTTTGCGCAGTTGCTACGCCATAATTCATAAAATCTAAATGATTTGTATGATGCGCATCAGTGTTAATAGTTAATTTCACATTTGGATATTTACGAACGATATCAGCGCTCAGATCCAGTCGATGTGGATTGGCATTAATTTCTAATACTGTATTCGTTTCTTCAGCTAATGCCATTAATTGTTCAATATTCGGTTTATAACCATCTCTTCTACCTATAATACGCCCTGTTGGATGCGCTATATGTCGCACGTATGGATTGCGACATGCATTAGCTAATCGTTCCATAATTTGTTCTTCTGATTGGTTAAAGCTTTGATGAATAGCTCCAATTACATAATCAAGTTGTGCTAAAATTTCATCATCATAATCCAGCGAGCCATCAGGTAATATATCCATTTCTGTACCTGAATAAATATCAATTTCACTATATTCTTTATCTAAAGCCTTAATTTCTTCGTTTTGTCTTAAAAGTCTTTCTACTTGTAAGCCATTAGCAACACGTAAACTTTGTGAATGATCAGTAATTACCATGAATTTATAACCTTTTGCGATATTTGCTTCTACCATGTCTCGAATAGAAAACGCACCATCACTATACGTTGTATGCATATGAATATCACCATTAATATCATCTATTGTAATGATATTACTTAGATCTTTATCAAATTCGCTACCATCTTCTCGCATAGCAGGTGGTATAAAATTCACATTAAAATGTTCATATATCTTGGCTTCACTATCATATTGAATTAATGTACCATCAGCTTGTTCAATTCCATATTCACTTACTTTTTCATCACGTGCTTTAGCAAGTTGTCGAATTCTTATATTATGTTCTTTTGACCCAGTAAAATGCTGCAATGTATGATAAAAAGCACTTGGTTCAATTAATCGAAAATCGACACCAATCGTTTCATCATCATACGCTAATTCTAATGAAACTTTTGTGTTCCCCACTGCAACTTCTTTTACTTTATTGGGAATATTTAATAATTGCTGCTGCACTGCTTTTGGGTTATCGGTACTTATTATGAAATCTAAATCTTTGCTCATTTCTTTAAAACGACGGAAGCTTCCTGCAGATGAATATTGATCGATATAATTTAATGTATCTATATAATCAATGATTTCTTGATTAAGTCTTCTCATTTGATCAATTGGATATCTATCTTTCTTAGCACCAAGTTGTTTCACAGCTTCTAATATGTTTTGTTCCGTTTTCTTAGCAAATCCGCTTAATTCACTAACTTTTCCATTTTCACAAGCAACTTGAAGTGACGCTTTATCAACAATATTCAACTCTTTATATAGCTTAGCAATTTTCTTGCTTCCAAGTCCTTGAATTTTCAAAAGTGGAATAAGACCTTCCGGAACTTCTTCCTGTAATTGCTGTAAATACTGAGATTCACCGGTCTCACGGTAATCATTGATTACTTCTGCAACACCTTTACCAATGCCTTTTAACTCCGTTACATCAGATATTTCATCTAATGGTCGTTCATCTAATTCAAGACTTTGAGCTGCTTTTCGATACGCTGATATTTTAAAAGTATTTTCCCCTTTTAATTCCATATAAGTAGCAATTTGTTCTAATAGTTTGATAACATCTTTTTTTGTCATAATAACACTCCATAAAAAGAAGACCAGGACGTATCATTAATATATACCTTTGTCCTGACCTCTTATGATAATTTATAAATTAATGGTGAAAGCCGATAAATATGGGATGTGAAAAATCAATGAATGACTCACAATAGATATTTTAAGCTGATGTTGTAATGCTTCGTTAGGATATAATGCCAATAGATATAACGTAAAGTGTAAGACAATTATCGTCATAAACACACCAACTATCATTCCCATTGCACGACTGAAAATATGAATGTTTTGATACGCTATTATTTTATCAAAAGTTACGATAATTAGATATAAAATGAACTTACAAAACAATGTAATCATTAAAAAAGCTACAATCGCTTCAAATCGATTTTGTAGATGATTAAAATGAAACGCAAAAGTTGTATTAAATGCTGTTGTTTTAGGATATGGAATAAATACAATTAATCTTTCTACAATAGATTTGTAAAATTGACTGGCAATCCACAATGATACAATCGTTGCACTCAAATGTATCATAGATAACCAAAAACCTCGTCTGAATCCAACGATGACAAAATACACAAAGAAAATGATTATGATAAAATCAATGACCATTTATTGCTCACGCTGCTGCAATTTGTGAATTTGTTGTTTCAAACGTCGATTTTTTTTCTTCTAGTAGTACTTTTTCATGCATAATATTCACAGCAGTTAGTATTGCTTTTCTTGAAGTATCTAAACCTGCTGCTTTATACCCTAATTCTTTTATTTTATCATCAACTAAATGTGCTACATATCGTATGTGCTCTGGGTTATCTTCCCCAACAATTGTAAAAAGCTGATCATTAATTGATACATTTACCTTGTTTTTAAACTGTGTCATTTATAATTTCTCCTGATCCTTTTTTTAAAATCTAAATTCACGTTATAAAATATGACTGGATAGTTTGTCTGAATTTGATACTAATATTGTTATATTGCAATTATGATAAAACAACAACACAATCTCTATAGATGACTTAATGTTCTTTTTATAATGAAATAATGTAAAGAATTTTCTATTCAATACTTTATCATGTTTAAATTGTGTCACTATAACATTTTCATAAACATTATACATGACCACTATGTATTTTGTAAGTATCCGCAATTAATTCTTTACAACATACATAAATGTTTCTGACGTTATTATCATTTATGATATGATTATTTTTGCTAAAGACAATGAAATTTTATGAAAGGATTTACACAAATGGCGAATATCGTTTTTAAATTGTCGGATAAAGACATAACGACATTAATGTCACGCATTTCTTTTGATACTGAGAATTTACCTCAAGGTATGAAAGCACGTGCAAAGTATCAAAATACAACTGTAAATATTTACCAATCAGGTAAAGTCATGTTTCAAGGTAATCATGCAGAAGCTGTGTCTGAAGAACTTCTACCGCAGCATTCTCAATTGAATACTAATAAAACTAAAAAGAAAAATATGGCTAATTCTTTTCTTGAACAAACTTTAATGTATGATCAATTTAACTGTATTGGTAGTGATGAGGCTGGAAGTGGCGATTACTTTGGTCCGTTGACTGTGTGTGCTGCTTTCGTTACCAAAGAGCATGTCCCTATTTTAAAAACTTTGGGTGTAGATGATTCAAAAAAATTAACCGATACCAAAATTGTAGAACTTGCTGAGCAATTGGTTACTTTCATACCACATTCATTATTAACACTACACAATGAAAAATATAATATTCAGCAAGCAAAAGGCTGGACTCAAGTAAAAATGAAAGCTGCCCTTCATAATGAAGCCATCAAAAATGTACTTGAAAAAATTGATTCGTCTCAATTAGACTATATCGTCATTGATCAGTTCGCAAAACGCGAAGTGTATAGCCATTACGCATTATCAGATATACCACTTCCAAAGAAAACAAAATTTGAAACAAAAGGAGAATCGAAGTCATTAGCCATTGCAGTGGCAAGCATAATTTCTCGATACGCATTTGTTACATATATGGATCAAATATCAAAAAATATTAATATGACGATTCCTAAAGGTGCCGGTGCTAAAGTCGATGTAATCGCCGCCAAAATTATAAAAAAATACGGTCTTTCACGTTTAGATACCATTTCAAAAAAGCATTTTAAAAATCGTGAAAAAGCCCAAAAAATTTTAAAGCCTCTTTGATTTTTAATCATTAGAGGCTTTTATGCAGTTGTGCGAAGCATCATCTGTATTCCGCTGTTCCTCTTTGACTTTTTAAATGCATTGGAACCAAATTGGTGAACCCAAAAATAAAACCCCATGTTAGGGATATCAATCTACTTCAGATATCCTTATACATGGGGTTTAAATCATTATCTAATAACAGCACCTTGTTCAATTAATGCTGCTTCAATTTCCGCTTGTACTTTTGAAACGCGCTCATCTGTCAATGTTTCTTCTGTGTCTAAATAATTTAAACGTATTGCAATTGATTTTTTACCTTTTTCTAAATGTTCGCCCTGATATACATCAAAGACAAGTGTATCTTTTAATATATTGCCACCATGTGCATGAATCGTTGATAATAAATCAGCTGCTGGAATATTTTGATCTACTTCTAATGCAATGTCACGAGACATGCCTGGGAATCTCGGAATTGGCTGGTAATTAATGTAACCTACCGACACAGCCATTAATGCATCAAAATTCAACTCAAAAACATACGTACGTTTTAAATCATTATCAGCTGCTAATATTGGATGTAATTCACCAATAAAACCAACAACTTTATTCTCTAATAAGATTTCAGCAGTACGACCTGGATGTAATCCATCAATATCAGCACGGCGATAACTAAATTCAAGATTTAACTTTTCAGATACTCGATCCACGACACCTTTTGCTAAATAGAAATCAACCGTTTCTTTCTTACCTTGCCATTGATTGACTACATAATCTCCAGTTAAAATACCACTTAAATATTCAACTTGATCTGGTAGTTCACCTTCTCCATTAGCAAAGAAGACATTGCCGATTTCAAATAATTTTACATCTTTATTTTTGCGTGCCACATTATATGATGCCGCTTCGATTAAATGTGGTAATAAACTTTGACGTAATGACGCATGCGCTTCACTCATTGGCATCAATAAATCAATTGTTTGACGCTGTTGCATCGAAAATGCAGTAGCATCTTCTTTAGAAACTAACGAATACGTAATAGCTTGGTCTAATCCAGCACCTTCTAACACTTCTTTAACCATTCTAGTTTTATATTGGCGATCAGTTAGCTGACCACTAGTAACTTTATCGAAGACAGGTAACGTTGATGGAATATCGTCGTATCCATATATACGTGCAACTTCTTCAATTAAATCTTCTTTAATTGTAATATCTTTACGACGTGATGGTACTAGCACTGTAATAACATCATCATTTATTTCTGTATCAAACCCTAGTTGATTAAAAATAGTAACAATATCATTTTGTGACAAATCAAATCCAATAGTGCGATTAATTTTATCAGCAGTGATGTCGATTGGTGTAATAAATGCACCAAGTTCTCCTGAAGACACTCTATCTTTTAGCACTTTTCCGTTTGCATAAGTTTGTAATAAATAACATGCACGGTCGACTGCTTCATCTACAAATTCAGTAGCTATTCCTTTTTCAAAACGACTAGATGATTCACTGCGTAAATTTAAACGTCTTGATGTATGACGAATTGAAACTGGATCAAAAATAGCACCTTCAATCACTATATTTGATGTTTGTTCTTTAACTTCTGAAAAATCGCCACCCATAACACCAGCTAATGCAATTGGAGTTTGTCCATTAGTAATGACAATATCGCTCGTTAATAATTCACGTTCTGTATCATCTAATGTTGTCATTTTTTCGCCTTCATTAGCTTGACGAACAACAATTTGTTGTGAACCAATCGCATCTTGATCAAACATGTGCAATGGTTGACCGTATTCTAATAACACATAATTTGAAATGTCAACAACATTATTAATAGGACGTATACCCGCTTTTATTAAGCGTGCTTGCATCCAAATTGGCGAGGGTTCAATTGTCACGTCGTGAACAACACGTGCACTATAATATGGTACTTTATCTTCATTTTCAATTGTCACAGTCAGTTCATCATTTGCAGATAAATCAAGCTCATTTGATGTTGTCTCTGGCTTAGTCATTTTTGTATTATATAATGCTGCAACTTCATAAGCAGTACCTATCATACTTAAAGCATCTGCACGATTCGGCGTTAAATCAAATTCCATTACTTGATCATCTAAATATAAAGCTTGTAAGGCATCTGTTCCTGGAACTTGGGCTTCACTAAATACATAAATGCCTGATTCAAAACTTTTCGGTATATAGTTACTTGAAATACCAATTTCTTGTAACGAACAAATCATACCTTCTGAACGTTCACCGCGTAATTTGGCACGCTTAATTTTAATACCACCAGGCAATCTGCCACCTACTTTAGCAACAATGACATATTGTCCTGCATCAACGTTCGGTGCACCACAAACGATTTGTACAGGTTCGTCTTCTCCGATATCAACTTGGCAAACATTTAATTTATCAGCATCAGGATGTTTCTCTTTTGACTTAACGAAGCCGACAACTAAATTTTTGATATCTTTTGTGTAGTCAATTAAATCATCCACTTCAATACCTGTGCGCGTAATACGTTCTGCCAAATTACTTACAGAATCATCGATTGTTACATATTCTTTCAACCATTCATTTGATATCAACATTACATGTCACCTCTATCTTCTACCGCTTTAAATTGATCTAAAAATCTCACATCATTAGTATAGAAATGACGAATATCTTCTATACCATATTTCAACATTGCAATACGGTCTGGTCCCATACCAAATGCAAATCCAGAGTACTCTGAAGAATCAAAACCAGCCATTTCTAATACATTAGGATGTACCATTCCAGCACCTAAAATTTCAATCCATCCTGTGTGTTTACACACATTACAACCTTTTCCTTTACATTTAAAACATGACACATCAACTTCTACAGAAGGTTCAGTGAATGGGAAGTAACTTGGACGTAAACGAATTTCACGATCAGCACCAAATAATTTCTTAGCTAACAATTCTAAAGTACCTTTCAAATCACTCATTTTAACGTTTTTATCAACAACTAATCCTTCGATTTGTGTAAATTGATGACTATGTGTCGCATCATCAGAGTCACGACGATACACTTTACCAGGGCAAATAATTTTAACTGGACCTTGACCATGACGTGATTCCATCGTACGTGCCTGCACTGGTGATGTATGCGTACGTAATAAAATTTCATCCGTAATATAGAAACTATCTTGCATATCACGTGCAGGGTGTGATTTAGGTAAATTCAGCATTTCGAAGTTATAATGATCTTGTTCAACTTCATATCCATTCACAATTTCATAACCTAAACCTAAGAATAAGTCTTCAATTTCTTCTATTGTACGTGTTAATGGATGCTTTGAACCGATTTCAATATGACGACCTGGTAATGATACATCAATTGTTTCTTCAGCCAATTGCTTATTTAATTTTTCTTTAACTAACATCTGTTGTCTTTCATCTAATTCATTTTGAATTGTTTGACGCAATTCATTCACTTTTTGACCAAACGCAGGTTTATCTTCATTCGGCAAATCCTTCATCAATTTCATTAGTCCGCTAACTGACCCTTTTTTACCTAAGTATTTCACTTTAACTTCTTGCAGTGCACGTTCATCATTTGCTTCATTAATATCTACAAGCGCTTGTTGTTTTAACTCTGACATTGTTTGTTGTTCAGACATATGTCACTGACCTCCCTATTCGAACTATTCATTTTCTATTTATCATATTTGTTGTTTAACTAAAAAAAGACTTTCATCCTCTTAAAAAATAAGGGACGAAAGTCATTTCCGTGGTACCACCCAAATTTATGCCTAAGCATACACTTGTTTAATATTGATAACGGATTGTCTTTCCGACTTAAATCTCTTTAAGTAACCAAAAAGGTGAAAAGACTTTAAATAATTGGAATAACTTGCAGTCACGATTATTCTCCCTAAAACAATTATTTATATAAATGTCCATGCCTTTTTATTGGTTTATATTCAATTGTGTATGCATTCACGTAGAAATGTTCTGTTAAACAATTAATTATAATTATATCGGAAAACTTTCAACACGGTCAACCTTTCAAATGATAAAGTAAAATACTACCTGCAATCGCTACATTTAAACTTTCAGCTTTACCATAAATAGGTATGATTAAATTTTGTGTAGTATGTGCTAATAATTCAGGATTAACACCTTCTCCCTCATTACCTAATAGTAATGCAAAAGAATCACTTGAAGTAACTTCTTTGTATGCCACTGCGTTTTCAAGTGCTGTACCATAAACAGGACCATTAAATTGAGTAATAAACGTATCGAGATCTTGTGTCATAACTGGCAAATGGAAAACACTACCTTGACTCGCTCGCAACACTTTATCTTGATAAGGATCTGTCGTACCCTTCTCCATTATTACAGCATCCATTCCAGCAGCATCCGCAGTTCTAATTAATGTGCCTAAATTTCCAGGATCTTGAACACGATCGATGAGCAATACTTGTTGTGCTTTAGAAATATCATAATGCGGCTTCTCAATGATTGCGAAAAACCCTTGTGGTGTCACTGTACCTGATAAAGATTCAGCAACTTTCATGTTTATTTCAAAAACTTCTTGCGCGTATGCGATAATTTGCTGATCTAATCTTGCCGGTTCAATTGCAAATAATTGTGTAATTACAATTCCACTTTGATAAGCTTCTTCAATTAAATGCACACCTTCAATTAAAGCTAATCCAGTTTTATCCCTCTCACGTTTCTTTTTTAGCTTGTTCGCTTGTTTAATTCTATTATTTTGTGCAGAAGTAATTTGTTCCATTGATAGCTCCTCGCTTTATTTTTAAAAATAAAAATATTAATCATTAATAAGATGAAAACATTTGATTGTATAGTTAATATTAATTAATCGCTTTTATCACTCATAATATTTCAAATTGTATAAATTTCTTTTATCGATACTACTACTATAAATCATACGCCCCAAAATATCATTATTAATTCTTTTCTTCTTCAAAATAAATCAAAATGATATAATTGATGATTATTTTCAAAGCACATTCAAATCAAACTATGTTTTAGCAATTTGTTGTTAGCATGTTTGTGTTCATTAAAAAAACGACCATCATCGGTATCATGTATGGTCGTTACAAAAGCTAACAATACCAATTGTCATAACAAGTACTGCAACCTCTTTAAATTCAATTATTTCATGTAACTATAGCCTATATCATATGTAATTACTTTGTTATTTATAATCGGGCTACTTTCATCTTCATTTTTACTTCTAACATGTTTATGCGCTGCTTTAAAGACATCAGATTTTAACCAATCCGTAAAAGCTTGCTTTGATTTCCAAACTGTTAAAATTTTCACTTCATCAAAATCTTCTTGTTCTAAAGTTTGTGTAACAAACATGCCATCAAAGCCTTCTAATGTTTCAATCCCATGTCTCGTGTAAAATCGTTCTATAATATCTTTTGCTGTTCCTTTTGTTAACGTCAGCCTATTTTCTGCCATAAATTTCATAATTATCCTCTTTTCTGTTTAACTTACCTTAATTATTTTTGCGACAACAACAATTCTTTTCGTCGTTTCACTATATGCATCTTCGCACGTTGATAAAGTCATTATTCTATCTTTTACCGTTACATTAACATCTGAATTAATTACAGATTTACGTTTTGTCTCATCTAAAAATTGTTGATAATCTTGATCATTTTCAAAATCTGTACGTATGTAATTATCTTTAGTAGTAGTTTTATATGCACTAAATACTTGCAATTGATATTTACCATATTTATTGTCAAATTCAATTATCTTGTGTTTTTCATAAAACGATTGCTTTAAATAATCTTCTAACACATCAAACATCGTATTATCACCGACATGGTGCCCGTATAAAATAGTATTATGATTTAAATTCTTCAATTCATTTCTAAAATCCATAAAAATACTACCTTTACGTCGATGTTCTCGCTCAAAATCTAAATTTAAATAATCGTGATTTGTCTTACCTTGTAGTACTGGATAATTTAATGATGTTCCTGATAATTTTATCCATCCAACAATGTCTTTATTTATTTTTTCAAGTGATTCAAATTGTGGTCTCACATGTTCTTGATGTTTGCTCATCAGCATTTGAAATTTTTGTTGTAATTTCTCATAATTTGCGCGTTCTTGCTTGTCTTCAATATATGTTTGAACAATTTTGTAACCAAAAATGATAATAATTACAACCAATAAAATTTGTACAATAGTTAAAAATCGCTTCATTCTCATAAAAATCCTCTTTTATTAACGACGTTTCTTCAGTCATCACTAAACCAGTTGTTGTACCGTTTTAGATTCGATTTCGTTGACTTTGACAAATTAAGTAAATTAGCATTGGACCACCGACAATCATTAAAATAGCATTGGCTGGAATTTCTAAAGGAGGCTGTATCACTCGTCCTAATAAATCAGCCACTAACAATAGCCATGCACCAATAACTGTAGAAAACGGAATAAGTACTCTGTAATTGCCCCCAACTAGCTTTCTAACCACATGTGCACAATAATACCTAAAAAGGCTAGTTGTCCAACAATCGCAACAGTTGCACTTGCTAAAAATACTGCTAATAAACCTGTTAACCATCTGTAACGATCAATATTAAAACCGATACTTCGCGCTTGTATGTCGTCTAAATTTAGTAAATTCAATTTAGGGGACAATAGTAATGTTAATATTAATCCCAATAATGCTGATACTGCTAATATGTATACGTCGCTCCATATTTTCATTGTTAAGCCTTGAGGAATTTTCATTAAAGGGTTTTGAGTTAAAATTTCTAAAACACCATTTAATAATACGAATAACGCAACACCTACTAATATCATACTTACAGCATTGAATCTAAATTTAGAATGCAACAATATAATTATTAAAAATGGTATTAAACCTCCAATAAAACTTAATAATGGTAAGTAAAAGTACAATTGTGGAATAAACAACATACAAAGTGCTCTCATTATAAGTGCACCTGAGGAAACGCCAATGATATTCGCCTCTGCCAAAGGATTTTGTAGTGCTGCTTGTAATAATGCTCCAGAAACTGCTAACATTGCGCCAACCATCAATGCAATTAATATACGTGGCAATCGCAAATCAATGATTGAATCCACTGCTTCATTGCTACCAGTTGTAAATTTTGTAAATAGGTCATTAAATGACAATTTAATTGTACCGGTTACAAACGAAATATAAGCAGTTGCGATTAAAATGACTAACAAACATAAAAATAGTAGTTTCTTTTTATTTTTTATCATCATATCAACTCACTATTTTTTATCCTTATAAAATAAATCATATAATTGAGTCATTGCCTTATCAGCATCAACATTTGCTGTAATACCGAATGGCACTTCCTCTAAGTCATAAACATGATTATTTTTCACAGCTTTAAAATGTTTCCAAATATCATTTTGTTTAAATTCTTTTTGAAACATTTTCTTAACTTCTTCAGGCATTCCGTGTGGTAATCGTAAAATAATATCTGGATTGATATTCAACAAATTTTCAGTATTAGACGAAATATATTGACGATCTTTCACTTTAATAACATTTTCTCCACCTGCTATTTTAACTAAATCACCAATATATGATTTATCAGTTGCTACTAAATAGCTACCCGGTACACCCATTAATATTAATACTTTGGGATGTTTCTTTTGTTTAGCTGCTTTATTTTCAATTTTTTGCTTTACAGAATTTAAATGGTCATTTAATTCTTTTGCTTGTGCTTTACGATTAAATTGATCACCTAATTGTGTAATCGACTTTTGCATCCCTTTTAAACTATCAAAATCATAAAAGTAGCCTTTCATATTTAATTGTTTGTAAAATGGTTGCATTTCATCTTTAATCGTTGACACACTCAAAACATGTGTTGGTTTTAACTTTTTAACAGCTTCAACATTCGGCTCCATTGGTTGACCAATTTCCGGTACATCTTTATAACGATTAGGCAATGTCTTATATGACGTGGGTTTGCCGACAATTGGTAAATCCAATTTGTCCAATGTCATTGTCAATGCAACAGTTGTTGGTACGATTCTGAATTCGCCGGATTTAGTTGATTCTTGAGAACTGGAAGATTGACAGCTGGTTAAGATAACGACGCTTATCACTAAAATGGTTAAATACTTTATGATTCTCAAACTTGGTTACCTCTCTTTCTGCTGTATAAATGTGCCGAAATAAGTAAAATAGTTGCTAACACAATGCCAGCTGCAAATAACATATATTGCTTTTTATGATTTGGTTCATCAAGTTCTTTAATATCACTAGATAATTGACTACTATTCTTGCTATCATCATCTCTATTAAAAGCTGGTAACGCTTTTTCTTTTTCAACTACTTTTTTCTTTTCCTTTTTTGATTTTTCATCTTTATGTTTCGGTTGCTCTTTGTGATTATTTTCAACCTTTTTTATTGTTGGAGGGCTATTTTCAACTTTTAATGTACCTGATGCTTTAGGTCGCTCATTTTCAATCTTTTTATTACTGTCTTGTTGCACTTTATCTTTTTGTACAGGAATATCATTTAATCCTTTTTCAGTAAAAAGGCTAGTACGTCTTTCCTTAGTATCTGATTTTTGACTATCTTTTTTGTCATCAATATCTTTTTTAAGCTGATCTTGATTATTTTCTTGATTTTGATGTTTTGAAGGCACTTCTTTTGCATCATCATGTTGTACTTTTTTCTCTTTAAAATGAATAGAATACACCATTTCTTTGTTATCTAGATTTTTCTTTTCAGCCAACGTTTTAACATGCATATTGATTTTATCCATATGCTGTTCAATTAAAATTCTTACTATTGTGTCATCCTTTTCATCTTTTATAACAAAAGGAAATTCTTCATTTTTGTCATTTTGAAAAACAAGTTGTTCTTTATCTATTTGACCTTTTAGCTTTACTTGCAAGTAAATTTTACCAGTCATATCTGAAATCAATTGCGCCTTTTCGTCAACTAGTTGTTGTTCCTCAGTTACATTTTTATTTTCTTGATTAAAAATTAGTAACTCTAACGCTTTATTCTCTTTTATCTTTTCATCAAAAATTGATGTAGTTAATTCTGTTTTATCTTTTGCTTCAGGTTGATTAAATTTGGCTGATGGATATTTTATCTCATCAGCCAACACGCTACCAATCATTGTTGTATATGTAAGTATACCTAAGCTAATAATAGCTATAATAGATTTTGTAGCAATTTGTTTAACATTTCTCATTATTCCACATTGCCTTTAGATTTTTTTCTAACAAACAATGTGATTGCGATTAATAATGCTAAGGATGCAACTGGTATTGCATATATATATGCAGGTGTACCAGCATTTGTTTGTGGATTTTCTACTTTGTCTTTATTCGAACTATTAGATTCACTTTGACCAGTAGTCGTTCCATCAGATCCTTTGTCACTACCTGAAGCAGAATTTTTATCATCTTTACCTGGTGCATTAGCACCTGCTACATCAGTTGGTCCATTAAATTTATATGTAATGTTGTAATGATGGTCATATTTGAATGGCTTTCCATTTACTTTTTCATCGATATAAACGTCAATTTTTCCATCTATTTTACCGTTCAACTTACTTACTTCAAATTCAGAAGTGCGTTCATCTTTGGCAGTGTTTTTACTAATAATATTTTCTTTATGTCCTTCGATACTCATTCCAGTAATCCAATGACTGTGGTTGACAGTTATTTGAACATACAATTTACCATTTTTCTTAATGTACTTTGCCGGTTTATTAAAATAGTCATTAGCAATTGACGTGTCATTGGTATTGTATTTGTAAACCTCATAATTCAAAGTACCGCTATCTGCGGCATTTGCAGAATTACTGAATGTCGCGATGATGATAATTAACGCTAAAATCGTTGTATTAAAAACTTTTAAAATATTTTTCAAAACATAATCCTCCTTTTTATGATTGCTTTTAAGTCTTTAGTAAAATCATAAATAATAATGATTATCATTGTCAATATTTATTTTATAATCAATTTATTATTGTTATACGAAAATAGATGTGCTAGTATAATTGATAACCATTATCAATTGCAATGGTTAATCATCTCATATAACAACACATAATTTGTATCCTTAGGAGGAAAACAACATGACAAAACATTATTTAAACAGTAAGTATCAATCAGAACAACGTTCATCAGCTATGAAAAAGATTACAATGGGTACAGCATCTATCATTTTAGGTTCCCTTGTATACATAGGCGCAGACAGCCAACAAGTCAATGCGGCAACAGAAGCTACGAACGCAACTAATAATCAAAGCACACAAGTTTCTCAAGCAACATCACAACCAATTAATTTCCAAGTGCAAAAAGATGGCTCTTCAGAGAAGTCACACATGGATGACTATATGCAACACCCTGGTAAAGTAATTAAACAAAATAATAAATATTATTTCCAAACCGTGTTAAACAATGCATCATTCTGGAAAGAATACAAATTTTACAATGCAAACAATCAAGAATTAGCAACAACTGTTGTTAACGATAATAAAAAAGCGGATACTAGAACAATCAATGTTGCAGTTGAACCTGGATATAAGAGCTTAACTACTAAAGTACATATTGTCGTGCCACAAATTAATTACAATCATAGATATACTACGCATTTGGAATTTGAAAAAGCAATTCCTACATTAGCTGACGCAGCAAAACCAAACAATGTTAAACCGGTTCAACCAAAACCAGCTCAACCTAAAACACCTACTGAGCAAACTAAACCAGTTCAACCTAAAGTTGAAAAAGTTAAACCTACTGTAACTACAACAAGCAAAGTTGAAGACAATCACTCTACTAAAGTTGTAAGTACTGACACAACAAAAGATCAAACTAAAACACAAACTGCTCATACAGTTAAAACAGCACAAACTGCTCAAGAACAAAATAAAGTTCAAACACCTGTTAAAGATGTTGCAACAGCGAAATCTGAAAGCAACAATCAAGCTGTAAGTGATAATAAATCACAACAAACTAACAAAGTTACAAAACATAACGAAACGCCTAAACAAGCATCTAAAGCTAAAGAATTACCAAAAACTGGTTTAACTTCAGTTGATAACTTTATTAGCACAGTTGCCTTCGCAACACTTGCCCTTTTAGGTTCATTATCTTTATTACTTTTCAAAAGAAAAGAATCTAAATAAATCATCGTCACACTCATAACTTAATATATTTTTTATTTTAAATTTTATTTAACCTATGTCATAGATATTTCATAATCTATAACATAGGTTATTTTTTTTATAAAATAACGTTGCAATTAACTAACATTTCAATGTACAATACAAGTAATCAATTGATAATGATTATCAGTTGATAATATACAATTAGGAGTTGTTTCTACAACATGAACAAACAGCAAAAAGAATTTAAATCATTTTATTCAATTAGAAAGTCATCACTAGGCGTTGCATCTGTAGCAATTAGTACACTTTTATTATTAATGTCAAATGGCGAAGCACAAGCAGCAGCTGAAGAAACAGGTGGTACAAATACAGAAGCACAACCAAAAACTGAAGCAGTTGCAAGTCCAACAACAACATCTGAAAAAGCTCCAGAAACTAAACCAGTAGCTAATGCTGTCTCAGTATCTAATAAAGAAGTTGAGGCCCCTACTTCTGAAACAAAAGAAGCTAAAGAAGTTAAAGAAGTTAAAGCCCCTAAGGAAACAAAAGAAGTTAAACCAGCAGCAAAAGCCACTAACAATACATATCCTATTTTGAATCAGGAACTTAGAGAAGCGATTAAAAACCCTGCAATAAAAGACAAAGATCATAGCGCACCAAACTCTCGTCCAATTGATTTTGAAATGAAAAAGAAAGATGGAACTCAACAGTTTTATCATTATGCAAGTTCTGTTAAACCTGCTAGAGTTATTTTCACTGATTCAAAACCAGAAATTGAATTAGGATTACAATCAGGTCAATTTTGGAGAAAATTTGAAGTTTATGAAGGTGACAAAAAGTTGCCAATTAAATTAGTATCATACGATACTGTTAAAGATTATGCTTACATTCGCTTCTCTGTATCAAACGGAACAAAAGCTGTTAAAATTGTTAGTTCAACACACTTCAATAACAAAGAAGAAAAATACGATTACACATTAATGGAATTCGCACAACCAATTTATAACAGTGCAGATAAATTCAAAACTGAAGAAGATTATAAAGCTGAAAAATTATTAGCGCCATATAAAAAAGCGAAAACACTAGAAAGACAAGTTTATGAATTAAATAAAATTCAAGATAAACTTCCTGAAAAATTAAAGGCTGAGTACAAGAAGAAATTAGAGGATACAAAGAAAGCTTTAGATGAGCAAGTGAAATCAGCTATTACTGAATTCCAAAATGTACAACCAACAAATGAAAAAATGACTGATTTACAAGATACAAAATATGTTGTTTATGAAAGTGTTGAGAATAACGAATCTATGATGGATACTTTTGTTAAACACCCTATTAAAACAGGTATGCTTAACGGCAAAAAATATATGGTCATGGAAACTACTAATGACGATTACTGGAAAGATTTCATGGTTGAAGGTCAACGTGTTAGAACTATAAGCAAAGATGCTAAAAATAATACTAGAACAATTATTTTCCCATATGTTGAAGGTAAAACTCTATATGATGCTATCGTTAAAGTTCACGTAAAAACGATTGATTATGATGGACAATACCATGTCAGAATCGTTGATAAAGAAGCATTTACAAAAGCCAATACCGATAAATCTAACAAAAAAGAACAACAAGATAACTCAGCTAAGAAGGAAGCTACTCCAGCTACGCCTAGCAAACCAACACCATCACCTGTTGAAAAAGAATCACAAAAACAAGACAGCCAAAAAGATGACAATAAACAATTACCAAGTGTTGAAAAAGAAAATGACGCATCTAGTGAGTCAGGTAAAGACAAAACGCCTGCTACAAAACCAACTAAAGGTGAAGTAGAATCAAGTAGTACAACTCCAACTAAGGTAGTATCTACGACTCAAAATGTTGCAAAACCAACAACTGCTTCATCAAAAACAACAAAAGATGTTGTTCAAACTTCAGCAGGTTCTAGCGAAGCAAAAGATAGTGCTCCATTACAAAAAGCAAACATTAAAAACACAAATGATGGACACACTCAAAGCCAAAACAATAAAAATACACAAGAAAATAAAGCAAAATCATTACCACAAACTGGTGAAGAATCAAATAAAGATATGACATTACCATTAATGGCATTATTAGCTTTAAGTAGCATCGTTGCATTCGTATTACCTAGAAAACGTAAAAACTAATAAATCGTCTTTATATTTAATTATTAAATTAACAAATTTTAATTGGCGGATGAGGTATCCAGTTACCTCGTTCGCCAATTATTTTTCGCAATATAAAAAGTCCCACTTAAAACAATCATTTTAAGCGGGACTTTTTATATTGAGTAACTAAAATTATTTAGCTGCTACTTCTTCGCCATTGTAAGAACCACAGTTTTTACATACACGGTGTGATAATTTGTATTCGCCACAGTTTGGGCATTCAGTCATACCTGGTACTGAAATTTTGAAATGCGTACGACGTTTGTTTTTTCTAGTTTTAGAAGTTCTTCTTTTTGGTACTGCCATGATATATCCTCCTTAGATTATAAACGAAAAATACTAAATGTTAGTTTAATTAACAACATTATATCATTAATTAAACTACTTATTGCTCTTTATCATATAATTGTTGTAATTTTTGAAGCCTTGGATCAACTTGTCGTGATTCTGAATCATCTTGTTCTTGCTGTTTAGCAAGCTCATCTAATTGATCCTCATCGATTACTTCCCAACCATTACCTACTGTCAACATTTGGTCACTTTGCTCTGAATAAGCTCTCATTGGTTTCTCAATAATAACTATATCCTCGACAATATCCTGAAGATTAACCATACCATCTTTAATAATGTGATAGTGTTCATCTACATCATCTTGATCATCGTTATACTGATTGTACCCTTCTAAATCAAATACTTCTGTAGTAGTTACATCTAGTGGGACTTTTACTGGTACAAGAGTACGTGCACAAGGCATTGTATACGTTCCAGTAATGTGAATATCCGCAACGACTTCTGTTGACTTAATGGTTAACTGACCTTGGATTGTAATTGGAGATAAATCAATTAAATCTAATGATTCTTTTAAATTGTCAAAACTCACCGTTTGATCAAATTCAAATGGCTTACCTTGATATTTCCTTAATTGCGTAATTGACCATTTCATATGGCTTCACCTCTAACAAGCACAAAATTTATTTTAACTTTCTAAGAACAAGTTGTCAAGATTTTTTCTTAACATATCATGTTCTGTTACAATATTAATAATGAATACCGAAAGGACGAATTGCAAATGAAAAGCGTTGGCTTAATCACAGAATATAATCCCTTTCATAATGGGCATCAATATCATATTAATCAATCTAAAAAACTTACAAATGCTGACGTTACTATTGCAATAATGAGTGGTAACTTTGTCATGCGTGGCGAACCAGCAATCTATAATAAGTTTACTCGTGCAAAAATGGCATTATCAACAGCTGATTTAGTTATCGAACTACCAGCAACTGCCAGTTTATCATCTGGCGATCATTTTGCCGAACTAGCAGTTAAAGTCGCAGATTATATGAGTGTCGATACAATTGCATTTGGTAGTGAAAATAATGATATCAAAACATTAAAGCAATTAGCACACAGCATTAATGAAATTGAACAATCTGAATCCTTTTCACAAAAAGTAAAAGAAGGTAAAAGCTACCCTCGTATCATTAGCGAATTATTAGAGCATCATGAAGCACTAGCAAGTCCTAACAACATACTTGGTATTAGTTACCTGAAAGCAATTGCTAAAAATGCTAAAAACATCAATGCAATTTCTATCAAACGAGAAAATGCTCAACATCATGATTCATTAATTCAACACCATCAGTTTGCAAGTGGTACATCTATTAGAACATCAATCATTAGTCAAGATGATCATTGGCATCATGTGGTACCTAAAGATATTCAACACTTGTACGTAACACCTCATATAACATTAAATCAAATATTTCCATATTTGAAATATCAAATCATAGCTATGACTACAGATTCATTAAAAAATATTTATACTGTTACTGAAGGTTTTGAAAATCGTTTGAAATCTAACATTTATGAAGCAACTGATTTTCATCATTTTGTAAAATTACTAAAAACAAAGCGTTATACATATACGCATATCCAAAGACTGTTAATGAATGTATTATTAAACATTAAACCTACAGATGTTACGAGTAACATTCACGCAGTTAAAGTATTAGCGATGAACGACCGTGGCAGACAATATTTAAAGCATTTAAAAACAGCGTTCCCAGAAAGACAATATATAACCAATATTAACAAAAGCAATGCACATTACTTCACAAATGAAATCAAAGCAACACACATATACAATGCAATAAGCGGGCAACAACAAACAGATTTCAACACGCCTGTCATACAGCAATATCGTTAACAAATGAAAACAGTATTTTAGGATTGTAAACCATGATAAACCTAAAATACTGTTATTTTTATTACTTAAATTTCTTCTTCAATGCCTTTTCAACATAAGGTGGAACGAATTCAGAAATATCTGCTCGATAAGCTGCAACTTCTTTAACAATACTTGAACTTATAAATGAATAATTAGTACTAGACATCATATATAACGTTTCAATTTCATTGTTCAACTTTTTATTCATTGAAGTTAAGCGTAATTCATATTCAAAATCACTGACTGCTCTTAAACCACGTATGATTGTTTTAGCTCCTACTTGTTCACAATAATCGACTAGTAAACCACTAAATTGATGAACCTTGACATTAGGTAAATGTTTAACAGATTGTTCAATTAAATCCATACGCTCTTCTAAACTAAACGTACCTTCTTTTTTACTATTTTTAAGAACACAGACATGAATTTCATCAAATCTATCTGTACTTCTCTCAATAATGTCTAAATGACCATAAGTAATGGGGTCAAAACTACCCGGAATGACCGCTATTGTATGTTCCATGCTATTCTCCCTTTTCTAATAACAATGTGTCTGTCAACCCATAATGGTAACGTTTAATCATATTAAACGGTTGATAATCTATTTCTTCATGATTGCTAAATTCACAAACGATGATACCATTTTCTTTCAATAAATTAAACTCTGAAATTAGTTTTAAAGCTTTATCAATGAGACCTTTATTATAAGGTGGATCTAAGAAAATGACATCAAATTGAATATCACGTTTTGACAATGCTTTTAAAGCTCTATCTGCATTATTTTTATAAACTTCAGATTGTGCCTCTAAATCCAAATTCGCAAGATTTGATTTAATAACTTTTACAGCTTTAAAATTTTGATCAACAAAGATTACCTTATCCATACCTCGAGAGAGTGCTTCTATTCCAAGCGCCCCGCTTCCTGCAAATAAATCTAAACCTATACCTGACACATCATATAAACTATTAAAGATACCTTCTTTAACTTTATCCATAGTTGGTCTCGTATTACGGCCTTCCATACTTTCTAAAGCTTTACTTTTATGTTTACCTGCAATGACGCGCATGTTGTTCACACTTCCAATTCATTTAGTTATTTAATATAATTTATTGAGAAAAAGGAGAATGATAAACCAATGAAACAAACATTTATTACACTTGGTGAAGGTCTAACAGATTTGTTCGAATTCATGACGATGATTGAATATAACCATCAACGTATTGATAAAATTATCTATTTTCATTCACCACAAGCTGAAAATAAAAAGTCATCTGTAGCAATCATTATGAACCCTACAACTGGCAATCATTTCCAAGCATTTTATATCATGATAAACGCTATTAAATATCCATATCCAGATTCAAATAAAAAGTTTCAAATGATAAATGATTGTGCTGAAAAATTCGACATACCAATTTTAGGTATCGATGTACAGCCCCCTCAAGCATTTCATGATTTATCGTTATATTATAATTATTTAATTAGTGTGTTAAGGCTCCAAAAATGGATACCAGAACTTCAATAATATTAATTATATATTTCGTGTTTCTCTTTTTCGTAAGTTTTCTTTAAGTATTTATATGGTGAGCCATCAATGTGTCTAACGTATTTAAGTTGCATTAGTTTATGTACAATTTGATCAACATCTTGCTCATTCACATACATAATTACAAATTTACGATCTCTATTTGAATGAACGATATGTCCATATTTTCGGATTTGTCGTTCATGTTTCATATGTTTTAAATAAACTACAATACTAGTTCTTGGGATTAAATTCATTTAAACCTCACTCCATTTATTTTCAGCATTAATCATATCATGTCTTTATTAATTTTAAAATATTAAGCTACCTTAATTATGTCTTATGTAATTGCTCGATAAATGTATTTAGATTATATTAAACATCATTATATTAATTCAATTCTCAAGAGCATCACTATATGATTAACCACACATTTCGCTGTAGTCAGAACTATGAATTTGTTAAGCTATAAAAGTAAACGAGGAGGAATTTTTTATGAAAAAAGTAAACAGAAACATTTTAAATGCGGTACTAGTCGGTGCTGGATTTTTAAGTAGTCTATTAATGATCAATAAAAATAAAGTGATTACTAAAAAGCAAACCATCCCTGCTTTTTTCAAAGGCAATGCACCATATATATTTGCGCATCGCGGTGGTATGGCTTTAAGACCAGAGCAAACGCAACTTGCATTTGACTATGCTAAACAATTAGGCGTTGATGGCTTTGAAACAGATGTGAGACTCACAAAAGATCAACAGCTTATCGTTTTTCATGACGCAACTGTTGATAGAACGACGAACGGCTCTGGAAAAGTTAGTGCCCATACATTAGCAGAATTAAAGAAATTAGACGCAGCTTATCACTTCAAAGATATCAATGGACTAACACCATATCGTGGTCATGCACACACAGCTATACTAACCTTCGATGAGTTGCTGAAGCAATATCCTGATATGTATATAAACGTAGACTTAAAAGATGCTCCTGAATCCTATGAAGGCTCAATCGCACCACAAATTATGTTTGATACAATTGCAGAAAATCAAGCATTTGACCGCGTTCTTGTGACAAGTTTTTATAAAGAACAAATCGTTCGTTTTAATAAAATTGCACAAGGATCCGTCGCAATTGGTGCTAGCCAACAGGAAGTTACAGAAGCATTTTTAAAATATCATTTATTAGGTGGTAGGTACTACCAACCATTAGCACAAACGTTCCAAATGCCTACTCATTTTAAAGGCATTGATTTGACTTCATCTCGTTTTATCAAATGGTTAAATGATATGAATATCATTCCAGGCTATTATGGCGTAAATAGTATAAATCTGATGAATGATTTATACCAAAAAGGTGCACACACGATTGTGACAGATCGACCAGATTTAGCACAACAATTCAAACAAACAATCCCGAATAAATAAAAACATCGAGTCAGATGCTAGTTAGTGGTTTCAATAACCACCTTTTTCTGACTCGATGTTTTTTATAATGAACAATTACAGGATCCGCCCGTCGCACAACCACTATGTGATGTTTGAAAGAATGGATTACCTGTTTCTATTTTGACATGTTCTGAAACAGCGTACGCAATTTTCGTAACAACTTCATCTATTAAATGTTGAAGTGCCATTTCCCTAGCTTTGTAATGCATCACAACGTCAAGCATCTCATATGCTCTTTTGCGTTGTCTTGTCTCTAACATAACTTTCTTATAATCAGGATGATATTTCCCGAATCGCATTACTTCATCATATTTCTCTTTTGATTTTAAAAATGATTGATAAAGTAAATGTGCTTCGTCATTGTTTTCGAGCGCCTGTTTAGCTTGCTCAAATGATGCATAAATATCTGATGCAACTATCATATCAGCTAGTTCATCAATATCATCTAATATCGCTAGTGAAGCTTCATTAATCATAAATACCCCTCATTGTTATTTTTCTAAGAAAATTAGTGAATAATAATCTCTCATTACATCTCCACCCATCTCATCGTATTTTGAATTTAATAGACGAGATCGATGTATATCTGAATTCATCCAACTATGGATTAATGTTGGTACATCATTAAACGCATAACCAACATTTTGAGCAGTTGTTTTATAAGTAACGTGATTTTTATCTAATTGCCCTCTTAATGCGTCCTCTGTAAATTCAACACTATCAGAACCATTAGAGGTCGCTTCATATAAGTTATTAGATGCAATATGTGCTAAATCGCTATTGATTTTCAATGGTTTTAATCCTTTTAATTTTCTCATTTCATTCGTTACTTCATAAAGAGAAATTAATTGATTTGGATTTTGCTCAACTGGACGCTTATTATGCTCTTCTGACGTAGAATTAGAATTTAATTGATAAGGTTCAATATCTGCTAACATTTCTTTTGTTAAAAATCGTACACTTAGCACCTTTTTCGATTGTTGATCAGAATACACTTGTGCATATATGTCGCCATATTTAATCAGTGTTTGTGTTTTTAAATCTTCATCTGAAAGTTCAAATTCATATTTTTTACCATCAACTTTAAAGGACGGTTCTGGATTAATACTTGTATGATTAAAAATTTCTGCAGAATGTTGTCCTATTTTTAACGGACTAACATTGACTTTCTCACCTGTAGCATACACTGAAACGATTTCTTCACGTTTAGTTGAAACAATGTAATAACTGTTTTTGTCTTTAAACACATAATTTTTGTAACCATCTCTAAAAGGGTAGACACGATCTGCTTGTCCAAATTTAGAAGTAAGCACTTTAATATCTTTACCTACCCATGTACCAACACCTTCTTTAGGCTTTGGATTTTCAGCATGGTTATTTGATTTATTCACCTGTTCAGATCTATTTACTTTATTACCTTTATTCGGGTTCTCTAATACATCAAATTTTAATCTCGGTGAATAAAAAAGATATATTAAAAATCCAACTAAAAATAATACACCGACGACTCTTATAATTAACTTTTTCATCAATCAACCACCTAAAAAGTATTAATACTATTGTAAAAAACAACACATTAATTAGCAAATTTTCAACACTGACATAACTGTGTCGTTTCGATAAAACAAAATCATCTTCAGGCATAATTTTAACGTCATAAAGATTTTCCCTACACTCTATATCATAACCTATCTTTATGTTTTCAGGTTGAATTTCATTATTAAGATTAAAATATGTATAAAAAAATGGACAGTTAAGGTATCAAATGAATACCATCAACTGTCCGACTATTCTTCATCAAAAAACCTGATAAAACAAATTGCCTTATCAGATTAGTATCATTTGTATAAGCATATTAATGACCAAATGTTGCTTTAATCAGTGATGTCGTTTCTCCACCTGGATATAATACATATAATAATAAGTAAACTGCTACACCTGTAATTGCAGTACAGAACCATATAACTGAAGCGAATGGCCCGAATTTGCGGTGTACATTATATTTATCTTTAAATGCAGTAATAATTTGAACTAGGCCTAGAATACCACCAATTGTTGCTAAATTAATGTGGAAAAATAAGAAAATCGTATAATATTTCTTAATTGATGCTGGTCCGCCAAATGCTGTATTACCGATAAAAATCGTTCTACTTGCATAGATTAAGAAAAAAGTTAAAGCAAAAACAGCTGCAGCTAACATAACATTTTTGTGTTTATTTATTTCCCTTTTCCAAATAAGTCTCCAACCAATGGCAATTAAAATTGCACTAATGACAATACATGTCGTACTAATCGTTGGTAAAATTGGAACGCCCATATTTTTCATCCTAACTTAATTAATCTAGATCAAAGTAAGTAATGAAACAATCACAGCTAACACGAAAAAGATCACTAAATAATTTAGTGAATATATAAACATTTGTGTTGCCCATTTTGTTTGATCTGAATTTTTCTTAAATGTTGTTAAACCTAATGCAATCCATCCTAAATTTAATAAGGTAGCTAACACTACGAATACGACACCTAAATTTATTAGTAATAAAGGTACTGGCAATAAAATAATCAACCAGATAAACATACTGACACGTGTACGTTTAAAGCCCTTAACTGATGGTAACATTGGAATATTTGCAAGTGCATATTCATCTTTACGTTTAATAGCTAAGGCATAAAAATGAATTGGTTGCCAACAAAATACAACTAAAAACAGCGCAATCGCTGTTAAACTAATTTGTCCTTCAATTGCAACCCATCCAATTAGTGGTGGTACTGCTCCAGGAAAACTCCCAATCACTGTGTTCCATGTTGTATGTCTTTTAGACCATATTGAGTAATAAGACACATAACCTACAATCCCCATAAGACCAAGTACGCCTGATGGTATATTCAATAAAAACAAACAAATTTCTCCAACTAACATCATACCAAAACTTAATAGTAATAAATTTTGATCTGTAATTCTATTATTTACAGTTGGTCTATTTTGTTTACTAGGCATAATACGATCAATATCTTGGTCGTAATAATTATTTAACGCACATGCGCCACCCATAATTAAAGTAGATCCAAATAGCATTAATAAAATTTGAGGTATTGATGATAAGAAGGAATGATTTGTCATTACAACTGCTAGCCATGCGCCCGCAAAAGCCGGAATTAAGTTACCTTGAACAAGTCCCATTTTAATTATCTGTTGCAATTCTTTGAAGTTAACTCTGCTAATATTTTGTGACAAAGTATGCTCTTTGCTCATAATCCCCCTCCTTAAATTTGTTCATATAAGATTATGATATCTTAGATTGCATAAAAAGACTAGGTTTAATAAAATTAAATTGTGACAAATTAACGACAAGAGAAAATGTCAATTTTGTGACACAAATAACATTTAATTTATTGCTATAATGTATATGTTAGAAAATTTTAATAAGTAGAATCATGCATCTAAAAGAGATTAATATTTAAGCTTCAAATTTGAGTAAACGTGGATTACATAATTATCCCAATAAAAAAATCATTACGATTAAGTTCTTTTTATGTCGTCCACATACAATACTTGTAAAATTAAATCATATTTCCTGCGTTGGATCCCATCTTTTCATATCCTACAATCAGGTCTATTTATAGTATCATCTCAAATCCGGCTATTAATTCTAATTCTCAGTGATGCGTTTTTTTATGATGGGGTGTATAAATTGTTTGGCAAAAAGAATTTAAAATGGTTAGGTGTCGTAGCAACGTTAATGATGACATTTGTACAACTTGGTGGAGCCTTAGTTACCAAAACCGGATCAGCTGATGGTTGTGGTTCTTCTTGGCCACTATGTCATGGTGCGTTGATTCCAGAATTCTTTCCTATTGATACGATTATTGAGTTAAGTCATAGAGCCGTTTCAGCTTTGTCTTTATTAATGGTCTTATGGTTAGTTATCACTGCATGGAAACATATAGGCTATATTAAAGAAATTAAACCTTTATCAATCATTAGTGTTGGATTCTTATTATTGCAAGCATTAATCGGAGCTGCTGCTGTTATTTGGCAACAAAACGATTACGTTTTAGCATTGCACTTTGGTATATCATTAATCAGTTTCTCATCTGTATTTTTAATAACATTGATTATTTTCTCTATAGATCAAAAATATGAAGCTGACGAATTATATATCAAAAAGCCATTAAGACGTTTAACATGGTTAATGGCAATCATCATTTATTGTGGTGTTTATACTGGTGCACTAGTGAGACATGCGGATGCAAGTTTAGCATATGGTGGTTGGCCATTGCCATTCCACGATCTTGTACCACATTCAGAACAAGATTGGGTTCAACTCACGCATCGTATCATGGCTTTTATAGTGTTTACGATTATTATGATTACTTATATTCACGCTGTTAAAAATTATCCAAATAACCGTACTGTTCATTATGGTTATACAGCTGCATTTATACTTGTTATATTACAAGTTATCACAGGTGCATTATCTATTATGACAAATGTTAACCTGATAATCGCACTTTTCCATGCATTATTTATCACTTATTTATTTGGTATGACAACATACTTTATCATGCTAATGTTACGATCAGTAAGAAGTGACAAGCAATAACAAAAAAGCAAACCGTAATTTTAATGGCACGCCCATTAAAATTACGGTTTTTTATATCAATATTTAAAATTAAACCTAAGCCATGTAAAAACGAGATTACACGTCAATTGTTGTGTAATCTCGTTTTATTTTAATCATTTTAGTCAGTTGCTTTTTCAATTTCGATTAATAAATCGCCTGTCGCTATTGTGTCACCATTATTTACAGTTACTTGTTTAATCACACCGTCAAATGGTGCTTGAATTGTTGTTTCCATTTTCATAGCTTCAGTAATTAGCAACGGCTGATTAGCTTTCACAGTTTCACCTACACTAACCTTGACTTCAGTTACTGAACCTGGCATTTGAGCACCGATATGACTTGGATTACTCTTATCTGCTTTTGGCTTAACGTTCGCATTTGTATGCACATTTTCATCTTTAATGTAAATACGTCTCGCTTGACCATTCATCGCATAGTAAATCGTTCTATTACCATTTTCATCTGGTTCACTAATCGTTTCTAGTTTAATAATTAATCGTTTACCTTTATCGATTTCGATTTCTACTGTTTCACCATTACGCATTCCAAAGAAGAATGTAGGCGTATCAAGTAACGATAAGTTTCCGTATTGATTTCTAGTTTGAATATATTGTTCATATACTTTTGGATATAGTACATAACTAATAATATCTTGCTCCGTAACAGGACCTTGTTGCTCTTCTTCAAGCAACTCACGGACTTTTTCAAAATCAACTGGCTCTAGATATTCACCTGGACGAGCTGTTAGTGCTTCTTGGCCTTTTAAAATAACCGCTTGTAAATCTTTATTAAAACCATTTACAGGTTGTCCTATTTCACCTTTGAAGAACGACACTACTGATTCTGGGAAATCTAATTTATAGCCATCTGTAATCACGGATTGTTCATCAAGATCATTTTGTACCATATAAAGTGCCATATCACCAACTACTTTAGACGATGGTGTTACTTTTACGATATCACCAAATAAGAAATTCACTCTGCGATACATATCTTTGACTTCATCAAATCTTTCGCCTAAACCTAAACTTTTAGCTTGTTGACTTAAATTCGAATACTGTCCACCAGGCATTTCATGTTGATAAATTTCAGTATTCGGTGATTTGATATCACTTTCAAAGTCTGAATAATAAGTACGTACAGTTGACCAATAATGACTAAGTGACTCCATACCTTCAATATCAGTTCTAAGGTGGCGTGGGAAGCCATTTAATGCATAATATAACGAATTGGCGCTTGGCTGACTTGTTAAACCACTCATTGAAGCAACAGCAGTATCAATGATATCGACACCAGCATCTATTGCTTGTTTGTATGTTAATAAACCATTACCACTTGTATCATGAGTGTGAAGATGAATTGGTAAATCTACAGCTGATTTTAACTCACCAATCAATTCGTAAGCGGCTTTAGGTTTTAATAAGCCTGCCATATCTTTAATCGCTAAAATATGGAAACCTTCACGTTCTAACTCTTTAGCTAGTTTGACATAATACTCTAAAGTATAAATGTTTGATCGCTCAGGATTTAAAATGTCACCTGTATAACAAATAGTACCTTCTGAGATTTTGCCCGCTTCTTGTACTGCTTCATTGGCAACTTTCATTTGATCTACCCAGTTTAATGAATCGAAAATTCTAAAGACATCTATGCCTGCTTTAGCACTTTCTTGTACGAATTTATGAATAACATTATCAGGATAGTTTTTATAACCAACTGCGTTTGAAGCACGTAACAACATTTGGAATAATACATTTGGAATAGCTTTACGTAGACGTTCAAGTCGTTCCCATGGGTTTTCCTTCAAGAAATTATATGCCACATCAAATGTAGCACCGCCCCACATTTCTAGTGAGAAACCATCTTTAAATACGTCCGCTGTTTTGGATGCGATATTAATCATATCCTTAGTTCTAACTCGTGTAGCTAATAATGATTGGTGTGCATCTCTAAAGGTTGTATCTGTTAGTAAGACATCATCCTGCTTTTTAACCCATTCAGCTACACCTTTTGGACCTACTTCATCAAGCAATTGTTTCGTACCACTAAATGAAGCGATTTTACTTGAAGATACAGTTGGAATTGATGCTAATTCATAGTCTGGTTTCGGACGTTTCTCAACATTTGGGAAACCATTAATTGTTACATTACCTATATATTCTAATGTTTTAGTACCTCTATCTAGAGACGGCTGAATGTCGAAAAGTTCTGGTGTTTCTTCAATAAATTTAGTTGTGTAATCACCACTTGTGAACTTTTTATTCTTCATTACATTAATTAAGAATGGAATATTAGTTTTAACACCACGAATACGCATTTCTCGTAATGAGCGTACCATTTTTTCTTCTGCTTGTTTAAATGATATCGCGTGTGTAGATAATTTTACGAGTAATGAATCATAATAAGGTGATATCTCAGCACCTTGGAAACCATCTCCAGCATCAAGACGTACACCAAAGCCCCCGCTTGAACGATAAGCAATGATTGTTCCAGTATCCGGCATGAAATCATTTAACGGATCTTCTGTTGTAATACGACATTGGATGGCATAGCCTAATGTTGTAATATCTTTTTGTTGCGGCATATTAATCTCTTCACCAAATAAATCGGCACCTGCTGCAACTAAAATTTGTGTCTTAACAATATCAATTCCTGTTACCATCTCTGTAATTGTATGCTCTACTTGTACACGAGGGTTAACTTCTATAAAGAAGAATTCGTCACCAGATACTAGAAATTCAACAGTACCTGCATTGACATATTTAATATTTTCCATCAATTGAATTGCAGCATCACAAATACGTTGACGTAATGTTGATGATAATCCAACTGATGGTGCAACTTCTACAACTTTTTGATGACGACGTTGTACTGAACAATCACGTTCAAATAAGTGTACGATATTTCCATGTTCGTCACCTATGACTTGTACTTCAATATGCTTTGGATTATCAATGTATCTTTCTATGTAAACTTCACTATTACCAAATGATTTTTCAGCTTCTGATTTTGCTCTATGGAAAGCATCTTCTAATTCACTTTCTTCACGAACGATTCTCATACCTTTACCGCCGCCACCACTTGTGGCTTTAATCATTAGCGGGAAACCAGCTTCTTCTGCAAATTCTTTTGCTAATTCATATGATTTAATTGGACCGTCTGTACCAGGAATAACTGGTAAATCTGCCTTGATAGCCGTTGTACGAGCTTTAACTTTATCTCCAAACATATCTAAATGTTCTAAATGAGGACCAATAAATTTAATTCCTTCTTCTGCACAACGACGCGCAAATTGTTCATTTTCACTTAAAAATCCATAGCCAGGATGAATCGCATCCACATTCGCTTGTTTTGCTACATCAATGATACGCTCAATATTTAAATAACTTTCAGCAGGACCTAAATCACTTCCAACTAAATAGGATTCATCTGCTTTATATCTATGTAATGAACTTTTGTCTTCATTCGAATAAATTGCAACTGTGCTGATGTCTAATTCTGCCGCCGCTCTGAATATACGAATTGCAATTTCTCCACGGTTAGCAACAAGTAACTTTTTTATTTGTTTCAATAGCGATACACTCCTCAAACTATTAGAATTTTCTAACTAATTAGATAATAAAATTTTATCTTAAAGCGCTCTGTTTTGCTATAGTTATGTTTCAAATTTTCAAAATTTAACATTCTTGAGACAATTAAAACCTCCGCTTCAGAAATAATAATTTCAAAAATGACTATGCAACAACAGGTAGTTCACGTTTTTGTTGTGAAACATTTTCGATTTCTACAACTCTAAAAAATTAAAAATAAAATTGCAAAACATCAACATTTATTATCAATAGCGATAACTTTATCTTATCATCATGATTCTAATTTCGCCACCACATTTAGTAATTTTTAGTCATAAAATTTAGTTATAATTATACGTTGTTTTGTTTATAAAATTTGATAATCATGAGTAATCTCGTAATATCAAAACAAAAAGGAAGTTAAGCGTTGTTTGGTTGCCTAACTTCCGTTATTGAACTCATCAGTCCAATTTGACAAAGAGTATATAAATAGCCAATGTTTAGCATTGCTTAATGACAGAAGTCATCTCGTACTAAATATTGGCTAGTATTTTTTTAATTAAATTGTCTTCTTATATCAACTTTTTGTTGTTGTTTCTTTCGTTGCTGGTCTACTTTGATTTGTTTACCTACAATCAGAAGTAAACCCATAGCAATACTTAAACTAATCATTGATGATCCACCAAAGCTGATAAATGGCAATGGCACACCAGTTAATGGAATTGTTGCCGAAATACCGCCAATGTTTACAAACGTTTGACTTCCAAAGTATGTGGCAATCCCAACACACACAAGTTTATAAAAATATGATGATGTTTTATTTGCAAACTGGAAGGCACGATATACAATAAAGAACTCTAAAGTAATAACTAGCAATCCTCCGATTAAACCTAATTCTTCGCAAATAATTGCAAAAATAAAATCTGTATGTGGTTCTGGTAAATAGCCCAATTTCATTGCACTATTTCCTAATCCTTTTCCAAATACGCCACCGTTACCTATCGCAAGCAATGAATTGGAAATATGGTATCCAGTTCCTGATTCGAATTGGAATGGATCTGTTAGCGTACTAAATCTGGCAGTTAAATAACTTGGTAACCAACCAGCCATTAATGCAATGACAAATACTACTAAGAATCCTAGCACTGCTGGTATACCAAATCTTAGGACTTTGTTTACCCCAATTCCTGAATAAAAAATGATCGCAACTAAAATAATTAATATTAGTAATGTTTGCCCTACGTCTTTTTGTAGGAAAACTAAAAACGTACAACCTAATGCTAATACAATAGGACTTAAAATTAATTTTGGTTTACTTAATACTCTAGGCATTTTTTTACTGATCATAAATGGGATATATAATATGATTGCAATTTTTAATAACTCAGATGCCTGTAAGTTCATAAATCCTAAGTTTATCCAACTTTTAGAACCATTAATATCTTTACCTATTACTAACGTCAGTAATAATAGTGAGACGATAGTTATAATCATACCTTTTTGCACTTTAATATTACTCAGTAATTTAACATTCATTAAAAATGCAATAAAAAATACAATTATAAAACTCATTATGACATATGCTAATTGTCGGTTGTAAAAATACGTTCCTGGAACATCGATACCACCAGTCAATGTGCCTTTAGTTGCTGGAACCATACTTGCACTATATACCATCACTAATCCAATTAAACTCAATACAATATATGTAACTAATAACGGATAATCAATAAACTTTGAGGTTTTACCAATATACCGTAAAATACTTCTAAAATTCTTCATATATTCAGTCATCCAATTCTACAATTTATACTTCAAATGATTTCGTTTTATACTTTAATTTTAAAAATCCATGTTACTTATTATATACATGACACAGTCATAATCACAAATATTAACAGGTCTCTTGAGGTAATTTATAGAATATTTGTTTACTTAATATCGTGAATTGCTAAAACCCAATAAAAGTGACTGACATGTCATCAAGAAGACAACATAACAGCCACTTTAATCAGTAATTAAACTATAAATATAAAATCGGCGCAGCTCAATTGTCGATATCTCACGCCATTTTAATATGCTTATATATTAAACCTTAAACAAGTGTAAAAGCTTCATGTAATTTTGAAAGTTCTTTCTCAAGACGTAACATAATTTGTTTGCCATCTTCGCGGTCAACTAAACCTAATTTAACAGCAAAATCAACTTCTTTTTGAAGTCCAAACATTTGTGTATCTAGTACTTCTTCATATAATGGGCATGAAGGTAATGTTAAATTATCTAGTTGAACTTTAATCAGATGCAAGATTTCATCAGCATCTTTAGTCAATTGTTTCAAAGCTGCATTTTTCATTGTTGCTTGTTTCGCCATGACACGCTCCCCCTCTATATAAATTCTCAAGTCTTACTAAAAGTTTATCTTACTAAATATTAAAAAGCAAGTAGATTTAAAATGTGTCGTTAGCAATTTGTGTTAAAATAATGCTATATACATTGATAGGGAGTGGGAAAATGATACAAATTAAAGGAGCCGTAAAGTTTCCTATAACATTAGATAGTACGACTTGGATTTTCGATGATAGAAAAGTTAGCATCGAAGATTTAGAAAAAGGTGTATTTGATGGTTCAAAACCAATCGACTTTGAAGATAATCATGAATGGAATCGTGCTATCCTAGAAGGACAAACTAATCCGCCTACTTTAAATTCAGAAATAAAATATAAAAAACGTGCCATGTTAGAAGGTTCATTTGTCATTAATATGACACCATTTTTCAAACATTCCGAACCACATGACTCTGCAACTACTATTCGATTATCAAATGAGCATGATCATTTAGATATACCGATAGATCTATTACCCTATTTATTTTTCCAATTTGCAAAAGACGGTAAACGACTTTACAGCGATAATGGTGTAGATAGTTTTATTTACAATCAAGAAGATGGTTATTCATATCGAATCAACCATGTAACTCATATTGAGGTGATTTAATTTGAGACAAGTGCAATGCATTATCTGTGATGCAAAAGTATTTATAGATGAGCGCACAACTGAGTCTAAACGACTTAAAAACAATCCTATTCGAACATTTATGTGTGATGATTGTAAAAGTCGATTAGACACACCTAAACAACGTGCGCAACACTATCCGCTCGATTAATATCTGAATAAACAAGTTAGAAATTTGAAAATGTGAAAGTAACAGGAAATAATAGCATTTAAACACTTTTTCAAATATTATATGCCAAAAGAGAAGCTAAGCAACTTTCATCGCTCAGCTTCTCTTTTATTATGTTAAATTATTCGTTTTCTTGCATCATTTGTTTGATACGCTTTGCTTCTTTTTCACGAACATTTTTGTTTAAAATTTTCTTTCTTAAACGTATACTTTCTGGTGTAACCTCAACAAGTTCATCATCATTAATGAATTGTAACGCTTCTTCCAATGTTAGAATACGCGGTCTATTCATTGTTTGTGTTTGGTCTTTCGTTGCAGAACGTACGTTAGTTTGATGTTTTGTTTTAGTGATGTTAACAGTTAAATCATTTTCACGATTATGTTCACCAACAATCATACCTTCATAAACTTCAGTACCAGGTTCCATGAAGTTTACACCTCTATCTTCAAGTCCCAAAATGGCATAAGTACTTGCAGAACCTTGATCCATTGAAATTAATGCACCATTACGACGACCGCCAATTTGTGCTTTAATACGTGGTCTAAATTCTTCAAATGTATGGTTAATAATACCGTAACCTCTTGTCATTGACATAAATTCAGTCGTATAACCAATCATACCACGAGCCGGTACATTAAAGATTAAACGTGTAAGTCCATTATCAGTTGTAGTCATATCAACCATTTCACCTTTACGTGCACCTAATGATTCAATAACAGCACCTGCATTTTCTTGTGGCACTTCACATTGCACACGTTCAAATGGTTCACACATTACACCATCTATTTCTTTAATAATTACTTGTGGTTTTGAAACTTGTAATTCATAACCTTCACGACGCATATTTTCAATAAGGATTGATAAATGCAATTCACCGCGACCAGCAACTACCCATGTATCTGGAGAATCTGTGTTAGAAACTTTCAAAGATACATCTGTTTCTAATTGTTGATTTAAACGTTCTTGAATTTGACGTGCTGTTACAAAGTCACCTTCACGGCCAGCAAATGGAGAATTGTTAACTTTAAATGTCATTTCAAGAGTAGGCTCATCAATACGTAGAACTGGCAATGCTTCTTGATGGTCATGTGGTGTTACAGTTTCACCAACATTAATGTCTTCCATACCTGAAACAGCAATTAAATCTCCAGCTTGTGCTTCTTCAATTTCTAAACGTTTTAATCCAAAGTAACCAAAGATTTTAGTTACACGGAAGTTTTTCACTGTACCGTCTAATTTAATTAGTGATACATTATCTCCGACACGCATTTTACCTCTGAATACACGACCAATACCAATACGTCCAACATAATCATTGTAGTCCAACAATGCTACTTGGAATTGTAATGGCTCATCACTGTTATCAATTGGAGCTGGTACATAATCAATAATTGTTTCATATAATGATTGTAAATTATCATCTTGCTTTTCAGGATCTAAGCTAGCTGTACCATTTACTGCTGAAGCATAAACAACAGGGAATTCTAATTGTTCATCGTTTGCTTCTAATTCAATAAATAAATCTAAAACTTCATCTACAACACCCTCTGGACGTGCTGATGGTTTATCAATTTTATTAACAACAACAACAGGTTTCAGGTTTTGTTCTAGCGCTTTTTTAAGTACAAAACGTGTTTGAGGCATTGTACCTTCATACGCATCTACTACTAAGACAACCCCATCAACCATTTTCATAATACGTTCTACTTCTCCACCAAAGTCTGCATGTCCTGGTGTATCCAAAATATTAATACGTGTACCTTTATAATCAACAGCCGTATTTTTGGCTAGAATCGTAATTCCACGCTCTCTTTCGATATCGTTAGAGTCCATTGCACGTTCATCGACATGTTCATTTTCTCTGAATATACCAGATTGTTTTAACAACTCATCTACTAAAGTTGTTTTACCATGGTCAACGTGAGCAATAATTGCTATATTGCGGACATCTTCTCTTTTATTAGTCATATAAATAGTTTCCTTCTTTCTTAAGTAAAATCCCACTTTTAATTACAACTTTTTTATTATATCATATAATTGAGAAAAGATAAGCAAAAGGTGGGGATAGGATGAAACAAAAAAAATCTAAAAATATCTTTTGGGTATTTTCTATATTAGCTGTTGTTTTCTTAGTATTATTTAGTTTTGCTGTTGGTGCATCAAATGTACCAATGATGATTTTAACATTTATATTACTCGTTGCAACCTTTGGAATTGGATTTACTACAAAGAAAAAATATCGAGAAAACGATTGGCTATAAGTTATATCGACAATAACACGCGTTGATTTAAGACCACACATGTTCATGATGAACATTTAACTGGTTTTATATTGGCGCGTGTTTTTATTATTTAAGGTATAAAAGCGTAATATGTTACCTAATTGTTAGGACTACATATTACGCTTTTGGTAATTATTTTGATTTTCTTTTAAATCGTTGTTCATGTAATTGTATTAACGCATCATGGTGGGGCTCTAAATAATCATTGCTAATTTCTTGATGGAGACCACGATTTCCAACTAAGATTGAATTTGGACCACTAATTGTTAATGGTTCTCCTAGTAAATTGGAAGCTTGTCCATTTACTTCATATAAAATAACCAATCCGCCAGCAAAATCCCATGGTTGAAGTCTTGGCGTCATATATGCTTCTAAATTACCTGTAGCAACTGAAACGATTTCAAGCGCTGCACTACCATATGCCCTTGCACTTCTAGAATCATTAACAATTTCTTTAAAGATTTCTCCTAAAATTGGTTTAGTTAACCAGTTCGGATTGATCCCAATAATGCTTTGTCTTAGATTAGAATCATTCAATGGTTTCAAGGGTTGGCTACCACGATATGCACCTTCCCCTACTTTAGCATGATATAAGACATCAGCCATAACATCATATACAAAACCTGCATAAGGTTTACCATCGATATAAATACCAATTGAAATTGCGAAATTTTCTTGTTGATGAACAAAATTCAATGTACCGTCTATTGGGTCAACAATCCATACCGTACCTTTGGAAGTATCGATGTCATGACCATGCCCTTCTTCACCTAATACTTGATGATTGGGATATGTTTCTAAAATTGTATCAAAAATGAAATCTTCTGTTGCTTTATCTACATTTGTAACAAGGTCATTCGGATTTGACTTTGTTTCAATTGTTAAATTTTGCTCCATCAATTGTTTAATTCTAATTCCTGCTTCTTGAATAAGTCCTTGGGCAAATCCATAAAGTGCCATAACATCATCTCCTAACATCTTTATTATACATCAACATTTTATAAAAATAACTTCTTATGATAAAAATGAAAATACTAATTTTAATGAGAGCGTCTTAAGCCGCAATTGATAAAACATATGCTACAATATTTTTAAACACTATACAGGAGGTACTCTATGACAAAATATACATTTAAACCTAAAGATTTCAAAGCGTTCAACGTAGAAGGCTTAGACGCACGAATGGAAGCTTTAAACGAATACATACGACCACAACTCCGTGAATTAGGAGAATATTTTAGTGACTTCTTTACAAGTCAAACTGGTGAAACATTTTATCCTCACGTAGCAAAGCATGCTAGAAGAAGTGTGAATCCTCCTAAAGATACATGGGTTGCTTTTGCAACAAACAAAAGAGGCTATAAAATGTTACCTCATTTCCAAATTGGTATGTTTGAAGATCAACTGTTTGTTATGTTTGGAATCATGCATGAAGCAAAAGATAAAGCAACACGTGCAAAAGTTTTTGAAAGAAAATTTAAAGCTATTCAACAATTACCTGATGATTATCGTGTTTGCTTAGATCATATGAAACCTGATAAACCATTTATTAAAGATTTAACGGATGATGATTTAATAGAAGCGATACAAAGAGCCATCAATGTGAAAAAAGGTGAATTCTTTATAGCGCGTGCAATCACACCACAAGATAAAAGATTAAAAAGTGACAAAGCATTTATTGCATTTTTAGAAGAAACCTTCGATCAGTTCTTACCATTTTATTCTGCATAAATAACTTTGTTTAAATAATAGAGCACTTAATCACATCCATGATTTCGTGCTCTTTTTTCTTAATATTAAATCGAACGTTCAACATAATAATTCATACTTTTAAAAAAATTAAAATAAATTTAGGTTGGCCTAAACATTTTATTAGGTTATTATATTGTCCATAAGAAGTAGAGGTGAGTCAAAATGAATAATAAACGACATTCAACAAATGAACAATTAAGTTTAGACGAAATAAACAATACAATTAAATTCGATCATCGCAGTTCAAATAAACAGAAATTTTTATCATTTCTTGGACCTGGGTTATTAGTCGCTGTTGGTTACATGGATCCCGGAAACTGGATAACATCAATGCAAGGTGGCGCCCAATATGGCTATACTTTGCTATTCGTAATTCTTATTTCAAGTTTATCAGCAATGTTACTTCAAAGCATGACAGTGAGATTAGGAATAGCAACAGGTATGGACTTAGCTCAAATGACACGACATTATTTATCAAGACCTATTGCTATAATCTTTTGGATCATTGCAGAACTAGCAATTATCGCTACAGATATTGCTGAGGTTATTGGTAGTGCTATTGCTCTTAATCTCCTATTTAACATACCTTTAATCGTCGGTGCACTAATAACTGTACTTGATGTATTTTTACTACTTTTTATAATGAAATATGGTTTTAGAAAAATTGAAGCTATTGTTGGTACATTAATTTTCACAGTGTTATTCATCTTTATATTTGAAGTCTATATTTCATCACCACAGTTGAATGCTGTGTTAAATGGATTTATACCACATAGTGAAATCATTACAAATAACGGCATTCTCTATATTGCATTAGGTATTATTGGCGCTACAATTATGCCTCATAATTTGTACTTACATTCATCAATTGTACAATCTAGAACATACTCAAGACATAACAATGAAGAAAAAGCGCAAGCGATTAAATTTGCTACGATAGATTCGAACATTCAGTTATCAATCGCATTTGTAGTCAATTGCTTATTATTAGTGTTAGGAGCATCACTATTTTTCAACTAAAATGCTGACGATTTAGGTGGTTTCTATGATTTATATCACGCCTTAAAAACTGAACCTGTACTAGGTGCAACAATGGGTGCAATCATGAGTACATTATTTGCAGTTGCATTATTAGCGTCAGGTCAAAATTCAACGATTACTGGTACTTTAGCAGGACAAATTGTAATGGAAGGATTTTTAAGATTACACATACCAAATTGGTTAAGACGTTTAATTACACGTTCTCTTGCTGTCATTCCTGTTATCGTATGCTTAATCATTTTTAAAGGTAATGCAGCTAAAATTGAGCAACTACTTGTATTCTCTCAAGTATTTTTAAGTATTGCTCTGCCATTCTGTTTAATACCATTACAATTGGCTACTAGTAATAAAGACTTGATGGGACCTTTCTATAATAAAACATGGGTTAATATCATTTCATGGACACTTATTATTATTCTAAGTATTTTAAATGTCTATTTAATCGTTCAAACATTCCAAGAACTACAAAGTTAAAAATAAAACCATTAAAATGTTGGTTGTATCTAATAATTAACAACTTAACATTTTAATGGTTTTTCTTTTGCTATGAACATATTAATGATAAATATACTCATCGTCCTTATGTGTTGTTTCTTTTGATTCTTTTTTAGAAATCAACATAATCATCACGATAACCCATAAGACAATTGCAATTAAATTAAGAGCCATCAAACTTACAATTATCGCGATAACAAAAAGTATAATCGATAATTTTCTACGTCCTTTAATACAAATTGTCGCAAATATACCATAAAGTGTTGAAATTAATAAAATAATTGCTAATGCACCCATTGTTGTCTGAAGCATATCTAAAGAAACCTTGCCACCGTTCTGAGATAATTGCTTCGCTAATTCTTCACGTTGTGATGCATTACCACTTTTTAAAGAAAAATAGGATAGCCCCATAACTAATAAATAAATAATACTAATACTATTTGCAATCCAAGCCATGATTAATTCAGGTTTTCTATTCATCTTAAAATCCTTTCTTTGTTTAATATTTTAATAAGTATACTACGAGCCTATAGATATACGCACATTAAATTACTTGTATATTAACATATTTTTCATCTAATTTTTATAATAAACATCTGAATTCAGATTGATGATAATTTAGGTGTATAGTAATGAGAAATCGTCATTTAAAATTATGACACCTAAACACTTTAATTAAACGTTATCGATAATTAACCTCATATAAAAACCCAGATTAATAAGCAAAAGACCTCTGCTTACTAATCTGGGTATCATCAATATTTATTCTTGCTCTTTTTTGTCCTTAACTTCACTTGAATTGCGTTCTTCAGAAATATCATTGTTGTAAATTTGACGTCGCTCTTCAAAATTCATTCGACGTTGACTAACTGCGCTAGGTTGATTTTTCCTACGTTCTTTCATTCGTTGGTTATAAGCTTTACGTTTTTCTTTTTTCTTAGCTTTAATTTCAGCTTTTTCTCGCTTTTGTTGTGCTTTCAATTCTTTTGGATCAACTTCAGGTTCTGCATAATAACCATCATCTTCAATACCTAGTTCTTCAGTACTTTTTTGTTTGTATTTAGCCTGTCTGGATAATACTGATGGTTCTTCCTCAGTGCGCTCATCATGATTATATTCACTTTCAACTGCACGTTTAGGAAATTGATCATATTTATCTCTTTCCTGTTCTTGATCATATACAGTATTTGATTTATCCAATTCTTTTTCATATTTAGGCACATCATAATAATCATCTTTCGGTTGGGGGCGCTCATACACAGGTTCACGATAATCATAAATCGGTCCGTTATACTCTTCATAATATTGTGGCGCAACCATTTCAACTTTATCTTTTCTTATAAATAGCATCATCGCAATAATAAAGAATAATATCGGAATGATTAAAGTAACGATAAGTAAAACTAAAGGAATCGTTACAATTGCTGATATTAAGAATAAGAAACCTGACAAGATTCTTATATTCATAGATATGAGAGCTAAAAATGAAATCAACAAACAAACAATAAAGTAAACGATAATAGCCCATATACCATTTTGTAACCATATTACAAATTGTGTTGTATTATAGCCATTTCCAGCTAATAATTGCTGGATAAATGCATTATTGTTTAATGTATTTTCAAGATTAGCAATCGATGTGTTATTACTGAATGAAACAAGTGCTATAAACATCGTAATGACAGTAAGCACTAATAACATCACCCAACATAACCAACCTAGAACTTTTTCAGTTAATCTACTTACTGGACGTTTAATTTGAGTAAATTGTTCTCCAGTCATTCGTTACAACTCCTTATAGTACTTATCCCGTTATTATAACTAAATATACAGTAAATAACTACTATTTATGATTTTATTTTAATGACATTTTGAAATTCAAAAAGTTTTCATTGTATTCACTTAAAACTTCAGGTCCTAAATCTTTATAAACTTCAAGGCGTTCTTGCTCTTTCTTAGTCGGATAAAAACGATGGTCGTCTTTAATCTCTTTAGGCAACAATTGTCGAGCAGCCTTGTTTGGCGTTGCATAGCCTACGAATTCTGTATTTTGCTTGTTATTTTTAGCATCTAATAAAAAATTCATAAATTTATATGCACCCTCTTTATTTTGTGCCGTTTTTGGAATTACCATATTGTCGAACCATAAATTCGATCCTTCTTTAGGAATAACATAATTATATTTATCCCCTTCTTGCACTAGAGGTGCTGCAACACCACTCCAAACAACCGCTATGTTACCTTCATTTTGTTGAAGCATCATGGTAATTTCATCACCTACGACACCTCTTACTTGTGGTGCTAGTTTGGTTAAATCTCGCTCTGCTTCTTTTAAATGGTGCGAATTACGGTCATTAAGATTATACCCAAGTTTATTCAAACTCATGCCTATAATCTCTCTAGCACCGTCAACTAGTAAAATTTGGTTTTTAAATTTAGGATTATACAATGACTTCCAACTATCAAATGATTCATTTGGATACTTTTCTTTATTATATAAAATACCTACAGTTCCAAAGAAATAAGGTAAAGAATATTTATTGCCTCTATCAAATGACATATTCATATAATCTGAATCTAAATTTTTAATATTAGGTACCTTATTATGATCTATTGGTAACAATAAATGATCTCTTTTCAATTTTTGAACTGTATATTCACTAGGAAAAGCAACATCATAATGTGTACCGCCATTGCGAATTTTGGCTTCCATCGCTTCATTTGAATCGAAAGTTTCATAAACGACTTGAATGCCAGTTTCTTTTTCAAATTTCTTAATTAACTCTGGATCAATATATTCGCCCCAATTGTATACGTAAATTTTTTGATTTGTATGCACTTGTTCTTTAGATTTAAACCAATGACTTAAAGTAAGACAAAGCATACCCACAACTAATGCACCTATAATGAGTTGTAAAAATCGTTTCATTATTTTACACCTCGCTTGATTAGTTTTTTCTTATTTATCACGTATTGAATCAAATAATATCCTAGTATTCCTAATACAATAACAGCAAACAATAATGTTGAAATCGCATTAATTTCCATACTAATTCCTTTTCTCGCCATAGCATAAACTTTAACTGATAACACACTAAAGCCATTACCAGTAACGAAGAAACTTACTGTGAAATCGTCTAGTGAATAAGTTAAAGCCATAAAGAATCCTCCTATAATAGAAGGTAAAATATTAGGAATAATAATGTTGCTTAATAATTGTGGTTCAGTCGCTCCTAAATCTCTTGCAGCATTTAACATATTATTATTCATTTCATACAGTTGTGGTAAGACGATAATCACAACTATAGGTATGCAAAATGCAATATGAGATATTAGAACTGTCCAAAATCCTAAACCAAGACCAGTAAAATGGCCAATCGTTGTAAACATAATTAAGAATGATGCACCTATGACAACGTCGGATGATACCATCAAGACATTATTCAATGTTAGTAAAGTTACTTTAAACTTTTTATTTCTTAAATAATAAATAGCAATGGCACCAAATGTACCAATAACTGTAGAAATTGAGGCTGCTAAAAGTGCTACAGCTATCGTATTAAAAATGACCGACATTAAATGATCATTTTGAAATAATGATTGATAATGCTCTAATGTAAAATGTTCAAAGTGAATCATATTACCAGCCGAATTGAATGAATAGAACATTAAAAAGAATATTGGGATGTATAAAATCGCTAAAAGTATCCCGATATACAGCTTTCCATACCATTTCATATGATTCACCCTCTCCCATTAGATGATTTTGTAATGATTAAAATGAATGCCATAAATACAATTAAGAATATAGCTATAGTTGATCCCATACCATAATTTTGAATTGTTAAAAATTGTTCCTCTATTGCCGTACCTATATTTATGACTTTATTACCTGCAATTAATCTTGTAATCATAAATAATGAAAGTGATGGAATAAAGGTTACTTGAATCCCAGTCATAACACCTTCTTTTGTTAACGGCATGATTACTTTTCTAAAAGTATAGAAAGGACTGGCACCTAAATCACTTGAGGCCTGCAATAAATTATTAGGAATTGCTTTCATGCTATTAAATATAGGTAAAATCATAAATGGTATATAAATGTAACTTGCCACTACTAAAAACGCACCAGTTGTAAATAACAAATTGAATGATGGTAAATTAAATAAGTGGAAAAATTGATTAATCACGCCATCATGACTTAATAAACCTATAAAAGCATATGTCTTTAACAATAAATTTATCCATGTTGGAATAATCATTATCATTAATAAGATATTTTGAAATTTCGAACGAGTAATATAATAGGCAGCTGGATAACTGATAGTCAAGGTAATAATTGTTATTGAAGCGGCATATAAAATTGAATATGCAAACATTTTCAAATATTTTGTAGTAAAAATTTGTTGATAATTCGTGAAACTAAAATGTCCATTGATATCTAAAAATGAAAAATAAATGAGTAATACAACTGGTACAATAATAAATATAACCATCCATAGTAAATACGGGATTAAGAGAAATTTATTAGTATTACGCATTGTCTACTTCCTCATAGCTTTCAATACGTTTATCAAATTCTTCTTCTGTTTCTCCAGGAACCATAATATGAATGGCTTCAGGATCAAAATAAAGACCAACTTCACTGCCTACTTCAGCTTTTTTAGTCGTTTGTATTACCCATTCATAACCTTTATTGTCTATACAACATATTTCATAGTGGACCCCTCTAAATAACATAGAATCAACAGTTGCTTTAAATAATCCTTCTTCAGCTTTGATTAATGATATATCTTCTGGTCGAATAACGACTTCTACTTTTTTATTTTCAGGAATACCCATATCGACACATTCGAAATCTTGCCCATAAATATTCACGACATAATCTCTAACCATGCGCCCTTCAACAATATTAGATTCTCCAATAAAATCAGCTACAAATCGATTCACTGGTTCGTCATATATATCTGTTGGTGTGCCAAATTGTTGAATTTTCCCATCTTTTAATACAAAAAGAAAGTCACTTAATGCTAACGCTTCTTCTTGATCATGTGTTACAAATATAAATGTAATACCTAATCTAGATTGCAATTCTCGTAATTCATATTGCATTTCAGTACGCAATTTCAAATCTAATGCGGATAAAGATTCATCTAACAATAATATTTCTGGTTCATTTACGATAGCACGTGCAATTGCAACACGTTGCTTTTGTCCGCCACTCATTTCATTAATATTTCTTTTTTCATAACCTGAAAGTTTTACTAATTTTAATGCCTCAGTTACTTTTTGATCAATTTCGGTTTTTGATAATTTTTTTAATTTCAAACCAAAAGCGATATTATCATAGACGTTTAAGTGTGGAAATAATGCATAATCTTGAAAGACTGTATTCACTTTACGTTTATTTGGTGGTAAATTACCAATTGGTTTGTTTTGATAAATCACTTCACCACTGTCAGGATATTCAAACCCTGCAATTAATTTTAAAATTGTTGTTTTACCACAACCTGAAGGACCTAATAATGTATAAAAGTATCCTGATTCAATATCAATATCTATGTCATCTAAGATATTAAGATCATCATAGCTTTTACTAACTGATTTTAATGATAATAACGGTTCCAAATAAGATCCCCCCTATAAATATGAAGCTGTCGCTACAATAAGTATTCGTGTTTCATTGTTTGATTCGTTTGACAAACGATGATTATCTCGTGCTTTAAAATACAAAACGTCTTCTTCTTGTGCTTGATATATCTCTTTGCCTAAATTAAGTGTTATCTGACCTGACATACAATAAATAAACGTATCAGACTCTGATGGATTAAAATTTTTATATGATGCTCCAGGCTTTAAAGTTAATATTAATGGCTCCATATCATATTCATTTGACTTTGAAACTAACCAATTTAATATATAACCTTCATCATACTCATCATAAATAACTTGTTCTTCCTTCTTGTATAATACTTTTTCATTTTCACTGTCTTTAAAAAATTCACTTGGCGTCGTTCCTAACACCTCTATAATATTTAAGAAAGTTTCCATACTTGGTGAGGCATGTTCACTTTCTATTTGTGAAATGTAGCCTTTCGATAAGTCTGTACGTTCAGCAAGTTCTTCTTGCGTTAAATTTTTAATTCTTCTAAGATTTTTAATTTTATTACCTATGTTCATTTATTTTTCCACCTAAAAAAGCTATATTAAGTTTACTTTTATCAAACATTTTGTTTAACACTTGATAAAGGTATCAAAATATAGCTTTATTAGCAATAGTTTTAAAGAAAAATTCCTATTAAATTGTGTTAATTTCGAACGAATTATTTTTTAGCTGTTACTCTTTGTTCTTCAGAGTGAGTTTTTACATCTTGAACTGCTTTGTAACTATTATAGCCACTACTTTTTTCGAAAGTATTAAAAATTTGTTTTTCCTCTGCTTTAGCAGGCACAATTTCTTTAAATCTTTTATATGCACCCATAAAGTCGCCTGCCGTCACGCCGGATTCATAATACTTCTCTACATGATTAAAGAAATTTATCACTGAAATCATCTCTTCATTACTCCAGTCTAAATCAATTGGATACTCATATTCCATTGTTGAACCCTCCATTTCAATTCTTTTATTAGCATCGCTAGTATAACATGCATGTCACATGTTAACGATATCTCAAATCAATTTCCTTACATTACTTTACCTAAAACAAAAAAGCCGTAGCATATGCTACAGCTTTTAATGACTGAATCTTTATAGATAATCAGTTATTACATTGTATGGATTGGGTATCCGATAGCTTTTTCTGCTGCTTCCATAGTCATCTCACCTAATGTTGGATGTGCATGGATTGTTAATGCGATATCTTCAGCATTCATACCAGCTTCAATTGCTAAACCTAATTCAGAGATAATATCTGATGCACCAGTACCAACTACTTGAGCACCGATTAAAGTATCATCTTCTTTAAGTGTAATAAGTTTAACAAATCCGTTAGTATCATCTAATGATAATGCACGACCATTTGCTGCATATGGGAATTTAGAAGCTTTAATTGCTAAACCTTCTTCTTTAGCTTGCGCTTCTGAATAACCAACTGTAGCTAATTCTGGTTCAGTAAAGCATACTGCTGGCATACCAATGTAATCAACTTCAGCAGCTTGACCATCAATTGCTTCAGCAGCAACTTTAGCTTCATAGCTAGCTTTGTGAGCAAGTGGTAAACCTGGAACGATATCACCAATTGCATAGATATTGCTGATAGACGTACGGCTTTGTTTATCAACTTCTAATAATCCACGGTCAGCGAATTTAACACCTAATTCTTCTAGGCCTAATTCGTCTGTGTTTGGACGACGACCTACAGTTACTAATACATAATCAGCTTCGATTGTTTTCTCTTCGCCTTTAGCTTCATAAGTAACTTTAACTCCGTTATCTGTTTCTTCAGCTGATTTAGCCATAGCTTCAGTAACGATTTCAACACCTTTTTCTTTCATACCTTTTTTAACAGGTTGTGTCATTTGTTTTTCGAAGCCACCTAAGATATCTTTAGCACCTTCAAGGATGGTTACTTCTGAACCAAAGTTAGCAAATGCTGTACCTAATTCTGATCCAATGTATCCTCCACCAACTACAACTAATTTACCTGGTACTTCTTGTAAGTTTAAAGCACCTGTTGAGTCGATAACACGTTTACCGAATTTGAAATTAGGAATTTCAATTGGTCTTGAACCTGTTGCAATGATTGCATTTTTAAAGTTGTATGTTTGTGCGCTCTTTTCGTCCATAACACGTAAGCTATTGTTATCTACGAAATATGCTTCACCTTTAACGATGTTAACTTTGTTACCTTTAAGTAAGCTTTCAACACCACCAGTTAATTTATTAACAACTGATGATTTGAATTCTTGAACTTTTTGGAAGTTTAAAGAAACACTTTCAGCAATAACACCTAAGTTTTCAGAATGTTGTGCTTCAACAAAACGGTGAGAAGCATGTAGTAATGCTTTTGAAGGAATACATCCTACGTTTAAGCAAACACCACCAAGATTACCTTTCTCAACGATTGTTACTTTTTGTCCTAATTGAGCTGCACGAATTGCTGCAACGTATCCACCAGGACCTGCTCCGATTACTATAGTATCTGTTTCAATTGGGAAATCTCCAACTACCATGTTTTACCCCTCCATTAATAATAATTCTGGATTATTTAATAAACGTTTAATGTGATTCATTGCATTTTGGCCAGTTGCACCATCAATTTGTCTGTGGTCAAAGCTTAATGATAATGCTAATACTGGTGCTGCAACAATTTCTCCATCTTTAACGATAGGTTTTTGAGCAATACGGCCAATTCCTAAGATTGCTACTTCTGGGTGATTGATAACTGGAGTGAACCATTGTCCACCAGCTGAACCGATATTACTGATTGTGCATGTAGCACCTTTCATTTCATCGGCTGTTAATTTACCATCACGTGCTTTAACAGCTAATTCATTAATTTCATCTGAAATTTGGAAAATAGACTTACGATCAGCATGTTTAACAACAGGTACTAATAATCCTCTATCAGTGTCTGCTGCAATACCGATATTCCAGTAATGTTTATGAACGATTTCACCAGCTTCTTCATTGAATGAAGTGTTAAGTGCTGGGTATTTTTTCAATGCAGAAACAAGTGCTTTAACAACATAAGGTAAGAATGTTAACTTAGTACCTTGTTCAGCTGCGATTTCTTTAAATTTCTTACGGTGATCCCATAATGCTTGAACATCAATTTCATCCATTAATGTTACATGAGGTGCAGTATGCTTAGAGTTAACCATTGCTTTCGCAATTGCTCTACGCATAGCAGGGATTTTTTCAGTTGTTTCTGGGAAGTCGCCTTCTAATGTTACTGCTGCAGGTGCTGCAGGAGTTTCAGCAACTTCTTCACTTGTAGCTGAAGCAGCTGATTCATTTGAAGCTGTTGGTGCACCACCATTTAAGTATGCATCTACATCTTCTTTTGTAATACGACCATTTTTACCAGATCCAGAAACTGCTTTAATGTTAACACCTTTTTCACGTGCGTATTTACGTACTGAAGGCATTGCTTTAACAGTTCTGTTTTCATCTACTTCTTCAGTTTGAGTAGCTACAGGTGCTTGCTCTGCTGGCGCTTCCTCTTTCGCAGGTTCTTCTTTAGATGATGAATCATCATCATGACCTTTAAATTGCATATCTTCTGCATCAGGTGCATCGATTTTAACAATAACGTCACCAACTACAGCTACTGTACCTTCTTCTACCATAACTTCTTCTACAGTACCAGATGCTGGTGATGGGATTTCTACTACTGATTTATCGTTTTGTACCTCAGCTAAAACATCGTCTTCTTCAATAGTATCTCCAGCTTTAACAAACCATTTTACAATTTCACCTTCGTGGATACCTTCCCCGATATCGGGTAATCTAAATTCAAATGCCACGTTTTTGCCCTCCTAAGATTTCGTAAATTAAACATTTCATTTTAATCAATGAGACTAAAATACGCTAACTTCGTTAACTTTTAAAATGTATTAAAATTCTAAAGTTTCTTTTGCTTTTTCGATGATGTCATTTTTGTTTGGTAACCAAACATTTTCAGCTTGAGTGAATGGATAAATTGTATCTGCTGCTGCAACTCTTCCAATAGGTGCTTCTAATGAAAGGATTGCACGTTCACTTAATTCAGCTACAACTGCTGCACCAACACCAGCTTGACGTTGTGCTTCTTGAACTACAACTGCACGACCAGTTTTTTCAACTGAAGCTACAATTGTGTCAACATCGATTGGTTGAACAGTACGTAAGTCAATTACTTCAACAGAATAACCATCTTTTTCAAGTTCTTCTGCAGCTTTCATTGATTCTTGAACCATTGCACCGTATGTGATGATTGAAATGTCATTACCTTCTTTTTTCACATTAGCCTTACCAATGTCAATTGTATATTCTTCTTCAGGTACTTCTTCACGGAATGAACGATACAATTTCATATGCTCTAAGTATACGACTGGGTCATTACTTCTAATAGAAGAAATTAATAAACCTTTCGCATCGTATGGGCCTGAAGGAATAACAACCTTTAGACCTGGAGATTGAGCTAAAATACCTTCTAAGTTATCTGCGTGTAATTCTGGTGTGTGTACGCCACCACCAAATGGGCTACGAATTGTTACAGGTGCAGTTTTAGTACCGCCTGAACGGAAACGAGTACGTGCAATTTGTCCAGCAATCGCATCAAATACTTCGAATACGAAACCTAAGAATTGTACTTCCATAACCGGACGGAATCCTTCAACTGCAAGACCCATCGCTAAACCACCAATACCTGATTCAGCTAAAGGTGTATCGAATACTCTATCTTCACCAAATTCTTTTTGTAGTCCTTCAGTAACACGGAAAACACCGCCGTTAACACCAACGTCTTCACCAAAAATTAAAACATCTTGGTCATTTTTAAGTTCAGTTTTAAGCGCATCATTAATCGCTTGAACCATTGTCATTTGTGCCATGGCTTACTTCGACTCCTTCTCTTTGTAAATTTCATATTGTTCTGCTAAGTTTTGAGGCATATCTTCATACATAATTTCCATTAGAGAAGTAACAGTTTGTTTTTCAGTGTTATCAGCCTCTTTAATTGCTGCTTTAATATCAGCTTTTGCACGTTCAATAACTTCATTTTCTTTGTCTTCATTCCATAAACCTTTGTTTTCAAGGAATTTACGGAAACGTACTAATGGGTCTTTTTTCTCCCATTCAGCATCTTCGTCTGAAGTTCTGTAACGAGTTGGATCGTCACCAGCCATTGTATGAGGACCATAACGATATGTCATAGTTTCAATTAATGTTGGACCTTCACCTGCAACTGCGCGGTCACGTGCTTCTTTAGTTGCTTGATATACAGCTAACGCATCCATACCATCAACTTGGATACCAGGAATACCTACAGCAATTGCTTTTTGAGCTAATGTTTCAGCAGCAGTTTGCTTGCTTCTTGGTGTTGAAATTGCATAGTTATTGTTTTGAATAACGAAAATTGCAGGTGCTTTATAAGCTGCTGCAAAGTTAATACCTTCGTAGAAATCACCTTGTGAAGAACCACCGTCACCAGTGTAAGTGATTGCAACTGCATTTTTACCACGTTTTTTAAGTGCAAATGCAACACCAGCAGCTTGAATGTATTGTGCACCGATAATAATTTGTGGGCTTAATGCATTAACGCCTTCAGGGAATTGATTTCCTTTGAAGTGACCTCTTGAGAATAAGAAAGCTTCAGTTAATGGTAAACCATGCCAAATAATTTGAGGAACATCTCTGTATCCCGGTAAAATGTAATCTTCTTTTTCTAAAGCGTATTGTGACGCTAATTGTGATGCTTCTTGACCAGCAGTTGGTGCATAGAAACCTAAACGTCCTTGTCTGTTTAATGAGATAGAACGTTGATCAAGGATACGAGTCCATACCATTCTTTCCATTAATTCCACTAATTGTTCATCCGTAAGATCAGGTACTAAGTCTTCATTTACGACGTTACCATTCTCATCCAAAATTTGAACCATTTCAAATTTCGATTGAGTATCATTTAAAACTTTTACTGCATCGAATTGGGCTTGTAACTTAGGAGCCATTCAATTCACCATACCTTTCCCATAATTGTATAGAAATTCATTTTATCCTTACTAATTGTACCACAAATAAATGGGACTGTTAAACCATTTGAAAAAGTTCTGTTTTAATAAAAAAAGATACAGATAATAGGAACTGTATTAGTTGTTTCCTACCATCTGTATTATATTAATTATTTAAATTGATCAACGTCTTGCTTTTCTTTACCAACCTTATTTAGTACTTTTGTATACTTATCTGATACTTCTTTTAACTTTTTATAGTTCTGTTCTATTGCTTTTGATTTTTCGTTAACACCTTGTTGTGTCGCGTCATTTTGATTTAAATATTTAAATAATGTTTTCTCTGAGTTTACAGCCTTTTTATATGCTTTCGCGTAATCACTGTGTAACTTATATTTTTCTTTTAATACATCATCTAATTGTTTTACTTCTTTACGTTTAACATCATTATCAATGTTATCAACGTGACTTTTTGCTTTCTTAAAGTCTTGTTCAGACTTCTTAATTGCGTCTTCTTCTTTTTCAAATTCCTTTAGACGATCATCGGCATTTTTAATTAAATCCTTTACTGCTTTACCGCGAACTGCTGTATCTTTACTATTGACATCTTCAGTTAATTTTTTCTTTTTCTCATCTAATTCAGCAATTTTCTTACCAACAGTTTTAATTGGTTCTTCATCATCTTTAATTTTATCCACTTGCTTTAAATATGCCTTAATTTCTTTTTTATCCGTAGTACATCCTGCAAGCAAGACACTAGATGCTAATACTACTGCGATTGTTTTTCCAAATTTCATTACTTGTACCTCCACTTGCTATTTAAATTAAATGATAAATAAAATCTGCTTGGAAATCAATTTTAAACAATTACATTACACATCTTCATTACTAAGTATATCTGTTGACAGTTACGTCATTTATAATATAATTTTTAAAGTCAAGATGATAAATAAATTTCTAAAGTATCATTGCTTGAAACCAACACTTTAATCATTTTTTAAGCAATTAGCATATCTGAAAATTTACATATACTATCTAAAATAAACATTGGCAGTAGTTGGTTAACTTTGTAGATATTTACACATAAAAATGTATGAGTATCTTAACAACCTTTTTACTGTCATTCAACTAAAACAAATTAAAATAAGGAAGGTGCAATATATGTTAACAATGAAAGACATCATTAGAGATGGTCATCCAACTTTGCGTCAAAAAGCAGCTGAGTTAGAATTACCATTAACTAAAGAAGAAAAAGAAACATTAATCGCCATGAGAGAGTTTTTAGTAAATAGTCAAGATGAGGAAATCGCGAAACGATATGGTTTACGTTCAGGCGTTGGTTTGGCTGCACCTCAAATTAATATTTCTAAACGTATGATTGCTGTTTTAATACCAGATGATGGCAGTGGCAAATCTTATGACTATATGCTTGTGAACCCAAAAATTGTAAGTCATAGCGTTCAAGAAGCTTATTTACCAACTGGTGAAGGTTGCCTTAGTGTCGATGATAATGTTGCTGGTCTAGTTCACCGTCATAATAGAATTACAATTAAAGCCAAAGACATCGAAGGTAATGATATACAATTACGACTAAAAGGATATCCAGCAATTGTTTTCCAACATGAAATTGACCATTTAAATGGTGTAATGTTCTATGATCACATTGACAAAGATCACCCATTACAACCACATACAGATGCAGTAGAAGTTTAAAACACATTTTTCTAATTATCAAAGCTTAGGATAAATATGATGTCCTAAGCTTTTCCTTTTACAACTTTTTCGAATAAACAACAGTTAAATATATTCACCTTTCTACCAAACTTTTTATCCCCTCATTTAAATTTTACCGTTTCATATAAAATCCTTTAATTCTTTCTTAACATTAATTTATAATCTCTACATTTATTTTAATAAATAGAACTGCACATTTATTCGAAATACTTAGATTTCTAGTGAGATAAACTGCTTTATTTATTATCATTCATCATGTAAAATAAGATTTAACTGAAATTTTAGTGTTATTTCACTAATTTTTTAAAATGAACGACATGATGAACCTAGTTATTAACCAAATCGTTATTAAGTTACATTATAGAGATGATTGGAATGAATTTATCGATATATACTCCAATACGATTTTACTAGGGTTAACAATAAATTAAACAAACATTCTTAGGAGGAATTTTTAACATGGCAGTATTTAAAGTTTTTTATCAACATAACAGAGACGAGGTAATTGTGCGTGAAAATACACAATCACTTTATGTTGAAGCTCAAACAGAAGAACAAGTACGTCGTTACTTGAAAGATCGTAATTTTAATATCGAATTTATCACTAAATTAGAGGGCGCACATTTAGATTACGAAAAAGAAAACTCAGAACACTTTAATGTGGAGATTGCTAAATAATGAAACAATTACATCCAAATGAAGTAGGTGTATATGCACTTGGAGGTCTAGGTGAAATCGGTAAAAATACTTATGCAGTTGAGTATAAAGACGAAATTGTCATTATCGATGCAGGTATCAAATTCCCTGATGATAACTTATTAGGGATTGATTATGTTATACCTGACTACACATATCTAGTTCAAAACCAAGATAAAATTGTTGGCCTATTTATAACACATGGTCACGAAGACCATATAGGCGGTGTGCCCTTCCTATTAAAACAACTTAATATACCTATTTATGGTGGTCCTTTAGCATTAGGTTTAATCCGTAATAAACTTGAAGAACATCATTTATTACGTACTGCTAAACTAAATGAAATCAATGAGGACAGTGTGATTAAATCTAAGCACTTTACGATTTCTTTCTACTTAACTACACATAGTATTCCTGAAACTTATGGCGTCATCGTAGATACACCTGAAGGAAAAGTAGTTCATACCGGTGACTTTAAATTTGATTTTACACCTGTAGGCAAACCAGCAAACATTGCTAAAATGGCTCAATTAGGCGAAGAAGGCGTTCTATGTTTACTTTCAGACTCAACAAATTCACTTGTGCCTGATTTTACTTTAAGCGAACGTGAAGTTGGTCAAAACGTAGATAAGATCTTCCGTAATTGTAAAGGTCGTATTATATTTGCTACCTTCGCTTCTAATATTTACCGAGTTCAACAAGCAGTTGAAGCTGCTATCAAAAATAACCGTAAAATTGTTACGTTCGGTCGTTCGATGGAAAACAATATTAAAATAGGTATGGAACTTGGTTATATTAAAGCACCACCTGAAACATTTATTGAACCTAATAAAATTAATACCGTACCGAAGCATGAGTTATTGATACTATGTACTGGTTCACAAGGTGAACCAATGGCAGCATTATCTAGAATTGCTAATGGTACTCATAAGCAAATTAAAATTATACCTGAAGATACCGTTGTATTTAGTTCATCACCTATCCCAGGTAATACAAAAAGTATTAACAGAACTATTAATTCCTTGTATAAAGCTGGTGCAGATGTTATCCATAGCAAGATTTCTAACATCCATACTTCAGGGCATGGTTCTCAAGGTGATCAACAATTAATGCTTCGATTAATCAAGCCGAAATATTTCTTACCTATTCATGGTGAATACCGTATGTTAAAAGCACATGGTGAGACTGGTGTTGAATGCGGCGTTGAAGAAGATAATGTCTTCATCTTTGATATTGGAGATGTCTTAGCTTTAACACACGATTCAGCACGTAAAGCTGGTCGCATTCCATCTGGTAATGTACTTGTTGATGGTAGTGGTATCGGTGATATCGGTAATGTTGTAATAAGAGACCGTAAGCTATTATCTGAAGAAGGTTTAGTTATCGTTGTTGTTAGTATTGATTTTAATACAAATAAATTACTTTCTGGTCCAGACATTATTTCTCGAGGATTTGTATATATGAGGGAATCAGGTCAATTAATTTATGATGCACAACGCAAAATCAAAACTGATGTTATTAGTAAGTTAAATCAAAATAAAGATATTCAATGGCATCAGATTAAATCTTCTATCATTGAAACATTACAACCTTATTTATTTGAAAAAACAGCTAGAAAACCAATGATTTTACCAGTCATTATGAAGGTAAACGAACAAAAAGAATCAAACAATAAATAATCAAAAAGCTACTAACTTTGAAGTGAAGTTTTAATTAAACTCACCACCCATTGTTAGTAGCTTTTTCTTTATATATGATGAGCTTGAGACATAAATCAATGTTCAATGCTCTACAAAGTTATATTGGCAGTAGTTGACTGAACGAAAATGCGCTTGTAACAAGCTTTTTTCAATTCTAGTCAGGGGCCCCAACATAGAGAATTTCGAAAAGAAATTCTACAGGCAATGCGAGTTGGGGTGTGGGCCCCAACAAAGAGAAATTGGATTCCCAATTTCTACAGACAATGTAAGTTGGGGTGGGACGACGAAATAAATTTTGAGAAAATATCATTTCTGTCCCACTCCCGATTATCTCGTCGCAATATTTTTTTCAAAGCGATTTAAATCATTATCATGTCCAATCATGATTAAAATATCACCTATTTCTAAATTAATATTTGGATTTGGTGAAATGATGAACTCTTTGCCTCGTTTAATTGCAATAATGTTAATTCCATATTGTGCTCTTATATCTAAATCAATGATAGACTGCCCCGCCATCTTTTCAGTTGCTTTCAATTCTACAATAGAATGCTCGTCTGCCAACTCAAGATAATCAAGTACACTTGCACTCGCAACATTATGCGCAATACGTCTACCCATATCACGCTCAGGGTGCACAACCGTATCTGCTCCAATTTTATTTAAAATCTTTGCATGATAATCATTTTGTGCTTTAGCAGTTACTTTTTTTACACCTAACTCTTTTAAAATTAAAGTCGTCAACGTACTTGATTGAATATTTTCACCAATTGCCACAATGACATGATCAAAGTTACGGATACCTAAACTTTTCATAACTGCTTCATCTGTAGTGTCTGCAACAACCGCATGAGTAGCGATATCACTATATTCATTCACTCTATTTTCATCATGGTCGATGGCCATTACATCCATGTCTAATGCATTCAACTCACGAACGATACTACCTCCAAAACGACCTAGACCGATGACTACATATTCTTTACCCATACTCGCCCTCCATTAAATGATTTTCATCAATTCATTGAAAATATAAATTTAAAATTATTATAAATGAGTACCCCAACTAAATTATCTAAATGCAGTAATGCAAGTAAATGAAAGTTGGGGTATCGTCTCAACTTATGATTTCTTTCCTTCAACATATTCTTTGTCGAAAACAAATAATCTTAATAATAATATTAACGATGGAAGTAATAAAAGTAAACCTAAAATAAAGACAATCACTAATGTCCAGCCCATTTCTGGATTAACATATGCATCTGTAATTTTTACAAACGGATATAAAAGGTATGGCAATTTACTAATTCCATAGCCAAAGAACGCGAACATCATTTGTAAAATAACAAATACAAAAGCCAAACCATGTTTTTTCTTAAAGAATGTTAACAATGAAGCTAATGCAAAGAATAAGAAACTTATACCAAACATCCACCAATAGTCAAAAACAGCTGAATAAAAATGTTCAGAATTTTGAATGCGTAATGATAGAAATACGAATAAACAAATGATAATCATCGGCGGCCCTAAAAATATGTGCCATTGTCTTGTTAAATTATATGCTGGTTCGTCATTTGCTTTTTTAGCATAATATGTCAAAAATCCTGATGAAATATATAAAACTGAAATAATTGCCAAGAATACTACAGACCAAGCAAATGGGCTTAATAATAACTGCACCCAATCTAGATCGATAACATTGTTTCGAACATTAATATAGCCACCTTCTGTAATAGTTAAAGCAGTAGATAATGAAGCTGGAATTAATAATCCACTTACCCCATACATGATCATCCATGCTAATTTTGTATCTTGACCATAATTTTCAAATGCATAAAAACTGTTTCTCAACGATATCATAATCAGTGCTATTGAACCTGGTATTAACAATACCGTGCCTAAATATTTGATTGACTCTGGAAAGAAACCTACGAATCCTACGAAGAAGAAAACAAAGAATACATTCGTAACTTCCCAAACTGGGTTTAAATAACGTGAAATTAAGTGATTAATTTTCTTTTCATCACCAGTTAACTTTGAATGCAATGCGAAGAAACCTGCCCCAAAATCTATAGAAGCAATAATGATATAGCAAAATAAAAACAACCATAACACTGTTATACCTATAAATGCATAAATCATTTTTCTATTTCTCCTCCTTGCTTCTTGGCTAAACGATTTACATCTTCATACGCCGGTTTATTTTTAAACATACGAATTAATACGTATGCACATGTATACATTAAAATGATGTACAATATGCCAAATAAAATTGTAACGAAGGTTATTCCGCCTGCTTGTGTTGCTGCTTCTGCCACGCGCATATAACCACGAACAATCCAAGGCTGTCTACCCATCTCTGTTAAGAACCATCCAAATTCTATAGCTAGCATTGAAGCTGGGCCTGTTAATAATATTCCATAAAGCATCCATTTATGAGTAGAAAACTTTCTAAGCTTTTTAAACATTAAAGTTAAGACATAAACACCTGAAATGACAAAACATAAAATTCCCATCGTTACCATTAAATCAAAGAAATAATGGACGATCATAGGCGGATGTAAACTTTTTGGAAAATCATTTAACCCTTGTACTTTAGTTTTGACACTATTATCTGCTAAGAAACTCAATAGTCCAGGTAATTCAATCGCACCTTTAACTTGCTGAGTCTTTTCATCTAACACACCAAATAATAATAATTTGGCATGGGAAGATGTATCGAAATGCCATTCATAAGCTGCTAATTTTTCAGGTTGGAATTTATGCAAAAATTTTGCAGATAAATCCCCTGCCAACATAGAAAGTAATGTTGAAAAGAATCCAACTATCATAGACATTTTCAAAGCTTTCTTATGGTAGACAGTATCTTTAGGTTGACGATTACGCAATAATTTAAAAGCTGCTATTGATGCAATAACAAATGCCATCGTCATACCGGCTGTAGTAATTACGTGAAATGATCGAACTATAAACGATGGGTTAAACATCGCTTCTATAGGTTGAACATTGACCATCTTTCCATTCTTCAACTCAAAACCTGCAGGCGTATTCATAAATGAATTCACTGAAGTAATGAAGAATGCTGAGAAAGAGCCACCAATAATTACTGGTATACTAATTAAGAAATGTGTCCATTTATTTTTAAAACGATCCCAAGTATATAAATATATACTTAAGAAAATAGCTTCAAAGAAGAACGCAAATGTTTCCATAAATAATGGAAGTGCAATAACGTGTCCACCCATTTCCATAAATGTAGGCCAAATCAATGATAATTGAAGTCCTATAATTGTACCTGTAACAACTCCCACTGCTACAGTAATTGTATAAGCTTTAGCCCATCTTTTGGCCATAGCTATATATTGAAGATCATTTTTGCGAATACCTAAAAATTCTGCAATTGCGAACATTAAAGGCATACCAACACCAATCGTTGCAAAAATGATATGAACTGCTAAAGTCATAGCTGTCAAAAACCGACTGATTTCAACTGTATCCATTTAAAAACATCACCTTTTTCTTTTTTTGATGACAACACAATGAACTTAATTATAATTGCTATAATGTGTATTTTTAAAACATTATGCGCTATGAAATTGTGTATAATTTATGTCAGTTCACAATGTGTTCACAAATTTGAATTTCAATGTATAATTGTGTATATTACATTAGAATAAAGCACGAAGGAGCATGATACATGTCAGAAATAATCGTTTATACGCAGAATGATTGTCCACCTTGTACATTTGTAAAAAATTATCTAAATGAGCATCACATTGATTTTGAAGAGAGAAATATCAACAATCAACAATATCGAAACGAAATGATAGATTTTGATGCTTTTTCAACTCCGTTTATTTTGTTGAATGGCAATCCAATGTACCATGTTGATCTTGATGAAATCAACAAAGTATTAAATATCCAAGATTAATTTTCATCTAAATCAACTTCATCATTTATAGCTATCATAAATTAAATATCGATTTTTAAATTAACTAACATTAATTAAAGAACTACATTTTGTTAATGACACATAGTTGTTTAATTAGTTAGCAACAACATTCCATTGAAATTAACATAAATCATAAAAAAGAACCCGAAGTATTCATAATTACTTACAATGAATACTTCGGGTTTATTTATAATTCTGTCTTTCGAAAGAATTAATTATTTTACGTAGTTGTTAACTAATTCAATAACTTCTTCTTGCGTTGCACAGTCGACTGCACGGTTAGCAAGTTCAGTCATTTCATTTTTACTTAAACCATTAATTTGTCTTCTTGCTTTCAGAATAGACGTTGCACTCATAGAGAACTCATCTAAACCTAAACCAAGCAATAATGGAATAGCTGTTTCATCTCCAGCCATTTCACCACACATACCTGTCCATTTACCTTCTTTATGTGACGCTTCAATAACTTGTTTAACTAAACGTAAGATTGAAGGGTTATATGGTTGGTATAGATATGATACACGCTCTGACATACGGTCAGCAGCTAATGTGTATTGAATTAAATCATTTGTACCGATACTGAAGAAATCTACTTCTTTAGCAAAGACATCAGCTAATGCTGCTGTTGCAGGTATCTCTACCATGATTCCTAATTCTATATCATCCGAAATGTCATGACCTTCATTTTTAAGGTTTTCTTTTTCTTCTAATAATATAGCTTTAGCTTCTCTAAATTCGTTAATTGTTGCAACCATTGGGAACATGATATTTAACTTACCATAAACTGATGCACGTAATAATGCACGTAGCTGTGGTCTGAAAATATCTTGTTGCGCAAGGCATAAACGAATCGCACGGTAACCTAAGAATGGATTCATTTCTTCAGGCAAGTTTAAGTATGATAATTCTTTATCTCCACCTATATCTAAAGTACGTACAACAACACGTTTACCGCCCATTGCTTCTAATACTTCTTTATAAGCTTCAAATTGTTCTTCTTCTGTAGGCATTTGGTCACGACCCATATATAAAAACTCAGTTCTATATAAGCCGATACCTTGTGCACCATTTTCAATAACACCTGGCAAATCATTAGGTGTACCAATATTTGCAGCAAGCTCTGCGTGAACACCATCAACTGTAACAGTATCAGCATCACGTAGTTTTTGTAATTCTTTCTTGTCAGCAAAATAACGCTCACGTTTATCTTGATAAGCGATTAACTCATCTTCAGTTGGATTAACGATTACATCACCATTTAATCCATCTACGATAATCATGTCGCCTTGTTTAACTTCTTGAGTAATTGATTTTGTACCAACAATTGCTGGAATTTCTAAAGAACGACTCATAATTGCAGAGTGACTTGTTCTTCCGCCAATGTTTGTAGCAAAACCTTGTACGAATTCTTTATTTAATTGAGCAGTATCAGATGGCGTTAAGTCATTCCCTACAATAACAACGCTTTCATCAATCATACTCGGATTCGGTAATTCTACACCTAAAATATGTGATAACACACGTTTAGAAACGTCGCGAATATCAGCCGCACGTTCTTTCATGTATTCGTTATCCATAGATTCAAAAATTGTAACAAATTGTGTTGTTACATCCGTTAATGCTGTAGCAGCATTAGCGTTTTCATTTTTAATCTTATCTTGGATTGGTTGAATTAATTCAGGGTCATCTAAAACTAATAAATGTGCATCAAAGATAGCAGCTTTATCAGCACCTAGTTGAACCTCTGCATTATTTCTAATTTTAGTTAACTCAACTTTAGAAGCTTCGATAGCGCTATTGAACTTTGCAACTTCTCCTTCAACATCAGTGACTTTTTCATTTTTGTCGAATGTTAAGTCTGGCTCAACTAATAAATAAGCTTTAGCAATTGCGACACCATCAGATGCGGCAATACCTTTAATTAATTTAGACATGATTATTTAGTCAATCCTTCTTTTGATAAGACGTCACTGATTGCTTGAATGGCGTCAGATTCATCACTACCGTCAGCATAAATTGTAATTTCAGCATCTTTACCAACACCAAGGCTCATAACACCCATGATTGATTTTAAGTTTACTTTCTTACCGTTATATTCTAATTGAATATCAGAATCGAATTTTGAAGCTGTTTGTACTAACATTGTTGCTGGTCTAGCGTGAATACCAGTCTCGTCGATGATTACATATGAATTTTGTTCCATAATTACATTTCTCCTTCGTATAGTTAGAATCTTCAATATTATTACAATACTAACTTAGTTTTATACATTAACTTTACCAAAACCATGCTTTAAATTCAATTCGTTTAAAACCGGTTTCAGTAAAATTTGCAAATTGCAAAACTATTATAGCACCTACATGACATTTTTAATAACATTTTCGCATTTTTGAATGTGATCTTTTCCAATTTTATTCATAAAATAGTAACTAATAGATGCAGACACAGCTTGTCCTACAACAGGAAACCATTTTGTTTGTTTTGCAGCAGTACGTTTAGCTACATCTCTAATTACAATTTTTAAAAATGCATTTGAAATTCTTTTACCAATAAATTGACTACCTTGAATTGCTGCTGCAGACATAATTCTTTCTTTCACATCATCCCCAAGGCTATTAACTTGCTTATGATCTAAACCATAAATTTTATTAACATCTTCGATAATATCTTTCATTAATTTTAAATCAACACCAAAATCTAAACCCGGAATTGGAACAACGCTCATTGTTGATGACATTAAAGACTTTCTCTTTACAATTGCTTCAGCACGTTGTCGTCTTTCTCTCAATTCTTGAATCGTCGTTGGCATTGCACCTTTTCCGTCAACATTTTCTATTTTAAAGACTGAATTACCGATTTTATTTGTTAAATTTGATGTTAAATTGTTTTTGAATCCCATAATATTATCACCCTTCTTTTTCTCAATAAGTTACTATACCCCTTTTTATCAAATTAATGTCTAATATTTACAAAAACAGCTTTTAAATATTTAGATGGCTTATAATGTGGATGCGTTTTAAAATCTTTTGGTAATCCCATAACTTCAGTTAATTCATAATCAACGCCACTCTCTTCAAGCGTCTTTTTAATAGTATTTTTAAATTGCTTTAATGGATATACACTTGCGTTTGTACATAACAATAATGTTCCTTCAGATGATAAGATATTTAAGGCGCCATTAATTAATTTGTCATAATCTTTTTGCACTGAAAATGTACGTTTTTTGTTACGCGCAAAGCTAGGTGGATCAATCACGATCGTGTCATAACTATGTCCATGTCGTGCAGCATATTTATAGAAATCAAAAGTGTCCATGACATAAATATATTGGGATTTAGGATCAATAGCATTTAATCCAAAATTTTCTTCAGTTAAACTACGAGAACGATTAGCCAAATCTACACTTGTTGTTGAAGATGCCTCACTTGCTGCTATTGCAGAAAAAGCACCTGTATAACTAAATAAGTTTAAAACATGGCGTTCTTTGGCATATTGATCCCTTAATTTCTTGCGCACTTCTTTTTGATCTAAAAAGATACCTGTCATCAAACCATCTTCAAGGTCTACATTATAAAATGTGAAGTTTTCTTCGATAACAATTGGAAACTCAGGTGCATCTCCTTCAACAAAACCACCACTATATTCGCTGTCTTTAAATCTTACTTTTTCGTAAATAGATTTATAATCAAATACTTTTCTAACCGCTTCAAGAATGGCATATTTAAATTTATAAATACCTTTTGAGTACCATTGAATCAACAAATGACCATCGTAATTGTCGATTGTTAATCCCCCAACACCATCACCTTCAGCATTAAATAATCTAAAAGCATTTGTTCCATCTATATTAAAATAATAATCACGTTCTGCTAATGCAGTATTAAACAATTTTACAAAGAAAGCTGTGTTGATTTGTTGAGCTTTATCGTATGTTAGAACCCAACCTAATCCTTTATGTTGGCGACCAACATAAGCCGTTGCGACATATTGTGATTTATCAGTCACAATTTGAAAAATATCTCCTTCTTTTAAATGATCTTGTGAATAGATATCCTCTTCTTCAATTAAAGGATATCCATTAAAATATTTTGTTTCTTTGCCTTTGTTCAGAGTTGCTATTTTCATCTGACAACTTCCTTTCTGTGTTTCGTTGTAGTTTTATATAGATTAAATTGTTTGCCAAATTTCAATATCATCTACTTCTAATCTTACTGTTGATTTTAACAAATTAGTAATTTGAATGATATATGTTAAATTTCTACAAAGGAAATACTATATATCGTTTCGCAAATTCCATAAGTCGCTTCAACTATTTACTAGTTTTCTTGATTTTACAAATGGATAACTTTTCAACTATTTTATTTGCACTAAAACTTTGTATACAATTTTCAATACTTAATTCACATCACCTGAATCAATCAAATCTAGTTACAAAAAAAGTACTATCCATAAACTTCATTGACCTGTATCTAAGTAAGTTAGAGATATATCTAACTTATAGCGTACACATCAAAATGTTTAATAGATAGTACTTTTATAATGCTTTTAATTATGGTCGCTCTCGTAATTGTAACGAATAAGAAATGATGATTGCCAATAACATTAATAGTAATGTTGGCGTAATGAACACTGAAAGTAATAGTCCATGAATCATTATATTTATAAATTCCGTTAACAATTTAAAGAATAAAATGCTCCCCATAAATAATTGTAAATAATAAAACTTACCTTTCAAGTGGAAAGTTAACGTTGTAGCGATATATGCGATAATAATGAATAACAGAATTAATAATGTAACCCATTCAATAACATATTGTGTCTGTGATAATTTCCAATCACCAGATACAAATAATGCATTACGATTATTAAATTCTAAAAATGTGAATAAAAAGATGACGACACCACAAAATAGTTCGACATACATTGGTTTAACCCATTTCGGTTTTCTCATCCAATCAGGAATATCGTCTTCTTGAATATCGATAATATCATTAACTTTCTTTTTGAATTTATCTCTTTTAGCTCTAATTTTATCTAAATCGACACTTCTTCTTGTCTTACGTGCATATTCTGTAGTCTTATCTTGGAGTTGTTTCAAGTGAATTTTAGTTTGATTCGTGACATTCCCTTTACTTGTTCTTGATAATTCTGGCTCCTCTTCACCTAATTCTTGCTTTGTTAAAGGTAAAGCTCGGCGCAAGAACAAGAAATTCCAAATAGCCATTTGACCAAGTAACCACATAATTATAAAGAAAGCATTGACACTTAAGATATCAATTGACTCTATTTCATTAGCATCAATTCTGCCATACAATGCAATTTGTGTAATTAAGTAACTTATACCATAACTCACAATTATCCACATGAAATGATTTTTTACATTTTCCTGATTCAATTCATCTTTATAGACGATATATCCTATATGAATTGTAAATGGAATAATGAAAATCACTGCAAAGAATCCATAAACTTGAGTCATTAATATAAGAGTAATAATAAAGTACATGATACCGATAACTAAGAAAAAGATAGAAATATCATAGTCATACTTAATAGTTCTAAGTAATGTATGACCAATCAACATAACTAAAATACCGAATATAATTATCACAATTGCACTAACTATAGGGAAATTACCTATAAATCGACTCATTACTTTAATAATTTCACTGAAAAATGCATTCAGAAATTCCCACACATTATGAACATGTGTATCAACTTTTTTACCACCATTTAATTGTTTAATTAATGGCAAGTTAATTAAAATAATGAGACCAGTGAAGAGTGAAACGATACCGATTAAATAGCTAAAAATAATTTCGGCGTGTTTCCTAAGAAAAGACATTATGTTCACCTCAAAATCATTATATATTAATCTAATGTTGTTGTCTTTAGATAAATGAATAAATAGTGCTATAGACTTAGAAAAGTTTAACGAAAGTACAACCGGGTAAGATTTATATATAAATAATTATCCAATTTGGGAGGAATTAATCATGTCTAATGAAAATCAAAATAAAAAAGCAGCAGAAAAAGCTAAAGAAGTTGAAGAAAAATTAAAAGATAAAAAAGAAGAAAAAACAGAAGATATTAATCAAACAAAACAAGATATCCAAGATACACTAAATTAATTTAAATCCCCTTACAACTTTTAGTTGTTAGGGGATTTTATGCATGTGCTCGGCGCATGTATCCCTCTCCTTCCTTACAACTTTTAGTTGTTAGGGGCTTTTATGCATGTGCTCGGCGCATGTATCCCTCTTCTTCCTTATAAACTATAATTCGTAAGCCATTATGCACGGGTTCTTCACTGTTGTTAAAGAGGTATGATTGATAAGTATCCCTCTTCATTTATCAGCTCAATATTATTACATGTCACATATTTTTATATCTTTAATTACTAACATTCCTACTACATCTTCAATTTAAATCCAATGCTAATATTATAAATTTTAAATCGAATTAAACGAAATTTCATGAAGACAACCTATTGACATAAGTTTACAAACGTCTTACAGTATAATTAATTAAATAAATCGCACACACTAGGGGTGTTTTATACTGAGATGAGGCTTGCCCTCAAACCCTTTGAACCTGATCTAGCTTGAACTAGCGTAGGAAAGTGTTACTATACATATGTTTTACTAATATATATTGTGAACGCATAACTTTCCTATGGATGGTTGTGCGTTTTTTTATTAGGAGGATGTAAAAATGTCAAAAGGTTTAAAGCTATCTGAAATACTAGTAACCGTACTTATTTCAGTAGTATTCGCAGTTATTTACAATTTATGGTGGTTTGTTTACAATGGTGTGCAAGCTACAGGCCTTCACCTCGAACAATTAACAAACGGGGTTTGGTTCATGGCAGCGATTGTCTGCTATCTAATTATTCCAAAACCAGGTATTGCTTTACTGGCTGAATTTGCTGCAGGTGCCGGCGAAACTATCATTATGGGTCGTTTCGATATTCCGACAATCGTTTACGCTTTTATACAAGGTTTAGCGTGTGAACTTGTCTTTGCAATTTTTAAATATCAATCACGTTCAGTTATGGTAGCTATGTTAGCAGGTTTTTGTACAGCAATCGCGGCTTTCCCGATAGATTATTTCTATGGTTATTTAAATGAAGTTGCAGGTTGGAACTTAACATTATTCATCGTATTTAGATTAATTAGTGGTGCAGTAGTCGCCGGCGTCCTATCTTACCTTTTAGTAAAAGCTTTAGATAAGACAGGCGTAACAAAATTATTTAGACCAGCTGCTAAAGAAGATTACGACAACTTATAAGAGGAGCATTCAGAGTGTTAAAAGTAAGTGATTTACGATTAAAATATCCAAGTGGTCAACGTAAAATTTTCGATCATTTAAATATCACTATTCAAGACAAAGAAAAAGTACTTTTACTCGGTCCTTCTGGTTGCGGTAAAAGTACACTTCTGAATGTATTAAGTGGTATTGTTCCTAATTTAATTGAATTACCTATGAAATATGATGAACTAATCGTTGACCCATTAAGTGGCGTTATTTTCCAAGACCCTGATAGCCAGTTTTGTATGCCAAAAGTATACGAAGAACTTGCATTCGTTTTAGAAAATAGACAATTACCACGTGAAGACATGGATGCGTTAATTATCAATGCTTTAAATATGGTCAATTTAAATGTTACCCCTGAAACGTATATCAAAGATTTAAGTGGCGGGATGAAACAGAAATTGGCAATTGTTGAAACCATTCTTCAACAATCAAAAACATTGTTTTTAGATGAACCGACAGCAATGTTAGATGTTCAAGCAACAGAAGATTTATGGACTAAACTAATTGAACTTTGGGAAGATCAAACGGTTGTAATCGTTGAACATAAAGTTAAACACATCTGGAATCATGTCGACCGCGTCATTTTGATGGATTATAACGGAAATATCATTGCCGATGAATGTCCTGAAATCATATTACAGAAGTATGTTCATTTACTCAGTGAATATGGTGTGTGGCATCCACGTGCATGGGAATTCGCACCAAGTCGTGTTGACTTTCCAACAACAAACTCACACTTATTACAATTTAAAAATGGACGTATTATTCGCGGTAAATCAACATTGCTCTCATTCTCAGATTTAGAAATTGGTCTAGGTGAGTGGATTACAATTACAGGGGCAAATGGTAGTGGTAAAACAACCTTGCTTGAATCAATTATGCAATTGATTAAATATCAAGGTGATGTTTATTTTGAAAATCAGCGTTTAACAAAAATTAAACATGCAGCAAAACACATGTACCTAGTTTATCAAAACCCAGAATTACAATTTATAACAAATTCGGTTTATGATGAAATTAACATTCATTTTAATCACCTTTCTAAAGATCAAAGTGATGATGAAACGATACAACTTTTAAAACTTTTAGATTTACAAAATGTAAAAGATCAACATCCTTATGAGTTGTCTATTGGTCAAAAACGACGCCTTAGCGTAGCTACCGCACTAAGTTCTAAAGCTGATATTATCTTTTTAGATGAACCGACATTTGGACTTGATAGCCATAATACATTCCAGTTGATCAAACTTTTCCAAAAGCGAATTAATTTGGGACAAAGTATTGTCATGGTTACACATGACGATGAAATAATTGAACGTTATCCATCAAGAAGACTTAAAATTTCAGATGGTGCGTTACTAGATTGTGATGGTGATACGAATGTATGAGCAATGGAAAGTTCGGCAATCATTTGTTGATGATGTCAACATTATAACGAAACTATTTCTTGGAATTATACTATTTTTCTTTATTATATTTGTGCATAATTTCGATTTTATGCTTTATATCACTATCTTAATGTTAGTTTTCTTATTGATGTTTAATGGTACTCAGTTTAAAATTACAGCAATTTTTATAACTATAAGTATTGGCTTTGCATTACTCTCTTCCCTGTTCATGATTTTATACGGGAATGGTAGCCATACAATTTTGAAATTCGGATTTATCCATATTACAACAGAAAGTTTAGTTCGTGGTTTACATGTATCATTAAGAACCATTGCTATTTCATTTTTCGGTATCTTAATCGCACTTACATCTCAGGTTGTCATGATATTTTATAGTTTAATGCAACATTTAAAGGTTAAATCAAAAGTTGCTTATGCATTCATGGCTGCCATTCGTATGATACCTTTAATGATTAGTTCTTTAATACAGCTTCGCAGATCTTTAAAAATGCGCTATCAGATGATAGACGCGGCAAATTATAGAGGGTTAAAGCGATTTAAGCATTTAATTATACCTCTATTAAGCCAAAATATTAGAAAGGCACATCAATTATCAGTTGCGATGGAGTCGAAAGGATTTAGAGATGGTCCTCGTACTTACTATTACAACGTACCTTTCTCATATAAAGATATAATCTTTATTATAGTTTTAATTGCCATTATTACTATGGCATATTATTGTTCAATCACCTTACCCATCACGGGCATAGATGATGTTCGTCTTGGTCGTGTAGGTTAAATTTTATCCATAATTGTATAGATACTAAATTAGAAATTCATTGTATAGAAAAAGAAAACCATTTATTCCATACTAAACAAAAGAGGTGCCACAAACATGTTATTTTGTTCATCCAAACATGTTGTGGCGCCTCTTTTGTATTACATATGCATAATCACAAATTTGGTACAGAAATCAATGTCCTAGACTCTACAACTAAAAAAGCTATGAAAAAATCTATCGTTATAGATTCGTTCATAGCTAATCTTAGTATTTTAAATTTACTTATTTAAGTTGTAGTGCTTTATTCGCAATGTCATGACGATAGAATAAATGGTCACTTTGTATTTGTGATACTTTTTTGTATGCGTCTCGCTGTGCATCTTGTACATTGTCACCTTTTCCGATGGCAAGTATAACTCTACCACCTGAAGTAACAAAGGTATCACCTTGCTTCTTTAATCCACTAACAAAATAGTTTTCATTTAAATCAAAGCCACTTACTTTATGCCCTTTTTCATATGCATCAGGATATCCTTTTGATGCCAACATGACCCCTACAATAGATTCATTTTTCCATTTGAATTCAGTACGTTTTCCTTCATCTAAATCAATAATATGCTGCATTAAATCACTTTCCATGCGACTTAATAATACTTGAGCTTCAGGATCACCAAAACGGGCATTAAATTCTATTACTTTTGGACCATCTTTAGTTAAAATAGCACCAATGTATAATACACCGAAGAATTGATAACCTTCATTAAGCATTGCCTTTGCAATGGGTTGTGCAATTGTTTCATTTGTAAGTTTTAAAACATCGTCACTAATATGTGGTACTGGACAATAAGCCCCCATACCACCAGTATTTGGTCCTTCATCATGATCAAATGCGCGTTTATGATCTTGTGCAATACAGTCGAAAGGTACTGCTAAATCACCATTAACAAATGTCATTAGCGAGAACTCTTCACCTTCTAAAAACGTTTCAAATACAACAGTACCTTCTTCTTCATCACCATACATAATCTCAATAGCACTTCTGGCTGCTTCAATAGTATCTGCAATAATAACGCCTTTCCCAGCAGCTAACCCATCTTTCTTGACAACAACGGGCAATTCACAGTTTTCAATATATGTTAAAGCATCCTTTTTTCGCTCAACTTCTTTATAATCAGCAGTTGGAATATTATATTTTTCCATTATCTTTTTAGCAAATAATTTTGAGCCTTCGATTTGAGCTGCTTGCTTATTTGGACCAAACACTTTGAAACCATTCGCTCGTAAAATGTCTGCTAATCCATCAATTAGCGGCTGTTCTGGACCTATAACTACCCAATCAACATTTTGCCGTTTAGCAAAATCTAGTATCGCTTGATGATCAGATTCTGAAATTTCAGTGTGTACTTCAGCTATAGGTGTCATTGCCTCATTACCTGGAATGACAAACACTTGTTTAACTAGATTCGATTGATTAAGTTTATATGCAAGTGCATGTTCTCGTCCACCAGCACCAATTACTAATACATTCATTTATGTTACGCCCCTTTAAAATTAGTGTTTAAAATGTCGAGTGCCTGTGACTACCATTGCAATACCATGTTTATTAGCCATATCAATTGAATCTTGATCTTTAATCGAACCACCCGGTTGGATAATTGCCTTTATACCATGTTGTGCTGCAAGTTCAACTGTATCTCCCATAGGGAAAAATCCATCAGATACTAACGCTACATGATCATTGATTTCAATAGCTCTCTCTAACGCAATTTTAGCAGCACCGACACGATTCATTTGTCCAGCACCTATACCTACAGTTTGTTTATTATTACTTAAAATAATTGCATTACTTTTTACTGATGGTACAACTTTCCATCCTAATAACATTGCTTCCCATTGTTCATCTGTAGGTGCTACTTCTGTAACAACTTTCATTTCTTCTTTTGGCACGACATAATTGTCTTTATCTTGAACTAAATATCCGCCAGATACTGAAACAAACTCTTCTTCGTTACTGTCTATAGTCATATCAATTTCTAATAATCTTACATTCTTCTTTTGTTTTAAAATATCTAATGCTTCATCTGTAAATTTTGGTGCAATAATGACTTCCAAAAAGATACTATGCAATTGCTCTGCTAACTCAGGTGTTACAGCTCGGTTTAATGCAACAATTCCACCAAATATTGATTGACTATCCGCTTCATACGCATGTTGAAATGCTTGTTCTATCGTGTCACCGATACCAACACCACATGGATTCATGTGTTTAACCGCAACTGTAGCAGGTGTATCAAACTTTTTAACTAAAGCTAGTGTAGCATCTGCATCTTTAATATTGTTATAGCTTAATTGTTTCCCATGTAATTGTTTAGCGCCTGCAATCGTGTGCTTAGCATTCGAAGTTCTCACAAAATACGCTGATTGTTGTGGATTTTCTCCATATCTTAAAGTTTCTTTATCCCCTTTAAAGAAACGTACAATCGCTTCATCATATTCTGCAGTATGCTCAAAAACTTTAATCATTAATGATTGTCTATATGACTCATCTAACGAATCGTTTCTTAATCGCGTCAATACTTCTTGATAATCTGCCGGATGTACAATTGTTGTTACATGTTTATAGTTTTTAGCTGCAGCACGTAACATTGTTGGACCACCAATATCAATATTTTCAATTGCTTCGTCCATCGTCACATCAGGGTTTGCAACAGTTTGTTGGAATGGATATAAATTAACTACTACCATATCAATTAAATCTATATGTTGTTCTGATAATTCATTTAAATGCTGCGGTTTATTTCGATCAGCTAAAATGCCACCATGAACAGCCGGATGTAATGTTTTAACACGGCCATCCATTATTTCTGGAAAATGTGTTAAGTCTGAAACAGAACGAACTGGTACATTTGCTTCATCTAATATACGTTTAGTACCACCTGTTGAATATAATTCATAATTTAATTGCGTTAACGCTTTAGCAAACTCTACAATACCTGTTTTATTTGATACGCTCAAAATAGCTTTCTTCATCACATACATACTCCTTATTTTACAATTTTAGCAATAACACTTGGATATAACTCATATTCCAATTTTTTTACTTTCTCTTCTAATTGTTCTTTTGAATCGTCCGGTCTAATATCACATTTTCTCTGTTCAATAATTTCTCCCGTATCCATACCACTATCAACATAATGTACTGTCGAACCAGTAATAGTATCGCCACTATGATATGCTTGGCCTATTGCGTCAATCCCCTTATATTTCGGCAATAGAGATGGATGTATATTCAATATTTTACCTTCAAATGAAGCTAATAAGTCTGGACCAATTAGACGCATGTAGCCAGCTAGAATAATCCACTCTACCTTATCTTCATTTAATAATGTTACTAAATGTTGTTCATACGCTGCTTTTGAATCAAATTGTTTTGGTTCATTAATATAAACAGGAATATCGTGCTTTTTTGCTCTATCTATACAAAACGCATTTTGATGATCCGTATATAGCGCCGTAACTTCAATATTTTCAAGTTTTCCTGATTCAACATGCTCAACTATATTTTCAAAGTTACTTCCTGAACCTGATGCAAAAATCGCAATTTTAACCATTGTTATACCCCCAACAATTCAATTGCAGTTGACTCATTTTTCACAATATGACCAATTTGATAGGCTTCCACATTTTGTTCTGCTAAAATCTTCAAAGCGCGTGATACATCTTTTTCATCAACGATAACCGTATAGCCAATACCCATATTAAAAATGTTATACATTTCATTTGTGTCTATATTGCCTTGTTGTTGTAACCAATCAAATATTTTTGGTGTTGGAAATGATGTAGTATCAATTCTAGCAGCATATCCGGCTGGCAATGCACGTGGAATATTTTCATAAAAACCTCCACCAGTAATATGATTCATTGCCTTAATAGAAACTTCTTTTTTCAAAGCAAGTACAGGTTTGACATATAATTTAGTTGGTTCTAAAAAGACATCGATAAATGGACGATTATCGAAGTTTGATGCCAAATCAATGCCTGATTCATTAATTAATTTGCGCACTAAACTGTATCCATTTGAATGAATGCCACTTGACGCAAGCCCTATAACAACTTGTCCCTCTTTCACTTCTGAACCATCTACATAGTCATCCTTTTCAACTGCTCCAACAGCAAATCCAGCTACATCATATTCGCCTTCGTGATACATTTCACCCATTTCAGCAGTCTCTCCACCGATAAGTGCAGTATTCGTTTCAACACATGCATCACTAATACCTTTAACAATTTGTTCAATAACTTCAGGAACAACTTTGTTTGTAGCAATGTAATCTAAAAAATATAATGGTTCTGCACCTGTCGTTAAAATATCATTAACACACATTGCGACTGCATCGATACCTATCGAATCATGTTTACCATAGTCGATAGCTAGTTTTAATTTCGTACCTACTCCGTCTGTTCCAGAAACTAAAACTGGCGCTGTCATATTTAATTGTGATAAATCAAATGTAGCACCGAATCCACCTAAACCACCGATAACTTCTTTACGCATCGTACGTTTAACATGACTAGACATTCTTTCTACAGCTTCATAACCAGCATGAATATTTACACCAGATTGTTCATATGCTTTAGACATTTAAATTTCCCTCGCTATCAAAAAAGTGTTTGTTTTTAGAAATATATTGCTTTTGTCGATGACTTAAATGCGCTTTATAATTTGCTTCATAATCATATAACCCTGCAGGATAATCTCCAGTGAAACTTTCTACACATAAGCCACTATATGGCGCGTCATAATCTAAACCAATTGATTCAATTAACCCATCTACAGATAGATATGCTAATGAATCAGCGCCAATATAATCTTTAATTTCTTCAGGTGATTTGCTTGCAGAAATTAATTCTGCCGTAGTTGAAACATCGATTCCGTAAAAACTTGGAAACATAAATTCCGGTGATGCTATACGCACATGCACTTTATTTGCACCAGAATCTTTTAACATTTTCACAATGCGTCGAATTGTCGTACCGCGAACAATGGAATCATCAACAAGAATGATATTTTTCCCATCTACTATATCTTTTACCGCAGATAACTTCACTCTCACACCTTGCTCACGTAATTCTTGAGTTGGTTGAATAAATGTTCTTGCAACATATTGATTTTTAACTAGTCCCATTTCATATGGCAAACCTATTTCTTCAGCATAACCACTCGCAGCTGATAGCGATGAATTGGGTACACCGATGACCATATCAGCATTTACAGGGCTTTCTTGGGCTAATTTTTTACCAGAAGCTTTACGTACTGCATGGACATTTTTACCAGCTATTGTTGAGTCTGGTCTAGCAAAATAAATATATTCCATCGCAGAAATTGCAGTTGTCGTATGATGTGTATAAGATTTAACTGTAATACCTTTATCGTTAATCACGACATATTCACCTGCATGAATATCTTGAACAAATTCTGCACCTAACACATCTATTGCACATGTTTCACTTGCAAGGATGTATGTCCCATCTTTCATTTTACCTACAACAAGTGGTCTGATAGCATTTGGATCTACTGCGCCATATAACGCATCTTTAGTTAAAATCGCAAATGTAAAACCGCCTTTAACTTTTCGCAAACTTTCTTTCAACGCTTCCTCAAAAGTAGGAGCTTTACTTCGACGTATCAAATGCATAATGACTTCAGTATCAGAAGACGAATGGAAGATAGCACCTTGTTTTTCTAAATTCTGACGCAATGATTTAGCATTAATGAGGTTACCATTATGACAAATACCTACACTCATATCATAAAAGTGATACAGAAACGGTTGAATATTTTCAATACCTTTATTACCTGAAGTAGCATAACGGACGTGACCAATTGCATGTTGATATCCTTTTAATCGTTCCATTTGATCATCTTTAATCGCTTCAGTTAGTAAGCCTAATCCTCGCTCGCCTTTTAATTCATTTTGATCAGAAACAACTATACCTGCACCTTCTTGACCACGATGTTGCAAACTATGAAGTCCCATATATGTTAGTTGCGCTGCTTCAGGATGATTCCAAATACCAAACACGCCACATTCTTCGTTTAATCCTGAGTAGTTAAACATTGAGCAATTGCCCCTTCCCATATTTGTTTAATATCTGAAACATTTTCACTAATCTCTGTATATGGTGTTGTTACCTTGAAATTATCACTATCTGTTAAAAGTCCAATTTCTATTGCATTATCAATATTTAAAGTTTTACCTGATTTAACAGAAACAACATATCGGCCTTGCGTCTCACTAAACAATTGTGCATTTGTTATATCTATTGAAGATTTTAATCCTAAACCGTAATGCGCACTTAGTTTAGCTAAGGTAATCAGTAAGCCACCTTTACCAACTGTTTGAACATGTGATAATAGTCCTTCACGAATAGCGGTCTTGATTGATTCACCTTTTTCAACTTCTGAACTCAAATCTAATGACTCAAATTCATGATTAACTTTGCCATAAATTAACTTTTCAAGTTGACTACCACCAAAGTCGTCCTTAGTATCACCGATTAAATATAATTTATCTCCAACTTGAGGTTCAAAATCATTTAAATAATTTACATTTTCAATCAAACCTACCATTCCAACAACTGGTGTTGGGAAAATAGAAGTACCTTTCGTTTCGTTATATAAAGATACATTACCAGAAACTACTGGTGTCTTAAGAATGTCGCATGCTTCTGCCATACCTTTCGTTGAATCTATCAACTGTTGATAGATTTCTTTCTTTTCAGGAGAACCATAATTTAAACAATCTGTCATTGCTAATGGTGTTGCACCCACGGCAATTAAATTTCGATAAGCTTCAGCTACTACCATCTTTCCACCTTCATATGGATTGTTATATACATAACGCGCTTCACCATCAATTGTTGAAGCAATTGCCTTATTTGTGCCTTCCACACGTACTACCGATGCTTGAAGTCCTGGCTTAATTATCGTATTGGCACCAACTTGTTGGTCGTATTGATCATATAAATAGTGTTTAGATGCTATAGTCGGATGCTTAAGTAATTTAAAGAAAGTATCTTTAACATCGATGTGTGTATAATCATTTTTAGAAGTATTATAATCTTTTTCTTCTCCTTCTAAAATATATACAGGTGCTTCATCAGCTAGTGGTTCAACTGGAATGTCAGCATAAACTTCGTCATCATATGTTAAAACAAAACGATTTGTATCTGTAACTTCACCTATAACAGCACTATCCAATTCGTGCTTATCAAATAAATCTAAGAATTTTTGTTCAGTACCTTTTTCAACAACTAGTAACATACGTTCTTGAGTTTCTGAAAGCATCATTTCATAAGGAGAAATACCTGGCTCACGTGTTGGCACTTGTTCTAATCTCAAATGTAACCCACTACCACCTTTTGCCGCCATTTCAGACGATGAAGATGTTAAACCAGCAGCACCCATATCTTGAATACCAACTAATTCATCAAATGTAATTGCTTCAAGTGTTGCTTCCATTAATTTTTTACCTACAAATGGATCACCGATTTGTACAGAAGGTCGTTTACTTTCGCTTTCTTCCGTCAATTCTTCAGATGCAAAAGTAGCACCATGAATACCATCTCGACCAGTTTTCAAACCAACATAAATGACCGAATTACCTACACCTTTTGCTGTGCCTTTTTGAATCATGTCGTGATTGATAACACCAACACACATTGCATTAACAAGTGGATTGCCATCATAACGTTCATCAAATTCGATTTCACCAGCAGTTGTTGGAATACCAATGCAGTTACCATAACCTCCGATACCCTTTACAACACCTTTAAGTAATCTTTGGTTTTGTTTATTATCTAATTCTCCAAATCTAAGACTGTTTAACAAATTAATAGGTCTAGCCCCAATAGAGACAATGTCACGAATGATTCCACCAACGCCTGTAGCAGCCCCTTGATATGGTTCAATTGCTGATGGATGATTGTGAGACTCTACTTTAAATACTACGGCTTGATTATCACCTATATCGACTACCCCTGCACCTTCACCAGGCCCCATAAGCACATGGTCACCTGACGTAGGAAATTGCTTTAAAAACGGTTTAGAATGTTTATAAGAGCAATGTTCACTCCACATAACAGAAAAGATACCTGTTTCTGTAAAGTTAGGTTGTCTGCCTAAAATATCGCAAACTTTTTCATATTCTTGATCACTTAATCCCATATCTTGATATACTTTTTCAAGTTTAATTTCTTCAACGCTTGGTTCGATAAATTTAGACATGTTGTTCCCTCCAACTTTTTACCATCGCTTCAAATAATTTCACACCACTATCAGTACCTAACAACGTTTCTAAAGCTCTTTCAGGATGTGGCATCATGCCACATACATTGCCTTTTTCGTTAACAATTCCTGCAATATCATCATATGAACCGTTCGGATTATTCACATATTTCAGAATAATTTGATTGTTAGCTTTTAATTGTTGATATATTTCATCAGTACAATAATAATGACCTTCACCGTGAGCTACAGGATATATAACTTTTTCACCTTGTTCATAAAGATTTGTAAATGCCGTTTGATTATTCACTATTTCTAACTCTTCATTTCTACTAATAAATAAATGTGAATCGTTATGCAATAATGCACCAGGTAATAAGCCTATTTCAGTTAAAATTTGAAACCCATTACAAACACCTAATACTGGCTTACCTTCAGCTGCAAGACGTTTAACTTCCGAAATAATCGGCGCTACACTAGCCATTGCCCCAGATCTTAAGTAATCCCCGAATGAAAATCCACCAGGAATAAGTACGCCATCAAATCCACTTAGTGATGTTTCTCTATAATCTACATATTCCGCTTCAACACCACTTTTAATAGCAGCATTAAACATGTCTCTATCACAATTCGAACCTGGAAAAACAAGAACCGCAAATTTCATTTTATGCATTCTCCTTTTCATCATCTAACACTTTATAGCTATATTCTTCAATCACTGTATTTGCAAACAATTTTTCACTTAGAGTTGTAATAATGTTGTGTACCTTTTCATCACTAACCTCATCCACTGTCATATATAATACTTTTCCTACACGAATATCATTCACTTGTGCATAACCTAAGTCATGTACAGCTCGAGTAAGCGTTTGTCCTTGCGTATCTAATACTTGTGGTTGTAATGTGATATGTAGTTCAATTGTTTTCATTATTTTAAATCCTCCAATTTGTTTAAAAATATTTGATATGTTTCAATCAGTGATCCAGTGTTATTTCTATATACATCTTTATCAAAGTTTGCATTGGTAGCTTTATCCCAAATTCGACATGTATCTGGAGATATTTCATCCGCTAACAAAATTTGACCAGTCTCAGTCTTTCCAAATTCGATTTTAAAATCTACTAATTTTAAATTCATAGCATCCATTAATTGTTTCAACACATTATTAATCTTTAATGCTTTGGATTTTAGTATTTCAATATCTTCATCTGATGCTATATTGAGCAATTTAACATGGTCATCCGTTATCAACGGATCATTTAACGCATCATTTTTATAGAAAAATTCTACAAGTGGTTCTCTAAAAACTTCACCATTTTCAAAACCTAAACGCTTTGTAATAGATCCACTAGCAATATTACGAACAACTACTTCTAATGGAATTATTTTCACAGGCTTAACTAATTGTTCTGTTTCAGATAATTGTTTAATAAAGTGACTTTCTATTCCATTTTCTTGTAAATATTTAAATATAATAGAAGTAATTTGATTATTTAATCGCCCCTTACCTGCCATTGTGTCTTTCTTAGCCCCGTTTCCAGCAGTAACTTCATCTTTATATTCAACTCTTAATTCATTTTCTTGATTTGTTGAGAAAATGCGCTTCGCTTTTCCTTCATATAATAATGTCATGCTTTAATTACTCCCCTCAAATTTAGCGTACATATCTTGTTCAGTTTGGTTTACATCATTCGTTAGTACAGTCATATGCCCCATTTTTCTGCTATCTTTACGCTCAGACTTACCATAAATATGTAAGTGCCACTCTGGATGTTCATTAAATTCATTTTCCAATAAATCTAAATCTTTACCTAGTAAGTTCATCATGACTGCTGGCTTTAATAATTCAATTGAATTTGGTAATGATTGTCCGGTAACTGCTAAAATATGAGTATCAAATTGTGAATAATCACATGCTTCAATTGAATAATGTCCGGAATTGTGAGGCCTTGGTGCTATCTCGTTCACATACAATTGGTTGTTACTATCTATAAAAAATTCAACTGTAAATGTTCCAATGAAATGAATCGATTGGATAATTTTATTAACTTGCTCTTTCGCCTCAGCTGTTTTATCTATTCTCGCTGGAACAATTGTTTTGAAAAGTATTTGATTTCTATGCTCATTTTCTTGTAATGGGAAAAAAGTGATTTGATTGTTGTTTCCTCTTGTAACAGTAAGAGATACTTCTTTCTTGATATTCAAATATTTTTCAGCTACGCATTCACTAGTTTCAATTAATTTAAAACCTTCTTGTAAGTCTTTTTCGTTGTTAATTAAAACTTGACCTTTGCCATCGTAGCCACCAAATCTAGTTTTTACAATAAAAGGATATCCTAATGTTTCAATTGCTTTGTCAATATCTGTAGATTCTTTTACTGAAATGAACGGGACAACTTTGGTACCAGCACTTTTTAATGTTTCTTTTTCAGTTAAGCGATCTTGTAATAACTGTATAGCTTGGTAACCTTGCGGAATATTGTACTTTTCACATAATAGTTTTAATTGTTGGGCTGAAATGTTTTCAAATTCATAAGTAATCACATCACATTTTTGTCCTAATTGATTGAGTGCCTTTTCATCGTCATACTTGGCTTGTATAAATTCGTGTGCAACGTATCTACATGGACAATCTTCAGAAGGATCCAATACAACCACTTTATAACCCATTTTTTGAGCTGATTGTGCCATCATCTTTCCAAGCTGACCACCACCAATAATGCCAATAGTCGCACCAAACTTTAATTTATTGAAGTTCATTTTGCATGTCCTCCACTTTTTGAATTAACGAAGATTCATACTGATTTAGTTTTTCAACTAAAGAAGGATTTTGAATACTTAACATTCTTGCTGCAAGTATACCTGCGTTTTTAGCACCTGCTGCACCAATTGCAGTCGTTGCAACCGGAATACCTCCTGGCATTTGAACAATTGATAATAAAGAATCTATACCCTTTAAACTTTTTGTTTCAATCGGCACTCCAATAACTGGTAGCGTCGTTAATGATGCAACCATACCTGGTAAATGTGCCGCACCGCCAGCGCCTGCAATGATAATGTTTATACCTCTTTCTCTCGCTTCAGAAGCAAATTGAACCATCATTTTTGGCGTACGATGTGCGGATACTACTTGTTTTTCGTACGGAATTTCAAAATAATCCAACATGTTACAACTCTCTTGCATAATTTTCCAATCGGAAGAACTGCCCATAATGACTGCTACTTTCACTTTGTACACCCTTTCAAAAGTTTGAATTGTGAATTACTTTAGTTGTATATTATAGATATAGCATAACAAGCAATTTCTGCTTTTTCAATCAAAAATCGAACTTTATTTTGATTTTTTATTTGAATTTACGTCTTTTGCTATGTAAATTAGTTTTATAAACTAACAAAGTTAGGATATTGACAATAGGAGGAGAAGTTTTTATGGTTGCTAAAATTTTAGATGGTAAACAAATTGCCAAAGACTACAGACAGGGGTTACAAGATCAAGTTGAAGCGCTAAAAGAAAAGGGTTTTACACCTAAATTATCCGTTATATTAGTTGGTAATGATGGCGCTAGTCAAAGTTATGTTAGATCAAAAAAGAAAGCAGCTGAAAAAATTGGTATGATTTCAGAAATCGTACATTTGGAAGAAACAGCTACTGAAGAAGAAGTATTAAACGAACTAAATAGACTAAATAATGATGATTCTGTAAGTGGTATTTTGGTACAAGTACCATTACCAAAACAAGTTAGCGAACAGAAAATATTAGAAGCAATCAATCCTGAAAAAGATGTGGACGGTTTTCATCCAATAAATATAGGGAAATTATATATCGATGAACAAACTTTTGTACCTTGCACACCGCTCGGCATCATGGAAATATTAAAACATGCTGATATTGATTTAGAAGGTAAAAATGCAGTTGTAATTGGACGAAGTCATATTGTCGGACAACCAGTTTCTAAGTTACTACTTCAAAAAAATGCATCAGTAACAATCTTACATTCTCGTTCAAAAGATATGGCATCATATTTAAAAGATGCTGATGTCATTGTCAGTGCAGTTGGTAAGCCTGGTTTAGTAACAAAAGATGTGGTCAAAGAAGGAGCAGTAATTATCGATGTTGGCAATACGCCAGATGAAAATGGCAAATTAAAAGGTGACGTTGATTATGATGCGGTTAAAGAAATTGCTGGAGCTATTACACCAGTTCCTGGTGGCGTTGGTCCATTAACAATTACTATGGTATTAAATAATACTTTGCTTGCAGAAAAAATGCGTCGAGGTATTGATTCGTAAAGAGCCTGAGACATAAATCAATGTTCTATGCTCTACAAAGTTATAATGGCAGTAGTTGACTGAACGAAAATTCGCTTGTAACAAGCTTTTTTCAATTCTAGTCAACCTTGCCGGGGTGGGACGACGAAATAAATTTTACGAAAATATCATTTCTGTCCCACTCCCTAATAACTGAGTTTTAATGAAGTCTTTTAACCCACATTAAATATTATTTTGCAATTGCAATGAATAACAAGAAAAATCTGGGACATTAATCGATCAAATGCTCCCTTCAAAGTAGACATTGAATAAATGAAGGCTTTGAAGGGAGCATTTCACTTTGTACTTGGCTCAACAATTTTATATAGACAGTAGTTAATTGAATGAAAATAAGCTTGTAACAAGTTTTCAATTCTAGTCAGGGGCCCCAACAAAGAAGCTGACGAAAAGTCAGCTTACAATAATGTGCAAGTTGGGGATGGGCCCCAACACAGAAGCTGTGACTATGATAAAGTACTACTACATAGTTAATCATTAGTGGTTCTTTATCATTTTCGCCTCCCTTTTCTTATTGTTTTGATACACAAAAATTTAAGTTCAAACTGTCGAATAAAGTTATATTTGATTTCAAATTATCCCTAAATTATTAATTTTACAATTGTGGCAGATTTTCAAAATAATAATTATTTCCTCATTATTTATAAATTTATATTTAAATTTCATTCTTTATAGGGTAAGATTAGGACTATAGTATGATGTGTAAATAATATAAATTAAGGTATAGTAAAGCTAACTCAGAAATGACTTATCATTCGGAGGTTACATTATGAATAAACTATTACAGTCATTATCAGCCCTCGGTGTTTCTGCTACACTAGTAACACCAAATTTAAATGCAGATGCAACGACGAATACTACACCACAAATTAAAGGCGCTAATGATATCGTTATTAAGAAAGGTCAAGATTATAACCTTCTAAACGGCATAAGTGCATTTGATAAAGAAGATGGAGATTTAACCGATAAAATTAAAGTCGATGGCCAAATTGATACATCTAAATCTGGTAAATATCAAATTAAATATCATGTCACTGATTCAGATGGTGCAATTAAAATTTCCACTAGGTATATTGAGGTTAAATAGCCCTCATCACTATACTGCAAATAAAATGGTAGCAAACGAACATGTTTTGCTACCATTTTATTTGTTATTCTAACTTCATCTGCAACTTTAACCCAAATATTGTATTTTTTCTGTATACCAAAGGACTACCTATCAAATTATTAAAACTTAACTGCTCTTTTTAAAAAAATGTTTTGATTTTGAACAAACAAATTTCCACTTTTCATTGTTTAACGATAAATTACTTTTGGCAAATTCCTTATTAAAATGTTTGCGCTTCCTTTCAATCAACTAGCCATCATTTTCAATTTATTAGACAATTTCAAACTTTTTTTATTTTCATTCAATTAACCTTTAATTGAAAGCTATTCTCAACTTTCCTTTTAAATATGAAGCAATTTTTTCAAAAACGCTATTAGTCACAAAATGTACACATAATTTTAACAAATGTGTGAACCCACGTCACACCTTGATTTATCAACATTTTTGATACAATTTTATTAATTTTTTTCCCATAAGCCCTTGTAAATATTGTGTAATAACTTAAAATTAATGTTAAGCCCTACATTTGTAGTATTAGGAGGTCAAAAAAGTGTCAAAATTTAAGTCTTTGCTTCTATTATTTGGCACACTAATTTTACTTAGTGGTTGTTCAAATATAGAAATTTTCAACGCAAAAGGGCCAGTAGCAAGTAGTCAGAAGTTCTTGATTCTTTATTCAATCGTCTTCATGCTTGTTATTTGTTTCGTTGTACTTGGCATGTTCGCCATTTTTATTTACAAGTATAGTTATAATAAGAATGCCGAATCTGGTAAGATGCACCATAATGCCATCATTGAAACAATATGGTTTGTAATACCTATCATAATCGTTGCTGCTTTAGCTATTCCTACAGTTAAAACTTTATACGATTACGAAAAACCACCGAAGAGTGAGAAAGATCCAATGGTTGTATATGCAGTAAGTGCAGGATACAAATGGTTCTTTGCTTATCCAGATGAACATATAGAGACTGTTAATACATTAACAATCCCTAAAGATCGTCCTGTTGTATTTAAGCTTCAAGCTATGGATACAATGACAAGTTTCTGGATTCCACAATTAGGTGGTCAAAAATATGCCATGACTGGCATGACAATGAATTGGACGTTAGAAGCATCTCAAACTGGTACGTTCAGAGGTCGTAACTCTAACTTCAATGGTGAAGGATTCTCACGTCAAACATTTAAAGTAAATGCCGTTAGTCAAAAAGACTACGACAAATGGGTGAAAGAAGTTAAAGGTAAGAAAACGTTAGATCAAGATACATTTGATAAACAATTATTACCAAGCACACCTAATAAAACTTTAGAATTTAATGGTACACATATGGCGTTTGTTGATCCAGCAGCCGATCCAGAATACATCTTCTATGCATATAAACGTTTCAATTTCGAATTGAAAGATCCAAACTTCACTAGTGAAGAAAATATGTTTAAAGATGTATCAGACAAACCATTAATACCTGCTCGTAAAGCTCAAATTACAAATGCGAACTATAAACGACATGGTATGAAGTTGATGATTCTTGGAAATGACGAACCATATAACAATGAGTTCAAGAAAGATGAATCGAAAAATGCGAAAGAAATGAAGAAAATTTCAAAAGATGCGCAAGATCAAGACAATGATGATCATGGAGGTGGACATTAATGAATTTTCCATGGGATCAATTACTAGTTAAAGGTAACTGGATGATTACAATGGCACAAATTGGTGCCCCATTCTTAGTTATTGGTTTAATCGCAGTAATTACTTACTTTAAATTATGGAAATATCTTTACAAAGAATGGTTCACATCTGTAGACCATAAGAAAATCGGTATTATGTATTTAATCTGTGCCGTATTAATGTTCGTCCGTGGTGGTATTGATGCGTTACTTATTCGTGCGCAATTAACAGTACCTGATAACAAATTTTTAGAATCTAACCACTATAACGAAATTTTTAGTACACATGGTGTAATCATGATTATCTTCATGGCAATGCCATTTATCTTTGGTTTATGGAATATCGTTGTTCCATTACAAATTGGAGCACGTGATGTTGCATTCCCAGTATTAAACAACGTAAGTTTCTGGCTATTCTTTGCAGGTATGATTTTATTCAACCTGTCATTTATTATTGGTGGTTCACCAGCAGCTGGTTGGACAAACTATGCGCCACTAGCAGGTGAATTCAGTCCTGGTCCGGGTGTTAACTATTACTTAATAGCTATACAAATTTCAGGGCTTGGTACCTTAGCTACAGGTATCAACTTCTTTGTAACAATTTTAAGATGTAAAACACCAACTATGAAGTTTATGCAAATGCCAATGTTTACAGTAACAACATTTATTACTACATTAATTGTTATTCTTGCTTTCCCTCCTTTAACAGTAGCGTTAGCATTAATGACAACTGATAGAATATTTGACACAGCATTCTTCACAGTTGCACATGGCGGTATGCCAATGCTTTGGGCTAACTTCTTCTGGGTATGGGGGCACCCTGAAGTTTATATCGTTATCCTTCCAGCATTTGGTATTTACTCAGAAATTATCCCGACATTCGCTCGTAAGCGTTTATTCGGACATCAAAGTATGGTATGGGCAACTGCCGGTATCGCGTTCCTTAGTTTCTTAGTTTGGGTTCACCATTTCTTCACAATGGGTAATGGTGCGTTAATCAACTCATTCTTCTCAATTTCAACAATGCTGATTGGTATTCCAACTGGTGTGAAATTGTTTAACTGGTTATTAACATTATATAAAGGACGTATTACATTTGAGTCACCAATGCTATTCTCATTAGCATTTATCCCTAACTTCCTTTTAGGTGGTGTTACGGGTGTAATGTTAGCAATGGCATCAGCTGACTATCAATATCACAATACGTACTTCTTAGTAGCTCACTTCCACTATACATTGGTTACTGGTGTTGTATTTGCCTGCTTAGCTGGTTTAATCTTCTGGTATCCAAAGATGATGGGTTACAAATTAAACGAAACATTAAACAAATGGTGCTTCTGGTTCTTCATGATCGGATTTAACGTTTGTTTCTTACCACAATTCATTCTTGGATTAGATGGTATGCCACGTCGTTTATACACTTATATGCCATCAGATGGTTGGTTCTTATTAAACTTAATTTCAACTATCGGTGCATTATTAATGGCAATCGGATTCTTATTCCTTGTTGTTAGTATCGTATACAGTCACTTCAAATCTCCACGTGAAGCAACTGGAGATAACTGGGATGGCCTTGGTCGTACTCTAGAGTGGACTACTGCATCAGCAATTCCACCTAAATACAACTTTGCCATTACACCAGATTGGAATGACTACGACACATTTGTTGATATGAAAGAACATGGTCGTCATTACTTAGACAACCATAATTACAAAGACATTCATATGCCAAACAATACTCCTGTTGGATTCTGGATTGGTATCTTTATGACTATCGGCGGTTTCTTCTTAATTTTCGAAACTGTAATTCCAGCATTAATTTGTTTATTCGGTATTTTTGGTACTATGATTTATCGCAGTTTCCAAATCGATCACGGATATCATATCCCTGCTGCTGAAGTTGCAGAAACTGAAGCTAGATTAAGAGAAGCGCGTATTAAAGAAAGGGAGGCTGTAAGTCATGAGTCATGATACAAACACTATTGATTCACGCACACATGAAGGCGAATTAAATAAGCTTGGCTTTTGGATTTTCATTACAGCCGAATTTGCGTTATTCGGTACCCTATTTGCGACACTATTAACTTTGCAACATGGTGGCGATTATGCAGGTAAAATGACTACTGAGTTATTTGAATTGCCTCTTGTTTTAATAATGACGTTTGCATTATTATTCAGTTCTTACACATGTGGTATTGCTATTTACTACATGCGCCAAGAAAAACAAAAGTTAATGATGTTTTGGATGATCATTACGTTACTTTTAGGTTTAGTCTTTGTTGGATTCGAAATTTATGAATTCGCACACTATGCATCAGAAGGCGTTAACCCAACAATTGGTTCTTACTGGTCTAGTTTCTTTATCCTATTAGGAACGCATGGTTGTCACGTATCGCTAGGTATCGTTTGGGCCATTTGTTTATTAATCCAAATCCAACGACGCGGATTAGACAAATATAATGCGCCAAAATTATTTATAGTAAGTTTATACTGGCACTTCTTAGATGTTGTTTGGGTTTTCATCTTTACTGCCGTATATATGATAGGGATGGTGTATAGCGGATGAGTACAATAATGAAACATACTGTAGGATTTATCGCATCTATCGTATTAACGCTTTTAGCAGTTTACGTAACACTATACACGTCATTAACATTCCACGCGAAGTTGACAATTATCTTTGGCTTTGCATTCGTCCAAGCAGGACTTCAATTATTAATGTTCATGCATTTAACTGAAGGTAAAGATGGACGTTTACAAACATTCAAAGTTATCTTTGCTCTTGTAATTACACTTTGTTTCGTTGTCGGAACATATTGGGTTATGCAAGGCGGTCACTCTTCACACTTATAAACAACATTTTAATAATGTAAAGTTTAACCAGCTAACACTTTTGTTAGCTGGTTTTTATTTTCCTTCAATTTTTAAATGGTTAAGTCCCCTTCTATATCTTATAAGACAATCATTATAATCAATTCAATTAATACATTAACAACCACAACTAATAAATATAGTAACTTCAAAATCCATATTTATGTCTAAAGATAATCTCAATGTTGTTCACGTCAATAAAATTATCCCTAGGTTTTTAAAAATTGTACATGTTTAAACAATCAAAAGTGTACATTATTAAATTATCATTTCCAGTTAGATTTAGAAAACATTCACACCACGCATGGACCAACGTATTCGTCTTCATTCATTTTAGTCTGATGCCAACTCACCAAATGATTTCCCCTTTTATCAGTTAACACATATTTTTAAACTCATCCTTCTTCAACCTTATACTTTAAACTTTTTACCACTATAAAAAAGAAGATATAACTCGTATACTGGTCAGATAAGGTCGATGCCTTAATGCCATATACATGTTATATCTTCTATATTAATTATTGAACAATAACACCCTTCGTATTGTAAGGTTTATTTTGTTTTAAAATATCATTATAAATATGTTTGATTCGAACTTCATTGTTTCCTTTTACATTTAATGCAAGTACAACTACATACTTATCATTATAGTAAACAGTAAAGACTTGTCCAAAGAATCCCCCGTTAAGTCTATTCAATGTTGGCTTAGCATAGAAACCATATCGATATTCATCTGGATACTTTTTCGTACCAAACTCATGTAATAATGGATTGGTTATTTTAGGACTGAATAATTTATATTGTTGTATTTGAGTAATTAATTTACCCATATCTGTTGGTGTCATATATAAATTACCTGCACCATAGTATTGGTCCAAAATATTAGGTCTTAAGAATGAAAGTCCTGTACTATTATAAGCATAACCTTTTGCTAGATATTTTTTAAAAGGTTGTTCATCATAAAATGCTGTGTGCTGAAGTTTTAAAGGATCTCCTATTTTTGTATAATAATTCTCAGCATAAGATTTACCTGTAACTTCTTCAATTACTTTCGCAAGTACTAAATAATTCCCATCGTTATACATATGCTTTTTGTATTTCTTAGGATCAATACCACGTTTTTGAATCGCTTTAACTGCTTGATCTAAATTTTTATAATCTTTTGAGGATTTATATTTATATAATCCACTTTGATGCAACATTAAATCTTTCAATGGGATAGGCTTAGATGTTTTAAACCATGGAAGGTATTTACTTACTGGATCATTGATATTTATTTTATGTTCTTCTTCTAACTGTTTTAACAGTAACCCTGTTGAAAATTTTTGAGCTGAACCTATTAAAAACATCGTATTCGGTGTGTTTTTAATACCTTTTTCAAAATCTTGATATCCATAACCTTTACTCATTTTCAATTTGCCATTTTCATATATAGCTACTGAACCGTTAAATAATGAACTTTGTAAATACTTGTCAATTTTCTTATATTTAGGATCCTTGCTATTATATACCTCTTTTAGTTTAGACGGCGCAACCTTTTCCTTATTACGATCCACTAAATATTTTTCATTGTCTGATAATTTTGTTTCCTTATGTATTGGGTCTATAGAATGTGTCTTCGTCTGTAATCGATGAAAAATTAACGCTATAGAAATAATGATAAATAATAGTACACACGCATGTATAACTAGTTTTACTTTATTAAATTTCATTTGATAATTGCCTCACAATGTATTCATTTTATATATTTAAATCGTTAAAAATTTGAACCTAGATGCCTAATAATACAACTTACAAAAATTAACTTATCATTCATTTATGCTTTACGCTACATAGTAATAAGTTTTTCTAATATGTTATCTATACAACAAAATTAATTATACCTTATCACTTTGTATAAATCACTCGAATTTATATTACGCCTTTAAATTTTTTAAGACATCATACTAAAGTCGCATTATATTTTTAAAAATGCTTTTTGATTTTAACAAAACATTCAAATTACAAGGAACTTTGACATAACATTTGTATTTTTTACTATAAAGTACTACAATTTAAGGCTATAATGTATTAGTAATGAAGTTGTATAAATATCGTTCAACTAATTATATTTTAAAATTATGATTATGATTTAACAAAAATTTAATATAGGAGCATCAATCATGAATAAATTTTTAAAATACTTTTTGATCCTTCTAGCATTGGTTCTCATTGTTGTTCCAATAGTCTTCGCTACGTTACTTTTTAAAACGTCCCAAGATGCATTCGAATCTTCTCAAGACAGCAAAAATGCTAATCGTCAATCCAACTTAAGAGATAATAAAGTCAATCCCGAAGAACAACCTATCTCTATTCTTTTCTTAGGTATCGATGATAACGATGGAAGAAGAAAAAAAGGACAGGATGCTGAACACTCTAGATCAGACGCTATGATTTTAACTACTTTTAATCAATCAAAACATCAAATTAGAATGCTTAGTATTCCACGTGATACTATCAGCTACATTCCTAAAGTTGGCTATTACGATAAGATTACCCATGCACATGCATATGGTGGTCCAATTGCCGCAATGGATTCGGTAGAAGCTACCATGAATGTACCTGTTGATTATTATGTGAGAGTCAATATGAAAGCATTTGTCGAGGCTGTAAATGAGCTTGGTGGCATATACTATGATGTGCCATACGACTTAAATGAACCTAACACAGATGATACTGGTAAGATTAAAATTAAAAAAGGGTACCAAAAATTAAATGGTGATGAGGCTTTAGCAGTTGCTAGAACTAGACATCATGATTCAGACTTAAAACGTGGACAACGTCAAATGGAATTAATTAAGATTTTATTCCAAAAAGCACAGGAAGTTGATTCTATTGATAAACTTGATAACGTGATTCAAATTGTAGGTAAAAATGCAAAGCATAATTTAACTAACTCTGAAATTAAAGCTTTAGCAAAAATGTACTTAACAAATGATGTTGAAATTAAAACTGCGCAATTAAAAGGTAAAGATGATATGTTAAATGGTATTTACTATTATCATCCAAGTGTTGAAAGCATTCAAAAATATGCAAACTTACTTCGTAAAGACTTAGAATTATCACCTATTAATGATAAAAATGATTTCTTAGATCAACGTGTCATTAATCATTATGGTTCATTAATACCATTAACGCCTTTAGATAATAGTTTATTGAGAAAAGAACAAAATGATACGACAGATAAAGATAAGACATCTAACGAGAACAGTGATTCAACTAATAACAGTGATTCCAGCAATCAACAACAACCTGCTACAGATCAAAACTCAAATCAAAATCAAGGTGGCACACAACAAGCGCCACAAGCTTCAAATAACCAAAATGGTGTTGTAAATTAATATTATATGACGATTAACATTTACTATTTATGAAAGGAGCATCATACATGAGTAGAAAAACATACGAAAAGATTGCAAATATAAATGGCATGTTTAATATGTTAGAACAACAAATCATTCATAGCCAAGATATGGCTCATTTTAGAAGTGAATTTTTTTACGTCAATCATGAGCATCGAGAAAACTATGAAGCACTCCTAATTTATTACAAAAATAGTATCGACAATCCTATTGTAGATGGTGCATGTTATATTTTAGCCCTACCTGAAATTTTCAATAGTGTTGATGTTTTCGAATCAGAGTTACCATTTTCATGGGTATATGATGAAAATGGCATTACCGAAACAATGAAATCACTTAGCATTCCATTACAATATTTAGTTGCAGCAGCTTTAGAAGTAACTGATGTGAATATATTTAAGCCTTCAGGATTTACAATGGGAATGAATAATTGGAATATTGCTCAAATGCGAATCTTTTGGCAATATACAGCAATTATTAGAAAAGAAGCACTATAACATTAATAATTAATTAGCTATAAAGATGATTCACAACAATCATCTTTATAGCTTTTTTATGTCTAATTATTTTTGAGGAAAATAACAATCGTTATTCTATGTTATTATTAGTAAATTAAATGTAAATGATTTTGTTAGGATGTGGAGGAATTTTATGTTTTCAAAAGTAAACAATCAAAAGATGTTAGAAGATTGCTTCTATATAAGAAAGAAAGTGTTTGTAGAAGAACAAGGCGTCCCTGAGGAAAGTGAAATTGATGAATATGAATCTGAATCTATTCACCTCATTGGATATGATAATGGACAGCCAGTTGCCACTGCTCGAATACGCCCTATTAATGAAACAACTGTCAAAATAGAACGAGTAGCTGTGATGAAATCACATCGTGGACAAGGAATGGGTAGAATGCTTATGCAAGCTGTAGAATCATTAGCTAAAGATGAAGGTTTTTACGTAGCTACTATGAATGCCCAATGTCATGCTATCCCATTTTATGAAAGTTTAAACTTTAAAATGAGAGGTAATATATTTCTTGAGGAAGGCATCGAGCATATTGAAATGACAAAAAAGTTAACCTCGCTTAATTAAAAAAAGTTGTATCTATTTTAGAAACATTTGTAATAAACCAATTCTTAAATTGACATCAATTCTATTTGATTTGTCACGTCACCATTGAGATTCAAAATTTTTTTCATTTTTTTACAGTGAAAATGTAAATTAAGAGTATATTACAAATTGGTTAAATACGCACAGGTATATAAAACAGGTACTATAATGTTAGTAATAATTAATAAATGTTAGGAGTAATAAATAGAATGGCGAAAAAATTCAATTACAAACTACCATCAATGGTTGCATTAACGCTTGTAGGTTCAGCAGTCACTGCACATCAAGTTCAAGCAGCTGAGACGACACAAGATCAAACTACTAATAAAAACGTTTTAGATAGTAATAAAGTTAAAGCAACTACTGAACAAGCAAAAGCTGAGGTAAAAAATCCAACGCAAAACATTTCTGGCACTCAAGTATATCAAGACCCTGCTATTGTCCAACCAAAAACAGCAAATAACAAAACAGGCAATGCTCAAGTAAGTCAAAAAGTTGATACTGCACAAGTAAATGGTGACACTCGTGCTAATCAATCAGCGACTACAAATAATACGCAGCCTGTTGCAAAGTCAACAAGCACTACAGCACCTAAAACTAACACTAATGTTACAAATGCTGGTTATAGTTTAGTTGATGATGAAGATGATAATTCAGAAAATCAAATTAATCCAGAATTAATTAAATCAGCTGCTAAACCTGCAGCTCTTGAAACGCAATATAAAACCGCAGCACCTAAAGCTGCAACTACATCAGCACCTAAAGCTAAAACTGAAGCGACACCTAAAGTAACTACTTTTAGCGCTTCAGCACAACCAAGATCAGTTGCTGCAACACCAAAAACGAGTTTGCCAAAATATAAACCACAAGTAAACTCTTCAATTAACGATTACATTTGTAAAAATAACTTAAAAGCACCTAAAATTGAAGAAGATTATACATCTTACTTCCCTAAATACGCATACCGTAACGGCGTAGGTCGTCCTGAAGGTATCGTAGTTCATGATACAGCTAATGATCGTTCGACGATAAATGGTGAAATTAGTTATATGAAAAATAACTATCAAAACGCATTCGTACATGCATTTGTTGATGGGGATCGTATAATCGAAACAGCACCAACGGATTACTTATCTTGGGGTGTCGGTGCAGTCGGTAACCCTAGATTCATCAATGTTGAAATCGTACACACACACGACTATGCTTCATTTGCACGTTCAATGAATAACTATGCTGACTATGCAGCTACACAATTACAATATTATGGTTTAAAACCAGACAGTGCTGAGTATGATGGAAATGGTACAGTATGGACTCACTACGCTGTAAGTAAATATTTAGGTGGTACTGACCATGCCGATCCACATGGATATTTAAGAAGTCATAATTATAGTTATGATCAATTATATGACTTAATTAATGAAAAATATTTAATAAAAATGGGTAAAGTGGCGCCATGGGGTACGCAATCTACAACTACCCCTACTACACCATCAAAACCAACAACACCGTCGAAACCATCAACTGGTAAATTAACAGTTGCTGCAAACAATGGTGTCGCACAAATCAAACCAACAAATAGTGGTTTATATACTACTGTATACGACAAAACTGGTAAAGCAACTAATGAAGTTCAAAAAACATTTGCTGTATCTAAAACAGCTACATTAGGTAATCAAAAATTCTATCTTGTTCAAGATTACAATTCTGGTAATAAATTTGGTTGGGTTAAAGAAGGCGATGTGGTTTACAACACAGCTAAATCACCTGTAAATGTAAATCAATCATATTCAATCAAACCTGGTACGAAACTTTATACAGTACCTTGGGGTACATCTAAACAAGTTGCTGGTAGTGTGTCTGGCTCTGGAAACCAAACATTTAAGGCTTCAAAGCAACAACAAATTGATAAATCAATTTATTTATATGGCTCTGTGAATGGTAAATCTGGTTGGGTAAGTAAAGCATATTTAGTTGATACTGCTAAACCTACGCCTACACCAACACCTAAGCCATCAACACCTACAACAAATAATAAATTAACAGTTTCATCATTAAACGGTGTTGCTCAAATTAATGCTAAAAACAATGGCTTATTCACTACAGTTTATGACAAAACTGGTAAGCCAACGAAAGAAGTTCAAAAAACATTTGCTGTAACAAAAGAAGCAAGTTTAGGTGGAAACAAATTCTACTTAGTTAAAGATTACAATAGTCCAACTTTAATTGGTTGGGTTAAACAAGGTGACGTTATTTATAACAATGCAAAATCACCTGTAAATGTAATGCAAACATATACAGTAAAACCAGGCACTAAATTATATTCAGTACCTTGGGGCACTTATAAACAAGAAGCTGGTGCAGTTTCTGGTACAGGTAACCAAACTTTTAAAGCGACTAAGCAACAACAAATTGATAAATCTATCTATTTATTTGGAACTGTAAATGGTAAATCTGGTTGGGTAAGTAAAGCATATTTAGCTGTACCTGCTGCACCTAAAAAAGCAGTAGCACAACCAAAAACAGCTGTAAAAGCTTATACTGTTACTAAACCACAAACGACTCAAACAGTTAGCAAGATTGCTCAAGTTAAACCAAACAACACTGGTATTCGTGCTTCTGTTTATGAAAAAACAGCGAAAAACGGTGCGAAATATGCAGACCGTACGTTCTATGTAACAAAAGAGCGTGCTCATGGTAATGAAACGTATGTATTATTAAACAATACAAGCCATAACATCCCATTAGGTTGGTTCAATGTAAAAGACTTAAATGTTCAAAACTTAGGCAAAGAAGTTAAAACGACTCAAAAATATACTGTTAATAAATCAAATAACGGCTTATCAATGGTTCCTTGGGGTACTAAAAACCAAGTCATTTTAACAGGCAATAACATTGCTCAAGGTACATTTAATGCAACGAAACAAGTATCTGTAGGCAAAGATGTTTATTTATACGGTACTATTAATAACCGCACTGGTTGGGTAAATGCAAAAGATTTAACTGCACCAACTGCTGTGAAACCAACTACATCAGCTGCCAAAGATTATAACTACACTTATGTAATTAAAAATGGTAATGGTTATTACTATGTAACACCAAATTCTGATACAGCTAAATACTCATTAAAAGCATTTAATGAACAACCATTCGCAGTTGTTAAAGAACAAGTCATTAATGGACAAACTTGGTACTATGGTAAATTATCTAACGGTAAATTAGCATGGATTAAATCAACTGATTTAGCTAAAGAATTAATTAAGTATAATCAAACAGGTATGACATTAAACCAAGTTGCTCAAATACAAGCTGGTTTACAATATAAACCACAAGTACAACGTGTACCAGGTAAGTGGACAGATGCTAAATTTAATGATGTTAAGCATGCAATGGATACGAAGCGTTTAGCTCAAGATCCAGCATTAAAATATCAATTCTTACGCTTAGACCAACCACAAAATATTTCTATTGATAAAATTAATCAATTCTTAAAAGGTAAAGGTGTATTAGAAAACCAAGGTGCTGCATTTAACAAAGCTGCTCAAATGTATGGCATTAATGAAGTTTATCTTATCTCACATGCCCTATTAGAAACAGGTAACGGTACTTCTCAATTAGCGAAAGGTGCAGATGTAGTGAACAACAAAGTTGTAACTAACTCAAACACGAAATACCATAACGTATTTGGTATTGCTGCATATGATAACGATCCTTTACGTGAAGGTATTAAATATGCTAAACAAGCTGGTTGGGACACAGTATCAAAAGCAATCGTTGGTGGTGCTAAATTCATCGGCAACTCATATGTAAAAGCTGGTCAAAATACACTTTACAAAATGAGATGGAATCCTGCACATCCAGGAACACACCAATATGCTACAGATGTAGATTGGGCTAACATCAATGCTAAAATCATCAAAGGCTACTATGATAAAATTGGCGAAGTCGGCAAATACTTCGACATCCCACAATATAAATAAGCAACATGAACATAGGATCAAAAGTCATCCCCCACTATCAATCATGGGGGATGACCTTTGATCCCTTTTTTATACATACACAAGCAAAAATAGCGGTGATTGTTTACCATCAATTTTAACAATCACCGCTACTTTTGCTTGTAATTCATGATTCAATTTTTGTTGTGTGCACAACGACACTAAATTATGTGTTTGCTATTGTCGTGTTACAACGATATGCGTCGTTGATTTAACTTATCAAGTAATTGATTTAAATTGTCTAATTCGACTTCCGATAAACATTGACATCTTGCTTCAATCAATTCGCAACGTGCATTATTTATTTGTGAAATTAATGTACGTGCTTGATCAGTCAAAATTAATTCTTTACATCTTAAATCTTCGCTAGATTGTTGACTTGTGATGTACCCTTTCAAAACTAATTTCTTAATCCACCTTGAAACTATAGATTGTTCCCTGCTAATCTTCATCGTCAAATCATACTGTGATAAGCGATCGTAATTAAATAAAATACGGAGAAGTTCTAGCTGTTCAGATGTGATATCCGTGCGTTGTCCAAATCTTCTATTCACTAAGTTTAAGTCATTGTTAGTCAGTGTAATAAGTTTTTCAAGTTGTTTATACATGTTGTTCTACTCCACTACATATTATTTATAATATTATATGCTTTTTTTATAATTTTTACAATACTATTCGACACAATAGACAAATTTGTTGCATAACTAATACAAAATATAATAAATTAGTAAGAGTCTTATGGACATAAAGGAGATAAAATATGACTTCATTAAAAGAGAGAGATTATTTTTTTGACAACGCAAGAGCAATTTTAATATTATTAGTCGTATTTGGACATATGTTACAACCCTACACTAGTGGCGATAAATATTTATCAGCATTATACCTAGTTATTTATAGTTTCCATATGCCAACATTTTTGTTTATATCTGGTTATTTCGCGAAAAATATTGATAAACCATACTATTTAGAAAAAATTTCAAAACGTTTGATAGTACCTTATATGATATTTTTTGCATTCTTTTCAATTTATTATTTCTTAACAGGTAAAAGTGACGAATTACAACTTGATCCTTTTAACCCAGTATTTGCGTTATGGTTTTTGATCACGCTATTTTTCTTTCATGTCATTTTAGTAATAGTTAGAAGATTTAATCCATATAAAGTGCTATCAGTTTCAATTATTATATCTATTGGAGCAGGTTTTTCAGATAACATCGATAGCTACTTAAGCATTTCAAGGACAATCGTATTTTTCCCAATATTTTATCTAGGTTACATTTTCACCAAAAAACATACGGCTATTTTTAAAAATAAAAAACTAATACCAGTATCTATCATTACCTTTATTTTGTTTTTTATCGTTTACGTGATTCATCCTATCAATGCAGATTGGTTATTGGGAAGTTCACCATATACTTCACTTGAAAATGAAGGACAGAGTATATTCAGTCCTTTTAAACGACTTATATTATATGGAATTATATTAATCGCAATGACTGCGTTTCTAAATTTAATGTCAACAAAGAAAAAATTATATACTTATATTGGTAGTCGTACGCTATACGTATATTTATTACATGGTTTAATTATTGGCATTGTTAGAGGATTTGAATGGTACCCATTCGATAATCCTATATCATTAATGACTTATCTTTATTTAATAAGTATATCTGTAATCATCGTATATGTATTATCTACAAACTTTGTTTGTAAATGGACAAATCCAATAATTAATTTACAAAGACCATCACAGTTTAAAGATTCATAATTTTATACTGTCTAAGTACATTAACTGTAACCACTTTATTCATTTTGAAAAGTAGTTACTACAGTGTATTTAGACATTTTTCGTTTTTCAAATAAAGCTTAAGTAATTTACCCTTTTTTGCTTTAAAAGTATGTTATGATATTATTAATTTCTAAATTTTTAGACAATATTTGATTTATATTTGAGGTGTCACAAATGAAACTTTCTTTAAATTCTAATTCTAAATATTTAAGAGCACCAAGTATTCGCCAATTTTCAAATCGTATGAATAATTTGGATGATTGTGTTAATTTAACTATTGGCCAACCAGACTTCCCGATGCCTGATGTTGTGAAAAAGGCATATATTGATGCTATTAACAATGACAAGACATCATACTCTCACAATAAAGGGTTATTAGAAACTCGCGAAGCAATTAGTCAATACTTCAAAAATCGTTATCATTTTTCCTATGATCCTGAAGAAATTATTGTGACAAATGGAGCAAGTGAAGCAATAGACACAACGTTACGTTCTATCATAGAGCCTGGAGATGAAATTATAATACCGGGACCAATTTATGCAGGCTACATACCACTCATCGAAGTACTAGGTGGTAAACCAATTTATATTGATACAACAGCAACACAATTTAAAATTACACCTGATGCATTAGAAAGTCATATTTCTCCAAAGACAAAAGCTGTCTTGTTAAATTATCCGACTAATCCAACTGGCGTAGTTTTAAAAAGAAATGAAGTTTTAAATATCGTAAATGTATTAAAAAAATATCCGTTATTTATTATTAGCGATGAGATTTATGCTGAAAATACATTTAGTGGTAAACATGTATCCTTCGCTGAATTTGAAGACATTCGTGATCAATTAATATTAATTGGTGGTTTAAGTAAATCACACTCAGCAACCGGAATAAGAATTGGTTTTCTATTAGGACCTCAATATTTGATTGATAAATTAACATTTATGCACGCCTATAATTGTATTTTTGCCAATGTTCCAGCTCAAATAGCATGTATAACAGCACTTAACGAAGGATTAGAAGCTCCTAAATATATGAACGAAGCTTATGTAGAACGAAGAAATTATTTAGTATCTGAATTAACTAAATTAGGTTTTGAGATTACCGCTCAACCTGAAGGCGCGTTTTATATTTTCCCAAGTATTAAACATATCACCGATGACGATTTCGAATTTTGTGTCGATTTACTTGAATCAACACATTTAGCAATCGTTCCAGGCTCATCCTTTACAGAATTCGGTAAAGGATTTGTAAGGATTTCCTATGCTTATGAAATGGATGTTTTAAAAGAAGGTATGAAGAGACTTGCTAAATATTTAAATACTAAATAAAAATGATATGTTGAACTGGACGTCGTGAACTAAATTCATAGTACGTTCAGTTTTTTATATTCTATAAGTTTTAAATAATACTCTATAGAGACTGTAAATACTACCGAGTTATATTCCTCTCCTTTAAACACCTCACTCAAAATGATTCTATCAAAAGGTTTTAATATGCTAACTTATAATTGTTCTTCGAAACTTAAGCACTCAAATAATATATCACCATTCATATTAATCTACCTTTGGCCAAACAATTATTATTCAAAAGTTACTATTTATTATTATAAACAAATACTTTCCATTCGCTCTCAATTCCTTTCTTATTTATTCTTTTAGATAAATGCAAACAATTGACGATCTTATCAATTTAACTCAATTGAATAAAGTATAATACAATTCAATTTTAATTCCCTTAATGTTTTTGTAAACTCTAATCTTTACAAAAACTTTTTAATTTATTTATATATTCTTATTGACTTAAAAATTTTTAGTGTTATATTTAACTTGTAAATAAATTTTTTGGAGGTTTTTAGATGAAAGGTAAATTTTTAAAAGTTAGTTCTTTATTCGTTGCAACTTTGACAACAGCGACACTTGTGAGTTCTCCAGCAGCAAACGCGTTATCTTCAAAGGCTATGGACAATCATCCACAACAAACGCAGTCAAGCAAACAGCAAACACCTAAGATTCAAAAAGGCGGTAACCTTAAACCATTAGAACAACGTGAACACGCAAATGTTATATTACCAAATAACGATCGTCACCAAATCACAGATACAACGAATGGTCATTATGCACCCGTAACTTATATTCAAGTTGAAGCACCTACTGGTACATTTATTGCTTCCGGTGTAGTTGTAGGTAAAGATACTCTTTTAACAAATAAACACGTCGTAGATGCTACGCACGGTGATCCTCATGCTTTAAAAGCATTCCCTTCTGCAATTAACCAAGACAATTATCCAAATGGTGGTTTCACTGCTGAACAAATCACTAAATATTCAGGCGAAGGTGATTTAGCAATAGTTAAATTCTCCCCTAATGAGCAAAACAAACATATTGGTGAAGTAGTTAAACCAGCAACAATGAGTAATAATGCTGAAACACAAGTTAACCAAAATATTACTGTAACAGGATATCCTGGTGATAAACCTGTAGCAACAATGTGGGAAAGTAAAGGAAAAATCACTTACCTCAAAGGCGAAGCTATGCAATATGATTTAAGTACAACTGGTGGTAATTCAGGTTCACCTGTATTTAATGAAAAAAATGAAGTGATCGGAATTCATTGGGGCGGTGTACCAAATGAATTTAATGGTGCGGTATTTATTAATGAAAATGTACGCAACTTCTTAAAACAAAATATTGAAGATATCCATTTTGCCAACGATGACCAACCTAATAACCCAGATAATCCTGATAACCCTAACAATCCTGATAACCCTAACAACCCAGATGAACCAAATAACCCTGACAACCCTAACAACCCTGATAATCCAGACAATGGCGATAACAATAATTCAGACAATCCAGATGCAGCTTAATTAACAATTAAGTTCGTCTAGATAAAATAGAAGCAAAGTCTTAGCAACGTAAAATATTTTGATTTAAATGGAGGGTATTATATGAATAGTTCATGTAAATCTAGAGTATTCAATATTATAAGCATCATAATGGTTTCAATGCTTATTTTATCACTAGGCGCATTTGCTAATAACAATAAAGCCAAAGCCGATTCACACTCTAAACAGCTAGAAATTAATGTTAAGAGTGACAAAGTACCTCAAAAAGTAAAAGATCTAGCACAACAACAATTTGCTGGTTATGCTAAAGCATTAGATAAACAAAGTAATGCAAAAACTGGTAAATATGAACTTGGCGAAGCTTTTAAAATTTATAAATTTAATGGTGAAGAAGATAATAGTTACTATTATCCAGTTATAAAAGACGGTAAAATTGTTTATACTTTAACACTTAGTCCTAAAAATAAAGATGATTTAAACAAATCAAAAGAAGACATGAATTACAGTGTTAAAATTTCAAACTTCATCGCTAAAGATTTAGACCAAATTAAAGATAAAAATTCAAATATCACTGTTCTTACTGATGAAAAAGGGTTTTATTTTGAAGAAGATGGCAAAGTTAGATTAGTAAAAGCTACGCCTCTACCTGGTAATGTAAAAGAAAAAGAAAGTGCTAAAACAGTTTCAGCAAAATTGAAACAAGAGTTAAAAAATACAGTAACACCTACTAAAGTTGAAGAAAACGAAGCGATACAAGAAGATCAAGTTCAATATGAAAATACATTAAAAAACTTCAAAATTAGAGAACAACAATTCGATAACTCATGGTGTGCAGGATTCAGTATGGCAGCATTATTAAATGCAACTAAAAATACAGACACTTATAATGCACATGATATTATGCGTACATTATACCCTGAAGTAAGTGAGCAAGACCTTCCTAATTGTGCAACATTCCCTAATCAAATGATTGAATACGGTAAATCACAAGGCAGAGATATTCATTATCAAGAAGGCGTACCATCATATGAACAAGTTGATCAACTTACAAAAGATAATGTAGGAATTATGATCCTTGCACAAAGTGTATCTCAAAACCCTAATGACCCACATTTAGGACATGCGCTAGCAGTTGTTGGTAATGCTAAAATTAATGACCAAGAAAAACTTATTTACTGGAATCCTTGGGATACAGAATTATCAATCCAAGATGCAGATTCAAGCCTATTACATTTATCATTCAATCGTGATTATAACTGGTATGGTTCAATGATAGGTTACTAAAAAGTAATATAGATATTGATTAAAGGCAGGTAAAACTATGTATCAACTACAATTTATAAATTTAGTTTACGACACAACCAAACTCACACATCTAGAACAAACCAATATCAATTTATTCATTGGTAATTGGAGTAATCATCAATTACAAAAATCAATTTGTATACGTCATGGCGATGATACAAGTCACAATCAATATCATATTCTTTTTATAGATACGGCACATCAACGCATTAAATTTTCATCTATTGATAATGAAGAAATCATTTATATTCTTGATTATGATGATACACAGCATATCCTCATGCAAACGTCATCCAAACAAGGTATTGGCACTTCGCGACCAATCGTTTATGAGCGCTTAGTATAACTAATTTAAATGATTTCACTTCATAAAGCGGGTTGGCGAGAATTCAATTTCTCACCAGCTCGTTTTTTCATTGTAATAATAATCTTTAACATTTATTCTTTCTCTATTAATTTTTCTCAAACTATCTTATCTTTATGATAATTAATTAAAATGCCCTTTTAAATTCTTATAAAATAAAAAAGCCACCTATCGTCGCTAATAAACGACGCAAGTGACTTAATATCATATTCAAAATAACTTATGGGAATTTAGGGAATTGATCGAAGTCAGGATCACGTTTTTCTTTAAACGCATCACGGCCTTCTTTCGCTTCATCAGTTGTGTAATAAAGCAATGTTGCATCCCCAGCCATTTGTTGTAAACCAGCTAAACCATCTGTGTCAGCATTCATAGCTGCTTTAAGGAATCGTAACGCTGTTGGTGAGTGTTTCATAATCTCTTTACACCATTGCACAGTTTCATCTTCAACTTTCTCTAAAGGTACCACTGTATTTACTAGACCCATATCTAAAGCTTCTTGTGCATTGTATTGACGACATAAGTACCAAATTTCACGTGCTTTCTTATGTCCAACGATACGTGCTAAATATCCTGAACCATAACCCGCATCAAATGAACCTACTTTAGGACCAGTTTGTCCAAAAATAGCATTATCAGCAGCAATCGTTAAGTCACAAACAACATTTAGTACATTACCGCCACCTACAGCATAACCTTTTACCATCGCGATAACCGGTTTTGGAATAATACGAATTAAACGCTGTAAATCTAATACATTTAAGCGAGGGATTTGGTCTTCACCTACATAACCACCATGTCCACGTTTCTTCTGGTCACCACCAGAACAAAATGCTAAATCACCTTCACCAGTTAATACGATAACTGAAACGTTTTGATCATCACGTGCACGTGAAAATGCGTCAATCATTTCAGCAACTGTTTTAGGTGTAAACGCATTGCGTACTTCAGGGCGATTTATTGTTACCTTAGCAATCCCTTCGTAAAATTCATATTTGATTTCATCATATTCTCTAAGTGTTTCCCATTGTCTGTTAGTCATTTTGCTCCTCCTTTAAAAATCCTAATATCATTGTATCAAATTCATCACTATCTTCCACATGAATTGTATGACCTGTAGCAGAAATTAATTTACATTTACTATTAGGAATTAAATTTGCCATTTTTTTCGCAATCTGTACAAATTTTTCATCATATTCTCCAGCTAATATTAATGTTGGTACTTTAATTTCTTTCAGGCGCGGCCATAAGTTTGGCATTTGACCTGTACCATAATCTCTTAATGCTTTGGCCATTTTATGTGGCGATTGAGACAATCGTTGTTGTCTTATTTGATGTTGTATTTCAACTGGTAATTCTAGTTGCGATTGAAATAATGGCAACTTTTCCCAATCATTAACAAATAATTCAATACCTGCTATGTCTAATACTTTAGCACGTGCATCATCAACAAGACGGCGTTCCAATTGATTTGCTTCTTCTTTAATACCTGGTGACGTACTTTCTAATATCAAATTAGATATAGGGATGTGACCATTAATTGCATAATATAATGCAACACGCCCACCCATTGAATATCCAAACAATGTTATTGATTTATCTTTATATTTATCTAAAATTCGGTCTAACAACGTCGTAATATAATCAAAATTCCACGTTTCATCCATTGAAGACTGATCTTCGCCATGGCCTGGTAAGTCTATAGTGATGACATGATAGTTATCAGTAAATTTTTCGATGTGATTATGATAAGTACGGCTGTCGCTAAGAAATCCATGCAGAAATACTAAAACTTGATTGGTCTCAACGTTTGCTTCATAAAATTTATAATGTGTCATGAATCATTTCACTCAATTTCTGGTATAAAATTTGATGCTGTTTAAAGTTATCTTCGCGATTCGTTATCAATTCATAAATCGTCGAAGTTTCAGATAACAATGTGGCATTTTTAAATTCTGAAACACTGTTAAAACGTTTAAAATCGAATTGATATAACTTAGCTGTATACTCGAAATCCAATCCCGTCGGTGTGCCAAACAACCGTTCAAAATAGTCAGTTGCACTTTCTTTTTGTGGTAAATATGAAAAAATACCGCCACCATCGTTGTTCAATAATACAATATTCATCTGAATATTATTTAATTTTGACATTAATAGTCCATTCATATCATGATAAAATGATAAATCACCTATCAATAATGTTATTCGTTTATGCACAGCCATACCCAGTGCAGTTGAAACGATACCATCAATACCATTCGCACCACGATTCGCATAGACATCTATATTTTTATTCAATAACAAGTTATCTACATCTCTGATAGGCATACTATTACTAATAAATAATGCATCTTTTTCAGATGTTTTCTTAATCAATTCACCAACGAATGCACTCTCATCTGTAGCTTGTTCCAAATAACATTTAATTTCTTTACGCCCTTTTTTCTCTAAGCATTGCCATTTTTCTAACCAACTTACGCGATTAACTGTCGTGTCTTCCATTAATGACCTAAAGAAATCATTCGCAGAAATCTCATATGAAATATCTGGCGCTATCGGAAAGACATCAATCTTATCATTGTTTTGCACTAATATTTGAAATGCATCAGTTTTCTTTAACCATTGATTTAACTTTTTAGAAATCACTGGTTTCCCAACACGAATTACGAAATCCACATTTAAGTCTAAGCCGCTTCTAAACAGCAAATCATATGTACAGATAACATTCGGATGATCAAATTTTCTTAAATGACTTAAAGGATCAGCTAAAATAGGCAAATCATATATCGTTGAATACGTTAGTATTTGATCAACTTCTTGGTGCTGCATATCCCCTACAATAATTAAACCTTTTTTCTTATTTAAAATGTGTCTTAATGCCGATGCATCTATACTTTTTTGATAGTGCGGTAAAATCTTCATCTCAGAAGTTAACAATTCTGTTGCATTCAAATCAGGTGTTAACGGATCTCTAAATGGCAAGTTAAAATGAATTGGCCCTTTATGTGGTCCATATAAATATTGACTAGCAATTTGCATTTGATAGTAAATTGCATCAATGGTCTCTTTACTATCATCCGCAATAGGCATATCGAACTCATAACTTACATAATTATTAAACATATTTACTTGATTAATCGCTTGTGGTGCGCCTACACTTCTTAATTCATGCGGACGGTCACTTGTTAAAACGATTAAAGGAATTCTACTAATTTGGCTTTCAGCAATTGCAGGCGTATAATTCGCTGCTGCTGTACCTGACGTACATAATATAGCGACAGGTCTTTCACTGCCTTTAATTAACCCAACTGCAAAAAACGCTGCACTTCGCTCATCGGGGTGTATCCATGTTTTAATATTTGGATGTGCTTCAAATGCAAGTGCAAGTGGCGTTGAGCGTGATCCCGGACTGATAACTACTTCCCTTACGCCGTACGCATATAACTCAGATGCAAATGTAAAAACTTGCTTCGTTAAAGCTGCTTTATGATTTCCCATTCATATCGACTCCTAATGCATTCATCATAGGTGTGAACTTAAGGTTCGTTTCTGCCAATTCACTATCTGGATCAGAATCTTTAACAATGCCACACCCAGCAAATAAAGTTGCTTGTGCTTTCTTAATAAGCATCGAACGAATTGCAACAATAAATTCACAATCATCGTATATATCTATATAGCCAACCGGTGCACCATATAATCCTCGCGTACCAAATTCTTTCTGCTCAATAAAATCCATTGCAAATTCTTTTGGATAGCCACCTAAAGCAGGTGTTGGATGTAAATTATCAATTAAACTAATATACGAATCATCCTTCAGTGGCGCCTTTATTTCAGTGTACAAGTGATATAAATGATCATTTTTTAGAATTTTAGGCGTCTTATCATAATGTAATTCAGTGATATAAGGTTTAATATCATGTAAAATACTGTCAACAACAAATCGATGTTCGATTAAGTTTTTATTATCTTTTAAAAATGCTTCAACATTTTTTGTATCTTCGTCCTCATCTTGTGAACGTTTAATTGTACCTGCTACAGCTTTAGTCGATAGTATTTTATTATTGACCTTTATTAATTGTTCAGGTGTTTGTGAAAAGAATATAGAATCTTGTGATTCTAACAAGAATATATAACTGTTTTTTTCTTTAGAATATGCTTGCTTTAGAATATATGGAATACTGATATCTTTATCGAACTTTATTAACCGTCTACGTGCTAGTACAATTTTTTCTTCATTATTAATAGATTCTATAGCTTCTACTACAAGTTGACGCCAGTCATCTTTATAAATATCTTCATTTCTAGTAATTTCCCCAATTTGCTCGTCCACATCTATGTCCGATATATTGTTGAACAAATCCATTAAATCGTTCAATGCCTCAACAGTAAAACTTTCCCTTTTAACTGTATAAGTTAAAAATGTCCCATTATTATCAGTTGAAATTAAAACTTCAGGTAATACAAAATGATTTAGTCCAAACTCTCGCCATTCATCATCTGATTTATGACTTGAAAATTGGAACCCTCCAACAACTCGAAGATGATGTTTCTCAGATTGCGGATGTATAAATGTGATGTTATGTTTTAATTTTTCCCAGTCTTTAAAAATAGATTGTTTATTTTTAGAATTATTTTTGAATAATTGAATTGCTTTGTAGCCAAAATATGACGTTCGATTATCATTCAAACGCATATAAAAGCGATCTCCTGCCTCATTGTCAGTGAGATGAAATAATGTGCTCGGGTCTAGTGACTGTGATAATTTCACTTCAACTGAAACCCATTCCTTTGAGCTGCCATATATCTCTTTGACAATATCGTCCTCTAATACGCCCGTAGCCATCCATTTCACTTCTTTCTTCGTCTTTTTTCACTCATTATTATATTGTATCATTTTTGGATAATTGTGTTACAAGAATTGCTTAAACTTATCTTGCAATTTTTCACGTCAATTGACCTTTATGCTACTTTCTATTAAAATATCTTTGTTATAAAAAATATGATTTAAAGAGGTTTTGTATTCAATGAGTAATCAATATCAGCAATATTCTACAGTTAAGAAATATTGGCATTTAATGCGTCCTCATACATTAACTGCTTCCGTAGTACCCGTTTTAGTTGGTACAGCAGCATCTAAAATATATTTTCTTGGTAGCGAAGATCATATTAAAATCAGCCTATTCATTGCCATGTTACTAGCATGCTTACTTATTCAAGCAGCAACTAATATGTTTAATGAATACTATGATTATAAAAAAGGCCTCGATGATCATGAATCTGTAGGCATTGGTGGTGCCATTGTTCGCAACGGTATGAGCCCAGAGCTTGTGCTACGATTAGCCATTGCATTTTACATCTTAGCAGCAATATTAGGTTTGTTTTTAGCTGCTAACTCTTCATTTTGGTTATTACCAGTTGGATTAGTATGTATGGCTGTTGGTTACCTATATACAGGTGGCCCTTTCCCTATTTCATGGACGCCTTTCGGTGAATTATTCTCAGGCGTATTTATGGGTATGTTTATTATCGTTATTGCATTCTTTATTCAAACTGGCAATATTCAAAGTTATGTAATTTGGTTAAGTGTACCTATAGTAATCACTATCGGTTTAATTAATATGGCTAACAATATTCGCGACCGTGTCAAAGATAAAGCAAGTGGTCGCAAAACTTTACCCATTCTATTAGGTAAAAATGCTTCTTTAACATTTATGGCAATCATGTACTTTATCGCTTATGCCTTTATTGTACTTACGATCATTATTAAACCTGGTGGCTCATTATTTTACTTACTTGCGTTGTTATCATTCCCAATGCCTGTTAAAGTTATCAGACGTTTCAAGAAGAATGATACACCGCCTACAATGATGCCAGCAATGGCTGCTGCTGGTAAAACAAATACATTTTTCGGTTTATTATATGCATTAGGTATTTATATTAGTGCATTATTTGCAGGCATTTAATAGAAAATGATACTACTCGGCAATCGACTTACATCGAACTGTCGAGTATTTTATTTAACAATTAAATGATGATACATGTGCTTGTATAATTCAATCTGTCCATCAGATATAAAGCCTACTTTTTTATATAACTTTAATGCTGCTTCATTATTAATATCGCAATTCAAACTCCATTTAACATGTGTATTTGATTCAAGTAATGACGTTAATAACTTTGTCGCGATGCCTCTACCTCTATATGCTGCAAATGTCGCAATTGTTTCTATATAATACTCATCGTCTTTAGCTTCTTTTACAGGTAATGGCGTGCCATATTGTTTTATTTTTTCTGGCAAGTCAAGTAGTTCCCATGCTTTTTCGTATTTCAATTCATTTTCACCACTATAGCTAATAATACAACCTGCTACTTTATTTTCTACTTCATAAACTAAAATATGCTGATAAAAAGTTCGATATGTTGCATCAACACAGCTTTTTTCAATTGCATCTAATACCATGTCTTTAGGTAGATGCTTTACCAATTCTAATTCCATATCATCCCAAACCATATAAACTAACTTCGCAATATCAAATCGGTCCTCTGGACGTGCTTGACGTATCACTATGTCATCATTCCCTTTTACGTTATTAACATTTATTATATAGAAATTCTAGCTTATTTTAAAAAGATATACTTATAATTTTAGAAAGTTTGAAAATTCTAAAGTTAGAAATATTGGTTTTCACAACGAATTTAAGTAGAATTATAGTTAAGGAGGATTTACAAATGAAAGTCAATAAAGCCATTTATGTTATTGTTGCATTATTTCTTGGAGGTTTAGGTATTCATAAATTTTATGCTGATAAATTTGGACAAGGTCTTTTTCACTTATTATTTTTCTGGACAGGTATCCCTACCATCATCTCAATAATACATGCAATTTTTGTCATTTTTACTAAAAAAGCAGATAAAGATGGTTATATTATATTCCCTAAAAATTAAATTGTGACAATGACGTTTAAAAAGCATATATGAATGGGTATATAGTTCGTAAGATATAGAGAAATGAGGTATGTAACGATGCGCCAATTCATTAAAAGAACTGTTAAAACAATCCTTGTCGGTTATGTAATTAAATTTATTCGAAATAAACTTTCAGGTAAATCATCACATCCGACAGATAATAAACATAATTAAAAATACAGCGCCACTCTTATATGATTTACGAGTAGCGCTGTATTTTTATTTTGCTTTTTCTGCAATTTTTTCTAAATCTTCTGCCATACTTTCACTTGCGATAATCCCCCTTGATTTCAACCACTTATTTCGGTCAACGTCATAAACTTTGTTATCTTTCACAGCTTTTAATGATTTCCAAACTGCAGGATCAATGAATTTCGTTCTATTTTTGTCCGTTTTTCCGTCAGTGGCTAAAATCATAACTTTTGGATTGATATTGGCAAGTTCTTCATTATTTAAATATATATAAGGACCACCCTTGCGTTCACCAACATGCGTAGTTTTGTCTTTTGTGACTTCAGGTTGAATACCCATTTTAATTAAGAATTGTCCCATAAATGTATCTTCATTATTAATAAACATACCTGCTCTTGAGATACCGAATGCAAATGCAGATTTTAACGTACTCTGTTCAATTTTCTTTCTAATCTCCGCTAATATTTTATCATGCTTTTCCAGACGCTTCTCGCCTTCTTTCTCTTTGCCTACTGCTTTAGCGACTGTTTTAAATGCTTCAATATTTGCATTATAATCTCCCGTACCGCTAACTAACATGATTGTCGGAGCAATTTTGCTCAATTCTGATTTGATTTTCTTATGTCTGCTAACATCTGCAATGATCAAATCCGGTTTTAATTTACTTATCACTTCCATATTCGGTTGCGGTCTAGATCCAACCGATTCATATGCCCCAATCTTATCTCTTACTGACTTTGTTATATTTTTAGTGCTGCCATCATCTGCAATACCAACAGGTTTCATATCTAATGCTGCTAAATAATCAGCAAAACTATATTCTAATACAACAACACGTTTAGGATTTTTCTTAATTTTTTCAGTTCCTAATTCATCTTTTATTGTCGTCATTTCAGTTTTCTCTTCAGTATCTTTTTGACCACAACCCGCTACTGCTACAACTAAAATTAGCATGAACACAACTAGTTTAACGATATTCCTATTCACACATTTACCTCCAAACAACTTTAGTAGAAATATATATTATTATTTTATCATTTAATTTGTTTATAATGTATTTAGGGGATTATTATTTTTTCTTATCATAGTTAATTATCAAATCTTCTTATTATAAACAGCAAATGGCATCTAATTTTGAAAATGACGCACTGGTTAATAACACTCATTTATCTCAAACCATCATTCTAATTGTCCATACTACTCTCGCAATTTCATAATAGTGTTTACGATTCATAAATAGCGATGCAATAGTTAATTCATTTCCCTATAATCTTTGCACTATGCTGTACTAATCTTTATTTATAAATACAAAAAGTAACTGATGACTTAAACATCTTTCTACAACAATTGTTCAATACAATAGAATATTTAATAAATATTTAATAATTAATCTTATAAAAAATCTTTACTTTCCACATGTTTACAAATATAATTTGGACTATGTTTTAAAAATATGAATGTTGGAGGTGACATGATGAAATTAGGTATGCTTTTAATTAGATGGATGTTAGCAACATCATTCTTAGTGCATGGTACTTTGAAATTTGTTGATTTAGATGGAACAATTCACTTCTTAGGCTCTTTAGGTTTACCACCTACCATCGCAGTATTGATGTCAATTGGTGAAGTTGTTGGAGGTTTAGCACTTATTATCGGCTTTTTAACGCCTTATGTTAATGTTTTTTATATTTGTGTTATGTTAGGCTCAATCTTCACACTTAAACTTACAAGAGGATATGTAAGTGGTTATGAATTTGAAATCATACATATCGTAATGAACTTAGCTTGTATTAGTAGTTACAGCTGGAAGAAATGGCTACAATTTTATTAACTATTGTTTGAGAGGACTATCCTCTCTTTTTTTGTATTTATCATGCGTAAAAATCCTAGGTACTCATGAATACCTAGGATTTTTTCATTTAGCTATTGAAAAGATTTAACCATTTTTCTAATATTGATTCCGTTGAATATTTTTCTATAATGTTTTCTCTCGCTTTCGAACCAAACTCCGCTGCTAATACATCATTATTAACAAGCTGAAGTATTTTATCAGCCATGTCGTTAATATTATGGTTTTCTATTAAATAACCATTTTTATTATCTTCTATAAAATCACTTGGTCCGTATTTGATGTCAAAGGCAACAACAGGCCTTTTAGAAATCATTGCTTCTATCATACTTAACCCTTGACCTTCATATTGAGATGTAGAAACGACTAATTTAAAATCTTCCAAGCATTTTTGTGGAGTTGTTGTATATCCTTTAAGAAAAACATTTCTTTCTAAATTTTTATCTTCAATCATTTTAGCTATTTTATCTTTGACAGATCCTTCTCCATATATATGAAATTTAACAGCATTATCTTTTTTTACGACTAACTCAGCCACTTCAATAAGCAAATCAATTCGCTTCGTTGGTACCATTCTAGAAATATGACCTACGATTTTTTCAGTTTGAAAATGTTTTGGAGCATTATGTATCTTAACAAAATTGCTAATAGTGAAAATATTTTCTACATCAAATTGATTAAGAATATCTAATCTTTGTGCCTCTGTTAATACAATTACACCGTTAATTTTATTCGCATTCTCAATAATATATTTCTCACTTTTTTTAAATGCACCCGTATCATCGAAATTTTCATGATGATTAACATGAATAACGCCATATTTCTGAGCATTTTTATGATTTGTATTAAACATTTTTGGAAAACTCCCTGGTCCATCACAAATCATAATACTATCTTTAGAATCTTTTATTAGTTTTTCTAAATAGTAAACACACAGTGCTAAATTGTTTTTAAATTCTTTTTTATTAACTAACACATAAGTTTTACCTACAGCACCATTATTAGCATTAATATTCCTTGAAATATATGGGTATCCCTTTTCATCATAAAATACTTGATAACAAACTTTATTATCTACATTAAATGTTTCCTTCATATGCACTTTATTATCTATAAAACTAAACCGTTCAATTCGTTTATTATCTTTAAAGAAATCAATCACTTTTTCAGATTTACTTTTTCTAATGTAGGCAATATATGTACCAGTCGTTATATCAAAATATCTTGAAATACCTTTACTCTCTTCAATTTCAATCGTATTTTTTAGTCTTTCTGAAATATGTTTATATAACAATTTATTAGACTTAAAATGTTTATTATTTGAAATTTGTTTAAAATACTCAAATACATTATACATTTTCGTTCTTCGATCCATTTTACCTTGTTTTTTCAAAGCTTTAATAATTTCATCATAGTTTCCTTTGTAATCGAAAGTAACAATATCAGCAGGTATGTCCGCATCATAAAACTCTTTACTTCTATTGAACATCGAAGAGGTCATACCACCTTTATTCACATCTAACTCATGTACCATCATAAATATTTTTTTCATTATAATTATTCCTTTACCTCAGTATATTTAACAATTAATTCGTTATATGTATGATAAAATTCTTCTTCAACATATAAATTATTAAGTTTATTTAAATTTAATGGGCTTATAATTGACGCAATAAAATATCCATTTAATTTTAATTTTGTATTTCCATTTTCGACTTCTATAGTTGGCTCTATCTGCTCATAATTTTTAAATATATCGTCAATGACTTTTATGTTTTCATTTAACTGATTAGTATCTAATTTTAATACATTCGCATTATCGTAATTGAAAATCCCCTTTTCCATAGCGCACCTCTTAATAACAAAATTGTTTTACAAAATAATTTTATACTTCACAACGCTATTAATCAACTGTAAATACAATAATTAAATATTGTTATTATAATTATTTGCATGATAAAAATAATAATATCACGCATAATTTTAAATAATCTAATTTATCTAATTTTGCTACATTCTTTTGCAGAGTGTTATAAATATACCAACTACCAAAAACAATTCAATTTAATTTCAAATTCTTCTACCGCACAATTTAATTTTATTGTATAATGTATTTAAAATGATTGTTTTACGCATGTCATTTTAAAGTGAAAATTGGAGGTGTAATTTTGACTAGAACTTATAATATTATTGGTATCCTTTCTTGTCTTATATCTTTTATTATTATGGCGTTACCAATGATTTGGTACACAGCTTCAGCATTATGGTTCTTCCCAGGTGCAATCATGATATTGTTGTTATCTTTAGTCATTGTTTTTTGCTATATTAAAACGAAAAATCAATTACATTTATTACTAATCGTATTAAATATTATTATATTGCTTTTTTTCAGTTTGCCGTTGTTACTTTCATAACTTAGTAACACAGTATAAAAGCCAATCAAACGGAGTGTTGAAGTCAACATTTCCCATTGATTGGCTTTTAATTTTATCTTTTGGATATCACATAGATGCTACTTTTCTATACTGTTCTAAATCTATTATTTCGTCACATTGATTTGCAATAGCCATATCATGTGTTGCTAAAATCAGCACTTTATTTTCATCGACCAAACCAAATAATGATTGAATAATCATCTGTCCTGTTTTAGGATCTAACGCACCCGTTGGTTCATCAGCTAACATAACAATCGGATCTTTTAACATCATTCTAATTAAAGCGACACGTTGTTGTTCACCTCCACTTAGCGTATGAACTTTTCTTTTTAAACTGTTTGACAGACCAAACTGTTCTATATAACGTATCTTTATTTGTTCTTTTTCTTTCTTACTTATTTTTTTATATGCTAATCCAATATCTAAATTTTCATTTACTGTCAAATTATCGATTAATCCATAATTTTGAAATAAATATCCTAATTTATCTCTGTAAAAATTAGATTTAAATTGTTCTAATTGACCATTAAAATAGACATATTGTTTTCCTGTTTTTTCAAGTCCAGCAATAGTATTTAATAATGTAGATTTACCGCATCCACTTTTACCAATAAGTGCATATGATTTTCCACATTGAAATTTCAAATTAAGTTTCTTCAAAATATGTGTATTACCTTTTTGTATGGTTAAATCTTTTAATTCTATCATTCTTGTCTTACCTCTTTTGGTGTATCCTCTTTTTCAACATATGTGATCGATATGACATATTGCCCTTTATGCTTTATTTCGACATACGTTCTACTAGGTGAAAATCCATTAAATGTTAATTTATAATCAAGCTTTTCCCCTCTTTCACTATAAGCCGTAATATTAACATATTGTTGCGTACCTTTTGGCACTTTGGCATAACTATACTCCGTTTTTAAGAAAGGATTAAAACGATCAAGTATAGGATGATGTATGATTGTAAAAGCAATAGTAATGGATAATATTAATCCTAATAATATTGCAATGATAAATTTCATAGTTAAAACTCCTTGATAACTTCATTAAAACGTCGGCCATGATAGTATAGGCTGCAAATCTGCAATAATATTTGAACGACAAGAATCGTTGCAAATAACATCATTATATAGTGAGAATGTAAAATTACATTCGTCAATATTCCAATAAAAATAACAACTATATTATTTATTAATAAGTATTGGTAATTGGCTCTTAATGTTGAATAACCATATAGCTTTTTGATTACGAGTAATTTTCGATGCTGTTCAAAATAATATTTCACATCAAATAAAATAATAATTATTAAAATGATTGCGATAATGATTTGTGAAAAGTTGAGTACTGTTAATTTCAAATTGTTTTCATGATACATTTCCATCACGCTATCTTTATAATTGGTTATTCCACTGATTTCCCCATCAAGATGATACTTTTCAATATTTTTTACTAGCGCGTCATAATTTTTGAATAAATACCCGCCTTGACTGATCATGGCATAATAAAAATCATTCGATAAATCTGATGCCTGAACATTCACAATGATTGGCGCCTCTATAAATGACAAATGGCGACTATCTCGTGCATCAAATGAAAAAATTCGACAATCATTTTTGTTGATAAACTGTATAGATAACTTATTCTCTTTATTATTTTTATTTTGTACAAATTCAAACCATGAATGATATGCTTGATTGATTTCATTACGCATTGCATGAAACTTTTGTGGAATAATTACTTCGACATTATTTTTTTGATTTTTTATCGGAATATCAGGTTGAAACTGCTTGTAATAAATCGACCAGAACTGATTATTTACTAATATTACATTCCCCTCATCAGGCGAAAAGTTGTCATTGTCAACGGAGTCACCCTTTGGTTTGAATAAAATCGCATTATTTTCTGCTTCACTAGCCTTTACTAATTGTTCTGATCGCACCATATTATCAATCAAACTTTGTTTTGTTTCGTGATAAGGTGCAAATTCAATCGTGTAATAATCATCTAATACATTCCAATATTTCTCAGTTTCTTTTATTTTATTCAAATCTTTAATAACACTAGTATTTTCTATCATTACATTAGCTATTAGTACTAAGAGAATACTTTTACAAACTGTATTAATAAAACGAATTGTTTTAAAGTGCTGCTTACCTTTAATCATATTTGCAATATTTAAATTTAGTAACATTAAGAAAGTCCATAAATTAATAACACTAATCGTTAAAATGAAAAGACATGAAAGCAGAACTATTCTTAATATGAATAAATCTAAATTACCCGTGTAATTTAATATCCAAAGTACACTTGTAGTTAAAAGAATTTGAGTTATGATTAACGTTACCCAATACGTGCATTTCTTTGAAAAATTTTCGAAAATTATTTTTCTTAATGTAAAACCATTTAAATACTTAATCGCATACGCTTTGAAATTAATGTTCTTTTCGAAAATATAATAAATAAAATAAACGATTAAAAGTGAGGATAATGGAACTACTATATTCATTTGTTTAATGACACCAACGGCAATCATCATATGATCTATTTTGTATGATTCAGCAGTAACACCATATTCTTTTAAAAAATTTATGAATTTAGACACGTCAAAATTTTTGTCTTTTACAAAATAACTCCCTTTGATATCTTTTTTTAATACTTCGTCGTCACTTAAATAATGAATGTTATATTTAGCATTAAAAGGAGTGATAGTTGCTGCTTTTGATTTATTAAATACATATATATCTTTATCTACGTTTTTGTTTGTATAATTTGAAGTTGATTTATAGATTGCTACGTTCTCATTTTTAGCGAATTGATCTATACGTTTATAAATCTCATTTTTACTATATTTTTTATTCCAGTCAGTTACCGCTATAGGGTATTTAGTATCAGGCAATATTTCTTCGTTTTCTTTATATGTATAAACAAATAACAATATAGCAATCAGAATGAAGATTGTAACATCAAGTATTAATTTGAACCATTTCATGTTGTACCTCTTGCGTTGTTTATTTTCTATGATTTTTTAGTATTTAATAAATGTTATAATACGCTCTATTGACCCACCAATTATGTTTAGTAGCTGATGCTTTTGCTTTTACACCAGCTCTTGTATAACCACTAAATGATCTATATTTTCCAATAGCTGTTGCACCATGTCCTTTATGACCATGATAATAATACGACCAAACATACTTACTGCCGACACCATGACTCCAAGTGCCTCCTTCTGCGTATTCTGTAGATGCATAAGCTGCTGTTGATAATCCAAGTGCTAAAGTTAAATATAATATAGTGCCAAAAATTTTATTCTTCTATAAAAACACCTCTTCATATTTAATCCATATCTCTTTTTCGTTATTTATACAGAATTTTCTGAAAATAGTCAAGGTTAATTTATTTGCTGCAAATTTCAACCACTTTATGTTAAATGGACATCAAAGTATAATTGTATTATTATTAAATTGTGCAGTGTATAAATAGACGATATGCAGGAACATGTCGCCTATTGAGCCCGTTAAAAAGACGGTGACTAAATGAGATTTTCTTTAACCATCATTCGTTGTCAAAGTTTGGAAATGATGGTTGTTTTTTATTGTTTAAATTAATCATTGCGACTTCTATATCAATGAAAGTTATATTAATATATGAACTTCATTACATATTCAATAGAAATCACTTATTTATAAGTACTACCATATAATCATAATTGATTTCTACCACAGTATGATTTTCCTTTCAAATCTGACATGTTTAGCAGGCAATATACGGAAAATACTTCAAAATTTTGTTACACATCTAATAAAAATAGACAATTAAATAAAAGATATGTTACTATAAAAATGTAAAAAGACGACATGCAGGAACATGTCGCCTAATGAGCCCGTTAAAAAGACGGTGACTAAATGAGATTTTCTTTAACCATCATTCTATGTCAAAGTTTTGAAATGATGGTTATTTTTTATTGCTTAAATTTATTATTGCTACTACTATACCAATGAAAGTGACGATAAACATACCGAAACTTAACATTAAATGTAATGCGTTTGCAATAGATATCACAATAGGCTTTTCCTTTCAAAAGTGTTAAGTAATGCCATAGGCACCACCCCCCTTTACTCAGATAGCCACCATCAATTCAACTTGCTCAAAAATATTATACCATTTTTATAAAATATTTAGTAATAAAAACTGACTAAAACCTAATCTCAATAATAACCGCTTGCTGTTAAAAAATATTACCACTATAATGAAGCATGCCTCGAATCTTCGTATTGCTATTCTTAAGCAAAAAAGCTTTTCTTAGAACACATACGTCTAAGAAAAGCTTATTTAAGCATTAAAAATTAATAACAATATAATAGCTACAATTTGTGCAACGGATGTTGTTGCTATACGTCGAGTATACTCATAACTTAATGATAATATCACTTGTGCAACAAATATAAATGTTACTATCCACCAATTATCTAAATAAATAAATAATGAACTAGAACAAATTGCAGTTATTAATATAGCTACCCATTTCGGTATTGAAAAATGTGTTAATTCTTTTTGTAAAACAGTTCTCATATATAACTCGTGACATGGAATGACAAAAAGTAAAGTTACTAACATTTGCCACTTCCAATTGACACCTGTTCTTGCTAATTCTTTAATTAATGAACTATAACTTAAATTAGAAGTTATAAGTGAGAATAAAAGTTGAAGCATAATTAAAATAATTGCCGTAATAATACCAACACCAATTGATGTAAGCAACCGCTTAGATTCAATATCTCTTTGATAAAATACATAACTGATACCAGCAATTAGCATTATACCTGTATATAAATACCAGTATTCTTGGTGTTCGCCCCACATAATAAATAATATGAGATGAAATATAATGAAACTTATAATAAACCAAGTTAAAGCCTTCGAGATTTTATTCATTATAACTTACCTTCTTATTCAACAATCTTATATCGTTTATGATTGATAACAGTTTTTTCCGGTAAATCAAGGTCATTAAAATTTTCCATAATTGTTAAGTCAACAATAACAGAGTTATCGTTGATTTTTTCAACACGACCTCTTAATCCATCCATAAACTCAACAATGTTACCCACTTCTGCAACAGTCATTTTAAGTCCTCCTTAAATCATAACTAAATTATATTGTACTAAAATTCACTTAACAAATAAACTATTAACAATCAAAAATAATAAAATGTAACTTTAAGCCGATATTTAGAATGATTTGTGAGTATATAATTGGCATTTTGAGCAAAGTTAAGGCATAAATAAGTAGAGAATATATATAGATATAAGGGAGAGATTGTAATGAAATTCATTAGTAATAATAATATTACAGATCCAACTTTAAACTTAGCAATGGAAGAATATGTTTTAAAAAATTTACCAGCAGAAGAAAGTTACTTTTTATTTTACATAAATAGACCATCTATCATTGTTGGAAAGAATCAAAATACGATAGAGGAAGTAAATCAGACATATATCGATGCTCACAACATCGATGTAGTAAGAAGAATTTCTGGTGGTGGCGCTGTTTATCATGATACTGGCAATTTAAACTTTAGTTTTATAACAGATGATGATGGTAACAGTTTCCACAATTTCCAAAAATTCACTGAACCAATTGTTCAAGCATTACAATCTTTAGGCGTAAATGCTGAATTAACTGGTCGTAACGATATTCAAGTTGGACAAGCGAAAATCTCAGGGAATGCTATGGTTAAAGTTAAAAATAGAATGTTTAGTCATGGTACGTTGATGTTAAATAGTGATTTAGACGAAGTTCAGAATGCACTAAAAGTTAATCCAGCTAAGATTAAATCAAAAGGTATTAAATCTGTTCGTAAACGGGTAGCAAACATTCAAGAATTTTTAAATGACCCTTTAGAAATTGAAGAATTTAAAAAAATCATCTTGAAAACTATCTTTGGAGAAACTGAAGTAGAAGAATATAAATTAACGGATGAAGATTGGGAAAATATTGAAAAGTTAAGTAACGACAAATATAGAACTTGGGAATGGAATTATGGTAGAAACCCTAAATATAACTTTGAACGCGAGGAAAAATTTGAAAAAGGATTTGTACAAATTAAGTTTGATGTTAAACGAGGTAAAATCGAACATGCAAAAATATTCGGTGATTTCTTTGGTGTCGGAGATGTCACTGATCTTGAAAATGCATTAGTTGGCTGTCTACACGACTTTGAGCACATAGAAGAAGCACTATCAGAATATGATTTATATCATTATTTCGGTGACATAGATAGACATGAATTAATTAGATTAATGTCATAAACGATTAAAGGACTATTCTTACATGTATGAGATGTTAAGAATAGTCCTTTTATGATTGCGTTATGGAATTCGAATCAATGTTATTCACCGAGAAATGCCTCCAAATTTTTGTATTCTGCCGTATATTGATTAAATGCTGCTTCATCTTTATTGACGAGTGCGTCATCTATAAGTTCTATGAGCTGTCGTTTTCTTACCTCTCGAAGTGCTTCATTGATAATTAATTCAATACCCAAATCATTGACAGTTGTGACAAACGCTTCTAAAGTTGTATGTTTAACATTAGTATTGTATTTCATAGAAACCACTACCTTTCTTTAATTTATAATAAGTATACATTTTTCTAATTTTGAAATCAATGAATATTCTGACTATTAGTTAAAAATTATTGTACATTTTCACCAAAATAATAACTTGACAACTCAGAATTTTATTATAAAATATATTTATATCATTAATTGTATTTTTATATTAATGGTTTAAAACTTAATAAAGCGAGGTTTTGCTTATGTATTCTCAAAATATTTATGTGATACGCAAAGGAGACATGGTTATTCGACCAGCATTTGATGATGACGATCAAAGAAACGGTAGTGAAATAATTCGGTTTGACAAAACGCGTATTCAAAATCCTTTTAAAGTCCAGAAAATCATTGAACGCTCTTGCAAATTTTATGGTAATACTTATCTTGGCAAGAAAGCAAAGACAAACCGCATTACTGGCATTTCTAGTAAACCACCTATTTTACTAACACCATTATTTCCAACTTATTTTTTCCCAACACATTCTGACAGACAAAATGAAAATATTTGGTTAAATATGCATTATATCGAAAGTATTAAAGAATTAAAAAATCGTAAATGTAAAGTGACATTTATTAATAATGAATCAATCATTCTTCATGTTTCATACCACAGTTTATGGCATCAATATAACAATTCCATTTTTTACTATTACATGGTAGATAAACAATCTCGCATGATATCAAAAAATCCCGACCAACCAATAGATTATAATAAAGCCACATTGAATGTGTTTGAAGCATTGACACGCTATTCTTTATTTGAAGATAAATAAATTGTTTATTTTTAAAATATGCGGAATGTTTTATAAATATAGTGTAAATGTTCTGCATATTTTTTTAAGGTATCTATTGCAAATTAACTTAATCTTGTTATAATAATATTTGTGCTTGATATTCAAACACATACAAATTAATCCACAGTAGCTCAGTGGTAGAGCTATCGGCTGTTAACCGATCGGTCGTAGGTTCGAGTCCTACCTGTGGAGCCATTGGAAACGTACTCAAGTTGGCTGAAGAGGCGCCCCTGCTAAGGGTGTAGGTCGCGAAAGCGGCGCGAGGGTTCGAATCCCTCCGTTTCCGTTACTTGCTAAAATGGTATATACCATTTTAGCTTTTTTGTTTACTTATATATAATGAATGAGAATTTCACTGTTCTTTTATATCAATTTTAAAATTCTAAAAACCTTTCCTAGATAATCTTCTCTAAGAAAGGTTTTTATACTTGTTGAACTTATAATTAATTTATTACATAGCAATATTTACCTGTTTTTAACTATAAAATTATCACTACATGAAATACGATAATTCGGATCTCTTAACTTCTCTGCAATTAATGTACTCATTGTTTCATCGTATGATTCATGTATAATAGCATTTTTTAAATAATTCTTGTAGTTACGATAACAATAGTCAGTCATTGTAACTCTATAACTCTTAGTCAAATCAATTTGATCTAACATTACTCGTTGCCCAGGTTCTTGATTCATATCAATCTCATAATTGAATCCTTGCCACATTGTACATAACGTTTCATCAATAATTGTTAAGCTTAATTGCTCGTTAACAAAATCTAAATGTGAATAACTATACTCCAATATATCTTTGATATTTTGACCACTAATTGTCATATCCATTGGCTTATCTGGATATGGGTATGCATGATACAAATCTTCATTTCGAATCTGTCCACTCAACCCCTTCTCTCCGTTCATAGGCACGTGAACACATGTTATATCATTATCAAATGCAAGGTGAATTGCATCATGTAATAATTGCGAAAATGGATGTGTTTGACAGACTAAATCTTGTAACCCATTTACTGATAACATCAAACCTTTATCACTTATGATTTCCTGTGACCAATAAGCCACTGCTTTTCTATCATAGAATGTTAAATCTAATAATTCTTGATCCTCTTCATACTCATTTAAGTCAATCACTTTAGAATCAATGCTTTCAACATCATAAGTTGTTGTTCTCTTTTTAAAATTAATCGAAAGATGTACAAGCTCTTTGGCATCTTGACCAGCCTGAACATAATACGTTTCATGATCTTGACCTACTATTGTTTGATGCTGATGAGCTGTAATCATTAAATCTATAACACCGAGTTCTTCCATTAATTTTTCAGCTTCATTCGAACTTGCCTTTTTATTTTTCGTACTATTACTAATTTTATTCAATCCACCATGATAAATTACAATCAAAAAATCTGGCTCTTCAACTTCATGGATATATCTAATCCAACGTTTTGATGCCACTAATGTCTTTTCAATAGATACATCTTGCTCCATTTCAGAATACTCATTTTCCATTAAACCATCTGCTGTGACGCCTACGATAGCAATTTTTAAGTCACCAAAATGTTTAATACAATATGGAGTTGAAAAATAAGGCTCCTTAGTAACATTGTATTCAATATTTGCTGATAACCATGGAAAACGTGCCAAAGCAATTGAACGAGTTAAAAATGATAAACCAAACTTGAATTCACTTGGACTCACACCGCTAGCATCATAATGCATTCTGTTCATTAACTTTATCATTGGATGTCGTTTATAAGGTGCAACAATAGCATAATAATAGGCCGCTAACGAGCCAGCTAAACTTCCGCCACTATCTAATAAAATGACGCGATGATTTTGTGCTCTTACTTGGTTAACATAAGTACCAGCTCTATAAATATTTGAACCATAATCACCATTTAAGAAATGACTATGCATATCTGACGTAGTTAAAATCTCTACATTAATGTTTTCATTTTTTTCCATCATGTTACACCTCTCATTGTTACTAGTTTACCATTTTCGAAACCAATCGTCTTATAAAATAAGTTAAAAATACAAACTAAAAAAGCAATCTAAGTTCCAGTTAAAATCTACATTAACTAAACTTAGATTGCTATTATATTATCCTATTTGAATACGTTCTTTTGGATAATGGAATTTATCTGGTTCTCGACGTCCTGCTATCATAATGATAAATGATATTAAGCCAACACGTCCTATAAACATGAGTATCATTAGTACGACCTTAGAAATATCACTAATATCACTTGTGACACCAAGCGATAGTCCACAAGTTCCAAATGCAGACATGACTTCAAAAAATACTTGTAAAAATGTAAGCTTACCATTTTCAGTAGCTGATATAATTAGCATTCCTAAAAATGTTAAAATTGTCGCCATTGTAAATACTGCAAATGAACGTTGAATATCCATAATGTGTACTTCTCTATTGTAAACTTTAATGGATGTTTTATCGGCATTATTACTAAAGTTAATTAAAAACAAAATTAAAATAGCGAAAGTTGTTGTACGAATACCGCCACCAACCGAACTTGGCGAAGATCCTATAAACATTAAAATACCCATGATAATATTAGTGGGGTCACTTAGTGTTGTCACATCAATTGTTTGAAGACCCGCACTTCTTGTAGTCGCTGATTGAAACAGCGAATAGAATAACGATTGATGCCAACTTAAACCTTTGAACGCATGGTTATGTTCAAATAATAGAATGGCTAATACCCCAACAATAAATAGGAATAAATATGTTGATGTCGTAATTTTAGTAAATAATGAAAATCTAAAATTAGTAACCCTATTTTGAATATAAGCTTTAACTTCTAATAATACTGGGAAGCCGATTGATCCTAAAATTATTAAAAATATAACTATCGCTTGTACAAAATAATCATGTGCATAAGGAATTAATGACTTACCTGTAATATCTAATCCACCATTGGTAGTGGCAGAAATAGAAACAAAAACACCTTGCATGATTGCATATTTTAAATCTGGATTATCTCGATAAAAGTAAAATGCTAATAACATGGCTCCTACGAGTTCGATTACAAATATTGATTTTACAATATCAATAATCAATTTGACGGTACCACTCATTGTGTTTTTGTTATTATCTAACATAATTAACTGACGTTCTCTAATTCCAATATGTTTACCTAGTACCACCCATAACATCGTACCAATTGCCATGACGCCAATTCCACCAATATTTAATATCACGAGGATAATTAATTGTCCAAATGTAGAATAGGTATCGACAATACTTATCGGAGACAATCCAGTAACACTAATTCCGGATACGGCAACAAATAATGTGTCAATTGGATTTACTTCTACACCTGGTTTATGAACATACGGTAAGTTTAATAATAAAAATGCAATGACAATTGCGACGATATAGTACAATACAATACCTTGTTGAGGGCTTGATCTTTTTAAAAACTGGCTAAAAATTGACACGTTGTTCACCTCAACATTATTTTAGTTTAATATTAATTTCTTTCTCTTTACCATCTCTATAAATCTTCGCTGTAATTGATTTCAAGTCATCTTTATGACTAAATATAATCTGCCTAAAGCGTAAATCATCTTCTAAAAGTTTGCCATCTAATTCAGTAATTACATCACCTTTTTTCAGACCAGATTGATCTGCTAAACCATTGTTGTCAACTTGATCTACAACAACACCGTTCTTAACTTTTCCTGGCAATTTAACTGCTTGTCTTTCAAAACTATTTAGACTGACAATATTCTTCATTTTAACACCTACATCGGGATAGTCAATTTTACCTTTTGTTTCTAAATCTTTTACAATCTTTTGTACTTCATTAACAGGTATTGCAAATGACATATTTTCAACGTTTGGCATACTAATTTTAGCTGCAACTACACCTATTAATTTTCCTTCTCTATTGACGACAGCACCACCCGAGTTACCTGGATTTACTGATGCATCAATTTGGAAAGCTTTCATCAACATATCATATTTATTATCTTTATCGAAATCAATAGGAACATTTCTGTTCAGACCTGAAATAATACCTTCTGTCACAGTGCCTTTAAAGTCTACACCAAGTGGATTACCTACGACTAATATTGGCTCTCCTAACACTAAATTATTTGAATCTCCAATAGCTATCTCTTTCACTGAACTGTCTGAAGAAGTTGCTTTAACAACAGCTAAATCTGACCATTTATCTTTACCAAGCACTTTCCCAACAACACTTTTATTATTCGAGAAAGTTATTTTTTGATTTTCTTTATCACCGACAACGTGTGCATTCGTAACAATATATAACGTATCTCCAGATTTTTTATATACAACACCTGATCCCACTTCGTCTTGAGATGCTTTATCTTTAGGTAATGATGAATCTTTTGATGTTTCATTTTCAACTGTAACGACCGATTTAACTGTGTTATTGGCATTTTTCATCGTTGTCGTATATTTTTGAGCATCTGCATCATTATTATCATTCATGCGATCATTTTTGTTCACATTATTAAAAATGGCATTCAAAATAACAATTAGAATAATAATACCCATTAGAATAACTAATTTAGGCCAATACATCATCCAAAACTTTTTCAAAATGTCACTATAATTATTATTCGTAGCGCGCCCTTTGTTCAATTTTGATGTAGCCTTTTTTTGATTATTATTTGCCGATGTCTTTGTATTTGTTTTTTGACCGTTTAATTTATCATGGTCATTAATAGAAATATTTCTTTTTTCAGTGCTACGATGAGATGCAGTTGACTGACTTTGATATCCCACCGTTTCAGACGAGTCTGCATTTTGTTTATGTTTATCTTCAACATGAATTTTTTCATCAAGTTTTCGATCGTCATCTGTTTTTGATAATGATGGTGTATTGATATCATTATCAGGATTATCGTCAACAATATGATTTTCTCTCATGACGTTATCTTTATCATCACTTATCGATGGTATATGATGACTTAAATCATTTTCATGATTAGACTTGTCATTTTGTTCGCTATCACCATATGTATAGGTTTTTGTTTGCTCATTTTGACTTTGCTGTCTTTTCAATTTCTGTTCTTCCGGTAAAGTTAATGGCTTCTGATTATTTACTTCATCATCAGATTCCGACAATTTTGGTACTGTATTTGATTTGTCTGATATTACTTCAGATTTCAGATTACTACTTTTATTTCCATCTGAACTGTCTTTTTTTATTTTCTCTGTCTGCATCGAGCTGTCTGAATCAGTTCTTGAAGACTCAGAATCAATTCTAGTCTCTTTATCATGTTCTGAAGGTTTAGAAAGTACATGTTGCTCTTCATGACCAACTTTGTTTTTATCTGAACTTAGCTTTCTCATTTCAGTTGATTCTACTTTATCGGTTGATTTAGTTGATAAAGTCGCTTCAGAATTTTGCTCATAATATTTTGATTTCTCTGTATCTTGGTCCACTGAATCTAATGAATTTTGTTTTTTAGATACATCGTCTGTTAAATAATGATCTCTGTTATATGCTGACTTACTATCCTGATTACTTTTACTTTCTTCAGCTTTATTCTCATTAACATCACGGTTTCTCTGTTCTAAATGCGATGATAAACTATTTTTAAAACGTTCGTGCTTATCAATTGAATCTTTATGTATTTGCTTATCTGCTTTTTTTGATGTTGTATTATCTATATTTTGTTTATCTTGATGTTGATTTAAATTTTCTTCTCTGTCTTCGTTGTGGAAGAATTCACGACGCTTACGTCGGTACTGACTTTTAGGAATTACATGTTTTTTACCAATATCCACTAATGTCCACTCCATTCAATAAAATCACTTATCATTATGACACATTAACACCTAATTTGCTTTAAAATCTATATAATTTCTATTGAAAAAATGCTAAATATAAAAGGCACATTTTCTTAATACTATATCGCATCTTTTGATTCACATTCTTCAAAATCCATTTTTCATAAATCACTCAATTAAATGAAAAAGGACAACCTTAAACTAAATTAAGATTGTCCGCTTCACATCAATTATTTATGCGATTTTTTATTTTTAACAACTGAACCTAACCAACCGATAATTACTAATCCAATTAGTACTGTCCAGAAAATAGATTGCCATAATACGCCATGTGGGAAGTGCTCAGGCAATACAGCGATGTCTGGGTGCGCTAATACCATGACAACTAATTTAACACCTACCCAACCAACGATCGCGAAGGCTGCACCTTCAAGTCCTGGATATTTGTTTAATAGCTCTACAAACCATGTTGCTGCATAACGCATTAGAATAACACCAATCATTCCACCTAGGAACATGACTACGAACTGACCTAAGTCCATACCACCAAAGTGAATACCAACTTTAGGAAGTGTTACAGCAATAGCTAAAGCAGCAAGCATAGAATCAATGGCAAATGCGATATCTGCAAATTCTATTTTCAACACAGTTCCCCAGAATGATTTGTTACTTGCTTTAATCTCTTCACCAGATTCATCATAATGATGATCATCTCCAGCTTCAGGACTTTCAATTTCTGGGTGTTTAAAGAACTGCCACAGATTTTTGATTGACATATAAATTAAGTAAACCGCTCCTGCAGCTTGAATAAACCAAAAGTTCGCGATAATACTAATTAAGAATAATGCTAAAAATCTAAATACAAATGCACCTAACAAACCGTAAAACAAAGCTTTTTTACGTTGTTCGGGTGGTAAGTGCTTAACCATTACAGCCATAACAATCGCGTTATCTGCTGCTAATAAGCCTTCTAAAAATACTAAAACGACAAGTACCCATAAATAAGGTAAGATCAAACTTGGATCCATTAACATGTACAACTCCTTTAAATAAATAAGTTAAGTACAAACAAAAAGACCTATGCTAAATAAATAGCAAAGGTCTCACTAAGCAATTTAAATTGCCCACTTTACCGGAAGATATCTTCGTAATGACGATAAAGTGTCGAATCATTTATACGGTCATGATTCTTAAGTTACTCCCCTCTGACAAAATGCCATAGGTTATTCATTTGATACATCATAGTATACCTTTTTCTTTTAAAATATACAATTTATTTTTCTTCAACGAAACAATTATTTTTAATGTAACAAATTCGATTATACAATTGAGCTGTTAAAGTAAACTATACAATTTAATTTCAGGGAATTTCTCTTCAAACCATCTTGTTGCAAATTCATTTTCAAATAAGAATACTAAATCGTCATATCTATCTTTCACTAAAATCGATCTTGATGTGTTCATCTTATCTGTAATTTGGTCTTCATTTTCAATCCAACGTGCAATTTTACGGCCTACTGGCTCCATAACAACATCAACATTATATTCGTTTTTCATTCTATGTTCGAAAACTTCAAATTGTAACTGACCAACAGCACCTAAAATAATTTGGTTTGTGTGTAATGTTTTATAGTATTGAATCGCACCTTCTTGTACTAATTGTTCAATACCTTTATGGAAATGCTTCTGTTTCATGACGTTTTTAGCAGAAACTTTCATAAAAATTTCTGGCGTAAATTGTGGTAAATCTTGGAAACTGTAGGTTTGTTTTCCACCAACTAAAGTATCTCCAATTTGATAATTACCAGTATCATATAGTCCAATGATATCGCCTGCTACAGCATGATTCACAGTTTCTTTATCGTCTGCCATAAATGACGTTGAACGTGTGATCTTTTGCTTTTTATTAGTACGTTGCAAAGTAACATCCATACCACGTTCAAATGCACCACTAACGACACGCATAAAGGCAATTCTATCACGGTGTTTAGGGTCCATGTTGGCTTGAATTTTAAAGATAAATCCTGAAAATGAATCATCAAACGGGCTTACTTCAACGTCTTCTTTTGTTTGTCTCGCATTTGGCATTGGCGCAAAATCAACATATGCATTTAAGAAATTTTGTACACCAAAGTTAGCTAAAGCTGAACCGAAAAATACAGGTGTTAAGTCTCCACTCAACAGCGCGTCATTATCAAAGGCTTCACCCGCTTCTTCAACCAACATTAATTCTTCAATCGCTTGTTCAAAATCACTATCATTTGTAATTGCATGATCTTCTTCCAACTCAAAATCATCATTCAAATGTAATATATTTTCTTCATCTCTAAATGGTTCAATTGTTTTAGACTTTCTATCAATGATGCCAAAGAAACTTTGTCCCATACCAATTGGCCAATTCATAGGGTATGTTTCAATATTTAATGTCTCTTCGATTTCATCTAATAATTCAAATGGTTCTTTACCTACTCGGTCTAATTTATTAATGAATGTAAAGATTGGAATACCACGCATTTTACAAACTTTAAATAACTTCAATGTTTGTGGTTCAATACCTTTTGCACAGTCTATGACCATGACAGCACTGTCAACTGCCATTAATGTTCTATACGTATCTTCTGAAAAGTCTTCATGTCCTGGTGTATCTAAGATATTGATTTTATAATCATCGTAATCAAATTGCATTACTGAACTAGTTACAGAAATACCACGCTCTTGTTCAACTTTCATCCAGTCACTTGTCGCAAATTTACCAGTCTTCTTCCCTTTAACTGTACCCGCTTCACGAATAGCACCACTGAAGTACAATAGTTTTTCAGTTAACGTTGTTTTCCCTGCATCGGGATGTGAAATAATCGCAAAAGTCTTTCTAGACTCAACTTCTTGCTTTAAGTTCATTAGTCTTTCTCCTTTTTATATGTTTCTATCCAATCTGTTAGTTGTGATGCAATCGATTCTGCCTCTTCCTCTTCTTTAAAAACAAACAATTGCATGAGTATTGCTTCAAAACAAGTTTCTTCATCTAATGTCATTGCCATCTGATATGACCAAAACCAATCTGGTATAGCAATGATTATCTGGTTATTTAATGCTTCGAATAAATAAACATCAATAGTTTTACCTTCATCAATAAATCTTTTATTAATCAACAGGGCCACCACCGAACTTTTTGTAAGCTGCTTCAAGGCCAATTAAATCATCTCGATGTGGCACCTTAATATGCCCTGGCATGATTTGATATGGTTCTCTTCCTTTTGATGCTAAAACGACAGTATCCCCAGGCTCAGCTATGTCAATTGCATGTTTTATCCCTTCTGCACGATCATCAAATTCAATATAGTTTTGATGTGTTGCACCTTTGGCTAATTCTGCCGTTAACATTTTCGGGTCATCATTTGCCGGATTATCCGGTGTGAAAATGACATAATCTGCACGACAGGCAACTCGCCCCATTTCAGGCGTTTTAGTTAAATCACGTTCGCCTGCCATACCAACTAAAAATATCAACTTTTGCTTTACAAAAGGCTGTACTGCATCGATTAATTTGTTCATACCATCAGCTGTATGTGCATAATCGATAATTAAATCAATAGGTAACGAAGGATCTAAAACTTCTAATCGCCCTTCAACAGGTTCTAAATTTTCAACAGCTTTAATAATCGTTTCTAAAGATGTACCTTTACTCCACACCGCAATCATTGCCGCCATAATATTAGAAATATTAAACTTACCAACATAAGGCGATTTTACTGGGTAAGTTCCAAAAGGCGTTACAAAATCAAAGCTGACACCTTGTAAAGATTCTTGAATATTTTTAGCCATAAATTGGGCTTCCTCATCAATTCCATAACTAAATACTTCATAAGGCGTCACTGTTCTTAAATACTCAGAAAATGAATCGTCATTGTTTAACACGACATACTTTTCTTTCGACAAATCTTCACCTAATTGACTAAACAATAAAGACTTCGCGTGTCCGTATGCTTCCATTGTGCCATGAAAATCTAAATGGTCTTGTGTTAAATTTGAAAATATTGCAACGTCAAATTCAACGCCTCGCAGTCGTCCTAATACTAAGCCATGGCTTGATACTTCTAATGTCATAGATTCAGCGCCTGCATCAACTGCTTCTTTAATTTTCTTAGTTAAAGAAACTGTTTCTGGTGTCGTATTTGCACCTTTTGTCTTTGTTTCATTAATTTGGAAACCATTAGTTCCTAAATATGCACTATTTTTTTGTAACTTTCTTTGAATTAAATGAATCATCGTCGCAATAGAAGTTTTACCATTTGTACCCGTTACACCAAATGTCACTAACTGATGACTCGGATAATCATATAATGTGTGTGCTAGAATACTAGCTACTCTTAATGTGTCCGGCACAACCACTTGTGTTACGTTAGCTGGTAATGATTGTTCTTTATTGACCACTACCAACTTACACCCTTGATCAGCTACATTTTGACAGAACTTATGACTGTCTACAGTATATCCAACTGAAGCGACAAAAATGCTACCTTCTCTCGCTGTACGTGAATCAGTAGTGATATCATCTATTTGTTGTTCTAAAGAACCCAATACACGCTTTACTTTTACTTTCTTAAACAACGTACTTGCATCCAAACTGAACCGCTCCTTTTTCTACAATATGTTTATTATACACGTTTTGTTGATGTTAATAAATTTATAATTTCACTGTTATATCCTACTAATCAGCATTTTCTAATTTCTACTATTAAAAATAAAACATACGGTATTATGAATTAGTTTTACAATTATGGCTCATCTTAAATTATTAAAACCATCTTGTAACATGGTATAATATCATAATTGTTTCCAAAAATATGCTATAATTGTATACTGGATAATTTTAAATATACAAATAAAACATAGAACAATAAATTGCTTTATAAAATAACGTTTTATTTTGTATCAATTCATCTATAGATTAAAATTGCTATAAATGTAACGACTTTGCGTCTTTATTTCTTTTATAATGCCGTAAAATAAGTTACACTTAAATAAAATTTTCAAACTAACGGAGGGTGGCTATTAATGGTTACTCAAAATAAAAAGATATTGATTATTACTGGCTCATTCGGTAACGGTCATATGCAAGTTACACAGAGTATCGTTAATCAACTTAATGATATGAATCTAGACCATTTAAGCGTCATTGAGCACGATTTATTTATGGAAGCTCATCCAATTTTGACTTCTATTTGTAAAAAATGGTATATCAATAGCTTTAAATATTTTAGAAATATGTACAAAGGGTTTTATTACAGCCGCCCAGATAAACTAGACAAATGTTTTTACAAATACTATGGACTTAATAAGTTAATTAATTTATTGATAAAAGAAAAGCCAGATTTAATATTATTAACGTTTCCTACACCAGTTATGTCGGTACTAACTGAGCAATTTAACATTAATATTCCAGTTGCTACAGTGATGACAGACTATCGCTTACATAAAAACTGGATTACGCCGTATTCAACAAGATATTATGTGGCAACAAAAGAAACGAAACAAGACTTCATAGACGTAGGTATTGATCCTTCAACAGTTAAAGTGACAGGTATTCCTATTGATAACAAATTTGAAACGCCTATTAATCAAAAGCAGTGGTTAATAGACAACAACTTAGATCCAGATAAGCAAACTATTTTAATGTCAGCTGGTGCATTTGGTGTATCTAAAGGTTTTGACACGATGATTACTGATATATTAGCGAAAAGTGCAAATGCACAAGTAGTTATGATTTGTGGTAAGAGCAAAGAGCTAAAGCGTTCTTTAACAGCTAAGTTTAAATCTAACGAGAATGTATTGATTCTAGGTTATACCAAACACATGAATGAATGGATGGCATCAAGTCAACTTATGATTACGAAACCTGGTGGTATCACAATAACTGAAGGTTTCGCCCGTTGTATTCCAATGATTTTCCTAAATCCTGCACCTGGTCAAGAGCTTGAAAATGCCCTTTACTTTGAAGAAAAAGGTTTTGGTAAAATCGCTGATACTCCAGAAGAAGCAATAAAAATTGTAGCAAGTTTAACTAACGGTAATGAGCAATTAACTAACATGATTAGTACAATGGAACAAGATAAAATTAAGTATGCTACACAGACAATATGTCGAGACTTACTTGATTTAATCGGTCATTCATCACAACCACAAGAGATTTATGGAAAGGTTCCTTTATATGCAAGATTCTTCGTTAAATAATTACGCTAATCATAAAAATTTCATTTTAATGCTTATTATCTTATTTTTAATGGAATTTGCGAGAGGCATGTATATCCTAAGCTATATTAATTTCTTGCCAACAGTTACATCCATTGCTGTAGCAATAACGTCTCTAGCATTTTCAATACATTTTATTGCTGATGCATCTACAAACTTTGTTATAGGATTTTTACTGAAAAAATTCGGCACAAAAATCGTTTTAACGACTGGATTTATTTTAGCATTTACAAGTTTATTTTTAGTTATTTGGTTTCCAGCATCACCTTTTGTAATCATATTTAGTGCTATGATGCTCGGTATTGCAGTTAGTCCTATTTGGGTCATTATGTTATCCAGTGTTGAAGAAGATAAACGTGGCAAACAAATGGGCTATGTTTATTTTTCATGGTTGTTAGGCCTATTGGTAGGTATGGTTTTTATGAATCTACTTATCAAAGTGCACCCAACACGCTTTGCCTTCATGATGTCTTTAGTCGTTTTAATTGCATGGATATTATATTATTTTGTCGATGTAAAGTTAACAAATTATAATACTCGTCCAGTTAAAGCTCAATTGAGACAAATTGTTGATGTGACAAAGCGCCATTTATTGTTGTTCCCTGGTATTCTTTTACAAGGTGCCGCAATTGCTGCCCTAGTTCCTATATTACCAACATATGCTACTAAGGTTATTAACGTAAGCACAATTGAATATACTGTTGCAATCATTATTGGTGGTATCGGCTGTGCAGTTTCGATGCTATTTTTATCGAAACTAATAGATAACCGCAGCAGAAACTTTATGTATGGTGTTATTCTAAGCGGATTTATTTTATACATGATATTAATTTTTACTCTATCTATGATTGTTAATATTCACATCTTGTGGATTATCGCTTTAGCTATCGGTCTAATGTATGGCATCTTATTACCAGCATGGAATACCTTTATGGCACGATTTATCAAATCAGATGAACAAGAAGAAACTTGGGGTGTTTTTAATAGTATCCAAGGATTCGGCTCAATGATAGGGCCATTATTTGGCGGATTAATTACACAATTTACCAACAATTTAAACAATACATTTTATTTCTCGGCATTAATCTTTTTAGTCTTAGCTGTATTTTATGGAAGCTACTTTATAGTAAATAGAGAAAAAGCTAAGTAAGGTTAAAACGTATTTTAAAATAAAGAAAATGGTCATTTTTATTACATTCAATAAAAATGACCATTTTCTTATTAATTCAAACATACTACGATTAACAATACTATTATGTTACTTAAGCTAATTTAAACGTTTCAATAACTTTCCATTTATCTTCGTCATCGTCAAAACGTAACAAAGTTAATTCATCGATAATTTCTTTATGGTCTACCCCAGCTAATGCTACTTGACCAAAAATATCTTCGAATTCTTGGCTAGATAGTCCTTGTGCTATTGTAAAGTGTGGCACAAAAACATGTTCAGCTTCTCCATAGAAATCTTCTCCATTAAAGCGATTAAACAATTCTTCTAAGTCGTCCGTCTTCGCAACTTTAAAGTAAATCACATTGTTCGTTGGTTTGAAGCTAGAAGCTTTTGTAGCATGAACTTCTACTGCTGGTATACCATTAATACGAGCTCTAACCTGTTCAATGACAGAATCTAAATCACCATCTTTAATTTCAAATGGCGCTTTAATTGTCACATGTGGTTTAATTCGTGAATACTGTTTATCATATCTTTTACGGTAAGAATCCACCGCTTCTTGAAATGACTTTGATGGAATTAATGCTAATCCTAAAATCATCTGAATTCCTCCTTTGTTTAACCTATTGCTATTATATCAAATTTCTTTGAAAACCGTTACATTAAAAATAATTCATTATACATCTTTTGCAATTTCGTCAAATTTAAATTAAATTAAACAGTAAAATCTTTTATAAATTATATTATAGACCAGACTATATGAAGACAATTCATACTAAATCTACTAATGTAAATTATTCATAAAGTTGATCATCTGTGTTTTTACTTAAAAAATACAATAATATATCTGACAGCAATGGTTTCCAATCTTTCCATTGGTGACCACCATCAAATTCATCGTAATAATAAGTTATATTATATTTCTTAATTTGTTCAGCTAATTCTCTATTCGGTGTTAAGAAATCGGCACGCTTACCATTTGTTGGTAAAGTAAAATCTTTTTCATCTAGACCAATGACATGCCAAATTGTCAATTGTTCTTTATTTGCACATTGATTTAGCTTATCTAATACTTTTTCATCTGAATGTGGACTTAACATTGCTACACGACTAAAAATCGTTGGATAGGTCAACGCCGTTAATAAGGCAATACTACCCGCTAAACTATCCCCTACTAATAACCTTGCATTACCTACTTTCAGTGTAGAAAACGTCGAGTCAATAAATGGCAATATTTCTTTACCGACTGATTGAATAGTTAAATGAGAACGACTTCCTTGTGGATGAAATTCCTCTCTACGCTTATCAACGTCTTCATAATGGAATCCAACAATGATCGCATCATCAATACGCGCTTCTTTGATTAACGATTCATATGTACGTTGTATTCTCCCGAAACGTAAAAAATCTAATCCGTCAAAGCAAAGAATGACATTATATTTAACAAGTTGATTATAAGATTCTGGTAAATAAATACTTAACGTGACATCTCTATTTAAAATATTACTATATAAAACATGTTTATTAATCTTACCAGTTTTAAATTCTGACATAAAAAAGTGCCCCTAGTAGTTGTATTGTTATTGTACCAAGAGACACTATATTTTTAAAATTCAAATTTCTGAGCACCTAAAATTCTCAATACTTTTCTTTTTTATCAAATGATCACTACATATACTATAAACAAAAGTAGATTACTTTTTGGCACGTGCTTGTTTTAAACGTTCTGGATACGTCTTCAACCAAAAGACAGCATTAGGTAATTTATTCGGATCAGGTTGATAAACTGCATTATAACCGTTGCCTAAACGTTTCTTTTGAATTTCATAATCTTTTAAAGCATTTACGGCAGGCTTATGTAAAATCCAAATCGCAATGATATTTAACCAAGCCATTAGACCTACACCTAAATCACCGAATGCCCATGCTACATCAGCTGTTTTAACTGCACCGTAAAATGTAGCGAACAAAATAATCACACGAGCAATATTAATAAATATCGATGAAACTTGATTATTTTGATTACGCGTTAAATAAGCAACATTTGTTTCTGTAATGTAGTAGTACGACAAAATTGTAGTAAATGCAAAGAAGAATAAAGCAAATGCAATAAAGTACGAACCTACGCCAGAGAAAGTAGGATCAAATTGATAACCACTGCCATGGAACGCTTTATCAATGCCGGCTTGTGCATACATCGCAGTACCTGAATAATCTTTACCTGTTGCATTTTCAACATAAATACCGCCATCTTTAATTAAATGCGGTGTGCCATTCGCATTAACCGTACCATCAGTCACATTATATGTACCAGAAATAAGTATAATCAGAGCAGTTGCAGTACATACAAATAATGTATCAATATAAACTGAAAATGCTTGTACTAGACCTTGTTTACTTGGATGTGATACTTCTGCTGCCGCTGCTGCGTGTGGACCTGTACCTTGACCAGCCTCATTTGAATATAATCCACGTTTAACACCAATCTCTATCATTGCGCCAACGATACCACCAAAAGCAGATTGTAATCCAAATGCTGATTTGAAAATTAATGCAAATAACGCTGGCACTTCTTGTATATTGATACAAATGATAATGACAGCCATCAGTATGTAAATAATTGCCATAAATGGTACAACGGCTGTTGCAACATTGGCAATAATACGTACACCACCAAAAATAATTAATCCCAAAATAACTACAACAATACCACCCATTAACCATTGTGGAACATGAATCGCATTATGCATAGAACTTGCTATAGCGTTAGATTGCACACCAGGAAGCAATAGACCTACTGAGATAATCGTAACAATAGCAAAGATAATTCCGTAAATTTTACCAAATTTACCACCAATACCATATTCAATATAATACGCTGGTCCACCACGGTATTCATTATTTTCAACTCTCTTGAATATTTGACCAAGTGTAGATTCAATAAAAGCACTACTTGCACCTAAAAACGCAGTAATCCACATCCAAAATACTGCACCAGGTCCTCCTATAAATATTGCAGTAGATACACCGACAATATTACCTGTACCAACCCTGCCTGCTAAAGACATGGCTATCGCTTGAAAACTTGAAATACCATTAGGAGACTTCTCTCCTTGAAACATTAATCGAATCATTTCTTTAAAATGTCTAACTTGAAAAAATCGCATACGCAATGTAAATAGCACACCAGTAATTAGCAAACCATAAACTAATGGCTTACTCCAAACAACCTCATTTAAAAAGGTTACTAATTTTTCAATCATAAGATTCCCCCTATTGTTTAAACATAAAAATATTATACGATTAAGCACGAGACACTTCAATATATTTTTCAGAATATTCTTATAAATATTAATATGATCATTTCACTATTTAAACACGTTTAATATTAAAATAAGTTATTCATATAAACTGGTGCTGTTTGATCCAATTGCAGACTTACGAGTCATTGAAAAGTCTCACAAACTATTGAAAGTAAATATCTTAAAATAGAAAGTGAATGGTTAATTTAAGTATATTTAAAAAATATTAACCTTTTTAAGCACTGCTATTTAGGATATACTAAATAATAACTAAGTTTAGAAAAATAGGAGGAACATCGTTTATGTTAAACAAGGTTTGGTTCCGAACTGGCATCGCTCTGATTATGCTGTTCATTCTCATCAAACTATTTATGGAAGTGCACGAAGTATTTACTCCAATAGCTACAATCATCGGTTCTGTATTTCTTCCATTTTTAATTAGTGGTTTTTTATTTTATATCTGTCTACCTTTTCAAAACTTACTTGAAAAAGTCGGTTTTCCAAGATGGGCTAGTATAACAACAATCATGTTAGCTTTGTTTGCTATTATCGGCTTAATTGTTGCGTTTGTTGCACCAATCATCATTTCAAATATCAACAATTTAATTAGTCAGACACCTGCCCTACAAAAAGAAGCAGAGCAAATTATTAAATTCGCACTAGCTCAAATGGATAAATTACCTGAAGATGTAACAAGTAGAATTACAAATATGGTTAAATCAATGGGTGATGGCGTTACTAATATTTTATCTAATTCATTACAGTACATTACATCATTAATTTCAACCATCTTCTTATTGATTATGGTTCCATTCTTCTTAATTTATATGTTAAAAGACCATGAAAAATTTATCCCAGCTGTTGCTAAATTTTTCAAAGGTGAACGTAAAGTATTTTTCGTAGATTTATTAACTGATTTAAACTTTACATTAAAATCTTACATTCAAGGTCAAGTAACTGTCAGTGTTATTTTAGGTATATTCTTATATATCGGTTATTCAATTATTGACTTACCATATATTCCTTTATTAGTACTATTTGCTGGTGTCGCAAACTTAATTCCTTTCTTAGGTTCATGGTTATCATTTGCACCTGCAGCAATACTCGGTATTATAGATAGTCCTACTACATTTATATGGGTTTGTATCATTACATTAATTGCACATCAACTTGAAGGTAATATCATTACACCAAATGTAATGGGTAAATCTTTAAGTATCCATCCTTTAACAATTATCGTTGTTATTTTAGCAGCAGGAGATTTAGGTGGCTTTACATTAGTTCTGATTGCAGTGCCATTATATGCTGTACTTAAAACGGTTGTTAGTAATATTTTCAAATACCGCCAACGCATTATTGATAAAGCAAACAGTAATGTTAAGGACTAATTCTGTGGATGTCTTTTAAGAATATAAGATACTATCGCATCAAAAGTTGAAACTACAGCTTTTGAGGCGATTTTTTTGTGCATAAAAAATCAATCAAATGAAATATCAAATAATTTTCCATCAGTCCGATTATTATAAAAGCAAAAAAGCTTTGCTCACATATATAATAACGTGAACAAAGCTGTTGAATGATATTATTTAATTGCGTGGAATCCGCTATCTACATGAATATTTTCACCTGTAACGCCACTTGATAAATCACTTAATAAGTAAGCCGCAGTTTTACCTACTTCTACTTGATCAACATTACGTTTTAAAGGTGCACGCTCTTCGATTTCTTTAAGAATTGTATTGAAACCACCCACACCTTTTGCACTTAATGTACGGATTGGACTAGCTGAAATTGCATTAACGCGAATATTATCTGGACCTAAGTCTAATGCTAAATATTTAACATTTGCTTCTAAGCTCGCTTTAGCAACACCCATCACATTATAGTTTTGAACTGCGAATTCGCCACCTAAATATGTTGTTGCAACAATGCTACCACCTTCTGGCATTAATTTTTTAGCTTCATGAGCCACAATTGTTAATGAGTAAGAACTAATGTCTTGAGCTAACAAGAAGCCTTCACGTGAAGTTTCAGAAAAGCGTCCGCGTAAGTCTTCCATATTAGCAAATGCGATTGAATGATATACACCATCAATATTGCCAACATCTTTACCAATTTGCTCAAAACCATTAATAACCTCTTCATCGCTTTGAACATCAATTTGATATAAGTGCGCTTCTGGTTGATTTAATTGTTCTAATAATTTTTCAAGCTCTTTACGGCTACGTTCTTTACGGTAAGTAAATACTAATTTAGCACCTAATTGATCTAAAACTTTAGCGACACCAAAAGCAATACTACGCTTATTAGCGATTCCCATGATGACATATGTTTTGTTTTCAAGATTTAACATGTAAGATAACTCCTTATAATAATTAATTTAACGGATAGAATATCTAATCCCAGTTTTAACTAACTTTTTATTCGTCAATACATTTTAACACAATTATGACTTTTTAATAAAGTTATTTAAACGTATTACAACGATAAATGTTTGATTTAGTCCTTTCTGTATCAAACTTGATTTACGTAAAAAGCATTTATTTATCAAAATCATATACATACTAGCATTTTAAAATCATTAATTTTACGTCGTACTAAAATACGTCTGCATTTTAATATCATTATTGTTAAAAATAAAATTCTAACTCTTGCTTCAATTCATCAACGTATTCTTTAGCACCGGTAACAATTAAGCGATCTCCATATCGCAATTGTGTATCTCCATGCGGAACAATCGACTCATTATTACGGATAATACGCACGAAGATGATGTCTCCTCCGAATGGGAAATTACGTAATTGAATATTTTCATATTTATAATTTAACATTTGAATTTCATATAGTGACGTTTCAACATTACTTAATAAATTCAACATGTTAGGTGTTTCAATTAAACCTTTTAATAAGATTTTATTACTTAAGTAGCTACTGAAAATTTCAATACCTGAATCAACTAACTCTGTATCGTCCGTTGTGCTTTCAAGTCTGCAAATGACACGCTCAACTTGATGTGCTTTGGCTAATTTAGCAACTTTTCGGTTAATATCATCGTCATTCGTAGCACAAACAACTATGTCTCGGTCAAACAGACCTAGTCGTTCTAAAACATCTTGTTCATAATCAGCAATTTCTATCATCGTGATATCATCTGACAATTGACGACGATCACTCAAGTCTTTGCGATAATATAATGTCACGTCATATAACTGAGATGTTAAATTTTGCGCTATAGGAATCGTTAATTGATTTTTACCAATTAAACTAACTTCAATTTTACGGTTAAACTCATCTGGAACTGGAAACAGTTTTTTGAAAATAATCGGAACGAATACACATGTAATGACTGCGCTTAAAATTAATATACCTGACGTTTCAGCTGAAATAGCATTTAATCTTTCTGAAATTTTGGCTGCAGCTATCACGAGCGATAATGTTGATGTTAATAAAAATGCTGATGCAATCGTTGTTTTCATATCAAACCAACGTCGAATAAACATGACTGGAATTAATTTTGAAATGATAAATGCAACGATTAAAATCGGTATGATAATTAGTAATTTCGGTTCTTTAATTAATGAAGGTATGTTTAAATCTACACCAACCATTATAAAGAAAATAGGAATAAAGAACCCATAACCAAATGAGTCTAACTTTTCAACCATTTCTTCATCTGGATTTAATAATGAAACAACGACACCTGCTAAGAATGCACCTAATATATTTTCTGCGCCAACTCCCTCTGCTAGGGCTACTAATAATATTATTAATGCAAATACCGCACGAATACCGATTTGCGTCGTACCATCCATCAATTTTTGTAAAAATGACATTCTTTTAAATTGAACACCTAAAATATATGAAATTGCTGTGAAAACAACTAATATACCTATTAACCATATTGTACTGCCGCCTTGACCATTGATTGCGCCATAGACCGTTAATAAAATCATAGTTACTAAGTCCGCAAGTACTGCTACTAATAGGATAAATTGCCCTATAGTTGTTCTCATAATATTCATTTCTTTTAAAGTTGGAACAACTACGCCTAAGGAAATAGTTGAAATGATAATGACCATTAATAACACATCATCCACTAATCCAAGCCATTTAAATACATACGCTAAAAGAATCGAAATAATCATAATAAATGCAAATACAGTTAACGCTAGATTAAGATGCCCTGGAATTGAGGATTCATCATCATTTTGTCCTTGACGTGCGCGTTTATCTTTTTTAAAAGCTTTAAAATCAATTTCTAAACCACTTAAAAACATTAAAAAGATAAAGCCTAACGTTGATAAAATATTTAGAATTGAATCCCTTTCTACTATATTTAGAAATGAATTTCCAATCACAATCCCCATCAAAATTTCTGCAACAACAACTGGCAAGAAATTAATATTTAATCGATTGACAATTATTGGAGTTAAAAACGCTGCTAAAACAACAATAACTAAAGATAAAAACTCCATAACTCCTCCTTAAATTAAGTAAGCCATAAATGATGTAGCTAAACCAAAATAAATCAACATACTAATAATATCATTAATTGTTGTAATAAATGGTCCACTAGCCACTGCTGGATCGATATTTAATTTATTCATCAATAATGGAATCATCGAACCTACAAACGTCCCCACCGTCATCGCACAAGTTAAACTTCCTGCAACGATTAATGCTAAAAGTGGCTGATGATATATTGCAACAATAATTGTAAATAATATTGTTGAACATACAACACCCGATAATACACCACTTCCTGCTTCTCTTAATGCAATTCTAAATTTACTTTGCTCATTAATTTCCCCTGTCGTAATGTTACGAACTGAAACGGCTAAAGATTGTGTACCTGAATTTCCTGACATACCACTAATAATAGGAATAAACGCTGCGAGTAGCGCTACATTTTCTAATGTTTTTTCGAATCTCCCTAAAATTGTCGCAGTAATCATTCCTAAAAATGTTAAAATAATCAACCATGGTAAACGTTTTAATGCTGTTTTAATGATTGAATCATTAGTCGAATCGATATCTGATACCCCGGCTAAACGAGAGTAGTCTTCACTAGCCTCTTCATCCATAACGTCTAAAATATCATCAATCGTGATGATACCAAGCAAATGTTCTTGGTAATCTATAACAGGTACAGCCATGAAATCATAGTCTCTCATAACTTGAGCAACATCTTCTTGGTCGTCTGCTACATTCACACTAATGACACGTTCATTCATAATATCTTCAATATAAGCATCATTTTCAGCTACAATTAAATCTCTTAGCGATAAAACACCTACTAATTTACCATCATCATCAACGACAAATATAACATATATTGTTTCTGCGTCTGGTGCTTGCGCTTTGACCAATAATAATGCTTCTTTAACAGGCGTATGCGCTTTAAGTGATAAATACTCCGTCGTCATAATACCGCCGGCCGTATCCTCATCATAGTGAAGTAATGCTTTGATTTCATTCGCGTCATCTTTATTCATCAATGTTAAAAGACTAGCAACTTTTGGTTTAGTCAACTCATTTAAAATATCTACTGCATTGTCGTATGACATTTCTTCTAATATGTGACTTGCGTATGTCGCATTCATCTTATCAAATAGCAACTCATATTCATCGTCATCAATATCTAATTGATCAAAGAAATTTGCAACTTCTTCAGGTGATAAATATTGAAAAATCTTTTGTCTATTTTCATCGGTAGTATCTTCAAAATACTCACTTTGTTCATATGTGTGTAATGCTAGAAATTCATCTCTAAATTGATCAATATCATCATTTTCTAAATATTGATCTAATAAAGTTTGGTCGTATAATTCCTCTTGAACACGCTCTTTTTCATCTGTGTTCATTGACATACTTACACCCCCTGTGTGAATTAGAGTTGATTGAATAATTTAAGTAATTGCTTATAATCAATTGTAATATAAATATTGTTCTTATTGATTGGATGAACAAAATATATTTGCGTACATTGCAGTACTTGACCATGAATTTTGTCATGAAAACCATCATACAAAGAATCTCCCACAATTGGATGCCCAATATGTTGAAAATGTACACGAATTTGATGTGTACGTCCCGTATGCAAATGAACTTTGCATAAACTGTATTTATCATTCTGATTTATTACTTCATAAGATGTTTTAGCGTATTTACCATCCGAGGCAACTTCTCTAGTTATAATCCTATCCTTTGACCGTCTAATATTAGCTTCAATAATACCAGATGTATGGGTTTTACCATATACAAGGCAAGTATATATTTTTTTCAAGTTTACTTTAGAAAATAAATGATGGATATGTCCATATTTAGCGAATATCACAATACCAGTTGTATTACGATCTAGACGCGTAACAATATGTGGGTTAATATTTTCACCATGTTCCTGACAATGATATAGTACTTGTTCGATTAAACTTTCATGAGGATGTTCTCTCGAAGGCGTACAATTTTGATTGTTTGGTTTAGTAACTATGATGATAAAAGCATCTTCATACAATACTTCTAGCTTACGAGCATAAGGTATTAAATTAACACTCGGTATTTCTCGCGGTAAATGAATTTCTAATATATCATTTGTCATTAATTGCTTACGCACTGTGACTGGTTCATCATTAACAATTAAAGCGCCATTATTTTTAATGGCGCTCACTGTCTTCTTAGAAAAATCATGTCGTGCTAAAAAAGTTTTAACAGTTTCTTGTTGTGATATATGATACTTAAATTTCATCGTTCTTCATCACTTGATATGAAAGAATCGTGCACACGTTTCCAGAATGGGAATGGTCTAAAACGTGCAAACCTCACTTTTTCATTTGCTACACGGTATTGTATTGAATTAACATTTTTATGTTTGATACTAACATGATCTATCGTCATTCTAATGGTATCATGATTAACTGGTGATATTAAACATGTATGATGCTTTGGTAATACAAGTGGTGATCCTACCGTTCTAAACACACGATTATTTATCGAGGCAATTTCTGTAATTTGCATTGCTTCAAGTGAAGGATGTATCAGTGCGCCACCTAGCGCTTTGTTATAAGCCGTTGAACCCGAAGGTGTTGATACACATAATCCATCGCCTCTAAATCGCTCAAAGTGTTTCCCTCTTAAGTTAACATCCACAACAAGTGTTGAGCCATTTTCAGTTTTCATCGTTGCTTCATTTAATGCTAAATACCTTGTTTCATAGCCGTTGTCGTTGTATCTCATAATAATTTCAAGCAATGGATATTCAATGACCTGAAACTCTGAATTATTAATTTCGATGATTAATTTTTCAACTTCATGAGGTAACCAATCCGCATAAAATCCTAAATGACCTGTATGAACTCCAACAAATGCCACTTTTGATAACATGTGGCTATACTGATGGAATGCTTGTAGTAATGTACCGTCACCACCAACTGAAATAACAATTTCAGGATTTTCACTATCCTCAATCATGCGAAAATCTTTCATATAGTTCATCATTTTATGCTTTAAGGCATTAGACTTGGAGTCACCTTTAGTTAAAATTGTATAACGCATGATTTATAACACCTCGTTAATCATTTTCATGTTTTTTAGAACGTTTTTGCGTGTAATATTTTTGAGCTTCCTGAATTTCATCTTTAATTTCAGACATCTCTTCATCAAGTAAATACGCTGCTTCTGCCGCTCTTTCCAAACGATGTTGAATTTCATCCGGATAAGCACCATCATATTTATATCGTAAAGTATGTTCAATCGTTGCCCAGAAATTCATTGCTAATGTACGAATCTGAATCTCAGCCAATATAAATTTTTGGCCTTGTAATGTTTCAATTGGATATTCAATAATGACATGATACGAGCGGTAACCACTTTCTTTAGTGTTACGAATATAATCTCGTTCTTCAATTACTTTAAAATCTTTTCTTTGTCTTAAAATATTGACGACAACATCAATATCTTCAACAAATTGGCACATCATTCTTAAACCAGCGATATCGTACATTTCTTCTCTTAACCTATCAAATGGTATTTGTCGTTTGTTTGCCTTATCTATAATACTAGCGATTGGTTTAACACGACCAGTAACAAATTCTATTGGCGACGCTTGTTCACCAACTTCATATTGTTTGCGCATGCCTTTAAGTTTCACTTTCAACTCATCAACCGCTTGCTTATAAGGTGTTAAGAACTGATCCCATTGATTCATAGTGCTTCACCCCGCTTTATTCAATGTCGAATGTTTCTTCAACGGTTGCAACAAATTCCTTACCATAATTATTATTCCCTTTTATGTTGTCTAAAATATAAGTAAGTTCTTGGTGGAATTCAGTCAATTCTAGTTCATCATTGATAATAATTTTTTTAGTCATGTTTTCATGCAACATCGTCCATGTTTCTTGTACGAAAATGAGATAAGCATACGCTTTACCATCATCTAATGTATACGCAAAGGCATAATTATCACTATCAACGAGCATTTGTCCTACTTCAGATAATCCTTTAATAGAATCTTCTGTATAACAATAAAGTATGTCATCTTTAATTTTAATTTCATTAATATATAAACGCATGCTTAATCCTCCTCTTATTCCATAACATTTTAACACAATTCAATAATACAAAACACTTACGAACACTATTTTTAATGGTCAAATTAACATTGATAATAGATAAAGGAAATTACTTTTAAAATTCAACTTTGTCATTCATAATATAGTTAAGATAAATTGAATTTGATACGAGGTGTATACATATCATGGCAACAAATCATGAAATAGAATTTAAACAAATGATAACTGCATCAATCTATAATAAATTGCAAGAGAAATATTTTAAAGACAGTGTGCTTTTTAAGCAAGTCAATTACTATATTGATACACCCGATTTCAAATTAAAGGAACATCGCTCTGCACTACGCATAAGAGTTAAAGACAATCAATATGAAATGACTTTAAAGACACCAGCAAAGGTTGGTCTATTAGAATACAACTATATCGTCGACATTAAACCAGAGATGAACTTGATTATTTCAAACGACAATCTTCCAGATGACATTCGTCAAATTATAGTTGAACAGTTTGGTGTAAAAGATACAACTTTATCAATACTTGGTGCATTAACGACATATCGCCAAGAAACTAAATATAAAGGTGATTTACTGGTTTTAGATAAAAGTGAGTATTTCGATACTACGGATTATGAGTTAGAGTTCGAAGTTAAAGACTATAATCAAGGTTTACAAAAGTTCCAATCTTTATTAAACGAACTAAACCTCGAACATCATCAACCTTTAAATAAAGTTCAACGTTTTTTCAAGAAAAAAGAAACACTTTCAAACAATATAAATTAAATTGGCAAATATGCATATTTCTTTCAAATGTTTAAAATCATGTTATATTAGTTATATATTAACTTAAGTTCGTAACAGTAAATTTTTGAAAATGGGTGATTAAATGACAACAACACCATATGACATCATTGGTAAAGAAGCGTTATACGATATGATTGATTATTTTTACACCCTTGTAGAAAAAGATGAACGACTTAATCACCTGTTTCCAGGAGATTTTGCAGAAACAAGTCGTAAACAAAAACAATTTTTAACACAGTTTTTGGGCGGTCCAAACATTTATACCGAAGAACACGGACATCCTATGCTAAGAAAAAGACATATAGATTTTACAATCACTGAATTTGAAAGAGATGCATGGTTAGAAAATATGCAGACAGCAATTAATCGCGCTGCGTTTCCACAAGGTGTTGGAGATTATTTATTTGAGCGCTTAAGATTAACTGCTAATCATATGGTGAATTCCTAAAATTAATTGTAGGTGAATAAACATGGCTGGAGAATTACGAATAATGGAAAATAAGAGTCGTGAAGATATCAATCTATCACCTGTAAGTAAAATCGAAATTTATTCATTTTTCGATCCATTTAGCTCCGATTGCTTCAAATTATCAGCAATCTTATCCAAATTAAGAATTGAATATAATCAATATATACGTATCAGACATATATTAAATCCTTCGTTAAAAGTATTAACGAAATGCCAAGCTCAAAGTACATCCAACTTTGATAACATCGCCCTAGCTTATAAAGCAGCTGAGTTACAAGGTCGTGTACGTGCCGAACGATTTATACATTTAATGCAAAATGAAATCATACCTAAAAGAGATATTATTACAGAATCAATGATTTGTGACTGTATTCAAAATGCAGGTATTGATTTAGAAGTATTTAAAGACGACTTACAAAAAAGTAAACTAACCGAAAGCTTGAAAATTGATTTGCATATTGCAAGAGAAATGGAAATCGAACAAGCCCCTTCTCTCGTTTTCTTTAGTGAAGATGTTCATGAAGAAGGTTTAAAAGTCGAAGGATTATACCCATATCACATCTATACTTATATAATTAATGAATTGATGGGTAAACCTATCGAAAAGAATCTTCCTCCTAAATTAGAAACTTATATACAGCAACAACAACTTGTAACGATGGAAGAATTACTTACTATTTATGAATGGCCAGAAAAACTTTTAAACAAAGAGTTAAAGAAGTTAGCCATTCAACAAAAAATTGAAAAACTTAAATATCCAGATGGCGATTTCTGGAAATCTAAAATGCCTAAAATCAAATCAAAATAAATAAATTAAAGACCTCGTACACCATAAATGTAACGAGGTCTTTTTACTGACTCTTAATTTTGCAACATTAAATTATTAGAACGTAATGTTACACATCGATCTAAATATATTAGTGATATTTTTCGAATTTAACCAGTTCGAAAATTATACAAATTATAAATTTGGTACATAATAGACATATATGAATCGTTAATGTATAAAAAGTGCATATTTAATACATTTTTATACAACTTCACTTCCCTCTTATTAAAAAAGAACATAAAAAAACGTCGTGTCTGAATACACGACGCTAAACAAAGGGGATGGGAGAAATTTTTCACTTCAAACAAAGGGGTATGTTTGTTATGTGATTAATTTCATGTTCATAATATAACATGCTATCTCTACCATTTCAACCTTTTAATAGTACTTAATTTAAATTGTCACAATCTGTTCATAATGTAAGCGAATACAATAGTACTAAGCTTTCATTAATTTTTCAAAAGCGTTCAATTTTTGTTCAAAAACTTCACAAGCTTGTTCAATTGGTTCAGGTGTTGTCATATCTACACCAGCATTTTTTAATATCTCAATTGGATAATTTGAGCTACCTTTTTTCAAGAATTCATTAATATATCTATCTACTGCTGGCTTACCTTCTGTTAAAATTTGATGACTTAAGCTTTGAGCTGCACTGTAACCAGTTGCGTATTGATATACATAATAATTCATATAGAAGTGTGGAATACGTGACCATTCCTTACTAATATCTTCATCAGTTTCTACAGAATCACCGAAGTATAATTTATTTAATTTGGCATATTCTTCATTCATTCTAGTTGGCGTTAATGGTTCACCTGCTTCTTCAATTGCATGAATTTTATGCTCAAATTCTGCGAACATTGTTTGTCGGAATAATGTAGCTCTGAAACGTTCTAATTCTTGGTTTAATAATAATAAGCGTTTTTCATCATCAAGATGTTTATCCATATAATCACTTAAAAGTGCTTCGTTACAAGTTGATGCAACTTCAGCGACAAAAATAGTGTAGTCACTAGAATTTGACGGTTGGAATTTTCTACTGAAGTAACTATGTGCTGAATGCCCAAATTCATGAACTAATGTGTATAAGTCTGAAATAGTATTAGACCAGTTAAGTAGAATAAATGGATTAGTTAAATGTGCACCTGATGAATAGCCACCTGAACGTTTACCTTTATTCTCATAGACATCGACCCAACGATTGTTTAAGCCTTCTTTAACTACATTTAAATATTCTTCACCCATTGGTTCTAATGCTTTTAACATCCACTCTTTAGCTTCTTCATAAGGCATTTCAAACTTAATATCTTTAATTAATGGTGTATATAAATCATACATTTTCAAGTCATCTAAACCTAGCAATTCTTTGCGCAATTCAGTATATCTATGTAGCAATGGTAAATATTTATGTACAGTTTTTACTAGATTGTCATATACATTTTCTGGAATATGATTATTACTCAATGCTTTTTCTCTTGCAGTTTTGTAATTGTGTGTACGAGCATTAAATACATTTTTCTTCACTTCACCTGCTAGCGTAGCGCCAAGCGTATTATTATGAGCACCATATGCTTTATATACATTTCTAAAAGCACTTTCTCTTAGTTTGCGATCATCTGTTTCTAAATACTTAATAAATGTACCTTGTGTTAACGGGTGTGCATTTCCATCTTTATCTATCGCATCTTCAAATACTAAATCAGCGTTGCTAAACATACCGTATACATTTGATGGCGTTGATAACGCGTCCTGCGCTTCTGTTAATAACTTTTCAGTTTCAGCATCTAAAATATGAGGACGTTTTTCATTAATCAACTTCAAATCAAATGCGAATTTTTGTAATTTATCATATGAATTTACAAATGATTGAATTTTATCTTCATCAATTTGTAAAATCTCTGGCACTAAGAAACTCCATGCCGAGCTAAATTTAATAATTAATTGATGTGCTCTTGACTCCATACCAGTATACTTGTCGTTCGTTGTATCTTGGTCTTGTTTTAGGTGCGCGTATACATATACTTTTTCTAATTTAGTACCTAATGTATCTTCTAATTCTAACGCATTGTATAATGTCTCAGCACTATCACCAATGTGTCCTTTAAATTGTTCTTCTTTGCCTAACTCATTTTCAACTTCTTTAAATGCAGCCTCAAAAGCTTCATCATCTTTGAAAATTGTTGTTAAGTCCCATGTATATTCAGGATATTTACGTTCCTGTTCTTCTCTCGATAATTGTTGACTCATATGTAGTAAACCTCCTAATAAAATATAATTGATATAATTTTCTCATTTTAGAACAAAATTTGCACGTCATTACCTTTATCTGAACAAATATTTAAATAATTGTTAATAAGTTTTTCTATAATTGCTGTTTTACTTTCTAGAGCAACAATAAATTTTTTCAGTTTAAAATAATTAAGATTGTCATTTACTAATTTGCTTTTTCCATTCTTTAACCATAAATCAACTTGTAATTGCCACTCAATAGGATGATTTTTAATATAAATTTGCTCTGGAAAAATATAACCATAATTGTGCACTACTTCTTGATCAGTTAACTGTAATTGATACATTGCACTTAAAGTGGGTTCTAAAACAGAATTTTGCCAGCGACAATATTTGATATATTGATTAATTGCGAACTTTGATAATTTATAAACAGCATGATAATCACAAGGCGCCTCATTAAACAACTCACTAATTTTGGCATTTCTTTTTTCAGCGACATATTTGTGCCCGCCTAAATATTGTATTTGTTGAAACATCATTATTTGTTTTTTCTCTAAATTGAACGTATGAAGTTTTCGAGTGAATGGATTAATAAACATACTTTGAAAATGATTGAACTTCACTTTATTATGACAATAATCAACATCATTTAATAACCAACTTACTTTATATCCCATTTTCTTTAAACCTTCCGTTCGTTGAAGAATCTGTTTATAAGGAATTGGCGAATACTGTAGCTCAATAACATATTTATTATTAATCAAAATATCCGGAATTTGTTTTATTTCTTTTAAAAATGGCTCTATCTCTACTTTACATCCTTGTTGCTGTATCATCTGTGCTAAAATCAATTTACTTTTATAATGTTTAATCGTTTCATTATTAAAACATTTTTGTTCCGCTAAATGTTTATGTGCAAAATGACTAATTACTTTGAGCCCACGCTTTAAAATAACTTGCTTGCCACACACCGGACAAAAATATTGTGTCTTTCTCAATGCAGTAGTTGCTAATACGCGTTCCTTTTCTTCATTTAAAGCTACTAACATATCTTCACCTCAAAATATTACACGTAAGTTTAACTACTATTACTTTTTCAGCTTTTGAAATCAATAAAAAAAGAGACTCCAAAGAGTCTCCTTTCATAGTGCGTTGCTTAATTAATATCGTTATTCAGTTGTCTCTGGAAAATAACGTCGAACTTGAGCTGTTACGTTATGACTCATAATTATTTTAGCATAGTCATTTAAATAAACTTCTGTTCTGTCTGTTGGATAAGCAAATTCAAGCAATTGACTGTAACTATCATTAATGACTTCTTGATCAACATGACTATCAAAATATACAGCATAATAATAAGTACCATCAACCATATATAACAAATCTTCAAACTCTGTAGTTATTGGATTGCTATGATATGCATAATTAATAACATCTTCTAAATCGTTAAATTTCACAATGATTGTTCTTGTATTTTTACGTGCTGAAGACTTTTGACGTTTAGAACCTTGAGCTTCTTTTTCTTTTGTTCGTTGCTCGAATAATTCTTCTAATTGATCTTCACCTTCTAATGTTTGAGCTAACAATTCTTGAACTTGTTCATCAAATTGATCAGTTGCATCATCATCAGACATATTCATCATATCTTCATTTTTAGATTTAGAAATTGTGACTTCGACACCTTTTTCAAAGGCATGTACTTGAATCCATAATGGACCTTCTACAACAAAATCTTCTTCTTCGTTAATTTCATCCATCATTGACCAAAAGAATTCTTCGCCACGTTTGCGATTTGTCCATAAATCTTCACGACTAAATCCACGGGCCTCGATATCGCTATATGTTATAAACAATTTTACAGTTGTATCATCTACTCGTTCTATTCTCATATCATCTCACTCCTTACAGTCGATGAATAGTATCCACATTGTATTAAAGCATCAAACAAAATACAATTTATTTGTTTGATTTCTTTCTCTAAAATATTTTGGTAACTTATAATAACATATTCGTTGTAGCAAAACTATTTAAATGATTTATACAGTTAAAGCATTAAAGCACTTTCTTAATTTAATTTTACCTTATCATAGCAAATGTTTCATCCAAAACACTCTAATATAGAGCTATATTAACAATTGCACATTTGATTTAAAAGATACTAAGCAATTATTGTAAAATTAAAACCAAAAAAGCAACACTATAGAAATAGTGTTGCTTGACATATCTTTTAGTAAAGTATGACACATAGTTAAATGGTTATTAGTCAACCATACGTTGTGCTTCTTGTAATTGGAACGTACGAACTTTTCTAGGTAAGAAACGTCGAATCTCGTCCTCATTATAACCAACTTGTAGTCGTTTATTATCTAAAATAATTGGACGACGTAATAAGCCAGGATTATCTTGAATGATTGAATATAAGTCTTGTAATGGTAGTGAATCAATATCAACATTTAATTTTTGGTATGTTTTAGAACGTGTAGAAATGATTTCATCAGTACCGTCTTCAGTCATTTTTAATATTTGCTTAATTTCATCAATTGTTAAATGTTCAGAAAAAATATTACGCTCCGTATACGGAATGTCATGTTCTTGTAACCATGCTTTCGCTTTACGGCAAGATGTGCAACTTGGTGAAGTAAATAATGTTACCATACATCTCACTCTCCTATTTGAATGAATAAAATTCATTGCTTAAAATTTAGTTATAGATCAAGAAAAAACATTTTTTTCTAAAATTCTTAATCGTTACTATTTATTATAACTATCTAACATTAAAATTAAATGAGAAAAACCTAATTTTTCAGATAAGTTTCTACACTTATAAAAAAGATTATTAATCCCTTTGTTAGTAGTAAGTTATACGTATATTCTAACACATCTTACATTTTTAAGAAATACTGTTATAATGATAATTATTAAAATATTACTAAGAAAGTAGGCATTTAAATGGAGACATTATTTTCAGGCATCCAACCTAGTGGAATTCCTACTATTGGAAATTATATTGGCGCACTAAAACAATTTGTTGATGTGCAAAATGACTATGATTGTTATTTCTGTATCGTAGATCAACATGCAATTACAATGCCACAAGATCGTTTAAAATTACGTAAACAGACCAGACAATTAGCAGCGATTTATTTAGCTTCTGGTATAGATCCAGACAAAGCAACATTGTTCATACAATCTGAAGTCCCTGCACACGTACAAGCAGGATGGATGTTAACTACGATTGCTTCTGTTGGAGAATTAGAGCGTATGACGCAATACAAAGATAAAGCTCAGAAAGCAGTTGAAGGTATACCTGCTGGTCTATTAACATATCCACCTTTAATGGCAGCTGATATTGTTCTTTACAATACTAATATCGTTCCAGTTGGAGATGACCAAAAGCAGCATATCGAATTGACTCGTAACCTTGTAGATAGATTTAATAGTCGCTATAATGATGTGCTTGTGAAACCTGAAATTCGTATGCCTAAAGTTGGTGGACGTGTCATGAGTTTACAAGACCCAACAAGAAAAATGAGTAAGAGTGATGATAATGCTAAAAACTTCATTTCATTATTAGACGAGCCGAATGTTGCAGCTAAAAAAATTAAAAGCGCAGTAACTGATTCAGATGGTATTATTAAATTTGATCGTGACAACAAGCCAGGTATAACAAATTTAATTTCAATATACGCTGGATTAACAGACATGCCAATTAAAGATATTGAGGCAAAATATGAGGGCGAAGGTTATGGTAAATTTAAAGGTGACCTTGCTGAAATAGTTAAAGCATTTTTAGTAGAATTCCAAGAAAAATACGAAAGTTTCTATAACTCAGATAAACTTGATGATATTTTAGATCAAGGTAGAGATAAAGCACACAAAGTTTCATTTAAAACTGTCAAAAAAATGGAAAAAGCGATGGGTTTAGGACGTAAGAGATAAAATAAAGAGGTACTAGAATTAACTAGTGCCTCTTTTATTATTTAACGTCTACCTCTAGGATTAAAAGCATCTTTAATCCCTTCCCCTACAAAGTTTATACTTAATATAGTTAATGTAATCATTATAGCAGGTGGCATCCATATCCACGGTTTACCACTTATAACATCCCCTTCTTGAGCATCACTCAACATATTACCCCAAGATGGTATTGCTTTACTAATTCCGAATCCTAAAAAGCTCAATCCTGATTCCACTACAATCATACCGGCAAATAACAATGTTGCTTGTACGATAACTACACTTAATATATTCGGCAAAAGATGTTTCAAAATAATTTTATATGTGGGTGTACCAATTGATTTTGCTGCCAAAAAGTATTCATTTTCTTTTTCTTGAAGTACTTTACCACGAACAAGTCTTGCAATACCTCCCCAACTTAATACGATAATAACTAGAACAAGAATTATGGCAGATCCATAAGGATTTTTAATTTTATCTCCAAGTGCAGCATTTAATACAATTGCAAATATTAAAAATGGAAATAACATAACAAATTCGGTTATTCTCATTAATAATGTATCAACAATACCTCCAAAATAACCAGAAATCACTCCAACTGTAATTCCAATCAAAAGCATTCCTATTGTAGATGTAATTCCAATGGATAATGAAATACGACCTGCATATAACAAACGACTAAAGTTATCCCTACCACCAGAGTCTGTACCAAGAATGTTTTGTGCTGTCATTTCACCTTTTATATTTAATAAATCTTGTTGGTTCACTGGAAAAGGAGCTATTAATGGCGCTATAATTGATACAATAGTTATGATTAATAAAAAAATAACCGATAACATTGCAATTTTATTATGAATAAATTTAGAAAATGCAATTTTAAAAGGCGATTTTGACTTATTTTGCATTCTAATCCCCCCTAGTTACTTCTAATTCTTGGATCTATAAATCCATAAGTAATATCAGAAATCAAATTACCCAGTAAACCTAAAAATGAGAAAAATAACGTTAATGCCATCATTAATGGATAGTCTTGGCCTATTACCGATTCTAAAAATAATTTACCGATACCGTTATATGAAAAGATAGTCTCCGTAATCACGGCTCCACCTAAAATACTTACAATATCAGCACCTAAAAATGTAATAATAGGTATTAGAGAATTTCTCAATATATGTTTATTATAAATTTTATTCATAGATAATCCTTTTGACCTTGCCGTCAATACATAATCTTTTTTAGAATTTTCAATAATATCATTACGTAAATATTGAATATAACCAGCAGTAGATAATAAACCTAAAGTGAATGCAGGTAAAAATGTGTGATATATTTTACTCATATAATATTCAAAAGTACCTTCTTTAAGGTTAATATCAACAGAACCTTGAAACGGGAACCATTGTAATTCAAAAGAAAAAATAAAAATTGCAAATACTCCCGCAATAAAAGATGGAATGGCTAACATCAAATAATTAAATATTTGCACAGTATAATCCGTCAAACTGTAAGAATATCTACCTGACGTTATTCCTAAAGCAAATGAGATAATATAAGTAATAATTAATGACATAGCACCGAGTAATATTGTATTTGGAATTCTTTCCTCAATAACATCAATTACCGGCCTTTTATATTTGATTGACTCCCCTAAATCACCGTGTATAACATGATTGACCCATCTAATGTATTGATGTGGTATTGAGTCGTTGAGACCTAATTTTTCCCTTTGTGCATTTATTGCTTCTTGTTTTATTTTACCGTTTTGTAGATCTGAAAATGGATCTCCTGGTTGTATGATTGCTAATGAAAATACAACTATTGAGATTAAAATTAGTAACGGGATCATTAACCCTAATCTTTTAAGTATTAATTTAATCATTTAAATCACCTACTTTATCTACGTAGAAACAAGCAACTTGATGTTCATTACCAATGTCCTTTAATTCTGGCATACTTTTTTTGCACATATCTTGAGCAATTGGACATCTTGTATGAAAAGGACAACCTTGCGGCGGATTACTTGGCGAAGGTAATTCTCCTTTTAATATAATTCTATTGTTATTATGTTTATCAATTTGTGGTATTGATGAAATCAACGCTTTTGTATATGGATGTTTGGGATTTTCATAAATTTCTTTATCAGATGCGATTTCAACTATATGACCTAAATACATAACTCCAATGACATCACTTATATGTTTTACTACACTTAAATCATGTGCGATAAATAAATAGCTTAAGTTAAATTGTTCTTGTAAATCTTTTAATAAATTCAGTACTTGAGATTGAACAGATACATCTAATGCACTTACAGGCTCATCAGCAACAATTAAACTCGGACGCAAAGCCAATGCTCTTGCAATTCCCACTCTTTGTCTCTGTCCACCTGAAAATTCATGTGCATATTTATAATATGCATCTTCACTTAGGCCAACACATTTTAATAAATATAGTACTTCTTTTTTTATTTCTTCTTTTGGCAATTTTTTATAATTTAAAATAGGTTCTGAAATGATATCTCCAACCATTTGCATCGGATTCAATGATGCATACGGATCTTGAAATATCATCTGATATTGTTGTCGTGATTTTCTGAGTTTTTTACCTTGTAATCTTGTTATATCTTCACCATTAACAATTATTGAGCCTGAAGTTGCATCTTCAAGCCTGATAATCACTTTACCTAACGTTGACTTACCACAACCCGATTCTCCTACTAATCCAAAAGTTTGTCCTTTTTTTATTGAAAACGATACGTCATCAACAGCTTTAACGTACTGAGTTTTTTGTAATAATCCAGTTTTAATTTTGTAGTATTTTTTTATTTGGTTGACTTCTAAAATATTTTCCATTCTTATATCTCCTTATATTCATTTTTGTACAAATGACAACGTACAATGACGTCTTCACAAACATGCATTTTAGGAGATTGATTATTACAAATATCCAGTTTTTTGTTACATCTATTTGCAAATCTGCACTTATTAACGTGAAATGCTTGGATTGATGGCACAATTCCTTCTATCGTTTCAAGTCGTTTCTGCTCTTCTTTAAGTTTTGGAATTGTTGATAATAATTTTTGGGTATAAGGATGTTTCGGATTGTGTAGTATTTCTTTTATGCCTCCAAATTCTACAATTTGACCTGCATACATAACTAAGACTTTATCGCAAAACTCAGCAACTACACTCAAATCATGTGTAATCATCATAATTGCCATTTGCGTTTCCTTTTGCAATTCTTTTAATAAGTCTAATATTTGCGCTTGAATCGTGACATCCAATGCTGTTGTAGGTTCATCAGCAATTAATAATTTAGGAGAACATGAAATGGCCATTGCAATCATTACTCTTTGTCTCATACCACCAGATAATTGATGAGGATAGCTATTTAATATTTCATCTTGTCTAGCAATTCCAACTTTTTTTAGTAAATCTTTTGCTAATTTATTTGCTTCTTTTTTAGAAATTTTTTTATGTGATTTTATAGATTCCACAAGTTGATTTTTTATGGTAAATACAGGATTTAAAGCAGTCATAGGTTCTTGAAAAATCATAGCAATATCATTTCCTCGAATATCTAGCAATTGCTTCTCATTGAGCGTATCGATTCGTTTACCATCAAATATAACTTCTCCATTACTTAGTTTAGATATCTTTTCTGGTAATAATTTAATAATTGACTTACTTAATATGGACTTACCGCAACCAGATTCCCCTACTATACCCAAAACTTCTCCTTTAGATAATTCAAAAGAAATATTTTCAACAGTTGCTAACCATTCATTATTTATTTTTAATGATGTTTCTAAATCTTTAACCTCTAACAATACATTATTCATAACATCCCCCCATATAAGTAAACCTCGACAAAATCGTCGAGGTTACATTACTAAGCTTCTTTAGTTAAATTATATAAACTTTGATCAGTTCCAATTTCAATGTCTAAGTTTCGTACTTTATCGTTAACAATAGTTATCGATTTACCTTGGAACATTGGTAATCCAGGTAACTCATCATTCATATATTTTTGCCATTTAACATAAATATCTTTACGTTTCTTTTCATCAATGCCTACTTTTTCGAAGTCTAATGCATCATCTAAATATTGATCTGATTTTGGTAAAACTGTTCTCATTTCATTTTGAGGTCTATCAGTGTGGTATAAATCTGATGGATCTGGATCTGTACCTCCTGCCCATGATCTGAAGTACACTTCCATATCTTTAGATGCATTTGCTAAGTCTTCATTATATTTACCGAATTCTACTAACTTCACATTTGTTTTCAAGCCAACTTTTTCCCAGAAATCTTTTATCGCAGCAGTTCTTGGTTCAAAAGTAGGATTAGAACCTGAATTATGTTTAAAGTTAATCTCAAATTTATTACCTTTAGGATCTTCTCTAAATCCGTCACCATCTCTATCTTTATAACCTAACTTATCTAAGATTTTTTTAGCTTTTTCAGGATCATATTTGTAATCATTTAGGTCCTTAGGATTGGCTGCTATCCAATGCATAGATGGTACAAAACTATTGATTTCACTAGCGTAACCATTGAAAAACGCTTTGATCCATTTTTCTCTATCAATTGCATAAAGCATTGCTTTACGTAATTCTTTGTCTTCATATTTTGGTCTCACTTTACCAGTTTTATTAGCTTTTTTATCGTAATCATGAGATACGAATCCTATTAAACCGTAGTCTAAGCTTGGCGCAGATAATACCTTGAGACCAGCATTAGATGACTTAGCATCTTTTGCCATTGCACCGGTAGCATCATTCGCAACATCAATATCGCCTTTTTCCATTGCCTTAATAATTTGCGCTTGATCAATAACTTTTAAATTGATTTTGTCTAGTGCAGGCTTACCTTGCCAATAATCATCAAATTTAACGAGTTGAACAGCCTCACCTGGAACGATTTTCTTAACTTTATACGGTCCAATACCAATAGGATATTTTCGGATTTTATCTGATTTCGCTAAATCTTTAATTGGTACATCTGATAAATATTTTTTACTTAATAAAGGTCCAGTAATAAATCCTGTTAAGTAATTTTCTTGTTTTTTATCAAATGTAACCTGCATAGTGTAGTCATCTATTTTCTTCAATCCGCTAATATGATCAGTTTTTCCTTCATGATAATCTTTCGCACCTTGGATATTTTCTACACTTGGATAATAAGCACCTTCGTAGTCCTTGTTAGCTAAGACTTCAATTGAATAAATCCAATCATCAATTTTCAATTCATTACCATCATGCCATTTAATACCTTTTTTAATTTTAAATTCTATTTTCTTAGCCGGCTCGATGTCCTTCCATGAAGCAATATATGCCTTAGGACGTATTTTTTTATCAGTTGCTAATAAGCTTTCGTTAAAATATCCCTCAACTACAGAATCTGCATGTGTACTATTTAATAACGAAGAATAAACACCACTTGGCGGTGCTGTTAATGCTACATTTAAGGTACCACCTTTATGTTTTGAGGTTTCCGTTTTAGTAGCATCTTTTACTCCTTCATCTTTATTACTGCTTTTTCCGCAAGCACTCAACACTAAAACGACAATAAGAAGTATTGAAATATATTTAATTAGCTTCCCCATACATATGCCTCCTACTTTCAATCTAATTTTTTCTTTTTAGTTTACTCATAGAAAAAATTATTACAAGTTTATTTTTAGAATATTCAGTTATTTATGCATTTAATCAATTTCAGTAATTTAAAAAACGACTTATTTTAAATTTTTATTCCCAAAGTTTTTATCCAACACAAAAAGACTGGAGATATGTCTCCAGCCTAATTTACAAAGCATATTATTTTTTCTTCTTACCTGTTTCTTTATCTATCGATTTATCAATATATACATGTTTAAGTGAGTTATTTGGACCAAATTTATGGTAAATTAATCCTTTTACTTGAGGATTTGTTAAATGTGCAACACCTTTTTGATAAATTGGTGCTACCGGTGCATCTCCTAGGAACATTTCTTCTGCTTTTTTCAAGTTTTCATATCGTTCGTTCGGTTGAAGTGCCAATTTGGTTCTTGCTACTTTAAGTAATTGATCATATTCTTTATTACCCCAGTCTGTATTATTTTGTGCGCTACCTGTGGTCATTGTTTCTAAATAAGCCATAGGATCAGGGTAATCTGCAGACCAACCACTAAGTGATGCTTCAAAATTGTTACTCAGTTCTAGTGATACTCTTTGTTTAAACGGTAATTGCTTAATTTTCAAAGTAACTCCTGGTAAATTTTTCTCAACTTGCGATTTGATATATTCAGCAGATATTTTTGCATCTGGTGTATCTTCTGTGTTCATTGAAAATGTCACTTCATTTTTACCTAACTCTTTTTTAGCTTTGTCCCAGTGTGCTCTTGCTTCTTTAGGATTATATTTTAAAGGCGAATTCATGGTACTCGCATAATCTTTGCCATTAGGCGCTTTCGCAATTCCTTTGGCTGTTAGTGTATCGGAAGGAATTGAGCCATTGTTTTTCACTGAATCAACGTATCCTTTTTTATCTATTGCTTGTGCGATAGCCAATCTTAAATTTTTGTTTTTAAAATCAGGATATTGTTTTTCATTCATTTTTACAAAAAATGTCCCAGTCGTTAACACAAAGTTTAATCCTTTGTTGTCTTTATATTTATTTACTTGATCTGCAGTAATAACTGCGTCATCTACTGATTCAGTATCATACAATGATGCACCGGCTTGTAAGTCTTTAATAACTTTATAATTCACTTTATCTAATTTTACATTCTTTTTATCCCAATAATACTGATTTTTAGATAGTAAGGTTTTATCTTCTTGTTTCCAATCATCAACTTTAAATGGACCATTGTATACCGCTCTATCAGCTGCCGTACCGTAATTTTTACCATATTTTTTGGCAACTTTTTCATTTTGAGGTGCAAAGGTATTAAGTGCTAATAATTGATTAATATATGGAACCGGCTTTTCTAATTCAATTTGTAATGTTTCATCATTTAATGCTTTGATACCTAATTGCTCTACAGGTTTCTTACCAGTACTAATATCACTCGCATTTTTAATGTCCCCCATAATGTATGCAAATTCAGAACCTGTTTTAGGGTCAACTGTTTTTCTCCAAGCATAAACAAAGTCTTGTGCAGTCACTTTGTCACCATTGCTCCATTTAGCATCGCTTCTTAATTTAACCTTTAAAGTTTTACCATCTTTACTCTTTTCAGGAAAAGCTTTCGCAACACCTAACACCGGTTTGTCACCTTTTCCTAATGTGTATAAACCTTCGAATGTTTGCGCAGTCACTTCAGAAGATATTTCATCCGTTATTAATGATGTATCAAGGGATGTTAAGTCTGATGACAAAATTTTTCTGAATACTTGACCTTTATCTGAATAAATACCATCGTCATTAGCACAACCACTTAATGCAATTGTAGCAATCAAAATTAAAATAAGTGTTCTAAATTTTCTCGTCATTGCATTTCCCCCTTCCCCTTAATTTTGTGTCACCAATTTATTTTCTCGTAGTTGTGCCGCTTCTTCTTCAGTACTAAAGACAAAGTGATTCGGTCTAATTTCATGTAATTGTCTTAAATGATTATTTGCTTCATCATCAATATAACTAAATCGTTTGCGACTGCGTTCTGATTCAGGATCAGGTTGTGGAATGGCTGATAATAAAGACTTAGTATAATCGTGTAATGGATTTTGATAAATTTCTTCTGCCGGTCCAATTTCAACTATTTTCCCAAAATGCATGACTGCAATACGATCTGAAATATACTTCACCATTGATAGATCATGAGCTATAAATAGGAACGTAATCCCTCTTTCACGTTGTAATTTTAATAATAAATTAACTACTTGAGCTTGGATTGAAACATCCAATGCCGATATTGGTTCGTCCGCGATAATGAATTCTGGTTCAACGGCTAATGCACGGGCAATTCCAATACGTTGGCGTTGTCCACCTGAAAATTCATGAGGATAGCGATTGGCATGTTCTTTACTTAATCCAACAGTTTCAAGTAAATCATAGACACGTTTTTTTCGGTCACGCTTATCAGTTGCTAAATGATGGATATCAATACCTTCAGCTACTATATCCATTACTTTTAACCTAGGATTTAAAGACGCATATGGGTCTTGAAAAATCATCTGTATCTTTTTATTAAATTTAAGCAAATCTTTACGTTTACGAATCTTTTGTATATCAATACCCTCATACAAAATTTCTCCACTTGTAATATCATTAAGTTTAATAATTGATTTACCAGTTGTAGATTTACCACACCCCGATTCTCCTACTAAACCTAATGTTTCCCCTTTGTATATATCAAACGAAATATTTTCAATCGCTCTCACTTCGTTTTTCTTTCCTGCGTTAAAATATTGCTTTAAATTTTTAATAGATAATAGCACTTCATCATTTTTCATTGAACGACACCCTTTCTACCTTGAGTGGTTTTTCATAATTATTAGGCATCGGTTTCATACGTTGTTTTACCAGCTCGGGTAGTTCAACTTTTGGTGCACGTGCGTCTAATAACCAAGATTTCACAAAATGTGTCGGTGAAACTTTAAACCACGGTGGTTCTACTTTAAAATCAATATCTAATGCATATTGACTACGTCTCGCAAATGCATCACCTTTAGGTGGGTGTAATAAATCAGGTGGCGCTCCAGGAATCGCTAGTAATGGTGTGTCATTTGTTGTTGATAAATCAGGCATTGACGATAATAATCCCCATGTATATGGATGCTTTGGATCATAAAATATTTCGTTAACATCTCCTGTTTCAACCATTTGACCACCATACATAACTGCCACTCTATCAGCAATATTCGCAACAACCCCTAAATCATGCGTTATAAAAATAATTGCTGTATCGATTTTTTGTTGTAGTTCTTTCATTAAATCTAAAATTTGTGCCTGCATCGTTACGTCTAATGCAGTCGTTGGTTCATCAGCAATGAGCACTTTAGGTTCACAAGCTAATGCGGTTGCAATAACAATTCTTTGCCTTTGTCCACCTGAAAATTGATGAGGATATGCTTTAAATCTTTTTTCTGCATTTGGTAAACCTACAAGATTTAGTATTTCCAATGCGCGCTTTTTAGCTTGTGCTTTACTATAATTTTTGTGCTTAATTAATGGTTCCATGACTTGTTTACCAATTTGCATCGTTGGGTTTAAAGATGTCATTGGATCTTGAAAGATCATTGAAATATCTTTGCCACGTAATTTAATCAACTCATTTTCAGGTTTTTTTGCTAAATCTTCCCCTAAAAATAAAATTTCTCCCTTTTTAATTCTTCCTGTGTCCCCTTGGAATAATTTTGTAATTGCTTTTGTTGTTACAGATTTACCTGAACCTGATTCACCAACAATTGCCAATGTTTCCCCTTTGTTCAAATAAAAATCTACGCCTCTCACTGCCTGCACTTCCCCTGCTGTAATATCAAAGGAAACATGCAAATCATTTACTTCTAATATTCTTTCAGTCATATGCTATGCCCCCTTTTTATTTACGCATTTTCGGATCAAATGCATCACGTAATCCATCACTAAATAAGTAAAAGAATAGAATTAATAAACTTAAAATCATTGCTGGTATAAATAATTCATGTGGATAAATTAATAACATTGCGCGCCCATCATTTACTAATGACCCTAACGATGTTTGAGGTGCGGGTACACCTATACCAATGAAACTTAAAAATGCTTCGAAGAAAATAGCACTAGGTACTGTAAACATTGATGTAACCACGATAGCACCTAATGTATTAGGTAAAATATGCTTAAATATCAATTTGAATTTTGAAGCCCCCAATGTTTTCGAAGCCATGACAAACTCTTGATTTTTTAATTTTAAAAATTCTCCACGTACAACTCTGCTCATGCCTAACCAGCCTGTGATAGACATAGCCAATATAATTGTCCAAATGGATGGTTCAAAAATTAATACAAATAAAATTACGACAATTAAATTCGGAATAGATGCTATGACTTCAAGTATACGTTGCATAATCGTATCGACACGTCCACCGAAGAATCCAGAAATCGCACCATATACAACACCAATAAAAATATCTAACATCGCTGCAACAACACCGATAAACAATGAAATTTGAGCACCTTTCCATGTTCTTGTCCATAAATCTCGACCCAACTGATCAGTACCAAACCAATAATTTTCTTTAGCATTTGCTGCTTTATAAGCATCCTTGCCATCTGCATCTTTACCATCAAAAGGTAAAAATGGAACTTTGTCTAATACAGGTATTTTTGCCGGAAGATTTCTATGTTCTACATTTTGTTCAGCATAATCATGTTTATTTATAACTGGACCGATAAAAGCAAATATTACAATGATAATTAAACCTATCATACCGACAACAGCTAACTTATTTCGTTTTAACTGAGCCCAAGCATCTTGCCAAAAGTTTTTGCTTTCTCGTTGCATTTCAGGTTCCTGATTCAAATCTAATTCTCTAATAATAAAATCAGATGATGCGATAGCGTCAGAGGTATGCGTCATAGCTGCATTAGAATGATCGTCGTTAATCGACAAATTGTTTTTATTTTCAGCCATTATTTTTTACCTCCTTGAACACGAATTCGTGGATCTATCACACCGTACAAAATATCTACAATAAAAATAGAAACGATAAACAGTGTGCTAAATAATAGTGTGATTGCCATGATTACTGAGAAATCATTTGTTGTAATTGAACGTACGAATTGATCCCCTAATCCAGGAACTCCAAAAATATTTTCAATTGTTAAAGTGCCTGTTAAAATACTTGCTAACATGGGAACGATAATTGTAATAATTGGAATTAAAGCATTTCTAAGTGCATGTCCAAAAAGTACACGCATTGTCGAATTACCTTTAGCTCTCGCTAATAAAATATAGTCTGAACTTAATACCTCTATCATCTCTGCTCTTATGTATCTGGCGACAGTTGCTAAAACAGCTGCAGATAATGCAAGTGACGGTAATACCGCGGTCGAAAAACCTTCCCATCCAGCTACTGGGAACCATCTTAATTTAACTGCAAATACATATTGTAAAAGTACAGCAAGTACAAAAGATGGTACAGATACTGCAATAACTGAAATAACTGTAGTTGTATAGTCAACCCAAGAATTTTGTTTAGTAGCTGCTGCAACACCTAAAATAAGTCCCAGTATCACACCGATGAACATTGCTGTAAGACCCATTTCAAAAGAAGGTAGTAGTCTCGGTTTAATCAAATCCCACACAGGTTGATTATGATACTGGAATGAATTACCAAAATCGCCTGTAACAACATTTTTTAAATAATGTAAATACTGCGTAGCTACAGGATCATTTAATCCATATTTTTCATTTAAAATTTCTTTTTGTTCAGCATTTAATTTAGCATCGTTAAATGGCGAACCTGGCATTAATTTCATTAAGAAAAATGTAATTGTAATAATAATAAATAAAGAAATAAGCATATAAATAAATCGTTTGAAAATATATTTCCCCATCTAATCCCCTCCTCTAACAAATTCCGATTTCTAAATTTCCATTCCCTTCAAAATTTTCTGAAATCTTAACTAATATTATATATACAATATTTACTATATATCAATATTTTTTTGCTTTAAACTAATGAAGAATGATTGATTTTAGAATTTCAATAAAGCTGAAGAAATTAAAAAATCATTCCTCAATGTCTGATTTTAATGTAAACTATGCGTAAGAGTTTTCTATAAGTGGGAGTGATCAAATGTTGAAAAAATGGCTTGGAATGGCACTAATAACGCCAATATTAACGTTTATTATATGGCTTTTTAATAGCCATACTATCATTACATATTTAAATATATTGTTTTATGTTTCATTAATTATTTTTATTAGCATATTTTTGATTTTACTTGTACAAGAAGGCATTTTTGATGCGACAAGTTATGGTTTTAGAAGATTAAAGTATCAAATGTCATCTTCGAAAAAGAAGAAGTCTATCTCTGATGATCCATTTTTCAACCCACAAGAGGTAAAAAAAGAGCATTACTTTGTTTCTACATGGATAATCCCCTTATTATTAATAAATATTTTATATTTTATTATGACGATTGTGCTGTCGCTCATCTTAGTATAAAGAAACTGAAAAAATCTTCAGTAACTAAAACAACGTTACTGAAGATTTTTATAGTTATGCTTCAAATTTCTTGAATACTAATACTGCGTTATGTCCACCGAATCCTAAGCTATTACTCATTGCATAAGTAATATCAAGGTCTTGCGCTTCATTTGGAACAATATCCAAATCACATTCTGGATCTGGTGTTACCGCATGAATTGTCGGTGCGACTTTAGAGTCTTTAATTGAAAGCGCTGAGAAGATTGCTTCAATTCCACCTGTTGCACCAAGTAAGTGACCAGTCATTGATTTTGTTGAGCTAACTTTTAAGTGTTTAGCTGCTTCACCAAATGTATTTTTAATAGCTTTAACTTCATTTAAGTCACCAACAGGAGTACTTGTACCATGGGCATTTAAGTATTGTACATCTTTAGGTTCAATACCAGCATCATCCATAGCTGCTTGCATTGCTCTAGAACCACCTTCACCTTCTGGAGCTGGCGCTGTAATATGATAAGCATCACCTGTAGTACCATAGCCAACTATCTCAGCATAAATATTGGCACCTCGAGCTTGTGCTGATTCTAAAGATTCAATTACTAAAATACCAGCACCTTCACCCATAACAAAACCATCTCTACCTTCTTGGAATGGACGACATGCTGTTTCAATGTCATCATTTGTAGAAAGCGCTCGACTTGCACTGAAACCAGCAATTGCCATATGAGTAATTGGTGCTTCTGTACCACCAGTAATCATTGCATCTGCATCACCGCGTTGCACAATTTTAAATGCTTCTCCGATTGAATTTGTACCTGTTGCACATGCTGTAACTGTTGCACCATTTGGTCCTTTTGCACCTAAGTCAATTGATACTTGCCCAGTTGCCATATCAGGAATTAACATTGGTACGAAAAATGGACTCACACGTCTTGGGCCTTTATCCATTAATTGTTTATGTGCAATTTCAAATGTTTCCATACCACCGATACCAGAACCAATCCATACACCGATTCGATCTGCAGTATTTTCATTGATATCTAATTGCGCATCTTTAACAGCCTCTCTAGCTGCTACAATTGCATATTGAGTAAATCTATCCATACGACGCGCTTCTTTTTTGTCGATATGATCTTCAATATTAAAGTTTTTAAGTTCTCCTGCTAAGTGAACGCTATAAGGTTCAGTATCGATACGTGTAATTTTATCGATACCATTTACGCCTTTTAGAGCATTCTCCCATGTTGTTTTGACATCATTACCGATTGGAGAAAGGGCTCCCATACCTGTAATAACTACTCTTTTATTTTGACTCATTCGTTATCCTCCTATTTTCCCCATTTTATTGTCATTGCGCCCCAAGTTAGGCCGCCACCGAATCCGACAAGAACAATTGTATCATCATCTTTGATTTTACCATTTTTTAATTCTTGATCGATACTTAAAGGTATTGACGCAGCTGAAGTATTTCCATATTTATTTACAGAAACACTCATTTTGTCTTTTGAAATACCTAAGCGTTCTCTAGCTGATTCCATAATTCTAATATTAGCTTGATGAGGAATAAATAAATCTATATCATCTGATGTTAAATTCGCTTTTTCAACTACACGTGTTGATGCATCACCCATAATTCTAACAGCAAATTTAAATACTTCTCGACCATTCATTTTCAGTTTACCAGTATCTTTATCTAAATATAAATGTTTACCACCTGTGCCATCAGAACCCATTTCATAACTTATAATACCTCTGCCATCTGAAACTTCACCGATGATAACCGCACCTGCACCATCTCCAAATAGAACTGCAGTAGAACGGTCAGTTAAATCTGTTATTTTAGATAATTTATCTGCACCGACAACTAAAATGTTATGATAATCTCCAGATTGAACATATTGTTTAGCTGTAATCATTGAATACATAAATCCAGAACATGCTGCAAGTTGATCCATAGAGGCAACTTTGCCCGTCCCTAAACGTTCTTGCAACATATTTGCGACAGTTGGAAATGGCATATCTCCAGTTGCTGTGGCAACAATTATCATATCTATATCTTCGGGCTGAATACCAGCGTCAGCGATTGCTTTTAAACTTGCTTCATATGCTAAATCTGAAGTATCTTGATCATCATCTGCCCAATGTCTTTCTTTAATTCCAGTCATCTTAGAAATCCATTCATCAGATGTATCTAAAAATTGCTCAAAATAGGCATTGTCAATAATCTTTTCTGGCGCATATGCACCAAAACCTTTAATACCCACGTTCATAGTTGAACACCTTCTTAATAAAATTTTTAATACCAGGTATTAATTTAACATAGATTACTTTTTAAACTCAAGTCAGAGGTAGGAATATTGACTAGTTAATAAAATTTTAATGCTTTATTATCGTCAAATTTCAGTATGAAATTGGTTTTAATGCGCTTAATTTAGAATAGCCATTCAGATAAAATCATTTATTTAAACTGTATAATATGGTCAAAATATATGAGATGTTACTATACAAATTTCTAACTTTCACTTAAAATAAAATATATATAATTAAAGTGGAGGTAGAATGACATGAAACACCTCGTAACATTCTTTTGGGCATTATTATTAATGCAAATGGTTAACTTTGTACTTAATAGCCTAGTAGGTGGAGACAGCTTAAATGTAGTGAATCCAATTATCATGGCAGTATTGTTCACGATTTTCACAGCAATTTTTGCTGCAGTAATTAAACCGCCGAAAGATTCATCACAATAACTATTTAGTATAAAATGAAATATGTCTTTCTTATTATTGAAGCTGCCCAGATAAAGGCGGCTTTTATTTTTGGCCATTAATGTTTTGTATTTTGAATATTTTAAAGCTCAATGACCTCTAACCCATCACTTTTAAATTTAGAAAAAGCCTTAATACAAAGATGTCATTTACGAGTAATCTTTGTATCAAGGCAATTATTTTATAATCATCACTGTAAAATTAAATGCTTCATGTTGAATTTGATAATTTTAAGTGTTTATTTAGTTTTTACATTAATATCAATTTGTTTAATTGAATTTGAATCAAACAAGTTTGCTGTGTAGCTATCTTTCTTAAGATCCACTTCTTTTTTACTACCATCTTTCCAAGTAATCGTGTAAACGGCAGATTTTGCATTTCGAATCTTCTCAGGTGTTACACCGCGTTCATCATATAACAAAGCTTTAACTTTATTTCCTAAATCTAAATATGATAATTGGCTATCTTTTGGTAAATTTAAGTAAGATTGATTGAAAGCCATAATGCCATCTACTGCAATTGTATATGGAACATTTTGCATTTCTTTAGCTTTTTGAGTTGCCGGTAGTTTGTCCTTTTCTGCTGCAGATACCTCATTACCTGCCACAGTAGCGCCAGTCGTTGCGATCATGCCCAGTGCCAAAGTTACAGTTATAAATGATTTTAATTTCATATACTCTCTCTCCTTTGTGAGTTAAAGTATCTTACAAAATCAATATAACACAAATTGAAAATTTTCAAAAATTATAAGTATGTAAATTGTTTACTTGTTTTTAAAAATAAATTTTAATTAATGTAAAAGCTATAATTGTTAATACTTTCTATTTTTTCAAATAAATTCACATTACAATAACTAAGTTTACATTTCTTAAATTTAATTACTTCTTTGCATTATAGCGAACGCCGTACCTAATATATAAATTAAAACCTTTGTTTCTTTGTACTTTTAATTGAACAATTTTATATTGATGAGATATTTAGTATTAAATTTTTCTTCCTATAAGGTTAATACTTGTTTGATCAATTTTATGTTGATTTACTTCTTTTAAAAATTCATTCAAGTAGAACCCATTCTTCAAATTTAAAGAATGATCTAACGCATAAACTGTTAATTCATATTGATGATCTTGATCAGGTGGTGTAGGTCCTACATAGTGATTTTCTATTTCTGAAAAATCTTCAGCCAACAACCCACTAGTAAAGCTATTTTTACCTTGTACATAGTCGCCCTTTGTTCTTGATAAATCTGCTTTTATAGAAATTGAATTGCCACTAACACTTACATTAGCTACACTCCAATGAATCCAAGCAAAGCCACATACAGGAATTGCATCATAGTCAATTAAAGACCAAGCAAGATATTTAGTCCCTTCCGGTAATTCAATTACTTCAAATGGAAATGACTTAATTGGATTCCCGTTAATAGAATCACTCACATCTGCACCTGCTGCGTATTCATATGGTATATTGTTCCCTTTAAATTCAGTTTTTATTTTCATGTTGCTCTCTCCTTGTAAAATAAAATATTATTATTAAATATATAAAAATTAATAACGAAATAAATAATATTAAGTATTGAATAGTTCCTATTGTATATAAGTAACCACCCATAAGTAAAAATGCGATATTAAAAATAAAATATAACGTTTCTGCATAATTAAGCATCACTCTTAAGTTACTACTGCTAGAAAGTTTATTTATAGTTTGTGGACGAGTTAACCCTGAAGAAATACCTAAAAATATCATAGAAATAGTAACTGCTATGAAACTTTGATATGTATATATTATTAAAAATATTACTAAACAAATTTCTGACACAAACTTATAATTCAAGTATTTAGTTAAATAACGTGAAGATACAAAACCCATAACTGTGTAACAAGTTAATACTGAAATAAATTGTAAATTATTCAGTTTTAAATCATTATATATATTAATTGGAATAAATCCTATAAAAAATCCTAATATTAACGCTCTTAAAAAAGAATAATGCAATATCCAAAACTTCTCTTCTGGTAGAAATTTCTTTATCTTTCCCTTTGTTTCTCCTATTAAATTTAATTCCCTATTTTCAACTAATGTGCATCGAATAATTATAATTGTTAGAATTGAAAATATACCAGTCATTATTATAGGCCATTTAATATTTATTCCATAAAGATAACTACCTATAATCCCTGAAATTAATAATGATAGGAACATATAGCTATTTGACTTATTTTGTACGTATTTCTCATTTGTTATATTTCTTTTAATTATTGCGGTATCAACACCCGCCATCATTGAGTAACTTAACCCTAATAATATTTGTGCCACTACTAAAATTAAATATTGATTTTGATATAATAACAACAATAAACCGATGATTTTGAATATTTCACTAACAACTAATTTATTAGAATCTTTTAAGTTACAAATTTTAAAACACTTCTCTTTGTATAGAGAGAATAAAAATGCTGCAATGCCATAAGACGCCATTAATATTTCTAATTGTATTATGGAATAACCTTGAATCAAAAAGTAAATTAATAAAAACGGTAAATAAAAGTATGCTCGTGAAAAAATTCGGTATAAATAAATCCCAAGTATTAACTTATTCATAAATAATACCTGTACCTAGTCTTTCTTTTATTTCTTCAAACTTTATATCTCCTTCTCTTAATAATTCAATTTTATTATCTGTCACTTTAATAATCGTACTAGATGTTTTATAGTTAGTTTTATTTTGACTTCTTAGCATATATCTTACATTTTCGCCCATGTGCTTAATTGCTTCATTTTCAGTTATTAAAATATCATCGGCAGTTCCAGATATATTTGCTGAAGTAATTGCTATAGGTGAATTAATATATGAAATAAATCTTCTCATCGTTTTATTTTGTACACATCCTATAGCTATACTATCTGAATTATTGAGCATATAATTATAGCTTGTTTTATTTTTTAAAATAATATTTAATGGTCCAGGCCAAAATATTTCAACTAGTTTATCAACTATTTCCGTATTTTGATTATCTCCATACAATTTCCAATCCTCTGGCTTATCAATAAATAATGATAATGGCTTATCTTTCGATCGCTTTTTATATTCAAATATTTTATCGATACAAAGATCGTTGTTAGGTAAACTACATAAATTATAATTAGTATCAGTAGGAACAATCACTGGAAAACCATCTTGTAATTGTAAATAAAGTTTTTCAAAACTTTTTACAGAATCATTTAAAATTTCCATCTTTACTCCTCCTTTTTATTATCTGAAGTAAATCCACTGTATCTTCAGGTGCTACTTCAGGTGAAAACTTGTTCACAAGTTTATAGAAAGAAATATTTTCATCAATTTCTTCAGTGTTAACTATTGATTTAAATTTATTGTGCAAGATTTTCTTACTAGAAATATTACTTATTGGAAACTGAACAACTTGTGAATTTTTCAATCCTAAATCACTAGGAACTAAATATTGATACATATTTATATTTTTTTTAGTACCATCTTGATGAATTCCTGATTCATGTTTAAATATATTTTCACCAATTATAGGTTTGTTTTCTGATATTTGAAAATCGAGAATTTTAGAAATATTAATACTAGTTTTATATACGTCGGGTAAAGTGAATTCCGTACTTTCTATTTGTTTTTTTGTCAAAATAGTAATTATTTCCTCAATAGGAGCATTACCCGCTCTCTCACCAATTCCCAAAAATGTAGTTTCTATTTGCTTTGCACCATTTAAAATTGCAGCTAATGTATTTGCAGTAGCCAACCCTAGATCGTTATGACAATGAGCAGAAAAAATTATGTTAGAATATTTTTTTACAAAGTAATTAAAAATATCTCCGTATTCTAATGGTGTCGAACATCCTACAGTGTCCGCAAATGTAACTGTTCTAACTTGATATTTTGAAATAATTTCCATGTATTCTTTCAATTTTTCTCTAGAAGTCCTTGTTCCATCTTCAAAACAAATATCTACTCCTTTTTTATCTTTCTTTAATATATCCAAGCAGTCTTTGATTTTCTGAATATAATATTTATTTGAAAAATTAAGCTTTTCTTTTATATGCAAGTCAGATATTGGCAATAGTATTTTTACCACTAAATTATGAATTTTCAATTTGACTATTTTTTTTATTTCTTTTTCATTAAGCCTAGTCAATACTACTAATTCTTTTTCAGGACTTAAAATGTCTCTGAATTGATGAATATTAAATTCATCCTCGATAGTTGTACACATGCCTACTTCAACAGAATTTATATTTAACTTGTTAATTTGTTTCAATACTTCTTTTTTTATAATTAGACTTTTTCGAACATTACTTTGTTGCATACCATCCCTTATTGTATTATCTTGAATTCGAATCATATTACTTCACCCCCTCGATAACCTCTGATATAATATTAATATTATTTTTATGCAATAAAAATTAAATATTATCTAATGAATTATTAACTTTTTTGAAAGAGGTAAGTTCATGAATTTAGATTGGTACTATACATTTGTCATTTTAGCGAAGACGTTAAACTATCGATTAGCTAGTGAAGAAATTAATCTCACTATACCTTCTATACATAAGCAAATTAAAAATTTAGAACAGCATCTCAATGTGAAACTATTTGAAACTTATAAAAATCAAATTATCTTGACTGAAGATGGTCATACATTTCTTCCAATTGCGCAAAGTTTTATTGAACAATATGAAAGTGGCATCAAACATATCCAACTTAAAAAAACGATGTTTCAATCGAAATTAAATGTTGTCGTGTCTTCATATATCGCGACATTCATTATGCCCAAATTTTTAAAATCTTTCTTTAACGAGCATCCTTTTATCGATGTTTCTCTTCATGTCAAAAATGAAAATATTGAAAAAGATATTAATAATCATACGTATGACATCGGGATTAGCAGAAATCAACCTAAACTAAGAGAAGTTCATTCTGAAAAAGTATGCGAAGGTAAAATTGTATTGATTGCTCCCAATAAAGAGAATAATCATCTTCTAACTGAGGCATCTTTATTTGAAAAATACAAAATAATAAGTGATAACCATCCAGAATATTGGTCATCACTTAAAAATAATATTTTAAATATTTATGAAAAAGCACAATTTCTATCTATCAATGATGTGCATACTTCAATTAAATTAATCGAAATGAATCAAGGTATATCATTCCTGCCTCTTTATATAACAACAAATAGTGATTACAATATTTCGGTTATTAACACGAAAATTTTACAAGCACCTATTTCATTTACATATATATACAGCAAAAAAGAAAGCCCAGAAATATTGGTGTTTATTAAATCATTTAAAAAGTATATTGCCAATGAACAATTATAATAAATTTCAAATCTAAAAAACCAAGAATGCGATTAATCATCACATTCTTGGTTCAATTTTATTCATGAATTTTTTCAACATTAAACGTTAAGTTATTGTCTGAATTTAAATTAACTTTAATCGTTGTACCTTCTGGGAATCCCTCTTTAATCATCATACGTGCTAATGGTGTTTCAATTTGGCGTTGTACAAAACGTTTTAATGGTCTTGCACCGTATTGAGGTTCATAAGCTTCTTGACCTAGCCAAGCTTTAGCATCATCAGAAACTTCAATTGAGATTCGTTGTTCTAATAATCTTATATTTAATTGCGTTAAGATTTTATCTACAATCATACTCATGTCATCAATAGATAATGGTTTAAATAATACGATATCATCCATACGATTCAAAATTTCTGGTTTGAAATATGCATTTAAACTTGTCATAACAGCTTTTTCTGTTGATTCTGTAATTTCACCAGTCTCTTTTACGTTTTCTAATAAAACTTGAGATCCAATATTACTTGTCATAATAATAATAGTATTTTTAAAATCAACGCTACGTCCTTTAGAATCAGTTAAACGGCCTTCATCTAAAATTTGCAATAATACATTAAAGACGTCAGTATGCGCTTTTTCAACCTCATCTAATAAAATAACTGAGTATGGATTACGACGAACCGCTTCAGTTAATTGACCCCCTTCATCATGTCCAATATATCCTGGAGGTGCCCCTATCAATCTTGATACTGCATGTTTTTCCATATATTCACTCATATCAATACGAATCATATGTTTTTCAGAATCAAATAATGATGCAGCTAATGATTTAGCTAATTCAGTTTTACCTACTCCAGTTGGACCTAGGAATAAGAAACTACCAATAGGTCTGTTTGGATCTTTAATACCTGCTCTTGCTCTAACTACTGCATCTGAAACCAGGTCAACCGCTTTATCTTGACCTACAACACGTTTATGCAAGATGTCACTTAAGTGAAGTAATTTTTCACGTTCTGTTTCAACTAATTTTGAAACTGGTATGCCTGTCCATTGGCTGACAATATCGCCAATTTCTTCGTCTGTTACAACTTCACGAATCATTCGATCTGTATCTTCACCTTGCTCATCTTGGAAATTATCCTCTAATTCTCTAAGTTCTTTTTCCAATTGAGGAATTGTTCCATATTGTAGTTCAGCAGCTTTTTCTAAATTGTTATTTGTTTGTGCATCTTCCAACGCTTGTCTACTTTCATCTAGTTGCGCACGTTTTTCTTGTAAATTTGCTATTTTTTCTTTTTCTGATTCTACACGAGATTGAAGTGCTGCTTGTTTCTCTTTTTCATTGGCAAGCTCTTCTTGTAGTTCTTGTAATCTCTGTTTGCTCGCATTGTCAGATTCATTTTTAAGTGCGCTTTCTTCAATTTCTAATTGCATGACACGTCTATTAACTTGATCCAATTCAGTTGGATTTGATCCCATTTCCGTACGAATTGTTGCACATGCTTGGTCAACTAAATCAATCGCTTTATCTGGTAAAAAACGATCAGTGATGTAACGATCAGACAATTCAGCGGCAGCAACTAAGGCTCTATCTTGAATACGCACACCATGATACACTTCATATCGTTCTTTTAAACCACGTAAAATTGAAATTGTATCTTCAACATCAGGCTCACTAACTGCTACTTTTTGGAAACGACGCTCTAATGCCGAATCTTTTTCAATATATTCTCGATATTCATTTAAAGTTGTTGCACCAATACAATGTAACTCTCCTCGTGCTAACATTGGTTTTAGCATGTTGCCTGCATCCATGGCACCATCTGTTTTACCAGCACCTACAAGCATATGGATTTCATCAATAAATAATATAATTCTACCATCAGACTCTTTAACTTCTTTTAGGACTGCTTTTAATCTCTCTTCAAATTCACCACGATATTTAGCGCCCGCTACTAATGCGCTTAAATCTAACTCAAAAACAGTTTTATCTAATAATGATTCTGGCACATCTTTCTTAACTATACGTTGCGCTAATCCTTCAACAATTGCAGTTTTACCAACACCTGGTTCACCAATGAGCACAGGGTTGTTTTTAGTTTTACGACTTAAAATACGAATCGTATTTCGAATTTCTTCATCTCTTCCTATAACAGGATCCATTTTACCTTGTCTAACTTCTTCTACTAAGTCGCGGCCATATTTAGCTAATGCTTCGTAATTAACTTCTGGATTTTGTGATGTCACGTGATTTCCCCCTCTTACTTTTTTAATAATTTCTTTGATAACTTCTACTTTATTATTTATATAATGTTTTGTTGTTTGATCAATGTCCATTGCCGAACGTAAAATATGCTCCATTGAAATATATTCATCTTCATATTCTTTCATGTATGATTCAGCCTTAGTTATCAATTGGTTTGCTTGTTGGCTAATATATTGACCATATTGTATATTGTCACCTTCTACAGATGCATACGTGTTTAGTTTGTCTTCATAAGCTTTGTTTAATTGATCTACCTCAATATTTACTCGTTCTAAAATACTTTTATATAAGCTTTCACTTTCATTTAAGGCAGCGCTTAAAATTGCCTCAATTTCTATATTTTGTAATTTATGTTGCTGACTCAGTTCAACTGCTTGTTGTAAAGCACTTTGAACAGCATATGTCATTTTATTTATATCCATATAATTTCACCTCTAATTTGTAGAGTTGGTCAAGTTGCACTTTTGACTTTGACTTTCTTTGACCTTAATTATATTATAGTCCCAATATAATCATTTATCAACTCTTTTACACTTAAATTTCCTAATATTTGTAAATATTTTTTTGAATAAAAAAATCTAGCTAATGTTACGTTACACATTAACTAGACTTATTAAACATATGTTATTTCTTTTTAAGTGCTTTTAATATTTCATCTTTTAAAGCTAGGACTCCTTTGTACTCTAAATGTACACCGTCTGGTGCAAAATATTCACTATGTCCTTGTGATCGCTTATACCAATCAATTAATGTGACATTGGACTTTCGTTTCGCCGCGTCAGCTAATAATCGATTTACATTTGCCTCATAAATTCTTGGAACACGTGTATTAACTAAATAAATCTTGGCTTTTCCAAATTGATTAAGTAAATCGTCGAGCTGTTTGACAGTAAAGTCGCCATTTGTACCTAATTCTAATACGACTTGATCAGATGATTTTTTATATTGTGAATAATTCGCTTTAACTAAAGGTAAGGTTTGATACAATTGACGCCCTACTTTTCCATCAATTCTAGACTTAGGAACTGATGACTTAAATGACTCACCGATATCAACCATTACTGAATCACCGATTAAAAGAGGTTTAATATTATTATATACGTCGGAAGATTCCTTTTTCTTCTCACTTACTAAGCCATCAATGTGTATGTTATCAATTGGTGCTATCCGCATTAAATAATTATCTTCAATTGTGGTATCAAAGCTATTCGCTTTTTCTCCAATAATGTCTTTACCATATTTATTGAATGCACCTACTAAAATCAACATAAATGGAATTAACAAGGTTACTACAATTGCCATTCTTATAAATTGTGGTATATAAGAAGGTCGCCAATTTAAAGCTTTAATACCTTCTTTTCTAAATGGAGTTTCTATAAAGCGATATGATAGCTCTGCAAATATAATTGTTAAACTTATATCTATAAAGTACACATATACAGGTATCTGTCCGTCTACATAGTAACTATGTACGAAACTAATTACTGCAAAATGCCATAAATATAAACTATAAGACCTTTTCCCGATAAATACTAACACTGGATTTGAAAATATCTTCGCTATCCATGTAGATGGATGAACGACACTAGCAATAATAAATAACGTTAATATGGATATTAAATAGAAACCACCATCATATATCCAATTCGTCTCATCATTAATAATGAAAAATAATAATATAAGTACTATAAATGATAAACTACCTATGCTATCAATAACATATTTTACAACTTTAGGTGGATCATTTTTCAATTTAAACGGTGGCCATAAAAAAGCTAAAATAACACCCAGTAACAATGTCTGTAATCTAGTATCTGTACCAAAATACACTCGTGAATGATCCCCATTAATACTATAGATAAACATCATTAACCCTAAAGAAATTATTGATACTCCCCAAAAAATAAATCCTATTTTGTATCGCTTTTTAATTGTTAACAATAATGTAACCAAAATAACTGGGAAAAATATGTAAAACTGTTCTTCAATTGCTAAAGACCATAAATGCTTTAATGGCATAAATGAAAATTGCTCAAAATAATTAACATCTTTTGCTATATACCACCAGTTTGATACATAAAATATCGCAGCAATAATATCATGTTTAACCCTAATGATATTATCTGATTTTAATAATAAGGTTGCTGTCCCTACAACCATTAATAAAACTATGACTGCTGGTAATAAACGTTTTAAACGACGTATCCAAAAGCTTTTCAATTTAATGATACCTGTGTCATCATACTCTTTGAGTAATAAGCTTGTAATTAAATAACCAGAGATCACAAAAAATGTATCCACACCTAAAAAGCCACCTGTCAACCATTGCTTATTTAAGTGGTAAATAATAATTCCTAGAACAGCGATTGCCCTCAAACCATCGAGCCCTGGAATATATCTCATTTTCTTATACTTTGTAAAACCCTTTGTTTTGTTCATTTTTGCATTCTTCCCTTTTAAAACTGTTCTTCTTAGATGCTTAATTAAATTTAGTTATGCTGTTTAAAAGAATATTGAAATGCATATGTATATTATTGAATTACGACATCATCAAAATCATATTGACTAAAATACTGTTAAATTAAAAAAATTACCAATGATGATTCTTACTTCGAAATCCAATTTGTAATGCAACTCGGCAACTTAAAAACTATGAAGTATTATGTATTGTAATATAACTGTAATATAAATTCAATTTATTATAAAAATTTTCAAGAAAATATTCAACTAGAAAATGAATTGTGCACTCTTGGAAGTGCAAGTCACTGTCTTAATTCATATTTTTTGAAACAAGTTAGATATAAATTTTCAAAATAAAATCAGAAACTAGAACATAAATAAGGCTCCCTTCAAAATTTTCATTTTTCAATGTCTACTTTGAAGGGAGCTTATTCACAATGAATTATACTCTACAATGTTATATTGACTGCGGGCCCAAACACAGAGAATTTCGAAAAGAAATTCTACAGGCAATGCAAGTTTATGTTAGCTCACACCAAGTGCAATCTTAGCGTAACGTGACATCATATCTTTTGTCCAAGGTGGACTCCATACGATATTCACTTCAGTATCCTGAATTTCAGGAATCTCTGCTAATACTGTTTTAACTTGATCAATAATTTGAGGTCCCATTGGACATCCCATTGATGTTAAAGTCATATCAACTGTACATACGCCTTCATCATCAACATTCACTTTGTATACTAAACCCAAATTAACGATATCAATTCCTAATTCAGGGTCAATTACCATTTCTAATGCACCTAAGATACTATCTTTCAATGCCTCTTCCATCCATATCACCTCTTTAATGTCATATTATTCATAATATATCAAATATCCGACAAAACGCCAATAAAATGCTATGATGTATCTATATGAACTAAGCAACTTATGAGGAGAGAGATATGCAACCACATTTAATATGTCTAGACTTAGACGGAACATTATTAAACGATAACAAAGAAATTTCATCATATACTAAACAAGTATTAAATGAATTACAACAACGTGGACACCAAATTATGATTGCGACTGGCAGACCTTATCGTGCAAGTCAAATGTATTATCATGAATTAAATTTAACGACACCAATTGTTAATTTTAATGGCGCTTACGTACATCACCCTAAAGATAAAAACTTCAAAACTTGCCATGAAATTTTAGATTTAGGCATCGCACAAAACATTATTCAAGGATTACAACAATATCAAGTATCGAATATTATAGCAGAAGTGAAAGATTATGTTTTCATTAACAATCATGATCCAAGATTATTTGAAGGTTTTTCAATGGGTAATCCAAGAATTCAAACTGGTAATTTACTTGTCCACTTGAAAGAATCCCCTACCTCAATTTTAATTGAAGCCGAAGAAAGTAAAATACCTGAAATCAAAAATATGCTTACTCATTTTTATGCCGATCATATTGAGCATCGACGCTGGGGCGCACCATTCCCTGTCATTGAAATTGTAAAACTTGGTATTAATAAAGCAAGAGGCATTGAGCAAGTTAGACAATTTTTAAATATTGACCGAAATAATATTATTGCATTCGGTGATGAAGATAATGATATTGAAATGATTGAGTACGCGCGTCACGGTGTTGCTATGGAAAATGGTTTGCAAGAACTTAAAGATGTAGCGAACAATATTACATTCAACAATAATGAAGATGGCATTGGTCGATATTTGAATGATTTCTTTAATTTAAATATTAGATATTACTGTTAATTTATAACTAATCATTTTATAATATTTTAAAACAATAGGAGGTAAGTTACGATGCCCAAAATAGTCGTAGTCGGAGCAGTCGCTGGCGGTGCAACATGTGCCAGCCAAATTCGACGTTTAGATAAAGAAAGTGACATTATTATTTTTGAAAAAGATCGTGATATGAGCTTTGCTAATTGTGCATTGCCTTATGTCATTGGCGAAGTTGTTGAAGATAGAAGATATGCTTTAGCGTATACACCTGAAAAATTTTATGATAGAAAGCAAATTACAGTAAAAACTTATCATGAAGTTATTGCAATCAATGATGAAAGACAAACTGTATCTGTATTAAATAGAAAGACAAACGAACAATTTGAAGAATCTTACGATAAACTCATTTTAAGCCCTGGTGCAAGTGCAAATAGCCTTGGCTTTGAAAGTGATATTACATTTACACTTAGAAATTTAGAAGACACTGATGCTATCGATCAATTCATCAAAGCAAATCAAGTTGATAAAGTATTGGTTGTAGGTGCAGGTTATGTTTCATTAGAAGTTCTTGAAAATCTTTATGAACGTGGTTTACACCCTACTTTAATTCATCGATCTGATAAGATAAATAAATTAATGGATGCCGACATGAATCAACCTATACTTGATGAATTAGATAAGCGGGAGATTCCATACCGTTTAAATGAGGAAATTAATGCTATCAATGGAAATGAAATTACATTTAAATCAGGAAAAGTTGAACATTACGATATGATTATTGAAGGTGTCGGTACTCACCCCAATTCAAAATTTATCGAAAGTTCAAATATCAAACTTGATCGAAAAGGTTTCATACCGGTAAACGATAAATTTGAAACAAATGTTCCAAACATTTATGCAATAGGCGATATTGCAACATCACATTATCGACATGTCGATCTACCGGCTAGTGTTCCTTTAGCTTGGGGCGCTCACCGTGCAGCAAGTATTGTTGCCGAACAAATTGCTGGAAATGACACTATTGAATTCAAAGGCTTCTTAGGCAACAATATTGTGAAGTTCTTTGATTATACATTTGCGAGTGTCGGCGTTAAACCAAACGAACTAAAGCAATTTGACTATAAAATGGTAGAAGTCACTCAAGGTGCACACGCGAATTATTACCCAGGAAATTCCCCTTTACACTTAAGAGTATATTATGACACTTCAAACCGTCAGATTTTAAGAGCAGCTGCAGTAGGAAAAGAAGGTGCAGATAAACGTATTGATGTACTATCGATGGCAATGATGAACCAGCTAACTGTAGATGAGTTAACTGAGTTTGAAGTGGCTTATGCACCACCATATAGCCACCCTAAAGATTTAATCAATATGATTGGTTACAAAGCTAAATAAATGAATCATGCGATTCAATCTAATCTTAATTGTCTAGGTTAGAATTATGTTGGACTGGTACTACTATCCAGTCCATTTTTTATGTTTAACATTTTTAGAATCAAAAAAGACATAAGGTCTTGGACTAATAATTGTCCATGCCTTATGTCATATACTATATGTCTTATCAATTAGCCAATACCGAATAATTTTGATATAGGCCCTAACGGTAGAATGACACCTAATACCATTGTGATGATAATTAATGCAATTGTTATCCAAAACATTGTGTGACTTTGTTCATGTCTCTTTCTTTTAGCAATCGACACTTCCATCAATCCAACTACTGCAACACCACACAGCATTTTCAATGTAAGCAACATATGATTTGCCCCGCCATTCATAAATGACTGAATTAATATCCAAAATCCTGAAATTAACGTCAACAGCATAAATAAGCGTAAAATCATGTGCAACGGTTTGAAAAATGGTGATCTGCCTTGATTTTTTGAAATGTTTAAGTATGTAGCGATAAATAAAATAATCGCTAATACCCAACTTAATATATGTAAATGTAACATACTGATTCCCCCCACTTTAATTATTTATATTATTAAATTAAAGCTTCTTGGGATTAATACCCACTTGCTTGTAATTTAATCATGATTTGATTATACACGAATATATATTCTACCACACTTCTATATTTGAGAGGAAGAACATGACATTTTATTCCTTATTAGAATATTGTGAATCTGCTGTAAAATAATCAACTACTTCTTAATATCAATATTTCACTTTCATCTCAAAATGGTAACATTATAAATAATTTATCTTTAACACCTTTTTAGAAAAGCAAGAAAAAACTAACCAATCTATATAAAGACTGGTTAGCTTTTTAAATGATAATTATTTAGCGATATAAGTTGTCAGCGTTCCAATATTATCAATAGTCACTTTAACTTCATCACCTGGTTGTAAAAATTTAGGTGGTTGCATACCTGCACCAACGCCTGCTGGTGTACCAGTTGCAATAATATCTCCCGGATGTAGTGCAACATATTTTGAAATTTCTTCTATTAATTCATCAATTTTAAGAATCATTTCGCCAGTGTTACCATCTTGTCTAATTTCATTGTTAACTTTTGTAACAATATTTACATTTTCAGGTAATGGTAGTTCGTCTTTAGTAACGATATAAGGACCCATTGGGCAACCGCCAGTTAAACTTTTTGATAAAAATGCTTGATCTTGTTCACTTTGTGCTTTGCGATCAGTGATATCGTTAATAATTGTATAGCCGTAAACATAATCTAAAGCTAATGCTTTTGGAATCTTTTCACCAGACTTACCAATAACAATACCTAATTCACCTTCATAATCTAATTGATCAGTAATATCTTTATGATTTGGAATTGTTGCATTATCTCCTGTTAAAGATGACGCTGCTTTTGTAAATACATATAATTTTTCCACTTCATGATTTAATTCGTTCGCATGATCTTTGTAATTTCTACCAAAAGCAATCACATTATTCGGAGGTGTTACTGGTGGTAAAAATTCAATGTCATTAAATGAAATTTTATAGTCTTCAGCTTTGCCGCTATCTTCTGCTGCTACAACTGCTTTACGTACTTGTTCTTGAAAATCTAAAGTATGATTTTGTTGTAAACCAGCTAACAATGTTTTAGGATGGAAATCTCCTTCTGCAAAGTCAGCAAATACTTGTGTTAAATCCCATACAGCATCTTCGCGTTTTACTTTAACGCCATATGAAGTTTTGTCATTATACTTGAATGATAAGAATTTCATTCATTCTCAACTCCTCATCTTTATCTTAATTCACATTATAACTTTTTTCGTTATCAAATAACAAATAAATAAGTAAGACAATTTTGAAAATGAGTTGTGTTCATTCTGCTACAAGGACTTTGCACTTAATCGAAATTATTTTTTATTCTTTTGAAAATCAAAATACTATAGTTGCAATGTACCAAATTTGAAGAAGTATAAATAACCTTTAACTTCTTTATTAAGAATCGTTTGAAGCGTATTTTGATAATATTTCATCTGTATCTTATATTTATTTTTTAATTGTGTACCAATTTCTTCATCTGTCATCCCACGGCGACGATTAAATGCATCGGTTTTATAGTCTACAAAATAATGCACACCATCTTTAACAAAGATTAAGTCAATCATACCTTGAATAATTGAGACGTCTTCGTCTCCTTGTGGCAATTGGTCAACTAATGCTTGGTTAACTACAAACGGTAATTCACGATAAACTTGCTCTGCTTCAGCAATAATCGAATATAACTCACTATTGATAAATGTCATTATTTCATCCATACGGATATCTTTTTTCGCATCTGCTTCGATAATATGTTTATCGATTAATCCATCGATATACTGATGTAACTCAACTTCAGATATGCGTTCTTTTTTGAATGGTAAATGTTGCATCACTGTATGCATTAACGTACCAATTTCATTCGCTTTTCGTTTACCTTGTTCACTTAGAAATTTAGGTCGTTCATACGTTGAAAAACCGATACGATATTGCCTTACTCGTTCGTAACTTGTGCCACTTTCTTCTGTTTCATATTGTCTTTTCAATTCAGAAACAGATTGTTTTGAGGGCTTTTTAGTATCATTTACATATGGATATCGATAATCAAGTTGGTGTTTAATTTGTGCTTTAACATCTTCATTACCATTTTGCATAGTTTCTAATTGATTAACCGAACGATATTCATCATTATCTAAAATGGTTTCTGTAGACACATCTTCAAAGTACACAATTGAAATATTTACATTCGGACGACTACTATCTTCAATTTGTGCTATATCTTTTTCAAATTTTAAATCATCTGGAATTGACGCAGATTGATGTTTAGATAAAATACTATAAATAAGATGGAACGGATTTGGTGAAGTTAATCGTTCATTGACAGCAATGTGCTCACCAGAAATAGACAATTGCTCTAGTTCTAGTAATGATTTATCATTTTTCACTCTACCAATTAAATAAAGTTGTTCTTTCGCTCTTGTTAATGCTACATAGACTAATCGCATTTCTTCTGACACAAGTTCTTTTTCGGCAACAGCTCTATATGCAACCGAAGCTAAAGATGGAAATGCCATTTCTTTATCCACATCAAAATAATCCATTCCGAGACCAAATTGCTGATTTAAAATAACTGGTTGTTTCAAATCACGTTTATTAAAATCTTTTGACAATCCAGAATAAATGACAAATGGAAACTCTAGACCTTTACTACTATGAATTGTCATCATTCTAACGACATTATCGTTTGGACCAACTACATTTTCCTCACCAAAATCTTTGCCTCTTTCAATCAATTCATCGATAAAACGAATAAATTGATATAAACCTCTAAAACTTGAATTCTCAAACTCGATAGCTTTATTAAATAAACCATAAAGATTTGCACGTCGTCCACGTCCACCAATAAGTCCACTAAAGTATTGAATAACATAATGATCATTATAAAATTTATCAATTAACTGATACACCGGATGATCTTTACTATATTGTTGGTAACTTTGAATATCTGATAAAAACATTTTTAATTTATCAACTAAAATTGCATCTGCTGCTTCGTCATTAATGTAATTTACAATCGATTGATAGAAGTAGTCATCATTTGGACTCAATATTCTAATTTGAGCTAATTCGTCTTCTTTGAACTGATATATAACGGAGCGCATTAACCCAACTAAATAAATATCTTGTAATGGATTATCTATCGCTCTTAAAAATGATAATACTAAGCGGACTTCTGTTTGTTCAAAGTAACCTTCACGACTATTCACATGGAATGGAATATCTTCATTTTTAAAGGCTTGTTGTAAATTGCGAGCTTGTCCAAAGCTGCGTTCTAGAATAACGATATCCTTGTATGTCGCACTTCTATAGCTTCCTGTTTTCATATCATAAACTTTTTGATGTTCTAAGATATCTTTAACTTGTTCTACTATAAAATGCGCTTCTTGTTCACTACCAGTTAAATCACTATGTTCTTGATCCGCTTCAACAAGGACTTTTAAGTTTACTGGATGGTCCGATTCATCATATGGTGCACCATAATACAACTGTGCCGCTTCATCATATTTTACTTCACCGACTTGTTCATCCATCATATGTTTGAATATATAGTTAGTCGTTGACAGTACTTCTTTTCGAGAACGGAAGTTTTGCGACAAATCAATTCGACGTCCAGTGCCATCTCCATCTATAGTAAAGCGTTGATACTTTTCAATAAATAAACTTGGATCAGCTTGTCTAAATTTATAAATGGATTGCTTAACATCTCCAACCATAAATAAATTACCATTATGTTCATCACCCGTTTTGATGCAAGATAGTATTTTCTCTTGAACTCGGTTCGTATCTTGATACTCATCGACCAATATTTCTTGGAAGTGTTGACGGTATGATTCGGCAATTTCTGAAGGCGAACCATCCTCATTAGTTAAAATTTGTAATGCAAAATGTTCATAATCAGAAAAATCCAAAATATTTTTGCTACGCTTTTTTCGATTGAATTCTGACATAACATCTTTCACAATACGCGCAAGGTACTTTACTCGTGGCGCCAATTGTTGCATATCAGCTTTCAAATCATCAGCTTCTCTTGAAAAGTAATCACTCTTCACTTTATCAATTAATGATTTATATTTTTTATACTGAAGTTTAGCATCTTCTAAGGCATCGACCATCATTTCATTTGCTTCTTTAATTTTCGCTGTTACATTAGGCAAACGCGCGCCAAATTCGTGACCAGTTAAATAAGGTATATCAATAAAGCCACCTTCTAAAACACGCCCCATTAAACGTCGTTCATCTTCTATAACAGCTAAATGTTTATCGACGCTATCCATCATACTAAACAAATCATACGCCTTATTTAAAGCATCATAAGCAGCTGTGATAAATACTTTAGATAAGTCTGTTAGTAGTTGAATAAGTTGCGCTTGTTGTGCTTCTTCTTCGTATGGTGTCACCAATTGATCCAACCAATTTGTAGGATTTGGATTTGCAACGCTAAAGAAATACAATTGTTTAATAATCATTCGAAACTGATCATCACTTCTATCTGAAGACAATTGCTCTGTTAATTCAATAAAAGCAGGATCAAGGATATCGTAATGTTGTTCTATGACCTCATCTATCGTTTGTTCTAATAATAAAATATTTTCAGCTTCACTGCTTGTTCTAAAGTTCGGGTCAATATTTAATACATCATAATGCTGTTGAATTAATTTCAAGCAAAAACTATGGAGTGTAGATATTTGTGCTTGATGAATTTTGATGCGTTGGTTTTTCAAGTGTGCATTTGCAGGATCAGCAATCGATGCCTCTTGAATACGTTGGTCTACACGATGCTTCATTTCACGTGCGCTTAAGTTTGTAAACGTTACGACTAAAAGTCGATCGACATCAATGCCATCACGTAAAATCTTTTGGATAATACGCTCAACTAGTACAGCTGTTTTACCTGAACCTGCCGCGGCTGCAACAAGTACATCTTGTCCAGTTGCGTAAATACTTTGCCATTGCGCGTCAGTCCAAATCACGCCTTGTGGTTTCTCTGGAATTGTCATCTATTGCTCACCCCCAAATTCATCATTAATGTTAATATTTTGAATTGCTTCAATTGGATTTATTGTTTCATCTACAGTTCGATATCGCTTACTATCAATCATGCCATCTACATGACATACCGATTGATAACTACAAAAAGCACATGGCAATTTTTGTTTGTACTTTAATGGTGCAACTTCAGTATGTCCATCCATAATATTTGAAGCTGTTTCTATAAAATTCTCTTTGTTATGTTGGATGAATTTATAAATCGTTGCTTCATCTGCCACTTGGCTGCCTCGTTTACTCAAAGAGCCATCTTTATTCAAACCAACTGGTACAATATCTGAAGTGAATTTAGGTTCTAAACGAATATCCAATGCATCAATAACAGTTTGGTCTGCATTAACTAAACCACTCAACTTAAACTTTTTAATTAAATCTTGTTCTAGTTTATCTTCATCAATATCAGACCATGATTTAAATTTAATTCTAGGTTCATGTACATGGAAGTATAATAATCCACCTGGTTTCACAATATCTGTTAATCCAAGGCGTTGTTTATTTTGTAAAACGATATCCATGTATGTCATCATTTGCATTTGCATACCATAATATACTTTCGTTAAATCAAGTGTCGCACTACCTTCAGAGGATTTATAGTCAATGATATTAACAAAACTTGTATCATTCTTTGTATACGTATCGATACGGTCAATTTGCCCTCTAATATTAATTGGAATACCTTGAGTTGTCGTTAATGTTTGTGCAATTAATTCGTCATTTGTTCTTGGTTTCCTTCTAAAACTTGTCTCAAAATGTTTTGGCATAAACTTTGAATACGTGCCTTGATATTTTAATGCGCTTAGTGTTGTTTCTACAATAGCGCCAATGCGTCTTGATAAATAACGATAGTAAGCTGAAGAATTTAATAAATTAAACTGAACTTTAGGTAAAATTTCTTCCAATGCTTCATTCGTTAATTGTCTTATTTTTTTCAGGTCTAATTGTTTAAAATCGCCATTAATACGTTCAGATATATATTTTAAAACAGAATGGAAAATATCACCTAAATCAAAGTTTTGAAGTTCATACTTCGTTCGCTCATTTAGTTTCAGACCATGTGACGCATAGTGTTTAAATGGGCATTGTTGATAACCTTCAAAACGGGATACACTGGCATTGATTTCCTTACCATATAAATCTTTAGACAACGTTTCACCTAATTTTACAGTTTCATTGTCAAACGTTAATGCTGACATTAAATAATCTAAACCTTGATTTAAATGATCGCTATCTCTAATTACTTGATAAGCATCTAACCAACTATCAGCCACAATTTCATCATATAACCAAGCACGCAATGCTTCAAATAATGTAATTTTGGTTTGCTTAGCATGTTGCATTAGTGACAATGGGTTAACTTCATGGTATTGAGGAATGTTAGTAATTTCCAATTGGTTGAACAATGATTGAATTTGATTTAAAAATGGGCTGATCTCCTTATCATCACCACTTGATCCCATTAGACTGTAAGAAAATGTAACATCTCCCTTAGCTCTAGTCATAGCAACATAACAAACAAATGCTTCATCCATCTGTAAAATATCTGATGTTGGACTTAACTCGACATTAGCCTGCTGTTCAAAGTATTTCTTTTCTTCATCTGTAATCAAGCTTGACGCAGTTACTGGTTGTGGCATCGTTCCATCATTCATACCTACTAAGTAAACATGTTGCTTATTATCGACTTTAGCCAAATCCATCGTACCAATACTTACTTGGTCCAATGTTTGCGGAATCATAACAAATTCTAATTGTTCTAAACCAATATCAAATACTTCTAAGAAACGTTCCATCGACATTGGTTCATCTCCAAATACTAGAACTAAGTCATCAAGGATTTGAATTAAGCCATTCCATATTTGATCAATTTCCTCCGCCTTTTCATGATTACCATTTAAATCAAGTTCATCTCGCTCTGTCATCAATTGATTTGGCAGTTCGAAATATTCCATACTTTCATAAAAAGCAGTTGCAAAATCTTTTACAGTTTCCGCTTGTGACATTTGCTTTTCAAAATGTAAAATTTTATCAATGACATCTTTCTTTAACTTAACGACTTGTTCAAATGTGTTACGTTCATCTTCGGTCAGTTTATGCGCTTTACGCCCCATTTTGCTAAAATGTTCGACATTAAATAGCTCATCATCTAACCAACGTTTACCGTATATACCACGTTCAAGTACAAAATTTTCAAGTAAATCAACTAAGTATGCACTTTTTAGATATGATGCCGTTAACACATCAGTCTTCAATAAGCGTAGCATTGGATTCACTTGCCAATTAGATTGAATAACTTCAATCAATGAACGAATCATTTCCATGACCGGATGATGTGTCATCGAACGCTTTGTATCAATATTATAAGGAATATTATAAAGCGGTAATATGGAATCAAATAAATAAGCATAAGATTCATCACGATATAAAATAGCAATATCTTGATATCGTAATTGCTTATCACGAATATCAACGATGATACGTCGCGCAATTTCATTTATTTCCTCTCTCATAGTCGCAGATTCTAAAATATTGATATGACCTTGACATGCCACTCGATTGATTTGAAGTGCATCAAATTCTTGTTCAAGATGCTTTAAATCTTGATTATTGAAGCGATATAATTGGTTGAAATATTGACGTTCAATAGAAATATTGAGTTCATTTGCTATTTCTTCAATATGTCGTAACACTTCCGATGGTTTTCTAAATAAACTAAATTGATCGTGGTTACCATCTGTCGTCAATATAATTGTGACACTCTTCGCATATTTAATTAATCCTTTGATTATTAAATACTCAATCGTTGAAAAGTTGTGAAAACCATCAATATATATATCAGCACGTTTTAGCCACTCTGATTTCGGCATACAATCAATAAAATATTGTAATGAATCCTCACCCGTAATAAACTCGTTTTGAATGCGTTGTTCGAACTCACGGTATATTAAAGCAATATCCTCTAACTTATTTTTAGTTCGAGTTTGCATATTTTTATCAGCAATAAAGTGTTCTAAATGTTCAGGCGTTACTGCATATTTTTTAAAATCTTGAATTTGTTCTGTTAATTTTTCACTAAACCCATAATATTTTGCTTGTGATTGATAAAGTTTTAAATACTTTTGTTGTTCTTGAACAATGTTATAAATCATCATTTCCGTTGCAGCTTTAGATAACTTTTGTTCGCTATAACTACCAACTTCTTGGAAAATACGATGACTTAATCGTTCAAAATGCAACACTTCTGTTCTTAAACTACCATTTAATTCCGGATCATTGACAAAGGCTTGTTCTAATTGAAATGTACTTTGAGTTGGCGCAATTAAAATGATTGGATCTCCAAGCGGATCTGCTTTCATTTTTTGTTTTATTTCGGTCAACATTTTCGTAGACTTACCTGTTCCCGCTCTACCTAAATAAGCATGTAATGTCATGACAAACCCTCACTTCCTTTGACACATATTTTAACACAAAGTGATTGTGATTGATTTATTATAAGTTCATTTCGAACTTAGCTTTTATTGTGGTACTAACAAAATAAAACATCGTTTATCAGTATTAAAACCGACAAACGATGTTGTATTTGTTTCATATTAATTTTTAGTATTTTCAGGATTGAAATTATGTTTAAATTCACTAAATGGCCAGAACCTAAATGAAACTTTACCAACAATTTGGTCTTCATCAATGAGGCCAAACGCACGGCTATCTTTACTTACTTCACGATTATCTCCAAGCACTAAATATTTACCTTTTGGAATGACATTTGATTTAGGATTCGCATTCGGTAAATCTTTAACTTGGAAAGTCCCAGTAATGTAATCACCTTGTTTATGTTTTAAATTGTAGTTTAAATATGGTTCATCTTGTTTTTTACCATTGACATATAATGTATCATTTTTGTATTCTACTTTATCACCAGGAACACCGATGACACGTTTAACATAGTCATCATTTTTGTTTGCATGGAAGACAACTACATTACCTTTTTCCAAACCACCTGTTTTATATCCAACAATGTTTACAGCTACTCGCTCGCCATCTTTCAAAGTTGGATCCATTGATTCACCTTTAATTGTATATGGCGTAACAATAAATTTACCTACTATAAATAAAATGACAAAAGCGACTGCAATTGAAATAATCCATTCCAATATTTCTTTTTTCAATTTTGACACCTCTTTTTAAGATTTGAACTGAACAGTCCATTTTGAAAAAGGATAGTATCGTAAACTAACATTACCAATAATATCCTTTTTATCGATTAAACCAAATTGTCTTGAATCGTGCTTGTTATTATCTTGATCATTTAGCACAACAAAATTGTTTGGCGGAATAATATCACCATCTAATTCTTTAAAATTGCGCAAACTAAAATCTTTAATTTTTCTGTTCTTGGCATAAGATGCGTCAACCGGTCGGTCATCACGGTATAATTGTCCCTGACGAAACGCCATTGATTGACCAGGTTTGGCAATAATTCGACTAGTATATATCTCGTTACCACGCCTATATGTAATGATATCACCATTATTCAATTGATTAAATGTAACTTTAATTTTATTTACAATAACACGATCCCCTTTGTTAAGGGTTGGTGACATATCATTATTCGGAATGACATGACCAACTATTACAAAAGTTTGTACGAACAGTACAATGATAATAGCAAGTATCAATGAAATCAAATATTTTACAACTTTTTTCACGATGTCACTCCTTTTTCGATCCCATAAAATGCTGTTCTAACTTTTTTCCAACAATCCAAAATACAACCAACACAACTAACATTAATATCCCTCTTAAAGGATGCGTTAAAATTGTAGTAATTTCCTTACCTAAATAACCTAAAATAATTGTTGAAACTAACTTTGATGATGCCAAAACAATGAAATAATATTTAGGTCTAATATGAGATAGACTCGCTACAAAATTTATTAATGTATTTGGCGTAAAAGGAAAACAAAGTAAAATAAACAATGGGATTAATCCTTGGCGATCAATAAAACTAATCAAGCGTTGAACAGCAGTACGTTGTTTAATTCGCTGCATCCTCTCAGTGTTCACCAATCGTTTACAGATCAAATAGACTGTAAATGTTCCAGAAATTAATCCAAGCCAACTAATCAATATACCTAAAATAGGTCCATAAGCTTGAATGTTAATTAAAATATAGAGTGCTAAAGGAAATACTGGAATTATAGCTCTAATATATAACAATATAAATCCAGGTAAATAACCAAACTGTCGAAATATCTCAAACCATTCTTCTACTTGATGAAACGACAAATCATCAATCCCTTTCTTTGGTTGAAGATAATTATTCTTACATTATAAAGTTAATTACTAAGTAAAGAAACATTAACATGTAATCATGCTAATAAATCAGTCTCTAGTAGTATAACAATATTATTGTAAGGCAGATATTATTTTATCTTTAATTTTCTCTTAACATCTTGTCACATTAGCTAGTAACCTAGTTCTTGCATATAAATAAAAACGAGGTTGTCATTACATTTTTACATTTGTAATGACAACCTCGAAAATATGCTTTAAATAGTTAACGTCTAGTTCTATCTTTTCAAACTTCACTAATCTTTGAAGTAATGTATTTTATAAACGTTCTTCTAATTCTTTTTTCAAGTCTTCAAAACCAGGTTTACCTAATAATGCGAACATGTTTTGTTTATATGCTTCTACACCAGGTTGGTTAAATGGATTTACGCCTAATTGGTATCCACTCATTGCACAAGCAAGTTCGAAGAAGTATACGACGTAACCGAAAGTTTCTTCATCTAATTGTGGAATGTTCACTACCATGTTAGGAACACCACCATCAGTATGCGCTAATAATGTACCTTCGAATGCTTTTGTGTTAACTTCGTCGATTGTTTTACCAGCTAAATAATTTAATCCGTCTAGATCATCACTATCTTTTTCAATAGTAATATCATATTTAGGATGATTTACTTTTACAACTGTTTCGAATAAGAAGCGACGGCCTTCTTGTACATATTGACCTAAAGAATGTAAATCAGTTGTGTAGTTGGCACTTGAAGGATAGATACCTTTGAAGTCTTTACCTTCTGATTCACCAAATAATTGTTTCCACCATTCATTAAAGTATTGCATAGATGGTTCATAGTTAATCAACATTTCTGTTGTATAACCTTTTGCATATAAAATGTTTCGAATTGTCGCATATTGGTATGCAATGTTTTCTTCTAATTTATCTGAAGATAATTCTTCACGTGCTTTTGCAGCACCAATCATCATAGCTTCGATGTTAATTCCAGCTGTTGCAATTGGTAATAATCCTACTGCTGTTAAAACAGAATATCTTCCACCTACATCATCAGGTACGATAAACGTTTCATAACCTTCGTTTGTAGCCAACTGTTTTAAAGCACCTTTTTCTTTATCCGTTGTTGCAAATATACGTTTTTGTGCTTCTTCTTTACCGTATCTTTCTTCAACTAATTGTTTGAACAATCTAAATGCAACTGCTGGTTCTGTAGTTGTACCAGATTTAGAAATAACGTTTACAGAGAAATCTTTGTCTGCTAAATAATCAACTAACTCTTTCGTATATGTTGATGATAAGTGATTACCAACAAATACAATTTCAGGGTATTCATTGCTGTTTCTAAATGATGACGTTAACATTTCGATTGCTGCACGTGCACCTAAGTAAGAACCACCAATACCGATGACTACTAAAACATCAGAATTTTCTTTAATGCGTTTTGATGCTTCAACAATTCTTGAAAATTCTTCTTTGTCGTAATCAACTGGTAAATCAATCCAGCCTAAGAAGTCACTACCTGCACCAGTACCTTCATGAATTGTTTTGTGAATTGATTTAACAATTTCTTGTTGTTGTTTTAATTCGTGTTCACCGAAAAATTCTAACGTTTTACTAAAATCTAATTGAATATGAGTCATCTATAAAAGCCTCCTGTTTCATTTAATATCTTAATTTTACTAAGTTTACGTTTGCGATTCAATTCACAAGTTTGTACTTAATCAATAAAATTGATATTTATGTGACGTTTCACACCTATTTTTCAACAAACATTTCAAACTGGCGTCAAACACTCAAACATTTTTTATACAATTTGCATGTTTTTTAAAATACTTTTAAACATTGATAAATAAGCATTTACACTTACAACTCTAACTATCTCTATCGCATTTTATGAATAAATATGTAAAATAATGGTTTTATTTTCATTAAAAGTTTGCTATCATGTGTTCATACGAAATATTCAGATAACTACAATGAGGTGAATTTTATGAAAGAGAAAATTGTTTTAGCATATTCAGGAGGACTAGATACAAGTGTGGCCGTTCAATGGCTTATCGACAAAGGATACGACGTTGTAGCTTGTTGCCTAGATGTTGGTGAAGGTAAAGATTTAGACATCGTTTATAAAAAAGCTTTAGATATGGGAGCAGTTGAATGTCATATTATTGATGCAACAAAAGAATTTAGTGATGAGTATGTAAGTTATGCAATCAAAGGAAATTTAATGTATGAAAATGCATATCCATTAGTTTCAGCTTTATCAAGACCATTAATCGCTAAAAAATTAGTAGAGATTGCTGAGAAAACAAATTCAGTAGGTATTGCACATGGTTGTACTGGTAAAGGGAATGACCAAGTACGTTTCGAAGTTGCCATTAAAGCATTAAACCCATCATTGAAAGCATTCGCACCTGTACGTGAGTGGGCATGGAGTCGTGAAGAAGAAATCGATTATGCAATTAAACATAATATCCCTGTATCAATCAACCATGATTCACCTTATTCTATCGATCAAAATCTATGGGGCAGAGCGAATGAATGTGGTATTTTAGAAGATCCTTATGCTGCGCCACCAGAGGATGCGTTCGATCTAACAAATGCTTTAGAAGAAACACCAGATACTGCTGATGAAATCATTTTAACGTTTGATAAAGGCATCCCAGTTCAAATTGATGGCAAAACATATGAATTAGACGATTTAATTTTAACGTTGAATGCATTAGCTGGTAAGCATGGTATCGGAAGAATTGACCATGTAGAAAATAGACTTGTAGGTATCAAATCAAGAGAAATTTATGAGGCACCTGCTGCAGAAGTTATTTTAAAAGCGCATAAAGCATTAGAAACGATTACGTTAACGAAAGATGTCGCACACTTTAAACCAATCATTGAGAAGCAATTTGCTGAACAACTATACAATGGACTTTGGTTCTCACCTTTAACTGATAGCTTGAAATTATTTATTGATAGTACTCAGCAATACGTAAGTGGTGATGTCAGAATTAAATTATTCAAAGGTAATGCCATCGTGAATGGTAGAAAATCACCTTACACATTATATGATGAAAAATTAGCAACTTATACAAAAGAAGATGCATTTAATCAAGACGCTGCTGTTGGCTTTATCGATATCTATGGTTTACCTACTCAAGTAAATGCGATGTTGCATGGAGGCTATAGCAATGAGCAATAAAGCTTGGGGCGGTAGATTTGAAGTACAACCTGAAGAGTGGGTTGACGACTTTAACGCATCCATTACTTTTGATCAAACGCTCATAGATCAAGATATCGAAGGCAGCATTGCACATGCAACTATGCTTGCGAATCAAGGCATTATTAGTCAACAAGACAGCGAACAAATTATACAAGGACTAAAATCTATTCAACATGATTATCATCAAGATCAAATTCAATTTAGTGCATCATTAGAAGATATTCATTTAAATATTGAACATGAATTAATTAAACGTATCGGTGATGCTGGTGGTAAGTTGCATACTGGACGCAGTAGAAACGATCAAGTTGCAACAGACATGCACTTGTACACTAAGAAACAAGTGCAAGATATCATCGCATTAATTAAGTCGTTACAAAGTGTAATTGTAGACATCGCTTCCAATAATGTTGATACAATTATGCCTGGTTATACTCATTTACAGCGTGCACAGCCAATTTCATTTGCACATCATATTATGACTTATTTTTGGATGTTACAACGAGACCAACAACGATTTGAAGATAGTTTAAAACGAATCGATATTAATCCTTTAGGTGCAGCAGCCTTAAGTGGTACCACATACCCTATCGATAGACACGAGACAACAGCATTGTTGAACTTTGGCAGTCTCTATGAGAATAGCCTAGATGCTGTTAGTGACAGAGACTATATTATTGAAACATTGCATAATATTTCTTTAACGATGGTTCACTTATCACGCTTTGCAGAGGAAATTATTTTCTGGTCCACAGACGAAGCTAAATTCATTACATTATCAGATGCATTTTCAACTGGCTCATCTATTATGCCACAAAAGAAAAATCCTGATATGGCAGAATTAATTAGAGGTAAAGTTGGTCGAACGACTGGTCATTTAATGAGCATGCTTATGACTTTAAAAGGATTACCTCTAGCATATAACAAAGATATGCAGGAAGATAAAGAAGGTTTATTCGATGCTGTCCATACAATTAAAGGTTCTTTACGTATTTTCGAAGGTATGATTCAAACGATGACAATTAATAAAGAACGACTCAATCAAACTGTTAAAGAAGATTTTTCAAATGCAACGGAACTAGCAGATTATTTAGTAACTAAAAATATTCCATTTAGAACTGCACATGAAATTGTAGGAAAAATCGTCTTAGAATGTATACAACAAGGTCATTATTTATTAGATGTTCCTTTAGCAACATATCAACAACATCATTCTAGTATTGATGCCGATATTTACGATTATTTGCAGCCTGAAAATTGTTTAAAACGACGTCAAAGTTACGGTTCAACAGGTCAATCATCGGTCAAACAACAACTTGATGTTGCTAAACAATTACTATCACAATAAATACGTTAATCTACCTACCCACAATGTCTATTAAAATTACATTGTGGGTATTTTAATGCTCTCTTCGTCTTGTTGAACATCACATTTTTAAGATTCCTAAAATGTTTGATAATTCTTTTAAATTTATATTACAAAAATGTTATAAATTGTAAAAGAAATGTGTAAAGCGTTTTCACAAGCAGGTTTTTGTAGTATTTTAAAATTGTTAGACTACAAATAAAGAGATGAAAGGATAAAGACTATGACTAACTCTTCGAAAAGCTTCACTAAATTTATGGCTGCTTCTGCTGTTTTTACTATGGGATTTTTATCAGTACCTACTGCTGGCGCTGAACAAACAAATCAAATTGCAAATAAACCTCAGGCTATTCAATGGCATACAAATTTAACGAATGAGCGATTCACTACTATCGCACATCGTGGCGCAAGTGGCTATGCACCCGAGCATACGTTTCAAGCATATGATAAGAGTCATAATGAGTTAAAAGCATCTTATATCGAAATTGATTTACAACGTACCAAAGATGGCCATTTAGTTGCTATGCATGATGAAACTGTTAACCGTACAACAAATGGACACGGTAAAGTTGAGGATTATACCCTTGATGAATTAAAACAGTTAGATGCAGGAAGTTGGTTTAATAAAAAATATCCAAAATACGCAAGAGCAAGTTATAAAAATGCTAAAGTACCCACTTTAGATGAAATTTTAGAACGTTATGGCCCGAATGCAAACTATTATATTGAAACAAAGTCACCTGATGTATACCCAGGAATGGAAGAACAATTATTAGCTTCATTGAAAAAGCATCACCTTTTAAATAACAATAAATTAAAAAATGGACATGTAATGATTCAATCATTTTCTGACGAAAGTTTAAAGAAAATTCATCGTCAAAATAAGCATGTGCCATTAGTAAAATTAGTTGATAAAGGTGAACTACAACAATTTAACGACCAACGCTTAAAAGAGATACGCTCTTATGCGATTGGATTAGGTCCTGATTATACAGATTTAACTGAACAAAATACCCATCATTTAAAAGACTTAGGATTTATAGTACATCCTTATACAGTGAATGAAAAAGCTGATATGTTACGATTAAATAAATATGGCGTTGATGGTGTCTTTACAAATTTCGCTGATAAATATAAAGAAGTCATTAAGTAGTAATGTTAAACTAGAAAACATAAATACAAAAATATAGCTATTACTATAAAAAACAGCAGTAAGATATTTCCAAATTGAAATTATCCTACTGCTGTCTTTTTGGGAGTGGGACAGAAATGATATTTTCGCAAAATTTATTTCGTCGTCCCACCCCAACTTGCACACTATTGTAAGCTGACTTTTCGCCAGCTTCTGTGTTGGGGCCCCGCCAACTTGCATTGTCTGTAGAAATTGAGGAGCTAATTTCTCTGTGTCGGGGCTCCACCCCAACTTGCACACTATTGTAAGCTGACTTTCCGCCAGCCTCTGTGTTGGGGCCCCGCCAACTTGCACACTATTGTAAGCTGACTTTCCACCAGCCTCTGTGTTGGGGCCCCGACTATTTTTGAAAAGAGCGTGTTACACGGGCATTGTTTTACAGTCAACTACTGCTAAAATAAAATTAACGAGCTTAGGGCTTTGTTTTCTGTCCCAAGCTCGTTAAATCACATATGATAATTAATTATGCCCAACCACGATATCTAGCTGCTTCTGCTGTACGTTTAATACCTATGATATATGCTGCAAGTCTCATATCTATTTTTCGGTTTTGAGACAATTCGTAAATCGTATCAAATGCCGCTTCTAATTTTTCACGTAGCTTTTCATTAACTTCTTCTTCAGACCAATAATAACCTTGATTATTTTGTACCCATTCGAAGTAAGAAACCGTTACACCACCAGCACTTGCTAATACGTCTGGAACTAATAATATACCACGTTCAGTTAAAATACGTGTTGCTTCTGGTGTTGTAGGTCCATTAGCAGCTTCAACAACGATACTAGCTTTAATATCATGTGCATTGTCTTCTGTAATTTGGTTTGAAATAGCCGCTGGTACTAAAATGTCACAATCTAATTCAAACAATTCTTTATTTGAGATTGTTTCTTCAAATAAATTTGTTACCGTACCAAAACTATCACGACGGTCTAATAAATAATCTATATCTAAGCCATTTGGATCGTGTAATGCACCGTAAGCATCAGAGATACCTACAATTTTTGCACCTAAATCATATAAGAATTTAGCTAAGAAACTTCCGGCATTACCGAAACCTTGAATAACAACCTTGGCACCTTCAATTTGCATATTACGACGTTTTGCAGCTTGTTCAATTGCAATAACTACACCTAGTGCAGTTGATCTGTCGCGTCCATGAGAACCACCCAATACAATTGGTTTACCTGTGATGAAACCTGGTGAATTAAATTTATCTAATGCACTATATTCATCCATCATCCAAGCCATAATTTGTGAGTTTGTAAATACATCTGGTGCTGGAATATCTTTGTTCGGACCTACGAATTGTGAAATTGCTCTTACATATCCGCGTGATAAACGTTCAACTTCATGAATGCTCATTTGACGTGGATCACAAACGATACCACCCTTACCACCACCGTATGGTAAGTTTACAATGCCACATTTCAAAGTCATCCACATTGATAATGCTTTTACTTCTTCTTCATCAACATCTGGGTGGAAACGCACGCCCCCTTTTGTTGGTCCAACAGCATCATTATGTTGCGCACGGTAACCTGTGAATGTTTTTACTGTGCCATCATCCATTCGTACAGGGATACGCACTTGTAACATTCTTAAAGGTTCTTTAATTAAATCGTACATTCCTTCGTCAAATCCCAATTTATGCAATGCTTCTTTAATAATTCCTTGAGTAGAAGTTACTAAATTATTGTTCTCAGTCATGATCCTTTTCGCCTCTTCTTTACCTAATGATTTCGCTTTCAAACATATTGTAACATAACGTATTCCTTTTTAAAGCCCTTACAAACTGATTGTTACAACTTTTTGACATTATTGAAATACATGTCTTATTTTTTCAAGTGCAAGGTCCAATTCTTCTTTAGTAATAATTAATGGTGGTGCAAAACGAATGACAGTATCATGCGTTTCTTTACATAATAAGCCTTCTTCTTTCAAAGCTTCACAATATGGTCTAGCACTTTCATTAAGTTCCACACCTATAAACAAACCACGTCCACGGACTTCTTTAATTGATGGATGATCAATTTGCTTTAATTGTTCTTTAAAATAATCTCCTAATTCTAAAGAGCGGCCTGGTAAATCCTCATCAACGATAACATCTAATGCAGCAATTGATGCAGCACAAGCAAGTGGATTACCACCAAATGTTGAACCATGTGAGCCAGGTGTAAAGACATCTAATACTTCTTTATCTGCTAATACAACAGAAATTGGGAAGACTCCACCACCTAGTGCTTTACCTAAAATATAGACATCAGGTTTTACATTATCCCAATCCGTAGCAAATAATTTACCCGAACGACCTAATCCTGCTTGGATTTCGTCAGCAATAAATAAGACATTATGTTCATCACATAATTCTCTAATTGCTTTCAAATATCCTTCTGGCGGTATATTTATACCCGCTTCACCTTGAATTGGTTCTACTAAAACTGCTGCAGTATTTTCATTAATTGCAGCTTTCAATGCATCTACATCTCCAAAATCAACTTTTCTAAATCCATCTAATAACGGACCATAACCACGTTGGTATTCTGCTTCTGAAGATAATGAAACTGGCGCCATTGTTCGACCATGGAAGTTACCATTAAATGCAATGATTTCTGCTTTATTTGGCTCAATTCCTTTAACATCGTATGCCCAGCGTCGTGCTGCTTTCAAAGCTGTTTCTACTGCTTCAGCACCTGTATTCATTGGTAAAGCTTTATCTTTACCTGCCAGTTTACAAATTTTTTCGTACCATTCACCTAAGTTATCACTATGAAAAGCACGTGAAACTAAAGTCACTTTATCAGCTTGATCTTTTAATGCTTGAATAATTTTCGGATGTCTATGACCTTGGTTAACAGCGGAATATGCAGATAACATATCCATATATTTATTGCCTTCAGGATCTTTAACCCATACCCCTTCAGCTTCTGAAATGACAATTGGCAATGGTAAATAATTATGTGCTCCGTAATGATTTGTTAACTCAATAATTTTTTCAGATTTAGTCATCATATCTCCCCTTTTCATCATTTATAACTATTATACATGAAACATTATCCAAATAATTACATTAGTTTTCAAAGCAGATACTTTTCCACCAAAAAAGATGAAATAATCACTAAGTTTCATTAAATTTGTCTATTTTGAAAACCCTTACATTTATAATGACATAATTACTTAAATGATTACAAGCAAAAGAATTGATAATTTTACACTTAATCAAAAGTATATTTTACTAAGAATATTTTTATTTATAAATATTGAAAACCACTAACAAATTGCATACACAATATCATTAGTGGTAACAGTTAAACACTTATTTATCTTTACGTGGTAATGGATAAAACCCTTCATTAAATTGATGCCATAAATTAGGAGTTAAGTGATGATTATCTTCTCTCTCTGGATCAAAGTAATTAATAATTTCATCTTCCCGTCCATCTTTAATTTTTTCAACAAATTGATAATCCAGTAGTAGCTCTCTACCAATGGCTACTAAGTCAACACCAACATTTTCAACTGCATCTAAAGCTTCGTCAGCTGTGAAAATTGAACCAATACCGATAAGTGGCATACGACCATTTATCCATTTGTGAATTAAAGGCAGTCTTTCTTGTCCAGCGTATTTACCTTCACGTGTCGTTGCATGCGTATCCATCATTGAAACATGAATATAGTCGATTGGCATATGGCTAATTTTATTAACGAGTTCCTCTGTAATTTCCATTGTGATTCCTGGAGACTCCGCTTCCTCTGGAGATAATCTGTATCCAACTATAAAGTCTTTATTGCCATACGCTTCTTTCGCTTTAAGTACTTCTTCAATCACAGCGACCGGGAATTTATATTGATTTGCCCATACATCATTTCTTCTATTATAGTATGGTGATACAAATTGATGAATTAAGTAATGATTCGCGCCATGTATTTCAACACCATCAAACCCTGCTTCAATTGCACGTCGCGTTGCTTCACCAAAATCCTTGATTGCTTGTTCAATCTCTTCATTCGTCATTTCTCTAGCACTATGTTCTTGTTTCTGACCAAAACTTTTTAAAGAAATTGGACTTGGTGCTACGACGTCTCCATCAGGTGTTAATTCAGGCAATGCTTGTGCACCGCCATGATGTATTTGTACGAGTGCTTTGGCACCGTTTTTCTTCATTGCTGTAGCTAATCGTTTTAGTCCTTCAATATTACTGTCATGCGCGATTGATGGCTGTCCTGGAAATGCTTTTCCGACATCACTCACATTACTCGCAGCATTAATTGTAATACCAACATCTTGTGAACGCTTTTCAATATAAGGAAGTTCTACATCTGAAATAGTACCATCATCATTTGAAGAAATATGTGTTAAAGGGGCTAACACAAATCGATTTCTCAACTCTACTCCATTTGGTAATTCTACTTTATCAAACAATGGTTCGTATTTACTTTTCATTACTTAATTCCTCCTTAAAATTATTGAGTTGACTATAACATGTAATTTTTTCATTCTCCAATTATCTGTTTATATAGTTGCAATTCGTTTAATACTTTAAGTTGTAGTTCTCATTTCTAAAATAAATAAAAAAAACAAATCCACATACAATATTGCAAATCAACGATTCTATCTAACAAAGATAATGGATATGTCACCTTAAACCATTTGTACGTGTAAATAGAATCAATCATATTACGTTATCGTAGACAAAAAGAGATTAGTATCTAATAAAATTTAATAGATACTAATCTCTTTTATAGTCTAAGAAACTTTCATTTCAGACCCTTTGTATGATTTTCGGTACGATTTATCTGTTCCTTTAGTCGTTTCGAATTGCTCGCTTTGACTGTTTTATCCAGATTGGTAAGCGTTCTTTAAGTGTTTGAAACCCATATTTTTCTGTTTCTCTGATTTCATCTAATACTGATTGTTTTTCCTTCTTACGCTCATAATTTTTGAAGTAATCATTATCCTTTAATGATAGATTAAGCTTTCCTTCATCATCTATAGACAAAATTTTAGCTTTAACAATTTGGCCTTCTGATAGAAATTTCTTCAAATTATGAACGTAGTCATCCATAATTTCTGATATATGAATCAGTCCTTCAGTATGATTAGGGGTCTCAACAAACGCACCGTATGGTTGAATACCAGTTACACGCACCTTGATATGTTGGCCAATTTTGTAGTTATTCAACTTAATAACCCCTTATTTCGTTTACTTAACACTATTATCATAGCACAAATCGAAATGGTGGACTAATTAAAAAATCAAATCATACGAATATTATTTTATAAATGAATAAGAATTCTACAAACTTGGATTTACAAATAAAATTAGCAACAAATTCCTATCTAAATCAATATGATATCCAGCTACTTTGTTTTCAATTTATTTACTATTTGAATAGCAATTCTCTGTAAAAACATAAAAAGCAACCTCAACTATTATCTTTAAAATACACATCTATTTAAAAACTGTGCTTTCTTGATAAATATATTGAGATTGCTCATCATATTAGTTTATTTATTTTCGTTGGAATATATACTAATCCATTCATAAATTAGCTTTATCCGAGTTTAAAATGTTGGTAGTTAATTATGTTTAGATATTATTCTTCAACATCAATAGATTCAATTACAACATCATGAAGTGGTTTATCTTGTGGTCCCACTTTTGTATTTGCAATATCTTCTAATGTAGTTTCACCATCAATGATTTGACCGAATACTGTATGTTTTTGATCTAACCATGGTGTACCACCCTTTTCGCCATATGCATCAACGATTGGTTGAGGCCAGCCACCATCTGCAAGTTGACTTAACATATTTTGAGGTACTTCTTTCATTTGAACAATGAAAAATTGTGAACCATTAGTATTAGGTCCTGAGTTAGCCATTGATAATGCGCCATATAAGTTAAATGCATTTAATGAAAATTCATCTTCAAAAGCACCGCCATAAATACTTTCGCCACCCATACCAGTAGCTGTTGGATCGCCACCTTGAATCATGAAGTCATTAATGACACGGTGGAATGTGATTCCATCATAATAACCATTTTTTGCATGTGTCACAAAATTTTCAACTGTTTTTGGTGCAATATTTGGAAATAATTTGAATGTCATGTCACCTTTATTTGTGTGCATAACCACTTTGATTTCACCTTGTTGTACTTCTTTGTTTAACTGTGGATAGTTAGCCATTTATATTCTCCATTCATGTTATGATACATATATATTAACATACTTTTAAGGGAGGAAAATAGCATGAAGCTATATCGATTTTCACACAAAACAGGTAGCTATGGTGTCACGATTGTTGAAGAAAATGGAGACGATGTCCTTGTTAAAGTTGAACAAGTTATCAAACACCCGAAACAAGGTGATTTACATAACCCTACTGAAACTGAAGGTGTATTTTTCCATGACCGCAAAGCATTAAGCCATTTTGAAAAACGCTATACGAAACGTTCACAATTACGCGACTTCAATGTTGATGTATTGCGCTATGAAGATTCACTTCAACAAGCAATTACAGATTTAGAAACTAAACTTAAAGCTCAGCAAACAAAACATGCTGAAATGTCTTTAGCTAGTTTAGCACGCTTAAAAGAAGATTATTCACTTCAATACAAAGAAAATTTTAAATAAAAAATGACGTGTTTCTTCTTATTTAAATACTTCTGAAAATAAAGCACAACAAGGAGTGTGTACGTTTTTCAGAACTATATCATTCATGTATAATGAATAACATAAATATTTTTTAAAGGAGGACAACATAGTGAGTTTGTTACATATTGCGGTGATATTACCGTTAATATTCGCACTCATTATTCCTATCCTGTATAGATTTTTTAAACGTATACATTTAGGATGGTTCGTATTACCTGTCCCTATCGTCATATTTATTTATATGCTTACATTAATTAAAACGACGATGTCAGGTAATACTGTAATGAAAACCTTAAATTGGATGCCTCATTTTGGTATGAACTTTGATTTATATCTTGATGGCTTAGGTTTACTCTTTAGTTTGCTTATTTCAGGAATCGGCAGTTTAGTAGTATTATATTCAATCGGCTACTTAAGTAAGTCAGAACAACTAGGGAATTTTTATTGTTATTTATTACTATTTATGGGTGCAATGTTAGGTGTCGTACTTTCAGATAATGTTATTATTCTATATTTATTCTGGGAGCTAACGTCATTTTCTAGTTTTTTACTTATTTCATTCTGGCGCGAACGACAAGCATCTATATATGGTGCTCAAAAATCGCTCATAATCACAGTATTTGGTGGTCTATCATTATTAGGTGGTATCATCTTACTCGCTATACCAACACAATCATTTAGCATTCAGTACATGATTCAACATGCTTCTGAAATTCAAAATAGCCCATTCTTCATTTTTGCGATGATTTTAATCATGATTGGTGCTTTTACAAAATCTGCTCAGTTTCCATTTTATATTTGGCTACCAGATGCAATGGAAGCACCTACACCAGTCAGTGCTTATCTTCATTCAGCAACAATGGTTAAAGCAGGGTTATATTTAATCGCTCGAATGACACCAATCTTCGCAGCATCGCAAGGTTGGGTATGGACTGTCACACTCGTTGGTTTAATTACATTATTCTGGGCTTCGCTAAACGCAACAAAACAACAAGACTTGAAAGGTATACTGGCATTTTCAACAGTATCCCAATTAGGTATGATTATGGCGATGCTTGGAATCGGTGCCATTAGTTATCACTATCAAGGCGATGATAGCAAAATATATGCTGCTGCATTTACGGCTGCAATATTCCATTTAATCAACCATGCAACATTTAAAGGTGCCCTATTTATGATTACAGGTGCAGTGGATCATTCTACTGGTACACGTGATGTTAAGAAATTAGGTGGCTTACTAACAATTATGCCTATTTCATTTACAATCACTGTTATTACAGCATTAAGTATGGCTGGTGTACCACCGTTCAATGGTTTCTTATCAAAAGAATCATTTTTAGAAACAACATTTACAGCAAGCCAAGCAAATTTATTCAGTGTTGATACATTAGGCTACCTATTCCCAATCATTGGTATAGTGGGCAGTGTCTTCACATTTGTATATTCAATTAAATTTATAATGCATATATTTTTCGGACAATATAAACCTGAACAATTACCTAAAAAAGCACACGAAGTATCAATATTAATGCTTTTATCACCAGCTATTTTAGCTACATTAGTAATTGTATTTGGTTTATTCCCTGGCATTTTAACTAATTCGATTATTGAACCAGCTACATCTTCGATTAATCATACGGTAATTGATGATGTTGAATTCCATATGTTCCATGGATTAACGCCTGCCTTTTTATCAACATTAGTGATTTATATTTTAGGTATCTTACTAATTGTGACATTTAGTTATTGGGTGAAATTGTTGCAACGACAACCTGGTAAACTAACATTCAATTATTGGTACAACAGAAGTGCAAATGTTATTCCAAACTACTCTGAAAAGATGACGAATAGCTATGTTACCGATTATTCACGTAATAATTTAGTTATCATTTTTGGTGCATTAATTTTATTAACATTTGTCACTATATTCTCAGTACCTTTCAACATTAATTTTAAAGACGTTAGTCCGATTAGAATTTTCGAAGTTTGTATCGTAATTTTATTATTAAGTGCTGCCTTTTTAATTCTTTTCGCTAAATCAAGATTATTTAGCATCATTATGTTAAGTGCAGTTGGATATGCTGTGTCTGTATTGTTTATATTCTTTAAAGCACCCGACTTAGCATTGACACAGTTTGTCGTTGAATCTATTTCAACAGCATTGTTCTTATTATGCTTCTACCACTTACCAAATTTAAATCGTTATAATGAAAAGCGCTCATTCCAGCTTACTAATGCTTTAATTGCTGGTGGTGTTGGTTTGTCCGTCATTATTATCGGTTTAATTGCATACGGAAATAGACATTTTGAATCGATATCTAAGTTTTATCAAGAGCACGTTTATGATTTAGCTCACGGTAAAAACATGGTAAACGTCATACTTGTTGATTTCCGTGGTATGGATACTTTATTCGAGTCATCTGTGCTTGGTATCGCAGGATTAGCTGTATATACAATGATTAAATTACGTAAAAAGCGTCAAACGCAAGGTAACGAGGTGAAAAATCATGAATAGACAACAAAATGATCTAATTTTGCAATTTGCTGCAGTTATTATCTTTTTCATGGTAATGGTCTTTGGTTTTTCACTTTTCTTAGCAGGACATTATACACCTGGTGGCGGTTTCGTCGGCGGATTATTATTCGCAAGTTCACTTGTTATCATTACGATTGCATTTGATATAGAAACAATGCGTAAAATTTTCCCATTAGATTTTAAAATCTTGATAGGTATCGGATTAGTTTTTTGTATTGCGACGCCTATCGCAAGTTGGTTTTTAGGCAAAAATTTCTTTACGCATGTCACATTTGATATACCGTTATTTATATTAGAACCTGTTCATATGACAACAGCAGTATTCTTTGATTTCGGTGTTTTATGTGCAGTAGTTGGTACTGTCATGACAATTATTATTTCGATTGGAGAGAACGAATAGTGGAAATTATTATGATTTTTGTTAGTGGTATTCTCACAGCAATTAGTGTCTATCTCGTTTTGTCTAAAAGTCTGATACGAATTGTTATGGGAACTACACTATTAACACATGCAGCAAATTTATTTTTAATAACTATGGGCGGACTTAAACATGGTACTGTTCCAATTTATGAAGCGAACGTAAAAAGCTATGTTGATCCTATCCCGCAAGCACTTATTTTAACAGCAATCGTTATCGCCTTTGCGACAACAGCCTTTTTCTTAGTATTAGCATTTAGAACATATAAAGAATTAGGCACAGATAACGTTGAGAGTATGAAAGGAGTTCCAGAAGATGATTGAAAGTAATATGCTTGTGTTAACGCTAGTTATTCCAGTAATTACAGCCATATTACTTGTCTTTATTGGAAAGCGTCCTATTATAAAGCGTTATGTCGCACTAGGCGGTACATTATTAACCTTGGTCGCGGCAATTATCAATTTAGCAAATGTTGTTAAACATGGACCAATACGCGTAGAGCTAGGTTCATGGAAAGCACCATACAGTATTGTCTTTGTATTAGACATATTCAGTGCCCTACTAATAATTACTAGTATTATTATTACAGCTATTGTGATTTTATATTCATACCAAACAATTGGTATTGAACGTGAAAGATATTATTATTATTTTTCAGTACTATTTATGTTAATAGGTATCATTGGTGCATTCACAACTGGTGACATTTTCAACCTATTCGTATTTTTCGAAGTATTTTTAATGTCATCTTATTTCTTATTAGTAATTGGTTCTACAAAAATTCAACTACAAGAAACAATAAAATATGTTCTTGTTAACGTTGTATCGTCATCCTTCTTCGTAATGGGTGTAGCGATTTTATATTCAGTAGTAGGAACATTGAATCTAGCAGATATAAGCAATAAATTAGCTAACCTTTCAGCGCATGACAGTGGCTTAGTCAATATCGTTTTCATACTATTTATCTTTGTTTTTGCTACAAAAGCTGGCGTATTCCCAATGTTTGTTTGGTTACCTAGTGCATACTATGCACCACCAATTCCAATCATTGCATTCTTTGGTGCTTTGTTAACAAAAGTTGGTGTTTATGCAATCGCTAGAACATTGAGCCTATTCTTTAGTGATAATGTAAGCTTTTCACATTATGTCATTTTATTCTTAGCACTATTAACGATCATCTTTGGTTGTGTCGGTGCTGTTGCATATGCCAACATTAAAAAAATCATCCTATACAATGTCATGATTGCTGTAGGTGTGATCTTAGTCGGCGTTGCAATGATGACAGAGTCAGGTATGATTGGGGCTATTTACTATACATTGCACGACATGTTAGTAAAACTTGCATTATTCTTGCTTATCGGAATTATGATTAAAATTACAGGCACTGCTGATTTAAGACAATTTGGTGGCTTAATTAAACGATATCCTGTACTTGGTTGGTCATTCTTTATCGCAGCATTAAGTTTAGCTGGCATTCCCCCACTCAGTGGCTTTTATGGAAAATTTTTTATTGTCCAATCAACATTTGAAAGAGGATTTTATTTAAGTGGTGTCATCGTCTTATTATCAAGTTTAGTCGTATTATATTCTGTCATTCGCATATTCCTACAAGGCTTTTTCGGTCAACCAAAAGGATATGATCTTAATAACAAAGTCGACGTCAAATATTTAACTACGATTGCAATCGTTGCAGTTGTGATAACTGTTTTATATGGATTGTCAGCAGATTACTTATATCCAATGGTAAAAGCTGGTGCAGAAACATTCTACAATCCATCAACCTACGTTAAAGCTGTATTAGGAGGTAAATAACATGGCTGTACAATTAGTATTAAACTTTATTATCGCAGTGTTTTGGTTGTTTGTGACAAATAGTTACACAACAAATAACTTTGTGTTAGGTTTCATCTTTGGCCTAGTTCTTGTTTACCTCTTACACAGAGTGTTACCAGGTAGATTTTATGTCATCACGCTATATCGTATTATTAAATTAGTTATTATTTTCTTAATCGAACTGATTAAAGCTAATTTTGATGTTTTGAAAATTATTATTAAACCTTCGATTAAAAATGAACCAGGATTCTTTGTTTATCACACAGATTTAAAAAAAGATTGGCAAATTGTCTTGCTGTCTAATTTAATTACATTAACACCTGGTACTGTAGTGCTTGGTGTAAGTGACGATCGTACAAAAATTTATATTCATGCCATAGATTTTTCAACTAAAGAGCAAGAAGTAGAAAGTATTAAAACATCATTAGAGAAAATTGTAAGAGAGGTGGGCGAAATATAATGAATCATAATGTTATTATCGTTATTGCATTAATCATAGTTGTCATTTCTATGTTAGCTATGCTCATTCGCGTTGTGCTAGGCCCATCACTTGCCGATCGTGTTGTCGCATTAGATGCGATTGGTCTTCAATTAATGGCAGTTATAGCATTATTCAGTATTTTATTAAATATTAAATACATGATTGTCGTTATTATGATGATTGGTATATTAGCTTTTTTAGGTACTGCAGTATTCTCTAAATTTATGGACAAAGGTAAGGTGATTGAACATGATCAAAATCATACTGATTAGTCTTGCACTTATCTTTGTTATCATCGGTGCTTTAATTAGCGCCCTAGCAGCTATAGGATTATTGAGACTTGAAGATGTATATTCACGTGCACATGCTGCCGGAAAAGCATCAACATTAGGTGCAATGTCATTACTATTTGGTACGTTTTTATATTTTATTGCTACTCAAGGTTTTGTAAATATGCAATTAATCGTTGCGATTATCTTTGTATTAATTACAGGTCCTCTTTCAAGTCATATGATTATGAAAGCAGCATATAATATTAAAACGCCTTATACTAAAAAGACTAAAGTCGATGAAATTTCGGAAGACTTAAAAGACACAAAATTGTAGATTATATAACAAAATCATGAATATAAATCAACAACAAACAGCAGTAAGATGATTCCAAATTAGGAATGATTTTACTGCTGTTTTCTTTTGACATTGTTACCTCTTTTTCAATGATTTTTTCTTTGACTACAGATTCGCCCTATCTACATATATCTCTTTAATTTAATTGCCTTTCATGTCGTTATGTATTATGATAATAATAATTATAAATCGTAACTATTACGTTTTAAAAAGAGAGAGGTTTTATTATGCATTGGACAATTATCGGCGGTGGCATACAGGGAACTGCAATCGCACAAAAACTATTATCAAGCGGATTAACAACAGACCGATTAACAATCATTGACCCACACGAAACTTTTTGCCAAAGGTTTAACTCATATACAAATCGAATAGAAATGCCTTATTTAAGATCACCGATTGTACATCACGTACATCCACAACCGTTCCATCTAAAACAATTCGCTAAACAGCACCAATATACAAATGCTTTTTATGGTCCTTATCAACGACCTGAATTGACAATGTTTATGGATCATATTGCACATGCTTCTAAACAATATCAATTAGAGGATTGCTTGGTTCAAGGTTTAGTTCAAACTTTAGATAAACAAGAAGACAAATGGCATATCAAGTTAGAAGATGGACAAATTATCACTACAGATTGCGTCGTTATTGCAATAGGCAGTACAAATATTCCGTTTATGCCTGACATTTTAAAAGACAAACAGAATGTAAATCATATCTTCGAGAAAGAACTTGATCAAGTAGTATATGATAAGACCGATCATATCGTTGGTAGCGGCATTACTGCTGCACATCTTGCACTTAAATTGTTAAATCATGATAACGATAAAAAGATTCATTTATGGCTAAATAAAGATATTGAAATACATGACTTTGATGCTGATCCTGGTTGGTTAGGTCCGAAAAATATGTCTTCATTTTTAAGTACTAAAAGCATGCCTGAAAGAAATGCCATTGTACAACGCGAACGTCATAAAGGATCAATGCCTCACGAACTGTACTTACGCCTTAAAAAACATATTAAAAATGGTCGTATAAATGTGCATAAAACACCTATCACTCAAATTAGTGGTGGTGTAATTAACACTGAAAATGATTCTGTTCCATATCAACAGATTATGGTTGCAACTGGTTTTGAACAAGATTTTATGTCACAACCACTTATTAAGCAATTAATACAAAATTATGATGCACCTATCAACGAATGTAATTACCCTGTTATTTCCGAAAAATTAGAATGGATACCAAATCTATTTGTCGCAGGATGCTTTGCAGACTTAGAATTAGGACCATTTGGTAGAAATGTTATGGGTGGCCGTAAAGCTGCCGAACGCATTGAACAAGCATTTCTAAAACTACAACAATATAGCGCATAAAAAAACTGCTAGCCGTAGTTATGAATATCTCATAACATTTCAGCTAGCAGTTCTTTTATTTTAAAGGTTTAATAGCAACTGTACCACGCATAACTGTAATTAATTGTTCTTTGTCATTCTTAATTTTTATATCCCATACATGTGTCGACTTACCTCGATGAATAATTTCAGCTGTCGCAGTAACACGACCATCTTTAGCAGAATGAATATGGTTAGCATTCATCTCTAAACCTAATGGAATAAATTTGGTTGTATCAATTAAATTAGCAGATCCTAATGAACATGCTGTTTCACCTAAAGCAATCGAAGCCCCACCATGTAAATATCCAAATGGTTGTTTTACTTTATCAGTAACAGGCATAGAAATAACAACTAAACCATCTTCCTGGTGATCTATTGACATCTCAAATGTCTCTAATAAATGAGTCATATTTTCACCTCTTTATGCTTATAGTACCATAGCAGCAATAGTACCGAAAATCATTAAAGGAATATTATAAAACAAGAAGTTTGGTACACATGTATCACGTATATGATCATGTTGGCCATCAACATTTAATCCCGCAGTTGGTCCTAATGTTGAATCACTTGCAGGCGAACCTGAGTCACCTAATGCACTCGCTGTTCCAATCAATGCGATTAATGCCATTGTATCTAGTCCAATTGACGCTCCAAAAGGAATGAATAATGATGCGATAATAGGAATTGTTGCAAATGATGATCCAATACCTAAAGTGACAATTAAACCTATCACATACATCATGATAATGCTAAATAATTTATTATCACCAGTAATACTTGTTAAAGTTTTAACTAATTCATCTATATCACCAGTAGCATTCATTACACCAGCAAATCCATTTGCTGTTAAAATAACTACACCAATATAAGCCATAATTTTAATACCTTCAACAAACTTAGCATCTAATTCATACCAATTATATGCACGTGAAATAAAGAATACGAGTACCCCTGCCAGTGCACCAAAAATCATTGAATCTGTAAATGTTTGTACTAAAAATGTAGCTAGTATTGCTACAATTGTTACTATTAAGATATATGGTTTTAACTCTGTAACATTGTCACTATCTGAAATTTTACGTGTTTCATATTCACGTGGTTTACGATATACATATAAACCGATAAGTAAGCCAACAATATACCCCATTGAAGGAATAAGCATTGCTTTCCAAATCATATTAAACTCAATTGGGTGATTTGCCTTTGCAAAGCCACTTTGAATAATTTGCTGGAAAATTTGACCGAATCCATATGGTAATAACACATACGGGAAACATAAACCAAAACCGATAATCAAACCGATTAAACGTCTATCTATTTTTAAGTCATTAAACAGACTTAACAATGGTGGGATGACAATTGGAATGAATGCAATATGTACAGGAATTAAGTTTTGACTCATGATACTCATAGCTAATAATGCAATGATTATTGTCACTTTGACTTTAACTCTTGACCATCGACTATTTTCAGCGTGAATTGCATTTATAATTTTTCCTACTAAATAGTCTGTGATACCACTGTATGAAATTAATGCTGCAAATCCACCTAATAAAGCATAGCTTAATGCTACCTCAGCACCATCGACTATATTTTTCCCAAATACATTTATAACTTTTTCAATGCTCATGCCTGAAATTAAGCCACCAACTAGCGCACTGATAAATAAGCTTATAACTACGTTTAATCGACATAAACATAGCACAATCATTAAAATTACTGCTATTACTACTGCATTTATCATATGACAACCATCCTTTATCACTCTATCGAACTAAAGCGTTTATAGACTACATAGTATCAGTAGCTTTAACACCTGTCAATAGCAAACTATACCAATAATCTTTATTTTTTAGTTAATTGTCTTTCTTAAAATAATTTTAGCTTTCATTAAATTAAACAATTTTACAAGCTTGGAACACCAATCAAAATCCTAAGTTCTAAAATGCAATATTAGTAGTCGTTGACTGAATGAACATATGCTTATAATATTTTTTTGCAATGCTAGTCAAGTTGATTTATGCTCACAAGGATATGCGATTTATATTTTCTTACAACAATGAAAATGCCTGATACAATGCGATCCTTTATACTTTCAAGAGTTAAATTAGAAATGTATATCAAGACACAAGTTGTATCAGGCAAATAATTAAATTATTGTTGTTTTAACCATTGTACTATCGTCGGAATCATAAATCCTGTTGGCCCTTTTGGACCATTATATGAAGCTTTATTAGTCGTTGCTGGACCTGCAATATCGAAATGAATGTGAGGTGTTTGACCACTAAAATGTGTTACAAAACTTGCCGCAAATAGCGCTTTACCTTGTCCATTCGTATGGTTAACTAAATCAGCGATATCACTGTGTTTAATACTTGCACGTTCGGTTGCAGTAATCGGTAATTCAAATACCATTTCATCGACTTCAGAACTTATTTGTAATATATCGTTTAATATCACTTTACTATTCGATTCAAATGCAGCAGCTTTATCATCGCCTAGTGCAACAATTGCTGCACCCGTTAATGTAGCAAAGTCCATAATCACACTAGGCTGATATTGATTTGCATAAAACACAGCATCTGCAAGGACTAATCTACCTTCAGCGTCTGTATTCATTACTTCTACAGTTTCACCACTTAATGCTGTAAATACATCATCTGGCTTCATTGATGCTTCATTTATCATATTTTCAGCACACGCAAGCACTCCGACAATATTTACAGGCAGTTGTAAACGACTAGCCGCTTCAATGATACCAACGACATTCGCAGCGCCACACATGTCAAACTTCATTGTAGCCATGCCATTCTTCGTTTTAATACTATAACCACCAGAATCATACGTTATACCTTTACCAACTAAGGCAATTGGTGCTTCATCTTTGTCTTTGCCATTATATGTGATGGTTACTAATCTCGGTTTATGCTTACTACCTTTACCTACTGCTTGTAAAAGTCCGAATCCTTCAGAAACTAAAGTGTCATAATCTTTAACATCTACTTTGACCTTTGTATTTTTAAAATGATTAACAATATCTTCTGCAAATGTTTGTGGTGTTAATACATTCGGTGGCATATTACTAAAGTCTCTTGCCAAATTAATGGATTGGCCAATACTGATACCCTCATGAATAAAATCTAATTCAATTAATGATTCACTAATAAGGTTTAAATTCGTCTTAAACGGTGCCTTCTTACTTGATTTATAATGATCGAATTCATATGTTGCACGCTCACTTTGAATACCGCATGCCATTAATACATCTGATAACTGATCATATTTTGAAATAAATGAATCCATAAGTAAATACGTATCTTCAATGTGTTCTGACTTTATGTATTGGAAAAGATGTCCCCATATTTTCAACATATCTTGATAACTACGTGTCTTTAAGTTTCCTAAACCAACTGTAATTAAACGATATGTTTGATCTTGTACATCAAATGCAGTTGTATAAATCTTCCCAACTTTACTACCAATAATATGTTGATGTTTTAGTCTTTCAAGTGATTCTGTAATATCGATATGATTAAAACTAATGCGCTCTAACTGATTTAAATGTTCTGGTATACCAATAATCAATGTATTTATTTCGTTGCTTAGTGTGTTATTTAATTTAAAATTCATAATGTACCTCCTTAGATTTGATATGTTACTCACTTCAAATTGTACAACAATAAAGCCCTTCAGTGACACTGAAGGACTTTATAAATGAATAATTTAATTTTATGTGTTTAGCTGAAACTTTATTTAAAGCCTAGAATTTACCTTTTTTGAATGCTAAACCGATACCACCGATTTTGAATACCGCACGTGTATCAATCACTTTTTTCATGAATGCTGCTTTTTTACCAGCGATAGGTTTACCAAATACCATACCTACACCGTCATGTGAACCTAAAGAACAAACAGTTCCACGATCAACGTATTCGAATTCTTCAGTTGATTCACCGTTTAAGATGCGTTTAATGTTTTTAGCAACACTTTCACCTTGTTGCATTGCAATTTGTGCTGTAGTTGGTAATGGACGTTCTTCTCCAGCTGGGATAAACGCTGAACAGTCACCAATAACAAAAATGTTGTCGTAACCATTGATTGTTAAATCTTGCTTTGTAACGATACGTCCACGTTTAACGCCTTCAAATGATTCTTCCATTAATTTACTACCACGTACACCAGCTGCCCATACTGAAGTACCTGCATTTAATTGTTGTTTTTCACCATCTACTTCAACTACAAAACCTTTTTCGTTACAAGCAACGATTGGTGTAGCAATTTTAAATTCAACACCGCGGTCTTCTAAGTAGCTAACTGCGTGGTTAACTAATTCTTCTGAGAACATTGGTAACATTTTAGGTGCTGCTTCAACACAAGTGATTTTAACTTTATTTTGATCCACACCATATTTGCTACATAATTCAGGAATTCTGTCTGTTAATTCACCTAAGAATTCAACACCAGTGAATCCAGCACCACCAACTAAGATAGATAAATCGTTATCATCTTTTTCTTTTGATGCTGCATAGTTAGCAAATTTGTCTTCGATATGACGTGATAATTCACGTGCTGTGATAACATTTTCAATTTGGAAAGCATGATCTTTCATACCTTCGATGCCGAATGTTTCACTAACGAAACCTAATGCTACTACTAAAATATCAAAGTCATAAATACCTTGATTTGTTTCTACCTTTTTAGCATCACGGTCAATTTTTGTTACTTCTGCTTGAACAAAGTTCACTTTGTCTTTCTTCAAGACACTTTCCACAGGATATAATACATCTTCATAGTTTAGTGTACCTGCTGATGCTTCATGTAACCATGTTGCTTCATAGTGATATTCATTTTTATTAATAAGCGTAATTTCTGCTTCTTCTGTTGATATCGCTTTTTGCAATTTAGTTACAGTTTGTAAACCTGCATAACCAGCACCAAGTACAAGTACTTTTTTACGATCTTGAGCCATTTAATTTCACCTAAGCTTTCATATTTTTTTAACCAAATGCTGATAATTACTAGTAACAACTGGTCATTACTACTTTTACCACAATGTATACTAGTTTATCATCATTTTGTTATTTAAGTCTTTTAAATTATGTAAAAACCTGTGATGTTCACAAAAAAGACATTTTTAATCCAATACTAATTCTATAGCTTTTATGTTATATTTTCAAGCAAGATTCAGTCAGATTGTGAAAAAATTAATTAATTTTTTCGTAGCCTGATTTCGATTAAAAATGTATCCGCTATCACGATCATTTAAAATACTATTTATAGTCAGATTCTTAATTTTCAATAAGCTTTTTAATAAAACAAAATATCTTTACGCAAAAATAGGACATAATCAAATATGTCCTTAATCGTTATTGATATCAATTTGTATCCCAAAAATTGGGTTAACCATTAAAAAGTTATTTTATTAGCAATTTTCAGGATTACCTGCAACTTTTGCAGTTCTAAATGAACTACCACAGCCACATGAAGCAATTGCATTAGGATTGTCGATTTGGAAACCGCCACCCATTAATGATTGCTTAAAATCAATAGTCGTACCATTTAATACGGGTGCATCTTTTTTGTCTACTAATACTTTTAATCCAAAGTATTCTAAGACTTCATCATTTTCACCAGGCGCTTCTTCTGCACCCATACCGTATGTTAAACCAGTGCACCCGCCACCATTCACTTTAATTTTTAAATAGCCATCTGGCATTTCATTTGCTTTAAGCATATCTTTTACTTCGTAAGCAGCTGCTTCTGTTAATATAACTGTTGGCATGATAACTCCTCCTTAAAAAATCCAAGTTTCTTTTATATGTGCATATATATTTTGTAATAATTCTTCCGGCGAATCACCTTCAACAATATCACCATTTACTAAAGCATACAACCCGGCTGAACATATACCACAATGTGTCAGGCAACCATACTCTAACACATCGACATCTGGGTCATTTTCCAGTTGATTAAAAACATAATCTCCACCTTTTGCCATGTTAGAGAGACAAAATTCTACGATCGGATTCATACTTCACCTTCTTATTTCATTTGTTACAATATTATAGCATTTTAAAACTGGTATTTTAACATGATGTGCTCAATTAGCAACAACTGATGTTTCTTATCCCAGTTATGTAATAGTGCCTTAGTTAGTACAAATATTTATTTGTAGTCATTTTCAAAAAAATATATAATAAGCATATAAATACATATTTACTTTTTTAGGGGTTATTGATGAATCAAAGACACTTGCATTTTATAACTGTTCATTAACAAATATATCTATGCACTTTGATCTTTTCAAAATTAAAGTAAATATTAACATATAAAAGGGGTACTTCATTATGAAAAACTTAGTTTTGTTAGGCGGCGGATATGGTAATATGCGTATCATGTCACGCATTTTAACTACTTCTTTACCACAAGATTATACAGTCACATTAGTTGATCGTATGCCATTTCATGGATTGAAACCAGAATTTTATGCTTTAGCTGCGGGCACGAAATCAGATAAAGATGTTCGTATGAAATTCCCTAATCATCCACAAGTGAATACAGTTTATGGTGAAATTAACGACATAGATTTAGATGCTCAAATTGTCTCAGTCGGTAATTCTAAAATTGATTATGATGAGCTAATCATTGGTTTAGGATGTGAAGATAAATATCATAACGTTCCAGGAGCCGAAGAATATACACATAGTATTCAAACACTCTCAAAGGCTCGGGATACTTTCCATAGTATTAGTGAACTACCAGAAGGTGCTAAAGTCGGTATCGTTGGTGCTGGATTAAGCGGCATAGAACTTGCCAGCGAATTAAGAGAAAGTAGATCAGACTTGGAAATATATCTTTATGACCGTGGGCCGCGAATTTTAAGAAATTTTCCAGAAAAATTAAGTAAGTATGTTGCGAAATGGTTCGCCAAAAATAATGTTACCGTTGTTCCAAATTCAAATATTAATAAAGTTGAACCTGGTAAAATATATAACTGTGATGAACCTAAAGATATTGATTTAGTTGTATGGACAGCAGGAATTCAACCTGTTGAAGTTGTTCGTAACTTGCCGATTGATATAAATAGTAATGGACGCGTGATAGTTAACCAGTATCATCAAGTACCAACATATCGTAACGTCTATGTAGTTGGTGATTGTGCTGATTTACCACATGCGCCAAGTGCTCAGTTAGCCGAAGTTCAAGGTGATCAAATTGCCGATGTGCTTAAAAAGCAATGGCTAAATGAACCATTACCTGACAAAATGCCGGAACTAAAGGTACAAGGTATCGTTGGGTCATTAGGAGATAAGCAAGGTTTTGCATATATCATGGACCGCACTGTAACAGGACGACTCGCTTCTATTTTAAAATCCGGCGTACTTTGGTTATATAAATATCATAATGGTTAAAATTAAAAAGCAATGTCAGTTCACACTATTACTGACATTGCTTTTAGTTATGTGTATATTATTCATTCACAAGCTTTTGGTCTATAAATCGAGTGATTTGCTTTGTTTGTATATAACCATCTGCTACATATTCATCGTTCATTGTAATTAATGGATAAAATAGTTCATCTTGTTCTATTCTTTCAATAAATTGTAAATCATGATCTGTTAAGTTGTCATTATCTTTTGTAATATCTATATACGTATATTTAAATGATATATTTGGGTATTTTCTTTTTAATAGCGGCTGTAGCCAGTCATAAATATCTTTCGATGTTGGCGCATTAACGCAACTTGCACATATAACATCTGCCCCATAAACTACCACACTCACGTGCTCCATATATTTATCCCCCATTGGTTTGATAGATTTTTATTACACTATCTATTATAATATACTAATAAAGATTATCAAATTCATCTCTCGAAAGGAGACTTGCCTGATGCCTACTGAAGATACAACGATGTTTGATCAAGTAGCAGAAGTTATTGAACGTCTTCGTCCATTTTTATTACGTGATGGTGGCGACTGCTCATTGATTGACGTGGAAGACGGTATTGTTAAATTACAATTACATGGTGCATGTGGTACATGCCCAAGTTCTACAATCACTCTTAAAGCTGGTATTGAGCGTGCATTACACGAAGAAGTGCCTGGTGTAATAGAAGTAGAACAAGTATTCTAATATAAAGATATTAAGTTAACAGAACATATTATGAATAACAACAAAGACAGGAATACTGAATTATTTATAATCAGTTATTACCTGTCTTTTTTCGCTGTCAAATTGGACTGATGGGAAAGTTATTTTATACTATTTATCTGATTAATTATTTTATTATTGCCACATATCCAAGCACATATTACTATTCTATTCTATGAAATTTAAAATATAAAAATAGCACATACGCTCAATCAAAATCGTTGAGTTATGTGCTATTTGTATTTTAATTTTTAGGTTTATCTACTTCAGGTTGTGGTTCACCTTTCATATGTTTCGCAATTTGCTCATCCATATAAACCCAACCTTTCCAACCGATGTGTACGGCATCACTGATAACATATTTTTCATAATCTTTATCAGTCATATCGTAAATTTTACCACCATTATCTACAACAGTAGAATGGATTTTTTTATAAACTGCTTGACGACGTTCTTTATCGATACCAATGTGGTCATACCATACACCGTTTGATGGAATACTTACATATTGAACATCTGCACCAGCAGCACGCATTGTTTTTACAAGTAATTCTAAATCTTGGAATTCTGGAGAATTAACATTGAATTCGTAGTCACGTCTAACTTTACGCTTACTTTCTTGAATTAATTTCCAGTATTGATCTCTAATACCAAATTTATTCGATGTAGTATCAGCTTTACCAATTTCAACTGCTTTTTGTTTCATCTCATCCCAAGAAGCGTCTGGTTTTGTAGCAGGTTTAACATGTTCTAATGGAGATTTATCCATTGCAAACAATGATTTAATCGCTTCTATTTTAATCAATTGATTCTCTTTAAAACCAGAAATATAACTATCTTTAGTTTCTTTAGGGTTTTTAGCATAAGATTTCAAGTATTCTTTATTGTGTACATGTGGAAACTGTAATAAACGTTGTGCATAACGACGTTTTAATTCAGTAGACATGTTTTTCTGCTGGAACATTTGATTAATTTGAGTTTGAGACATACGAGCATCAAAGTTTTGATTCGTTAAACCATGGTTTGTAAACCATTGTGGTGAAATAATAAATGTTAATTTCTTACCTTTTAATTTATCATACTGTGATGCAAGTTCAACTGCGTTAATTAAGTCTGTAGAACCACCAGCACCTAATAAGAATGCTTTTTTGTTGGCGTTATGCTTATTTAATGCAATTGCAGGATTAAATGGGTCATCTTTACCTAATTCACTAGAGCCGTATATAGGATAATACTTGTTTGATTCGTATAACTTATCTTGAATGAGTGTGCCTTTTAGTACTTGATCTGTCAATGAAGTTCTATTATCTTCTACAGTCTTTTCATTTACTAATCCTGTAAACCAACTAGCAGGTAATAATAGAAAGACAATGAATACCGCTCCACTAATTAAAATGGGTAAAAAAGGTTTTAATTTCATCGTAACTCTTCTAATGCTTCAACGATTTTATTTGGTGTTGCCCACTCATCTCTATCAAAGTCCATAATAGATACTTCGATATCAAGTTTATTTTGAATCTCTAATAATAATCCAACTGTTTGGAAAGAATCAATAATACCTTCTTCAAAAATTTCTACGTCTGGATTTTCTTTTACAATATCATTTTCTGCTACTTCTGCTAATAAATTTAATACTTGTTCTCTAAATTCCATAATTAAATTCTCCTTTATTATATAAGTTTACCTGAGAAGATTAAAAAGCCAAATGTTACAAAGTGGAATGTAATCACAATGCTAAGTGCTGTTGTGAAACCATTTTGCCAACGTGGCGGATGTTTCTTACGCCAACGTTCATAATAGCCATAACCTATAAACAATGCTGCATGGTATAAACCATAAACAATGTAATACACTTCGATACCATGCCAAATTCCCATTATGAAGAAGTTGATTAAGAATGCCACGTTAGACATTGCAAATTGACTCTTCAATAATTTTTTACGAGACATGTAGAATAAAGATCTCATGTAAATACAATCTCTGAACCAGAATGATAATGTCATATGCCATCTATTCCAGAAATCTTTAATATTTTTCGCTTTGAAAGGTTTATCGAAGTTTGGTGGTGTTTTAATACCGAATAAATAACTAAATGCTATCGCAAATAAACTATAACCTGCAAAGTCAAAGAATAAATATAAGCTGTATGCGTACATATATAACCACAAATTGACAAAGCCATGTAAGTCTAATTGTAACGGCATGATTGCATATGTGTTAATAAAGTAAGCAACAATATATTTATACAAGAAACCAAGCATAATCATGTGAATTGCTTTTAATACTAATTCACGATATTCATTGCCTGTTGGTACTTTTTTATCGTCTTTAACGAAACGTTTGTAACGATCGATTGGTCCAGATGAAATCGTTGGGAAGAATGAAATAAATTGAATTAATTTCCATACTTTAATTTCTTTGATAGAACCATCACGAATTTCCATAATTAACTGCACACTTTTGAATGTAACATAAGAAATTCCTAAGAAACCAACAAATTCAATTAATTTACTTTCATGGAAGTGAATCTGATGTCCACCTAACCATGTACTTTGTAACACTTTCACAAGTGCTAATGGCAATATTGATAAAACCATTACAGTTACAAATTTTGAAAATGAATTATTTTTTGGTTTTGAATGATAATAAAACATTATCAATAAAACTTGCCATACGACGTAAATAATAAAACTAATTAATTGAACACTTAAATACTTTTGGTCAAACAGATTATGTTTATCAGAAGAAAAGATTAACACAATCATAAATGCTGTAACTACGCCATTATAAATGTAACTTCGCTTACCTAAAAATCCAAGTATAATGACTGGTAATAATGCAATTAAAGCAATTAAGAAGAATGTAAAATCACCATATGGAATCATCCGTTAATTACCTCTGCAATTTTCTTTCTGTCAATTTTACCATTTGAAGTCAATGGCAATTGTTCCATCCATTCAAACTTTCTAGGAATCATATACTCTGGTAAGCGTGATTTCAAGTCATTTTTAATATTTTTAGTCATTTCTGCATTGTCCGTAACTTCAGTCGTTGGCACAATTGCACCAATTAAATGAATAACTTTATCATTTTTATATACAGGTACAACAATCGCTTCTTTTACGAACTCAGACTGGCGTAATTGTGTTTCAATTTCTTCTAATTCCATTCTGTAGCCATTCAATTTGATTTGGAAATCAATACGACCTTGAATGAACCATTGACCATTTTCAAACTTCGCTTTATCACCAGTGTGATATGTACGAATACCGTCATCGAAATTAAATACTTCAGCTGTTTTTTGGTCATTTTTTAAGTATCCTAAACTTACACTTTGACCTTCGATAACAAGTTCACCTTCATCTGTAGTAGATAATCTTGCGCCTGGTCTTTCAACGCCAACAGGTAATGTCGGATATTGATCTAAGATTTCTTGTGTAATTTGAATACTTGTAACTGCTACCGTAGCTTCAGTTGGACCATATGTGTTGTAAATCGTCGCACTTGGGAAACGGTTTACTAACGCTTTTGCTGCTCTGTGAGGTAGAATTTCACCACAGAAGAAGAATTCGTTAAGACTACCATATTGTTCTTCATTAAGCGTTGGTAATAATAAACACATTTCCATAAATGATGGTGTTGATACCCAAATGTTAATCGGTGTTGCTGTTAGCATTTCATTTAATAATTTAGGTTTATTAATCATGTTTTTATCTACAAGATTTAATGTACCGCCTGATGCTAAACATGGATAAATAGCCATTACAGATAAATCAAATGAAAATGGCGCTTGGTTAAGCCATTGTTGTTCATTTCCTGATTTATTAAGTTCTAACATCCACTCAGTAAATTGAACTAAACTTGCATATTCAATTTGAACACCTTTAGGTTCCCCAGTAGAACCAGATGTAAAGATTGTGTATACTGTGTCGTTATCTTTAATCTGACTATCAAAAATTACTGGGTCTTGAGATGTTTTAATATCTTCTATTGTAAATACTTCGCCTTCTAAACTTTCAAATGATTCATCAGTCGTATTAAATACAAACTCTGGTTGAACCTTGTTAATAATCATTTTAATACGGTCTTCAGGAATTGAAGTGTCTACAGGTACATATCCACATCCTGCTTTAATGGCACCAATCATCCCAACAATCATATATGGTGACATGTGACCGAATAAAATCATCGGTTTCTTACTACCTTGTAATCGATGTGCTAATTTACTAGACTCATCCATTAACTGTTGATAAGTTAATTCATCAGTTGTGTGTCTAACAGCAATGCTTTGTGGATTTGCATCCGCAAACGCTTGCAGCTTGTTAATAATATCTGTCATATTAAGTCTCCCTCATTAGAACTCATTATAAATGAAGTTATTGTGTGTGTCGCCACTGCCATAAATTAAATATAAAGTAATAAATATTGCCAAATACAATAGTGTTAATAAATATGGTTTGAATGCTTCAACATATTTATTAGGTGGCTGTTTACTTTTAGATTTCATATTGCACCTCTTAAAGTTCTTAGTAAAAACGCCTTTATAAAGACCGTTCAATATAAAATACGTTTTAAAATTTGTTTTTTACAATTCATTATATCGATATTCATAATGAAATTCAATTTTAATTTTATAGATTCAACATAGTAATTGGTTGTCATCACTCAATTATTGTAAATGATACACTTTGTTGAGAACATCATTCATTTTAAAGGTTATTTAAACAATAAACAATTACAGTCTATATAACAATTTTGTTATATACGTCAAAATCAAATAAACTCATCACATTAATATGACGAGTTTATAATGTTATTGAATTATCATCAGCGCAAATATATACATTCGCAAGTCAAGCATAACATATTTAACAATTGCTTTGCTTGTTTTACCAATGATTAAAAACCATACTTATTTTCAATTTACTGGAGTATGTGGTACCTGATTTGTCATAACCGCTTCTATATTATTAATACATAATTGAATCATATTGTCCCGTGTTGTTACTGATGCGCTACCAATGTGTGGTGTAATCAGAACATTATCACGTCCCATTAATGGATGTGTATGATCAATCGGTTCATTTGCTAATACATCTAAACCACATGCTAAAATTTCTTTATTGTCTAGTGCATCGATTAATGCTGTTTCATCTACAATTTGTCCTCTACCGATATTAATAAAAATTGCATCATTTTTCATTTGTTCAAATGCTTCAGCATTAAATTTATGATGTGTTTCTTTTGTAAGTGGCGCTGTACAGATGATAAAATCACTTTCTGCTAACAACGTTTCAAAAGAAACATATGTTGCATTAAAGTCCGCCTCTGCATCTTTATGTCTTGATCGATTATGATAAAGAATATTAGTATTAAACCCTTGCAACCTTCTTGCAAAAGCTTTACCAATATCTCCCATACCATATATTCCAATAGTTGAATTGAAGACATCTTTACCTGACAATAAATAAGGACCCCAGCTTTGCCATGCATCTGCTTCTACATATTTTTCAGCTTCTACAATACGGCGTGCTATAGCAAGCATTAATGTAAATCCTAATTCTGCAGTTGTTTCAGTAAGTACATTTGGTGTATTCGTGACAACCACGTTATTCGCTGTTGCACTTTCAACATCGATGTTGTCATATCCTACAGCCATATTCGCAATTACTTTTAAATTTGGTGATTGCGCTAAAATTTCTGCATCGATCTGTTCACTTAATGTAATAAAACAAGCATCTGCGTCACGAAGTGCTGTCACAAATTGATCTTTAGGCATAGGCACTAATGATTTTTGCCACATAACAACGTCACCAAGTTTACTTAATTGTTGATAAAATTTATCTGGAATTTTCCTCGAAACAACTATTTTTACCAAATCAATTCACCTACTTTATAAAATGACTATATCTATTTTTCTAATTCAGCTATTGCTTCATTTAAATCTTTAAAAGAATACGTTGGTGGCACATTTTTATTTTGCACATCTTCTAACGTAGATACACCTGTTTGTACATGAATCGTATCCATACCTACGTTAATACCAGACATAATATCGGTATCGTACAAATCGCCTACCATAGCAACTTCGGATTTATCTAATCCTAAAATTTCTAATGCTTTAACCATAATAATCGGTTCTGGTTTACCAATAAATTGTGGCGATACACCTGTCGATACACTTACAACACTTGTAATAGCACCATTACCAGGTAATAAACCACGCTCTTTAGGAATTGATACATCAGGATTTGTAGAAATAAATGTTGCACCATTTCTTACACCTAACGTTGCAATCGCAAGCTTTTCATATGTAACTTGTTCGTCAAGTCCAATAACTACATAATCAACATGCTCGTCATTTTTAATGACAAGTCCCGCTTCGGTTAACGCAGTATTTAAACCACTCCCACCTAACATATATACTGATGCTCCTGGTGATTGTTCTGAAATATAATCAGCAGTGGCTAACGCTGACGTTACAACCTCTTCTGGTTTAGCATCAATGTGCATTTCACGTAATTTTTCAGTTACTTGCTCAGGTGTTTTTGTTGAATTATTAGTTACGTATAAATGAGGAATGCCTTTTACATTTAAATAATCGATGAATTGTTTTGCTCCATCAATCTCATCTGTTCCCATATACATTGTGCCATCTAAATCGATTAAATACGCTTTATACTGTTTCATTATTGATTTTCTCCTTTACCAAAAGCTGTTACTGGTACATTTTCTTGATGTAAAAATATCGTTACTTCTGTAATAAATTGTTTGTAATAAGGTAATGCGTCATCAAACATTGGCATGATAATCTTAATATCTAAGGCTGTGTAATCATATGTAAATTGTTTACGAATACCGACAGTTTTATTAATCGCCTGCTGTGTTTCTTTAGTAATAACATTTTCTAGTTCTAATATATCAATCACATCTTTATAATTACCAGGATCCCTTAAAATAAATGCATCGATAATCATATTCCCTATATCTACCGATGATTCTATCAACATTTGAGCAATGCGTTCAAATGCATAATGATTGTGCTTGCTCTCATGATAATCATCAGTTAATGCTTGTAAATAGGCTAATTTCTGAGTTAGTTTATCTTTGTCTACAAAATACATTCCTTGTCACCTCTCACTTATATATTATCATAATTTTGCAGTATACTTCATTTGTCGTTATACTAACTTTACTACTTTTAAAAGGAGTCGCTACAAAATGATTGATATGTATTTATATGATGACAACGAAGAGAGTCAAGTTCAGTTTGTTGGTTTTGTTGGCGAGCATAGTCGATATGATTTGATGTTAGTCCATACAAATAGACATTATGGTAAGACACTCGTACTTAATATGCAAACAAATAAATTCGGTATTATCGGTACTGATGATTTAAAAGAAGAAGGCTATATCGCTCATATTTTAGGTGTAAATGCTGAAGAAGGCGATGAAATTACTGAGTATTTAAATGAAGTCATTCATTAAAGATAAAAACCCCTAACTAGATTACAGGTCCATGCTTGAATTGCATGATTCCCATTTTCAATCTAGCTAAGGGTTTTATTAATGTTCAGTATCTTGAATGGTTGGCTTAATCTTCACATCTTGAAGTTTATTGTCGTCATCTATCACATCAGACGGATGAACTTCTTCGATTAACTTTTTAACCTCTTGTTTAGACAAATGTCTTAATACAAAGTAAGGACAACCAAAGTTACAATATTCAAATATGTAATCTTGAATATTTGAAAAACGTTTACTCATCTCTGCTTTTTTATTAGAATCTTTGTAAAAACCTTTTAATCGTAATTGATCGTAACCATAGTCACCAACTATGTAATCATATTTATCTAAAATATCTGAATACCTAGCAATAAATTGTTCTTCATTAAAACATTCGCGATAATTTTCTATTAATTCAAAGTAATGTTGATCTACTTTTATCAAATTCTTCACCTATCTATGACAATGAAAGGCTCAGTTTATACTTTTAGTGTTTCATAAAAATAATGATTACTTCTATGACACGTTCGTTTTGTACAAACTAAGCCTTTATGCCTTATTAATGGTTAAATATTAACTATTTAACTGTGCCTCACCTTGGCGTTGCTTTTCTTTAGCAGCTTCATTTACTTGCTCATCCGCATGATAAGAACTACGTACTAAAGGTCCAGCTTGGCAATGTTTAAACCCTTTATCCATTGCCACTTTTCTTAATTTACCAAACTCTAAAGGCGTGTAATATTTTTGAACCTTTAAATGTTTACGTGAAGGTTGTAAATATTGACCAATCGTTAAAATATCTACATCATTCGCACGTAAATCATCCATCGTTTCATAAATTTCTTCTATAGTTTCACCTAATCCAACCATAATACTTGATTTAGTTGGGATATCCGGTTGTAATTCTTTTGAACGACGTAAAAACTCTAATGTTCTGTCGTAAGTCGCACGCGCACGAACTCTCGGTGTTAAGCGACGAACAGTTTCAATATTATGGTTTAAAATGTCAGGTCTTGACGCCATTAATGTTTCTAACGCATCATAGTCCCCGCCCATATCTGATGGTAAAATTTCAATCGTTGTAAATGGATTTCTTTCTCTAACTTTACGTACTGTCTCAGCATAAACATTTGAACCAGCATCTCTTAAATCATCACGCGCAACAGCAGTGATAACAACGTGTTTCAAATTCATTAATTCAACTGATTCAGCTACACGTTCAGGCTCATTTAAATCAAGTTCATTAGGTAAACCTGTCTTAACCGCACAAAAACGACAAGCTCTTGTACATACGGCACCTAAAATCATAAATGTCGCTGTACGACGTGCACCCCAACATTCATGTATATTAGGACATTTAGCTTCTTCACATACAGTATTAAGATTTTTTTCCCTCATCATCTTCTTAAGTCCTGTATAGTTTTCGTTGGTATTTAATTTTATTTTCAACCAATCCGGTTTACGTAATATTTCCTCGTTTTTTGTCGCCATAACAACACATACCCTCCTGTTAAGTGTATCTTTAAACATTATATCGAAATTCATGACAAATGAAAATCCAATAATCTTACTTTTTAATATTCCAATAATTTTTCTTTAAATATATCTCTTAAAAACTCTGGCATTAAATACTCTTTTGGTAATTCTTTCAATGTTGGGAAATAACGACCGAACGTATACATATCTATCGTACCTAGTACATATTCTTTGTCGTCTTCGATTTCTTCTCCATTCAGATAGTAACGCCCTGTAGAATGAATGTACCCTAAATTATAAAGAATATATCCTCCAAATATATTCCCTCTGAAACCCAAACCTTGTGCATGTTCATACATATATTCTTGTTTATTACTTTTAGCTATAATCTCTTTTAATTTCACACCAAAAAGTCTAACCCTTACCATATTAATCGGATGCGGTAACATTTGATGAATGTCATATTCTGTCACTTCATCTTTTACAATATCTTTAACGAGTAAGCCAGCATTGATGATGGCACATTGTGCATGTGTATACTCACAAACACTTTGAGCTAATAAGTATGCAGCTTCAGTTATGTGATTCATACTACGCTTAAGCACTACTGGATGTTGAATTACTGAATTGGACATTAACGTTTTTCCTTCTTCTTCAAATGAAGTTTCAACTTCAGGTAATGTTTCTAAAGGAATAATCTTTGCAGTTTTATGTACTACTTTATGTGCCTCAAAAGTTAAATTAACCTCTCCAAGATAATTACCATACTTTCCAGCTGCCGCCATCAGTACACCATTATTGATTTCACCATGTTCAAAATAATGATGCGTATGACTACCAAAAATGACATCAATTTCAGGCAATTCTTGGCATAATGTTTCATCGAAGAAAATGCCACAATGACTTAGCACGATTAATACATCAAATTTACCTCGTTGAAGTTCAATTTCTTCTTTTATAGATTCAAGTGGATCGGTAACAATCCAATTTAGTGCACGATAAAATGGGGTAAAAGGTGCTGTCGCTGCAACGAATAGTATTTTCACACCGTCTATGTCCTTAATATAAGAAGAAACGATATTATTTGGTAAATGACCTGATTCATCTATAACATTGCTACATGTCACTATAAATTTTGCTTCGTCGTAAAGGTGATTTAAAGCTTCGTATGAAATGGTCATCCCTTCATTATTACCGATTGTTGCAACATCACATTTTGCTTCATTTAGTAATGCCACATTCTTTTTACCTAAAGTTGCTTCAGTTATAGGTGCGGATAAATCTACATGATCACCTAGATCAACATATAAAGAAGGATGATTAAGTCGTGGCCGATGTTCTGCCATATATGCTTTAATGCGTTCGTATTCATGTAAATGACTATGAATATCGTTCGTATGATAAATTGTAAGCCTCAAATTGACGTCCTCCTTTTAAAGTTGTATTAAATCAACGCACGAATAATTAAATATATACCCATTAACAACATTACTGTTCTCAATAATGTTACTACCGTATCTGACTTAATTGATTGATTCACTTTGACACCGATTTTCGCACCAAAATAACTAGAAATAATTAAAATGATTGCATAACCCCAAGCTACGTGACCTTGAGCAATGTGCCCTATAGAACTCATGACACTTGAAAAGAAAATCATCATCATACTTGTTCCAACAGCTACATGAGGTGGAAATCTAAATACAATAAGCATTAGTGGCGTCATTAGTGCGCCACCTCCAATACCAAATAAACCTGTCAATATACCAATTAAAAACGTTGAAATAAAAGCAAACAATGGTGGAACACTATAATGATATGTTTTACCTTTAGCGTCTACATAAGTCTTTTCATACTTGGGTTTATCGAAAATTTTAAACGGTTTAATCTTATTTCTTACCATTAATAAAATGGCTACGAAAATTAAAAAGATACCAAAATATAAATTAAATGACTCAAATGTTAAATATCTACTAATGAAGGACCCAAGCAATGAACCTGGTAATAGTCCAAATAAAAAGATGGAACCATTTTTAATATCAACTTGTTTTGTTTTTAAATATCCAAGTGATGAAGAAAGTCCTGTCACAATTAGAATGACTGAAGACGTCCCTATCGCTACTTGTGTTGTAATATTATGTAGTAATCCATGTTCAACACCGAGGTAAACCATTGTTGGAACGATAATAATACCGCCTCCAATGCCTACGATAGACCCTATAATCGCTGACAAACCTCCGATTAAAACTAATAATGTAATTGTTAATAACATAGTCGTCGCCTCTTAAAATAATTTTAATTGTTGTGGTGCTAACCCTTCATATTCTATATTCAATAATCGCTGATATGTTTTGGCATTATTTGCTGCATGACCACCAGAATTATTGTTAAATATGACGTAAACTTTCTTAGCTTTTTGTGCTAATATTTGTGCCTTTTGTGCCAAGTCTATTAATTCTTGCTCATTATAATCATATAAATAGCGTACATCGCGCCATTCTTGATCTGACATATCTTTCTTAGTCCAACCGTAATGATTACGTCCATGATAACGTACAAACGCAATTTCATTTGTGATTCGATTGACTAAAGGTACACTGCCATCTTTCACTTGTGGTTCATCAACTACTGCATGAATGATTTGATGTTCTGTTAAAAATGCCAATGTTTGTTCTTTAAATGCATCACTAAACCATGATTGATGCCTAAATTCTACACACATTGGAAATGCTTGTAATTGCTGTCTTACATACAAAATATATTTGATATTTTGTGCATTGCAGTCAAACCATGGCGGAAATTGAACCAATACCATTGCTAATTTTTTCTGTGTATGTAAGGGCTCTAACATATTCTTAAATTGATCAAATAGTTCTTGCCTTGTATCTGCAAATGTTTTGTAGTCTGCATGCAATGTGAGTGCTTGATGAATTTTGACCACAAATTCAAATGTATCAGGCGTTTCTTTTATCCATTTCAATATATTTCTTTCCGGTTGTATCGCATAGTATGTCGCATCTAATTCGACAACCGGAAAATGTCCAGCATATGTTTTAAGTTTATCGGTTTGGCGTTCTAAATCTTCATATAATGAATAGTGATCACCCCAACCTGTTAATCCGATGTTTATCATATATATCACCAATGTCATCATACCATATAACTTTTATCATAATCATTTCAGCGAACTTTAGTTTGATGTTTTTGCTTGATTAAAATCTTTCGGCGATCTTCAGCTTGATGTTTTCGTTTGATTAAATTGGTAAAATAGAAACGCAATCCACAAAAATGGCAAGCACTAAAATAATGTTTGGGGGTGCTTGTGCTTTTGTGGATTGCGGTCGATTATTTATATTGCATGATTTGATTAATTTGATTGATTATATTGGACATGATGGTGTTGGCGGGATGCGTTGTTGCTAGTCGCGGGCTTTGTCCACTCCACATATGTATTAACTCTTTGTCGCCGATGTTTGCTGCGGCTTTTCTTATGCTACTTGTTAGCTCATTTTGTATTGGATAATCTGGGATATCGCCTTCGTATTGGGACATTTCTTCGATAAACCTATTGTTGATACCGCGTGCAAGCTTTCCACTAAACGCTTTTGTAATGACTGTATCTGTTTCTTTACTATTTATAATTGCATCTCGCAGTAGTTCTGATGCATTACTGTCTTGTGATGTTAAAAATGCGGTGCCCATTTGTACCCCTTCTGCACCTAAGACAATACTTGCCAAAACTCCTCTACCATCCATAATTCCACCAGCGGCAATGACCGGAATTGAAACGACATCTACAATTTGTGGCACTAAAGATATTGTTCCAACCATAGGTAATTGATTTTTAGGTTTTAAAAATGAACCACGATGTCCACCTGCTTCACTACCTTGAGCAACGATAGCATCCATACCCGCTTTTTCATTCGCAATAGCTTCATCAACACTTGTTGCTGTACCTATAAGTTTGACATTCGCTGCTTTCAACCTGCTTATAATCTGTTCGCTTGGAATTCCAAAAGTAAAACAACATACAGGCACTTGCTTTTTAATTATCGTATCAATATGACACTTAAATTGTTGTTCTTCGGTAATTTTTACAACCGGCTCTTCTAAATGTAATGCGCGTCGATAAGGTTTTAACCATGCATTCATATTTTCAATTTGACTACTGGTATATGATTGTTGACTTGGTACAAAGACATTTACGCCAAAAGAATTTGACGTTAATTGGCGTACATAATCTATTTCATCTTCCAATTGCTGCGTATTAAAGTAACCTGCGCCTATTGTGCCTAACCCACCACTGTTACTTACTGATGCAACTAATTTCGGTGTCGTACTTCCTGCCATACCTGCTTGTATAATTGGATATTCAATACTTAACATTTGAGTAAGTCGATTCTTATTCCACATAGCTGTTCGCTCCTTATATAGATACGTTGCGATTTTTCCGTTGTTGAAATTGAATTTGCTGTTGAGAAAGTTTTTCTTTTTCCTTTTTATCCATCTCATCTTCAATTTCCATACCTAATAATTCTTCAATTAAGTCTTCATGTGACACTATCGCTTCAGTACCACCAAATTCGTCCAACACAATTGCTAAATGTTTTCTAGAAATAGTCATCTTACGTAATACCCATTCAGCTTTATTGTGTTCATTCACAAATAATGGCTTAGCTGAATAGTTTGTAATTTGATTTTCTTTTTTATTACTCCAAGCCAACAGATATTTAGAATGAAACACCCCAATAATGTTATCAATATCTCCCTCGTACACTGGATATCTAGTGTATGGCTTATTCATAACCGTTTCATAAACTTCTTCGTATGTCGCATTTGAAGCAAATGCCGTCACATTAATTCTAGGTGTTGTATCTACATCTTTTACTTTTAAATTTTCAAAATTAATGACACCTTCCAACCTACTCGTCTCAATTTCATTTAAAGCACCTTCATGTCCAGCAATTGCTAACATTGTTTTAAATTCTTCTTTTGAAAATTGATGTTCTTGAGGTTGGCCCTTAGATAAACTTCGATTAATACTGTCCGTCAACTTATTTAAAAGTAATGTGATAGGACGGAACACAATGACACAAATATTAATAATTGGATATACAAGCCTTGTTATTTTATCTGGAAATGTTGCAGCGACAGACTTGGGAATCACTTCGGAGATCAAAATGATAACAACTGTTAAAACAGCTGATGCAATACCAACGCTAATCCCCCAACGTAAAGCCATAATTGTAACAAGTGTTGGTAATAAAATATTCGCGACATTATTCCCAATTAGAATCGTTGTAATAAACTCACTTGGTTTTTCAAGTAACTTTACAATGCCTTTTGCTTTTTTATCACCTTTGTCAGCTTCAGTTTTAAATTTTGTTTTATTGGCAGCCGTTAATGCCGTCTCGCTTCCTGAAAAGAAAAACGAAATAAATATCAATATAATTATGGCAATGATCACGCGTGTAGTCTCCTTATTGTCATATCTTATTTTTATTGTAGTTACTTAATTCCCGACGTTCTCGTTTAATAAACCAGTTAAAATTCATTATATATAATAGTCTTAATAATGATAATTAATATGCATTTTTAGTCATAGTTACTTTAATGCATTCATTAGTAAAATGATGCTATAGTTCGAGCTGTTTGTTATTAATAAATTTGCATAATGAAAAATTTCAACAAATTCAGTTTATGACATAGTTATAATCATTTGAAACCATTATAATGATAACAACCAGTTTCTCATAAATTTATTCTAATTATCTTTTAAATAACTTTAGACAAGTACTTGTTTATATCCAAATATAGAAAGAAGGATTAACATGTATTTTGTTTTAGCAATATTTACAATAATCAGTGCCAGTGTAAGTTTAGGTTATTCAATTCAAGCATGTGCATCTAGCCATAATATAAATGCATATTATGCACTTAGTCGAAGCTTACCTTTATTTTTATTAGCTATTTTTTCTTTAGTCATTCATAGTGCTATATTTTTGATAACTATATCCATTGCAATGATCTTAGTTCAATTTTTAGATGCGATTGTTGGTTATAAAAGTGAAGATGTCTTTAAAACTTATGGTCCATTAGCAACATCTGTAGTGAACTTAATATTATTAATAGTTTTCTTATTTTAACTCACTTATACAACGAATCTTAATCGAACTAATATCGAATTATCTAAAGAATATTTGATGTAGCTTTCAATTAATTTAATAAAGACCAGCACTCTAATGCCACAATCATGTTGTATTTGTGTTGTCGCTTTATCCACCATCAATGATTATTTTTTACACCAATCAAAAAATCGAACTGATATAAATAAGTACAAAGCTTATCTATCAATCCGATTTAGTTATAAAACAAAAAAAGCCACAGTAATGTGGCTTTTTGTTATATTCAGTATCAAAATGGTATCAATAGCCATTTTCGGAAGTCAAGAATGGCTTAACAACGCGGTTTAAAGCTATCCAATACTACCTTCCATTTCGAACTTGATTAAACGGTTCATTTCGACCGCGTATTCCATTGGAAGTTCTTTTGTAAATGGTTCGATGAATCCCATAACAATCATTTCTGTCGCTTCTTCTTCAGAAATACCACGACTCATTAGATAGAATAATTGTTCTTCAGAAACTTTTGAAACCTTGGCTTCATGTTCTAATGATATTTGATCGTTGAATACTTCGTTATATGGAATTGTATCTGATGTTGATTCGTTATCTAAGATTAATGTATCACATTCAATATTTGAACGAGCACCTTTTGCTTTACGTCCAAAATGAACAATACCGCGATAAATAACTTTACCACCATTTTTAGAAATAGATTTAGAAACAATTGTAGAAGATGTATTAGGTGCTTTATGAATCATTTTAGCACCGGCATCTTGAACTTGTCCTTTACCAGCAAATGCAATAGATAATGTACTACCTTTTGCACCTTCACCTAAAAGAACACAGTTTGGATATTTCATCGTTAACTTAGAACCTAAGTTACCATCTACCCATTCCATATTTCCGTTTTCATAAACAAAAGTACGTTTTGTAACTAAATTGTATACATTGTTCGCCCAGTTTTGAATCGTAGTATAACGAACGTGCGCATCTTTATGCACAATGATTTCCACAACAGCAGAGTGTAAAGAACTAGTTGTATAAACTGGTGCAGTACAACCTTCTACGTAATGTACAGAAGCACCTTCATCAGCAATGATTAATGTACGTTCAAATTGACCCATGTTCTCAGAGTTAATACGGAAATAAGCTTGTAGTGGCGTATCTAGTTTGATATTTTTAGGTACATAAATGAACGAACCACCTGACCATACTGCTGAGTTTAACGCCGCAAATTTGTTATCTGCTGCAGGTACTACAGAAGCAAAGTATTTTTTGAATAATTCTTCATTTTCTTGTAAAGCACTATCTGTATCTTTAAAGATAATACCTTTTTCTTCAAGTTCTTTTTCCATATTATGGTAAACAACTTCAGATTCATATTGAGCAGAAACACCAGCTAAATATTTTTGTTCAGCTTCAGGAATTCCTAATTTATCGAAAGTTCTTTTAATTTCTTCTGGCACTTCATCCCATGAACGTTCAGCTTGTTCTGAAGGCTTTACATAGTAAGTAATGTCATCGAAATTCAATTCTGATAAGTCGCCACCCCATTGAGGCATTGGCATTTTATAAAACAATTTTAATGATTTAAGACGGAAATCTAACATCCATTCCGGCTCATTTTTCATGTTAGAAATTTCTCTAACGATATTCTCAGTTAAACCACGTTCTGATCTGAAAATGGACACATCATCGTCGTGGAATCCATATTTATAATCCCCAACATCAGGTGCTTTTTTAGCCATTTCAATCACTCCTTAAAAATATATTTACAACGGCGTGCGTAAGTTTTTAATTCATGATGTAAACCATATTATAACAATGACATGACATCTTATAAAAATTTTTATACTTTTATATGTCTAATATCAAAATTATCTATGATTAACAGCATTCTATTCTTCTTCAGTCGTACCTTCTGCTTTACCTTCTTTAGCAACAGTACCTTTTTCCAATGCTTTCCAAGCTAATGTGGCACATTTAATACGAGCTGGGAATTGAGATACACCTTGCAATGCTTCAATATCTCCCATTTCTTCTGTAATCACATAGTCTTCACCAAGCATCATTTTCGTAAATTCTTGGCTCATTTGCATTGCTTCTCCAAGTGAATGACCTTTAACAGCTTGTGTCATCATCGATGCACTTGCCATTGAAATCGAACAACCTTCACCTTCAAACTTAGCATCTTTTATAATGCCGTCTTCTATATCAAATGTTAGTCGTATACGGTCACCGCATGTCGGGTTATTCATATCTACTGTCATAGACCCGTTATCTAATACACCTTTATTTCTAGGATTTTTATAATGATCCATAATGACAGATCTATATAATTGATCTAGATTATTAAAATTCATAAGAGAAAAACTCCTTCGTTTGTTTCAAGGCATTTATTAACTGATCAACGTCTTCTTTCGTGTTGTATATATAAAAACTCGCTCTAGCTGTTGAAGACACATTTAACCATTTCATTAACGGTTGCGCACAATGATGCCCAGCTCTAACCGCTACACCTTCTGTATCTACGGCTGTAGCAACATCGTGTGGATGTACATCTTGTAAATTAAACGTTATTACACCTGCACGACGATCCTTTGGCGGGCCATAAATTTCAATTCCTTCAATTGCAGACATTTGCTCATAAGCATATATCGTTAATTCTTGTTCATATTTATGAATTGCATCAAAACCTATGCGTTCTAAATAGCGAATAGCTTCTGCAAGCCCAATTGCTTGAGCAATTAATGGAGTACCCGCCTCAAATTTAGTAGGTAAATCAGCCCATGTTGCATCATACTTACTTACAAAATCAATCATGTCGCCACCGAACTCAATCGGTTCCATTTTTTGTAGTAACTCACGTTTACCAAATAATACGCCAATACCTGTTGGTCCAAGCATTTTATGACCACTAAAACTATAAAAATCAGCATTCATTTCTTGCATATCAAGTTTCATATGTGGTGCTGCTTGCGCCCCATCAACACTGATAATTGCACCATGTTGATGAGCTATTTCTGCAATGGTTTTAACATCATTAATTGTACCGAGCACATTAGATATATGTGCAATAGCAACGATCTTTGTTTTATCATTAATCGTTTGCTTAATATCCTCGATGTTTAATTCACCGTCAGCTGTCATTGGTATAAATTTCAATGTCGCATTTTTACGCTTTGCTAACTGTTGCCAAGGAACAATATTGGCATGATGTTCCATTTCAGTGACAACAATTTCATCGCCCTCTTCAACATTTGCATCACCATAGCTATGTGCTACAAGGTTAATCGACGCAGTTGTTCCGCGTGTAAAAATGATTTCTTCAAAATACTTCGCATTAATAAAACGACGAACGGTTTCACGGGCATTTTCATAACCATCAGTTGCCAATGATCCTAATGTATGAACACCACGATGAACGTTTGAATTATAACGCTTGTAGTAATCTTCTAAAACATTTAACACTTGCACAGGCGTTTGACTTGTCGCTGTTGAATCAAGATATGCTAAACGTTTGCCATTGACTTTTTGATCTAATATCGGAAAATCCTTGATTACTTCATTAACGTCAAATGAGTGTTCGGCCACTTCATTCACGACCTTTCTTAAATAAAAATCCTAATCATTTAAATACTGACGTTGTATTAGTCTTATACCAATATCGACAGTCTATATCTATTACAAACTTTTATTTTCAAAATATTATTTAGAAACTTTGCGTTCAATTACTTCTCTCAATTGACGTTTAACGTCTTCGATAGGTAATTCACGTACTACTGGATCTAAGAAACCATGTATAACAAGACGTTCCGCTTCTCTTTGAGAAATACCACGACTCATTAAATAGTAAAGTTGATCTGGATCAACACGACCTACTGATGCAGCATGACCAGCTTGTACATCATCTTCATCAATTAATAAAATAGGATTCGCGTCACCACGAGCATGTTCAGATAACATTAATACACGTGATTCCTGATTAGCAATTGATTTAGTTCCACCATGCTTAATGTAGCCGATACCATTAAATACAGACGATGCATGTTCTTTCATAACACCATGTTTAAGGATATAACCATCTGTTTCTTTACCATATTGTACGATTTTAGATGTTAGATTAATTTTTTGTTCGCCTGTACCTACAACTACTGATTTAAGTGAACTTGTTGAACGATCACCAAATAAATTTGTTGTATTATCAATAATTTGGCTACCCTCATTCATTAAACCTAGTGCCCAATTAATTGAGGCATCCGCTTCAGTAATACCACGTCGAATGATATGACCTGTAAAGCCTTTATCCATATAGTCCACTGAGCCATATGTGATATTTGAATTTGCACCAGCAATCACTTCAGAAATAATATTTAATTGATTTCCTTCACCAGATGCATTTGATAAGTAATTTTCAACATATGTGACTTCGGCGCTTTCTTCAGTAACGATGATAACATGGTTATAAAAGCTTGCATTTTCGTCGTCGTGCAACACAACGTATTGTACTGGATGTTCTACAACTACATTTTTAGGAACATAAACAAATACGCCACCATTAACTAATGCCGTGTGTAGCGCTGTGATACGATGTTCATCTACTGTTACTGCATCTTTCATAAAGTACTTTTGTACTAAATCACTATGGTTCATAAGAGCGTCTGCTAAACCTTCAACGATAACGCCATCTTTCGATGCATTATCATCAACTTGTGTGTACGCAATCGTATTATTATGTTGAATTACTAAGTTTTTAGAATGATCTACGTCAATAATTTCTCTTACTGACTCAGGTAATTGTGATAAAGATTGATAAACATCACCTTTTACATCGTGTTGTTTAAAAGAATCAAAATCCCATTTTCTTAATTTTGTTTTATCAGGTTTTGGCATTTCTAAAGTTTCTGTTAATTTCAAAGCTTTTTTACGTAATTCTGTCATCCAAGAAGGTTCATTGTGGGCTTTAGAATAATCAACAAGTTGTTCTTCAGAAATGTTCAAAATATCAGTTGTCATAACTTTTTCCTCCTACTTGATGAAATTTACTATTTCGTATAAATGTTCATTTTCATCATATATAGATGAACATCTCATGGATACTGTATTAATAAGATTATTCAGCTGAACCGAACTCTTCTTTAACCCATTCATATCCTTCTTCTTCAAGACGTTTTGCTAATTCTGGACCACCAGATTTAACGACTTTACCAGCATACATTACATGTACTTTATCAGGAGTAATGTAATTTAATAATCGTTGATAGTGTGTAATCATTAATGCACCAAAGTTTTCCCCACGCATTTGGTTAATACCTTTAGATACAACTTTTAATGCATCGATGTCTAACCCTGAATCGATTTCATCTAAGATTGCAAACTTAGGTTCTAACATCATTAATTGTAAGATTTCGTTACGTTTCTTCTCTCCACCTGAGAAACCTTCATTTAAATAACGTTGTGCCATGTCTTTATCTATGTCTAGAAAATCCATGTTTTTATCTAATTTCTTAATAAATTGCATTAAGTTGATTTCTTGTCCTTCTTCACGTTTCGCATTGATTGCTGAACGCATGAAATCAGCATTTGTAACACCTGTAATTTCTGATGGATATTGCATTGCCAAGAATAATCCTGCTTTTGCTCTTTCATCAACTTCTAATTCTAAAATATTTACACCGTCTAAAAGTACTTCTCCTTTAGTTACTTCATAGCTTGGGTGTCCCATAATTGCAGATGATAAAGTTGATTTACCTGTCCCGTTTGGTCCCATAATCGCATGTATTTCATCAGTGTTAATTGTCAAGTTAACACCTTTTAAGATTTCTTTATCCTCAATAGACACATGTAGGTCTTTGATTTCTAATGTTGATGCCATTTTATATTCCCTCCGTAAAATATAAAGTTTTCTTAACTAGTTTATAATAATTTTAATTTGTAGTCAAAAAGACTTTGTAATAATGCGTTCAGTTAATTATAACTTACTTATACCTTAATATAAACAACTTAAACCCTTTTTATTATTTTTAATAACTCTAAAGTACAACTCTAATCCGCTCTCTTTAAAAATATAAATGATAATAAGTGCACATAATTTCTCAATGGATTTTATGAATTTAAAATATGTTATCATTTCACTAGGACATTTGTAATATGGTATGATGCTATTTATGATTTTATTCCAATCGTTTGAAAGGAGTTATTCATGCAACAATTTAAATGGATTAATATTCTAAAAGGTTTTGCTATGGGAACGAGTGACTTGGTACCTGGTGTTAGCGGTGGGACTATCGCATTATTGTTAGGTATTTACAATCAATTTATCGCTTCAATTAGCGGCATATTCTCACGACGTTTTTGGCCAAGTTTTACATTTTTAATCCCCATTATAATTGGAATGTTACTGGCAATGGGATCACTAAGTAATCTTTTTAATTATTTATTAAGCCAACACCATATTCCAACTATGTTTTTCTTTGGTGGATTAATCATTGGTATCGTTCCATATTTATTGAAAATTTCTAACTATAAAACGTCATTTACAACTAAACATTACATGATGGTTATAGCTGGTATCGCTATCTTAATTGTTATTACATTAATGAATAATGGTGATAAACATGCTGGAGAAACACTTACTCTATCAACTAGTCTTATTATTAAATATTTTATTGCAGGTATGTGTGCATCTAGTGCTATGTTACTCCCAGGTATTTCAGGGTCATTTATGTTATTAGTATTTGGCGTCTATGGTACGGTCATGCTAGCAATATCTGAAGTTGTTAAACTTAACTTTGCAGGTCTTCCTATATTACTTGCAGTCGGATTTGGCGTGCTTGCTGGATTCATTATTTCAAGCAAAATTATCCAGTATTTCCTAACACATCATAAACTAATGACTTTTGCATTAATCATTGGTTTTGTTGTTGGCTCCCTCTTTGCAGTATTTCCAGGTTTACCAACTAATATCGTGATGTGGTTCGTTTCATTAGTAGTATTTATCATCGGTTTTATTGTAAGTTTGACTTTAGGTCGAATTACCGCTGAAAATGAATAATCATTTTAGGGGTGATAAAATATTTTCAGTATCTCGTTAATCATATGCAATATATGTCTCGTTTTGTATACATATTATTGGATATCATTAGCGAGTTTTTATTTAGTTTTTTTCTAACATTAAAATAATTATTAATAAATTTTGGTATCCACTTTTTTAATACAAAAACCACCTAGCCGATGGTTATACCGACTAAGTGGCATGTGCAGTGTATTAGGAATAAAAAGTAAAATTACTCGCCTTTGTTACCTTTTACTTTATCAATAAAATCAGTTGCTTTTTCTTTTGCATTTTCAACGAATTCTTTCGCTTTACCAGAAGCTTTATCTTCTTTACCTTCGTTTTCTAAATTTTTATTATCAGTAACATTACCTACTGTTTCTTTAACATTACCTTTTGCTTGTTCAAATTTACTTTCGTCTGCCATAATAAATGCCTCCTCGGAATAATTAAATGTTATATATAATACTTACCCACTGAAAAATTATCTAAACATTTTACTTAAATAATTTTTGATATTGATTTGACGTCATTTTATAACTAGCGAAATAGATTCATCATTAACTTGAGGGAGTGGGACTGAAATAATAAAGAATCACTAATGATTTATGATGTATTAGTCACTAGCCATGTGAAATTAAAAATAAGAATAAATGAGTAGCACGCATGCATATAGGATTTTACTTTATCCGTAATAGCATCTCATTCCTAAATATCATATAAATACCTGTTTAAATTAAAAAGCCCAGCAACATCACGTTACTGAGCCATTAATATGATTTATTTAGCAGGAATAACTGCACCATTGTATTTTTCATTAATGAAGTCTTGAATATCTTTAGATTGTAATACTTCAATTAATGCTTTGATTTTCTTATCATCTTGATGTCCTTCTTTAACAGCAATTAAGTTTGCATAAGGATTATCTTTCGCACTTTCTACAGCAATAGAATCTTTTTTAGGATTTAGTTTTTGTTCGATTGCAAAGTTCGAATTAATGATAACAGCATCAGCGTCTTCATTTTGATAAATTTTAGGTAAGAATTCTGCTGATTGTTTATTATTAAACTTAATATCTTTTTTATTCTCTGTAATATCACTAAACTTAGCATCTTCAATTTTTACGCCTTTTTTGATTTTAATTAAACCTGCATCAACGAAGAATTTTAAGAAACGTCCTTGTTCAGCTGGATTATTAGACACATAGACTGTTGCACCTTTTGGTAATTCTTTTAAACTTTTATACTTTTTAGAGTATACAGCCATAGGTTCTAAGTGAACATCACCGGCACTTACGATTTTGTAACCTTTATCCTTTTTCTCTGTGTTTAAATATGGTGTATGTTGGAAATAGTTTGCGTCAATTTCACCTTTGTCTAGTAATTTATTAGGTGTAGTGTAATCGTTAATTGTTTTAATATCTAGTTCATAACCTTTTTTCTCTAATAATGGTTTTGCTTTTTCTAAAATTTCAGCATGTGGTGCTGGTGAAGCACCTACTGTTATTTTCTTGTCGTCACTGCCACTTTTGTTTCCATTACCGCAAGCTGCTAATACAACTGCAAATGTTAATACTAAAATAAGACCAAATAATTTTTTCATAAAATGAAACCCCCAATTTATCGTTTATCAAGTTTATTTGTAAGCCAATCCCCAATGAATTGGATTATAAATACAATAATTAAAATAAAAACTGTTGATACTAAAATGACATCATTTTGATTTCGAGTGAAACCTGTTAAGTATGCTAAATTTCCTAAACCACCGGCACCAATTACACCTGCAACTGCTGTTGAACCAACTAAAGCGATTGCTGTAACTGTAATGCCAGACACTAGCGCTGGCATAGCTTCAGGTAAAAGGACTTTACGAATTACTGTCCAAGTATTAGCGCCCATTGACCAAGCCGCTTCGATGACACCTTTATCAATTTCTTTAAAAGCAATTTCTACGAGCCTTGCATAAAACGGTGCTGCGCCAATGATCAAGGCTGGTAACGCACCTGTCGGACCACTTATCGTTCCAAGTATCAAACTTGTAAATGGAATTAATAATAAAATTAAAATAATAAATGGTATCGCTCTAAATAAGTTAACAATGAAAGAAACGATAGAATAAAATAACCTTGCACCGATAGACTTACCTTTAGCAGACAAGAATAATAACACACCTAAAATAAGACCAAGTATAAATGCAAATATAGTTGAGACGACTGTCATGTATAGTGTTTCGACTATTGCAGTCCAAACTTCTGGCCACTGAATATTAGGCATTGTAATCATTTCATTTATAATTTCACTAAATGATTTACCCATGTCTTAACACCTCCATTTTAACTTGTCGCTCAATTAACTCTTTTTCGAATTTTCCGAAATCTACACTTGAAATATATGGAATATGCAGAACTAAAAAGCCGACTGTTCCATTTTTTGTATTTTTAATATTTGCTTCTAAAATATTAATTTTAATATCATAGGCAGTTGATAGACTCGATACAATAGGCTCGGTTGTTGTTGAACCAGCGAAAACTAATCTAACGATATATGCATCTTTTTCTAATGGCTCTAATTCTGTTAAAGATGTTTCGAAATCATCATTTAAATCGTCTTTCACAAATCGTTTTGTCACAGTGTGTTGCGGATTTTCAAAAACCTGTGTCACCGGTCCTTGTTCTATCACTTTACCACTTTCCATAACTGCAACTTCATCACAAATACGACGAATGACATGCATTTCATGCGTAATTAGTACAATTGTTAAATTTTGTTGTTCTCTAATTTTTAGTAGTAGATCTAAAATTTCATCTGTTGTTTGCGGATCAAGTGCACTTGTTGCCTCATCACAAAGCAAGACCGTTGGATCATTAGCTAACGCTCGTGCAATCCCAACACGTTGCTTTTGTCCACCTGATAACTCTGATGGATAAGCCTTTTCTCTACCTTTTAAACCGACGAGTTCGACAAGTTCTAATGCTTTTTGCTTAGCTCTCCTTCTAGGGACACCTGCAATTTCAAGCGGAAACATAATATTTTTTAACACAGTCCTTGACCATAACAAATTAAAATGTTGGAAGATCATACTTACTTTTTGTCTTTTTGCTCTTAATCCATTTTTGGACAATTGACCTATATGGTCTCCATCTATAATAACTTCACCTGATGTAGGCGCTTCTAAATGATTAAACATTCGAATCAAAGTACTTTTTCCTGCTCCAGAAAAACCAATGACGCCATAAATCGATCCTGCTCGAATCGATAAATTAACGTGATCTACAGCAAGGACTTCTTTATTTTTAGTCCGATATTCTTTAACAACTTCTTTTAATTCAATCACGTTGATTCCTCCCTGTGTTGCTTAATAAAATAAAAAATGCTTTCTCAATATCGATAGAAAAATTGAGAAAGCAATAGTAGTATTGTTTCTCTCATCTTCAAAAGTTAAAACTTTATGTGAATTGGCACCATTTCTATATAAGACGGTTGCCGGGCTTCGTAGGGCACATCCCTCCACCACTCTCGATAAGAGTTTACGCATCATTTAATTTGTATTAATCCTAACACCTTAGTAAAATTTCGTCAATAACTATTTTAAATTTTCTAACAAATCAGTCACCGATTTAAATGCATAAATTCGTTTTACTTCTTTATCTTTATTCATCAACAATAAAATCGGCGTAGACATGATTTGCATATCTTTACAAAACTGAGGATAAAAGTTTAAATCTATTTTCAATAATGGTAACTGCAATATTTCATTAGCAATGTCTAACATTCTTTCTGAAACCTTACAAGTACCACACGTTGGTGTATAACCAAAGATTAAATGTTTGTCTTCCTCATAAAATGTAGTTACATCTTTGATGTCTAATGAATTATTCATTTACTAAAACTAACCTTTCATTATTTATATTCGGTAAAAGAGGTGTTTCTTTCTTACAAGTAAAGCCATGTTTTGAAAGTACATGCGCCAAATATTGTTTGGGGCAATTCGCAACTTGACAGTAAGTTTTATCAATAAATATATGTTCACTTTCACTCAAATAACGTTTAAACCAATTTCTAATTCGATCTCCTTCGTCATCAGAATCGGCTAATACAAAAACTTGTTTATCATACAGTGATTCTATCATATCATCAAGCTTATCTATACTCATTGTTCCATGAGTACAAATAATATTGACTGGTTCTGCAATAACCTGTTGCACCCTTTTTTTATCAGATTTTCCTTCAACAATTATCACTTTATTTACAATAGCCATCATCATCACCCTTTAAAATCAATAAACATCTGTCACTGTATCATTTCACAAAATTGGTATGAATAAAACATAAATCACAAAAAATTTAAACTAGCTTAATATAATAATTACAAACTCAATGTTTGACTAGCTGGAACATTTAACATAAGCAGACAAAGGCTAAGTCAAAAATCAACATCCTAAAATCTACAATGTTATATTAACAATAGTTAACCAAAAGAAAATACACCTATAACAAACTTTTCAATTATAGCGGGGCCCCAACACAGAAGCTGATGGTAAGTCAGCTTACAATAATGTGCAAGTTGGCGGGGCCCCAACATAAAGAAATACTTTTTCTTTAGAAATTAGTATTTCTTATGCATGAGTTTTACTCATGTATTCCTATTTTTAAATACACATTAGCTGTGGCTTATGAAAACAGGCTGGGACATAAATCAATGTTCTATGCTCTACGAAGTTATATTGGCAGTAGTTGACTGAACGAAAATGCGCTTGTAACAAGCTTTTTTCAATTCTAGTCAGGGGCCCCAACACAGAGAATTTCGAAAAGAAATTCTACAGGCAATGCAAGTTGGGGATGGGCCCCAACAAAGAGAAATTGGATTCCCAATTTCTACAGACAATGCAAGTTGGGGTGGGACGACGAAATAAATTTTGCGAAAATATCATTTATGTCCCACTCCCTAGATTGATCTATAGATACTACACTTATTAAAGTAATATATTTTTATGATTCTCTTAGCTGCAATCCCATGAATACATGTAATCATCAAACTTCATAGCCTCAAGGTCAGTAGATTTCACTAAGATATTGGCAATACCTAAATCACCCCATATAATCGAAGAATTACCATCTCTTGTAGAATCAATTTGCAGTAAGACTCTATCATACATTTTCAGTTCTTGATCGTTCGTTCTTGGATCTATTTGGTCAAAATATGGATAACCACCAAGTTGATTAAATGGTTCCTTAGCAGTAAATGTGTTACACACAGGTTCCATCAATTCATCATAACCACCAAACATTGATTTTAGCGCGAAGGATGGATTGACTTTATTCCACAATGCAAGCACGTCCTCATCGTACTTATAATCAGTACATGTAATAGTTTGTTTCGACAATCTAAATTCTATAGAAAATGCTCCACTGAACGGGATATCCTCATTATCAGCATCTAATGACTTCAAATGCGCTTGAATATTTTCGAGTGATAAATCTGTAATTGGCTCTTTTATATAAACAAGCCTTGAGTTTATATTGTTTCCCTTTAAATTTTCAGACATTCCATACATTTGATCTTCTGAACTAATCCAAAACTGCAATATCCCTTCTTTTACAGGAAATAATTCTTGTTGTTCTGGAAGATCATCCAAATTAATCTGTGCTAGCAATACCATTGGTACATTATTTTCATCTAATGGTATATCTTTAAAAGATTTTAAAAATGGCATTCCACCAATCTTACTCTGGTTTAATGTTTCTTCTTGCATCTCTTTTAGATCCATTTCAATACATGGTAGTACTGGTAAATTACCGTTTTCTACAGATTCTACGAAACGGTTATATGCTTTTTGCTCCTTTTTAGAAAGATGACTAACGTCTTGAATGTTTAGCATATTAACTTCCCCCAATTTTTATTTTTAAAATAGCTAAATTCATTATTTCCATCATTCTTGAATAATAAAATGTAGCAATACTCCAAATAATAGTACCTAATAATTTTTCTTTCATATCATTTATTTTCTCAGACTAAAAATAAACTCCTCAATCTTAGATTAAGGAGTTACACGGTGATTATTCACCAATCATTTCTGAATATTTTTCAGCTGTTAATAAAGCTTCAATCTGACTTTCATCACTAATTTCTACTTTTACCATCCATGCTTTTTCGTATGGAGATTCATTTACAAATTCGGGACTATCTTCTAGTTCTTCGTTGACTTCAACTACTTTACCAGAGATTGGTGCATATAATTCTGATACAGTTTTAACTGATTCTACGCTACCAAACGTATCCCCTTCATTAATTTCATCATCTGTTTCTGGTAATTCAACGAAAACAATATCACCTAACTCGCTTTGTGCGTATTCTGTGATTCCAATTATTGCTACATTACCTTCAACTTTAACCCATTCATGCTCTTTTGAATATTTCAATTCATTTGGTACTGCCAAGAGAATCCCCTCCTAATTAATCTTTACATCATTAATGATGCCATAAGGCTAGATGCTATTCAACTATATTTATAAAAATTAACAATTGTATAGCTTATTTCATTTTACATGTAATGAATCTAAATATCGAGATATTTAGTAAACGCTTACATTTCACTTACGCTAACCAAGTCTCTTTATATTGATCTTCTTTAAATCCTAATGTTATCTTATCGCCCATTACTGCTAGAGGACGCTTTACTAACATACCATCAGATGATAACAACTCTAACTTTTCATCATCTGATAAAGTTTGTAATTTATTTTTCAAATCAAGCTCACGATATTTCGCGCCGTGTGTATTAAACAATTTATTAATTTCTACGCCTGTATTTGCAATTATTGTTTTAAATTCATTTATTGTAGGTGTATGTTGAACGATATCAATTGGTTCATAACTTACGCCATATTCATCTAAAAACTTTGCTGCCTTTTTACAAGTTGTACAATTCTTATATTGGTAAAATTTAATCATACGACTGCAACCTCCTTTATGTATTTAAAATAAATATATCATTTTCCAAAGCAAAAGGCTTTCATTTTGAAGCTAAAATTTTTTATTATGATATAAATTTAGCTATAATAAAAATTATTAAACTATCTAGAGGAGTTGTTACAATGCAATCAATCAAAAGTAATGAATCATTTAAATCTGTAATTAATAGCGATACACCTGTAATTGTTAAATTTGAGGCAGGATGGTGCCCAGACTGTCGTGCTATGGATTTATGGATTGACCCAATCGTAGAACAATATAATGATTACCAATGGTATACTGTTAATCGTGATGAATTAGAAGATGTAGTTGTTGAAAATGAAGTTATGGGTATCCCTAGCTTGCTAGTATTTAAAAACGGCGATAAAATTGCACACCTTCATTCAGCAAATGCTAAGTCACCTGAACAAGTTGAATCATTTTTAGCAGAAACTTTTAAATAAATACTAAAATAAAAATGTGTATATACTGCACAATAAAAAGCTGAGACTGTTATTGTACCGACTCTAGTAAGTTAGATTAAATCTCTAACTCGATAGATGTCCATCAATTCATGACTCAGCTTTTATTAATGTTTCTATAATTATACATATTAATATAATGTAATTAAGTTTCTATTTTTACGTGGTGCTTTAGGCATATCTTCTTCTAAATCCGTTAAATATAAGAATCCAGCAAGAACTTCATCTTTCTTTATACCAAGTGTTTTTCTTACTTTAGGATCATAGATATATAATGGCGATTTCCAACATGTACCTATTCCCGCTTCATAAAGTAACAACATAAGATTTTGTGCATATGCACCAAATGCAAAGTAGTTTTCATCATTTTGACGTTGTCTTGGATCTGTTTTTAAAATAAGCAATAACATGCCACCTAGTTTCGTAACTGCATCATAATGACATTGTTGCTTATCTAATTCATTAGGAAATGCAAATTTAGAAATATCCTTACTCATATCTCCTAATCTGTCTTTCGGAACATGCACAACTCTCCATGGTTCCCTCATTCCGTGATTTGGAGCATCAGCAGCTTTCTCAATTGCTTGATATAGCAATGCGTCATCTATGTGCATATCTCTTTTAAATTTTTTCACACTTCTTCTATTAGCTATTGCTTGTTGTAATTCCATCTAAAATCGCTCCTCCACGAACAATGATAATACTTCTCAATTATAAGACAGCACTTACACAAAAGCAACCTAATTCATTTTATTAGTATAAAGTCACTTGTGCTTTTAAATCAGTAACATCAATCTGTCCTGGAGCTTGTGGTACTCCGATACAACCATAAGTCAACGCACCACCAAAAACGCCTTGAGCCGTTCTACTTATTAGTCCAAGTTTAGACATTGAAATACCAACAACTTTGCAGTCCATAGTATCTGAAAATGTAGACATTGCCTGCAATAAATTTAACACATCATTTTTATTATGTGGCATTACTGCTAATTTAACGTATTCTGGGTTGAATTTTTGCATTTTAAAAAATATAAATTGCAATTCATCTAATGGAGGCGTACTTTCGAAATTATGATGTGATATAACCACCTCTTTATTATACTGTTGCAAATGTGTAATGATTCGTTGATGTTTTTCAATGTCAATATCTGCTTGCCATTCTATATCAATCATATCTATGCCATTGATATTTGCTAAGTCTGATATTAAATTAAGATACGAGTCATTTGTAAATTGCCCATAGCCACCTTGTAACTTTGTACGATACGTAACTAATAATTTGAATGAATCTTGCATAACCTTCAGCTTTGTAATCATTTCTGCCACTTGATCAACTGTGACATTTTCAATTTGATCAATTCGTAATTCTAATACGTCTATTGCATCAATACGATGATTAATTTTTTGAATTAAAGTTTCTTCGATAGATAATTGTGGCGCGATAGTCGCTACTACTTCCACATGTGTCATAGTGAATCCCTCATTTCAGATACTCATTATTTTTATTGTAAACAACAACTTTTTATCCTTCAATCAAACAATGCTATAAATGAAAATGATTAAGGTATTTTCGAATGGGTAAAGCATAAATGTATTTTAAATTAGGAGGTTATAAGTATGGCAATACATTATGAAACTAAAGCGACGAATGTTGGCGGACGTAAAGGACATGTTTATACTGATGATCGAGCATTAGATATTGATATCGTTCCGCCTGCTCAAGCAGATGGTAAAGCTACTAACCCCGAACAATTATTTGCAGCAGGTTATGCATCTTGCTTCAACGGTGCTTTCGACCTAATTTTAAAGCAAAACAAAGTGCGTGATGCTCATCCAGAAGTAACACTAACAGTGAGACTAGAAGATGATTCAGACTCAGAAAGTCCTAAATTAAGTGTTTCAATTGATGCGACAATTAAAAATGTTATATCTCAAGAAGAAGCTGAAAAATATTTACAAATGGCTCATGAATTTTGTCCATATTCAAAAGCGACTCAAGGAAATATTAATGTCGATTTAAATGTAAATGTTGTAGATTAGCATTAACTTAAAGAGATTATTCAACGTTATTAATAAAATTCACATAAAATTCAAATTTGCCAACCAAAAATTTTTGGTTGGTTATTTTTTCTATTCGTGATTGAAATTTCTGGCAATATTTAACTGAAAATGATTGTACCTTAGTCATCATAAATGTGACCGGTTCCAATACTGGCTTGACTTCTTCGCATACCGTCTACAAATAAAAGTCCAGTGTCGACCAATAACCAATTCCATAATTTCCTGAACTTAAAAATAAATATAATTAAATTGATAATCCATTTACAAGAATGTGCATATAAATCAGTGATTGCAAAATTTTAATAAACATTTTAATATGTAATTAAGAAATTTTTTTAGTACAAAATCTTTCTTAATAATGATTAAGGAGGTCAGTAATGATTGAAATTAAAACATTAACGAATAATGATTTTAATGAGTATAAGAGACTTGTTTCGACAGTCAATGAAGAATTCACTCAAGATTCACATTATAGTCAAACAATGACTGACACCTTAATACATGACATTTTAAATCAAGGTTCACCGAAATGTATTGTATTTGGCTGTTATGAAAACGAAACACTTATCGCAACAGCTGCCTTAGAACAAATTCGATACGTTGGAAAAGAACATAAATCATTAATTAAATACAACTTTGTTACTAATAACGATAAATCGATTAATAGCGAGCTCATTAATTTCATTATTAATTATGCACGGCAGAACAATTACGAATCTTTACTTACATCAATTGTGTCAAACAACATAGGTGCTAAAGTTTTCTATAGTGCACTAGGATTCGACATTCTTGGTTTTGAGAAAAATGCAATTAAAATCGGAAATACCTATTTCGATGAACATTGGCTTTTTTATGATTTGATTAATAAGTAATACAGTTTTATATATTCTACATTTCTCATAAATTCAAATCATATAGGTTCTATTTTTCATACAACTACTCTACTATTGAGTAGTTGTTTTTTATTTGATATGATAACAATAAGTTTTTTCAGAATATTCTATGTTTTAGGGGTGTCAAAACTTAATGGTAACCGCAATTATTCATGGATTTATCTTAGCGATTGGTCTAATTTTACCTTTAGGTGCACAAAATGTATTTATTTTTAACCAAGGAGCTAATCAACCAAAATATAGATATGTATTGCCTGCAATAATTACAGCCGGGTTGTCAGACAGCTTACTTATTATTATTGCAGTGGTAGGAGTATCTATCATTATTATGTCTTTACCTGTACTTCAAGCAATTATTTATATAGTTGGTTTAATTTTCTTGATGTATATGGCTTGGACCATTTGGCATGATAAACCCTCAACAGATGGAGAAACTCAAATTATGTCTCCAATGAAACAAGTAAGTTTTGCTTTATCAGTTTCATTACTCAATCCACATGCTATTTTAGATACAATTGGAGTAATTGGTAGTAGTGCTGCATTATATAGTGGCAGCAATAAAATTGCGTTTACAATCGCTTGTATTAGCGTTTCATGGTTATGGTTCTTTTTACTCGCAATTTTAGGAAAAATGGTTGGATCAATTGATAAAACCGGAAAATTATTAACAATAATCAATAAAATATCAAGCATAATAATTATTATTGTTGCTCTGATGATATTACAAAAACTTATTCAATTATTATTCTAAAGCGTTATGTAGTTGTATTTTAAAAGCGTTATACAAAAGACATACTTGTGTCTATGTATAACGCTTTATTTATTATAAATTTGGATCAATTAACTCAACAAATTTAAATGTTCCATTGTCATATTCAAATTTCAGGATATTACAATTACCGATATTATGCTTTAATGCTTCATCTAGTTTAAGGCAATATCTTAAAAATACTCCCATTATTGTTCCATGACTCACGACTAATGCATTATTCTTTGTTTGAGACATAATGTCATGTAAAGTTTTCACAATGCGTTCTTCAACTTGTTGCCTTGCCTCTCCTTTGAAAGGAACAATTCGATCTCCGAATAAGTCCTCAGGCTTGTATAGATTATCAAATAGATAGACTGACTCACCTTCAAATATTCCAAAATGCCATTCCTTCAGTCCCTTAAAACGTTGATACGATTGGTTAGGTGCAACATTTTCAAGTGTGTCACTTGCGCGTTCTTGCGTTGATGATGCATATAAATCGAAGTTTATCCCCTTAGTTTCATAATAACTACGTGCCTTTTGAGCTTGAGCAATTCCAAGTTCTGTTAGCGGCGAATCTCCAAATCCCTGAATTAGTCCCTTAAAATTAAACAAAGTTTGTCCGTGGCGCATTAAATATAACGTTTTAGCCAACAATAACACCTCTTCAATAAAAAGTATTGATAGCTCAAAATGTATTCTCTTTTTATTAAAATGAGTACCAAATATATTAAACCATTATTTAAACTTTTTCGGTAGCGAAAACCTTTGCTTTTGATGTACATTTTTTTCATAAGTAATGATGATTTTAGTTTAAAAGATAATGTGACGGGGTAAAACGCAATGAAGAGTACAGAATTTTAAAGGAGTGAGTGTTTATGGATAATCATAATCAATGTAATTATGTGAATCCACAAAATGTTTCACTTGACTGGGAATGTTTTATAATTAGTAAAAGTGAAATGTTGTTAGATGGTGTACCAAATGAACTTATCAACACTTGGTTAGATAAAGACATTATTACACCATTTTCGATAAGAAATGATGAAATAAACTTTAAAACAAAAGATATTTGGGATGCACTAATACATCATAATTGGTACTACTCAAATTAATTTGCCATATATAAGCTAATAGCTCTATTTGTAGTTTCAATTAATTGATGATCTGTGTAATTAGACATCACATATGCTCTAATTACTTGGTGTCTTTCTTCTAATCGAGGGAATGCTTTATCTTCACTAACGTGTTCGGCCAATATACCAAATGGTGTGTTATCATTTTGAAAACCCATGATGAAATTGTAAAACGTCATAAGACTTGCCCCCTTCATTTATTAAGCGCTATTTAAAGTGTTATTATTAATCTTATCAGAAAACTAGTATTTGTAAATGTGCAAAAGTGATTTTGCACATTTTTTTGATATCTGATTCTAAAAATATTAACGAATTATACAACTTTAAGAGTTTTTAGTATGTAAATATTCTTTTCATATTAATACAATACACCCCTATATATGCTCACTTGTTTGAATTAATAAACTTTAGCATTCTGCAAATAATATTTTAAAAATAACTATACTTTTTATTTACCTATTGAAAAATAGTGTTATCATATTTATTAAGAAGCTATTTTTATACTAGTAGGTGTCAGTCATGAATAACATTTTGTTAAATGCTATCAATATAGTTATTACTACCACTTTTGTTATCTTTAATATTTTAATCACATATAATAAAGATTTAGATGATTTATGTTGGCTCCTGCCTGGTATTATCATTTGTGGTGTGATACTCATCGTATCCTTTACCATTGCAATGATAACTAAAAACTGGTTAAGTGAAATATTATTTTTTATAAATATCGTACTCGTTCTCTATTACATTTATCCTATTTTTTATAGTTTTATAGGTTAATAATTACGGTATATAAGGAGGGTTTCACATGTCTTTACATTTTGCAATTCTGTTTTGGCTAGCATTAATTTTCTTAGTTGCCGCTACGTTTATACTCGTATTAATGAAAAAAACTAGCAAAGAATCTAAAAAAGAGTCCTATTTAAGTTTCACTGTCATTCTCTATATTTTTGGATTCGCTATATTAATATACACATTTATATTTGGTGTGCTATAAATGAAATTCATTTTATATCCAGTCTGAAACGTCTCAATGATGTTTCAGACTGTTTTTTATTCTTAATAGACATTTCACACTCTCATACTTTAATATTTAAGATATGTTTTAGTCTTACAAGCTTATTAAAGATTACAATTCTAATTTAAGACTATTTACATATATTTCTTCAACAAGGAGCTTTTAAGTGAACTATATTAAACGAACGATAATTTTACTTATATTATTCGTTGTCGTATCCCCAATAAACTCACCAAAAACAATTGCAGATAATAAGTATTCAGAAATTCAAGATGACAAATTCCAATTACAACCTGGTGATATTATTGTTACAAAAGGCCCTGTCATGTGGGGATTTTTTGGTCATTGTAGTATCGCGATTGATGATAAAACGATTTTACAAATTGAGGGGCCTGGCGACAAACCAACTACACAATCCTTCGAATCTTTTAAATATAATTATGCAAGTGGCAAAAATGATTGGATGAAAGTTTATCGTTGCAGCTATCCTGGTGCAGGTAAAAAAGCGGCTGAATGGGTTAAGAAAAACTATGAGAATACAAATCATCGTTATCTAGTTACATTAAATTTGAACAGCAAAAAATTTACGTATTGTACTAAAATTATCTACCAAGCTTATAAATTTGGTGTAAGTGAAAAATCAGTTAAAAGTTATGGACTACATATTATTTCACCCTATGCAATTAAAGATAATTTTATAGATCCATACAAACTAAGGCTTGTTAAAGCTTATTAACACAGTTTCATCAAATAGTTAAATTAGTTTTTGTTTTGCAATAAATTGGGTATAGATTACAAATGATATTTCAGGAGGCCCAATATTTTGAATGAACTAACTAAAGAACAAAAGTATACAATAGCTAAATTTTACAAATTATATATTGAACGTTCGAATAAAGGAGAAACAGAAACAGTCGCTAACTTTTTTGGCGATGCTAAAGATGCACGTGAAAACTATTTTTGCGATCGTGATTATCAAGACTTCTTAACTAACTGCCAAATTTTAATTCAAAACAAATACTTAACTGGTGAAGTTTTGGACGATAACATTTACAATATTTCTATTTTAAACAAGACATTTATTGAATTCGAACAAAATTTTGGTTGAACATGAATGTCTCAACTATAAACTTTCTAACCCTATTTTAAAGCAGGAGTGAAAAACATACATGAGTGAATGGCATATTAATAATCAATCTACAAAACCTTTTTTAATACAACAAGCGGAAAAGCAATTGTCTATTGTTAAACCGTTGCCTAATGGTAGCTTCCAAATACTCACAGAAATAAATTTGGAGAATGGCAATATTAGTAACATCGATCATTCTTTACTTGTTTCAGTAGACCCCAAAGCATTAGAAATAAGTATATTTGACGCTGTAAATTAAACGCAATATTTTTATTTAATTATTTTAATGTTTCGCCTTTTAAATGAAAACAAGATTACTGAATTATTATGAGATTTTAAAAACAATAAATATTCTCAATAATTAATCAGTCTTAATAAAAAATTAACAAAAAGTTGATTAGTTAAATTATTAATTAAGTAGTAAGATATTATGCGATGTGGTATCCTATTATTGTTAAACATTTTGAGTGTTTAACATTACTTCTTGTTATCGCCATATACAGACTTTAATTCTCGTCATTATTAAAGTTCTGTATTGGCGCTTTTTTATATTCAAAATCAAAAGTCGGACAGATGAAAAGTAAAAAACTTTTCCATCAGTTCGATTTATTTTAGAACCATTATATATTGTTAAATCTCCAACTAAATTTATTGGACAAAAAAATAACGGCTAGTGCTTTTACCACACCAACTGTTATCGATTTAAAGCATAAAAAAACAGCCCTATAGTAAGGACTGTTTGAATAAGTTAAAATTACATTTTAACTACGTTTGCAGCTTGCTCGCCACGGTCGCCTTCAACGATGTCGAATTCAACTTTTTGGCCTTCTTCTAATGATTTGTATCCATCTTCAGCGATTGCTGAGAAGTGTACGAATACGTCGCTACCATCTTCTCTTTCGATGAAACCAAAACCTTTTTCTGCATTAAACCATTTAACTGTACCGTTATTCATATTGAATACCTCCGTCGTGCTTTTGCACTAAATATTTTGTAACAAATTCATAAATGAAAAGGAGAATATTCTATATAAATAACTCACATTTTTCTTCACGCTCTTTATTACTTAACTTTCATTATACACTTTTAAATATAGAAGTAAAGCATTATTTTATTTTCTGTGATAATACACATTGAACTATATAGTAACATTCCATTTTAATACTAAATTTAAAATTTTTATTTTCTAATATTAAATACACTTACTTTTGATACTATTTACTTTTTTAATTCTGAATTGATAATAAATCATATCGTGATCTAAAAATTATAAAAGTGCCACTAGCAGCAGTGACACTTTTACAATGAGCATTATTGACCTGAATCAGCGTTGTCTTCGCTCCAAATATTTAATTTCTCTTTTTTTGCTTGTGCTTCACTTTTTCTTAAAAGTTGTTCATGTGTATTGTTAGGTTTATAAACATAAGCAACTTTAGCCAAGCCTTGACGAACTAAAGCTTCGTTTACCATTTTTCCATCAGCATAAATATACGCTAAGCCACGTCCATATTTATCAGTTCTTTGACCTTTGTCAAACTCGACTTCAATTTTCTTTGCATTTTCTACCATTTTTTTCGTAAATGCACTTGCTTCAGGACCATATTTCTCTACACCTTTTTTAGGATGCTTTGTTTCAGGTGTATCAACCAATAATAGTCTGAATGTCATTGGTTGACCTTTGTACATTAATTTAACCGTATCACCATCAATCGCTTTAATTAATGTCGCAGGTTCTTTATGTAATTTTTTAGTTGAAGTTGCACTATATACTGTTGGATCTTCAGAACCACTTCTATTTACGCCATTATCTGTTTGTGATGCATTTGCTGAGCTACTTAGACTTGAAACTACAACTAAAGTTAACACTAAACAACTAGTAGCGAAATAGAAAAACCTCTTTGCGTATTGCCCTTTCGAAACATTACTGATAGCCATCCCTATAAGTAATATTGAAACGATTGCCATACATATGCCAGCACTTAATAAGTATTCTGTCATAACTAACACCTCTTTCTTTTTAGTTAATTTTAATATTAAACGTTAATTAATTATAATTATACATTTTTACAATTAATTAATAAAAATTTAATAATTATAATAAAATAACTATACTTACTTTTATGTATTTTCTATATTTTAGGTGCCAGAACTTATATATTTAGCCTTATTTGTAAAATTAAAAAGCCTACAACATGAATCGTTGCAGACTATCATATCGAGACAAAGAGGTTTATTAGTGTCTCTATATCTATGTGGAATTTGAAAAGATTATTTATAATATTTACGGGGATAAATTGTCATTTAAAAACGAGATGTATAACTTATAATTTACTTTGGATTAGCGTTGTAATCCATTATAAACCTTATCAATTTGTTTATTGAAATAGTTTTGATGCGGTTTGCTTAATGTGTTAACTTTTTGTTTGGCTTTCATCCTAGCATCAGCACTTTGTGTATCTTTATAGTTCTCTACTAAGCTTTGTGCTTCTTTAACATGATCACGTCTAATAACGCGTTTGTCACGGTCTGTGAAATGTGATGAGTCAATTTCACTATAACCAACCATAGCTCCTGATTTACCGCCCATTGTTAATATGTTGAACTCCATCAAGTTTGAATTGCTATTAGATTGAAAAATATTAATTTGAGCATGTTCAACTGTTATAACTTTCTCTTCCGATACAATTTCAGTAAATTGCTTAGTATCATTTGCGCCACTCTCTGTTACTAATGCGTTTGCGTGATTAGAATGCCATAATTGAGTTGCACAAATTACACCCATTGTTAGTACTAATACTTTCCTTTTCATTTGTTTATGCTCCCTTATTTGCTTTGATATAAAAACCGACTTTTTCACCCTGTTTTCTTCGCCATTGAAAATTATATACCAATATTTTAGAAACAATAATTAACTTGCGATGAACAAACTATTAACAATAATCTTGAGTATTATATTTATCTTAATTAATAATATATTTATTTAAGATTATGTTACTTCCAACTTTCAAAGTAGAAAAACGGTATAATTTGTTGATGGGTGTTTATTGATAAACTGCAAAAAATACAGCCTACAACCACATAGATTGTAGACTATATTTAAAATAATAGGTATTTATCATATCTCGTAAACTTAGTGCCAATTTTTATACTCGTGGTGCTGGTAAGCTACCCTTAAATTCAGGAACGTAGTGTGTAGGGCTATAACTTGGAACAGCATATTGATAATTTACATTTTTGATATTTAATGATGGTTTCCCAATTTTATAACCATTTGATTGTGAAAATGAGAAATATTTCTTCACACCTTTAACTACTTTATAAGAATAGAAGTATTTATAGTCATATGCTTTATTTACTTTAGCATTTTGATGTGTTGCTGTTGTGTTATTTTGGAAACTTGGTACATGCATACGATGTGAATTGTGACCATATGGTGGAATTACCTTGAAACTATTTATTTGTGGCACAACACAAAAGTGATTAATTTTAATGCTAGCATGCCCTGGTGTAACAAATTTATGCGCGTGATATCCAGGAACTGCAAAATGATGCTTGATAATTAAAGATTGAGATGGATGTGTATATCTAGGCGATTCTGATGGTTTAACAATAAAGTGTTTATTAATAGAATCCTTTGCATGATTTACATGTTTATGTACATGTGTTGATTTGTATGAAGTAATAACTTTCTTGTAGTGGGTTTGCGTAGTAATGAAGTGGTGGTTTACTTTGTTTTGCGTAATAAATCTATTTACTTCTGGGCCTTTAGCAACAAAATGCTTATCAACTTGTTGTGAAGCTGGATTGTTTGTTGCTACATTCACGCGATTATTGATTTCTTTGTACTCTGGCACAATGTTTCCTAACTTTGATTCTGGTACGACAAAGTTTTTATCTACAATTTTACTAGCTGCCGATGAATCTGCAATCTTATTCAATTTATCTTCAGAAGCTACAAAGTTTTTATTGTCAGTTAAATTACTAACATTTACTTTTGGCGAATTCTTAAATTCATCGTAAGCTGGAATAATTTTATTAATTCCTGATTCTGGAACTACAAATTTTTTGTCAACACTCTCTGTCACTGATGCTTTAGCGTGATTTGAATTCATAATTTGTGTAGCAAATAGCGTGCTCATAGTTAAAACTAATAATTTCTTTTTCATCTGTTATTTCTCCTTTATATAGACTCAATATTATAACCAATATAATTTCCCTGTTATATTCACTAACAGCATTATATACCAGAATTTTCAGTATAATAATTAACTTGAAGTAAACGTTGTCTTAACATTTTTATTGTTTTTCAGCTTAAAATTAATTATTGATATTGATAGTTAAGCATAATAATTTTTTCGTAATATAAAGTGAAAAAAGTAATAGTCCACACCTGTTTAGAATGTGGACTATACTAGATTGCATCATTGAAATGATGACTTTGATATTATTTATTGCTAGTTTAAAATGTTGTTATTTTTACGACAAACTCATTATTTGCTTTGCAGCCATGCATTAATTATTTGCCATTATATACTTTATTGATTTGTTTATTAAAACGTTTTTGATGACCTTCACTTAAAGTATTTACTTTTTGTTGTGCATTTATTCGGTCTTTATAACTATGTGTATCTTTATAATTATCAACTAACTTTTGAGCTTCTCTAACGTGTTCACGCTTAATTACACGCTTCTCACGTTCAGTTAGATGAGAAGAATCAATTTGACTTATACCAACCAGTGATCCTGATTTTCTACCAGGTAAAGCAGACGTTTCTTCAAATTCAACAACATTATTATGCGTGTGATTTGAAGTTGTTGGTGATTGATGCGTTGTTGTGAAATCATGACTTTCACCATTTAATCCAGCCAATTGTTTTGGTGCATTATAAATAATTTGTTGCTGAGTTTGACGCTCAACTGTAGGCATTGGTACCTGTGTCGTTGTTTCAGTATATGTAGTCGGTGATGTTGGTTTCTTTGTTGGTGCAGAAACCACAAGTTTCTTGTCGTTTTCGTTGTCAATACGTTGTTTATGCTCAAAATCATATTCTAATGACACTACAGGTGTTTTCTTAATTTTTTGATTATCCAAAAATCTCGCTTTTCTTTCTTCTGCTCTTTTATCATATTCAGCTTTTTGTTGTTCAGAAACTTCTTGAGATGCAGGTTTGTGATTTTGAGTATTTAAACTTCTTTTACTTCTCTTGCTTCTTTTTGATTCATCACTTTTTGCTGCTTCAGTGTCAGATTTTAATTGAGCCATATTTTTATGATTTTTCTCTTCTTGTTTTTCATCTTCTAAAACAGGAATATTATTAGGTCTTGTTTTATCTATATCACTAAAAAATTCATCAATTATGGTTTCTAAGTCTTCTTTTTTATTTTCTAACATCCTTTTGTTAACTGCTTTTTTATTTGCTCTTTCTTCATCTTTATATCCCATAATTAAATCTAACTTACTATATAAACTTTCAACATCATCTCTATAGTTTTGATAAAATGTTTTACCTAACATTAATATCTGATTTTCTAATTTGTTTAATTCTAAGTCGCACTTTAATTGCTCCTCTTCATTAAAGTCTTTCAATTCAGGGTTATCTTTTTTTATATCTTCAATTTCTTTTAAGAACTCCTCACTTTGTTTTTTCAAAGTATTAAATACACTTTCATATCTTTCATGAGATAATCCTAGATAATCTAAATTATCAGTATTTCCATTTTTTATTTTTTTCTCTTCACTAAAAAATTTCTTCAAAGCCTCATCTTCAGCCATAAATCTCTGTTGATATTTTTTCATAGCTTCTTTATATTCAGGATTATCAAATCTTTCATTATCTAAGTTTGGAAAGGACCATATTAAATCATCCAAGCTTTTCTTATACTCTTCTACTGTTCTAGATTTATTTTTATTATTAGTCAGTTTCAACGACTAGATACATATGGATTCTTCTCCCCAGAAACCACTGCACTCGCACGATTACTTTCCCAAATTTGTGATACACATAATGCTCCCAATGATAAAACTAGCAATTTATTTTTCAACTGTATTTTCTCCTTAATTTTCCCTAATTAACAACCTACCTTACACCCTATTTTTTCGCCAAGCCAAATTATATAACATCTACCTTTTTAAAATAATTAACTGTTGATGAATTAATTATTAATTATATTCAAACAATATATTTGGAAAATCCAAGTAAAAAAGCCACCTTTTAAGGTGGCTTCTTCATGAATCATATGATTAATTTAATATCATTATTACTTATTTCTTATCTTTATTTTCTTTTTTTCTTCTGAAAAGTAGTAATGAACCTATTGATGCTAATAATCCCCAAATTAGTGACGTATTTGCTTCATCTTCAGAACCTGTATCTGGTAATGGTTCTTTACTATCTTTAGCCTCATTTTTATTAGAAGCATTAGTACCATTTTTAGGTGAATTAGGCGGAACTACATTATTGTTAGAAACTGACTCGGAATCGCTATTTGAATCACTTTCTGAGTCGGAATCACTTGATGAATCGGAGTCACTACCTGAGTCTGAATCACTCGCTGAATCCGAGTCACTATCTGAATCTGAGTCACTGTCTGAGTCGCTGTCTAAATCTGAATCGCTGTCTGATTCTGAATCGCTATCTGAGTCCGAATCGCTATCTGAATCCGAGTCGCTATCCGAGTCTGAGTCGCTATCTGAATCCGAGTCACTGTCGGAGTCGGAATCACTATCTGAATCCGAATCACTCGCTGAATCCGAATCACTGTCTGAGTCTGAGTCACTGTCGGAATCTGAGTCACTGTCGGAATCTGAATCGCTATCTGAATCCGAGTCACTGTCGGAATCTGAGTCACTGTCGGAATCTGAATCGCTATCTGAATCTGAATCGCTGTCTGAATCTGAATCGCTGTCTGAATCTGAGTCGCTATCTGAGTCGGAATCGCTATCTGAGTCGGAATCACTGTCGGAATCTGAATCGCTGTCTGAGTCGGAATCACTGTCGGAGTCAGAATCGCTGTCTGAGTCGGAATCACTGTCGGAATCTGAATCGCTATCTGAATCTGAATCGCTATCTGAATCCGAGTCACTGTCTGAGTCAGAATCGCTATCTGAATCTGAGTCACTGTCGGAATCTGAGTCACTGTCTGAGTCAGAATCGCTATCTGAATCCGAGTCATTGTCTGAGTCGGAATCGCTCGCTGAGTCGGAATCGCTTGCTGAATCTGAATCACTCGCTGAGTCTGAATCACTTGCTGAATCTGAATCACTCGCTGAATCTGAACCACTATCTGATGTAGAATCACTACCCGAATCTGAACCGCTATCTGAATTAGAATCGCTGCCAGAATCTGAACCTGGGTCAGAATCTGAATCCTCTGGAATTGGTTCAATTTCACCAGGCTCATCAGGTTGTTCAGGAACAACTGGTTTATCGATACCGTCACCAGAACCTGATCCGTTATTAAATGCTACTTCGTTGTCCCATGACATAGAGCGCCAAATTATATTCGAGTTATACCCATATAAAGTTGAACGTAAAGCTAAATCACCTTTGCTATTCGGATCAATATGACCATTAACAACTACTATATACGGTGTTGTAATTTGATCATCAGGCGTATTAAACTCTACTTTATATTGATTTGGATTTGGGAATGTAATATTCACACTATTAGTGACATCCTCAAAGTTTTCTGGATTCACAAAGTAACTTTCAGATAAATCAGCTGCATTATCTACTTTATATACTTTAATACTTGTATTTTGCTGATCTATTAATGCATTACTATCCGTATTTGGTTTTAAATTACCTGTTAAAACCGGCGCAATAACGTTATCTCCACTTGGATTGACATAAATTGTCTGACGATACGTATTATTTGTTTTATCGATTTGGTCAATTGTACCTTTAATAGATAAGTTATAAAACTTACCATATTTTTCATAATCTACTAATACTGTTTTGTTTGCTGTTGTACTACCTATGCCAGTAGCCAATGTCACATTACCTGTCTTTTTAACATTTTCAGGGTCAATATAAGCGGGCATGGTCAAAGTTGCTTTTACATCATCTTTAGTATTTACATAGTCTGTAAATGTATAAATAACATTACCATCACTATCGATTACACCATTTGCCAATACTTGATCTCCAGCCATAATTGGTGGCACTTTAGCAGTTGAAGTTACACCATTTAAGTTTAATTCTTTAGGTACAGTTATTTTGAATGTGTCACCTTTAACAGCAGAATTAGGCACTGAAAAACCATAATTCAGTTTGACATAACCTGCTTGGTGCGGATACACAGTCGTACCAGAGTCAATACCAACTGTCACATTCGTCAACTGATTCGTAATATCTGTGCCAGCTACCGGTGCATCTGCAGCTACTGCCGCTAAACTAAATGCTCTCATTCTAGGCGCACTTGTATTAACCGCTTGATTAACTACATCTTTATTACTTGCATCTGTACTCTGTGGAGCTGATTCATTGTTTGAAGGTGTTGCTTCAGTTGAAGTATCTTGCGTTGTTGAAACATTTTCCGCATTTGTAGAATTTTGAGGTGAATTTACAGATGATACTGTATTAGTATCATTAGAAGTCGTTTCATTACTTGTTTGATTCACTAATTCCTCCGCATTTGTATTGCTTGATTGAGTTGTTGCCGGTGTATTAGCTTGATTCGTTGTCGTAGTAGTAGCTTCACCAGTTACCGGCGTTTCTTCCGTAGTTGCATTTGTTGATGATGATTGTGTCGTTTCCTGTTGTGCTGGATTTTGCGCCACACTCGTTTCGCCATTATTAGTGTTTGACGATGTTTTAGTATCACTCACGTTTGTGTCGTCTGTTTTAGGTGCAGCACTAACGCTACTTGAATCATTACTTTTGCTTTCGTTACTTGCGCTATCAGATTGCGTAACACTATTTTCACTTGCATCTGCTTCTTTACTGCTGAGTAGTCCAAAACCGATTAACGTACCTACAAGCACTGAAGCCACGCCAATCGATTTTTTCCGAATTGCGTGTTTTTCTTTTTTCTTCATATTCATTTTATTCCCTCTTTTTAAAAAGTCATTTTATATTAACTATATACCCTTTAAAGATATATTTAATCTCTGTCAATGGAATTATACACTAAAATTGCATTATAGCAATTAATTTGTATCGATATTTTATTATCCACAATAATACTTTACTAACAAACATTTTATTTATTGCTATTTTAAGAATTACAAACGACAACGTACGATTTGATTGCAAACATTTTTTATTATTAATATGAACTCTACCTAATGTAATCCTAGCTTGAAATCATATTTTTTCAAAAGCAGATGTGTAATTTATGGTACCTGTTTTTCCCGCTAAACTGTTCACTTTTAATTCTTTAATTAAAAACGCTTCGTCTGGTATACCATCATATGGTGGATAAATGTCGTACATACTTGCGCGTTGATATCCTAGATTGGCATAATACGTCGGCCATCCTAATACACTGATAAAATTATATCCTTTTAATATTGCTTCTCGTTCTAATGCTTGAATCAATCGCTTCCCAATACCTTTATTTTGATGATGAATATCAACAGATACAGGTGCTAACACTAATCCAATTTCCCGTTGTGCCTCGTTATCAAGATAAACTTCACTTAGTAAACCGTGCCCTACAACTTCATTTTGAAGAACAGCTACTAATTCTAAGGTATTGTCATACGTATCACTTAGACGAATTTGGTCTACTAGCTCTGATTCATTACCATAACCATGTTCACTATTTTCAAATGCCGTTCTAATTAACTGGTCCACTTGAGCAAAGTCATGTTGATGTATTTGTCTAATTTGCATCTTTGCCCCTCCTTTTAGTTCTATCTTATAGAAAAATGCATTACAACATAAAGTAATATTTTATAGTAATGACGCCATTATTTCATTAAAATTGAATGATATTTTTCGCAATAAACAACTACCCTCTTAAATCAATTTTTAGATAAACTGCAAATCATAAATTTCTTTATTATTATAAGTATTAAAACGGTCGATTTGACCTTTTAATATAACTTCCTGTTGTTTGCGACTTACATTATGATAATAAGTCATACGTACATTCAAATCAGCTTCATGACCATTGTTCTCAATCGTTCTTTCTAATTCTTCGTACACATTTTTATTAATTGGTAACATGTACCCTTCTTTACTAGGTAAAATATGCACGTATTTTTTCTGAATGACTTTATCCTTCCCCAATAAAACCTCTATTGCAATTTTTTTAGCAGCACCGCCACCTAAATTATATAGTTTAATATAATCTTTATGATGATGCTCTTCTGTTGCCGAATTCATTATATTAAGTTGATCCTCCTCCCTTTCTAATAAAATTTGGTTAAAACCTAAAGCTGGCAGAAAGCTAATTTTCATTTGATAAAGTTGAACTGAAACTGATACAAAATAAAATAAAGCCATAATAAATGTTCCAATAGATCCTATAGCTGAAATAATGTTAATCATTAAGATATCAACCCTCCCATAAGAAATTTATATGATTAATTTCAAACTGAAAAAGCATTTTACTTAATCGTTTATATCCAAAAACAATCATTTTAAACGTTATATTCGACTGCTCATATAAAAAGTTTTGCTTTATAGCCTTAAGTAATTTTTTAACCATCAAGTACGATTATTATTACGGCAATCTATTTGTATTGACTAAAAAATACAATAACGCTTTTAAGAGCTCCCATCTTTGACCAGTATTTTCCAAATTAATAACACGTCTTCTTCAATACATATTTATCTCATACAAATAAGTTGATTTTTTTATTTTTACAAACGTAATTTCTTAACAAATCAAAATTTTACATTTAAATCTTTCGATATATTACAAGTTTTTTTAAAAAAGTAATATATTTCTATCAATAAAAGTAATATAATATTAGTAATTATAGTTTCATTAATTTATTGCAACAATACATAGGATCATTATTACAAGAATTATTTAATATCATCTTAGAATCTCACAAAATATCAACTTTGTTTAATTACTCAAAATGATAAGTCATTTAGAGTTTTTAAAATAAATTTTTGCGAAATAAAGGAGACATGTTAAATGAAAAAAGTAATGGGGATATTATTAGCAAGTACACTTATCTTAGGTGCTTGTGGACATCATCAAGATAGTGCAAAAAAAGAGAGCACTAGTCACAAAAAGAAAGAAAATGACAATGAAGAATTAAATGAAGAACTTAAAGAATTTAAAAGCAAAAAAAATATGGATATAAAAATTAAAGGCGATACTATTGTTAGTGACAAATTTGAAGCTAAAATAAAAGAACCGTTTATCATCAATGAAAAAGATGAGAAAAAGAAATATATCGCTTTTAAAATGGAAATTACTGCTAAAAAAGACGATAAAGATTTAAATCCATCTTCTATTTCTCATGACTATATTAATATCACTCAAGATGATAAAAATACAGTAAATAAATTAAGAGATGGTTATCTTTTAAGTGATAAAAAATATAAAGATTGGACAGAACATAACCAAGATCAAATTAAAAAAGGCAAAACTGCACAAGCCATGTTTATCTATGAGTTAAGAGGTGATGGAAATATTAATTTAAATGTCCATAAATACTCAGAAGATAAAACAGTTGATTCTAAATCATTCAAATTTAGTAAACTTAAAACCGAAGATTTTTCTCATAGAGCGGAAACAAGAGAAGAAGTAGAAAAGAAAGAAAAAGAATTTGAAGAAGAGTACAAAAAAGAACAAGAACGAGAGAAAGAAAAAGAAAAGCAAAAAGATGACGACCACAGTGGTTTAGATGAAGTATAAATTTGGTTTGTTGATTGTCTTACATTCAGTTATTTAATTTTTAGAGAAACTGACTTATTTATAGCTTAGCCAACATGATACTATAAAGCTATGATTAAAAATAAAAAATCTGTGTTTAATGGTGTTAAAGAAATCAGTCCCCGTGCCGGAAAATCATAAAAAAAAGATGGGATAAATTTGTAAATCCCGCATTGAATAATGCATTAAAACAAGAAGAGGCTACATGGGGAAATGTACAAGGTCAAGTTTCACAAGCATTGATGGGAACTGGTATTAAAGATTCTACTGCAAGAAGCATAGGGTTTTGGGTTTCCCAAGTTGGTCAAGCATTAATATAAAAAGAGTGTGATAAAATGAATAATGAAGAATTAGAAATGAGATTGTTATTAATGAAACAATCAATAGAACAATTACAAGAAGAACTAGCGCCTAACTTAAAAACTAGAGATTTAGTGTTATTAAGATATATGTATTCATATAAAGAAATTAATATGCTAGATTCTTACTTGTTCCAATTGGCTACAAATAAAGAGCAAATAACAAAAAAACAATTTAAAACAAAATTGGAAAACATTAGAGAAGTACCAGAAATACCTATTAGACAAGTTAATGATATATTAGAAGGTTATAAAAATAGTGAGTTATATGTTGAGTTGATAAATAGCATCCTAAAATAAAAATAAACATACTAAGATTAGCTATGAAGGAATCTATGACGATAGATTTTTTCATAGCTATTTTTTATAGTTATAAAGAGGAGTAGTCTGTTCTGACTCTTGGATTTTAAATATGTATAATAAACAAGTAAGCTTTACTCTCGCCTTTTAAAATTCGTTTGTAGTATGTTGGGTTCTTAAAATCGTGAATAGGAAAATGCAATGAGAAAGGTTAAGTAAAGTTTTTAACTTCTCATTTATTCAATGGAAAATTTTTTATCGATTACTTAGACATTAATATTAGTAAAAGAAGTAGTGTAGTTGCAAATTATAAAAACTAAAAATTCCAAAAAGAGTTTATCATCCAAAACAATAAAAATGGCTACAATGGTATGTTGTGAAATGCATTTCTTAACTACGACTTCTTTTATTTCCGTCTCGTCAACTATTGCTGATTGTGTTAATAGGCATATTGATTCTAATGAAAATATCAAAACTCGGCTCATCTCTTTATAACTACACCCACTTAGTGACGTAACAAAAATGAAAAGTTCTTTTTCAGTAGCCATTTATCCAATTAAGTGTAGACGATTCACATTTTTATATTGACATATATAACATGGAGAATTTTTTGCGTATAAAGAAGTTTCTTCATGAACAATGTTGAATGTAAAACTCAGAATCCAACTTTTTTGACACTTATTTGACACACATCACTGTCCCCTTATATCTCAAAAACTAATTCATAATCACTTATTACTCTTTCCTCCATCAAATAAACACCTATACAAACACTGCTATATCAATACTCACAACAAATTCTGCAATGCATTATCCCCTGAAAAACACAAAATAAAAAAGCCCACAACCACAAAGGCTGTAGGCTACAAATATGGAGACGGCGGGATTTGAACCCGCGTCCAAAGGTCCTGATACACATCTTTCTACGTGTGTAGTTTATCGATAGGTTTCGCATCATGAAAAGTGATAAACAACCAACATGATGCTAGTTTGATTAAGTTTCTTCTAAACAGACTTCAAACGGCAGTGTTTAGCATATCCTATTAAGGTTGAATCGCGTTAACAGCACATAGGAAATGCTGTTAGGCGATGCAGAGTGCGATTAGGCAGCTACTGCGAAATTATTGTTTGATTTGCCAGTTATTATAAACTGTGTGTGTTGATGACGAAGACAACCCTCCGACACGCTTAATGAGCTCGGGGGACCCCTGTCGAATCCATGAACGTCCCCGAAATAATAAATCAAACAAATCATACTTTTGTAATTTACAAAAGCACATATAACTATATCAAATATAGCCCGATTAAGCAACTAAATCGCTTAATAACGGGCTTTCATATCGCGCGCAACATCTCGTTTGACTGCTTTTTCTTTCAAAGCTTGACGTTTATCATATTTTTTCTTACCTCGTGCAACACCAAGTAATACTTTACAATGTCCATGCTTCAAATAAAGCTTTAACGGCACAATCGAATAACCAATCTCACGTGTTTGATCACCCAATTTAATGATTTCACGCTTGTGCAATAATAATTTTCGAGAACGAAGAGGATCGTGATTAAAACGATTCCCTTCTTCGTATGGTGCTATATGCATATTATTCAAATACATTTCACCGTTTTTAACTTGCGCATAACTATCTTTAAGGTTAGCACTACCTCGGCGAATTGATTTTATTTCTGTGCCTTGCAATACAATTCCCGCTTCAATCGTATCTTCAATATTATAATCATGTCTTGCCTTACGATTTTCCGCTAATGTACCTGGTGATTTCTTCTTAGCCATTCATACTCACCTCATTGCTGCTTATTTTTTCTTACGACGTGCTTTCTTTTTCACACTTTTATCTTTATAAAATGGCTTATGCTTACTATTACCTGATTTATCATTATTACGTTGGTTTTTACCTTTACGTTGCTTACCTTTTTTCTTACGACCCTTATCATCAGATTTTGATTTATCTAATGATTTACCACGCGTTTTGGCTTGAATTGTCTTACCTCGCGCTGGGCGCTGTGATCGATCATTTTTCGGTAAAGGCATACCTACAATTTGAAAATCAATTAATCGTTCATCTACATCAACATGCGTCACTTTAACCTTAACTGTGTCACCAATTCTAAATACTTTAGCTTGACGCTCACCAATTAATGCCATTTGACGCTCTTCAAAACGGTAATAATCATCAGTCATATTCGCAATATGAACCATACCTTCTATCGTATTTGGCAATTCAATGAACATACCGAAGTTAGCTACTGAGCTGACAATACCTTCAAATTCATCACCAATATGTTGAATCATATATTCTGCTTTTTTCAATTCATCAGTATCACGTTCTGCCTCAATAGCACGACGTTCACGTTTAGAAGTATGTTCAGCTAACTCAGGCAATTTGTCTTCCCAACGCTTCACTTCTTTGTTATCCATTGATTTCTCAATTAAATACTTACGGATTAAACGATGAACTGTTAAATCAGGATAACGTCTAATTGGTGATGTAAAATGCGTATAATATTCAGCTGATAAGCCAAAATGTCCCAAGTTCACATCATCATAATGCGCTTGTTGCATTGAACGCAACATCATTGTTGAAATGACCATTTGTTCAGGTCGACCTTCTACTTCTTCTTGAACCTTTTGAAGTGTTGTTGGATGAATATCTTCGCCAGTACCCTTAATCATGATGCCAAAGTTTGTAATAAAATCAAAGAATTGTCTTAAGCGATCTGATTTAGGTTGCTCATGCACTCGGTAAATAAAAGGTACATCTAACTTACTAAAATGTTCAGCAACTGTTTCATTTGCAATTAACATAAATGATTCAATTAGACGTTCACCCTCGCCACGTTGTCTTAATTGAACATCTGTTGGTATACCGTCTTCGTTAACTAATACTTTTGCTTCACTAATATCAAAATCGATTTCACCACGTCGTTTTCTCATTTGAATCAAACGATTAGATAAATCTTGTGCTAAATCTAGCATAGGCGTAATTTCATTATATTGTTCGCGAATGTTAGGATCCTTTTCAGTAATAATCTGATTTACCGCATCATACGTCATTCGATAATCAGAATGTATAACACTATCAAAAATTTCATGTTTAACAACGCGACCACTAGCATCGATTTCCATGCGACAGCTTAGAGTTAAACGATCAACATTAGGATTCAATGAACAAATACCATTACTTAATCGATGTGGAATCATTGGAATTACACGGTCAACAAGATATACACTTGTCGCTCTATCATATGCCTCTTTATCCAATGCAGAACCTTCTGTTACATAATAGCTGACATCAGCAATACTTACAGTTAATTGCGTATTACCGTTCGCTAACTTTTTAACACTAATTGCGTCATCTAAGTCTTTAGCATCAGCACCATCAATTGTGATTGTCAATTCATCACGTAAATCATGACGGCCTTTAATTTCAGTATTTTCAATATGATCAGGTACTGCTTCAGCTTCTTGTAACACTTCATCAGGAAATTCAATTTCTATGCCATGTTGATAGATAATAGATAAAATATCTACGCCAGGATCATTTTTATGTCCTAAAATAGCAGAAATATGTCCTTCTGGATTATCTGAACCATCAGCATACTTAGTAATTTGTACAAGTACCTTATGACCATCGACTGCGCCTAAACTTTGACCTTTAGGAATGAAAATATCTTGCATAATACGTTTATCATCCGGAATAACAAAGCCAAAATGTCTAGCTTCACTATACGTACCAACAACTTGAGTTACAGAATGCTTCTCAATCGACTTAACTTCCCCTTCGATTTTACCTTTATGTTCACCTTTTGATTGATGGATTTCTACAATAACAGTATCTCCATCCAAGGCACGATTAATTTTCGTCGGGGGAATAAATATATCTTCCATATCCTCATCTTCAGGTCTTAAGAATGCAAAGCCTTTTTTATTTTGACTTAACGTTCCTTTTATCAATTTTGATTGACCTCTATAACTATGCTTTTTTTGGTATCTGTCTGTTTTTGTACGTTCGATTAATCCTGATTGTTCTAACTCCACAAGCACCTTAATTAAATCTCTAAACGAGTCGGCACTGCTTAAACCTAATGCATCTTGAAAATCTGACACTGACATAGGTTCATATTCAGGTTGATTAATAATCTCTTCTATAGATTGCTTTAAATTCATTATGCCCCTCCTTTCTAATGTTAAAATCTCTTTTTATTCTGACCAGTCTAATGACTCTAAAAATTGATAAATATCTTCAAATACTTGTTCTTTCTCTTTATCAATCGTAATAACATGTCCAGATTCACTGTACCACTTGATATTTTTGTCATCAGAATCTACATGGTCATATATATAATTTGCGGATTGTGGATCAATCATATTGTCGTTTTCTGCTTGAATCACTAAAATAGGATCCAACACTTCATCAACTTGCTCTTTAATCGTATCTAATGCTTCACTTAGTTCTTTTAAAGTTTCAGTTGGTTTAAAATGATCCATTTCATTATCAATAGTCTCTTGATCTTTACCTTCATACTTTTTAAAATTGCGTGCATATTCTAAAAAGCCTTCATAAATGGCACCTTCAGTTTTGCCACCCATAGGAGCACACATCGTTACAATACCCTTTACATCTCTATTTAAGCTTAATTTTAAAGCAAAATCCCCACCTAATGATAGACCAGCAACAACAATTTCATCATAACCTTGTTCAACAAGATAATCATAACCATCTAACGCATCTTTAAACCAAACGAAAGGACTAGATTTCAGTATTTCATCTGGTGGTGCCGCGTGGCCTTCATATTGCGGTGCATATGATGTATAACCTTTCTTTTGTAAAAATCGACCTAATTGACGAACATCAGACGAATTGCCTGTAAAACCATGTAGTAATAACACGGCACGTTTACCTTCCTCAAAAAAGAAAGGTTTTGGTAATTTTATCTGCATAAATCTAACGCTCCCTTTGCATACTTAACTAGGCTATATATTTTACATAGCTTATTGTTAAACTATTACATTCTTAATTATAAATAAAAAAGCCCGACATTTACATCGCCGGACCTTACATACCAAGATAACTTATGCAAATCATAAGTACAAAAAATAATATTGATAAAATAATTGTTAATCTATTTAAGAATAAATCGACGCCACGTTGTTTTTGTTTACCGAATAACTGCTCAGCACCACCACTGATGGCACCTGAAAGTCCACTGCTTTTACCTTCTTGGAGTAGTACAACAGTTATTAATGCAATACAATCAATGATTAATAATACGATTAAAAATGTATGCATAAATTGTCCTCCGTTCCTTATATACGACAAGTAGTATATCATATTTTTATTGTTAAAATCAATTTTCTAGCGATTAAATGTACTTTTACGTTTGATAGAAACAACAAGCATATAAATCGCTAATGCAACCGAACCTATAATAACAATTAAAATTGGCAATGTTAAGTACGCACCGTGTGCAGCTTTTATTGCTTGAATTGTGATTGATAAATTAATCAACGTAAACAAACTATTTGATACATAAACTGCAAACATAAACCACCACACATAAGTATGTCGATTCCAAAAAGTGATGAAGCCTGCTAGATAAGCCAAAATATACATAATACCAGTGAATCTAAAGCTGTTTAAAATGTAATCAATCGCTTTATCTGAAGTGTTTTGATTCGTTAAATTAAGTAATGCTTTGGCAGTCGCATTATCCAACGAAACAAAGTAATGAATAATCAATAATATTGAGAATACGATTGATGCAGTTGCAATAAAGCGTCCTGTTTTAATTTCTTTATTCGTTCTATCAGCCATTTGTTTACTCCTCATATATTTAAATACGTTCTATAAAACCTTTATTTAATTTTACCTTTTAATAAAAGTGAATACCCTGTCATACAATATTCATTTCAACATAAATTTATTATACCAGTTTAAGAATACAAGTTAAATATGTGTTATTAGTTACCTCATGATTATTAGTCTGTTATGATTAATACTTCAAAATAAAAAACCTACCACAGTCTCAACTCTGTGGCAGGCTATAAATTTAAGCGTGAACTTATTTAAGCGTGAACTCAAAATCTTTATTTAATTTATACCGTCATAATAATCCTCAACTAAAATTATGTCAGCATTTGATTATAAAGAAAATTATTTATCTAAGTTATAGAATGATTTGATACCGTCATATTTAGCAGTTTCAAATAATTCATCTTCGATACGTAATAATTGATTGTATTTAGCAATACGGTCAGTACGTGATAATGAACCAGTTTTAATTTGACCAGCGTTTGTAGCAACAGCAATATCAGCAATTGTTGTATCTTCTGTTTCACCTGAACGGTGAGAAACTACTGCTGTGTAACCAGCTTTTTGAGCCATTTCGATTGCATCAAATGTTTCAGTTAATGTACCGATTTGGTTAACTTTAATTAAGATTGAGTTACCAATTCCGTTTTCAATACCTTTTGCTAAAATTTCAGTGTTTGTTACGAATAAATCGTCACCTACTAATTGTACACGGTCACCGATACGTTCTGTAAGTTGTTTCCAACCATCCCAGTCGTTTTCGTCCATACCGTCTTCAATTGTAATGATAGGATATTTGTCTACTAATTGTTCTAAGTAGTCAACTTGTTCTGCAGCTGTACGTTTTGCACCGTGTTCGCCTTCGAACTTACTGTAGTCATATACACCATTTTCATAGAATTCTGATGATGCACAGTCAAATCCTAAGAATACTTCTTCACCTGGTTTGTAACCAGCTGCTTCGATTGCTTGGATAATTGTTTCAACAGCATCTTCAGTACCTTCAAATTTAGGAGCGAAACCACCTTCGTCACCTACTGCAGTTTCTAAACCACGTTTGCTTAAAATTGATTTTAAGTTGTGGAAAATTTCAGTACCCCAACGTAATGATTCTTTGAACGTTGTAGCACCTACAGGTAAAATCATGAATTCTTGGAATGCAATTGGAGCATCTGAGTGAGAACCACCATTAACGATGTTCATCATTGGTACTGGTAACTGCTTACCATTAAATCCACCTAAATATTTGTAAAGTGGTTGACCTAATAAGTCAGCTGCTGCACGTGCTACTGCGATAGATACACCTAAAATAGCATTTGCACCTAATTTACCTTTGTTTGGAGTACCGTCTAATGCGATCATCATTTTATCAATAGATACTTGATCTAATACTGAAAATTCACCTTCAATAATTTCTGGTGCGATGATTTCATTAACGTTTTCAACTGCTTTAGTAACACCTTTACCTAAATAACGTGATTTGTCTCCATCACGTAATTCAACAGCTTCGTGTTCACCAGTTGAAGCACCTGATGGTACTAATGCACGACCAAATGCGCCACTTTCAGTTAATACTTCTACTTCAACAGTTGGGTTACCACGAGAGTCTAAGACTTCGCGAGCGTAAACATCTGTAATAATTGGCATGTTTATAATCTCCTTTAAATAGTTATTCTATAATTATTATAGCTTTATTCTTTCATTTAACAAAATGATATTACTATTATTTTCAAAAAATAAGTGTCATTAAGCGTTTACTTAACATCTTTTACAATATTAGTGTTTAATTAAAGATTCACCTGTCATATCTTCAGGTTGTTCTACATTTAATAAATCTAATAATGTAGGTGCTAAGTCACCTAAGCGACCAGTTTCTCTAAGTGTAACGCCTTCTTTTGTTACAATCACTGGTACTGGGTTCGTTGTATGCGTAGTCATTGGTTGATCATCATCCGTCAATACTTGATCAGAGTTACCATGGTCAGCAGTAATAATTGCATAACCGTCCATGTCTAAAATCTTATCAACCACTTCTCCTAAACATTCATCAACCGCTTCGATTGCTTTGATTGTCGGCTCAAGCATACCACTATGTCCAACCATATCAGGGTTAGCAAAGTTTAAAATAATTAAGTCCAAGTCACCTTTATTTAACTCTTCTAATAATGCATCTTTAACTTCATAAGCACTCATTTCTGGTTTCAAGTCATACGTTGCAACTTTAGGTGAATCAATTAAACGACGGCGTTCACCTTTAAATTCCTCGTTACGTCCACCACTCATAAAGTAAGTAACGTGAGGGTATTTTTCAGTTTCTGCAATACGTAATTGAGTTAAATTGTTATTTTGTGCAATTTCACCAATTGTATTATTTAAATCAACTTTTTCGAAGACGATAGCCGCATCGATATTGTCATTATACTTAGTGAATGTTGCATAGAATAAGTCTTTAACTTGTTCAACTTTAAAGCCTTCGAATGCTCTGTTCGCAAAAATTTCCGATAATTGCGCTGCTCTATCAGGTCGGAAATTATAGAAGATCACTGCATCTCCATCATTAACACCGTCATTTTGATTCTCAACGATGAATGGTACTACGAATTCGTCAGTTAAGCCCTCATTATAGCTTGCTTCTACACCTTCTTTGGCAGTTGCATAAGTTGGGGCATCAAAATTACGAATAGCATTGTAAGCTTTTTCTTCACGTTCCCAACGTTTGTCACGATCCATTGCATAATAACGACCAGACACAGATGCAAATTGACCAATGCCTAATTCATTGAATTTAGCTTCAGTCTCTTCGATGTATTTCAAAGCGGATTTTTGATCTACGTCACGGCCATCTAAAAATGCGTGTACGTAAACTTTTTCAACACCTTGTTTTTTAGCAAGTTCTAACAAAGCAAATAAATGTTTGTAATGACTGTGTACACCACCGTCAGACAATAAACCAAAGATGTGTAACGCTGAATCATGTGAATTCACGTGTGCAATTGCATTATTTAAAACATCATTTTCAAAGAAATCACCGTCTTCAATTGATTTATTGATTCGAGTTAAACTTTGATAAACGATACGTCCTGCACCGATATTCATATGACCAACTTCTGAGTTACCCATTTGTCCTTCAGGTAGTCCAACATCTAAGCCACTCGCTTCGATTTGAGTCGTTGGATATTTGTTGTAATAACGATCAAAATTAGGCTTGTTTGCTAATTTTACCGCATTACCATGTTCGCTTTCGCGGTTCGCAAAACCATCTAAAATAATTAACGCAGTTGGTTTCTTAGCCATGATTATTTTGCACCTTCTAACAATTGTACGAAATCTTCAACTTTAAGTGATGCGCCACCTACTAATGCCCCATCAATATCAGTTTGTGCCATGTATTCTTTAATGTTGTTAGGTTTAACACTACCACCATATTGAATACGAGTTGCTTCTGATACTTCTTTGCTTGATAAGTCAGCAATAGTTTGACGTACAAATGCACACATTTCATTTGCATCTTCAGATGTTGATGATTTACCAGTTCCGATTGCCCAGATTGGTTCATAAGCAATTACAACTGATTTAAGTTGATCTTCAGATAAACCTGCAACAGCTTTCTTAACTTGCTCACCTACAACATCGTTAGCTTTACCACTTTCACGCTCTTCGTCTGTTTCACCAACACATATAATTGGAGTCATTCCATGTTTGAAAATAGCGTGCGCTTTTTTGTTAATTTCTTCATCTGTTTCGTGGAATAATTCACGACGTTCAGAATGACCGATAACAACGTATTTAACGCCTAAATCTGCTAATGCAACTGGAGACGTTTCACCTGTGAACGCACCATTATCTTCGAAATACGTATTTTGAGCACCGATTTCTAAACCTTGTGCTTTTCCTTCTTTAACTGCAGTAGTTAATGCATCTAATTGAATTGCTGGTGCACAAATTACTGATTCTACTTCTTTTGAATCTGGTAGTGTTGGTAATGTATTGACGAAGTCTTTTGCTTCTTGTACTGTTTTGTTCATTTTCCAGTTACCAGCTATAATTGGTGTTCTCATTAAAGACACTCCTTGTTTTGTAAATATTTTTGAAAAGTGATGAAACACGATGTCATCTTGTGACTGTTTTCCCGTAACAATGTTAAACAAACATGCCACATCACTTTAAACTATCACTTTATTATTTATTATTGATTGCTTTGATACCAGGCAATTCTTTACCTTCTAGGTACTCTAATGACGCGCCGCCACCAGTTGAAATATGAGTGAAGTCATTTTCAAAACCTAAAGAGATTGCTGCTGCAGCTGAATCACCGCCACCGATAATCGTAATTGCATCTTTAAGGTTTGCAATTGCTTTACATACACCAATTGTACCTTGTGCAAAGTTACTGAACTCGAATACACCCATAGGTCCATTCCATACAACAGTGTGCGCACCTTCTAATTCATCTGCAAATAATTTTACAGTGTTTGGTCCAATATCCATACCTTCTTGGTCTGCTGGAATTGAATCAGATGGTACTACAGTGATTTTGGCATCATTAGAAAATTCTTTAGCAACTTTAGTGTCTACTGGTAATACAATTTTATCACCATGTTTTTCTAATAAATCTTTTGCGAAGTCGATTTTATCTTCTTCTAATAATGAAATACCAATTTCTTTACCTTGCGCTTTTAAGAAAGTATAAGCCATACCTCCGCCGATGATAATTTTATCAGCTATGTTAACTAAGTTTTTGATGACATTAATTTTGTCAGATACTTTTGCTCCACCTAAAATAGCAACAACTGGTTTATGTGGATCGTTAACTACGCCGCCAATAAACTTAATTTCTTTATCCATTAAGAATCCAGCTGCAGTTTCTAAATGTGTAGAAATACCAACATTAGATGCATGCTCACGATGCGCAGTACCAAAAGCATCATTTACAAACACATCACCTAAAGATGCCCAGTATTTACCTAATTCTGGATCATTTTTAGATTCTTTTTTACCGTCTAAATCTTCATAACGTGTATTTTCAACTAATAATACGTCGCCTTCTTTAAGGTCTTTAATAGCAGCTTCAAGTTTTTCGCCGCGTGTTTCTGGTACGAAAACAACTTCTTTATCTAATTTCTTAGATAAGTCTTCAGCAACTGGACGTAAAGTTAATTTTGCTTTATCACTTTCTTCTTTCACTTTACCTAAATGTGAAAATAGTACGATTTTACCACCTTGTTCGATGATGTATTGAATTGTAGGTAAAGCTTGAACGATACGGTTGTCATTAGTAATTTCACCGTCTTTTAAAGGTACGTTAAAATCAGCACGTACTAGGACTGTTTTACCTTTAAGATCTAAATCAGAAACAATTTTTTTAGCCATGGTGTTTCCTCCTTGTAATTAGGAAATTTTATATAAAAATAAGCGGAGAAGCGTTTGTGCTCCCCGCTTACTCATAAGCTTTAATTAATGCTAAATAGTTCTGAGCACTAGCGTATTTGAATAAAAACTATACTAAAATTATTTAGAAAGTTCAGCTAAGTATGCTAATGTACGAACTAATTGTGCAGTATATGACATTTCGTTATCATACCAAGCTGCAACTTTAACTAATTGACGGTCGCCAACTGACATTACACGAGTTTGTGTAGCGTCGAATAATGAACCGTAAGTCATACCTACAACGTCTGAAGAAACGATTTCGTCTTCAGTGTAACCGAATGATTCGTTTGAAGCATTTTTCATAGCTTCGTTAACTTGTTCAACTGTTACGTCTTGTTTTTCTAATACTACTGTTAATTCAGTTAATGAACCTGTAGCTACAGGAACACGTTGTGCACCACCATCTAATTTACCATCGATTTCAGGAATAACTTTACCGATAGCTTTAGCAGCACCTGTTGAGTTAGGGATGATGTTTTCTGCCGCTGCACGAGCACGACGTTTGTCACCTTTTCTGTGAGGTGCGTCTTGTGTATTTTGATCACCTGTGTAAGCGTGAATTGTAGTCATTAAACCTTCAACTAAACCAAAGTCATCGTTTAAAACTTTAGCAACTGGTGCTAATGAGTTTGTAGTACATGAAGCACCTGAAACAACTGTTTCAGAACCGTCTAACTCTTGGTGGTTAGTGTTGAATACGATTGTTTTTAAGTCACCAGTAGCTGGTGCTGAGATTAATACTTTTTTAGCGCCTGCTTCAATATGAGCTTGTGCTTTATCTTTATCAGTGTAGAAACCAGTACATTCTAATACTACATCGATATTTAAGTCTTTCCAAGGTAATTTGCTTGCATCTGGTTCACTGAATGATTTAACTTCTTTACCATTTACGCGGAAACCACCATCAACTACCTCTACTTCACCTGTGAAACGACCTTGCATAGTGTCATATTTTAATAAATGCGCTAACATGTCGTCATCTGTTAAGTCGTTTACTGCTACAACTTCAAGACCTTCTACTTCTTGAATTCTTCTGAATGCTAAACGACCAATTCTACCAAAACCATTAATTGCTACTTTTACTGCCATTATAATGGCCTCCTTTAAAATGATATTTAAAAAGTATTAAACTTTTTATCTCTTATTCAAGTATTATCTTTGCTGCGGCTTCATCAGTGATTAACACTGTATTCTTGGGTGCAATCGTCAAGTATGCTTTAATTGCTTCACCTTTCGATTTGCCTCCTGCAACTGCAAAAATAAAGTCTTTTGATTCAAGGTCTTCTAATTGAAGTCCAATTGTTTTAACCTTATGGACAATTTGACCTTGTGTATCAAAATAATAACCAAATGCCTCTCCGACAGCTTGATGATGTTGAAGTTGTTCAATGACCTTTTCAGGTGATTGACGTCGATGCGCCATCTTCAGCGCATCACCAATGCCGTGTAATATAACGTTTGCTTGTTTAATTTTGTCTAAAGTGTTTATGACTGATGGCTCTAACAACAATGTATTATATGTTGTTTCACTGACATTATCAGGTACATACATCGTCGTATAATAACCGCCAGCTTGTTGTGCCATACTGGCTGCAATTGTGTTTGCCTGAAAGACAACATTTTCGCCTAGTCCACCTCTGGCTGGTACGAAGAATACATTATATGGTAATAAATGAATTGCTTCACTAACACATGCCATCGTGGATCCGCCAGTTACAGCAACTATCGCGTCTTCTTGTAATATGCCTTCAAGTAATTGACCTGCTTGTCTACCTAATTCTGTTTTAACAGATTGACTATTATCAGCATCACCAGGAACAACATGAACTTCCTTAATTTGAAATTTATTCTTAATACCTTCTGACAGACGATTATCATCTGCATAGATATCAAAGTAACCTTTCAATTGCGAAATCAGTTGCTCACCTTCAGCTGTAATTTCCATTCCGGTAGGCTTAACTTTTATCAAATCTTGTTTCTTAAGCATATCTGTTTCAGAACGCAGTACACGTTCAGTCATATCCATATGTTCGCTTAAACTTCGACGTCCGACAGGCTGATTTTTTGAGATAGTAGTAAGAATAGAAAAACGTTTATACATTTTATCTATGAGATCCGGTATAAGCTTTTGCTGTGCTTGCAATAAGTCTTTCACTACTACCTCCTCCTTATATTTATAAATGTAAATAAGGATATGTCACAACCAGTGGTTGCCTTTTTAAGTCCCGCGTGGGACAAAAATTAACCTCTTTACACTTGCAATAGTACTATTCTATTTCAAAAATTGCAAGCATAAAACTTAAATTTTCTAAATAATTTGATAAAGCGCTTGCAATATATTTTCGATTTGTTATTCAACAAAACGTTTTATTTTATTCGCTGTAGTCAAATGTATACCCTTATACTGACTCGATAATCATTTGCTTATTATTTGAGACTAGGACATAAATCAATGCTCTAGAATCCAAAAAGTCACATTAGTAGTAGTTAACCGAACGAAAATGCACTTGTAACAAGCTTTTTTCAATTAAAGTCAGGGGCCCCAACATAGAGAATTTCGAAATGAAATTCTACAGGCAATGCGAGTTGGGGTGGGACGACGAAATAAATTTTGCAAAAATATCATTTCTGTCCCACCTCACTCAAAATAAATTTCACTATCCGTAAAATAAACAACTAACTATTTAAGTATCATCTCTCCCCTAATTAACAATTATAAAAATAAGAACCAATATTCGAGACAACCTAATTAATTGTGTTGTCTGTCATACTGGTTCATTTTTGTTTGACTAAATACTACTTATCATTAGCATTATTTTGTTTATTTGTTGTTGATTGGCTATTTTGTTGTGGTGCTTGTGGTTTTGCTTGCTGATTTGATTGATTGTTTTGTTGATTATTATTTGGCTTTGGTGTTGGTTGTTGCGGCTGTGGTTTAGGCTGAGCTGGTTGTTTATTATCATCAGTTTTCTTCTGATTATCATCTGATTTATCTTGAGATGCTTTGTCATCCTTATCTTTCGACTCATCCTTTGATGCTTTATCATCATTCTCTTCTTTAGCAGGACGTTGCTTTGTAGGTGCTTGTTGCTGAGGTGGCACATATTGATATTGATTCTGCTGTGGCAATTGCTGATATTGGTTTGCTTGTGAATCTAGCTCATTCTGCTCTTTTTCCTCTTGTTGCTTTTTCTTTCTCTCTTTTTCTGCATTTTCTTTTTGACGCTTTTCTTTTTGTTCCTGCTTTTGTTCGTTCAACATACGTTCTTTAGCTTTATTCGAATGATCTACATATGCAAAAATTGCAAATACTAATCCTCCGAGTAATAGCAATACCGTCGCAATGCTAACTACTTTCGCTGTTGTACTCATTTTCTTCTTACTTCCATCTTCATTTTTATTGTAGTCGTAATTTTGATTCGACATACTCTCCCTCACTTCAAACTAATTTAAATATAGAAATTATCACGCAACCATTAACATTTTCACAACTAATTTGCTTACCTAGTTTCTACAAATATTAATAAACATTTACTCTTTTTGCCTTCTTCAACTTAAAACTGCCTTCACTATTACTCACTCGTAAATCGGATTCATTTTTACAAAGAAATAGTAGTCTTATATATCTTAACATTTAATAACTAAATCAAACATATTTTGAGCCTTTTTTTGAAAATTAACATTTTAACCTTTTTGATTTTACAACAAATTATAGCTACGTATTGAAAATTAAAGCATTGGTTTAAGTGTTGTGTTAAAAGTTTTTATGTTTAGATTGTTATATTACTATGTATTCTTAAATTTGTTTAAAAAATTAATGCTTTAAATTGATGTATAATGGGAATAAGAAATAAATAAAAACGACCCGCACGATTAACGTACGGGTCCACTACTAAAGGGAGTCAAATTTTTACCTTCGTTTGTATCATGCAGCGTTTTACACATACTTTTAAGAGATGTTTATTCGTTATCGAAGGTACACCTTTATTATAACTTATATCATTTTTATTAAAATACAATTCAAAAAAAGTTATTGACATATTATTGTCTAAATAATGTATAACCTTTGAACAACAATAATGATTATTAAATAGTAACTAAATACAAAATTACATGGGGTGAATGATAATGAAACAATACTTAATTACTGGTGGGACTGGTATGGTTGGATCTCAATTAGTTAATGAAATTAAAAAATCAGATTCACATATCACGATATTAACGCGACACGACCAAATTTCAAATGATAAGAAAATTTCATATGTCAACTGGGCTAAATCTGGGTGGGAACACAAAGTTCCTCAAAATATCGATGTGGTCATCAACTTAGCAGGTGCTACATTGAATAAACGATGGACACCGGAATATAAACAAACGCTAATGCTAAGTAGAATTCAATCTACGCAAGCTTTATATGAATTGTTTAAATCACGTAATAAAGCACCTAAAGCTTTATTTAATGCTAGTGCCACTGGTTACTATCCTCCTGATTTATTTATGAGTTACACAGAAGTTTATAAAACTTTACCTTTTGATTTCTTATCAGATATTGTGTATCAATGGGAACGTTTCGCACAACAATTTGAACAATTAGGTACACGAGTTGTCATCGGTCGTTTCGGTATAATTTTATCGAATGAAGGCGGTGCGTTACAAACAATGAAACTACCATACGAATATTACATTGGTGGTAAATTAGGTTCTGGTCAACAATGGTATTCATGGATTCATATCAATGATTTAATTCAAGCTATTTTATTTTTAATAAATAACGAGTCAGCTAGTGGTCCGTTTAATTTAACTGCACCTATACCTGAACGTCAAAATTTATTTGGCTACACTTTAGCAAGAGCTATGCATAAGCCTCATGAAACTTGGGCACCAAGTCTTGCAATGCGTCTCATACTTGGTCAAATGTCAACAGTAGTATTGGATACTCAAAAAGTATTACCTAATAAAATTCAAGCATTGGGATTCCAATTTAAATATAGTAATTTAAAAATGGCACTTGAAGATTTAATTAAAGAATAATCAATACCATTAATGAGCATTAGAAACAACATATGTACTAAATGTAATGTCTAGAGCGACTTACAAACAAAGGATTGAAATGTTCCTTTCAATGTCTACTTTGAAGGGAACATTTCATATAGTTACGGTTCAACTAGCTTCATTCAATCATATTTCCGCTCAAAGTATAGTAAACAAATTATTGACACCTTGGTTTACTCATACAAAAAGAGCAGACAGCTTAGTCTACTCTTTACTTTGAATTATTTTGTTTCAGGTACCATCACTTCATCAATTAAGCCATATTCTTTAGCTTCTTCTGCAGTTAAGAAGTTATCACGATCTGTGTCTTTTTGTATTTTTTCAATACTTTGACCAGTACGCTCTGATAAAATGCGGTTTAATTTTTCACGTGTTTTTAAAATGTGATTTGCAGCAATTTCGATTTCAGTTGCTTGTCCTTGAGCACCACCTAATGGTTGGTGAATCATTACTTCTGCATTTGGTAACGCGAAACGTTTACCTTTTGCACCAGCTGCTAATAAGAATGATCCCATTGATGCAGCCATACCGATACAAATTGTTTGAACATCAGGTTTAATGTGTTGAATTGTATCATAAATCGCAAAACCAGCTGTTACACTTCCACCTGGTGAATTAATGTATAAATAAATATCTTTCTCTGAGTCTTGCGCTTGTAAGAATAATAACTGTGATACGATTGAATTTGCTACGTTGTCATCAATTTGTGAACCTAACATAATAATACGGTCTTTTAATAAACGTGAGTATATATCATATGCACGTTCACCGCGGTTTGTTGTTTCAATAACTGTAGGAATTAAATTCATCTATATTTCCTCCTTGTAATAACTGTTACTCATTATTTTACATATTAAGTCAAATTTGGTCAAACACTTTGACTTTAAATAGTTACATTGTTTGACGCTTTTCTCTTTCCTTTGTAAACTGATAATATCTATTTTAGATTGTACTTATTTTACTTCTCATAGTACAGAGATATGATTACATATTTGCTCCTTGTGGTGTAATGGATAACACGTAAGATTCCGGTTCTTAAGATAGGGGTTCAATTCCCTTCAAGGAGGCTGTTTTAATAAAATACAATACTTTTCAATACAGAGAATCCCGCAATGTCGGGATTCTTATTTATGCTGATTTTGTTTTTGTCTATGATCAGGGACTTTCAGGGACTCAATTAATTATCACATTCATATTTTCTTATGACCAAATTGATACATATGATGCTATTTAATGAGAAAATTAGGCATCACTTGGTTATTGAATTTCCTTCATTAAACTTTCCAGCTCAATTTAATAGTTAGTCGACTATTATTCATTAAACACTTTTTAATCATAAAAAAGTGTTTTTGATAATTCACTACCAAAAACACCTTCTTACTTATAATTCTATTTGTTCACCATTTCTAATCTTATCGGCTAAATCATTCAGTTTTCTTAATCGGTGATTTACACCTGATTTTGAAATTGGACCAGTTGATACCATTTCTCCAAGCTCTTTCAACGAAATTTCTTGATGTTCTACTCGAATTCTAGCAATCTCTCTCAACCTGTCTGGTAAATTTTCAATACCAATTTCTTTATCAATCAATTTAATGCTCTCAACTTGTTTCATCGCAGCACTAACTGTTTTATTTAGATTGGCCGTTTCACAATTAACGAGTCGGTTAACAGAATTACGCATATCTCTTACAATACGTACGTCTTCAAATTTTAATAACGCTTGATAGCCACCTATCAAACTAAGAAAATCCGAAATCTTTTCCGCTTCTTTTAAATACGTAATACTTCCTTTTTTTCGCTCTAAATGTTTGGCATTCAACTCATAACTATTCATTAGTTTCGTTAAGCCTTCTGCATGACTCTCATTTTGAGAAAAAATTTCCAAATGGTACGAAGATGTTTCAGGGTTATTCACTGAGCCACCTGCCAGAAAAGCTCCTCTCAAGTAACTGCGTCTCATTTCGTCATCTTGAATCATTGAATGATCAATTTCATGCGTAAAAATGCCGTCTTTTAAAATTCCTAATTCATCAAGAATTTCTTTCGCTTTCATCTTTGTACGACAAATATAAATATTATTTTTTTTAAGTTTCATTTTTTTACGGACTAATATTTCAACTTCCACATTAAAGACACGTTTAATCAACGAATAAATACGTCTTGCCGTTGTTGCATTTTCCGTTTGAACATTTATAACAAATTGTTGATTTGAAAGACTAAGTGCACCATTCATTCGAATCAGTGCACTGAGCTCTGCTTTTGCATTCATTTCATCGACGTCTATTCTAGTTAATTCATTTTTCATTTCTGATGCAAAGCTCATCGTACAGTCATTCCTTTCTTATTTAAAACATGATTCACCTTAGAACCACTGTCTATTTTCATTTTTTTCACAGCTCTATTATCATATCATAATATGATTACGTTCTATATTATTTACGTTTATCACTTGGTACGAAAGGAATAGTACTAATTAATTCTAAAGCTATGTCATAAATCATTGTCGATAACACTTTAGTATTATGTCTTACTAAATGATTTTCAGAAATTTCAACTAAATTTGAAGATGTTTTTACATTTATGCTTTCTTTTTCAAGTTCAGCCTTATTAACTTCAACTGGTTTAGAATGTTTTTCTTCATATTTTTTCAAAACTTGAGCATTGAAAGTTTGTGTACTACAAATGACATAATCAATAAACGGTTGTCCAGCTTGTCTATGAATCGCATCGATATGATCTTTCACGCTATAACCATCTGTTTCCCCAGGTTGCGTCATCACATTAGAAACATATAGCTTAGGCGCATCAGAATGAATTAACGCATCTGAAATACCATTCACACATAAGTTAGAAATAACGCTCGTATATAATGACCCTGGTCCAAGAACGATTAAATCTGCTTCCCTTAAAGCATCGATTGCTTCTTCCATTGGTTGCACATCGTTAGGTTCTAAAAACACACGATCAATTTTTTTATGTTTTTTAGGAATATTTGTTTCTCCAAAAACAATTTCTCCATCTTCCATAACAGCATTTAATTGCACACTTGTATTTGTAGATGGAATGACTCTACCTTTAATATTTAAAATTTTACTTAATGCTTTAATGGCATGTCCGAAATCATTCGTAATATTAGTCATACCTGCGATTAATAAATTACCTAATGAGTGACCGCTAATTTGATTTTCTTCAAAGCGATACTGAAAAAGTTGGCTTAAAACTGACTCAGAATCACTTAAAGCTGCAATCACATTTCTGATGTCTCCTGGTGCTGGTATATCCATTTCATCTCTGATTTTCCCTGTACTCCCACCATTATCAGCAACTGTTACAATCGCCGTAATATCAATTGGGAATTCTCTTAATCCCCTAGCCATAACTGATAAGCCAGTGCCACCACCGATAAGTACAACTTTTATTTGTCTCATTTTTTCTCGCCACTTTCAATATGTGCGTCCCTATGATGCACATAAACATTATATTCAAATACTTCATTTAGATAATTACCTAGTCGTTCTGCTAATGCTACAGATCGATGTTGTCCACCCGTACAACCGATGGCAATTACTAATTGAGATTTCCCTTCTTTTTTATACCCGGGTATCATAAAATCTAACAAATCAGTTAATTTTTCAAAGAAAATCTCCGTCTCTTTCCATTTCATAACATAATTATAAACGTCTTTATCTAATCCTGTTAAAGGTCTTAAATCTACTACATAATATGGATTTGGTAAAAATCGTACATCAAATACTAAATCTGCATCCATCTGAATCCCATGTTTAAAACCGAAACTTGTGACATTAATTGTAAAAGTTTCAAACTCTTCATCTTCATAGTATCGACGAATGCGTTCTTTTAATTCTTTAGGTGATAACTTTGTAGTATCTATAACAAAATTAGCTATACTTCTAATTTGAGACAAATGCTCTCGCTCATCATTAATTGCATTGATTAACGATCTTTTACCTTGTTCCATCAAAGGATGTGCACGACGCGTTTCCTTATATCTTGAAATTAATTTTTCAGTACTTGCTTCTAAAAACATAACATCAATGATGACGTCACTTTCACTTTTGACTTTATCCACTACTGCAACTAATGAATTAAATAGTTCCTTACCTCTTAAATCAATTGCAATTGCCACTTTTCTTAAGGATGGATTTCCTTGTTCCATCAACTCTACAAATTTAGGCAATAACACTGGTGGTAGATTATCTACACAAAAATATCCCATGTCTTCTAAACATTGAATAACCAAAGATTTACCTGCGCCAGATAAACCTGTTACAACTAATAGTTCACTTTTACTTTTTTCTTTTTCATTATTATCCATTATTTTTTCACCGCCAAAACGAATTTCATGATGTTAATTTAAATGTTCTATGACAAAATTAAGCAACGATGTTTTATATTTATTTCCAACTATGTCTAGATTAAATTTCTAAAAATATACATCATTTAAAAGGAGCTTGGGACATAAATCAATGTCCTAGGGTCTATAATATTATATTGCTAGTAGTTGACTGAATGAAAATGCGCTTGCAACAAGCTTTTTTCAACTCTAGTCAGGGGCCCCAACACAGAGAATTTCGAAAAGAAATTCTACAGGCAATGCGAGTTGGGGTGTGGGCCCCAACACAGAGAATTTCGAAAAGAAATTCTACAGGCAATGCGAGTTGGGGTGTGGGCCCCAACACAGAGAATTTCGAAAAGAAATTCTACAGGCAATGCGAGTTGGGGTGTGGGCCCCAACATAGAGAAATTGGATTCCCAATTTCTACAGACAATGCAAGTTGGCGGGGCCCCAACACAGAAGCTGACGAAAAGTCAGCTTACAATAATGTGCAAGTTGGCGGGGCCCCAACACAGAAGCTGACGAAAAGTCAGCTTACAATAATGTGCAAGTTGGCGGGGCCCCAACACAGAAGCTGGCGGAAAGTCAGCTTACAATAATGTGCAAGTTGGGGTGGGACAACGATAAAGTAATACTTTTTCTATAGAAATTAGTATTTCTTATGCATGAGTTTTACTCATGTATTCCTATTTTTAAGTACACATTAGCTGTGGCTAATGTTTAAGAACCACTACATAATAAATCATTAGTGGCTCTTTATCATTTCTGTCCCACTCCCATAAAGTTATAAGTTTAATATAACATATAAAAAAACTAGAACTCATTGAAACGCACAAATGATACGTACTAAGTTCTAGTTTTCTATATAATTTGCTTTAATTTAAAAGTAAGACATTATTTTAACGCTGTGATGACACTATTAAAATAAATATCCAAATAATTTACAGCTCAACATCTTAATTCGACTTCGAATTAAGCTTGATCGTTTAAATGTTCAATATATTCCGCTGCACTTTGCGCTGCAATACTACCATCGCCAGTAGCAGTGACAATTTGGCGTAAACCTTTGTCGCGAACATCTCCTGCTGCAAAAATACCTGGTACTGATGTTGTCATATCATCTTTTGTTACAATATAACCAACATCATTTGTAATACCTAAGTCTTTAAATGGCGCTGTTAATGGTTTCATACCAATATAGATGAATACACCATCAGCCTCGTGTGTTTCTTCTGAACCATCTTTTGTAGACGTTAATGTCACAGAACCCACTTTGCCGTCTTTTTCATTAATTGATTTCAAAGTATGACTCCAAATAAAGTCGATTTTATCATTTTTGAATGCTCTATCTTGTAAAATACGCTGTGCACGTAACTCATCACGACGGTGAACGATTGTTACTTTGTCAGCAAATTTAGTTAAGAATGTTCCCTCTTCTACTGCTGAATCACCACCACCGATAACGAATAGGCGTTTATTTTTAAAGAATGCACCATCACATACTGCACAATAACTTACACCGCGTCCACCAAGTTCTTGTTCACCCGGAACACCAATTTTCTTGTATTCTGCACCTGTAGCAATAATAACCGCTTTCGCTGTTAATTCTTTATTACCAAAGTTAATCACTTTATATTCGCCTTTATCTTCTACAGATTTAATATCTCCATATTGATAAACTGCACCAAACTTTTTAGCGTGTTCAAACATTTTTGTAGATAAATCTGGACCTGTAATCATTTCGAAACCAGGGAAGTTCTCTACTTCTTCTGTATTAGCCATTTGACCGCCTGGAATACCTCTTTCAATCATAACTGTTTTTAAATTAGCACGTGATGCGTATACTGCAGCAGTCATACCAGCTGGACCTGCACCGATAATTGCTATATCAAAATCTATTTCAGTCATTTTATTAACGCCTCCTCATTATTAATCATTATGCGCATTATATAATAAATCTAACTTTTCATAAATCTATATGCTCAAGAGAAATTCAATCATTTTGTTCAGTTTATATTGTGTTATGCCTAACCATGTTGTAATTTGCTTCTTTGTAACGTTTCGAGGTTGATTTTTAAAATACAAATAAATAAACGCACCGATATATGGCTCAACATCAGTTAAATCTACTTTTTCAGCAATTATGAGTTCACCTTGATTAATCCATGCAACCATTACATCATTTTCACTTACAAATAATTCATTATGGTAAAGCGTTAATAAGCCGCGATGAATGAAGTCTAATTTATTGAGCGTTAAACCTTGAACTAAATACGTTAAATACAATTTCTCATAATTATTTAGATTTTCCAAAACCTGCCAAATACTTTCCGTCATCACAATTTCTTTACCATTTAATTGATCCAATAAAAAAATACCATATAAACGATAATGACTGTCATCACTTTGAAGTAATGGCAAAATATGTTGGTCAAAAACTTCTTTGCTATTTTCAATTACCCAAGGCGCATGTCCAATTTCCACTTTAGAAATTTGCTTCAATTTATCCCAGTAGTAATGACTTTCGTCTTCTTCACCTAAATAATAATAATTATATGCTAAAGCATTGTACATTTGAATTGATAAAAATTTCCCTTTTTTATATAAAGGGTACAACAATTGTTGTGATGCACGATACTGCTTTAAATAACTTAATACAATACCTAATTTAAAACTTTCATCGTCATTCATAGGTACAACTTTGTTTAATATTTTTAAATATTTTTGATATTGTTCATTTTCCTTAGTGTTATAAAGTAGCAAAGTATAATGGCATAATGCATATATATCTGTACTATCCTCTTGTAATAGTGCTTCGTACAATGCTTTAGCCGTATCATATTCACCGAGATATAAATAACACATTGCCAATAAATTACGTACTACACGATGATCTTGAACTTCTTGTGGTTGATGTAAGACATAATTCTTTGCATCTTTTAATCGACCTTGAGAAAAAAGATATTGGAATAGTATTTGAACTACAAACAATTGAGCTTCAAGTTCAATTTGTTCTTCACTTTGATATTTCACATCAAACATTTGATCTAATTCATCTCTATAATCTTGGTCGTCGCTAACAATAACATAATTAATACCAAACAAGAATGCCTTGTTTGGTTCGTTAACTTCAATGTTGAGCTGACTCAATTCATAAAAGCTATCTTCTAGATGCCTATTATAAATAATATTGTCATAAAATAAATGTTCTGCTTTTTTAGCAATACCAAGTTGCACTAGACATTGTGCATAATCAATTTGAATTTCCAGATCATCAGGTGACAATTCTAACACTTTTTCAAAGTATTCAGCAGCTCGTTTATATTCTCTTTGTTTAAACTTCTGTTTAGCCATTTTACGATAAAATGCATCATCAAAAGTCATTGGAATTACATTATTATTCTTTTGCGCCATAAAATTGTCACCTCCTAATCATTTTTATATACATAGGGTTGCCATATGCAAATCCATTATCCGGTATATCTTTTGAAACAACCGTACCAGCTGCAACTTTTACATTGTCACCAATCGTTATACCGGGTAAAATGGTAGCATTTGCACCAATCAAAGTGTTAGATCCTATCGTCACTGGTCCATAACGAAATTCATCAACTAATGCTTCATGCGTCAAAATTGTTACATTGTAACCAATAACACTGTTACTACCAATCGTAATCAGTTCTGGGTAAAAAATATCTAACATTACTTTATAAGCTATCGACGATTGATTACCGATATTAATATTTAAAAGTTGTTTATATATATGTCTTTTCAGTACCATACTTGGAATAAATTTCGAAAATTCAATGATAATTACATTCTTAAAAACTTTCGAAAATTTAACAAGACGGTATACACGCCATAAAGGGTTTGTATGATGATGTGTTTTTGATAAAAATTTCCTCAAACTATCACTACTTCACTTTTTTTGTTGGCCATGGAAGCGCCCCAACTTTGCTATACAACGGTGGATTATACTTAATCCTTCTATATACAATTAAACTTATACTTATTAAAATTAAAAGAATTGATACTAATTGTGCAACTCTAATATTACTTGTGAGCATTAAGCTATCTGTACGTAATCCTTCTATAAAGAATCGACCAATTGAATACCAAGTTAAATATAAAAAGAATGTTTCTCCTAATTTTAAATGTTTACGAATATTAACTAAGATAATAAATCCAGCGACATCCCAAATGGATTCATATAAGAATGTTGGATGATAATATTGGCCGTTAATATACATATTTTCTATTATAAAATTAGGCAAATGTAATTGTTCTAAAAAAGCGCGTGACACCGATCCACCATGTGCCTCGTGATTCATAAAGTTACCCCAGCGTCCAATTCCTTGCGCTAAAATTATACTTGGCGCAACGATATCACCAATTTGAAATGGGTTTAAATTTTTCACTTTACATACAATAACACCAGCAATAAAGCCACCTATTAAACCACCATGTATTGCTATTCCACCATGCCATATTTTAATAATTTCACTTGGATTTTCCGCGTAATATGGCCATTGGAAAATCACAAAATAGATTCGTGCCGCGATAAATCCAAATAGTGCACTATAAAAAATAATATCTACTAAAGTATCTTTATGTAATCCTGCTTTAACTAGTGCACGTTGTGCAACAAAGTAACCAAGTAATATTCCGACAGCAATGATAATTCCATACCATCGTACACTCAGTGGTCCTAAGTTAAATGCCACAGGATCTATATAGTTAAATACAATACCCATTCAACCTACTCCTCACTCTTATGACTGTTCTTGATAATTTCTTCATTTAATCTTTCACTAAATTCTTCGGCCGTGTTAATGCCCATGATATTTAATCGATAGTTCATTGCAGCGACCTCAATAATTACCGCAACATTTCTACCAGGTCTTACAGGTATTGTTTTTTTAGTGATTTCAGTATCTAAAATACTTAGCGTCTCTTCATTAAGACCTACGCGGTCATATAACTTTTGCTTGTTCCAGTTTTCCAAATTAATATTTAATCTAATTCGTTTTTCAGTTAATATTGAACCCGCGCCAAATAAAGTCATAACATTGATAATACCTAGTCCACGTATTTCTAATAGATGTTCTATTAACTTTGGTGGTTTCCCTATTAGTTCATCTTTATTAATTTGACGTATTTCTACATTATCATCTGCTACTAATCTATGCCCACGTTTAACTAATTCCAACGCAGTCTCACTTTTACCTATTCCTGAATCACCGGTAATTAGTACACCAACACCGTAAACATCTACTAAAACACCATGTAAAGATGTCGTCTTTGCAAGTGCATGCTCTAAAAACGTTGTTAAGCGACTCATTAAACTTGTAGTCGCATCTTTAGCAACTATAAGTGGGGTATTTAATTCTTTTGCAGCTTCAACTAATTCTTCTGGTGGCTGCAATCCACGTGTCACAATAATTGCAGGCGTTTCTGGTCTGCATAGTTTACGCATACGACCTGCGCGATCCTTATCTGGTAATAAATTGTAAAACGATAGTTCCGTTGTTCCTAATAGTTGTATTCTATCTGACGCATAATGTGAAAAATAACCTGCCATCTCTAAGCCCGGTCTTGATATATCAGCATTTTTAATTGGCTTCGATAGTCCTTCTTCACCAGCGATTAAATCTAACTTTAATGTTTCAACTAGTTTTTCTGTCGTTAACATGGGTTCACCTCAATTGTATTTATCCCTACTCTTACATCTCTTCTTATCATATCAAAAATATAACACCAATCTACATTGAAAAGCTAAAATAAATATTAATTGTTCATTATTGTTATTATTTTACAAGTCAATATCAATCATTAATTTATTGCTTGCTTAATTTACATGGTTCATATCGCCATAAAAGTCCGAGCCAAAAATCAATGACCTAAGCTCTACAATGATATATTGGAATTAGTTGGCGGGGCCCCAACATAAAGAATTTCGAAAAGAAATTCTACAAACAATGCAAGTTGGCGGGGCCCCAACATAAAGAATTTCGAAAAGAAATTCTACAAACAATGCAAGTTGGCGGGGCCCCAACATAAAGAAATACTTTTTCTTTAGAAATTAGTATTTCTTATGCATGAGTTGCACTCATGCATTCCTATTTTTAAGTACACAATAGCTGTGGCTAATGACAAAGAACCACTACATAATAAATCATTAGTGATTCTTTATCATTTCTGTCCCACTCCCAGTTCGATTTATGTTTAACTACTCTAGATTGACCCTATCTTAACATAATTCTTTTTACGCATCTTTTCTTTCTACTATTCATTACTAAATTAATAAAAAGAAGCGAAGGATAAATTTATAACATCCTTCACTTCTTTTAATCTTATTTATCTTCAGTATTTTGTTTATCTCGTTCAAGTACTTCTTTTAAATACTTTCCTGTATATGATGACTTTGTCTGAGCAATATCTTCGGGTGTGCCAGTCGCAACAATAGTACCACCGCCACTACCACCTTCAGGACCTAAGTCTATAATATAGTCTGCTGTTTTGATAACATCTAGGTTATGTTCAATAATTACAACAGTATCACCATTTTCAACTAATCGGTTTAATACTTTTAATAATCTACTAATATCGTCAACATGTAACCCTGTTGTCGGTTCATCTAGGATATAAATAGATTTACCAGTTGAACGTTTATGAAGTTCAGATGCAAGTTTCACACGTTGAGCCTCACCACCTGATAACGTTGTAGCTTGTTGACCTAATGTGACGTATCCAAGACCAACATCAACTAGTGTTTGTAACTTGCGCTTAATCTTAGGAATATTTTCAAAAAATTGTGTTGCTTCTTCAACAGTCATTTCTAAAATGTCAGCAATATTTTTACCTTTGTAAGTAACCTCTAGTGTCTCACGATTATATCGTTTACCATCACACACTTCACAAGGAACATAAACATCAGGTAAAAAATGCATTTCAATTTTAATAATACCGTCACCTTTACAAGCTTCACAGCGTCCACCTTTTACATTAAAACTAAAACGCCCTTTTTGATATCCTCGAATTTTAGCTTCATTTGTTTGCGCAAACACATCACGTATATCATCAAACACACCAGTATATGTTGCTGGATTAGAGCGTGGCGTTCTACCTATTGGTGATTGATCAATATCAATAATTTTATCAAGTTGATCAATACCTTCAATCTTATCGTACAATCCTGGCTTTACTTTAGATTTATTAATTTTTTGAGCTAATGATTTGTATAATACTTCATTTACTAATGAGCTTTTACCAGAACCTGATACACCTGTAACAACCGTCATGATTGATAGTGGTATGTCCACATCAACCCCTTTAAGATTGTTGCTTCTAGCTCCACGTATAGAAATTTTACGATCTGAAGCCGGTCTGCGATATTCAGGTACTTCAATACGTTTCTTACCACTCAAGTATTGTCCTGTTAATGATTTTTTATCTTTCATTACCTTTTGAGGAGTACCACTAGACACAATCTGCCCTCCATGTTCACCAGCACCAGGACCTATATCCACTAAGTAATCAGCCGCACGCATTGTATCATCATCGTGTTCAACTACAATTAAAGTATTTCCTAAATCTCTCATTTCTTTAAGTGTATTAATTAATCGATCATTATCTCTTTGATGCAGTCCAATTGATGGCTCATCTAATACATATAAGACACCAGTCAAACGCGACCCAATTTGCGTTGCTAATCGAATACGTTGTGCTTCACCACCTGAAAGTGTACCTGAAGCTCTGTTTAACGTTAAATATTCAAGTCCCACATTATTTAAAAAAGTGAGTCGGGAAATAATTTCTTTCAATATTTGATTTGCAATCGCTTGATCTTGTTCTGACAAATCAATGTTTTTATAATAGTTCAGCGCTTGACTGATTGAATATTCGACTACTTCACCAATATTTAAACCACCTACATAAACAGATAACGCTTCACGACTCAATCGCTTTCCATGACAAGTTTCGCAAGGTAGTTCAGTCATATATTTACTCATCATTTCACGTGTATATTCTGAAGGAGATTCATGGAATCGTCTACTTATATTAGGAACTACACCCTCGAAAACCATTGTTCGTTTTCTAGTACCACCTTGACGTTGTGTAAATGTAAATTCAATTTCTTTGTCACCAGAACCATACAATAAAATATCACGTTGACGTTCTGTTAACTTTTTAAAAGGTTTATCCATATTGATTTTATAAACTTCACAAACACGTTTTAACAATGTTGGATAAAAATCAGAACTCGTCGGTATCCAAGGTTCTATTGCACCTTCGTTTAGCGTCTTATCTTTGTCGGGAACAACCAAGTCTACATCGACTGTTAACTTTTGGCCTAAGCCATCACATGTCGGACAAGCACCAAAAGGACTGTTAAAGCTAAACATTCTTGGTTCTAACTCTCCGATTGAAAATCCACATATAGGACAAGCATGGCTTTCTGAAAACTTAAGGTCTTCCCCGTCAATGACATCGACTGTTAATTGTCCTTCTGAAAGCTCTAAGGCAGTTTCTATAGAGTCAGCTAGTCGTGTTTCAATTCCATCTTTAACAACTAATCGGTCTACAACAACTTCTATTGTATGATTCTTGTTCTTATCTAAAGTAGGTACATCATTTACATCAACAATTTCGCCATCGATTCTTAAACGTACATAACCTTTTTTACCAATATCTTCGATTAGCTTTTCATGACTACCTTTACGATGAGCGATGACAGGTGCTAATAATTGAATCTTTGTACGTGCCTCTAATTCCATAATGCGGTCAACCATTTGTTGTACTGTTTGCGATTCAATTTCTATATTGTGATTTGGACAGTAAGGTTTACCAACACGTGCATATAACAAACGTATATAATCATATATTTCTGTTACTGTTGCTACAGTTGATCTTGGATTTTTACTTGTTGTTTTTTGATCTATTGAAATTGCTGGCGATAATCCTTCAATTGTATCAACATCTGGTTTGTCCATTTGGCCTAAAAATTGACGCGCATAGGCACTTAATGATTCAACATAACGTCGTTGTCCTTCAGCATATATAGTATCGAATGCTAATGACGATTTACCTGACCCAGATAAACCTGTCATAACAATTAATTTATTTTTAGGTAGTTCGATATCAATATCTTTCAAGTTATGCGCACGAGCACCTTTTACTACTATGGATGGTTCTTTCATTTACTTGTCACCCTTCTGCTTTTAATTCAAATAACATATCTCTTAATTCTGTAGCTTTCTCGAAATCTAAATCTTTCGCTGCTTGTTTCATTTCTTTTTCTATATTGTCGATTGTCTTTTGACGTTCTTTTTTCGTCATCTTCTTAGGTATCACAGTTTGTGCTTTGTCATTATTTTCGTCATTTTCAACAGTAGCACTAATTAAATCATGTATTTTTTTATTAATTGTTTTAGGTGTAATACCATGTTTTTCATTATGTTTCATCTGTATTTCTCGACGACGTTGTGTCTCATCAATTGCATACTTCATCGAATCAGTCATTTTATCGGCATACATAATGACTTCACCTTTATCGTTACGCGCAGCTCTACCTATTGTTTGAATTAATGAGCGGTTAGAACGTAAAAACCCTTCTTTATCTGCATCTAATATGACAACTAGAGAAACTTCTGGTATATCAATACCCTCTCTTAATAAATTAATACCTACGATAACATCATATGTACCCATTCGTAAGTCTCTAATTATTTCAATTCGTTCTAATGTCTTGATTTCTGAATGCAGATAATTAACTTTAATACCCGCTTCTTTCATGTATGTGGTTAAATCTTCACTCATCTTTTTAGTGAGCGTTGTAACAAGTACGCGTTCATTACGCTCAACTCTTGTTTGAATTTCACTTAATAAATCGTCAATTTGATTTTCAGTAGGTCTAACCTCAATCTTAGGATCCAGTAAACCAGTAGGACGAATAATTTGTTCAACCATCTTATCCGTATGTTCAATTTCGTATGGTCCAGGCGTTGCAGATACATACACAAGTTGTTTTGTCTTTTCTTCAAATTCTTCAAATTTAAGTGGACGGTTATCTAATGCACTCGGTAATCTAAACCCATGATCCACCAAAACTTGTTTACGCGCTCTGTCTCCGTTATACATGCCTCGAACTTGCGGTAATGTCACATGTGATTCATCAATCATTACTAACCAATCATCGCCAAAGTAATCCAATAAAGTATATGGTGTCGAACCCAGTGGTCGCAAAGTTAAATGTACGGAATAGTTTTCAATTCCTGAACAGAATCCCATCTCTCGCATCATTTCTAAATCATAGTTGGTACGCTGTTCTAACCTTTGCGCTTCTAGTAATTTATTCTCATCTCGTAATTCTTTCAATCGTTCTTCCAATTCTTTTTCAATACGTTCAATCGCAACTTTCAACTTTTCTTCACGTGTTACGAAGTGAGAAGCTGGGAATATCGCAAAATGTTCTCTTTCTTTCAACACTTCACCTGTTAGGTAGTTAACTTCTCGGATACGGTCAATCTCATCGCCGAAAAACTCAACCCTTATACAAAGTTCTTCTTTAGAGGCTGGGAATATTTCCACTACATCACCACGCACTCGAAACGTTCCTCGTTGGAAATCGATGTCATTTCGTGTATATTGCACATCTACAAGTTTTCTAAGTAATTCACTTCTATCCATTTCCATACCAACTCGAACACTTACTACTAAATCTTTATATTCTTCAGGATTACCTAAACCATATATACAACTTACACTAGCAATAATAATTACATCATCGCGTTCAAATAATGCACTTGTAGCAGAATGTCGTAGTTGATCAATTTCATCATTGATTGAGGCATCTTTTTCAATAAAAGTGTCAGTAGACGGTACGTATGCCTCTGGTTGATAATAATCATAGTAACTTACAAAGTATTCCACCCTGTTTTCAGGAAAAAATTCTTTAAACTCACTATATAATTGTCCTGCTAATGTTTTGTTATGCGCGATAATTAACGTTGGTTTCCCAACTTCTTTAATAACATTACTCATCGTAAATGTTTTCCCTGTGCCAGTAGCACCTAATAAAGTTTGATGTCTTTTCCCCGCTTTAATACCTTCCACGATTTCTTTAATTGCTTGCGGTTGGTCACCTTGAGGCTCAAAATCAGAATGTATTTTAAAAGGATAATGTTCAACCATTGTCACATATGCCTCCTCTTTCAACGTATTATTTATATTTCCGCTCAACTCTTTGCTTTCTCATTACATATTTTAGCAAAGTAGTCACACAAAAAGCAAACGTTTGTTCGTAAAAATGTCGAACAAAGAAAAACAAACATAGTTGTGCTAACTATGCTTGCCTTAAATCAAATCGTTTATCTTGTTATTTTTAGTATGTAAATACACATTATATTAATCATCATTTTGTTTCAACAAATTTGTTTGAAACATTATTTTAAAGTTAATCTTAGCGATCTTCATCTTGATGTTTATGAAATTCGAGTTGATCTATAATTAAATAACCAGCTAATAATGACACTACATCAATAAAAATAATCCACTCGTTATGGAAATACTCTTTATAGATTGAGGCACCAATTAAAATTAATGTCAGAATAGTACCGACCCATTTACTTCTTGTTATTACACTAAATAATACTACCAAGACACATGGAAAGAATGCTGCGCTAAAATACCATATCATTCATTTTCCTCTTTTCTTTTATTTAAAATGTTCATGGTTGTTTCTCTTAATTCTGTTCTAGGTATAAAGTTTTCAGTCAACATTTCTGGAATGATATTATTAATAAAATCTTGTACAGATGCTAAATGGTCAAATTGAATAATTGTTTCTAGACTCATTTCATAAATTTCGAAAAATAATTCTTCGGGATTACGTTTTTGTATTTCTCCAAATGTTTCATAAAGCAAATCAATTTTATCAGCAACTGAAAGTATTTGGCCTTCTAATGAATCATCTTTACCTTCTTGCAGTCGTTGCTTATAAACATCTCTATATTGTAATGGAATTTCTTCTTCAATAAAGGTCTCTACCATTTCTTCTTCAACTTGCGAAAATAATTTTTTTAATTCACTACTCGCATATTTAACAGGTGTTTTTATATCACCAGTAAACACTTCGGCGAAATCATGATTTAATGCTTTTTCATATAAGCTTTTCCAATTAATCTTTCGTCCATGATATTCTTCAACTGTTGCTAGATATTGTGCAATTTTAGTTACTTTAAAGGAGTGTGCTGCAACATTGTGTTCAAAATATTTAAATTTTCCAGGTAATCTTATAAGTCTTTCCATATCTGATAATCTTTTAAAATATTGATGTACACCCATTTCAATTACCTCCTCCATTAATTAATCATAAATTATACTTTCTTTTTACATATCAATCAATTAAATATCATTTAAATATCTTCTTTATATAACTCTGATTAAATGATACCAAAAAATCCTCTCAACCTGTTACTTAAACAGGCTAAGAGGATAGTCTTGTCTTGATATATTACTTAGTGGATGTAATTATATTTTCCTGGATTTAAAATTGTTCTTGAAGATTTAACATTAAATCCAGCATAGTTCATTTCAGAAACAGTAATTGTTCCATTAGGGTTTACAGATTCAACAACACCAACATGTCCATATGGACCAGCAGCTGTTTGGAAAATAGCGCCAACTTCTGGTGTTTTATCTACTTTAAATCCTGCAACTTTTGCTGCGTAATTCCAGTTATTTGCATTGCCCCATAAACTTCCTATACTTCTACCTAATTGTGCACGACGATCGAAAGCATAATATGTGCAGTTTCCATAAGCATATAAGTTTCCTCTGTTAGCAACTGATTTATTGTAGTTATGTGCAACAGGTACAGTTGGTACTGATTTTTGTACTTGAGCAGGTTTGTATGCTACATTAACTGTCTTAGTTACTGCTTGCTTAGGTGCTTGCTTAACTACTACTTTTTTAGATGCTTGTTGTACAGGTTGTTTTACTACCTTTTTAGCTTGGCTTGCTTTTCTTACTGGTGATTTAACCGCTTTAGTTTGTTTCACTTTATTTTGAGGCACAAGTGAAATCACGTCACCAGGAAAAATTAAAGGTGTTACACCAGGATTGTATGAATATAATTGATTCAACGTTAAGTGATGCTCTAAAGCAATCTTATATAATGAATCGCCAGCAACTACTGTATAAGTTGTCGGTGATTGCGTTTGTGCTTGAACATTTGATACATAATTATGTTGAACAGGTGTTTTTACTTGTGTGCCATGTTGTTGTGCATGTGCTGCATTATTTAAAGCTAAAAAAGCTAACACTGACGAAACCGTCACTGTAAGAGATTTTTTCATCTTGCTGTCATTCCTTTGCTGTTAGTATTTTAAGTATGCAAATACTATAGCACAATACATTTTGTCAAAAGCTATTGTTATAACGATGTAATCAAATGGTTAACAATATAAAAAGAATACAACCTTTTATCATAGTGTAAAATGTATTCATACCATGTAATTGAGAACGTTTTCAATAATTAATTCAATACCTTGAAAATCGCCATAGGTAATATTACTAAATGCACACTGCATATGTTGTTTTAACAAACACAACTTTTAAAAAATATATTCTAACTCTATCTACCGAATTGTACTTAAATATTCATAAACAAATCATATTCCAAAATCTAATTTACAATTTATTTAGCTACCTTTAAAAAAACCAAAAACCGACGCCCTTTTAGAGCCTCGGTTTTAAAATATATATTAATCGTGCGACATTGTCTGTCTTAAATATGATTCGATAAATGGTCCAATGTCTCCATCCATCACTGCATCAACCTTACCTGTTTCTTCGTTCGTACGATGATCTTTCACCATTGAGTATGGATGGAAAACATATGATCTAATTTGGCTTCCCCAGCCGATTTCTTTTTGTTCGCCACGAATTTCAGCCATTTCACGTGCCTGCTCTTCCAATTTTAATTGATATAATTTAGACTTTAACATTTTCATAGCTGCTTCACGGTTTTTAATTTGAGAACGTTCATTTTGGTTATTAACAACTATACCTGAGGGGTGGTGGGTAATTCGTATTGCCGATTCAGTTTTGTTAATATGCTGACCACCTGCACCAGAAGCTCTGAATGTATCAACTGTAATATCATCCGGATTGATTTCAATCTCTATTTCATCATTATTAAAATCTGGAATAACGTCGCATGATGCAAATGATGTATGACGACGTCCTGATGAATCAAATGGAGAAATTCGTACTAGTCGGTGTACACCTTTTTCAGCTTTTAAATAACCATAAGCATTATGCCCTTTGATGAGCAATGTTACACTTTTAATCCCCGCTTCATCCCCAGGTAGATAATCAACAGTTTCAACTTTAAAGCCTTTCTTCTCACAATAACGTTGATACATTCTAAATAGCATATTAGCCCAATCTTGAGACTCCGTGCCACCTGCACCAGGATGTAACTCTAGAATTGCGTTATTGGCATCGTGAGGCCCATCTAATAATAATTGCAATTCGTATTCATCCACTTTAGCCTTAAAATTAATGACCTCTTGCTCTAAGTCTTCTTTCATTTCTTCATCAAATTCTTCTTGTAATAAATCCCAAGTAGCATCCATGTCATCTACTTCTGCTTGTAGTGTTTTATAACCATTAACTATTGCTTTTAACGCATTATTTTTATCTATAATATCTTGCGCTTTCGTTTGGTTATCCCAAAAATTAGGTTCTGCCATCATTTCTTCATATTCTTGAATATTAGTTTCTTTGTTCTCTAAGTCAAAGAGACCCCCTAATTTGTGTTAAATCTTGATTATACTTATCTATATTTCGTTTGATTTCTGATAATTCCATAGCATTCGCTCCTATTTATATTTCAATTCAAGTCATTGATTTGCATCTTTTATAATGCTAAATTTTAACATAATTTTGTTAAATAACAATGTTAAGAAATATAAGCACACTGACAATTAGTTTATGCATTTATTGTTAAAAATCAGTACATTTATCATCGACATATGCCTAAACCGATTTTTTAAAACTAAGTACATAACAACGTTTAACAACTTCTTCACATTTTTTAAAGTATTTAACGCTTGTAAAATAAAAAGACTCCTCCCATAACACAAACTATAGGTGTTTAATTGGAAGGAGTTATTTTATATCATTTATTTTCCATGGCAATTTTTGAATTTTTTACCACTACCACATGGACAATCATCGTTACGACCAACTTGATCGCCTTTAACGATTGGTTTCGGTTTCACTTTTTCTTTACCATCTTCAGCTGAAACGTGCTTCGCTTCACCAAACTCTGTTGTTTTTTCACGTTCAATATTATCTTCAACTTGTACTACAGATTTTAAAATGAATTTACAAGTATCTTCTTCAATATTTTGCATCATGATATCAAATAATTCATGACCTTCATTTTGATAGTCACGTAATGGATTTTGTTGTGCATAAGAACGTAAGTGAATACCTTGACGTAATTGATCCATTGTGTCGATATGATCAGTCCAATGGCTATCAATAGAACGAAGTAAAATCATACGCTCAAACTCATTCATTTGTTCTTCTAAGATATCTTTTTGACTTTGATATGCTGCTTCAATCTTAGCCCAAACGACTTCGAAAATATCTTCAGCATCTTTACCTTTGATATCATCCTCTGTAATGTCACCTTCTTGTAAGAAGATGTCATTAATGTAGTCGATGAATGGTTGATATTCAGGCTCGTCATCTGCTGTATTAATATAGTAATTGATACTACGTTGTAACGTTGAACGTAGCATTGCATCTACAACTTGAGAGCTGTCTTCTTCATCAATAATACTATTTCTTTCGTTATAGATAATTTCACGTTGTTTACGTAATACTTCATCGTATTCTAAGATACGTTTACGCGCGTCGAAGTTATTACCTTCTACACGTTTTTGTGCTGATTCTACAGCTCTTGATACCATTTTTGATTCAATTGGTGTAGAGTCATCTAAACCTAGTCGGCTCATCATTTTCTGTAAACGTTCAGAACCAAAACGAATCATTAATTCATCTTGTAATGATAAATAGAAGCGACTATCCCCTTTATCACCTTGACGTCCAGAACGACCACGTAACTGGTCATCAATACGACGAGATTCATGTCGCTCTGTACCTATTACTGCTAAACCGCCTAATTCCTCTACGCCTTCACCTAATTTGATATCTGTACCACGACCAGCCATGTTAGTGGCAATAGTAACGGCACCTTTTTGTCCAGCGCCTGCAACAATTTCAGCTTCACGTTCATGATTTTTCGCATTTAACACATCATGACGGATACCACGTTTTTTAAGTAAATTTGAAATATATACAGAAGTCTCAACTGCAACAGTACCTAATAGCACTGGTTGCCCTGCCTTGTGTTTTTCAACAACATCTTCTACTACTGCATCAAATTTACCTTTTTGGCTAATGTAAATTAAATCAGACTTATCGTTACGTTGCACAGGTTTATTTGTCGGAATTTGAGTTACTGTCATGTTATAAATATTTCTAAATTCTTCTTCTTCAGTTTTAGCTGTACCTGTCATACCCGCAAGTTTATTGTACATTCTGAAATAGTTTTGGAATGTAATAGACGCCATAGTTTTAGATTCATTTTGAATTTGAACGCCTTCCTTCGCTTCAATAGCTTGGTGTAAACCTTCCGAGAAACGACGGCCTGGCATTGTACGTCCTGTAAATTGATCGACAATTAATACTTCGCCATCAACAACCATATAGTCTACGTCACGTTGTAATGTAACGTGCGCACGTAAAGCTGTGTTGATATGACTAATAACATCAACATTTTGTACATCATATAAGTTTTCAACTTTGAACATACGTTCAGCTTTATCCGCACCTTGTTCTGTTAAATGTACAGCTTTCGTTTTTTCATCGTATTTATAATCTTCGTCCTGTTTTAACATTTTCGCAAAAACATTTGCTTGTGTATAAAGTGACGTTGACTTTTCAGCTTCACCAGAAATAATTAATGGCGTACGTGCCTCGTCGATTAAAATTGAGTCAACCTCATCAATGATTGCAAAATGTAATGGACGCATTACTCTATCTTCAGAATAATTCACCATGTTATCTCGTAAGTAATCAAAACCTAGCTCATTATTAGTACTGTAAGTAATGTCTTGTGCGTATGCTTCACGTTTTTCTTCTGTCGTCTTACTGTTTAAGTTTAATCCGACAGTCAAACCTAAGAAGTTATATAACTCAGCCATTTCTTCACTTTGAACACTTGATAAGTATTCATTGACTGTAATAACGTGAACACCTCTACCAGCTAATGCATTTAAGTATGTTGGCATTGTCGCTGTTAATGTTTTACCTTCACCTGTTCTCATCTCAGCGATATCACCTTTATGAATTGCAATACCACCCATAATTTGAACTTTATATGGTGTCATATTGAATACACGTTTAGAGCCTTCTCTAACAAGTGCATATGCTTCTGGTAAAATTTTATCTAAATAATCATTTTGCTTTTTGACATTATCAATGTCAGCTAATTCTGTTTGGAATTGTTTCGTTTTATTACGAATTTCTTCATCAGTTAAAATTGCCGTTTTTTCTTCTAAAGCGATTACTTTATCAGCAAGTTTACCTAACTGTTTAATTTCTTTATTATTGCCATCAAGAATTTTTGATAAAAATCCCATTTCGTTCGCTCCTTTAGCTAAAAAACTGTTTGGCCTACAACAATATATCTTATCATTTATAGTTAGAAAATTATACTTATTTACTCATTTGTAGAATCAATATAAATATATTTATGACATACTTCATTCACATTCTGTTGTCAACAAGTTTATCACTAATAAATATATTCTCAATACGCAATTATACTTCCTAATAAATTATATTATAAATATTTTACGATTTTCGACTCGGACTATACAATAGACTGACATACTATTATTAACTTAACATTCAAATATATACATCCATTAACATTAGCATAGTCACTATGTTTCATTCAACAAATTACATTATCGAACTATGAAATAGTCATAATTTGCTTTTGGAGTATAAAAAAGCACTTGTGCAAAAACACAAGTGCTTTAAACTTAATTTATTGTTCACTAGTTTGAATCAAGCCATATTTACCGTCTTTACGGCGGTAAACGATACTTGTTCCATCAGTTTCTCTGTCTGTGAATACAAAGAAGTCATGACCTAATAGATTCATTTGTAATACCGCTTCTTCTGAATCCATTGGTTTTAAGCTGAATTCTTTTGAACGAATAATTTCTATCTCGTTATCATCGTAAGCGTCATTATCAACTTGTGTTTCTTGCATTTCTTGTAATTCGGCAACAAACACTTCTTGATCTCCTCGATCACGGCTCTTACGATTAATACGTGTTTTATATTTTCGAACTTGTCTTTCAAGTTTATTATTAATTAAATCAATACCTGCGTATAAATCATCGTTTCGCTCTTCAGCTCTTAACGTAACATTTTTCAATGGAATTGTTACTTCAATTTTAGTAGCTGAATTTGAATAAGTTTTAACTTTAACATGCGCCACTGCATTTGGTACGTCATTAAAATAACGTTCCAACTTACCAATTTTTTCCTCAATATAGTTGCGAATAGCATCTGTGATAGTGAGGTTATCTCCATGAATTTCAAATCTAATCATAGTAATCTCTCCTTAAACCTCTTTATTGGTAACTCTTTATTATATTTTAACATTTTTACGCTATCGTGCAAACGCAAACACTTTGAATTTTCTGATATTTTTAGCATATAATTTACACCCTGCACGATGAATTGTTAATCCAGTTGTATAAATATCGTCAACGAGTAATATTTCCTTACCATTTAAATCTAATTCCGTATCAATAATAAATGGATTTTCATCTGCCAGACGCTCTTTCTTAGTTAAATGAGACTGTTTTGGTCTATTTGACATCTTTAAAATCTTATCAAAGCGAATCCCTTTAGCTTTTAGTACTGCTTCTACCGGGTTAAATGTTCTAGATAAATCATGTGCCGGCGAAGAAGGAATTGGCACAATATAGTCATAAGATGTTTGTGGTATTTCAATCAAATGTGCCAATAATTCACATAAATAATAGTCTTTCAAAAATTTATACTGATGTATCATCTCTTTCATTAAACCGTCATATTGAAATTGACAATATAATTGTTCCATTAAATTAAAGTGTGCCGATAGAAACTTGCAGTCTAAACAATACGCTTCATCTTGATTTAAGTGTTTTAAGCACCTTGAACATCGCCTTGCTTTAATATCAAGTTTAATATTGTCCCAATTCTCTTTGCATCTGTCACATAATCTATTAGGTTTCTTGAACAAATTATAAATGGTTATATTTTCATATAACTTAGCACCACAACTCAAACAATTATTCATCAATCCAACCTCTTTTTAATGCTAATTTGTTCATCCTTTGAATCTCTTTTTTAGCTTGAATCATATTCATACTTACCCCTTCATGAAAAAACAATACTTTTCCAGTAGGACATTCTAATTTTCGTCCAACACGTCCAGCAATTTGTATTAAAGCCTCTTGAGTATATTGATGTGCATCGATAACAACAACATCCAAATTTGCCATTGTAAATCCACGTTCTAATATTGTCGTAGTAAAAATGACATCGAAATGTCCATTCCTTAATTGTTCAACTTTTTCAAAGCGAAAAACATCCTCGCTATGGACGTATGTTAATTTAGTAATTTTCTGCTTATAAACCGAAAATGTTTTAATCATTGTTTCTATATTGTTAAAAAACACCAGTGTATAACGTTGATTATTAATTTGATCTTGTAAAATTCGGTATAACATTTTCTGAATCTTCTTATTATTAAGTTTGAAATAACGATATTTAGGAACTGGAAGTGATTTTTTATGAAAGCGAGCTGGCAATTTAATTATATTTTCGTGGGGAATCTCTGACAGAAGTTGTTTCGGTGGTGTTGCTGTCATATAAATTGTTGCATGTTCAACTTTAGAAGATGACTTCAATGCTTGTTGTAAATTTTTATCCATTGATAAAGGAAAGGCATCGACTTCATCAATAAAAATAGTATCAAAGTGCTGTTTGAATCGGTAAAGTTGATGCACTGTGCATACAACAAAATGCCCTTCAAATTGTTGTCTTGATTGCTGGTGTAGTATGTCTATATCTTCATTAAGAAATGCGTCTTTAATACGTTTACTAATTTCTACAACAACATCTACACGTGGTGACACAATAGCTATATTATCTCCCTGTATTCTTGCATATTGAATGCCTTGAAACATCATTTCTGTCTTACCTGCACCTGTTACGGCATATAACAAAATCGTTTGTCTCTTTCTAATGGCTCGAACAATATGTTCTGAGGCATAAGACTGCTGTTCCGACAATTCAAATGAGAGATGATAATATGCTTGTGATGAACTTTGCGAACTCTCTGTTATTTTATATCTTGTTACATTATCCATTCGACCCAGTGATATACAATTTCTGCAATATACAATTTTCTTGGAATGTACTGAGGAATCATACTGATAAAAATGCTTTGGATTTGTACTTTCACATTGAACACAATAATAGTTTGAATTTTGTTTGATGACACCTGTTACTTCTTTTTTAATTTTTTCATTAGTAAGTGAAGTATGAGGATGAATTAATTTCCCGTAATGTTTAATGCTTAAAACCTCATTTCAACGTAAAAAAGAGCCTAATATTATAATGATTTTCTTATATCTTTAGCATTTTGGCTTTCAAATGATGAACATTTAAAGCCATGTATACGAGAGATAATTTCCAATTACAATATAGACTCTTTTATTAAAATTTTATAATTATGTTAATCTTATTTTTCTGCCAACATAGCCTAAACCTAATCCACCAGAACCTAAATGTGCTGCAACAACTGGACCAAACTCAGAGTATGCTACTTGATAAGCTGAAGGACAATCATCTTGTAACTTTTTGTATAACGCTTGACCATCTTCGAAATGATCTCCATTTATGACAAATAAAGTTACTTCTTCAAAGTCTTTTACAATATCTAATACTTTCTTTTCTAATGTTTGAATGGCACGCTTTTTAGTACGAACTTTTTCTTCTGGTATAATCTTGCCATCTTCAAAAGTCACACTTAATGGCGCTATTTGAATATTATATTTATCGATTAAGTCCTGCGACAGATAACTTGTAGAATCGGTCATCACAGCAATTTTCATAGTCGTCCTCCTAAAATATACTCATAGCAATGATACAATATTTCAGTTAAAAAGAAAATGGCAATCAAACGATTTATAGTCATGTCATTTTCAGTGTATAATGAAGATTAAATAATCTTAAGCTTATGAATTAAGGAGTTATTATGACACAAAATATCATTACTGTTAAAAAAGAACACATTATTGAAAATGTGATTAGTAAATCAAGATTCATTGCTCATATCAAACCTGTTCAAAATGAAGATGAAGCTAAAGCATTTATTGCTGCAATAAAAAAAGAACATAAAGATGCCACTCATAATTGTTCTGCATATACTATTGGACCTGAAATGAATATTCAAAAAGCGAATGATGATGGTGAACCGACAGGAACTGCCGGTGTCCCAATGTTAGACATATTAAAAAAGCTCGATGTTCATAATGCGTGTGTCGTAGTAACAAGATATTTTGGTGGTATTAAATTAGGTGGTGGCGGTTTAATTCGCGCCTATAGCGGTGCTGTTAGAGACGTCATTTATGATATCGGGCGTGTCGAACTACGAGAAGCAGTACCATGTATAGTAACACTGAATTATGATCAAACTGGTAAATTTGAATATGAATTAGCTTCAACTCATTTTATGTTAAGAAACCAAACTTACACTGATAAGGTAAGCTACTATATCGATGTCGTTAAAAGTGACTATGAAGCGTTTATTAACTTTTTAAATCAAATGACTGCAGGAAATTTCGATTTGACTGAAGAAACTCCAAAGCAGTTACCTTTCGATATACCAACTGAATAAAAATAAAAAGCACTATCATAAGACGGTAAATATCAATTGCGTATTATTAAACGACAATTGAAGTACACGTTTATGGCAGTGCTTTTTATATTTGAAATTTAATACAAAAAAATTGTAAAGAGTAAAGCCATATAATACAAATTATCCCATACAGCTATGCTTTCATTCCCTATTCCTCTTTATGAGATGACTTACGACTAATTAAATTTAATATTGGTCGGTAGTTGTTATCTATTAATCCTGTAAATTCAACAATTAATTCAATACTAAATATGATTAATACAAACATTAATACAACACCTAATGGTGGCGATACATACAAAATAATGCTCGAAAGACTAAATAAAATAGAGATTGAATAGATTAATAATACTGTTTGTCTATGTGTGTAGCCTAAAGCTAATAGTTTATGATGCAAATGCGATTTATCAGCTTGCATTATATGCTGCCCTTTTTTCACACGTCGAATCATTGCGAACAAAGTATCAATGAATGGAACTGCTAAGATAACAATTGGGAAGAACAATGCAATAATTGTAATATTTTTGAATCCGAGTAAAGAAAGGAATCCGATGATAAATCCAATCATTAAAGCCCCACTATCACCTAAAAATATTTTGGCAGGATGGAAATTGTAAAATAAAAACCCAATTAAAGAGCCTAATAAAACACAACAAATCATCGTTATGAAAATATTAGCTTGTAAAATTGCAATGAACCCTATTGTAATGAGTCCGATTGCAGAAACACCCGACGCCAAACCATCGAGTCCATCAATTAAGTTAATTGCATTTGTAATAGCAACAATCCAAATCACAGTAATTGGAATACTAAGAAATCCAAAATGAATCGTTGTACCCATTGGCAACGAAATAAAATCAATAGTCACACCATAAAAAGCAACTACTAAGGCAGCGGCAATTTGACCAGCCAATTTTATATACGGTTTCAAATCGTAGATATCATCTACAAGCCCAAGTACGTACATAATAATCGCACCAATAATAAGTGGTTTGATTTCTGTTTCAATAGGATGACCAATCCAAATACCTATTAAAAATGAAAAGAGAATCACTGTACCACCCATAACTGAAATAGGTTTAGTGTGTACTTTTCTAAAATTTGGTTTATCAACTAAATTTAATCTTTTCGATATTGCAATAACAATTGGTGTTATCGTCAAACTGACAATCATTGTTACTGCAACTAGTAATAATGTAACCATTTATTCACCTTCATCGATATTAATTGTTTTTAACGTTATATTTATTTAATATTGTCTTTATAGAATGATATATCTATTTTCTACGTATATCTTATAGCTTTATTATAAATTAATTCGTTCAATCAATGATATCATATTTACAACTATACGATTCATTTCTTATATATCGCCTATTATTCATTTTTTCATCATATCATTTAAGGCAACATTTTAACATCAAAGTCTATATCATACATTAATTTTATATGTAAACTAATGACAAATTGTAAGTTTTCACTTACAATAGCTAGTGGTCAATTAAAGGAGTCGATTCAGACATGTTCGAAGCATTTATATACAATATATCTGTTATAGTCGCTGGAATCTATTTATTCCATCGCTTACAGTATTCAGAAAACAAACGTATGGTTTTTTCTAAGGCTTATGTCACTGTTTTAATGACAATCGTATCATTATTATTATCTGTCTACCCTATCCCTTATCGTGAAGATTATTTAATTCACTTAACATTCGTTCCTTTATTGTTTTTAGGTAGATTTACAAATATGGTCTATACATTATCTGCCACAGTAATTGTAGCAATTGTTGAAATTGTAGTATTTAACAACTCGATTATGTACGGTGTTACGTTGATTGTTATTGCTGCAGTAACAAGTGCTATTGGACCATTTTTAAAACAAAATGATGTGCTATCATTATTAATACTTAATGTTGTTACAATAATCATTTTATTTGGTGTCGCGTTAGTGAGTCCTATTTACACACTATCGGAAGTTATCATTTTAATACCAATTTCATTAATTATCACTTTAGCTTCAGCGATAACATTTGTCGATATTTGGCATTTCTTCTCACTCGTAAATCGTTATGAAAACGAAGATAAATATGATTACTTAACAGGCTTAGGTAATGTAAAAGAATTTGATAGACATTTAAATGAAATTTCACGAAAAGCTGAAAAAGAACATCAAAGTATCGCATTATTATTAATCGATATCGATGGATTTAAAGATGTCAATGATACCTACTCACACAAATCAGGTGATGCTGTATTAAAACAAATGTCTCAATTACTTAAAAACTATGTGCCGAATCAATTTAAAATTTTTAGAAATGGTGGCGAAGAGTTCTCAGTTGTCATTCACAATTATTCACTTGATCAAAGTGTTAAATTAGCTGAAAATATTCGTTCGGGTGTTGAAAAATCATCATTCCATTTACCAAACAAAGAAGTTATTAAATTGTCAGTGTCTATCGGTGTTGGTTATTTAACAGATGACGATCCAAAATCACAGCGTAAAGTGTTTAAAGATGCAGACGATATGGTGCATGTAGCCAAAAATCAAGGGCGAAACAAAGTAATGTTTAACCCTATTATCAATTTATAACAACGACAAAACTGTTAATCCTTTGCTATTATTAAATCATAGTATAATAGCAAAGATTAACAGTTTTTCTTATTTAAATTTGAACCATACAAGTTCATCATACTAACACAAAGTCTCACTATTGAAAGTTGTAACAACAAGTTGTAAACTTCAATTGTTCAAATAAATAACACATATCATTGGAGGTGAATTGATATGCCAGATTCAATCACAATTATAGATGAAAACAAAGTGATTGATGTTGTATTAATTGCAGGTAGAATTTTACTTGAATCAGGTGCTGAAACATATCGAGTTGAAGATACAATGAACCGTATCGCACATAGTTATGGTCTTCATAATACATATAGTTTTGTCAGTTCAACTGCAATTATTTTTTCATTAAACGATCGAACAAGTACAAGATTAATTCGTGTACAAGAGCGTACAACAGATTTAGAGAAAATCGCTTTAACGAATAGTCTTTCACGTAAAATATCAAATAAAGAACTCACAATTGATGAAGCTAAATCTGAATTTATTCATTTACAGCATGCATCATTACAATATTCTTTTTTAACGAATTTCTTTGCAGCTGCCATTGCATGTGGCTTCTTCCTATTTATGTTTGGTGGTGTCGCATCAGATTGTTGGATTGCAGTCATTGCTGGCGGATCCGCATTTTTAACATTCAGCTTTGTGCAACGCTATATACAAATTAAATTTTTCTCAGAGTTTGTTGCAGCCGCTGTGGTCATATCCATTGCAGCCACATTTACTAAATTAGGCATTGCAACCAATCAAGATATCATTACTATAGCCAGTGTCATGCCACTTGTCCCTGGTATATTAATTACCAATGCCATTCGAGATTTATTAGCGGGTGAATTACTTGCAGGTATGTCTCGCGGTGTTGAAGCTGCATTAACAGCATTCGCAATCGGTGCTGGTGTCGCAATCGTTTTATTAATCATTTAAGGAAGGACTGTTAAAGCATGCTATTTTATTTATTTCATTTTACAATCAGCTTTATATCAACAGTACTTTTCTCTATCATTTTCAATGCACCCAAACGCCTCTTAGTAGCATGTGGATTTGTGGGTGCCATTGCATGGACGATTTACCAATTAACGGTAGATTTAGAGTTTGGAAAAGTTGGCGCTTCATTTTTGGGAAGCTTAATTTTAGGCTTAATGAGTCATACTATGAGTCGCAGATATAAACGACCGGTAATTATATTCATAGTGCCAGGCATTATACCATTAGTACCTGGTGGTGCAGCTTATCAAGCGACTCGTTTTTTAGTATCAAATGATTATACAAGTGCTGTAAATACATTTTTAGAAGTTACACTGATTTCAGGTGCGATTGCTTTCGGTATATTAGTTTCTGAAATTCTATATTACCTATACACACGTATCAAACAACTGTATGGTAAAATCAAAGGTAAGACATATAAAAAATCTTACAACATGAATAATAGAGTTTAAGGGGTCGAATATAATGAAGAACCAATTGATAGATAGATTAACAAGATATACGACAATTGATACGCAATCTGATCCAAAATCTACAACAACACCTTCAACTGAAAAGCAATGGGATTTGTTACATTTATTAGAAAAAGAATTACAACAATTAGGATTGCCAACTGATTTAGATGAAAATGGCTACTTATTTGCTACATTAGAAAGTAACATCGATGTCGACGTCCCAACAGTTGGATTTTTGGCGCATGTTGATACATCACCTGATTTCAATGCTTCAAATGTTAAACCGCAAATTATTGAAAACTATGATGGTAAGCCATACAAACTAGGCAATACTAAACGTGTCTTAGATCCTAAAGTATTTCCAGAACTTAACAGTTTAGTTGGTCATACATTAATGGTAACTGATGGTACATCGTTACTAGGTGCAGACGATAAAGCGGGTATTGTGGAAATTATGGAAGCTATTTGTTATTTACAAGAACATCCAGAAATTAAACATGGTACCATTCGCATTGGATTTACACCAGACGAAGAAATCGGTCGTGGTCCACATAAATTTGATGTTGACCGCTTCAATGCTGATTTTGCTTATACTATGGATGGTAGTCAATATGGAGAATTACAATATGAAAGCTTTAACGCTGCTGAAGCGGTTATTACATGCCACGGTGTAAATGTTCATCCTGGTTCAGCTAAAAATGCAATGGTAAACGCAATACGTTTAGGTGAACAATTCGATAGTTTGCTACCTGATAGTGAAGTTCCGGAGCGAACAGAAGGATACGAAGGCTTTTATCACTTAATGAACTTTGAAGGAACTGTTGAAAAAGCAACTTTGCAATACATTATTCGTGATCATGATAAAAAACAATTCGAATTGCGTAAGAAACGTATTTTAGAAATACGTGACGATATCAATGCCCATTTTGAAAATTATCCAGTTAAAGTTGATATATCGGATCAATATTTCAATATGGCAGAAAAAATATTACCATTGCCTCATATTATTGATATACCTAAACGTGTCTTTGCCAAATTAGATATTCCAGCAAACACTGAACCTATTCGCGGTGGTACAGATGGTTCACAATTGTCATTTATGGGGTTACCAACTCCAAACATCTTTACAGGTTGCGGTAACTTCCACGGCCCATATGAATATGCATCCATTGATGTTATGGAAAAAGCAGTACAAGTAATCATTGGAATTGTAGAAGATATCGCTGAAAATCACTAAAAACCAACGATTATATACTAGTTCAACTCAGGCTTAATTAATATATAAAAATCACGCTAACATTCAGTGCAATGATAGCGTGATTTTTCATATTTTTTACGTATACTTTCGATCTTCTAATTCGTTTTGCTAACCATCATAAATGTTATTAACCATCATGACAGCATCACCAATTTAGTCCTTCTTTACTAAACCTCAACATTAAAATGTGTTTTCAACAGTTTTAAAGACTGAACCGTATAATGCCTAATTTGTAACCCCATTTTAAAGTCAGTATAAGTTTCTGGCATATCGATAAATGTATTAAACATTGCTGTAACCCCTTGTGATTCAAATAAATCAAACTTTTCAGCAGTTGCACAAATTGCAATGGCAACCTTTTGATGTTTATGACAAAGTTCTGCAATACGCAATGTTGTCGTTTCTAGCAACTGATCATTTTCATTTAATCCTTCTCCAAAAATAATTAAATCCGCTTGTTCAACTAAATTTTCTAAATGTGTTAGTTGGTCTACTAATGCATGACTGGTTAATATTTCAGCTTGATACAGTCCATTCAAGACTGCTGCAATTCCACCACCAGCACCACCACGTTCAACTGGACCAATTGCAATTTTCAATTCACTTTTAAATAACTCACTAAAATACCAAATTAAATTATCGATTTCTGCTGCTTGATTATGATTCAACTGATGCGCATCATAAGTTTGCATGATTTCACTTTGCTTACCATATAATCGACTTGAAAAATCCGACATTACTTGAATTCTTGCTGTTTCCATTTTAGGGTGTAAGTTCGACATATCCATACGACGAATATATTTAATTACACCAGCACCTTGTCTCATATCTACGACACGCCCTTCGTCATCATAGAATTGAGCACCTAATGCTTGTAACATACCTGCACCAGCATCAAAACTATCAATCCCACCTAGTGAAATTACAACATGTTTTGCGTCGTTATCTAATGCATGTTTAATCATTTCTCCTAAACCATAACTTGTTCGTTCAACAATTGGTTTTTTACCTTTTAAAAATAAATTCCCCTCGATAACGGTCATCCCTGTATCAGTTTGTCCGTAAACACCTTCAACTTCATTCATATCTGCATCATGTACTGGTATACGATACTTTTGCCCAGATTGCCATAAAAATACAGAATCTAATAATTCATGTCTTCCATTAAACAATGGTACTTGAACTACATCTGCAGTTTCAATTTGGCTTGCAACTGCCTCTTCAACATATCTATTAGCTTGATAACTTGAAATAATTCCATGAAACTCATCCATGGCTACTAATACTTTCATAACCTTGACCACCTTACTTTATTATTTGTTGTGATACGTTTTTTATTCATAAAAGATTAATCTTAAATTTTAGATTTTATCTCGTGATTATATGCTAACATTTAACATGACATGATTATTAATTATTCCAGTAAATAACAATATGCTTCTTTTGGTTTAGCATATATTTCCTATTAAACTAACTTACAAATCATGTTTAAATTTTCTTATTGGATTCGTCGTTTTCCAAAATATTTTCAATAAAAATACTCGAATATATTATACATATGTTTGTAAAAAAGTACTAACTTAACTGCTTCTAAAGGTGACATAAAATAAAAGGTCAGAACATCATTATAGCCAAACTACTCTGATTCACACGAATTTAAGTTGTGCTATTCACGTCTAGTAGTGTAAGGCAAAATGTTCCAACCCTATAGTTTCATTATTCTTCTGCTTGTGCTAATGACGACACATTGATATCACCGTGGTCTCGATTCCAAACCATTTCACCATTTACAAAATAAAATGCTTGAGGTGATTCATGTTTAACGTTCGTTTTTTTAGCAATATAATCTGACAAATCGCGTTCTTGTTGGACAATCAAATAATAACCGTCCATATCGCGTTCATATAAAAATTTATTAAATTGATCGTACGCATTTGCCGATATTGGACAAGTTTCACTATGTTTTAATACAAAAACATATTTATTTTCCTCAATAACCTGTTCAAATTGGTCAATTGAACTTAGCTTTATAGCCACTCTATTCACCTCTAAAAATATTTATCACATTTAAATAGCATCTGCGTGACATTTTTATACATATAGTTAATATCAATGTTTACCATTATACACATAGTAAGTTGACATGTTAACCATAAATTCAAAATTTTTAACTTTGAAAAATGATTATAGTTATTTTTCTTCTAATTTTTCAAGCTTTTTTTCAAAGGCTTTATCGCCGTGAGTTATATCTATACCCTTTTTCGGCAACTTATCTACATCGACTTTTGATAACTTCTCACTAACCTTTATTGTTTCAATACGTGTATTATAATAGTTCTGCAGACTGTAATACATTTCTATTGCGTTTTTCCTTGCATTATTAACATGCTTATCACTAATATTAGTTTGGTTAATATCGGTAATTTGCTTTTCAATCATTGGCATAATGTGATTTTTAATCGCGCCTTTTACTTCATTTTCTTTACTATCATCTAGGTTCTTCTTCGCAGTATCTCTTAACGCTTTATTATTATGTTCTAATTTTGTCGTAAGATTAGTTGCTTCACTTTTATTATCAGCTAATTTAATTTCTGATTCAACTTTGTATCTATTTTTTTCAAATTGTTTCGTATAATCTAAAATGTCTTCGTTATACTTGATAGATTGATTACATAAACCTATGAATTTTTTTAATTGATATATCGCATCCTTCTTCTCATTTGCAAGCGTCATATATTCTTTTTTTAATTTCTTAACTTTCATTGTATCATCAGGCAAATTTTTTGCTGACTTATAATATGCTTCAAATTTAGGTATGAGATGGTTTTTAACATCTTCTTGTAGTGCCTTAAATTCTTTACTATTTTTATCAGTTGTATCAGTTTTACTTAGATGATCAATTTCTTTCAAATGTATATTATCCATGACATGTTGTAATTCTTTTTGTTTTTGCTCAACATCTTTAAATTGCTTAGTAAATTGATGTTGTGCCTCTTTTTCTTTATTACCACAAGCACTTATTACTACAAATAAAATCGCTAAAACAGCGATAATAACAATTTTTTTCATGATTGCACTCCTTAACAGATTCATTATACAAAAACATGTTTATTATGAAAATGAATTATGTTATAGTATTCCAGACTTTATCGTGATTAAATTAATTTTCAATATCAAAGGAGTTTATCATGTATTCAAATGTTCAACCATTCATTAATAGTGATTTAACTAATTGTTTTCAATCACAATACACTGAAATTGAATCATTATTATTCAACCTCTTAGACAGCCCAGTAAAATATACAAAACATATTGGCGGTACGCATCATTTTAAATATTCAACAGAGCCAATTTTAGATATTTTAGTAGGTGTAGAAAATTTGCATGATATTACATCCTTAGATGAAAAACGCTTAAATTATGTAGGGTTTTATCGTTTGCATCATAAATATACTAAGAAAGTTATGATGGCGAAGTTTAACAATTTTCATGAACTAAAACAACAGGTGCGTCTACATATCATTCAAATGAATACCCAAACATTTGAATCTTATCTTGCACTTGATTACCTCTTATCAACTAATGATGATATTGCTTTGCAATTCAATACAAAAAAACACCAAATATTGCAACATAGCTTAACAATTAGACAATATGAGATGCAAAAGCAACAATACTTTGAAAAACTATGTAAAAAATACTTATAACGACAATAATGCCGTATTTTATAATTATACTAATTCTAATACTTTCTTTTCAATTTTCGCAAATGAATTTTAAAATTGGTATAATACTATATGATATTAAAGACATGAGAAAGGATGTACTGAGAAGTGATAAATAAAGACATCTATCAAGCTTTACAACAACTTATCCCAAATGAAAAAATTAAAGTTGATGAACCTTTAAAACGATACACTTATACTAAAACAGGTGGTAATGCCGACTTTTACATTACCCCTACTAAAAATGAAGAAGTACAAGCAGTTGTTAAATATGCCTATCAAAATGAGATTCCTGTTACATATTTAGGAAATGGCTCAAATATTATTATCCGTGAAGGTGGTATTCGCGGTATTGTAATTAGTTTATTATCACTAGATCATATCGAAGTATCTGATGATGCGATAATAGCCGGTAGCGGCGCTGCAATTATTGATGTCTCACGTGTTGCTCGTGATTACGCACTTACTGGCCTTGAATTTGCATGTGGTATTCCAGGTTCAATTGGTGGTGCAGTGTATATGAATGCTGGCGCTTATGGTGGCGAAGTTAAAGATTGTATAGACTATGCGCTTTGCGTAAACGAACAAGGCTCGTTAATTAAACTTACAACAAAAGAATTAGAGTTAGATTATCGTAATAGCATTATTCAAAAAGAACACTTAGTTGTATTAGAAGCTGCATTTACTTTAGCTCCTGGTAAAATGACTGAAATACAAGCTAAAATGGATGATTTAACAGAACGTAGAGAATCTAAACAACCTTTAGAGTATCCTTCATGTGGTAGTGTATTCCAAAGACCGCCTGGTCATTTTGCAGGTAAATTGATACAAGATTCTAATTTGCAAGGTCACCGTATTGGCGGCGTTGAAGTTTCAACCAAACACGCTGGTTTTATGGTAAATGTAGACAATGGAACTGCTACAGATTATGAAAACCTTATTCATTATGTACAAAAGACCGTCAAAGAAAAATTTGGCATTGAATTAAATCGTGAAGTTCGCATTATTGGTGAACATCCAAAGGAATCGTAAGTTAAGGAGCTTTGTCTATGCCTAAAGTTTATGGTTCATTAATCGATACTGAAACACGCTGTCGCCATTATTTTACCGAAGAAGATATTATTGCTATTAAATTTAAATGTTGTAATAAATACTATCCATGCTATAAGTGCCATAATGAGTTTGAAAAGCACGCCATTAAGCGTTGGTCTGAGCCTTCATTTAACGAAAAAGCAATCTTATGCGGTGTATGCAAACACGAATTAACAATCAATGAATATATGATGGTAGAGCGTTGTCCAAATTGCCAATCTCGGTTTAACAATCGCTGTAAATATCACTATCATATTTATTTTGAAATTTAAACAACATAGTCAAAACATTATAGGGAGTGGGTCAGACATGATAAAGCACCACTTCTGTAGAATTCCTTTTTGAAATTCTCTATGTTTGGGCCCCGCCAACTTGCATTGTCAGTAGAAATTGAAAATCAAATTTCTCTATGTTTGGAGCCCACTAGTATTGAAATGAACTTGTTACAAGTACATGTTCATTCAACCAACGACTGACAACAGAACATTTTAGAGTCTAGGACATTGATTGACGTCCCAGATTTCCTTTTTTAAAGAAAAGAGGGGAGCAATGATTAAGACCTTTAACCATTGTTCCCCTCTTTTAAAATTATTTTACAACTTTATCAAGTTCCTCAATTTGTTTAATTGTAGTTGTAGTTGATCCAGCTGCAAAGTACCATAATTTAGGATCTAAATTATATACTTTGTCTTCTTTAATTGCTTTAACATTTTTTAATACAGGATTATTTAATGCTTGTTTCGCAGTTGATTTACCACTTATCGCTTGACCTCTATCCATCGCTAAAATAACATCTGGATTTTCTTTATTAACATATTCGTTAGAAACATTTTGTCCATGATTGCTATTACTTACTTTTTTATCAACTGCATTGAATCCTAATGTATCGTAAACTAATCCACCAAAACGACCTTTAGGTCCAAATGTTGATAATTCACCTTCGTTAACTAGTAAATACATAACAGTTTTATTGAAGTTTTTCGTTTTATCTTTCATTGAAGCAATTTTGTTATCTAAATCTTTATTTAATTCTTTAGCTTTATCTTCTTTATCGTAAATTTTTCCGATATTTTCAGTGTTTTGTTTCATTGAACCAATTAAGTTCTTTTCATCTGCACCAACATAAACAATTTTCGCTTTAGGTGCAGCTTTTTTGAATTCATCTAAATTCTTTTGATTAGCTGTACGTCCAGAGATAAAGATTACTTCGGGTTTCGTCGCAGCAATTTTATCAAAATTCACTTCTTTTAAATTACCAACGTTTGTATATTTATCATCTTTAAATGATTCTAAGAAATTCGGTAATGACTTACCGCCTTCCCCTTTAGGTAATGCTTTTACTTTATCTGATAAGCCCATTTCTTTCATTACATCTAATGCGCCATAGTCTAACACAACTGCATTTTTAGGATTTTTTGGTACTTCAACAGTTTCTTTAACTTTTTTAGCGTCACTACCATCTTTTTTCTCGCCACGCATTTTATAGTTATTTTCAATTTTTACTGTATCTTTAGAACCTTTAGTTTCTGATTTTGATTGTTCTTTATCAGAATTGTTACCGCATGCCGCTAATAAAAACATTACTGCTAATACTAAATATAAGACTGTTTTCTTCATAATATAATATTCTCCTCTTTTGGCTTAATCTGTGTGCTTGATGTGAAATATAAATAAATGCTTTACGTTTAACCCTTCTTTAATTGGCGCATCACCCCTTTAAAGTGTCTCCAAATTATCAATCCTTAAAATATAAACAAATCCTTTGATTTCTTATATGTTCAATTTGAATATTCATGTCATATAAATCACTTAAAACACTACTTTGAATGACATTATCTTTCAAATCTGACTTAACTAGTTGTCCGTTTTTCAATGCTACAATCTGATCTGAATAACAGGACGCAAAGTTAATATCATGTAACACAATGACAATCGCTTTATTCATTTTATGCGCTAACATTTTTAACGTTTGCATAATTTGAACAGCATGCTTCATATCTAAATTATTTAATGGTTCATCTAGCAAAATATATTCAGTATCTTGTGCTATTGTCATTGCAATGTATGCACGCTGACGTTGTCCACCAGATAATGACTTAATATTACGATTTCTGATATCTTGTAGTTGCAACAAATCTAGCGCATCATTGACAATATCATGATCCTCTTTCGTCAAACGACCTTTAGAATAAGGGAATCGTCCAAAGTTTACCAACTGCTCTACCGTAATATTCATTTCAGTATGGTTTGTTTGTTTTAATATAGATATTTTTTTCGACAAGTCATTATTTTTATAATCAGACATGAGCTGTCCATCTATTTTCACTTCACCGTTCTCAAAACGAATTAACCTACATATCGCTGAAAGTAAAGTACTCTTACCCGCACCATTAGGTCCAATTAAAGAAGTCAATTTACCTTTTTCGATATCTATGCTAATATCTTCCAATATCATTTGATTATTTATAGTTTTAGTTAAATTTTCAACTTGAATCATTGCGCATTTCTCCTTCTAACTAATAGATAAATGAAATAACTTCCACCAATCAAATCAATAAGTATACTCATTTCTGTCGTAGCTTCAAACACACTTTCAACTACCCATTGCGCACTAAATAAACTAATCCAACTCAAGCAAATTGTCGCAATTAAAATATACTTATGTTCATACGTCTTCATTAGTTCATGCGCTAGATTTACAGTTAATAAACCTAAAAATGTAATTGGTCCTACTAATGCAGTTGACACAGAAACTAAAACTGAGACTATTACAAGTAGAATTCGCGTTAATTTTTCATACGATATCCCAAGATTAATTGCTTCAGCACGACCTAAAAGCAATACATCTAAATAAGGCAATAGTAAAATTGTAATGACTAATAAGATTACTAATAGCACTGCTGAGAAAGTAACTAAATTCGAATTAGAAGCATTAAAATTAGCAAACATACTACTTTGTATTGCTAAAAATGACTCAGGATCCATAATCAGTTGAATAAAACCTGTTATGCTTCTAAAAAATGTTCCTAAAAGGACACCAATAAGTAAGATAAAATAAATTGAAAAATGTCCGATTTTAAAGATACCTTGGAATAGGATTAGTGCGAATAACACCATCGTTATAAGTGTTAATATAAAGTTCAAATATACATTAGTAACCCATACCGATTGAATTCCAAATAAAAAGACTGGCAATACTTTGATAAATAAATAAACTGCATCTAACCCCATTATTGATGGTGTCAATAGACGGTTATTTGTAATCGCTTGAAAAATCACCACTGAAGTTGCAATGGCAGCACCTACTAAAATAATTAATATGAACTTTCTTAAACGACTTGAAAATTGATATTCAAATATTTCAAAATCAATACCTACAAATAAGTACAGCATACTAATTAATAACGTTACTGCAATTAAAAGCATTATTTTTTTATTATTGTTGCGCATAATTTTTCCTACCTTTCATAAGCAAGATAAGGAAAATGATTGTTCCAAATACACCTATTGTTAAACCAATATTTATTTCATATGGATAAACAACAATTCTGCCAACTATATCAGAAAATAATACAAAGATGGCACCTAACATCATCGTATGAGGGATAGCATTTTTCAAATGATCACCTCGATAAATTGAAATAATATTTGGTATTACTAGTCCTAAGAACGGTAATGTTCCAACAGTCACCACTACCAATGCTGTAATAGTTGCAGTAATAAACAATGCGATGTTAATTAATTTTTCGTAACTCAAACCTAAATTATTAGTAAAGTCTTTACCCATTCCTACAATCGTGAAATGATTAGCAAAAAGATATGTCAATGCTAAAAGAGGAATACTTAAATATAAAATTTCATAGCGTCCACTTGTGATAATGGCAAAGTTCCCGTTAAGCCAGTTACCAATGCTTTGAACAGCATTCGTGCGCAATGAGATGAAGGTTGTGAAACTTGCAACAATCCCACCCATCATAATTCCTAAAAGCGGTACAAAAATGACATCTTTCACTTTTATAAAATCAATGATTTTAACAAATAAAAACGTACCGCAAATACTGCAAATAACAGCAAATACTAGTTTTAATAAAATATGACCGGTTGGAAAGAACAATAAAGCAATTAAAATACCTAGTTTAGCCCATTCCATCGTTCCAGCTGTAGTCGGACTAACAAACTTATTTTGCATCATTTGTTGCATTATCAAGCCTGCTAAAGCCAACGAACTTCCAGCAATTAAAATACTCATCGTCCTTGGTATTCGGCTTGAGAATAAAATATTCCGCTGTGACTCAGTTAAATGTAGTAAATCTTTAATTGATAGTTCACTCACACCTATGAACAACGAAATAATTGTCAACAATATTAGTAATAGAAGCAAAATATTTCCCTTTAATAAATACTTCATTACAAATTTTTCTCCCTTTAAATTAATGATAATCATTATCATTGATAATATTTCTCATTAATAGTAGCGTTTTTTGACCATAATTTCAATAGCCTTTCAAATAATTTAGTGTCAATTTTATTGATATTTGCAATTAAACTGAAATTTAATTTTTCGGAATGTGTATTTTGTTTACTTAAAGTAAAATAGAACACTTAAGATTTTGATGTCTGGGAATAGTGGAAATGATAAAAACTACTAATGATTGATTAAGTAGTGGTTCTTAACATTAGCCTCAGCTAATGTGTACTTAAAAATAGGAATACATGAGTAAAACTCATGTGGAAGTGATAATTTCTAAAGGAAAAAGTTTTTCTTTATGTTGGGGCCCCGCCCGAACTTGCACAATATTGTTAGCTGACTTTCCGCCTGCTTTTATGTTGGGGCCCCGCCAACTTGCACATTATTGTTAGCTGACTTTCCGCCTGCTTCTATGTTGGGGCCCCGCCAACTTGCACAATATTGTTAGCTGACTTTCCGCCTGCTTCTGTGTTGGGGCCCCGCCAACTACTGCCAATATAAATAGCATTGTACATCTTAGAGCATTGATTTCTTACTCAGACTCATAATGAGTTAGATACACATAAAAAAAGACCTTCAACATGTAGGAGACAAGACGAAACGAATCGCTATTTCCCTTTACATGTGAAGGTCTTTTAATTTAATTGTTATTTGTTGTCAAATACAAAGTCATCATCTTGTAATGCTTCTACGTTTAATGCTAATACATAACCATCACCTTTTACTGAGAAGAAGTCATGGTTTTTAGTTGTTGTATCTAAGGCATTCTCAATGATTGGGTTAAATTCACGTTCCTCAAAATAAGGTTCAAAGCCTAAGTTTGAAAGTGCTTTGTTTCCATTATATTTAACATAGTTTAGCACATCTTCAGTGATTCCAAGATCATCGTATAACATTTTTGTGTATGACTCTTCATTTAAATACAAGTCATTTAGCAATTTATACATTTCTTGATCTGCTTTTTGTTTCTCACTTTCAGATAGTTCATTTCGTAAATGCTGTGCATCTAAACCGGTAAATACACCATGAATAGATTCATCTAAAAGAATTTTACGAATGATTTCACCTGATGTCGTCATTTTCCCTTGACCAGCAAGATATAGTGGATAATAGAAACCTGAGAAGAATAAGAATGTTTCTAAAAATACACTCGTAACTCTGGCCATATATTGGTCGTATATCGAAGCTTCTTTACCCCAAAGTTTGTGATAATTAGCAACAATTTTATCAGATTTATATTTTAAATGGGGTTCCTCTAAAACCCATTCATCTAATAGGTAGTTTGTTTCACTAGATGGTAATAGTGTTGTGAAAATATGTGAATAGCTTTTCGCGTGTATTTGCTCCATCATCGCCATAAATGAATAAACTGCTTTTTTCCTTAAGTCAGTCGTATGTAGCATAACTAAAGGCATGCCATCATCTGCTTGATGTGTATCTAAGCCTGTTAAACCAGCTAATGCTTTTTTAAATGTGTCTTGTTCAGCTTCAGATAAAGTCTTCCAACTTGCAATGTCTTTTGATACTTTAAATTCTGTTTCAACCCACATTTGAGATATATTTTGTCTCCAAAACATATTCGTCATATCTTCTTGTGTGTTCCAATTAACAGCTATCATGAATATAATTTCCTCCTGTAATGTTACTCAATAATTGACAAATACAGACATAGCAGTCTAATCATCTGCTAATTCAGACCAGATGATTAGCTGTTTGTCATTTTCAACATTTAATTGTTAGATAGAACAACTTGTACATTCTTCTACACTTAATAATTTATTTCTAGTATAGTAAAGTGATTTTAATCCTTTATAGTGCGCATATACATATAATCTTGCTAACTCACGTGTAGAAATTTCAGAATTAACATAAAGGATCGTTGAGATACCTTGGTCAATATGCGTTTGAATTGTCGCAATTAAATCGATTAATTTCATCTGATCAGTATTGAATGCTGATTTGTAGTACCACATTGTTTGTGGTGATAAGAATGGCATAGGGTAAAATGTTTCCGCATTACCATAAGTACGACGTTCAATTTGGTCAACGATTGGCATTACAGAACTTGTTGCATTTTGAACATAAGAAATACTTTGTGTTGGAGCAATTGCTAATCTATATGCATGATATAAACCATATTGTTCAACATCTTGTTGTAGTTTCTTCCAATCCTCAGAAGTAGGAATAGCCATACCATCGAATAATTCACGTACTTTTTCGAATTGAGGTTCAAATTCTTGAGTTGTATAGAACTCGAAATATTTGCCATTAGCATAATCAGACTTTTCAAAGTCTTGATATTTGATACCACGCTCTTTAGCGATTTCCATTGAACGTTCGATTGAGTAGAAATTCATCATCATAAAGAAGATATTTGCAAAATCTTTTGCTTCTTCTGACTCATAACCAATTTTATTTTTTGCTAGGTAACCGTGTAAATTCATCACACCAAGACCAACTGAATGTAATTCACTGTTAGCTTTTCTAACTCCTGGTGCATTTTGAATATTTGCTACATCACTCACAACAGTTAATGCGTCCATACCAGAGTGAACTGAATCTCTGAATTTTCCGCTTTCCATTACATTAACAATATTTAATGAGCCCAAGTTACAAGAAATATCACGTTTAATTTCGTCTTCAATACCATAGTCATTAATAATTGAAGTTTCTTGTAGTTGGAAAATTTCCGTACATAAGTTACTCATTTTAATTTGTCCAATGTTTGAATTCGGATGCACTCTGTTAGCATTATCTTTAAACATTAAATATGGATAACCTGATTGTAATTGTGTTTGCGCAATTAAATTCAACATTTCACGCGCATTCTTTTTCTTTTTCTCAACATTTGGGTTTGCAACCATGTCATCATAATATTTTTCTAAATCGATATCGTCTAATGTCACACCATATTCTTCTTTAACTGTATGAGGTGCAAACATATAAAAGTCCTTACCTTCTTTAGCTAAATCGAAGAATTTAGATGGAACAATTAAACCAGTTGATATTGTAGATAAACGTAAATCTTCATCCGCATTTACTTTTTTAGTATCTAAAAATTCTTCTACATCATAATGGAAGATATTTAAGTACACAGCACCAGCACCAGGGCGTTGACCAAGTTGATCTGCATAGCTAAAGCCACCTTCAAGTGACTTAGCAATAGGTAAAACGCCTTTCGCTACGCCTTTAATTCCTTTAATTGCTTCACCACGTGCACGCAATTTAGATAAGTTAATTGCAACGCCGCCCCCAATTTTACTTAATTGTTTTGCAGTTGAATCAATAAAGTTAATTGAATTTAAGCTGTCATCCACTTCTAATAAGAAACATGACACTAGCTCACCACGACGCGCACGGCCTGCGTTTAAAAATGTTGGTGTCGCTGGTTGATATCTTTGTTCAACCATAGCAGAAATAAATTGTTTAGCTTGTGCTTTATTACCATTTGCTAGGTATAAAGCAACAATGGCAACGTGTTGATTATAGTCTTCTAAGTATTGACTTTTATCATTTGTTTTCAAAGCGTAATCTTTGAAAAATTTACTAGCTGACATATAACTTGCAAAATTAAACGGGATTGATTTTGCATAATCAGTGATTTCAATTAGATCCGCTTCACTATAAATATCAAACACATTGAAATAAAAATCGTTGTCTACTAAATAACGTAAACGCTCGATTTCAGTGTCGAAGAAGATTGTTTTGTCTTTTACTTCTTCTAAATAAGCTACTAAAGCTTCTTGGTCTTTTTCTAAACTAAAGAATCCATCTTCTCTTCGTTTAGTGACCTCATTATTTAATTCAATATGATTGTACTTTTTCTCTTCCATGGTTTTCATTAAAATTACCCACCTTGTTCTTAAATTCAATAACGTCTTTGTTTTTTCCATGTAACTCAAACTTCATTAATAAAGGGACATTATACTCTTCTGATATCGTGCGACCCGCTTTTGCGAAATTTAGTCCCCAATTTCGATTACCGCTAGCTGCCACACCTCTGATGTATTGATGATTAACTTCTAAAAAAGATTGAACGGGTTCTGGTACTTCTCCAAATCCAATAGTGCCAGTAACGATAATAAACGGTTCATGAACTGGTTCCATACAATTTTCTGCTGTAATCTCAAGCGTATTTTCAAGTTCTGTTCTCTTAATAAAACGACGGACATTTCCAGTAAATGAAAAATATATTATTTTCATTGGATCACCTTCTTTCTTCAACCCTTTTAAATAAAGTAGTCATTCCAATTAAAAAATGCTTTAACAACATGGTTACTATGGTTATCTCAGCATTGTATTAACTATAATGAAGCTACTTATTTTCTCAAATGTAAACCAATTGCATAGATTTATATTTGAGAAAATAGTAGCTTATATGGGTTGAATGTATAAAAATCACTATATGTAGTGTTTACATCATTGGATATCTTCCATTTGCTCAGTACATTTTCTAAAAATATGACTATTAATTGATAATAACTATTAAATTTCTGTGTTAAATTACTTTTAAATGTAATTTCTTCATAAATAAAGCATTTGCATACAAAACACAAGATATTGTGTCTTTTTCGTTTCACCAACACTATATTATGTGTTTCATTATACATAAGACACACTATGATTTAAAGTGCCATTTTCTAATCGAATGTTCGTAAAACGTTCCAACTAGGCACCAATACTAAATTAGAAAAACTTGAACAAATTTAAAAAAATTTTTTAGTAGATATCACTTGATTTTTTTAAATCTGTGTCAATCTCAATTGTATCAACAGAAATCAAGAAAAAGCTTATTAGCTTGATACTGAATTGATATTTGTTTTATGTAATAACACAAACATTCATAAAAGTGTAATGCCCTATTATTCCGACAAATAAACACAGAACGTTTGTTCGCTACAGTCTATTATAGTCTTTTTATAGTAAATTTCAACTATTTATGCACAACATGTTGTTTTATGCTAATATAAATACGTTAATTTTATATAAAAGAGGCGATAAAATTGAATCCTAAAGTAAAAGGTATCATTGCCATTTTAATTTCGGCTATTGGTTTCAGTTTTATGTCAGTGTTTTTCAGACTTGCAGGTGACCTTCCTGTTTTTCAAAAATCATTAGCACGAAACTTAGTAGCAATGTTTATTCCATTATTTTTTATATATAAATACCATCAGCCAATGTTTGGCAGACTTTCAAGTCAACCCTTATTAATAACACGATCAACACTTGGACTTATTGGTGTATTGTTAAATATTTATGCCATTGATCATATGGTACTTAGTGATGCCGATTCATTAATGAAACTCAATCCTTTCTGGACGATTTTATTAAGCATTGTTTTCTTACATGAAAAGGTAAGGAAGTATCAAATTACAGCAATGATAATTGCTATTTTAGGTATGCTTTTAATAGTGAAACCTGAATTTTCATCATCTATGATTCCATCATTAGCTGGCTTATTCTCAGGTATTTTTGCAGCATCAGCATATACATGTGTTCGAGCACTTAGTACAAGAGAAGCACCATATACTATAGTATTTTACTTCTCCTTATTTTCTGTCATCGTTTTAATACCTTTCACTGCATATACTTATGAACCAATGAGTCAGATGCAAATACTTTATCTATTAGGGGCTGGCTTAGCTGCCGCTGTGGGTCAAATTGGTGTTACTTTAGCATATAGTTTTGCAGCAGCAAAAGATATTTCTATTTTTACGTATGCATCTATAATTTTCACAGCAATACTTGGATTTATTCTATTCGGAGAATCTCCAGATTTCTATGCAACATTAGGTTACGTCGTTATTATCGGTGCAAGTTATTACATGTTTGAAAAAGCACGCCGAGACGCCAAAATAATAAAAAAATAAATTTAAAGGAGCGCTTTATATGGCACATGGCCGTCAACAAGATGAATTACAAGATATAACTTTATTAGGAAATCAAGACAATACTTACAATTTTGACTATCGTCCTGATGTATTAGAATCGTTTGATAATAAGCATCAAGGTCGTGACTATTTCGTAAAATTCAACTGTCCAGAATTTACATCATTATGTCCAATTACTGGGCAACCAGATTTTGCAACTATCTATATTTCATATATTCCAAATGTTAAAATGGTTGAATCAAAATCTTTGAAATTATACTTATTTAGTTTCAGAAATCACGGTGATTTTCACGAAGATTGTATGAATATTATTATGAATGATTTGATAGAGCTTATGGACCCACATTATATTGAAGTCTGGGGCAAGTTCACACCACGTGGTGGAATTTCTATTGATCCTTATACAAACTATGGACGTCCAAATTCTAAATATGAAAAAATGGCTGAGCATCGTTTGATGAATCATGATTTATATCCCGAAAAAATAGATAATCGTTAAATGTATCATTTAATAAACACACCAATAAGTTGATTTTCCTAACTTATTGGTGTGTTTTTCATTTAGCATACATAATAGGTTACATTAAAATAACATTTTATACCAAAGTACACCAAAAGAATATTAGTACACGAATTAAACAACATTTTTATAGAAACCTATTGCACTTTAACGTCAATAAGTATATTTTTATATTATCTCTAATTAATTGTGCGCGCTTAATAACAGAATATTCTCAATATTTTTATTTTTTTGTGATTTGTTGGAATATTTAGTTGATAAGGCACAATCAAATTTACTTAAACTATTGTATTAGGGGAAGAAAGGATGGGATGTATACATGACACAACAAAACTCCCATGGAAATCAAATTCAAGACATACCTCAAACAGGATTTTTCGGGCATCCTCGAGGACTAGGCGTACTCTTCTTTGTAGAGTTCTGGGAAAGGTTTAGTTATTATGGCATGCGTGCCCTACTCATTTTCTACATGTACTTTGCCGTAACAGATAATGGCCTTGGAATTGATAAAACAACAGCTATGTCAATTATGTCAGTTTATGGTTCATTAATCTATATGACATCAATACCAGGCGGATGGATTGCTGACAGAATTACAGGCACTAGAGGCGCTACTTTATTAGGTGCAGTCTTTATTATTATCGGACATATTTGTTTAAGCTTACCATTTGCATTAATCGGCTTATTCACATCAATGTTCTTCATCATTATTGGTTCAGGTTTAATGAAGCCAAACATTTCAAATATCGTTGGCCGTTTATATCCTGAAAATGATAGACGTATGGATGCAGGTTTTGTTATTTTCTATATGTCAGTTAATATGGGTGCATTATTATCACCTATTATTTTGCAACACTTTGTTAATGTTAAAAACTTCCACGGCGGATTCTTGATTGCAGCAGTTGGTATGGCATTAGGTTTAGTATGGTATGTACTTTTCAACCGCAAAAACTTAGGTAGCGTTGGTATGAAACCTACTAACCCATTGACACCAGCTGAAAAGAAAAAGTATGGTCTTATTATCGGAAGTGTTGTTTTAGCAATTGTATTAATTATCGTTATTGGTGCATTAACTAACTCATTATCATTTAACTTAGTTAGTAATACTGTTTTAGTATTAGGTATTGCATTACCAATCATTTACTTCACTTTAATTATTAGAAGTAAAGATGTCACTGATACTGAACGTTCTCGTGTTAAAGCATTTATTCCATTATTTATTCTTGGAATGGTGTTCTGGGCTATTCAAGAACAAGGGTCTAATGTATTAAACATATATGGAATTGAACATTCAGATATGAAATTAAACTTATTTGGTTGGAAAACAAACTTTGGTGAAGCGATCTTCCAATCAATTAACCCATTATTTATTTTATTACTAGCTCCAATTATTTCACTTTTATGGCAAAAGCTTGGAACTAAACAACCTAGCCTGCCAGTAAAATTTGCAATTGGTACGTTCTTAGCAGGTGCGTCATACATACTAATTGGTATTGTAGGTTATGCATCAGGTTCATCAAACTTTTCAGTTAACTGGGTTATTTTATCGTACATTATTTGTGTTATCGGTGAGCTATGCTTATCACCAACGGGTAATAGTGCTGCTGTTAAGTTAGCACCTAAAGCATTTAATGCCCAAATGATGAGTATTTGGTACTTAACTAACGCTTCTGCACAAGCAATCAATGGTACTTTAGTTAAGTTAATAGAACCACTAGGTCAAACAAATTACTTTATTTTCCTAGGTGTTGTTGCAATTATTGTTACAACAATTGTATTAGCATTCTCACCTTTAATCATCAAAGCGATGAAAGGTATACGTTAATATTGTTGGCCTAATTCAAAAAACAGTAAGTCATTTAAATGGCTTACTGTTTTTTTATAGGTTTCTATTAATTAAATTCAAGATATCAGTATAAATAAAAACTTAATATGCTCATTATAGACAGCTATAACTATATTTTCTCGTCCCACTCTATAGAAATCAATTTCATTTATTACCATTTTCTCTATTTAAAAACATATTTTTGGTATTAACAATTAAAAGTGGGTATATATATTTAATGAACCAATTTTTAGAAAGTAGGCTAAACTATGGAAAATAAATATACACATGGTGTCCTCTTTTACCATGAACACAGTGGATTAAAAAATATTAATCAAGGTATTGGGGAAGTTACAACAGCATTAAGTTCAATTTGTAAGCATCTTTCTATTCAATTGAGTGAAAACGAAGGTGACATTATTAAATATTGCCAAGAAATCAAAACTAAAAACTATGCAAAAGATGTAGATATATTATTTATTCTTGGCGGTGATGGCACGGTTAACGAACTTATAAACGGTGTTATGACACATGACCTTCAACTCCCTATTGGCATTTTACCAGGCGGTACTTTTAATGATTTTACAAAAACGCTAAATATAGCACCTAATCATAAACAAGCTAGTGAACAAATGATTTCTGCACAAGTTGGTACATACGATGTAATTAAAATAAATAATCAATATGCACTCAACTTTGTTGGCTTAGGTCTCATTGTTCAAAACGCTGAAAACGTACAAGATGGTTCAAAAGATATATTTGGTAAATTGAGTTATATTGGATCAACTGTCAAAACACTGCTAAATCCAACACAATTTAATTATCAATTATCAATAGATGATAAGACATATTCTGGCGAAACGACCATGATACTAACAGCAAATGGTCCATTCATTGGTGGTAGTCGTATACCATTGACTGATTTGTCTCCTCAAGATGGTGAACTGAACACTTTCATTTTTAATGAACAAAGTTTCAGTATTTTAAATGATATTTTTAAAAAGCGTGATAGCATGAATTGGAATGAAATTACTCAAGGTATTGAGCATATACCTGGTAAAAAGATTTCACTTACAACAGATCCAGCAATGAAAGTTGATATTGATGGCGAAATTTCATTAGAAACACCTATTGATATTGAGGTTATACCAAATGCCATTCAGTTACTTACTGTCAATGATTTGTAAGCATCCGGAATGATCTTAACCCGATATTATATTAGGTTTGGAGTGTAATCATAAGATTCAACGCACCTTATATTCGTTTTTATTAGCTTTAAGCTATTACCCTGTTTCAAAAACAGACATATAATTTTGGCGCATGCCACTAAAATGATTGATGTTGTATTTTAAATCATAGTGGTTTATGCGTCTTTTTCAAATTCTATAAAAAATCGGATGACGTGTAATCTGCCATAGATTAACACATTCATCCGATTTATAATAATAAGATAGACTAACATTTATTGAGAGCGGGACGGAAATGATAAAGAACGACTAATGATTGATTATGTAGCGATTCTTTATCATTAGTCACAGCTAATGTGTACTTAAAAATATGAATGCATGAGTTACACTCATGCATAAGAAATACTAATTTCTAAAGAAAAAGTATTTCTTTATGTTGGGGCCCACCCCAACTTGCATTGTCTGTAGAAATTGGGAATCCAATTTCTCTATGTTGGGGCCCCGCAGTCAACTACTGCCAATATAGTGTTGTAGTGTCTAAGACATAAAAGTTCATCTCAGTCACAATTACTTTATAGCCTATCCATCATCTTTTCTACATGAAATTTTTCAAGTGATATATTTTATTTCTCAATATTATCTAAAAAATACTGTTCTACATCTTTCCAGCTATTTACGCGTTCAAATCGATCATCATTAATATTATGCACTGCTGTAAACATAATCGGTGTACCAGTAAAAATTTCAAGCTGTCTAGGATTGTCATCTATTAAATAATCAGCTTTAACGATGTTTTTTCTACCACAAAAAACAAAATGCTGAGGATCTAAAAATGGAAAGAACTCTAGTAACCATTCATATTTATCACTAAATGATGTTGGTACATCCATTGCTGCTGTAGCAATATATACATCATAATGTTCAGTTAATTTTTTCACAACTTCTTGTGCATACGGCATCACTTTAAGATGTCTGAAGAAGCCTGGTTCTCTCAATACTTCTGTAATTAATCCATCATGTTCAGGAATAACATGTTTAAGTTTTTGACCATTCAAAGCTTCCATTTTAATACCTAAATCCGCTCTAAAATTGACAGCATCAATGATTTCTCCTAATGTATCTGCCAATACTTCATCCATATCAATCGCGATTGATTTACGGGTCATTTTAATCTTCTCCTGAAAATATCAGTATTGATTCAGTATAGCAAAAAAGCAATTGATACAAAACAATATCATCTATTGTTGCTTTTTACACTGAATACTCTCACCTCATCATTCACACTGCATTGAGCTTGAGACATAAATCAATGTTCAATGCTCTACAAAGTTATATTGGCAGTAGTTGACTGAACGAAAATGCGCTTGTAACAAGCTTTTTTCAATTCTAGTCAACCTTGCCGGCGGGGCCCCAACAAAGAGAAATTGGATTCCCAATTTCTACAGACAATGCAAGTTGGGGTGGGACGACGAAATAAATTTTGCGAAAATATCATTTCTGTCCCACTCCCCACTTACTATTCGTATTTAAAGTTTGATAAAACTTCTAACATTTTATCATTTTGTTCTTTAAAACCAATTGTAATTCTAACACCAGTTGGAAATGGTCGCGTAATACACCCTACATTTAAAAGTGCTTCATAAAGTTCATTTACCCGCTTTGTTTTTACAAATATAAAATTCGTTTGACTTGGCAAGAAATACTCACTTTGAGGTAATTGATAAAATCTTTCGCGTTCAACACTATTTTTATGTGTTACCTCTTTTAAATATTGTTGATCTTCAAGTGCTGCAACTGCTGCGTATTCAGATATACGTGTCACATTAAATGGTGGTCTAATGATGTTCCATTTTTCAATCGCATGTTCACTTGCTACCACATATCCTACACGTAAACCCGCTAATCCATACGCCTTTGAAAATGTACGTAATAAGAAAGCATTGTCATATTTTTGTTGCAAAGCAAGTGTATCCGGGTAGTCCTCTGCTGTCACAAATTCAAAATAAGCTTCATCTATAATTACTGGTACATGTGGAGGTACTTGAGATAAAAACGAATCTAAGCTCTCATGATTAAAATATGTACCTGTAGGATTATTTGGATTACATAACCATACCAATGACGTATCTTCATTAACTTCTTTTAAAATACCTTCTAAATCGAAGCCACCATCTTTTAAAGGTACTTGTATCACATTAGCTGATTCAACAATCGCATTGTGATAATATTGACCGAATGTCGCTTCACTTGTAACAATAGTATCCCCTGGCGTTAATACAGCTCTAGAAATCATTAATATAACTTCATCTAATCCCGCACCAAATAAAATGCGTGATTGATCTACATTTAAATGTTTACTAATCGCCGCTTTTAATGTCGGTGATCCTGTTTCAGGATAATAATATAACTCATCTAAGTGTGCTGATATCGCTTCTTTAACTTTAGGCGATGGTCCATACAAATTTTCATTTGATGCAAGTTTATATAAATCTCCTTCAATGCCATACTTTTCTTTCAATGCCCTTGGAGATAAACCAGGCTGATATGCTGATAGTTGATTAAGTTGTTCTTTCATAATAAAAACAACCTCCTTAGAATTAACTGAAATTTCAAAAAACTTATATTCATTATATCGCTCTATGTTTCTAAAATGCAATGCTACTATTTTCACATCATAATAGCTTACATTGTGTTTAACATGTCATATTTTTTAATCATTATTGCATGTTTAAATTGAACATAATTATAGATTTAAATATAACAACGCCACATAAGATATAATTTGGTGTTACGCATCTTATGTGGCGTTGGTCGTTATTTGATTAACCCTTTTGCTTTTAAATAATCTTTCGCAACTGTATATGGGTCTTCATTTTTAACTGTTACTTTATAGTTCATCATTTGCATATCTTCATCAGATATTTTGTTTTCTAGTTTGTTTAACGGTTTCTTAATTTCTGGATGTTTCTTTAAAAAGCTTTCTTTAAATAATGGTGCTCCTTGATATGGTGGAAATACGTGCTTATCATCTTTTAACACAACCATATCATATTGTTTTAATTCAGCGTCAGTTGAATATGCATCTATTAAATTAATATTACCTTTATTGATCGCTTGATATCTCAACTTAGGTTCCATTGTACGTATGTTATCTAAATTTAAATTATAAGCCTTTTGAACAGCTTTGTAACCATCTGGACGATCATTAAATTCCAATGTAAATCCTGGTTTAAGTTGATCTTTAACCTTATTTAAATCACCAATTGTACGTATATTATGTTGTTTAGCAAAATCACGTTTTACAGCTAAAGCATACGTATTGTTATACTTCATTGGTTTTAACATAGTCATTTGATATTTCTTTTCAAGACTTTGCTTAGCTTGTTCATAAACTTTTTTCTCTTCTTTTGACTTCAATGGTTCTTTTGTTAATTCACCTAAAACTGTTCCAGTAAATTCTAAATACCCATCTATATCGTCAGATTTTAAAGCATTAAATAAAAATGCTGTTTTGCCCATACCATCTTTCACTTCTACAGTATTTTTGGTCTCTTCTTCTATTAAAATTTTATACATATTTGTAATAATCGATGGCTCGGAGCCAAGCTTTCCAGCTAACGTAATTTTATCACCTTTTTGTGCAAACATAGGAATAGCGATAGCCAGTATAATAATCATCACTATAACACCTAACGTCATCAATAACTTTTTATAAGATAATTTAGCCATAAATCTTAAAATTAAATCAAATATAATTGCCAATAAGGCTGCTGGAATTGCACCTAATAATATCAACGATGCATTGTTACGGTCTATACCTAATAAAATTAAATCTCCTAGTCCGCCTGCACCAATTAATGCTGCTAGTGTTGCTGTACCTATAATTAATACCATAGCCGTTCTTACACCAGCCATTATAACAGGCATTGCTATCGGAAGTTCGACTTTAGTTAAACGTCTAAATGGTTTCATACCTATACCTTTAGCCGCTTCAATGAGTGATGGATCAACTTCTTTAATTCCAGTATACGTATTCCTTAAAATTGGTAACAACGCATACACTACAAGTGCAATAATTGCTGGCACACGACCGATACCAAATAAAGGAATCATTAAACCTAATAATGCCAACGATGGTATGGTTTGAAGAATTGCCGCAATATTCATTACGATTTCAGATATCGTTTTAGTCTTCGTTAATAAAATACCTAATGGTACCGCAATAGCAGTTGCAATCAATAATGCGATAAATGATATTTGAATATGTTCTATCATTGTCGAAAAGAGTTGCCCCTTACGTTCACTCAATATGTCGAAAAAGTTAGTCATGTTGAGCTACCTCCTTTTTCTGGGACAAATATTTGAAGATATCTTTCCTATCAATAACATATTGACCTACGCTATCTTCTTGCATGACAATGACACGCTCGCTCTCTGATAAAAGTTGATACAATACTTCAATTGGTTGATTGTCATAAACAATTGGATAAGCGCTCATAGATGTAACCTCATCGATTGGTTTCATAATATCCAAGTCACGGATAATTGCGTTCTCTTCAACACATGGCGCATCATCTTCTAAATGACTACCCATAAATTGTTTAACAAATTCACTTTGAGGATTATTTTTAAATCCTTCTGGTGTGTCAATTTGTTCAATATGCCCTTCATTCAAAAGACAAATCTTATCACCAAGTTTCATCGCCTCTTGAATATCATGTGTAACAAATATGATTGTCTTCTTAATTTTAGTTTGTAATTCAATTAAATCATCTTGAAGTTTTTCTCGGCTGATTGGGTCTAATGCACTAAACGGTTCATCCATTAAAATAACTGGTGGATCAGCTGCTAACGCACGTATAACTCCTACACGTTGTCGTTGCCCCCCTGACAATTCATCAGGTTTTCTGTTTTTATATTTTTCAGGTTCTAATCCAACCATTTCAAGTAATTCATCTACTCTTTTATCTATATCTTTTTCTTTCCACTTTTTCATTTGTGGCACTTGTGCAATATTTTCTTTGATTGTCATATGTGGGAATAATGCAATCTGCTGCAATACGTATCCAATATCCCAACGCATTTCGTATACTGGATAATCACTTATTGGTTTATCTTTAAAATAAATATAACCTTCACTTAAGTGAATGAGTCGATTAATCATTTTTAATGTCGTAGTTTTTCCACAACCTGAAGGTCCAATTAGCACAAAAAATTCACCCTCATTAATATTGAAACTAATGTTATCGACAGCAACATGTTTGCCATAACGCTTAGTTACATTTTTAAACTTAATCACTTTGCCACCTCTTTTTTTCTCATAGCATAAAACCGAGATTATATGTATGTATTCCCTATTTAACCACGTTTATTACAATTTTCAAATTTAAATGATTTATCCTTGAACTTTTTTAATAAAATAATGAATAATAGGTAATCTCCAGTTAAGAAATAGTGTTATTTTACCTTGAATTCAAAAAAACACCCAGTAAAACAAGGAATGCTTACTAGGTGTCTTCACTATACTTTGGCTTTATAATTTTGAATCGTTTCTAAAAATGCTGGACAATAATGTTTTAATTTGTAACTACCTACGCCATCAATATTAATCATATCTTGTTTCGAAGCAGGCTTACGTTTAGCAAATTCCTCCAACGTGTAATCAGAAAATATACTTACAGGTGCTATCGTTAATTTGTCACTTAACTTTTTACGAACTTCTACCAACTGACTGAATAATACTCGGTCAACCCCTTCAACCGTATTTATAAATACTTTTTCAGTCGCTTTTTGCTTAAATGGTGTTGTGAATACTTCTACTTCATTACTGAGTAATTTTTTAATTGAAGTATCACACATTAATATTTCGTCATTTTCATTTAAGAACCCTTTGAATCTTAATTCATCTATTAAGTGACTTAATTCTGATGTTGTGTAACCTTTCATTAAACCATGGGTTGAAATTTGGTCATAACCTTTATACTTAATATAATCTGTTGACTCTCCTCTTAACACTTGAATGATAACACTATAACTCTCTTGTTGTTTCATACGAGCGATGCAACTAATAATCATCTTAGCTTCTTGTGTCATATTATATGATTTATCTTGTTGAACACAATTACTACATTGTTCACATTCTTCTAATTTTTCATTCGGTTCAAAATAATGGACAATTGTTGCTTCTAGACATTTTTTTGTTTTTGTATATTGAATCATTTTAGTTAACTTTTCGCCCATTTTATCTTTATAGTCATCATCAGCTTGAGAGACTGTTATAAAATACTCGTGTAAATTGATATCGCGTTCGCTAAATAACAAAATACATTCACTTTTCAACCCGTCACGACCTGCACGACCCGCTTCTTGATAATAAGATTCTAAATCTCCAGGCATATTATAATGAATAACAAAGCGTACATTGGATTTATCAATACCCATACCAAAAGCATTTGTAGCAACGACTACTTTAACACGATCAAATAAGAAATCATTCTGCGCTTCTTCTCTTTCTTTATTGCTCAAACCTGCATGATATATAACACTTTCAATTTTCTGACTTTCTAAGGCTTCTTGAAGCTCTTCAACTTGCTTACGTGTAGAACAATAAATAATACCTGCATCTTCATCGTGTGTTTTAATATAATCCAATATAAATTTTTGACGTTGATAAGTAGGATTTACTTTAAAAATTAAGTTTCTACGCTTAGTACTCGTTTTAATTTGATCAGTTTGAGCGATATTTAACTTTTCTCTAATATCTTGCTGTACTTCAACCGTGGCAGTTGCTGTCAACGCTATTATTGTAAAATCTTGAGGTAACGTAAATACTTTTGAAATAACATTTTGGTAACTCGGCCTGAAATCATGACCCCATTTAGAAATACAATGCGCTTCATCAAACGCGACTAAGTGAATCTTTATACGCTGAAGCATATTTAAAAAATATCGGTTTTCAAATCGTTCTGGTGCAACATACAAAAATTGAATTTCTCCATTTGATAATGCTTTTTCAATACGTTGTTGCTCTTTTTGAGTCAAACTACTATTTAAAAAAGCAGCTTGAATTCCCATCGCTTTTAATTGATCCACTTGATCTTTCATTAATGATATTAGTGGACTTATTACAATTGTTGTACCACCTAACAATAAACCTGGTACTTGATAGCATATAGACTTACCTCCACCAGTTGGTAAGACACCAAGCACATTACGATGGTCTAATACTTTGCTAATAATTTCTTCTTGTCCTGGTCGAAACGTTTCATACCCAAAGTAATGCGATAATGTTTGTTGCATCATAAATTGACCCCTTATTGTTGTTCTTTAATTTCTTCTAACTCACTCCATCTTGTGATGTCTAAATCATATTGAATTTCAAGTTGTTCTTTTTCTTCGTTTAATTCTTTAATTTTCCCATAATCTGCACTTGCCTCAATCATGAGCACATCAATTTCTTCCATTCTTACTTCCGCTTGTTCTATGCGTTTCATCAATTGTTCATATTCTAATTTTTCTTTATATGATAAACCATTTTTCTTACGTACAGTTGTAGAAGATTTAGATTGTTGCTTCAATGTGGATTTATTTTTATCTAATGATTTTTTATAACTTTCATAATCTTCAAAAGTTCCGATAATCTTTTCCATCTGACCATCATGAATAAACCAATATGACTGTGCAACTTTATTTAAGAAGTAGCGATCATGGCTTACGGTAATCACTGTACCACCGAAAGTATGAATATAATCTTCAAGTATTGTTAAAGTCTCAGTATCTAAATCATTTGTCGGTTCATCTAACAACAGAACATTTGGCTGGTGTACGAGTAGACGTAATAAATACAAACGCTTTTGCTCTCCACCAGATAATTTATAAACTTTTTTACCATGAGTTGCACTTGGAAATAAAAATCGTTCAAGAAGTTGTGTAATAGATACCGAGGTTCCATCTTTTTCTTTTGCGATCTCACTTTCTTCTCTTAAATAATCAATCATACGAATATCTCTATCCAGGGTCTCATCTGTTTGCTTAAAATAAGCTACTTTAACCGTCTGCCCAGTCTTCAATTTACCTTCGAATTGTTGGTCTTCTCCACTCAAAATATTTAAGAGTGTTGTTTTACCAGCTCCATTTGGCCCAACAACACCAATACGCTCACCTTTTTGAATAATTTCCGTCAGATGTTCAAATAATACTTTATCATTAATAGCCTTTGATAAGTCTTCTAATTCGAACACTTGCTTACCTAATCTTGAATAAGCAAGATTCAATTCACCTTTATCGTCTTTATATTGCTGGTTAACTTCATTTTCTAGGTCATTAAATCGATTAATTCTAGCTTGTTGCTTTGTAGTACGAGCCTTAGCTCCAGCCCTCATCCAAGCAAGTTCTTCCTTATATAAAGCTCGTTGCTTTTGTTGTTGCTTTTGAAGTGTTACTTCTCTTTCAGCGCGCATTTCAATATAAGATTCATAGTTACCAGGATATGACGCTAACTTACCTCTGTTTAGTTCAATAATTCTAGTGGAAACTTCATTTAAAAAATATCGATCATGGGTTACGAATAAAACAGTATGAGGATATTGCTTCACATAATTGATCAACCAGCTGATTGATTCGAAGTCTAAATGGTTCGTAGGTTCATCTAATAACAATAAATCTGGTTGTTCTATTAATGTTTTAGCAAGTACAACACGTTTTTGTTGTCCGCCGGATAATTCTTTAATGTATTTAGTAGTATCATGTATACCTAGTTTTGAGAGGATTGTTTTAATTTCAGCGTTATAGTCCCAAGCATCATGTTGATCCATAGCATCTTGCGCATCCATCATTCGCTTGAACAATTTATCACTTTGGTCATCCGCATAAGCTTGTACTGCCTGCTCATATTGCTTGATGATGCGTAAAGTTGTTGTATCAGAACTTAATACTGCATCAAAAACTGTCATATCTTCATTAAGGTCCTGTTTCTGAGACGAATATCGAATTCGATATTGATTTGGATGCATAACATTGGCTGTAAAATCATCATCAATACCACCAATTACTTTTAACAACGTACTTTTCCCTGTACCATTTATGCCTACTAAACCTATTTTTTCACCTTCTGAAATTGATAAATCTAGGTTATCGAATATAGTCTTATCGGCATAAGATTTATTTAAATGTTCAATTTTATATGCTTCCATACCCATCTTCCTTCTTCTGTTGAAATCTCTACGTACTTAAATCAGTTCTATACATTATACACCTTTTTGAAATCAAAAGAAATCGATACCGTTAAGTGTCATAATTTAATATATTGTTGCTTCAACTATAAATAAAACTTGTTAAGGCTTTGATGACTATGCTAATGATCTTTATAATATACCTTTTTATCAACACATATAATGTAAAACATAATATAAAAGAACATAATAAAAACCCGGATTGATATTTTATCAATCCGAGTTCGTGTTTAGATATTATTTTTTAGAGTTTGCTTTAGGTCCTGTTTCATATTTATACTTCGAAGGATTTACCTTTTTGAAGTCTGGATTTTTGTAGAATCTAAACAAATCACCATTAAGCACGTTGTCACTCATTTCGAGATCCTTTTCAACTTGCTTTTTATTCTTTTCGAAATCAGCTGGTTGAGTAGTTATGAGTTCATTATTTTTATTAGAATAAATCTTACCATTAACATATTTATAATCTTTTGTTATAAAGTCACCATTTCTGAATGGAACTACTTGATTATGACCTTTAGAGAATAAATCAGTACCGAACATTAAATAGTTCTTCGTATCTATACCAGCCAAATGTAAAATTGTTGGCATTACATCGACTTGACCAGCATATTCATTATTGATACCACCAGATTTACCAGGGATTTTAATCCAGAAACCAGTTCTGTTTAAATCTGTAAATTTAGCCGGTGTGATTTTTTCACCTAATAGTTTTTCCATGGCATTGTTATGGTTTTCAGAGATACCATAGTGGTCACCATAAATCATAATCACTGAATTGTCATATAATCCTTTTTTCTTCAAGTCATTAATATATTCTTCTAATGCTTCGTCTAAATAACGTGCTGTTTGAATATAACCATCAACTGTTGCATCACCTGTGTTTGATTTCTCAATAGTTGCATCCTTTTCATCTAATGTGAATGGATAGTGGTTAGTCAATGTAATTAAATGAGAATAGAATGGTGATTTCATCTTAGCTTGATAATTAGCAGAATCTTTAAAGAAAATTTTGTCTTTCAAGCCTAAGTTTACAACGTTTTTATCTGACATGTCATAGTATGTTGCATCATAGAATTTATCGATACCAAAGTGTTTATATACTTGGTCTCTGTTCCAGAATGTTTTATAGTCACCGTGCATGACATCAGATTTGTAGCCTTGCTTTTGATCTAAAATTGCTGGTAATGACTGATACGTATTATCTCCTTTTAATGAAAAGGCAGAACCTTGCGGTAAACCGTATAAACTGTTATCCATTGTAAATTCAGAGTCAGATGTTTTACCTTGACCTGTTTGATGGAAAAAGTTAGGGAAGTATGTGAATTGCTCTTTCCCACTTGATAATTTGTTTAAAAACGGTGTTACTTCTTTACCATTAACCTTTTTATTAATTAAGAAGGTTTGGAAACTTTCTAAATGAATCTTAATAATATTTTTCTTCTTTGCCACCCCATAATATTCTGGGTTAGGCTCTGTTTGACGTTGTTTCGTATAATTTAATACTTTTGTTAAGTCATCTTCAGATGCTAGCGCTTTTTGTTGATTATTTTCGATAGTTTTAACACCATCGTATACTGTAAAGTTATAAGGTCCTAAATATTTCACTAAATATTTATGGTCAAATGTACGTGTTAATAATTCTGGTCTGTCAGTTTCAGCAAAAGCTAAGTTTAAGAAGAATAATGCTACTGAAGCCGCCATTACGACAGGAACAAATTTCTTACTAAATGCTTTTGTGTCTAACCATTTTGTTTTAAATATTAAAATGAATAAGTAAACTAACGTATCAATGAAATAAACAAAGTCATACCATTTGAATGATGCACTAACCGCACCACCCATAGATTCTACGTTACCTACTTGGTTTAAAGTACTAAACGTTAAAAAATCAGAGAAGAATCTAAAGTACACAACATTGGCATATAATAGGAACGTCAATAAGAAGCCGCCTATGAACATGAACCAAAATGCTTTTTTGCCTTTAAAGAATAGGAACACACTTAAAACCAGTGCTACTAAACTATAAGGATTCATCAATAATATTAAGTTTTGTACTAAACCTTTAACACCTAAAGAAAAATCAACATAATAAGAAAAATACGTCTTCAAGGTAATCGTTATTACGGTTAATAAGAAGAACGCAAAAAGACTAATTTTCTTTTTTTGTGAACTCATGATTCTTTCCCCCGTTATTTAGATAATAAATCTTGCGAAAGTACTTGAATAAATTAGATATTAACATTATGTAGTTAATTAATAAGTGCGTTTAAAAGTTAACATTGTCATAATTATAGTAATTACTTTCAGATTCAAGTTTATAATTTTCATTATTTGTAGCTTTCAACTTTGATTTAACAAGTATTTTGGGCTACAACTCATATTTGCTTGTGTAAGTTTCTTTATTTAATATTATCATTCAATTAACAAATTTAAAATTTGTAATCAAATTGTAATAATAAGCATAGCTCAATTAATAAATATAGAGTAATTTTAGTCAAAATTCAAGTAAAAACACACTTTATCTTTTCATTTTACTGTGAAACGAATTAGAAAATGATACATTTCGCAGATAAAACACAGTATTATTTCATTATACATTAGGAGGAAATTATTTGCATCGGACTCGAGTATGAGCTACGTACCAAATATTATTTCATCATTTCTAATTGCATTCTATATTCTATTCCATGGAATAATTGGTTTAACCAGTTACTATACTTAACAAGGTTCTTTTCAGCCGTTAAAATATCTATAAATTGAAATTTCAAACGTGATCCTTGCGGTTTTTGTGCTAATTTCGTTAAATGATAACTTGCGATTGTACCGATTTGCGGGTAGCTACCTAGCGTATAATGATCATTTAATAGGATAATAGGTGTGCCATCACGCTTAATTTGTATCGTTCCTTTTTTGACAGTCTGATACGGTGGCATATCTTCATAAAAAGCTTTGATTTTTTCACCTTCAAGCATCATCCCCATGCGATTTGCTTTGCTCGTTACTTTATAATCATGTTTCACAAATCTTTGAATGGCATCTTCTTTAAAATCTTCCGTACCTTTATTTTTAACGACATGAAATACATCAGACATATAATTAAATGACAAGGCGTATCCATCAATACCCCAATCTGTTTGTTTCGTGTGAGCAAGGTTTTCAAATAACTTATGATGACGAGCTGTATAATCTCTCTTAAGCTTTATTTCATCGCCATCTTGTAATGTTCTACCTTTAAAACCACCAATTTTTACATTAAAGTCGGTTGAGTTAGATCCTAACCATGCATCTAATTCAAATCCGCCTCCCACAGCTAAATACACTCGCGATGTATAACTTGTTTCTCTAAACTTTAAAACATCGCCTTTATCTAACAAATACAATTTATATGGAGATATAGTCATATGCTCAGTGTAAGCTTTGACATTACCCCCTGCTAATGCAATCAGCGTAGGTTCTGTAAAACGAATCGTTGCCATTTTATTAGTCATTTCCAAAGTTGCTTCATTCTTGTCATTTGCAACTAATCGATTAGCAATTTCATGTGCTAAAGTATCAAGTGCACCACATGGAATTACACCATCATGTTCATATCCCCTTCTGCCAAAGTCCTGAAAGCTACTGAATAAGCCACTTTTTTCAATTATGATTGACATCTTTAAACGCTCCTACTTCTAATTCATTTTCATTGATAGGTCTAAATTTAATATTATCGCCTAACTTTAAGCGTGCGAAATCTGATTCTTTCGGATTAAAAAGTGATAATGGTGTATAACCAATAACTAACCAATCATTAATTGTATCCGTAGTTACAATACCGCATTTTTTCCCTTCAAGTACTACAGAACCAGCTGGAATGAATTTTTTCTGTTTACTCGTGTGATTAATATACAATTTCTTATTTAATCCAGTTAAATAAGGAAACCCAGGTGAATATCCCATCATCGAAACAAAATATTGCGCCTTAGAATGTAATTCAATAAAAGTTTCTAGCTTGATTTTGTAATGTTTTAAAAGTGATTCTAAATCCGGACCATATTTCGAACCATACACAATTGGTATTTCAATCAAATCTTGCTGGTTAAAATCATGTTTTATGTTTAAATGAATCGATTCTATTAGTGCTTTCATGTATAAAAAAGGTGATTGTATATTATGGTGTTTAATCATATCCCTTGCGTCATAGACAATCATCATGTCTGATTCTGATGGCACAATTTCTATAATAAATGGATAATTTTGTTCAATTAAATATGAGCGAAGTGTTAATAAATCTTCGGTTAAACTTTTAGATACTTCTTTTTCAATTGCGACTACAATGGCTTGGTCACCTTGACTATATATTTTCATTTGTACACCTCTTCAATATTTGGTTACTTTACTTTCATTTTTAATTATAGAATCGATTGAATAGTTCATTTTACCTACTCACTAAATTTACTGGTGGTACATTAAATCCATTGCCCGCACAACAAAAGGCATAAGTTCGTGAATTAATGCGTATACAAGGATAAAGCTTATAACAGTAGTAATTGTTGCTATCAAACGAACAACATATATTCTATTTTCAGATAGCAATCGATTCACTAATCGATAATTTACGTATACAAGAATTAACAACAGCACAATATAAACAATAATCATATTTGGCCCCATTTAATTTTTAAATTTGTTTTCACATCATTTTCTACTTTATTATCATACTAATTTTAAAGGCAAAGGTGGACATCGGCAACCTCTCGTAAACTATTTATCAAAAATAAACGTATCTCATTGTTATGATATTTATAAATCAATTCGTTTTTATTAAAGTCTTTTTCAACAAGTTTGTCACTATCTATTAAATAATCACGCATGCATCCTTTTAAGAAATCATCTTTATAACTTGGTGTGTACCATTTTCCATCCTCTTCAATGACAATGTTGCCAATATCAAATTCAAGGACCTTGCCGTCCTCTGAAGTTAGCAATATTAAATCTGTTTCATGATTGTGTGCTAAATGCTTTCGTTCTGTCGTTTTATTTTTTATAAAAGTTGGATTAACTACTTTGGGCAACACTTGAAATTTTGCTGTAAAACTACTTTTCTCAGGTAAAGGTGACACTATCGTTTCAAATTTGCTTTCAGCATTTAATACGATTTTAAGTCTATATTGACCACTGTGATACTTTGTTGTTACATCGTTTAATTCATTTCGCCATGCATGTTCATCAAATTTAAAGTTTAATCGCTCAGAAGAACATTTTATGCGATTAGTATGATAAGTAAGTCTAGGGATATGTCCATTATCAATTTTCATTGTTTCAAATAATTGCATTATAACATCTCCAAAATCTTGGTTTTTGCGTAAAATTCATTCACTTCATCTTTTGGCTTAGAATCAATTGTAATACCTGCTCCGACTCCATAAATCGCTTGTCCATATTTATACTCAATAGTGCGAATCGGAATATTAAAAATCATTTTATCATCTTCAGTTGGAAGTAATAGTCCAATTGCTCCGCAGTATATACCACGAGGTGAACTTTCTAATTGTTTAATATATTTCATTGTATTCAGTTTCGGTGCACCTGTAATCGAACCACAAGGAAATAACGATGTTAAAATTTGAGTTAAGTCTGTATTATTTTTTAAAGTTCCACTTACCATCGAAGTCATTTGAAATACAGTTTTATATGCCTCAATAAAAAATAGTTTATACACCTTAATTGAGCCACTCTGTGATATTCTCCCTATATCGTTTCTTAGTAAATCAACAATCATGACATTTTCTGCACGATCTTTCGAAGAAGTTTGCAATGTTTTATAATACTGTTGATCTTCAGCTTCCGTTTTACCTCTAGGCATTGTCCCTTTCATCGGTTTGCTTATGATAACGTTATCGACATTGTTAAATTGTCCTTTTTGAAAAAATAATTCTGGTGAGATAGACGCTACTTGGATTTCATCAGTTTGTAATAACGCAGTATAATTACCATTACTAAATTGAGTTAATCGTTCATATAAAGTACTAATAGGATAATAAATGTTATCCGTTAAGCGCGCCGTATAGTTCACTTGATACGTTTCGCCTTCAACAATTGCTTGTTGGACACGTTTAATATTAGTCATCATAACCTCAGAAGATTCAACAAATGAAAAATGATACTTTGATACATAAGAAGTTTGATGTTCATATGTTGAATTTATGCTTTCCGCTTTTTCAAAACTATAAGCTGCTGCATAAATATCATCTTTAGCTAATGAATGTGTACACATAGCATGATTAAAATACTTTGCCGCTTCGTAACTTAAATATAACGAGACATATCTACCTTGTCGTTGCTGCGCTTGTGCAAAGTGTATCACTTCTCCCACATCAGCCAACTTAGTAGCAACATACTTCTTTATAAATCCCTTTAATTGAATATGGTATTGCTTATATTCATTTTCAGTTAAATAGTAGCGATAATTATATTCTATTCTCACAGTAATCACCTACCTTCGATAAAAATAATTCAACTTGTCGATAACCGTATTCACTCAAAATAGATTCAGGATGATATTGCACACCAAAAACCGGAAATCTAATATGCTCAAATGCCATAATAATCGCTTCATCGTTTTTTGCTGTAATCTTTAAGCAATTTGGAAAAGTCGCTCCGTCAGCAATTAATGAATGATAACGCATTACATTGAAATTTTGAGGCAGTCCTTGAAAAATACCTTCATTGGTATGGCGTAACTGTGTAGTATGTCCGTGTACAGGATGATAGCCGTGAATGATATTTCCACCAAAATAAGACACGATACATTGAAATCCTAAACATACACCTAGTATAGGTACACGCTGATAAAATTGTTCTAACACTTCATTCAAGATAGGATAATCATCCGGATTACCCGGCCCAGGCGAAATAACAATTGCTTTTGGCTTCATATTAATGACGTCTTCTATCAGCAGATTATCAATACCAACAACTTGAACTGTTAGTTTCGTTTGAGTCTTAATATAGTCTATTAAATTATATGTAAATGAATCATTATTATCTATGACTAGAATCATTGTATACTCCGTTCTAAATGTGTTTTATTTTTATAATATGTATTGGATGTAGCTAAAACTTTAAAAGCATTGTCATTATCCTGACCTTGATTTTAACTAATATATGGTATATTCTATTCATCGTACATAAATGAATATCAGAGGTTCCTAGCTGAAACCCTCTATAAAAAACTAGACATTGAAATTTCAAACATTCGTTGGTAAACCTTTAATATATATTATAGGAGCAACCCATTTCTTTCGTCTATCTTTTATGGAGATAGGCTTTTTTTATTTTATAAATTAAAAACGGGCTTATCAATGCCATTAACCTCTTTATTAATATTATTAATGATAGGAGCAATTACAAAATGGAAAGTGTATTAAATAATGAAAAAGCCATCGTTGTCTTTAGTGGTGGTCAAGACAGTACAACATGTCTCTTTTATGCAAAAAAACATTTCAAAGAAGTTGAACTCGTAACGTTTAATTATGGCCAAAGACATGATACTGAAATTGAAGTCGCAAAACAAATTGCACAAGATCAAGGAATGAAACATCACGTTTTAGATATGTCATTATTATCACAACTTACTCCAAACGCATTAACACAACATGATATGGAAATTACTAATAATGAAGATGGTATACCTAATACATTTGTTCCAGCTAGAAATTTACTTTTCTTGTCGTTTGCAGGCGCTCTAGCTTATCAAATTGGGGCTAAGCATATTATTACAGGCGTATGTGAAACAGACTTTTCAGGCTACCCAGACTGTCGCGATAGTTTTATAAAATCAATGAACGTAACATTAAGCCTAGCTATGGACAAAGATTTTGTCATTCATACTCCTTTAATGTGGTTAAACAAAGCAGAAACGTGGAAATTAAGTGATGAACTCGAAGTTTTAGATTATATTCGTACAAAAACATTAACATGCTATAACGGTATCATTGGGGATGGCTGTGGTGAATGTCCAGCTTGTCATTTACGTCAACGTGGACTAAATCAATATCTTGAAAGTAAAGGAGCGCTTTAAAATGTTACAACAAATCTATCCTAGTACAACGCATCCATATCAATTCGAATTAAATAAAGATTTTAATTTTTCGGCTGCACATCACATTCCATGTGAAGAAGCAGGTATTTGTCAAAATGTCCATGGTCATACTTACTTTGTTAATTTAACAATTGTCGGTGATAAACTAGATGACACTGGCTTCTTAGTGAACTTTAGCCATTTGAAAAAGATGATACACGGTAAATTTGACCATCAACTGTTAAATAACTTACCTGCTTTTAAAAACAAAATCCCTTCAACTGAAATCGTAGCGGAAACAATTTATCAAATTGTTAAAGAAAATTTGGCATCGCTCGAACACCAACCAAAATGTATTCAAGTATTTGTAAGAGAAACACCAACAAGTTATGTCGTATTTAGACCAAAGGAACAGGTGTAACTAATGGCTAAAATTCCTGTACTCGAAATATTCGGTCCAACCATTCAGGGTGAAGGTCGAGTAATCGGTAGAAAAACGATGTTTGTGAGAACAGCTGGATGTGATTATCGCTGTAGCTGGTGTGATTCTGCATTTACTTGGGATGGTAGTGCTAAAGGCGATATAAAACTCATGACCGCTGAAGAAATTTATGATGAATTAAAACGAATTGGTGGCGATTTATTTAACCACGTTACAATTTCTGGTGGTAACCCAGCATTAATTAAAGGTATCCAAGAGTTAGTTGACTTATTTCAAGATAAAGGTATTTTCAGCGCACTGGAGACACAAGGCAGTAAATTCCAACCTTGGATGACACAAATTGATGATTTAACGATTAGTCCAAAACCACCAAGTTCAACTATGACACCTGATTTAAAAAAGTTAGATGAAGTGATTACACAATGCGTACCTTCATCATTAAACTTAAAAGTAGTTGTATTCGACGATAAAGATTATGATTTTGCCAAAATGATACACCACCGTTATCCAGATATTCCCTTCTATTTACAAGTTGGTAACCCATATTTATCAGACAGCGTAGATAATCATACCGAAAAGTTGTTAGAACGCTACGAGCAGTTGGTGGATTTAGTTATGCAAAGTAATGATATGAATCACGTTTATGTGTTACCACAACTTCATACATTACTTTGGAGCAATAAAAAAGGTGTATAAAGGATAACTTATTTTACTTTTTGCAAGTCATATCTAATGAATAACAATATATTAATTGATATAATAGTTGATTGAAGTATAACGAACAGGAGTCCATCATGATTGTATATATATTAATTAATATTGCTATCGTCGTACTTATAACTGGATTCAATTTATATAGGCATCAAATGCAACATTTATCATTAAGTGCAATGTTGTTATCTATTACGATAAACGCCTTTATAAATACATTCATAATTGATAAATATAACTTTATTACTCTGTGTACTATAACGATGTTTATCATTTGGACGATACTACAGTTTTACATTGATAAAAAATTAAAACCTGTATACATTACAGACCAAAAATTTATTGCTATCATATTAACGATTGTTGTCAGTTTAACGCAACGTGTTACCGACTTTTCAAGTACACAATCAATATATATGTCTATTCCATTTTTAGCCCCTGCCATTTTCATCATTGGTGGTATTATGTTGTTTATTTCAACATTTAATAGCTTAGATGAAACTGCTGAAAATAATAACAAAATAAAGAAACTAATGATTAAAGGACTTATCATTATTAACATTTCATTTATCGTTATGATGGTTTTAACACCATATTGGTACTTGTATTTAATCGTCTATCTTATTTTCTTGTTGTTTTTATTGTGGCAAAAGGTTTATAAATTTTAATACCAAAACTATTAAACACTTCTGATATTCTTAGTTCAAAATATCAGAAGTGTTTTATAGTGTTATCTAGTTCAGATAAATATTTCCTTACTTAAAAAAACGCCCTCCTCTTATTTTGACCCCTATTTATTTAAATCAGACAATTATTTTCATTTTCAAATTATTCTTTCTTCAATATTAGTTAAGCGATATTTAAACGAAGTTAAGAATTAGTTAATGGCATATTATTTGCCTTCATTTTAAACTTAACTTATCAAATTGAAGAAATGAGGAGTTAGCATGAATACAAAATATTTTTTAGCAGCTGGTGCTGTTATCACAACATTAGCTTTAGGTGCTTGTGGTAATTCTAATTCACAAGATCAAGGTAACAAAACTGAACAAAAAACAAAGTCAGAAGATAGCAATGTTAAAACTGATAAAACAAAACACCTAACAGGTACATTCAGTTCTAAAAACGGTGAAACTGTTGAAGGTAAAGCTGAGATTAAAAATGGTAAATTAATGCTTACTAACTACAAATCATCAAAAGGTCCAGATTTATACGTCTACCTAACAAAAAATGGCGACATTAAAAACGGTAAAGAAATCGCAATGGTTGACTACGATAAAGAAAAACAAACATTTGATCTTAAAAATGTAGATTTAAGCAAATATGATGAAGTAACAATCTATTGTAAAAAAGCTCACGTCATCTTCGGCGGCGCTAAATTAAAATAATCAATTTCTGAGTTAAACTTTTATTTACAACATACTATTACTATACATTACAAATTTTTAAAATATACATTACACTCATTACTCAATGGAAAGCGTATGATTTCACAGCCCCCCTAGCTTGTAGAAATCATACTTTCCTTTTTTCAATATATATACAACTATTAAATCCCATAAGATTGCAGAGCACATAAGTAAATTTTTTTAGAGCTTGAGGTTTGTTTAGCTTAAGCAACCCATGAGCTCAAACACTTCCTGTTCACATAACACTACAAATCGCATTATGTTGCTTAATCTTATGTTTATATAAATTACACACAATAAATAGAAAGAATGTGAACATCATGAATAAATTATTGCTACTCGTTACATTTATCATTCGTGTGGGTTCAGGTATTGTTATGTTAATGCAAGGCTACGAAAAATTAACGGGCGGATTTACGCTGAAAGGTTTAGTACCAGTCATCGCTAACAATACTGATTCACCAGAGTGGTATAAGTGGTTTTTCGCAAATATAGTTGCACATACGACGTCATTATTTGATATTGTTGTCCCACTCGGAGAGATTGCAATTGGATTAGGTTTAATTTTTGGAGTTTTTGCATATGCTGCTAGTTTCTTTGGAGCCTTTGTTATGATAAATTATATCTTAGCAGATATGATATTTACGTATCCTCTTCAATTAACTTTCTTTATCCTTTTACTAATGAGTCACTCATTGTTAAAACAGATTTCACTTAAAGAAATCATTAATTACTTTAGAGGTCGTAAGAACAGAGGTGAAAAAATAGATGACCCACTTACTGATCGTGGATGATGAACAAGACATTGTAGACATTTGTCAAACCTATTTTGAATATGAAGGTTACAAAGTAACAACGACAACTAGCGGTAAAGAAGCAATTTCTTTACTATCAAATGATATTGATATCATGGTACTTGATATCATGATGCCAGAAGTTAATGGTTACGACATTGTCAAAGAAATGAAAAGGCAAAAATTAGATATCCCCTTTATCTATTTAACTGCCAAAACACAAGAACATGATACCATTTACGCCTTAACTTTAGGTGCAGATGACTATGTCAAAAAACCATTTAGTCCAAGGGAACTCGTTTTACGTATTAATAATTTACTTACAAGAATGAAGAAATACCATCATCAACCAGTTGAACAACTGTCGTTTGATGAATTAACACTTATTAACTTAAGTAAAGTTGTGACTGTAAATGGTCACGAAGTCCCTATGCGTATTAAGGAATTTGAGTTATTGTGGTATTTAGCTTCTAGAGAAAATGAAGTTATTTCTAAATCAGAATTACTTGAAAAAGTTTGGGGATATGACTATTACGAAGATGCTAATACCGTGAATGTCCATATACACCGTATTAGAGAAAAATTAGAAAAAGAGAGCTTTACAACATATACCATCACAACTGTATGGGGATTAGGATATAAATTTGAAAGGAGCCGATAATGGTGTTATCAATTAGAAGTCAAATCATTATTGGCGTCGTATCGAGTATACTATTAACTTCAACTATTTTAGCAATTGCATATATTTTAATGTGGTTTAACGGCCATATGACACTAACTTTGACCTTAACGACAATAATTACAAGCTGTTTAACCTTATTAATATGTAGTATTTTTATTAATCCACTTATACAAAAAATTAAGCAGTTTAATATAAAAACTAAGCAATTTGCTAACGGAAATTACGCAAGCAATGATAAAACGTTTAATTCACCAAAAGAAATTTATGAATTAAATCAATCTTTTAATAAAATGGCTTCTGAAATTACGCAACAAATGAATCAAATTAAATCCGAACAACAAGAAAAAACAGAACTGATTCAAAACTTAGCCCATGATTTAAAAACACCTTTAGCAAGCATTATTTCATATTCTGAAGGACTACGTGATGGTATAATCACTAAGGATCATGAGATTAAAGAGTCATACGACATATTAATTAAACAAGCAAACAGATTATCAACATTATTTGATGATATGACTCATATTATCACTTTAAATACAGGTAAAACATATCCCCCAGAATTAATACAACTAGACCAATTACTTGTATCAATATTGCAACCATATGAGCAACGTATCAAACATGAAAACCGCACATTAGAAGTGAATTTCTGTAACGAAATTGATGCATTTTATCAATATCGAACGCCACTTGAGCGTATTTTAACAAACTTACTTGATAATGCGCTAAAATTTTCAAATGTTGGTAGTCGCATTGATATTAATATTAGTGAAAACGAAGATCAAGATACTATCGACATTGCTATTAGCGATGAAGGTATTGGCATTATACCAGAACTACAAGAACGTATATTCGAACGTACATTCAGAGTAGAAAACTCTCGTAATACAAAAACGGGTGGTTCTGGATTAGGCTTATATATAGCTAATGAACTCGCGCAACAAAATAACGCAAAAATCAGTGTAAGCAGTGATATAGATGTAGGAACTACGATGACTGTAACATTACACAAATTAGACATTACGTCATAATCCGATTTATTTATAAAATAAAATGCAAAGACTAAAAAGAAGCTCCCATTAATGAGGGCTTCTTTTTTTGTTTATTTAGAATAAACTTTATGGGTATCCTTCTCATCATTTTCAAGACTTGAAAGATTTGTAGCTTGAATAATATATTTAGGACGTGCCTTAACTTCATAATATATCCTGCCAATATATTCACCTACAACACCAATTGAAATTAACTGTATGCCGCCTAATAATAAAATAGCTGCAATCGTTGAAAAATATCCCGGAATATTAACACCAGATATCATAATATTGATGAATAAATAGATAATATATAACACGCTTATTGAAAAGATAAACAAGCCAAGATAAATCATCATTCTCAAAGGTTTACTATTAAAGGAAATCAATCCATCAATACCATAATTAAATAACTTTTTAAAGGACCACTTAGATTCCCCTTTTTGTCTCTCAACATTTTGATACGTAAACACTTTAGTATTATAGCCTATCCATTCAAATAACCCTTTTGAAAATCGATTATATTCTTCAAGTGATGCAATGGATTTAACAGCTCTTTGGCTTAAAAGTCTAAAATCACCAACACCATCATCAAATTGTACTTCTTCTACAAAGCAATTAACTAACTTATAATACAAATGGCTTAATGTTTTGCGACTAAAATTTTCACCACTTCTATCACGCTTTGCAATCACTTGATCATAGCCTTCCATAAAACCTTCAACCATTTTCGGAATATATTCAGGTGGATGTTGCAAATCACAATCTATCATGATGACTGCATCAAATTCAGTACTATGCTGGTAACCTGCAATCATAGCTGCTTCTTTTCCAAAATTTCTACTAAAAGAAATAAAGCTGACATGCCTATCTATTGTGGCAAGATGTTGCATTTCATCTATAGTGGTATCCGTACTACCATCATCTATGAAAAGCATATTATAATCATAGCCTTTCACACTACTATCTTGTGAAAGTATTTCAGTTAATTGTTGATGTGTTTGTGTAATGACTTCCCCTTCATTAAAACAAGGAATGACGACTCTAATTTTCATCTATGTCCATCCTTTTTATTTAAAAGATTTTGAATGTACCTGAGTATTGTTTTATCAAATAGTAAAAACCAACTCATTTATTTTAATGTACACATTAAAAGGCATTCATAAACGTAAAATTTAACATCCAGTTATTTTAAATCCCCAATTTTCACATCATCTGGATTTTTACCTTGTCTTGCATTTCTATTTAAAGCATCAATTTCAGCTACTTCTGTTAATTCTAAATTAAAATCTAAAATATCTATATTTTCTTGAATGCGTTTAGGTGTCTGAGATTTTGGAATAATAATTCTATTGTGTGCTAAATGCCAACGTAATACAACTTGTGCTGGTGTTTTATGATATTTTTCAGCAATTTTAACAATGACAGGGTCGTCTAGTAGTCCTCTATTTCTCATCAAAGGCATCCATGCAGTCACTTTAATATCGTGACGATCACAAAATTCTTGTAATTCTTGTTGGTTAAAATATGGATGTACCTCAATTTGATTCACCATTGGTTTGATACTTGATTGAGCCATTAATTTTTCTAGATGATGAACATTAAAATTACATACACCTATTGCTTTTACCTTACCTTGCTCGTAAAGTTCTTCCATAGCTTTATATGTTTCTAAAAATAGACCATCTGCTTCACAAGGCCAATGTATTAGAAATAAATCAAGATAATCAGTTTGTAAATTTTCAATCGATTTGTTGAAATATTCGAATGTTTTCTCATAACCTTGATAGTCATTCCATAACTTCGTTGTTATAAACAAATCTTCTCTATCGACGCCATTATCCTTTAATGCTCGTCCTAGTGAAGCCTCATTATCATAAAAGTATGCTGTATCAAACGCTCTATAGCCTGCGTCAATTGCAGCATTTACAACTTTAGTCATATCTTCGTCAGAGATTTTATAAACACCTAACCCAACTGAAGGCATCGGGTATCCATTATTTAATATTTGTATCTCATTCAACATCTTTATATCTCTCCAATCTATGTATCTTTTATATCTTTACATTACCCTAAATTTTTCAACAAACTCAATTAATACGAATTATCGCTTTCAATAAAAATTATTCATTAAATCATTAAAGATATTGAGTTCCAATACTATTTTCACTTTTCATTAATTTTAGTCAAAAAAATAACCAACCAAAAATGAATTAAATCATTCTTAGTTGGTTTATATATTAATATCTATTCTGATTTTTCATCTTCATCAGACTGTCCGATAGTAGGTCTCGCTTCATTAAATTCATAGTTTAATATCACCCAAATAATTTGGTGGTTATCGATTTCTGAAACAACCCAGCGATCATAAGTTGTATCCACGTAATCATCTTTTTGTAAATTGGTATTACGAGATTGTAACCATCCACCTATCGTATCAATATCCTCAGAGTCATCAAATTCTATACCGAACTCTTCAGTTAAATCATCCAATAGTACTCTGCCATTTACTTGGAATGTCTTATTATCAATTTTAACGATATCATTCACTTCATCATCATCAAATTCATCACGAATTTCTCCAACGATTTCTTCTAAAATATCTTCCATCGTTAAAATACCTGCCGTTCCACCATATTCATCTATAATAAGACTCATATGTACATGTTCACGTTGCATTCTAATTAATGCATCACTGATACGTGTTGTCTCTGAAATCATTGGCAACTCATGTATATAGTTTGCTATTTTAATCGTTTTTCCAGAAGCGTATTCAGTTAAAAATTCTTTGACGTTAATAAATCCTTTAATGTGGTCTTTATCACCATCATCAGTAATTGGATAACGCGTAAATTGATGTTCTTTTATTGTTTCTAGTAATTCGTCTACATTAAAAGGTTCATTTAGTGTAATCATTTGAGTTCTAGGTACCATTATATCTTTTGCATGTCTTTCATCGAATGAAAAGATATTTTGCATATATGCCAATTCAGTTTGGTTGATTTCTCCACCATTATAACTATTGTTAATAATAATTTTGATTTCTTCTTCTGACATTGCATCAGTTTGGGCATCAGGATTTACACCAAACATTCTAATAATAACACGTGCAGAACCATTCATCAGCCAAATCAATGGTTTCATAATGTTACCGAAATAGAACAATGGTCTTGCATATACTAAAGCAAGCTTTTCAGTATGTTGAATAGCTATAGATTTAGGCGCTAATTCACCAAGTACTACATGCAAATACGTAACGATTATAAATGACACTGCAAACGAAATCGTCGTCGTTAATGCAGTTGGTAAATTGATTGCTTCAAATATTGGGTGTAATAGCTTTTCAAACGTTGGTTCACCAAGCCAACCTAACCCTAAAGATGTTACTGTTATACCTAACTGACAAGCAGAAAGATAATAATCTAGATTAGCAATCATCTTTTTTACTATTTTAGCAGGTTTATTTCCTTCATCTGCTAGCTGTTCAATTCTTGTTGCTCTAATTTTTACTAATGCAAATTCTGAACCAACAAATACAGTGGTTAATGCAATTAATAGAATAAATATAATCAAACTAATTATGGTCGAAGTTTCCAATTAATTCCCTATTTCTAGGGATTCACCTCCATGTTATATGTGTCACTCATGGGTAACACGCATTCAAATTTATCACTATGACTTAAATTACAACTACATGTTATCGCCTTCCCATTTAGACACCCCCAGAAAAAAATGTTATTGCTTCTATTTTATCATAATATAAAGTGCTTATGTTAACAGATTAAATCTATTGCATACATTTAATTATGATTATTTATTAGCTAAATGTGTGAACCTTGCCTTGTTTTATTGTAGATTTTACATTCATATCATCATCTAGAATAACAAGATCTGCATCCTTATTTACTTTAATACTACCTTTTCTATCATCGATACCTAATGCAATGGCTTGATTTAAACTTGTTACTCGCCATAAATGATCTAATGTATCACCTGTAAATGATATTAAGTTACGTAACCCATGATTCATTTTTAAAATACTACCAGCAAGCGCACCATTTGCAAGACGTGCTTGTTGCGATTGAACAGTTACTTTTTGTCCACCCAAATCATATTCTCCTTCAGGCATACCTTTTGCACGCATTGCATCGGTAATTAAATAAAAACGTTCATTACCTTTCATACGGTAAGCAATTGCAACCGATGCCGGATGAGAATGAGTGCCATCAACAATCATTTCGGTATGTAGAGCATCATTCAACCATGCTGCTCCAAAAACACCTGGTTCTCTATGTTGGAATGGCGTCGCTGCATTATATAAATGCGTGACATGTTTAGCTCCTCGCTCAACAGCTTCAACTGCTTCTTCGTATGTTGCTACTGTATGACCAATTGAAAAAATAATGTCATCTTTATACGTTTCAAGCGCTTCTTTTGCACCTTCAATTTCAGGTGCAAACGTCATAATCTTTATTAATCCGTTAGCAGTCTCTTGAAAATGTTTAATTTTATCGATAAATGGGCGTACAACGTATTGCGGATGTTGAGCACCAACTTTATTTTCAGATATAAATGGTCCTTCTAAATGTATACCTACAATTTCCGCTGCATTGTGAACATCTTGCTCCGCTTCATATTTAGCAATATTTGTAAGTGCATTATCTATTTTATCAGTCGATTGCGTCATTGTAGTGGCCAAGTATGATGTCGTCCCTTCAGACAACAAATTTTCGGATAGATATTTTAAGCCATCGTATGACCCATCCATTGCATCTTGACCATAACCACCATGAATATGTATATCAATAAAACCTGGTAATACATGATGACCTTTAGCATCAATCACTTGAATTTTATTTGTCGTATCATTATCAATTGCTGCTTTATCATCCACTTCTCCAATTGCAACAATCTGTCCATCTTTCACATGAATGTAACCATTATCGATTTTGCCATCTTCAGTATAAACTTTGCCGTTATATATAATTAATTCTGACACGTATAAACCCTTCTTTATTTATAAATTTTCACTTTAAGACACTCATATTTTACTATATCTGCTTCGTTTGGCATAACTTTTTGCAAAATATTAAAAAAGTCTATACATTTGTGGTGTCTATTTCTTCATTCATTTATCTAAAAATAAAAACACTTTCATATCAATTCATAAAAACTGAATTAATAGAAAGTGTTTTTACAGCTTTGTATAAGCTACCGTTAACACGATATATAAAACTAACATATATTCATTGAACATACAACTTAATATGAAGCTCTTTGCTAACAATCATTTTACATCATTAAAACTACTCGTCCATTGATTTTGAAGCTTCGATTTCTGTTTCAGTTAACTTTGGTTTGATTAAACCGTAAATTAATGCTGAAACTAATGTGCCAACTAGAAGTGCAATAAGAGTTTGAAGTAAGTGTGCACCATCAGTACCAACAATTACAATAATACCACCATGTGGCGCAGTAATTCGTGAACCTAAGCCTAAAGCAATTGCGCCACCTATACCTGAACCAATCATCATTGAAGGAATAACACGTAATGGATCGGCAGCTGCAAATGGAATCGCACCTTCTGTAATAAATGACATACCCATCACATAGTTAGGGATAATTGAACCACGTTGTTCTTTTGTAAATTTACGTCTAAAAATTAACATCGCTGTCGCAATTGCTAACGGTGGAATCATACCACCAATCATTGCAGCTGTAATTGGTGCTGCATTACCTTCAATCAACGCACCTGTTGCAAAAACATATGCCGCTTTGTTGAATGGACCGCCCATATCAATCGCCATCATAGCGCCAATAACTAAACCTAATAATACAATATTAGAACCTGATAAATTGTTTAATCCATCTAATAACAAATGATTTAACCAAGATGCTGGTGGATTAAAGGCATAAATCATCAATAAGCCTGTAGCCGTCACTGTTAATAGTGGATAAATTAATGTTGGCTTTAATCCCTCTAATGCTTGTGGTAACTTACGTGTCATGGCTTTAACACCTTGTGTTAAGTAACCTGCTAAGAAACCTGCAATAATACCACCAATAAATCCTGAACCACCTGAAATTGCTAACATACCACCTACAAGACCTGAAGCGAAACCAGGTTTATCCGCAATACTACGTGCAATGAATCCAGATAAAATTGGAATGATTAACGCGAATGCACTTTTACTACCAATGTTCCAAAGCTGCTCTGCAAACGCATTGTACTCTGAGCTTTTTGGATTAAATGAATTTGCTCCAAATAAAAATACAATTGCCATTAAAATACCACCAGATATTACAAGTGGCAACATGTTAGAAACACCGTTCATTAAGTGTTTATAGAATGCTTTACCTGGGCTTAATTTTTCTTGACTGTCATTTGAGTTACCTTTTCTTTGACCATCACGGGCAACAAAAGGTTTACGACTTGTATCTAATGCTTTATTAATTAATTCTTCTGGGCGTTTAATACCATCTGCTACTGGTACTTCTACGACATTTTTACCATCGAAGCGATCCGTCTCAACATGAACATCAGCAGCAACAATGATACCTGTTGCATTTTCAATATCTTGTTCAGTTAAATGGTTTTTAATGCCGCTTGAACCATTCGTTTCTACTTTAATTTTAATACCCATTTTATCCGCTTGCTTTTTCAATGCATCACGTGCCATATATGTGTGTGCAATACCTGTTGGACAAGCAGTTACTGCTAACACATATGGCTCATTAGATTGTTTAGATGATTGTTCTGCAGTTGCAACTTGTTGTGCTTCAGCTTCTGCCTCTTCTTCTTTTGTCACTTCATCATCAGCCTCATCTATGATCGCTAGTACTTCTTCAGGTGATGAAGCATGTAATAATTTCTCACGTACATTTTCATCCATTAAAATACCAGACAACTTAGCTAAAGCATCTAGATGTGTTTGGGCGCCACCTTCTGGCGCTGCAATCATAAAGAATAAGTGTGCTGGTTGCATATCCAAACTTTGATAATCTACGCCTGCTTTAGATTTACCAAACGCAATAGCTGGTGACTTAACTGCGGCCACTTTGGCATGTGGAATGGCAATACCTTCGCCGATACCAGTTGTACTTTGTGATTCTCGATTGTGAATCGCTTCCTTAAATGACGCGACATCACTTAATTTACCTGCTTTGTCTAATTGATTTACTAACTCATCAATAACACCATTTTTGTCATTTGCCATTAAATCCATTGCTATTGTATCTTTTGTTAATAACTCTGTTACTCTCATTATTTTCACTCCCCATCAAGTACGCTAATCGTAACTTGTGATTTTATTTTTTCTATAGCGTCCCGTGTTGCTAAGTCCTCATCAAATGCCGTGGCAGTACCGCATGCGACTGCTTGTTGGAATGCTTTTTCAATCGTTAAACCTGAAGCAATTCCAGCCACCATGCCTGCAACTGTACTATCACCAGAGCCAACTGTATTAACCACTTTCCCTTGTGGATTAACTGCTTTAATACTGATTTCTTTATCAATATAAATAGCACCATCACCGCCAAGCGAGACAATAACAGATTGCGCACCTTTATCAACTAACAAACGACCATATTTAATAACATCTGTGTCTGAGTTCACTGTTGTATTAAACATCACTTCTAATTCATCTTTATTAGGTTTAATAAATAGTGGATGATATGGTAAAACGCTTTCAGCCAATTCTTTTTCAGCGTCGACTACTAATTTAGCACCTGTCTGTGCTGTAATTTGTGCAATTTGCGCATACGCATCGCTTGGAATACTACTTGGTACACTTCCAGCAACAATAACTATATCTTCGCTTGTTGTATTTTTAATTTGTTGTAACAGTTGTTCAAATTGTGTTGACGTTATATGAGGACCCGGTGCATTGATTTCTGTTTCTTGTCCTGTTTTTAATTTCACATTAATACGTGTATCTTCATCAACTTCAATAAAATTCGATTGAATTGCACTGTTATTTAATGTATCTATAATGAATTTCCCAGGAAATCCACCTGCAAATCCCAAGGCAGTTGACTCAACATCCAATGTCTTTAAGACGCGCGAGACATTAATACCTTTCCCCCCAGCGAATTTATATGTTGCTGTTGCTCTGTTCAAACCATCAATTTTAAAATCATTCGTAAAAATGACATAGTCAATTGAAGGATTGAAAGTCACTGTATAAATCATAAAGTCCCTCCTATAAAGTGATACTTTTGTTGGTATTCTTTTAACGATTCTTGATTTAATGCTTTTTCAGATGTGATGATTGTCGTACTTTCTAGCAAAGGTACACGAGCAAAATATACTTTATTAAACTTAGAATGATCTATAAGTACAAATGATTGATTGGCTAATGACATTGCTGTTTGTTTAACTAATGCCTCTTGCTCATCGGGAGTAGTTAATCCAAGTTCAATATCTAATCCATTCATCCCGATAAAAGCTTTATCGAAACAATATCGTCTTAATATCTCCATAGCACTAGAACCAATCGTAGCAAGTGTATTTTCTTTAACTTGACCACCTAGCATAATTGTTTTAATACCTTTTTTAAGTAAAGCTTCTACATGTGTTAAACCATTGGTTACCACAATGATATCTTTCGCTTGAATATATTTAATTAGCTCCAATGTAGATGAACCAGCATCGATAAATAAGCATTCATTATCGTTGATTTGATTAGCTGCTATTTTAGCAATCATTTTCTTTTCATCAAGATTCGTTGCTAATTTTTCAGTTAAATTCGCCTCAACCATACGATTTTCTTTTAACATTGCACCACCATGCACACGTTGCAATTTCCCTAATTGTTGTAGTTTAGATAAATCTCTTCGTATTGTTGAAGCACTGCAACCAGTTCGATCTATTAATTCTTGTAAAGTCAAAAAATCTTTGTGCGAAAGTTCTTCTAATATTAACTCGTGTCTTTTTTCAGTAATTATCATCATCACCCCATCTCACTTTGTATTATAATGAGTACGCTTTCACTTTTCAATCATAAATTACCAAAAACAATCACAAACACTCAAATTGTTACGATAAAATTACATTTTTATGTTCAAATACTCAATTATAATGACTGTTTATGATCGTAAAATGCTAATTCAATCAAAAAGGAGTGTGGCAGAAATGAATTTTATAAAAATTTCATCTCTGTCACACTCCTAATCTTGCCCCATACTTTTTGTTGTTATTAATCATTCATGGATAACTGCTCCAATTTTGCCTTTAGTTATTGTAATCAAATCCTCAACAGCTATTGTGATTTGCATTGTTCGAAGCCCACCACTCACACTGATATGACTATAATTTTCACACGATTTGTCAACGACTGTTGGAAACAATGTTTTCATACCAACAGGCGAACACCCACCACGAATGTATCCCGTTACATTTTTCAAATTATCTAAAGGCATAAGCTGCAATTTCTTCTCTCCAACCAAAGCAGCTGCCTTTTTCATATCTAAAGTTTCACTTACTGGGATAACAAATACAAAATGTTCATGTTTTGTATTTTCTAGAACAAGCGTTTTAAATACTGTTTTAACATTTGCTTGTATGAGTTCTGCGACTTCTTGACCAGATAAATGTTCTTCTGGTACCTCAAAGCTATGAACTTCGTATTTAATTTTTGCACGATCAAGCATACGCATCGCGTTCGTTTTCTTATTTTTAGCCATTTCAACACCTCATTTATACTTCTTCAGAACTATATTAACATTTTAAAATACATTACGGATTGGTTGATTTTGACATAACATTTACATCATTTTATAAGTTGAATTCACCTTTTTAAATTAAATTATTGCAAAATAAAAACAGTATATCCAATTAGAATACACTGTTCCATCTATTATTTCGTTATTATGCCTTGATTTGAAATACTTACATGTTGCTTACTAGTTGAATTATCATTGGAATACACATAATTATATCCATGATTTGTCTTAGAAATTCTTTCTAAACCATAATTATCATTGATATGCTTATCTGCATAACGATCAGCAATAACTTGGCACTCTTGTTCGTTAAAAGAATTTGATTTATTTGCATTCACACGATGTTTAAAATGATTTTGCTTTTTCACATTTTCATTCACTTCAGATGCTTTAGCAGTATGAATATTGAGAATATCCATTTTCTTTTTATAAGTATCTTCAGTTGATACATTTATCGCGTTAAGCGTATTAATTGTTTTATGTACCTTAGCAAGCGCATCTTCATTTGTTGCTAATATTAATAAACCAATTAAACAAACGGTTAATATTACAGCAACAAAGCCTAAAAATAAATTTTTTACTGTCATCCCCTTACCCACATTTCCTTACTCATTTTTTATCATCTTAACACATTAACGTTAATGAATTAGGTATGTGGATTGCAATTTAAAAAGAATGTAATATTTGTAACATGTTTATTACTCAAAATCATTTTTTGTTACATATAACATTTAAATATAAAGAGTAAAACATTTAGTCAATCGAATCTTTTTAAATGTAAAGCATCGAATTTTCTTAATAAAATTCATAAGAAAAACGATGCTAATCATTCATAATATTACGCTTTACTTTATATCAATATACACCAAAATACTTATGCTACATATTTTGTTCTTTCAATTTTGCTCTATGTTGCTTTTCAATTAAAACAATAACAACACCTGCTAATGAAACACCTATAGCCATATAAATTGGTGCTTCAATGTGTACATCAAATAACGCACCTGCGATTAAAGGACCTATGAAATTACCCATACTAGTGAATGTCGAGTTCAATCCGCCTGCAAAGCCTTGCCTTTCTCCAGCAATATTAGAAAAATAATTTGTAATGGCTGGTCGTATCATATCAAAACCTATGAAGACAACAAAACTGATTAACATTATTGACCAATAGTCATTAGCAAAAACTAATAATATTAAGACAACAACTGAATATAATAATGACCAAGCTATAAATGTTAACTCTGAGAAATACTTCATAAATTTATCGAAGAAATAGATTTGGAAAAGTGCCCCAAATATACCGCCACCCGTAATAGCAATCGAAATATCTTTAGGTGAATAATTTACCTTGTCAGCTGTGTATAGTGAATACAATGTTTCAAATGCAGATAAACCAAACGATAATACAAGTGTTAAAATAACTGGTGTAATAAACACTTTCCAGTTAATTTTCGTTAGCAATTGTGGCTCTAACTTTTGGAAACCACTTGTCGTAGACTTTTTCGGATCGTGAATCAATACAATTGACATTATAAATGCTAGAATACCTAATGCTCCTGCAAAGTAAAATGGCATACGATGTGAAACTTCTGCCATAAATCCACCAATCCCTGGTCCTAAAATGAATCCAGAATTGATAATCGCTGACATGTAGCCAAAGTTTTTTGCTTTTTGATGGCTTGGTGAAATGTCAGCTATTAAACCTGTCACACCAGGCATTACCATACCAGCACTCATACCACCAATCACTCTCGATAACATCAATACCGAAAAATTGTGGCCAACTGCAAACATAAATTCTGACACTGAAAACAAAATTAATCCTATACATATAATTAATTTCTTCCCTAATTTGTCAGCTAGCGTACCACCAAACGGCGATATAATCATTTGAGATAACGCAAAAGCAGCAACTAGTAATCCTAAATCACTACCAGTTAATCCCAAATCTTTTAAATAAACAGGCAAGACTGGTATTACTAAACCGATACCTAAAAAAATCAAGAAAATATTAAAATATAAGACAAAAATCTGTTTATTCATATGCTCACCTCTTTTTTCTCCATGTCATGCTTAAAGCTGTTATTCTTCTTTTCCACGACAGATTGCAATTCATGCTAAATATTCGTAAAAAGTTTCTATATTGTATTACAACATTGCTACATTTGACAATATTTTTTCTTTGTAATTATCACTATTTTCCATTTAATTGTATAATTAATGACATATTAAAATAAAGGGGATTGATCATATGAAATTGCAAAAAAGTAATCATACTATACTACTAGTGTTGGAAAAAGGAGAAGATATCGTTGAATGTATAACAACCTTTGCAGATGACCAAGACTTAACATTTACATCTGTCAGCGGCATTGGTGCATGTGATGACGTTGTATTAAAATTTTTCAATTTAACAACGAAACAATACGAAGAAAAACATATTACTGAGCCACTGGAATTGACGAGCTTATTAGGTAATATTTCTCGTCTAGACAATGGTCATTTTGCACATTTGCATGCTACTTTCGGTACTCAATCATATGAAACTTTTAGCGGACATCTCGCTAAAGCAATTGTTTCTGCAACTGCTGAAATCATTCTTACTGTAACTGATTTGGACATTCAACGTTCATTCAAAGATGCAGTCGGTTTAAATTTACTTGATCCTCAATAGCACTTTACTTTTTAGTTGAATCAAATTTTATTACAAGTTATCATAAGTGCTTAATCATAAATGCATTCTCGTTTATTAATATACTTCAACGAGTTAAATTAAATTTTTAATTAGGAATTGAATGCGTTTATAACTATCACATTTGAATGAATAACTTTTTCATTAGAAAGTAGTGTTTATTATTGATGCAATCTCGATACATCGCTAGAATTTACTTTTTAATTTTATTTATCGTCTCCCTTTTTGAGACTAAAATTTTTCAATTTATGACTTTAAATTTGTTTTTAGCATATATACCTTTTGAGCTTAGTCTATTATTACGATTATTCAAACCGAATAAAAAGTATGAATGGCCACTCTTTATCATATATAGTTTTATATTTGTGTTACTTTTACCAAATACATTTTATATGGTAACTGATTTAATCCATTTGAACCAATTTCAATTCAACTTTTACGCAGGACTAAATTTAAGTGAGTGGAAATACTTTACCTATTTACTGCTTGGTGTCTTCTTAGCGGTTTATGTGATGATTTTAATCTATTTTGAAATACTAACATTGACTTCTCACCGTTGGCTTAATAGATTAATTGTTGTCGTGCTAATGTTTTTAAATGGATTCGGAATTTATATTGGTCGTTTCTTACGCTTACATTCCGTTTATTTCTTTAATGAGCCCTTACATGTTCTAAATCACATTCTAGAAAGTCTAACGCTTAAAACTGCTATGTTTGTATGTTTTATGGTTGTCATGCAAGCAGCAATTCTATTATTTGGAAAAGGAGTGCGTTTGAACAAGTGACAATAAATATAATCGTTTTAATAGTATCTATCATTGTCTTTCAATTGATTATTGGACACATATGGCATGATATTGGTTTAAGTTATTTAAGAAGTATCTTACTCATGATGCTGCCATTTGGACTAGGTGTATTTATACAACAAGTGTCGTATTACGAACGACAATATCCTAAATGGCAAGTGCCTCAAAACATAAAAGTTAGATTGAAATATATTTATCTCGCTACGTTTTTAGAGTATGTCGTACTATACCTCACTTTATTTACGGACATACTAAGATAACATCAAATTAATAAGAAAACTAAATACAACTTATATATTTGAGGAAAGCCAATTTCTATCACATCAATAATAGAAATTGGCTTATTTATATTGCTTAAGAACTTTATATTCTGCTCCAGATTTTACTCATGCCAGATCTATCAATTGAGCCGAATTAGTCTAGCGCTTTAAATGTAGCTAAAACTTGTGTACGTTTTTCTTGATGATCTACCATTTGTCTTGGATAATGACTACCTAATTCAATCCCCTGTTCAAAAAGGTTGGACTCATTGCGTTGTGTATCATGCAAATATTTTGCATCAATTTGATTAAAAATCGGAAGATATGTTTTGATATACAAAGCTTTAGCATCAAAGCGTTCACTCTGTCTTATTGGATTAAACATTCTAAAATACGGCACTGCATCCGTACCTGTAGAAGCAGACCATTGCCATCCATGAATATTTGATGCTGCATCATAGTCAATAAGGTGCTTTCTAAAGAATTTTTCTCCCCATGTCCAATCTATAAATAAATCTTTGGTTAAAAATTGCGACACAACCATTCTCATTCGATTATGCATAAAACCAGTTTGTGTCAATTCCATTATTGCTGCATCAATGATTGGAAATCCTGTTTGCCCTTCGCACCATGCATTAAAATCCGCTTCATTTTGCGACCATTTTATCTGTCGATATTTAGGTTTGAAAGCTTGGTATGAGGTTTCAGGATACTGTGTCATTAACACATAATAAAATTCTCTAAAAATGAGTTCACGTATAAATGCTTCATAGTTTGCCTCATCTTCATCATAACGCGCCAATAAATCATTAAAAATTTCAATAATATCTAATAATCCATATGCTAAAGCAACACTTAGCTGACTTGTTAATACTTCAGGTAAATAGTCTCTTCCGCTTTCGTAATTCTGTATATCTTGATCTAAAAAATGTTGCCATTTATTCTGTTCAATTATTTGTGAGGATCCAAATGCTATGTCATCAAACACTAAATCATCAGGTGATGCAATGACAAAGTTTTCGAATGATTTTAAATCATAGTGATATACGTCTCTATGCCTCAAGTAAGGTCGCCATTTTTTATAGAAACTAGTAAAAACATTGTATGGCTCCCCTTGTTGATTCATTGTTTTACTCGCTTTAAAGTAATGATTCCCACGTATCAAAGTAACGGCAATGCGTGCTTCATTGAATAAAGAACGTTGATGTAAAATATCATATTCTTCAAGATGATAACTCATAATATCACCCGCAGTCACTACTTCAGAGATATTGTTTTCTTTACAAAATGAAATGATATCGTCATAAGACATAACATAAGGTGTAAGCTTTTCTGCGTGCAACGATTGGTAAAAGCGCTGCAAAGTACCGCGATAAAACTGTGCTTTCAAATCAGAAGCTGAAGACATGTCCTCTTCCGGAATGATAAAATAACATGCATCAATGTCTTCTTTTTGTTGATAAATATATTCAAATAATGGATTGTGTTCCATTCGAAACATTCGATTTAATAACACAGCAATTGCCATAAACAAAACACCCTTCAATTATCTTTTTATTTTATTAAGCTTTTTGTCACTTTAAAATAACCTAGATTCTTATTTATATTTTTAATTAAAGCAAACCTAACCATTTCCAATAAGTCATGCTAAAAACTATCACTAGAATATACCCTACAATTGTCAATGGTATACCTGCCTTCAAGAAATCTTTAACCGTAAAAGTACCAGTGCCATAAGCCAACATATTTTGAGGTGCACTAACAGGTAATAAGAAACCAAAACTAATAACAAATTGTTGAATTAAAACAAATCCTATAGACTGGTCTCCTAAGTGTAACGTAGAGGTTAGCGAAATAAAAACAGGTATTAACGCTGATGATAAACTTGTTGCACTCGCAAAGCCCAAATGAATCAATATATTAAAAAGCGTGATAAGTGCAATTGTCGCGATAATAGGTAAATGTTTTAAACCTAAAACACCAAAAGTTTGATCACTTAACCATTGAGCTGCACCTGTTTTCAAAAGAACGTTACCTAGTGAAATACCTACACCAAACACGATAATTGTTCCCCATGGTATTTTATTTTCAACATGTTTCCATGTCATGACACCAATTTTCGGCATTAACATAACACCTAAAGCAATAATAGTAATGGATGCAGAGTCAATCGGATGTAATACTTTTTCAGTTGACCAAAACAGTAATAATAACATCGATATAACAATTAAACGCCATTCACGTGGGCTAACGGGGCCAAGTTTATGCAATTCTTCTTTTATTAAATCTTTACCACCTTCTATTGTATTAATTTCTGGAGGCATCACTTTAATCATGATGAAATATAAAGCTACGGACATAACTATGGACCAAGGCGCTGCATATAAGAACCACTCGCCCCATGAAACATCAAATCCTAATTGATGGTTTATAAAATTAATCGCTACGATATTTTGTGCTGCCGCCGTTTTGATACCAATATTCCAAATTGACACAGCTTGTACTGAAGTAATTATTAATAAAGACGCTAACTTGCTATCTTTGGAAACTTTAAATGCCGCAATCATACCCAGCAAGATTGGTACAACTGCCCCTGCTCTAGCTGTTGCAGAAGGAACGAAAAATGCAAGTACAATTGAAACGATAATTGCTCCAATAACTATATTTCTAGTTTTATTACCAACAATTGATAACACTAAAAGAGCTAGTCTTTTATGCAAATTCGTTTCTTGCATAGCAGCAGCCAAAAATAATGCAGCTGCAACGAGAGCTACAGCTGAAGTTGCAAATCCACTAAACGCTAATGATAATGCATGATTAGTTCCTAGAAGGTCACTTCCAGCTAAAATAGCACTGCCACTTTTCGGATTACCTAGCTTCTCCCCTAAATTTTGAACAGGGCTAAATCCTAAAAGTAATATCATTAAGCCAATAATTAAAGTTGCTGACACCGGATATGATACAGCTTCCGTTACCCACATAATAACTGCAAAAGCTAAAATAGCTAGTACTGCCTTAGCCATTATCGGCAGACTTGAAGGTGCCGGGAGTAATAGTACAACTATAAGTATTATAAAACTCATGACAATCCAAAATGGCTTGTATTGCTTTTTTGTCTTTTCTTTCTTTTGTTGTTCATGTTCAACTACATGTTTTTCTTCTGACATAACAGTCACCCCTTTGTTTAATCTTAATTTAATTATAACAATTTTTTAAAACATACATTTTTAATTTATGCAAAATACACAATTTTATCGAAATATTTTGTAAATAATATTGCTAGGTGATGAGTTATCTCGGTTAATTACAAAACGATATCTAAGTTTAAATATTAGATCATAAAAAAACTATCTACTGAATATCCTCATAGCATCATTTTTCTAAGCAAAAGTTAAACTTAGTTAGATAAAATGCAAATGAGATTATTGTAGATAGTCTCTTTTTAATGTTTAAAAATGATTAATGCCATAAACATAAATAATTCCAAAGAATGCCGCGCCACTAAGCACTGTTAATATAAGACTTAGTAACAATGTGCGTTTATAATGTTTAACAAATGCTATGAACAAAATGACTACATTATACGCAAAGAAAAGTCCGAATAATGTCATTGTTATTTTCAAATCAGAATAGAAAATATTTAATAGTAATACAATGACTGCATAAATTAAATACGGAATAACTATAAATTTGCGTTCAAATCTTAATTGTTCGAAACGTTTATCTTCGTTTGTCATGATATGCTCCTTTATGATTTAAAAGTAAATAAGTTTACGGAATATCTTGTCCGATAATAGCGGTGTAAATGTCAAACCACGACTGATCATCTAAATTAAGTTGTAGCCCTTCGATTGCTTGATCAATACGCTTTAACTGACTTGTTCCAAGTATCGGCATGATACGATGCGGTATTTTTACTAACCACGCTATCATCACAGCTGTGTCACTCACACCATATTTGTCAGCTATTGATTGAACAACTTTCATAATACGTTGCGCTTTAATATCTTCCTTGTCGAAAATTTTACCGCCTGCAAAAGGACTCCAAGCCATGATTTGAACATGGTTTTGATACATTGAATCCATTGTTCCATCTTGTAAACTATCAACGTGATATGGCGATAATTCTAATTGATTGATGCTAATATGTAGTCTTTCTTTCATAATATATTGATTTAACAATTGGTATTGTGAATGATTAAAATTCGACACCCCGAATGACTTCAACTTACCTTGTTTAACAAGTTTAGTTAATGCATCAGCAACTTGTTCTGGATCCATCAATGGTGAAGGACGATGAATGAGTAGACTATCTAAATAATCTACATTCAAATTGATTAATGACTGTTCAACAGATTTCACGATGTGCTTACTACTCAAATCATAACGATGTCCATTTGTAAAATCAAATTGCTTAGAAGGCAAAATGATACCACATTTCGTAACAATTTGAATTTTATTTCTTAATTCGGGTGATAAATCCAAAGCATTACCAAACAGTGATTCACATTGATAATCTCCATAAATATCAGCATGATCCATCGTTGTAATTCCACGTTCAACTAATTCATTTATAAAATAATTTAACTCTTTCGCAGTCATCTTCCATTCATTTGCACGCCAAAAACCTTGTACAAGCCTAGAAAAATGAACATAGTGATTAATCATTATTTGTTCCATATCTCATCCACTCCATCCCTCAATGTCACAAAATATTCACAATAAAAGTATTAAGAAATTAATGTGCTATTTCCGTTAAATTGAAACAACACATTTTCTGATTTACGTAAATTGTAGCATATCCAATTGATTACGTATGTGATTTGTATCTAAAGTTTCACCAATAATAACAATCGTTAATGGTAATTGCATGCCAATTATTCCATAGTCTGGTAAACCATATGCATATTGAAATTCATAAATTGCATTTGGTTGATCTCTAAATGACACATAACCTTTCAAACGTAGAACAGATTCCGGTAATTTCATTATAAATTGATAAAACAAATGACGATCAATCGGACCTGTAAACGTGTAAGTCATACTTTTAATCCCATGATGATGGTGATGATGAGACGATATCTCTCTGTCTTTAACAGTTAAGTCCAATTCTTCCAACGAAACTTTTCCATAGGTTGTTTTATAAGTTGGAATACTTGCACAAATCATACCTAATTGCTTATCAATTTTCTCAAGACTGTCATCAGTTATAAGATCAATTTTATTAATAATAATCATGTCACTTAGTTTCAACTGATCTTCCATCAGCGAAACTGTATTTTCGGTATATTGATGACGTTCTAAAAATCGAGTCGCATCTAATACACCATAAATAATCGGCTTTTCAAAGAAATTAACGATTTGCGGATCTTGACATGCAACTAGTAATTCCAAAGGATGCGCAATGCCTGTCGCTTCTATGATGACATGATTAACGTCCCCTTTTAAAGCAATGGCTTTTAGTTCATAGACAAGTTCTTGTTTAAGATCGCAACAAACACAACCATTAATCAATGAATGGACTTCAATTTCATTTGAAATACTATTGCTATCAATATCAAAAGTACCGAATTCATTCATGATGATTTTAATTTTCTCATCATTTTTTAATAATTCACTAATATAATGTGTCAGTAACGTGGTTTTACCACTACCCAAAAATCCGTTAATTATGGATATTCTTATTTTTTCATCTTTATTATTTTTCATTTTATATTCTCTTTTCTATTACAGTTATTTTTAAAAATGATAACATATATATTAAATTATCTTTTTGCTTGATTTAATCAAAAATATCTTCTAAACTTTAAACATACTTTAATTTTAGCATGGCATTGAATCAAAGAAAGTTGTGAATTAATAAACAATCAACTTTTTAATGATTACCAATCCGAAAAGAGAAAAAAACGGATAGTATGTCTGGAGGAGAACTTTAATGTCTGATCAACATAATTTAAAAGAACAGCTATGCTTTAGTTTGTACAATGCTCAAAGACAAGTTAATCGCTACTACTCTAACAAAGTTTTTAAGAAGTACAATCTAACATACCCACAATTTCTTGTCTTAACAATTTTATGGGATGAATCTCCTGTAAACGTCAAGAAAGTCGTAACTGAATTAGCACTCGATACTGGTACAGTATCACCATTATTAAAACGAATGGAACAAGTAGACTTAATTAAGCGTGAACGTTCCGAAGTCGATCAACGTGAAGTATTTATTCACTTGACTGACAAAAGTGAAACTATTAGACCAGAATTAAGTAATGCATCTGACAAAGTCGCTTCAGCTTCTTCTTTATCGCAAGATGAAGTTAAAGAACTTAATCGCTTATTAGGTAAAGTCATTCATGCATTTGATGAAACAAAGGAAAAATAATTAACTTTTGTCATGACAATTAAAGTAATGTTTAGAATTTATTAAGAATAGAAAAACAATTAGCACGCGTAAGCTTGTTAGTTAAAAAACTGCTTGAAAGGTTTCTTAGCCTATCAAGCAGTTTTTTTATGCATTATATTGAATCATATTCCATAAAGCACCTTGATTAGCTAGTAATTGTTGATAGTTTCCCTTTTCAACTATTTTACCATTTATCATCACAATGATGGTCTCAAAACGTGACAATAAAGTTAAATCGTGTGTAGCAACAATTAATGTTTCTGCATGTGCTTCAATTAAATCCATAACTTTTAAACTATTTTGTTTATCTAATGCAGTTGTTGGTTCATCTAAAATCCATGTTGATGCAGTATCTTTTAATAACATCCTCGTAATCGCTAAACGCTGAATTTCTCCGCCAGATAATGTATGACCATCTAAGTCAATTTGACGTTCTAGTGCCAAATGTTCTAAATCTAATTGCTTAAATATTGCTTGCACCGCTTCATCTTTTTCATCGGTAAATAAATTTTGACGTATTGTACCATCAAATAATTGTTGAGATTGTAGCAAGACATTTAACGATTCAAACTTATCTTTGTCATCTATTTCAAACATATCCATATTTTCGAAACGAACAGAGCCACTATCTAATTGATATAACCCTGCCATAATTTGTAGTAATGTACTTTTTCCTGAACCAGAAGGACCCACAATCGCAATCTTTTCGCCTCTATTAACATTAAAATTAATATCCGACAACACATACGTTTGCTGATTCCAATACTTAAAACTAGCATCCTTAACTTCATAAATGTTCGTTGCATCATACTTATCATTAAGACGTTTTTTTCCATTAGTAGAAGGTACAGATATCACTTCATTAATATCGTGCAATGCTTGGTCAGTATCCGCTTTATAATACGCGACATTTGTCATTGGTACAGCTTGTTCAAATAAAGTTAAGACCATTAAAACTATACTCGTCATATAAATAATATTTAGTTGGCCTGCATTAATTTGAATTAATCCTAGAACTAAACTACCAAAAATCGAAAGCATAGCAATAATATTTAATATAAAATCATAAATCGTTAAAAAGCGTTGCTCTTTAAGTTGTAATTTATCAAAATGATTTAATTTAGCCATCAAATTATCTCGATAATGATTAATTTGATTAAATCGACGTAGTTCATCCATACCAGCTTTATAATCATAAAAATGATTTAAAAATCGGGCCTGTTCATTAGCTGCATGTTTCTTTAAAGTACGTGCTTTTTTTGAGCTTAACCAAGGAACAATGAGTAAAGTGAACAACATGCTAACCATAATCAATAGCGCATGGCCGATTGAAATGAACGCCAAAACTATGACTGTAACTAGCGCTGTCAAACCGATGACGACTGGTGGATAATAAACACGTAAATATATATTTTGTAATGCCTCAACACGACTAATCATACGTGAAATTAAATCACTAGAACTCAGTTTACGGTAAACATTAGGAATGACATTTACTAATTTACCGAAAAACTGTACCCGAATATCACGTAGCATTGTAAATGTAGCTTTATGAGAAATAAGGCGCTCTACGTATCGAGTAATAGCTCTTAAAAACCCAAACAATTTTACTGTAACGACTAAAATCATCAGAGCGTATAGTGGCGCACCAAGTGCACTTTGTGTCACCATATAACCACTTAAGAAAAACATGGCGAGCGCAACTAAACTTCCACAAACACCAACAACTATAGCTAACAATAAATCCTTATCTACTTGAAATTTTAGTCGTGTTTTCATAAGTCATCACCATTTTCTGTTATATTTACTGAAATATTGCGATCATCAGCAATCAGTCTTCCATTTTCTATATACAAGCGTCGTTGTAAATGGCGAATTGTATTATCTCTATGTGCAATGACAATCATCGTTGTATCTTTAAAATGTTGAAACAGAACGTTCTGAATCATGTGTTCTGTTTGAATATCTAAACCAGTTGCAGGCTCATCAAATATAACGAGATCTGGCTTCATAACTAAAAGACGGCAAAGTTCTATGCGTCTCATCTGTCCACCAGATAACATTTCGCCTCCTTCACCTATTATTGTGTTAATGCCTTTTGTGAAAGATTGCACTTTGTCTAATAAACCTACTTCGTCTAGCACTTCTTCAATAGTATTATTTTCTATATCTTTAAACATCGTAATATTCTCTTTTATAGAAGCACTGAAAATATATGGCTGTTGACTAAGTATTCCTATATTTAAATCACGCTGGTTTGTACTTATAGTACCTATTGTTGGCTGATAAACACCTGCAATAAGATGTGTCAAAGTGGATTTACCTGCCCCGCTTGGACCTACAAGTGCAATTTGATCACCTTTAAATATTTCCAAATTTAAATCATTTAATACCAATCTATCAGAATCATCATATCGAAATGATATGTCTGTTAACTGAATAAATGGCTTTTGGTTTTCCTCATACTTTAATAGAAATTCATTATTATAGTTCGGTTGTTCTAAAAACTCAAACACAACGTCACTGGCACCTTCACTTTGTTTTCCAGTATGGAACGCTTGCCCTAAGTCCTTAATTGCATTATAAAATTCAGGCGCTAAAATAATCGCAATTGCCGCAGTTTTAAAATCAATATTATGAAATACTACTAAGCTTAGCGTTGCTTCCAATGCAACCAATCCAATACCTAACATACTTATAAATTCGAGCATTAATCCCGATAAAAAAGCACTGCGTAAAATGCGCATTGTTAAAGTTCTAAACTGAGTACTATCGTCGTAAATATGCTTCTCTGTTTGCTCTGTACGATTAAATAGCTTTAACGTCACTAAACCTTTAGCAATATTTAAAAACCGTTGACTAAATTGATTCAAATAAGTCATTTGATCTTTTGACTCATCTCGCGTTTTCAAACCGAAAATAATATAAAACAAAGGAATAAATGGTGCAGTTATTAACATAATTAATGCGGTATTGAAATGGATGAAAAACATTGCAATGATTATGATGAGCGGAACCATCATTGATTTGAACACTTGAGGCAAATAACTCTTATAAAAAGGTGCTAGACCATCAATGTTTTCTGTGAGTATAGTCATTTGTTCACCGATTGGATGACCATTATTTTTATAAATAACCCGCTGTCTAAGCATATGCTTAACTTTAAATGCTAATGTATCACCTAACCATTGATTTAGAAATTGCACAGTTGCTCTTAAAAGTAAAACACCTAATAAAATAAATAATACAATCCATAAACCTTGAAATTGATGTCTTATAATTTTAGCTAAAAAATCTGCTATTAAAATATTTTGCGTTATAACGATTATGCCGAGACCAGTACTGACCAAGAACATGAGTACCGGAAAAATTTTATATTGAAACAGTATTGTTGTTAATTTTTTCACAATTATATCACCTAAACCTATTATAAAAGGTTTTCCTTAAAATCAAATTAAATAGCTCAATAAAATATTGTAGTTTTACATGTAAAAGAAAATGAATATATACATCTTTAGTCTAGTATTATAACTATAACTAGCATGTCTTTAAATGAATATGCTATCATGATATGGTAATTTTGATATTTAAATAAATTAAATTGAGTAATGAAAGTGGGTACATTATGTTTATCATTGAATTAATAAAAGGTATTATCTTAGGGGTCGTCGAAGGATTAACAGAATTTGCACCTGTTTCCTCTACTGGACATATGATCCTAGTTGATGATATGTGGTTAAAATCATCTGAATTTTTAGGTTCTCAGTCAGCATTTACATTTAAAATCGTCATCCAATTAGGATCCGTCTTTGCAGCAGCATGGGTGTTCCGCGAACGCTTCTTAGAGATTTTACATATTGGTAAACACAAACATGTTGAAGGAGATAACGATCAACAAAGACGTTCAAAGCCAAGACGTTTAAATTTATTACATGTATTAGTGGGTATGGTGCCAGCAGGTATTTTAGGCTTACTATTTGATGATTTCATCGAAGAACATTTATTTAGTGTGCCAACTGTTATGATTGGCTTATTCGTAGGTGCTATCTATATGATTATTGCTGATAAATACTCAGCTAAAGTTAAAAACCCACAAACAGTAGATCAAATCAGTTATTTCCAAGCATTTGTAATTGGTATTTCTCAAGCAGTAGCTATGTGGCCTGGTTTCAGCCGTTCAGGCTCAACAATTTCAACTGGGGTATTAATGAAATTAAATCATAAAGCAGCATCGGACTTTACATTTATTATGGCTGTTCCAATTATGTTAGCAGCTAGTGGTTTATCTTTATTAAAACATTATCAAGATATTCAGATTGCTGATATACCTTTTTATATTTTAGGCTTTTTAGCTGCATTTACTGTTGGACTAATTGCAATCAAAACATTCTTGCATCTAATTAACAAAATCAAACTAATTCCATTTGCCATTTACAGAATTGTATTAGTAATCTTTATTGCTATACTTTACTTCGGATTTGGCATTGGTAAAGGTATTTAATTTCCTTTTAAAATATAGACTGTCAATTAAGGAATCACTTGATTGGCAGTTTTTATTGTCTTCTTTTAAAAAACATCTGAAATACTTAATAGTGATTCACTACTATCATCGTTTATATTGATGTATCATAGGGTATGTAAAATTAATAAAGTAATTATGGAGGCAAGATCTATGGATAAGAAAAAAGTCATCAAATTTATGATTAATGTATTACCAATTGTATTGGTACCGTTAATTGTTGAACGTAAACGTATCAAACAACATCCGGACGTACAAAAAGTTACAGATGCTACAAGTAAAGTTGCTTCAAAAACATCTGCAGCAATCAGTAACACAGCGAGTGATGTTAAAGAATATGTCGGCGATAAAAAACAAGATTTTGAAAATAAACGTGAACTTAAAAAGTTTGCTAGAGAACATGATCCTGCCTATATTGAGAAAAAAGGCGAAAAATTAGCTAAACAAAATCGTAAAGACGCTGATAAAATGAATAAAATACTTCAAAAAAATATCGAAAAGCGTCATAAAGAAGAGCAAAAAGCCCGCGAAAAGAATGAAATACAACGTATTAAAGATATGAAAAAATCACAAAAATACGAAGAAAAAGCAGGCTTAACACCTAATAAATTAGATGAGAAAACTGAGAAAAAAGGCGATAAACTAGCTGAAAAAAATCGCAAAGAAATCGCTAAAATGAATAAAAAGTTACAAAAAAATATTGAAAAACGACACAAAGAAGAACAAAAACGCCAACAAGAAGCTGATAAAGCACGCATCAAGTCATTTAAAAAATATAAAGATTATGTTGCCAAAAGCGCCTCTCAACAAAATAAAGAAAACAATACAGAGGCATAATTGTGACACATATTATTATTGATGGAGATGCTTGTCCTGTTGTTGATTCTATTATAGATTTAACAACTGAGACAGGCATTTTTGTGACAATTATTCGGAGCTTCAGCCATTTTTCGAACCAATTATATCCTCCACATGTATCAACATTATATGTTGATGATGGACCAGATGCAGTTGATTACAAAATTGTTCAATTATCAACGAAGGATGATATCGTAGTCACTCAAGATTATGGACTCGCAAGTTTATTAGTCGACAAAGTCTTAATTGTCATGCATCATAATGGGAAGATATACAATTCCAAAAATATTCAACAACTATTAGATAAACGATATATGAATGCACAAATTAGAAAACAAGGTGGTCGCCACAAAGGTCCCCCACCTTTTACAAAGCAAGATCAAAAAGTGTTTGAACAATCACTATTAAAAGTCATTCATCGAATTAAGGAGCTGGATTAACATGAAACGAATCGCAGTTTATTGTGGTGCAAGCAAAGGTCATGACCCTTCATATGTACAAAAAGCATACGATTTAGGTAAATATTTTGCTGAACAAGGTTATGAATTAGTATTTGGTGCAGGGTCAATTGGCATTATGGGTGCCATTCAAGATGGTGTATTAGATCATGGCGGCAAAGCTATTGGCGTCATGCCTAAAATGTTAGATGAACATGAAATCACAAGCCAACGTTTAACTGAATTAATTTTAGTTGATTCTATGCATGAACGTAAAAATAAAATGGCAGAACTTGCAGATGCATTTGTCATGGCTCCTGGTGGCGCAGGTTCACTAGAAGAATTTTTCGAAATGTATAGTTGGGCTCAAATAGGTATCCATGAAAAGCCTATTGCCATTTATAATATTAATGGCTTTTTCAATCCACTACAAACAATGATTGACCATATGATTGAGGAAGGTTTTATTGATCCTAAGTATCGTGCTCTTGCACCGTTATGCGACACTAAGGAATCATTAATTGAATCAATATTAAATTTCAAACCTCTGGGTACTCGTTCATACGATTAATCATTCTAAGGTTAAAAAATAAACAAACACCCCTAATATTGTTATCATCAGCTAAACAATGTTAGGGGTGTTTGTTACGCTTATGTATAAATTTTTCACTTTCGAAGATTAATGTAATAGCGCACTTGCCTTTTTAATAAATGATACTTACTTAGATTGGGTAATTCGAAATGATCATACACTGTCATGCCAATTTTTTCCATTACACGTTGTGAAGCTTTATTTGCTTCTGCTGTAAAACTATAGACATCGTATATTTGATGTTCTTCTGCTAACTTCAATGTTGCCTTTGCGCCTTCAGTTGCTAATCCTTTTCCCCAAAATTCTGGCAACAAGCGCCAACCTATTTCATAAAGCGGTAATTCTTTAAATGGATAATCGCTTGTTTCTGGAATATAATTCAAACCTATAAAGCCTATCCATTGATGGGACTCTTTATCTTCTACAGCAAATAATCCAATGCCATAATCTTTAATAACCGCATCCATAGTTCTCATATCTAATTCTGAACGACGATAACTCAATAAACTTGGAAAATATTTACGTACGTCATAATTCGCATTCATTTTTTGAAAAGGTAACAGATCATCTTCATGCCAGTCTCTTAATATTAAACGCTCTGTTTCACAATAAATCATCGATTGACACTCCTATATAATTTCTCAATAAAAAACACAAAATCGATATTTTGATCAACTTTGCGTTTTAGATAGCAGTTTATTTTGATTTAGAAATATAACTTATAAGTTCAACATGAACTGGCACTTCTTTTAAACGTGCTCTATCTGATTTCAGCGCAGTAAAAGTTGCATCTATAAAATCTTGTTGATGGTTTAAACGATATGTAGCAACAAAAGTATCTGTATCGGACTCAAAGTTTGGTAAATGTGCAATTACACGCTTAATTTCGCCAGTAGAATCAGCAATCGTATGTCCTGTAATATTTTCTAATTCTCTACCTAATTCTGGCAAAGTAATATCTTGACCCTCTAAAATTCTAAAATCTTGTTCATGCATGCCGTTTCTCTCCTTTATTAATTATGTTGTCTATTTTTACATTCTGTTTCAATCATGACCACATTTTAATTAATACATACCCTTAAAATAAGGTTTAAAACGCTGTACCTTTCATCTATAACAAGTAAGCAATTCGATTATGATTGGTGTTTGTCATTAGCTTTTTGATCTTTATCTGCTGATGTAGGCTTTTTGTGATTATCTTTATCCGATGACTTAGTTTGATCTTTTGATTGCTTATCTTGTGATGCCTCTTTATCTTTATCTTTGTCTTTATTTTTGTCTTCGTCTTTTTTATCATCCTTGTTATCTTCTTTTGAAGGTTTTAAATCTTTCACTTCTTTTTCAAGGTCTTTTTGCTTATCTGCTAATTTTTCTTTTTCTTGTTGAAGCTTTTCTTTTTTGTCTTTTAATTCTTTATTTTCTTTTTGTAAATTATCGATATCCTTTTCCAGAGTGGCTTTCTCTTGACTTTTACCACAACCTGTTAAAAATAGCATGACCGCCATAATACTGATGATTAATTTCTTCATATAAAACTCCTTAACGTCATTAAATCTTTTTTAATTTTAACATGAATTAGCAACATAATCCTAATTCTAATCAATATCTTTATACATTTTCACATGACTCACTTGATAACCTAAATCTTTATTCAAAGATATCATTGGCAAATTATTTTTATGAATTGTATTGCTTATTCGCTTTGCATTCATAGTTTTTGCCCATTTTTCAAGCGCAATCTTCAGTTGCGTAGCTATTCCCAGTTTGCGAAATTGTGGTTCAACATATAGCAGTTCAATGTTAACCATACTTTTTTCATTACTAAAATGTCCCCAAATAAACGCTATTAATTGACCTTCATTTTCATATATATAAATTTTATCATTTGTATGTTCTAATCTTGAACATATCATCTCGTACCTAAGAGCAATACTCAGTTTAGTACATTTATAGTTGGATTCTACTTGCGACAATAATGTCTCATGTATATTAGCTATTTGCTTGATATAATTATGTTCATCTTTATTAAGTGTCCTCATTTTCCTCTCCAATATTAATCGTTATATTTATGCGTTTAATATGATATGATTGACCTTATTAATACTATAAAATCATTTCCATTTTAATTTGGAATTAAACATTTTTAAAGGAGCGCTTAAGTAACAATGAAAAGTACTGCGCAATTAACAAAAGAAAATAATGTTAAATCATTAAGATTAAGCAATACTGATAGAGAAATCTTCGAGAATTATATGACTTATATGCGCTCTGACTTTCGCGTCAACCCTCATGATACAGAGTTAATTATTAACCGTATACTCAAACAATTATTAAGCGCAGAACAACATGGTTTATTAGCCTTAGATTTTTTCAATCACGACCCAAAAGCACATGCAATAAAAGAACTAAAAGCGATGCCTAATGAAACATTTAAAAATATTTTTAAATATATCTATCAACACATCGTTCTATTAATTGGGATTGTTAGTTTTCTCAAAGGATTTTTAGGATTTTTCATGGAAAAAAATGGAAGTAATTTATATTTTGTTTCATTCCCGTTTTCAGTAGTCGTTGGATTCTTTATTGTCTTTTTATTTATATGGTTTAGTTTTAAAACAATACAACTGCAGTGTTTTAACAATTCAAATTGGATATGGATATTCACCTATTTAGCAATCATTCTACTAATTGTAGGATTTTTCTATGTATTCTTTATTCCACAATCATTACTTGCCTTTGGACCATATATTCAGGTAAGCAATTGGGTATTTATTATATTTTCATTTATAGTTATGCCTATTGGATTACGCATTGAAAGAAATATTTCGAAAAAACATTCTCATACATTTTTATAAACAAAAAGCTTATTACATCATATGCGAATTTGGTACTGTTAATGATAAAATCACTAAATTACAGTTACCGAAAAACATATTTTGCAATAAGCTTTTTATTAATTAATCAATAAAGCATCTATAAAGAACCATACAATCATTATAAACATAATGATTGCTTGAGCTATACTACTTGTTAAAAATGCTACGATTGAACCTATACTTACTTTAACTGCTCTTTCAAATGAATAGCCTTGTATTAATTCAACTATGAATACCAAAATAAAAGGTATAATAATAATTCCAAATGGCGGTAAAACAAAACATCCAATAACCACACCAATTAAAGCTGCATACTCTCCAAACTTAGAACCACCGAAGCGATTCACAAAATATTTATTAGCTAAAAAGTCGGCACATAAAATTAATATTGTTAGCAATGCCATAGATACATAAAACACCCATGATAAATGCTGATTATGAAAGCCAAATTGATAGATTAAAAAGCCAACCCATAATACTAAAACAGAAGGAATAATCGGCTTAATCAACCCAACAAATGCTAACATGAAGGCAGCGATGATAAGTAGCCATAAAATAATTGTCATGTTGATATCACATCCTCTTTTGTAATTTTTTGATTTTTAGTAAAGAATATAAGTATCATACCTAACATGATTGATGCTGCTGATACAAAAAATACATTTTCCAAACCTACCCAGTGACTCATAGCACCACCTAATAGGTTACCGCCTAACTGTCCAATAACCATTGCATTAGAAAATAGTGTTGAAGCGTATCCTGGAAAATCTGGTAAGATATCTTGGAAATAACTAATACCAATTCCTAAAAGAACCGCTAAGAAAATAGCTAAAAACACCTGTCCTGCTAACATCATATAGAAGTTTTTAAATACCCCAATGCTGAAGTAGAATAAACCACCAAAAATCGCTCCATAAATCAACAATGTTCGAGTCTGTAATCTAGATGATAAAACGCCAAGAATGATCATAAATGGCACTTCTAAACCAGCACATAAACTAGCTAAATAACCGACATGTTGTTCATTTTCTTTTAAATAATCAGTAACAAATAAAGGCATATTCATCGTATACATCCATTGTCCAATGTGTAATAAAATAAATGCAATAAATGGTAATAAAAGCGTTTTGTCTTTAAACATATTAGGAGCAATTTTTTCAACATGTTGTTGCGTACTAATAGGGTGTTTAATGTTTAAATCCTTATAGAAAAACACTTGAAGTACTAAAGTAAATAAAATGATACTTATTGTTCCACCAAACAATCCAGCATAGCCTTTTAATCCGATTAATTGGGCACCAATAAATGGACCAAATAAAAAGCCCAATGAGAACATTGAACGTAATACTGTGTTGGCAAATTGAGCTCTATCTTTAGAGCTTGAAACATTGATAGATTCTCTAGCAGATGCGTAAAGTTGGGGCATTGCTGGTGCAAATAATCCTTGGAAAATCGCATATAGTAATATGAATAACCAGATTGTATCTACAAAAAAGTATATTGAAAAACCAAGCGCACCCATTAATAATGCGAGAATAATAATAATTTTTCTATTAAAGTGATGCGTATCCGAAAATCTAGCAATAATTGAATTTACTGTAAACTGGCTAATCGCTGCAGATGCTAGAAGTAATCCATACTGATTTGTTGTCATACCTAAATCTTTAGTTGCAAAAAGAACAAGATATGGGACCGTAACCGCAATACCCATACCTAGTAGAAACATATTAGCAACAAAGAGTTTATAATTCTTTATTTGTAATAACGCTGCAAACATATCCATAACCCCGCTTCTTAGAGCCCCTTTTAATTTATTAATTAGGGGCTCTTATGCAGTTGGTGCATTAGCAACCAACTGTATTCCTTTGTCCCCTTTTAATTTATTAATTAGGGGCTCTTTTGCTGTTGGTGCATTAGCAACCAACTACGTTCAATTTAACCGAATAGTTTAAAATTAAATACAAACCTTAAATTAGTCTAAAACTACGCCTTTGGTTGTTCAACAAAGCTCGCCATGAGATTTACAAAAGAATCAACTTGTGGCAATTGCAACATGCTCGGATCATAACTCATAAATGTCGAACGAATCAGCGGTTCATTATCAATTTCTACTTTTTCAAACTCAAATTGTTCTTTGCTGATATTTTTCATCATAATTTCTGGCAAGATTGTAACACCTACACCACTAATCAACATTTCTTTGCAAGTTGCTACTTGATCCACTGTAATAGTTGCATGGTAATCTTGTTCTAAATTATCGTTATACCATTCTTTTATTTGATTTATATAAATCGGATCAGCTTGAAACTCTATAAATGGTAACTTTGTAACATCATCTCGTCTATTTTTTGGAAAAATAAAATAATGATCATCATTAAATAAATGTGTGTTAGCTAAATTCATTACCTTATTTCCACGAGTTATCATAACATGATAATCTCTATGATTTGCTTTAATTTGTTCAGTTGAACCAACTTGCACTTGTATTTCAACATTAGGAAATTGGGCATTATATAGGCTCAAAACTTCAGGAAGTAAGGTTTGTCCAATCAAAGAAGAACACCCGATTGATATTGTTCCATTCACTTCACCAATATGTGCCTGCATTTTGTCAAAAAATAATCGCTCTCTTTTCAACATGTCACGAGCATGCTCAATAATCATTGTTCCTTCAGTTGTTGTAATCAATTGTTTTTTTGTTCTGATAAAAATATCTACTCCAAAAGCATTTTCAATAGCTTTTAGTCTTTGTGTAACAGCAGGTTGAGATATATATAAAATTTCAGCCGCTTTACGTAACGTTTTCGTTTCGTCTAATGTTATTAGTAAACGATAGTCTTCAATCTTCATAATTTCCCCCCATAAATTATTCAATTATTGAACTTTCATGGCTACAAGCATTCATGAGTTCATTACTAACGAATAATTTCACCAATTTTATTGGTATGGCTGCAGCTTGAATTACTTAGTTTTTCTTTTGTTGTTGGTGATTTTTAGTTTGATTATATTGCTTAGGCTTTATTTGTTTGCTTTTTTCAATATTAGTTTTATTTTGTGGCTTTTGATGATTTTTTTGAGCCTTTGCATTAATTTTATTAAAGCAGTACATGATTTTCTTTTGGAATCCTTTAAAATCATTTTCTAACTCTGCCATAATTTGATGTGCAATCATATATGCTTCATGAAATTGCTTTTTTGTAATTTGCTCACTTTCTAATGCAAACATTAAATCATCTTCATCTACCAACTCATATTCACCACTTGGTAATGCTAAAACATCTAAACATAAATCTACTGTACGCGCATTACCTTTTTGCGTTATATTTTTGATATTTATATCAAAATAATATTCTAATGGATTGCCTTTATTATCAAACATTACAGTTATACTATAACGTTTCTTTTCAGGTAGTATTTGCAACCATTTATAATTGTCATCTGCGACAATGATATTTTGTCCAACTACCGTCACCTCTAAAGGATCACGAACCTTTTTCATCGTGACTAAGCCTATAATACCCTTAAACCTATTATTATTAACTTTTACCTCTGTGTATTCCCTATCAATTAGGCGACGCCAGTGACGTTTATCTATATACTTTACTTTCACAGTCACCAACTCCTTGTCATTATTATATAAAACTACATAAATGATGTCATGTCATGATACAGTTTTATAGTTTTTGTTAATCATATGAAAATATTTATTATTATTTTACTACAACTCGCTTCAATTTACTTAAAATAGACAATATTAATTAGATAGTACACACATTTCTTCATAAAAGTGATTTTTCAAAAATATAAATAACACACTCTTATCGTTTTCAAAATCATTTAATGCTATTTTCATTAAAAACAGCTGAAGCATCAAATCTATTCTGATTCAATCAAGAATACATATAAAAATGAAGTGACTCAAAGGTTTATTAACAACCTTCAAACCACTTCATTGATCACTTTTATTTTAAAGCATATTTTTCGATTACTGATTTAAGATGCGGATATTGCGTAATTAATTCAGATTGCTTAAACAATTCAAACTGCTTAAACTCAAATGCCGGTTGACACATACAACCTACTAAACTAAAAGTATTTGATATTTCGATTGAAGAAGCAAAAATTGTTCCTTTAGGCACTACATATTGCAATACATCTCCATTTTGGATATCAGTACCCAATGTTGCAGTCGTATATTCCCCATCCGGATTTATCATATGAATTGTTAGAGAATCGCCAGCATGATAGTACCATACTTCATCAGCATCAATTCGATGAAAATGCGAAATATTGTCATCTGTAAGTAAAAAATAAATACTACTAAACGGCGCTCTGCGTCCATCTTTCAATACTTCTCGAATTGTCTCTCTATAGAAACCACCTTCAGGATGTGATTCAAGTTGCAATTCATCAATCCATTGTTCTGCTGATTTCATTATTTCAAATCCACATTATGGAATACGTTTTGTACATCTTCTAAATCTTCTAATGCATCGATTAATTTTTCAAATGTTACTTGGTCCGCTTCAGAAAGTTCAATATCTGTTTGAGGTAACATTTCAAATTCAGCAACTTTAAATTCTTCAACACCTGCTGCACGAAGCGCATCTTGAACGACTGCAAATTGATCTGGTTCAGCATAGACTATTGTCAATCCATTATCGTCAATCACATCATTTACATCTACATCTTGTTCCATTAATGTTTCAAGTATTTCGTCAACAGACTTTCCTTCAATACCAAATGTTGCCACATGATCAAACATATAAGCAACTGATCCAGATACACCCATATTACCGCCGTTTTTACCAAAAGCAGCTCGCACATCAGAGGCAGTACGATTTACATTATTTGTTAACGCATCAACAATTAGCATTGATCCGCTTGGGCCAAATCCTTCATATCTTAGGTGATCAAAGTTTTCGTCTCCAGCACCCTTAGCTTTATCTATTGCTTTTTCAATAATATGATTCGGCACTGAATATGTCTTAGCGCGTTCAAGCACCAACCTTAAAGCTTGGTTAGATTCTGGATTGGGTTCACCAGATTTTGCTGCAACATAAATCTCCTTACCAAATTTCGCATATATTCTACTTGTGTTTTTATCTTTTTGGGCCTTTTTTTCTTTAATGTTATTCCATTTACGTCCCATAATGTCATCTCGCTTTCGAACTGTTTAATTAACAACATATATTATACATGATTTTTTTATGTTTATATACATTTTCACAATTAACATTATTGAACTACGATTTCTTCAAACTGTTACTTAGTTTTAAAATATGTATAAATTAAAAATGTGCCGATAAGCAAATTCTATGCTTTCGACACTCAATTTCAATTAAATATTTAAAAATTGTTCTACATCTTCAAATAAAGCATTAAATTTAGATATATCATCATTATTTAAATAAATATAAATTTTACGCTCATCTTTAGATGATCTAACTTTACTAAGTCTTTCTTTTTCAATTAGTCTTCTTATAGAAACTAATAATTTTGTCCTACTTAAATCTAGCTCATCCATTGCAGTTTTTAAAAATGATTGCATAAGTACTTTTTCATCTTTGCAATGCTTCATCGTTAAATCTAAGACTGCTAAATCATTTAGCGACAACTTATATTTTTTATCAATATATTCAGATAATGCTTTATATTGTTTATAGAAGCCAAGCAATGTTTCTAATTTCTCAGTATTCAAAATGTTGCACCCCCAAATATATAAAGACAATGCTTCTGTCATTATTATCTTAAATTTTTCAGCCATTGTCTTTCTCATTTGTTTTTAATACGTTGTCAAAATTACCAACAAATGCAAATTAAATTTTGCAATACATATCAAGGTGTTATTTTTTTCCTATTTTAATTATGTATAACGCATTAAAAGTAACGTTAATATTCAAGGAATTATCACTAAAATTATGCTCTTTAATCTCTATTGCTGGTTTAAGGTAGTTGTCAATTTTAGATAGTAAACTAGGGTTCCATTCATATTTATCTCTTAATTCTTTAGAAATCAAATGATTAATGTTGCCACTATTTTCGTCCAATGTTTCTATTACAATTAGATATTTATCGTTTAAAACATTGTTTTTAAAATTTATATAAACTTGACTATCCTCAAAATTACTCATAATTGTCTCGCTCTCTATCACTCGCCAATCATAAATAACAAGACAATAATAATTCTCTATATCAAAAATAGAATAATAACTGTTTTCGTATTTTGGTTTCGAGACATATTCGATAAACTTTTCTAATATAAGACCTAGTGTTGTTTTAAATCCATTTTTGTCATATAGATGCATCGCATTAAATGCTTGATGATTGTCAAAAATGTTTAATCCAAAGCCATCAAAGTTGTGATACAGCGCACTTAATGTCTTATAAATTAATGGAGCACTATTACTTAGATCTCGTTCTTTATTATTAAGCAGTTTATGATTTTCAACATTTAGAAAAATCAGCTTTTCTTGTTCAATATCCAATTCATTAATTACTTGTTTTAAATTTTTAAAATGCAAAATATTTTTCAATAGTAACTCATCACTTTCCCCCATCAAATAAGGGCTACTTAAATTTGCATTATCTATTATTAACGAATCGAATTTAAGTCGCTTTATTTGTGATACTAGTGATTTAAAAACTGAAGGTTTTTCAAATAAACAGGTAATGTTCAATCCTAATTTCACATTCAACATGATGTTATGTAATTTTAATATCATTCGATAAATTGTTCTAATTTCCATCAATGATAAATCAAAAACAAAATGCACTTCGTAATTATTATGATTACTTAATTCGTTTGGAGATATTTGTCTGAAAACACTCATAAAAGCTTCTTCAACAAAATAAGTTGTTTCAATATTATTTATATTAAATGCTATCTTTAGATCACTTTCAATTATTGTTTTAATGATTGTGAATTTTTCTTCTTCGGACATGGTATTTTTACTTTTTAGAATCGATGGCATGATGAAAAAGACAACTTGACTGTTCTTATTCAATAAGGTTTTAAAGATTCCTTCTAAGAAAACTAATTTCATTTCTGTATAAGTATTTATTTGAATAACCGTTTGAAACAATTTAGGTGTTTCAAATTTGTCTTCATCAATATGTATAACATCAGTTAGGTGGTTTTTATAATGTTCAATATAATTCAATATGATTTCTTTTACTTCTTGCACCATTTTGCCTACTAGTGGTTCTGGCTTTAGCATTAAACATTTATTATATTTTGATAAATTACGATATTCATTCGGTGTTATATCCATATAACTTTTAAACATTTTAGAGTAAGTGGAGCTACTACTAAAACCTAAATGTTCACTTATGTTGCTAATAGTACTATCAGTAGTAAGTAGAATTTCAATCGATTTACCAATTTTCAAAGTATCAATATATTTTTTAAAACCCATGCCCATAAGTAAGTGGAATTGTGATGACAAATTTGACTTTGAGACAAATAATTTATCAGCGACACTTTTTAATGTCAATCGTTGATTTACATTTTGATAAATATATTCGAGCTCATCACGCAAATCACCATAATACGCATATCGATATTGATTTTGTGCAATCTTTTTATCCATACTTGCTTCTTTTGCAATGATTTTAATAATATCCTGTAATTTTCTAATATCAGCGTCATTAAGAGGCTGATTATCAAGGTATCGATATGTCAATTTTAATAGTAGACATTTCAAATTATAGGATGATTTAATCAACTTTGCTGTATAGTGGTAATTAAAGAAAGTAAAGCCTAATTCCGCAAACCAATCGCTACTCAAATACAACATGATCGTTTTTTTATTATTCTTAATACTAAATACATCCAGATGATTAATAATATATATATCATCTTCAATTATTTTACTTTTACGAAATTTTTGTAGTTCGATTTCCCCGTCAATTGGCCAAAATAAGACTATGCCATCTTGGCAACGCGTTGTCGCATATTCATTATTAGTAAGTATATGCAAGCATGATTTTGCCATAACTTTACCTCTTTCTATATTTAAGTACCACTTTTATCATTCCCTATAATATTTAACTTATTTAATTAAACGTAAATTTAACACAATACGAATACCAAATCAAAAATAAATAAAACTATATAATGGTTAATTTTTAAACTTATATATCAATCATTTAAATATTACAAAAATAGATGTAGTCAGTTTAATTAAACTATCCAATTGAAAACACACTACTTTTTAGTATTTTCAAAATAATTTTAAATGACCACATCTACAACGTATTACTATTATCTTTTGTTAGTTATATATTCATTTTCAATTTAAAAATAAACACTTATTTAAATCACATTCTACTTTTGAGATGAGCTCAAACTAACATTAAATTGTTTATATTATCTATACTTCTTCCTATTAATGTTTCGATTTTAAAATTAATACGTAGCTATACTTTACTTTTCTAATAAAAGTGTAATTAGAAAGGCAAGTACACCTGTTTAAAGTTTATCTTCTAAGATTTGTTTACTTTAGAACTATAGCAGTTAATCATTTCAATGATTAATAATATCTTTACAATTAAGGTAATATATTTTTATTGCTTTATCAGTAAAATCTCAGTCTAAGTTTCTAACTTATGACAATCGCTCCAGTTTAAGGTTGATATTCATTATTGATTATTCCAAAACTTTATACAAATTTCTTTATTAATTTAACTGTTTATCTTCTGAACATATTAGCAAGGTAAAGTATATCCTTAATAATATTCAACAAATTAATAAATAGATTAAATCCCATTTCTCTTGGTGAATAGTCACCTCTTTTTAAACGATTAAAATCATACAAAGTATAAAGTAGAAATAACAACAGACTAACGACGGTAATAATAGTGTAAAAAATAGGATTTTGAAGAAAAATACCAATTAGACTCGCAATAATTAATGTTATTAATGTAACGAATAAATATTTGCCTATACTCGATGCATCTCCAACGAAGAAATAACCAATAATACCAAATGCTATAAATGCAAAAATTGCTAATGCGATATTTTTATAGAAAATATCTGGTCCTAAATTTTGTAAATACGTGGTAAACGTTGCGTATGACAATAAGCCAATCACTACAGCGTAAATATGTGAAATAATTAAACCGAACCGTCTCGCTCTTTCAAAAACAAGTGTTGCTAAAATAATAATCAGTAATCCAAATGACAAGGGTTGTCGCCAACTTAATGGTAAAAACTGACCTAGATAGCATCCTATGCCAAATATAATCCAATAATACATAAAATAAAGCCACACTTTACTTATTGATTGAGCATGCTGGTTTTGATGATAATATGAATGATTTGTATTTTGCGACAAAATAATTCCTCCTTCTACCGTCGTTTTATGCGTCAAATTTTACAGTAAATTTTGCTTCATCAAAAGAAATAACCTTTAACAAGTATAGTAATTTTACATTTTACAATGTTACAAAATATAATTTTTTATAATTAGTTAAAATCACTAAAACGCTTTTATACACTATCAAATCAGCATTTATAAAAATATGAACCGATATCCTAAAATGTTAATAATATTACAAGATAATAACAAACCACACAAAGCTACTTATTTTTGATAATATGGAAATCGTAATATAAAACGAAAACTTAATTTACTATATAAATTGTCTTAATAATTTTTAAAAGTAGTAAAACATAATTTTAAGGAGGAGTCCCTTTGAAAAAATTAGCATTTGCAATAACAGCAACATCTGGTGCAGCTGCATTTTTAACGCATCATGATGCACAAGCTTCTACACAACATACAGTACAATCTGGTGAATCATTATGGAGTATTGCTCAAAAATACAACACTTCAGTAGAGAGTATTAAACAAAATAACCAATTAGATAACAACTTGGTATTCCCTGGTCAAGTTATCTCAGTAGGTGGAAGTGATGCACAAAATACGTCAAACACTTCTCCACAAGCTGGTTCAGCATCATCTCATACTGTACAAGCTGGTGAATCATTAAATATCATTGCTAGCAGATATGGTGTTTCAGTTGATCAATTAATGGCAGCCAATAACTTACGTGGTTATTTAATTATGCCTAACCAAACATTACAAATTCCTAATGGTGGATCAGGTGGTACAACACCAACAGCTACAACAGGTAGCAATGGCAATGCATCATCTTTTAATCACCAAAATTTATACACTGCTGGTCAATGTACATGGTACGTATTTGACCGTCGTGCTCAAGCTGGTAGTCCAATTAGCACATATTGGTCAGACGCTAAGTATTGGGCTGGTAACGCAGCTAATGATGGTTACCAAGTAAACAACACACCATCAGTTGGTTCAATTATGCAAAGCACACCTGGTCCATATGGTCATGTTGCTTATGTTGAACGTGTCAATGGTGATGGTAGTATCTTGATTTCTGAAATGAATTACACATATGGTCCATACAATATGAACTACCGTACAATTCCAGCTTCAGAAGTTTCTAGCTATGCATTCATCCATTAATTAAATAAATTGTACTGATATATACTAGCAATTCACATCATGTGAGATTGCTAGTTTTTTATTTTTGAAAAAAATTTTCATTTTGGTACAAAAAATTATCTCACCCTTCCCTATCATACATATTTATATTTTGTATGAATGGTAGTTAGGTAAAAATTAACAACCTACCTATTTGATTAAATTAAATGCATAATATATTAAAAATCAAAATAATGCAACTAAGTTGACTATATAATGATTTAATTTGTTATACCAGTATTTTACGCTTTTTCGTCTACATATACAAATTTATATTAAATAAAGCCCAATACAATTTAGGTTAATTAAACAAGTTGATAACTATTTAATTATTCCTTCATTGAAGAATATAAACTATTAAATCATTATTTTGCTCTTACATATATTTTAATGACCTAACTGATTATGTTCCATGGAATACATTTATAATATAGCCTCCTAATTAAAATGCTTTGTCTTGGTCATTCTACGTAAATTCTATAAAATATGTTATCTACTTACATAAAAAACTGAACTTCAATACCACCATATGTTTGTGATACTGAAGTTCAGTTTAGTTTTATTTTCAATTAGAAAAATAAGTTAAGTATATAGAATAGTAAACCTGCTAACAATGCTGAAATAGGTAATGTAATCACCCATGTAATGATCATTCGTTGCGCAGTGCTCCATTTTACACCTTTAGCTCGGTTAGAAGCACCAACACCTAAGATTGATGATGACACAACGTGAGTTGTTGATAATGGGAAATGTAGCGATGATGCAACAAAAATTGTTAATGCAGATGATAAATCGGCCGCAGCACCATTTGCTGGACGTATTTTCATAATATTACCACCTACAGTTTTGATAATTTTCCAGCCACCAATTGCAGTACCAAGCCCCATTGCTGTCGCACAGGCAAATTTTACCCATAACTGTGGTTCAACACTGCCATCATTCTGTACATTAGCGACAATCAATGCCAACGTAATAATACCCATTGATTTTTGCGCATCATTCGTACCGTGAGAGAATGATTGTAACGCTGCTGTGAAAATTTGGAAAAATCTAAAGTTACGATTCGCTCTTGTTAAATTTGCATTTTTAAAGATAACTTTAAAAATTGAATACATCAAGAAACCAACACAAAATGCGATAATCGGTGAAACGATTAATACAATAATAATTTTTGTGAAACCTTGGTAATGTAACACTCCAAATGAGCCTTCAGATGCGATTGCTGCACCCGCAATTGAACCTATAAGTGCATGTGAAGACGAACTTGGAATTCCGTAAAACCAAGTAGCTAAATTCCAAATAATAGCCGCAAGTATTGCAGCTAACACAACAACTAATCCATTTTCCAATTTAAATGGATCGACAATGTCTTTAGTAATGGTGCCTGCAACGCCCGTAAATGTTAAAGCACCTATAAAGTTCATCACTGCTGCCATTAAAATTGCCGTTTTAGGCGTTAACGCTCTAGTAGATACAGCAGTAGCTACTGCATTGGCTGTATCATGGAATCCATTGATAAAGTCAAATATCAGCGAGAAAATAACTACAGCTATAGTGACGATGATTATATATGACATAAATATATACTCCCCTTAGCTATTTTTCATAATAATAGTTTCAAAATTATTTGCTACGATTTGACATTTATCAGCGATTTCTTCCATGCTTTCATAAATATCTTTTATTTTAATTAAAGTGATTGGATCTGTTTCGCTATTGAAAATATGTTTAATTGACTGTCTTAAAATACCATCACAGTTTGTTTCAAATTCTTTAATATTAATTGAATGAATACGCATATGTGATAATTTTTTATCGACTAATAAGCCGACAGCAAGTTTCATTTCTGCAACTGCTTTTTGAATGTTATCAACAAACTCAGCCATATATTCATCTGTGTATTCGATTGAATACATTTCAAACATAGCTGCCGTTTCTTCAATTGCATCTAAAACATCATCAATTGCATCACATAATGATAAAATATCTTCACGTTCAATTGGTGTGATAAATGTTTGATTTAAATCAGTAATTACTTGATGTACTAATTCGTCACCATGTGACTCATAAGTTTTAATGTTGTCTGAGTATGCTTTTAAATCTAAATGTGTATTGAAATCCATTTTACCGAATTCAATAGCAGCACGATCCAGATTGAAAACCATCTCTTCTAATTGAACCATAAACTTATCTTTTTTCTTACTAAACATTTAAAATCCTCCATTTAAGCGATTGTCACCAATCACATTCAGTTATAATTTGTTTCAAATTAAGACAAGTGAATTTACAAACTAATGATACAAATTTGTTATTATCAATCGTCAGTATAATTTTAGTGTACTGATATTAATTTCAAAAATGCCTCACAGTAAACAATTTACTGTATTTGCCCTTATATGAAAATAGCACAAAATTTACAATCCCACAATTCAATTTACAAATTTTTAACAATTCCGAAACTTAACTTTTACATAAAATTTAAATAGTAGTAGGCATTTGTTTTGAAAAAGTTATTGTATAGGCAATTTTTTATCTATACAACTCTAAAAATTGTAAATGGATATAGTTGGGAAATTTGCAACGATACAATATTTATTACATAACTTTTACATATTAAAATACACTTATCTTGTTTAAAACGATCATTGACTCATATATCTCTCAATGAATATACTTTTATTTTCTCACATTTAATACAATTTACAAAGTTGAATCCTGTTAATCTTTTCAATTAAAAGCATCACCAATTAAATATATTTCATTCAAAACACTTTCATAATCACTCATACCTTTACTTCATTATTAATATGGTATTTTAACCCAGTATTCAACTATACATGCTAAAAATATAACTTCTCTTCATTTATAATAAAAAGCTTCCAGTATAGTTCGTGAATCCGAATCCACTACTCTACTGAAAGCCATCTGTATATTTTATATGGAATGTCTAATTGTTCGCTTGGAATGATTATAAGCCGTCACTGCAAAAACAGCATACATACAAATGTATAATCCCATTACTATGAAAACCGGTATTTGATTCGTTGTACCCATTAATTTCATATATGCTAATGATGTAAAATATGCATGTGATAGTGCAATAACTAAAGGTAACCCAAAATTAAACATAATTTTAAACTTTAGTCCCCTTGCCATATCTTTTTGTGTAAATCCAAGCTTTCTCAAAATACTATAATTCTCTAACTCATCTTCGGTTTCATCTATTTGCTTTATGTATATAATGCAACATACAGCAATCAAGAATGTAATACCTAAAAATGATGTTACAAATAATAATATTCCGGTTAAACTTGATATTGAGCTTATCGCTTCACTTCTTGTTTCAATAGATTTATCAACTTTATTTTTCGCTTTTTCTAATGCTAAAGCATCTTTTTTATGTTTCAAATCGAATCCAAATTGAGAGACGATATGCTTTGCCTTTGTATACTTTCTTATTTCTTGATAGTCTTTGTCATTTAAGACAAACGTTGGTCCACCTAAATCAACATCTGTCATAAAATAGATTTTATTAATATCTTTACGTAACTTAATATTAACATGATGTTTTTTCGTTCCTATAATTGCCTTACCATGCTTCTTATGTTTCACTAAATCTTTGATAGAACCTTCCGCTACAAATAAATCAGCTTGCCCACGTTTCAAATCAGTATTAGGGATGTATTTATCACTAGTAATTGTTACATTGTATGGTTCTTTCGCTTTTACATCAAATAAATTATCTTTATACAATTTCGTATGAATTACTTCTTTATAATTATAAAAATGAGGAATTTTTTGATTGTTTAATTCACTTGCTAATTGATTAGCTTTTTGTTGGTCTTTAATTGTAACGTCGTGTGGTGCAGTATATTTTATTTCACTTGATAAGGACGCTCTACTTATAGCAGCAAAGCAAAGAACTGAAACAGTAATCGCTGAAATGATTGCCATGACCGTAAGTGAAAAAGCATTTTTCTTAATACGATACATAATAGATGATGAGAACATGACATCATTTACACTTATAACACCTTTTCTAAACTTCTTCACCATTTTAAAAACTAGAGAAACAGAGCTTTTAAAAAATAAGTATGCCCCAATCACAGTTGACAATAAAATAAACATAAGTGTACCGATAGAATCATAATATTGAACAATGTTCAAAGATAGATAGTATCCTGTGGTAATCAATACTATACCTAAGATGCCTAAAACAACCTCTTCAAATGTAATTTTATTATGATTTGTTTCTTTAACCTGGTTATTCTTTGACATCTGTGAAATAGATTGTTTGAACACTAATATAAAATTTTGAGCAGATGTTAAAAAATAAGCGACACCGATTAACATTAATGTTTCAAATACCGCCCTCAAACTAAAAATAATTGGAACCTTTTCTTTAATTCCTAATAATGTAAAGACAATCATTAATAACAGTTTCGAACCAAAAATACCAATAATAATACCTAATATTGCCGTAATTATAAATATTAGTAATTGTTCGAGCATTAGTATATAAATAATGTTGAATTTAGATAAACCTAATGTTTGATATAATGCAAGCTCATAACTTCGTCGTTTAATAAATAACACATTGGCATATAACAAAAATGCAATTATGATGAAAAATAGAAAGTAGCTTCCGACTTGTGAGCCTTCCTTTATAATTGGATATGACTCTGTCATGTTTAGTTTATGAGCGTATTTTAATGCTACAAAGCTAAAATACAATACTACACTCGTAATTAACGAAAAAAGATAGATGGCATAATGTGATAAATTTTGACGGAAATTTTTAAATATTATCTCGTTAAAGGTCATAATTAACGCCACCTAAAACACTTTGTACACGTATTATTTCTTTGAAAAAGGTATGTTTATCGTCATCCCCTTGGTATAATTCAGTGAAAATTTGACCATCTTTTAGCATCACTACTCGATTTGCATAGCTTGCTGCAACAGGATCATGCGTTACCATAATAATTGTAGACTTAAATGCTTCATTCATTCTTGTTAATCGTTTTAATAAATCTTGAGTACTTTTAGAATCCAGTGCACCTGTTGGTTCGTCAGCAAATATAATAGAAGGCAATGTTATAAATGCTCTGGCAGCTGATGTTCGTTGCCTTTGTCCACCAGACAATTCAGAGGGATATTTATCACTAATATCCAATATATTTAATGCTTCTGCTACTTTTTCATAACGATTTAACATATGTTCTTTATCTAACTTCTGTACCGTTAGTGGTAACATTATGTTTTCTTTAACAGTCAATGTATGCAGTAAATTATACTCTTGAAAAATAAAACCAATATCATGCTTGCGTATATCAGATAATTCCTTGTTTGAAAGCTTTTCTAATTTTTTTCCTTTTAATGTAATAGAACCTTGTGAAATATAATCAATTGAACTTAAAACATTTAATAATGTCGTTTTCCCAGATCCAGAGGGACCCATAATAGCAATAAACTCGCCTTCTTCAATAGACATATTGATATCTCGCAACACTTCTTGTGCCATTTTTTTAGTTCCATATATTTTTGTTAATTGTTTTACTTCTAAAATTGCCACTTTAACACTCCTATAATTTATCTTAACTTCATTTCCTTTAGGCTTTGGCACTTGTATCTTCAATTTAACATATGACTAACATCTATCTTATTATAACGTTGAAGCTGCATTGATGTATCAATTCTAAGTAACAAAACACATGTTTAAAATGACAAATTTGTCACTTCCGACATGCGTTCAACAATTTCATTTTGTAATGGGAAAATCAATCTGACAGTTGTCCCCTTACCAACAGTCGACGTGACTTGCAGGTGAATACCTAATTGATCCTTTACACTATTTACTAAATATAGACCCATACCTGAAGACGTCGTTTCATTTCTGTTAGCCGTTGACGTAAATCCTCGTTCAAATATTCGCGGCATATCTTTTTTACTAATACCTCTCCCATAGTCTTTAATATATAACGAAACATGTTGATCATTTAATTCTGTCCCAATTTCAATATTAAAATTCTCACTATATTTCAATGCGTTTGACAAAATTTGTCTAATAATCATACGACACCATTTTATATCTGTATAAACATAATCATCCACTTTAAAGTCAACATCAAAACCAATACCTTTAACCTGACTAATATGTCTTGTTAATTGTATTTCATCAATGACCATGCGTTTAAGTGACACGTAATCAAAATACATATCTTTACGTTGAGATTCTAATCTAGTAATATACAGCTGTGTATCTAGCATCGAGTTTATACGAGACCATTCATATAGTAATGCTTGTTTTCTTTCTTGATTTTTTTCTTGATCAATTAATAATTTCATAGCTGTCACAGGTGTTTTTATGTCGTGCACAAATTCTGTAATGGTTTGTTCATGCATGTTCAATTGCAACTGTTGCTCAACAACCTTTTCTTTGTGCGCTGAGATTTGACGATATAAATAATCAACTGTATGACGTTGAAATGGCGTTTCCGCTAAATCTTTATGTTTAATTTCTTCTATTTCTTTATCTTTGTCAAAATGCTTATATAATTTTACTTCTTTAAAATATGTCAATAAAAGAAAAATCATTGTTAAACTTAAATTCAAAGAAACAATATAAAATAAACTGTCTATTGGAAAATCATAATCGATTAGACTAATGCCTAACATAAGGAAGTTTAAAAACAATATCCAAAATATCCAGTTCATGCGAGATTTCAAAAAATAAGCTACCCATTTCAAATTATTCATGAGCCATATATCCTTTTCCTACTTTTGTTTCGATTGCACTATCCATACTAATTTCAGATAATTTTTTTCGTAAACGATTCACATTTACTGTTAACGTATTATCACTAACAAATGCTTCATCATCCCATAATGCAGTGATAATTGTATCTCTCGAAACGATTTGATTTTTTTTGGTAATAAGAATTTCTAATATAATCATTTCTGTTTTGGACAGGAAAATCGTCTGATCACCTTTTTGTATACTATCTTTTGATAGATCAACGACAGCATCTTGCCAAGTCAATGTACGTTTTTCTTCAGCTGTAAACTCATAGACACGACGATAAATCGCTTGTAATTTAGCAATTAATACATTGGTATAGAACGGTTTTTGCATATAATCATCTGCGCCAAGTTCCATACTCATCACTTGATCCATTGGATTATCACGAGATGATAAAAATAATATTGGTACGTTGGAAACTTCTCTCATTTTTCTGCACCAATAAAACCCATCATATTTAGGTAATTGAACATCCAATATAACAATTTCAGGATTAAAACTTTCAAATGTATCCATTACTTTGCCGAAATCTTCAATACCAGCAACATTAAAATCCCATTGTTCTAATTCTTTTTTCAATTCTTGAAACAAAGTATTGTCATCTTCTACTAGTAGTATTTGCATCCATATCACCCAATATCATTTAGTATATTTCATATTTTCTCCTGATTTTAATCGACTTTGAAAATCTTTAATCCGGCAGTCAACTTCAAAGCCATGAATCATCATTTTTTGCATTGGTGCTTGTATAAAGTAATAAATCGGCCAAAATAATCGAGGGATATAATCGTATAGATGTATATAAACGACTGCCGACTCTTTGATTAATCTAAATTCTAACTTCCCTTGATTAACTGTATATTTTTTCACTAAACTTCCACTCAATAAAATTAAAGTTATTATTCCATCAGCTGTTTCTTCTATTTTAAATACTGCGAGCGGTCGCACCTTATTCTTAATATATATCTTAAATTGATCATGTGATTTTTCTGTTTTCACAAAAGTTCCTTTAGTGTAACCCATCCATGCAATAAAATGGTTTACAACGTTCTTTAATGTCCATCCCTTTGGTAAAACTACCTTCATCGTTGATCTAACATCATCATACTTTGAAACTTGTAATTCTACATTAACTAAAGAACGTTTAAAAACTAAATTTGTTGTTTCTACAGGTGTACCATATGCACCTAGGCGTTCAATTGTTTCATTATCATAACGACTCCCAGGTATGTAGATTACTTTTTTTACTTGATTGATAGCCGCTGCTCGACCAAAATTATCTGCTGCGATTAATGTTAAATCTCTTGCTGATGATTGTGTTATTTTGGCAGAATTCTTTGTTGGGTCGATAAAGAATACAGCAATATCTATTTGATTCATTGCTGCAACAACCTGTTCGTAATGAAATATATCACACTGAATCCAAGTCATTTCAACATCATCTGTTTTTTTATTGTCTGGATATTTTGATATAGCAAAAAGTTCAGCATCATTTTCAATCACTTCACTTAAATACTTACCAATATATCCTGTTCCACCTGCTAATAAAACTTTAGGTTTCATCTAAAATACTCCTTTAAACTGTAACCAAAAAACATATTACTCCACCTTTTAGTTACATATATATTATAATAGTAGCAAATGTTTTAAAATTTCAAAATACTGGAGGCTTTTTATGGCCCATATTATACGTAGAGTTAGTATCAAAGATGTAGAAAATTTCATTTCAATGTTAGCGAACATATACGACGAATCTCCGTATATGTTCTACACACCAGGAGAATATGATCCTAGCGTCACATCGGCTAGTAAACAATTAGAAGAATATATCACTTCTCCGCATAAAGTCATCTTCGTTGCTGAAAGTGATGAACAACTCGTTGGCTTTGCCTTTGTTAATACGACACCATTTCAACGCATTAAACATGTTGCTAAAATTGATTTAGGTGTAAAGAAATTATATCAACATCGTGGAATTGGCCAAGCACTTCTTGATGCCATTATGGCTTGGTGTTTAAACAATCAAATACACCGAATTGAAGCAAATGTACCACTCAATAACCAACCTGCCCTCGAGCTTTTTAAAAGTGCCGATTTTCAAATCGAAGGCGTTTTAAAAGATAAGTTATTTATCGATGGTAAATATTATGATGACTATATGATGGCTAAAATTCTTAATTAAAGCTATTTTATCATAATCTTGTATCAGAATCGTATAACAACGAATTTAATGGTTACCTAATACATTACTCATACTTATCAATGTTATCTAATCTCAAATAAATACGTACACTCTTATTCATTTATCAAATTTAAATTCAAAATAAAACACCACTAATGTGTAATTGATTAACTATCAACTACGATTAGTGGTGCTTTATATATGTTGTTTAGTTTTCCTTACTATAAAAATCTTCGAGTCTAAAATCTATATCCGGTAATTTTTCATATATCTTATCCTGATACTGATTGTTTTGATTGTAAGCTTCTTCAGTAATTAACCTACCTTTACGCTTAATTCCATAATCTTGTACGAATAAATTATTATTTCTATTTATTTTGTAATACGGTACAACATTCGCACTAAATTTTACTCGTTGATGAATAAGTTCCATTGCCAATGCATAGTATTTATTTGTCTCATATAACCATAAATGATCTATTGATACACCTGAAACAAATACATCTTTTAATAATATCCTTACATTCGGCTTAAATGTGCTATGTCTATCTAAATAATTTTTAAACAAAACACGTTGTATACGTCCAGTAACCATAACGCGTTTATTTTTAAATGGTTTTAATGCTGACCTTGTCATTCCCTTTCACAACCTTATTTCAAATCACTTCGTGCTCAATCTATATTTTAATTTTTCTTTTGAATTCTTTTCAATTTATAAATTTATTATATCATGTACACACTGTTTTTCGACAATTTAGTTGTAAAAAGTTATTTTCAGGTTCAAAACAAATTAGTTTGTAAAATAAATGTCACATCATAATAGAGTGAGATAGAAATGATAAAGAACCGCTAACAATTTATTATATCTCAGACTCTTACACATTAGCACCACATGTTTTAAATTCTTCGTTTTTAATTTGAAAATCTTAAATGTTGCTTAAGTAATAAATTACTACTGTTTATCATTAGTTTAAAGGATTTAACGGTAATTCATTACTCGGATTTTCTATTTGTGGTTTCTCTTCAGTTTGAATACCACTAGAGGATGTATTACGACTTAAGAAAAGTAACACTTTTTTGATATTATCTATCGATTCAGGTTTATTAAGGTGAAATTGATACTGATGATGTAAATGATGCGTACCATCATAAAACAAAGTATCTACTGGTACATTCAATTCTTGTAATTTCTTACTGAATTCTATATTTTGACTTTCGAATGGATCGCTATCTCCAACAGATAAAAATGTTGGTGGATAATTTTTTGTCGATTGTTTTACTGTCGACATTTGTGAAATGTTTTTAAAACTCTTTTCCCAATCTTCTTCGCCAGTATAACTTTTCATAAATAACTGTATTCTTGGAAACTCAGTTTCTCTAACTGTTTGCATATTATAAAAACCACCAAATAGTATAGCACCTTTAATTTGCGATGGTTTGAATGACTGATCAAATTTCATGGCTTCTCTTAAGCGATCATTCGTCTGTATTGCCGTAAATTGGCTAGCTAATTGAGCACCTGCAGAATCACCGCCAATAATTACTTGATTAAAATCAATAGGTAAATTCATTTTATTTTCTTTAATGAATTGAGTTGCTTGATTCATTTGAATTAATGGTGTGGGATATTTATATTGTGGCGCCAATGCATAATTTACATTCACAACAATGTACCCTTGTTCAGCAATTTTCGCTAATAATGGGTTTTTATACTGCTTATCACCCGCAATATAACCACCACCGTGCATCCAAAAAATAACTGGCAGTTTGGCATTAGAAGACATATCAACAGGTGTAATAATATCTAATTTACTGTTAGGGAAAACTCTATTGTATGTAAGGTTTTGATAAATGCGCACATTTTTATTTTTAATATTAATTTTGTCTTTATTAGCATGGTTCTCATTTGTAATTTGGTCATAATGTTGTTTCAGATGAAATGCTAACAATACACTGATTACAGTTATAAAAAGCGCAGTTATCATCGTCCATTTATTATCTTTATTCATTACATCGTACCTCTCTATTTGTTAGACGCTCATATTAATAGACTGAATAAATATAAAAAGCAATTCGCCCGATAAGAGTAGAGACGAATTGCTTTTAAGGTTAAAACAAAGTGATTCAATTGTAAAGTTTCGGATATCCCTCATATGATATTAAGCAATATGTTTTTTATCCGCATTTTTACGTTTGAAATATTTAATAATTACAGCTACTACAATAAATAAGCCTACATATCCCATAATTGTATATAACTTATTAATTAATTCAGCAAATCCTACGAAACTTAATAAATAACCTGCTACCATCATTATAATAATAAAGATATGATAATTTTTACTGTATGGTTCTGTAAAACGTGCTGCAAATGAATACATTAGTCCTAGAATAGTATTATACATAACCGCCAGCATAATAACAGATAACACTGTTGCTATTAAAGGATGGATATTATTTGCTAACGTCAATGTAGGAATTGAGGCATTTTTAATAGTTGGATATTCACTTTGCAATGCAAAGTTGATCAATGCTAGTAATACAGTATAGATAATACCACCATACATCGCGCCTGCACCTGACACTGTACGCTTTTCAGTATCCCCACCGATTGCTACGATGGTACTAAAACCTACAGAAAAAGCTAATCCACCATATATTGTACCAAACCAGATTCCCTTCCAAATACTTGCTTCAGGCACTACTTGGTTAACTTCTGCTAATGAAACATGACCTTTAAATAAATAAACGCCAGCGATTAATACAACTAAAACAATTAAAAATGGTGTAACGATACCTAGTGCACGTACTATTTTATTAAAGTCTAATAGCAACGTAATATAAATCGCTAATGTCATAATTAAAGCACCTAGCCATGTAGGTATGTTATAACTTTCTTCAAATGTTGCGCCTGCACCAGCTATCATGGTTACAGCTATACCAAATAAGAAGAAGATTAAAATATAATCAAAGACTTTACTAAACTTTTCACCGAATACGTATTGTAATGTTGATTCATGATTTGTCGCTTCAAAGGCAGTACCAATTTTTGCTACTTGGCGCCCAATAAAAGCTAAAATAAAACCAGATATAATAACACCTAAATAAGCCCACAAGCCATATTTAGTGAAAAATTGCATAACTTCTTGTCCAGTTGAAAATCCTGCGCCCACTACAATGCCGACGTAGGCAAATCCAATTTTTGTTGCTTCTTTATTCATCATCATGTGAATAATAGACCTCCTTAATTTTGCACAGTGTGCATTATAACGTACTGAAAATTAATTGCAAGTCGCATAGGTTATTTTTCACTTTTTCAAAATTGCTCAATCCATTCACATTATCACGTTCAATGACATTTAAAAAAATTATAAATTTATGCTTTTATAATGCAGTCATACGAACTTTTGTATAGGAAAAATGATTAATTATTGTGCTTCTTGAATTTCGTATATTTAGTTAAATTTCGAAGAATACATATCAAAATTTCTCAGTTAACAAGGTTTAAACCATCTATCGTATGTTCTTTATTAAAATGTATAAATTTATAAAATGTTGTATAAAAACCATTTGTGCACACAAGTATACTTCGTTAGTTTTTAAGTATTAAAAAAGGCTGGAACATATGCCCAACCCAACCAAATGTTAAAACTATTATTAAGCTAATATAATTGAAATGTAATTAACGTGCATTACGTTGGTGTAATTCATTTATATCAACAACAACGTTGTCCATACGTTTGGCAGTGTCTTTTAAGACGTTACGAGCAACATTATTATTAGGATCTAATTTTAAAATTTGCTTGGCGATATCAAAAGCCTTCTTATCTGAAATAACAGGTGTTGGTATCGCATGCAATAATAACATTTGTAACAAACTTTTAACTTCTTTGCCGTCAGTAAGTTTTATGGAAGCGTCTGCATGATAATAAGCAGAATCCAAAGCACCTTCATATTCACTTAGTGGATACACAAGCAATAAAAATGCTAAGTCATGCATTTCAGATGATTCTTCGTACTTAATCATATCTAAAATACATGTATAAAACATCATACTTTCTACTTCATGCGCACTTGAAATATATGCTTCTTCAAATTCCATAAAATCTGTTTCGGACATCAATTGTCGTACTAAATCAAACTCGCCATTCAATACATGTTTTTTTATAAGGTGTTGCATGGCAATGTCCTCCTATTTCTCCAGATTTTATTAAACATTTACATATATACTATCATATTTTTTATAAAGTTTCATTTGAAAAAGGTTTACATTTTTCATTATTAGTAAATTTTAACTAAAATGATTGTTTGATTTCTGCTAATGCATCATCAATTGAACCGCCGATTGATAGCTTTACTGCTGCGATAAAACTGCCTTCAACAATTGGTGCATCAACTTTTAACACACGATGATTACCATCATACATTTCAATTGCCATATCTACATTCATTTCTGAAGATCCAATATCGTAAAAACACAATGCATCATCCTCTAATTTAGTCAAAACTTCTTGGATGATATCAAATGAAGTTCCAATTGAACCATCTGGTAATCCCCCGATTGGTATAATATCAACGTCACCTGCCATTTGCTTTAACAAAGATTTTGTACCACTTGCAATTTCTTTACTGTGGCTAACAAGTATAATTTTAGGCATTATCTTCATCTCCAATCAAAGCGTTTAAAATATAAACCATACTTTGAGCACCTGGATCAATATAACCTTTTGATTCTTCTCCAAAATATGCAGCTCTACCTTTCGTTGCTACCATATCTTTTGTATTATCTGCTAATTGCTGTAAATCATTGAATGTTAAAGTTTCACCATTTTTAAGCTTCTCTGCTGCTCGCGCTACTACATCATACATTGTCTTTTCATTTAAAGTAACTTTACCACGTGATTCAACCGCTTCGGCAAATGCCTGAATTAGTGTAATGAAATCTTGATTATCCATATCATCTTTGGTGACTGCAGACATTTTAACAAAGCTAAAGCCATACAGTGGTCCTGATGCACCCCCAACATTTGACATCAATGCCATACCAGTTGATTTGAACAATGATTGCATTGAGCTATCATCAAGTTTGTCTTTAAGACTACTAAACCCACGAACCATGTTAACCCCGTGGTCACCATCACCAATTGCTCGATCTAATTCAGTTAATTCAGATTCATGTTTTTTAAACGTTTCTTCTAAATTTAATAAACGTGCTTTCATATCATTCACTTTCATTTGTGCCACCTCATAAATGTATATTTATTCATATTCACTTCTTATTTAAAGTATTGACTTGTTGTTGGTGCTAAAAATGCTTCCAAATATTCTGGTTTATTAGGCACGATAGTTATAGAAAAACCTTGCATGTCTAAAGATGTCATATAATCACCAACAAACCATTTAGCAACATTAACCGTTCTTGCAGCTAAATTTTGTTGAATATATTTAGTTACGATATTTAATTCAGATAACGGCGTACCACCCATACCATTTACCATTAATATGACATCATTGGCAGTAACTTCTTTATACAATTCGTCTAACAATGTTCCAACAATATGATCAATATCCTTTACTTCTTCCCTATGAATACCTTTTTCACCATGTATACCAATACCGATTTCCATTTTGTCGTCTTCAATATCAAAGCCATATTTTCCAGTAGTTGGAACAAGCGGTGGCTCAATTGCCATACCAATACTTTTAATTTCAGGTAACAACGCTTCTACACGCGATTTTATCTCTGTTAATGAATAACCTTTTTCAGCAAGATAACCGGCAAGCTTATGAACAAACACTGTTCCTGCAACACCACGACGTTGTACTTCGTTTGTCACAGCAATGTCGTCACGAACAATAACAGTTTGAACATTTATACCTTCCATTTCTGCAAGCTCTTGTGCCATTTCGAAATTCATCACGTCACCTGCATAGTTTTTTACAACTAGTAATACACCATCACCAGTATCTACTGCTTTAATAGCTTCTAATATTTTATCAGGTGTAGGTGATGTAAATACTTCGCCACAAACCGCTGCATCTAGCATACCTTCTGCAACAAAACCGGCATGCGCAGGTTCATGTCCGCTTCCACCTCCAGAGACTATTGCTACACCATGTTCTTTCTTAGCTTTTTTTACAATAACTGTATTAGCAATCAGATCTAACTCTGGGTGCGCAATTAACAATCCTTCAAGCATATCAGTTAAAAATGTTTCTTTTTTATTGATTAACTTTTTCATCATGTTGTACCTCCTTGGTATTATCAGTCATAGTATAAAACAGAATAAATGAATGCGCTATCATAAAGAATTAACCTGATACCGTTATCAAATATATTTTTGATAAGATCCTCTTGATAACTTAATGGTTCATTATTGAAAAAATAAATAGTCTTGAGTGGCTCATTAAATAAAAAATGCTATGAAAAGCCTTATAATAAAGTGCCTTTCATAGCAATAAGTTGTGTCCATTGACACTATACATTTTTCGTTTTGTACATTAAATATAAGAAATACGGTGCACCAATAATTGCTACGACAATACCTGCTGGAACCCCACCTGGTTGTAATACAATTTTGCCAATTGTATCAGCTATAACAAGTAAACATGCCCCTACTAAAATGGCAATTGGTAAAAACAACTGGTGACGTGGTCCAACGATACGTTTGGCAATATGCGGACCCATTAATCCGATAAACGAAATTGAACCTGCTACTGCTACAGCAGCAGATGATAACATCACTGCGATAAAGAATAATATTAAACGTTCTCTGCTTAACCTTACACCTAGACCTCGTGCAATATTATCACCCGTATGAATAATATTTAGTGTATTCGATTTAAATAGTAAGTAAGGAATAATAATCAACACCCACGGTAAAAATGCAATGACAAATGGCCATTCGTCACCCCAAATATTACCTGCAAACCAAGCAGCGATGAAATCAGATTGCTTATCATCAAATTTTGACATAATTGTAATTGAGCCACCATATAATGCTGTTTGTAAACCTACACCTATTAATACCATACTCGCAGGTGTAACACCTTCATTTTTATTAAAACTGAAAATAAAAATAATCAATGCAGTGGTGATACCACCTAGTATACTTATTAACGGCAGTACATAAACAAAGTTGTCAGCATTAATTTTACCAATTGCAATAAATAATGCGATTGCAAATCCGCCACCTGCGTTAATACCTAATATACCTGGTTCAGCTATTGGATTTTTTGTGACACTTTGCACTATTGCACCACTAATACTAAGCGCTGCGCCAGCCAAAATAGTAATCATCATCCGAGGTAACCTGAAATCTAATAAGATTAACTCATCAATGGCATCACCTTGTCCAATTAAAGTTTTGAAAAATCTTTCAACAGGTATGTTGTATTCACCTGAGGTAATACTCCAAGTACAACCTAGAAATAGTAGAATGCTAAAAACAGCCAGTGCTATCAATTGTCTGCGTTTATTATTTGAACTAATCATATTGAGCGTCCTCCTTTTTTAACTAAATATAAAAAGTAAGGAACACCGATAAATGAAATGATTGCACCAACAGGCGCTTCTCCTAAATATCGTGCTATCACATCGGCAACAAGCACGAGTATCCCACCTAACAAGGCTGTTAATGGTAGAATTTTAGCATAATCAGTTCCAATTAAAAATCTTGCTATATGAGGTACCATCAAACCTACAAATGCAACTTGTCCAGCGATAGCAACTGCAATACCTGCTAGAATCATAGCAATAATTAAACATATGCCTCTGATCATTGTTACATTTTGACCTAAACCTTTAGCTAATGATTCACCAAGATTTAAAATGGTAAGTTGTTTACTAATTGTTAATATAATGAATAACGCAATACCAATTAATGGAATTGCCCACTTAAGGTGTGACCATGTTGTGCCTGAAACGCCTCCAGCAGTCCAAAATGTTACTGTTTGATTTAGTCTAAAAGCTAATGCAATACCTTGACTTAGCGCTGTTAACATAGCACTTACTGCTGCACCCGCTAAAATAATACGCATCGGATTAAATCCATCACGTCTAGATCGGCCTATCATTAATACAATAGCACCTCCTAGAATAGCACCTAAAAATCCAGCAAACATCAATATTAAAAATGAAGTGTTTGGTAAAACTGCATATGTTAATGCTAAAGCAAATGAAGCACCTGAATTTAAACCTATGAGCGCCGGATCAGCAAGACCATTACGAGTAACACCTTGTATAATCGCACCAGAAACTGCAAGCGCCATACCTACAATTACTGCTGCTATATTTCTGGGAATCCTAATCTCATTGATGATGTTTTGCTGTTGATTGCTAGGATTATAATTAAAAATAGCCTCTATAATTGTAGAGGCTTGAATTTTGGCGTCACCTATTAATGTAGAAATAAATAGTGTGATTAGTAGTATCATACTTAAACCTATAATATAGGATAAAAACTTCAATGGCGTTGGGTTCTCTCTATTTGTCATGTTAATTGTCCTTTTTATCATATTAACTTACTTAATTAAGAATAAGCTCTGCGACATAAGTCATAAGTTACCAGTAAAGGTTTTCCAGTTTTAGGATCTTTACTTAAAACAACATCAATATTAAAAACTTTTTCTAATATTTCCTGTGTTAATACGTCTTCTGTTGAACCTGTAGCGATGATATCCCCTTCTTTCATCGCAATAAGATGATCTGAGAAACGAATCGCTTGGTTGATATCATGAAGAACCATGACAATTGTACAACCTTGTTCCTGATTTAGCTTCTGAACTAATTCTAGTATTTCTAATTGATGACAGATATCTAAATATGTTGTTGGTTCGTCTAAAAAGATAATATCAGTTCTTTGTGCTAATGCCATTGCAATCCAAACACGTTGTCTTTGACCACCACTTAAATCATTGATTGAACGGTGTCGGAATGTATCAGTTCCTGTAACTTCCATTGCCCAATCAATTTCTTTCTTATCCTCAGCAGTTAATCTACCAAATCCTTTTTGATGTGGAAAACGACCATATGAAACTAATTCCCCAACAGTTAAGCCATCTGCTACTTCAGGTGATTGAGGTAAAATGGCTATTTTTTTTGCAATCTCTTTCGTAGATTGTGTATGAATATTTTCACCATCTAAAAATACTTCGCCTTCTTTAACTGCCAATAAACGTGACAATGCCTTTAGCAAAGTAGATTTCCCGCAGCCGTTAGGACCAATGATTGACGTCACTTTGCCATCTGGTATTTCAACATCTAATTTATTTATAATCGTGTTATCCCCGTAACCAATTTTAACTTGTTGTCCATGCAAACGATTCATAATTTCCCTACTTTCAATAAAATTCTTTCTGTTTATAAAAAATAATTTCTATTTTTAAATTATCAATTTTCAAAGACATCCCAATTGATAATGATTATCATGAACATCATTATAACATTTTTCAATCTTATTGACTAACATTACTTTTTAAATTGGATAGCTCGATTTGTCATGTCTTGTATATTACTTTTATAAAATAAAAAACGCCCACAGATAAGTCTTCATAGTTCAAAAACTTGTCCGTGGACTTCTATTTAAGTATGTGTGCTCATACCATTTATTTATTCATCTGCAAGAAAGCCATTACCATAGACATCTCTTACATCATGAATTACGAGGAATGCATCTTTATCGATTTGTTTAATTAATCGCTTTGCTTTTGAAACTTGTGTTTTAGAAATAACAACGTATAAGACATCTTTTTCTTCACGCGTATAATAGCCATGTCCGTTTAAAATGGTTAAACCTCTTCCAATTTGCTCGTCTATTGCTTTGGCAAGTTTGTCGGGATTAGTTGAAATAATCGTCATAGCTTTTTTAGTGTTTAAACCTTCTATGACATATTCCATCACTTTTGTTCCTATATAAAGTGATATTACTGTTACTAATACTTTATCAAGTGGAATAACTGTAAGTGAAATTGCAACAACGATCATATCGAAGAAAAGCAAAGCATATGGCGTGCTTACATCGAGGTATTTCGTTGCAATTCTCGCCAAAATTGTTGTACCTGCTGTTGTACCGCCTGCAAGGATAATTACTCCGATTCCTAGTCCAACGCTTACACCACCAAAAATGGCATTCACAATGCTGTTTCCAGTTTCTACTTGCCATGATTCTGTTAAACTCAAAAATATTGAAATAAGAATTGTTACAAGAATAGTTAAGTACATACTTCTCTTACTCAAAAATTTATAACCTATGGCAATCAATACTGCGTTGACCAAGAAGTTAGTGATGGCTGGTGAAATATGAAACGCATAATATAAAATAATTGCTAAACCTGTAACCCCGCCTTCACCTAAGTTACCAGAAATAATAAATGCATTTACACCTGCAGCAAAGATAAATGAACCTAAGACAACTAGTATTAAATCTTTAACCGTTTTATTCACGAAACCATCCCCTTTATATATTTATTAGACTATAAAAATAGTAGCACAACAAAAATGCTGTCACAACTCTATGGAAAGAGTTCTAACAAAGATTTACTATTTAACTAATTTATATGAAGAATAGCTTTCCCTAATAAATATCACTCACAATATAATAATTAAAAATATTCTGAATTTTTAATTTACTTTCATTTCATTGTCTGCTATAATGTTTTTAACTTCTTCAATAGAGAAGTTATCTCCTTTGTGTTGTTTATAATAACAAAACAAATTTTGCTCGAAGTACTATGACTGTACCTAGTCCTTACTGTCATATGTACAATAATATTCATTTCCCATAAAAGCCAAGTGTATTACCATGTGCACTTGGTTTTTATAATGCTTCAATTTCGGTAACTTTAAAAATATTTAAATACCTTTATATCAATAATAAAAAAGTCCAAGCATCTCACCTATATCAATAGACGACATGCCTGGACATATTTATTAGTTAAAATGTATTATCATAGTCACTCTTCGACATATTACCATGCAAATAAACCAACGAAAGCTGCTGTTAATAATGAAACTAGGATACCTGATAATAGCATCATAGGTACATATTTAGATACAAAGTCTGATGTCTTTTTATCAACAATGCCTTTCAATGTACCGATAATCATACCAATCGTTGAGAAGTTTGCAAATGAAATTAAGAATGTTGTAATAACCGCACGATGGTGTGGTGTATAAGATGCAATATCTTTAGAAATTTCACCCATAACAACAAATTCATTTGTAACAATTTTCTTAGCCATTTGTTGTGCTACCAACCACGCTTCATCATAAGGTAAACCGAGTAATAGCGCAAATGGATACATAAACACACCTAAAATTTGGTTTAAACCGAAACTACCTTTTATGCCTATCCATCCTGCTATCAATCCTGTAATCAAATTGATAAAACGATCAAATAGATCAGCTAACGCTACAAAACTAATAACAAATGCGATGATGATTAATACTAATTTACCTGCTGCTAATACAGAATCTCCAAGGAATGAGAAGAATGGTTGACGTTCAACTTCATTGTTTTTAAGACTGTAAATAATATCTTCTTTCTCTTCAACACTTACTGGATTCAACAAGCATGACACAATAATCGCGTTAACGATATTTAGTGGAATTGCCGTTAGTACCAGTTCTCCTGGTACCATTTGTACATACGCACCTACAATAGCTCCCGATACAGAGCTCATTGACATCATTGCGATTGTTAATACACGCATTTCATTCATACGTTTTAGTTGCTCACTTGATACGGCTAATGCTTCAGTATTTCCTAAGAACATCATTTCTATCCCAAAGAATGACTCGAATTTAGGTTGTCTTGTTACTTTAGCTAGTAACCAACCAATACCTCCAATAATTTTCGGTAAAATATTAAAGTACATTAAGATATCAAATAATGGCACTATTAATAATATTGGGAATAAGGCTGCAACAGCCATATCCATCATTTTAACATTTGTCAAACTTGCAAATGCAAAACCTGTACCAGCATGCGCTGACTGAACTACCCAAGCGATACCATTGGCTGCTCCTCTTACTGCTTTTTGACCCCAATCAAAATAAATAAAGAACCATGCTAAAAACAGGTTTAAAACAACTAAGATCCCAATTGATTGCCATTGGATATTTTTGCGATCTCTTGAAAATAATACCGCAATACCAAGAAATACAATTAGACCAATAATGTTGATTAATAAAAACATTTGGCACCCACCTATGATTTAATTTTTTAAAAATTTAGAAACATTGAAATATCAAACTTCTGTACCGTGGACTCTAAAATCAGTTAAATTGCTATGTAAAATATGAAGAATTATGACTCGTGGCTACAGTATTTAATATATGTATGTTTGCTTATAACTTGTATTATACCATGAGCATTTTTTTCTTAAAATATCGATTTCATTAATTTAAGAATTATTATGTCGTAACTTCTCAAATGATTTAAAATAGACAAAAGCTTGAAGCAATTTATTAACATCTATATCCATCAATGTGCCACACTTTAATTTCCTCGATGGTATATGTGTATTTGCTCCAAGCTTACTTATATATATAAAATTAATCTGTTAATTTTTGAGACACTACAAAGTTTTTATACTTCGCATGTGATGCCATCAGTTCTGAATGCGTACCTTTACCTGTTACCTGTCCTTTGTCTAAGAATATAATTTGACCGGCTTTTTTAATTGTAGACAAACGATGCGCAATGACAATCGTTGTTCTACCTTCCATCAATGTTTCTAAAGCTTCTTGAATTTTCAATTCACTTTCACTATCGAGATTAGCTGTTGCTTCATCAAGTAACAAAATATCAGGATTTTTAACAAAACTTCTAGCAATATCAATACGTTGACGTTGTCCGCCAGACAGTTTCAATCCTCGTTCACCTACAAGCGTGTCATATCCTTCATCAAATTGCATGATAAAATCATGACAGTTCGCTAATTTAGCATAATTAATAAGTTCTTCATCTGAAACATGACGATTAATTCCGTATAAAATATTGTCTCTAATTGTACCACTCATCATCGAATTTGATTGCATAACATATCCAATTTTGCGTCGCCACTTAGATAACGGGATATCATAGACACTTTCAAGGCCATATTTAATATCACCTGACTCAATTTCATACATACGTTCTATCAGATTAAATATCGTACTTTTACCAGACCCAGAAGGGCCTACAAAAGCACTCACTTGACCTTGTGGGATTTGGAACGACACATCATCTAATATTTTCTTCACATCATATTTAAAGTCTACATGTTCAAATGACAATACACCGTCATCAATTAATACATTTTCAGAATCTTCAAGAGCTTCTGTCGGTTCAATAGGTTCTTGCATGATTTCGTATATTCTACTACTTGCACCGACTGCCTTTTTATAATCTGTAACTAACGTGGAAAGATTGATTAAAGGCATAGATAACTGAATAACATAAAATATCATTGCAATTAATGTACCTGCAGTGATTGCACCAGTCGCAATTTCTAATGCACCAAAACCTAAAATAATTGCAATTGTTAGCAACATAACTATACCTGAAATTGGTTGTACAACTGCCGCAATTTTAGCCTGTTTTAAACCTAATTTATATATTTCATTCAAATTTTTATGTGCATTATCTAATTCAAGACGCTCTGTATTTGATATTTTAACAAGACGCATTTCAGTTAGGACACGCCCTAACAAACCACTGAAGTTTGCAATTTCAGATTGTGTACTTGTCGATATCTTTTGCATAATACGACCTAGAGGAATCATAATTAAAACGAATATCGGTATCGTTATAAATGTTAATAATGTCATTTTCCAATCTAAAATAAATAACATGATTAGTGACCCAACTAATGTAACGATTGATGGTAATAAGTTAGGTAGCTTTTGTGAAATAAATTCATTTATCACTTTCGTATCGTCAGTTAATCGACTCATTAATTGACCACTTTCATTTTTGTCAAAGAATGGCATTTTTAATTGTATGATATGCTCCCATAAAACTGAGCGTATCGCATAAATAATCTTTTCACCAATTTTACTTAATAAATATAAACCTAATCCGCTTAATAAAGCATTGATGACAAAGATACCACCAAATAATGCGATTAGATTCCAATTGATATGGCTCACGGAAAATTTATCTACAATTCGTCCAGTAAACAGTGGCACTAATAGTCCACTTAAGCTCCCTAGTGATGAAATAGTGATAGCTGCAACGATAAGACCCACTGGCCATGATAGTTTTTTAAATAAGAAAAACAATGGATTTTCTCGTTTCATAGTTTTACCTCTTCTGTTTGAAATTTATAGTTAATTCATTTAGATAGATACATGCATTTCTATCATATACTTTCTCCCAACAAAACTTTAAAAATCAAATAAAGTGTTGCCCCAAAATACCGCTCATAACATTTATATGATAGAATATTTCTATTGCATTTTTTGTAATAACTTCTCAAAGTCTTTATATTAAAACATGAAAATTAATCGCTTTTGAGTAAGTTTGCTCTTCGTACAAACATTATAACACCTTTAGCTACACACGTAATATATTTGCATTATTTTTCAAATTAACTGCAGAAAACTTTATTTTCAACAATTTAATTAAGGTGAAGTGAATTAGCAATGATTTCCGTAAGTAGGAATAACCATTGCTTTTAGGGAATATTTAAGAATTGGAAAAGGGAAGATTAACGCTTTATGAAAAATTTAATATCTATTATCATCATTTTATGTTTAACATTAAGTATTATGACACCATATGCACAAGCTACTAACAGTGACGTAACCCCTGTACAAGCAGCAAATCAATATGGTTATGCAGGTTTGTCGGCTGCATACGAACCGACGAGTGCTGTTAATGTAAGTCAAACTGGACAATTACTGTATCAATACAATATCGATACTAAGTGGAATCCAGCGTCTATGACTAAATTAATGACAATGTACTTAACATTGGAAGCTGTAAATAAGGGGCAGCTTTCACTTGATGACACAGTCACAATGACGAACAAAGAATATATTATGTCTACACTACCTGAGTTGAGTAATACGAAACTATATCCTGGACAAGTATGGACAATCGCAGACCTATTACAAATTACAGTATCTAATTCTAGTAATGCCGCGGCATTAATTTTAGCTAAGAAGGTTTCAAAAAACACCAGCGATTTCGTTGATTTAATGAATAACAAAGCTAAAGCTATCGGAATGAAAAATACACATTTCGTCAATCCAACGGGTGCTGAAAATTCAAGATTACGTACATTTGCACCAACAAAGTATAAAGACCAAGAACGTACTGTAACGACTGCTAGAGACTATGCCATTTTAGATTTACACGTGATTAAAGAGACACCTAAAATATTAGACTTTACAAAGCAGTTAGCACCAACAACGCATGCAGTTACGTATTACACATTCAACTTTTCATTGGAAGGTGCAAAAATGAGTTTGCCGGGTACAGATGGTTTAAAAACTGGATCAAGTGATACAGCAAATTACAACCATACGATTACTACCAAACGAGGTAAATTTAGAATTAATCAAGTTATCATGGGTGCAGGAGACTATAAAAACCTTGGTGGCGAGAAGCAACGTAATATGATGGGGAATGCATTAATGGAACGCTCATTTGATCAGTATAAATATGTAAAAATATTGTCTAAAGGTGAGCAAAGGATAAATGGTAAGAAATATTATGTTGAAAATGATCTTTACGATGTTTTACCAAGTGATTTTAGTAAAAAAGATTATAAACTTGTAGTCGAAGATGGTAAAGTACACGCGGACTATCCAAGAGAATTTATTAATAAAGATTATGGACCTCCAACTGTAGAAGTTCATCAGCCAATTATTCAAAAGGCAAATACTGTTGCTAAAAGTATGTGGGAAGAACATCCATTATTCACTATCATTGGTGGTACATGCCTTGTCGCTGGATTAGCACTTATTGTTCATATGATAATCAATCGTTTATTTAGAAAAAGAAAATAAAACATACTAAAAACGGACAAGTTGCACATTATAAAGCTGCGAAACTTGTCCGTTTTATATTTATTTTATAATAACCTAAGTTAATTTATCGTTTAGTATCGATAGTTCTATATAATTTATTTAGCATCTTTACCATATAATTCTTGTTTGATTTTAGTCGTCGAAATGCCTTCTGTACGTTTTAAATAAATGACTTCACATTTATCCTTTAAGAAGTCGAATTCACCTTCCCAGTCATGTCCCATAACAAAAACATCTACATCAAATTTTTCGACATCGTCTTCTTTTTGTCCCCAGCCCTTTTCTGGAATGACTAAATCGACATAGCGTATTGATTCAAGCATCATTTTTCGTTGTTCATAATCATAATAAGATTTTTTATGTTTAATTTGATTAAATTCATCTGTTGATAATGCTACTATTAAATAATCGCCCATCTCTCTTGCACGACGAAGCAATTCGATATGACCATAGTGAAGTAAGTCATATGTGCCATATGTTATTACACGTTTCATTAAGTTATCCTCCTCATATTGTCACATCATAGGATTGCAGTTTATGGTCATCAATGTACACGTTATCGTTTTAACATTGATTTTGTTCGATGTGCAAACTTTCTCCCTTTAAGTTGTATCAAGAATTTTTTATAAGTCGGCCTATTAATGCCCACTTGAATTAATGTTTGTCGCCACAATTCGTATATTTCTCTATCCCAATTCTCACCAATAAATTCAACTGTATTTATAATGTCAAACATGTTTTGCGATACATAATCAGAATGCTGCATAGACATAATATAGTCTTTTACGAGTTGAATTGTCGTGTGCGTTACTGCTGGGTGTTCGTTCATATAATATTTTAATGAATTATTGAATAAAATACGATCAACCATATCACTATATAATAGCCTTTGTTCAGGTAATAGTAACATTTCCATGACTCGTTGTCTTATTTTCATAATTTCTGTGATATATCTATTAAAATCTTCATCGTTACTTGTAGCATGTGTATCTATATCGTTATCTCCGACAATCATCTGTGAAACTAAATGTATATCCGTAGCTTTTTGCATCGCCTTGACAAGTATTGCGTGATTGTATGTGTTAGCTAAAGTTTCGTCACACTGTAATTCAGCAAATTTAGCACTGAATAACTTTCCGTCAAAAGACATCATTGATAACAAATCTGGTTGTTCCGTTAATGTAACGATTCGATTGTCTTTAATAAACTCATCAGCACTTTTCAATTTCCATTCACCATGGTAATTGTAAGCTCGCTGCCCTATTACCATATCAATATTATCATTATTTTTGAAAGCAGCAGTTAACCTATCTAATTTACCTGGCAATACGATTGATGTTGGTTTTATGACCATAAATGCGTCACTATCATGTGGATCTGTCATTTTGATATCCATCAAACCTTTATTAATACACGTAGCTATCGAAGCATTTTGTAATTGTATTAATGAAATATGCTTGAGTTCTCTTTGTAACCGTTCAATCATAGGAATTGTTTGATCAGTAGAACCACCATCAATACAAAGGATTCTATAGTGTTCTTTACTCTCAATAGATATTAACAATTGTCGAATTGTTGCCTCATTATTACATGTAGGTATGATTATCGTAAACCTCATTTTGTCACCATCTTATCTATATATTCTGTGAGCTGATGTAAACTTTTATCAGTATTATACTTATGCCAATCTTTAAATAACGGACTTAATAGATGTTCTTTTTCTTGTATCGTCATTATTAAATCTTCTTCAGTATACACTTTGTAGCTATCCGGTATTGCTTTGTAAAATTGATTCAGGCCTCTCACCTGATCATATGTTCCTTCATCATACACATAAAATATAGTTGGAATATCTAACAAGCTAGCTTCTATTGGCAGCGAACTATAGTCGCTAATAATTATATCTGACATTAGCATTAATGTAGACGTGTCGATTGAAGATACGTCATCAATGTCTGAATCTTCAATTGATGGATGTAATTTATTAATCAGTGTATATCCTGGTAAACATTTTTCAAAATAAGCTTTATCAATAGCCCTATTATCTGCTTTATCTTCTCTATATGTTGGTACATATAATACCAACTTATTTGTAATTCCATATTTATCCTTTAACTCTGCCTTAACCGTTGCTCTATCAGCTGTGTAATATTTATTAATTCTCGGAAGCCCAAAATACAGCATTTGCTCTTCTGTTGCACCTAAAGACTGTTTAAAACATTGTGACATTTGTTCACAACCCACTAAGTAAAAATCCGTCGCTTGATAAACTTTACGGTACTGCTGAACCATTGCCTTGTCAGACACATCGACTTGATGATCTGTTAAGCCAAAGTTTTTTAATGCACCACTTGCATGCCACGTTTGAACAATGTGTTGATTAGAAGTCTTATTATATCCACCTAGCAATAGGTAATAATTATCGATAATAATCATCTGCGCGCTTTTCAAAGCCTTAATTTGTTTTACCAATGTTCGATTAGTCATTTCTATCACATCAACATCGTCGCTAAGTTCAGATAAATAAGGCGCTTGTTTTGGTGTTGTTAAAACAGTTTTCTGATACGACGAATTATTTAATGCTTTGATGATAGGCTTAATATCTTCTGGAAAAGTCATCATAAATACGATATGCGGTTTATCAATCACTTGAGGCGTAATCATTTTAGAAAGTATTCGAACTACCAAATGATAAAATTTCTTTATTAAAACGTTCATAATACACCAACTTAATATGTTATTTACTTAAATTATAAACAAAAATGAACCCCACTTCCATTTATTAATGGTTAGCGGGGTTTCGTCATATAAATATATTACAAGAAGTCTGCAAATTGATCTCTATATTTCATGTGTAAGTACGCACCAATTGCAAAGAAAATGGCAACAATACCGAAATTGTATAACATTAATTTCCAATGATCCATGAAATACCATTCGTGATATAAAATTGCTGCACGGTATGATTCAGCAATAAAGTAAACTGGATTATATTTCATCATTTCATGAATTAAACCACTGATACCATGGTTCTTTGGTAGCCACAAAATTGGTGAAAAGTAAAATAATATTCTTAATATTGCTTGCATTAACATTTGTGTATCTCTAACTAACACACCGAGTGTTGATGTTAATAACGTCACCGAGGCAGTTAAGAAAAAACAAAACGGTACATATATCAATAATTGAATGATATGTATTGATGGATAAATACCAGTAAACATACATGCAATTATCACAAGTAAAAGTAAGCCTAAATGTCCATAAAATCTACTTGTCACAATATATGTCGGTATTATCGATAACGGGAAGTTCATTTTCGATACTTGATTAAACTTTTGTGTAATTGCTTTAGTACCTTCTAAAATACCTTGGTTGATGAAGAACCACATACTGATACCAACCAATAACCAATAAACAAAAGGTACACCATGAATTGGTGCATTACTTCTTATTCCTAATCCAAAAACCATCCAGTAAACCATAATTTGCATAACAGGGTTAATTAATTCCCAAGCCACACCTAAATAGTTACTATGATTGATAATTTTAACTTGAAACTGAGCCAGTCTTTGAATTAAATAAAAGTTCTTTACATGTTCTTTAAAAACTGTTCCTATTGCTGACATTCCATTAAACCACACTTTCAAATGTTTAACTATTTCTCTACTTAACTAAATAGTATTATAATAATTGTTGTAAATACTATCACTATACATGGATGCTATCAAAATTATTGTCTAGTTCTTTAAAATATTAGTTTATTACAAATACATTATAGTATACAATCATGTAAGTTGAAATAAGTTTAGTTTTTAAATATCATTGTTATCATTGATGATTAACATTTTGTGTCAAAACACCCACTCTGATAATAACAAAATCTTCTATACACTTTACAACAGGTTTTAAAATTTAACAACTGTTGAGTAGTATATTATAATCTAGATAAATGTGAATAAGGAAGGTCTACAAATGAACGTTTCGGTAAACATTAAAAATGTAACAAAAGAATATCGTATTTATCGTACAAATAAAGAACGTATGAAAGATGCGCTCATTCCCAAACATAAAAACAAAACATTTTTCGCTTTAGATGACATTAGTTTAAAAGCATATGAAGGTGACGTCATAGGGCTTGTTGGCATCAATGGTTCCGGCAAATCAACGTTGAGCAATATCATTGGCGGTTCTTTGTCGCCTACTGTTGGCAAAGTGGATCGTAATGGTGAAGTCAGCGTTATCGCAATTAGTGCTGGCTTGAGTGGACAACTTACAGGGATTGAAAATATCGAATTTAAAATGTTATGTATGGGCTTTAAGCGAAAAGAAATTAAAGCGATGACACCTAAGATTATTGAATTTAGTGAACTTGGTGAGTTTATTTATCAACCAGTTAAAAAGTATTCAAGTGGTATGCGTGCAAAACTTGGTTTTTCAATTAATATCACAGTTAATCCAGATATCTTAGTCATTGACGAAGCTTTATCTGTAGGTGACCAAACTTTTGCACAAAAATGTTTAGATAAAATTTACGAGTTTAAAGAGCAAAACAAAACCATCTTTTTCGTTAGTCATAACTTAGGACAAGTGAGACAATTTTGTACTAAGATTGCTTGGATTGAAGGCGGAAAGTTAAAAGATTACGGTGAACTTGATGATGTATTACCTAAATATGAAGCTTTCCTTAACGATTTTAAAAAGAAATCCAAAGCCGAACAAAAAGAATTTAGAAACAAACTCGATGAGTCCCGCTTCGTTATTAAATAAACCGAAAAAACCGAGAATCTCCATTTAAGGATTTCCTCGGTTTTATTTTTGTCATCATGATTATTTCGCCTTTTTTATTTTTCTTTTTGCTTTGGCTATTTTATACATAAATATTGGAATACTCTTTAATCTACCAATACGTTTCCAATCTATTAATGCTCTATATATCCATTCAATGTTTAATTTTCTAAAGATATAAGGCGCTCTCTTTTTAGCCCCAGCAAATACTTCAAGAGAACCACCTACGCCCATCATCACTGTAGATTCAAATTGGTTTTCATGTGTCATAATCCATTCTTCTTGTTTAGGGAATCCCATACCTACAAATATGTAATCAGGTTTAAACAGTTTAATTCGTTTCACTACTGTCTCATCTTCTAAATCAATATAACCGTGATGATGTGCAAACGATATGTTTGGATATCTTTGTTGCAATGCATATTGTGCCGCTTCTACAACTTCATTAGTTGCCCCTAGCAAAAATACTTTTTGATGATTTACATGAGCAATTTTCAAACATTCATCCATCAACTCAATACCAGGTATACGATGCGCTAGAGGTTGCTTTAAACGATGCGAAGCTTTGACTACTCCTGTCCCATCAGCAACAATATAGCTCGCTTGATTTATTAACTCTAAATACGCTTGATGTGTCGTCGCGTAATTCACTATTTCAGGGTTGGCTGTTACTATAAAAAGATTATTCGTTGATTGATTTGCAAAAAAGGTTTTAATATTTTCAACCATTTGCAACATTGTTGTATTATCAAAATCGACCCCTAAAATGTCAACTTTGGCTGTATTGGATCTTTCTTCAACAGTCATAACAGGAATCTCCTATCTTATTTCATTATTATGTTAGTGTAATCAATATTAACAGTATTTATATTCATCCTATTTATATCGAAATGATTTTGCTTTATTTTAACACATATTCACCTTTTCAAAAATTAAAATTAGTTTAACTAAGGTAAGTCTAAAGTCTAACGCTATTGATGCCAATATCATTTATAATAAGTGATAAGCAAACTTTAAATTAATATCTTATATGAGGTTAACAATGAATTATTTATCAAACTTTTTTAATACGACAATTCAACTTAATATATACATTATCGTTATTGTTGCAGCTTGTTATATTGCTATTCATCAATATAGACATAAGCCTGTTTTGAACTATTTAGATGTCATTTTAAACTATATCCCTGTTTTAACACATGAATTTGGTCATGTACTGTTTAATAAACTCGCTGGTGGCCGTGCAAAAGATTTAGTCATTGTAACAAGTCCACGAGAGCGACAACAGACATTACAACAAGGATTCGCAATTACACAATCTAGACATCTAGCAGGCCAATGGCTTACAACGATTGGTGGTTATTTTATGCCACCTATTATGTTATTGATAGGTTTAGCGTCGAGCCATTATCAGATACCTAGTTTCTTTATATTTACCTATTTATTGATATTTATTTATTTTTTAATTTTAACATCTAGAAAAGGCTCACCCATTGTTGTTATAACTTTAATTTCTATCATGTTGTATTTTATATTAAAAGATGAAAATATAGTAGAAATTCAACTACTTGTCACAATGAGTTATCAATATATTTTAGGTGTATTATTAGGCGAAGTTCTACAATCTAGTTGGACGATTGCTAAATTGACTTTCCAGCGTCCGAGTCCACAGTGGGATGGTAGTGCACTTAAAGAACTCAGTCATGTACCTATCTTCATTTATAGTACAATCTGGATTATCTTCAATCTTTATGCAGTGAATATTTTACTCAAATATACTCACTTGATAAATTAACTAATAAAAAAGAAGCCTAAAGCAATTATCCATATGTCTTTATCAGTTCAATCATGGATATCTTTATGGCTTCTTTATTTTATTTTTCAGCAAACATGTTCATTGCATTTTCGTAACTGACAATAATTACATTATCATTACGTTTAATGATAATTACTTTATTCATTTCATCTTTCGATACAATTTCCACTTCATTACCAATAGAAATATCTTTACTAGACAAATATATTAGCAAATCGGTCTTATCTCTCACACGTTTGATTGTAACGATATCACCAGGTTCATAATTCAAAATCGTTGTTATATATTTCTCTTTATATTCATTATTTCTAGGAATCACACCGCCGTGCGGGCAAGTTTCTGGGAAATTTAACAGGCTATCCAGCCTTTCAACAAATAAATCTGAAATTCGATGTTCTAAAATTTCTGCTTCTTGATGTACTTCTTCCCAATTATATTTCAATATTTCTATTAAAAATAATTCTAATAGTCGATGTCTCTTAATGATATCAAGCGTATGCGTTAAACCATCCTCTGTTAATCTAACACCTTTGTATGGTTTTGTTTCAACATAGCCTGCTTTTTCAAGACGTCCTACCATTTCACTTACAGATGGAGGCTTAATATTTAAAAATTGAGATAAGATTTTATTTGTCACAAAGTTTTTATCGCCATTATTCGTAAGGATTGCCTTTAAATAGTCCTCTTTTTCTTCAGTTAACATACTTTCACCTCACATACATTGTCTATATTATATCACGAATTTACTTGACATGATAAATATTCTCAGTTTATTATACAATTAATTAGGTTAGCCTAAACTTTTAATTAGGAGGTATAAACGTTTGTTAGAAACAAAAGATTTAAATCTGTTTTTAGGTAATAAGCATGTACTTAAAAACATTTCCTTATCGATACCAGTACGCGGCGAAATAATTGGTATCATGGGCCCGAATGGTGCTGGTAAATCTTCCCTTATCAAGTCTTTAATTGGTGAATTTAATGCTACCGGTACTAAATTGTTATATAACAAACCTATACAACAACAACTGCAACATATTACATATATTCCACAAAAAGCACATATTGATTTAGATTTTCCTATAAGTGTGGAACAAGTGATTTTATCAGGTTGCTACAAAGAAATTGGATGGTTTAGACGACCTAATAAATCAGCAAGGGATAAACTCAAACAGTTATTAAGCGATTTAGAATTAGAATCTTTACGTCATCGACAAATTTCAGAATTAAGTGGTGGACAATTACAACGTGTGCTAGTAGCAAGAGCATTGATGTCCGAAAGTGAAGTTTATTTTCTAGATGAGCCGTTTGTCGGAATTGATTTTAGTAACGAAAAATTAATCATGACAAAAATCGAGAACTTAAAACAACAAGGAAAACTTATTCTTATCATCCACCATGATCTATCAAAAGCAAAGCAATACTTTGATCGCATTATTCTATTAAATCAAACATTACGATACTTTGGTGATAGTGAAGAGGCTATGAGTGTCACTCGCTTAAACGAAACATTTATGAGTAGCACTGACTGTAGTGACCCTAGTCAAAGGAGCAATATAACATGTTAGAGTTTGTCGAACATTTATTTACATATCAATTCTTGAATCGAGCATTGATAACTTCAATTATTGTAGGGATAGTTTGTGGTACAGTTGGTAGTTTAATTGTATTACGTGGTCTTTCATTAATGGGAGATGCAATGAGTCACGCAGTATTACCTGGTGTTGCCCTATCATTCTTATTTGGTATTCCAATGTTTGTAGGCGCACTTATAACTGGTATGATCGCAAGTATTTTTATCGGTTATATCACATCTAGTAGTAAAACGAAACCTGACGCCGCTATTGGAATTAGTTTTACCGCTTTCTTAGCTTCGGGGATTATTATTATTAGCTTAATAAACACTACGACAGATTTGTACCATATTCTGTTTGGTAATTTACTGGCAATCACAAATAGTGCATTTTTAACAACTATTGTGATTGGTTCAATCGTCCTTATTCTAATCATTATTTTCTATCGTCCATTAATGATTTCTACATTCGATCCAACGTTTAGTAGAATGAGTGGTCTAAATACGACGTTATTACATTACTTTGTGATGTTGTTACTCTCATTAGTAACAGTAGCAAGTATTCAAACGGTAGGTATTATTCTTGTAGTTGCATTATTAATTACACCTGCATCTACAGCATTTTTAATTAGTAAAAAACTATACTCAATGATGATTATAGCAAGTTTAATAAGTGTCATAAGTTCAATTGTCGGACTTTATTACAGCTATATTTACAACATTCCTAGTGGTGCGACAATCGTACTTTGTACGTTTGTAATTTATATCATCACATTATTTTTCACAAAATTTACGAATAGAAAGAAACGAGGAAGTTTAACATGAAAAAATTAGTACCTTTATTATTAGCCTTATTACTTCTAGTTGCTGCATGTGGTACTGGTGGTAAACAAAGCAGTGATAAGTCAAATGGCAAATTAAAAGTAGTAACGACGAATTCAATTTTATATGATATGGCTAAAAATGTTGGTGGAGACAACGTCGATATTCATAGTATTGTACCTGTTGGTCAAGATCCTCATGAATATGAAGTTAAACCTAAAGATATTAAAAAGTTAACTGACGCTGACGTTATTTTATACAACGGATTAAATTTAGAGACTGGTAACGGTTGGTTTGAAAAAGCCTTAGAACAGGCTGGTAAATCATTAAAAGATAAAAAAGTTATCGCAGTATCAAAAGATGTTAAACCTATCTATTTAAACGGTGAAGAAGGCAACAAAGATAAACAAGATCCACACGCATGGTTAAGTTTAGATAACGGTATTAAATACGTAAAAACAATTCAACAAACATTTATCGATAACGACAAAAAACATAAAGCAGATTATGAAAAGCAAGGTAACAAATACATTGCTCAATTGGAAAAATTAAATAATGACAGTAAAGACAGTAAAGACAAATTTAATGACATTCCAAAAGAACAACGTGCCATGATTACAAGTGAAGGTGCCTTCAAGTACTTCTCAAAACAATACGGTATTACACCAGGTTATATTTGGGAAATTAACACTGAAAAACAAGGTACACCTGAACAAATGAGACAAGCTATTGAGTTTGTTAAAAAGCACAAATTAAAACACTTATTAGTAGAAACAAGTGTTGATAAGAAAGCAATGGAAAGTTTATCTGAAGAAACGAAGAAAGATATCTTTGGTGAAGTGTACACAGATTCAATCGGTAAAGAAGGCACTAAAGGTGACTCTTACTACAAAATGATGAAATCAAATATTGAAACTGTACACGGAAGCATGAAATAACACGCTGTGTTTTAATGAAGTAAGATGAATTGATGTTGATGCAACCTAAAATATTGGTATCTCCAATATTTTAGGCCACACATCAACATAACAAAGTCGAAGGCTAATAGTCCCATATCGTGCGTTAAATATATATTACCCTCCTATTAATATATATACCGTTCCCGATCGCACGATATGGTGGTATTAGAACTTCTCTTTGAACGAAAGAGAAAAGCTAGAAGTTCTTATGCAGTTTTAATTAAACTGTAAACATTTGTCACTCTTTAAATCAAAGAGTAAAGTTAAAAGCTTTATGTGGTTTTGATTAAACTGCGAACAGCTGCTTCTCTTTGAACGAAAGAGAAAAGCTAGAAGTTCTTATGCAGTTTTTAATTAAACTGTAAACATTTATCACTCTTTAAATCAAAGAGTAAAGTTAAAAGCTTTATGTGGTTTTGATTAAACTGCGAACAGCTGCTTCTCTTTGAACGAAAGAGAAAAGCTAGAAGTTCTTATGCAGTTTTAATTAAACTGTAAACATTTATCACTCTTTAAATCAAAGAGTAAAGTTAAAAGCTTTATGTGGTTTTGATTAAACTGCGAACAGCTGCTTCTCTTTGAACGAAAGAGAAAAGCTAGAAGTTCTTATGCAGTTTTAATTAAACTGTAAACATTTATCACTCTTTAAATCAAAGAGTAAAGTTAAAAGCTTTATGTGGTTTTGATTAAACTGCGAACAGCTGCTTCTCTTTGAACGAGAGAGAAAAGCTAGAAGTTCTTATGCAGTTTTAATTAAACTGTCGTTCCCTTCATCTCTTTTAACCACAGAGATGCGTTAGAAGTTCTTCTAATACAATTTATACAACGCCATTCCCTACACACTCTTATAAAAGAGATTCACGCGCGTCAATAAATTGTATTACATACTAACTAAAAAGCTTTTCTTAATCGTACTAACGAAGTTAGAGGTTCTTATGTGATTGGACAACTGTTCTCCCTACTAGACTTTTAGCATAGCTGGTTAAAAGTACTATTACAGATTGTTCAATTGTATGCCCCTTTCCTTTGAACGGAATATTAAAAGCTATGTGCAGTAACTTTTAATAGGCATACCACTTTTGCATCAAGCTATAAATAATCGCATACTTTGATATTTAATCTGGCCTATCAAAGTAAACATCTATGGTTTCCTCCCCCCATAGATCCTTAAGCCACACTCATCCGATGTCATATGAGTGTGGCTATTTTTTGTGAATACACTTAACTTCACCTTTAAATGACTTCGCTTAATCTATCTCCTCCAATTTTTAAAACTTATTTCAATTAAATCTCAAATATTAATAATTCGTATAGTTTAAAACTATCTATTCAATTCCCCTAAAATAAAAGGGATTGATGAAAAGCCCTTCAGTTTTTCATCAATCCCTTTTAGCATAATTAGGAACTACGTCATACTATCTACAATAACCATTTCATCATAATTGATGGCTTCTCTTAGTTTTAACGCTGTACCTTCTGATACTTCATCTGTATCAATCAACTCACGTAAAATGCGACGTTGTTCTCTCAATGCATTTAATTTAATTTTAGTAATCGTATCTTCACTTGCTGAGTTGAAGAAATTTGATGGTGTTAAGTTTTCAATTCGCATTAAATAACCGTCACAAACCATTCCAACTTCAAGTGTATTATCTTTTGTTGTTTCCTTAGACAAACGACTAACCACATTATAATGGACTAATTTATTAATTTTATTTAATTCCATTAAGTTATCCGTAACACTAAGTGAAGATGCGGAGTTCACTCTCGTTTGTACTCTTCGTTTTAATAAAGCACCTCGTAATAATACAATCATTCTTCTTATTAATGATGCTTGTCTATATACCTGTGTTCTTTCAGCATAACGCATATAGTTTTCAAGTACACTATTCGTTATTTGTCCTTCATCTACTAAAGACTCTAATGTTTTTGTTTCTACATTAAAAGCAATTTTTTGTAGACGTTCTAATTCTTTAGAGTTTTCATCATCTTTCTCTACAGTTTTTAAAAATGCTAATTTATCATGATATTCTTTAATCACGTTACCATATTTAAAACTTGTTTCGAAAGTAGATTTTTGATTTAGATAATCAATAACTTGTTCTAATATATAAATTCTAGCAACTTTAAACGACATATTGCCAATTACTGTTTTAGGTGCAGGTTTCGTTAATAATGGCAATAATACTTGCGCAACTACCAAACTAATAATAACCATACCAGATGCAATAAATAATAAGTCGTTTCTATACGTAAAAGCATGATGCCCTGCTAAAAAATACGGTAACGTTAATGCGATTGCTAAAGAAATTGTTCCATGCACACCACATAACGTCATAATTAAAGCGTATAAACTTCGCTTTGGTGGTTTCTCAGTCGTTGGATTATCATCATCATTTTTAGTCATCATTTTTTGGAATGGACTGATGGCTAAATAAAAATAAGGATATAAGACATAAACCCAAACAAATCTAAATAGATAGACAGCTAAAGCAACAACAATAGTGATGCCTATTAAAAAGATTAAATTGTGCGGTTCTGTTTTGATAATTTTAATAATAACTTCAGGTACTAAAAATCCTAATATTGAAAAAACAAAGCCATTTAAAACATAACCTAGTATATTCCATGTATGATTGTAACTCATTTGCAGTTGTGTACGTACTTGCATAATTCTGTCACGTTCGAAACCATGTACAAGTCCTGCAACTACTGCTGCAATGATTCCTGATGCGTGAAACAATTCAGCAATTAAATACGTAACAAATGGTGTTAACAATTGAATAATTGTAAACATATTAATGTTTTCATATCCTCGACGCATCAATGTTAATCGGAACCTTACTAATGCCATACCTATAAGTAAACCAACCACTGCGCCACCAATTGATGCAATTAAAAACAACTGAACAGCATCAACAAGTGAAAAAGCACCTGTAACTAATACTCCAACAGCTATTTTAAATGAAATAATACCAGCAGCATCATTCAATAATGACTCACCTTCAAGAATTGTCATTGCTCCTTTTGGCAAGACCTTTCCTTTAGTGATTGCTTGCACTGCTACTGCATCAGTAGGACAAAGAATGGCAGCAATTGCAAATGCTGCTCCAATAGGTAAATCTGGCCAAATCCAATGAATAAATAAACCTACACCTATCACAGTAGTAATGACTAATCCTAATGCCATCATCATCACTGGCTTAATATATTTCCTTAAATGGACTCTAGAAACATTAACACCTTCTACAAATAACAAAGGCGCAATCATTGTTACCATAAACAATTCAGAATCAAAATTAAATTGAACAGGGATTGGGGTAATAAATAGTAACATGCCCAAGAAAATTTGTATAAATGCTAGGGGTACTTTAGGTATGAAAGTATGGACAAACGAACTTAGTATCACAACAGCTATAAATATAAGAATTGTTTCAAATATTTCCAAACTTTCACCTCTCTAAAAAGTATTGTTTAATTGAAAATTAAGTATCACATCTCGTTGTAATTATACTTTAGAGGATAAATTGAGTTAGCGACCACAAAAGCACTTTAATATAGATATATGTCTACGATTGCAGTACTTAAATTTGCAATTATTTAATTTTATTTTATCACTAATTGTTTGTATAAATAAACAACTTGCTTTCACATAACAACATTAACTTATAATACAAAAAATGAGCACCTTAAAATCGACTAACCAATTTCAAAGTACTCTTTTAATGATTAATTTTGAAAACAGATTTTCAAAAGCATTGTTATGCTTAACAATTTAGCCAACACTTCAATCGTTTTGATACCATTTCTTACGATGCTCTTCTCGTTTTTCAGCACGTAATTGTAATGCTTCTGTAGAGTTTTGTTCATTTGAACTTAATAATATTGATGCATGTGTGTGAGCATCATTTTTTCGATACATATAAGCGCCGTTGCGATAAGCAGCGCGAGCGACTAAGTGCATGCCGACTGGTGAAGTTAAATTAATAAAAACAAGTGACAGTAATAAACGCACACTGAAAAATCCTGTATTCACAATAAAATAAATTAATACACCGATTAAAGTTAATAACACGGATAAAGTTGAACTTTTTGTCGCAGCGTGACTTCTTAAGAAAACATCTTGGAATTTCACGATACCTATTGCACTAATAAGAGCAATAAAACTACCTAACAACAACATCACAGCAGCAATAAGACTAAAGATTTCTTTTGTTATTTCCATTAAACACATGCCCCCCACCAATAAAGCGTGATATTGAAACAGAACTTACAAAAGATATAATGGCAATGAGCATGATTGAATCTAAGAAAGAAACGGTGCCCATAAGTACACTTAACACACCCACAATTGACATTACGACAGCACTTGTTGTATCAAATGTAACGACACGATCTGCTGTTGTAGGTCCCTTGATTAATCTAAATAAACAGATGATTAATGCAATTCCAAAAATAATGAGTGAACTAATAATCATAATATGTGTTATTGTTTGTATCATCGCGACACCTCCAATATTAAGTCTTCATAATGCTTAATACTTCTTAACAAACTATCTTTTTCTTTTTCTGACACGTCGATACTATGAATAAAAAACTTTTTAGAGTCTTGAGAAATTCGTATTACTGTAGACCCTGGAGTTATAATAATTAAAATTGTTAAAAATGTTATTGACCAATCACTTGTTAGTCTTGTTTCATATGAAAGTAATCCAGGGTTCATATCTTTTGTTTTAAAAAGAATATAATTAATCGTGCTAATGCTAGATGTTATTAATTGATATAAATAAACACCTAAAAATTTAATAGCTACCCATATTTTTCTAACATAAAAATCATCGCTGAAAAACCTGTGTAATATATAAATGACAATTAAACCAATTAGATATCCAGAAAAGAAAGTCGAGAATTTAAAATGATCTTCATCTTGAAATAATACCCATAAGAATGCAATGATAATATTTAAAACTATTTGATTCATTTAGTCCTCTCCTTTCAAATGCGGATTTACAAGTTTTTGATATAATTGATCACTCGTGTTCAACTCAGTTGCATCACTTGTAACATTTAACACAACAGGTGCAGCAATTCCGATTGCGATAACCACAACTACTAAAATACTTAAAATTCTTTTTCGATATAGCGGGATTTTCTTAAAATTAACTTCCTCCCCATCTTTATCTCCAAAATACATATAAAAAAGTATCCTAAATAAACTGTACATTGCAATTAGACTAGTAATAATCATTAACGCTAGTCCAATATAATTGCCATTTTGCAATGCACCTTGGAAAATAAGTACTTTCCCCGGAAAGCCACTAAATGGAGGCACGCCGCCAATAGCAAAAATCATTATAATAAACGCAACTCCAAATAAAGGTTCTTTTTTAGCTAAGCCATTCAAATATTGATATTGTCGATAGCCTGTAATGTAAACTAAACTACCAATAATAAAAAATAGCAATGTTTTTACAACAATGTCATTTACCAAATAAAATATTGCACCATTAATACCTGCAAACGTGTTTGTTCCTAAACCTAAAATGATAAATCCTATTGAGATTATGACTTGGTAAGCTGCAATCTTTTTAATATCTTTATAAGCAATGACACCTATAGCGCCGATGACCATAGTTATAGCAGCCATAGTTGCTAGCAATGGATGTATGAGATCATTATGTTGATCAAATAGTAAAGTGAAGAATCGAATTAATGCATAGGCCCCTACTTTGGTCATTAACGCTGCAAATAATGCTGCAAGCTCAGTATTTAACACAGCGTAGGCTTTGGGTAGCCACATAAAAAGGACCAGCGCTGCTTTCGCACTAAATGCGACTAAGAAGATTAATGAAATCATTGTAACAGTGCGATTATCTCCCATGTCATTCAAACGCATTGCAATATGTGAAAAGTTTAATGTACCTACTGTTTTATAAAGTAAACCTATACCTAATAAGAATAGCCATGAACCAATAATATTCAAGACAACATAAATAATTGCAGCACGTAATTGTTCTACAGATTGTCCAAGTGTAATGAGTACAAATGACGCTAGTAACATAATTTCAAACATGACGTATAAATTAAATAAATCTGATGTTAGAAAAGAGCCTATCACGCCAACACTTAAAAATAATATGAACGATGGCAAGTGATAACGATTTGCTTTATGTTCGCCACGCCCAAATCCGTATGCCATAATTAAAGTAATCACAAACGAAGCGGTTGTAACCATAATTAAACTTAAAGAATCTCCTAAAAACTGTATACCAAAGGGCGCTGACCATCCTCCAAAGTCTAGCGTAATTGGACGGTGACGCTGAACATAAATTAATAGCATTAATGAAATAATTGTGGTGATAGTCATTGTACCTAAGTATAAATATTTAGAAATACGATCATTATTTTTTAAAAATACAAGGATTAAGGCACAAAGGAATGGTAATAACATTGGTAAAATCAATAAGTTACTTAGCATCATCTTCCCCCCTTAGGCCTTCAATTTCATCTTCTTTTGTTACTTTATAAGTTCTATAAACAAGTACAAGTAAAAACGCAGTCATCCCAAACCCTATAACTATTGCAGTTAGTACAATAGCTTGTAACAAGGGATCAACAAACAATTGGTTTCCACCAGTTATTAGTGGTTCTGATCTACTAGAACCATACGTTCCCATACTCATAATAATGAGATTACCAGCATGAGTATATATTGAAATTCCGATTACAATACGAATTAAATTGATTGATAAAATCATATATGTTCCTATAAACACTAAAAATCCTATAACTAGTAATAATATTAAATTCATGATCGACCTCCGCTAAGCGACAACATCACTGTGACAATAACACCAACAACTGAGAATAAAATACCTAATTCAAAAAGTGTTATTGTACTTACATGAATTTGTCCTAAAATTGGAAGTATCCAAGTTGTTTCATATTGAGACAAAAATGGTTTTCCAAAAAACATAGGTATTATCGCAGTAATAGATGATACCAATGCTCCAATAATCATTAAAATTCTAAAATCAATCGGTAAACTTTCTAAAACCTCTTCAACATTAAAAGCCAGAAACATTAAAATAAACGCTGAACTAAATATTAAACCACCAATAAACCCACCACCAGGATTATTATGACCTGCGAAGAAGACATAGAATCCGAAAGTCAATAAAATAAATACAACAAGTTTCGTGACCGTTCTTAACACGACATCATTCTCTTTCATCTTGTCCCCTCCGATCTTGATAATTTAATAATGTGTAAATACCTAGCCCAGTAATAATTAACACTAATCCTTCAAATAATGTATCTAATGCTCTAAAGTCACCAAGTATCGCATTTACAATATTTTTACCACCTGTTAGTTTGTCAGCTTTTAAATAAAAGTCTGATATTGATGATAAACCATCTGTTTGTTGTGTAATAAAAATTAATGATACAACAATAAGTGCCATCAAGAGTGATACAGAAATTTTAATTATTTCTCTTTTTTTGTTAGCGTTAGATCTTGGCACGTTTGGTAATCTTGAAAAACTGACAATAAATAGTATCGTCGTTATTGTTTCAACTACTAGCTGAGTCAATGCTAGATCAGGGGCTTTCATTGCTATAAAGAATAAGGTCACAACAAATCCGATGACTCCATTTAAAATGACCATTGTCAGTCGTTGACGTATAAAAATTAAAGAAATACCAATTGTGACAGTTACGATTGCTAATATAATTTCTAATGCCCCAAATTCAGAAACATGTAACTGATGTACTTTAGGAAGTCCAATTCGAATATAACCATATCCAATGATAATCATAAATATGCCTAAGGTCATAATAATGTATTGGTTTAAACGATCTTGCATAACACGTTTAAATCGCTTCGTAGCAAACTTTTCAAAATGTCGATATACCATCTCATAGCTTTTTGAAACTGAAATCTGTCTAATTTTACCTGTGAACACTTTTTTCCAATCTACTTTGATTGCTAGTACACTACCCAATAAAATAATGATGATGGTTAAAAGAAGCGGTATGTTAAATCCATGCCATTGCGAAACATGTGGTGCCAATTGATCAATTTGATGATTACCACCTGATACAGCTCTTAATGCTAGAACGATAATCCCCTTCCCAAATATATTTGGTACAAAAAAGATTACAGGTACTAGCACCATTAATATAAGAGATGGTAAACTAAACAACCATGGTTCGTGGATATTTTTTTTAGTAAAAACCTTAGAATCATATTTTGTCCAAAATACTTCTTTTACCATGTATAGTGCATATGTGAATGTAAAAACACTCGCAATAACACCAACAAACACGATAGCTATCATTGAAATCAAACTAAATTGGGATAATTGTCCAGTTTGTGTTAATGCATCTAAAAACATTTCTTTACTTAAAAATCCATTTAAAAATGGTACTCCAGCCATAGATAGAGCCGCTATCGTCATGACTAGATTCATTTTAGGAAATAGTTGACGCATTCCACTTAAAATTCGTATATCCCTTGAACCTGCTTCATGATCTAAAATACCTACTCCCATGAAAAGCGCACATTTAAAGATGGCATGATTCATTAGATGAAATAGCGCACCAAATAATACAAATACATAAATAGATGCTATTGCGTCTTGTTGGTGTTGAGCATATCCGCCACCTATACCCACCATAGCCATAATCATCCCAAGTTGACTGATTGTAGAGTACGCTAGGATACCTTTTAAATCCCATTGTTTTAAAGCTGTAATTGAACCAAATAACATTGTTATTAAACCAACAAACGTAACGATATATACGTACATATTGCTAAGACCTAATAATGGTGTAAATCGAAGTAATAAAAAGATACCAGCTTTTACCATCGTGGCTGAATGTAAATAAGCACTTACAGGTGTAGGTGCAGCCATTGCTCTAGGTAGCCAAATATGAAATGGAAATTGTGCTGATTTTGTAAATGCACCTAATAAAAACATAAAAATCATAGGGATAAACAATCCATGATTCTTAATATGATCTGCTTGTCCTAATATCTCTGTGATGTTATTCGTTCCTGTCATGATATACAGCATAATAAAACCAACTAATAACGCCAATCCACCAAATACTGTAATCATAAATGATTGAATCGCACCAAATTGACTGTCACCATTGTTATACCAATATGAAATCAATAAAAATGATGATACACTCGTTAATTCCCAAAAAATGTACATCAATATCGTATTGTCTGATAATACAATACCAATCATACTGAACATAAATAACGTTAAATAAAAATAAAACCTTGGTAAATTGTCTTTTCGAGAGGATAAATATTGAGTTGCATAGAAGAATACTGCAATTCCAATAAGTGAAATAATAAGAGAAAACATTAAACTTAAACCATCTAAACGTAAATCTAAATTAATATCTAATGTCTTAATCCATGGAATAGAGGTAGAAAGATATTGCAGTTTAGCTACTGATGGTATTTGAATCAAAAAATAGATAGATGAAATTACAGGTGCAACCAACGCTATGTACCCGGCATATTTAGCCAATGCTCTACGTTTAGACATTAGAAGTATCATCGCCATAATCACAAGTATAGCAATTAATAAATAAACCAAACTCATTATTAGCCTCCTTTGTTTCTATAATTGTAATGAAATATAAATACTATGTTCACACTCATTTTCTAAACCGATAAAATTTAGTGTTTCAATAGCAGATTGATGCCCTAAATACTTTTGAATGACTGGTATAAGTATACCTTTTTGATAAGCATGATATGCAAATGTCTTACGCAATGTCGTTAGTCCTACATTATCTATACCAGCTTCAATTGATGCTTGGTGAATTATTCGATATGCTTGCTGTCTAGATAATACTTGATTTGTTCGTAGTGATTGAAAAAGAACGTCTTCATTCGAAAGACTCCTGTCCTCTATATATTGAAGTAGTTCTTTCGATAATGTTTCTGGTAACCTAATTTTAATCAACGAATGAAAATGTGCTTTACACATTTCTGATAACGTACACTTTTCAATTAGTCTCTTAACTTGAGAGACTGTAATTGTTAATAATTCTGATACTTTCAATCCACTATGTATAGCTAACTTAAAGAATAAATAGTCACGTTCAGATTTTATCTTGAGCGCTTCATACATTTTAACAATATCATCATTAAATTTAATCGCTTCTACTTTATTCATTACTCAACCTCCCCTTGCTTTAAGTGTCTTAATCATAGCTATATTATATTTTAGTTACATATATCTATTGCCTTTTTTATAGATTTTAAACATAGAAAATAAAATTAGCCATTTTATTATTTTGTTTCGATATATAGTGTGAAAGGAGGTTTTAAAATATGAGTAAAATAAACCACATCACTATTGTATTATCATTTACTAAAGTAGACGCTAACGGCAAACAAACAGAATTTAAGCGTCGATTCGCTAACATTAACCCTGATGCATCAAACGACCAAATTAAAACATTCAGCAAACTTATTGAGCGACTTACTGGAGAAACATATAGCAATATCGAACTCATCAAATCTTTATCAATTTAATCAGGAGGACATATTCATGACTAAAACACTTGAATTAAGTTTTAAATCTTCACTAGACAAGCCTGTAAAACTGCAATTACCACAATTAAACAACGTAGTGACCGAGCAAGTTGCACGTGATAGTATGAATGCATTAGTAGATTTAAATATTATAAAGTCAAATAGTGGTACTATCACCAAAGTACATTCTGCTCAAATTATTGATAAAACAACAACTGTTTTATTTGAAGATAAGAAATAGATATAAAGAAAGCGCAATTAATTTAGTATAAATACTAACACCCTAGACTTTCATCATGATTGTCTAGGGTGATTTTGTTGTAATAATGTCCTGTTTTTTTCAACATTATTGTAAATGAGTTGTATATTTTCTCTATAATGATAATGTAAATATATGATTTTATTATTAACTTTGGAAAGTGAGACTTTATTCATATGCTTCTTTTCTATATCATTGGTGTCCTAGTTGGAATGCTTATTCCTATCCAAACATCTGTCAATTCAAGACTATCACTGTATACTAAATCGCCTTTCTATACTTCATTCATTTCATTTTCAGTTGGAACAATTTGTTTAATTATTTTAAATATCATTATCAATCCAGAAGTATTTACTATTCACTTTTACAATAATCAATCATTTAACTACACATGGGTAGTCGGTGGTTTGCTTGGGGTTAGCTTTTTAACTGGCAATTTATTGTTATTGCCAAAATTAGGTGCAACATTAACTGTAATTGCAACAGTTGCGGGTCAAATTATTATGGGTGTCATTATTGATACATTTGGATTATTTGGCGCTACAATTCATGATTTTAATTTAATTAAAGCAATTGGAGTATTGTTACTCATTGTCGGCATCGTCATAATGAATCAATTTAACAAGAATAATTTATTACTAACTGATCAAAAGTATTTACTGTTTTGGCTTCTATTAGGATTTATTTTTGGTTTCTTTCCACCTATTCAAACGACAATTAATAGTGCTTTAGCTAGTCATACTCATTCACCAGCCTTTGCATCATTAGTATCATTTACAATTGGGTCAATAGCGCTATTGATTTTAACCGCTATTTTTAATCGTTCTTTAAAACTAAAAACAAGTCATTTAAAATTCGGTAAATTAAAGCCTATCTATTTTACTGGCGGTATACTTGGCATGGCTTTTGTAACAGCTAACATTATCTTAATGCCTCATATGGGTGCAGCATTAACAACACTTATTGGGATGTTTGGCCAGATTCTAATGGGCATATTGATAGATCACTTTGGATTATTTGGTTCACCTAAAATAGCAATGACATCCAGAAAAACTATTGGTCTATTATGTATTTTGACAGGCATTATACTTTTAAGATTATTTTAAATTAACTTTTAGCTTATCATTTTAACTTGTAATTATTTTTAAAAGTGATAAGCTATTTTTTTGTGGTCTAAAAATCTTTAGAAAAGCGTTGATTTGGGTAGTATGCTTTGACACAACAAATTTTAATTTAGCAAATTCGATAGTCAACTCATTCTTAAGACCTAAATTAATGTTATTTTTTAATAATTTACACCAAATTAATAGCAAAAATTATGTTATTCGTGCTAATATTTCATAGTTGGTTATTCAATTAATTAAAAATAAGTCAAAATGCACAACTTTTTATAATTCATTGAGTCGAGTTTGAAAAATAAAAGTGCTTTAATGCATGATCAATTATCGTACTTTCTATTATTTGTTACCCGTTATCAATCGGAATAACGTATAGACACTTTAACGTGCTATAGATTGGTTTTAATCACTAAATTAATGTGTTTTTCTTATCATTAAAACTGCACTGAGAATTACTAAATTAAAAAAATTATAAAAATTTTTCATTTTTAGTGATAAAATTCTGAAAAATGGGTATAAATAGTAGAAGAAGTTAACTTGGAAGAGTTAAGCTATAACAAAGAATCTCTTTAGACACACATTGAATATCGAAACATTTAATTGCGCTAAATCGTTTCATTAAATAAATTACCTTGTATTGTCGATTAAATTAAGGTAAATTATAAAAAATGCTGATATTTTTGACTAAACCAAATGCTAACCCAGAAATACAATCACTGTGTCTAATGAATAATTTGTTTTATAAACACTTTTTTGTTTACTTCTCATTTTTAATTAGTTATAATTAACTAAATAATAGAGCATTAAATATATTTAATAAAACTTATTTAATGCAAAATTATGACTAACATATCTATAATAAATAAAGATTAGATATCAATATATTATCGGGCAAATGTATCGAGCAAGATGCATCAAATAGGGAGGTTTTAAACATGGCAATTACAAAAATCAATGATTGCTTTGAGTTGTTATCAATGGTCACTTATGCTGACAAATTAAAAAGTTTAATTAAAAAGGAATTTTCAATTAGCTTTGAAGAATTCGCTGTATTGACATACATCAGCGAAAACAAAGAGAAAGAATACTATCTTAAAGATATTATTAATCATTTAAACTACAAACAACCACAAGTTGTTAAAGCAGTTAAAATTTTATCTCAAGAAGATTACTTCGATAAAAAACGTAATGAGCATGATGAAAGAACTGTATTAATTCTTGTTAATGCACAACAACGTAAAAAAATCGAATCATTATTGAGTCGAGTAAATAAACGAATCACTGAAGCAAACAACGAAATTGAACTATAATTTTGTTTAGCGCAATTTGGTGAAGTTTGATAGATGATACATTCTATTAAACTTCCTTTTTTTATGCTCTTTTTACCTAATTGTTAAGAGGTTTTGCACTAATGGCACTTAATATAAGGAAGATAGCCGCATAACGAGCAGTATATATCAAATACATTTCAAAAAAAGCTGATTTCTATCAAATAATGAATAGTAATCAGCTTTTTCACATTGCCTAAGGACTTTATGCCCTAGGTTTATATATCACATATTATGATACGCTTTTTAAAAATTTTAAATAATAATTCATAAATGCTTCTGGTTCTTCAATATGCGGTGCATGTCCTGAATGTTCGAAGATTTTTTTCGTAACATTTAAAAAATGCGCTTCCAATTTAAAATGATTCTTATCTTTAATCAAAGGATCATGTTCCCCATTAATTAACAAAGTAGGTACACATGTACGTTTTTTTAAATACATAGGTTCATCTTTATGCAAAATTAATGAACGAATTGCCACCGCACTATCATCCTCAGACTTAATGCTATATATTCTTTGTTTTTGATACCATTTCATCGTCTTCTCTTGATTTCTAAACAATTTAGAAAATAAAAGAATATACGCTTCAGACTTATTAAAACCCGCTATATCATCTTGATATTGTATTAACAATTGAGTAAAGCTGTGTATTAAGTCATCTTTCTTCGATGCAATGGTAGTTAATGATTTTACACGATAAGCATATTTATCTGTAAATAACTTAGCAACTACCCCACCTAAATCATGTCCTAGAATATGTGCCTCATGAATATTTAACTTCTCCATTAGAATTTTTAAATCCTCAACGTGATCGTTTAAATCGTATGATTCACTTTTAGAAGACTTGCCATGACCTCTTAAATCGTAAGTAAGTACTTTATATGATGATGCTAGTTGATGTTGCAAATCTTCAAATCCAGCTAAATTACCATCCAATCCATGAAGTAATATTATAGGATCCCCTTTACCTTCAATTTGATAAGTTAATTGGATTTGAGGATTAATTGTGACTTTATTCATTGTGACACCTCCCTCAATAAACTATATACCCAACCTTCATTCTATATACGCTTCCATTTTATAAACAATTTTTTTAAATTATTTATAAATTACCAAAAGTTATTCCAACAATAAAAAAACTATTCATCTCAATTAATACAATTAATCAAGTGAATAGTTTTATCATATTTATAATCTTGTACGTGAAGATAATCTAATTGTGAAATATATAACTAGAACTACTAATAATATCCATATAATTAATGAAAAAATCTGGGCTGATTGTGGATTATGAATCATTGCATCGACGGTTTTTTGACAAAATAATAACCCGATTCCCGAAAACTCAAGTCGCTTATAAAATATGCCGGCAATTACTAAAATAATACCAATGAAAAAGAAAAATTGATGTCCAAAATTTGTAATTGGTATAACGCCCCAAGTAATATTAAATGCTTGTAATATAATTAATAACAAGGATATGATAGCGATAATTGTACCCATAATCATTTCTATTTTATTACTACGCAAGTAATTCTTTTGAGACACCCTTAGGTATACAACAATAGTCATTGGAAAAATCACTAAACAATAAAATAGACTCATTCCAGTAATAGCTTGAAACTGAACATACTGTTTATCATATAAATAGGATATGAGAATGAAGTTTATAATAAAGAAAATAACTGGATTCATTTGTAAAGCAAACAAATTCCTTTGAATCATTAATATGATTTGTGCTGGAGATTTTCTTTTATATTCAATATAATCTTGATCTTTCTTTTCAGAATTTTTTATATCAGTAATTACTTTCTCTTTAATATCATCAATCAAATGCGGTGATAAACCTTTATGATTAAAGTAATCTTCTATATTTTCTAGTAAAATTTTATCGTTAATACGCATTGGTAGTACTCCTTTAAAATGAAACATCTTTATTTATTGTATTGGTTTAATTTCCCCTTCGCAAATCATAAAAATTAATATTCACTGTATTATGCCATGTAATAAAATAACCGACAAGTATTGCGATTTAACTTGTCGGTTAAGCACGATTAATTTAATTATTATTTTTCCAAATCAATACGATATAATTTTATGTTTTTATCTTTTGGTGCTGAGGCAAATTGATAAGTCGTTTTGCCTTTTTCAATATATCCAAAATTACCAGCAACTTTGCTATATTCCGTATGTGTTACTGCTTTGCCAACATAATTTTTAACAGCTTGATATGTTGGACCATTAGCATCATTATACATCATTGAAATATGAGTTACTTTACCATTGTTTTTCTTACCATCAGTAGTTACTAATAACATACCTTTTTTAGTATGGAATTCGTAATAATGTTCAGTTCCATCTTCATTGTAAGAATACATCGGATTTTTGTACTTAGTTAAAACATCTTTAATAGATTCGCCAATTTTCACATTTTCTAATGACTGATCACCCTTAATTAATTGTTTAACAGTATCAATAGAGTTGCCACTTGCTGCTTCGGCACTAGTGTTCACTAAGCCTACTCCCATTACAACAGAACATGCAATTATACTTGCCGTTAGTAGCTTTTTCATAAGCACTCTCTCCTTTTATTTATATCGTCTTGTGCTCACAACCATTATACAACAATCATTTCTAAAACAACAGTCATATTACAATTATATTACAAATAATAATTACTACTTTTATATTTCACTTATCACTAAAAATTAAACATGCTTTTCATCGTGATGTTTGTTGATAAATGCAGCTGTATCTTCGACGAATCTTTCTTGCTCTTCAACAAATGGGAATGCACTTGATTCTTGATATACTTCAAAGTCCGCATTTTGGATTAAATCAGCTACTTCTTTAGCTTCTAATCTTGTTGTTCTTTCACCGAATTCTCCTGCAATAATTTTTGTCGGTACTACGACATTTCTATAAGTTTGAGAAATATCAGCGTTTTTGAATACCTCTTTAACTGCTTGAATTTCTTCTTTAGTTGATATTTCATTTGTATCTACGACATGTTTGAGGAATCGATTCATTTTTCTCGGACGATAATACTTACGCTTATTTAAAAATTTATCTTGTTTTTCAGGATCCCAGTTTCGAATAATATGGGCATATTTTCTAAATAAACGTTCTTCCGGTAATTCACCTTCAATAGATGTTGGATTTACCAACGTAAGTGATGATGTAAATTCAGGATAACGTACTGAAATATCCGCACCAATGATTCCACCCATTTCATGGCATACAAATGCAACTTCTTCAATATATAAATATTTAAGTAATTCAACAATGTCATCAGAAAAATCTTTTATTTCAATGTGACGAGGTTTATCAGAATAGCCATGTCCACGTAAATCAATTAACACAACTTGAAATGATTTTGCTAATTCTGCTGCTAATTTATTAAACACAGAATAATTATCAAGTACAGTATGAATCAATACGATAGGATAGCCTTCACCTAATGTACTGTAATGTATCGATGTTCCATCTTTTCTAGTAAATAGATCCATAATTTTCTCCTTTATTATCATTTTTTATTGGTAAAATGGTTAATAATTCTTCCACTGTTGTAATTGTAAAATCAACTTCTTCTTCGAGTGGTTCAATTTCAGCATCTTCTTGTTTATACCATACACTAACCATGCCCATAGCTCGTGCTGGAGCTACATCATTTAACGCATCATCGCCAACATACATAATTTGCTCAGGTAATACCCCTAGTTGATCAATCATATCTTCAAAAATTTTAGGATGTGGTTTACGAAAACCAACTGTTTCTGATGTTGATAAATAATTAATAACATGCATCAAACCAAGTGAATGTAATCGAAATTGTTTAATCTTAGATTTACCATTTGCGATAACACCAATTTGAAAGCCTTTTTGCGATAGCTTTTCTAGTGTATACAAAGTATCGTAATAAGGAAATACATAACGATAAAAATGCATTTCAAAATCATTAAATAAGTCTTTCCAAGTTAACCTATCTACATGGAAACGTTTAATGATTTCTTTATATAAATCAGGTTTATCATTATCTTCATCGTCATCTAGCTCAATAAATGCTTTTTTAAAATCTGCCAGTTGAACATGAATTAAGTAGTCATGAAATCGTTCATATTGCTCTTCGATAAATTTCTCTCGAGATTTAACTCTGTCCAACAACGTACCTTCTAAATCAAATACAACTGCTTTAATTTGATTCAAATCCATCGCTTATGCCCTCTTTATGTTTATAGTTATTTTTATTTTAGCAAATGTCGTGTGCTAGTGTAACCGTTTCGACTGAGATATTAGCATGTAAAATAACACTGGTATACCAATTAATGCAATGATAATACTTGCCGGTATTTGTACTGGTGACAATATATGGCTACCAATAAAATCTGCCATAACCATTATTTGTCCTCCAGTTACAATATTTAAAGCCAATTGTCTTCCTAATGATTGTTTCCACTGCCATTTTCTAATGAGTTGCGGTATCACCATACCAATGAATCCAATGATGCCAACATATGCGACATTTATCGCCGTTATCATAGAAGCTATACATAACGCGATATATGTAATCAATTGAACATTTAAGCCTAGTGACTGACTTTTTAGTTCTCCTAATTGCAATAACTTTAGTTGATTAAGAATGATAAATATACCAAACAATGCAATGATAAATGTGATTGCTATTATAGATACATTTGAGTATTCTGCATCACCAAAACCACCAAACAGATAATTGGCAATTGTATTTAATTTGCGAGGTTTTAATAAAATCAAAAAATATAGAAGTGAATTGAATAACGCACCAATCATTAAACCACTTAATATTAAGATTCTAACTGGATAGCCTTGGCTCAATACCGACGTAATGACTAATACAGTTATTAATGTTATCAAACTAAATGTTATTGAAAATACAGGAATCCATAACGTTGTTAAACCTAAAAATAATGCTAATCCTGAACCAAATGTAGCGCCGCTTGCCAATCCTAATGTAAAGCTATCTGCCAATGCATTATTTAAAACTGTTTGAAATATAAGGCCTGCAACAGTTAATATCATACCTGTCAACAATGCTTCTAATAATCTCGGTAATCTAACATTGATTAAAATAGACTGGTTAAATACATCATTGATATCGCCCAACTGCCAAAATAGATATATGCTAGTTGTTATAATCAATATGACTATCCAGCTCAATAATACTTTATTAAATGTCATAGCATTCTCTTTTCTTTCATCGATAATTACATTCATTATAGCAATCACATACTCGCGTTGCTATCATTCACTAAATATATTTTAAAAACCCCTTATCTCAAACATGTATTTTTTACATGTAGCAATAAGGGGCATAATTAGAATGGTTTATTTTCTATAAATTGCATCTCTTAATTCTTTTAATCCTTCATCAATACGTGGACCTGGTCTTGATACTTCATCACCATTTACAACTTCAATACGTGTATTCTTGACAGCATTAATTTTATTGAATCCACCTCTTTTTTTGATGATATCCATATAATCTGATCTTGTCTTAGCTTCCGTCGAAATTAATATATCTGGGTTCTTTTTAATAATACTTTCCTTCGTTACAGGGTTCCAACCATTAATGTCACTATACACATTTTGGGCTTCTAATTTTTCTAACATATCATTAAAAAATGTATGCTTCCCTGCTGTATATATTTCAGGCTTTGATGAAACCTCAATAAATACTTTTGATTTTTTATGATGAGCAGGAATTGAATCTATGACTTTATCGATATTATCTTTAGTTTCCTCAACAAGTTGTTCAGCCTGCTTATCATGATGCGTTAATTTCCCAATTTGCTTAAATGTGTTGTAAGTTTCATCAATTGATTGTGCATCTTTAACATACACTACTTTGATGCCTTGTTTCTCTAATGATGACAATACTTTATTAGCAGTTGCCTTTTGCGACTCATGCGCAAGAATTAGATCTGGCTTTGCCTTTAAAAGTTCCTCTTTATTTAGATTCAAAGCATCAAATTGTTTCTTACCCTTTTTCACATCTTTTGGATAATCATCAACCGTTGAAACACCAACTATGTATTTACCTAATCCTAATTCATATAAAATTTCAGTATTACTAGGCATTAACGAAACAATTCTATGGTACGGCGATTTAGACGAGCCATTATCATTGCTACCTTGTTTATCATTATCTTTCATACCACAGCCACTCAGGACAAGCATAAAAATCAAAATAAAAGCAATTAACGATTTCTTCACACTATCACATCTCCTTTTTAATCCCACTTTTCGCTTTAGCGATTAGAGGGATTTATGCAGTTGTGCGGTAGCATCCAACTGCGTTCCTCTTCATCTTTAGCGATTAGAGGCTTTTATGCAGTTGTGCCTTAGCATCCAACTGCGTTCCTCTTCACCTTTAGTGATTAGAGGCTTTTATGCAGTTGCTGCACAAACAACTGTATTCCTTTACTCCCCTTGAGCTTTAGCGATTAGGGGCTCTTATGCAGTTGCTGCACAAACAAACAACTGTTTTTTTCTTTATATGCTTCTATTTATTATATAAGTCCACATACTAAAAGAAAATAGTAAATTATTTTTTATATTTCATATAAACTCATCTATCTAACTTCACAGCGTTTACTTTTTAAAGTAAGGTTCTAAAAAATCATAATTCTTTATATCTTTGTCTCTAAAGTAATGTTTACCAAATACATCTAACAGAGCATGAAATTCATTAGCATCTTGATTTGTAAAATGATTTGGTAATGTGACTACTTTTTTTAATTGATCATAATTTTTAGTGTTTTCATATCCTAATTTATCATATATTTTTCTTGTATAGCTATCTGGAATAAATTCAATACGTCCGAATATATAAACAAGTAAGACATCTGCTGTTTCACTTCCAATACCTTTCAAAGATAATAATTCTTTTCTTAATCCACCTTTATATCGCTCATTAATCTCTTGATAATTGAAATGATGTCGTGCTAACCATGTTAATAATGTTTTAATCGTCAGTGATTTACTTTTATAAAAGCCACTTGAATGTATCAATGATTGTAACGTTTCAATAGGTAGTTCTAATATATGATTTGGATTAAAATGCGTATGTTCTTTAATCTGATTCAATGCAATTTCTGCATTTCGCCATCTAGTATTTTGAACTAAAATTGCACCTAACATCATTTCAATGTCATTATCAGCAGGCCACCAAAATTGTGGTCCGAGATGTTCATATAAAACTTTATATAATTCATCAGTTCCTAACATTTACACCCTCCATTTTAGAGGGAGTGGGACAGAAATGATATTATCGTAAAATTTATTTCGTCGTCCCACCCCAACTTGCATTGTCTGTAGAAATTGGGAATCCAATTTCTCTTTGTTGGGGCCCCGCCGGCAAGGTTGACTAGAATTGAAAAAAGCTTGTTACAAGCGAATTTTCGTTCAGTCAACTACTGCCATTATAACTTTGTAGAGCATAGAACATTGATTTATGTCTCAGGCTCTCTTATGCAGTTGTGCAGAGCATCCAACTGTGTTCCTCTTAACCTTATTCACATACTAAGCATTCCCCAATATGTCACATACCTAAAAAAAACACTCCAACACAAAGTATCTTTCGAGAAACTCTACGTTGGAGTGTATATAAATGTTCTTACATTGATTCAGGTGCGCTTACACCGACCATTGCCAATGCATTTTTCAATGTAATTCTGACCGCTTCAATCATAGCAACATGTGCTTTTGTTTTTTCAATATCATCTGTTAACACTTTTTCAGCATTATAGAATTTATGGAAATGAGAAGCTAAATCTTGAATATAATTAGTAATTCTATGTGCCGATCTATGCTCAGCAGCACTTTCAATTGTAGGTTCGAAATCAGCTACTTTTTTCAACAATTCAATCGCTTTTTCATTAGTAATCGTTGTAAAATCATTCGCAGCAGTCACTTCAATACCTTGCTCTTTCGCTTGTTTTAAAATTGAACAAATACGCGCATGTGCATATTGAGCATAGTAAACTGGATTGTCTTGAGATTGCTCTTTCGCTAATTCCATATCAAAATCAAAGTGACTATCAGGACTACGCATAGTTAAGAAATAACGTGCAGCGTCAACGCCAACTTCGTCCATAATTTCTCTTAATGTAATCGCATTACCAGTACGTTTACTCATCTTCACTTCTTTACCATTTTCCATTAAACGAACCATTTGCATGATTTGAATTTCTAAACGATTACTATCTACACCAAACGTTTCAAGAGATGCTTTCAAACGATTAATATAACCATGATGATCAGCACCAAATAAATCGATTAAAATGTCATTACCACGTTTTACTTTATCGAAGTGGTACGCAATATCTGGTAAGAAATACGTATATGTACCGTCATTTTTAATTAATACTCTGTCTTTGTCGTCTTTAAAATCAGTTGTACGTAACCATGTAGCGCCATCAGCTTCATACGTATAACCTAATTCTTTCATTTTTGCTAAAACTTCAAGAATTTCTCCTTTTTCATATAAAGATGTTTCACTAAACCAATTATCAAAATGCGTATTGAACTCTGCTAAATCATTTTTCAATTTAGCCATTTCGTATTCTACGCCTAATTTTCTAAATTCTTTCAAACGTGCTTCTTCAGAATAATCTTTAATTTCAGGGTGTTTCTCTGCTAAATCTTTACCTATTTCAATAATATCTTTTCCATTATAGCCATCTTCTGGCATTGAATAACTATTGTCACCTAAAGCTTCAAAGAAACGTGTTTCAATCGAACGCGCTAAGTTAGTAATTTGATTACCAGCATCATTAATATAATATTCACGTGTTACATTATAGCCAGCTGCAGTTAAAATATTAGCTAAAGCATCACCAACTGCTGCATTTCTAGCATGACCAATATGTAAATCTCCTGTAGGGTTAGCTGAAACATACTCAAGCAATACATTTTGACCTTTTGATTCATTTACATGTCCAAATTGATCACCTTTTTCAATTGCTTCAGGAATAATTGCTGTTAAATACTGATTATCTAAGTAAAAATTAATGAATCCTGGACCAGCAATGTCAATTTGTTTTACATGTGCTTTTTCAGTATCTAAGTTATCAACAATCGCTTGAGCAATTTCACGAGGATTACGCTTTGCAATCTTAGTCAGTACCATCGCAATATTAGTAGCATAATCTCCATTTTTTGTATCTTTAGGAACTTCAATTTTAATATCAGGAATCTCATCTGCTAATCCTGCTTTGTTAATACTTGCTGCAATTTCTTCTACTAATGTTTGTTTCACTTGATCAATAATATTCATTCGCCTATCTCCTTATAGTTAATTTCATATTGATAAGAACCCATTTTTTCATTATCTTGATATAATTCATAATGAATCTTTAGCTTGCCACCGTCTCCACTTACGAAATGTAAAATGCGTAATGTTTTAACTTCTAGTGGAATTCGTCCAGCCGATATATCGTAAAAAGTTGTTGTCGTTTGTCCTTCAACAAAATGCAAATTCATATTAATGTCGCCTTTACGAATCAACTTAACGCTATCATCATCCACTTTTATTGTAACATTAACTGTTGCATCCTCAATTTGTTCTACATACCGAATAAAGTTAGATTGCCTTTGTTGCCAAGTTCCTTCAGTAGTAAATTCAAATTTTTCTTTTTCGTTGTGCTGTTTCAACACTTGCTTTGTTTGAATACTTACTTTTTTATCCAATTTACTACTCACCTTAATCTTCGCATAATAGAAATATTATAGCATAAAATAAGGTCATCTTGTTATGCCTTCTTAAAGCTAAATAGGTTCAATTAATTAACAATTCCATACTTAATCAACGCTTCATATATGTAAGCCATTTTATAAAATACAAACAACACCTCAAAACCAAAAAACACGAGATTTTCACTATCTTTCATGAAAACCTCGTGTTTGATTATAATGATAGTGTTCAGAGCACTACCTTCTTTATCTATATAGTCAGTTGATATTTTTAAAATTTAATAACCATTCTACCAGTTATAGTACCATTTTCCATTTCTTCAAAAATATCATTGATTTCTTCTAATTTTCTTAATTGAACTTTAGGTGTTACTTTATTTTCAGCAGCAAATTCAAACGCTTCACGTAAGTCTTGTCTTGTACCAACAAGTGAACCTACTACTTCAATACCATCAAGCACTAATCTTGGGATATCTAAGTTCATTTTATCAACAGGTAAACCAACGGCAACAACTCTTGCACCAGCTTTTACAACATCAACCGCTTGGTTAAATGGCGTCTTAGCAACTGAAGTTACCACTGTTGCATCTAATCCTTTGTTATCAGTTAATTTCATAACTTCTGCAACTGGATCAACATCTTTAGAATTAATAATAGCATCAGCACCTAATTCTTTCGCGAATGCTAATTTATCATCATTGATGTCGAAGGCAACAATTTTAGCCCCCATAACGTTTTTAGCATATTGTAAAGCTAGGTTACCTAAACCACCTATACCAAAAACACCTAACCATTGTCCAGGTTTTACATTACTTACTTTTACAGCTTTATAAGTTGTCACACCTGCGCATGTAATAGAAGACGCTGCTGCTGGATCTAATTTTTCAGGTACTTTCACAGCATAGTCTGCAGTAACAATAACTTGTTCAGCCATTGCACCATCTACTGTATAACCAGCATTTTTCACACTACGGCAAAGTGTTTCACGACCTGTTGTACAATATTCACATCTTCCACAGCTTTCGAACATCCAAGCGATAGACACACGGTCTCCAATTTTTAATGATTCTACATCTTCCGCAACTTCGATGACTTTACCAATACCTTCATGACCTAAAGTAACGCCTGTAACATCACCAAAATCAGCATTCTTAACATGTAAATCGGTATGACAAACGCCACAATATTCCGTTTGTACCAACGCTTCACCAGGTTTTAAAGCTCTTAACTTTTTGTCCTCAATACTTACTTTGTGATCTTTCGTTACAACTGCTGCTCTCATAATAATGTCCTCCTTATAGTCACTCCAGTATGTATGATATTAATTGGCTATTACTTTCAAAAAAGAAAACGAATAATTATAGATGTAATTTTTATTTGTAATAGACGCCAGATTAAAACATACTACTGTGACCTTGTTTTTAGTTAGATATCAACCGTTAACTTTTAACGTTTCCCTAGTTAATATGTTAAAAGAAATGACATAATCGATATGCTAACGTGTAATTTTTACTTCACATATATTTATTTAAAGATAATTTATAATACTCTTATCTTCACTCTTATTATAATGTGAATTAATTCACAAAGTATATAGCTATGATCAAAAAAATGTGTCAGTTATTCAAATTTTTTATTAACTACAGATTAATTTAATTTCAAAAAAATTAAAAAAACTCCCAATCAATCTAAGACATTATTTTCACCTCACGATTTACGTCGTCATTGAGAAATGAATCATATCTTTATAGATTAATTGGGAAATTTTAGTTTCTAATATTTAATTAAATGCTTGATGTAAAGCATCAGAAGAATGCTTCCACATACCTTCATCATGGTTCATTAAAAAGTCTTTTAAAATAGCTTTATTCTCGTCACCAATTTGATCTATGATAATATGATGTTTCATTGATTTATCCATCATATTAACATGTTCAGGCATACTTTTATAACCACGACGAATTGCTTTATTCACTAATAAATAGCACGCTGTTAAACCAGCGTAATATGGTCCTTGTTCATTACGTTCTGTTGTTACCCAACACAACCAATATTCTTTAGCTTCATCGCCTTCAACAGCAGCTTTATCAGTAATCCATTTCACACCTTTTTCAACTTTGGCACGAGCATGCATGCCTCCAATATCAATAAATGCTTCTTTGTTAGCAACATCGATAAAAACTGGTGCAATATTGTCTAAGCTAATTGAACCAATATTTGTACCTTTATGACCATCTAGAGGGTCATTTTTTATGATATTAAAATTAAAGCCTTTTTTCTCAGACAATGATATAACCTCCATATTTAACGATAACAATTTTAGCCCTGTTTAATTAAGCTCATTAATCAAATTTTCAATAGCTTCTCTAATTGTCTTATCTTTAATCTTTGCAACCATTTCTCTAGGATAATATAATTTATAGTCTTGGCGATTAATGCCTGTAATACTATGAATGACTAATGATTGATTGCTTATTTCTCTAATCGTACCATCTTGTCTTAATAAATGAATCGGTTTGCGATTTGACCCCGGTCGATCATAGTCATATGGCAAATCAGAAAATGCTTCACTCACAAAATAATAATCTGGATTAATACCACCTGCTTCAAACAGTTCTTGCAGTTCTGATATTGTAATAATTGAGCCATCAAATGGAATATATTTAAATAAGTCTCGATTAATAAATCGACTTGCTAAATCACTTAAAATAGCATCATCTTCTTTTGTCCATTTTTCCAAATAATACGTAACTACCGCTTCATCGAGTTCAACATATTGTTCAATCGTAACTGTCTCTTCAAAAAATGGAATAAAATCATGTGGATGCAACTTAAATTCATAGCCTTCATTATAAAGCTGTTTTGCGCGTTTCAAACAATTATTAAGCAGCACTTCTCCACCACGACTAACTGGGTGGAAGTAAATTTGCCAATACATTTGATAACGACTCATAATAAAGTTTTCAACTGCATGCATACCACTTTCTTTGATTAGTACTTCATCTTTAGAAGGTCGCATTAATCTTAAAATACGCTCCATATCAAAAGCACCATATGATACACCTGTGAAATACGCATCACGTTGTAAATAATCCATTCTATCCGCATCGATTTGTGACGAAATCATCGAAATGACCAATTTATTATGATGCGTTTTATTAATTACTTCCGCAACTTCTCTTGGAAACTCAGGCGCCACTTTACGTAATACAGCATTCACCTCAGTATCTCCAGTAATAATCGCTTGTGTGTATGCTTCATGGTCTGTATTAAATATTTTTTCAAAACTATGTGAAAATGGACCATGTCCTAAATCATGTAATAATGCAGCACATAATGCCAACGGTCTATCTTTATTGTCCCATGCATCATGACCAATAAATGACTCATCAATTAATCGTCTAACTATTTCATACACACCTAAAGAATGTCCAAAGCGACTATGTTCTGCTGTGTGAAAAGATAGGTACAGTGTTCCTAGTTGTCTAATTCGACGTAACCTTTGGAATTCCTTAGTTTTAATTAAATCCCATATCAATTGATCTTCAACATGAATATATCGATGTATCGGGTCTTTAAAAACTTTTTCTTCTACTAATTTTAAATCTACATATGCGTTAGTCATTATTCCCCTCCTTTTCGTTTAATATAATATTTAATTTACTTAAAATGCTTTGTACATAAGTGCTAAGTCTAACTTTTCGCCATACATTTCTGGCTCATAAGAGCGTAAGATTGTAAAACCTTGCTCTTTATAGTAAGCTACTGCTTCTTCATTTTTATTATCTACTTCTAAGTAAACACCTTCAAATTTATCTTCAAAACGTGATAATCCTTCATTTAACAATGCTGTACCATAACCTGTATGTTGCGATTCTGGTTTAACATAATGAGCTGATAAATATAATTCTTCACCGTAAATAAAGTTAGCAAAGCCAACGATGTCATTACCTTCTTCAACGACTAAGAATAATTGTTCTTGAAGTCTTTTCTTTAAATGATGTTCATTATATGAAGCTTCTAACAAGTGATTAACTGTTGTCGCAGCGTATATATTTAAGTATGTATTAAACCAAGCTTTAGTTGCGACATCTCTAATTTGAACAACATCTTTTTCAGTTGCTTGTCTTACCTTGAACATGACTTTCTCCCCTTATTAACAAGTTTTAATAACGGCATTATACCACAACTTGCTCAATACTTAATAAACAATGATTGTCTATTCAATTTATATATTTATATTTTCCGTTAAAATTAAAAATAAAAAATAACGAAGCAAAAAATCACTTCGTTTAGTATGAGGTATGTCTTATTGCAATATACTATTCCACTCAGTTGCACGTGCTAAGGCATAGTTGTCTTTCATGATGTCACCAGGCTTTTCAGCAGTTCCAATAATATAACCATTTAAAGTGGCACCTAAAAAGTCTAAACTATATTTCATTTGCGTAATTGCTGGCTTCGCTTTTATTTTTGGACAATCTCCACCAACTAAAATAACTCTAAAATCCTTTTCGGCCATTTGTGCCTTAAAATTAGGATATCGTTTATCTTGTAATGTTTCTGACCAATGTTCGATAAATGCTTTCAATGGTGCTGAAATGCTATACCAATACACTGGTGATGCAAAAATAATTGTATCACTAGCCAATATTTTATCTAGAATCGGCAAATAGTCATCGTCATATGAAGTAATAGTCTCTGCTGTATGTCTCACGTCACGTATCGGTTTAAACTGATGTTGTGTCACGTCAATCCATTGATACTCTAAATCTTGCAAAGCGAATTTTGTTAATTGTGCAGTATTACCGTTTGGTCTACTCCCACCAAACAAAACAGTAATCATTTTAGCCTAACCTCACTTTTGATTAATAAATATCTGTGTTTTTCGTTACCTAATTATACTATCATAAGCTTTGCCTACCGAATAGTAAAACGCTTACAACTTTTATATAAATTTGACGAAATTTCGTCATGCCTTATATAACGTCGTTTGTGATACGGGGCTAATTCATGATGAAATTAGATACATATATCACCATTAAATACAATTCATTTAGTCTTCAATCGGAAACAGTTCATCGATATATTGAATCTCATCATCTGATAAAACGATATCTGCAGCTTTAATATTTTCAACGACTTGTTCTGCACGTTTTGCACCAGGAATAATCACATCGATAGCTGGTCTCGTTAAATAAAATGCTAATACAATGTTCGCAATTGAAGTTTGATGTGCTGCAGCTATGCTTTCCAAAGCTTTTACGCGACGCACATTTTCTTCAAATACACCTGGTTTAAAATCACGACGTGTAGTACGATGGTCACTAAATTTAGTGTTCTCATCATATTTTCCAGCTAAAATACCGGATGCTAATGGGAAATATGGAATAAATGTGATTTGGTGATCAACACAATATTGTAATACTGCCTCATTTTCGCGATGCAATAAATTATATTCTAACTGTACAACATCAACGTAACCATCTTTATTTGCTTCTTTAAGTTGATCTAATGTGAAATTTGATACACCAATTGCTTTAATCTTCCCTTGTTCCTTAAGCTCTTGTAATGCTGCAACTGCTTGATCTTTCGGAGTGTTGTTATCCGGAAAATGAATATAATATAAATCGATATAATCAGTTTGTAGACGTTTCAAACTATTCTCAACTTGTTGTTTTAAATATTCCGGTTGATTGTTCTGATGTACTTCTTGATTTTCATCAAATTCATGAGACCCTTTCGTAGCAATTTTAATTTGCTCTCGCGGATATTCTTTAACAACTTCTCCAACCAATTCTTCTGATCGTTCTGGCCCATAAATATATGCCGTATCTAATAAATTAATACCATGATTAATGGCTTGACGAACAACATCTTTTCCTTGTTCTTCATCTAAGTTCGGATATAAATTATGCCCACCTACTGCGTTCGTCCCAAGTGCGATTGGAAACACTTCAACATCAGATTTACCTAAGTTTACAAATTGCTTCATTAGACCCAGCTCCTTATCTTTATAACTTTTCCACTATCACACTATCATGATTTAATACAACTTCCAAATGTTAGAATTAGAGCTTGAATTTAAGCGGTGTAATAGGAAAACGTTATATAAAACTCAGTTAAAATAAGTATTGCTTAAATTGATATGCATATAGCGCGATTGCTCGTTGACCTTTAAATTACATGTACTTTTGAATCAGAAATTGAAAAACATTTAAGAACGACAATATTAAAGCCATTGCAAATTTAATTTGGTAATTTCTATTGGTTTTTAAGTATGACATGAATGTTTTTATCTATAATTAAAGCTATATTAACTAGAAAAAAACCCATTATAACTGCAATCCAAACAAAATATACTATTATGTTTTGATAACTCATTGATAATAGTGCATCTAGGAATAGCATAGTCAATCCGCCAAATAAAATATATCCAAATAATGTGAAACAAACATTTTTTAGTGTAGGTATTAAAAAAATTTTTGACCTTTTATTTTTAGTATTATAAATATTTAAAGATGATTTTTTAATTAGGCGTACATAAAATATTAAAATCCCTATAAATGTGATGCAACATATGGCAATAACTAATTTTTTATCAAGTTGAATGTCAAGTAAATGTGTATATTTTCTTAATGCAACTCCCAGCAAAGCAGAGCTACCTGCAACTGGCCAAAAAACATTCTTTTTAGCAGGTTTAACAATATTTAAGTTTTCAAACTCTTCTCTACTAATTTTGACGTATTCTTTTGGGATGAACCAATTAATAAAAGGAAAAAATAAACTAATCCAAGTGCTTATTATATCGACCATTAAGTATTCATCATTATATTTAATAATTCTATATTTTGGGTTTTTATTGATGATTTTAGATTCGCATAGCAACATTTACCAGCTCCATTTCTTAGGGCTTATATGATTAGAAATACTTTTTGAAGCTTCACCATGACATTTTCAACACCATCTACTGTTTTTTCTGCAGATTTTTCTACAGCATCTATACCAACGTCTAGTTTATGTCCTATCCAATCGTTTTTATCTTTTATTCCAAATTCATTTTTTTGATTGGTCCAATATACAAGTATTGCCGAAATAGAACCTGCAGTAAATCCAGCTAAACCATCATTTTTCCACCGTGTTAGTTTTAGATAATACATAAATTTTTTTGTCAATAATCGATGACATGTTTAACAGAAAGAAACCTGCAGTCATTACCAACCAACCAATAAAGCCTATTATATTTTGAGGATTTAAAGTTAATAACATACTTAGAGCCATTATTGAAAGACCGCCAAATAAAAAATAATAAAATATTGTGAAACAAAAGTTTTTTAATGAAGGAAATAAAATTATTTTCCCTTTACTAGAGTTATTATTATAAATTTCCAACCTTAGCTTACGATTCAGAAATAAAAAAAGTATTAAAACACCCAGAAATATTGCACAACATATTACAATCACCATGTTTTTCTCTAATTGAATATTAAGTGAAGGAATATATTTTCTAAACGTAACTCCGAACAAAATAGTACTACCTGCAACTGGCCAAAAAGCTTTATTTTTAACAGGTTTGACAATGTTTAAATCGTCAAATTCTTTTTTACTGATTTTGACATATTTTTTTGGAATTAACCAATTAATCATAGGAAGAAATAAAGTTAACCAGGTACTTACTAAATCAATCATTAAATATTCATCACCATATTTAATAACTCTATACTTAGGATTTTTGTTGATAACTTTAGATTCACATAGCAATATTTATCACTACCATTCCTTTGTTTATTATTCCTATTAAAACTTTTCAATTCCATTTGATTTAAATAATACATGAACTTTATTGTCATATAGTGAGCACATATTTAAAAATAAGAAAAACAAAAATATTACAAACAAAGTTATAAATAATATTATATTTTGAACTTCAATCGTCAATAACATATAAATAGTAAAGAATGAACCACCACCTAAATAAATATATAAAACTATTGATAAACAAAGACTCTTTAAAGTGGGAAATATGATTATCTTATTGCTTTTATTTTTGTTTTCATTATAGATTTGTAACTTTAACTTTTGATTTAAATATAAAAAAAACAGAAAAATACCTAGTATTATGATGCAACAAATTAAAATTACTATACTATATTCATATTTAACGATAAATAAATGGGAATACCTTCTTAACATAACACCAAATAAGACCGTACTTCCTGCCACTGGCCAAAAAGAATTGATTTTAGCTGTCTTCACAATGTTTAAAGTTTCAAAATCTTTTTCGCTGATTTTGACGTACTTTTTTGGAATCAGCCAATTAATCATTGGGAAAAAGAGTGCTAACCATGTACTTACTAAATCAATCATCAAATATTCATCTTTGTATTTGATAATTCTATATTTGGGATTCTTATTAATATTTTCAGTTTCACAAAGCAATGTCTCCACTTCTTTTCAATTGGTTTTATATTGATACACTTTCATATACATTAGAAGTCATTTAAATTCTACTAGCGTCTTAAAAGGATTGTGTCGACAACATTTAGAATATTTTAAATGTAATCAATTATTTTTCATTATAACGCGAACTTTTTCATTACCTATCGAAGTCATATTTAACAAAAAGAAAAGCATTGTCATCATAATCCAATAAATAAATATTATTATATTTTGAGGTTCGATTGTCATAAGGGCAATTAATGAAAATATTGAAAAACTTCCAGCGAAAATATATCCGAAAACTAAAAAACAGCCAAGTTTAAACGTTGGTATTAATATAACTCTCTTATTTTTTTCAATATTTGTATCAAACACTTTTAACTTAAGCTTTCTATTTAAGTTAAAATAAAAAACTATAACACAAATTAAAGCGAGAGCACACAATATCATTACAACTAGCTTATCTAATTGAACATCAAAAACATGTATGTATTTCCTTAAAGTAACTCCAAACAAAACCGAACTTCCTATAACTGACCAGAAAACATTATTTTTATTTGGTTTAACAACATTTAAATTTTCAAATTCTTCTTCGCTAATTATCGCGTACTTTTTTGGAATGAACCAATTAATGAAAGGAAAAAAGTACACGAACCAAGTGCTTACTAAATCGACTAATAAGTATTCACCGTTATGTTGAATGACTTTGTATTTCGGATTTTTATAAATGACTCTGACATCGCAAAGCAACATTTACCACTCCCGTTTCATTAGTTTTAAATGATCCCCAATACTTTTTGTACCTTCACCAACTATCGTTCCAACACTATCTACAGCTTTTTCTGTGGTATTTTTAAACAGCGTCTATTTAATGTCTTATCCAATTAGTTTTATCTCTTAATCCAAATTTATTAGTATGAAAAGTCCAATTTTTAAGAATTGTCTAAACAGATTCCGCAACAAAACCAGCTAAAACCGTCCATACTATTGGATTAAAAACGCCAATGTTATAAGAGCTATCATACAAAATAACACGCTCTATATTTCATTTTTAAATTAAAACAGTTTTTTCCTTTATCAATCACAATGGGCATTTTCACTTGGTATATTCAAACATTACTATCTATTTTCCTGATTTAAGATATGATTATATTTTTTTGAACCACCGTTTAAATATGCGATACTACCAATTTCGATCATTTTTACTACTCGTTTATTCTTAAAATAACATGAACATTTTTATTACCTATCGAAGCCATATTCACTAAAAAGAAAAACATCGTGATAATAACCCAAGTTAAAAATATTATTATATTTTGTGACTCTGTCGTCAAAAGAATGGTTAAAGTAAATATTGAAGCGCTTCCTAAAAAAAGTACGCAAAAACTATTAACAATCCTTGTTTGAAAGTCGGTATTAATACAACTCTATTCTTATTAACCACGTTGGTATTAAAAATTTTTAATGTTAATTTTTTATTTAGATAAAAATAAAAAATTAACATCCCTATTAACATGATAAAAAATACAGTGATTGCTAGTTGTTTTTCAAACTGAACATTAAAGAAGTTACCGTACTTTCTCAATATAATTCCAAATAGAACTGAACTTCCTGCAACCGGCCAAAAAACATTATTTTTAACAGGCTCGACTATATTTAACCTTTCAAATTCATTTTCGCTAATTTTTGCGTATTTTTTGGGCAAAAACCAATTAATCATAGGGAAAAAATAAGTAATCCAAGTACTTACTAAATCGACCATGAAATATTCATTATTATATCTAATAACTCGATATTTAGGATTTTTATAAATTTGTCTAGATTCACAAAGCACTGTTTACCACCCCTAATTAACAATTGAAAACTAACTAAATTTGTAACTATTTATTAGACTTTAAGAATATATGTACTTTTTTATCTATAATTGAATGCATATTCATAAACATAAATAGCATAGTCATGAAAAGCCAAGAAACATATAAGATTAAATTTTGCACATTTTCAAATACCAACAAGTAAAATGCCCCATAAGACATGAAACCAGTAAATAGGTAATAAAAAATTGTGAAACAAATATTTTTAAAGGAGGGTAATAATCTTAATTTAAGTTCATTATTTTTACTTTCATTATAAATATTTAATGTTAATTTCTTATTTAGATAACAATAAAAAAATATAATCTCTAAAAACCCAATGAAACAGCTGCTCCAAACAATTAGTTCTTCTAATTGAAAATCAAATAAATAAGTATTTCTTCTTACAGTACCACCAAGTAACACAATACCCGCGAATATGGTCCATCCTATCGATTTATTTTTAACTGGTTTGACAATATTTAATTTTTCATAATCATTCTTAGTGATTTTGACATATGTTTTCGGTATGAGCCAGTTAATAAATGGAAAGAAGAAGACAATCCAATTACTTGCCAAATCAATCATTAAATATTCACTATCGTATTTGATTATTCGATATTTAGGGTTTTTATTAATAACTTTAGATTCGCAAAGCAATGTCTCCACATCCCTTTAATTTTATGTGTAATACATTTTTCGATACTTCAAAAGACATTCAAATACTATCAAGTTACTGTCATCAAAGGTTTTATTAACTGATATTTTCATATTTTTAATCTGAATTTAGTACTTTCACTTAATTTTTAAGTATGACATGAATGTTTTTATCTATAATTAAAGCTATATTCACTAGAAAAAAACCCATTATTGCTGTAATCCAAGCAAAATATACTATTATGTTTTGATAACTCATTGATAATAGAGCATATGAGAAAATCACTGTCCATAAAATAAAAAAAGCATATCTAAACAATGTTAAACAAAAATTTTTTAGTGTTGGTATTAAGATAATTTTTGACCTTTTATTTTTAGTATTATAAATATTTAAAGATGATTTTTTAATTAGGCGTACATAAAATGTTAAAATCCCTATAAATGTGATACAACATATAGCAATAACTAATTTTCTATCAAGTTGAGTGTCAAGTAAATGTGTATACTTTCTTAATGTAACTGCGAATAAAGTAGAGATACCTGCAACTGGCCAAAAAACATTCTTTTTAGCAGGTTTCACAATATTTAAATTTTCAAACTCTTCTCTACTAATTTTGACGTATCTTTTGGGGATGAACCAATTAATAAAAGGAAAAAACAAACTAATCCAAGTGCTTATTATATCGATCATTAAGTACTCATCATTATATTTAATAATTCTATATTTGGGGTTTTTATTGATGATTTTAGATTCGCATAGCATTGATTATCAATCCCACCTTATTCTAATTATTTTTTATTTGAAGCGTGGCTAACATAATATAATTAGTTATTAATTCACTTTTTATAACTTTGGCTGTTTTATTTCCCTGTTCTAAGATAGCTCCTCGATTTAAAATCATTGCTTTTTATGAACCAACATTTAAGTATCCGATACTACCTAAGTTAATCAATTTTACTACTTATTTGTTTTTAAAATAACATGAATTTTTTTATCTAGAACCGATGACATATTCAGTAGAAAGAAGCATGCAGTCATGCCAATTAAAGCAAGAAATTCTATTATATTTTGAGGGGATGAAGTTACTAACATACTCAGAGCCATTGTTGACAATCCACCAAATAATATATAAGCAAATAAGGATAAACAAATATTTTTAAATGTAGGTATTAATATGATCTTTTCGTTATTACTTTTATTTTTATCAAAAATATGTAACTTCAATTTTGTATTTATATATATAAACAATGCGAAAACACCTAGAAGTATCATACAGCATGTTAATATAACTATTTCTTTTTCTAAATGGATGTTAAGCAAATAGATATATTTTCTTGTTAAGGTTGTTAATAACACTGCAAATCCTGCAACAGGCCAGAAAGTATTATTTTTAGCGGGTTTGACAATATTTAAACTTTCAAATTCTTCTCTACTAATTTTCGCGTACTTTTTGGGAATAAACCAATTAATCATGGGCAAAAAATAAGCAATCCAAGTACTTACTAAATCAACCATGAAATATTCATTATTGTATTTAATAATTCTATATTTAGGGTTTTGATTAATGACTCTAGATTCGCAAAGCACTGTTTATCACTTCCACCTTATTCAAATTATTTTTTATTTGAAGAACGGCCAATACAATATAATTAGTTATTTATTCACCTTTTTATAACTTTGACTGTTTTATTGACAATGAGTGTTATATTCATCAAGAAAAACAACATTAACCCCATACCCCAAGCTATAAAAGTTATTAAATTCTGGTTTTCTAATGTCAGCAACATGCTTAAAGCTAATATTGACATGCCTCCAATCAACAAATAGCCATATAATATAAGAACAGCATTTTTTAATGTTGGTACTAAAATTATTTTTTGTTCTTCTTTTTTATTATCGAAAACTTTCAATTTTAATTTTCGATTCAGAAGCACAAAAAAGATTAAAATACATAGAAATACAACGAAGCATATAAATATAACCGATCTTTTTTCTAATTGAATATTAAGTAAGTGTATGTACTTTCTGGAAGTAGCACCTAGTAGGATTGTTCCTCCTACAACAGGCCAAAAATTTTTATTTTTAACTGGCTTAACAGTGTTCAGTTTTTCATACTCTTCTCTACTAATTTTGGCGCACCTTTTTGGAATGAACCAATTAATAAATGGAAAAAAGTATACAAGCCAAGTTCTTATTACATCGACCATTAAATACTCATCATCATACTTAATAACTCTGTATTTCGGATTTTTATTGATAATTTCGGTTTCACAAAGCAATAATTATCACTTCCTATTAATAACAAATTCACACAGCTATATTATCGTTTCTGTTTCTCAAAACACTTGTGCCCTTTTGTATCAAAATTAATATTTATATGACCTTAAATATATAACATGAATCTTTTTGTCTATTATTGAAGACATATTTATAAAGAAAAATAGCATTGTCATAATAACCCAAGCAATAAATACTATAATATTTTGGATAGATAAACTAATCAAAACATCTAAGAACATGATTGATAATCCACCACAGAAAAAATAAGAAAATAGTACAAAGCAAAGATTCTTGAATGATGGAAAAATCATAATTTTTCCATTGCTACTCCGATCATTATAGATAGATAACTTTACTTTCTGATTTAAATATATATAAAACACTAGAATACTTAATAATAAAACCGAACAAATGATAATAACGCAATTTTTTTCTAAATGAGAATCAGGTATATATATTTTATCTCTAAACATAGTGCCAAATAAAAGTATGCTACCTATAGCTGGCCATAAAGCTTTATTTTTAACTGGTTTGACAATATTTAAATTATCAAAATCTTCTCTGCTGATTTGGACATATTTTTTTGGTATTAACCAATTAATAAACGGAAAGAACAAAACTAACCAGGTGCTTACTAAATCAATCATCAGATAGTCGTTTTTATATTTAATAATTCTATATCTGGGATTTTTGTTTACAACTCTAACCTCGCAAAGCAATATCTCCACTTCCGTCTCGTTGGTTTTATATCTAATACACTTTCAGATACTTTATAAGTGTTTTGTATTTTAGTAACATACTATTTTCCTGTTTATTACTTAACTTACGAACTACAATCTAAGTTTAGTAATTTCTATTGCTTTTTAAGTTTGGCATAAACCTTTTTATTACTAATTGAGCCCATGCTTATTAGAAAGAAAAAAATTGTAATAATAATCCACATAATAAATACCAGTAGATTTTGAGGTTTTATAGTCATTAGCCATATTAAAAATAATATAGAACAACCTCCTAATAATAGATATGTGAAAACTATAAAACTTCCATCTTTAAAAGTAGGCACTAATATAACCCTATTTTCATTATCTAGATTATCATCATATATCTTTAGTTTAAGCTTTTTATTTAAGTAAATGTAAAATGCTGCAATACCTATAAATCCTATAAAACATAAAGATATTAAAATCTTATTATCTAATTGAACTTCAAACGTATGTACATATTTCCGTAAAATAACTACAAATAAAAACGAACTACCAGTAACTGGCCAGAAAATATTATTTTTATTTTGTTTATCAACATTTAAATTTTCAAGTTCCTTCTCACTAAGTTTTGCATACCTTTTGGGAATGAACCAATTAATAAAAGGAAAAAAGTATACAAGCCAAGTGCTTACTAAATCAATTAACAAATACTCATCATTATATTGAACGACTTTATATCTCGGATTTTTATTAATAACCTTAATATTAAAAAGCAAAACTCACCACGCCCATTTCATTGGATTTATATGATTGCTAATAATATTTTTAGCTTCACTAACAGCATTCCCAACACTATCCATGGATTTTTCTGTAGTTTTTTTAACAACATCTATACTATTATCGATTTTATGCCCTACCCAGTCTACTTTATCTTTTAATCCAAAAATATTATTTTGATAAATTAAATCTGTTCCTAATGCAAATACTGTACTCATAGCCAAACCTGCTAAAATCACCCATCCTACTGGATTACTTCCTAAAACAAAAGTCGCTAATCCAGCTCCAACTGCTGTCCCTGCAGATCCAGCTGCAAGCGTCATACCATTATGCGACAACGCCTCTCCAAATGTTTTATCATCATTTGCAAGGTCATCATACATACCTATACCAAATCCTACACCAGCAACACCTTTACCTAGGTATTTTCCGCCTTTTGCAAATTTACTACCATTTTCTATAAACACATTACCTGATGTACGTTTGACTTCCACAAATGAATTTGGACCTGCTGGGCCTTTCACTCCACCTGCTGTATTGATAAATACACCGAATTTACTTGCATTTATACCGTCTTGCTCTAAAAGTGTTGACGTAATATCTAATCCTATATCTCTTTTAATACTGTCTTTATTGTCATTTATATATTTCAATATACTTTTCGGGATATCGTCTTCTGGATGTTCTTTGGCATATGCCTTTATAACAGCAAAGTCTGCTTTATTTAAAGTTTCTTTCTCTGCTTTATGTTCAATTTTCCCCATAGCAACTTTCAAATATTTTTCATGACTTGCTTTGGCCCAATCAAGTTCTTTACCTGAAGGAATATTAAATTGATTTGTTGAAAAGTTCCAAAAATTCTGCGCTTGGGTAAGTCCTTGTTGGACAATTTTTTGAAATTCTTCAACTTCTTTAAATATTTCTGGTGATTTTTGATTAAACTCACGCAATTTGCGTAGCTTCTCTTCTAATTCATGTTTTTGTTGACCTAATGTTCGTATTATTTGTTGGTTCGATGAAATGGCTTGCTGATTATCGGAAGCATGCTTTTTCAAATTGTTATTCAAATTTTCATATCGCGTAATTTGTTGACTTAATGATCTGATATCTTCTTCAAGCTCTGATTCTTTTAAAGATATGCTATCAACCTCACTCGTATAACGTGACACAAAATTATCGCAAGCTTGCTTCGTTAAATCACTCAATGTTTTCATACTTGTTGATAATGGAATTAACACCGTACTAAAAAATTGCTTAGCTGACGTATACGCTTTCCCTTTAAGCGCATCATCATTAATAAATTGAGTAATTGCTTTTTCCAACGCATCATAATTTGAATTCATTGTTTGACTCAAATTCCCCACACTTGAAGCTTGGTTTCGAGATCTGTCTAAATACATGTCAATACTCATCGGCATGCTCCTTTTTCAAAAATATATGATTTTCAAACTATTTAAAATCAAATGCTTTTTACATCTACAAAGTTGTAAAATTTTAAAACTCGGCGATGATTATTTCTTATGTAAAGGAGTCTAGATGCAGGTAAATTGAGATAACATGTCGCCTTTTTTCTTATTTTAGCATATGGATATAATGGTGTCTTTGTATATTCGCAATTAATCAATAAAAATTATCTTTCAATATTTTAATTTTATTGCGACAACATCCTTAACATTAAATATATTAATATCTCAAAATATATTCACTATTAAAATATGTCATCAGTTGTTAAAAGTATTTCCTCATCATGCGAAATATCAAAACGTATCTAAAATACGAATAAGTTTATACAATCACACAACATCATCATTCAAAATTTTATTGCTCTCATTTTCAATATTCATTTCATATCTATCAGTTCATACATAATTAAAATTTCAATTGTGCAATCTCACCGTTAATGCATCAACTTTCAAACAATAAATCATCACAATAACCACACCTAATTCAACACTTTTCAAACATAAGTATTGACACATTGAGCAAAATGATTTTTAATTGTAACTAATACAGTTACAATTATGAGGTGAGAAACATTGAATTTAGAATTTAACATTGCCGTGCATGTATTAGCTTTTTTAACTAAGCATCATTCAGAAAAATTCAATAGTAGTTCATTAGCAGAATTAACTTGTTTAAATCCTGTTCAATTACGACGCGTGACGACTCAACTTGTCGATTTAAAAATGATTGACACAATACGAGGTAAAGATGGCGGTTATTTAGCAAATGATCAAAGTGCTGATGTCTCTCTAGCAACATTATATAAACATTTTGTCTTAGAGAAAGAACACCACACACGTCTATTTACTGGCGACGAAGGCAGTCACTGTCAAATTGCTCGTAATATTGCAACTACCATGTCACATTATCAGCAAGACGAACAGAATATCATTATTAATTTTTATAATGGAAAAACAATCAAAGATGTCATTGAAGACATTCAAAAGGAGGATTTATGTCATGAAAACATATGATTTAATTGTAATAGGATTTGGGAAAGCTGGTAAAACTTTAGCGAAATACGCTGCATCAACAGGTCAACACGTCGCAGTTATCGAACAATCTCCGAAAATGTATGGAGGCACTTGTATAAACATAGGATGTATACCTTCGAAGACACTTGTACATGATGGATTAGAAGGCAAATCTTTTGAAGCAAGTTATAACCGTAAAAACGATGTTGTCAATGCGCTAAACAATAAAAATTACCACTTATTAGCAGACGATAACAACATTGATGTACTGGATTTTAAAGCGCAGTTTAAATCTAATACTGAAGTGAATTTATTAGATCAACATGACGATATCGTCGATAGTATTACTGCACCTCATATCATTATTAATACCGGTGCTACCTCTGTCATTCCTAACATTAAAGGCCTTGATCAAGCTAAACACGTCTTCGATTCGACAGGTTTATTAAACATTAGCTATCAACCTAAGCACCTCGTTATTGTAGGTGGCGGTTATATCGCCTTAGAATTTGCTTCAATGTTTGCGAATTTAGGTAGTAAGGTAACAGTATTAGAACGTGGCGAATCATTTATGCCACGCGAAGATCAAGATGTCGTTGCATATGGTATTACTGACTTAGAAAATAAAGGCATTGCATTGCATACAAATGTTGAAACGACTGAATTGTCATCTGACAATCATCATACAACAGTCCATACCAACGTTGGTAACTTTGAGGCTGATGCAGTACTTTTGGCTATCGGGCGCAAACCGAATACGGATTTAGCTTTAGAAAATACTGATATCGAATTAGGCGACAGAGGCGAAATTAAAGTCAATGCTCATCTTCAAACAACTGTGCCGCATATTTATGCTGCAGGTGATGTTAAAGGCGGACTTCAATTTACGTATATATCTTTAGATGATTATCGAATTATCAAATCAGCGTTATATGGTAATCAGTCACGTACGACTGACAATAGAGGCAGCGTGCCTTATACAGTATTTATAGATCCACCATTATCACGTGTTGGATTAACTAGTAAAGAAGCTGCCGCTCAACATTATGATTACACTGAACATCAACTTTTAGTAAGTGCTATACCTCGTCATAAAATTAACAATGATCCAAGAGGTTTATTTAAAGTAGTCATTAATAATGAAAATAATATGATTTTAGGTGCTACATTATATGGTAAGCAATCTGAAGAATTAATTAATATAATTAAACTTGCGATTGATCAAAACATTCCATATACCGTATTACGAGATAATATTTATACGCATCCTACGATGGCCGAATCATTTAATGATTTATTTAATTTCTAGACAAAACATAAAAACCTGGTGGCACGCATTGAATGATGCTGCCATCAGGCTTTATTGTTGTGCTTTTCGCTTTTCTAATTTTTCTTTAAGCTTTCTATCTTGTTCTTCTTTACGACGTTTACGTTCTTCATGTCGTTTTCTTAAACGCTCTTCTTCTTCAGGATCACGTGGTTTCTTTAATTGTTGAGAAACTTTTTCGATTAATTCTTCTTCAGTAAGCGCAGCCAGTGGGCGGTTATTAACAAAAGTGAATGTTTTTCGGCGTCCAGGTCCACAATAAGATTGACAACCTATCACGATTTCAGCATCGGGATCTAATTTTTCCAACTTCTTTTGTAACGTTCTTATATTGACTGCCTGACATTCATCACAAATAAGGAATGTATTTTTCATATTGCTACCCACCTTTCTTTATCATATCTATATCGTCGATTTCATTAATTTTTTCGTTAACTCTATCTATTTTACTCTTTTTAATATTTTTTTCAAGATACGTAACACGGCTGACAATAAAAAATGGAGCATTTATCTTCTAATTAAATTAGATGATTGCTCCCCTATCAAATCATTTATTGCCCATGATAAATATTAAATTTTAATGGTTTAATACCATGTTTTGTCCATTCATCATAAATTTTTTCTTTATCTACATCTTTATTGATAATTGTAATACCACAGTCTCCACCACCAGCGCCTGATGTTTTAGATGCGCCGTGATACTTTTCAGCAATATCACACAAATATTTTAGCTTTTCAGTTTCTATATCAACTGTAGCTTCTTTATCCATACGTTGAATAATTGTACGATTCTGACGCACCATCTTTTGCACACCTTTAATGTTATTTGTTTTAAAAGCATGAATAAGTTTTTCAACACAACGATGTGAATCTTCTAAGAAGTCACCGTAAAATGAAGGATCTGATTTCAAACGTTTCACTTCGCTAACAAAGTGTGGTGATGACGCCGGTGAGCCAGTCCAACCGATAAGTACTTCCATATTTTCAGGTGCTTGTAATGGTTCGATGTGCAATCCAGGCCAGTTTTTGATTAAAACTTCTTCAACCGTAGTATCTTCAATTTGATGCTTAACCCATTCATGATCAAAAGTACTATACGCTAGCCATCCACTATATACACTCACAGCAATATCTCCGCATGAACTTAAACTTTGTAACTTCATATTTGCAATCACTGCTAGTTTATAAATGTATAAATTAGATAACTTCATATCATAAAATTCATTTAATACTTTTATAACTGACACAAGTACTGCTGCACTTGAACCTAATCCATATTTATGACCATTTGAATCATCTAAATTACTATCAATAGTCAGATGAAAATGCTTCATCGCTATATCGCAACTTTTCGCGTATTGTTCAAATATTTCAATAGCTGTGACCACATAATTTAATTGTTTTGCTGCATGTGGATCTGAAATGACAATACTATCTTCATCTCTACTAAATGTAACTGGGTTATGATGTAATGCTTTTGAATGAATGGTACCTTTATATTGGTCTGCTTCTTCAATAGTAGCAGTTACAAAACGATCTAACGCAATAAGTACAGATTTATATCCTGGTTCTGTTACAGCATATTCTCCAGCAATATAAAGTTTTCCGGGTGCTTTGACCTGAATCATTTTATCTCTTCCTTACTCAATTATTTCAATTCCTGTGGCAATAATGTCACTATCAATAATTTGGTTATTATCAAACTGTGTTAATAATTTATCTATAATCTGTTGCTTGTTTTTCTTTTCTACAAGTATTTTCACATTAGGTCCCGCATCCATTGTAAAATAACACGGATACCCCGCTTCTCGGCATTCGTGAACAAGCGCCATGACATCATAACTTTCTTGCACAAGATATGTGAACGGCGGTGTTGATCCTAGATTCGTGGCATGCATACGCAAACCATTTTCTTCAATTACTTCACCAAGGCGTTTAAAATCTTTGTCTTGAATCGCTGCTTTTGCTTCAGCTAAATCTTCATCAATATGATCTAACCAATATTGATAAAACCTTGATGTGTTTCGTGTCAATGACATACCATATCGACTAGGTACCTTTTTAGAATGTTGATTAATCACAACAAATATCATGGCAAGGTCATCTTCAAAATGATTCGATTCAAGTGGAACGGCATATGACGTCTCATCACTATACCCTTTTTCCCATTCTGCAAATCCACCATAAATACTACGCGACGCAGAACCCGAACCAATTCGCGCCAATCTCGATAAATCCTTATCTGACAGCTGCATGTCTAGCGCTTGATTACAAGCTGCTGCTAAAGCTGCATATGCGCTTGCCGATGAAGCCAACCCTGCTGCTGTTGGTACAAAATTGTCGCTTTCAATTTCTGCATACCAATCGATGCCAGCTCTATTTCTGACAATATCCATATATTTTGAAATTTTCTCTAATTCTTTGCCACTAACCTTTTCACCATTCAACCAAAATTGATCCTGTGTTAACTGGTCGTTAAAAGTGACTTTCGTTTCAGTGTAAAATTTTTCTAATGTAACAGATATGCTATTATTCATTGGAATGATTAGTGCTTCATCTTTTTTACCCCAATATTTTATAAGTGCAATATTCGTATGTGCACGTGCTTTGCCACTTTTAATCAACGCATTAACCTCCTAAATTCTCAATCCAAGTATGTGCTGCACCAGCTTTTTCTACAGCTTTTACAATATTTTTCGCTGTTGGTAAATCTTTGGCAAGCAATAACATACTTCCACCACGACCAGCGCCAGTAAGTTTTCCAGCAATCGCACCATTTTCTTTACCAATTTTCATTAATTGTTCTATTTTATCATGACTAACTGTCAACGCCTTTAAATCCGCATGACATTCATTAAAAATATCCGCTAAGGCTTCAAAGTTATGATGTTCAATCACATCACTCGCACGTAAAACTAACTTACCGATATGTTTTACATGTGACATGTACTGAGGGTCCTCACAAAGTTTATGAACATCTTCTACTGCTTGTCTTGTTGAACCTTTCACACCAGTATCTATAACAACCATATAGCCGTCTAAACTTAACGTTTTCAACGTTTCAGCATGACCTTTTTGGAACCAAACTGGTTTGCCTGATACAATCGTTTGCGTATCAATACCACTTGGTTTACCATGTGCAATTTGCTCTGCCCAATTAGCCTTTTCAATGAGTTCTTCTTTCGTTAATGATTTCCCTAAAAAATCATAACTTGCACGAACAAAAGCAACCGCGACAGCTGCACTCGATCCTAATCCACGTGATGGTGGTAAATTCGTTTGGATCGTTACTGCTAGCGGCTCTGTAATATTATTTAATTCTACAAAACGGTTCACCAAAGACTTAAGATGGTCAGGCGCATCATATAACATACCATCGTAAACATCGCTTTTAATAGACGAATAGTTCCCGCTCTCTAAGGCTTCTATTAAAACTTTGATTTTACCTGCGTTAAACGGTACTGCAATAGCAGGCTCTCCAAATGTAACAGCATGTTCTCCTATTAAAATAATCTTACCTGTCGATTCCCCATATCCTTTTCTTGTCATGTCAATATCACCTTTTATATTTATCCTATACTTGATTCATTATTTTTATTTATTAGTAAAAGACATCATATTCTAAGTTGCATACGCATTCGCGTTAAATTTCATTGCAGTCTTTATCTCACATTATTCATATTATGTATAATCTTTATTTTGAATTTATATTTGACTTAACTTGATTAGTATAAAACTAACTTTCGTTTACTTCAAAGTTTAAATCTTATCGAGTGATATTTCAGATTCTTTATCTTTTTATAAAATAGCCCTACAATTTATAATTTTCCACCCTAACTATAATACTACAAATAATAATTGGAATATATAGATTTACTACTAAAGTATTAGAACATTTCAATAGAAGGTCGTTTCTTTCATAGTCATACGCATTATATATACCCTATTCTCAATCTATTTAATACGTAAAACATGAAATTTTCTTATTAAATTTATTATTTCCATCATATCATTACTTTTAATTTAATGATGTTCAATTTAAATATTAGGTCAATAACATATTTATGCTTTTTATGGATACTTTCAAAAATAACAGCCCCAAACGATAACTTGAAAGGGGCTGTTAAATATTTAACTATTGCATTTGATCTATCATTTTCTTGTTTCTTTCAATCATTTTATCAAAATACGTATCGTATCTTTGCCATTCTTCTTGAGTAATTGGCGTCATATTTAATACACCGCCAAGATCTTTGATTGCATATAATAGTAAAAACATTACATCTTGAACAGTAATCGTTTTGTTAAGCAATGTCTCTAATGAGGCCATACAAGATGGTTCAATTTCAGGATATTTAAATTTAGTCACTTCACCTTTTAAAGCATGTTCATAAAATGTTTGCATCATCAATGCACGTTCTGAACCAGAGCCTTCAACACAAAGATAAATTTGTACAGCAATACCGCCTCTAACTCTTCGTTGCGATATGCCTGCAAATTTCTTACCATCGATACTTAAGTCAAATTTTCCTGGGCAATAAGAATGTTCAATTTCCATCGTATCAATATCAACATTCTCATTTTCGAACATTTTGCTAATTAAGAGGTACATCACAGTAAACGCTTCATCAATCGTTGTTTCTGTTTGTCCTTTGAACATCAGCGATATATTTAATACACCTTGATCTAGAACGACACCTAAGCCACCAGAATTTCTAACAATGGCATTATAACCAATCTCATTCGTTAAATAATCAATGCCATCTTTTAAAAACGGCAATCTTGAATCATGAATACCAAGAATAACAGTATGTTGATGAATCCAAGTACGCACAACATTATCTGATATATCTTTGCCCACACTTTCGCAAAATGTATCATCGAATGCGAAAGATTGCATAGGTTCTAATCCAGAAGAATGATCGATATATCGCCAGTTGACGCCATTAAAATATTTACTCGCTAAATCCATCGTTATTGTAAGGCTTGCGCTGCTGTAATAATTGAAAGATTGTATACATCTTCAATTGAGCAGCCACGTGATAAGTCATTTACTGGAGAATTTAAACCTTGTAATACTGGACCAACTGCATCATATCCACCTAAACGTTGTGCAATTTTGTAACCAATATTACCAGCTTCTAAACTTGGGAATACAAAGACATTTGCATCACCTTGTAATTTAGCACCTGGCGCTTTTTTCTCAGCAACACCTGGTACAATCGCAGCATCAAATTGGAATTCGCCATCAATGATTGCTTCTAATTTTTCTTCTTCAGCTTTTTGTTGTGCTAATTTGACAGCTTCTTGAACTTTTGTCACGTCGTCTGATTTAGCAGACCCTTTTGTTGAAAAGCTTAACATTGCAACTTTTGGATCCATGCCAAAGCTTAATGCTGATTTTGCACTTTCTACTGCAATTTCTGCAAGTCCTTGTGAATCAAGTTCTGGATTGATTGCACAATCACCAAAGATGTATTGTTCATCACCTTTAATCATAAAGAAGATACCTGATGTTCTTGATACACCTGGTTTCGTTTTGATGATTTGTAAAGCTGGACGCACAGTGTCGCCTGTTGAATGTGCTGCACCACTAACTAAACCATCTGCTTTACCAGCATAAACAAGCATTGTACCGAAGTAGTTCACATTGTTTAATAATTCTTGTGCTTGTTCTTCAGTCGCTTTACCTTTACGTCGTTCAACAAATGATTGAACTAATTCAGCTTTCAATTCACTTGTCGCAGGATTAATTAATTCAATATTAGAAATATCAAGATCAAGTTTTTGCGCTAAAGATTGAACCTTAGTCTCATCACCTAACACGATTGGTGTAACATAATCTGTTGCTTGTAATTGTGTTGCAGCTGTTAGAACACGTTCGTCCTCTCCTTCAGGTAATACGATTTTAACGTTTTTACCAGAAAGTTTGTCTTTTAATACATTTAATAAATCAGCCATAATGTCCTCCTGTAATATAAATCTTATTAATCATTCACGGTATAATTATACGCCATTTTATTTCATAATGCCACGTCACCAATTTGTAATCATAATTTTATCGTTACCCCTTTGCTTTATGATAAAATTTATAAAGAACTGATGATTTTTGAAAAGGAGCGATAAACATGAGTCAAGCAGCCGAAACATTAGATGGTTGGTATAGTCTACATTTATTTTATGCAGTTGATTGGGCATCATTACGTATAGTTCCAAAGGACGAACGCGATGCACTTGTCACTGAATTTCAATCATTTTTAGAAAATACAGCAACTGTAAGATCATCAAAATCTGGTGATCAAGCTATTTATAATATAACTGGTCAAAAAGCAGATTTGTTATTATGGTTCTTACGTCCTGAAATGAAGTCTTTAAATCATATTGAAAATGAATTTAACAAATTGCGCATTGCTGACTTCCTAATCCCTACATATTCATATGTATCAGTCATTGAATTGAGCAATTATTTAGCTGGTAAATCTGATGAAGATCCTTATGAGAACCCTCATATCAAAGCAAGATTATACCCAGAATTACCACATTCTGATTATATTTGTTTCTATCCAATGAACAAACGTCGTAATGAAACTTATAACTGGTACATGTTAACTATGGAAGAACGCCAAAAATTAATGTATGACCATGGTATGATTGGTAGAAAATATGCTGGCAAAATCAAACAATTTATTACTGGTTCTGTAGGGTTTGATGATTTCGAATGGGGCGTAACATTGTTCTCAGATGACGTATTACAATTCAAAAAAATTGTATACGAAATGCGCTTTGATGAAACAACAGCACGATACGGTGAATTCGGTAGTTTCTTTGTAGGACATATTATTAACACAAACGAATTCGATCAATTCTTTGCGATTTCTTAATACATTGGTACGTTTATAAATTAATAAAAAAATTCCAAGCTTATCGGTTTAAGCTTGGAATTTTTCGTTTATCTTCAGTATATTCCCGTATACATAAGACGTGATTTGGTAAATAGTTGAAATCTGTATGTTTAAACTTATATATATGTGCTAATGTATTATCAATAACAAAGTACACTTTGCTCATAGCAAAGTGTACCCGAGTAGTCTTCCTTGGGAGAACTTTAACTACTATCACTACATATAAACGTTAACCTCAATAGAAATTATACAGTCGCTACTCTATACAATTTTTGTAATGGTTAACTAATATTATTTTAACCTATTTGAAATATTTGAAACATATTTTTGTCGAATTTTTTTCAATAATTTTTCCTTTTTATACTTCAAGAGAATTTTAACTACTAAAAATTCCGATGATTATTATTACAATAGTATCAAATATTAGTTTTTTAAAATCAATAACAACTTATCAAAAAGCTCATGTGGTTATTTTATAGTGTATAAACTATAATGAGTATTAAATTCTTATAAACAATGGTGATGAAATGGACATAAATTCAGAAGAATACAAACAAGAGGTACTTATCAAAGACGTTGTCATGCTTGCTGCTCGCATACTATTAGAATCTGGTGCAGAAGGTACGCGTGTAGAAGATACCATGACACGTATTGCAAAAAAACTTGGTTACAGTGAAAGTAACAGCTTTGTTACAAACACTGTCATCCAGTTTACGTTACATTCGGAATCGTTTCCTAGAATATTTAGAATTACCTCTCGAGATACAAACTTAATAAAAATTTCTCAAGCTAATAAAATTTCGCGTCAAATTACAAACAATGAAATTTCTTTAGCCGAAGCAAAAACGCAACTTGAAAAAATATATGTTGCTAAGCGTGACAGCAGTCTTCCCTTTAAAGGTTTTGCTGCAGCAATGATTGCAATGAGTTTCTTATATTTACAAGGTGGTAGATTGATTGATGTTTTAACTGCGATATTAGCAGGTAGTCTAGGATACCTAGTCACTGAGATTTTAGATCGTAAGTTACACGCACAGTTTATCCCAGAATTCATTGGTTCATTAGTTATTGGGATTATCGCCGTTATTGGACATACACTTATTCCAACAGGTGACTTGGCAACTATTATCATTGCGGCAGTCATGCCTATTGTTCCTGGTGTATTAATAACAAACGCAATACAAGATTTATTTGGTGGACACATGTTGATGTTCACAACGAAATCATTAGAAGCATTGGTTACTGCGTTTGGCATCGGTGCTGGCGTTGGTAGCGTATTAATTTTAGTATAGGAGTATCAGACTATGTTTTGGATCTTAAACTTTATCTTTAGCTTTTTAGCTTCAATGTTCTTCTGCGTCATTTTTGATGCACCTAGAAAATTATATCTATCATGTGGTTTCGTTGGTACGTGTGGATGGATGGTTTACACCTTATTCTTCAACGGCTTTAATGTGCACACTATATACTCTAGTTTCTTTGGTAGTTTAGCATTAGGCTTGTTAAGTCATTATATGGCTCGTAAACAAAAAGAACCTGCCATCATTTTTATGGTAACGGGTATCATTCCATTAGTACCTGGTGGCTTAGCATACGATGCTACAAAAAATTTAGTCTTATTAAATTTCAGTACAGCAATCAATACCATGCTAGAGGTTACACTTATTGCAGGCGCCATCGCATTAGGTTTATTATTCGCCGACCAAATTTCCAAATTAATTGTTTCTGGGTTCGTGAAATCTTTTAAACGATTATAAATATTTGTTAGAAATGGCTCAGCCCTAACTCTTAGCAATTATATATAAGGTTCAGCTGCCTCGTCTTAAATGTCAATTTATAATACAAAAAATCGCACGATACGCCTCCGAATGAAGAAGGTTTATTGTGCGATTCTTTTATTATTTAGTTTTTTCTTTTTCAGGTTCTTCAATCATATCATCAACTTCATTTTCACTTCTATTTAAAATCAAGCGACTTAATTCATCATTATCCATATTTTTCAATTTAGGATATCGAATCACAAAGAATATTAAACCGATGATTAACCATCCAAGTAATGCAATATAAGACGGTGCAGTCAGTGCTGCAGGAGAACCTGGCACTAATAACAACGCTAAGAAAATGAATGATACAAATGAGCCGATAATAGCAAACGTTTTGTAAACCGGTGCATACGTATTACTTTGTTTGTTATAACTGAATAATTTCGCTGCAGACAAACATGTAATAAAGTAGGCAATGGATACACCAGTAGATGACATATCTACAATCCAAGTCAATGCAGTTCTTCCTAGCCAAGGTGCAATTAACGACACTCCTACTAGGAATATGATTGCGACATATGGTGTTTTGTATTTACTATGTAATTTACTAAACATTGTTGGCATAATACCTGAACGTCCCATAGAAAATAACAAGCGACTTGAACTCATCAAGAATCCATTTAAACCAGTAAATATACCCATCATAATTGCAATTGCTAATACACCTAATCCAATATAACCAAATGCTGTTTGTGTAACAGCACCTGTTAACCACAACTGCCCATTTAAACTTTGATGACTTGTTGATAACCAACCAGTGTATAAAATCATGACAACATAAGTTAATGATGCTGCTAATAAACTGTACACGATAAGCTTAAATGTCTTGTTTGGTGCAAAGTTAAACTCTTCTGCTGTTTGTGGAATATTATCAAATCCAACATATGCCCATGGTGCCACGGATACAATAACCACAATAGACACTAACCATCCTTTGCTAGGTTCAGCTAACGGTTGTAAATTTTCAAGTGCAAAATTATTACCAAAGAATGAACCAAAGAACATCAATAATACGACGATTACCATCGCCACACAGAAATAATATTGTAATGATCCAGATACACTTGCGCCACGAATCGTTACTAGCATGAATACAAGTAGTAATACGGTCGCAATAATGATTTCCGTAATATAAACGTCCCAGCCCGCAATGGTGTATAGTTTCCCATTATTTAAGACATCTGGCAATAAGAATTTAACTAGTAAACTGAATGCGGTCGCATTTAAAGCAACGACACAGACATAACCAAAAGTTAAAAACCATGATGAGAAGAAACTCACATATCTGCCGAAACTTAAGAAACTAAAGGCAAACGCGCCCCCTGATACTGGAAATCTCTCTACTAATGCGCCATAACTAACCGCAATTAATATCATTAATAATGCACCAATAACTATACCAATTGATGCTGCAATCGGACCTGACTGCTTAATCCAGTCTCCTGGTAAGATGAATGCGCCCCATCCGATACATGAACCATATGCAATCGCCCATACAAACTTTTCAGATAGGTTTTGTTTTAAATCGCCTCTATCTATTTGCTTATTCTTTTTTTCCATAAATAAAAACTCACCTCGAAGGTATTCTATACCCAAAAGATGAGTTTGTAACTCTTTTTCTTGATTATTTTTATTAAAAATTTAATGTTTAGTTACATAGGTAATCTAAAGTTTTAAAATTTAACCAGCAAATTTGAATGTCGCAATGATTAACATTATCCATCCAATGATGAACAATACGCCACCAATTGGCGTAATCGCACCTAAAACTTTAATTTGAGTTAATACTAAAATATATAATGATCCACTAAAGAAAATAATACCAGCAAATATTAACCAGCCAGCCCAGTTAACATTGATTGAAGTTGTACCACTAATTACACCTATAATTAATAATGCTAAGCCATGGTACATTTGATACGTCGTTGCTTTTTCCCATACTGATAAATAGTGATCACTTATTTTTCCTTGTAAACCATGCGCACCAAATGCACCTGTACCGACAGCCATCATCGCGTTTAATGCACCTAAAATAATAAATAATTTCATTGCTACCTCTCCTTATATAATTCAGTATTAATAAATGTTTAAATCCGAACACTCGAATAAAAGTATATGCGTCTTGATTATTAACCTACATACTTAACAAGCTATTAAGTAATTATGTTTCATTGTTGCTTTTTAAAAATCAAATATGGATTCACCATTGCCAATGTCATCATCTGTCGCTAATCTTTGTTGTTGGTTTGAAGGTTGTGAATATGACTTATTATGATGATGTGCTGAATGCGTATTTACTTTACCACCCATCGCTTCAATTTCAGCAACTGTCACTTGATGAGTTGGCTGCGTTATTTGTGATTGTGGCATTTGATTATGGTTAGCAATACGACGATTCATTTGTTGTTCACCAATATGTGGTGTATTTGATGTTGAAGCATATAAAGATGTTAATATATGTATGGCATACATATGTTTTTCAAAGTCATGGTCATGCTGTGCCTGCTCTGCTTGTACTAATTCTTGCTCAATTCGTGCTATTAAAGTTTCTCTATTCAACATCTACGCCTCACTTTCACACCAATTAATTGGTGATTTTCCTACTGACTCTAAATAGGCATTCGCTTTGGAATACGGTTTTGATCCAAAGAATCCTCTATATGCAGACAGTGGACTAGGATGCACTGATTTTATAATACAATGTTTAGATGTATCGATAAGCTTTATTTTTTGCTGTGCAGGTTTCCCCCACAAAATAAAGACAACATGTTCTTTATAATCAGACACTGCTTTAATAATTTCATCAGTAAATGTTTCCCAACCAATATCACGATGAGAATTTGCTTCACCCTGTCTTACGGTTAAAACTGTATTCAATAACAAGACGCCTTCTCTTGCCCAATCTTGTAAATGCGGTGTTTGTCTAACGCATCCAATATCATCTGCTAATTCTTTATACATATTACGTAAAGATGGAGGGAATTTTGCGTTAGGTTGCACTGAAAATGCTAATCCATGTGCTTGGTTTGGACCATGATACGGGTCTTGTCCTAATATAACAACTTTGATATTTTCAAACGGTGTTAAATCAAACGCTTGATATATATTTTCCCTATCAGGGTATACGATTGCAGTCGAATATTCTTTTTCTAAAAAATCATGCATAGCTTTAAAGTCATGTTTCGTTGTTATGTCATGAAAAATTTGCGACCATTCCATTCAATCTCACCTCAGGACATATTTTAACATATCACACTTATCTAAAGTGAATGACATTTTCAAAAGTTACAATAGTATGAATGATTCATTTCAACAATCATCAAATATTGAATGCTTAATATTTTTCAATTAGGTTAAAAATGATATGATGAATACAATATTATTATGTAGGAGTGAAGCTCAATGGCTTTAAAGAAAGTTTTAACAATTGCCGGTTCTGACACAAGTGCTGGCGCAGGTATGCAAGCAGATTTGAAAACGTTCCAAGAATTAGATACGTATGGCATGGTCGCTTTAACTGCCATCGTTACTATGGATAAAGATACATGGTCACACGATGTTACACCATTACCAATGGATGTATTTGAAAAACAACTTGAAACGGCTTTATCAATCGGACCTGATGCTATTAAAACAGGTATGTTAGGTACTGAGGAGATAATCAAACGTGCTGGAGAAGTATATGAGGCATCTAATGCACAATATTTTGTAGTAGATCCTGTCATGGTTTGTAAAGGCGAAGATGAAGTGCTTAATCCTGGAAATACTGAGGCGATGATTAAATATTTACTACCTAAAGCAACGGTAGTGACACCAAACTTATTTGAAGCGGGTCAATTATCAGGATTAGGTAAATTAAATTCAATTGAAGATATGAAAAAGGCTGCAACAATTATCTTTGATAAAGGCGCACAGCATGTCATCATTAAAGGTGGCAAAGCTTTAGATCAAGATAAATCGTATGACTTATACTATGATGGTCAAACATTTTATCAACTAACAACAGACATGTTCCAACAAAGTTATAACCATGGTGCTGGTTGTACATTTGCTGCGGCAACAACTGCATATTTAGCTAACGGTAAGTCACCGAAAGAAGCTGTGATTAGCGCGAAAGCTTTCGTCGCTTCTGCTATTAAAAACGGTTGGAAAATGAATGATTTTGTTGGTCCTGTGGATCACGGTGCATACAACCGTATTGAACATATCGATGTTGAAGTAACAGAGGTTTAACGATTAGGCGGTTCATCTATAAATCAACATTATTAGCCACACCACTTAAATTGGGTATGAACTCAATTTATGTGATGTGGTTATTTTTTTATAATCATCATGCTCTGTATATAATTTAAATTTGAAAGTTACATATAAGCGTTATTAGCTTTTATTGAAAATTTCATACATATCGAACAATACATACAAATATTTCCTATACATCTACATCTATGACTAAATAACCCTTTATTTTCAAGATGAACTTAAACTCATCTATATGCTCAATACCTCTATCATTATCATTCTTTTGCGATAGATGCCTCTCTAATCATATATGTTATATTTCCCAAATGACTGCCAGGCGACTCTATAAATATATATTTATTTAGAACTTTTATACATAAATAGTCTTAGTAAATCATACGTTCTATGTCTGATAAAAAGTTGATACTTAAGGTTGATGTCACACATAAAAATGTTATTTATAATATAACCATAGAGTAGCAAAGGAGGTAATATAGGTTATGATTATTTATCGACAGTATCACCATGAAGGCGCACCAGTTTATGAAATTATAACCAAAACGTTTCAGCATGTTTCAATTAAATGTGACGATTCATTTAGTGATACTGAAATATTCAAATTGCTCTCTTTATTACAAGACGATATAGATCATATGAAAGTTAGTTAAATTGACTAATCGTTCCAATAATCCAGAATTTATTAAACATTGATATAGTTGTTATTATTATTTTAGATTAATGCATCCCCGTGCAAAGAAAGAAACGTAACCTATATTCATCTCTGTTCCCAATAATAATAACAATACATAACTGATATTAGCTGTCCTTTCATCTCCTAATTAATATGCGTTCATGCAGCTAATATCGGTTATTTTTTTGTGCTCAAAGAAATTTTTATTTTAATCTCTCCATCGTCATTAATTGCTATAATTTCGTGTTCGTGTTGTTCAATGAATTCGATATTTTCATTTATTAAAATAGGTTTAACGTAGTTAATTTGACACTGGTTTGTCTCTAATGACATAGCCATCAGCATCATTTGACTCACTAATTGTCCTGGCACAATCTCATTATGTATTGGATTATCATCATTTACGAGCGCCAAATATTCATTTATCCATATCTCATTAAACTCCATCTCTACTTCATCGCCTTAATAAAAGTTTGTGTAACCGTTATGACATGTTGATCATTTTTAGTTAATGTTAAAGCCATTGTATAACGTGTGATATTGCGAGTCTGTCGGCATTCAATATCTTCTAAATGCCCTACATATATTGTGTCTACTTCTATCTTTTGAGTTTGATTAATTGCTGATTTTGTTAAAATCAGTTCGCTATTTGCATATTTTTTAAATAAATCAAATTTTGGCCATAATGACGCACACATTAATGGTGGTACTTCTTTTCTATAAGGTTGGTTAAAACACTGATAATATGCAGCCACACTATCCTTAGAAAATGACACATTTAATCGCTGGTTAGAATCGAGTAAATAATGCTGCATTTCCTAGACCTCCCCCTATCCCCATAGATGCAATCATAGTCTCTTTGTCAAACATATAAAATAATCGAGTCACTAATTGGGCACCGCTTGCACCGTATGGATGACCTGATGCTAATGCACCACCCCATATATTTAATTGCGTATTTGAAATATTTAAAGCTTGTTGGCAGGCAACTACCTGTGCACTGAACGCTTCGTTAATTTCAATGACTTCAATATTTTCTATCGTTAATTGATTTCTTTTTAGTAAGTTGGAAATGGCTGGTACTGGACCAATGCCAGGAAAATTAGAATCAACACCTACCGTAACACCATCTTTAAATAATAAACCATGCTCGAAACCTAATTCGTATGCCATATCTTTTTCCATAATAAGCAATAAAACTGCACCATCATTTTTCATACAACTATTCGCAGCGGTAACGGTCCCACCTTTGATCACGGGCTTAAATCGGCCAAAGTTATCTTTCGGAATATGTGATTTTAGACTTTCATCAGTGTTGAATATTTCTCCTTTAACGGTTATAGGTAATATTTCCTGAGAAATATTTCCATTCTTTACATTTTCCGCTGTCAATTGATGACTTCGATAAGCAAATTCATCTTGTAATTCTCTTGAAACATCATACATCTTGGCCACATTTTCAGCACCTTGAATCATTGATGGGTCGCTCATTTCAGGTGCAAATGATGCACGCTCATAAAACTCAGGTAATGCTGTTTCGTACACAGAATGCGGTCGTTTGATTTTCCAAGGTGCTCGACTTGTACTTTCAACACCACCTGCAATATATACCTTGCCAGCTCCGGCTTGGATCATGCGACATGCATATTGAACACTTTCAAGTCCAGACCCACATTGCCGATCGATTGTGACGCCAGGTATTGAATCTTTAAGCCCCGCTTCAAGCAATGCTTTTCTTGCAATATTGCCACCATTCCCAACAACATTACCTAAAACTACATCATCTATTTTAGATATTACCTCTGGATACTTCTCTTTAAAATGTTGGAATAAAGGTTTAAGCAATTGTTCTGGCTCTAAATGTTTTAAAGTGCCACCATATTTCCCAAATGCAGTTCGTTTAGCTGCAACTATGACTGCTTGATTCATATTATAATTCACCTCTCAAATACATCGACATCATTTTTTCTCTAGCAATTTTACCACTTGCAGTGTAATACATCTTTTCTACATGATGAATCATCGATGGAATTTCATAGCGTTTCACTTTCTTTTTTAAAAATTGTTTTACATTTTTATGTGTAAGTGTCACATCACCAGAATAAAGCAATACGCCTATTTGACCAAAACGCTCATTTGGAATACCGATGATAATTGCTTCATCAATGCTCGAAGATTGCGTTAAAAGGCGTTCAACATGTGCTGGATATATATTTTGACCACCAATAATTAACATATCCTGTTGACGTCCCGTTAAATATAAATACTGCTCTTTTACATAGCCATTATCATTAGTAACAAACCATTCATCATTATTTATACATTGTTCACTTACATAGCCACTAAACATCATATTACTTTTTATACAAATAGTTCCTATACCATTGTGATCGTGATTCGTTGTTTTCAATTCCACATTTGGAAATAGCACACCTACTGATTCAACTGGTGCTTGCTGATTCAAGTTATAGCTGATAAAACTGGTTTCCGATGTACCAAAAAATTCAATCAAATTTATGTCATTTGCTTGATTTTTTATCTTTTTAAAAATAGAAGAATGCAGCTTATCTCCACTGCTAAAAAATGATTGGATTGTATGTTCATTGTTGTAAACTAACAATAATGATTTAATCATCGTTGGAACAAGAAACATAGCAACTTTGTATGATGATATTTTATGACATTGATTAAGTAACTTTTCAGGATGAAAAGTGGTCTGTCCTATAAAAGTACGACCGGAACTTAAAGCAAACAATAACGCATATAATGTTAACGAGTGCGATAGTGGTCCAGGGGCTGCTATTGCATTTTCATTTTTTAACATCAACATTTCATTAACTTCAAAAGAAGCCAACCATGAATCTTCATCACGATAATATGCTTTTGGCAGTCCAGTTGTCCCTGAAGTAAAACCAATATGTAATAAATTGGGGTAGTGCTGTAATTGCGTTGAATCAATAAACATCGGTGAGTCTATATTCTGCATGAGACCTGTATCTCCAATTACATCTTTAATACCATATTTTTCAATCAATTGACGATGTATAGTACTTTGCCATTTACCTTCCATCATCATAGGCACTTTATGTAAACGATGCAAAGCTAAATAACAAATAATACTTTGCACCGGTGATTTCATATTAATAGCAACGACAGGGTTAAGTGAATATTTCTGCAAAGATTCAACTGCGCTAGTGATGCGGGCATTTAGTTGACTATATGTAATTGTTTCATCATCGATATGTAATGCTATGTCATTAGGTTTATTTTGAGTATGTGTTTTCAACTGTTCTAAAATTACGTTCATCAATATCCCTCACTCAATGTAAACTTTAAAATACATATTGTTAACATTATATAATGAATAAGTATTTTTATCAGGTAAACCTGCCTATTATAAAAATCAAACTTAAGCCCTAGATAAATTTGATACTGTAGTACCATGTTTTTTATTAGATAAGACGTTACTATATGTATATAGAGAAAAGAAGTTATCGCAATCGCAATAACTGACACAAATAAGTCACCCAATCTATTTAAGTTTGTGTTCTCTATAATAATATTGAAGGTTAGAGTCTCAATATTAATTGCGTTGGACAAAATACTCTAAGACATATTTACATCCTAACATTTCAATAGCAAGAGAATTTTAAGTATTCAAAGCTAAACATATGCTTTAAGTCCCCTCTTTCCCCCATTGCGATAATCATTGCAGTGGGGGTTTATGTATATACAAAAACTTTATTACGGCTAATTACAGTTCTCAATTTAAAAAGCACTTTAAAGTTAGCAGAACCTACTAGCTTTAAAGTGCTTATATACGATTGATTTATACTTTTTATTAAAATCTCTAATTCTTACGTTCTTTAACCCACCATAATGCTTCTTTTGGATGTTCTGCATAATAAGCTCTATCTTGCTCGTTATCTACATTTGGATACGAACCTTTTAGAGATTTTCCTGCTGTACTTAAATGTAAGAATGTAATAACTAAAAAGCCAATAACACTGATTGCTGTTAAATAATACGCAGGTGCTAATGGATCTCCAGTTTTCGTAACTAACCATGTTGCAACTAATGGCGTCGTACCACCAAATATCGAAACAGAGATATTAAATGTTACTGATAAAGTTCGATATCTTATATGACTGTAAAACATCGTTGGTAACGACCCTGGCATTGTCGCTTCGTAAGTTGATAAGAAAAATCCTAATATAAATATACCGATTACTATTACAACAAATGATTGTGAATGTAATAACATAAATGCGATGATACTGAATAATGTTAGCCCACCAGTACCAATTAGAAATACTTTCTTTTCACCTATTTTATCCGCTAACTTACCAAACATTAATGCTAATGGAATCATTATTGCCATGACACAAGTAATTAATACACTTGTTGTCGTTGCATCTAATTTAATAACTTGTTCTAAATAGGTTGGTAAATATGCAGTTACCATATAGTTTGTAACATTGAAGAATACAACAGCTACAAAACATACAAATATATCTTTGTAATAAAATCTGATGATTTGTAAAAAGTTAATGTTATCTCTTTCTGGTTGTGTTGCAACATCATTTTCGAAAACTGGTGATTCTTCCAGCTTACGACGTAAATATAAGCCGAATAATCCTAGGAATAAACCGAGTAAGAATGGGATTCTCCAACCAAATGATGCCATTTGTTCATCTGTTAAAAAGAATGTTAATACAGCAATCATAATTGAAGCAGCTATGTAACCTGATAATGTCCCAATTTCTAGTCCACTACCTAATGAGTTACGACGCTTATCTGGAGATGATTCGGCAACATATGTCATTGCCCCCGCATACTCTCCACCTGTTGAAAACCCTTGTAGTACTCTTGCAAGCAATAATAGTATTGGTGCCCAAAGTCCAATTTGATCATAGCTTGGCAATAATCCAATGGTTAATGTTGAAAATGCCATTAAAATAATTGTAGATGTTAATACAACTTTACGTCCATATTTGTCACCAATAATACCAAATACGACACCACCAATTGGTCTTAATAAAAACGCAATGGCTAATGCTGCGAAAGTCAACATTTGTCGAATGTCTGCATTCTCTACTGGAGAGAAGAAGTTCGCTCCAATGTACGCAGTTGTATATGCATAGACACCAAAATCGAACCATTCCATTGCATTACCGATACCGGTTGCAACAACGGTTTTTTTAGCTTTCTTTGCATCCACCATGTTAATATTCTCTTTATTAAAATCCATGAATTCATACACTCCCTCTTGTATGTTTCATAATTATACGGAGTTAATTAGTTTTGTCAAATTTATAAGAATTTAAACTTTTATATAAATACAAAAGTATGTTTGTTCAAAAATTTCGCTTTATCGAATTAAATTCAATGATTTTATACCCTCATACATTTGAATTAAACAATAATAATTCTTAAATCATCGAACGATTAACTTTTTGGAATTATAACTAAAAATAGCGATAGCACACAACTTCATGTAAGTGATATGCTATCGCCATTTTCGACATCGTATTTAAATGTTTATACTCAATTTACTTCAATAACTTTGTCATTACTTTAATTTATTTTTACAAAAATAAATTATCAACGAGTCAGACATTACTCTTTAAAAATTCATAATGTTTAATAAATATTTATTTTAAATTCCTAATCTAAAGCGAAATATTTCTAAGTATAATCTAATATTTATGAATATGCATTTTAACCATGGTATTCTCTGTTTTAACAAGTTTTATAATACGGTATTAATTTCTGATGGATCATTAATAATAAAATCCGGATTTGAATGAAGTAATGACCTTGCATCATGTGCACCCCAAGTGACAGCTGCAGATTGCATACCAGCACGTTGTGCCATCTCAACATCAAACGTTGAATCACCAATATACACCGTTTGTTGGCTATTTAAATTGTAGCGTTGCACAATTGTGTGTATGCCTTCAGGATTTGGTTTATATGCACTTACTTGATCGGATCCAACAGCTTCGGTAATCAAGTGATTTAATCCAATAGCCGATAAATTTCTTTCTAATACATCACTCTTCTTACTAGACACCACGAAAAGTTTTTTCCCTTGGTTATACAAACTTGTAATGGCTTCAGTTATACCCGCAAATTCATAAATATAGTCCTTTTCAATAGATTGATATGTATGTCTAAATGTATCGATTAACTTTGCTAATGCTGCTTCATCTAATGGTCGGTCTGCTAATTTTAAAAATGATTCTTCAATAGGTATTCCCATATAATGCGTTATTTCTTTAGATGATGGTTCCGTTAAGCCACATGCTTTAAATGCACTTTGTGTTGCTACTTCACCACATTTTTTCGTGTCTGCCAACGTACCATCAAAATCAAAAATATAATTGTCAAACTTCAATATTAACACCCCTATTCGTTTATTATTGATATTATACTATAATTTATTATTTAAATAAAAAAATAATCGATAATATTTCTGCCTAGGCATCATATTATCGACTATCTTTATTTTATTCTAAATTAGCATGATTTTGTTGCATCGTTTGTTCCGTAACATTCATTTCAGTCATCAATCCCATTACAACACTATCTAAAAATAATTGAGATGCTTGTTCAAACAAACTTCCTAATGGTTGTGCCGAGCCTTGTTCATCATATTTTGTACCTGCAGGCAAAACGATGTTCGTCCCAGCTAGATTGCCTATTGCAGAATCTTTATTTGTAGTAATTAATACGATGTCAGCACCTACTGATTTTGCTTTGTCTGCTAATAATCTTAAATGTTCCGTGGAACCTGAACCAGAGATAATTACAAATACATCATTCGACTTAATCGCAGGTGTCGTTGATTCTCCAACAACATGTGCCTGTTTGCCGAGCTGATTTAAGCGCATTGCAAAACTATTCGCCACGAATCCTGAACGTCCTTTGCCAGCTACAAATATATGTTCAGCATGTAGTATTTTGGATGCAAAAGTTGAAAACTCATCCGCTTCAACATGTGACAAAGTCATCTTTAATTCATCTAGAATTAATTGATAGTCACTAAATTTAGCCATATTACTTACCTTCGATTGCAGCGCGACATTGTTTCGCAGCTTCTACTGGATCATCTGCATTTGCGATTCCGCCACCAACAATAACAAGATCAGGACTTTCAGCGACAATATCTTTAATTGTATCTGGTTTAATTCCACCTGCTACTGCAACTTTAGAATTTTTAATAACAGATTTAACGGTTCTTAAACTTTCTAATGGTGATTGCCCTTCTGCTTGTAAATCATAACCAGTGTGTACTGCAATATAATCAGCACCCATTTCATCTAGTTCTTTTGCACGTTTTTCTAAATCTTGAACAGCAATCATATCAACTAGTAATTGTTTATTATTTTTATGAGCTTCTTCAATAGCTGCTTTAATTGATGCATCTTCTGCAACACCTAGTATTGTAATTACATCCGCGCCAAATTTAATTGCTTGGCTAACTTCATAATCAGCTGCATCCATAATTTTCATGTCTGCTAATACTTTTACATTACTAATGTTGTCTGCCATATGTTTAACTGCTGGTAAACCTTCGTTGTAAATGATTGGCGTACCGATTTCTACGATATCTACATAATCTTTTACTTTATTTGCTAACTCAGCCGCGTCTTCTTTGTTTAATAAATCAATTGCTAATTGTAATTCCACTAAAAATCATCCTTCCAATGCTTTTTATCTTTCTATTGGAACCTTTCCCGAGGCATTTCTTAATTAAACATTGCAATCAATCCATTTCATCGACATGAATTTTCGCAACATTTTTCGGGCAAGCTTCGTCGTCTAAATATATCTCAACATTCGGGTGTTTGTGAAGTAATGTGACTGGAACATCAACAGAAATTTCCTGATTTAATAAATGTGTAATAGCAGCACGTTTCTTTTCACCAAATGCGAGTAAAATGATACGTTTGGCTTGAAGAATATTAGCAAGTCCCATCGAAATGGCTTGCTTTGGAACATCATCTTCGTTTTTAAAATATCGACTATTAGCCTTAATAGTACTTTCAGTCAAATCAACGATATGAGTAACGCTATCAAACGGCGTACCAGGTTCATTAAATCCAATATGACCATTTTCACCAATACCTAAAATTTGAATATCACGTTGACCTTGTTGTTCTAAAACGTCATTATATTTTGACGCTTCCGCATTCATATCATCGGCATCTCCATTTGGAATATGAATGTTCTTTCTATTAAAATAAGGATATTGTTTGAAAAGCATGTCATCCATATAATAGTGATAACTTTGCGGATGTGATGCGGTTAAACCTACATATTCGTCTAAATTAAACGTGGATACATTGTCTACGTTTAACTGATTTTTATTTAACAACTTAACAAGTTGTTCATACAAATCTGTCATTGTACCACCAGTTGCTAAACCTAGTTTACAGTGCTGATTAAATGCCATCTCTTTATATAACTCACATGCAACATAGAATGATGCTTGTTTTTTCGATCCTAAGTTTAATACTTTCATTGTTTACATGCCTCCACAAATTTAATACATTTTAAAAACTTATGAATTCATTCATACACCATTAATATAGCATCATTTTTAATGTTTAACACTTTTCAAATTCCAACAAATTTTTGATTTTTAAAAGTAAAAAACTAATGCTGTATGATTACGTAATCCTGAGTAATTACCCTTCATGAAAATTAATTTATAAATAATTGAGCAATCGTATACAATTATCGAATAGTTTTTAGTAAAATAGAAAGATAAACACATTGATAGTGTAAGGAGTGAACGTGTTGGAACCAATTAAAGAACAAGAAGTTATAGATTTACTTGCTTCTTTTGAACATAAACCTGTGTATCTGCATGTTGAAACGACAAATGGGGCCTATGCGAACCATTTCGATCAACGTGTTTTTAATGCTGGTACTTTTTTAAGAAACATACAAATAACATATACGCATGCACAACTAAAAGGTGGTAATAAAGAACCTTATCGCATTGGTCTTAAACTATCAAATGGTGGTTGGGTTTATGTACAAGGTCTAACGCATTTTGAGGTCAATGAGCATGATGAATTTTTAATTGCAGGTTTTAATTACGAAGGTCAACTCGCTGCAGCACTTCAAATTAGTGAGCGACCATTTAATTTATAGAGGAGGCATCAACATGACTGACGAAAGACATGTATTAGTAATATTTCCACATCCTGATGATGAAACCTTCTCATCTGCAGGCACATTAGCAAATTATATCCAAAAAGGCATACCTGTAACATATGCATGTTTAACCCTAGGACAAATGGGCAGAAATTTAGGTAATCCCCCATTTGCAACACGCGAATCATTACCAAGTATTCGTGAGCGTGAACTAGAAGAAGCTTGTAAAGTTATCGGTATTACTGATTTAAGAAAAATGGGTTTACGTGACAAAACTGTCGAATTTGAACCCTATGAACATATAGATGGTATGATTAAATCTTTAATCGATGATACAAATCCATCATTGATTATTTCATTTTATCCTGGATATGCAGTACATCCTGATCACGAAGCAACAGCAGACGCTGTAATTCGAACGGTTGAACGCATGCCTAAAGAAGAACGCCCTCGTTTAACTTTAGTTGCGTTCAGTAATGATGCAACCGAAGCTCTTGGAGAACCTGATATTCAAAATGATATTACAGATTTTAAAGAACTTAAAATTAAGGCATTTGAAGCACATGCTTCTCAAACAGGTCCATTTTTAAAACAATTAGCAAGTCCTGAAATCGATGGTAAACAACACAGCTTTTTAACAGTCGAACCATATTGGACATATCACTTTAAATCTTAACGGAGGAAAAAAATGACTGAATTTGATTTATCGACACGAGAAGGTCGTTGGAAACACTTTGGTTCCGTAGATCCTATTGAAGGCACGAAACCTACTACTAAGAACGAAATGACAGATTTACAAAGTACACATAAAGATTTTTTATTTGAAATAGAAGAAGTTGGTATTAAAAACTTAGTGTACCCTGTACTTGTTGACCAGTATCAAACAGCTGGCACATTTAGTTTTTCAACAAGTTTAACAAAAGACGAAAAAGGTATTAATATGAGCCGTATAATCGAAAGTGTTGAAAAGCACTATGATAATGGTATTGAACTTGAATTTAATACACTTTATCAGGTGTTACGCACTTTACAAACGAATATGAAACAAAATGCGGCAGGCGTTGATGTTTCTGGGAAATGGTTCTTTGATCGCTATAGTCCAACCACAAATATTAAAGCAGTTGGTAATGCCGATGTCACTTATGGATTAGCAATTGACGGTGATAAAGTTACACGTAAAGAACTTACTATTGAAGCAACTGTCACAACGCTATGCCCTTGTTCAAAAGAAATAAGTGAGTATTCAGCGCACAACCAACGTGGTGTTGTCACTGTTAAAACATATATTAATAAAGATCAAGACATAGTTGATGACTATAAAAATAAAATTTTAGATGCAATGGAAGCTAATGCAAGTTCAATTCTATACCCTATTTTAAAACGTCCTGATGAAAAACGTGTGACAGAGCGTGCATATGAAAATCCACGTTTTGTCGAAGACTTAATTCGTTTAATTGCCGCGGACTTAGTTGAATTTGATTGGTTAGACGGTTTCGATATCGAATGTCGTAATGAAGAGTCTATCCATCAACATGATGCTTTCGCTAAATTAAAGTATCGCAAATAATATCATATGATTAATTCAAACGCGTAACATTAGTTGCGCGTTTTTATTATACCTTCTAGAGTTGTATATCTCTTTTATAAATCTTCTCATTTGATGTGCCTGAGTCATAAATCAATATCCTAAGCTCTACAATGATATATTGGTCGTAGTTGATTGAATAACTACTATCATTATAAATATCAAAATTTGTTGTTTTATAAATAAACACATCTTCCAGTTAAAAGAAGTAATTAAATATTATGTGATATAATTATAAAAAATAGATATAAGTGGTGTTGTAAATGAATTATTTTGTAGGTAATAGTTTAGGTGTTAATTTAACTGGGATAGAGAAAGCAATTATTAATCGTTTAAATTTATTTAAAGAAATGGGAAGACCAGCGCAATGTGTATTTCTGTCATGGAATAGATATTTATATAGAAATGCCCAAAATTATATTACTAGTTCTGACTATATTAATATGTATGATTTCTTCCAAGAAGCAACATATTTAGAACGCAATGAACCATTTGACTGGTTGTCGTATTGGACTGATGAATGTCATTATACTTTAAAACATGTTGAAAATAGTCATGACTTTAGAATATATGATCAAGAGCGTTTCTTAATGTATGCCCATTTTCAAGATCCTAAATATCGTATATTAGATTATGTAAATCATTTTGATAGTCAAAGACGAAAAGTAAAACGTGATTTTTATGATGTGCGTGGCTTTTTAAGTTGTAGTAGGATTCTTGTTGATAAACAACAAACATTATGTGAATTTTTCTATAATCCAGAAGGTGACACAAAATTAGAAAAGTATTTTTCTTACAAGGATGGCAAACCAGAAGTACAAAAAATTATTGTTTACTATGCTAACAAACAATATTTCTTTAATAATGAAACGGAATTAGGCGCATTTTTCATTAAACAACTATATCAACATGGGGATTTATTTTTCAGTGATCGTAATGTGTACACAGCACCTATTTTCAACTTAACGCCTGAGTCAATCCCAGTAGTAGCTGTGCTTCACAGTACACACATTAAAAATATTGATGCATTAGATTCATCGCCATTTAAAAATGTATATAAAGCGATGTTTGAAAATTTATCTCGATATCGTGCAATTATCGTTTCTACTGAGCAGCAAAAATTAGATGTTGAAAAACGTATTAACCATACTATTCCAGTTGTTAATATTCCTGTCGGCTATAGTGAAACAATTGATACACCAGTCCAAACATTAGATCAGCGCAGTGTTAAATTAATTTCCGTTGCTCGTTATTCACCTGAAAAACAATTACATCAACAAATTGAATTAATTAAACGCTTAGTATCGTATGTCCCAAAAATAGAGCTTCATATGTATGGTTTTGGTTCTGAAAGTAAAAAATTAAATGAATTGATACAAAAATATGGATTGGAAAATCATGTTTACTTACGCGGCTTTTTAAGCAATCTAGACCAAGAATATAGCGATGCCTATTTGAGTTTAATAACAAGTAACATGGAAGGTTTCTCTTTAGCGCTACTTGAATCTTTAGCACATGGTGTTCCAGTTATTAGTTATGATATTAAATATGGACCTAACGAACTGATTACTTCAGATTTCAATGGTTATTTAATTACTAAAAATGATGAAGATGCCCTATTTGATAAAGTAAAATATGTGATTGATCATCCTGAAGTACAGCAACGACTGTCAAAAGGTAGTTTGGCAAAAGCACAACAATATAGTAAAGCGTCGTTAATTAAACAATGGGACCAATTTGTTCGTCTTATATAAATGTACTTTACCTTTATTTTTACAAAAATAGCATTTTCCTATGTCATTTAACTAAACATGTAAGTTCGTATGAACGAGGTTTGTTAAATAGATGATTCTAGGAAAATGCTTTTTTCTTTTGACTTAGTTTAAAATATTTTGCCACTTTGTACTGATAGTAGTTGCATTGTACTGTTGTGCAGATTCTATGCTATTAATTGAAAACTGTTGCAATTTTTGAGTATTATTTAGTAATTGGTCGACCTTTTCAACCATTTGATTGATGTCACCTTGAGGTACTAAATAGCCATTAAATCCATCTTGAATCAGTTCTGATGGACCATAATCTACATCATAACTGATCACTGGTGTACCTACTGAAAGCGACTCTAAAATTGCTAAGCCAAAACCTTCCATTTTACTTGTCGATAACATCAGTTCTGCTTTAGCAATCTCTTCATTAATATGCGTCTTAAAACCATGAAATTTAACATGTTCCGATAAATGATAATCTTCTACAAGTTGTCGATATTCTGACAAACCATTTCCATGTCCATAAATATTCAATTGAATATTGGGATGTTTTGTTACTAATTGCTTGATTACTTCAATTTGATGTTTAATTTGTTTATTTTCAACGAGGCGAGCAATTGATATGATATGATTTTTCTCCTTTTGATTGATGTCAAATTGATACTTTAAATTTGCCACGTAGCCAACCGGAATATTGATAACTGGTATTTTATTTTCAATATATTGTGAAATATCTTGGCATTGCTTTTCTGTTGATACAACAATCGCTTTATAACGTGTTAAATTATTAAACACTGTTTTATAAAAACTTTTTATACCATTACCGGCACCGGATAAATGTGTACTATGGAGCACAACAATAACTGGAATACTTTGATTTAATCCCGCTATAACATTTCCTAATTCATGAGGACGATCTAATATGATTTGATCATTATTTTTACATAATTGATGGAGAAAATATTGAACTAATTCATCTTCTGTATCAAAAAATTGTTGATGCTGGTCTTCATTTAAGATAACCTTTGTGAGCGTGTTTTTCCCTTTTATATCGTCAAAATATTTTTGGATGACGATTTCCCCATTAGGTGTATAGTAATTTTCGAGTACAATCCGTTGTCCTTCACCTAAAATTCGAGAACAACTTAAAAAGCCTCTTCCATCATACAATTCGCGTTTTACTTTTCTTCTTTTATGATCAAAATAATTCACATAATTTAATTGATGATACTGTTTATCTAAAAAATGAGCATACATTACAAATTGCTCTTCATCATATATTCTGACATCATTTGAATTTTCCACAAATTTCAATGTGTACCTACATGACTTTTCCCAATACTGTATCCAGTTAACTTGCTTTGTCTTTTTATAATTGATTGCTTTTTGAAAATAGTCATACATTGTAAATACATCATTTTCAATCTGATGTTGCTTCGCATATGTGTATGAATAAGGATTCCATTTAACATATACACATTTTGAAGATATGCCGTGTTGTTTGAACAACTTCAATCTATTTATTTGCGCTTTTTCTACACCTGTAATTTTACTTTCTAAAATTGTTCCTAAAATGTAATTCATATTATCGCCTCATATAAGTTTTATTCCGTATCTTTATTGTTTATTTTATATGAAAAATACATCTATTGCATGTGTAATTATAAAAAAACCAGGCCACAAGGACCTGGGTCATATTGTATTATTTGTTTTGTTTTTTGCGACGACCGAATAACAATAATGAACCTAATGCTGCAAATAATCCACCAAATAACGTTGCGTTATTTGAGCCGTTATTTTCACTACCTGTTTCTGGTAATGCTTTTGCTTTATTGTGATGGTCTTTAGTAGTACTCATTGGTTTAACAGGTGTATGTTTTCCTGCATCCGAGTCTGAATCGCTGTCTGAATCACTGTCTGAGTCTGAGTCGCTATCAGAGTCTGAGTCGCTGTCCGAATCTGAGTCGCTATCTGAGTCTGAGTCGCTGTCTGAATCTGAATCACTGTCTGAGTCTGAGTCGCTATCTGAGTCTGAATCGCTGTCTGAATCTGAGTCGCTATCTGAGTCTGAATCGCTGTCTGAATCTGAGTCGCTATCTGAGTCCGAATCGCTATCTGAATCTGAGTCGCTGTCTGAGTCTGAGTCGCTATCTGAGTCTGAATCGCTGTCTGAGTCCGAATCGCTATCTGAATCTGAGTCGCTGTCTGAGTCTGAATCGCTATCTGAATCTGAGTCGCTATCTGAGTCTGAATCGCTGTCCGAATCTGAGTCGCTATCTGAATCTGAGTCGCTGTCTGAATCTGAATCACTGTCTGAGTCTGAGTCGCTGTCTGAGTCTGAGTCGCTGTCTGAGTCACTATCTGAGTCTGAATCGCTGTCTGATGTATCTTCTTCGAAGTATCCGTTATCAAGTGTGAAATCATCATGATCCGTAATTGTTACGTCAACTTCGCCACCATCTGCATCTTTATCATCTTCAGTTGTATTTGTAACTGTTTGTGTTAAGCCAGCAGGCTTTTCAAAAATAACTTTGTATTTACCGCTATCTAAATTATCAAAGCAGTATTTACCATTTTCATCTGTTTTAGTTGTTCCAATTACTTCGCCTTTTTCATTTAATAAAGTAACTTTAACATCTTTGATACCTTTTTCAGTTGAATCTTGTTTGCCGTCTTTATTACTGTCGTACCAAACATAATCACCTAAACTATATTTTGGTGTTTTATAGAAACCACTGTCTAATGTCATGTTATCTGCATCTTTAATGACACCTGTTGTTGTTAAACCATTAGAATCTTTTTCAGTATCATTTCCAGAAGTTACTGAAGTTGGTGTATAACCTGATGGTGTCTCGAATTCAACTTTATAAGTTCCATTGTTTAAATCAGTGAATTGATATTTACCATTTTCATCTGTTGTAACTGTTTTTAAAACTTTGTCGTTTTCATCTTTTAACGTAACTGTTACACCTGAAATGCCCTTTTCATCTTTATCTTGAACACCGTTTTTATTTGTATCTTCCCATACATAGTCACCTAAGTTGTAAGTCGGTTTGTAGAAACCAGAGTCAATAGTATCGTTATCTTTATCTTTAATGACACCTGTTGTTGATGTACCATTTGAATCTATACCTTCATCAGTTCCTGAACCTACTTGTGTTGGTGTGTAACCTGATGGTGTTTCGAATTCAACTTTATAAGTTCCATTTTCTAATCCAGTAAATTGATATTTACCATCTTTATCTGTTTTAGTTGTTTGTAAAACTTCACCGTTTTCATTTTTCAATGTAACTGTTACGCCTGAAATACCTTTTTCAGTTGAATCCTGCTTACCATCTTTATTTGTATCTTCCCATACATAATTACCTAAATTATATTTTGGTGTTTTGTAGAATCCACTATCTAATGTCATGTTATCAGCACCATTAATAACACCTGTTGTTGTTAAACCATTAGAGTCTTTTTCAATGTCGCTACCAGATGTTACTGTAGTCGGTGTATAGCCTTCTGGTGTAGTAAATTCAACTTTATAATTACCATTATCTAAATCAGTAAATTTATATTTGCCATCAGCGTCTGTTGTAACTGTTTTTAACACGTTACCGTTTTCATCTTTTAATGTTACCGTTACGCCAGATATACCTTTTTCATCTTGGTCTTGGATACCATTTTTATTTGTATCTTCCCAGACATAGTCACCTAAGTTGTATTTAGGTTTGTAAATACCTAAGTCTGCAGATAAGTTATCTTTGCCATTAACTGTAATAACTGAAGATAAGCCGTTTGAATCTAATTCTTCGTTATTACCTTGTTTTGAAGGGGTTACTTCATAACCTTTTGGTAAGTTTGAAAATTCTACACGGTAATCTCCATTAGGTAAGTTTGGAATCAAGTATGACCCATCTTCTTTAGTAACTGCTTCTCCTACTTTTGTATTTGTATTATTATCAAATACAGTTACAGTTACATTGCCAACGCCTTTTTCTCCTAATTCTTGAACACCGTTTTTATTAGTATCTTCCCATACGTAGTTACCAATTTTATATACTTCTTGACCAGCTCCGCCACTTTGGTTATTAGTAAATCCTAAAGCATTGCCAGTAGAAACGGATTTATTACCTGTTGAAGATAAAGTAGCCATTTGAACAAGTGTTGGGCTTTCGCTATTTGTATATTGGAATTTTGTATTAACCATTACAACATAAGCAGAATCTGCATTTCCAAAATCAATAACAGCGCTATTGTTGTCGCCATATGTAATTTTCTGCAAGTATTGATTTGTTACATCTGTAAGCTCTTTAGTATTCACATCGTATCCTTTATTTAATGTATAACCTTTAGGAACTTGATATATTTTTATATCTGTTACATCTTTATTTATTTGCCCGATATTATTAGGATAACTTGAGTGGTAAGCTTGAACTTTTAGTTTGGCATTTGTTAAAGAATTTTCCGATGGATTTACATAAATCGTTTGTTTATAGTACCCTGGATTTTCTTTATTTCCAACATGTGAAACTGTTTCAGTGAACGCTGATCCAATTGAATTTTTCTCATTTACAACATAATCTGGATATTGAATGTTAGCAGTTGTTTTTGTTGTAGTATTACCTATCGTAACATTAAACTCAACATCGTTTTTACTAACAGGAATTGTATCAGCATCCATATAAATTGAATAATTAATTCCCATTTGTACAGAATTAAATCGATCAACATAATCTGTAAATGTATATGTAATTAAATTATTTGCAGTATCATGTTTTGCAGTCGCAATTGTTTCACCATTATTTGGATCTTTAATATCACCAATATTTTTAATATCTTCCGGATTCAATCCATATACTTGTACTGTATCTGAGTATTTAATTGTGAAATAATCACCTGATTTAACTTTGTCATCAACTGTAATTTGTGATTTTAATGATAAATAATCTTGGGCTGGTACGATTTTATTGTTTTTATCTGCATCAACGACAGTTAATGTTGTATTTGATGTGATTAAATCATTAACATTTTTAGCCTCTGTTGATGATGGCTGTACTGCTGCTATACGCATTCTTGTATTCAAACGTTTAGGTGCTGTACTTTTTGGCAAAATGATATCTGCATTATTTTCATTATTTGAATTACTATTGTTATCAACAAGAGTTTCATCATTACTCTTGATAGCATCACTTTTAACATTTAATGTAGTTGATTCAGTTTTGGCATCTACCTTTTTGTTTTCCTCATTAGTTGGTTGAACATTTACCACTGATTTATTCTCTTGCAAATCAGGTTGTAACGCTTCTTGATTACTTATAGTTTGTTTAGTGTTTAAATCTTCATTCGTAGATTTTGGTGAAGCTTGCTCATCTGATTTGGCAGTTGAAACTTCAACTTTATTTCCAGTGGTAGATTGTACACTTTCTTTTTCTATTAATTTATTCCCATTTGAAGTCGTTTCATTACCTTGAGATGATACCATTTCTTTTTGATTATCATTTTTAGTATTGTCTTCTTGATTTAGTTGCTGCATATCAACTTTATCACTCGATTGATTATCACTTGCTGAAGTTGTCGCTTCGTTCAATTCTTTATTAGTACTTTCTGCAGCCTTTGCTTCTTGGTTCCCCAGACCAAAAATTAATGTTGTACCTACTAAAATTGATGCTGTTCCCACTGTGTACTTTCTAATCGAAAATTTATTTAATCGATTGGATACCATGCCTTTCCTTGTTATTGCCGTTTTATTTTCTCTGTTTAGCATTAGATTACTCCTAATTCATCAAATTTTTAAATAATACAATTGTTTTAAATACAAAAATGTATATCAATATAGTATTACATTTTTAGATAAAGCACAATACTTTAATTATTTTTCTTTATCGTAAAACGTTATTTAACATTTGTGTTTAAATAAAAGTTTTTATGAGTTTTGTAATCTTTATTTAATCATCATAAAAAATAGTATTATTTGCCCTTGAAATTAATATCTTAGCTTTTCTAATTCATAGACAATTACATTTCTGTAACAAATTAAATTGTATCTATTCCTTAAAGATTTTTTGTTTTATATCTGGGAATTTCTAAACAGAAAAAACCAGGCCACATGGACCTGGTTAAGTTAATCATATTATTTATTTTGTTTTTTACGACGACCGAATAACAATAATGATCCTAATGCCGCGAATAATCCACCGAATAATGTGCCATTATTTGAATTATTATTTTCACTACCTGTTTCTGGTAATGCTTTAGCTGTTTTATGCTGATCTTTAACCGTACTCATTGGTTTAGCCGGAGTATGTTTACCTGCATCTGAATCTGAATCGCTATCTGAATCTGAGTCGTTGTCTGAGTCCGAATCGCTATCTGAATCTGAGTCGCTGTCTGAATCTGAATCGCTATCCGAGTCTGAGTCGCTATCTGAGTCTGAGTCGCTATCTGAATCTGAATCGCTGTCTGAGTCTGAATCGCTATCTGAGTCTGAATCGCTGTCCGAATCTGAGTCGCTATCTGAATCTGAATCGCTATCTGAATCTGAGTCGTTGTCTGAGTCCGAATCGCTATCTGAATCTGAGTCGCTATCTGAGTCTGAGTCGCTATCTGAATCTGAGTCGCTGTCTGAATCTGAATCACTGTCTGAGTCTGAGTCGCTGTCTGAGTCTGAATCGCTGTCAGAATCTGAGTCGCTATCTGAGTCTGAATCTGAATCACTGTCTGAGTCCGAATCGCTATCTGAATCTGAATCGCTATCTGAGTCTGAGTCGCTATCCGAATCTGAGTCGCTATCTGAGTCTGAGTCGCTATCCGAGTCTGAATCGCTGTCTGAGTCTGAGTCGCTGTCTGAATCTGAATCGCTATCTGAGTCTGAGTCGCTGTCTGAATCGCTGTCTGAATCTGAGTCGCTATCTGAATCTGAGTCGCTATCTGAGTCTGAATCGCTGTCAGAATCTGAGTCGCTATCTGATGTTTCTTCTTCGTAGTAGCCATTATCAAGTGTGAAATCATCATGATCCGTAATTGTTACATCAACTTCGCCACCATCGGCATCTTTATCATCTTCAGTTGTATTTGTACCTGTTTGAGTTAAGCCAGCAGGTTTTTCAAAGATAACTTTGTATTTACCACTATCTAAATTATCAAAGCGGTATTTACCATTTTCATCTGTTTCAGTTGTACCAATTACTTCGCCTTTTTCGTTTTGCAAAGTAACTTTAACACCTTTAATTCCTTTTTCAGTCGAATCTTGTTTACCATCTTTATTACTGTCGTACCAAACATAATCACCTAAACTATATTTTGGTGTTTTGTAGAATCCACTATCTAATGTCATGTTGTCAGCGTCTTTAATGACACCTGTTGTAGTTAGTCCATCAGAATCTACAGCATCATCTGTACCTACATTTGCAGTTGTCGGTGTATAACCGGCTGGTGTTGAAAACTCTACACTATAAGTTCCATTGCTTAAACCAGTGAACTGATATTTACCATTTTCATCTGTTGTCGTACGATCTAATTCTTTACCGTTACTATCTTTAAGAATGACATAAACACCTTTAATCCCTTTTTCATTGGCATCTTGTTTACCATCTTTATTTGTATCTTCCCATACATAGTCACCTAGATTATATTTCTTTTGGTCGCCATTAGCAGTTGATGAGCCATTCACATTTGAATAACTATTTGACCAACTATATTTAGTTTTGTCAGTGTCTAAAGTATAATCAATTTTTCCATTATCTGTTGAACTATTATCTGGATAAGCAACTTGTTGAATGATGTATTGTTTATTGCTGCTTGTTTGGCCTTTCATTAAATCGACTGTAGCTGTTTTATTATCATTACTATAAATAACATCGAATTGATCAGTAACATCTTTAAGTTTTGAAGTATCAGGGGTGAAACTATCCACAAATTGATTTTGATCTGTCACTTCGTAAATTTTGAAGTTTTTTGCATTTGGATTAAATTTATATCCAGTTAAATTAGTAACAAACGTTTGTTTAGTATATGTATTTTTAGGTTGATTTACATATGCAGTCATATTACGCGATAAATCTTCATTGTTAATATAGTTTGTACTTGAAATAAGCGGTTGTGCTTTTTTATTACCATAATCGACAATGATTTCTTCGCTATATGTATCATTACCTAAAGTTACTTCCATTTTATAAGCTGTTTTATCAGTTGTTGCATTTTTACGTTTCGCAAATGCAACTTGTTCAAAGCTACCTCTAACATTTGTATATTGATCTACATAGTTCGTAAAAGTATATGTTGTTGTGTTTGTTGTACTATCATAAATACCTTTTGCAATAATATTACCTTGGGCATTATATAAATTTTGAGTTTGTGAAGGTAATCTTACTGATCCTGGACGGAAATATTGACCATATTTAAAAGTAAATGTATCGCCCTCTTTAACAGAATCATCGATTGTGTAATTTGCTTTTAATTTTAAAACATCACTTGAAGTTGCCCAAAATTCAGTTTTACCAGTAGTCTGATTAACATGTCCTTTATCAATCGCAATGTCAATATTTGAAAAATGTACTTTATCATTAACATTTGTTCCTTGTTGTGGAGCTGCAACAGTATTCACTGCCATGCGATTTAAAGTTCTTGGTTTAATAGTCGTTGTTTTAGGTGTAGTTGAAACATCTTTTGCTTGTGTTAAATTACTTTTATCAGTTTCATTACTATATGTAGTTGATGATTTATCATTTGTTGTTACATTGCTAGTTTTTGTAGTAGATTGATTAGCTGTAGCGTTTTGTGGTGATTGCATGTTACTACTAGTTTCTTTAACTGTTGCACTATCACTCATTGTCACTTTAGGCTGATCTGCAGTTGCAGTTTGCGTATTGTCTTTTAGTTGACGACTATCAACTTTTTTAGTTGTTTTATTCTCACTTGGGGCTGTCGTTTCATTTTTTGATTGATTTAATTCTCCATTCGTATGTTCTGCCGCTTTAGCTTCATGACCACTTAACCCAAAAATCAATGTTGTCCCTACTAAAATTGAAGCAGTACCTACAGAATACTTTCTTATCGAAAATTTGTTTAATCGATTTGGTATCATGCCTTTTCTATTTGTTGCTGTCTTTTTATTATTCATTTAATAATACTCCTTTAAAATATCAAAATTTGATAAATATAATATTTTGCATATATAAATTTCTGCATTACTATCGTAATATAAATTTCAATAAAGTGCAATACTTTAATTATTTTTCTTTATTTTACAATGTTATTTGCTAGAAATATTAATATGAATAACAGTTTAAGAATTGCAATTTTTAATACTTTTTTTCTTTAATTGCTTTAAATTATTTATCTATATTTTTAAAACTCACTTTTAATCTAAGCTTGTTTTCAATTCGCTATTACATCTTATTTTAATTAATAACATTGCTCACAACAGTAATATCAAAGGCTTACTATTGGTGCATTAGAACAAAAAATAGGCATGTGACTTAAAAGCATTCTCAATGAAATACCTTAAGCTACATACCTATTTTTAATGTATATTTACATATTTTTTAATATTATTTTAAATGTTCATATGGACTATTATTCACAAAAGATACAATTTGATCGACAAATAATCTTGCTCGTAATTGGAATTCACTATCATTTAAGTAATATGAACCATCTTCATTTTTAGCAAAATCAGAATCATGTGTTGCTATTTGAGTTGGTACAGCAATGCCTAGTAAACTTCTGACGATTACTCTTAAATGTGACAATGGCTCTGAACTAACAATACCACCACTATTTCCTATTAAGCCTACAGGTTTCATTTTAAAATAATCCATATTTAGATGATCTAATGCATTTTTCAATATTCCAGAATATGAACCATGATAGTTTGGCGTTCCTAATATTAAAAAGTCCGCCGCCATTGCTTTCTCTTTTAAATCTTTCATATTTTGTTTGATTTCATCAATAGACGGTGTTGTTCCTGAAAAATCTAATTGATTTAACGGTTTTTCTGCTAAATCGAATATTTCCGCTTCAATATCATGTGTTTTAAAATGCTCAGTTAAGTATCTTGCTAGTGCACTTGTATGTGAATTCACTTGTGCACTGCCAATAATAATTAATCCTTTCATATTTGACCCCTCTTTTTTTATTAAACTTGTTGTTCACGTAATAATTTCATAATAGCTTTTCCAACACCACTATTTTCATTCGTATCTGTGACATATTTCGCTATTTTTTTAACTTCTTCTGCACCATTTTCCATCGCAACTGGATAGCCAACTTTCTCTAACATTGATAAGTCATTTAAATTGTCACCTATTGACATGACTTCTTTCATTTCAATCCCTAATCTTTCGGCAATTGTTTCTAGCGCAATACCTTTTTGTGCATCTGAATGCGTTATTTCTATATTTCCTCTCGAAGATGATGATATAGCTAAATTCGGAGATTCAGCTAAAATTTTACTAGCTTTGTCAATTTTTTCTAAATTTCCATCAAATGCTAATATTTTCATAATTAATTCACCAGGTATGTTTTCAATAGCATCATAATTATCAACAACTTTCAACGTACCATTATCTATGCGTCTTTGAATACCATTTTTAATACGCTCAACGTTTGCATGTTGACCTGCACGCTCAGCAATATCTATGTAAATGTCTAAATCTCTTTGTGGATCTTCAGTATAAATCGCACGACTCGTGTATACTTGATAATAAATACCTGCATCTTTTAAAACATTTGTAATTTTGTGTACTAACGATTTATTAAGGTGTGAAGTGCTCATTACATTGAAAGTTTCATCACGTACTTCAGCACCATTCAAACAAATATATGGTACTGTTAAATCTGTGTCAGCAACTGGTGCTTGTGCTTCATAAAATGCTCGACCTGTCGCGATAACAACCGTTATCCCTTGTTCTTGAGCGTATTTAATCGCATCAATATTAGGTTGAGAAATTTCATGTGCTGCATTAAGTAGCGTGCCATCCATATCAGTGGCTATTAGTTTTATCATTATGTTACCTCGTTTCGTAAATTTAAAATCTTGTTCTTAAATAAGAATATATACTCAGCGCACATACTTTTCTATTAACATTTATATTGTCATTAATTTATCATATAATGTAATTCTAACAAATTTTAATTAGTATGTACTATCGTCTAATTGGTGGATTTCTTATTGGCTCTTAAGTTTTTAAAAAATGTTGTTAATAATGTGCTACATGCTTCTTTAAGTACACCTTTATCAACAATTGCACGATGATTAAAATTAGATTGTTGCAATAAATTCATTAAACTGCCACTACAACCACCTTTAGGATCATCTGCGCCATAGACGACTCTTGGAATGCGACTCATTACAATTGTTCCTGCGCACATGACACATGGTTCTAAGGTTACATATAATGTGCAACCTTCTAAACGCCAACTACCTAACACTTTGGCTGCACGTTCAATTGCAATATGTTCAGCATGCGCCGTTGGTTGTTGTAGTGTTTCTCTTAAATTATGTGCTCTAGCGATAACTTCATCATCTTTAGTGATGATAGCACCTATAGGTACTTCGCCTAGTTGAGCTGCTTTTTTAGCTTCTTCAATCGCTAATGTCATAAAATATATATCATTTGTCATTTATGTCCAGATACCTCACTTATGGTACAATACTCAATGTCTATTTTAACATTTGGAGATGTGAATATGAACAAACCTTTTATAGCAATTGAAGGTCCTATTGGCGTAGGTAAATCTTCACTTGCACACAAATTAAGTCAAACTTTAGATTTTTATGAAGAAAAAGAAATCATCACAGAAAATCCATTTTTATCAGACTTTTATGAAGATATCTCTAAATGGAGTTTTCAAACTGAAATGTTCTTTTTATGCAATAGATATAAGCAATTTCAAGATGTAACACAACTAAATCAAGGTGTAGTTAGTGATTATCATATACATAAAAATAAGATATTTGCTAAAAATACTTTGAGTTCTGTTGAATTTCAGAAATTCAGTAAAATTTATGATATTTTAACTGAAGATATGATTATGCCGAATATGATTATCTTTTTAGATGCAGACCTTGATGTGTTAAAATCTAGAATTGCTAAACGTAACCGTAGTTTTGAGCATCAAATAGAAGATGAATATCTGTTAAAGTTAAAAAAAGATTATCGTGAGTATTATGAGTCCTTACAAAGTAATGGTTCAAATGTAGTTTTAATCGATACAACTTCTATTGATTTTCTTAAAAATGAACAAGATTACGAAGATATATTACATATTATATTACCTATGATAGGAGATATTACCAATGAATAATTACGGTATTCCACAAAATGCCATTATAACCATTGCAGGTACAGTTGGTGTTGGAAAATCAACACTAACGCAAGCACTTGCAGATAAATTAAACTTTAAAACGTCTTTTGAAAATGTCGAACATAATCCATATTTAGATAAATTTTACAGCGATTTTGAACGATGGAGTTTCCATTTGCAAATTTACTTCTTAGCTGAACGTTTTAAAGAACAAAAGCGTATGTTTGAATATGGTGGTGGCTTTGTCCAAGATCGATCAATTTATGAAGATGTTGATATTTTTGCAAAAATGCATGAAGAAGAAGGCACAATGAGTAAAGAAGATTTCAAAACATATTCAGACTTATTTAATGCCATGGTCATGACACCTTATTTTCCTAAACCTGATGTAATGATTTATTTAGAATGTAACTATGATGAGGTCATTGATCGTATTATTGAACGTGGTCGCGAAATGGAAATTAATACAGACCCTGAATACTGGAAAAAGCTATTTAAACGCTATGACGATTGGATTAATAGCTTTAATGCATGTCCAGTTGTACGTATCAATATTAATGAATATGATATCCATAAGGACCCCGAATCTTTAAATCCTATGATAAACAAAATTGCTCGAATTATTCAAACATATCGACAAGTAGATACACGATAAAAGACTAAAGACATAGCGTATATGTTTATATTCAATGTATATTCCATAGATATTATCGATTATTTTATCAATTCTATCGAATACATTAATTCACATATACACTATGTCTTTCTTTTTAATTTAAAGCTTCTAAAATATCTGCCGCACTATTTAAAATAATATCAGCTTCATGTAATTCTTCTTTTGTTGCAATACCTGTTAATACACCTATTGCCATACCTAAATTTGCATTACTTGCTGTCTTCATATCATTAGCAGTGTCTCCTACTATAGCTACTTTCTGAGGATCTACATTATATTGCTCAAATAAAGGCGATAATACTTTAGGATTTGGCTTCTCATAGGCATCCGCTTCGGTAGAAATGATCAAATCGAACAACGAGGTAGCATTGGTATGTGCTAAAAATTGTTCTACACCTTTTTTAGTATCACTCGTAACAATACCAAGTTGATAGCCTTTTGCTTTCAAATCGATAAGTGCTTCTTTAACACCTTCTACCCAATTAATTTCAGGAATACGTTCATCTACCAGCTTTTGACTTGTTGACTTGGACCAGTCGGTTGTATCTTGTCCCGTCACATCATTAAATGCCTGGATAATTTGTTGTAAAGATCCTGAACCCATCACTGATTTTGGATCAATAGATTCTTTAATGACACCGAGTTGTCTTAAAGCAGCTTCTTTATTATGTACTGGGAAAGTCTCAAGCAATGATTGTACAAATCGTACCCCTATTTTTTCCCAACTTCTATCAAATTCAATTAACGTACCATCTTTATCAAATAATATCCATTCCATTGATATCAATACTCCTATTTATTTATTTCGTATTATGCTGATTCTATGATATTCGTTATCCCCTGAAAATGAACTCGTAGTATTGTTCTATTTAAATATTGAATTAAATATAATAATAAGTGAAATCCCCTTCAATACTTAACAATAAACATTGTAAACTTAATTTATTACCATGCTTCGCTTCATTGAAAGGGATTTTAGTCATGATTAACTTTTGCATATTGTTTTCATGATTATATTCAATTTTTATTAATATTTTGGTACAACGACTCTCCAACCATTTTTATCTTCTAAAGTACCATTTTGAATACCAGTATAGACGTCGTATAATTTTTGAGTAATTTCACCAGTCTCATTATTATTAATAACGATTTCACGATCTTCGTATCTCAATGTACCCACAGGTGAAATAACTGCTGCAGTACCACTACCAAATACTTCTGTTAACTCACCTTTATCATATGATTCGAATAATTCATCGATTGAAACGCGGCGCTCTTCGACTTCATATCCTAAGTTTTTAGCTAATTCGATAATAGATTTACGTGTAATACCAGGTAAAATACTGCCATTCAACTCTGGTGTAATTACTTTGCCATTTTCAACGAAGAAAATGTTCATGCTACCAACTTCTTCGATATATTTCTGTTCAACACCATCAAGCCATAATACTTGGTCATAACCTAATTTATTTGCATTAGTTTGTGCTAATAAACTTGCCGCATAGTTACCTGCAACTTTTGCAAAGCCTACACCGCCACGAACAGCACGCACATATTCATCTTCTACATAGATTTTAGTTGGTTTTAAAGTTTCACCACCATAATATGCACCTGAAGGAGATAAAATAATTAATAATTTATACTGATGTGATGCACCAACGCCAAGTGCCCCTTCTGTTGCAAAAACAAATGGACGAATATATAATGATTGACCTTCCCCTTCAGGAATCCAATCTCTTTCAATATCAACTAATTGTTTTAGCCCCTCTAACAATTCTGCTTCGTCTACTTGAGGCATTTCTAATCGTGCTAACGAGTTATTAAGACGCTTAAAATTTTCTTCAGGACGGAAAAGTGCAACTTCCCCATCTCTTTTATATGCTTTTAATCCTTCGAATACCGATTGACCATAATGAACACCTTGTGCAGCAGGTGAAATTTCAATAGGACCATAAGGTACTATCTTCAAATCATGCCATCCTTTATCTGCATCATAATCATAACTCAACATATAATCAGTAAAATATTTACCAAAACCTAGTTGAGATGTATTTGGTTTTTGTTTTAATGTTTCTCGTCGTTCAACTTTAACTGCTTGTGACATGGTGATTGCCTCCTAATAATATTGTATAAGAATTTGTTTAACTTAAATTATAACAATCCATATTTTGCTGTTCAACAAATTTTCTAAAAATTCAAAATTAATTAACAGATTTCTAGAAAGACTATATCTTTTAGTATAAACGTATTAATTTCACAGAGACAAGTAATCTGTGTTTTACTAATATACTTTACATACAAAAAACTCTTTACTTTAAAATGAACTAAGCTCGCGAATTCAATAAGTATAATGAATAATATTAGAATTCATGCACTAGTTTATTAAAATAAAGAGTAATTTAAAATATCATTCCGTGTATTAAAGTGAATGGAAATGATTAGTTATTATTTTTAACAGTATCTTTTTGTTCAATAGCTTCTAACATTAATTTAGTCATGCTCGCTAAATCATATTTAGGATCAAATCCCCATTCGCCACGTGAACAGCTTGTATCAATAGAATCCGGCCAACTATTAGCGATACCTTGTCTAATAGGATCAACATCGTAATCTAATGTAAAATTGGGATAGTATTCTTGAATTGCTTCTTTTACCATCTCTGGATCAAAACTCATTGCGCTCAAATTATAACCATTTCTAGTTTCTAATTTAGCGTCGTCTGCTTCCATAAGTTTAATAATTGCTTCAATTGCATCATCCATATACATCATATCCATATACGTGCCTTTATCTATGAAGCTTGTATAATGACCCTCTCTTACTGCTTTGAAGTATATTTCAACAGCATAGTCTGTAGTACCGCCACCTGGCTCTTTAACATGCGAGATTAAACCTGGGAATCTAACACTTCTTGTATCTACACCAAAACGTTTGAAATAGTATTGACACAATAATTCTCCAGCTACTTTATTTACACCATACATTGTCGTAGGTTGCTGAATCGTTACTTGTGGCGTATTAACTTTAGGAGTTGAGTCTCCAAATGCACCAATTGAACTTGGTGTGAAAAAGTGCAAATTATAAGTTCTTGCAGCTTCTAATGCATTCATTAATCCACCCATATTTAAATCCCAAGCTAGAATTGGATTTTTCTCAGCAGTTGCTGATAATAATGCTGCCATATGCATTAGACTATCCGCTTCAAAGTCCCTAACTAACTCAAACATACGGTCACGATCTGTTACGTCTAAGATTTCAAATGGTCCATTTTGTACAGGTGAGTCTGCTTCAGGTTCCCTAATATCTGTAGCAAGAACATTATCTGTCCCATAAATTTCTCTGCACTTAACAACTAATTCTGTACCAATTTGTCCTAATGCACCAGTAATCATAATTTTTTTCATAGAAATATCTCCTTTGTCTCTTCTATATAGCTATAGTCCATCACAAGCGGACATAATATTCATTTTCATAATAATTATAATATAAAAGCGCTTTCTTGTATATATGACATGTACATGTTGCTGATATTTCTGTAAATGGAAATTCTAGTTGTATTAATTGATTTTAGTAATTTATAGCGTTTATTATTGCTAATTACTGTCAAATTAAATTTTTTATCCCTCAACTCTTAAACTCTGGATATCTTTCATTATATTAGCTTTTTTATAACCATGGATATCATGTAAAGCCTTATAAGCTTTAAATAATGTTTCATACCTTTGTACTTTTTCCGCTTCTGGATTAATTTCGTATAAAATTGGCTCTTTCATAGCATCAACTGCGTCATTAATTGAATTATGTGCGCCACCACTGACTGCACCTAATATTGCTGCGCCTATTGCTGGTGCATACTCACTATCCATAACAATTAGTTTTTTATTCAGTACATTCGCATAGATATCCATCATAACAGCATTCTTTTTAGGTATACCGCCACATGCAAATACCTTTTCTACTTCCATATGCCAATCTTGATACTGTTGCATAATCATCTTAGTACCAAATGCTGTAGCTTCTAAATATGCTCTATAAATATCCTCATGCTTAGTTTGTAAAGTTAATCCAAAGATACAACCTGTTAAATTGCTATCACTTAATACACTTCGATTTCCATTATGCCAATCAAGAGCAATGAGCCCACTTTCACCTGGCATTTGATGTTTTATCTTTTCATTCATTAATTCAAATACAGTCATATTTCTATTTTCTGCTTCATCTACATATGACTTTGGTGCTTGCTTAGCGACATACTCAAACAAATCACCTACTGCTGATTGCCCCGCTTCATAAGCAAATAATTCTGGAATAATTGCTCCTTTTACAGAACCTGATATACCTGGCACTTGATGTTGCTTTTCATTTAACATAAGATGGCATGTGCTTGTTCCCATCACCATAGTCATTTCTTTATCTTTTTCAGACCCAATACCTAATAAACTAGCATGGGCATCAATAATAAAAGGACTTACCATAGTTTCTTTTGATAATCCTAATTTCTGTGCCATTTTATCATCCAGTTTCCCTACTGCTTCACCAATATTAACAACCGGTGCAGATACTTTATCTTGAATTACTTTTGATAATTTGGGGTCTATTTTATCAAATAAATCATAATGAAACCCTGTTTCTTCTTCCCAAAATGCTTTGAAACCTAATCCACAATTCGAGCGTACATTTTTATTAGTTAATTTATTTACAATCCAATCGCCCGCTTCCATAATATAAGCCGTTTTTTCCATAATTTCTGGTGCTCGATTCATGACCTCCATTATTTTGGGAATCATCCATTCACTACTAACATTATATCCATAATGGCCTAACCACTTATTATTATTTTCAATAGCAGTTTGATATAATTTCTCTGCCTCTTTATATGCACCATGATGTTTCCAAAGTTTCACATACGCATGTGGATTGTTTTTAAATTGTTTTAAGTTATGTACCGGGTTAAGGTTTTCGTCAGTAAAAATAATAGTAGATGAAGTAAAGTCTATACCAATACCTACTATATTGTCTGGATCTATTTTTGATTCACGTACTATATATGATATTCCTTCTTCCATAATTTCTAAATAATCATTACTATTTTGAAGTGCATATGTATGTGGTATTTTCAAACCATTTAATTCACTCTCAATGACACCATGTGTATATGGTTTCACAAATTTTGATACTACTTGACCGTTAGTTGTATTAATTAAAAACACACGGCCTGAAGCAGTTCCATAATCAATTCCAATGCTATAAGACATCATGTTTCCTCCATATCGCTAGTTGCGGTTATTAGTTTTGCAAGCGTTTTCTTAAATCATACTCATAATAGGTTCTATTTTACAAGTATCACTTAAATTTTGCCAAAAAAAAGAGCCCTCATACATTTACATATGAGGCTCCTCTAATTAATATTTAATTATTTATTTTGTATTGCATTTAACATTTCATTAACTGCTAATTTTCCTAACTCATTTGAAGCTAAAGGACTGTCACCTGTTAATAATTTACGATCTTTTAACGTTCTTCCTGTCATATCGTCGTTAACTACTTTTAATCCTTGTTTAGTTAATAAATCAGCAACTAACCATTTCAAGCGTCCAGGTAAATAACCTATTTCAATATTTGCACCTTCATCTAATGAGTCAGGGAAGACACAAACAGAGTATCCTTCTAATGGAGATTTTTCTCTGTTAAGCCCTGCTGAAAGTAGTGCTGCTGGTCCATGACATAATGTAACTATAAAGCGGTCATTGTCTAATGCCCAATCTAATGTTTGTTGAACGTCCTCACTTTCAGAAATACCAACAACTGCAGCATGTCCGCCTGGGATAAAGACAGATAAATAGTCTGAATCAGGTCCTAATTCATTTTTAATCACATCTGCTAATTTTTTTGGCTGTTTTAATTTTTCTTTCAATTTATTATAAGTACTTATAACTGCCTCGTCTTCAGTTGGCATAGCCCATAATTCTAATTTAACTGGATAACCAGATAATGTCGCAACATCAACGTCAAAACCTGCTTCCATTAAATGATGTAAAGGTAATAACATTTCAACAGGATGATTACCCGTAGAGAACATTTTTCCATTTTCCAATAATACATATCGCTCTTCAGCAGCAATCATCAATACTTTCCATTTACCATCTTTATAGGCACCTTTGTGTTCAACACCATCAAAATCTGTTTTAGGTGCTGTATATTGACTAAGGGAATATGGTGATGGGAAAAATGCGTTATCTTCTGCTTTATCTGGCGTTGGTTGCTTACTTAATTCATTTACATCTTGTGACATAGTTTATTCCTACTTTCTCTATATAGTTACTACTAGTATAGACATATACTACACACTATAAACATGTATTACTATTAAAATGCTCATTATCAAAAATAATCAAAATGAATTTCTTTGAAAAAAATACAACTAAATTCTACAAGATGCTTTTAAAATTCAAACTTCAATTTTGGGGAGCACTAAACATTGATATACGAACTTACTGTTAATAAACTAAACATTAAAAAAAGCCCACGACAATATTTGCCGTGGGAATAAATAAATATTAAATCAACTTCATTTCTTTTCCTACTTTTTCATAAGCCGCAATTGCTTCATCTAACATGTCTTTTGTATGTGCAGCTGTAGGCATATTTCTTACACGTCCTGTACCTCTTGGTACTGTTGGGAAAACGATAGATTTCACATAGACACCTTCGTCTTTTAAACGCTTACTAAATTCTTGAGTTGTTTTTTCATCACCAATAATTACTGGTGTAATTGGAGTTTCTGACTCACCTGTATCATATCCTAATTTTGACAATCCATTTTTTAAATATTGTGCATTGTTCCATAATTTATCATGTAATTCAGTTGAATCCATTAACTTTTTAACTGCTTCAGTTATTGCTTTGGTATCCCCAGGTGCTAATGATGTAGAGAATAAGAATGGTCGTGATTGTGCTTTTAACCAATCTATTAACTCTTTTGTACCTGCTACATAACCGCCAACGACACCAATTGCTTTAGAAAGCGTACCTATTTGGAAATCGATTTTATCTTGTAAACCAAAATGTTTAACCGTACCAGCGCCTTTACCCATAACACCTGAACCATGAGCGTCGTCAACATAAGTTAATAAACCAAATTCTTCTGCAATTTCTACAATTTCAGGTAATTTAGCCACATCACCATCCATACTAAAAACGCCATCAGTGATATACATCACTTTATTGTATTGACCTGATTCAACTGCTTCTTTTGCTTTCGCACGTAAATCATCCATGTCTGAATGGTTAACTCGAATAATTTTAGCTTTAGATAAGCGACATCCATCAATAATTGATGCATGATTAAGCTCATCTGATAAAATAGCATCATTTTTATTCATGACAGCTGAAATAGCAGCCATATTACAATTAAATCCTGATTGATAAGCTATTGCAGCTTCTGTTCCTTTAAATTTTGCTAGTGTTTCTTCTAATTCGTCGTGTAAATCTAATGTACCATTGATTGTACGAACAGCGCCTGCACCTACACCATGTGTATCAATAGCTGCTTTTGCAGCTGATTTCAAATCTTCATTTGTTGCTAGTCCTAAATAATTATTTGAAGATAAGTTAATGTATGATTTCCCATTGATTTTGATTTCTGGTCCGTTTGCACCTTCAATTGTATCTATTTCATTATACAAACCATTTTCTTTTAGATAATTTATATTTTCCTCTAAAAACTCATGTAATGATTGAACCACAGTATATAATCCCCCTTAAGTATTGTTTGGTAATACCTTTATCATACAGTAATTCTACATAACTTGAAAGCCTTATCATTCATAGATAAAATATCTCAAAGCAATCATTTAGTACGATAATTTCATAAAATGTTATACTATAAACATTATTTTAGAAAGTAGTGATAAGGGTGTTAGATTGGTTCCAACTAGCAAATAATAAAGAAAATAAAACAATTCAACTCAGACGTTATTTACACCAATATCCTGAGTTATCTTTTGAAGAATTTCAAACACATGATTATATTGTTAACCAATTAAGCCAGTTATCTTGTGATATTGAAACTCCTATCGGCCGCAATGGTATCAAAGCCACATTTAAAGGCTTGGGCACAGGACCTACCATTGCATTAAGAGCTGACTTTGATGCGTTACCTGTCGAGGAATTAAACGATGTGCCTTATAAGTCTAAAAATCCAGGATGTATGCATGCGTGTGGGCATGATGGTCATACAGCAATTTTACTTACTGTAGCAGAGATTTTAGATGAACATAAACATTTATTAGAAGGTAATGTTGTATTAATATTCCAGTACGGTGAAGAAATCATGCCAGGTGGTTCTCAAGAAATGATAGATGCTGGATGTCTGGAAAATGTAGATAGAATTTACGGTACACATTTATGGAGTGGTTATCCTACTGGAACTATTCATTCACGTGCGGGGGCAATCATGGCCTCTCCAGATGAATTTAGCGTCACATTTAAAGGTCGTGGTGGTCATGGTGCCAAACCTCATGAAACCATTGACCCAATAGTAATCATGGCAGAGTTCATTTTAAGTGCACAAAAAATAATTTCACGTACGATCGATCCAGTTAAACAAGCTGTACTTTCATTTGGAATGATTCAAGCAGGCACCACAGATAGCGTTATTCCTGATCAAGCATTTTGTAAAGGTACAGTTAGAACTTTCGATTCAGATATACAGAATCATGTAATGGACAAAATGGATAAGCTTCTACAAGGTTTAGCAATAGCAAATGATATTAACTATGATTTGAATTATATTAAAGGGTATTTGCCTGTCCATAATAACGAGAAAGCATATCAAGTTATTAAAGAAGCAACAAATGACTTACATGTACGCTTTAATGAATCAGATTTAATGATGATTGGAGAAGATTTTTCACATTATTTGAAAGTACGACCAGGTGCATTCTTTCTGACTGGTTGTGGTAATGAAAGTAAAGGTATTACAGCGCCACACCATAATCCCAAATTTGATATTGATGAAAAATCATTAAAATACGCTGTAGCTGTATTTTTAAAAATCATAGAATTAGAGCAAGTATTTAAAACAAATTAAGCATTTAAATTAATTGAAAGATATGAATCTGAGACATAAACTAATGAAATGCTCCCTTCAAAGTAGACATTGAAAAAATGAAAACTTTGAAGGGAGCATTTTACAATGTCCAAGACTCAACAATTTTATTTAAACAGTATTATCAGTTATAAGTTTTATTAGTCAGTCTTTCATCAATTATTGTTCTTCTAAATCGAATAGCCATTACAAAATTTACACATTAAAAAAAGACCCCTCGATTGAGGGATCTTCTTTTTATATAAAATCTAAGAAATTAGAAATTATTTAATGATTTCAGTAACAACGCCTGATCCTACAGTACGTCCACCTTCACGGATTGAGAAACGAGTACCGTCTTCAATCGCGATTGGAGCGATTAATTCTACTGTCATTTCAACGTTATCACCAGGCATTACCATTTCAGTACCTTCTGGTAAGTGAACAACACCAGTTACGTCAGTAGTACGGAAATAGAATTGTGGACGATAGTTTGAGAAGAATGGAGTGTGACGTCCACCTTCGTCTTTTGATAATACGTATACTTCTGCTTTGAATTCAGTATGTGGTGTAATTGAACCAGGAGCAGCTAATACTTGACCACGTTGTACGTCTTCACGAGCAACACCACGTAATAATGCACCAATGTTGTCACCAGCTTCAGCGTAGTCTAATAATTTACGGAACATTTCAACACCTGTAACAGTTGTTTTAGATGTGTCATGTAAACCGATGATTTCAACTTCTTCACCAACTTTGATTTGACCACGTTCAACACGGCCTGTAGCAACAGTACCACGACCAGTGATTGAGAATACGTCCTCAACTGGCATCATGAATGGTTTGTCAGAATCACGTTCTGGAGTTGGAATGTAAGTATCTACAGCTTCCATTAATTCTAAGATTTTTTCTTCGTATTGAGCATCGCCTTCTAAAGCTTTTAATGCTGAACCAGCGATTACAGGTACATCGTCACCTGGGAAGTCATATTCGCTTAATAAGTCACGAACTTCCATTTCTACTAATTCTAATAATTCTTCATCGTCAACCATGTCAACTTTGTTTAAGAATACTACTAATGCTGGTACACCAACGTTACGTGATAAAAGAATGTGTTCACGAGTTTGTGGCATTGGACCGTCAGCAGCAGATACTACTAAGATACCGCCGTCCATTTGAGCAGCACCAGTGATCATGTTTTTAACGTAGTCAGCGTGTCCTGGGCAGTCAACGTGAGCGTAGTGACGTTTGTCAGTTTGGTACTCAATGTGAGAAGTATTGATTGTGATACCACGTTCTTTTTCTTCTGGAGCGTTGTCAATCATGTCATATGATTGTGCAACTGAGTCACCATTTTTTGCTAATACAGTAGCGATTGCTGCTGTTAATGTTGTTTTACCATGGTCAACGTGACCGATAGTACCGATATTGGCATGTTCTTTAGAACGATCGAATTTTTCTTTTGCCATTATAAAATCTCTCCTATTCTAATTAAAAATAATATTTAAATTTATCTCTCATGATAGTTTCTCACCATCATGAGAAATTATTTATAGCGATGCAAAAAGAATTTTACAATTCTTTTATAATGCATTCACCCCAAAAAATCAAACTATAAAGATGATAGCTTACATTTAAGCTCACCTTGTATTTTAACCTAGGCTAGCTAGTCAAAACAAGTTATATTATTCACCTTTATTTTTCTTGATAATATCTTCAGCGATTGATTTTGGAACTTCAGCATAGTGATCGAAGTACATAGTGTAAGTACCGCGACCTTGAGTGTTTGAACGTAATGATGTTGCATAACCGAACATTTCTGAAAGTGGTACATAAGCATTAACAACTTGTGCATTACCACGAGGTTCCATACCATCAACACGTCCACGACGAGATGTTACGTCACCCATGATATCACCCATGTACTCTTCAGGCATTTCAATAGTTACTTTCATCATTGGTTCTAAGATTACAGGATCACATTTTTTAGCAGCTTCTTTAAGTGCTAATGATGCAGCAATTTTGAAGGCCATTTCAGATGAATCGACATCATGGTATGAACCATCATATAATTTAGCTTTAACATCAATTAAAGGATAACCTGCTAAAACACCATTTTCCATAGCATCTTTAAGACCAGCTTCTACTGATGGAATGTATTCACGAGGAACTACACCACCAACGATAGCGTTTTCGAATTCGAAACCTGCGCCTGTTTCGTTTGGTGTGAATTCAATGTGAACATCACCGTATTGACCACGACCACCAGATTGACGAGAGAATTTACCTTGAACTTGTGCAGATGATTTGAATGTTTCACGATATGAAACCATTGGAGCACCTACGTTACATTCAACGTTGAATTCTTTCTTCATACGGTCTACTAAGATGTCTAAGTGAAGCTCACCCATACCACCGATGATAACTTGTCCAGTTTCTTCGTCAGTGTGTGCATGGAATGTTGGGTCTTCTTCTTGTAATTTAACTAAAGCTTGAGTCATTTTATCTTGGTCAGCTTTAGATTTTGGCTCTACTGATAAGTGAATAACTGGCTCTGGGAATTCCATTGATTCCAAGATAATGTCATTTTTCTCACCACATAAAGTATCACCAGTACCTGTATCTTTAAGACCTACCGCAGCAGCGATATCTCCAGAGTATACAGTATCGATTTCTTGACGTGAGTTAGCGTGCATTTGTAATAAACGACCTACACGTTCACGTTTACCTTTAGTAGAGTTCTTAACGTATGAACCAGATGTCATTGTACCTGAATACACACGGAAGAATGTTAATTTACCAACATAAGGGTCAGTCATAACTTTGAACGCTAATGCAGCGAATTCAGCTGAATCGTCTGCTTTCGCGATTACTTCTTCTTCAGGGTTGCTAGCACGGTGACCAATAATTGGTTTAACGTCTAGTGGTGAAGGTAAGTAATCAATTACAGCGTCAAGCATTAATTGAACACCTTTGTTTTTGAAAGCTGTACCACAAAGTACTGGGTAGAATTCTACGTTAGTAGTAGCTTGGCGGATAGCTTCTTTTAATTCAGAAACTGAAATTTCTTCGTCACCAAGATATTTTTCCATTAATTCGTCGCTAGTTTCTGCAACTGCTTCGATTAAGCTAGCACGAGCTTCTTCAGCTCTATCTAAGTGGTCTTCAGGAATTTCAATTTCTTCAATTTCAGTACCTAAATCATTTGTATATTTGAAACATTTCATTTCAACTAAGTCAATGATTGCTTCGAATTCGTCTTCCGCACCAATTGGTAATTGGATTGGAGCAGCGTTAGCTTGTAAACGATCATGTAATGTACTTACAGAGTATTCGAAGTTAGCACCTAATTTGTCCATTTTGTTTACAAATACGATACGTGGAACACCATAAGTTGTAGCCTGACGCCAAACTGTTTCAGTTTGAGGTTCAACACCTGATTGTGCATCAAGTACTGTAACTGCTCCGTCAAGTACACGTAATGAACGTTCAACTTCTACAGTGAAGTCTACGTGTCCAGGTGTATCGATAATGTTTACACGGTGACCTTCCCAAGCTGCTGTTGTTGCAGCAGATGTGATAGTAATACCACGGTCTTGTTCTTGCTCCATCCAGTCCATTTGTGAAGCACCTTCGTGTGTTTCACCAATTTTGTGGATACGGCCAGTGTAATAAAGAATACGTTCAGTCGTAGTCGTTTTACCAGCATCAATGTGAGCCATGATACCGATATTACGAGTTTTTTCTAATGAAAATTCTCTAGCCATGTATTTTTTCTCCTTCCAGTTTATATTACTGAATAAATACGATAGATATGGCGATGCCCTAAGCATGAACGCTTAATGAAAATTCATTAATATAGAACACACTCAGGGTAAAAGCTTTTATCTTACCAACGGTAGTGAGCAAATGCTTTGTTTGCTTCAGCCATTTTGTGAGTGTCCTCACGTTTCTTAACGGCACCACCTGTATTATTTGCTGCATCTAAAATTTCGTTAGCTAAACGATCTTCCATCGTTTTTTCACCACGAAGACGTGCATAGTTAACTAACCAACGTAAACCTAAAGTAGTACGACGCTCTGGACGAACTTCTACTGGTACTTGATAGTTAGAACCACCTACGCGACGAGCTTTAACTTCTAATACTGGCATAATGTTGTTGATTGCTTCTTCGAATACTTCTAATGCATCACGACCACTGCGTTGTTCAACTAGGTCGAATGCTGAATAAAGAATTCTTTGTGCTGTTCCACGTTTACCATCTAACATAATTTTGTTAATTAATTTAGTTACTAACTTAGAGTTATGAATTGGATCTGGTAATACGTCTCTTTTAGGTACTGATCCTTTACGAGGCATAATGTAAATCCTCCCTTCCTTATATTAAATATTTTAAGTTTAAGATTTAATTAAAAACTAAATTCTTAGTTTTTAGGTTTCTTAGTTCCGTATAATGAACGACCTTGTCTACGTCCGTCAACACCTGAAGTATCAAGTGCTCCACGTACAATATGGTAACGCACACCTGGTAAGTCTTTTACACGTCCACCACGTACAAGTACAACACTGTGTTCTTGTAAGTTATGTCCGATACCAGGGATGTATGCGTTAATTTCGATGTTGTTTGATAAACGCACACGTGCATATTTACGTAACGCTGAGTTAGGTTTTTTAGGTGTCATTGTACCTACACGAGTACATACACCACGTTTTTGTGGTGAGTTTAAGTCAGTAAATTTTTTCTTTTTACTGTTGAAACCTTTATTTAAAGCTGGAGAATCTGATTTTTTGATTTTGCTTTGTCTTGGTTTACGTACTAATTGGTTAATAGTTGGCATGTGATATGTCCTCCTCTCTTCACTTTTTAATCCCACACATCCAGGTGGTTCATTTTTAGGTTAAATAAAATTTAGTAAGTAAAACACTTACTAATTCTCATTTAATCAATGCTACTATTGTCGCATTGACGTTAATACCTACATGTTTACCCAAAGCATGTTTGCTTTTGAAAAAAGATACAGGTATATTTTTCTGATTGATTTGGCTTAACACGCGAGTCATTAAATATACTTCAACGTCTTCAGCAATAATCAAAGATGTAACTTGATCTTTCTTTAACGCTTTAAGCGTTTCTTTAAGACCAACTACAAAATGTTGTTTGTTAAAGCGTGCAACTTTTTCCTTAGACAATAATTTATCCTCCAAAGTTCTGCTTGCATCAACCTTTAATATATTAACATTGAACAAGAGAATTCGTCAACATTAAATCAAATAATTTACATAAAAATAACAAGAGGCTAAAGCATTAGCCTCTGTTATATACTTGTTATTCCGTTACTTCAGTTTGAGATTCAACTTCTGCAACTGGTTTAGCTGTTTTTTCGTATTTTACGTCGCTATAACGTCTCATACCAGTACCAGCTGGAATTAACTTACCAATAATTACGTTTTCTTTAAGACCTAATAAGTCATCACGCTTACCTTTAATTGCTGCATCTGTAAGAACTCTTGTTGTTTCTTGGAATGATGCTGCAGATAAGAAACTTTCTGTTTCAAGTGATGCTTTAGTAATACCAAGTAATACTGGTTTAGCTGTTGCAGGACGCTTACGGTGTTTAAATGCTTCTCTATTTGCATCTGTAAAGTTATGAATATCAACTAATGAACCTGGTAATAACTTCGTATCACCTGCTTCGATAATTCTAACTTTACGTAACATTTGTCGAACCATAACCTCAACGTGTTTATCGTCGATTTCTACACCTTGCATACGGTAAACTTTTTGTACTTCTTTTAATAAGTAGCTTTCAGTCGCGTTTAATCCAGCAACAGATAAGTAATTCTTAGGTTCAATAGAACCTTCAGTTAATACTTCACCACGTTGAACTGGTTGACCGATTTCTACAATAATTCTTGAAGTACCTGAAGCAAGGTATGATCTTGTTTCATTAGCACCTTTAACAACAATTTCTTGTTGTCTATCTTTTGCTAATTTAATATCTTCTACGACACCTTCGATTTCCGTAATTACCGCTTGACCTTTAGGGTTACGTGCTTCGAAAATCTCTTGAATACGAGGAAGACCTTGTGTGATATCGCTACCTGCTACCCCACCTGTATGGAATGTACGCATTGTAAGCTGTGTACCTGGTTCACCGATAGATTGGGCTGCAATTGTACCAACTGCTTCACCAACTTCAACTTTTTCACCAGTAGCAAGGTTTTTACCGTAACATTTTTCACAAACACCATGTCGTGCGTTACAAGTAAATGCTGAGCGAATATACATTTGTTCAATACCAGCATCTGTAATTTTCTTAGCAATTTCAGGTGTAATTAATTCATCAGGACGAATGATTATTTCATCAGTTTCAGGATGACGAATTGTTTCTTTAGAATAACGACCTTCAATACGTTCGATAAATGGTTCAATCATTTCTGTACCTTCTTTAATATCAGAAACTAATAAACCTCTATCAGTACCACAGTCTTCTTCACGAACAATAACATCTTGTGCCACGTCAACAAGACGACGAGTAAGATATCCTGAGTCAGCTGTTTTAAGTGCTGTATCGGCAAGACCTTTACGTGCACCGTGAGTTGAGATGAAGTATTCAAGTACTGTTAAACCTTCACGGAATGAAGATGTGATTGGTAATTCGATAATCTTACCAGATGGTGCGGCCATCAATCCACGCATACCTGCTAACTGTGTAAAGTTAGATGCGTTACCACGGGCACCTGAATCACTCATCATGAAGATTGGGTTAGTTTTATCAAGTGATTGCATCAATTCACCTTGAATTTGATCTTTTGCATCTGTCCAAATTTCAACAACTGCATTATATCTTTCTTCTTCAGTGATTAAACCACGGTTGAATTGTTTTGTAATTCTGTCGACTAATTTTTCATGCTCATCAAGTATTTGTTGCTTATCAGGTAATACTACGATATCAGCAACACCTACTGTAATACCAGCTTTAGATGAGAATTTGAATCCTAAGTCTTTCATACGGTCTAACATCATTGATGTATCAGTGATGCTAAATCTGTTGAATACTTCTGCAATAATATTACCTAAGAATTTTTTGTTGAAAGGTTCAATTAATTCTTCATTTTCAAAGTATTCTTTTAATCCACCTTCACCTAAAGTTGTAGGATCGATGAAATATCTGTTTGGTGTCTTTCTTTCTAAGTTTTCTTGCGTAGGTTCATTAATATAAGCAAATGAATCTGGAATGATTTCATTGAATATAATTTTACCTACTGACGTAGCAAGAATCTTTTTGTTTTGTTCTTCAGTAAATGTTGGATTATTGAACGAACTTGCATGTACACCAATTCTAGTGTGTAAATGTACAAAGCCATTTGCATATGCTTTTAATACTTCATTTGTATTATTAAAGATTGCGCCTGTATTTACTGCATCTTTTCTTTCTAAAGTAAGGTAATAGTTACCAAGTACCATATCTTGTGATGGTGTAACTACAGGTTTACCATCTTTAGGGTTCAAGATGTTTTGTGCTGCTAACATCAACATTCTTGCTTCAGCTTGTGCCTCTTTTGATAAAGGAACGTGAACCGCCATTTGGTCACCGTCAAAGTCAGCGTTATAAGCTGTTGTTACAAGTGGATGTAGACGAATCGCACGACCTTCAACTAAAGTTGGTTCAAATGCTTGAATACCAAGTCTATGAAGTGTTGGTGCACGGTTAAGTAATACAGGATGTTCTCTAATTACTTCTTCCAATACGTCCCAAACTTCATCATCCATACGTTCGATTTTACTCTTCGCATTTTTAATGTTAGTTGCAATTTCACGTTGAACTAATTCTTTCATTACGAATGGTTTAAATAGTTCAAGTGCCATTTCTTTTGGTAAACCACATTGGTACATTTTCAAGCTTGGACCTACTGCAATAACTGAACGTCCTGAATAGTCAACACGTTTACCAAGTAAGTTTTGACGGAAACGACCTTGTTTACCTTTTAACATATGAGATAAAGATTTTAATGGACGGTTACCTGGGCCAGTAACTGGACGACCACGACGACCATTATCAATTAAAGCGTCAACGGCTTCTTGTAACATACGTTTTTCGTTTTGAACGATGATACCAGGTGCACCTAAATCTAATAAACGTTTCAAACGATTATTTCGATTAATTACACGACGGTATAAGTCGTTTAAGTCACTTGTTGCAAATCGTCCACCATCTAATTGAACCATTGGACGAATTTCTGGTGGGATGATTGGAAGTACATCTAAAATCATCCATGAAGGTTTGTTACCTGAATTACGGAATGATTCAACAACTTCTAAACGTTTAATTGCACGAGTAAGTCTTTGACCAGTAGCTGATTCCAACTCATCGCGTAACAATTTAAGTTCTTCGTCAAGATCAATCTCTTCAAGTAAATCTTTAATACCTTCTGCACCCATTTTTGCAACGAATTGACCTGGGTATTTATCATAATAATCTCTGAATTCAGCTTCAGATAATAAAGTTTTCTTTTCTAAACCAGTTGGACCTGGATCTACAACAACATAAGAAGCAAAGTAAATAACTTCTTCTAATGCTCTTGGTGACATGTCAAGTAATAATCCCATACGACTTGGTATACCTTTGAAATACCAAATGTGAGAAACTGGAGCAGCAAGTTCAATGTGACCCATTCTTTCACGACGTACTTTAGATTTAGTTACTTCAACTCCACATCTGTCACAGACCATGCCTTTGTAGCGAACACGTTTGTATTTACCACAACTACATTCCCAGTCTTTTGTAGGTCCGAAAATTCTTTCACAGAATAGACCATCTTTTTCAGGTTTTAATGTACGGTAGTTGATTGTTTCAGGTTTTTTAACTTCACCAAAAGACCAAGAACGGATTTTTTCAGGTGAAGCCAATCCTATTTTCATATAATGGAAATTATTTACATCAATCAAGGAGCCTACCTCCTTCAATTTAGATTAGCTGTGCTATTTGATTGATTTGCATTTATTTAAAATGGCTTAAAGTACTAAACTGAATCATCAATAAAATTCAGCTTAGTATCTTTTTGCCTGTTTTGTAAATTGCGTATTAATCAGTAACTTCTTTTTGTGTTTCAGGAGCATCATTTTGTTGTAAATCTACTTTGCGTTCTACAACATCATCGTCATCAACGTCTGTCATTTCGATTTCATTATCTTGCTCATCCATAACTTTTACATCTAAACCTAAACTTTGTAATTCTTTCATCAATACTCGGAATGATTCTGGAACACTTGGTCTAGAGATGTTTTCACCTTTAACAATAGCCTCGTATGTTTTCACACGTCCTACTGTATCATCGGATTTGTAAGTTAAGATTTCTTGTAATGTGTATGCAGCACCATATGCTTCAAGTGCCCATACCTCCATCTCACCAAAACGTTGTCCACCGAATTGCGCTTTACCGCCAAGTGGTTGTTGTGTAACAAGTGAATATGGTCCTGTTGAACGCGCATGTAATTTATCATCAACCATGTGCGCAAGTTTCAACATGTACATTACACCTACTGAAATACGGTTATCGAATGGTTCACCTGTACGTCCATCATAAAGTACAGTTTTACCATCACGAGCCATACCAGCTTCTTCAATTGTTGACCATACATCGTCATCGTTTGCACCGTCAAATACTGGTGATGCAACGTGAATACCAAGATTTTTAGCAGCCATACCTAAGTGTAGCTCTAATACTTGTCCGATGTTCATACGAGATGGTACACCAAGAGGATTTAACATGATATCGATCGGACGTCCATCTGGTAAGTAAGGCATATCTTCTTCAGGAACAATCTTAGAAATGACACCTTTGTTACCATGTCGACCACACATCTTATCACCAACATGAATTTTACGTTTTTGAACGATATATACACGTACTAATTGGTTTACACCAGGTGATAATGTATCGTCGCCTTCTTCACGATTGAATACTTTTACATCAAGAACGATACCGCCAGCGCCGTGAGGTACACGTAATGAAGTATCTCTAACTTCACGTGCTTTTTCACCAAAGATTGCATGTAACAATCTTTCTTCGGCAGTTAACTCAGTTACACCTTTAGGCGTTACTTTACCAACTAAAATATCTCCATCTTTTACTTCTGCACCAATATAAACGATACCACGATCGTCTAAGTTCTTAAGTGCACTTTCAGAAACATTAGGAATATCTCTTGTGATTTCTTCAGGTCCTAACTTAGTATCACGTGCTTCTGATTCATACTCTTCAATATGAATAGAAGTATACACGTCATCTTTCACAAGTCTTTCACTCATGATAACGGCATCCTCATAGTTGTAACCGTCCCAAGTCATGAAACCAACTACTACGTTTCTACCTAATGCCATTTCTCCTAATTCCATAGATGGTCCATCTGCTAAAATCTCGTTATACTCAACAACATCTCCAACTGCAACGATTGGACGTTGGTTGTAACATGTACCTGAGTTTGAACGTTTAAATTTAGCTAATGGATAGCGATCTAATTCACCTTCATGCTCAACGCCGTTCTCTTCAACTAGACGACGAACAAGAATTTCATTAGATTCAACATGTTCAACACGACCTCTGTGCTTAGCTGTAATAGCCGCACCAGAATCACGTGCTGCAACGTGTTCCATACCTGTACCAACAAATGGTGCTTCTGGATTCATCAAAGGCACTGCTTGACGTTGCATGTTCGCACCCATCAATGCACGGTTTGAGTCATCATTTTCTAAGAATGGAATACATGCTGTCGCTGCTGAAACAACTTGCTTCGGCGATACATCCATATAATCCATTTTTTCTTTAGCCATAACTGTATTGTTACCACGGAAACGACATACAACTTCATCATCCATGAAACGACCATTTTCATCTAATTTAGAGTTTGCTTGTGCTACAACATAGCTATCTTCTTCGTCAGCTGTTAAATAGTCAATTTGATCAGTGATAGCATGTGTATCTAAATCAACTTTACGATATGGTGTTTCAATAAAGCCGAATTCATTTACACGTGCATAACTTGATAATGAGTTAATCAATCCAATGTTTGGTCCCTCAGGTGTTTCAATTGGACACATACGGCCATAGTGAGAGTAGTGAACGTCACGTACTTCCATTTGAGCACGTTCACGTGTTAAACCACCAGGTCCTAATGCTGATAGACGACGTTTATGCGTTAACTCAGCTAATGGGTTTGCTTGGTCCATGAATTGTGATAATTGAGAGCTACCAAAGAATTCTTTAATAGATGCAATAACAGGTCGAATATTAATTAATTGTTGAGGTGTGATAGACTCAGTATCTTGAATTGACATTCTTTCACGTACAACTCTTTCCATTCTTGATAAACCGATACGGAATTGGTTTTGTAGTAATTCACCTACAGAACGTAAACGACGGTTACCTAAATGGTCAATATCATCTGTATATCCAATACCGCTTAATAAGTTAAAGAAGTAACTCATTGAAGCAATGATATCTGCTGGTGTAATGCATTTAACTTCTGAGTCAGGGAAAGCATTACCAATTACAGTTGTCGTACGACCTTCATCATCGTTAGGAACATATACTTTAATTGATTGAATTTCTACTGGCTCGTCTATAACGCTACCATGCAATTCAAACACTTCGCTGTTTGCATTTGATTCAAGTACATCCATGATTTCGTCGATTTTACGACGATCAAGCACTGTACCTTCTTCAACTACAATTTCACCAGTTTCAGTATTTACAATTGGCTCAGCTAATTTTTGATTAAATAAACGATGTTTTAAATGTAATTTTTTGTTTGTTTTATAACGACCCACGCTTGCTAAGTCATAGCGTTTTGGATCAAAGAAACGTGAATACAATAGACTTTTAGCATTTTCAACAGTTGGTGGTTCACCTGGACGTAAACGTTCATAGATTTCTAATAACGCTTGTTCAGTGTTTTCAGTGCCGTCTTTCTCTAAAGTATTACGTAAATATTCATTGTCACCTAAAAGGTCAACAATTTCTTGGTCGCTTGAGAAACCTAATGCACGTAACAATACTGTTAATGGTAGTTTACGTGTTCTATCAATACGTACGTATACAACATCTTTAGCATCTGTTTCATATTCTAACCATGCACCACGGTTTGGAATAATTGTTGCATCATAGTTTTCACGACCATTTTTGTCGATTTTTTCATTGAAATAAACGGATGGTGAACGAACTAATTGAGATACGATTACACGTTCTGCACCATTGATAACGAACGTACCTGTATCAGTCATTAATGGGAAATCACCCATAAAGACTTCTTGTTCTTTAACTTCTCCTGTTTCTTTAATGATTAGACGCACTTTTACACGAAGAGGTGCAGCATAAGTAGCGTCACGGTTTTTAGATTCTTCTAAATCATATTTTGGTTCTCCTAAACGGTAATCCACAAACTCTAATGACAAATTACCAGTAAAATCTTCAATTGGAGAAATGTCTCTAAACATTTCGATTAAACCTTCTCTTAGGAACCACTCGTAAGATTTAGTTTGAATTTCTATTAAGTTTGGTAATTCTAATACTTCTGAAATTCTCGCGTAGTTTCTACGTTTACGATGTCTTCCATATTGGACAACTTGACCTGCCAAACAGATTCACCCCTCAAAAATTATGTGATCCGCTTTTAGCTAAATACCATAAGCATATTAATAAAAAGACAAAAAGAAAACGGCAACACTAATGATGACACCATTTTCGATTCTATATTTATTCTTAATTAACTTATCTATTTAACGTAAAAGTACACACTTATTGAACATAAATTTTTACATTATATAACTATAACAGAATATCCATTTCATTTCAAGCTTTTATACTTCTCAGAATGTAATATCCTTTATCTTTATTTACCACTTCTACATTTCCAAAAAGTTCATTCATTCTTTTCTTTGCAGATGGCATACCTTGCTTCTTCTGAATTACAACGAATAGTTCACCGTTCGAGTCTAATCTATGTAATGCTTGCTCGAATATACGATGCACGGTTTCTTTCCCTGCTCTTATTGGTGGATTGGTTAAAATAAAATCAAAACTTTTGTCTTCCACAGCAGACAAAGCATCACTTTCCTTTACGATCACATTATCAATACCATTTAATTTTTTGTTTTTTTCAACTAAGGCTAGCGCTCTGTGATTAACATCTAGCATTGTAATTGAATGATGTGGTGATACTTTAGCAATCATCAAACCAATTGGTCCGTAACCACAACCAACATCGGCAATTCGCTTACTTGGACCAGGTGGATGCGCTTTTAAAAAAGTTTGAACAAGAACATCTGAACCATAATCTACTTTATCTTTCGAAAACACTCCGTTATCAGTTATTAAATCAATTTTATGATGGTTTAATTGATATTGAATACGTTGTTCATTGCTAATTACACTTGGATCTTCATCGTAATAATGACTCATTATTCCACCTCATCTTCACTTTGTAACTCGTCATTATAATTATAACATTTCACTCAGTCTTTAAATGAATAAAACCCCGTTATCAAAATAACGGGGTTTTAACTTCTCAAAGAATCATTATATTATAGCAATACTTGCTATAAAACTTTGATTATTAAGTTTAAGATACTTGAATTATTTTAATTCTACAGTAGCTCCAACTTCTTCTAATTGTTCTTTAAGTTTTTCAGCTTCTTCTTTAGGTAAAGCTTCTTTGATTACTTTAGGAGCTCCGTCTACTAATTCTTTAGCATCTTTTAATCCTAAACCAGTTGCTTCTTTAACAGCTTTAACAACTTTGATTTTAGATGAACCAGCTGAAGTTAACTCAACGTCAAATTCAGTTTTTTCTGCTGCAGCGTCAGCGCCACCAGCTGCACCTGCTACTGCTACTGGAGCAGCTGCAGTTACACCAAATTCTTCTTCAATTGCTTTTACTAAGTCGTTTAATTCTAATACTGACATTTCTTTAATCGCTTCAATGATTTGTTCATGATTAGCCATTTTATAATTCCTCCATTATTTTTAATTTTTTTACGCTAAAAATTATTCAGCGTTTTCTTCTTTTTGTTCTCCAATAGCTTTAACCGCATAAGCGAAGTTGCGTACAGGAGCTTGTAATACTGATAAAAGCATAGATACAAGACCATCGTGTGAAGGTAATGAACCAACAGTTTTAACTTCTTCTGCTGTAATAACATTGCCTTCCATAACGCCTGATTTAATTTCTAATGCTTCATGATCTTTAGCAAATCCAGAAATTACTTTCGCTGCAGCTACAGCATCTTCACTTGAAGTTGCAATAGCAGTAGGACCTGTTAAGAATTCATCTAAGCCTTCGATACCAGCTTTTTCAGCTGCACGACGTACCATAGTGTTTTTGTATACTTTATACTCAACACCAGCTTCACGTAATTGTGAACGTAAGTCAGTAACTTCAGCTACTGTTAATCCACGGTAGTCAACGATTACTGTTGAAACTGAATTTGATAGTACCTCAGCAATTTCATCAACTAGTTGTTTTTTAGCTTCAATGATAGCAGACATTCAGACACCTCCATTTAAATTTTTGGTGCTTTTTTTAAAATTAATAAAAAAAGCACTTTCTACCCACGGCAAAAAGTGCTTGAAAGATCATAGATCATCACGTTCAAGTCAATTTTAGCCTCGGCAGGATAAATTTTAAGTTATAAATAACTCCTACTGTCTTAGGTAAAATAATCACAATAAGTAATATAACTTGGAAATTACTTATTGTCAATATATTTTTACAGACTGAAAGATATTTCTTTCAGCCTGTAATTGTTTATATCATTTATTATTTGAAACTTGCAGTATCAATTTTAACTCCAGGACCCATTGTTGTAGTTACAGCAACAGATTTGAAGTATGTACCTTTAGCAGATGATGGTTTAGCTTTAGCTAATACATCTTGTAAAGTATTGAAGTTTTCAATTAATTGTTCATCAGTAAATGAAACTTTACCAATTGATGCATGTACGATACCAGCTTTTTCAGCACGATATTCTACTTTACCAGCTTTGATTTCTTCAACAGCTTTTTTAACATCCATTGTTACAGTTCCAGTTTTAGGGTTTGGCATTAAACCTTTTGGTCCTAATACACGACCTAATTTACCAACTTCACCCATCATGTCTGGTGTAGCAACTACTACATCGAAGTCGAACCAACCTTGTTGGATTTTTTGAACGTATTCTGCTTCACCTACATAGTCAGCACCTGCTGCTTCAGCTTCAGCAATTTTGTCACCTTTAGCGAATACTAATACACTTTGTGATTTACCAGTTCCGTTTGGTAATACAACTGCACCACGGATTTGTTGGTCATTTTTACGTGTATCAATTCCTAAACGGAATGCAACTTCAACAGAAGCGTCAAAGTTAGCAATGCTTGTTTCTTTAGCTAATTTAATTGCTTCTTCAACACTGTAGTGCTGAGTACGGTCAACTTTACTAGCTGCTTCTTGATACTTTTTACCTTTTTTAGCCATTTATAGTTCCTCCTTTAGTGGTTTTAGCGGAATTTCCTCCCACATTACTTGCTATATGCAAGTTAAGAGCAGACAACAGAAGAATTAATCTTATGAATAAATCAATCATTAATCTAGTCATTCAGATTATATTTATAATTCATCATTATTATCTCTGTTATCTGCTTCATCGTTTAAATCATGTAATCAAATTTAATATTCGTAAAATTATTCTACAACGATACCCATACTACGTGCAGTACCTTCGATAATACGCATAGCTGCTTCTTCGTCAGCAGCGTTTAAGTCTTGCATTTTGCTGTTAGCAATTTCGCGTACTTGATCTTTAGTTACTGTAGCAACTTTAGTTTTGTTTGGTTCGCCTGAACCTTTTTCAATACCAGCTGCTTTTTTAAGTAATACTGGAGCCGGTGGAGTTTTTGTAATAAATGTAAATGAACGATCTTCATAAACACTGATTTCTACCGGAATAATTAAACCTGCTTGATCTTGAGTACGTGCATTGAACTCTTTACAGAATCCCATGATGTTCACACCTGCTTGACCTAATGCTGGACCAACTGGTGGTGCTGGATTCGCTTTACCTGCAGGAATTTGTAATTTAACAACTTTATCTACTTTTTTAGCCACGATGTGCACCTCCTTGATATCGTGATGTGGTCACAGGGCTCAGTTTTGCCCTCCCACTCTTAACATTTCGTGACGAAATGGGCGCTCTAAAAGCGCGACCACATAATTTTAACACTTTTCTAATTAAAAAATCAATACTCTTTTTTATCTTTTGGTTAGTTTAATAACTTTAATTGTTAATTAAAGCTTTTCTATTTGATCGAATTCAACTTCTACTGGTGTTTCTCGGCCAAACATATCTACTAATACTGTTAGCTTAAACTTATCTGTTTCAATTTCTTGAACTTCACCAACTTGATTCGCAAATGGACCTGATTTAATACGAACTTGCTCGCCAACTTCGAGTTCAACATCGATAGTCTTTTCTTTAAGACCCATTTGTTTTAAGATGAAGCGAACTTCTTCTGGTAACAATGGATTTGGCTTAGACCCTGCACCTGCAGAACCTACAAAACCAGTAACGCCTGGTGTATTTCTTACCACATACCATGATTCATCTGTCATGATTAATTCCACTAAAACATATCCAGGGAATGTTTTTTTAACAGTCGTTTTAGCTTTGCCATCTTTTACTTGAGTTTCTTCTTCTTCCGGTATGACTACTCTAAAGATTTGTTCAGTCATATTCATAGATTCTACTCTTTTTTCTAAATTCTTTTTAACTTTATTTTCATATCCAGAATATGTATGCACTGCATACCAACGCTTTGCGCCAACTTCTTCAGACATGTCTTCACTCCTCTAACCAAATAATAAATTTTTCAATGCTGTAATTCCTAAATCTAAGGCATAGAAAAAGACTAAGAAGAATATAACAGTAGAAACTACAATTACAGTATATTTAAATAGCTCTTCTTTCGTCGGCCAACTTGTTTTTTCCATTTCAGACTTAACGCCTTTAAAGAAACTTTCTTTTTTAGCCATCTGCTCAACCTCCAAATCCTTTGAACATATTATCAAAGTATTATTTCGAATGTATTTATTTCGATTCTTTATGAATTGTGTGCGCGTTACATTTTGGACAATATTTCTTTAAGGTTAATCTTGTTGCCGAGCCTTCTTGCTTAGGAACATTATAATTTCTATTGCCACAAGCTTCACAATTTAAAGGTATTTTTCTCACAATAATTCACCTTTATTCATTATAATACCAGTATACTATACATAAAATTTATAACAAATGTCAAACCATCAGTAAGTAACACGTTATAATTCAATTCACGTCCTAAGGCGCTTTTCAAATCATTTTGAAATAACGTTTTATTTTATTTTTACATCGTTGTATGGCATTATAAATCACTTTCTCTTTTACATGCATCAATTGAGCAATTTCTCTCGGCTTATATTGTTCACACATTAAATACATGACATCTTTTTCAAATGCACTCAAATACTTAAACTGACAAATCAACTCTTTAATTGCTAATTTATTCAAATAATTGTTTTCAACATCAAAACGCTTTATTGCACATGGATACGTAACTCTATATTCATTAATCAAATTATCCATTCTTTTATTTGTAGCTAAATATTTTCTCAAATAATCATACTTTACAGACGTAATTAAACATTGAACATAATTTGTGAAAGGCTGCTCTCCACTAAAATCAAATGTTTGGACCGACCTATACATCCGTATAAGTATTTCTTGATATAAGTCTTCTAAATCATAATGATTAAATCCAAATGTTTTGATGCGTCGAATAATTAATGGTTGTAGATCCATTACTAACTTTTCGAAGTCTTTATCATTTATTGCATTGTTACGTTTGATTGTACTGTCTTGAGTTGTCAAATCGTATTTCAAATATTAAACTAACCCCTTCTATCTAAAATTTAAGGTTAGTTTAATATTGTTACATTCAAAATTTCAAGATGACGGAAATGTCATTTCTTATGATGTCCTCTTCGTATTTTTTCAAATTCTGCAAGGATTTCAGAAGATAACGGAATTCGAGTTCTTGGCTTGTTTTCACTTATATCATCTAATGATTTACTCACATCAATTTCATTTTCTTTTAAATCTCTCCACATTTCGCGAGATGATATTCTATATGCACCTGATCCAAAGATAGCATGTTGCTCACTCATATCACTTGTTACAACTGTAATATGCTTAGTATGCTTGTCATAAAGTTCATAAACATAACGTTCTATGAAACTATCAGCTGTTTCTTTTTCCTTGGTAAAAATCGTTTTAACGCCATGATACATGTATTCTCTTTCAACACCCGATTGGTCATAAGCATCGAAAACACAAATAATTTCATCTGAAATAACTGCATTATAATTTGCAATTGCATCTATTAATTGCATTCTAGCTTCTTCTAAATTCTCTTTTGCAATGGCGCTTAGCGTTGGTGATTGTCCTATCATATTGTATCCATCAATGATTAAGTAACGTTCTTTCATTATATTTCTCCAACATCATGTCTTTTTCGAAATACTTCGTACATCATTAAACTTGCTGCAACCGAAGCATTCAAACTGTTTACATGTCCAACCATTGGAATCTTAATATAAAAATCGCATTTATCACTTACTAGGCGACTCATACCCTGTCCTTCGCTACCAATTACAATAGCCAATGACATGTCCGCTTCTAGATTTCTATAATCTGTTGCATTATTAGCTTCAGTGCCAGCTACCCAAAAGCCATTATCTTTTAGTTCATCGATAGTTTTAGCTAAATTTGTCACTCGAATAACTGGTACATGTTCAATTGCACCTGTTGAGGCTTTTGCAACTGTTTGCGTTAGTGTAACTGAACGACGTTTAGGAATAATAACACCATCAACTCCCGTTGCATCGGCTGTTCTTAAAATTGATCCCAAGTTATGTGGGTCTTCTAAGCCGTCTAATATAAGTACTGTCAATAAACCTTCTTTTTCTTTTTGCTGTTTTAAAAATTGATCGAAGTCAGCATATTCATATGGTGCAATAAGCGCTGCAACACCCTGATGTGGTGCATTTGCTAAAAAATCTAATTTAGATTTTGGTACAGTTTGAACAATGATTTTTTGATCTTTTGCATTTTTTAAAATTTCATTAATTTGTTGCTTTTTAATACCTTCTTGAATCAATATCTTATTTATCGGATGCCCAGTAATAATCGCTTCTCTAACAGCATGCCTACCAACAATAACCGTATCTTCCACATCGTCACTACCTTTCGTTTACTATTGTTATTATTTTATTTAATAATGCCTCTAATCGTTCTTCTCTTTTTTCTAAATAAAGAAAACCTATCACTGCTTCTATCGCTGAACTTTTACGATATGTTTGAACATCAGTGTTTTTAGCTTTAGTATGACTTTTCGCGTTACGCCCTCGCTTCAAAATATCCATTTCTTCGTCTGTAAACCATTCTTGCTCCATTAAATATTCTAACGTTTGCGCCTGACTTTTGGCAGATACATATTTTTTAGACATTTGATGTAGTTTATTAGGCTTACTTTTAAGCTTTAAAACGATATAGGTACGTACATATTGATCTAAGACTGCGTCTCCCATATATGCTAAGGTCAATGGATTCAATAATTTAATGTGATTATCTTGTTGATTATCCACGTTTAAATCTAACCCCTTGAGGTGTGTCTTCTAATATAATGTTTTGTGATTTCAGCATGTCTCGAATTTCATCTGCTCGTGCAAAATCTTTGTTTTTCCTTGCTTCATTACGCTCTTCGATTAATTTTTCAACATCTTCATCCAATAATTCATCTGCATTTTTAGATTTTAACGGTACACCTAAAACATCGCTGAAAATTTGATAAACTGCTTTAAATTTATCAATTACTTCTGTTGATGTTGTGTTCTCTAGTACATATTTATTCGCAAGTTTTGCTAAATCATACCAAGCTGTAATTGCATTAGCTGTATTAAAATCATCATTCATAACTGTTTCAAAACGATTTAAAATCGCATCAATTTGATCAATATATGTCTGTTGATTTTCAATATTAGTAGCAATTTGTGCGCGCTCTTCAATTAATTGATAACTATTGCGAATACGCTCTAGTCCACTACGTGCTGATTCTACCAATTCTAGATTATAGTTAATTGGGCTTCTATAATGTACGCTAATCATAAAGAATCTTAGTACATCTGGATCAACTTCTTTAATAATATCGTGAACTAAAATAAAGTTGCCTAGTGATTTACTCATTTTTTCATTATCAATATTAATGAAACCATTATGCATCCAATAATTAGCAAATGGCGCATGATTATGTGCTTCTGATTGTGCTATTTCATTTTCATGATGTGGAAATTGTAAATCTGAACCACCCGCATGTATATCAATTGTAGGTCCTAGCTCATGAAATGCCATTACAGAACATTCTATATGCCATCCTGGTCTACCTTCACCAAATGGGCTATCCCAACTAATCTCGCCAGGCTTCGCTTTTTTCCACAATGTAAAATCAAGTGCATCTTCTTTATGCTCTCCTGCATCTATACGAGCACCCACTTTTAAGTCATCTATGGATTGATGACTTAATTTACCATAACCTTCAAATTTACGTGTTCTAAAGTAAACATCGCCACCACTTTCATATGCATAACCTTGATCCACCAAATCTTTAATAAATTGAATAATGTCATCCATATGGTCCATTACCCTTGGATTTGAAGTCGCTTTTCTAACATTTAACGCACCAACATCTTCATGAAAAGCAGCGATATATTTTTCTGCAATTTCGGGAACAGACTGATTTAATTCTTGAGAACGTTTAATTAATTTATCATCTACGTCTGTAAAATTTGATACATATTCTACATTATATCCTTGGTATTCAAAGTAACGTCTCACTACGTCATAATTAATTGCTGGTCTTGCGTTACCAATATGAATGTAGTTATATACAGTAGGACCACATACATACATTTTTACTTTCCCTGGTTCTATAGGCTTGAACACTTCTTTTTGACGTGTAAGCGTATTATATAATGTAATCATCTTGAATCTCTCCATTCCTAGTCTTTTCAAGTTGTCGTTCTAAATGCTTAATTTGTTCATAAATTGGATCAGGTAGATGGCGATGATCAAATGTTTTTCCAACTCGAACACCATCTTGCTTAACAATATGTCCTGGTATACCAACAACCGTTGAATAACTTGGAACTGATTGTAAAACAACTGAATTTGCACCAATATTTACATTTGAATTTATTTTAATATTTCCTAAAACTTTCGCACCGGCTGCTATTAAAACATTGTCTCCTATATCTGGGTGTCTTTTCCCTCTTTCTTTCCCTGTCCCACCAAGTGTCACGCCTTGATAGATTGTCACATTATCACCAATTGTACATGTTTCTCCTATTACAACGCCCATACCATGATCTATAAATAGACGCTTTCCAATTTTAGCACCTGGATGGATTTCTATACCTGTGAAAAATCTTGAAATTTGAGATATCGCGCGTGCTGCAACATATTTTTTTTGGTTGTATAACTTATGTGCAATCAAATGACTCCAAACTGCATGTAAACCTGCATACGTTGTAATGACTTCTAATGTTGAACGTGCCGCTGGATCCTGCTCAAATACCATTTTTATATCGTCTCTCATTCTTTTTAACAAGATCATTTCCTCCTCAATGATTGAACTACGTAAATACATAATTGAAGTACCTGCGAAATTAAATATCAAAAAAGCACCACTAACATACAAATTGTATTGTTAGAGGCGCTTCCGCACGGTTCCACTCTGAATTTAGCGAATAACATTAATAATATTGCGGGCGCTTCCAAATTATCAAGGAAACTAAGTCAACTTAATGCTCATCACTCTCATTATATATTTAATTCATTTTACGAAGGTGCATTCATTAATTTCTACGTTGTACTCACAGCAACCGTACACTCTCTGCATCGTATAAATTTAATTACTAATCCTTCGTTTTATATAAAATACTTTATTCATATTGTTGTAATTTGTTAATACAACTTTATCATATGTGGTTACGTTATAAAATTCAAGTATATACTACCTTGATCTTGTCTATTTCATTACTTATATTGTTTTAAACGGTTTAGCACTTTTTCTTTACCAAGTACTTCAATTGTATTTGGTAATTCAGGACCATGCATTTGGCCTGTTACAGCAACACGAATAGGCATAAATAATTGCTTGCCTTTTATTCCTGTTTCTTTTTGAACTTCTTTAATTGTCTTTTTAATTTCAGCCGCTTCAAATGGTTCAAGTGCTTCTAATTTACTGAATAAGTGCGTCATTAACTCTGGTACTTGCTCTCCATTAATCACTTGTTGTTCTTCTTCACCAAGAGCTGGCATTTCTTTAAAGAACATTTCTGATAAAGGTACAATTTCACCGGCATAACTCATTTCTTTTTGATAAAGCGCAATTAATTTGCGTCCCCAAGATAAATCCTCTTCTGACGGCACCTCAGGAATCAAATTTGCTTTAATTAAATGAGGTAATGCTAATTGGAATACTGTTTCAGTATCTTTTTGTTTCATATATTGGTTATTAACCCATGCTAATTTTTGCTTATCGAAAAATGCTGGTGATTTTGACAAACGCTTTTCATCAAAGATTTTGATAAATTCTTCTTTAGAAAAGATTTCTTCTTCACCTTCAGGAGACCAACCTAATAACGCAATAAAATTAAATAACGCTTCAGGTAAATAACCTAAGTCACGATATTGCTCAATAAATTGTAAAATTTGCCCATCACGTTTACTTAACTTTTTACGTTCTTCATTAACAATTAATGACATATGACCAAAACGAGGTGGCTCCCAGCCAAATGCTTCATAAATCATAATTTGTTTAGGCGTGTTTGAAATATGATCATCACCACGAATTACATCTGAAATTTGCATGTAATGATCATCTATAGCTACTGCAAAATTGTACGTTGGAATGCCATCTTTTTTTACGATAACCCAGTCACCAATACCATTTGAATCAAATGAAATATTTCCTTTTACCATATCATCAAATGAATACGTTTGGTTTTGAGGTACTCGGAAACGAATTGATGGTTGGCGTCCTTCTGCTTCAAATTGTTGACGTTGTTCTTCAGTCAAATGCGCATGTTGACCACCATAGCGAGGCATTTCACCACGAGCGATTTGCGCTTCACGTTCAGCTTCTAATTCTTCTTCTGTCATATAGCATTTATATGCTTTATCTTCTGCTAGTAACTGATCTATTAATGGTTGGTAGATATGTTGACGTTCAGATTGACGATATGGTCCGTAGCCATTGTCTTTATCTACAGACTCATCCCAATCTAATCCTAACCATTTAAGATTATCAAATTGTGATGTTTCTCCATCTTCTAAATTACGTTTTTTATCAGTATCTTCAATTCGAATCACAAAATCTCCGTTGTAATGTTTAGCATACAAGTAATTGAATAATGCTGTTCTTGCATTACCAATATGAAGATACCCAGTTGGACTTGGTGCATATCTTACTCTTATACGATCGCTCATTTTTTTCACTCCTAAATTAAATATCAGATTTTCAAGTTAGTTCATATAAATTGTTCATTTGCTATCTTCGACCGTCATAACAAATGTCTAACTCGTCTTATTGTTAAAACGAAACAATGCTTTTTAACATGACCTTAAAATAATTTCATTGTTTAATCATAACATAATTCCCTGGGTAATATGCTTAAATTTTAAATAGAAAGCTGTTGTTTTTTCAACACTTTAAAAAAGCTATCCCTAAGAATCAAGACTGCACTACATAAACATTTCAACGACTTAAAAATGAATATTATGTACTGTGAAATTAAACTTCAAATTAACTATTCAAATACGTTAAAATTGATTCTAATTTTGTATGTCTTGATTGCTATAAGAATAACTTTATTAATATCTAAAATTTAACACTTAATGAACTTGTTTCAATGATATATTAGCACTATTTGTATTTTTTGATAACTAATATGTTTTGCATTTATTTATAGTTATACTTCAAATTACAAACTTCGCCATTTCATATACCTTTTAATATCTATTTTGTTTTCGTCAACTACAGTTTTTATAATGATACTGTATCTTCGATTTTTTTAGCAAAAACAATTCTTCCTGAAGATGTTTGCAATAAGCTGACTACTTCTAAATTGACATGACTGCCAATAAGATTTTTAGCATTATCAACAACTACCATCGTACCATCATCTAGATATCCTACTGCCTGACCAGGCTCCTTACCCATTTTTGTCAGTAAAATATGCAGTTGATCACCTTGATGTACATTAGGTTTGATTGCTTCTGATAAATCATTAACATTTAATGCTTTGATACCATGTACATGACAAACTTTATTTAGGTTGAAATCTGTCGTTATAATACTTGCATGATATTGTTTTGCTAATTTTAATAACATCGTATCAATATCACTATGTGTTTTAGTTGGATGTATAACCTTTGTAGGATAGTCTAAATCATACAATTCATTTAAAATATCTAAGCCTCTTTTACCCTTTTCACGTTTAACACTGTCATTTGAATCTGCAACAATTTGTAATTCATTAATAACACCTTGTGGAATTAAAATATTGCCATCGATAAAACCGCAACGAATGACTTCTAAAATACGACCATCAATAATTGCGCTTGTGTCGATAATTTTTGGCGTAGCACTTTTAGTATGTTGTGACATGGAACGCGCTATATTCTCAGGTAAAAACATTAACATTTCATCTCGTTTTTTAAGGCCAAATTGGAAACCGAAATAACATAGTAATATCGTAATTATGACAGGAATGAAATGATTAAAAATAGAGTTGCCAATTGATTCTAATATAAACGACACCATAACAGAAATAAGTAATCCGATTATTAAACCTATTGTTGCGAATAGTATTTCAACAGCACTTCTACGCATAATAAAATGTTCTAAACCTTTTATAGCGTTAGTAACTCGTCTAATAAATACACCAAAAATTAAGAACATAAAAATACTACCGATAATGCCATCTACATAGTGATTTTTTAAAAAGCTGGAGTTTTGTAATCCAAGATCATTTGCAATTTCAGGAATAATAATTATTCCTAATGCGCTCCCAATAATTAAGTAAATAATAATAACCATTAGTTTAACGATATTCACACAATGTCCTCCTTTCTTGATGTTTTATGAATGAAGAGCAAATGACAATACTTCATGTACAGTAGTTACACCTATTACTTGTATACCTTCAGGATATGTCCATCCGCCTATATTATTTTTAGGAATAATTACACGTTTGAAACCTAGTTTTGCAGCCTCTTGCACGCGTTGTTCTATCCGAGATACACGACGTACCTCACCCGTTAAACCAACTTCTCCAATATAGCAATCTAATCCGTCGACAGCTTTATCTTTAAAGCTAGATGCAGTTGCTACAATTACACTTAAATCAACTGCTGGCTCCGTTAACTTTACACCGCCAGCTACTTTGATATAAGCATCTTGTTGTTGTAATAGATAATTTTCTTTCTTTTCCAAAACAGCCATCAACAAACTTAATCGATTATGATCAATCCCTGTTGCCATTCGTCTCGGATTGTTAAAAGTCGTTGGAGTTACCAGCGCTTGAACTTCTATTAAAAGTGGTCTGGTTCCCTCCATGGTTGCAACAATTGTTGAACCTGGAACATTTGTTGAACGTTCTTCTAAAAACATTTCAGATGGATTATTTACACCTTTTAATCCACTTTGCTTCATTTCGAAGATTCCCATTTCATTCGTTGAACCAAAACGGTTTTTAACAGCTCGCAAAATTCGATATGCGTGGTGTTCATCGCCTTCAAAATAAAGCACAGTATCAACCATGTGTTCTAGCAATCTTGGGCCAGCAATTTGACCTTCTTTCGTTACATGACCCACTATAAAAGTTGCAATGTTCATTTGTTTAGCAATATTCATTAAACTTTGTGTACTTTCACGAACTTGTGAAACAGAACCTGGCGCAGAGCTGATTTCAGGATGATATATTGTTTGAATCGAATCCACTACTAATAAATCAGGTTGTTCTTCTTTTACTGTTTGATAAATAACTTCAAGATCTGTTTCAGCTAATACTTGCAATTCACTTGAATCTTCATCTAATCGCTCTGCACGTAATTTAGTCTGACTAAGCGATTCTTCTCCAGTAATATATAGTACTTTTTTCTTTTGAGATAACGATGCACAAATTTGTAAAAGTAACGTTGACTTACCAATACCTGGATCCCCACCAATAAGTACTAACGATCCGCTCACAATACCTCCACCTAATACACGGTTGAATTCTGCTGAATCTGTTAACACTCTCGGCGTTGTTTCATGTTTAATACTATTTAATTTTTGTACTTTACCTGCTAATTCCTTGGTTTTAACTCCATGTTTAGGATTGGCTGCTTTTTCAACAATTTCCTCCATTTGATTCCAAGCGCCACAATTAGGACATTTCCCCATCCATTTAGGAGATTGATAACCACAAGCCATACATTCAAAAATCACTTTTTTCTTGGCCAAAATTGCACCTCCACTTTCCTTTGAACAAATCTATTTTAAACGCACATTCCCATTATGACAAATTAAATGTGAGTTACATTTGTTTGTATTTTAACATGACTACTAACGCAAACTGTTTTACCAGATTTATTTTTTATGAATATTATAAAATAAACTTACATCATGTTGATAGTCGGTATCTTTCAAAGATAAAATCTTAATAATTTCTTAGTAAACTCTTTTCTCTAGATTTATCACAATATTATATAGACCTATTTTATTTTGACGTAAGTTGCTAGTATCTTCAAACAAAAAACCTTTATAAAAATTCATACCTTTATGCTATCGCTGTAGGCTCATTAACTTGTTACATATAATTCTTAACTATCCTTTGATGATTGTTTTATTAGATTGTTTCGTTGATGGATACTTTCACGAATTTCTATAGTTCAATGCTACTAAAAAAACAGCCCAAAACTTTAATTTGTTTTGGACTGTTTTATAATTATGCTTGCGATGGTGTTTTAGTTTCTGAAGTTTGTTCAGCAATGTCATATTTAAACTCTTTACCATCATGATCTACTGTAACTTTCTTACCTTCAATTTGATTACCATCTAATATTAATTCACTTAAATTATCTTCGATAGTTTTTTGTATCGCTCTAATTAATGGTCTTGCACCATATTCTGGATCATATCCTTCTTCTGCGATTTTGTCTTTCGCTTTATCAGTTACAATAATATTTATGTTTTGTTCAGATAATCGATTTGTTAATTTATTAACCATCATTGTTACAATTTCTTTTAATTCTTCTTTTGTTAGTTTATGGAATACAATGATATCATCTACACGGTTTAAAAATTCTGGACGGAATGAATTTTTTAATTCTTTTAACATCGTTTTTCGAATTGTTTCATAATCTTGTCCATCACTTGAACCACCGAATCCAGCAAATCGTTGATCTTGTAATTCTTGTGCCCCAACGTTTGATGTCATTATGATAATTGTATTTCTGAAATCAACTGTACGTCCTTTTGTATCTGTCAAATGTCCATCATCTAAAACTTGTAATAGAATATTAAATACATCTGGATGAGCTTTTTCAATTTCATCAAATAAAATTACAGAATATGGTTTACGTCTAACTTTTTCAGTTAATTGTCCACCATCATCATGACCAACATATCCTGGAGGAGCACCAACTAATCGGCTCACTGCGTGTTTTTCCATAAATTCACTCATGTCTACACGGATCATCGCATCATCATCGCCAAACATTGATTCAGCTAAAGCTCTAGCTAATTCAGTTTTACCAACACCAGTTGGTCCAAGGAAGATAAAGCTACCAATTGGTCGTTTAGGATCTTTTAACCCTGCACGGGCACGTCTAACCGCTTTACTGATTGAATTAACAGCATCTTTTTGCCCAATAACTCTCTCATGTAATGTATCTTCTAGACTAAGAAGTTTTTCAGATTCTGTTTCATTGATTTTAGTTAATGGGATACCTGTCCATCCTGCAATAACTTCAGCAATATCTTCTTCTGACAATGAAGTTGACATGCCATTTTGTGCATTCTTCCATTCATTTTTAGCTTCTTCATATTGCTTTTCAAGTTTTGTTTGTTTATCACGCAGGTTAGCAGCATTTTCAAACTCTTGAGCATGTACTGCGGCATCTTTTTCATTTTTAACTTTTTCAATTTCTTGTTCAATTTCTTTTAAATTATTAGGTGTCGTATGACTCTTAAGTCTTACTTTAGAACTTGCTTCATCAATTAAATCAATTGCTTTATCTGGTAAGAAACGATCTGAAACGTATCTGTTACTTAATTTAACAGCTGCTTCAATAGCTTCGTCTGAAATATTAATACGATGGTGTGCTTCGTAACGATCTCTTAATCCTTTTAAAATAGCAACTGTATCTACTACTGAAGGTTCATCAACTTGTACAGGTTGGAAACGACGTTCTAAAGCCGCGTCTTTTTCAATATTTTTGCGATATTCATCTAATGTAGTAGCACCAATACATTGTAATTCACCACGTGCTAATGCCGGCTTCAAAATATTCGAAGCATCGATAGCACCTTCAGCACCACCAGCACCAACTAAAGTATGCAACTCATCAATAAATAGGATGACATTACCTGCTTGTTGGATTTCTTCCATAACCTTTTTCAGACGCTCTTCAAATTCACCACGATATTTAGTACCTGCAACTACTGTTCCCATATCTAAAGACATAACACGCTTATCTTTTAATGTCTCTGGTACCTCATTATTCACTATGGCTTGCGCTAAACCTTCAGCAATAGCAGTTTTACCAACACCTGGCTCTCCAATAAGCACAGGATTGTTTTTCGTACGTCTACTTAATACTTCAATTACACGTGTAATTTCTTTATCACGTCCTATAACAGGATCTAATGTACCGTCTTTGGCAATGACTGTTAAGTCACGAGCTAAACTATCTAAAGTTGGAGTATTATTTGACTTACTAGCTTGTGCATTTTTATTACTCATTTCAGGGTTTCCTAAAGCTTTCACAACTTGTGCACGTGCTTTAGTAATATTTAAATCTAGATTTGCAAAAACTCTTGCTGCAACACCTTCATTTTCACGAATCAAGCCTAATAAAATATGTTCCGTTCCAACAAAATTGTGATGTAATTTTCTAGCTTCATCCATCGATAATTCAATGACTTTTTTAGCTCTAGGTGTATAATGCAATGTACCAACATGATCTTGACCATGTCCGATTAATTTTTCAACTTCTTCAATTACTTTATCTTCAGTGATATTAAAACTTTCTAATACTTTTGCAGCAATTCCTTCAGGTTCTTTCATTAACCCCAATAATAGGTGTTCTGTTCCTATATTTGAATGATTTAAACGAATTGCTTCTTCTTGGGCATGTGCTAATACGCGCTGTGCACGCTCAGTTAATCTACCAAATAACATAAATAATGACCTCCTACTTTATATGTTCTCTTAGTATATCTGCTCGTTTTTCTTTTACAGATTTGTCATCTTCTTCATCTAATAAAAATGGTGACTGTATAGCTACCATCAATTCATTAAATTTAAAGTTTTGTAATTCAATGTAATTTAAATCTATACCAAGTTTAACTTCGCTTAATCTATAAGAAGCCTCTTCCATAGTTATCATTCTACAGTTTTGTAAAATACCTAGCGAGCGAAAAACACGGTCTTGTGTTTCTAATTGATTATAAGTGTCTAACTTTTGTCGTATTTGTTTTTCTTCATGAATGATTTGATTAACAACTTCTGTTAATGTTTCTATGATTTCTAACTCAGATTTACCAAGTGTAAGTTGGTTGGATACTTGATAAGTATGTCCATAAACTTGCGAACCTTCACCGTAAATACCTCTGATTGTATATCCAAAACGATTAATGGTTTGAGCAATCCGTGTCATTCTTTTCATAATAGATAGACCTGGCAAATGTAGCATCACGCTTGCTCTCATACCAGTACCTATATTGGTAGGACATGTAGTTAAATAACCAAGTTGTTCATCATAACTTATATCAAGGCTTCGATCTAATTCATCATCAATTGATGAAGCTTGATTATATAAAGCCTGTAATGTCGTGTCAGTTCCCATAGCTTGAATACGAATATGGTCCTCTTCATTTATCATGACACTTAAAGATTCATCGTCATTCACTAATACTGCGGCTGCTGGTTGTTTTATTAGTTCAGGACTAATCAAATGCTTTGCAACCATTTTCATTTTACTTTGTTGATCCATTTGATCAAGACGCATTAATTCAAAGTTTGGCAAGGCATCTTGTACCTCATTTATAACTCTAAATCCATCATTTTCAGTAGCATACATTAGTGGATGCACATGATTTTCTAAATTACGCGCTAACCGAATTCTAGAAGACATAACAATTGGTGTTTCTTCATTACTTTTCATCCATTGGCTGATATTATCATGAATATTATGCGTCATCATGTTGCACCTCACTCTCAGCTTTTAGTGCTTTAATTTCATCTCTAACAATGGCTGCTTCCTCAAAATCTTGGATTTCAATAAGTTTTTTCAAATATTCATTCTTTTCTTCGATTTTTCGCTTTAAAGCTATCTTTTTATGTGAAGAATGTGGTGTCTTTCCAACGTGCTCAAATTGTCCACCTTGAACTCTGCGGACGATATCAATGATGTCATCTTTAAATGTTGCATAACAATTAGCACACCCAAATTTACCAACATGTGCAATATCTTTCAAAGTCATATGACATGATGGGCAACGTTTTTCTTCTTTAAACGCTACTTCTTGAAAATTAATTCCATGTTTCGTAGCTAAATGTTGTAAAATTTGCTTAACAACAAATGCTTCTTCGAAATTATCTTGATGTTCTTGATATTCAGGTTGTTCATTAGCTTGATTCCACGGATGGTGCCCCTCAGCACAAGTTTGACACACCATTTTTTCTTCTGTTTTATTTTTACTTGTAACTTTAACTTTTAATTCCGCTTCATTAAGTTGACAATTTTCACAAAGCACTTCAACACCTCATTTCATTTAGTAATAATTTATAACTGGTAACAAACGTTTTAAAATATTTGCTCTAATAATATCTCTAGAAACCATATCCATTGATAGCGTTTCTCTATCAATAACTGCTTGAATCATTTTAGCTTCACGTTCATTTATTAACATTTTATCTAAAAGCCCATCAATAATATAATAAGCTTGTTGTTGAGAAATAGAAGGTCCAATCAGCTGAAGCAAATGATTAATATAACCTGTTGCATCTTTATTTTCAATTTTAGTGATTCGGATGTAACCACCACCACCACGTTTACTTTCGATTTCATAACCATGTTCATTAGTGAATCGTGTTTTGATTACATAATTTAATTGTGATGGTACGCAATCAAAACGCTGTGCGATATTCGCTCTCTGAATTTCAACGACATCTTCATTCGACTCTTCAAATAAACGTTTGATGTATTGTTCTATGATGTCAGACATATTGTGCATGTATATCACCCCTTTTTGACCTTCTTTGACTATATTATATGACCTATTTTGACCTTTTTCAATTAATTTGTTTTTATATTTTCAAAAATTTATGATGTTAGCCCTTCCATTTTATTGTATGATAGATTGTAGAAAAAACTAAAGGAATGAGAAATATATGCATATTCTAATTGGGATTATCGGAATTATCTTCTTTTTAGCACTTGCGTTTCTATTTAGCTCAGACAGGAAAAATATTCGCTGGAAATATGTAGGAATTTTACTTGCAATTCAGCTTATCTTTGCATTTATCTTGCTTAAAACTACAATGGGAATCAAGGTTATTGGTGGTATTTCAAACGGTTTTAACTACTTATTATTAAAAGCAGCAGATGGTGTTAACTTTGTATTCGGTGGTATTCAATATATCGATCCTAAGCAACCACCATTCTTCTTCAGTGTATTATTACCTATCGTATTTATTTCAGCGATTATCGGTATCCTTCAATACACAAAGATTTTACCTTTAATCATTAATGTTTTAGGATTCTTAATTTCTAAAATTAATGGTATGGGACGTTTAGAATCATACAATGCAGTTGCTGCAGCAATTTTGGGACAATCTGAAGTATTTATTTCAATTAAAAAACAATTACCATACATACCTAAGCAACGTTTATACACATTAACAGCTTCAGCAATGTCGACTGTTTCTGCTTCAATTATCGGTGCATACTTTACCTTAATTGAACCTAAATATGTTGTAACGGCTGTTGTCTTAAACTTATTTGGTGGTTTCATCATCGCTTCAATTATTAACCCTTATAAAGTTAATGAAGAAGATGACAAATTATTAGTTGAAGAAACTGAAGAAAGACAACAATCATTCTTCGAAATGCTAGGAGAATATATTTTAGATGGATTTAAAGTAGCTGTCATTGTAGGCGCAATGTTAATCGGATACATTGCCATTATCGCTCTATTAAATGGAATTGTAAGCAATATCTTTAGTACAGTTTCAGGTGGCGCTATTTCTTGGGATTTCCAAACATTAATTGGTTTTGTCTTTGCACCATTTGCATTCTTAGTCGGTGTGCCATGGCAAGATGCAGTTCAAGCCGGTTCAGTTATGGCGACAAAACTATTATCTAACGAATTTGTAGCAATGCAAGCACTTGGTAAACTTAGTGATTTATCTGAACACGCAAAAGGTGTTACATCTGTATTCTTAGTATCATTTGCTAACTTTAGCTCTATCGGTATTATTTCAGGTGCGATTAAATCACTTAATGACAAAAAAGGAGATACAGTTGCCCGCTTTGGTTTGAAATTATTATTCGGTGCAACACTAGTATCTTTCATTTCAGCTGCAATCGCTGGATTCTTTATTTAACAAATACATCAACATCGAATTAACCCCTTCAAAATTTTGACTATTCTCAGTCTCTTTGAAGGGTTTTTTTCTTATGTATAGCTTTATTTTTTATCATTTTTAATTTTGACATAAAAAATAACTCCTCCAAAGCTAAGTTTGAAGGAGATATTTTCTTCTCAACAAATCTATAAATATCAATAATTCGTTGATTTAGCATACATTAAGCTATGCTTTTTTTACAATATGATTAATAAAGTAATCAGTTACTCTATAGTCATCTGTTAATTCAGGATGGAATGATACGCCTAAATATTTACCTTGCTGAACAGCTACAATTTTCTCATTAACCTTACATAGGATATCTACGCCTTGACCTACTTTTTCAATATGTGGGGCTCTTATAAAGACACCTTCAATATCTGTAGCGATACCTTTAATATCTAATTCTGTTTCAAAGCTGTCAACTTGTCTACCGAATGAGTTTCGTTGTACAGTAATATTCAACTTGTTAAGGTATCCTTCTTCACCAACTATATCTTGCGCTAGAACTATTAATCCTGCGCATGTACCAAACATAGGTAAAGTTGAATTTTGTAAAGCCTCTTTAAATCCATATAAATTCATTAATCGACGTAACGTTGTAGACTCGCCACCAGGTAATATTAAGCCCTCGATTTCTTCTAATTGTTCAACTTTTTTAACTGCAATACCTTCATGACCACTTAATTCAATATGTCTAATATGTTCACGTACTGCACCTTGTAATGCTAATACACCTATTTTCATATCTTACCAACCACGCTCTTGCATACGTTCTTCTAATGATAATTGATTGATATCTAAACCTTTCATAGCAGTGCCAAGTTCACTTGCTAATCTTCCAATTAGTTCATAGTCTTGGTAATGTGTTGTTGCTTGAACAATTGCTTTAGCAAATTTTTCTGGATCTTCTGATTTAAAAATACCTGATCCAACGAATACACCGTCAGCACCTAATTCCATCATTAAAGCAGCATCTTGAGGAGTCGCAACGCCACCAGCTGCAAAGTTAACTACCGGTAAACGACCATTGTCTTTAATTTGTTTTAAAATTTCATAAGGCGCACCGATATCTTTCGCAAAAGTCATAATCTCATCATCATTCATTACAGTCAATCGACTAACTTCTGAATTAACTTGTCTCATATGTCTTACAGCTTCAACAATATTACCTGTACCTGGTTCACCTTTAGTACGTAACATAGCAGCACCTTCACCAATTCTACGCGCAGCTTCACCTAAATTACGACATCCACATACAAATGGTACTGTAAATTGATCTTTTCTTAAGTGATATTCCTCATCTGCTGGTGTTAACACTTCTGATTCATCAATATAGTCAACACCCATCGCCTCTAATACTCTTGCTTCAGTGATATGACCAATACGTGCTTTAGCCATGACTGGAATAGAAACAGCATTCATTACTTCTTCTACAATTTTAGGGTTTGCCATACGTGCAACACCACCAGCAGCTCTAATATCAGAAGGTACTCGTTCTAATGCCATAACTGCTACCGCGCCAGCTTCTTCTGCAATTCTTGCTTGCTCAGCATTAACGACATCCATAATAACGCCGCCTTTTTGCATTTCAGCCATACCTCTTTTGACTCTGTCTGATCCAATAATTTTACTCATTATACATAAAACCCCTTTTCAAGTTGATTAAATACATTGTAATGTATAAACTGATATTTAAAAAGGTACAAAATAAGATAAATTTAGGAGGTCAGTTATAAAATTGAAAAACACTTTATACCATCAACTTTATGAAAAATTAAAAAAACAAATAATTGAAGGTCAATTTAAAGAAGGCGATAAATTTTATTCTAAAAGACAATTAAGCAAACATTTATCTATTAGCCAAACAACCGTAGAGCATGCATATCAACTTCTATTAGACGAAGGTTACATTTATTCAAGACCTCGCTCTGGATATTTTGTGTCCGAAATTGAATCTTTAACAATTTTAAACAATCAACCTATCCCCTCTCTTTTTGATGATGATTCATATAAACCAAAAGCGAGTGATGAAGCTTATGATTATGCTTTTAATTTGGATGAAATAGATACGAAACATTTCCCTATAGAACTTTTCAGAAAGTATTCCAAAGATCTTTATGATACAAATCATTTAAATCAATTACGTAGAGGACATTTTCAAGGAGAATTACATTTGCGGTTTCAACTGGCATTTTATTTATTTACTAATCGTGGCGTAATTTGTGATCCTAATCAAATTATAATTGGCTCATCTACCGAACAATTAGTAAATCAATTAGTCGATTTACTTTATACTTCAACATTTATTATCGAAAAACCTAGTTATCCACCAATCAAAAATATTTTAGATAAAAAACAAGTTGAATATGAACAAATTGAAGTTGAAGATAATGGAATAAACGTAGATGAAGTTATTAAATCACAAAAAAATATAGTATATATAACGCCTTCCCATCAATTTCCAACTGGATATGTGATGGACTTAAAAAAACGAACTCAATTAATACAATGGGCTCAAGAAAAAGAAGAACGATTTATTATAGAAGATGATTATGATTCCGAGTTTAGATATTTCGGCAAACCCATTCCAGCAATTCAAGGTCTATATTCAAGAGGAGAAAAAGTGATTTATATCAGTACATTTTCAAAGTCTATTTTTCCTAGCTGTCGAGTTGCATATATGGTGTTACCCTATTCTATAATGAAAAAATATCATTCTCAAAATCACATTGAAGGCAACACTGTACCTGTTCATATGCAAAACCTTATTGCAACGTTTATATCTTCCGGTGGTTTTGAAAGGCATTTAAATAAAATGAGACGAATTTATCGTAGAAAACTAACCTATATTTTAAAAAGATTGAAACCTTACAAAGAGCAGCTTGATATTCAAGGTGCTGAAACGGGTATGCATTTTACAATTACAGTAAAAAATGGATTAACATTACAAGAGTGTCTTGATAGAGCAAACAAAGTAAAGTTAAAATTACAAGTTTATAATTTTGATGATGATCAAGACTATAAGAAAACCCCTAAATTTATATTAGGCTTTGGCGGTATAGACGATGATGCTTTAAAACCGCATGTAGACGCTCTAATAAAATCATTAATTATAAAGTAACACTTCTTTGATAAAAGTTAGTGTTACTTATGCAATAGCTTGTCTATTGTATAATAATTAATTTCCTTTTTGTATTTCAATAAAGTATATAAAAGAGCAGTAAGATCATTTTCAATTAGATACCGTCTTACTGCTCTTCTCTATTTATACAATATTTTGTTTTCGATGATATCATTTTAAATTTATATAAACACAAAATTAAAGTTGTACATACTTAGACAATCGAAAGTGTACATTATTAAATTATCATTTCCAGTTCTACTCTAGCGGAACGTAAGTTGGCTACCATCCTCGCTAAGAACCTTTCTTGACTTGTGACAATCGCTTGCTTCTTTCCTCTCCTTCGGCTCTCACTTACTCATTTAGCTCTACTAAACTCGTTGCGTTCTTTTCTCGTTTCGTCAGATTCAAACGTTTTCACTTCGCCAAGCCATTTTTCTTTGTGTTTGCTTTTTATTTTGACGTTTTAGACATAAAAAAAAGAGACCTTGCGGTCTCAATGCGGCTCATCGCATCCATTTTTTGCCTGGCAACGTTCTACTCTAGCGGAACGTAAGTTCGACTACCATCGACGCTAAGGAGCTTAACTTCTGTGTTCGGCATGGGAACAGGTGTGACCTCCTTGCTATAGTCACCAGACATATGAATGTAATTTATACATTCAAAACTAGATAGTAAGTAAAAGTGATTTTGCTTCGCAAAACATTTATTTTGATTAAGTCTTCGATCGATTAGTATTCGTCAGCTCCACATGTCACCATGCTTCCACCTCGAACCTATTAACCTCATCATCTTTGAGGGATCTTATAACCGAAGTTGGGAAATCTCATCTTGAGGGGGCTTCATGCTTAGATGCTTTCAGCACTTATCCCGTCCACACATAGCTACCCAGCTATGCCGTTGGCACGACAACTGGTACACCAGAGGTATGTCCATCCCGGGTCCTCTCGTACTAAGGACAGCTCCTCTCAAATTTCCTACGCCCACGACGGATAGGGACCGAACTGTCTCACGACGTTCTGAACCCAGCTCGCGTACCGCTTTAATGGGCGAACAGCCCAACCCTTGGGACCGACTACAGCCCCAGGATGCGATGAGCCGACATCGAGGTGCCAAACCTCCCCGTCGATGTGAACTCTTGGGGAGATAAGCCTGTTATCCCCGGGGTAGCTTTTTATCCGTTGAGCGATGGCCCTTCCATGCGGAACCACCGGATCACTAAGTCCGTCTTTCGACCCTGCTCGACTTGTAGGTCTCGCAGTCAAGCTCCCTTATGCCTTTACACTCTATGAATGATTTCCAACCATTCTGAGGGAACCTTTGAGCGCCTCCGTTACCTTTTTAGGAGGCGACCGCCCCAGTCAAACTGCCCGCCTGACACTGTCTCCCACCACGATAAGTGGTGCGGGTTAGAAAAGCCAACACAGCTAGGGTAGTATCCCACCAGCGCCTCCACGTAAGCTAGCGCTCACGTTTCAAAGGCTCCTACCTATCCTGTACAAGCTGTGCCGAATTTCAATATCAGGCTACAGTAAAGCTCCACGGGGTCTTTCCGTCCTGTCGCGGGTAACCTGCATCTTCACAGGTACTATGATTTCACCGAGTCTCTCGTTGAGACAGTGCCCAAATCGTTACGCCTTTCGTGCGGGTCGGAACTTACCCGACAAGGAATTTCGCTACCTTAGGACCGTTATAGTTACGGCCGCCGTTTACTGGGGCTTCGATTCGTAGCTTCGCAGAAGCTAACCACTCCTCTTAACCTTCCAGCACCGGGCAGGCGTCAGCCCCTATACATCACCTTACGGTTTAGCAGAGACCTGTGTTTTTTTGATAAACAGTCGCTTGGGCCTATTCACTGCGGCTCTTCTGGGCGTTAACCCTAAAGAGCACCCCTTCTCCCGAAGTTACGGGGTCATTTTTGCCGAGTTCCTTAACGAGAGTTCGCTCGCTCACCTTAGAATTCTCATCTTGACTACCTGTGTCGGTTTGCGGTACGGGCACCTATTTTTCTATCTAGAGGCTTTTTCTCGGCAGTGTGAAATCAACGACTCGAAGACACAATGTCTTCTCCCCATCACAGCTCAGCCTTAACGAGTACCGGATTTGCCTAATACTCAGCCTTACTGCTTAGACGTGCAATCCAATCGCACGCTTCGCCTATCCTACTGCGTCCCCCCATCGATTAAAACGATTATAGGTGGTACAGGAATATCAACCTGTTATCCATCGCCTACGCCTGTCGGCCTCAGCTTAGGACCCGACTAACCCAGAGCGGACGAGCCTTCCTCTGGAAACCTTAGTCAATCGGTGGACGGGATTCTCACCCGTCTTTCGCTACTCACACCGGCATTCTCACTTCTAAGCGCTCCACATGTCCTTACGATCATGCTTCAACGCCCTTAGAACGCTCTCCTACCATTGTCCAAAGGACAATCCACAGCTTCGGTAATATGTTTAGCCCCGGTACATTTTCGGCGCAGTGTCACTCGACTAGTGAGCTATTACGCACTCTTTTAAATGATGGCTGCTTCTAAGCCAACATCCTAGTTGTCTGGGCAACGCCACATCCTTTTTCCACTTAACATATATTTTGGGGACCTTAGCTGGTGGTCTGGGCTGTTTCCCTTTCGAACACGGACCTTATCACCCATGTTCTGACTCCCAAGTTAAATTAATTGGCATTCGGAGTTTGTCTGAATTCGGTAACCCGAGAGGGGCCCCTCGTCCAAACAGTGCTCTACCTCCAATAATCATCACTTGAGGCTAGCCCTAAAGCTATTTCGGAGAGAACCAGCTATCTCCAGGTTCGATTGGAATTTCTCCGCTACCCTCAGTTCATCCGCTCACTTTTTCAACGTAAGTCGGTTCGGTCCTCCATTCAGTGTTACCTGAACTTCAACCTGACCAAGGGTAGATCACCTGGTTTCGGGTCTACGACCAAATACTAAACGCCCTATTCAGACTCGCTTTCGCTACGGCTCCACATTTACTGCTTAACCTTGCATCAAATCGTAACTCGCCGGTTCATTCTACAAAAGGCACGCCATCACCCATTAACGGGCTCTGACTACTTGTAAGCACACGGTTTCAGGTTCTATTTCACTCCCCTTCCGGGGTGCTTTTCACCTTTCCCTCACGGTACTGGTTCACTATCGGTCACTAGAGAGTATTTAGCCTTAGGAGATGGTCCTCCCAGATTCCGACGGAATTTCACGTGCTCCGTCGTACTCAGGATCCACTCAAGAGAGACAACATTTTTCGACTACAGGATTATTACCTTCTTTGATTCATCTTTCCAGATGATTCGTCTAATGTCGTCCTTTGTAACTCCGTATAGAGTGTCCTACAACCCCAACAAGCAAGCTTGTTGGTTTGGGCTCTTCCCGTTTCGCTCGCCGCTACTAAGGGAATCGAATTTTCTTTCTCTTCCTCCGGGTACTAAGATGTTTCAGTTCTCCGGGTGTGCCTTCTGATATGCTATGTATTCACATATCGATAACATGACATAACTCATGCTGGGTTTCCCCATTCGGAAATCTCTGGATCAAAGCTTACTTACAGCTCCCCAAAGCATATCGTCGTTAGTAACGTCCTTCATCGGCTTCTAGTGCCAAGGCATCCACCGTGCGCCCTTAATAACTTAATCTATGTTTCCATCCTACAGGAAACGCGTTATTAATCTTGTGAGTGTTCTTTCGAACACTAGCGATTATTTCTTATGAATTCAAGCTTATTTAAAACTCTTTATTCACTCGGTTTTGCTTGGTAAAATCTATATTTTACTTACTTATCTAGTTTTCAATGTACAATTTCTTTTTAGTCAAGCGCTCGCATAAGCAATATCACTTTAACCAAAAAATATTTGAATGTTAAATAAACATTCAAAACTGAATACAATATGTCACATTATTCCGCATCTTCTGAAGAAGATGTTCCGAATATATCCTTAGAAAGGAGGTGATCCAGCCGCACCTTCCGATACGGCTACCTTGTTACGACTTCACCCCAATCATTTGTCCCACCTTCGACGGCTAGCTCCTAAAAGGTTACTCCACCGGCTTCGGGTGTTACAAACTCTCGTGGTGTGACGGGCGGTGTGTACAAGACCCGGGAACGTATTCACCGTAGCATGCTGATCTACGATTACTAGCGATTCCAGCTTCATGTAGTCGAGTTGCAGACTACAATCCGAACTGAGAACAACTTTATGGGATTTGCTTGACCTCGCGGTTTCGCTGCCCTTTGTATTGTCCATTGTAGCACGTGTGTAGCCCAAATCATAAGGGGGCATGATGATTTGACGTCATCCCCACCTTCCTCCGGTTTGTCACCGGCAGTCAACTTAGAGTGCCCAACTTAATGATGGCAACTAAGCTTAAGGGTTGCGCTCGTTGCGGGACTTAACCCAACATCTCACGACACGAGCTGACGACAACCATGCACCACCTGTCACTTTGTCCCCCGAAGGGGAAGGCTCTATCTCTAGAGTTGTCAAAGGATGTCAAGATTTGGTAAGGTTCTTCGCGTTGCTTCGAATTAAACCACATGCTCCACCGCTTGTGCGGGTCCCCGTCAATTCCTTTGAGTTTCAACCTTGCGGTCGTACTCCCCAGGCGGAGTGCTTAATGCGTTAGCTGCAGCACTAAGGGGGCGGAAACCCCCTAACACTTAGCACTCATCGTTTACGGCGTGGACTACCAGGGTATCTAATCCTGTTTGATCCCCACGCTTTCGCACATCAGCGTCAGTTACAGACCAGAAAGTCGCCTTCGCCACTGGTGTTCCTCCATATCTCTGCGCATTTCACCGCTACACATGGAATTCCACTTTCCTCTTCTGCACTCAAGTTTTCCAGTTTCCAATGACCCTCCACGGTTGAGCCGTGGGCTTTCACATCAGACTTAAAAAACCGCCTACGCGCGCTTTACGCCCAATAATTCCGGATAACGCTTGCCACCTACGTATTACCGCGGCTGCTGGCACGTAGTTAGCCGTGGCTTTCTGATTAGGTACCGTCAAGATGTGCACAGTTACTTACACATATGTTCTTCCCTAATAACAGAGTTTTACGATCCGAAGACCTTCATCACTCACGCGGCGTTGCTCCGTCAGGCTTTCGCCCATTGCGGAAGATTCCCTACTGCTGCCTCCCGTAGGAGTCTGGACCGTGTCTCAGTTCCAGTGTGGCCGATCACCCTCTCAGGTCGGCTATGCATCGTTGCCTTGGTAAGCCGTTACCTTACCAACTAGCTAATGCAGCGCGGATCCATCTATAAGTGACAGCAAGACCGTCTTTCACTTTTGAACCATGCGGTTCAAAATATTATCCGGTATTAGCTCCGGTTTCCCGAAGTTATCCCAGTCTTATAGGTAGGTTATCCACGTGTTACTCACCCGTCCGCCGCTAACATCAGAGAAGCAAGCTTCTCGTCCGTTCGCTCGACTTGCATGTATTAGGCACGCCGCCAGCGTTCATCCTGAGCCAGGATCAAACTCTCCATAAAAATTATGATGTTTGATTAGCTCATAAATACTAAATAATGTTTGTAACTTATAGTTACGTTTTTTGGAATTAACGTTGACATATTGTCATTCAGTTTTCAATGTTCATTTTTCTTACCGACAAGAATTAATTATACATTTTATTAACATTTAAGTCAATAACTTTTTTTATCTTGTCCATTTTATTTTTTAACCAAAATTTGATTAAAAAACTGCCTGGCAACGTTCTACTCTAGCGGAACGTAAGTTCGACTACCATCGACGCTAAGGAGCTTAACTTCTGTGTTCGGCATGGGAACAGGTGTGACCTCCTTGCTATAGTCACCAGACATATGAATGTAATTTATACATTCAAAACTAGATAGTAAGTAAAAGTGATTTTGCTTCGCAAAACATTTATTTTGATTAAGTCTTCGATCGATTAGTATTCGTCAGCTCCACATGTCACCATGCTTCCACCTCGAACCTATTAACCTCATCATCTTTGAGGGATCTTATAACCGAAGTTGGGAAATCTCATCTTGAGGGGGGCTTCATGCTTAGATGCTTTCAGCACTTATCCCGTCCACACATAGCTACCCAGCTATGCCGTTGGCACGACAACTGGTACACCAGAGGTATGTCCATCCCGGTCCTCTCGTACTAAGGACAGCTCCTCTCAAATTTCCTACGCCCACGACGGATAGGGACCGAACTGTCTCACGACGTTCTGAACCCAGCTCGCGTACCGCTTTAATGGGCGAACAGCCCAACCCTTGGGACCGACTACAGCCCCAGGATGCGATGAGCCGACATCGAGGTGCCAAACCTCCCCGTCGATGTGAACTCTTGGGGGAGATAAGCCTGTTATCCCCGGGGTAGCTTTTATCCGTTGAGCGATGGCCCTTCCATGCGGAACCACCGGATCACTAAGTCCGTCTTTCGACCCTGCTCGACTTGTAGGTCTCGCAGTCAAGCTCCCTTATGCCTTTACACTCTATGAATGATTTCCAACCATTCTGAGGGAACCTTTGAGCGCCTCCGTTACCTTTTAGGAGGCGACCGCCCCAGTCAAACTGCCCGCCTGACACTGTCTCCCACCACGATAAGTGGTGCGGGTTAGAAGCCAACACAGCTAGGGTAGTATCCCACCAGCGCCTCCACGTAAGCTAGCGCTCACGTTTCAAAGGCTCCTACCTATCCTGTACAAGCTGTGCCGAATTTCAATATCAGGCTACAGTAAAGCTCCACGGGGTCTTTCCGTCCTGTCGCGGGTAACCTGCATCTTCACAGGTACTATGATTTCACCGAGTCTCTCGTTGAGACAGTGCCCAAATCGTTACGCCTTTCGTGCGGGTCGGAACTTACCCGACAAGGAATTTCGCTACCTTAGGACCGTTATAGTTACGGCCGCCGTTTACTGGGGCTTCGATTCGTAGCTTCGCAGAAGCTAACCACTCCTCTTAACCTTCCAGCACCGGGCAGGCGTCAGCCCCTATACATCACCTTACGGTTTAGCAGAGACCTGTGTTTTTGATAAACAGTCGCTTGGGCCTATTCACTGCGGCTCTTCTGGGCGTTAACCCTAAAGAGCACCCCTTCTCCCGAAGTTACGGGGTCATTTTGCCGAGTTCCTTAACGAGAGTTCGCTCGCTCACCTTAGAATTCTCATCTTGACTACCTGTGTCGGTTTGCGGTACGGGCACCTATTTTCTATCTAGAGGCTTTCTCGGCAGTGTGAAATCAACGACTCGAAGACACAATGTCTTCTCCCCATCACAGCTCAGCCTTAACGAGTACCGGATTTGCCTAATACTCAGCCTTACTGCTTAGACGTGCAATCCAATCACACGCTTCGCCTATCCTACTGCGTCCCCCCATCGATTAAAACGATTATAGGTGGTACAGGAATATCAACCTGTTATCCATCGCCTACGCCTGTCGGCCTCAGCTTAGGACCCGACTAACCCAGAGCGGACGAGCCTTCCTCTGGAAACCTTAGTCAATCGGTGGACGGGATTCTCACCCGTCTTTCGCTACTCACACCGGCATTCTCACTTCTAAGCGCTCCACATGTCCTTACGATCATGCTTCAACGCCCTTAGAACGCTCTCCTACCATTGTCCAAAGGACAATCCACAGCTTCGGTAATATGTTTAGCCCCGGTACATTTTCGGCGCAGTGTCACTCGACTAGTGAGCTATTACGCACTCTTTAAATGATGGCTGCTTCTAAGCCAACATCCTAGTTGTCTGGGCAACGCCACATCCTTTTCCACTTAACATATATTTTGGGACCTTAGCTGGTGGTCTGGGCTGTTTCCCTTTCGAACACGGACCTTATCACCCATGTTCTGACTCCCAAGTTAAATTAATTGGCATTCGGAGTTTGTCTGAATTCGGTAACCCGAGAGGGGCCCCTCGTCCAAACAGTGCTCTACCTCCAATAATCATCACTTGAGGCTAGCCCTAAAGCTATTTCGGAGAGAACCAGCTATCTCCAGGTTCGATTGGAATTTCTCCGCTACCCTCAGTTCATCCGCTCACTTTTCAACGTAAGTCGGTTCGGTCCTCCATTCAGTGTTACCTGAACTTCAACCTGACCAAGGGTAGATCACCTGGTTTCGGGTCTACGACCAAATACTAAACGCCCTATTCAGACTCGCTTTCGCTACGGCTCCACATTTACTGCTTAACCTTGCATCAAATCGTAACTCGCCGGTTCATTCTACAAAAGGCACGCCATCACCCATTAACGGGCTCTGACTACTTGTAAGCACACGGTTTCAGGTTCTATTTCACTCCCCTTCCGGGGTGCTTTTCACCTTTCCCTCACGGTACTGGTTCACTATCGGTCACTAGAGAGTATTTAGCCTTAGGAGATGGTCCTCCCAGATTCCGACGGAATTTCACGTGCTCCGTCGTACTCAGGATCCACTCAAGAGAGACAACATTTTCGACTACAGGATTATTACCTTCTTTGATTCATCTTTCCAGATGATTCGTCTAATGTCGTCCTTTGTAACTCCGTATAGAGTGTCCTACAACCCCAACAAGCAAGCTTGTTGGTTTGGGCTCTTCCCGTTTCGCTCGCCGCTACTAAGGGAATCGAATTTTCTTTCTCTTCCTCCGGGTACTAAGATGTTTCAGTTCTCCGGGTGTGCCTTCTGATATGCTATGTATTCACATATCGATAACATGACATAACTCATGCTGGGTTTCCCCATTCGGAAATCTCTGGATCAAAGCTTACTTACAGCTCCCCAAAGCATATCGTCGTTAGTAACGTCCTTCATCGGCTTCTAGTGCCAAGGCATCCACCGTGCGCCCTTAATAACTTAATCTATGTTTCCACCATTTTTATAAGTCAAACGCTCACATACGGCTTCGTTTTCATTATTTTAAATGCTCATTTACATAAGTAAACTCTGCTTTAAAATAATTTAACTCATTGTCTGCTAAACGTTTTCTTTTATAAAAAGATTTAAACGCGTTATTAATCTTGTGAGTGTTCTTTCGAACACTAGCGATTATTTCTTATGAATTCAAGCTTATTTAAAACTCTTTATTCACTCGGTTTTGCTTGGTAAAATCTATATTTTACTTACTTATCTAGTTTTCAATGTACAAATAATGGTGGGCCTAAGTGGACTCGAACCACCGACCTCACGCTTATCAGGCGTGCGCTCTAACCAGCTGAGCTATAGGCCCATTTTTTTGAATGTTAAATAAACATTCAAAACTGAATACAATATGTCACGTTATTCCGCATCTTCTGAAGAAGATGTTCCGAATATATCCTTAGAAAGGAGGTGATCCAGCCGCACCTTCCGATACGGCTACCTTGTTACGACTTCACCCCAATCATTTGTCCCACCTTCGACGGCTAGCTCCTAAAAGGTTACTCCACCGGCTTCGGGTGTTACAAACTCTCGTGGTGTGACGGGCGGTGTGTACAAGACCCGGGAACGTATTCACCGTAGCATGCTGATCTACGATTACTAGCGATTCCAGCTTCATGTAGTCGAGTTGCAGACTACAATCCGAACTGAGAACAACTTTATGGGATTTGCTTGACCTCGCGGTTTCGCTGCCCTTTGTATTGTCCATTGTAGCACGTGTGTAGCCCAAATCATAAAGGGGCATGATGATTTGACGTCATCCCCACCTTCCTCCGGTTTGTCACCGGCAGTCAACTTAGAGTGCCCAACTTAATGATGGCAACTAAGCTTAAGGGTTGCGCTCGTTGCGGGACTTAACCCAACATCTCACGACACGAGCTGACGACAACCATGCACCACCTGTCACTTTGTCCCCGAAGGGGAAGGCTCTATCTCTAGAGTTGTCAAAGGATGTCAAGATTTGGTAAGGTTCTTCGCGTTGCTTCGAATTAAACCACATGCTCCACCGCTTGTGCGGGTCCCCGTCAATTCCTTTGAGTTTCAACCTTGCGGTCGTACTCCCCAGGCGGAGTGCTTAATGCGTTAGCTGCAGCACTAAGGGGCGGAAACCCCCTAACACTTAGCACTCATCGTTTACGGCGTGGACTACCAGGGTATCTAATCCTGTTTGATCCCCACGCTTTCGCACATCAGCGTCAGTTACAGACCAGAAAGTCGCCTTCGCCACTGGTGTTCCTCCATATCTCTGCGCATTTCACCGCTACACATGGAATTCCACTTTCCTCTTCTGCACTCAAGTTTTCCAGTTTCCAATGACCCTCCACGGTTGAGCCGTGGGCTTTCACATCAGACTTAAAAACCGCCTACGCGCGCTTTACGCCCAATAATTCCGGATAACGCTTGCCACCTACGTATTACCGCGGCTGCTGGCACGTAGTTAGCCGTGGCTTTCTGATTAGGTACCGTCAAGATGTGCACAGTTACTTACACATATGTTCTTCCCTAATAACAGAGTTTTACGATCCGAAGACCTTCATCACTCACGCGGCGTTGCTCCGTCAGGCTTTCGCCCATTGCGGAAGATTCCCTACTGCTGCCTCCCGTAGGAGTCTGGACCGTGTCTCAGTTCCAGTGTGGCCGATCACCCTCTCAGGTCGGCTATGCATCGTTGCCTTGGTAAGCCGTTACCTTACCAACTAGCTAATGCAGCGCGGATCCATCTATAAGTGACAGCAAGACCGTCTTTTCACTTTTGAACCATGCGGTTCAAAATATTATCCGGTATTAGCTCCGGTTTCCCGAAGTTATCCCAGTCTTATAGGTAGGTTATCCACGTGTTACTCACCCGTCCGCCGCTAACATCAGAGAAGCAAGCTTCTCGTCCGTTCGCTCGACTTGCATGTATTAGGCACGCCGCCAGCGTTCATCCTGAGCCAGGATCAAACTCTCCATAAAAATTATGATGTTTGATTAGCTCATAAATACTAAATAATGTTTGTAACTTATAGTTACGTTTTTTTGGAATTAACGTTGACATATTGTCATTCAGTTTTCAAT